>NZ_JBSRZV010000001.1:4800000-7217500 GCF_054057995.1 Bradyrhizobium sp. USDA 4486
CGCGCTGCAGAACGCGACCTGGCTGGTGCGCGCGCTCGACCAGCGCGCCCGCACCATCCTGAAAGTTGCAACGGAAATCGTGCGCCAGCAGGACGGCTTCTTCACCCACGGCGTCGCGCACCTGCGGCCGCTGAATCTGAAGGCGGTCGCCGATGCCATCCAGATGCATGAATCCACGGTGTCGCGCGTCACCGCCAACAAATACATGGCGACCAATCGTGGCACATTCGAATTGAAATATTTCTTCACGGCCTCGATCGCCTCGGCCGACGGCGGCGAGGCGCACTCCGCCGAAGCGGTGCGTCATCACATCAAGCAGCTGATCGATGCAGAAGAACCCTCGGCGATCCTGTCGGATGATACCATCGTGGAACGCTTGCGCGCCTCGGGCATTGATATTGCCCGCCGCACGGTCGCGAAGTACCGCGAAGCCATGCGCATTCCCTGCTCGCTACAACGCCGCCGCGACAATGAGTGGGTAACAATCAACAGTCGTGCATCGGCCGGAGTTCGCCGCCCGTGAAAAAGACTTGAGCCGCCGATTCCGAATTACGAACCGACGTTTTGTTCTAGCTGGATTGACCGAAAAGCGAGGTTAGCACTCGACGGGCATGATTACTCGCCTCGGGTAAGTTGGCGAGCAGCCAGGGCTGGAACGGGGCGACATAGAGGACCAGGACGTTTCCCACGAGGCTCGATATGATCATCGACATGACCTTACATTACTGCAGGTGAACCTCCGCGCTGTTCTTGAAGCGCCCGCAAAGCGATACCTACGTGCTTATTCTCCCTGAACACGGTGTCAGAGAGCTGATTTAGTGCATTATCATCACTGGCTTCGAGCGACTGGCCGCACTCGCCGAGGTAATTTGCCACCTTGTAAAGCATTAAAGTATACTTCTCTGCCGACAACGGCGACAGTTTTCGGCGAGCACTGACGCCGCTCATCATCTCGTGAATGTAATCAAAATCCGCGCGCGACACATTCGGCGGCGGTTTACGGCCGCGGCGCCAGGCAAGGTCAGCGGAATCGACCGCGCGCGCCGCATCTAATTGCTGCTCGAAGGCGTCTTCTCCCGCCTGGTTCGGTTGATCGTCTGGAACGGCGTGCTGTACCGATAGCGGAGGTGCTGCATTGGATATGGCGAAATTGTGCGAGTCCACGCCAGCCTCCCATCCAGGATCACCGGGTTAGTACGTATTCGGAGAAGCTTTCGAGAAGCTGACGAGGCTACCGGCCGGCACCGGATCGCATTCGCACCAGGCACCCTCTTCCTGGTTCTTACGAATTTAGGTGACTGCCGTTCCTGCCCTCCGGATCGCATCGTGATTGTTTGCGGACATAGTCAGCCAGTTCTTCGTCATCCTCCATGCGATGCTGGATGAGGCATGGTCGGCTTCCGCGGTCAACACCGCCGGTGACCCGCATGCCTTGCCTTACTGCCATAGGGGACCATCGTGTCATTGAAGCGGCCCTCGCCCGTCAGACACGTCTAGCGGTAATTTGAAACGTCTTAAGACGGACAAAACGACCGAACCGGCTGGCTCAAGGTGGAGAGCTTTGACATTCTCTTCAGAACATCTACGTGAGCAGCCCCCGAAACAAGACGCTCTAGCCAAAGACGCGGCGATACGTCTCATATGTGGTGCTACTCTTCGCGGCGCATCCCCTGGCCAACGCACCGCGTCGACCAAAAAGACGAGCCTATCGACAGGTCCGCACCCAGTTATCCGGTTCGAACGCCGGGCTCGCAACCCCGTGCGTCTCGAGATCTTCACCAACTCCGCGACGAAAGCTTCGCGCTGTCGTGCGCGGCAGCAGCTTTCAGCGGTCCCATGATCGACTCGAAAACGCCACACCGGCATTCTAATCAACAGGATCTTCGGGATTTTTGCGATCGCGCGTGACGTATTGAATTCGTTGCCGCAGAGTTGCGCTGGCGTTCATCGATCGGCGATGAGACTGCTTGACGCTGAAGCCTCCGCTCCAGATCCGCCAATTCTGCCTTACATTCCTCGACAATCGATTGGGCGCGAAGCAGCTTGACCTTGAGATCGTCCTGTTGCCTGAGTATTTTCTCAGAATTCCAATCGTCCTGCATCAGCTCACCAACCATCTGCAAAGCACCGATTAAGGCCGCCGCTAGCTTCACGAACGCAGGCTCGGTATCTCGCAGATGCCCGGCGCTTGAGCCACCGGCCAAAAGTGAGGCAGACAATCGCCCTGGGGCATAACGCCTTTGCAGCGGTGCGCACCATCTTGTTGAGAACCGCCATTCGTCGCCAGCCCTTTACAAGACGATCGGATTCGGCCCGGCAAACCGGAGCGCGATCCGAAGATGGCAGAGTTCGTGACACAGGTGCACGGTTTGAAAAGCGTATCAAGAGACCTCTGCCATCGATCAATCGGGCAAGTTCATCTGAATACCTCGGCCGGATGCCGAACGAGCATCATAGTCGCAATTGGTTTCGTCACATCTTGAGGCAACCAGCATGCCAATTCCGGTTGAGTGTTTTTATGACGAAACGATGTCGGTTTTCCTGCAGCACGTAATTGCATGCGGTGCTGTTGTCGCGCTTGAAACAAACGACGTCTTGAACGAGACGGCCAAAGCCGTAACCACGACAACCATAGCAGCGCTCACTATGGCAGCGGTCACTATAGAGAGAAGATTTTGCGGACGTCGGCCAGAATGCTCTCACCATTTTGAGCGGTGCGTTGTTGTGTGAGAACATGCTATCGCTGGCCATGGCGCCGATAATGCGACGCGAGCGCAGCGATAAGATCGTGTTAGGAAGGGCAAAGGATAGCTGAAGCGCGCAATGCGGGGCAGCCTGTTCATTCGGAAGACAGCAGAAAAAACGCTCGCATCGCGGCCTCGTCAGTTGGCGAAATGGGTAGCTCGCCGTCAACTCACCGAGGCAGCTCATCGCGAGCGGGTCGCCGGTTTCGGCCGCCATTTTCACGGACGGGCCCTTTTCTGCGACGGCGCTTCTGATAGGTGTAATCAGCACCACTGCCGTTGCAGCCCATCAGATTCCCTTGCAGGTCGGAAAGATCCTGTTCATGATTCCATGCATCGGGATGGCGGTGAGCGTACGCGTCGGACACGCACTCGGCCGCAACGATCTGTCCGCATTGGGCGAGCGGTGTTACGCCATGCTGCTCGTAATCCTGATCGCGACGATTGCCACGATTGCGGTGGTCGGCACTCGGTTTGAAATCGCCGAGCTGTTCGTCTGCCGAGGCGAGGAGCCGCCCTACTCATCGCGTTCGTTCTGCGGAACGCAGGTGTTGTTCAACAAAAGGCCGACGGAGATCGTCGACCGAGGAAGCTCATCGGGATCGACACTGCGTTGATCCGAGCGCATTTTCTCATGAAGCTCTGGCAGGACTGGATCGAGTTCTTCCTGCTCGAGCGTCTTGGCTCCATCTTCCGCCAGGTACGCTGCCAGAGCCGCGATACCGGAGTCCGGTGGACATCGAGCGGGTGCCGATTTTTTGAACGGCACTTGTCCCAAGCGCTCGGCAACTTCGACGCTCATGAGGTGGGGACTGATCGGTCGATCGACCGCGCGCTCGATGGTGCGGAAGATCCAAGTGCCGTCCGGATCGATGTCCGACCAATGAAAGATCGGCGTTTCTTCGGATACCAATCTTGCGATCGTCCGCAGCGCCTGCTGGGTGGCAAGCGAGGGATATCCGCCGACATACATGGTCGCACCTAATCGACCGGGGTCCGCCTCGGCGATGTGCCGGTTGAAGCTTGCGAAGTTTTCGATCGTCAGAATGTAGGCCGGCGGCTCCCGGAAGCGGACGCGATCTGCTTCCTTGGGACTGATCCCGAGATAATGGGGAGAGATACCGGACAGGTCGGCTCCATCAAGGTCGATCTTGCCCGCGATCAGAAGCGGCGGGGCGAAGCGCTCCAGTCCGATCGCTCGCAGTGCCTCACGCGGGCGGGCACCAGGCGGAAAGTCCATTATGCCGCTCAAAAGCCGAACCACAGCACCCTCGATGCGCTCGAGTATCTTGCTGTGCCCCACCGTACGTCGCGAGAAAGTTTTGTAGTCGACGTCCAGATGCTTATTATCGAGGATCGCCTGGGCGAGAACGAATGCGTGGCGCAGCGTGGCGACGTCGGACGAACCGAATCCGTGCCACGTCTTACCCCGCGCCCACGCCTCTGCGATTTGAGAGCCACTGTTCTTCAGGGACTCGTGCAGCGCCACTCCGGCTACAAGCCGCGCGGCGGCGTCCTCCGCGATGCGTGACGCCGGCGTGCGGTCGAGGTACCGGTATAAGATCTCCGCCGAGGCCAACCGCGCGTGCGCCACTTGGTCCCGCTTCGCGCCGCGCCCCCAGCCAATGGACACCGCGCCGGCACATTCGGCTTTCCTGATCTGGTTCAGAAAAGCGTCCGCCGCGACTACCGACGAGAAAGCGGCATAGTCGGGGTGGGCGATTGGGCTTGCGGCGCCGGCCTCGAAGCGATCGAGCAGGTCGTTCAGCAGGCCGATCGCGTCTGTGAAACGTCGCGCCATGGCTACTCGGCGGCCAGACGGGTGGCGAGCTCATCTTCGGACATCAGGTCCGGATCGATGGCCATCAGTTCGCGCTTGGCCTTCTCTTTCAGTTCCACCACTGTGGCCCTGGACTGTTCGCCGATGCGGTCCACCTCCACGATTGTGTCCATGTGCTCGAGCACGGCCACCCGCTTCTCGAACGGCGCCGCGATCACGAACTGCAGGCCGAGGTTTTTGTAAAAGCTCATCATCTGCCGCTGGTTCTTGCCGTCCATCTTGGAGAAGGCCTCGTCGAACATGGCCAGGGCGAAGCCGGCGGGCTTGCCAACACGACGCTCCGCGCTGCCGTAGACGGCGGCCAGCGAAGCGCCGATGGCGACGTAGATGGGCACCTGCTGTTCGGCGCCGGATCCGGTGCCGCGCCGCTGCTCCCAGCGGGTTGAACGACCCGTGGCGACATCCTCCATGTGAATCTCAAAAGTGTAGAAGTTCCGGTAGTCCTCGAACTGGGTGAAATCCTTGTCGGGATCCTCAAGCAGCGCCTCAAGTGCGACGATCGTATCCTTGTGCGGGAAGTCATCGGGCACGTTGCCCCGGAACAGCATATCCAGCGCCTCCGGAGAGGTTTTGGCGATCTCGATGATCTTCAGGATGGGTTGGAATTCCACGACCTGGGTACGGTGGAATGAATAGCGCTCGTTGTGGAAGGGATGTGCGTAGAGACTGCGGTTCAACGACTGCAGCTCCCGCTCCATCTTGCCGATGCGCGCCGTGAGCGCGTTGATGAACTCGCCGCGCAGCAGGGTGGAGGCCTTTTCCGCCGCTTCCCGCGCCTGCCGTTCGTACTGGCGCAGCTCGTTGGATTCGATATCCGCGATGAGCTGGTCCATCCAGGGCTTCACCTCCCTCAGCGGCTCGCTCTCCGCGCCGACTTGCGAGCTCACGCCGAACTGGTCGAAATAATCGTAGAGGAGCTCGCGGACCCGCCGCTCGATGCGGGCGCGCTCTGCGTCCGAGGCGTCCGCATCCTTCAGTGCCCTGTCCGCGATGGCGCGGTGCTTCTCCGCGAAGCCCTTCGGGGCCGCGGCATTGAGGCGCTCGCGGTACACGATCCTGCCCTTCGCCGCGGAGTAGAGCGGGAAGGTCCTGCGATAGATCGACCGGGCGACCCGCAGGTTAAGCTCGGAGCCGGGTACGTTTTCGCCCTCTCCCAGTCTCCTTTCTGCCGATCTGACCTCGCCGTCATGCTCGCCGAACGCCTTCTGCTGGATCTTTCGCTCATCGAGCCTCCTCTCCTTCAGCTTCTGCTGCGCTCGTTTCTTGTCGCGAAGTCCGCCGTCGCCCGCGCCGTCGAGCGCTTCGAGCCTCGCCTGGGCTTCGGCGATCTCAGTCTGCGCGGCTGCGAAGGCAGCGGCGCTAGCCTTCAGATCGTTACGTCCCTCGCAGATGTTCTTCAGAGCGGCAAAGGCCTGCTCTGCCGCCTGAGCCTCCTTGCTCTTTTCCGTTTGGAGCCGATCTAGTTCCTCGGCCTGATCCTGCAGCGAGCGCAGGGCGTTCGCCTGGGCCGCCTTTCCAATCTTATGTTGCGAGGCTTCGATCCAGCGATGGGTCCTTACGAGTCCGTCGTCGTAGAGGCCGTCCTTCATGATAGCGCGGCCGGGCCTGTTGAACTGGTCGAGCGTGTCCGCGAGGCGGACTGTGCCGTAGCGGCGCATGACGAAGGCCATCGCGTCCGGATCCTGGCTCCGGAAGATCGAGGGGAAAGTACCGCGCTCCGGCTTGGCCCTGAACTGCTCGAGCTTGTTTAGGCTCACGAGCGATGCATGGCGAAACTCGCGCCGACCTTCCTTGAAGATTGACGTGGCGGCGCTCATATCCGCTCTGTCCACGAACACGGCTTCCCGGTCGCGGCCGAGGAGCGCCTCGGCGGCTCCTACCCACTCGGGTTCGGCGACTTCGATGATGTCGCAGAGCACGCGCGGGACCATTCCGCTCTGTCGCAGCCTGCGGCAGAGGAGTTCAGTATCGTCGCCGAGATAGGCCCGCGCCCCTCCGGCGGCGTGCTGTCGGATCCGTTCGAGCACCTCGTCGCGCCGGCCACGGAGCCCGGAAAGCTCCGCGATGATCGTTTGACGCGCTTCGTCAATCTTCGGCAGCCATTTCGCGCCGCTTGCCGCGAAAGACTTCTCGGCCGCGGAGAGCTCGTCGGAGACGCGCCCGATCTCGGCCCCGGCCGTGGCAGTCAGAAGACGCTCGAGCGCAGGAACGAAGTCCTCGAAACCGTCCGCGCACATCGCGCGGAGCGGCTCCAGGCGACGGATGTTCTCCATACGAGCCTTGAAGTCCGCCGAGGCGCGGTGCGCCGCCTGCCCGGCCACATCGGCGGTCTGCTGCAGGGACTTTCTGCCGGTCTTGGCATCGTGCTCGGCGATCGCGGCCGTGAGACGTTCGATCTCGTTATCGATGGCCTTGACGTCGTCGTCGATGAATTCGAGTTCTTTTGCTGCGGCGTCCCGGCGCGCCATCTCGGTACGCCGCTTGGTCTTGAAGTCCAGGTTTATCGCGCGCGCCGCGAGCCAAGTCGCGCGTTTTGCGATCCACTCCTCCCTGAACTTGGTCTCGAGCGCTTCTTCAAGGGTGCCGAGGACGACGCGAAGCGCCCTCAGGGCTTCGAGCCTGAGGCGCATCTTTCTGATGGTTTCGCTGATATTGCGGTATGTCTGGATCGACTCGCGTAGCTCCTTGATTCCGATCGGGCTGTCTTCGAGGATGTAGTTCCGCACGAACTGCGTGGCCGTTTGGTTGTGGTCGAGCGTCATCGCGTTGACGATTGATTTCTGAAGGGCGCTGGCGTTCTGCTCGCCATAGGGCGAATGCGGCAGAAGATGGCGCATGTACTCGCGGACGTAGTCGCTTGCCCGGTCGCGATGATTGACGAAGTTGCCTTCGCCGACCGCCGCGACGATCCGGGCGCGCACGTCCTCCCACTGCGCCGGGAATTGCGACTTTCCTCGCTGCTCGATGAAGGCCTTCGAGCTCAAAACGGTCCCAACGGCGACGAACAGTGCCAGCACGGTCTCCCTGCTGTCGGACTTACGCGCCTCAAGCGCCATGCCGATCGTGACTGGCGGTCGATCGCCTTCCTTGTCTTCGAACCCTAGCGCCACGTAGGTGCGCGCCTCGTCGCGCCGGCGCTGGTCTTCACCGAGCGTCCCAAGGCAGTAATCGACGACGCTGCGCTTCGAGCCGCTGCGCGATTTTCCGCTGTCGCCGGCGACCGCGTTCAGGCGCAAGAACCGCCGGCTCCCGCCGGTGAGAACGACCTGTGCCATGTCGAGGATTGTCGATTTGCCGGACCGGTTCTCGCCCAGGACCCCGACGTGTCCTGTCACGTCGATGTCGGCCACGTCGAACAGGTGCCAGTTCACCATCGTCAGGTGGCGTAGCTCCATCATGCCTCGTCTCCTGCCGGCTGCGGAAACCGCGCCTCCTCGCTACGGACGTAGCGCTCAAGCCGTTGGAGGGCATCGCCGCCACTGATCAGCTTGACCATCGGGCGGATCCTAATCTCGCAGTCCTGCTGCTCGTCGTCAAAATCACCGATCTCGACCAAACTGCGTTGGGCGGCCTCGCGCAGGATGTCCCGGAAGCGGGCGGGTGAGATCGCGCCTCCGCCGCCGTGTTGCGCCATCTCGCGGTAGCGATCGAACAGGTCGTTCAAAGTGGCCACTACGACGGCCCGGTCCTCGACCGCTCCGACGTTCACCTCCTGTTGCCAGTGTGCCGCCAGCACCAACACAACAATGGTTTCGTCGAGCTTCATTCGAGGCAGCGGCACGTCCTCGTCCATCGCGACGATGCCGGCCCACTGCGCTTCCGGATCGCGATGGACGCGATATCCGCAACTATCGAAGAAGCCGTCGACCAGGTCGCGGAAGCGGCCATCCATGATCGTGTTGTAGACTGTCCCAGTCCGGGGATCTCCCGCGAACACGAACTGCCGCCGTAGCAGGAAGTGCAGCGCTTTGCGGAGGTCGGCTGCCTTTTCCGCGCCGAAGGAGCGCTCGACGTTTTCGAACTCACTGAGCACGGGCTGCCTCTGCTTTCCGGAGGGGGCCGGCTCGCCTGACCACGAAGTTCGCACACCGAAGCCATTCGCTGTCGTGGGGCGGCGTGTCTGGGCGCGGCTCCAGATCGAACCCGGCCGCGACCTGCGCCGGAACTTCGCCCGTCAACGCATATCGGCGGGCGCAATCGAAGGCGAGAAAGTCGTCCACGGTATCGATTTCCATGAATCGGGCTTCCCTGGTCGCGAATGGCGGCACCTGGCCCTCGAGGAATCGTCTGACATCCTCAGGGCGGGGCGCAATGCGAGCGATGTACTCGAGGCGGAGCTTCTTCCGCAGTTCGTACAGCGGGTCCGACGGCGGCTCGGCGAGCTCCCTTGCTTCGACGGGACGGCGGGGCTGCCTGGCCGGCGCCTGATGGTGCTCCGACCAGGGGGACCGCAGCGGCTCGATGCTCCATTCGATAGTCGCCTTGTGGTGTCTGCCGTCCCGCAGTAGGGCGTCCAAGCGCCGCACCAGGTCGCCGGCCCGGCTGACGAGTCCCTGCCCGCCCCGCTCGGCGTACTTAATGGTGTTGCGGACCCGGGCTTCGAGCTGCCTGCGGAAGGCCTCGATCCTATCGAACATCTCCCCGATCTGTTCGAAGATGCTTTCGATGGCCAGCAGGTCATCGGCCGCGGCCATTCGACCGTCCTCGACGTCCGCTGCCATGCTGGAAGCTGTGTACTCCTCGGCGAGGACCTGCATGGTTTCCGGGGTGTAGGAGATCCTCCGCGCGAGATCGACGATAGCGTCGCGGAAGCGGTACGGATGGTTGACGGTGAGGATGGACTCGAAATCCTTCAGCAGGAGCTGGTCGACGAACTCCTCAAAAAAGGCTTCCAGCCGGGTAGCGACTGTTTTCGACTCCATGACCGTCCGTCGGACGCGCTTCAGGTCGGCCAGAATGGCCCGCAGGCTCTTGGTGAACTGGTCGGCCTGATTGCGCGCCTCGCGGACGGCGAGCGCGGCTTCGCGCTGCTTGCGGTCGGTGATCTCGGGCCTCAGTTTTTCGACGGCCTCCAGGTTGAGGCGAATTTGCACGATCAAGCCGCCGAATCGCTGCGAGAGATCCTTATTGAGGCTCGCGAGCCGCTGGATCACGAGCAGCGGTCCCATAGCCATGTCAACGGTAACGCGAAGCCCGTATTCCTCCTCTTCAAGCCACCCCCAGGCGAGCAGCCGAGCGTACAATTGTCGGGCAAGACCGAGCGCCTTGTCGCCCTTCTCGGAAGCGAGCGCGACGTCGGCCTTCCGGATCCGGCGGCGTCCGGCGGAGATCATTTCCGGCAGGCTGCCGAAATCATCGCCTTCATTCCAGAGGGCGGGGTTGGCGCGCATGACGTCATAGATGGCATGGACGACCTGCTGAGGGGTCGGAAACGACGGCGCGCCTGAAAAGAAGCGTTCATGGAGGTCGAGCAGACAGGCCGCGTACAGGTGCTTGTGATCGCGCGAGAAGGCTAAAAACGCGTCGTCATGCAAATGGCGGAACAAGGACAATCGCTATCACTCCCTGAATCGGCATCATCCAAAAAGGGATGCAGCTTGCCGCCCGCACTCAGAATCTGCCTAGGGGAATACCTCGGTCTAGATGTATCGCAAGGCTGCTGCAACTGCAAGGATATGTTCACTGTATGTTCGTATATAGCTTGGCAAAGAGCTGTTGTCGAGCCGTAGCTCTCGCCATCACCAGTGCGAGATCGGGTGTCTTGGTCTCCCTGTTGTTCCTCAAGGGCTCGTCGATCGCATTCCGCAGCGCCTTGACAAGAAGTAAAAGAACGTGCAGCGCCACGACCGAAAGCACCATGGACTTCCTGCATGAGGTCCGCACCGCGTCATCGGCCAGGCTGAGATTTCAACGGACGGCTTCCATCCCTACGGCGGAGCGATCCGCAATGCCTTCGGCCCGGACGCCACTCATGGCGTGATCGTAAAGACCTACTCGGTAACGCATCTAGTGAAGGAGCGCAGGGCCGCTACTCGCCCGCCGCTGTAGTGGCGGTAAGCCGTGACGTATCTGGCGATTCCGATCAGTACGTTTCAGCCAGCTATGTTGAGCGTCAGAGCCTTTCGCTGCGTATGGCCTCGCGCCGGTTCACGCGCCTCTCTGGTGAATCACGAGAACGACCTTCAGGGCAGGCAGAAGATCTCGGCGTTTCGCCGTCAATTGAGGATGCGGTCGCCTCGAGCGGTAATACCTCCTCGCCCAGTGGTGGTCACGTAGGTCCAACCCGACATCGCATGCTTGGATAGCCCATCCGGGTGCGGGTGCCCATAGACTTTAGGATATCCGCCGGAAATCACCAGTTGACAGCGGCCGCTATTTGGCTTTGGCACCGACGGCGCGCCTGCATTGAAGCGGGCACCATGATGAGTTGCGACCAGGTGATCTACTTGCTTGGCATTGGCATGCATCAGGTGCGCATAGTCTGTATCTCCGGTCAGCAAGGCCGATCGTCCGCTCGTGAGAGTCGCAAGGATGGTCAATCCGCTGTCGTTGAGATCAGAGAGCCGCGCACCGCCTCTTAACAATTCACCAAAAGCAAAACAGACGCTTGCGTCGGCGGGGCGTACGACCAGATTGCCCTTTTTGGAGCAGCATATGTGCTAGACGCGCGGCACCAGGTCCCAGCCGCTGATCCGGGACAATCCAAAGGCAGTCGAGCAGATGCGTGAGCATGAGCGCGCCATGAAGATGGTCCCAACGCGAGAGCACTATCGGCGGCTTCTCTGCTCGATCGTCTTGCGTATTTCCAGCCCAGAGCATCGCGAAACACAAAGTCCGCCGAGATCCGGCCCGTGTTCTGCCAACGGCTTTATGCGCTCGAGGCCTGCGCGACGTGCCAGCTGTAACTGTGGCTGCAGCGATTGATCAACAGCTTCAGGCGATCGAGGCTCTCAAGCGGTTTGCGAGACAGCCCCATGCCTTGAAGGGACGGTCGAAAGGCCGAACGCCCGGCGCGCCGTGACAAGGCATCGCCGGACAGGTGCGAGAACACGCTTTGCAGAGAGGAGCTTCCGGAGTGGGGCAGATCAGCCAACCCGCAGATCCTCAGCTGACATCTTACCCGAACGCCCGGACTTGAGCTGATAACTTACCCGGGCCCCCTCTTCGAGGGTGGTGTAACCGGCCTTTTCCACGGCACTGATGTGCACGAAGACATCGGGACTTCCGTCCTCAGGCCTGATGAACCCATAGCCTTTGGTCGAGTTGAACCACTTCACAATACCCATTGCCACAGCGGCATCTCCATAGTGAACCAGTGTGGTCTAGCGAAGAGTCTCCCGGCCATCAAGACGGTCGGCAAGAGATGCCCAGCGTCGCTGCGATGGTCACGTGCTCACTTTTTTATCGCGTGGTCTAGCTGCGGCCGCATCGTGCAAGCGACAAAAATCCTGACGTCGACGACAGTTTCGCCGCAAGGCTTCAGCCCAGATGACGTTTTGATATCCGCTTCACTCGCCGCGCACCACCGGCTTACAGAACAGTTGCGAGGCTCGACCAGCGCCCTGGGTCTTTGCCAGTGAAGATCAAAAGCGCTGGCGGTGTCTGGCTGGCCTCCGACACGATTTGATGTTCGCTTGGCAACCCAATGTCGGTAACCGAACATGGTCGTGCAGCCCCGAATGGCTGACACTTACGACTCTTTAGCCGGCACGCAGCTTGCCTTGAACGGCCCGCGACATAGCGCAAGCCGCGCTATGTCATGCGGTTGCGTGCTTGCCGCCGCTTCTGCTTGACGCGCCAGGTCCCGCAAGCCTGGGCGGAGCGATCAACAGGCAGCACCGCGCCGAGTGGCGCCGCCATCACTTATCAGCATCGGTTAGAGATAGAACATGAATTGACTGTATCGACCCATTCTGGTCATGGGGCACTCGCATGATGTCTTGATTTCATGGGGGGCCTGCGCCGCCCGCAAGAACCGCGTCAGCGCCAAAGATCTGGATTGCTCCTCTGTCCTGCTACAGAAGCCTGTCATCCGCCGTGCTATGCTTTTCGCCCGGTCAGTGCTCGCGGGCACCGAGCTCTTGTCCGCGATGACCATCGCCGGAAGCTGTCGCCGCCGGCAGATCCCACAGTCTGTCCTGTGTATGCTTCAGTGGGGCCGCTAAAGCCACGAAGGCCGACTTCACGTCTCCATGGGCAGCGTCCTTCAAGGCGGCATCAGCGGGATCGATCTCATTATAGGAGGTCAGCGCCGCTGCATAATCTTGATAGAGCGGCATCTCGGCCTCGTTGGTCCAGCCGAGACCGAGATGGTGGAACTGATCAGCCGGAACGGTGATGCTGCCTTTGCCCAGCTCCCGGAGGTAGTCCGCCGCCCAATGGTGGATGGTATAGGATTCAATCTTATCCATCATCGACCGCCAGCGCTTGACACGCTCCTCAAGCGGCATGTTGGCCGCTTTCGTAATAGCGTCTGCAATCTCTTCGGGATTGTTTGGGTCAATCAGCAGTGCCTCGTCTTCGCTGAAATCTTCAGCCGCCCCCGCAAACTTCGATAGTACAAGAACCCCGGGATTATTTGGGTCTTGGGCCGCGACATATTCTTTCGCCACGAGATTCATGCCATCGCGGAGCGGCGTGACGAGACCTACATTTGCGGCGCGGTAAAGACGGGCGAGTGCAGCCTGGCTGAACGAGTCATTCGTGTAGTGGATCGCCTTCCACTCGCCCGTGCCATGCTCAGCATTGACTTGGCTGATCGCATTCTCCACGTCCTCCTTGTACTTCTGATATTCGCTGACGTCCGCACGAGAGGACGGCGCGATCTGCAGCAACCTGATGCTACCAGGCTCCGCGGCTAAAAGGTGGTTGAACGCTTCGACCCTCTTATCGATACCCTTTGTGTAGTCGAGCCGGTCTACGCCGACCGCAAACTTGGTGCCCTCGAAGTTCTGCAATAACGACGAGAGTTTTTCTTCCTCAGCGGGTGAAAGCTCTGCCGCAAGAAACTCTGCAAACTGCTTGGGATCGATGCCGATCGGGAACTTTTGGAGCCGCGTCTGACCACGCTCCGTTGTCACAATGCCATTCTTGCTCCTCAGCCCGAAATATACCTGCAGGCAGGCGAGAAAATTGTTGAGATCTCGGTTTGTCTGAAAGCCGAGCAGATCGTACTCCAGCATCAACTTCATAAATTCGCGATGGTGGGGTATGTGCTCGATCATGTCGGGCGGCGGCCATGGCGTGTGCAGAAAAAAGCCGGTCGGCCGATCGATGCCGAGCCTATGCAGTTCAGCCGCGAGCGGAAGTAAATGATAATCATGGACCCAGAATGCGTCCCGATCCCGTACGTCGAAGGCCGCTCGCGCTATAAACGCGTTCACATGTCGATAGCTCTCATAATCGCCTTCCGAGCCCGACATCCGTTCAGGCAGGGAGTGCAGTGCCGGCCACAGGGTCGAATTCGAAAAACCTCGATAATAGCCGGGATAATCTGCCTCTGGCAGGTCTAGCCTCGCTACATCGCCTGCACCGGTCTTCACCAGCGGCAAGGGCTGGTCGGTCCCATCTCCTCGGGTATCCGAGGAACCCACCCAGAGTGCACCGGACCGTTCAACGACCGGTTCGAGGCCCGCCGCAAGCCCGCCGATCTGGGGCTTATTAGGGTCGAAGGGCGCAACTCGGTTCGAGATGACAACCAGCTTCATTTCGGGCTTCCGGTTGACCGTATCGAGGTCGTCCTCCATGTCGGCCAAAACAACAGCATCGGAAGGACCTGCGCTTCCTTGTTGCTCCTGTTCCAACGGCATGTCGTTCAGGTGCAGGTCAAAGGCCGCTTGACTTAAGGTTTCATCTTGCTGGGTTGCGCCTGATGTGCTGCTGGAATCCAACGCTGCGGTGTCGATCGCGTCATGGATCCGAACCATCTCGCAACTCCCTTTGACGATGCTTGCGTTGGATGCAGTCGCAGATCAGCCCCGAGATATCTCCATTACGCACGATAGCAGGTCCAGCTTTCCGGAAGCTGACCAGTCGAGCAAATGATCGGATTGCTGCATCCAACCGGGACGTCAAGTCGGTCGTGGCAGATGAGGCGACGACATCCCAAATTAATTTAAGGCAAGATGACGTTTGGCTTCATCGAGTTGATGAGTGCAAGCAGAGCGTTGCCGTCGTTGCCGGCGACGCGTAATGGGCTCGATGCGAGGAAGACTCAGGCGCTGTGGCGAGGTCCCTGTCCTGATCGGCACCGTTGAATGGCGCGAGCGCGCATTGACGAGTCTATGGAGTAGTCACCTCTGGATGTCGGAGATCTTTTGCCAACATCTGCCGCGCGCTCGGGCACCGACGGTAGGTTCTAGAGGGGCATCACAAGGGCTGCTGGCGTGGTCCGCGCGCGGCACCTCATCGGGCATCCGAATACGAGGTAGACACCTGCAGAGAAGCTTCCTTCAAGCTGCCGCGGCCCACTACCTTGGGTCTATGAGGTTGTGCCCTGCGCGGTGATACGCTTCCATGACATGCCCCTGTTCATACCCTGAGGAGGATATTTCCGATGTGGTCGGCTTGATGCTCTGCCGGCGGCACAAACAATGCGGACGACTCCCCACTATGAGAGCAAACGAAATTGCAGCTCGAATGTTTGACCAGGATGGTAGGAGCGTGCGTCGTTAACGGGCTCCGTACTTGTCGTCCCCATCACCCGAAGAATGCATATGAGCTCAACATTGCGCACTGATTCGTGGTCGCGTTGCGCGCCTCGTATCCTGCTCAACGCCGTCCCGGTACTGCCAAGTTTCCAAATCATGAATGACGCCCGCTGGTCGTGGCCTGAACTCAGCCACATCGGGATCGCGCCGTCCGCCGCAAAACAAGGCCAGCGTATCTCGAATCCGCCACATCTTCTGAAGAACCCAACAGTCGCACTGGGTGTCCGCGGAAAGGTCGTTCATCAAGCTAGGTAAGCTTCGTGAGGATCGCGCGCACATCGTTGAGCGCGCAGAGCGCTAGAATGTGATGAAACGTACCAGCAGCACGCCTTCGGAAATGGGTTCACGGACTATCAGTGCCCTCTTCTTGTCGGGCCCAAGCCGTCTACGGCACCTTTCGAACGACCACGACTTCAGTACGTAAGCCGCCACGATCAACTCTCTTCAATTTGCGCCACGCATACGACCGCCGCAGCCGCAGCAGGGGGACGGACCGATCACAACGTTAACATAGAGATCCGACCGGCCGTCGAGCTTACAAGAGCGTCATGAGCCTGTGATCTCACCTCGCCTAATGGTCCACGGAGCCCCGTGACGATCGGCGACGAAATAGAAGCACGCCCCGGTTCATAGTAACAGCGCCTATATTATCGCTCTACGTCCGCGTCCGCGTCATTCGCTCCGCTTTCCGGAGCAAGCCAAAGTCGCCCCTTACATTTGGCTAGATCTGTATGAGCGGCAACGGAACCGCGGCCGTTACTCAATAAGGCGGTAACGTCGCGCCTTGACGACGCACTGAATCCGGCTGGACGCTTCCAGCTTTCGCATCGCATTCTTGATATGAAAGTTGACGGTGTTCTCGCTCACTTTCAGAATGACGCCGATAGCCCAGGATGACTTCCCCTCCTCGACCCATCGCAAACACTGTCTTTCCCGTTCCGACAGCACAACTTCTTTCTCATCCGCCATGAATTTCTCCTGGACTCGAGAGAACAGGAGAAGCATCAGCAAGTGCCATGCCACTCAGTGCGGCCAGCGAGCATCGGCGAGGCAGGACGAATTCTTCGGCGATTGCCTCGACATTCGCGCGAAACCGCCATCCCACTACAGCCCTGTCGATGGGCTTGCGACATGTGTCGTAAACACGACATCAGCATTACGACAATCGTGGCTGTCGATGTTGTGTCCAACTCCATGTAAGGCGGATATCACCCTTTCGCTAAGAACTCCTCCCCGTCAAGGAGTGGGAGAGTTCTCCCTGGGGGCTGTAGGACCAGGCTAGCGAACCCAGGCCATCCATTTGCAACCAAGGCCCCTCTTTCCAGCCTTTAGGGACCCCAATCAACCCCATAGCGAAAGCTTTGTGTTTGCCGCCACTCCTACGCAATTATGCAAATCTGCGCGTCTCAAAGAACTACCAATGCTGGTCATTGATCGGCATTCCCCCAAAAAGATATGAACGGTGACGTGGGCGCCAATCGAGGATCGGCTTGCAGGATTTAGGCATGAGGCATCAACTACAAGCCGTTCGGCCTATGGCAGGCCGTCAATGTGCACGCCAGTCGCCTGTCGAAATGCTTCGCGCCCAGGTCTGCTCGAATGATGAGCTCGCGTTTCTGATGGAAGCGCATGATGGCCTGTCTGCCACGATCGCCCAGCGCTCAGGATTCAAGGGGCTCTGGGCCTCTGGTTTGTCGATTGCCAGCTCGCTCGGCTATCGCGATGCCAATGAAGCCTCATGGACCCAGCTCGTCCAGAGCGTCGAACGCATCGTGGACTCGACAGAGCTCCCTGTGCTCGTTGACGGGGATGGCGGTTTCGGCAATTTCAACAATGCTCGCCTCCTCGCACGCAAACTACATCAGGCGGGCGCCGCCGGCATCTCGCTTGAGGACAGCTGCTTTCCGAAGCTGAACTCGCTCATTGGTGAGCGGCATCCGCTCGCCGATATGGATGAATTCTCCGGTCGTCTGCGGGCTGTCAAGGATGCAGTCGCCGACAATTTGGTTCTCGTGGCCAGAATCGAAGCGCTGATCGCCGGCCACGGGTTGAATGAAGCTATCTTGCGTGCTCACGCTTATGCCGACGCGGGCGCCGATGCAATCTTGATTCACTCGCGAAAGAGTACCGCGGACGAGATGCTTTCGTTTGTCGCCGAGTGGCGGAACCGGCTCCCGGTCGTGATCGTTCCGACGACGTACTTTCTAACGCCAGTCTCTGTCTATCGTGATGTGCGCATCTCCACAGTCGTCTGGGCCAATCATTCCATGCGGGCTGCTGCAGCTGCAATGCGGCGCATCTGCGATAGCATCGCAGCTCAAGAGAGCGTTGCGAACATTGAATCTCATATCGCGCCACTCAGTGAGATATTCGAGCTCCTGAGGTATGACGAACTTACATTGGCCGAAAAGCGATATCTGCAGCCCCGCTAAGCTATGGTGACAGTTTGTCACCTAACGTTGCACTCTCGAAAGCCCGCGCGATGCGAATACCCCTCGCCTCTCGTCAGTATCGATGCTCGGGCGGCAGGGCTGATCGTGTCGGCGCGCGATCAAAGCGGGGACGCGCCCCTTCTTGAGAACGGACGCTCCAGGAAGGACCTGATTCCGGTATTTTTTTCGCAGCGATCGACGTCCTCCGTTGCGACACCGACTTCCTACTGACCAAAAATAGGCTATGCGTCGCTTTTGACGGTCAGCGCGCTCTGGCTACGCATTACCGCGACTCTCCCATTTGCTAGAACTGATAGGAGAAACCGGTTCGCAATTGAAGTACCCTACACCAGCCCTGCTTGGCACGACCTACCGGCAATAGCCTATGCGGGCCGCGAAGATGATCCTTGATTATCAGATGAGGTTTCAGGACGGCCCTGATGCTTTGCTCCCGAATCGCTTCCGCACATGAGCACGATGTTGAGCTAAAGCGCAGATCGGCTTCGCCGGCTCAACTCCCGACCCGGAGATGCTCCGCTTTTCTCCTACCATTTCGGGCAATTGATCGAGATGACAGAAGCACATCATTTGTCGAGCGATGAACGTTGATTTATCGCCGGCGGCAGTCTGCACGGGCGCCTGTCCGGCGTGGTCTCGCGTTGCTGCATCAGCACGCCATCTGCACCGAACGCAAAAGACCCAATCGCTGATCTTTCGGCGATTAACTGCCACGGCTTTTGATCTTTTTCTAAAGACTGTAGCCGCCGACGGGAGCAGCTTCACGACATGAGCCTTCATGGTACGGCAGGGTGACAGGGCAACATTGATCACTCAGCTGTCAGTCCATGCTTTACGATCCGACTTACTATTGATGTCGAGAGCTTGCTTCAACTTTGATTCGACGGAATCCATGTGCACGCGTGATGTGGGCGAGCGCTCATGATTTCGCGTGCTTGTCTTTGCTCTTGTAACGGAGCAACTCACGATAGCCGCCCGCATGAGGCGCAGCCACATCTTAACCAGGCGAATGGTACGGCTGCGCAGATCGTGTCGGTCCGGAATACGAGTCTCGCAAAAACGGCCTTCCGCGATGTTGCGATAGCTGTTGCCTTCCAGCCACCCATCCACTGCACGCAAAGCGAGAATGTGCCGGTGTCTCCTTCCGATTGATCGACTAAGAGGGGACGATCCAACGGGACGTCTGTTCGAGTGCCAACCAGAAACGATGTGCAGCTTGTAAACGGATGGCGAAGTTGCGGTCGCTCTGACGGACCTACCTTCCACATTCACAGCGCGCCGAACGTTCGGTAGCGCAGAGGTCCAGGGCGCGCAAACGACACCATTGCGCACACATGCAGCGGCGGAAACATGCACCCTTAGTCTCAGCCAAGTTCCTGCGAATCCAGTCAACTACCAAACCACGTAATTGATTGACATGATAGATGGATGTCATCTTCGCTGCACGAACCTCGGCCTTGAAGTCGATCCCGCAACCTGCAGCTCAAGGCGGATTCCATTTCTATCTAGATATCAAAGGATGGCGGCAAAGCACCAAGGGGTCAGGCCCCGAATTCGACGCCGATGACCTCGTTAGCGTATTGCTGATGGACGCGGGTGTCGCGGCAGCTTCGGGCACGATCTTTGGCGATCCAGACGGGGTCCGGCTCTCCTATGGGATTGACCTTGGCTCGCTCGACAAGGGGGCGTTTGTCGGTAACTTTAAACACATCGAACTGAAGGCCTGGTGGGTTCGGCATGCTTAGCGTTGCGGAAGGTTAGCACTATGACTGAAGTTCCTCGCCGCGCTATCGTGCTTGCAGCCGGCCTCGGCTCGCGCCTGCGGCCGCTGACGGATCTGCGGCCAAAACCACTGGTCGAGGTAAACGGCATGCCGATCCTGCACAACGCCCTGCGGAATCTGGAGGCAATCGGCGTCGGTGAGGTGACGGTTGTCGTGGGCTACCGCAAGGACGCCATCCAGTATGCCTGCGGCAGCCGCTTCGGCGGGGTTGAGATCAACTATATCGAATCGACGGCTTTCGATCGTACCGGGAGCGCCTATTCCCTGTGGTTGGCGCGTGATGTACTGCGTTCGGGAGACTGCCTCCTCCTCGAGGGAGACGTTTTCTTCGAGCAAGATGCATTGCGCCGCCTGATCGGCCCAGCGAGCGATGTGGCAGCAGTCGCTCCCTTCGACAAATCGATGGAAGGCTCTGCAGCTCTTTTATCCGATGACGGCTTCATCACAGGTTTCCGCATGAAGCAAACGGCGGCCAACATTATCACAGCCGGCCCGCAGCTTTTCAAAACTATGAACCTGCTACGTTTTTCGGGCTCGACTCTCAAGGCAACGATCGTTCCTGCACTGGACGATGTTATCGGGTCCGGAGCCAGGCAGGCCTACACCGAGGAGCTTCTTGGCTATCTGGTGGAGAGCCGTAGCCTGCAGCTTGCAGCCGCGCGATGCGATGGTCTCAAGTGGTGCGAAATCGATACCGCCGAAGATCTGCGTCTAGCAGAGCGCATTTTCTCACGAGCGCATGGCGCTCGCCAATCGTATGACCAGCGTGATCAGTGAGGTGCCAATGCTAAGATACCTTTGGGATCCCGCAAATGCCATCACTGCGGGGGGACTTGTTTTTTCTTCCGCTAGTCTATTCCTCGCTTTATCCGGAAAGCTTGAGCTATCAGTGGCAGTGGCTCTTTGGGCTGTTCTGGCAGATCACATCGACGGAATCGTGGCCAACAGGACGCCGAACCGTGACCCGGAAGTTGCAAAAATGGGCAAGAGCCTGGACGGATTCGGGGACATTATCTATGGAGCCGTCTTGCCTACGGCAATTGTGATTCAGCTCAGCCACGCCTCCATTCTTTCCCTCGCGACGGCCACTGCTCTGCTCGTGGCGGGAGCCATCAGGCTGAGCTATTTTGCAAATTTCGGCCGATCGTCCGACGGGCGCTTCTTGGGTGTGCCTTTGTCGTACGACGTGCCGCTAATGGCTCTCTTGATCCTTTTACAGCCGTTCATTGGAGCGGAACTATTTGAGTGGCTCATCAACGTCTGTTTCCTGCTGCTTGCCGCCGCTCACGTGGCGTCTATTCGCGTGCCGTCACCCAGCCCGGCAATGTATGCGGCAATTAGCATCTTCGTCGTGGTGTGTTCGGCCGCCTTAGCCAGCCGTTCTCTTTGACAGCCATGGGCAGATTATGGAGCTATGTGCAGGCAGGCATGATCAGAGCAGCTGATAGGGTTCCTGGCCGTACGACCTGCTATATTTGGGTCCGTAGCCACTTGCCTGAACGTTGTATCTCTCTGAGCTCCGAAACAGCTCGGCACCACGTACTTGGTCATGAGATACTTGTTGTCGGTGCGTTCATCGTACCTGCCTCGAGGTGGCTGGTATGACCATCCGGCCTGAACTTTTGCAGCGTCCCGATCTGCGTCAACGAGAGCACGAGCGAGGCTGGATCTTTCGGGAAATCGGCGTCGAGCCGTTCATTCAATGCGCCGGTGTGCGCACATTATATGGAGCAAGCAATCCGAGTGACGAAGTCATGGCAGCAATGAACGCGGCTGCAGAGGCTTTCGTCGACATGGATGAATTGGCTGAGGCTGCAGGTCGACGGCTCGCTGAACTCACGGGCGCCGAATGGGGTGTGATTACCGCCGGCACTGCGGCGACACTGGCACTAGCCACCGCGGCGTGCATCGCCGGAAACAATCCGGAATTGATGTTGCGATTGCCGCAAACATCGGGGCTACCCAACAAGGTCTTGATCCCCTCTGACCAACGGTTTTCCTATGAACAGGCAATCCGTATCGCAGGCGGCGAGATTGTGAGTGTTGCCACTGTAGAAAGGTTTGCAGAGGCATTGGACGGAAGCGCCGCGATGATTTGTCTGCTCGGCCGCATGGATTCAGCGTCCATTTTGCCGTTGAGCGCAGTTGTCCCTCTCGCCCGTGCTAACGGCGTGCCCATTCTTATCGAGGCTGCCGGGCTTTCGCCAGAAAAGCCTGATCGCTGGGTCAAATGCGGCGCCGACCTGGTGGTTTATGCGGGCGGCAAATATCTCCGGGCCCCACAATCCACTGCGATCGTGCTTGGTAGTCAACGGCTATGCAAGGCAATCTGGTGGAACGGAGCGCCTCATCAGGCCTTCGGCCGGGCGATGAAGTTGGGTAAAGAGGAGATTGTGGGTGCACTCGTGGCACTCGACCGCTGGCTCAATTTTCCAACTGCCAAACACGACCGTGACCAATGGCTTCCGCGCTTAAAGCTGATTGCGGCGGAGCTCAATACCCAGCCTGGCGTCAGAACTGAGGTGCTGTCCTGGCCTGGTTCTGTCACGGCAGTTCGGCTCAAGGTGAGCTGGGACGAGAAAGTCGTTCCATTCAGCGCGGAAGATCTACGGCTCGCGCTCTTACGGCAGCGCCCACGGATTCTCATCCACGATTTTTGGTCGACGCCGACCTCGATCGTGCTTGACCCCGTCAATCTCGGCGATGACGAGGCGGAGATCGTCGGACGTGCTTTGGGCCGCGCATTTCAAGAGCCCCGGTGCATTGCTGAACGACCGTCAACGCTTCATGCCGAAGCTGACCTCTCAGGAGGTTGGCGCCTTGAAATTCAATTTCTTCATGGCTCGGCGACACATCATCTCGATCTTGAGCAGAATGAGATGCTCATATCAGGCTTCCATCACACCGGATCATCTTCCGGCAAGCTGTCCGGTGAGATTCACGGCGACCACATCCGCTTCGAGGCTGCACACGAGCAGATACCGATGTCCCTATTCTATGGCTTCGAGGGCAAAGTCGCCGAAGGGGGCACTATCAGTGGAACGGTCCAGCTCGGTGGTAGCGCAAAAGAACATCTCGGACCAGTTTTCAAGGGCCAATACGGTTCGGCGGAATTTCATGCATTGCAAAGTTCGCGCAACTCCAGATAGCTCCACCACCATCGCGCTGAATCCAAGAGAGATTCAAATGGACGTTCAAAGGATCGAAGCAGTATCCCAGCATCCGATGAGCTTGCATGGCAAGGTAGCGTTGATCGTTGGCGGCTACGGGGCGATCGGCACAACAATCTCGGAAGTGCTGACTCTTGCGGGTGCGACCAGCATTATTGCTGGACGAAGCGGCGACCAGGCGTTAGCTCTTGCCGCTGACCTGGCCACGCAAGGCTTCTCTGCCCATGGTATCGAGCTAGACGCGTGCGACGTCAACGCTGTGCATGCGGTCTCTGCGTGCTTGAAACAACAACATGGTTCTATAGATATTTTGGTGAACTGCACTGGCTTCAACAAGGAGCAGATGCTGTTCGAGGTAACGCCGGAAGCCTTCGATGAGGTTTATTCCAGGACGTTGCGTGCCGGAATGTTTCTCTCCCAGGCGGTCGCTGCTCAGCAATTATCTGCCAAAAGAGGCGGGAGTCATATTCATCTTCTTTCCGTACGCTCATCGCTTGGCTTCCGAAACCGCGGCTATAGCGCCTTTTGCGCCGCCAAAGGCGGGCTCGCGGTATTGTTGAAGCAACTGGCAACGGAATTGGGGCCTTACGGCATCACCGTAAATGGTGTCGCGCCTGGGTTGGTACGGACGCAGAAGAACGAAAACGTTTTAGATGACCCAACCGCATTCAAGCGAGCCACCGCGAACATTCCGCTTGCGCGATTGGCTACGCCTGAGGATGTCGCGGGAGCTGTGCACTTCTTCGCGTCTTCGCTATCCCGTTTCGTGACCGGCCAGATTCTTCGCATCGATGGCGGGCTCACCGCCAGTACTTGAGCAGATTTTCCAGGAAGGAGGAGCCGATGAAAATCGGAGTCGTCGGGGCTGGTATCGTTGGCAGCTCCATTGCCTATCACCTCGGGAAGGCCGGTGCGCAAGTGACCGTTTTCGATATTGGCGAACCTGGAAACGGCGTCTCCTCCACATCATTTGCATGTCTTAATGCGTTTGGCCAAGCCGAGGCCGACCTGCCGTTTAGGCTCGACGCTATCAAGTACCACAGCATGATCGCTCGCGACGTCGGAAGCGAGCGACACCTCCACACCACTGGAACGCTGCGGCTCGCTTCCTTTGGGAATGCTGCTGAAAAACTCGAACAGAATGCCAAGACCCTTTCCAAGTACGGAAGTCAGGTGGAATTCATTTCAGCGGTCGCAGCAGGTCGCCTCGAGCCATCTATCAGGACTGGATCGGCCGCCGAAGTAGTATTTGTCCCGGAAGAAGGATGGGTGAATGCGGGAGCGCTATGCCAGGCTCTGATCGAGCTCTCTACCAAGCGGTTTGCGGTTCGGTATCGGCGGGAGCGAGTACAAGGTCTTGAGAGTCTGCAGTCAACGGCGCGCTTGCGCCTAACGACAGGAATTGAGGAATTCGACTCTCTCGTGCTGGCGGCCGGCAATGACACCAATGCACTGCTCACGTCTGCCGGATTCATGCCACTTAGATTGACAGCAGCACCTGGCCCCCTTGTGGACCTCACTTGTTCGCTGGGCTCGCAAGGCGTGCGACGGGCTATCTACGCCGACAAGCTCCATATCAGGCCGGGCGACCACGGAGGATTTCTGGCTGGCGTCGCGGCGGCCGCTGGTGACGGCCCCGAGCATGAGCGAATGGAGGAGGAGCGCCGTTCTCTGATTAGCTCGGCAAGCCAGTGGATCATGAATTTCGCGGAAATGGGACAAAGATGGGCTGTTGGTGTACGCCCGATGCCGGCGGATGGTCGGCCGATGATTGGCCCTATTGACGAAGACCGCACCGTATACGTAGCGGTCATGCACGGCGGAATAACCCTTGGCCCGTTGGCAGGACGCCTCGTCGCAACTGAAATAGTGCAAGAGAATGAGGCCGTCGAGCTAGGCGCCTATCGGCCCAGGCGATCAATTGCGCAAGATGCCGATTGGCGTGAGCCAACGCTACCACCGGACCGTTCAATGTAGCTCGCAACGCGCCGGAACGCGATCATGGATACAAAGCTTAACTAAACGAGAGAGCTGGACGCGGTGATCAACTGAGCAGATCGACTTATCGGCAGCTGCCGTCCCCAAAGGGGCGGCAAAGCTTTCCACAGATTTTGCCCAGCGAGCCGTCGATCGCCAGAAGCTCGAACCGTCATTTGGTAGCACCTATCACTGCGGTTTCGCGGTCCCCAAAATAGCCGACGGGCAAGACAGCCGCTCGGTATGGACGGATTCGATTTCAGAGCATTTTCAGGTTGAGTTGCGGCCGTAAGTGTGACGGATGAGGGTTCATTCCACCCGAGCAATGCACGCGGCAGTCACGATGGATGATCCTGGGCGGCCAGGCGCGACGGGTTGCATGCGCGTCGTCGTCACGCGGCGCCCGCGGTTTCCGCGCCTGCACCTTGCAATGCGAGGAGCCGGCGCGGAGCACTTCGACGAACCCGATCCCGCTCTTCTCCGAGATTCAGATCATGCCGCGTTCGATACGATCAATCAGATCCGAGGCCCGCGCTTTGTGCCGCATTTCAGGTCGAGGCAGAACTTTCCTGCTCATCGTCTGCGAGACGACTTGGATGCGCCGATCTCCGCAGCAGTCTCCGCTTTCAGGAAGCCTATATATTCTCGTGCACAAGAGGCCTGAGCGCTGTCAAGGCTTCTCCAAGGCTGGCACGGGTTTCGGGGCTACCTAAGACGATGCGAATGGCCTCGGGGGAGCTGTCTTCATCGACCGCGAACATGCTTCCGGACCGAACCAAGACACCGGCCTCGGCTGCCGCCGCGACAAAGCTCCGCTGCGTCCATCTGCGCGGGAGCGCCAACCACATGTGTAGTGATTCCGGCTTGGTCAGGTAGCTTGCATGAATGAACAACCTCGCGGCCATTTCCTGTCGCGCGACCGCCTCATTGCGTATAGCGAGCAGCACTCTCTCAGCGGTGCCATCGGCAATCCAGCTTTGAGCGACCAAAGCGGACAGGGGCGTGACATGCCAAGTCGAGATCGTGTGAAAGCGATCAAACGCGCTTGTGGCCGCCTGAGCGGAGGGCATCAACAGATAAGCAATCTTCAAACCAGGGCCAATACACTTGGCGAGGCCTGCGGTGTACCAGGTGACGTCAGGGGCCAACGCACTGATCGGGGGCGGAGCTTCCGGTGGAAGCAGCCCGTAGACATCGTCCTCAATAATCACAACGCCATATCGCCTCGCGACATCGGCGAGCGCGAGGCGTCGTTCATGCGACATCGTGATTGTGGTTGGGTTATGAAGTGTCGGCGTAAGGAATAGCGCTTTGGGACTGAGCTTTCTGCACGCGTCCTCGAACGCCTCCGGCGCCGCTCCGTCGTCATCCATCGCGATGCCCTTGACGGAAATGTTCAAGAAGCTGGCAATCCGCCGCACCCCGTAATAGCTCAAGCTTTCTGTCAGCAGCACATTGCCGGTTCCAACCACGTTGACCAATGTGATTAGGAGGCCACTCTGAGTACCGTTCGTAACGATGATCCGGTCAATCGACGGCGCAGCCCCGAATCGCTTGGCTAGCCAAGCCGCTCCAGCTTGACGATCAGAATCAGTTCCTTGAAAACGATGATATCTCAACAGTGTCGCGGCGTCTCCTCGTTGAGATATCTCAAGCAGCGTTCTCGACAATGCCGCCCCCATCCATTCTGGGGTCGGGGGAGTGGTTCTTATAAGGCTGATTGGCTTTCCATGTCGATGGCTGCCAGGGATATTCATTTTGCCGGCTCCAGTTGAAGTAAGCAGTGCAATGAGACAACGCTATATGCTTGCTAGTTCAGAGACATTGACGTTCGCGCCCGCGTGGCCGGGGCTCGCTCAAGAGCGAGACCATACGATCTCTCGAAGGCGAGTATGGTCGAAGAGGCCTTCATGCCCCACCGAAGCGCGTAGTGGCCTCCTCTCGCCCGCTCACGGTCCCCAGCCACGCTGCTCAGCAACACCAAGATCAATTTCTCCTCCTCTCCTCAAGAGCCCCCGCGGCCGCCGCCTTCCCTCAACCAGGTGCGGACCACTGCAAGACAGCGTTGATCCACCAAGATGATGGGATCGACAGGGTTGCCGGCCGAACGTGAGCGTTGTCTTGGACTTCGCCGGCGCGCTTGGGCGACACTCGAAATAAATGAAGCAGCTCGCGTTCCAATCAATGACCAACGTGGGTAGTTGATAACAATGACAGCGTGTGAACGATTGAGTCGACGAAAGCGTGGTCCTGCAAGAGACAAATTTCCCCTTCCGCATTCGACTCAACTCTGCTGTGGCGTGATGCGCTTTTATAAAACCAGGACGCTCTTCATGTGTAGCCCCCGGCGAGAACAAACAACTCTCCATAGAGCGCTGATTCTAACGGCCGCCCTGCTTCGGCGAACGATGAATTTGCTGCGGCCCCCCGAGATCCGAGACAACCGGATCGGGCTCGTACATCCAAGTACCATAGCCGTTCTAAACGCCGCCTAGGACATCCTCGCAGGATCTGGCACGCATCCAAGCGGGCTTTTCTCGTCCCGCAACAAGCGATCGGAGGTGAGCGATGCGCAGTCAAGCCGTAGATATGCACTCTGCCTACACTGGGCTTGCTGATGCGTATGACAGCTATCGGCCGCATTATCCGGATGAACTAGTGAGCTTCATTGCCGAGCGCGTGAGGCCTCCAGGACTTTGCGCTCTCTCTGTGCTTGATATCGGCAGTGGCACAGGACTTTTTACAAGGCAACTGGCGAGCCTGTTACCCCCTTCTGCTGGCATTACGGCCGTCGAACCGAACGACGATATGCGCCGGAAAGCCATCTGCGGATCTGCGGGCATCTTGAATATCAAGCATATGCCAGGCAGCGCAGAACGGCTTCCAGCTGAGAGCGGAACCATTTCTCTGGTGACAGCCGCGAGCGCGGCAACGTGGTTTGATCGACCCAAATTCTACACGGAGGCGAACCGGGTCCTGACCCCATCAGGTCTTATCGCGGTGCTCATGATTCGACGGGATCTGGATAGAAGCGCGATGCTTCGAGATTACGAGCGTTACCACGAGCAGTACATTCGTGGTTTCGTAATCGGCGGCTTTGAGGGCAGCGACGGACGCTACGCACCCGTCAATTTCGTGCATGAACTCAAATCATCGCCTCTGTTTCGCAAGGTCCGCCATTTTGCGCTGTATTGGGACGACTTTTTAACATGGGAGCAGTTCGAGGGCCTGAGTTTATCCCGTAGCGACACCAAGAAGATCATTGAGATCAACGGCCTGGAAGATACGATGAGGTGGCACCGCCTGCTCTTTGAGCGATATGCTGCAATGGATGGAACGGTCGAATTTCCCTGGTCGGCAGAGGTGACAATCGCCCTGCCCGTTGCTCAGTGACATCTCATGCGCATTGCGCATACCAACAGCCGTAGAAATCGGAAAATTGCAGCGGGCCGCTTGAATCTGCGCATTGCCGATGCCGCCTGCTCCCGCTTTGTCGCTCAAACACCCCCGATCGCTGCCATCATAGAAGCCACGGTTGCCACGATGCGAACGGAGCCCTGCTTTCGATCTTCGTATGACGCGCTCGGCAATAGTCCGTCATTCCGAATGCTAGTAAGCGCCTTAGGTCCATCATTGCCGCAAACGGATGTAGATTGACAAACACTGGTTATAGAGGTCAGCGTTAACCCACATGAGAGTACGCCGAAAGCAAAACCGCCCTGGCTGCTCGATGGCTTGCATCGACAGCAGCACTGCGAATCGATATTGAGAGATTGCTCCGCCCGCTTCCGCTCGAACATTGTCGCGAAGGTCGAACGCGGGTGCCATGGCTCAAACTGAGCTTTACGAGCAGCTTTTCAGTTCCGCCTCGACAGCGAGCGCTTCGGCATGGAGTGCAAGAATTGCCTGCGCAGCAGCTCGGGCTCCCTTCGCGCCTACGAAGAAGAAATGCCCGCCAACGGCCTCTCGCGACAAGCGCTTCGGCAGCGACTCGACGAGTGACCGGACCTTATTTAGAGCACTCGGAGCGAATGAGGCGGCGCGAGCCGCGATCACGTGGGCATTGAAGAATGACCAGTTGGCCTGATCCGTCAACAGGTGGTGCCTATCACTCGATGCAGTTGGAATGATGGCTGCGCACAGCGGAGCACCTTGGAATTCCATAGCCAGCACATCCTTCGCCGCATCCCACAGCGAATGTTGCATCCGCCCATTGCGCCAGCGGAGAGCTTCACCATGCAGATTTAACGGCGAGCCACCAACGAACTCTCTAAAGTATACCTCAGAAGGAATAATTGATCTCCCCTCCAGCTGATCCTGTTCCGATAGAGCAGCCAGCCAGGATCGGTTGAGCGGCGTGAGCGCCCCCTCGGATAGAGCAAGGAAGGATCGAAAGCCATGCGCCGACAGGGGTGTTTCCTCGAGATTCACCGGCGAGAGGCCTGGAAGCGGAGGCGTTGCGGCAAGGCTTACGAATGCCTCTATGGCAATGTTTCTGCTGGAAGCCGTCGCAGCCAGACGTGAAATAAATCTACCGGCCATACTCCAGCCAACGACCAGGACACGCGGCTTTAGCTTCCATGCATGCAGCTTTGCCGCCACCAGATCGATCAAGACTTCTGACCAGGTTGTGACATCCAGTCCACAAACAGGAGAGTTGAACACCGGGTGTTCGATCGGAGGTGATGGCACAACCAAATTGTATCCCATCGAAGTTAGCCAATAGGCGAGAAAATCCCTGGGATCGCCGTCAGGATAGCCATAAGAAATCCGCCCTAGATGACCACCGCCGGTTAAGAAGAGCACCAAGGCGCACTCTTTTCTCCCCGGGCGGCTCCATTCGATATATGGGATGGCGCAAGCTATCCCATATCTTTCGTGCGGATAAAGGCCTGCATAGACCATCGGTACTGTTCGCGTGCTAGCCTCAAACACTCATTTGACGCCGAGGAGCTTTCGCGCCTGCGACGCCATCGCTTGAAGTCCCGCTTCAGGCGGCTTCTGGAGTGTGATGACAGAGCGCATAGCGTCCACGATGACCTTGGTGACTTTTGCCGCGTTCTCTCCTGGAAAAGCGTACCACGCGCGAAGAATGGGTAGCTGATCGAGGCTCGCCTTATAGTTGGCATTCTTCGCAAAGTGCCCGTAGAGCTCTGTTGAATGGCGAGTAGCGAAGTCGTTCGCCGGCAGCCATCCGGATTTGAGTGCCACAATTTTCTGTCCGGCTGGACCACTTGCAAACTTCATGAATTCCCAGGCGAGCTTCTGTTGCTCCGGTTTGGTCGCAAACATCATTGCGATCGATCCGGCCGCGGGAAGCGTCCCGTTCGCTGCCATCAGCGGAAACCTGCCGACCGCAAGCCTGAATTTATCCTTGCTATCCTCTTCGAAGCGCAGCTGATTTGAATTTGAGTCGAAGATTATGCCGATCTTCCCGGCGGCAAACAGAGACCGAGCCTGGTCTTTCGACATATCAACTGAAGCTTGTCCCGATTCTCCGATCCGTTTGAGGATTTCCAGGGCCTTCAGGCCTTCCGGGCCATCAAAAGCTATCTTGCTTTCATCAGAATTCATCATCGTCGCATTTTGACTAAAGAGCAGAGCGTCCCAGAAAAAATCCTCACTATTGTATTGAAAAATTAGTCCGACATTCCCTTCGCCCAGCTTGGTGATACTCGAACCAAGTCTGATGATCTCGTCCCATGTCGTCGGGAGGTGAGAAGGATCGCCGCCAACTCTGGCGAGGAGGTCTAGATTGTAGAAGACGACAGGCTCGGCGACGCCGAAGCCTAGCGCATAGCTATCACCCTTGGATGCTCCAATTTTTTCAACCGCCGGAGAAAGCGCTTTTCGGCTTTCACTCGTGTCCGTATTCAGGAATTGGCCGAGCGGAACGGCAAGGTTTCGATCCGTGTAGATTCGCAGACGATTGGCGCCCTGGAATGATACGTCAGGCAACGAATCTGTGAGCGAGGCGCGCAGAGTTGCCTGGACGAGATCGTCGTAACCTCTGGTCGAATTATCCAGCTCAACTTTGATGCCGGGATGTTCGATCTCGAAAGTTCTCGCGAGTTCGACCCACATCGCGTTAAGGTCAGAGGATGCTGCGGTTACCCTTAACGTCCTGTCGTCCTCTGCGTTCGCCGGACTCATGATGGCGCCAACAAGGGCAGTAGCGACGGAGACGACAATGATTTTCAAAGAGGGCCACATCTGGCTTTCTCCATTTTTGGAAATATTCTGTAATTTTCGCGAGCGGATCCTATGGTCGCTCGCTCGCTATGGTTTGGGGGCGGTGTTCGGCGACTTCAGCCAAGTTTTTGCTGCTACTTGATCGCCCCTTCCGCCAAGCCTTCGATGAACCAACGTTGTGCGGCCAGGAACGCGACGATAAGAGGCAGAACGACAAGCGTTGCTGCGGCCATGAGCGGGCCGTAGTCGGTGCCCGCCTCCTCGCTCTTGAAGACCATGATTCCGAGCGGCGGCGGCATCAGCGATTGATCGTGCACCGCGATCAGCGGCCAGAACAGATCGTTCCAATGCGAGACGATCGAGAAAATTGCGAAGGCGATCACGGCGGGCAACGCCATTGGCACCATGATTTTCCACACGATTGCAATTTCGGAGAGACCATCGAGCCGCGCGGCGTGAACGACGTCGTCTGGAATGGTCTTGAAGAACTGCCGGAATAGGAAGATGCCGAAGGGCGAGACCACATAGGGAAAAACAAGCGCCGCATAGGTGTTGAGGATGCCCATCTGATAACCGAGAATGAAGAGCGGCAGCGAAAGTACCTGATGCGGCAGGAGGAGCCCGATCAGCACCAAGCCGAAGAGAGTATCACGGCCGGCAAAGCGGAGTTTGGCGAGTGCGTAGGCGCACGGGGCACAGACAAGAATTTGCAGCGCCAGGATCAATGCGCAGATCATGACGCCGTTGCCGAGATAGCGTGGCAACGGCGCCTGGGTCACTGCCTTTGTATAGTTCTCGATGCCGTAGAACTGAGCGGGCCAGAACGAAAAACTGGTCCGGAAGATCTCTCCCGGTGGCTTGATTGACAACGACACCATCCAGACGAAAGGCACGAGGATGAGCGCGCCGGTGGCGAGCAGAACGGTATGCCGGAAGATCGCCGCCGGAGACAACAACAGGCAAGTGCGAAGCGCTCTGGTGCTCATTGGTAGTGCACTTTCCGATCCATGAGGTGGGCCTGAACGAGGGTGAGGGTCACCACGATGGCCAGAAAGACGACGGCGATCGCGGCGCCATATCCGGTGCGCAGATACTCGAAACTCTCTCGATAGAGCGTGTAGAGCAGCATTTCGGAGGCGTGGCCGGGACCGCCTTGGGTCAGCACTTTTACTGTGTCGAACGAAGCGAACGCTCTCAGCGCGACAACGATGACAACGAACATCGAGACCGGGCCGAGCATCGGCAGCGTGACGGTACGCAGCCGGTCCAGCCACAGGTCAGCACCGTCGACATCGGCCGCATCGTAGATGTCCTTAGGGATGCTCTTGAGGCCCGCGAGGAACAGCACCATCGCGAAGCCTAGATTCTGCCATATGCCTATGGCGGCGAGCGCCAGCAGAACGGTGTGCTCGTCGCGCAGCCAGTTGGAGGCCGGCATGCCGATCGCAGACAATGTCTGATTGACAAGGCCGATGGTCGGATGCAGCAGCGCCTCCCAGGCAATCGCCATGGCAGACATCGTCGCCATGAAGGGCAGAAAGTGAATCGCGCGGTAGAAGGAGCGACAGGACTTGCTGCCTTCGATCAGGAGAGCGATCAAAAATCCGAGGCTGACAGTGCCAGGAACGACGATCAGCAAGTAGATGGCTGTATTGCGAAGTGAGGACCTAAAGTCCTCGTCTGCAATGACCTCGCGGAAGTTGGCGAGGCCGACGAAGGAGAACGTCGCCGCGCCGAACTGCCAGTCGGTGAATGCGATAACGAAAACGCCGATCACGGGCAGGCAGTAGAGCATGAGCAGAAAGAAGACTGACGGCCCGGCCAAGATCCAAGCCGCCAGGGCTTCGCGAAGACCTCGTCCGGGCGCCTTGGACGCGGCGGGACATCGAAATGTCGACGCACCATCCCTCGAGGAGAGTTCGTGGCAGGCATCAGTACTCGCACGAGGCTCCCTCATCGAGCGGCCTCGCGAAGCGGCATGACCGATGCCGGGCTAACTTCGACTTGCCCACGCAAACGCCGTCCATCGGGGGTAAAGAGAAGCACTCGCTCCGGCCTGATACCGACGTGCAAGGTCTGGCCGGGGGTGATACGAGGCCCGTACTCGGCCGGAAGTCTTGCGACCAGCGGCTGGTCGGGGCCCGCCAGATCCAGATAGACGAACAGATCCGAGCCCATATGCTCGATCATGCGAACCGAACCAGTCAGCGTGCTTTGCCCGCCCTGGTCGGCGAGATGAAGAGCCTCCGGGCGGATTCCGAGGCTCAGATGCATACCGGCGAGTGCAGCGGCATCGATCTTGAGTGTCGATCCGGCCACGTCGATGAACCCGCGTTCGCGCATCACGCCCTCCAGTATGTTAATCTTGGGCGAGCCGATGAATTCTGCGACGCGCCGATCGCTAGGATCGCCATAAATGTCCTGCGGCGGAGCGACCTGCAGCAACTCGCCATCGAGCATCACCGCGACGCGGTCCGACAGCATCATGGCCTCGGCCTGATCATGGGTGACGTAGACGAAGGTTCCCCCAAGACGCTGGTGCAGTTCCTTGATCTCCGCACGCATCTGCACGCGCAGCTTGCTGTCCAGGTTGGACAGCGGCTCGTCCATCAGAAAGACAGCCGGATGGCGCACCATTGCCCGGCCGACTGCCACGCGCTGGCGTTGGCCGCCGGAGAGCTGTCCCGGTTTGCGGGTCAATAGATGGCCGATATCTAAGGACTTGGCGGTGCGGGTGACCTCCAAATCGATTTCGGCAGCAATCCGCGCCCTTCCTGGAAGCAGACGGCCGACAAGGGGAAGCCTTTGGATTGCCGTGAGCCGCCGCATCCGGAGCGGCAGCGCGATGTTGGCGGCGACCGTCATATGCGGATAGAGGGCGTAAGACTGGAACACCATTGCCACGTCCCGCCGCTTCGGCCTGAGGCCATCGACCACCCGTCCGCCAATTGAAATCGAGCCGGCATCCTGCATCTCGAGCCCTGCCAGCACACGTAAGAGCGTTGACTTGCCACATCCGGAGGGGCCGAGCAGCGTCAGGAACTCACCATCCGCTATCGAGAGTGAGACATCACGCAAGACAGGCGTCGGGCCATAGTTCTTCACGATCCCGTCAATCGATACCGATGCCATCGCCGTTACTCCCACATCGTGAACGCGTTGCTGAGCACGGCACTGAGATCGCTTAATCCCGTTTGGGCGTGTCCGCTGTTGTGCGCGACGTTTAAAAGATCGGACTGCTACAGCCGGATGACGACCATCGAATAATTCGATGTGAGCTTGTCCGAATACGATGACGTCCGATGCTCGGTAAGAGAATGTGTCGAAGAAGCAACGCGTGGAGCACTGCAGGCCTTGCTGCGACCGCAATTGAGCACGGCGTGACATGCTCGTCAGGCCATAGCTCGCGATGCTCGAAATTTATCTCGGACAAATGCGGTTGAGACCCGGCAACATCAACGAATTGACCGCATATTGCGCGCGCGTCCGCGCGAGCAAACGCAAGCAGCGCGCTGCCCCTGCGGAGCCTCAAAGCCCACGTCTAAGCGCACTTCGGACCTTCAGGTATTATGCGACATGGGCAAGATCCATTGATGTCCATACCCTCGATGCCGGCTCAGCTTCGGCATACCCCACCGATCGCCAACTTATATTCTGGCACGCGCTTTTGGTCCTTCAAATATCGATTGTGATCAACCGGCCTGCGTCGGCGCCACAACACTGCTGGCCTGGACTGACGGCGACGGCCGATCCGGCTGTCGACGGCGCATTGCAAACCAGACGTGCTCCCACCGGCCACACAGCACGAAGCTGACGAGACCCCACAAGATCCAAGACATCGCGCGTTGCGACAATGAGACGGATACGCTGTACTTGATTAAGGCCCCGAGGATCGCGCCTTGGCACCTCAAAGGCCGCCACCATCGCGGTCCTGTTCCTGCTGATAGCATCGATCTTTTCTCAACGAATGAGCGGCATGATCTGACAGATGCACATGACCGCGATGGACGCTTGGCGTTAAACCTTTGCGGCCTCTCACTTCAATAGAAATTCCAACCGCCGGCAATGTAACAGGCGTGGCCGACATGCTCGCGCCGGAGCAACTGCCTATAGCCTCCGACGCGCGTCTCGAAGCTTTCCTCGCGTACAGGACTCTCGAAGGCCTCGGACGGCCGGAGCAATTCATGGAGCACCCGTCCGCTCATCGTCGGGGGTGCTTCAATGCCGAGCAGATTTAGAATTGTCGGTGCGATGTCGCAAATACCTGACGCAACGAAAGATGCGCATCCGGCATTCGGAAACACTGATCCTGCGACGAGGCCGACTGCTGCGAGCTCCTTCGGATGGAGCCCGCCGTGAAGGCCGAGACCCGCTCGGCGGTCATTGTCATAGAAGGTGCCGCCTACGAGGCCGAACGGGTCGACGGTATCGTCGGCACGGAAGGAAAACGCGACGTCCGGGGCGCGGGAATGATCCGCAAAAATCAGGCGATTTGAGAGGCTCCCGGGGGCGATGCCGTTGACCTCATCCTTTGCACGCGTGAACAGCGGACCGCACCATGGCTCGGATGTCATAGCCGCAACCAGCCGCGCGACGTTTGCCTCCTCTGGATTGGCAAGATAGAGAGCACCAACCTGGCCAGGCACCACCACCACGTCAACATCGGCAGACGGCGCCGTACCGGGGTTGAACCCTGCCGCGCGCAGACTATTGGCGACTGAGACCCGTGTATGACCGGTGATATGGCCGTGGTCCGAGATCGCGAAAATCTGGACCCCGGCCTGCTTTCCCTCGGCCTGCCACCAGTCGAGTACGCGACCGAACTGGTGGTCGCAATGAGCGATGATGGAGCGTGTCGCCTCGGCAGCCGTGCCGTGGAAATGCGAAGTGACGTCTGGCTCACCATAGGAGAGGATCGTCACGTCGGGGCGATATTTCGGCCAAACGACATCGAGAAAGGCGGATGTGATCCAGTCCTGTCCGCTGCGATCGGGCTCGGTTTTGGGTGGAGGTGGAGACAAAGGGCCGACACGCCTTTCGATCTCGGTGAGCACATCATCTGGCGCACAGGCCTCACGAAAATGACCGGACAGACGGATTTGGCCGAAATCCTCGGCCTTGTGGTGGAACAGCCTGGTGGTACCCGCTGTGTTGGTGGCGAGGACAGCAAGGCTCCGCCCCTTCGCCGCCAATATCTCGCCGAGCGATGGCGCTGAATAAAGCCGGCCATTGCTCTCGACATCGAGCCGGCGCAGCAGAACCGCATCGGACGTGTCGATATAGCGCGGCGGGGTCACGGCTCGATCGAGGTACTTGTTGCCGACCATGCCATGCCGGTCGGTCGTGGCGCCGGTGACAAGGCTCGGGAAAGCGGATCGGGTTTCGCTCGGATAGATGGTGCGATGTCTAGCAAGCGTCACCCCAGCCGCCTTCATGCGCCAAAGATGAGGGGTCAATTGCGGGCTAATGAGGTCGGGGCGCAAACCATCAAAGCTCGCGATAATAAAACGATGATCGCGAGACATCAGCGAACGCCCGCCACAGCCCCCTTACGAGCCCCCTGGAGAACACCTCCCACCACAGCCATAGCCGCTTCCAACTCATCGCGGCTCTCGGGGCTGCCGATGACAAGACGGACATGGTTTAGAGGCAACTTCGGATCAGTTGCAAAAATCCGCCCTGGCCGGATGGTGATATTTCTTGAAGCGCATTGCGCAACCAGTTCGTCCTGATCGATGATCCCCTCAAGATCGAGCCAGAGGAAAAGCGCATCCGGCCGGGTCCGAAATGAGATGCCAGTGAGCCATTGCGTGGCAATCCTCTGTCTGGCGACCGCCTCTTCTCTGACGCCGGCTACGATCTTTTGCATCGAACCGCTGGCGAGCCAGAGGTTCACCAGTTCGACAGAGAAAGGGGCCGCAAACCAAGTCGACATGCCATAGAAGCGGTCAAGCGTTGTTTGCGCCGCCTTGCCATGAGGCGCAACGAGGTAGCCAACCCGAACACCAGGGCCAACGCATTTGGCAAAACTTGTGATATGCCATGTCATCTCAGGCGCCAATGCGCCAAAGGAAGCTGGAACGCTCTCGGCGAGCACTCCATACACATCATCTTCGATGATACTCACTCCATATTGCCTTGCGATTTGAATGATTCGTTGCCGCCGCTCGAGCGACATGACGATCGTGGTCGGGTTGTGGATGGTAGGCATCAGAAAGAGCGCCTTCGGCGCGAATTTGCGGCACGCCATCTCGAACTCCTGAGGTTCGGCGCCATCGTCATCCATCGCTATTGTTTCTGTCCGGATGCCCTGAAGATGCGCATGCTTGCGAAAGCCGTAATAGGTGAGCTCCTCCGTTAAGATGGTATCGCCCGGCGCAGCGACTGATGCGAGGGCAAGAACCATCGCGCTCTGGGCCCCATTGGTGAGGATGATCCGTTGCGGATCGACAGCCCGCTGGAAGCGCAAGCCTAGCCACTTCGCTGCATGAGCTTTGTCCGCTTCTGTTCCGGAAAACCGATGTTGTCTTACGCCGTTTTGGATCTCCGTTGAATCACTGAGTGCACGCAGGCCCTCTCTGACGGTCTCTTTCAGGTTCGGACAAGCCGGTGGGGTTGACCGTTCAAGGCTGATGGGCGCCCTTCGGGCCTGATGATCTTTAGACATGTGCTTGTTCCGCCGTTTGTGATAGGATCTGTGGTGACATGAGGCTCGAGAAGATCGCGCGGTGCAATGCATCCGAGATCGTGCTGGGAACGATTGCCGGCAAACACCAACGCCCCTTACTATCTTCCTGCGTCACGATGCACGATTTGCAGATGAGTTCGCCCGCGGGTTCACGGCCCTGGAATAGACGTACGAGCCGCGCAGTCGAACAGATGCTGCCGACGAATTCAGGTTCCAATCGAGCCCTTCCATATCGTTCCGAAAAATCGCGGCGAACGAGGACCATCCCACTTCTTTCGTCTCATCGGCCGCCGTTAGGAGCTTCAAAACCCGGCCCGCTACAGTTGGATGACAGTCAGCGAATAATTGGATGTAAACCAACCAAATATGCGATACACCCCAAGACGAGATATCGAAGGGCGCTGCGGCTCGAAGCAATGTGTTCCTTTATGAGAGATTGGTCGCGAAAAGTACGCGCTTGTTGCGATGGCCGGAGCGCGCTTATGCTCGTTAAGATCCAGCGCAGCGCCCCATCTCGTTCGAAGCCGATCACCCGCGCGGTCGCAACAATGCACTGCCTACCTCCGTCAGCCCCTCGCCGGGTTGCCGTTGAGGCCCCGCAGACGCTCGTCAACTGCTGAGCGCTGGCTGCTTCGACAAAATGGATACGAACTGCTCGCCCGTCGCGCCCCATTTACGATTGTTACCAATCCGAGGTTCGTTCAAGATCTTCAGCCGTTCCCATCGAAGTTGGATAGGACTGCAAACCAACTCATCAGCTCACCATGCATGTAGACGACCACGCGTCATTTCAAGCACAGGTCAATGCGAGCCTTTGCTGATGTCCTTCAGACCATTGGGGCATCTACGACCTAGCGGAATTTGATCTGCCTGGACGCAGCGCAATCGCCACCAGCCACTTTGCGTGCTGCTAGTGCGCTTTATCCGTCGGTCCCATTGCTCTAGCCGGGGACGCCTTTCCACAGATCCGTCCTGAACATACAGAGCGCGGAAACCGAGCTGGCGTGCGCCGGTGCGACAAGATCGATCACGTCGACTGATGACATTCAAGCCTCGATCGTCGCCTCGCAGACTGTTCATCCCGACAGGCGCGGCGGTTCCTCGCCGTACGGAGACGCGTAGGACTGACCGGCGCTATCGAGTGGCGAACCGAGGCGGCTGGTCGCGCAGTCTCAACGTCCGCGAGCCTTCCATCGCCGTCTGGACGGCCGCAGATGCGGCAGGTTCTGTGGAGACGGCAATTAAGCATCGCCACTTTCGATTGTTCCATGCAAAAACCTGATTGTGCGATTGGTTAGACTGTTTGGAAGCGGGTAGGAACTGTAAAGATTTTTCCTTCCAAGTTCGCAGGTCCTCATCTTGTCTCTCATTGCAGAGCGCCTCCGCGCCGTCCGCCCCTCTGAAACCAAAGCCATGACAGCGCGTGCCGCCGAACTGCGCGAGCAAGGCATCGATGTGATTACGCTCAGTCAGGGCGAACCGGATTTCGACACGCCAGCCGCTGTTTGCGAAGCTGGCATCCGGGCAATCCGCGGCGGCCGTACGAAGTACACTGCGGTCGCCGGGATCAAGCCGTTACGTCAAGCGATCCGCGAGAGCTTCAGCCGTGACCACGGGCTCGATTACGCTCTGGACCAGATCACGGTCGGCTGCGGTGCCAAGCAGGTTGTGTTCAACGCGCTCTTTGCCAGCCTCGATCCGGGCGACGAGGTTGTGATCCCGACACCGTGCTGGGTCTCCTATCCCGATATGGTGGCGCTCGCCGGCGGCAATCCGGTTCTTGTCGCTTGCGATGAGCTCGATGGTTTCAAGCTCCGTCCCGAGGCGCTGGAGGCTGCGATCACGCCGCGAACTAAGTGGTTGATGCTGAATTCGCCGTGTAACCCAACCGGTGCAGTCTACAGCCGAAGCGAGTTGCTTGCGCTCGCCGCGGTGCTGCGGCGGCATGCGCAAATTTATGTGCTGTCGGACGAGATTTATGAAAAGCTCACCTATGACGCCGACTCTGCGACCATGGCCGCCGTCGCGCCCGACCTCTATGGGCGCACTTTGACCGTCAACGGCGTGTCCAAGGCCGATGCAATGACCGGATGGCGCGTCGGTTACGGTGCGGGGCCCCTCCCATTGATTAAGGCCATGAACCTCATCCAAGGCCAGACGTCGTCGCACACCAGCTCGATTTCGCAATACGCCGCTATTGAGGCATTGTCCGGCGGACGGGACCATATCGATGAATTCGTGCGCGCCTTTCTGGAGCGCCGCGACCTCGTGATCAGCAAGCTGAACCAGGCCGAGGGCTTATCGTGCCGGGTGCCGGACGGAGCCTTTTACGCTTTTCCCTCCTGCGCGGGCGTCATTGGCAAGCGCACGCCCGTCGGCAAGGTGATCGAGAGCGACACCGATTTTGCCATGTATTTGCTCGACGCATTCGCCGTAGCCGTCGTGCCCGGCAGCGGCTTTATGGCCTCGCCGTATATCCGTATTTCATATGCCTCCTCACTCGAGGACCTCACCCGCGCCTGTGACCGCATCATCGCCGCCTGCGCGGCCCTGTCCTGAAAGATCTGCCGATGCCCCCGGCCAAATGCCTCCGTATGCGCCTATCCGAAACCAGCCTCCTCCACATCATGGCTGCTCATAGTCCTCTTTCAGCGATTCTCGCCGAAGAAGCGGGATTTGACGGCCTGTGGGCCTCCGGCTTCGAGCTGTCGGCGCTTTACGGCCTGGCGGATATGAGCCTGATTTCGATGACGCAGCATCTGGATATGCTGCGGGCGATCGCCGGCCGCACGACGCTGCCAATCATCGCGGACATCGACACGGGCTACGGCAACGCCATCAATGTCATCCATGCTATCGGCGAATATGAGCGCGCCGGCGCCGGCGCCGTCGTCATCGAGGACAAGACCTTTCCAAAGGTCACGAGCCTTGCTGCCGATGGGCGCCAGGAGCTGCTGCGCGTTGAGGAGTTCCAGGGCAAGATCGAGGCTGCCGTCACGACGAGACAGGACCCGGATTTCCTCGTGATCGCCCGCACTGAGGCCTTGATCGCAGGCCTCGGCGAAGCGGAAGCTCTGCAGCGCGCGCACGCCTATGTGGACGCCGGCGCCGACATGATCCTGATCCACTCGAAAAAGCGGGATCCCTCCGAGATCGAAAGCTTTTCGCGCGCCTGGACCGGACCGGTGCCGCTCGTGATCGTGCCGAACGCCTATCCGGATCTCGACGCCGAAAGGGTCAAGGCGCTGGGCAATGTGAGTATGATGATCTATGGCAATTACGGCATCCGCGCTGCTGCAATCGCTATGCAGGAGACTTTCCGCCGGATCATTGCCGACGGTGGCGTCCAGAACGTCCACAAGGATATTCTGCCGGTGGAGGAGATTTTCAGGCTCCAGAAGATGCACGAGGTCAACTGCGCTGAAGCGCGCTTCCTTCGCTGAACGCTGTGTTTCGATGCCTCCGCAACTCACGCGATCTTGAGGCAATAGTTCGCGACCAAGCACCGCTCAGGCCCCATCCGCAGCTTTGGGACTATTGTAGTAAAACGGCTTTATCCTCCCGCGAGTCGCGTACTATCGCGGCGAGACCACTGATCACGCCCCAACGACTGCCATCTGAAAACGCGACCGCCGCCGATCAATCAAATCCGCAAAATCAGATCGTACGAAGCGTACTGAACGCGACTTTTTCTCTCTCTATAAACTGTCGACAGGCAGTACTCCGGCTGCACACATCGAAAAAATGTGATGGGGCATTCGTCTTTTCCTGGCATTAGCCTGCCAAAAGGGCAATTCGCGAAGTTCCCAGAAACGACCGGAGCAGATGGTGGCTGCCGAACACGATGAAGTGTTCCTCAATGCAATCGGGGCGTTTGTGACCATTGCCCGCGAAGGAACGTGACACGCGCAGCCAGGACATCGGGAACGACACAGAGCTCGGTCAGCCGCTACCGGCCTGTGCTAGAAGACTATCTCGGTACTGATTTTGTGGAATGGTGTCCCCGCCGACGTCCTCCGACGATTTCGACATCTTCATTACCCGCGAGCTCGTCATTGAACCGGCAGACGACCGGTAATGAGACGATCGTATGCATCGGCTCTCCAAATCACGTCGCGGGAAGAGCCGTCTCAATCGCGTTCAATGCCACTTCTCAACATCACGTTTCGGCCTGACATACTGCCGACATGGCTGAGGGCGATGAACCTGATATCAAGTCGGGTGCGCGATATGATCACAATTACCTTGCTCTGCCCGCGGTCATAATCGGCAATTGCCTTTTGGTGTGCCAGAGATTCTTGTCGGCGATCTCGTGCGCGGGGGCGTCCTGCAGGTGATACTGGGATCGCGCACTCCGAGTGGAATGCAATATCAGGCCTATGCAGTCGATCGTAGTGGGCAATCCTGAAATTGCCCGCGCCTTTTGCCGGTGGCTCGCCCGGCTCTGCAAGAAGGCCGCAGTTTTGGAAGCAGGCTAAAGTCGCAGGGAGCTTATGACTGGGCGGCGGCGTCACTTTCGACCGGCGAAACCGCATCCAGCATCGGCGCGTTCACGCGACCTAGCGCGACATTGCCGCACATGGCGCTCAGGTCCCGTCGATGTCCATCAGATACCAAGCGCGCGACCAATGCGATCGCCGCGCACGACCTGGTCCAACATCGACGCGAGCGAAGTTGTAAGCATTCGGAGTCCCGGGCGAGCATCAATTCGATTGGATGTGCGCGTCTTTGACGGTTTCATGCTGCGAAAGCTTTCGCGGCGCATGGGAGCGACGCTGCATGCAACGGATGGCGAGAAGGTACTGTGACAACCTCGATTGGACCACGACACCTTCTGATCCGTTAGCTCGAGCGGCAACAATATGCTGAGTGGAGCTTGGTTATACGGAAGGCGGCCGACGCGCGCGTCGGCCGCCTTCCCAATGATGTTAGCACGGAGCTAGCCGCCCGATCGCGGACGGCCGCCTCGAGCCTTGCGAACTCTTCTGGAGCATATTTCCGCCCGCCGAAGCGACGACCTACCAATTGCGCTGGACGCGCAGGAGCATACTGAACGCGCTCTGGTTCTTGAGTTCATATACTGCGGCAGGTTTGGCGACTGCCGCGACTGCCGGCGCCGCCACGGTGCCAGAATATTTCTGATCGAGGAATGTGGCGAACAGATCCGCGGAGAACGTCAGGTTTCTGACCGGCGTCCAGCGCGTAACCGTGCCGACCGCAGCAATATTGAAGTCGGGGTTGCAGACACCGGTCAACCCGAGTGCGGCCATGCCAGCGCTGCTGCAAATCTGAGCCTTGGCCGCATGGGTGTAGCGAATAGCGGCCCACCCGCCATAAACCGCAGTGTTCCAATAGGGACCCCAGTTATGAATGTAACCACCGTTGAAGCCGTACGTCGTGGTCAGCTGAAAAGCCGTGCTAGTTGCCGCTGTCGAGCCGGAATAGATGACATCAGCAACGCCGGCGAAACCAAGGCTCTGATACGCACCGGCGCGGCTGGTGCCCCCGTACATCGCCCACGCGGTCGGGATGTTTTCCTGGATGCTAAAGCTGCTGGCACCCTTGGTGTAAGCGGCCTGCAAATTGATCGTGTCCCCCGCGCCGGTCGGAATATTCTTGATCGATAGCGCCAGCTGACCGGCCCAACCCCACTTATCGTCGGCGTGTCCTGTGACTTCGCTCGCACCATAGTACGCCGCATGGTTGTTGTGCGCCGCGGCCGATGCCTGGAAGAGCCCCCAAGCCTGGTCGATCCGCATCATGCCGACAATATCGGGGGCCACGGTGCCGCCGTAACTCTGCGATCCGTAAGCACCCGTCACGATGCCGGCGGCCGTAGCATTCGTCGTATTCCAGATATTGGTCTGGTAATAGGCCGTTGGATCCTGCGCAGAAACGGTCGCCGTAATCCCCTGACCGAAGTCAGCGGTATAGCTGAGCTGGTTAACACCCGAGGCATCGCCACCGCCGCCCGGCAGACCATCGAAGAAGTTGTTGGCCGGATAGTTGGTCCAAGGAGCGCTGAACTGGGAGACCGCCTTTCCCATCGTAAAGCCAGCGAATTGGATGAAGGCATACCAGATGCTAAGGGTCCCGAGTCCGACGCCATCCCCTGAATACGCTGTTGCGCCCGATCCGGCCGCACTCGTCGAGCCCGTCTTCCAGGTAAAGTTCCCCTCAAAGAAGGTGCGGACCACGCCATATTCGCTTGCTGTACGCGTGTCGATGCTGAGGTCTGCGCGAGACCGAGCGGTGTAGGCATTGCTTAGGCGATTGTGCGCAGCACCGACACCGGAAACCGGGTTCAGAACAAAACTGTTGCTGCCCAGCATCACATCGGCGCGAAGGAAACCACCCAGCTTGATGCAGGTGTCCGTGCCTGGGATGTAATAGAATCCGGCACCATACGTGGAGCACACCTTCACGTACTCGATCGCTTTGGCTTTGGCTGGAAAATCGTCCGCCTGCACCCCGCCCGAGGCGATCAGGCCTGCCGCTGAAGCCAGCACAACCTTCTTAACAATCGTGGTCGAATAGAGCGGCGGCTCCTCAGCGCTCGTATTAATCACGACAGGGGGTGGCTTGCTCTCAGCCACTCCGGTCAACAAGCCCCGACGCTCCTCGCGGCGGCGCTGCAACGACCGGAAGGATATTATAGAATAGCGGGTTGGCTCAACCGATCTTTGTCCGAAGATGTCTTTCAGCACCGAAGTTCTCCACTCAAAAGTACGCAAACATAGACCCCTATGTTTCTCACGTAGGAAAATACAAACCCGTCGATATCGGTGTTCGCCCTTGGTGTGCGCGACACCAAGCTAATGAGAAGCGAGCGCGCTACACATCAGGCGCTCGTGCTTGGCGCGACTGGACAACGCCAGCAACTCGCTGCGTGCAGGACATCCTCTGCGTGTTACAAAACGCTTGCCTCCAAACCTCAACTCAGCGCGCGCCACATCCGCGGCAAGAAGAAGAACTCGGGGCGCACGTGAACTGATCTTGGGGTGAGTGCCAAGCAGGAGCGCACGACGCCCCATCGGAGCGCTCGCGATTCGATGAGGAAGAACAATGCCGGCCCTCCACTTGGCTTGCTCAAAGTCGCAAGGATGGATGCCAGCGAACTCAGTTGAAAATTCCACGCATCTGTCTCCAGGACCGTGCTCGTTTCGCCGAGGCACGCACTATCGTGTAGACGCGATGGTCAGGTGACAGGCATCAACTAATGCGATGGACAGCCCCTGAATTAGAGATAAGTTTGTTCGGAGGGCTCTAGGAGCTCCTCAAGCGAGGCGATGCCGCCCTTTCGCCGACCAAAAGTGTGCGACAGTCCAGCGCCAGCGCAGACTCCGCTCATCCGTATCAGGAACAAACGTGCTGTAATATTTGGGTTTTATGCCGTGTTTTAATGATCTAACAAATTGCTATTTTGGCGCATGAGAGCTCGTGCGCTGGTAGCCTGGAATGTGCGCCGGATCCGCTTGGATCGCGGCATTCCGCAAGAGCAACTCGCTTACGATGCAGGCATCGACACCTCCTATATGAGCGGTCTGGAGCTCGGAAGGGCGAAACCGACGATTGATCTTCTCGAGCTTGTCGCCGAAACACTAGGCGTTCCCCTGTCTGACTTGCTTGTTCAGCCAGACAAGGGGGCGACGGTTCCGAAGACGTTGCCGTACGCGTCGGTTTCGCTGCTCGGCCAGCCGTTGGCGACACGCTGAAGCATTAGGCTAAGCCAGGCGAACGGATCGACGTTGTTCATTTTCGCCGCCTGCAGCAGGGTTGCGATGATCGCCCAGGTACGTCCGCCCCCGCGCTGCCCGTGAAGAGGCTATTCTTTCTTGTAATTGTCTGCGGTCTGATGGCGCGCTCGACGATGTTGGTGTCGACTCAATGCGGCCATCGGCCAGGAAGCGTTCGAAGAGGGCACGGCGCACGCCCGCCCCAAAAGCTCATCATGCCCAAAACGAAATCTCATTCGCTCAAGCATCTGCCGAACCGCTGCCGGCCCAATCGGCGCCGACGAGATGGCGAGACCTACGTCAGCACGTGGCGGAGACGCTCGCTGCCCACCTTTGCGCCAGCGGTGAACCCGGCTGATCGATCGTAAAAAATTCATCGGACTTGAACTCGGCGTTTTTGCCTCCTATTTGAGGTCAATTCGATAATGACGTTGTTTAAGGAGCTTGCAATGCCGCGGCCGATCACGTGGTCCTGTTTGAATTGCGGAAACCGCTTCAACTCCGAAGAGCTCACGCCCGACGAGGTCCAGGAAGCTAGGCGGCGGAGGCAGCCTTTGTCGAAGATACATTGTCCGAGGTGCAATCGAACGGACCTCAGGCGCGAGAGCTAGACGCTCGGCACTTTCCGAAGCTGGAGTTGATAAGTTGACCACGGTATTTTTCTCGTATTCCCACAGGGACGAAGACCTGCGGGACCGGCTGGAGATACATCTCTCCATGCTGAAGAAGCAAGGACTCATCGATGCCTGGCATGATAGGCGCATCAAGGCCGGCGACGAGGTTGATCACAGCATTGACTCCAACCTAAATGCAGCCGGCGTGATCCTTCTGTTGGTTTCACCCGATTTTCTGGCGTCCTCATACTGCTATGATGTCGAGATGCAGCGCGCGATGGAGCGTCACCAGGCCGGCGAGGCCCGGGTGATCCCGGTCATTCTGCGACACTGCGATTGGCACTCCGCACCATTCGGCAAGCTTCTGGCCGCACCGAAGGACGGAAAGCCGATCAAAGCATGGTCCGATATCGACGAGGCGTTTCTCGACGTCGTGAAGCAAATCCGAGCCGCCCTGCCCGCCAAGCTGGTCGCTAATTCGAAGGCGTCGAAAGCTTCTCCAGCTCCAACCTCGCCGCCCCTCTCCGACGCCAAACCGCGGTCCAGTAATCTGCGGCTGAAGAAAACGTTCACTGAAGCTGATCGAGACCGCTTCCTTCACGCAAGTTTCGACTTCATGGCTAATTTCTTCGAGGCCTCTTTGGTAGAGTTGGCCGAGCGGAACGAAGGTATCGAAGGCAACTTCCGCCGCATCGATGCCGATCGCTTCACCGCGGCCGTGTACAGGTACGGAAAGGCAATCGCGCGCTGCAAGATCAGCTTCGGCGGGGCATTCGGGCGCGGCATTTTGTTTGCATACAACGATCAGGCAGGCGACGGGACTATGAACGAGAGCCTCTCAGTTGAGGCGGCGAACGACGCTCTCTTTCTGAAGGCTCTCGGGATGGCGTCGTATGGTTCGATGGAAGACCGCAAGCTCTCGCAGGAAGCGGCTGCCGAGTATTACTGGTCCCTGTTCATCGAACCGCTCCAGCGGTAACACGAGTTCAAGGAAATCCCCGCACCGGGCTTAGGCGCCGGCTCCGCTGCTTTTGGCGCCGGGCTCATCGGGGCGCCGACGATCGACGATCGGCATCCCTTCCTCATCGATTAGAACGAAGGCGCCCGCAGCCGCGATCGCTCCGGGGGAGGACAGGTCTTGCTCAGGCGCGCTCTTCTCGCCCGCTTCCTCCCCGTCGACTCCACCATCTTCCTCCGAGGCTCGATCGGGATGAACACCGCAACCAAAGCACAAGCGGCACCGATGGCAAGCTGTGCCAAGCCTCCGGAGAAGCTCGAGGTTATTGCACGTAACCGGCGGTATACTGCCGCGCGATGCGTATGGGACGGCGTGGAGGGGGCAACGGCGAACGCCCGAGGGCAGCATGACCCGGATCTCCTCTGGGACCAGGGAGCGTTGGTCCGGCGGGCCGTGAAATGGGATGACCAGCGCGAGTCGGTACTGGCCGCTGTCAAATCCATTATCCGCGCATCGATGATGACCCGTACCGCTCCGTCGGCTCCCGTGTATGTCTGTCTCGACGTGGCGCTCCAAGAAGACGAGATTGCCCAAGCCCCGGCAGTCGCCCCCCTGAGCCGTTATCCTCAGCCGCGCGAACTCGTCAGCCGGCGAGGCCCACGTTTTGCTGGAGCTCTCGGTCAACCTGGTATCAAATGCAGTGCACCTCAGGGAGGCCATGTTTCGGGACCGCAAGGGCGGCCGCTTCTCAAAGATCAGCTTCATGAGACCCCTGCGGGCGGAGGTAGATGCAGCACTGCTGCTCGGAGGCAACCCGGATGCGATCAGGATGGCCGGAAGCGACGCTTCCATTGCTTTCGCAATCCGTCGTCATGACGTCCAGCTCACGGGAGTTGCCCATCGAGTGAGCCATATCCTGACGAACGTTCTTCCGGAGAACGAAAAGTACGACGGAGAACTGTATACTGCGCGAGGGAAACTGCACGCGAGGCTTGGCGAGGTGTATCATGTGATCGGACGCGTCGGTGCGGCCAAGGCGAGCTTCGACGACGCCTTGAAGATCGAACGAGACGTCCAGCGAGCTGAACGCTTCAACGCCCCGTTGTCGCCTGTTTTCGGAGGTCGGGGCGCACGCAGCTATCTTCGGCTGTTGATCGACTTAGCGAAGCACCGGCATCGTAATACGAGCGCCCGTCAGTTCGTTTTTGCCGACCAGCTCGCGGTCTGCCCGAGGTGATCTCCCCCTATCATCCAGCACAGATCTCCTGGACGTACGGCTTTCGCCACAACTATGCTTCGGCGGCAGGCTGGAACATTCCTTGGGCACCGACGAGCTCGGTCGGGACGTGCTGGCTTGCTTGATATATTCGATCCAGATCAGCATGCTCGTCGCGATGGGCGGGACCTTCATGAGTACCCTGCTGGGCGTTTCGCTGGGCTCCTTCGCGACCGAGCTTGGCGGATTAATGACGAGGGAGTCATGGCACTGGTCGATATGCAGCCTGCCGTGCCGTCCATGATGACCGCACTTCTTATCATGACGATATTTGGCAATTCGCTAGCCCTCTTTGTCTGTCTGGTGGGCCTGCACGGGTGGGAGCGCCACGCGCGCATCGTGAGGGGCCCTGCTTTGACGGCCCGCAATAGGCTCCATGTAACGGCGGCGCGAACCTACAACGCTTCGCGGATCCATATCTATGCAAGATATTTTCCCAGCCTGTGCACCGACCATCGTGGTCGGCATGACCCTTGGTCTCACTGAGACGGTTCTCCTAGAAAGCACCCTGAGCTTTTTGGGGCTGGGGATACAGCCGCCGATGTCGAGCTTGGGCAATATGGTGGGCTTCGGCAGAGACTATTTGATGACCGCATGATGGATTGCCCTCGCGCCCGGGCTCGTCATCGCAGCGACAGCGATTGCTCTCATGACAATCAGCGAGGCGCTGCGCCAGCCGGGATCCCGCTCAGCTTCCTTCACATTCACCTGAGATGACGTCATCTCGCGTCCGGACCTCGAAAGCCCAACGAATCAAATGGTCAGGAACTTCCTCTGTATCAGCAAAAGAGGAAGTTCACCTGTGGACCATCTTCCCTGATGATGGTCATGTCCGCTCTCGACGAGCGATATCAGCCGAATGAAACAGCCGAGCTCGAGATTTGGCGAGAGGCAACGACCATTCACGGCGGCTGCGGACCGATCGGCTTGGCCTTGGCCCTCAAACGTCGCGGCTTCGCAGCGCTTGTTGTCGTAAGCCATGATGGTCTTTTCCTTAATTCTCGCGCCTTGCAAGGCGGCCAGATTGAGGTGATGCAGATTCTCCAGGAGCGAGATCTTGCCGAAGCATACCAGCGCGACATCCCGGTCCATGTTGGTACTTACAACTTGACAACCTCTCGAAATGGATGGCGGTGGGCTGGTATCCCATCGTGATGGTGAGCATTGAGTTTGAAGCTAGGACCATCACTCATTGGGTGGTGGTGACCGGGCCGACCCGATTACGTATTTTCAATGATCGGCTCAAAGATCCGGCCGAGGAACATACTGCCACCCGCATCGATGACTCGAGCTTTGCCAAAATGACCGAGTTCGGTCCCACCCGGGAAAAGGCGGTCAGTCTTGCGGCCCCCCGAAATGGGATGTCGCGCTTCCGCTTCCCCGAATTTATAGTCTCCATCAACCTCGGCCTGACATGCCGGGCGTTACTTGTCCCGAACCCGCTGATTTGTTCGGTAGCCGCCAAGAGCCCAACCTATAGCCACGATGAGTCAGTATCGAATTGCGCCCCTTGGAGACGTCAAGCGGCCGCCTGAAACGGGGCGAAGGCATGTTTGCGACATGCGCAGAGCTAGCGCAACGATTCGGTCGTCTGTGAAGGGAACGCGAGACTCCACGCCCGCCGCCATTGTGGTGTTGTCGACCATTTCAAGCAGCGCCGGTAGATGATGCCGTACAAAGAATTGCCTTATGCGCTCGACCGGGGTGGCACCGCCTGAATGGTAGGCATTGTTCATCCAATCGATCAGCCCCGCATCGTGCCTAATCTCCTTTCTCCATGCCGGTGTTGCCAGCCCCAGCTTCTCGCATTGGGGGAAGTAGGTGTAGCGCATGAGAAAGAGCTCGAATTCGCTTGCCTTGAACTTGGGAAGGCCGAGATGACGTCGCGCCGGGCGGCCAATGACATCTGGCAAAGCGGCCAACAGCGCCTGTCGACGAAGGTCGAAGGACAACCTGAAGATCCGGCTGTATCCAAGGAATATCTCGTCGGCACCTTCGCCGGTAAGGAGAACCTTGTGAGAGTGGCCGACCGCTCGCGCAAGCAAATACATTGCAGCTTCGTTGTGCATGCCGACTGGATGACCACGTAACGCGGTAAGGCGCGTAACGACATCCAGGCTCGTTGCCCCGGGCAGCCGAACCAAGACGTGGGCGAGCTTAAGGGATCTTGCTACCTCGACAGCGTAAGGGCTTTCGTCATACACATCGTTGCTTATAATTCCAGTAAAGCATGTCGGCCTTTGCGACGAGTGCCTTGAAAGCTCGAAAGCCAAGACACTGGAGTCGAGCCCTCCGGAAAGGAGCGCCGCGACCGGAGTGTGGGGCAGCAAATGTTCCTCCACGGCGCTGCCAATCAAGGTTTCAAGAGGACTGCGAAGACCACTCTCATCGAGGCAGGCAGGATCCCACCAACGCGTCTGCTCGTGCGATTGAGCCGCGATCTTCAACCAAGTTCCAGGTTGCAGCTTTCGAATATTTGCAAATAAACTCCTCTCGCCGAAGACCGCACGGTAGGAGAGAAAGCTTGATAGCCCAACCGGATCGAGCTTCGAGCGAACCCCTGGCCACTGCAGGATGGCTGACGGTTGTGAGGCAAAGACAAACCCATTATCCACGCAAGCGTAATATAGCGGCTTGACTCCGAGCCGATCTCTGACAAGGAACGCTGTCGCGGTCTTTTGATCGTAGATTGCGAAAGCAAACATTCCCCGCAGACGTTTGACGCTATCAATGCCCCAACAAGCAAATGCCTTGCAAAGGACTTCCGTATCCGACTCAGTGCGAAATCGGTATCCGCGCCGGAGCAGGTCCCGCCTTAAGTCACGGTAATTGTAGATCTCCCCGTTATACGTGAGGGCCAAGCCGAATTCCTCATCGAGAAACGGTTGATTTGACCGAGGATCCTGATCGATGATTGCCAGCCTTCGATGCGCAAAGGCAAAGGAAGAGGTCACGCAACTGCCACTCGCGTCAGGGCCCCGATGGGCCAGCGCCTGAGCGCAACGCGCGAGGTTCCGCTCGGTCACTGACATATCAGTAACCGGTCCGATGAATCCGCAAATCCCACACACAGCTAGCCTCCTGCGTGCTCAGCCGGCTCACACGCGGTCGGCCGCCGGCGCCTCTCGATAGGCTCGATGTTACAAAAGCAACCTCCAGAGCTAAGACCACGTTCAGTCAATGAGCGGAAGTTCGCGGCAACACTTTCGCTTCGCGCACGGCCTCGAAAAGCGCGATCTCATATTCCCGGCTAGCTTCCGCGGTGCGAACCAAGTCAAGCTTTACCCTGGAGGTGAACGCCCCGAGCGAGCGTCCGGACCTCATTGGTCATGACTCGTTCGATAAGCCACTTTGGAGGCTCAATGCGTGGTGGAAGGTATAGAGCGCGGTAGAGCCGATCGAGTTCTTCGTCGCTGCGTGGAACGTCCGACGACTCCAAAAGTTCGGTCAGCCTGCGCATGGGATAGAAGCAAGCCTTGCGCTTTTCTTGCGCGATCAACTCGTCTTGTGAGCGACACGTCGCCGATCCGTCCAATAAACGCAGTCACACTTGGCAGAAGAGAGCGTATCCATAAAGTTGCGCTCTGGTGTCTAAAGAGAGGGCCGTCTCAGAAGGCAGCACGGGAAAGCGCAATTCGCCGATAATATCGCCCCTATCGACCCGCTCTGAGAGATAGTGGACAGTTACCCCAAAGCTCTTCTCGCCATTGAGTATGGCATGCGTCCGCGCAAAACTGCCGCGATATTCAGGGAGTGGGCCAGGATGAAGATTGATACCCCCTCCATCGAACCGTGCGAGGATATGGGGCGGGAACATCTTGTTCCACATGACGCTTACGAGAAACGTTCCGAGAGAAGGAACATCATCTATCGACTCGAAAAAAGGTATTCCGAAGCGGTCTGCGACTTCCCAAAGCTCCTCACTGGTTTCGTGCCTCCACCAAGTCTTCTCGTACCGAGAAGCGCCGAGAATGCCGGCGATGTGGTCTTTGCCGCAGGTCTCAATGACGAACAGAAGACAGCGGGTCGCAAGCCCCCTGGTGCCGGCAAATACCACGCGGTTGATTGAGCTCGACATTTCTCGTCCTTACGACATTGCAAGCCCGCTTATTGACCCGCTCTACTCGTCATCAATAGTCCGGCGGACGCAGTGGCCGCCACGCCGATGGTTATCACATGCACAAGACTGCCAGAGGCTTTGATCTTGAACGGGGCGATGTGGAGCAACGATAGCGGTACAAAGAATGCGGGAAGAACCACACCCAACTCAAGCGACGCGATTGTGTGGTCAACCAGCAAGATCGCGGCAAGTATCGGCAGAGCGTAAGAAAGAGGTAGACCGGTCGAACGACCACGCTCGTCCAATCCAAAATAGTCAAAATATGCCAGACGAAGAGCTCCGATCAGCATCACGAATGCTGTGAACACCGCAGATGCTGGATACTCGATAAAAGATGCGATGACAATCGCCGGAATGACAGATCCAAACAAGAGATCAGAGAATGCATCGAGAGCTCTACCAATGGCCTTGGTAGCCATTGTTCGACCTTTGGTGCGCCGGGAAATTTCGCCATCAACATCATCAGCGATGATCGCCCAAAGTCCTAGCGCTACTCCCTCCTCATAGTGTCCTTTCACCACGAGCCCCATCGCTGCGCCAGAACAAAGGAGCGCCAAGGCAGTAACGGCATTTGCGCGGTCGTATAGGTATGCGATCATCGAACCTCGATGTTACTGTTGCTGCCGATAACAATCGAACTCTCTGCCCTTGCCTGGTTAGCAACTGCAACCTAACTTGGGCTAGGTCCGAAATGTCCGCAAACTACCGGTTCTAGTAGGTCATCTTAGTGGTTCCGTGAGCTAAGATGGCAGCTCTTCCCTTCATCAAATATCAAGCGCGAGCTGGTTCAGCTCGCCGGCAAGGTCAATTAGCGAGATCGCGCCGCACGATAGCGAGAATGGTGGGCCCGGGATCGCGAGCCGCGTCATGATCGGGCTGTTGCTGCTCAAGCACATTTACGGGCTGTCCGATGAGGGGTGTGCGAGCGCTTGGGTCCACGACCCATATTTCCAGTACTTCACTGGCGAAGAGTTCTTCCAGCACGCATTCCCGCACGAGCGCTCGGACCTGAGCCACTGGCGCAAGCGGCTCGGCGACAAGCTGGAGCTGTTGCCGGCCGAGAGCTTGCAGGTGGCACACGAGGCTGGCGCGTTACGTGGAAGACCTCAAGCGGGTCAGCGGTCGATACCACCGTGAAGCCGAAGGCGATCACCTTCCCGACCGATGCCAAGCTCTTACACGTCGCGATCAAGGGGCTCAACCGTCTGGCGAGGAAGCATGGGGTCAAGCTGCGGCAGTCCAATCTTCGTATTGCCAAAACCGCGACAATGATGGCGGGACGCTACGCCCATGCCAAGCAATTCAAGCGGCATCAGCGGCAGTTACGCATCCTGCGCAGCCGACTGGGCCGGATCATCCCCGATGTCCGCCGCAAGATCGAAGGTCAGGCTGCGCTTGAGAACACGTTCGCGCTCCCGCTCAGCCGGGCCTCGCAGATCCGCTCGCAGCAGCAGCGCCAGCGCGGCGTCAAGCTTTATTCCTTCCACGCCCCGGAGGTGGAGTGCATCGGCAAGGGCAAAGCAGCCGCGCCTTACGAGTTCGGCGTCGAAGCCTCCATCGTCACCAACAACCGCCGTTCTCCCGGTGGCCTGTTCGTGCTGCACGCCAGGACGCTACCCGATGACCCGTACGACGGTCACACCTTGCGGGACGTCATCGACCGCACCGAGACACTCACCGGCTGCGCGATCGAGCGCGCCTATGTCGACAAGGGATACGCGGCCACGACGCACAAAATCCCCGACGAATCTTCGTCTCCGGCCAGAAGCGCCGCGTCTTCGGTGTCATCAAGCGCGAGCTGCGCCGCCGCTCCGCCATCGAACCCATCATCGGACACCTGAAGGCCGATGGTCACCTCGGCCGCTGCTACCTCAAAAGGCCGCACCGGCGATGCGGCTAATGTCATCATCTGAGCCGTCGGCCACAACTTCCGCCGCACCCTCGCCGGGATCAGAGAACTCTTCTGCTTCATCCTGCTCCAGCTATGGCGCACGTTCGGCCGTCCCGCCCCGCTCAATTCGCCTTCTTAACGGACGGCTATTTATCTTCGAGCCGGTGTGCTGGGCATCTACCCGCGAGTTGGTCGACAGTCCGGTCGGGCATTGAGTGCATGGACGCCAGCGTAGCCACGCCCGCCGCGGCGTTGCGCAATTCTTAACGTTAAACGCACTCGGAATCAGCATGGGACACGCCCTGCCGAACGCTCGAGCCCTAGAGACGCAGCTTGTGCGCGGGTTCGAACACTTGGATCTCACGTCAGCTTTTCGAAAATTGTCGCTGCCGGTCCTTCGCGGCAGTCCGAACACCACGATCACAAGGCGCGTTGTGTACGCAAACATCGTCGGCCTATTACTCCAGAGCTAAGATCGTCGCTCGTGCTTGCACGCGTCGATCTTGCAGATGACATAAAACCGCGCCATCCGCCCAATCGGCGCAGAATTTCGGCTGTTGATCGCACAGAATCAATGAAATCTCATGGTGCCGGCCAGATAATGTTTCGGTGACGATAACGCTTCTGTCGACTTCTAAGGTTGTACAGAGAGAGGCGCGGGTTAGCAAACAACGCACCAGTTGGTTCGCTGACGAACCGTTAGTTCATGCTGGGGAGGAAGGCGGTGCGTGTAGGACTGACGAGACGGGACTTCAATTTAGCGGTTGGATCACTGGTTCTGATCGCGCCGGCCCGCCGCCTCAAGGCCGAAGACCTCGCCGACAAACAACTTATCCGCTATGCGGTGGGGGCCGCCGATATCCAGACGGTTGACCCGCACTTCTCCGTTGGGACCGGCGAAATGATAAGCCCTTATTACGAGGGGCTGCTGGCGTTTCCCGATGGGCTCGTGACAAATGAGGGTTTGCAGCCTGGTCTCGCAACGGAGTGGAGCGTCGCCCAAGATGGGGTGACCTGGACGTTCAAGCTCCGCAAAGGTGTCCAATGGCACCACGGGCACGGCGAGTTCACGGCCGAGGACGTCAAGTATTCCATTGAGCGCGTCAAGGCTCCTGCTGCGGCATCGCCTTTTGCCCAAAGTCTGTCGGCAATCGAAGCCGTGACCGTGACAGACCCGCATACAGTCGAGATCAAGACTTCACACGTCGAGCCGTCCCTGCCGGCGCTTCTGGTCAATTACCAGGGCGGCTACATCGTTTCAAAGCATGCGGTCGAGGCCGGAGTTGACCTGAGGACTAATCCGATCGGCACCGGCCCCTTCATGCTCCACGAATATCGGCCGCGTGAAAGCCAGACGTTAGTTCGCAACGAAGCGTACTGGCGCGGTCTTCCCACGATCGAGCGGTTCACCATCCTATTCATGGCGGACGACAGCACGCGCCAGCTGGCCCTGCGCAGCGGCGATGTTGAAGCAATTGAACTGCCGGCTCGCCAAAACGTCGTCGACCTCATGCGCGGCGCCGGCATGATCGTAGACTTGATGGCGCCGGCTAACATGTTCTCGCTTCTGTTCAATCTGAAGCACAAACCTCTCGACGATATTCGCATCCGCGAGGCGCTTGCGGGTGCGATCGACAGAAATGCCTTGATTCAATTTCTGGGCAAGGACGTGGCGATGCTGGAAGTCAGCCCCTTGCCGAGCGGTTATGTCGGCCACACGGACGATGTCCCCTACACGCCGTACGATCCAGTGAAATCAAAGGCACTCCTGAAGGAGGCGGGCCAACGGAATGGTCTTAGTCTTTCAATGGCCTGCAGCAACAGCAGCATATATCTGCCGCCGATGCAGGTGATCCAGGAGATGTGGAAGAAAATTGGCGTCAATTTGGAGCTCAAGGTCGTCGACCATCCGACCTACCACCGGCTCATACGCGAGGACGTCAACCCGGTCGTGATCTATGGTGCGTTTCGCTATCCATTGACGGGGACGACCTATCTGACGCAATTTTACCATTCGAAGTCTGCCATAGGGAGGCCGACGGCCTCGCTCAACTTCTCCCATTACGGCGAGCTCATTCCCGGCGTGGATAACCTCTTAGACGAGGCACGCTACGAACTTGATCAGCAAAAGCAGGTCACGCTCTGGCGGGAAGCGCAGCGGAAAATCACCAAAGACGTCGTTTCGGTTCCTCTTTTGACACGAAAATACGCCGCGGCTCGCAGTCCTAAGCTCGACCTCGGCTTCGACCCGAAGAGCTTCTACGTCATTAACGAGAGAACCCGGATTCTCAAGTAAGTCGCTGGCACCACCAAAATCTCGGCCGCGACATCCCCTACCTGGACCTTGGAATATGCAAGCGTACATCATCAAAAGGCTATTGTCGGCAATTGTGATCATGTGGGCGGTGGCCACGATCGTCTTCTTCGCGATGCGCGTGGTGCCCTCCGACCCGGCACAGGTCGTTCTCGGAGACTACGCGTCGCAGGCTTTAGTCGACGCATTTCGTCAGAAGATGGGTTTGAACCTTCCCATCTGGCAGCAGTATGCAAATTTTCTCGCCGGCCTGCTGCATGGCGACCTAGGACGGTCGATGATTACGAATCAGCCAATCGCAGAGCAAATCTTTTTGATTTTTCCATATACGCTGAGTCTTGCCATCGCATCGCTGCTCGTTGGCTCCGCGATCGGCATTCCTCTCGGCGTCATTACCGCTATTCGACGAAATACGGCTATTGATTCGGCGGGTAGGTTTTTTGCACTCGCCGGGTTCTCATTCCCCTCTTTCTATCTCGGCATCATTCTTCTCCTGATATTTTCCGTTTATCTAAAATGGTTTCCGGTTGTCCATTCGGTTAGCGAGGAGGCGGGACTGTTGGAGCATTTCAATAAACTCGTTCTGCCTGCGTTCAGTCTCGGCCTCATCCAGGCAGCATACATCACACGGCTAACCCGTTCGGCCATGCTTGATACCCTGAACCAGGATTACGTGCGAACGGCGCATGCCAAGGGTTTGCCAAGGGCGGTCGTCTTTTACAAACATGCCCTCAGGAACGTTCTCATTCCGGTGGTGACAGCGATGGGACTTTATACCGGCTCTATTCTTGGCGGCGCGGTCCTGACGGAAACAGTCTTCAGTCGGCCGGGATTGGGTAAACTACTGGTTGGTGCGATCGCCCAGCGTGACTACACCTTGATCCAGTCGGGCGTGATGATGTTCGCCTTCGTCGTCCTGATCGTGAACCTCCTCGTCGATATCAGCTACGTCATCTTTGATCCGAGGGTAAAATATGACTGATGTGATGGCGTCCCCCGCCCCAACCAGCGATGAGCCCGTACGCCGTCATCAGCTTTGGGCAGCTATCAACATTCTCGCACTTGACCGTAATGCAATAGTCGGCTGCCTGATCATTTTAGGTTTCTGCTTCATTGCACTGTTCGCGCCACTGATTGCGCCGTTCGATCCCACGGATCAGCACATTATCGACGCACTTAAAGCGCCGAATGAGACCTACTGGCTCGGTACTGACGAATACGGACGCGACCTGCTAAGCCGGATGATTTACGGTATCCGCCCCGCGCTGGTCGTCGGCATATTTTCCCTTGTCGTTTCCATCCTGATCGGACTGCCGATCGGTTTAATCGCCGGCTATCGCCTGGGCTGGTTTGACCGAGTCGTTAGCTGGCTGATCGACATAATGCTGTCCTTCCCATCGTTGCTGTTGGCTTTAATGATGATGACGCTGCTAGGCTCAAACATGATTACGCTGGCTTTCGTGATTGGTGTATCGCATGTGCCGGTGTTCGTCCGATTGACGCGCAGTTCCGCACTTGTTGCCAGAAACTACGATTTCGTGACTGCGAGCAAATCGTTCGGCGCCTCCGACATACGCATCATCCGCCAACACATCCTTCCGAATGTCCTAGGACCGATCATTGTGATGAGCAGTTTGACCATTGCGGGCGCGATCCGAGACGAAGCAAGCCTTAGCTTTCTTGGAATGGGCATTCAGCCGCCGGCAGCTAGTTGGGGAAACCTAATTCGGGACGGCGTCGCAGTTATTCTCCAGGCCCCATGGATGGCAGTGGCACCTGGGCTAGCCCTTACCGTGAGCGTGCTTGCCTTTAATATGGTTGGTGACTCTCTGCGCGACGCGTTTGATCCACGAGATATCGCCTCGTCTAGCAACAAAAAATGAGGAACTTGGTCCGTGAAAGTAGCCATTGCTGGGTTCGTTCAGGAGTCGGTCAGCTTCCTGTCGAATCTGACGACATTAGAGGATTTCGAGCGTGCGGAGTCTCGAGGAAGTCAGATGTTGCAGCGTTACCGGGGAACGGAAACCGTCCTCGGCGGGTTCATTGATATTTGTGAGCGCGAACGCATCGAGATGGTGCCGATCGTCAAGGCGCCAGGCAGCGCCGCGGGGCCCGCAGCAGATGACGCGTTCAACCATTACTGCCAAGTTATCGTGGACGGACTGAAGGCCCACCGGGATTCGCTCGATGGCGTGCTCCTTGATCTTCACGGGGCATGTACAACGCCGACACGCCTTGATCCCGATGGCGACATGGTGCGCTTGGTACGCAATGCCGTGGGACCGGACGTTCCTATTATGCTCGCGCTCGACTACCACGGCAATCTTGATGCATCGACGATCGCTGACGCAACTGCCACCTTCGGCTACCACTATTCTCCTCATATTGACATGGGCGACACCGGCAGGCGCGCGGCCAGATGCCTCGTCAGGACGTTGCGAGGTGAGATCAATCCGGTGACAGCGATCGCTCGACCGGGCGTCATGGTGCCAAGCATTTTCAGCGCGACGAACTTGCATCCTCTTGCCAGTTTCGTTGAGCGCTCGATCGAACTACCCCAAAGGACTCCCGGGCTGTTGGATGTCTCGGTATTTGCAGGATTCTCCTATGCGGACGTGCCGAACTGCGGATTCTCGGTCGTGGCGGTTGCGGACGGTGACCGGAGCCTTGCCCAGAGGACCGCAATTGGCTTGAGCGAGAGCATCCGCAAGGCTCGTCGCGAACTCCACATTCCGGGCTTGGTTCGAAATCTCGAGGAAGGTGTGGCTTACGGGCTCCAAAGAGCAAAATCGGCCAGGGCGCCGATTGTCTTGCTCGAGCATGCCGACCGGATGCACGACTCCACATACGTACTGCGTGAGTTGATGCGCCAGGGCGCGCGCAATGCCGCCGTCCCGTTCCTCTGGGATCCACAAAGCGCCGCCGCTGCCTGCAAGGCTGGGGTGGGGAAAACCATTCGCCTGAACCTGGGTGGCCACACGTCGTCAAGGTCAGGCGGGCCGATCGCGGTCGAAGCCAGAATCCTGCAGGCGGGCGAAAAGCGCTATCCGGTCAGCGGTCCGATGGGCCGCGGCTCCAAAGTCGACCTCGGTCCAACTGCTGTGTTTGATATCGGAGGCATTATCGTGAGCGTCACCACAGTGCCGAGCACGGCGATTGATGAGGACCCATTCGTTCAGTTTGGCATGCGAGCGCAGGATTTCGCCATCATCGTCCTTCGATCCAAGACTCACTTCCGTGCGGTCTACGAGACTCTGGCCGAGGAGATCGTCATCATCGACACGCCCGACTGGGGACCGGCGGATCTCAAGACGCTCCCGTACAAGTTCGCCCCGACCGCCACGTCCTATCCGTTCGTCGACCATGGCTGACATTCACTCACCGCTTATTTCCGTTCGTGACCTATCTGTCTCGCTTTCCATACGTCGAGGCGAGCCCGTTCCCCTGCTCGATGGCGTCACCTTCGACGTAGCCCAAGGTGAGGTTCTCGGGATCGTAGGCGAGTCAGGTTGCGGGAAGAGTCTGACGGCGCTTTCGGTCATGAGGCTTCTACCCAGGGTCGCTTTCGTGACCGGCGGGACCGTGCTCTTCCAGGGACAAGATCTCCTCCGGCACTCCGAATCCGAAATGCGGGCGATACGCGGAAACGATATCGCCATGATATTTCAGGAGCCGATGACCTCTCTGAATCCGGTCTTCACCGCGGGCGAGCAGATCATGGAGGCCATCATCTATCACGAGCGCACCACGCGCGCGGCGGCGAGGAAAAGAGCCATCCAGATCCTGGACGTGGTGGGGATTCCGTCGCCGGAGCGGCGGATTGACGACTATCCCCATCAGATGTCGGGAGGCATGCTTCAGCGTGTGATGATTGGCATGGCGCTAGCCATGAAGCCCAAGCTACTGATCGCCGATGAGCCAACGACGGCTCTGGACGTCACGGTTCAGGCGCAAATCCTCGAACTCTTGCGGAAGCTACAGGCCGATACGGGAATGTCAGTGATCATCATCACCCACGATCTAGGCGTGATCGCCGATTTCGCGGAACGGGTTATGGTCATGTACGCTGGTCGAATTGTCGAGGAATCCAGTTCCGCCGACCTATTCGACCAACCGCTCCACCCCTACACAGAGGGCCTTTTGCGGAGTATTCCGCATATCGACGAACATGTCGACCGACTGCATACGATCGAGGGCTCCGTCCCATCACCCGGAGCATGGCCCGAGGGCTGCCGCTTCCACCCTCGCTGTCCTCATGCGATTCCACCCTGCAAGCTGGCAATACCTGAACTCGTTGGATCTTCACCAAACCACCGCGCGGCCTGCATCCGTCACAAGATCTCGCACGGGAAATTCGCCCATGCCTCGCGGTGATGAAATGATCCAGCAGATCCCCCAGTCGCCCGCGGCGGTTACCCTCGATGCGCCACTTGTCGCGGTGAAGGGGTTGGTGAAACACTTCCCGGTCACCAAAGGTAGCATGATCTCCCAGCGGGGGGTATCCGTTCGCGCGGTCGATGATATTTCCTTTGATATCCGTCGCGGCGAGACGTTGGGCCTCGTTGGCGAGTCGGGATGTGGCAAGTCAACGACCTCCCGGCTACTCGTTCGACTGCTTGATCCGACAGCCGGAAGCATCCGCTTCGATGGTGAGGATATCGCCGGTCTGTCCGGGAACGCGCTCAGAGCGAGGCGGAAGAATTTCCAAATCATCTTTCAGGATCCGTACAGTTCTCTTAACCCGCGGATGAGAGTTCGCGATCTCTTGGGCGAGCCTATGGAAATCGCTAGCATGAGCTCGTCGAGCAAAGAGGCTCGGATTCTCGAGCTCCTCGATTTGGTGGGCTTGGCAAGATCGCACGCAGGCCGTTTCCCGCACGAATTTTCGGGCGGGCAGCGCCAGCGAATCGGTATCGCCCGTGCACTTGCGTTGAAGCCGCAATTTGTTGTGTGCGATGAGCCGGTTTCTGCTTTGGACGTTTCCGTCCAGGCTCAGATCGTCAACTTGTTGAAGGATCTTCAGAGAGAATTCGGATTAACGTATTTATTCGTCGCTCATGACCTCAGCGTGGTCCGACATATCTCCGATCGGGTAGCGGTCATGTACCTAGGCAAGATCGTTGAGATAGCATCACGATCGTCCATATTCTCAGCTCCTCTGCATCCTTACACTCGGGCACTCATTTCCTCCGTACCTGCGCCGCGGCCGCGCCAAACACGAAAGGCGGCACCGGTGAAGGGAGATGTGCCGAGCCCGATCAATCCTCCATCCGGGTGCCGATTCCACACTCGATGTCCCTTGGCGATTGATCGGTGCCGTGTCGAAGAACCCCTACTTCGAGAACTTGGCAAACACTTGGTTGCATGCCACCTAACGTAAACTATGAGCGACATTCGTCGTACCTCGAAAGACATTTTCGACTTTAAAATTTGTGTCGTTTCATAATTGTCGGCCGGCTGTTTGTTACCTGTATACGCGCATAACATCATGGTGGGATCTGGTATTGACCTGAAGCAGCCGCCCCCCCCGATCGAGGCGCTATCGTAATTTGATTTTAGCTTGACCGCCAATATCACAACATCAGTCCAGCCGGTCAAGCATCTCCTGCGCGTCTCCCGTGGTTAACCAGCGGCGGCGGCCCCTTCTTCGGGAAGAACTCTCGATTGCCTTGCGGCCGGAGATTTCGCAACCGGCATCGTCGGGCATCTGCCAAAATAACCCACCCGATGCCGCCGAGATGATCGCGGCGACAACGAATGCTGGCGCCAAAACGTCTGCAGATAGCTCGGTTGTGTGATGCAGCGCGAGCGTAGTCTCGATCGAGAACACTCCGACCGAGACACCGACAGACACTGCCAAAAGCTGGTTGAGGCTCACCAATATGATGGCGCGACCTGTCTTCGCGGTCTCAACCTCGGCGTAGGCGATTGTGTTGATCGCTGTAAACTGCAGCGAGTAGAAGAAGCTACCGACGACTAGGGTGATCATGATTAGCAGCAGCGGCGTCGTCCCTGTGAAGAGGGCGCACGCCGCGAGGAAGAACGACGAGACGAGCGCATTGAATGTCATGACATACCGATAGCCGAAGGCGCGAAGGAAGCGCGCAGCAAGAGTCTTCATAGCCATGGCACCGAAGGTGGAGGCGAACGTGACGAGGCCAGAGTGGAAAGGGGTTAGCCCGAACCCGACCTGCATGAGGAGCGGGAGCAGGAACGGCAGCGCACCAATGCCGACATTGAATAGGAAGCCGCCCGCAATCGCGGCCCGCAGCGTTGGCAAGCGCAGCAGCGTAAAGTCCAGCACTGGAGAAGTGGTGCGCCGCTCATGCATTACGTAGAGCATCATCAACAGAGAGCCGAACCCGACCAGCGCTGCGTTCGCTGACCATGGCCACAGGTTGAGTCCTGCGACCGATACGCCGAACGCGATGGCGGCAAGGCCGGTGCCTGCGAGCATCAGGCCACAGAAATCGAAACGCTCGCGATTGGCGCTTTTGATGGGATCGATATATTTCAGGGACATGAAGATCCCGACCAAGCCGATCGGAACGTTGATCAGAAAAATCCAGTGCCAGGATAAATAGGTCGAGATGAAGCCGCCGAGCGGCGGCCCGATCAACGGGGCGACCAACGCGGGGACAGTCACCCAGGCCATCGCATTTACCAATGCGCTCTTATCGACCGAGCGCAAGAGCGCCAGTCGCGCAACCGGCGTCATCATGGCACCACCTAGACCCTGCAGGATGCGTGCAAATACAAGTTCGGTTATCGAGGAGGATAGTGCCCCGCAGACCGAGCCCAGAATGAACACGCCGATGGCGCCTGAGAACACGATGCGCACGCCGAAACGGTCTGCGGTCCAGCCGCTCAATGGGATGAACACTGCAAGCGACAGAAGGTAAGAGGTTATCGCAAGCTTGAGCGTTAGCGGGCTGGTGCCGATGTCGGCGGCGATCGCCGGCAGCGAGGTCGCAATTACCGTGGAATCCATGCTCTCCATGAAGAGCGCGGCAGCCCCGATAAGTGGAACCATACGTTCGTTCTTCATCAAGCCTGGCCGCTGAAAAGGCGGTCCAAGAAGCTGCATCCCGCCAACTTCCTTCCGCTCCGAACATGTTGTGTTCACGAGAGCTACTTCACGGGGTTTCCGCCATCCGCGAAGCAAGGGCCATGCCACCCGATTTCGGGCATCAACTAAATTTAGCTTGCCACTTACGAACCTACTACAAACGTTAGCCCTGCGCTCGCTCATTGGACGTGGTGAGGCAACGCACCCTTATCGCGCAGCAAATAGCACCCGATGCCGATCGCATTAGTCTAAAATCGTGCGCCATTGAAGCACAGGTTCAAGCGCAACGTACGAGTCGACATTCTTAAGCGATAGTTCTGCTGTCGTGTTAGCCGTGTCCGGTTGAAGACGTCTATGTTGAGAGCGTGACACATATCTCACGATGTACTCCGCCGGGGCATGCGAAAGTGTATGTTGCCTCGTTCAACCAAGGCTCCGTACGTTCTTGGTGGCACGCCAATTGCTCGGACACAGCAAAGCTTCCTGTTGGCCACGCGAGTCTCCTTGGCTTGGGCAAAGTGTTTAAAATGGCAAGTGCTCGAACAGTCCGGAACAATACGGTAGAGGTGCAGTGCGGCCCGTCGCCTCACGCCACCGTCATGACTTTCATCCAGGATACTCGCGACGTTAGCGACCGAGGCTGGAGGCCAACAGCATAACATCATGTCACAAACAGATAACCGACAGCGGCCATCACGAGCAGCTCAAGTACACTGTGGATCCTTCGTTGAAGCAGTTCAAGAGTCCCGGCAGCCTGGACACGAGCGGCGAGCGTGACAATACGGTAGTACCCGGCTCCGGCACAAGTGCGCCCCGACCGGCTTGTTGCTGGTAACGGACCGCTGCGCTTCGTATTGCCGTTACTGCTTTCGCAAACGAAATAGTCAGCAAGCCCTCCGATGAAGTCGCACCTGATTTCGCTCGGGTCGCGCAATATATTGGCCATCCTGAGATGACGAAGGTTCCTGATATCGGGAGGCTACCCGTCATGCCGAGCACTGCCACACTCGACAAACTTCTTGATCATCTGCTGCCGGTCCCGCGTTTGGGCTCTATTCGATTTGGCACAACAACCTTCGCATTTGCGCCCAAGCGGTTTCAAGGTCGTGTTCTGCCCCGTTTTGTTACGATGCATGCGTGAAGCAGGTAAGACCGCGGTGATCGTCGTACATTTCGCTCGCATCGGAGAACTCTCGATCGATGCGAAGCGCAAGGTTCGCTCCTTGTCTGCAGGGGTGCAGTTCATCAACCGGTCCGCTCCACTGCGTCGCGGAGTGGAAATTGCAGGCGGTATCTATCAGCGTCTCAGCGGGTCGAAAGACGTTCAAATACATCATGTCGCATTACGCAAGAAAGATCGAGCTCCTCGACCTGGGAGCTGATGGTTGCTTATACGTGCGCTATCATCAAAGCAAGACTCCCGATAAGATCTTTTCCGACCGCACCTCGAGCGCACTTGCTGGTTAGGCCATTTACCCGAAGCATAATTGACGGCCTAGGGCAACAAGCGGCTATCGGAGGAGCGTTAGCCTTAGTGTGCCCTAGCATTGGCACCGCGAGTTCGTGCGGCGCCGTTTGGGGCTATGTTGACAGACTGACTAGTTCGAGCCATCGAGCGGCTGCCCGCGAGAGCACACCGGCGATGTCCAGCTTGGCGCCCAGTCCCGAATTCGCGGATCTACGCTCTGAAGGGGGAAATGCGTCCGCATCGTACCGAAAGAGGCCCCTGGCCAGACCTGCGATGTCCTCGACAGAAGCGGATAGTCGCGATTGTCGGATCAAGCAACGAACATTGTCGTCCGATCGTGTCCGGTTGACGACGCCGATGTTGAGAATCCCATATAGCAGGTCGCTGGGCTCCGCTTGGGAGGCGCGAAACACATAGTGCTCCACTCTCGCTCGCACCACCTTCGTTGGCATCCCAATTGCCTGGACGCGGTTCGGTATCTCGATTTCCTGTATTGAAGCGAGCAAAACCGGTTGACGGGATTGATCTATCAAGACAGAGGGCGCGCGGGAGCCAGACAGCTGTCCATTCGAAGAAGATGACAGCGGGTAAACATTAAGGAGAACTTATGAGGGTAGCCGTCGTTTGGAACAATGACTACAGTGGCGTGATCAACCGGTTTGGCCGCTCTCCTCCGAAGGAGTACCGGCGCGTCTCGGTCGCAAGCATGATTGTCGAAAGCATCGTGGCAGCGCTGCAAGAGAGCGGCCATACCACGGAGGTGTGCGAGGGTGATAAAGGACTACTCGCTACTCTCGAGCGGTTCATGCCCCCCGATCCGCAAGGCCGTCCATCCGGGATGGTCTTCAATATGGCCGCCGGAATTCAGGGCGAGTACCGTTGCACACATGTCCCGGCCATGCTCGAGATGGCCGGCGTTCCTTACACCGGATCGAGCCCACTCGGGCACGGGCTGACATTGGATAAGGTCATCACCAAAAAGCTCCTCCGCGAATGTGGAGTGCCAACGCCCAACTTCCGCGTGATGCGTCGCGGCTCCGAGAGCATCGGAGACCTGCGGTTTCCCGTGGTAGTGAAGCCGCGTCACGAACACCTCAGCTTGGGCTTGCAGCTCGTCCATGAGCCCACTCAGTTGAGGCAGGCCGTAGAAGCGACCGTCACCCGATATGCGCAGGATGCCCTGGTGGAAGAATACATCGAGGGGCGCGAACTCTGTGTCGCGCTGCTGGGTAACGAAGAACACGAGGGACTGCCACTGGTGGAGCATAATTTCGGGGATCGAGAAACACGTTTTATCACTTGGGAAGACAAGAGACATATTGTGGGCACGGAGCCGCCGAAGATTTGTCCGGCACAAGTCGGAGATGAACTTGAGACGAAGCTGCGGGATATCTCTGTTGCGACGTTTCGTGCGTGCATGTGCCGAGACTACGCCCGCGTCGATCTGCGGGTTGACAGCTCTGGCCAGCCCTTTGTCCTAGAGATCAACGCCGACCCGTCACTCAGTATTCGGGCCTCTTACTTCTTAGCTGCGACGACCGCAGGATACAGCTTCTCGAGCTTGATCAATCGCATCATCGATGTCGCCCACAGGCGATATTTCGGAGTCGGCATCCCTAAGGCTGGGCACGCGTAATTCTGGCCTGAAGGTTGCGCTAGCTGCCGCTGGGTGTCACTCTGCGCATGCAGAATTCCAACGGTGGCGAGCGCGTTGCCCTCAGACGATTGCGGCTTTCGACGTCTAATCGCGCAGAAAGGGGCGGCAACCCCGGTTGCGGAGAATCGATGGTGTAAAACACAGCACAACTTGGCTTTTCGATTGGCTTTCGTCACACCGTGATAGTGTTCTCGAGCTTCTGTCGCGAAAAGATCATTCTAGCCACTTAAGATCGGTGAGCGAAACAGTGTACGCTTCGAGCGAAGATGCGCCTATGCTTAGCGCCTCTCGGCTCAACAGCGGGGGGTAGTGTCGCAATGGGTTCTCCCATCGCAGTAGCCATCAGGGGCAGCTACGAGCGGATGCCGCGCCAAATGAAAGTTGCGGCACGTTGGCTACACGACCATCCGACAGAGGTCGCATTGCTTTCGATGCGGGAGCAGGCGCGCCAGGCTGGAGTGTCTCCCGCGACACTAACACGTTGTGCGAAACGCCTCGGGTTCGCGGGTTTCGATAGATTGAAAGAAATATTCGCGGACACCGTTAGAGAACGACCAGAAAGCTTCGCCGGGCGCGCAGAGCAGCTGCTGGTAAGACGAGAGGCCGAAGGCGATGCCGGCATCATCGGTGATACAATCGATGCTTTGCATGGACATCTTAGACAGCTTGCGCAGCCCTCCGCAATTACAGCGCTGGGCGCAGCCGCGGATGTCATTGCCGATGCGCGAACCATTTTTTGTCTTGGCCTCCGCTCGAGTTTTCCTGCAGCTTATTTAATCCATTATGCCTGCTCGTTGCTAGGCTCCCCCACGATACTGATCGAGGGAATAGGCGGCACGCCGAATGATGCGCTCAGGTCAGTCCGCCGAGGAGACGTTTTACTGACGGTTACGGTCAGCCCATACACGCGCTATACGGTGCAGGCTTCCGAGTTCGCGGTGTCGCGCGGTGCAAAGGTAGTCGCGGTGACCGACAGCGAGTTATCTCCGGTCGCCAAGCTGTCCGAAGTTGTGATTTGCGTTCGAACTGAAACACCTTCGTTCTTCCACACAATGACTCCCGTGTTCGCAGCGGTCGAGTGTCTCATAGAGCTTATCGCGGCCAAACAAGGCACCCGCGCGCTTGACGCCTTGAAAGCGAGCGAAGCACATCTCGCGTCATTCGATACTTATGTATTACCGAACCCGCGCAGGCGTAAGTAGATTCGTGCAGAACTCAAAGTCTGCCCGTCCAGAATGCAAGGGCGAGAGTCGCAACCGATAGAGTCATGGAGGCAGGCCCTGCTCACCGAACCAGGGCGCTGTCGGAAACTAGGAGCTGCTTGGCGTGGTCAAGAAAGCTAAAGACCGCGTTATGCTTCGGGATCCAGTACCCAAGGTGCTCGGTCCACGCTCACCAGAGCGAATGACAAGCTGGATCCGCCCATGACCGCAACGAAGATGTTCGCGCCAAGCCTCTCGCCGAGCCTGCGGTCAACTGCCGGCGGCGGGTCACCGCTAAGGTACCTTGGTTGTGGTGTTGCCGGCACCGGCGATCGGGTGCAGGTGCACACTCGGCCAATCTGAACCTTCACGAAAGTCACGCGGCCCTTACCAATCGTTTGGTGCCCGTCTTGGTGCCTGTGATGGCGTCAAACTCGAGAATCACGACCGTGCCGTCATGGACCACCATCGCTTCGAGAGTGAAGGCGACGCCCAGCGGAGCTTGTAGCAGTTTGTTTTTTGACTTTAATGGAGATTCCTCAAACTCCGTGCTGGAACACCGAGGCCAGCATGGATGACGCTCCGCGAAAAGGCCTTGGCACGGGCTCATGCGGGGGAGACAGTTCGTTCGATTGCAGAGGGCTCCAGATCAGTCCCCCCGGTCCGACGAAGTGTAAGAACCTGAGGCGGGACACTGGAAGCCTGGCGCCGGGAAAGATCGGCGCCCACAAGAAGCGGGTTCTGTCGGAGGCCAATGCCGATGGCCGAGCACGCGTATTCGGGGCCATTCACCTTGGGCAGGCTTACGCAGGAAGCGGCCGTAGGGGATCAACACAGACGTGCGGACGTGCGGACCTTTGTTCACAGCGAGGCGCTCAGCTTCGTTTCGCATCGTGATTCTCTATCGACAGGATTTAACGGGGCGCGATGAGGGGGAGCGACAAGCCAAGTTCCTGCACGCGCTTTTGGCGCAACTCACGCGCCTGCTATCGAGCGGTCAGTTCTCGGTGGATCGTACTTTGACTGAAGCTGGGCCTCGACCAAGAGCTTCCGGAAGGAGAATGGCGCTGACAAAGACAGGACGGTCCGGAACGCAGCGCTGAGCGCACCTTCCGCAAGGAGAAGCGATCCAACTGAGACGCATGCGAGCACGACGGTCCCGAGGGGCGGCTCTACAAGAAGGGGGAACGGCCACCCGGGCAAGCTGAGCCATATGGGGCACACTCTGATGGAGAACCGCAATGGTTTTACGTGGGGTGAGCCAAGCGACCGGCGCTGCCGAACGGGAGATTTCGCTTGCGCGGAGCCGGTAAAGGTCGGGCGCGGCTCGCCAGTGCCCGATGTTCATAATTTGTTCTAGTGGGCTGCGCCCTCTGGCTCTCCGTGAACATCGCCATTCGGGTTTCTCTTGAAATCCAAATGGCAACGTGTCAGGTGCCGAGCGCGTCGCGCAATTGCGCGCCAGCCGCAAAGCTCCAACAGGCAGAAGATCGGTCTCGGACCATCTGTTGGCGCCCGTGATGTCGACTCCCGCGGGGGCGCGAAGCGGATCACTCTGGGGAGGGATAAGGCCTATGATGTCACGCACTTCGGACATCTGAGCAGGACTGGTAAGCGGCGCAAGACGGCGATCGACGCGCGTACCACGCGTCACAGCGGCACGAGTCAGCCAACGCCGCAAACGCATCAAGAAGTCTTCGGCTGGATCAAGGGCTCCGCAGGGTTGCCAAGGCCAAGCTGCGAGACCTCCACCGCGTTGATACCGTCTTCGTCCTGGCTCGCAGCCTACAATCTAGTCCGGCTTTTCAAGCTTCTGGCGGCACCGGCATGAGCATTCGCGGCAGATGTCAGGTCATCGAGACGCCGGGCTAGGACATGGCTCGCGGACGCCTACGTCTTGTTCGATGAGGCCGGCGGCGGATTCGCCTTCCGATTGCCTTACTGGCTCCATTCGTGAAGCCAGGCACGCCGATACCGTCAAGTTCGGCTGGCAAGGAAACGACGAAATGGAGCCAGCGGACGGTGACGGTTTGGGCCGCACTAGAGGATGACACTTTACTCACGGGGAGATTTGCCTCCTGAACGGCGACAACATCCAATTCATCGCGCGCCGTTCAAACCTTCCTCAACAGACTTCTGGTGCTACATCGTATTATTCACTGATGTGCTCTGGCTTCGTCAGCCCTTCCGAATGTTCCAAATCATCGGTGCATCGGGGCAAAGAGGCTGGCCAGATTGTGATCACATCAGCATTGGTGAACACCTTGCCCCGCCGCTCCACGACTTCGCAGGCTATATGCGCTACCGGCCGGGCCGCTGCTTGCTAAAGCGATGATGGCGATCACAAGCGAGCAGAACTTGGAACAGCGGTGGTTTGAGCTAGCTGCGTTTGTCCAAGAATTCACGAGTATGCGGCGGCCATTCGCGGCCAGCTGCCAAGGTCAACTTCTCTCGGGGATGATTGGGCAGGGCACAATCCTAATCGTCTGCTATGTCCCGCTTATCTGACGCGCGACCAGACTAGCAGCTGGGCGCTGATGTCTAGCCTCTCACGCGATATTGCAAGTGTCGGGAAGCAAATGACGCTCAACTTGCCCGTCGTTGCCCTCAAAACTATTTTCGAAGCATCGCTCCACGTTCCGTACGACTTCCAAAGAGCCGCGGAGTCGTCGCCGGCGGAGGTGACAAGGCCAGAAGCAGCTTGCTTTCGTCATGACGATCGATTCTGTTTCTCAACTCCTCGCCGGTCACCCAGACGAGCCAATTGTCCTCTAAAACGCCCTCTTCCACCAGCTGCAACATCGCCCCGCCCGGCTCACCGTGATGGTACTGCGGAAGGCCCTTCGCCACTCGCCAGCGCCCCACAAGCGCGCATAGAAAGTCAGGAGCCCACATGGTGAACGACACGCGGTGCGCTATTCGTGTGACGATCTGGGCCAGGCCCGTTCCTCTAAGGTCGGCGCGCACCCAAAGATCCCCGTTATAAGCTACTTTGCCCGTCAGCTTGCTCGCACTTGGCGCGACGCATATACAACGGTCCTGAGGATGCGCATGTAAGGCGGGCTGAGCATAAAATGCGTTCAGGGACTGAAGATGTTCTGCGAAATTGCTGCGAGAAAGATCATACAGCCGAGCAGCGTTTGAAAGTGAGATCCCATCATTCTCGTCGACACCTATGAGCCAATAACCTTCGCCTGACTTAATCGGCGAGCGATCTGGTCGGAAATTCGGGAAGGTCGGGGCCTTTGTTGGAGTAACGCGCGTGATTGAGATATACTCGTCAAACTCGAATCCTAACAAGAGCTTAATGCCTTTTGCAGCAGCGGCATCGTCATGCAATTGGATAACGCGACAAATTTTCAGCTGATCTAGCAAGCTTGTCATTGCCGCACCTCCTGCAATCGTGTTGGACTACGTGACCATACGTCACCGACAAATAGCGTCACACTACCCATTCTGGTGAAGAAGCTCTTATCGGTTATTGAGCGAGTGATCTTCCACCGAAAAAATGGACAGGATTAAGCTGCTTTTAGCTCCATCTCGATCGGGCTGATAAAGCCGATGGCGGAGTGACGACGAATTCGGTTGTAGAAGCCCTCGATATAGGCAAAGAGATCTCGTGTGGCTTCTTCCAGCGTTTCATAGTGCCGGTGGTGAACGAGCTCCGTCTTGAGCGTGTGAAAGAAGCTCTCGATCGGAGCATTGTCATAGCAGTCGCCCTTGCGGCTCATCGAGGCCCTTAGGCCGGTGGCTTGCATCAGCTTGCGATAATCCGTCGAGGCATATTGAACGCCGCGATCGGAATGGTGGATCAGGCCGGCATTTGGCCGCTGCGCCGCGATTGCCATCCGCAACGCCGCCAGAGGCAGCTCGGCGCGTAAATGATCCGCCATCGCCCAGCCGACGATCTTGCGGCTGTAGAGGTCCATGACCGTGGCCAGATAGAGCCAGCCCTGATCAGTCTGGATATAGGTGATGTCGGCGAGCCAGATGTGGTTCGGCGCGGCGGCGACGAAGTTGCGCTCGAGCAAGTTCGCCGCGATCGGGAAATCGTGACGGCTGTCGGTGGTGCGCACCCGCCGCGGCCTCGCCATGATGGCTCTGATACCGTGACCACGCATCAACCGCTCGATGCGGCCACGGCTCGCTCCACGGCCTTGGGCTCTCAGTTCAGCATGGATGCGCGGGCTTCCGTAGCGGCCGTTTGTGTCGCGATGAACCCGCTTGATGTCGTCGACGAGCTTACGCTTGGCAATGGCCCGCTGGCTCTCAGGGCGCGCTCCGACGGCAGCGTCGCCTGCGTTGCGGGGCGCCGCGCCGCCGCCGTCGGCTCCAGCCGGGCCCCTCGCTGCTCCACCCACCGCCGTAGCACGGAATCACGCAAGCCAAGTTCCTTGGCAACCGAGCCGATCGAGCGACCCCTAGACGCTACGAGATCAACCGCTTTCCGCTTGTAGTCATCGGTAAACGAGCGACGTTGACGTCCTTCCATCCGACACCTCCTGGCTCTTCGAGCCTACTACGGGTGTCCATCGATTCGGAGGAGGTTCACGAGTTACCTAAACCATTCTCGGCTTTAAAATATCGCGCTCCATGCGCAGCCGGTCGTTCTCGCGCTGCAGACGAGCGATCTCCGCCGCGTGGTCCGCCGACGCGCTCGAATCCAATGGTACTCAGCTAGCGAACTTGACAAGTCTAAGATGAAAAAGCTGATCGTGGTGGAAACGATTGGTGCGGTCGGTGCATTCGCGTCTTGGAGCCGCCCTGTTCCTCAGCGCATGAATACCTGCCGCATCTAGCGCGGCAAGGCCGCCCAGGAGTCCAGAGGAAACTCCAGGTGCTTAGGTCTATATGTAAGGTGCGTTGTGAAGCCGGGATCACTTCGGGCGACGGCAAGGGCAACTTAGCTTCCGTTTCTTCGCGGAAGTATTGGTAATAGGACTTCTCGGTTGCACCGCCACTCATTGTGTGAATGGTCGGCAATCGCCAAATGAGGATGCAGAATTCGGCCATACCGGCACCGGATTAACGACATGGAGGATTGAATGCCGTCCCCGACAAGAAGCTGTCTTGGAATTCTGGACCTTGAACGTGGTTCGCCGCCCGACTCGCCGCCGGCCGCGCCCCGGCCGGGGTCGCTGATGAGCTCGGCTACTTTCAACTTCCCTGTCATCTCGGAACCGGTTGCGGGAGCTTGGGCTGATGTTGTCATGCGCGGCGATCCTGCGCTTGAGCCGGCGTACGTCGCAGCTGCCCGGCATTTGGTCGAGCGAGGCGCAGTCGCAATCAGCTCGAACTGCGGCTTCTCTATCCGACATCAGGCGGCGGTGGCCGCGTCCGTGAATGTCCCCGTCGTGATGTCGAGCTTGCTCCTGGTGCCGACGGTGCTTCGCCAGCTGTCACCGGCCGCTAAGCTCGCTATAGTGACCGCCGACTCAAGCCAGTTCAGCGAGGATCTGCTTGGGGTCAATGATCGGGCCGAGCGAACGAGGATTGTCATCGGCGGCGTCGAAGGCGGTACGTTGTGGCAAAATGCCATGATGCGTCCGCCACAACCGACCGACGTCGCCGACATTGAGAAAGATGTCGCTAACTGCGTCGCACGCCTCCGTGCCGCGCATCCCGATATCGCAGCATTGGTGTTCACATGTACTGGGTTTCCGCCGGTAACGCCAGCCATCCGTCGTATGACGAGGCTGCCCATCTACGATATCACGACCGCCTGCCGGCTAGCCCTCGCGTCAGTCTGTTAAGCGGCTGTTTCTTCTTCGGCAAGCGGGCGTGTCGGTAAGCGGGCGTTCTGGCTTGGCGCTAGCGTCATCGTGCGGACGCTGGAACTGCCCCGAGAACGCCACTCATTGGAGTTCTCGGGCATGGCGAAGGCCAGCGGCCTGTCGGTGTCGAAGGTGCAACGCATCTGGCGGGCCTTAGGCTCCAGCCGCACCGGCTGGAGACATTCAAGCTCTCCACCGATCCGAACTGCGTCGCCAAGCTGCGCGACGTCGTCGGCCTTTACGTCTCGCCGCCGGCACACGCCATTAGACGTAGACAACCCATTCGAACTTGCGCACGGCATTCAGTTAGCGGCCGAATGCCGCCCGTTCGATCAGATGCGCGAGGGCGACCGAAGAACTGGAGCTTGGCGTTATCGAACGCTACCTGCAGACGATCCATGATGGCCGACGACACAATCGTGACAGGACGCGAACGGCAACGAAGAAGCAGGGCGACAACGAGCCCAGTCTCCATTAGCTGCGATACCGCCGCCCGGCACGAGGCAATGGGCAGGCGGATGATGCGTCAGAGCCTAGCCCGGATATGGAAAATGACGATCACCCCGGGGCTCGGCACCGAGATGCTTCGGTTCGGCGCTGATGAGCCGGACGCTGCCGCCTGAAGCAGGATGTCGTAAACCACCGCCTTGTTCTTCAGCGCGTTGGCAGCCACGGGCGGCGGCACGGTGAAAACGACATGGAAATAGCGCACCGGCAGCAGGTCGGCTTGGCAAACGGCGAACCATTGGGCACGCGCGAGGCTTGGTACTTTGGACAGTGCCGATCGTGATAGCTGTTGTAGGCGCCGCGAACCACGCCGCAGTCGTCGCACCGCTCGACATAGCCGCGGAGCGTCGCTGTGCGGCCCGCGTGGCTGCCATGACACGGCGCTGGTCGGATGAGAGCCCTGCGCGGCAGGGAATACGACCTCCGGCTGATCTCCGCCACTGCGCATCTGCGCGGTTCAGTCGGTGGGACCATCCTGATGGAGAGCGCCCATCGGATGGACTGGTCGTGCGGGCTGTGCGTAACGCGCGCTCGATCCAAGGTCGGCATGTCCGAGAAAGACTCGAATCATGCTGATATCGCAGTCCCGGATTTTAGGAGATAAGGCAGCAAACGAGTTCCGGAGACTGTGGTATAATCGGCTTGGCAATCCGAGCGCAACGGCGGGCGGCGCCGGCCCGGCGCATAAGTTTCGGTAGACGGGCCGCGAACAGACCATGGCTTCCGCGGCTAGGGGCCGGTGCCCTAATCCAGGCTTCGATGCGAAATTGGCGGCAAGACCATCTCGCGTACTTTACCCAGCACCTTTCTGATCCGACTAGGCGCCGCTGTCCAAGATTACAGCAGCGATTGATCTTGTGCGGCCGTCGATTCCGGGCGCGCCGCCATCGGCTCGACGCTCTCGCGACCGCTACAGGCCAGACCGACGCCATAGCGCGCAGTGGCGCCTTCCGATCCGCATCACGGACATGGCTGGCAAGCCCTTCCAAACACACCGCATCGCACCTTATTACTCTTGATCAGGCCCGGTCATGTGGCCTCATCGGCTGATGGTCGATTTTCGGTTATCGCTGATTCTGGCCGGCTAAAGGCTGGGTCTGTGAACTCCGTCAGACGAGAACCCCCTACCGCGCTCAACTGTCTGACGTTGTTAATAGTTAGCACACTCTCCAGGTGTGAAGGCTTGTAGGCCCGCCAATTTCGCCGCAGAATCACGCCGGTGGCCGTCGCGCAGCAGCCGTCGGGAGCAAATGTTCGAGCTTCGCAAAGGGCTGGTCGAGGGGATTCGTCAGCTGGGTATAATGGGTATAAGATGAGCTTGGCACCGGCGGAGCGAATGCGCTGACGCGCGAACTTAATGGTCATCCGCGCTTTACAACACCGAGAATTGCCCGTGCCTCGGCCGGTGTCGCGACACTAGCCCCCATACGCTCAACGATACCAGCTGCATTCTCGACGAGCCCGGCGTTGGATGCCAGCACGTCACGTCGAAGATAGATGTTATCTTCCAGTCCTACCCGGACATGTCCACCCATCGCGACCAGTTGTGCGACCACGGGCATTTCGGCGGCAGCGCAACCGAATCCACCCCAGAGGGCCCCTGAAGGCAAAAGCTCTCGCATCGTCTGCAGAGCAAGCGGAACAGCAGGAGCACCATAGCCGGTGCCGAAGCAGAATTGGAACAGGGGAGGAACATCAATTAGGCCTTCCGATATGAGTCGCTTGGCAGTTTCGATGTGCCCTAGATCGAAACACTCAAGCTCGGGCTTGACCCCAGCTTCGCGCACGAGTTTCGCGAGCTCTCGCAGATCCGACATTCGAGCAACAAAAATCCGCTCCCCGAATGCCATCGTGCCGCAATCCAAGCTAGTTAGCTCGGGTTGAAGTTTGACGGCATGGAGACAGCGCCTTATCGGCTTCTTAAGCGTGGTTGCGATGCCGATCTTTAGCGGATCTACCGAATCGAGCACCAGTTCGCCGTCCATTCCGCTGGTCAAGTTGATGATAACGTCAGTCGAAGCATCGCGGAGCCTCTTGACGACTTGTTCATAGAGCTCAAAGCGGTTGGAAGGAGCGCCGGTGTCGGGATCGCGAACGTGAATATGGACGACCGCAGCGCCCGCTTCAGCAGCCTCCAGCGCTGCATCCGCAATTTGCGATGGCGTCTTCGGAATGTTTGGATGCTTCGCAAGAACATCCGATCCACCACCGGTGACTGCGCACGTGATGATGACTTTCCGGGACATCAAAAGCTCCTATGCTAAGGACGAGGGGCCGAGCTCGAGATCGAGCAATGGCGAAACCGCCAGCAGTGATCACGTCGTCCTTTGATCTTTAAATTAGCTATTTGCGCGCGCGAGGAATGGTGGGCTTCAGCGCCAGCGCTTCTCCTTCGTATCGTAAGCACCGGCGAGCGGATCGGTCACGGCGGTTAGCTCACGTTTGAGTACTTTATTGCTGGTGCTGGCTCTAGGAAGGGCAGGAGTGAAGGCGATGTACCGTGGCACCTTGAACGCGGCAAGGCGCGCGCGAGCATGCTCGAGAATGCGCTTCACGGCTAAATTGTCTGGCATAATGCCGTCTCTCAGTTCGACATATATTTTGACCTCCTCGCCGCGATTAACATCACGAACAGGCACGGCAGCTACATCAGCAATCTCGGGGATCTCGCGGATGACTGCCTCCACCTCGCGTGCAGCGATGTTCTCGCTCGAGCGGCGGATCATGTCCTTCGTCCGCCCAACCAGCCAATGAAAACCGAGGTCATCACGACGCATTAAATCGCCGGTCTTGAACCATTCGCCTTCAAAGAGGGCGGCATTTACTTCCGGCTTATTCCAATACCCCTTGAAGATCCCGCGTCCCCTTACCCACAACTCGCCGACCTCACCGATCGGCGTGGGCCTGCCATCCGCATTCATCAGCCGCAGCGCCCGAAAAGGTGCGCGAATCCCCACCGAGCCCGATTCGGCCAGCTCGTCGAGCTGGTTCGTCATTCGCGTAGCGAAGCCGATTTCCGTCATCCCGTAGGCTTCCTCGGTGCGCACTCGAAAACGCTTTCGAAATTGGCGTACCGTGTTCGGACTCCACCCCCAATTCAGAGTGTGCTTCAGTGATGTCTTCCCGTCTTCGCGATCCGCCTCGGCCTGACGCGCGATCAGCTCGGGAACCTGACACCACTCGATACGATGTTCCTTGAGCCAACCAATGAAGCGCTTCGAGCTGAGTTGCGAAGCGAGGTAGAGCGTGCCGCCCTGTCGATACGACTTGAGAAGATGCAGTGGGGGATCGACGTAGAAGAACGGCTGTGCGGATAGATACCGTTGATATGGCTCGTCCCAACACACGTGCTGGTAGGAGAACACGCTCCAGTACTCATGCGTCAACATACATCCTTTCGGAAAGCCAGTTGTTCCGGAGGTATATTGAATGCTCAGGAGGTCGTCCGGATGGACATCCTCCTCCACCTGAGAATCGTCGACACCACTGAGCAATTCGTCGAGAGTAGAGGCTGTTCCACAGGCAGGCTGACCAATGAGAATTAATCGTTCCTTGGCGAGGTCTTGCGGCCAAGGCTCCATTGCAGAGAATATTGACCATGCGGACTTGTCGACGACGGCGAACTTGGCCTGTGTATCGCTGAGAACGTATTCAATTTCCCTCGGCGTGTATCTCATGTTGACCGGGACCATCACCGCACCCAATTTCGCAATCGCAAACCACAGGAGCGGATATTCGATGCAATTGGGCAGCATCACGGCGATGCAATCTCCTTTACATACGCCGAATGCACGGAGAGCATTTGCATATTTGTTGGACCATTCGTCCATCTCCGAGTAAGTCGCGCGCTGGCCCAGCTCGAAGACATCGATGGCAGTCGCTGATCTGTGGGTTCTTGCGCGAGTTGAAACCAGCTGGCCGATTGTGACCGTCTCATATGAGGATTCCAGCGTCTCACTTTTACGCAACGTGTCCGCGACCCGCTCTTTCAGAGGGGAATGTGTCGATTCGGTGCGGGTCATTACCGAAAACCTCTGGTTTAAGCGATCTCAGACAAGTTTTGGCGCAGCGCTATCCATTTGATGGTTCGATCGATTGCTGGTCGTCAGTGCTAGCGCGCGGCACCGGAGGTACCTCAATTGCAAAGGTCGAGACACTACCTACTCTGGTGAGGTATTTGCATTGGCAACTTGAAACGAGTATTGACACATACCGCCGTTCAAAGTGCTGCAGAGCATTCGGACCGGTGGCGGGATCGACGAGAACAGCCACTCGCGGTTGATAATGGTCAACCTGAGGAGCTGCCAACCCTGAACGACGTTCTTCACTAAGAGCACTGAATTCCTCCGAATCAGTGGATACCTGAAGTAGGCGCAGAGAGCCCGGAGGTCTGGAATGTCAGAACGTCAACGTCCGTCGTTCACAGAGGGCTACCAGCCGGGCCGTTGAACTATCGGTATCGAGTGGTCGATCGATCGGATCGGTCGCGAGGAGTTCGGTCTGCGCGATCCAATGCTGCGGCGCTGCGGACAAGTTCCGGCAGAAGCCGCAAGTTCCTTGAGGAAATCAAGGCTGACCACCACTTCCGTGTTCTGAGCACCTTCCGTCCCCAAGTCAGCACAATCTGGACAAGTTGGCGCCTGCGCGGTCTTGCGCCATCGTCAGCGATGTCAGTTCGCACGCTCATCATCGCTCAATATCAGTGGGCAAGTTGCTGGATAGCCCCTGGAGACTTCATCGCCGTTTCCTCATTCCTTGGCACAGCGACGCAAGTCTACTGCGACTCTATGGTCGCGAACTTTCTGATTTGGGACACTAGATCACCGATGCCTCCATCAACCTGGAGAAGCGCGCGGGCGCTGTTGCGCCCCTTTTTGCTTGATCGTTCTTCCTGACGGCGTCGCGGTGATGCATCGCGACAGGTCCTGGGCTAAGGGAGGGCATTAGAGTAGTGGGACTCGTGCTGCGGAGCGGATCTATTGCCGTTCTTCGACGCCCCATCGTGTCTGATCCGCAATAGGAGCTCGGCTGAAGTTTCCGCAAAAAACGCTAACGGCCGCGCCAGGGCAACGGGAATTACTATTTGTCGTCCTCAAGTCTCTCGCCAGCGACGCGTCGCTCCGCGAGTTTGAGACCTGACCGCGCAGTGCGACCAGCAAATTCGCGGATGGCTCAGGCTTGATAATCGCAAAGTAAATTCATCCCCCACGGAGACTTTTGACACAATGCCCTGAGACTCCTGTCACAGCTCCCGTTCCCATCGCGCGAGCGTTTCACCCGCGCCGTAGCCCTCGGCACGCAAGCCCTTCAGAACGGCCACGAGGCAGTCGTCGCGCTTCTGTTCAAGCTCAAAATTGGTCAGGTGCTCGGCCCGCGCGTCTGACTGCTTGGCGAGCTTATCGAGAAAAGCGTCACTAAGCTCGGGCACCTCGGTAAGCTTCGTCCACGGCCACTTTAGCGTCGGTCCCCATTTCTGCATGTAGTGGCGCATGCTGGCGCCGTCGGTGCCTAAGCGGAAGGGGCCCATGATCGCCCGGCGCAACCCGAACGAATAGCGGACCGCATCATCGACCTCTTCCACGGTGGCGAGATCATCGTGCACGAGCCACAACGCCTCACGCCACATCGCCTCCTGTAGCCGGTTCGCGATGAAACCATCGACTTCTTTGCGGACAACGAGCGGGTGCATCCCGACCGCTCGGTAAAGCTTCGTGGCCCGCGCCAGCATTTCAGGTGCCGTGCTTTGGCCTGCGCACAGTTCAACCAGGGGGAGCAAGTATACTGGGTTGAATGGGTGCGCGACGAGCAGGCGCTCGGGGTGGTCCACGCCTACCCCGAGCAATGACGGCCGCAGGCTTGAGGTTGATGAGCAAATAAGGCTCCCAGGAGCCGCCGCCTTGCTTGCAGTCGCCAGCAGCTGCTGCTTGAGCTCTAGCCGCTCTGGTGCCGATTCCTGAACGAGCTCCACACCGCGCACTGCGTCCGCGACCGAGTTCACTATCGTTAGCGTCCCCTCCACTGGGAGCGAAACCTCCGTCAGCTGCCGATATGCCCGCCGCGCGTTAGCCAGCATCTTCTGCACGCGGTCGACCGCACTGGTCGACGGGCTATACAGCCGCACGTCCACCCCGTTGAGGATAAACCGTGCGGTCCACCCGCCGCCGATTACCCCGCCCCCGAGCAACCCGACCGCTCGCGGCCGCCTGTCAGACATGAGGTTTGAACTCTCAGACACCGATTTTGAACCTCTCAAATGTGCTTCAATCAGACTTGAGGGCGAGCTTTAAGGTACCTCATCATGGCCCTTGCTCCTCGCCGATCCGCTCGAGAATCCTGCACCGCTTGCTGCACGACCTCAAGCTCCCTCGCCGACCGAAGGTCAGCGGTAAAGGTTGTCCGTTAAACTCATACGCACGTTCAAGAAACAATGACGCATGCGGAAGCTGCATCGGTCGAATCGAAACGTCGAATGCGACCGGATTTTCAAATCGTCCGGCGCACCATGGCGAACCAGCAGTGCGTTGTCCAATTGGGGTACGGAGCTTATGATACCTCAATTCATTGTGCAGGTCCGGGGGCCATTTGATCACCGGCACCAGCCGCTCGAGCGCATCCAACATGTTCACCCCGCCGAGCATGCCGGGAGCGGAGAGTCCCCACCGCCCTCGGTAAGGTCGTCCCCACCCATGGTCAGATGATGACCGGATTTGCACCCGATTTTCCGAAGACCCTGCACTACTGCTGCATACAGCACCGGACACCGCGAGCCTCGCCGGGTCTCAGAATCATGCACGTGATATGCACTACTATGCGCCGCCTGAACGGCCTCGATCCCAACTTCGCGATCTGCTCCGGGGTTGCATTCGTCTCCCCCCTCGGCCCTCCTCGCTCGACCGCTCACGTTAATGAACACTTCGTAGATCGTTCTCACATTCTCTCCTCGTTCAAGGCTTACCTTCGCCCGAACCTGGGCCGGCCAGCGATAAGTTCCACCTCATGATGTTCACCGCCTTTGAATTGTCGAGAGTAGACCTAATCAGTGCATTCTCTCGGCATCCACTCGATGTGGGTACACGGGGCACTGTTGGCGACGCGGCGGCTACTAAACTGCTTTGCCTGCGGCGGTTCTCATCTCAGCAATCGGCATGCCAGTCGCGGAATCCCGTGTCAAATTTCCTGACCGAGAAGTAAGCGTCACCAGCAGCCTGAACGAGTTGGGGGGTCCGAGTTCGGACATGGCGGTAGGTAATCGAACATGCTCGCACGACAAGGATAGAACCTCATGTAGAGCCCGCGCTCAAGCGTGAACCCCGTTACAGATCGCGCGCTCTATGGCGACCTCGGCGATGCGCTCGACATGCGCTGCGCCGGCTGGGTCGCTTCCCGCTTGTCGCATCCTTCGGAAAATGCGAGCGAGCCGATCCTGCGTCCTAGCATTGTGTTGGGATCAGGCGGATATCTCGCTCCGCCTCCCTCACATCGGCGCGCTGCGTCGATGGCACGATCATCTTCAACTTTATGACCGCCAGCGTCATAGCGGGATCTGGAAAGTCCCTATTCCATTCGCCGAACCGCTCATTGGCGGTGATCAGCATCGGCCGCCGTTCGTAGCGCGCGCAGATGAGTTCGAACAGCACGCTGGTCTCGGCCTGACCCTGTTGACGTAAGCCGAGATCATCGATGATCAGCAGGTCAAAGCGATGGAAACGGTTGAATGGTGGCCTCGAGGCTGAGCTCGCCTCGCGGCAGCTGGAGCTTCTGGACGAGATCGATCGTGCCGGTGAATCGATGCGAGGCGTCCGCGTTCCGCGATCTCGTGCTCCTACGAGCCGCTGTCCGATCGCCGTTCGCGCAAAGCGATCGAAGGTTGGGCGATAGGTCTCGCGCAGAACAGTCGATCCCGGTAGAGCGCAATTGGCTTGCGCCGCAAGGAATGGATCACCTGCCGATAATCGACGACCTGGTCGTGCTTGCCGTTGGGTGCGGCCGGCCACACGGCAAGGTGACGAGATGGGTGCCGCCGACGAATACGTCGAGACGATCGCCGTAAAGGCGGACCCGCGGCCGGTCGCCGATCAGGCGTGAGGGCACGGTGCAAAACACCCTGCAAGTGAATCCGCCGCTTGACGTCACGCCGACAATCATATTGCGGGTTCGAGCACGCTCATGTCGCGCTCGGTGGCGAGAGCTTCGTCGCCTTGGCCGAAGGGCTGTAGACTGCTCTCTGATCGCTCGGTCGGGCCACGATGGGAGGCTTCATCCTTCTCGAGCGAAACGCGATTGAGGTACTGAACGAGGCCTTGGCCGCGGCCACTGGCGGGCATCGGTCTGACGGTATTTCATGTAGAGCCGGTGATCGGTAACCTGTCGCCTGGCAAGCGAGTGATTCCTCTTAGCGGAAGAACCTTTTGCTGAAGACCAGCCGACCGTGATCACCAGACGGCGCGGTCCCCCTGTGGATCCGGGCTCGTGATTCCGGTCGGGCTGCGCCCTCCCTGCGTCACCAGCCCGACGTCTCTCTCTCTCCCCTGAGTGATGCCGCACTGTCACCCTGATTGCCGCGCGGCACGCGTCGGCGCGCGATTGCCGATGCGCTATGAGTTTGGGGTGAGTTCAGGTCCGCGCCTTGCGACAGCTATCGCCAGTTGCTGTGTCATGCCGCTCTCCAGTTCAGGCGAGATCGAGTTCGCCAGCAAGCCCGTACTCACGCGCAAGCCCGCAGAGTTTCTCCCAGGTCTGATCCTCAATTTTGATCCCTTTTTCCGCGCGCTCCTGCTCGCGCAAATATCCGAGCTCGCCGGGATAGAACACACCGGATGAGCCTTCCGAGGGCCGCGTCGATTTCAGGTATCGCGCGAAGTCGGCTACCTCTTTCTTGAATTGATCAAGTGGGCGGAAAGCTGCCACATTGAATACGGCCATAAAGCTACAGTTATTGTGTGGGCCGCTCAGCTCTCCCCCCAAGCCAAAGTTGGTCAGCAGCCCGCATAGCACTTCTACCATCGCAGCAAGACCACTACCTTTGTACCCCTCAGTGCCCCCGAGCGGCAGTAACGCGCCGCCTTTACTGTAGTCGCGCGGATCGATGGTCGGCCGTCCGTCGGCATTGATGATCCAGCCCAGGGGAATCTTCTCGCCGCGCACGATCGCGAGCTGGATTTTGCCGAAGGCGATCGCCGAAGTCGCCATGTCAAGAACAAACGGGGGCTTAAGATCGGAGGGCACCGCGATCGAGATCGGATTGGTGCCCAGCCGCGCCTCGCGACCGCCGAAGGGCGCGACATATTTAGGTGAACGTCCGGAATCAGCGATCGCGAGGCCAATCATGCCCGCGCTTGTCGCCATCAAGGTGTAGGGGGCGAGCCGTCCGAAATGGCTTTGCCGGGACACCGTGCAGGCCGCCACATTGGCGGCCCTCGCCTTTTCGATGATGAGCGCCATCGCTTTGGCGTTCACGTGGAATCCGAAGCCCCAATTGCCGTCGATGACTGCCGTGGTCGGTGAGTCCTGCACGATGGTCCACTCAGCGCCCGGCACGATATGCCCCTCCTTGATAGCGTCGATATACCCCGGAATGGCGATGACACCGTGCGAATCATGGCCCGCCAGGTTGGCATTGACGCAAGCAGTGGCGACCGTTAGCGCCTCGTCCTCCGAGGCGCCAGCGGCCTGCAGCAGCGCTGCACATATGCGGGTGAGGTGATCGGCCGGCAGGACTGCAAAGCGCCCGTCTTTATCTAACCGACCAAGCGCAACGTTCTCGATTCCGCTCATAAACGATCCTCCTCTATTTGCCCATCCTCCAAATATAACTTGTTGTCCTTCGCACACGTCACACTCATGGGCTGCACGAGTCGGCAAAGCAAAGAACGCAGGTACACACCGATCCTTTCTAAGGGTGTTTCAGGCCCCCAATATGCATCGCAGCCAACAACTACGAGAAGAATCAAGCTAGCCTTTTATCGCCGGTGTATATCTTATCGCGTTGGGCGGTAAAATTCCGGCCGTGCATCACGGGCCCATCAGGTGGACGCCCAGCGACTTAGCAATCGGCATGCCACACTCGGGACTCTGATGCGCGCCGTCCTCGAGGACTGACACGGTGTCTGCCAACCTCGAGGCGAATTTTGCGACCCGGCGTCCGCTTTCCGACGTCAGAGTCGCCAATTGTACATCGACGGCGCAACGAGATGGTCTCGGTCGCCTCTTGTCCCGGGTTCATCATTAGCTTGAGAATGACTTGGGTCTACGATCCGAGACGGGCCGCCTCTCAAACGATCTGGTTGTGGAAAGATCCGACACATCGCGCTCCAAGCTTCCAAAATCAACGGCATATTTCCTGCCTGGGAGGCCGGAACGAGAATCAAGGATCATAATACTTAGCGGCTCGAGCCGCTTCTCCTCCGGAACTAGAGAGCGGCCGCTAAGCTCGCCTGCCGTCGCTGCCTCGTAGGCGCGGTCGGCAAGTGCAATGATCTCGCAGGACGAAGCCTATTTTCAATGTGCGTCTTGCGGGCACTCGCGCAGCGGTGCTGTACAATCCGTCTGCGCTCGCCGCCTCCGTGACAATACAGCAGAACATTTGAACGCGCTGGTGGGCTGCCTTACCAAGATGAGCCTGTAAAATGAGCGGCTTTAGCTTTCGGCTTTCGCGAGTGGCACGGTGTTTGCTGGGATCAGCCGGGAGCAGGAGGGCCAAACATGACAACCGGTGCTGTCACTTGCCATGCCGCCAGGCGCTTCACAACAATGCCGAGAGCAAACGCGATCGACTCTGCCAGCCAGACGACTCTGAGCGAAGCGACGCACAACGTCATGATGAGTCGAGATGGTCCTTTACCTTTGGTCGACCGATGCATGACGTTCAACGACTGGCAGTTTGCCGACTTCGAAATTGAAGGCTGCGCTCCAACAGGATCCGTCGCGCCGCGGATCGGCCGCGATCTGTCCTGGCGCACGAAACAGCACATCAACGGCCAGTTCGCCAGGTAGCTTTATGTATCCGCATCTAGCGTTCGCTCGTGCGTGTCGCAGTTGAATGGCATAGTCTGACGAAGAAAACTCAACCCAGGAGAATACGATGATGAGTGAAACAGCTTTGATCGACAAGGTCATTCCGGGTGCCAGCGTACTTAAGCGCTCAGCGCGCATTGGCGCTGAAATAAGTAATGTTAAGCTGTCAGGCGATTTGCCGGACCAGGCAATTGCCGCGATCAAGAGCGTACTGCTCAAGCACAAGGTCGTCTTTTTCCGCGACCAGGGACATCTCGACGACGCCGAGCAGGAGCGCTTTGCTCTCCGTTTTGGAAATCTTGTGCCGCATCCGACCGTCGATCCTACCAAGGGAACGGTTTCGATTCTCGATCTTGATTCCGCCCGGCCCGCTAGCCGAACCGACCTGTGGCATAGCGATGGGACCTTCGTAGATACCTATCCCAAGATTACGCTGCTGCGAGGTGTTATTATTCCACCATTTGGCGGCGACACGATCTGGTCAAACACCGCCGCCGCCTATCTTGACCTGCCCCCGCCGCTGCAACGGCTTGCCGACTCGCTCTGGGCCGTTCACACCAACGATTACGGCGTAAGGACCGGCGCCAGCGAGGCCGACAAGAAGTTCCTCGAAGAGGTTTTCACTAGAACGATCTACGAGACCGAGCATCCCGTTGTGCGTATCCTCCCCGAGACCGGCGAACGCTCATTGGTGCTAGGCTATTATGTGCAACGTTTCATTGGCATCACGAAGTATGACGGTGAGAAGCTGTTGGATCTTTTCCAGTCTCATATCACCGCGCCCGAAAATACTGTGCGCTGGAACTGGAAGGAGGGCGATCTCGCGATCTGGGACAATCGCGCCACGCAACATTATGCGGTCAATGACTACGGCGAACAACGCCGCGTCGTTCGTCGCGCCACCATCGATGGCGACCGGCCCATCAGTGTCGACCGGCGGGGTAGCGTAACCCGCATCAAAGCTACCAAGAAGGTACCAACGAGGGTTACCTAGCGCATTCGCTCTTTTTAGACTTGGAAGGCGCACGACATGCTCGTCCCGGATCGTCGGTTTCCCCTTGCGATAAAGCCGATTCGCGCTTGATTCCGTTTATGATCCGCGGCCTCGCCGGGTGGAACCGGATTGAAGGCTTCGAGGGCCGATGCTCTTGTATCCTGAACCAGAAGTTCGCTGCATCGGCTCTTGTTTTGCTGGGGCGTTGTGACGACGAACTGCTCGATAGAAGCAAGCGTGTCAGCGGCGGATTTTGTCCATCTGAAGGATTTGCAATCAGCGTTGTGTCGCTCGATGAACGAGACGATGTCAGCCCTGAGCGCGGCTACGCTGCGATAAACCTCGCGGCCTGATCTTTCTTGCCAGTAAGGAGCGCGAAGAAATGATAGACTTGGTCGAGCCATGACGAACTGATCGGATCAGGTGAACGCGCCAAAGCGGCCTTTTGGCCAGTCATCTTCGGATCATTGGGGTCTTGTGCGTGACGTAATTGTCCATGACAGCTGGACGTCGAGCTTTCGTGGTACGGCGGCCTCGATCTTGTCAGTCGTCCGTGAAGAACGCGGATTTCAGGCTGGAATGAACTGAAGTCGAGCGGTGAGCTGGACGAGGAGTTGGCGCAACAAGAGCGCCAGCCACCGGATGAGGCGGCGGAAGTTGTAGCCGACCGCAGCGAGGACGGCATTGATGGCGTCGCCCTGGCGGTGCCATAGGTAGTTGCGGCCCATCCGGTGCTCGGATTTGAGATGGCCGATGACCGGTTCGACGGCCGAACGTCGACGCAGCTCGCGTTTGATCTGTGGCGTCACCCGCCGCTTCTGGCCTGAGATGAACACCCTGAACTTGTACTCGGGTGGGGCATTGTGACCGCGGTAACCTTTGTCGAGCAACATGCGCTTGATGCCGTTGCCGATCAGTGCCTCCATGTCCGGGATCACGGTTTTGAGCGTATGGCCGTCATAGGGGTTGCCGGGCAGCGCTTTTACGGGGGTGACGAACTGGCCGCCTTTGGCATGCGATAGCGTCGTGGCGACCGAGACCTTGACGCCGATCTATGTACCACGCCCGCGTTGCAAGAGGAATCGACAAACGGATGTAGCGGTCTGCGCCAATCTATCCGGCTTCGATTTGAGGCTCTCGCCTCGAGCCATTATGGATATCCGCCCACTTCTGTCCTCAATAACTCGCCGGCCTCAAGAAGGGCCATGGCGTCGAACCAGGCTTCAGAAGTGTCGGTGCAACCGTTGCTCCATCGTCCTTTCCGTCTCGCAAACCTCGGCGGGATGTTGTGCCTTTCCGGTTGGACCGTGGATCTTCTCCTTCCCGGCCGTGTCTTACGCGGCGTGGCCCATGAAGTTGGCGTCCTAATCACGGCCCTTTGCGAGCATGCTCCAGGCTAGGCGCGCGAGGTTTGCGGCCAGGGCGACAACCAGTACATTCGAGTGGAGCCGCTTGGATGCTGCTTCCAACCAGGCTCCGAAGCCATGCCTGGGCCAACTCTGACGCCTTAGAAGTACGGCTCTGGCCCCTTGAATGAACAGCGTTCGGAGGTACCGATTGCCACGCCTCGATATGCGGCCGAGAATGGTTCGATCGCCGGTCGAAATTTGTTTCGGTACGAGGCCAAGCCATGCTGCAAAGTCGCGGCCCTTATGGAAGGCATCACCAGTTCCGATCGCGGCGATCATCGCACTTGAGATGATTGGTCCGACACCCGGCGCACTCATCAGGCGGCGACAGTGTGCGTCTTGATCAGCGAGTTCGTCGATTTCCTTCGTGATCGATGCGACCCGCCGCTCGAGAAAGCGCCAGTCTTCGGCAAGGTACTGAATGAGCCGAACCACTCGAGGCGACAAGTTATCCGAGAGCATCGAGAGAATCTGTGGAAGTGCCAATCGGAGTGCTGCCGCTCCCTGCCGAACTGGCAGCCCTCGCTCAAGCAAAAAACCTCGGATTTGATTGATGACCGCGGTTCTCTGTGTCACCAATCGACTGCGAACTCTGTGCAGCGCCTGCAAGTCGAGTTGCTCGGCCGATTTCAACGGGACAAAGCGCATGGTCGGGCGTTGCGCCGCCTCTGCGATGGCTTCGGCATCACGGAAGTCATTTTTGTGGCCCTTGAGGTATGGCTTCACATACTGCGCTGGCAAGAGCCGTACTTGATGGCCTAATTTCTCGAGCTTGCGACCCAGGTGGTGTGCTCCTGCACAGGCTTCCATTCCGATCAGGCAGGGCGGAACATTGGCCAGCGACTGCTCAAGCTGATTTCTCGATCGCTTCTTGCGTAGGATGATTACACCCGTTGCATCGAACCCCACCACATGGAATGTGTTCTTGCCTAGATCAATGCCGATCGTGACAATGTTCGTATGGGACATGGTTTGCGCTCCTTCTCTTGCCGGGGCTCTACCTTGCCGTTGAGAGCGGGCGTGGTCCATGCCATTAACTCGTAGGGCCGGTGCGCCTTGCCCTTGCCGATGCACTCCACCTCCGGGGCGTGCAGCGAGTAGACCTTCGGTCCACGCTGGTGCTGCTTCTGGTCAAGCACCCGTCGTGCCCGTGTCAGCAAGCGGTCAAGCGCGATCTCATGGAGCAAGTCGACGTTGCCTTCAAGCTTGCGGGCGATGTCGCGGATGACGCGGCCCAGATAGGTTCTGAGGCGTTCTCAAGGCCCGGTTGGCGCGCTTGAACTGCTTGGCGTGGGCGTAGCGCTGGTGCTTGATCAGCGTGAACTTGCCGACCCGCCCATAGGACTGACGCAGCTTGATGCCGGCTCCGGCGAGCCGCACCAGGATCTCGCGGGCGCGGTTCAGAAGCCGCGCGTCGGTCGGGAACATCACGTTCTTGGGCTGCACCGTGGTGTCGACAATGACGCGATTGAGATCGGACGGCCTGATCGCCTCGGTCCCGGTGGCGACCGAGAGGCTCTCCTCTCCTGGAGCAGCGCCTGCAGCTTCTCCTCGCCCATGCGCTGGCGCCAGCGCGTCAGCGAGGAGCGGTCGAACACCAGGCGGTGCTGGAAGAACTCCTCGCCACAGAAGAACTGGTAATAGGGGTTCTCCACCCAGCGCTCGCACAGAACCTCCTCGGAGAGGTCGTAGGTGTGCTTGAGAATGCCCAATCCAGCCATCAGCCGCGTCGGCAGCGGCGGCCGGCCCGGCTTGTCCTCATAGACTGCTCCGAGCCGCTGCTCGAGGAACGGCCAGTCGATCGTCCGCGCCAGCTTCACCAGCGCATGGTCCATGTCGATGATCGCATCCAGCCGTGACCGCAGCAGATCGGCCTGGCCACTGTCGCGTCGTTCCTTTGGTCGCATCGGCCTTCGCAACGAAGTCCTTCGCAACCACAGAATCACGAATCAGATTTGCAAGGAATCCTCCCTCGCAATCACGTTTTCTGGCAAATCATATTGTCCCCTCGTCGCTCTTTTTCGGCTCCAAATCAAGCCGTTGACGGTTCTTCACGGACGACTTGTCAAGAACTTGCGGAACTCGCCTGTGCGGTTGCGCTCGTAGCGATGAGACGGCATAGTCAGTCCTGCGCGGCGCGCCGGAGGGTGGCTCGTCGCACGGCCTGGCCACGCACTGCGCCATAAAACGCCGCCGCCACTTGCCTACGGTCTGCCGATCCAGCCCCAGCTTGGCCGCCACCTTCCTTCCTCCGCACAGGTCAGTACGAGACGGGCTCTCGGAGCCAGCGCCTGCGCCTCTTATGCCGCATCGGCGCGCCCTCATCGCTCAATATCCGAGCGGCAAGCTGCTACATCGCCATCGGATATGCCGTCGCTGTCTACCTTCATCATCGGCACAGCCATGCGAACCTACGATTGCGAAATGTGAGTCGGAACACTAGCAAGAAAGGCCTGGATGGGAGTGAATTGAAGGCGTGCTCGGTGGAGGCCTGATCGCGCGTTCCATGGTATTGAAGTATTTATGTCTTTCGAAGGCGCAGTGGATACCCTGGTGGAAGTACTCGGAGCGGCTCAGTTGGGACCGATGATCCGAGTCATTCGATAGAAGTACCGAAGGCGACTTGCGAGCTCCGAAAGCGGCAGGGCCGGCCGACCATTCTTACAAATGATGACGGCCGATGAGACACCCCAATGCCAACCGCCTTGCGGGGAAGACGACAGATGTCACTAATCCTCTCACCAGACGTTCGAGGCTGAGCCGCCAGGCGGCCGAGATCATGCTGAGCCTTTAAGCATGTCCGGTCGATGGCTCCGTTGCTGCGAACCGGACAAAGTATGGCGGACCACTACAGTCGGCTGACTGGTATGTATGCGTGCCTTCACTCTCGTTACGCCAGCGATCGCCATATTTGGCGATTGGCACGCCGATTGCTGAATGAGGAGCAACGAGGCACTGCGACAAAAGCGCTCGTAGCAGCTCAGGAGATGCTAGGAAAAGTTGTCCGATGTCGGCCCTCGTTAAGGCAAACCGCAGATGCTGCTTATCGTCGAGGAGCAGCCAAGCGGTCGCCTCGAATTCGTCCGGCGGGAAGAAAGATTGAAGTGGTTGCACTATGCTTCAAGAAGAAGGCGCGAGGCCATGAAACTTCGGCGGAAGCGAATCAGCAGCCAAATCGCTCAGGTTTAGAACTAGATCAAGCCAAAGTTACACCCATTGCGGTGTAGGCCACGCTCTCGTGAGACAAAATGACAGGCAAGTACGGAGATAGACCTATGAAACTCGCTTCTGGATACCAGGCCTTTTGGGAAGCCGCCCACAAGAACTATCCCGAGCAAATAAAGCCAGGCGGACTTCTTGATATGGAAATTGCAATAAGTAGCGTCCTGAATGCTGACTATTCCGACCGCTTTGCGAAACCGTCGGCGCGAGGATGGATGTCGACTATTTACCCGAAGAGCTTTGACAAGCGCTCCACCAAGATCGGTGCCTTGGCGCTGACGTACAAAGGATTAATACACATAAAAACCCCTTTTGATCTCGCTCTTTATACAAGGCTCATTTGGGAACTTCAGCCAAAGACAATCGTTGAACTCGGTTCCTATCAGGGTGGAAGCGGACTTTGGCTTGCTGATCACATGTCAGTGCTTTGTGATGATCCCGGTGAAGTGCATTCTTTTGATCTGCACCCCAAATGTATTCATGAAAGGGCAAAGCACCCATTTCTCACCTTTCATGAGGCTGATCTTTCGGACGTCGCTTCCTTTGATGAAAACCTGCTGATGAGGCTCCCTCATCCTTGGCTTGTTATCGACGACGCGCACGTACAGATATTTTCGATGTTCTCTTACCTGAACCGCTTTCTGGTATCAGGGGACTATTACGTAATTGAAGACAATCCCATGAGGGCTGATAGAGAGATCATTGACGGACTGCTGTTGGTCGAGCAATCAGGATTCTTAATCGATACTTATTACACTGATGCCTTCGGGACGAATCTTACTTGCGCTCCAAATGCATGGCTTCGAAAATCGTAAGCATGGGTCGTCGCGGTGCAGGCTTGGTGAAAATAACGGCGACGCTAAACGAGCCGCACAGTTTGGAGTAGGTGATATAGATCCTTTGCGGGAGCAGCTGGTCGACTATCTCCCGCAAAGCCACCGAGCTCTGCACCGGCTGCCGTCTGGCTCCAAGTAGGTGTTTGTGAGTCGATCGCTCGTTGAACCGGATTCGGCATTGGGCCCGCTGTCGTGGTCGCGGGCCACCGGTCGAGACTTCCGTCGAGGTGGGCGAGCTGGTCCGCAGAATGATGAGTCCAAGCTCGTTCTCGATGGCAGCCGGATTCTCGTTGCGCCCTTCCCATGAGGCCTGGCTTGTCCGTCGCGAGTGCCGTAGCGCGCGTCCGGGAAGCCCCTGAGAGCCCCGAAGGCGATTTCGTCATCGGATTCGCCCTGTGAGGTGAGACGCGCCTCTTCGACAAAATCGACGAAATCGTTGTCCCAGACGTCCTGACCTGCCGCTGAGTATTTCCTCCAGAAGGAGTTAGAGTCCGGCCCGAAGAAGGACGGACAGATGAAGCGAGCACGGTTCACGGAAGAGCAGATTATTGCGGTGCTGAAGGAGCATGAGGCCGGGGCGAAGACGGCCGATTTGGCTCGCAAGCACGGGGTCTCCGAGGCGACGATCTACAATTGGAAGGCCAAATTCGGCGGCATGGACGTTTCCGAGGCGAAGCGGTTGAGGGCCCTGGAGGAGGAGAACGGGAAGCTGAAGAAGCTCCTGGCCGAGCAGATGCTGATGCAGCCGCACTTCGCGAGCTCCTTTCAAAAAAATGGTAGGGCCCGCCGCCAAGCGCGCTGCGGTCGCGCATCTGCAGGCCGTCATGAGCCTGTCGGAACGCCGGGCCTGCTCGATCGTGGGTGCGGATCGGAAGATGATCCGCTATCGCTCCAGTCGTCCGCCGGACGCCGTTCTGCGTGGCCGATTGCGCGATCTCGCCAACGAGCGGCGGTGTTTCGGCTATCGCCGCCTGTTCGTCCTGCTGCGGCGGGAGGGCGAGCCATCGGGGATCAACCGGATCTACCGGCTTTATTGCGAGGGCTCACCGTCCGCAAGCGGCGGGCTCGCCGCAAGGCCGCCGGGACACGGGCCCCGATCCTAGTCGAGGCCAAGCCCAATGCCCGCTGGTCGCTGGACTTCGTCCACGACCAGTTCGCCAATGGTCGACGCTTCCGCATCCTCAACATCATCGACGACGTCCCCAAGGAATGCCTGGGCGCCATTCCGGACACGTCGATCTCGGAGCGCGTGGCCCGCAAACTCGCGGCAATCGTCGAGCGACGCCGCAAGCCAGGAATGATCGTGTCCGACCATGGCACCGAGTTCACCTGCAACGCCATGCTGGCTTGGTGCAAGGACGCAGCCATCGATTGGCACTTCAGCACCGGGAAAGCCCATGCAGAACGGCTTCGTCGAGAGCTTCATGTATAGACGTATATGGACCCCGCCCGATTGCAACGACCGGCTTGATCAGGATCGACGGTCACAACTGCAGACGTATATCCGGCTTCTTGATGCGGCTGGACAACGTCTCCGCCGCGAGCCTCGATGGTTTTCGCCCGCTTCCACCTCAACGGCCCCGAGACATCGGCGCAAGCCGTGCCGGTCCACACATCAGGTTCGGGAAGCGACGGGGTGACCGTTTTCGCCATCTCCTGCCATTTGTTGCAATTGCCGGGTGAGACCTCCTTTCCTTGATTGCCGCTTCGTTTCAGGCCGCCTTCACCGACAGCGCCGGCGCATAAGCTGCGTCGCCTGTGAGCATAGCCCACACGATCCGCGCGTTCTTGTTGGCAAGAGCCACGGCCGCGACATTGGGATGGCGCCGTTGCCGGATTTTGCCGAGCCAGCGGCTTCGCGGATCCTGCTTGCCAGTGGCCCGACTTAAAGCGGCGCGAGCTCCGTGAATCATCAGCGTCCGCAGGTATCGATCGCCGCGTTTGCTGATGCCGAACAAGCGGGACCGCCCTCCACTGGATCGCTGCTTCGGCACCAGGCCAAGCCAAGCCGCGAACTGGCGGCCGTTCTTGAAACAGCTTCTATCGCCCACGGCGGCGATCAAGGCTGTCGCCGTCACAGGTCCGACGCCTTCGATTTTGCCGAGCCGCTGGCACTGCTCATTCGTACGGAAGATTTCCCTTATCCGGCGGTCATAGGCTGCAACGCGGCTATCAAGCTCGGACAACTCCTCTTGCAATTCCCTCATGAGCGCTCGGAGCATCTCGCTGAGGCCGTCATTGATGTTTCCTACGATGACAGCGAGGCCGCGCCGCAGCTGCGCGATGTCACGGGCAATGACAATGCCATGCTCGGACAGAAGACCGCGAATCTGGTTGGCGAGCCTGACCCGGTCGGCGACCAGGCGTCGGCGAATGCGGTGGACAGCCTGTACCGCCAGCTGATCGGTTGATTCGGTGGCACGAAGCGCATGGACGGACGGCCGACCGCTTCGCAGATGGCTTCCGCATCGTTCTGGTCGTTCTTGTTTGACTTGACGTATGGCGTCACGAACTGAGGGCTGATCAGTCGGACCTGATGGCCAAGCGCGGTGAGCACGCGAGCCCAATAATGTGCCCCGTTGGAAGCCTCCATGCCGACCAGGCAGGCCGGTAAATTGGCGAAAAAGCCGGCCACCGCATCGCGACGCAACCTCTTTCGCACAACGACTTTCCCGTGGTTGTCGACGCCGTGAACTTCGAAGACATACTTCGCCAGATCTAGACCTATACGAACGACCTGCATGATATCCTCCTTCACTGCAGTTGACGCTCGAGATTCCACCGCGGCGAGGGCGGGGTCCATACCATTGGCCCCGCGGATGCAAGGGATTTCAGCAGCACTTTGGGTACCGGTCGGGTGCGTTCATGTATACGGCCTGTTTGTGCGACCGATGCCATGGCCGCTGGCCCTGATGGAGATCGCGGATCGAGGCCTCATCAACGGGTCGCGCTTGTTGCGCTTAAAGCTCTTCGGGCTTGCTCGATCCCCAGCTCCGCCGGTCATGCTGTCATTTGCCCTCACACCATAACGTGGCCAACACACGCGACATTCAGGTCGCGAGCTTAGGCCGATAGAATTCCCCGGTCGTCATCATCGCCCAGACGATCCGGGCCAACTTGTTGGCAACGGCGATGGCGACGACCATCGGCCGACGCCGTTCAAGCAAGGCTTCGATCCAGCCGCCTCCAACCCGGGAGCGTGCCTTTGGGTACCGAACGACGTTGCGTGCTCCGATGACAAGCAAGTGCCTGAGATAGGAATCGCCCTGCTTTGTTATGCGGCCGAGCCGGTGCTTCCCGCCGGTGGAATTCTGCTTAGGCGTCAGGCCAACCCAGGCCGCGAACTCCCGCCCGGAGCGGAACATGGTCGCGTCCGGTACGGTCGCGACGAGAGCCGTGGCCGTAATGGGACCGATCCCGGGAATCGAGGACAGCAACTTCGCCATCGGATTTACTTGCTGGATCTCAGCCAGTTCGCGCTCGATGGCCGCGACCCGCCGGTGCAATTCCTTCAGTTGGCTCACAAGGACGGCCAGTGCGATGCGGGCGTGGGCCGGTACCGTCAGTTCTTCGTCATCCAACAAGTCCACCAAACCATCCACCCGTTGCCGGCCTTGCCTGACGATGATTCCGAACTCAGCAAAGTGAGCCCGAATGGCGCAAGCTGTCATGGTGCGTTGGCGGACCAGCAAGCCTCTTGCACGATGAAGCATCAAGAAGCCCTGGTTATCAGCGCTCTTGATTGGGCGAACCGCATATTAGGACGACTGACCGCTTCGCAGATCGCGGCCGCGTCAGCGGCGTCATTCTTGGCTGCTCTTCGTAGGTAGGGTTTAACATAGGCTGGCGGAATCAATCTGACATCGTGTCCAAACTGCCGAATCTCCCGCGCCCAGTGGTGAGCAGTCGCGCAGGCTTCGATGCCGACCAGGCAAGGTGCGAGCGAGGAGAAGAACGACACGATCTCGCCTCGCCGGAGACGTTGGCGACCGGCCACTTGGCCTTGGTCATCAACTGCATGGATGTGAAATACGTGCTTCGAAATGTCTAACCCAATTGTGGCGGCTTCCATTGGTCAATTGCTCCTGTAAGACGATGTGATCGGCGATGATGTAATCCGATAGTTCTTTGCTCCCCAATGTCCCAGCGAAACCAAGAAAGTTAATGACCACCGGAGCGGGTCTAGATGCGAACAAGGAGAGCCTGGCGTTCTGTGTGTGGCCCGCAAGATCTACGAGAATATCTATCTGCGCAACTTTGATCGCTTCCACGACTTCACTGTCATTCTTGTCATGGCAATCGATAAAGCGGTGAAAGGACCTTTCCAATCGCTTCCGCAGATCGCTGCTATCGCTTGGGCCAATTGAAAACGCGTACGTCTCGAATCGATCGGCATCCTGGTTCTCGAAAATTCCGGCGGTCAGGTACCCGACCGGGTGCTGACGAAAATCGGGTGACACATAGCCCTGAATGGAAACGATGAAGCGCTCAGCAACTATGGATATGCGCTCAAATGCTTGAATCGACCTCAAGACGCGCTAGTCTATTTTACTCGCGCATCGGCGGTGAGTCCGCGTAATCCTGTTTCATACCACAATAGAGGCACGATACTTGCCGAATTCTTAGGAAGATATTTAAACGCAGGGAAGCGCCCTTGTTTGGACGGGCGTGATTCGCGGCGCCGGAACTCCATTGTTTGCAAGGCCTACAGTCAATCAATCAGGGATTGGATGTTGGGACGCCCGGGGGGTGAATTTAGTTTAGCTGGGATCGGGATATTGATCATATGCTTATAAGATACATTTCGTCTCGATCCTTTCGTGTAACGACTACGCTAGTGGTGCCCCGCAGCGAAGGTTGAGTGTTTGCCAGGTCCTTCGCAAATCGTTCGGCCGCGCGAAACGCCTGCAGCTCATTCTCGAATGCCAGCCCAAAGGGGTCTTCGACATTTTGCTGCCCTGCAAGACTGAAATAAAAGCGAAGCATGGTTCGCCGACCTCATTACACCGGAGAGAGACAACAGATGTTTGTAGAATAGATGCGGTGCTCGCTTGTCACCTGCATTGGGATGCATTCGCGGCTGGAGTGACCACGTTCGCACAGGCTCGTTGCCTGCTGGCGCTACAGCGCCACGTCATGTGCCGCGCAAATGGCAAGATTTGCAGAAGATTTCTCGCCTCCGACCGGAGCGCCGGTAGATCTTCGCTAGTAGGCTAAGAAATTCCGGCGGCATTATGAGTCAGTATTCCTTCGTTGGTTGTCCGATCTACCTCAACGTGAAAAGAGCAACAATGCCGCCACTAGGAATAAGAGCAATATAGTTGGTACGTTTCGAACCAAGCAGGCGTACGATTGCGGCGACCATATATACAGAACGCGTCTTGTGCGTGGGGTACAACCACTATCGTCCGCACTGCGCTCTATGAGAACGTCGAAAGACGAAAAGCTGTCACACATAACTATGATAGCGTTCGCATCAATGACGAGATCTGCTGACGCTTGCGCTGGAGGTCCTTCTTCACTGCCTGACGGGCGCGCGAGAGATCGCGCATAGCCTCGTGGCGCTCGTCCGGCACCCACACCGCCGTGAGCTCGTCCGCGCACAACAGCTTGGCGAGGCTTACCGCATCGCGCCGGCACGGGGTGGCTCATAGCCTGCTGTTCACCTGGCGTCGATAGGCACGCCAGGGGCGACTGGGTGATTCCGTGCCAGCTCTCGTTCCCGTCGAGATCACACCGGTAGCGGCTCCGATCTCGAGCGACACGCCACAACTGGCGCCTTCACCGCCTGCGCAGCGCGCAAGGGCCGGAATCATCGAGATCGAGCTTGGCGGTGGCTGTCGTGTTCGCGTTGACCGGGACGTCGACGGCGAGGCGCTGCAGCGGGTTCTTGAGCTCCTGCGACGACAATGATCCCGGTCCCGAGCGGCGTCAGGGTCTGGATCGCGACTGGCCACACCGACATGCGTCGGGGCATGCAAAGCTTGGCGCTTGCGGTTCAGGAAAGCTTGAAGCGCGATCCCCATACCGGCGATCTCTATATCTTCCGGGGGCCGCCGCGGCGATCTGGTCAAGATTCTCTGGCATGACGGGTTGGGCATGTCGCTCTATGCCAAGCGCCTGGATCGCGGCAAGTTCATCTGGCCGTCGGCGTGGGCCGGCGCGGTGTCGATCTCGGCAGCGCAAATGGCTTACATGCTCGAGGGCATCGACTGGTGGAATCCCCAACTGAGCTGGCGGCCGCAGAGCGCGGGCTAATCCAGGAAAATCTCCCAGTTGCCCGCATTTGGGGAGTCCCAACGCATTCAATCTGTGATTCACTGCGTCGCATGAATGCGGATTTGCGACGCTGCTCCGGATGACGTTGCCGCCCTGAAGGCGGCGCTGGCAGCCGAGCGCGCGAAGGGTTTGGAGATCGCCGCCGAGCTCGCGGTCGCCCGCGCGAAAGCGTCGAAAGGCGAGGCACTGATTGCGCAGCAGAAGCTGCAGATCACCAAACTGAAGCATCAGATCTATGGGCAACGGTCGGAACGTTCGGCGCGGCTAATTGAGCAGTTGGCGCTGCCGTCCGAAGAGCTGGAAGCCGACGCGACCGAGGACGAGCTGGCGGCGGAACAGGCTGTGGCCAAGACGACGACGGTGCGCGGATTTACCCGCAAGCGCGCCGAGCGCCAGACCTTCCCCAAGCACCTGCCCCGGGAGCGGGTGGTGATCGATGGTCCGACGGCTTGCGAATGCTGCGGCAGCAATCGCCTGCGCAAGCCCTGCGAGGACGTGACGCGCACGCTGGAAGTGGTGCCGCGCCAGTGGAAGGTGAGACGGTCCGGGAGAAGTTCTCCCGCCGCGATTGCGAGAAGATCAGCCAGGCGCGGGCGCCGTTCCATGCCATCGCTCGGGGATGGGCTGGCCCGAGCCTCCTGCATGATCATGTTCGAGAAGTTCGGCCAGCATCAGCCACTCAACCGCCAGGCCGAGGCGCTACGCGCTGGAAGGCGTGCCGATCGCACTGTCGACCATAGCCGATGCCGTTGGGGCGGTCTGTGCGTCGTTGGATCCCCTGCTGCGCCTGGTGGAAGCCCATGTGATGGCGGCCGAGCGCCTTCGTGCCGATGATACGACCGTGCCGGTGCTGGCCAAGGGAAAGACCGATACGGGCCGGTGCTGGATCTACGTCCGGGACGACCGACCGTTTGGGGCGCAGGCCCACCGGCAGCGATGTTCTACTACTCACGCGACCGCAAGGGCGAGCATCCCCAGGCGCATCTGGCGGGTAGCCGGCATCCTGCAGGCCGACGCCTATGACGGGTACAACCAGCTCTATCTGGCGGGGCGCCAGCCCGGACCGATCCGGGAGGCTGCCTGCTGGTCGCACGGACGGCGCCCGTTCTTTGCCATGGCCGACATTGAAGAGAATGCCCGGCGCAAGGGCGCCGGAAAAAAGGAAATCCCGCTCTCTCCGATCGCGATCGAGGTCGTGCGGCGGATCGATGCGCTGTTCGAGATCGAACGCTCCATCGATGGCAGAAGCCCGGAGGGGCGTCTGGAACTGCGACAGACGCTGAGCCGGCCTCTGGTCGAGGACCTTCAGGTCTACATGCGCGAACAGCCCGCCAAACTGTCTTGTGGTCACGACCTGGCCAAGGCGTTCAACTACATCCTCAAGCGTTGGGCGAGCTTCACGCCGTTCCTGGAAGATGGACGCGTGTGCCTCTCCAACAATGCCGCCGAACGGCGCTTGCGAGGCCTCGCTCTTGGCCGGAAGTCCTGGTTGTTCTGCGGATCGGATCTCGGTGGACGGCGCGCTGCTTCGATGTACAGCCTGATCGTCACGGCAAAGATGAACGGCGTCGACCCGCAGGTGTGGCTGGCCGATGCCCTTGCTCGCATCGCCACCCACCCAGCTCATCGCCTGGACGAGCTTCTGCCCTGGAATTGCACGCCGGCATCAACACTCTCCGCTCAAGCAGCATGAGCACTCACGTCAACATGGTCCATCACGTCACCATCATCATCCAAGTCGCGAAGGACCTTGGCGAAGACGAAGATTGGCTACGCGACATCTCGATCAAAATGGAGATCAAGGACGGCGTCATCTGGGTCTATGGTGTTGTAGAAAACGGCGTCAAGGCGTTCACCGACTTCGAAATCGAGAACCTGATCGAGCTGATCAGGTTCTACAAAGAGAACCCTGGACTGCTCAAGCGGTAGCCCTGCGGCCTGCGCCGAATGGATACGATCTGATTCGGAGCACCGGCGATGAAGTTGCGATCGAGCAGATTCGGGGCGATCGGCAGGTCGTGGTGGCTGTCGGTGGTCCGCACCCGGCGTCGCCGCGCCATGATGGCGCTGATGCCGCGACGCCGCATCAACCGCTCGATGCGACCACAACTCGCCCGCGGCCTGGCCTTCAACTCGACATGGATACGCGGGCTGCCATAGCGCCCGCGGGTGTCGCGGTGGACTCGCCTGATGTCGTCGACGAGCTCACGATCAGAGGCCAATCGTCGGCTCTCCGGGCGCGAGCGCCAAGCATAATAGCCGGCCGGCGAAACACCGACCACGTCGTACAGGAGCGTCTCCGGATAATCGGCGCGGCGATCTTCGATGAAGCGGAATCTCTTGTCCGTGTTCCAGCAAAGATTGCGATCGACGTTTTTTTTAATGTCGCGCTCCATGCGCAAACGCTCGTTCTCTCGGTACAAAGGCGCGATCTCTGCCGCGTGATCCGCCCTACGGCAACGTCGCCTGCACATCGCGTCGCCGCCGTTAGCTCCAGCCGGCCCCCTCGCCGCTCCCCCCCCGCAGCGCGGAATCGCGCAGGCCAAGCTCCTTGGCGACAGATCCCCTCGAGCGCCCGCTCGACGCTACGAGATCAACCGCTGTCGGGCGACATGGAAAACTGCCCCCCCCCCTCGCGACCCGGTCAGAACGGGGGTTTTATGCAGCGACCTTGCCCTTAGTCGCCGTAAACGACCGACGTTGACGTCCTTCCCATCCGACACCTCCTGGCTCTTCGAGCCTACTACGGGTGTCCATCAATTCGGAGGAAGTTCAGTCGCTATTCGGCGCGGCTCGTAAAGTTGTAGGTAAATCGATCTGCGCGGGTCACATTCTGCCCCGCCAAAATCGGTCGACCGTCCTTCGTCATCGGAAAGTAGCGCATGACCAGTAACGGATGACCTGATACCACAGCCAGCACCTTTGCCTGATCTTCAGGCGCGGTCGTAGCCTCAACTTGGTACTTCATGTGGTCAACAAGAATCCCATATCGCGGCAACAGCGGAAGGATAAATTCGCCATGCAGATGATCCTTTAGCTTGTCCGCCAGCCCCCTCGGTAGCCAAAGGGTGTCGAGCCCCACCACCTTGCCATCGGCAAGCAGTAAGCGCTCCAGCCGATAGAGTGACGCGTGGGGCGAAACGAGACCCTTCAGGAATGCCTCATCGGTCGGAGGCACGACTGAGATACCTCGGTCGTAGAGACTAGCCTCGATACCGGAAGCACGCATCTCTTCGTCAAGCGCAGAAAGCTTGCTTGCATCGATAGTACGAATAATCCGCTTGTCGTCGGCGACAAAAACGCCGAGACCTTGGCGTCCTATCAAGAGCCCTTCAAGCGTGAGGTCCCGAATGGCACGCCTCATCGTGATGTTGCTCACAGCGAGTTCAGCGGCCAACTCGTCGACACTCGGGATTCGCTCTCCCCGCGCATAGTCGCCAGACGCTATCCGCGAACGCAGCGTCTCGGTCACGGCCTGATAAAGGAATCGTCCGCTGCCTGATATGGGGGCTCGCTTTGATGACGGGGCCATTGAGTATCTTGGTTGAGAGAAGATATGGAGCGAGCGATCGACGCTATCCAGACTCAATTACACAGCCAGGCAACATTGACCAGACTGATCAGGAAGAACTCCTGAGAAACGCTGTGAGATTCCGTCGCTCGCCACTTGACATTCTCTGTATACTAACTATACTAAATGGCCCAACGCTGAAATGCACAGCTATCGAGATGCGACGCAAATACGGGTGACTTCGGCATATGTTCCCGGTTTTTGCTATGGCGTGAGCGGGCCGCCTATCTTGGAACGGGGTTGGGTTTTCGAAAGGGGCTTTGCATGTATCGCCGAACATTTCTGTCTGCGGTTGCGGCCATCATTGCTGCTCCTGCAATAGTGCGAGCGCAGTCCAAGAAATTTGATGGGATTGTCCTGAATATTAACGGTTACGGCGGTGATTGGGATCGGCTGTTAAACGAGTACGTGGCCAAGCCGCTTCGTAAACGTACAGGCCTTCAAGTCAAATACCAGCCCGGTCAAGCGTCGGCAGCAGTTGCCAAGCTGATCGCCTCTAAAGACAATCCGCCCTTCGACATTATCATGGCTGACAGCCCGAACATGCCGGACATCATCGCCAACGATGTTGTCGAGAAGATTACAGAGGCAGAGGTCAAAAACCTCGCTAAGCTCAAGCCGGCGGTGCGGGAATTCGGCGCCTACGGCGTACCGTATCTTACCAATGCGATCATCTTGGCCTGCAATTCGAGGTATGTGAAACAGCCGCTGAGCTCCTACAGCGACCTCGCTCGCGCTGATCTCAAAGGCAAGCTCGCTCTGATCAGCCCCGAGAACACCGGTGGCCTCCTAACACTGCTCGGCATCGGTGCTGCTACGGGCGGCGATGTTGACCATCTCGCACCGGCCTTTTCGTTCTTGAGCGCGATACGGGCGAACGTCGCAACGACCTCGCCTGCAACAACTAACCTCGCGCAACTTTACCAACAGGAGGAGGTCTGGGCGGGTCCGTTTTGGGACGGCCGCACCTATTCTATCCGCCAGAGCGGCACCCCGCTCGCCACCATCCTTCCTAAGGAAGGCGTGTTCGGGCTGTTGAACTACCTGAATCTTGTAAAAAATTCAAAGAACCGTGAAGCCGCACTTGCCTATATCGATCAGCAGCTTTCCGACGAAGCAATCGCTCCGATGGTCGAGTTCTTCCGCTACTCACCCGTGACTAAGATCGCCATATCGGACGCGGTCGGCAAGGATCTTGTATTCAAGGGAGACGCTCTTGATGGGTTCAAGAAAGTAGATTGGGAGAAGGTCGCGAAGTCGCGCAGCCTGTGGTCCGAAGAATTCAACAAGGCGATACGTTGACATCGCACGACTGAATCGGGATTAAACAGTCCATGCGCCGGCGAGTGTCTATCTTGCTGATGGTTTTGCCGATGATTTTGGTCATCGGCCTCTTCCTAATCATGCCCCTGATGGGACTTCTGGCGGCCAGCTTCAAGGGTACGGGGACCGCCGGCTTTCCATCCCTGGAACACTACGATCGAGCCTTGCTCGATCCGTTCTATTTACGAGTCTTCGCAGAGACGATCGGCTATGGGGTGCTTTGCACCTTGATCAGCGTCTTCCTGGGCTTCCCCGTCGGTTACGCCATGGGTCGGATGCCCCCCTACAGGCGCCGCTGGTATGTCATCTTGGTTGTACTGCCGCTCACACTCAGTCTTATCGTCATCGTGTTCGGGTGGCTGGTCCTGTTAGGACGTAACGGCATCGTCAACTCGCTGTTACTGGCGCTCGGCCTTATCGATACGCCCGGAGCTCTACTATTCAACGGCCCCTCCGTCGTCCTCGTTCTCGTGATGCAGTTCCTGCCGTTCATGATCCTGTCTATTATGAGCGTCGTTATTCAGATCGATCCGGCACTCGAGCTCGCTGCGGCCAATCTGAAGGCTACGCGATGGGTTACACTGCTTCGGGTCGTTCTTCCGCTATCGGTGCCGGGAATCGTCGCTGGATCGAGCCTCGTGTTCACGGCCAGCGTATCCGCGTTCGTAACGCCGAGATTGATCGGCGGGCAGCGCGTGCAAATGATCGGCAGCATCGTCTACGACCAGATCCTGACCTATCTGAACTGGGGCTTCGGATCTGCCCTCTCGTTCATCCTGCTCGCGCTGACCATTGTGGTGACGGCGGCTTCGAGGATTCGGACCAGAAAGACGCAGGACGCGGGGGCGGCTCGTGCGTAAATCTTTGGTCGATCATGCCCTGTCGGTCAGTGGACGTTTGCTACGCATCACCGTCTATATTTGCCTCCTGGCGCCGGTGATCATCGTCATAGCCTCTTCTTTGACGGCCGGTCGGGCCCTTCGCTTTCCGCCGGACGGGCTGTCGCTTCGTTGGTACTACGCCGCGATTTCAGATGACGTCTTCATGGACGCGTTCTGGGTCAGCGCAAAGCTGGCGACGATCGCAACAATCACGTCGCTCGTCATTGGGCTAGCAGCCTCGTTTGCCCTCGCTCGTCACGCTATTCCCGGCAAAACGCTTCTCCTCGGCCTGGCGCTCTCTCCGCTGGTGGTGCCGATGGTTGTGATCGGCCTCGGTCTTCTGCAGGCTTTGGTCTGGCTCCGGCTCAACCAGAGCGTGGTCGGCCTCTTTATCGGTCACGTGTTGATTACCCTTCCTTACGTCGTGCGAACACTGCTATCCGGCCTGGTTCACTTCGACCAAAATCTGGAATTTGCGGCAATGAATCTCAGGGCCTCGCCACTGCGTGTCCTGATCCGGATCACGCTGCCGATCCTTGCCCCGACGATGATGTCTGCCGCGGTATTTGCGTTCGTGACGTCGTTCGGAAACATCACCTTGTCAATCTTCCTCGGCTACGGCGGGCAGACCACCCTTCCGGTCCAGATCTTCACCTATGTCGAGCAAAGCTTCGAGCCTATCATTGCGGCGGTGTCCGCGCTCGTCGTGTTTGGAACGGTGGGGCTCCTCCTCATCGTCGAGGGGCTGTTCGGCATGAGCAAGACCGTATGACCCAGACTACAACGTCGACCGTCGACATACGGAATGTGTGCAAGACGTTCGGCCACGCCGTTGCCGTCGACGACTTGACGCTTTCGGTACAAAAGGGAGAAGTGCTCTGTCTCCTAGGTCCTTCGGGCTGCGGCAAGACGACAACATTGCGGATGATCGCGGGGTTCATGGAGCCGGAGTCCGGCTCGATCGTCATCGATGGCCGCGAAGCCACGGGCATGCCTCCCTATCGTCGCGACACGGGCATGGTCTTCCAAGGCTACGCGCTCTTCCCGCACATGACCGTCGAGGAGAACGTCGCGTTCGGACTAGTCAACATCAATGTCCCGCGCAAGGCGCGCAACGCGCGCGTCGCGGAGATGCTTGAACTTGTCGAGTTGACCCATCTTGCAGCGCGATATCCCAGGCAATTGTCCGGAGGCCAGCAACAACGTGTCGCCCTTGCGCGCGCCCTTGCGATACGGCCTGCCGTCCTGCTTCTAGACGAACCATTCTCGAACCTCGACAAACAGCTGCGGGTACGGCTACGCGACGAGTTGAAGCGCCTGATCGCCAAGATCGACGTCACTACCATACTCGTGACGCATGATCAGGAAGAGGCCATCGTGTTTTCTGACCGCATCGCAGTGATGAACGCCGGCCGATTGGCTCAGCTGGGCACCCCGGCGGAAATCTACGAAACGCCCGCGAGCGCGTTCGTAGCGAATTTCATCGGAGAATGCACGCTGATCGAGGGTCGGATCGAGCACAATCGCTTCACATCGGACCGCGGTCTGTCCTTTCCCCTGGCTGGCAGGGACGGCAAAGCCGCAGTGATGATCAGACCCGAGCATGTGAGCTTGGGTGACGGCCCCGGAAGCATGACGGCTCGTGTAACGAGCGCCGTCTTCACAGGCGGCGTGACGCGACTGATCCTATCCTTGTCAGGTGAACAACTGCTTATGCAGTCATTCTTCCGGCATTCAAGAGCACCCGTGCAGGGCGACGAGGTGAACGTGCGAATCGACGTGTCCTGCATTCATCGAATTGACTAAGGCAAGAGCGAAATGAAATCGAACACAAACCTCACCTCACGCCAGGCGCTACTCGCGAAGATCGAGGAGGATCGTGAGGTGATCCTTAAATTGGTGAGAGAGCTGGTTAAAGAAAGATCGCCAAATCCCCCTGGAGATACGCGCTCAGCCATGCAGTGCGTCCGCGATTTCCTCGACGCCCGCGATGTTCCCTACCGTATGGAGAATCGAGACGAGACGATGCCAAATCTCGTCGCGACCACCACTTTCGGCACTCGCGACAGACATCTTGTGTTGAACGGGCATATCGATGTTTTTCCCGTGCCTGACGCGATGCAATGGAGTATTGATCCCTGGGAAGCGCACGAACGCGATGGTGCGATTTACGGACGCGGCGTCGCCGATATGAAAGTCGGGACGACCGCATCGATCGTCTCCTACGCTTATGCGCATGCGATGGGCATCGGTCAGTTCGATGGACGCCTAACTTTGGCTGTGGTCTCCGACGAGGAAACCTTTGGGCCGAATGGCTCCCGTCATCTCTTTGATGTTTGTCCGCAGGAGATCACCGGAACGGCAGTTCTCGTCGGCGAACCGAGCAGCCGTCACACGCTCCGCCTCGGAGAAAAGGGGCTGCTGTGGATTCGCTTTAAGGTCGAGACTGAGGGCGGGCACGGCGCCTACGTCCATGTTGGCCCAAGTGCGGTAGATCAGGCATCGGCTTTGATCGCAGATCTGCGCAAATTCGGACAGTTCGACTTCCAGGAGCCACCGAGTATCGTTGCGGCGCTGGCACAGGCGGGAGCAGCATACGACCTTGCGTTCGGCGACGGTGCTTCCGAGAATGCCCGTCGCGTTACTATGAACGTGGGCCGTATCAATGCTGGCACCAACGTCAACATGATTGCGTCACACTGCACGTTTGAGGTGGACTTTAGACTGCCGATGGGCGTGCTCATCCAAGACGCTCTCGAATACATCGAGAAGCTTCGCCAGAGCTACGATTTCTCGTACGAAATCTTAACAAGCGGCGAGGCGAATTGGACCGAACCGGACCACGATTTCGTGGGAATCGTCGCCAAAAATGCTGAGGCAATTACTGGTGCGCCGCCGCAACTTATTCCGGGGTTGGGCAGCACCGATGCGCGGCTCTGGCGCAACCGCGGGGTGCCCGCCGTTATCTATGGCCCGGCGCCACGCGGGATGGGGGGCACCGACGAGCATGTCCAAGTCGAAGAGTTGTTCGACATCGTTCGCTGTCACGCTCTTTCGACGTTCGACTACCTGTCTGCGCGGAGGAAATAAGGTGCACGGGTCTTGACTCTGCTTCTGAGTCCCCAGCGGAAGAAGGATGCGGCGTAAATCTCCATCATTGGCATCTCGACGTGCGTGCTCGCGCATAGCGGACGATCGAACTGTTCCAAGTAGTCACTCTTCACTCGGGATCGCGGTGTGGCTTAGTGGCAAGCACGCTGAGGTGCCTACTCACGTTGCAACTCGTCTTGCAAAGCGCATCGATCGGTTTTCGCCTTCAACGGACAACGAAACAGCTGCGCGAAGATTGCTCGGCGAGGTTTCACATCTCGAGATAGCGGGCGGCGCTCCGACCTGATGAGCTCAAGCTAGCAACGCCGCCGGACTACAATGTTGAAAAACTCTTTTGATCTGTCAGCCACAGTTTCTATTGTAAGCTTCGTTTTCAGGCCACGGCTTTGAGGGCTTGAGCGCGGTAGGCCCAGGGCAGTAGCTGGTCGATGTCGCGATTTGGATGTCCGTGGACGATCCTCGTCAGAACATCGGTGAGATAGGCAAGCGGGGCGATGTCTTTAAGCTTGCGGGTCTCGATCAAGGACGCGGCGACAGCGCAGTGTCCGGCACCACCGTCGGATCCTGCAAACAGCGCGTTCTTGCAACTGAGCTTGATGCCACCGATCGATCCTTCGACCGTGTTGTTGTCGAGTTCGCTGCGCCCATCATCGATGAAGCGCGTCAGCTCCTGGCAGCGCGAGAGAGCGTAACGAATGGCGGCGGCGAGCTTGATCTTTTGGCCGATGACAGCTGCTTGGCGCGTAGCCAGCACTCGAAGGCATCGGCCAGCGGCCGGCTTTTCTGCTGCCGCGCGAGACGGCGCTCCTCCGGGCTGCGGCCGCGGATCTCCTTCTCAACCGCGTAGAGTGCGGCAATGTGCTTCAGCGCCTCCCTCGCGATCGGCGCGGGGCCCGCTGCCGCGAGTTCGTAGACGTTGCGCCGCATGTAGACCCAGCAGAATGCGAGCTCGACCTCGCCGCGATCAGCAAGCTCTGGATAAGCGCTGTAACCGTCGACCTGCAGGATGCCCTTGAAGCCGGCAAGATGGTTGAACAGCCGCTCGGCTATGGCGATCGGGGGGCATAGACGTAGTCGATTCCTGGCGGATTGAGGCCGCCCCAGGGCCTGTCCTCGGCGGCATAGGCCCAGAGCTGGCCAGTCTTGGTGTGCCCTCGACCAGGATCGAGCACCGGCACCGTCGTCTCGTCGGCAAACGGCTTGGACCTCGTGCGAAGCGCTGTGAGAAGGCGCTCATGCAGCCGACGCAGATGGAAGGCCGCATGGCCCACCCAGTCCGCCGGCGTTGATCGATCGAGAGCGATGCCCTGGCGCGCATAGATTTGCGCCTCGCGACAGAGTGGCAGATGATCGGCATATTTGAACACCAGAATCTGGTCAACGGTTGCTTCGGCGGGCAGTCCGCCCTCGATCAACTGGGCCGGAGCCTCGGCCCGCACGACGCCGTTTTCGCAGGCGCGACAGGCGTATTGGGACGCCGGGTGACCAGAGGGGGAACTGCGCCGGCACCATGTCCAGGCGCGGCCCTACTCAGGATCTCCGCCTAGGTCCGGCCTGGCACTCAAGAACAGAAACAGTGCCGCCTCGAGCTCAAGGCCCGGGTTCCCGGGCTAAAAGGACGGCAATCACATGGAATCGGCATGGATTTTCATCCCTCTTCGCTGGCGAGGTCGCGTACGCAGTTTGACGCCGCCGATCCCTCGCGGCGCCAATTCATCGGGCCGGCGCGCCCGCCGTGAGAGACGCCGCGCGGCCCACATTCCGCGGTGGGGCTTCACCCTGGCCGTGCTGCGCCTTCCGAAGACGATCGAAGATCTCTGAACGGAACGGCTCAACCTTTCGGCTCACGAGGCCGACGTTGAGCTGCAGGTGCTCCGCCGTCGCCGCCAGCGCGCCGTCGCTGTCGTCTGTCATTTCTTGGTGGAAGACGAAGCGCTTAGTGTCCAAATCGAGAATGCGCGTGGCAACCGTCAGGGTTCCTCCGGCATGAATCTCGCGCACGTAGGTGATATGGAAATCGCCTGTGAAAACAGTGTGACTTCCCTCGAGATAGGACGGGCCGAGCCCCAAGTCTCGCAGGGCTAGCGCACCGGCATCGGAAAATACGTCGAGATACGAGCGAGCGCTCATATGCCCGTTTAGATCAAGCCAAGATGCCTGAACGTGGCAACGATAGATGAACATCATTTCCTCCAGGCGCTTCGCAAGGCCGCTCAAGACATAATTTCAAGGAAACGCCGGAAGTCGTCAGTGCTGGCTCGACGGTATCGCTTTCGACCGGCGATGCGGCTGAAAAAAGAGGAATGCACCCACCTCCATGGAAGGGCCGTCAAATCGAAATGTACCGGCACATGGACTGTCACAGTTGCTCAACAATGATCGTCAATGGCCGTTGCTTACGAAGGTAGCAGGGCAACTATTGCGGGACGCACAAAGCAATCCCTTAGGCCAGCGCCGAAAGCGTCGACCGGCAGAGGGTCGTGATATCGTAGATAGGCAGACCCGTGGTGCGACGGATCGCTGTCGTTATTACCGGAAATCCTGTGCACGTAAACACGATCGCAGCGATTTCCGGGTTCTCGGCGCGGAGCCGTGCGACGCAGGCCGCAACATCTTTCTCAATATCGGCTGCGTCAGTCGGTACAGGCGGAGACTTCATCACGTTTTGGTAATACGCACCCTCTTCAATGCCACCAATAACGATCCTCGCGCGCTCGTCCGGACAACTCATCGGAAGCAGATCGTCTCTGAACTGCTTCGAATCGGACGTCACTACGGCGACCTTAGCGACTGGTGACAGCTGGCGGAGCAAGGCCGGCACCAGAAGCAGGCTCGACATCACCACAGGGACATTCACCGACGCGGCTACCGCCGCCTGATAGCGAATTGAAAAGCCGCAGTTTGAACTGATTACGACGGCACCTCGCTCGACCAGTCGCCGAGCAGCTGCGATATAGGCCAGCTCGAGTTCAGGATCACCGCGCATGGCGACATCTGCCCAAGCTCCGGCGACAGTTTCGGAAATGACAGGAAAGTCGTAGGTGGCGGAGCTCATCAGCGATCCGGGCACTCGCGTCGGCGTAACGCCGGGTGGAAGCCCACGTTCGAGATCCAGAATTCCGAGAGAACTCGTGGTCTGCGACGCCATTCAGGCCTCCAAGAGAACTTGCATTTCGCCAGACTATTGATACTCAGAGCCGGATTTCTTCGATTTCTGCGCGGATATCGTCGAAATGCCGCGCCCCGATCGATTAATTGCGAACCTTTTGCGCACGAAGAGCATGTATCGTTGCTGAGTACGCGATCGGACGACGAACATCCCAGCGTGACCGTACTGCGGAACTCAGATCGTTCAATCAGGTTAGGTGTTACGCACGCCGCTATGCCATACCTGCAAATAGCTTAGTGGCTTTGGCCCGCCGCTCGTGCCGCTCGCGTAAAGCCTGAATGTTCGCCAGTATTGCCGGAGAGCGGCGCACCATGAAAGAAGCTGTCGCCAAAAGGCCGAAGTTTAGAGTATCAAAGACTTGGCGCATGGTGAGATGTTTGGCGTCGAAGTCGGCGATCGGCGGATTGCAATCTATAATATCGACGGCCAGTTCTTCGCCACAAACAATGTTTGCGCGCGTCGTTCCGAGCTGTGCCCGTTCTTCGTGGTCAGCCCGGTCTCCTGGCTGATGAGGTGGATTCCTACAATCAGTCTCTATACGCGGAGCCGAGGTTATGAGAGTCAGCGGAAAGCGCACACACGCCAATAATTCGGACCTCGCCATGCCACCAAATGGTACCGTCCCGGCCGCGAACAGGCCAAAAGGAGGCTTTGCTGCCGGCGCTTGATGTCATTGTCGTTGAACTGGTTCAAGTGGCCGGTTGATCGAGCAAAGGTCGTAGAAAGTTCTGCACCAACGGGCTGCTCGTCCAGCCATGCGCATGGTCCAGGCGCTCGACGTCGCTCTTCCAGTCGATGATCACGCCGGGAGCGATGCCCGGATTAGACGATGGCGTCGATGCGCCTAGCGAGGCCCCGGGCTCAAACCAAGACGAGCCACTCAAGGCACAAGCAAGGATAGGAGCAAGGGCCGTGAGTTGCATTGTCCTAAAACGAACTTCTATCCGCTGCGAAACAACCAATTTACGGCCCGAATACCGCGCGATAACGGGCGATGGCCAACTTCGTGATCTGTCTTTCAAAGGGATACGGAGTTACCATAAGGCTCCAGAATTTCGCGGCGCGATGGGTCTCTTGAACGAGAGGTGTCATCGGCTCTCTGCCAAATTCCTAATCATCTGCGTTCTAGATCGCGGCGATCTGGTTTCTATGCTTGCCATCAGTGAAAAGACAACATGTTGTGTTCAAAATTTCATTGTGACGATCAAAGCTAGAGGAGCTTTACAATGGATCGGCGTCGCTTTTTGCAAACCGTGGCGTTGTCAGCAGGAGCGCTGGCCGCTCCGGCCGTCGTGCGTGCCCAGAGGAAACAATTTGAGGGCGTCACACTGAATATCAACGGCTTTGGAGGTGACTACGACCGTATCCTTCGGGACAAAGTCGCTAGGCCCTTGCAGGAGAAAACAGGCCTTACCGTTGTGTACACGCCATCGACCTCCGCTGCGGCGGTCGCAAGGGTCATCGCTTCTCCAGGAAATCCTCCCTTCGACATCGTGATGTGCGACAGCCCAAGCATGCCTGACCTTATCAAGGCATCCGTGGTCACTCCGACAAACTCGGAAGCCACCTCAAAGATTTTGCCTGGCGTGAGAGAGTTCGGAGACTACGGCGTCACGATGTCCATTTCCGCAATGGTTCTCACCTACAATACAAAGCAGGTGAAAACGCCGCTTGCAGCGATTGCCGATCTTACCCGGCCAGACCTTGCGGGGCATGTCGCCATGTTGAACCTCGAAAACTCGGGCGGAGTCCTTCAGCTGCTTGCGCTGGCGGACTCCAATGGCGGCAACGTCGACAACATCGACCCTGGATTTGCTGCGCTAAAAAAGCTCAAGCCGAACCTTGCTGCCATTACGTCATCGACGGTCAACATGCTTCAGCTCTTCCAACAAGAAGAAGCATGGGCCGGGCTCTTCTATGACGGACGCGTCTTCTCGATGAAAAGAGCCGGGAAGCCCATGGCTCTGGTGGTCCCGAAAGAAGGCTTGTACGCCATCCGCTCGTATTCGAGTCCTGTCAAGGGTACAAAAAACCCCGAAGCTGTGAATGCTTATCTCGCGGAATTGGTATTGGGAGACTTCATGGTCGAAATGGCCAGCTTCTTCGGATACAATCCGCCTGTGAGCACGCAGTTGCCACCTGAAGTGGCCGGCAAGGTTATGTACGCAAACGACGTACTCAAAGAACTCCGTCCCATCAATTGGGAAAAAGTGGCCGCGAATCGAGGTGACTGGCTCACGCGGTTCAACAGGGAAATGCAGTAGCATCAATGCGGGAAACGCGCAGCGTCCCCTCCACCTCTATCGGCGAGCGTTTGGGACTTTTAGAATTGAATACGTGGCGATTGTTCGGGGTTCGTGGTCAAAAGGCACAAGACCGGGCATGGCTGGTGCTGATCGCGCCAAGCCTTCTGCTGCTGGTACTTTTCTTCATACTGCCCCTGATTGGAGTTCTCAGGACCAGCCTCTATCCCGGCGCGCGATCGTTCGGCGCCGAGGGCTTTTCGCTCGAACATTACGTCAGGATCGCATCCGACCCGTTTTTCCTTGATGTCCTCATTCAAACGGTGGTCGACGGCTTGGTCGTTGCGATCGCCAGCGTCTTCCTCGGATTTCCCATCGGGTATTCACTCGCGAGACTTCCTCCAAAGAAACGCCGCTGGCGTTTAATGCTAGTCATCGTGCCTCTGACTTTGAGCCTGGTCGTGATTGTGTTCGGGTGGATCGTGATTCTCGGCCGGAGCGGCATGCTCAACCAGACCCTTCTCGGTCTCGGCCTGATCGATCGTCCGCTTCGCTTGCTATACAATCGTGGCGCTGTTCTGCTGGTCTTGCTGCAGCAATTCTTACCGTACATGATCCTTTCGGCAATGAGCGTCTGCTCAAAGATAGACCCCGTTCTTGAACAGGCAGCCGCTAATCTTCGAGCCAACCGGCTAACTACGTTCAGCCGGGTAATCATCCCTGTCGCTCTGCCCGGGATCATGTCCGGTATGACTCTTGTGTTTATCCTGACCGTCTCGGCATTTATAACCCCGCGTCTCGTGGGTGGCGGCAACGCGCAGATGCTCGGCAGTATCATCTTCGAACAGGTTACGGTTGCTCTCAACTGGCCTCTTGGGGCGACTTTGGCGATCGTTCTGCTCGTGGTCACGACCCTTGTCATCGCCGCTACGAACATACTCATCACAAGCAAATCTGCGCAGTACGGACGCGCTTCAATTGCAAACTGATTTCACCGACCGGCTGTTGGCGTTTGGCGGACTTTTCGTTCGCGGCGCCGTCTATGTGATGTTGACGCTTCCCGCGGTGATCGTCGTAATGACGTCGCTTACCGGGGACGACTCCTTGCGGTTCCCTCCCGACGGATTTTCGCTTCGCTGGTACACTGCTGCCATCGCAAATGCGCAATTTATGTCCTCGCTTTGGACGAGTACCCAATTGGCTACGCTGGGAACCATCCTCGTCCTTGTCATAGGCAGCGCGGCCGCATTCGCGATCGTCCGCTATCGATTCACCGGCGCGACGTTGTTTCAATCGCTGGCTCTATCGCCGCTCATCGTGCCTGTCGTCGTGTTGGCACTTGGTTTGCTGCAATTCCTCTCATGGCTCCGCATGGGCCAATCGTTCATCGGGCTCTTCGTCGGCCATCTCCTGATTATGCTGCCTTATGTGGTCCGCACGCTGGTTACGGGTCTTTTGCTCCTCGACCGGACGCTGGAGCACGCAGCCATGAATCTGCGCGCGCCGCCACTGCGGGTATTTCGGCGAATAACCCTGCCGCTTCTGACGCCGAGCCTGATTACGGCGGCCGTCTTTGCCTTTGTCACATCGTTCGGCAACGTTACGCTCTCTTCGTTCCTCGCCAATCCCGGCACCGTAACGCTGCCCGTCCAGATATTCACCTATGTGCAATATAGCTACGACCCGGTGGTCGCCGCCGTATCTACCATCGTAATCGCGGTGACCGTCGTGGTGATCCTGATCATCGAACGCGTCATCGGGGTCGACAAATTGTTCTAGATCGATCCATCCGCTCTGACTGGATTTGTTTGCTGAGGCTGGAGGACGCCAGATGGCCGTAGTATCGCTTAAAAAGCTGACCAAGGTTTACAACAACTCGGCCGCCGTCGAAGAGGTGTCGCTTGACCTCGACAAGGGTGAGTTGGTCTGCTTGTTGGGCCCGTCTGGCTGCGGCAAGACCACGACCTTGCGTATGGTCGCGGGATTTGTGCAGCCGACGTCCGGCTCCGTTCTCATCGAAGGTAAGGACGTGACAAATCTGGCCCCTTACCGTCGCGATACCGGCATGGTCTTCCAGAGCTATGCACTCTTTCCGCACATGACCGTCGCGCAAAACATCTCCTTCGGCCTCGAGAATATTGGCGTGCAGGCGAGCGCCCGGAAGCAGCGCGTGAAAGAGATGCTTGAGCTAGTCGAATTATCCCACCTATCCGGCCGCTATCCCAGCCAGTTGTCGGGGGGCCAACAGCAACGTGTCGCACTCGCGCGAGCGCTGGCAATGAACCCGGCGGTCCTGTTGCTCGATGAGCCGTTCTCAAACCTTGATGCGCAGCTTCGCGTCCGACTGCGTGAGGACCTTCGCGCGATGCTCAAGCGCATTCAGATCACAACGTTGTTTGTGACCCACGACCAGGAAGAAGCGCTGATGTTCGCGGACCGCGTGGTGGTCATGCGAAGCGGACACGTCGAACAGATCGGAACGCCTGCTGAAATCTATGAGACGCCCAGAACACGGTTTGTCGCCGAGTTCATCGGGTGGTGTTCGATATTCGATGGCGTTGTAAGCCACGGCGAATTTTGCGTCGGTGAGGCCATCCGTCTGCCGCTGAATGAAAAGCCGGGACCCGCTACGGTGATCGTCCGGCCGGAGCATGTGAAGCCGGCCAAGAACGCCTCGGACGCGCAAACCCTGCAGGCGGAAGTCCTTTCGAGCAACTACTACGGCGCCCTTTGCCGCCTCCGCCTGAATGTGTCCGGGCAGGAGGTTCTGATGGAAGCACATTACCCGCACGGCAACCGCCCCGCATCCGGAGATCGGATCGCCATCACCATCGACCCGAGCGGAGCGCGGTGCCTTCCGGCGTAGCACCGATCAATGCGATGCACGACGGGTTATGTGGCGAAGAGCAAATCTAGGAACGAGATGGCCAATTCAAGGAACTATATTGGACAATCATCGGCCCGAACCGTAGTTTTCCAGCGCGCTTGCGCCAATACACCGCGGGCGATGAATGCTTTCCAAGCCGCTCCTAATCCAAGCCTGCGAAGGTGCCTGCATGCCCGCGAATAAATCCGAAGAAGCGATCCGTATCCTTCATTTTCCTGAAGCAGAGTATCAATCCCGTTTGCGGCGCGTCAAAGAACGCATGCAATCGCAAGGGATCGACGTTCTGGTCTTAACCGAGCCCGCGAATATCTACTATCTTAGCGGGTATGACGCGTGGTCATTTTATACAGTTCAAGCGCTCCTCGTATTTCAAGACGTCGAGCTGCCGATTTGGACGGGGCGGCTGGTTGACGCTCGCTCGGCCCATGTCACGACCTATCTGCCCGCAGATCGCATTGTGCCGTATCCCGACATTTACGTGCAGGCGCCCGATCGTCACGCATCTCAGTTCATCGGCGACCTGATCCTAAAAGAGTCGCCCGGTGTCAAAACCATCGGCGTCGAAATGGGGGCTTACTACTACACGGCGCGGGACCACGCCGAGTTCATCAAGGCGATGCCGAACGTTCGGTTTAAGGATGCCGAACTCCTCGTGAACTGGGTACGCTTCGTGAAGAGCGAGCGAGAAATCGCTTTCATGCGTCAGGCGGGTCAGATAACCGAGCGCATGATGGCGCGCGCCATCGAGGTCGCTGCGCCCGGCGTACGGGAATGCGATGTGGCTGCGGCCATCTATCACGCACAAATGACCGGCACCAAAGAATTCGGCGGTGTGCCGGCCACGAGCCCGCCGCATATGGGCTTCGGCGTACGGGCACGTGAGGCTCATCCCATCTTCACGGAACGACCGATCGATCCGAATTCGGTGGCGAACATCGAAATTTCCGGCTGCCGGCTGCGGTACCATGCGCCGATGAGCCGGACGATCTACTTCGGTAAGCCCCCGCAAACCTACCGAGAACTAGCATTGCAAGTAATCGACGGCCTCAACGCATCGCTCGATGTCGTGCGTCCGGGTATCGCCTCCGAGCAAATCGAGCTGGCGTGGCACAAGGTGATGAGTACCTTTGGCATCGAAAAAGAAACCCGCCTCGGTTACTCGATTGGCATTGGCTACACCCCGACCTGGGGCGAGCGCACCTCCAGTATCCGCAGAGGGGACCGCACTATCCTGGTGCCGGGAGCGGCATTCCATCTGATGGCCGGCCTGTGGATGGACGACACCGGCATTACGATCACGCAATCCTTTGTCGTGACAGAAAGCGGCTATTTGGCGCTTACTGAAACGCCGCGTGAACTGGTCGTGAAGGATTAAGCGATGTGCGACGCAACTCAGGACGGCGTTGATTGTTTCTCCGAAACCTACGCGGAGGCGCGAGCCAAGTTTCTGGCGCTCGCGAAGTCGGCTATAACTTATGAAACTCCAGCGCGTGGGCCTTCCGGGGAACCCTTGTTTACAGATGTCGCGTGGTTTGGCGATCCGGATGCAAGCCGGGTCGGCGTGCTCATTTCCGCAACTCATGGCGTCGAGGGCTATTGCGGCTCGGCAGGCCAAATCGACTGGATGAGGCGCTGCAGCGCAGACTGCTTGCCGCCGGACACGGCTATGCTCCTTATCCATGCGCTCAATCCCTACGGTTTTGCGTGGGACCGGCGCGTCACCGAGGAGGGCTGCGACCTTAATCGTAACTTCGTCGACTTTGCCATAAGCGCGCCGGAAAATCCGGGCTACGATGAACTTGCGGATTATCTCGTACCCAAGGAGCTGAATGGCCCGGTCTTCGAGGCCGCGGAACAAGCGATCCGCGCGTTCCGGGAGAAGCATGGAGAAACCGCTTTTCAAATCGCACGTAAGTCCGGCCAGTATCGTCATCCCAAAGGTGTCTTCTTCGGCGGGAGGGCCCCGAGCCACTCGCGTTTGACATTGGAAAAGATTGCCCAGACCTTCGATCTCAAATCCCGCGATAAAGTGATCATCGTCGACGCCCATACCGGGCTCGGTCCTTTCGGTTATGGCGAACTACAGACGGAGCAACCGTCAGGCATGTCCGGTTATGAAAGGGCTCTCGTTATCTTCGGTCGATCTGTAACGTCGCCCGATATTGGAACGTCTTCTTCAATCCCGATATCGGGCTCGATCGACGAGTTCTGGCAGCGGCTTCTGGGCGAGAAGCACACCTACGTGGCACTTGAGTTCGGCACTTTCGATCCGGAAAACGGACGGCGTGTCCTTCGCGAGGACCACTGGCTCGCGCAAAATCCGGATACAGATCCCAGGATCGCGAAACAAATCCGCTTAAACCTTCGCGAGCACTACGACCCGCGGTCGCCGGATTGGCGCGAAATGATCATCTGGCGCAGCCGTCAGGTTCACCGCCAAGCCATTGCCGGTCTATCTGGCACCGGCGGATAAGCCCTTGCAGGACGCAGAACCGGCCGCCAACCGAGCGACCGTTTTTAGCGGCGACCGGCACCACGCTGTCGCGGATGCGCTCCGAACTTTTGTCAGAGGGAAGTCGTGTGTTCGCCTTTAGCGGACAGGCCCCAAGGCGCGGTGTCCGGTCGCTATTGACGATAGCCCCTGGGCGATGATTTCGATCTGTCCTGGGCGTCGCCACCGGTACGCGAACCTTAATTGCGCCTGAACCGAAACGCTGCCGATCTCGTTGAGGCGATCGTAAGCAAGGCCAGCCGTCTCAAGGACACGCACGGCTTCCTCCGTCGGCATCTCTGTAGAGCGCACGGTTATGACTTCGCGGGGCACGGTTGGCCGAGCGATCCATGTTGTTGGCAAAGCCAGGCCGCCGGACGAAGTCGGGTAGTCTAAGAACGCCTTGACAAGATCTGCCCACTCGCGATCACTCTAGACCGAGACGACGACGAGCACGCCGTCGCGACGCCGGTACGCGCCATATTGCAAGCGATGCATGGTTCACACCGGCGCGCTCCGTGCTATAGTCGCGGTAGTCGTTCTGAAGCACCGGAAGGTTCATCCAATCGGCGAGTGCGTCGACCAGCGATAGGTGGATCGCGGCGCCCTGACCGCTGCACTCCCTGTGAAGAAGCGCTTGCAAGATTCTATGGAGAGCGGTCATCCCTCCCGAGATGTCCCAGCTAGACACGCCGACCCGGGCCCGCCCGTCGGCCGTCGCGGTGATTGAACAGAGACCCACCTGCGCCCGGACAATCAGACCGTATGCCTTTAGATGCGACAAAGCGTCGTCGTCGCGAAATCCTGAAATGTCGGACGTGATCAGACGGGGAATTATCGTGTGGCAGATAGACGCTGAAGCCTCTTCACGTTTTCCACCTAGGGAGCGCAGCCGCTCGCGCCGGATTTGGCGCGGAAAAAAATAAATGTGTCGGCAAAAAACGCTGCATTTATGCGCAAATAACATCACTAACGCATATTTTCTGCGCCGGAAGCGCCTAGCCTCGTTCGAGATGGGCCGCACACGAAGTGTTCGGGGTGCTGTCGCCGACTCTTCGAGCAGGCTCATCGCCGCTTTTTGAAGGTAGCGGATTCGTGGATCTGAGACAGCTCAAATACTTTGTTGGGGTAGTGGAGGCAGGAAGCTTCACCAAGGCGGCGGCGCAACTCAACGTCGCGCAAAGCGCCTTAAGCCTCCATGTGAGGCAATTGGAAGAGGGCTTCAGAACGCAACTCGTGGTCCGCGATCGGACTGGTGTTAAGCCAACCTCTTCAGGCATGAGGCTCGTGGAGCACGCGCGAACGATTCTTGCGCAGGTGAGCCTCGCCGAAGTGGAACTAACTAGCCGGGTAAGACAGCCGTGCGGCGAGGTCACGATTGGCATCCCATCCGGAGCAGCGCGGGTCATCGTTGCTGAGCTGTTGGTCGCCGCCAAGGAACGGCTCCCTAACGTCTCTCTCCAAATCGTTGAAGGGATGAGCGGCTTGATTGACGAGTGGCTGGCCGCCGGACGCTTAAACCTCGCCGTCGTCTACAAAAACGGCGCCTCGTCCAGCGGATGCACGCTCTTGACACGCGAGGAGCTCTACCTTGTCGCACCGCCGACCAAGCCACCCTTCGAGGATACCGTCCGTCTGGTCGATCTTCACAGATATCCATTGGTTGTTCCAATGCGTGTCAACAATTTACGGCGTTCGGTGGCCGACGTCGTCCTCCAAAAAGGCTGTACGTTGAACGTTCACTTTGAGGTCGACTCGCTCTCCACGATCATCAACATCGTGATGGATGGAAAAGCCTATTCGATCCTCACGCCCTCGGCCGTCCAGCGCGAGGCTGCACTTCGTCAGGTCCGCATGGTTCGCATTGTCGAGCCCTCGATTGTTCGCCCTGTCGCCCTGGTAACAAATCCAAGGGACGAAGCATCGGCCGCCGTAGCTGCCGTGCGCGCGCTGGTTCTAGAACTGGTTCATCGGCTCACGGACGAAGGTAAGTGGCCGACGATGATTCGCGCCAACGAAGCCGCCCCGGTTCGCTAAGGCTCCGCGCGCAAATCGCGGGCGAGCACATCTGCTTTAAACGAGGCTAGGCTAATGATCGAGAAAACGCTGGAGTTTTGGAACTCGATGGACCCCGTTAGACCGGACACTCGGCTGGTTTGAGAGATGCAATGTACTCCCGCGGTGAGCGGTAGCCCAGCCGGGAATGCGGGTGTTCTGAGTTGTAATCCTCCATCCAGTGGTCGATCCGCAGCAGCGCGGTGCGCGCGTCGGGGATCGGGTTGACGCGAACATAGTCGCGCTTGAAGGTCTTCACGAACGCCTCGGCCATGCCGTTGCTCTCGGGGCTTTCGACCGGCGTGAAGCAAGGCTCGAGGTTCAAGGCCGCGGCAATCTCAAGGGTGCGATAGGCGGCGAAGATCGAGCCATTGTCGCTCAGCCATTGCACCTTGCGTGGAGCGCGCATGTCACCGAACCGCCGTTCGACACAGTGGACCATCATGTCCCGGATCATCTCGCCGGAGATCCCGGCCGTTGTCGCCACCCAGCTGATGACCTCGCGGTCATGGCTGTCCAGGGCAAAGGCAACCCGTACGATCTCGCCATTCCAGCAGGTGAACTCCAGCGCGTCCGAACACCAACGCACGTTGGAGTGGCTTGTCATGATCGTTCCATCATGGGCCCGCGGGATGCGGCGCCCTGTATGCCGGGCCAGCAACAAGCCGCCCTTCTTCATCAGCCGGTAGACGCGCTTGGCGTTGACGGGATCGTGGCCGGCGGATCGCCGCGCGCGCTTGAGGAGCGCGGCGATCCGCCGGTAGCCACAGCTCGGACGGGCGTCCACCAGGCGCCGGATATCAGACGTGAGCTCCACATCCCCGGCGCGGATCTGGGGCCCGCGCTTCGGACGCTTGCCATCAACTCGCTCAACCAGGTTGGAGCGGGCCACCCCGAGGGTCTCTGCGATCCGTTTCACGGGGTATCCTACGGCGCTTGCGATCGCGACAGCAAGGTCGGTTTTTTTTACCCGTGCAAGATCAAGAGCCTCCTTGAGGATCTCGACCTCCATGGTCTTGCGGCCCAGCAGGCGTTCGAGGTCTCTAACCCGTTCCTCCAACCGCCGGACCTCGGATGCGGCGACCACATCCTCATCTGCCCGAACCGCTTCCTTGCCCCCTTCGCTCATCAGCCTTCTCCATCGGAAGACCAGGCTCGGGGAGAGCCCATGGCGACGGGCAACATAGCTGATCGACATGCCCGGTTGCAGCGTCTCATTGACGACCAAGAGCTTCTGCTCCGTCGTAAACCGTCGCCGGCGGGCAACGCCGGTGATGACTTCCACCTTCGAAAACGTCTCGGACATAGGCGTATGCCTAGGACTATGCCTAGCTCCTCCGGCTAACGCCGGTGTAGCGCGGCAATCTGGGTAGGAAGTCCATCCTGATTGCCGCGCGACACGCCGGTGTCCGGTCAAAACAGGGAGCAGTTCACTCGAGAACGAGCGATGCATACCGGTCTTCTGATGGCGTGACGGTCCAAAGAATCACTAACCGGCGATAGGTTTCTTGCGAGCAGACGCGTCTCTTGCACCCGCGAACTTAAAAGTAAGGAGTAGACGCGCTATTGAGAATTGCGAATTCGCGGGCCTTCTCCAGGTGCGTGTTTCGGCAATTTCCGGACACCGATTTCGGTAATTCGCGGACAGCGATTTCAGTAATTTCGGGACAGGAATTCCGCTAAATCGCGGACAGTTGCGGGAGGTTGGTTTTCGGGAGCGCCGTTCAGGCAATGTTCTCTCTCAAGCTGAGTTTGAGAGGGGCAATGCCGAGACGGAAGCAAGCGAAACGAACCACTGTGAAGGACCTACGATCGATCCTGAGGCTGACGTACGAGCAGGACCTGTCGGTTCGGGAGATCTCGGAACGGCTGCAGATCAGCAAGAGCTCGGTTGCCACCTACCTGCTGCGGGCACGCGAGGCGGGCTTAAGCTGGCCGTTACCGCCGATTTACGCGAGCGAGGCGGCGTTGCAGCGGGCTCTGTTCCGGCGGGTCGGGCGGCCTCCGCAGGACTTGAGTGAGCCTGAGTGGCCGCGGGTCGCGCAGGAGCTCAAGCGCAAGGGCGTGACACTGACGCTGCTGTGGCAGGAATACCGGACGGCGCATCCCGAGGGCTATGGTTACACGTGGTTCTGCGAGAAGTTTGACGTCTATCGGCGCCGGGCGAACCCGACCTTCCGTCATCGCCACGCGGCGGGTGCAGTTATGCAGACCGACTATGCCGGTCCGACGGTGGAGGTGATCGACCCGCAAACCGGCGAGATCCGTCAGGCGCAGATATTTGTCGCGGTGCTCGGGGCCTCGTCGCTGACCTTCGCTATGGGAAGCTTCGGTCAGCGACTGCCAGATTGGATCGAAGGCCAGACCCGAGCCTTGTCGTACTTCGGCGGAGTTCCCAAGGCGATCGTCTGCGACAATCTGAAGGCCGGGGTCGTCAAGGCGTTGTGGTTCGAGCCGACGCTCAACCAAACCTTTGCCGCCATGGCCGAGCACTACGACACGACGATTTTGCCGACCCGCAGCCGCAAGCCCCGCGACAAGGGCAAGGTTGAAGGCGCGGTGCTGATTGTTGAGCGCTGGATTCTGGCACGGCTGCGCCATCGGCGGTTCTTCAACCTGACCGATCTCAATACTGCGATCGGCGGTTTGCTGGAGGAGCTGAACCATCGGCCGATGCGCCATATCGGCAAATCCCGCCGGCAGCTGTTCGAGGAGATCGAGCGCGCTGCGTTGACGCCGCTGCCGAGCGAACCGTTCGAATACGCCGAATGGAAAACGGCGAAGGTCCATCCCGATTATCACGTCGAAGTCGACAAGACCTTTTACTCAGTGCCGCACCGGCTGATCGGCCGTCGGGTGGACATCCGGCTCACCTATCGAGCCGTCGAGATCTTCCAGGATCACACGCGTGTCGCCAGCCATGTGCGCCGCTCTCAGCGCGGCGGCCATGTCACCGTGAACGAGCACATGCCCAAGGCCCATCAGCGTTACGCCAATATGACGCCGGCGAGCTTGATCAAGATGGCGGCGCGGATCGGCGTCAACACCGCCACTCTGGTCGAGCGGATGATGCGTGAGCGCCCGCATCCCGAGCAGGGTTATCGCTCCGCCATGGGGATCATCGCCCTGGCACGGCGCTACGAGCGCGATCGGCTCGAAGCGGCCTGCGAGCGGGCACTCGTCATCAACGCGATCAGCTACTCCTCGGTGAGCGCGATCCTCAAATCCGGGCTCGACCGCGCGAGCCCTGCTGCCGCACCCGTCAAAGCCACCCCCTCGCACACCAACATCCGTGGTGGGGGCTATTATCAATGAAGGAAAGGAACATCGCGATGCTGACCCACCCGACCCTCGAGCAGATGCAGGCGCTCGGCCTTGCCGGAATGGCGGCCGCTTACAGGCAACTAGCCGAACAGGACAATGCCGCCGATCTCAGCCGGGATGAGTGGCTCGGCCTGATGCTCGATCGTGAAGCCGCCATGCGTGCCGACCGGCGCCTGACCAATCGCCTCGCCGCAGCCAAGCTGCGCTTCGTCGACGCCTGTATCGAAGACGTCGACTTCGCGTCCCGCCGCGGCCTTGACCGGCGCAACACCCTGCAACTGGCGCAAGGCGCTTGGCTGAAAGCCCATGAGAACTTCATCATCACCGGCCTGACCGGGACTGGTAAAACCTGGCTGGCGTGCGCCTTCGGACGCCAGGCGGCCAGGCTCGATCATTCCGTCCTTTATTTGCGTATGCCGCGCCTGTTCGAAGACCTCGCCATGGCCCGTCTCGATGGTCGCTTCCCGCGCCTCATCGACAAGCTCGCACGGGTCCAGTTGCTCATCCTCGACGACTGGGGCACCCACACCCTCAATGATCAGCAGCGCCTTGATCTCCTCGAAATCTTCGAAGAGCGCTATAGGCGCAAATCGACCTTGATTACCGCCCAGCTGCCCGTTGCGCAATGGCACGACATGATCGGCGAGCCGACCATCGCAGACGCTATCCTCGACCGGATCATCCACAACTCCCACCGCATCGCTCTCGAAGGCGACAGCATGCGAAGGAAAAAAGCCGCGCGCCCCTTGACCGACGTCGAAAACAGCGAAACGAATACCAACTGACTTCAACAACCAGGCAACCAAAAGCCAGCGCCGCCACGCTGTCCGCGATTTAGCGAAACTGCTGTCCGTCAGTTAGCGAAACCACTGTCCCGTTTTTGCGAAATACGCACTCCAGGCCGACGTGCTGGCCGCCGTTTCCGTCCCGGTTGCTTTCTCAAGTCTTTTGCTAGTGCCGCTTGGTTCGCTCGTTGTTCTGATCGTTGATATCCTAACCGCCGTGCGTGCGCTCCTAAAACGGGAGCCTAGTACCCTGCGCTTGTAAGTGAGTGTACCGCGCTCCCGGTTGCGTCGGACGTGATTCGTAAAGAAGCGAGGCTTCCCGTGGCGGACTGTCTGACTTGGCACCGCCGTCGGCAAGTCCTGGAAAGCCTACCCTCCAGGCGAACGTGCCAACTAGCATAAAAGCTCAGATCGAACCTGTTGCGACCAAGCTCAGGGCAGAGAGACCAGTACGGCTGACCGATGCTGGCGATTAGTTCTTATCCGCGCTTTACAACGCCGAGAATTGCGCGGGCTTCGGCCGGTGTGGCGACGTTGGCGCCCGTGCGCTCGATAATCCCAACCGCATTGTCGACGAGTTGGGCGTTAGATGCTAGCACGCCACGTCGAAGATAAATATTATCTTCCAATCCGACCCGCACATTCCCGCCCAATGCCGCTAGCTGTCCGACCATGGGCATTTCATTGGCACCACATGCGAATCCACCCCAGATGGCTCCTAAAGGCAGAAGCTCGCGCATTACCTGCAGGACCGCTGGAGCGGCAGGAGCACCATAGCCAGTGCCGAGGCAGAACTGGAAAATAGGAGGACTATCAATTGCCCCTCCCAATATAAGCTTCTTGGCGGTTTCAATGTGGCCTAAATCGAAGCATTCAAGCTCTGGCTTGACGCCAGCCTCCCGCAAAAGAAGCGCCATTTCTCGCAAATCAGACTTGCGTGCTACAAAAATCCGCTCCCCAAACGCCATCATAGCGCAGTCCAAGGTACCAAGTTCTGGTTGAAGTTTAATGGCGTGGAAACAGCGCCTCATAGGATTCTTGAGCGTGGTGCTTTCGCCGATTTTTATCGGATCAACGGAATCGAGGACAAGTTCGCCGTCCATGCCACACGTCAAGTTGATGATGACATCAGTCGCCGCGTCTCGGAGTTTCTTTACAACCTGTTCATAGAGATCGAATTGATTCGACGGAGCTCCCGTATCTGGATCACGGACGTGAATGTGAACGATCGCAGCGCCCGCTTTTGCAGCATCCAGTGCGGCTTCCGCAATTTCTGAGGGCGTCTTGGGAATGCCTGGATGCTTCGCTAGGACCGCAGTCCCCCCGCCGGTGATCGCGCAGGTGACAATGATTTTTCTGAGACACAAAGACTCCTATGTTGATTGAGCGACCAACCTGGTCGGAGTTGAAGGGGTTTGTGTTTCGAACGCAAGGTATCAAGCGGCCGGTGGCCGCATCGGTGAATGTCCCTGTCGTGATGTCAAGTCTCATCCTGGTTCCGGAGTTGGATGTCGTAGACGGGCAGCCCTGTCAGGCGGCGGACCGTGCAATCGCACGTGTTATGGATGGACCCCGTGGTTATGTTCGCCCGCCCCTCCACCGGTAAGCTCGCGGTAGTGACATCCGACTCCAAGCAGTTGATTATCTGCTTGGGATCAGTGATCCAGCCGAGCGAGTGAAGGTCGTCATCAGGGGCATCGAAGGCGGCAAGTTGTGGAAAAACGCGAACACGCGTCCGCCAATACCGACCGGCGTCGCTGATATCGAGAAAGATGTCAATGTCTGCCTTGCGCGGCTCCGCGCAGCGCATCCGGAAATCGCCGCGGTTGTGTTCACGTGTACAGGGTTTCCGCCGGTAGGTAATCAGTTCCAACTGCGGCTTCTCTGCCCGATCCAACTGACGCAACGCAGTAGCATACACTTGGTCGTAACGAGTCGTGTCGCCTCTGGTTCGAGATCGAGGGTGTGCGGGCTCTGCCTGGTCTGCAGATGAGCACGCGCTCGCATATGCTCTTCTTTTTTGTACAGCACCACGCTTGCAGATCTTAATGACGTCGCAAATCGCAAGCTGTCTAGGAACCTTAGATATCGAAAGTGAGCTACCGGCCGGCGCGACGACACCGCCCCCCCCAGCCGAGGTGCCCGCAACGAGAAACACGGAAAGTTTCAGCTTAGCCCGATGCTCGCGCCGGCACGCTGTGGATGGGGCAGCTCCGCGTGCAAGCGCGCCAGCTTCAGGACGCGGTCGTATATTGTCTCTGGCGCTGGTCCACTATGCCCGCTGACTGTATCGACGTGATTCAGCATCTGCTCGCATGTGGCCGCTGGCCCCTCATCGCCCTCGTTTGTTAGCATATGGAAGATATGCAGGCGTTTGCGGTCAGCGCCGAGGACCTGTGTGAGCACCTGCACACGATCGCCGGCATATAGTTCGCGGACATGGGTTAAGTGCGTCTCGAGCGCGTAGTAAGAGCCGTATCTCGAGCGGTACGCACCGTCGATGCCGATCCGACTGAGCAGGCCGTTGGTGCCCATGCTGCAGAGCTCAAGATAGCGGCTCTCATTGAGGCGCCCATTGTTGTCGATCCAATCCGATGGTATCATCACCGAGGGTATCCGCAGCGGGCCGGCAGCGTTGCTGAGCTGGGGAATGCGATCGCGCAGTCCCTGTTCCCAGCGTGCGAGGGTCTCGCCCGCGCCGTATTGTTCTGAGCGTAGGCCCCGCAGCACGGCCACAAGGCCATTGTCGCGCTTCTCCACGAGCTCAGTGGCGGTCAGCTTCTCGGCCCGTATATCCGACTGCTCGGCGAGTTTATCCAAGAAGGCATCAGTGTACTTAGGTGCGTCGGTGAGCTTCGTCCATGGCGAGGTCAGCTCGGGTTTCCATTTCTCCAGGTAGTTGCGCATGGCACTGCCGCCGCCACCGACGCGGAAGGGACCCACAACCGCGCGTCGCAGTCCGAAGGAGTACCGGACCGCATCATCAACCTCCTCCACTGTAGCCACATCGTCGTGCACCAACCACAGCGCCTCGCGCCACAGCGCCTCCTGCAACCGATTTGCAACGAACCCGTCCACCTCTTTGCGCACCACGAGCGGGTGCATCCCCACCATCCGATAAATCGCCGCCGCACGAGCCAACATCTCGGGGGCCGTGCTCCGTCCCGCGCACAGTTCAACTAACGGTAACAGGTACACGGGGTTGAACGGATGCGCGATGAGCAGGCGCTCGGGGTGGTCCACCCCCGCCTGTAGCAGCGACGGTTGAAACCCAGAGGTCGAGGAACAGATCAGGGTTTCCGGCGCCGCCGCCAAGCTAGCCTGGGCGAGCAGCTGCTGCTTAAGCTCCAGGCGCTCCGACGCTGACTCCTGCACAAGCTCCGCGCCGCGCACGGCGTCCGCAACCGAGTTCGCCACCGTCAGCGCCCCCTCGGCTGGGAGCGGCACCAGCGTAAGCCTCCGGTAGGCCCGCCGCGCACTGGCCAGCGTCTCGTGCACGCTCTCGACAGCTCCGCGCGCCGGGTCATACAGCTGCACGTCCACTCCATTAAGTATAAAGCGTGCGGCCCACCCAGCACCGATGACGCCCCCTCCCAGCAGTCCAACCGCCCGCGGTCGCCTCTCAGGCAAAAACTCTGACCTCTTAGACATGAGCTTTGATCTCTCAGGTATGAGCTTTAATTTCTCAGGCCCGAACTCGAGCGCGAGCCTCTCACGCACTTCATCCGGCTCCAGTGCGCGCCGGCTCCCACGTCCGGCGAGCCGCTAACCTTGTGTCTTTCTCGGAAAGGTAGGATTCTTCATTTCCTTGAAGACATTCCGAACCATCGGCTCAAATGCCTCAAGAGGCATAGATGCATAACCTGGGTCGAACGAATTCTGGTCGTAATACTCGCAGAACTGCGCTGTGTAATCAAAATGAGAATGACCGCGGAAACGTTCGCGCATGTTTCTGTCGCGGTCCACAAAATCAAAATAATAGTAACCTTGGAAGATTCCATGGTGCTGAATCATCCAGTGATTGCGCTCAGATACGAATGGCTTGAGAATTGTTGCTGCAAAGTCAGCGTGATTGTACGTCGCTAGCGAGTCTCCGATGTCGTGAAGCAACGCGCAAACAACGTATTCCTCGTCGCGCCCATCTCGAAAAGCGCGAGTTGCCGTTTGAAGAGCATGCTCGAGCTGATCGACCCTGAAACCCAAAGGCTCTCCTCTCAGTAATCTCAAATGCGCAAGGATGCGCTCTGATAACCCCGCACCATAGCGCTCGATCTCCCTCATAATAATCTCCCAGTCCTTCCGGGTGCCCTCCGTCATTTCGGTGAAGGTGACGAGGTCACTGCTTTTTCTCTTTTCGTCGCCAAACATATTGTCACTCCGGATCTATGGCGCGTCGAAATCAATAAGTCGAAGCGCCCGGTTTAAGAAAGGTGGTGCATGGTGGGAGAGGTGTGCAAGAGCCGGCTGCGATCTCAGTTCCAATAACCTGGCCCGCTCCGGCGACCAAGCATTCGCTTCCAGCGCATCGAAGTGAAGTTCGCAAACTTTGCGATCTGGTGCTGGCTTGCAGTAAATATAGTTCCAACTGCCTGCCTGATTGCGTTATGGTGTCGACCACCGCTGGGGCGCCATGGCGAAGCTCTCGATTCTGCATCTCGTAGAGCTGCGCTTGACAAGCGCGCTCTAGATAATAGAGCCGATCACAGGCCTCGGCGACCGTCTCATTGGTAACCAGCATGCCGTGATTTGACTACGAAAAGCAGCGACTTGTCGCCCAGGATCCGGGCGAGTTGCTCGCCTTCCTCGGTGTCGCTGGCTGGCCGATTGGCTGGACGCCTTTCTTTGAGGCGGGGGAGCGCGCTGGCATAAGGCATGTGAGTACGGAAGAGGGCGCGCGCGTTGAGATTGATGAATGGCGAGCGCACTGCGTTCAAAATCGCCATGTCCGCTTAGTGCGTCGCCATCATCGCTCACTTCCACGAGCGAGCTTGCGGTGAGCTCCGACCAATGAAGACCAAAAGGGATCACAAGCAAATTATCAGACTTGCCCGGTGCCGCCACGGTGAAGTGTTTAAAGATACCCTGGCTGAAGTCTTGCATGACGGCGCGGCGATGATCGGCCACAACATCGACCCTTGTCTGCCATTCGGCAAGCTCGTCAGCGGGCTTCTTGATACGCCGAGAGGGCTTGGAGTGTCGCGCCAGCATTGGCTTGCTCTCGTTTGACATGAGCCCCCCCTGTTTGACATTTGTTCAGCGAGCACTGCACTTGCGCTCAGCGATCCGCCTCGGCCCCAGGCACGGCCCGGGCAATCCGCCACAACTACTCCGAACCAGCAACAGCCCCGATAGCCACGATGCGCACTGAAGGCGCTCCGCTCAGTCAACCCAGGGCAAAATGCCCCAGTTCCCGGCACGCTCACGCAATCATCCACGGCTCTTCCCACTCGCTGTGGCCGGCAAGTGAAGAATGCCCTGATGCCACTCTCGCCTGCTATTTCTCTCCATAGACGAGCCAAGTTACGTTTTGTCTCAGATAGATGTTAGTGGGCCGAGGCATGCGAAATTGGCTAATATAGGCCGTTGCAGAGCAGGAATTCTGCATCCGATCTCCAAATAAGAGTTTCTCTTCTCATATTTGACAGTGATGCGGGCAGCGATCGGTCAGAGGTGGTCTCATGTCTGGAGCTTCTGCCGGAGTTTGGCTGCCGTGCAGAACTGCAGCGGGTTGAAGTAAGCTTAATCCGGGGTGCCGCGATCAGGCTCGAGTTGGGACGCGGGCCATGTAAAGGTCGAGATATCGGCCGATCGAGGCGCGGGGGTCGGACACGCTGTTGTAGGCTCGCAGATGGGTCTGCTGATATTCGACACTGCGCCACAGCCCCTCGACGAGCACGTTGTCGCGCCAGACGCCTCGGCCGTCCATGCTGATGGCGATGCCTGCTGGCGAGCAGGCGGGTGAACGCGGCGCCCGTGAACTGCGCTCCTTGCTCGGTGTTGAACCTTTCCGGCTTGCCGTGGTGAGCGGGAGCGCCCCCAGCGTCTCGACGAAGAATACGGCTTCCATCTGATCGAGACGCGCCACGACCACACCCGGCGGCTTGGTGGGCGCCAGGCATGGCTCAAGGAACCGGTGCGAAAGGAGCAACAGACTTGCTCCCCACGTGCACGGGGCCAACTCAGTACCGACGGCCTCTGGTCACTGCAGGGAACGCATATTCGTATCGCTCACAAGAGTTGCCCGTCTTTGAGGCCAAGAGCGTGTCACCGCACGTGCTACGGCACAGCGCTGCGATGGAACTGCCGCGAGCCGGCGTCGACTGCTCCGTAATCGCGCTGTGGCTCAGTCATGAATCGGTCGAGACGGCGCAGACGCGCCTGCCCGCCCCTCTCGCTCCCAAGAAAACTGCTTTGGGGACGCTCAAGCCGTACGAGTGAGGCAAGCGAATCGGCGGATCCGCCCAGCACCACAGCGTCGCGGTCTTCGAAATCCTGCGACAGGCGGGCGAATTACTTCCAATTCCGAGCATAGTTTGTCATAACGGGATTTGAGCCCGGGTCGCGGATAAACCGACGAGTAGCGTCTTAGGTTGCGCGGGCAGATCCATTCGATGCCGCGGTTGGGTTTGTCCGGATTCGTCGTAAGGGTAGGCTTTCAGGAACGTCCACGTGAAGGGGGAATGTGCGGACAACGCTCTTCATGTTTGAGTTCCATTGTTTGACTTGGCCGCGCTCGCCCGATGCCGGATGGAAAATTCGCGATAGGAACTTGTGCCGCCTCGATCGACTATGGTGCCGCCTGTCGCTATGTAGATCTTGATGTATTCCGAGCGACAGTGGAGCCATCAGTACCAAATTCGGAGCGCCGAGGTAATACTAGAGGGTAGGCAAGGATAGCCTTGGTCTCCGGGTACTCGTGGGGGCAGCAATCACCTCCTTCGACCGTTGGTGCTCATCTAATAGCAGCTGAATGGAGAGGTCGGATCTCCGCCGCTGCCGTTGATCGAGACCTGGCGACCGCGGAGCTACGAGGCCATGGCACGGATCTTGTTCATGATACAGACCGCCAGGCCATGCTCAGTGTCATCTCGACTCTATCGTAGCTGAGGATCGCCACCACTGGCCCGAAATCTCTGATGCATTTGTCGGGAGATCGAGCACGCGACCCAACTGTTTCAGTAGCGCAGATCACCGCAGCCCTCTAACCGCAAGACCAGAGTGACGACGCAAAAGCCAGACATTACGTCCCCACGCGTGAGACGTCGGTCTCTTTGCAGGTGATGAATTCGAGCAGCGCCGGAACGCCGGCTTGCGTCTTTTCGATGCCTCGCTTGATTGCGGGCACGATCTCTTCGGGCGTTTTGACGCGTTCGCCATAGCCACCAAAAGCGCGCGCCATCGCTGCATAATCGCCGGAGATGTCCGTCGAGCGATATTTTGTCGTCGAGATCGGCATCACCTTGAGCTCGAGGGCCATACAGAAGTTGTTGAGCAAAATCGAAAGAATCGGAATCCGCTCGCGCACGGCGGTCTCAAAGTCCATTCCGGTAAAGCCGATTGCGGAATCGCCCCAGACATTGATGCAGAGCTTGTCAGGTTGCGCCAGCTTCGCGCCCATTGCAAGCCCAAGCCCATAGCCGAGTTGCGTGGTCTTACCCCATCCAAGATAGGACAGTGGCTCGACTGCCTTCCAGAACGGCGTGAGCTGGTCGCGTGGACTGCCGGCATCATGGGTGATGATGGTGTTTTTAATGTCGACCGTGTGCAGCAGGTCCCAAAGGACACGGTAGGGACTGAGTGGCGCATCGTTGCTGGTTAGCTTTGGTATCCATTTCGCAATCCACTGCTCGTGGCAGGTGGCGATCTCGGCCGCGACGCCTCTTGCATCGCGATCCACGATGACAGTCCTGCCGATTTCCTCGAGCAGCGCATCGAGTACGAGCCCCGCATCACCAACCAAGCCGATCTGGACCTCGACATCCTTGTTGATATGGTTGGGGTCGAGCGTCGAATGGATGATCGCTTTGCCTTTGGGCATGGCGATACCAAAGAACGTTTCCGTGAATGAGCAGCCGATGCCGAAGATTACGTCTGCCTCGCCGAGGAATTTCGGGACCGCCCGCGGCACACCTATACCACCTGAACCGAGCGAGAGCGGATGCGTCTCGGGGAAGGCGGATTTGCCCCCGAGACTCGTTGTAACCGGAATGGCGAGCCGTTCGGCGAGCCGTTTCAGCTGCGGCCATGCACGCGCATAGTGCACACCCTGTCCGGCATAGATAACAGGCCGCTTTGCGCCAATCAGGAGCGCGGCAGCTTCCTTGATATGAGCTGGATCCGCACCGTATCGAGTGCGCAGCACCGGCGTGTAGTTCAAGGGCTCAGGCACCTCCTCGTTCCACATGTCCTCCGGAATTTCGACGATCACCGGTCCGCCGCGACCATTCCTCAGTTTGGCGAAGGCGCGACGGAAGACGTTGCAGATCTCGGAGGCCATGATGACCGGCTCAGAAGATTTGCAGAACGGCTTCATCGCCTCACTGGAATTGAAGTTCGGCTCAATATGGCTGAGGCGGCGCTCATAGCCCATCGGCAACACTAGGACGGGAACCGATTCACCAAAACATTGCGCCACGCCCCCCATTGCGTTCTCGGCGCCCGGACCATGCTGCATACAGAACGCGCCGATGGTCTGGCCCGAGGTGACACGCGAGATCGCATCCGCCATGTGCACCCCGACACGTTCCTGGCGAACGATCACGGGACGGATGTCGGCTTTAGCCGCATATTCGATCAAATGGTTGACCGGGTAGCCGCAAAGAATTTCGATACCTTCGCGCTTGAGGATCTCCGCGACCGCGTCGCCTAGTTTCATGATTATCTCTCCGATTCCGAACCAACGGGTAAGGCCGTTGAGGAGCTCAAAGGCTGCAAAAAGCGCTCCGGACACGGAGAATTTCAGCGAAAACAGACGGTATCCAGATGATTTCGACGCCGACTGTGATCATGCGACTCTCAAGTCATCGTCTTTAGGACGAGCGCTCCTTCCGAAGCGCATGAATCGGCCGCGATCAAACGTGGCTAGCTGCTAAATGATTGGGGAGCGGCTCTGTGAGCGAAGCGTGAACTCAAGATGCGACCGGATAAGGCATAGAATCGCATCCATCGATTTACGAGCCCGCTGATGCCGGTACGAGCGACCTCGCCAGAACGCCGACCTCTTTGTGTACCAACGGCCGGCTTCGCGTGCACTTCATGCGCAACGCGCTGGCCCATGCCGGCAACGGCGCACGGCGTGTCGTCTCCGCCTTCATCGCCACTTCGTTTGCCCAGGACGATGCCGAGGCCGCACGAGCGCAACGGCGGAAGGTCGCCGATCAGCTCCGCCCCAAGCTATCCAAGCTCGCCGGCTTCCTCGACCATGCCGAGACCGATGTGCTGGCCTATATGACGTTCCCGCCGCAGCACCGCACCAAGCTGCACTCGACGGATGAGATGGATAAGCGATTTTTAATGATCGCCCCGATGACGATTGCGGGCATAGCGTCCATTCTTTTGTTCGGCCGCGGCGCGGGCCATTCTTCCGTCCCGGCCACCGATCTCGCAGCCGCCGCGCGCGGGGTCGGTCAAGGCTGGCCGCGTTTGCGGCCACCGCACTGCTTGGCCTCGACCGGCCCGAGCACGGCGGCATGGAGCGCCTCAACGGCGAGATCAAGCGCCGGACCGAGGTCGTCGGCATCTTCCCCAATGAGGACACCATCGTCCGCCTCATCGGCGCCGCGCCGCTGACGCGAGAGGGCCGCGAACCGGCCAAACTCGATCAGCCGCGTCTTGCCTCAGGAAGCGTCAGGCCGAAGCTGGCTCGTCGCACCTTGAGGGTCAAGAGCATTTCCTGCGCATCCGCCTTGCTCTCAAAGCCCATGACGAAGTCGTCCGCATAACGCACGATCACGATGCGACCGCGTGCGCGGCGACGACGCCATTGATTGGTCCAGAGATCGAGGATGTAGTGCAGGAAGATGTTGGTGAGGAGCGGGCTGATGCCCGCCCCTTGCGGAGTGCCTTTGTCCATCTCTTGCAACTCGCCGCTCTCAAGAACGCCGGCGCGCAACCACAGTCCGATGAGCCGTAAGCTGCGAGGATCGGCGATCCTGTGCGCCACCATCCGCAACAGCCACTCGTGGTCGACCGAGTCAAAGAAGCCGCGTATGTCGGCATCGAGCACCCAGTTAACGCGCTGACTCACGATCGCTGTATGCAGAGCATCGAGCGCCATGTGCGGATTACGCCCCGGTGGGAAGCCGTACGAGAACCCCAGGGAGTCGGCCTCGTAGACGGCGCTCAACACCTCGGCCACCGCGCTTTGGACGATCTTGTCCTCTAGCGCCGGCACACCGAGAAGCCGCTTACCGCCATCGGCTTTGGGGATGTAGACCCGCCGCACCGGGTGAGGCCGGTAGCGACCAGTGTGGACCCGTGCGCAAAGATCGCGGATGTTATCCGTGCCCCCCTCTTCGTACTTCGCCACCGTCACCCCATCGACCCCCGCGCTGGCCTGCCGCTTTTGTCGTCGAAACGCCCGAAAGAGAGCGGCTTCGTCGATGTGTGCAGCACGGCCGTGAACCGGGTTTGGGCAGCCTGCTTGGCCGCCGCGTTCACCCGATCGAGGTTCGGCGGCAAGGCAACCCGGCTCTGTGTCCGGACCCTGGCCTTCTCGCGCGGGCTCCCCTCGGGCTGGCCCCTTCCCTCCATGCGTCTCGTTTCCTTCGACGATTTCACAGGTACTATGGACCAGTCCGATTCCCAACCTCAGCTCGGACCGCGGCTCTGGCAGTGCCTTGCCGCTGTCCCCCCACTAGAGACCAATCTAACGGACCCGATCGGGCCTCTCATGTTCCGATGATTACCTTCCATGCGTGATGCGGCCATCGACCCCGACGGAGTGGCATCGCCTCGCATAACGACGATGCTCATGCTGCCTTCGTGACTAGGGAACACACTCGGCTTTCGCGAACATCCACCTTTCGAGGCTCATTCCCGCACCCCGCATGGCTCCTGTCTACACTTCAGACCCGGCGTTGCCACGACGCCCGCAAGACTCGGTCCCGGCTGGCCTGCTAGGGCTTTGGCCGGATGGGACTTGCACCCACAAGCAACCATCAGCTTGGCATGACGTATCCCGGATGATGGTCTAGCTTGGTAGAACAAAGCCGTCCGCACGCGCGCCAAGCGGACGGCTTTGAGATGGTCACCGGCAAATCACCGTAAGATCGGGTTGCTGACACCAGCCTGAGTCGAGCGACCACCAATGAATGACGAATGATGAACGTTCGCGCGCGCTCGTGGAGGAGGCTCTAAACTACTGCCAAAGTTCGCCGGCCACGCGCCCGCCTAAATGAGTTTCCCGGCCCCGCACCGCGCCAAGTTGCACGGGACCGGTTGATGGCGAGATCAAGCGTAGCTCCGCGGCCCTTTTGATCGCTTTGTTTCTCAACAGAAGACGACTTCATCCCTCAAGCTGGTTAGCGTGTAAATGGTCTCCATTCTTCCACATAAGGAATTGCGGCCCTAGATCGGCGATCTTGGTAGCACCGATCTGGGCCATGCTAATGTCTATCTCGCGACGAAAGAGCGCCAGCGCTTTCGCCGCGCCGGACACTCCGCCGGCGGTCACCCCGTACAACGTTGGCCGGCCTTGGAAGACGAACTTGGCGCCCATGCAAATTGCGATTAAGGCGTGGAGGCCACGGCGGATACCGCCGTCGAGCATTACGACCATTTTGTCACCCACCGCGTTGCAGATCGTGGGCAGAACCTCTAACGGCGAAGGTGCATTGTCGAGTTGCCGCGCGCCGTGGTTGGATACTATGATCCCTTCGACGCCGAGAGAATACGCTCGGAGCGCATCATCGGGATGCATAATTCCCTTGAGTACAAAATTGCCCTTCCACAATTCCCGATAGTGCTCGACCTGTTTCCAGGTAATCGGCCCGCAGAACTGCCTGCCCGCGAACTCGGCCACTTGTTCCGCGCTGGCATTCGGGCCGGCGTACCGCGTCCAATTGCCCAAATATGGTGTGCCGTGCTGCAGCCATTGCATCATCCAAGCCGGATGGCGCAACGCTTCCAACCTCGTCTTCCAAGGCAGCCTTACCGAGGTGCCCCAGCCATTCCGGATGCTGCGCTCGCGGTTGGACGCTTCCGGCACGTCAACAGTGAAGACCATAGTCTGCAGGCCGGCGTCGCACACCCGCTTAATGATATCCTCGGAAATCGATGCATCTTTGGTCGAATAGAGTTGGTACCAGCCGTGGTCAGGGGCCTTTTTGCCGAGATCCTCGATCGAGCCCGAACTGAAACCCGACATGATGAAAGGCACATTCGCGTGGCGCGCCGCCTCAGCTAACATCAGGTCGGCGCCGCGGCGGAACAGGTCAGCCGATCCCGTCGGCGCAATGCCGATTGGGCTCGAATAAGTGCGGCCGAATAGCGTCGTCGACTGATCGCGTACGCTGACATCGACCAAATAACGTGGCACGATGCGCGTTTGACGGAAAGCTTGTTCATTGGTGACCAGCCCGACCTCGTCATCGGTGCCGCCCTCGATGTAGTCATAGCAAATCTTTGGCAGCCGCTGCTTCGCCAATCGGCGCAGGTCGTCGACGTTCAGCACTCCTTTCATGTCCAAGCCCCTTCCAACACGTGCTCGACCAGGATAAGCGGTTTTTTCATACAGCATGGCGCAAGAACTCCGGTGCTTGCGCAGAAATTCCGCGCCCGAGTCGCCATCGCCGATGGATTTCAACTTCCGCGTCCAGGACCAATGATACGCCTCAGGACAGTCTGCTGGACCTTCTCAACTCCCCTCTTGGACCTCGGCGAAAGCAGCGAGGTGTCGAAAATCAGACGATTCCCGATGATCGTCCTGGCCACCCTCGCCCACAGCCAGCGCGAATCATCTCGGGCTCGATTGGGAAAACCATGCCGATTTAGTTCGCCTGGGAGCGGCTTCAGATCGTCGAGGGAGAAACGGAGCGCGCAATCCCTAAGCTTGAACCGTGCTTAGCATCTGCCTTGATCATGTCGGCGCCCTTCTCGGCCACCATCAGCGTCGGCGCGTAGGTGTTGGCGGAAGGCACGGTCGGCATGATAGAGGCATCAATGACGCGCAGCCCGGCGATGCCATGCACCCGCAGGCGGTCATCAACCACCGCCATAGGATCGTCGCCCATCTTACAAGTCCCAACATAATGATGGAGTCCGCGCCCGTCGTGGCGAGCGTAATCGAGCCATTCGTCGTAGCTCTGCACTTTATCGCTGGGATGCATCTCGAATGCGATGTATTGGGAGATAGGCTGCTTTTGCATAATCTCGCGCGCGATCTGCATGCCGGCTACCGTGCAGTCGCGGTCGATCTTCGCAGATAAGAAATTCGGTAGAATGGCTGGCTCGCTGCCGGGGACAGCCGACTTGATATGGATTGAACCGCGCGATTCCGGCCGGCACTGGTTGATACAGACGGTCATTCCAGGTTCTTTCTCAAGGCGCCGCTTGCGCCCCGGATCGTTGCTCGCGGGTGCCATGTGGAACTGCACGTCCGGAGTCTGGAGGCCGGGCAGTGTGCGCACGAAGCCGGCCACTAAGGCTGGGGGGCGGGCGAGCAGGCCAGTTCGATTGACATAATATCGTATGACCTCGAGCAGAAGTCTAAACCTCCTCGCCTGTTCATTGAACGTGATCGGTCGATTGATCCGCCAATCCATATTCACAAAAAAGTGGTTGCCATAATTCTCGCCGACCCCTTTCAGTTCATGGCGGATCTCGATCCCAAACTTCTTGAGTACTTCCGGCTGGCCGATACCCGAGAGTTCCAGCAATCCCGGCGACTGGATGGCGCCGCAAGAGACGATCACTTCACCTCCGCAACGCGCCTCCCGACTTTTGCCGTGCAGAGTATAAATAACGCCGACTGCTCGCTTGCCCTCGAGCAGGATGCGGCTCACAAGCGCACCGGTCTCGATTCGCAAGTTGGGCCGGCTGCGGGCCGGATCCAGAAAGGCGCGAGCGGCCGACCAGCGACAACCATTCTTGATAGTCGTCTGAAAGTAACCGAACCCTTCTTGCCGCCCGTTGTTGTAGTCTTGGTTGCGCGAAAAGCCAGTGGCCTCGGCGGCGTTGATGAGCGCGTCGCCAAGCAGATGGTACTCCCCCATGTCACTCACATTAAGGGGCCCGCCCTTGCCGCGAGATTCGTCGCTCACACCCTCATAGTGTTCCGACTTTTTGAAGTACGGCAGCACGTCCGCGTAGGACCAGCCGCGGTTGCCAAGGTGGCTCCAGGTGTCGTAGTCGAGCGGCTGGCCACGCACGTAGAGCATGCCATTAATCAAACTTGAGCCGCCCCGCCCACGACCGCTCGCACACGGGAAGCGCTGGCCGGCAGCACTGTCTACAGCGTCAATCTGGAAGTTCCAATTAAACTCATTTCCGAGCAGGAGCTTCGTATAGCCCGCGGGAATATTGATCCACATAGATCGATCCCGAGGCCCCGCCTCGAGGAGCAGTACCCTGACATGTGGATTCTCACTCAGGCGACAGGCCAGCACGCAACCAGCCGAGCCGCCACCAACGATAATGTAATCCCATTCGGACATCGCTTAGATTTCCCCCTGTCCAGTTTGGATTCTGTCTCGCCAGTCCAACGAGCTACATCGATGGTCGTCGGTGTATCCTATTCCCGGCGTGAAAGGCCGCAGCATCGCTTCGAGATCTATGTGACACTCGTGAATCGCACACTTCCAATGTTTCGACGCTATTAACCTCGGCGACTGGATCGCGATCCGCTCACGCTATGCGAAGAGGCGACCGATTTCGAATTCCCAGATTCCTTCGATAGAAACTCACCAAGCTCTCCCCCTGCAATCCTCGTTTATTCGCACTGGCTCACTTCCACTTTACGCTCTGGCAAACAGCTTCATAGCTATCCTCCGAGGTTGATTTCGCGCGATGAATCTCGCAGTTGCGCGGAAATCCAACGCTGCGTCGCATTCTTTGGCGGATTTGACTTGGTCAGTTCCCGAACAGAAAGCTGACGAGTATATCGAGAATGCACCGAACTTCACCAAGAGTGCGCTGTCGAGCTTGGCTTGCAGGATCTTGGCGAAGTGAAGCTTGATGAGTCCGTGGCGAGCTTGTTGAAACCTTCCAGGCGCGCCGGACCCTTCGCGCCGTTTATTTTCTGGTCAATGGATTCAGGCTGGGTTAGCCTCCTGCGCCGCGATGGCATCATCCTCCTTGCCAGTGACGAGGTAGTAGCGGGCGGAGCAGTAGCAGAATAGTTCGCGATCGATGTTGTGCGCTGTCACTAGCTGGGGGCACTGCTAAAATGCGGCGCTCCATTCGCGCGGCTGAGGAGGCCTCCCACCCCGGCCAAATCAGCGAACTGCTTGAGGTCTGCGCCGACATCCGCTGCAATTGTCTTCGAAACCGACACGCCAGCCGATGGAATCCGGCGCGCAATCACGTTATCGCCAGGTTTGTTGACGGTTTTAACGGCAACCAGTCGCTCTCTGCGGTAAAGGAAAATCGACAACGCACCGCTCTCCGCCTCGCCGCGGAGCACCGCGCCGTCCGTACCGACTGCAAATCCGGCAATCTGCAGGTGGGCTCTGGCCTGATCGGACCAGAACTACGGCAGCCTGCAATAAGACGCGGGTGGGCCGGTCAGACTGGGACGAACTTGCCCGATCGCGCTCTGAACAGATTCCAGGCGCATGAGGCCGGGCTAGAACGGCGTGGGCGGCGCAGTCGCCGATCGCAGAGATCGCGGAATGGCTAGTGCGCAGTTGCGCATCGATTATGATCCCGTTGTGTACCTTGAGCCCGGCGGTAGTCGCTAGCGCGTCCTTAGGTAACATCCCGGTCGCCATCATTATCGCATCCGTTTGACCGTCGTGCTATCAGTAAGCGTGACCAACCTCCCTAGCGGCATGTTTGCGGATTTCGGATGGTGTTGCGCAGCCGCAAGCGGACCCCGGGATTGCTATGGAACTGACTGAAGTAGTCACTCATCACCGGCGACAGCACGCGCCCATCAACCGATCGGAGTCTCGATGACCTCGACTGAGATCTCGCGGCTGCGGAGCAGAGAGGCTGCTTCGAGCCCGATGAAGCCGCCGCCGGCGATCTCTCGAGGATGCCGATTTCGAAATAGCCCTTTGCGGGGGCATGCGCTCGTTGATGAGCAACTCCGGCCACTCCTGCAACGCACCTCCCGCATGATCGAGCGGCAATAAAAGTGAGAAGACCGTCGTCATTCGCCAACGAGCTGGCGGAAGCCACTACTGTCGACGATCCGAACGGCAACGCCAGAATCGAGCCCGGCAAAAGTCGCGAAGGAGGTGGTTACGGCTTCCACGAGTACCGGGGTTATGGCCTTTCTTGCTAGACGTCCAGACTTGCGGCCGAGCAATCGTTATTGGAGCGATGCCAAACAGGCCCGTAGGATCCCCGCTAAAGTATGATGGCATCAGCTTCGATAGCCTGAGTTTTTGAGGTAGTTGGCGCATTCCTCTGAAGTAAAGGCATCGAGTGCGTAGCCGATTGCAGCGCAGACGGCCTCGGTTCGCGCAGCCGCTTTGCGGACCAAGTGCTTAAGCTTGGCAAAGACCTGTTCGATGGGGTTCAGGTCTGGCGAGTATTTTGGCAGGAAGAAGAGTTTGGCGCCGACCGGACTGATGAGCTGGCGAACCACTTTGCTCCTGTGGCTACCAAGATTGTCCAAGACGACGATGTCACCGGGCTGAAGGGTCGGCAGGAAAACCTTCTCGACATAGGTGCGGAAGCTTACGCCATCGATCTCCCCCTCGATGAACCATGACGCGTCGATCTGGTCATGGCGCAGGGCCGCCAGGAAGGTCACGGTCTTCCAGCTTTTGTGTGAAGTCTGCTCCCGCGCGGCGCCCATCCCCGCAAGGGGGCCATATCGGTCCTAGTCCAAGTCTCGTCGATGAAGACCAGCCGTTACGCAGGTGCTTTCGGCTGCGAGATTCGAGGCGCATGCATGCGTGTCCAGTCCATGCCGGCCAGCGAGGGGATTGAGGAATGTCCCCGATAGTGAGTCTGACGAATCATCTCCTGAGGTAGTCGAGGTTAAGGATCCCCACCATCCTTTGTGGGGTCGCTCATATCGAGTGATCAGGAAGATCGGCCAGCGAGGTCGAGGCATTCCTGCTTCGTATGAAGTTGAGTATCGCGCAGGAAGCAGCCTTCTGATTCAAGCAACCGCAATCGAATATTATGGAGAAGAAGCAAATCAGATAAGCTGAGTATGGAGGCTCTACTCGAGCTTTTATGCAGCGGATTGTCCCCACGCACATGAGCATGGATCCAGCCGATCTTTGGTCGACGCTGACGCCCGCGCTCCGACGCCAGATCGTCGAAGACGTCGCCGCGATTTTGGCGGAGATCTCTCATGAAGTCCGAGTTGATCACACCAAGCCACTTGGCGCGCAAAGCCGTGGTCTACATCCGGCAGTCGACGCCTCACCAGGTCGTAAGCAATCAGGAGAGCCTGCGCCTTCAATACGCGCTTCGCCAGCGCGCCCGCGAACTCGGATGGCGTGAGGCGGCCATCGACGCGATTGATGCCGATCTCGGGTTGAGCGCCGCGTCTATAGCACAGCGTAACGGCTTCAAGGAACTCGTTGGCCGTGTTGGCCTGAGTGAAGTGGGACTCATCCTGTCGATCGATGTGACCCGCTTGGCGCGTAATTGTACCGACTGGTATCCGCTCCTGGATGTCTGTGGTCTACGTGGCTGCCTGATCGCCGACCGCGATGGTGTCTATGATCCGGGCACTCCGAACGGACGGTTGCTTCTCGGGCTGAAGGGTTCGATCTCCGAGCTTGAACTACATACGATCCGCAGCCGGCTGACCGCTGGCCTCCTGGCAAAGCCGAGCGCGGCGAACTTGCGGTTATGCTGCCAATCGGGCTGATGCGGGATCCGAGCGGCGTGGTCGTTAAGGATCCCGACATGGCCGTGCAAGGGCGGCTCGGTCTCGTCTTCCAGTTGTTCCTGCAGCTGCGCAGTGTTGCCAAGGTCATGCGAGCGTTGAACGAGCGTGACCTGGAACTGCCGCGTCGTGATCGGTATGGCGATTTGTGCTGGACGCGCGCGACGTTGGCTGCTGTCGCGGCGATCTTGAAGAACCCGGCATACGCGGGCGCCTTTATCTATGGACGAACCCGCTTCCAGCCGTCGAAGCGGGAGGGTGCCCTCCCACAGAAGGCTCCGCGGCCGATGGAGGAGTGGCGGATCGTCGTTAAAGATCGATATCCAGCCTATATCGACCAATCTATGAAAAAATCCGAACCGTTATCAGAGATAACCGAGCCGAATACATGCGCATCAAAACCCGCGGCGCGCCTCGCAACGGCGAGCTCCTGCTCCACGGCATTGTCTGGTACGCACGATGTGGTCATAAAATGTACGTCCGCTACAAGGGCGGTGGCGAGTATGTATGCAATCACCTGCGTACCCAGGAAGGTCAGCCAACCTGCCAACACATTCGCGCCGCCCATATCGATGCAGCCGTTGGCGATGCATTCCTAACCGCACTAGCGCCAGCCGAACTGGATGCCTTGTCGCGCTCACGGCGGGTGCAGCAGCAGATGAACAATGCGTTACGCTCCAGTGCAGAACGAGAGTTCGAGCGCAAGCGGTACACGGCAGCGCTCGCCGAACGGCAGTTCAACCGAGCTGATCCAGATAATCGGTTGGTCGCCTCGGAACTCGAGCGCCGATGGGAAGCGGCACTTAACGACGTGCGCGCCGCCGAAGAGGCGCTTGCCCGACAACCGCCCAAAGCCATCACACAAGTGGCCTTAAGCAAGGAGCTCAACGACAAGGTCATCAGCCTCACTGGCCGCCTCACGCAGATATGGCGTGACGAGACGATCTCGGATGCGCATCGCAAGGCGTTGTTGCGATGTCTCATCGAAAAGGTCGTTCTCGACCGCGGTGAGCACGACTTGGCCCTGGCTAGGATCGTCTGGCGTGGAGGCGCCGTGACGGAGCTCGAGGTGAAGATGAGCGTCAACTCCGTCACCAGATTGACGCGAGGCGCCGAGATGCGGGAACGCCTTCTAACGCTCGCTCGCGACGGCGTCCCCGACGACGAGATCGCCGCAATCCTTACCCAAGAAGGTCACCGCTCTCCCTATTGCGCCGATAAGGTGCTGCCTATCACCGTTGGTCGGCTCCGTCGTGCCGCGGCCATCAAGGTAACTGCCCAGCGTACTCGATGGGACCATGACGGCTCACTCCTCAGCCACCCGAACTGGCCCAAAGGCTCGAGCTTCCGGTGAACTGGCTCTATGTACAGATCCGAACTAAGCGTTTGCTGATTGATCGCCACCCCAGCGGCGCCTATCTCTTCCCCAATACACTCCGTTCTTGACGCTATTGGAGACCTTCGAAACCACGTCATTGCGCAACTTGATCTAAGAATCTGTCAGCCTAACAAAGAGGGGCATCAACATGGGTGATCGAGAAGCGTGGATAGCTGCGCCGCGTTCATCCGCATCACGCCGTCGACATCAGGGTGGCCATTTGAAGGCGGTGCCTTCAAGTCACTTGCAATACAGAACAGGGCCGCTGCCATCCCAGACGACAATCTTCACCCGATCCGCGCGCTTCGCACGGAACACCACCGGCACGCCCTTCATCGGGTCATGGCCCAGCGTTTCCTTCGCCAACAGCGCCAAGCCGTCCGCACCCTTGCGGTTATGTGGTGCACCACATAACCGGAATTATGCGGAGCCCACGATTATGCGGAGTGTGCGGCCGTTCAATCTGAGACCCGCTTCGTTTTCAACAGTTTAGTTCCTGCTTCCCTCTTTCTCACTCAGCATAATCTGAGGCCTCCCTTCCTGCCTTGATGGCAACGAAAGGGAGACAAGGAATGACCTAGTCGAGTGAGGATCGCTGCCACGGGCTGCGCTGCATGGACGCAGGCGATCTCGCCCCGCTGGTGACGGAGTTCACACGACACCTGACGGTGTTGGGGCATAAGAGCTTGACGGTGAGCGGCTATGACGCTGCAGCCCGTCACCTCGCGCAATGGCTGACGCTGGCCAAGATCGCAGTCGCTGATATCGATGATGGCGTCGCCGATCGGTTCGCTCGGCATCGCTGTCGATGCCCCGGCATCCCTCGCGAGAGGAGCGTGTCCGCGAAGTACGTGAGGCCGGGTGCGCCGGTTCATCGAGTTTCTCGGCGAGCGCGGAATCGTCCAGCGCAAGCCGAAGCCCGCATTACCGACGCCCCACCTCCGGGTGGTCGAGTTCCAGGACTGGCTGCGACAGCATCGCGGCGTCACAGAGCTGACAATAGATCGGCACGGTCGCATGGTCATGCGGCTGCTCCGGGCGCTGGGCATCAGGCCGCGAAGTTGGACTGCTCAGCTCATTCGCGACGTGATCATTGCAGAGACGAAGCGGGTCTCGCTGGCCTATGTCGATCAGACCGACCATGTATGTAACGCTCTTCGGCCTGCTCACCGCTAGCGGCATGCGGATCGCGGAAGCTTTGGCGCTGCGGATCGACGATGTAACTGCCGATGGGCTCGTCGTCCGACAGACCAAGTTCCAGAAGAGCCGGCTGTTGCCACTTCACGCAACAGCTCGGCTGGCGCTCGACAGATATCTGGTCACCCGGCGGTCGCTGACCACCACAGATCGTGCTCTCTTCGTATCGGTTGCCGGACAGTCGCTGCCCTACAACACCGCGCGACGCATCTTCCTGCAACTCCTCGACAGTACCAATCTCAGGGACGCCTACGCGGGGCGAGATCCGCGCATTCACGATCTGCGCCACACCTTCGCGGTCCGCTCGCTGGAGCAGTGCCGCCACGATCGTGCTGCGATCGCCCGCCATATCGTGGCGCTCAGCACCTACCTCGGCCACGCCCACGTGACCGACACCTATTGGTACTTGCAGGCGACGCCGACCCTAATGGGCCAGATCGCCAAGGCCGGCGAGGCATTGCTCATTGGAGGCGCCGCATGACTGCGCTCGCCCCCTACCTGAGCAGCTTCGTGCGCGAGCACCTGCCCAAAGAACGCAGGGCGAGCCAGCATACCTGCGAGGCGTATGCCCAGAGCTTCCAGCTGTTGCTCCAATTTGCCGCCGGCCGACGCAAGCTCAAGCCATCGAAGATCGAGATCGAACGGCTCGACGCGCCGCTGATCTTGGCATTCCTTGAGCATCTAGAGAAGCAGCGCGGCAACTCGGCGCGAACTCGCAATGCCCGGCTCGCTGCGATCAACTCGTTCTTGCGCTATCTGGAATACAGGGTGCCATCCTGCCTCGACCAATCACGTCGGATCCATGCAATCCCGATGAAGAAGACCGATCAGGCGCTCGTCGGCTATCTCACTCGTGACGAGCTGGAGGCCCTGTTAGATGCGCCAAACGCGAGCACCGTGTCCGCCATCCGTGATCGAGCCATGCTGCATCTGGCCTTCGCCGCAGGCATGCGCGTGTCGGAGCTGGTCGGCCTTCGGCTCGATCAGTTCGACCGCCAGACCATATCCAGCGTGCGCATCATAGGTAAGGGCCGTCGTGGACGTGTCTTGCCGCTCTGGAAACAAACGGCTGCAGCTGTGAAGGCTTGGCTCAAAGTGCGCCCAGTCACCGACGCTCCTGAGCTGTTCTTCAACGCCCGTGCTCAGGCGATGACCCGCTCGGGCTTTGAGTACATCTTGACCAAGCATGTCGCCGCCGCCGCTCGCAAGGCGCTGTCGATCGCCGGCAAAGGCGTCAGTCCGCACGTACTGCGCCATGCATACGCTTCAGGCGACTCGCGACGTCCGGAAAGTCTCGCTATGGCTCGGACACGCCAGCCTGCAAAGCACCGAGGTCTACCTTCGCGCCGATCCGAGTGAGAAGCTCGAAGCGCTCGCCGCCATGTCGCCGCCGATGCTGACGCCCGGTCGATTCCGGGCGCCCGACAAGCTCCTGGCCATGCTGAATGTGGCCGGACGCAAGCCGAATTATGCGGAGTGAAATAGGCCAGGGAACCAACTTCCCGCCGCACACTCCGCATAATCGTGGGCTCCGCATAATTTCGGAAGTCTATAGGTCGGGTTGCAACGTAAATCATGAGACCAGCGGGAGCCGTCAGCAAGCACGTGTCCGTCGCAGTGCCATGAACACATCAGTAAGCAAGGCGTCCCGCGTACCTCCGTGCACCCTGGAGCTCAACAGTCACAACGGCTGCTTTCGACGACCCGGTGGACTCTGTGGTCGCCGGTAACGCCGACTCCGACACCACCGAACGACAGCATGTCCGCCGAACCAGGTAGCACCAACTGGCCCAAACGCGCCTGGCCGCCAATCATGCACCTGCTGAGGCCGGCAGCCATGGTGGCGTGCGATACCCACAACCGCACCCACCTCAAGGCTTTCCGCGACGATCTGGGCCTTTAGATCATCCGGCCAGTTCTTCCGGCCTGCGCCAGCATACATCTCGATACGCGGCGACAACGGTCGTCTAATGTCGTCCGAATGGTCGTCCATTGTGAGCACCCTTGCCGAAGATGACCCTTCTAGCGGCGCTTCAAGGACTGCGCACAAACAATCTGAACGGCCTCAGCGCTACGCTTACGGAGCACTCGACGGGGAGATCGGGCACACTTTCGTCGTCAAACTCTTCGCCAACTTCGCGAACTGCTTGGGGTTCATCGGTGTGCTGACTGTCGTGCGCGGGCTCGAGGGGACCACCGCTTTGGGAACAGAACGCAAGAATTAGGGCTACGCCAGAGCGCCTCTGCTGCGCTAGATGTCATCGCGTAGAAAGCGGCCATTTACCACTTTCGTGGATCGGCGCGTGCCGCATCTGGTCAAGATGTGGCTGGAAAGAGCTGTGGAAGCAAGCGACGATCGAGTGCCGCGCGGCAATCAGGATAGAAGCACTTCCCAACCAGATTGTCGCGCTATAATCGAGGACGGAAGACACGCACGGCCGAAGCCCGGGGCAACGGGCGCGGCATCTCGCAAGGCTCACCGATCTCGCCATTGCTGGCAAACGCCAGTTTGGCTGGGATGGAAGATGCTCAGTCTCGAGCGAAGCCTCAGCACTCGCATCGTGACCTATGCCGACGATCTCGTGATCCTATGCCAGCGGAGTAAAGGCGAAGAAGCCTTGTCGCGACCGCGCAAGATCATGGGGAAGCTGAAGCTGACGTGAACGAGAACAAGACACGAATCTGTCAGGTCCGGAGAGTTCGACTTACTGGGATGCTCGTTCGGACGGATGTGCTCAGCGAGACCCGGCTAGGCGCGCCTAGGGTACCGACCATCGAAGATGGAGAAAACCATTCAAGTGTTGACGGCTAGAACCGACTTAGGGCAGAGCTGGTGCCGAAATTGGATAGCGCGGCGCGGATGTGCGAGCTACTTCAGTATAGGCACGCTCGCGGCCGATCGGCAACTACACCGCTGTGCGGTTGCGCCGGTGGCTGCGCATCAAGCACAAGATCAGAGGACGCAAGCGCGGCCCCTATCCAATCTCGAAAGTCATAATGAACCAAGCACGAAAACCGAAGATTGGGCTGGAGATTCTCGATACCTGAATATGATCTGGCGGTCCGGGGCGGCGAACTGCATGACGAGTTGAACAGTCTATGGGCGCTCAGCGACATCGAGATCAAGGTTGACGCGATCGCCGCTTTGGTCGGGTGGGCAGCCGAGGCGGGCGGGAGATTGATGCCGCAGGGCGGGTAGTGACTCCGAGTTCGTCGATATTAACACCCGCTCCGACGGCGAAACCATGTGGGAACATCCGATGCCGCGCTCGTTTTGACTTCGCGCGTCTAGTGATGGGGACCGCTGCGCGGAAGCAGCAAAGCGGCGAGATGATTCGCTGAAAAGACTTCAGTCCAAGACACCAACCGATTCCGAATCAGCAGACATTTCATGTCAACGAAATCACTAAGCCTAGCTCCACGGCAACTGCCCCTTTGGAGAGACTGAAGCCGACCTCTTCTCAAAGCCAAGAAGATCAGCAGCACGGTCACCGATGACGCTCATTTCGGTTTTCGCGCGTTAGCTACTTGCAGCGGCGTTTCCGGACTCATTGCGTGCAACATGTTCCCGAGGGTCACGATGTCCGCCACCTGGAGTCCGGTGTCCCGGCGCACTGCGTCCGCCGCCACTGGAAAGGCGGTGCACTCGAAGACGAATGCTCCGATCTCCGGATTTGCAACTATCAGCTTCCTCGCGGCCGTCCTGACGTCGTCGACTAGCATCGGAACATTAATGTTTGGGGTCGCCTTGGCAAACTCATACCATGCGTCCGTACCCTCGATGCCCCCGCAGACTACGCTGATGTCTGCAGACGACCAGCCCGCGCAGGCGAAATGGTTTTCGGTGAGCTTAATGGCGTCATAGGTGAGGAGGCCAACCTTGGCGCCGGGTTTCAAAGTCCTTGCGACGAATGGGACTAGCAAAAGGCTCGAGAGGGCGACCGGGATCGAAACCGCCTGGGCCACGGCGGCTTGAAACAGCCCGGTAAAGCCACAATTTCCAATGATTGCGGATACTCCTTCACGCTCAAGTTGGCGGGCGGCCGCCACATATCCGCTTTCAACTGATTTATCTCCGTCAATGACATTTCGAGTAAATGCGCCAGGCACATGCAAACGTTTTACCGGGAATGAGAAGGTACCGGGCCCCGCCAAAAAGCCCGGCGCTTCGACAGGCTTCGTTTCCAACTCCAGTATACCCAAAACCTTGGTTGTCATCGGCAATGTTCCAATTGAGGTTATTCTCGGTAGGAAGATCGTCATTGCGGTCCAACGCCACAATTCCATCGTCGGCGCATAGAAGGAGTAGGCAGCATATCCGACGAGGTAAACAGAACCTACTCTATCCGCTAGTGGGGCCGCTGCGCACGCCTTGCTCGTTGACCATAGGTCATAGAGCTGCAGAAAAGCTGCATATCTCGCCAGCAATGTAGGGGCGCCCACGATTTCGTTGCGGCACATTGCATAAAATGTGCGAGCCAGACCTGCTGGATCAGCGGGAAGCACGGGGCGATCATCGATGACAATATTGCAACGAGGCCCGTCATTCACCGTCCGTAACTTTGGGTTAGGCGGAGTCGCCTCCTCGCATTCGCCTCGGAGGACTGATCAACCAGCAACGATGACTGAAACGAGTGGTGCGGCAATGACTGACGTGATGCGCGATCATTTAACCATTGTTAAACTCATTTCGTGCGGCTTCCAATGCTGGACAATTGCCTGTCCTTTGATGCGCTTGCGTCTTTGAATCCGTGGCATGCTTTCTAGAGCAGAGTCCGATCAGATTGAACTGTATCCTGCGGCCTTGAAGTAGTTGGCGCATTCGGCAGGGGTGAATGCTCTATAGGCGTCGGCGATTGCGGCTTCGAGCGTGTCGACAGTCCTGGCTGCGGCTTTGCGCAGGCTCGATTTGAATTTGGCAAAGGCGTTCTCGATGGGATTAAAATCGGGCGAATAGGGCGGCAGGAGCAGAAGGCTGGCGCCGGGGGCCTCGATTGCGGCCCGGACGGCAGCACCTTTGTGTCCCGGCAGGTTGGATGTCTTCGGGATTGAGCGTAGGTGCCAAGACCTGTTCGACATAGGCGAGGAAAGCGACCGCGTTCATTGGTCCGTCGAGCGTCATCGGCGCAGTCAGGGCAGTGCAGCGTAAGGCAGCGGTAAAGGTCGTGGTCAGCCAATGACCGTGAGGGACCGCGGCGTGGCAACGTTGGCCACGTTTTGAGCGGCCGTAAAGCCGGGCCATTTTGGTCGACGCGCCGGTCTCGTCGATGAAGACCAGCTTGTCAGGGTCAAGTTGCGGCGCGAGTTCGCGCCAGGCTTGGCGCGCCGCCGCAACATCAGGCCTATCCTGCTCTGCTGCGTGCGCGCTTTTTTTTGAAGGTTATGGCGTGACGGTCCAGGAAGCGTCCAAATCGAACTCGGCGCAAACCAGGCTCCAAACTCCGATTTGAGCATCTCGGAAATCTCAACCAGTGTCATGTCCGGCTTGGCTTCGATCGCACTTATGATCGCATCATGGTACTCTTCGATGCGGTGCGAGCGCTGGTCGCCGCCCTGCCGTTTGGGTTTTGTCGTCCCGTTCTCGCGCCATTCCCGGACAAACCGCACTGCGCTCGCAACCGAGATACCGAACCGCTCCGCCGCCGCGCGACGCGACATTCCGCCCTCAACCGCCCGAACTGTCCGGACCCGCAAATCCTCCGACAAAGGCTTGACCATGTGTGCCGGCCTCCTCGTCCAGCACACACGGTGAATCAGAATTTAACCGCCATGGGAATCCCTTCCGATTCAAATCGGTCAGATTTTGCTCTAGTCGTCACGTCACGGCGTCGTTGAGGGGCAAGTTGACCATTGAATGCGGCCGGCCAACCTTTGCTAGACGGAACCATCTTCAGCGCAATTTCAATCTTCTTGCATACACGGTCGAGGACATCGGCCGCAATGCCGCCGACGCCGAAGCGAAGGCGATCGAACTCGGCACTAAGCGGGTCAGCGCTTGGTTCCAGTCCGTCGCAGCGCCTCGAATTGGACGCCAGCATCACCGATCTTCGCTCGAGCGCCACGACCACCCACGCCATCGAGGTCCACCAATCACCACCATGACCCAGGTTGCGAGGGACCTCGGCGAAGACGAAGATTGGCTGGAAGACGTGTCTAAAGCCTAGCGCACCGACGCTTCGCTTTTGGTTTTCGCTGTTCGCGGCGGCCATAAGCCCCAAACGACATCCAGAGAGCCTAGTGCCAACGCCAGCGCAATGAGATCGGGTGATAGACGTCACGTATCGCAAGCCACTGCGCTCGGAGCTTTGTTGTATGATATCGATGGCGACAACGGAGCGTCCGATAGCGAGTGCACAGGCGAAATCGAATGAGCCTCTTGCGCAAGCCCACTCTGTTCATCTCGTCAGCTTTTTCTCGTACCAGGTCTTCAGAAAAGGTATGGAAAGCTATGCCCCGAATTGAAAACAAGCGGCCAGCGTTCGAAGTCCTCGGAGAGTGTCCCGGACAGGCGGAAGATTATGCTCTTCCGAGGATTTCACCCTTCTCTGCGCGACCGAGATCTTCCAAACTCGCTCACTTTCGAAAGAGTTCAAGGGCCGCGAAGCCGCGCTGCTTCACCGGCTTGGTCGACAGCGAGTCCCGCAAGCTCGCCTGGCGGCGCGACAGTTCGTTAGCCTCCAGCACTGCATCCGCAATTTGCGATGGCGTCTTGGAAATGCCTGGGCGCGCCTTGAAGTCGACTCTTTTCAGTTTTGGACGCGTGAGTTGCACTGGTCTAGCAAGGAAAAGGATTGGTAGGAAATTATCCTCGCGATCGCACCAAGTGCGCCGCCAGGCGTTCGACTCGTGCCCCCCTAGCGAAAGTGGCACGCGGGATATCGAAAGCCCCGCGATGCTTTTTCCGAGTCTTACCTCGCGAGCCAGTTGTTGAAACGTTGGCGCACCTCATCGCCCTTCTCGGCCCAAAAGGTGGGGTCGATCGGCAGGCCGGTTTGCATGTGCTCGGGCGAATTTGCAAGGTGCGGCAGCATCGCCGGATCGACGAACGGACCGGCATCTCGGTTGGAAGCGCCCCAAGGCATTTCGTGAGTCAGGTTGCCCTGCGTCCGGGGCGAGGCGGCAAAGGCAATGTACTTGTAGGCGGAGTCCAGCTTCGGGCTGCCCTTGGGAATCGTCCAGAAGGCCACACTCCACTCCTGCGCATCCCACACCACCCCGAAATTCTTGCCGGAAGTCTTGATCGCATCGTAGATGCGGTTGTTCCACACTGATGTCATGACGACCTGTCCATCGGCGAGGAGCTGCGCTGGCTGGGCGCCCGACGTCCACCAGATCACATCTTTCTTGATCGTGTCGAGTTTTCTGAACGCGCGGTCGACGCCCTCGGGTGTACGGAGAACGTTGTAGACGTCTTTGAAGGGGACGCCGTCGGCGGCCAACGCCCACTCGATATTGCCGTACGCGTTCTTCCAGAGCCCCCGCTTGCCAGGGAACTTCTTGGTGTCGAACAGGTCGCCTATGGTCCTCGGCCCATTCGGCAGCTTGTCCTTATCGTAGGCAAAGACGGTGGAACTGATGATATCCGGCACGCCGCAGTCATTCATGTCGGAGCCCACGAACCTGGACCGCTCAAGGCCTACTTTCTTCCAGTCGATCCGCTCCAGCATTCCCTCCCGGCAGAGCAGCAGGGCAGTGCTGGATTGGGTGTTAATCACGTCCCAGTTCACCGTCTTAGACTCAACCATTGCGCGTATCTTGGCAATCTCGCCGCTATACTCGTCTTCGACGACCTTGATCCCGGTCGTCTGCGCGAAGGGCTCGAAAATCACCTTGCGCTGGGCCGCTTGCGCTGCGCCGCCCCAAGACGTGATCGTGACCTGGTCCGCCGCGACAGCAGGCTTGATCAGTATCGAAACGACCGCGGTCAGGCCGGCGATCCGCAACAGCTTTCTCATCGTCTTTCTCCTCGTATGCCGCCCAAGGTGGGGGTGCGGCGTTGACAAAAGCTACCCGATCTCGCGAGGCGACCTGTGCTTTCCCTCCGCGCCCACAGCCTCCGGGAGGGCTGGAAGTTAACAGCAACACCCAGGTTGGCAGCTGCAAATTCGGCAACGTAGCGGGCGCTGTTCTGCGACAGGTTCGCGCTTTTCGCAGAAATTCTGCGTAGTCCCGCAGGGGCGTCGAGCGTCAATTCCGATCGCTCTTGAGATGTGCCGGACGGACGCGAATGCCGGTCTTATTAGCGCCGCTTTACCCGGCACCGACGCGCCCCACGATGGTGCAAGCCGTTTGCGACGTAAGCCGGGTTGAAGAGGCGGCCACGAGGAGGCGCGGCGACTTCGTGACGTCGGCCTCGAGCTCCGCGACGGAAACCCGGAAGTAGACGTGACGATCACCGCATTTAGCGGGCCTATGCGGTTCGATCTCAGCGTAGAGCCTGCGCTTCATCGTCACCCGCTCGCGATCACGTCGAGACGGCGCGCGTGAAAAAGCGCGGCAAGATCGCGCCGATCCGGCCCGTCCCGATGCACACCGCGCCGGGCCTGCGGTATGCGCTCTTCTCTGGGTGTTATAAAGGTAAATCCCTTTTCGGGTATTAGAAGTGACGTGCTCGTGCCGTGGCGCAGCCATCATGTTTCGCGAATGCCGCGCAGCCTCTCCGAGCGGCGGCGCAAGAGTTCGATGGTGAGCAGCATCGCGACGGCGATCAGGATCAGCACGGTCGCGGCGGCGGTGATGGTGGGACTGATTTCTTCCCGGATCCCCGAGAACATGACCTTGGGCAGCGTCCGCTGCTCGGGGCCCGCAACGAAGAGCGCTACCACAACCTCGTCAAACGAGGTGATGAAAGCGAAGAGCGCGCCGGAGTTGATGCCGGGCAGGATCAGCGGCAGGGTGACCTTGCAGAACGCCGTTACCGGCGTCGCACCTAGGCTTGCTGCTGCGCGCGTGAGTGAATGATCGAACCCCTTCAGCGTCGCGGTCACGGTGATGACGACGAACGGAGTCGCCAGCGTCGTGTGAGCGAGGATCAGTCCGGTGAATGAGTTCAACAATCCCACATCGGCAAAAAAGAAGTACATACCGACGGCTGTGATCACTAACGGCACGATCATGGGAAAGATTAGAAGGCCGGTGATTGCTGTTCGAAAGGGAAAGTTTGGCCGGCTGAGCCCAAGTGCGGCCAGCGTGCCCAAGACGATCGACAGCAGGGTTACCGATGAGGCGACGAAGATCGAATTGAGCAGCGCACCCTGCCACCGATTGGTGAAGAAGAACTCCTGATACCAACGCAGCGACAACGACGGCATCGGATAGGTGAAGAACTGCGCCGAATTGAACGAGAGCGGCACTATCGCGAGAATGGGCGCGATCAGGAACAACAACACCGCTGCGGCGAACAGTCGATGAAGGTAGTACCAGACCTTCTCGATAGGGGAGGCATAGGCGGATACCGACATCGTTCTCACCCCATCTTGATTCGGTCGACGCCGAACTGTTTATTGAAGGCGTAGTAGAGCAGGAGCGTCGCCGTGAGCAGGATGGCCCCGAGGGCCGAAGCCATGCCCCAGTTGAGTTCTTCGTTCGTGTACAGGGCGACGAAGTAGCTCACCATCTGGTCTGACGGTCCGCCGACGAGCGCCGGCGTGATGTAGTAGCCCAGGCACATGATGAAGCTCAGGAGGCAACCGGCGGCGATGCCCGGCAGCGTCTGCGGGAAATAGACTTTCCAGAAGGCGTAGAACGGGCCGGCTCCGAGCGAGCGCGCAGCGCGGACATGGCTGGACGGAATGCTCCTCATCACGCTGTAGATCGGCAGGAGCATGAAGGGAATCTGAATGTGGGTCATGGCGACGACGGTGCCGCCCCGGTTGTAAATGAGCTCCGCAGGCTCCGAGATCAGATGCAGCGCCATCAGGATTTCGTTGAAGACGCCGTGCTGCTGCAAAAGGACGACCCAAGCCGTGGTGCGCACGAGCACCGATGTCCAAAGCGGCAGAAGGACCAGGATCATCAGCAGATTGCTGGTCCGGAGGGGCAATGAGGCGAGAAGGTAGGCGACGGGGAAGCTCAGGAGCAGGGACAGCGTTGTGACGCCAAGACTGATACCGATCGTGCGCACGAACATGTTCTGGAAGACGGCGGTGTCACGAGGCGAGGCCACGATCTGGCTGTCGGGTCCATACTGGTGGTCGACCGACCGAAGGAGGTAATAGGCCGTGTAGGCGGAGGTGCCGCGTCTTAGCATGCTCCAGACATCGTGCCGTCCCCAGAGCGGGCTGATCCCGATCAGCGCGGCCTTGTAGGGGCCGGATGTGAATTCGCTAATCTTGCTGGCGCTCAATGTCACTTGGCTAATGGCTCCAGGAAACTCGTAGTTGATCCGGGCACCAATCTGAGTGACGGTCTTCTGTTTCTCTGCGTCCTTGAGATCGGCTGCCAAGGCGGCATAGGCCGCTTCGCCGGGCAGATCCTTGCCGTCCCAACTCCCGAGATCGACCATTGTTCTCGGCATCCGGGTCAGAAGGACGTCGTCATGGACCGCGTTGAAGATCATTCGCCCGATCGGCACGACGAAAGTGATCAGGATGAACGCGAGGAGCGGAAGGACGAGCATGAAAGCCCGCGCCTTGCGTCGGCGTTCGACACGCTGCAGCATGACCCGCAGGGGAATTCCATGGTGGCCATCGATAGCCTGGACCGCCGCTATTGCCATTGAGCTCAATTCCTCTTCTCGTCGATCGGCCCGGAGAGGCCTCGAGCCCTCCGCGGTGCACTTCCTCGCCGTCGTATTTTGCGAACGTGCTCGCGGTGAAGCTCGGTCGTCGTCACGGCGCGTCGAGTGCCCGACAATCCTCCGTTTTCCAGCCGATGGTGATCGCAGCACCGGGCTCGACCTGCGCCATGCATTCCGAATTCGGCAGCTTGACCACAAAGTCATCATGACCGCAGACCGAAACCCGAACACGCTTGTGGTCGCCCAGATAGATCACTTCCGCGACCTGCGCGCTGAAGACATTGGGCAGCGACCCCGGCGTCGGGTTCAGTTTCACTCGCTCTGGCCGCAGTGATAGCACCGTCGACCGACCGACCGCCTGGACATTGATTGCCAGCGCCTGCACGGTGCCCGCCCCTGTAATCTCAACCTTGCAGGTCGCACCGCTCATCGCCACGACCTTGCCATGCAGCCGATTGTTCTCACCAATGAATTGGGCGACGAAGGCATTCTGGGGTCGCTCGTACAGCTCGGCAGGCGAGGCAAGCTGCTGGATGACCCCGTCGTTGAAGACCGCTATGCGGTTCGACATGGTCAACGCCTCGCCTTGGTCGTGCGTTACATACACCACGGTGACACCGAGATGCTCGTGGATATGCTTGATCTCGAGCTGCATTTGCTCGCGCAGCTGCTTGTCCAGCGCGCCGAGCGGCTCGTCCATCAGCACCAGCTTGGGATCAAAGACGAGGGCGCGGGCAAGTGCAACGCGCTGCTGCTGGCCGCCAGAAAGCTGAGCAGGCCGGCGCTTGCCATAGGCGCCGAGCTGGACCATGTCGAGCGCCCGCCTGATTCTAGCTTCGCTCTCGGCCTTGCCGAGCTGTCGGACCCTAAGCGGAAAGGCGAGATTCTCCTCCACGGTCATATGCGGAAAAAGCGCGTAGTTCTGGAACACCATGCCGATATTGCGCTTGTGCGGGGGCACGTTGTCGATCGAGCGCCCCTCCACAAGAATCAGGCCATGGGTGGGCGCCTCGAAGCCGGCGAGCATCATAAGGGTCGTGGTCTTGCCGGAACCGGAGGGCCCGAGCATGGTTAGAAACTCACCCCGACCGATGTCCAGATTGAGATCCTTAACGACCAGCGTTTCGCCATCGTAGGTCTTCTGGATGTTAGAAAACTTTACAAGGCCATTGTTCGAGCCTGGCATCGACCCTCCCTCTGGTGCCAGCGCTTCTCCTGCTACTGCGGCGCCGCTAGCTAGCAGACCACCATGTTCTTTTTTGACGGATTGGAGCTTGTTAAGTCCACGGTTGGTATCGTAGGAATAGGCAGGCACGAGGGATTCGGGGTTGATCAACGGCGTATCCTTCCCAACGACCCTTGGTTTTGCAACCTTGGGCTCGACACAAGCTTTTTTTTTGCTTCGGAAATATTACCGGGCGCCTTGGATTGAATTTCACTGATGTGCCCCTCGGGTTCGCTGAAATCCTGCGCCCGCTCCGCTGAGCGCGAGGATTTGCATCAGAAGCTCAATTGCGCGGCAAGGACCTTTGGTTCCGTGGGTAGCTCCTTGGATGTCGCCTGTGCGCTCGCCGATGACCCTACGGGTGCCGTCGCTTTCCTAATTCCTACGGCGACCAGCGGAGTGGCAACGGTGTGCGCAGAGATTCATCTTGCTGTGGCCGCCGATATGGGCACTTCATGGCGCCGTGCCGTCGATTGGTCTGGTTAGCACGCCACCGCGTCATTCAGCAGCACGACGCTCTGCGACTCCGACCCGATTAGCTAGCCGCCGTCGAATGTCAGGCGCAGGAGCTCTGCGCGCGTGATCTACCGCGCGGTCCGCCCTCCGGGTTCCACCGGATTTTAGAAGAGCAACAACGGCACGGCGACGAGGTTACGCTCGCGAACCGATGCGAGCGCCCTTGCATGTTGCCACCGAAGCGGGCGATGTGTCGAGATCGTGCTTATCGTACGCGTAGAACTAGTCATCTGGAACGCAAGTTCGTCGCATTAGTTGATAGCTCGAATCTCTGTAGAGGAGAGCGCTTGTGGCGAATGCAGGTATGAGAGGCCGGCCGATTGCGCCGTTAGTGCTGAGCCAGCAGGAGCGGACGTACCTGGAGAGGCAAGTTCGTCGTCATCGCGTTGCCCGGTCGCTATCTGAGCGATGCCGCGCGATCCTGCGATGTGCGGATGGCTTGCCAAGCAAGTCTGTGGCTGCCGAACTCGACCTCCACGAACACACCGTTGGGAAGTGGCGTCGCCGATTTTTGAAGGATCGCTGTGACGGCCTGCTTGACGAGGCCCGCCCTGGTCGCCCTCGAACCATCAACGACGATCAGGTTGCCGCGGTGATCGAGCGGAGGTTGCGGACGACGCCAGCCGATGCGACGCACTGGTCGATCCGCTCGATGGCTGCGGAAACCGGCTTTTCCCACACCACGATCCGCCGAATGTGGGCGGCGTTCGGCTTGCAGCCGCACCGTAGCCAGACATTCAAGTTATCGAGCGATCCGCTGTTCGTCGACAAGGTACGCGACATCGTCGGCCTTTATCTGTCCCCGCCGAACCGAGCCCTTGTCCTCAGCATCGATGAGAAAAGTCAGATTCAGGCACTCGATCGCGAGCAGCCGGTCTTGCCAATGATGCCTGGCGTACCGGAACGTCGCACGCACAGCTATGTGCGGCATGGCACGACCACGCTGCTTGCTGCACTTGATGTCGCCTCGGGGTTTGTCATCGGCAAATGCTACAAGCGTCACCGGGCGGTCGAGTTCTTGAAGTTCCTCAAAGAGATCGACGCTCAAGTCCCTGAAGGGCTCGATGTCCATATCGTCATGGACAATTACGCCACCCACAAGACACCCAAGATCAAAGCGTGGCTCGCCCGCCGGCCGCATTATCATATCCACTTCACGCCGACTTCCGCGTCATGGATCAATCAGGTCGAGCGCTGGTTCGCTGAGCTCACCAGAAAGCAGATCCAGCGAGGTGTTCACACCTCCGTCAGGCAGCTCGAGGCCGACATCCGTACCTTCATCGACCTGCACAACAAAAATCCCAAGCCCTTCAAATGGACCAAGTCCGCAGACCAGATTTTGGCTTCCGTCAAACGCTTCTGTCACAAAGCTCAGCAGACTTTATGTGGCGAACTTTAGATTCACGTGACTAGTAAATCCAGGATCGTGTCTTTGGGCGGACCAACGGGCGCGTCTACTTAGCAAGCCACGCGAGCGTATCGCTGTCGCCTTGCAGCGCCTGCATGACACCCATCCGGGTGCCGGCGATCGCACGCGCCGTATCGTTTCGCAGACGCGAAGCGAGCATGCGTAGAGTCGCCAACATGTCGCCGATCGTGGATCCGGGAGGCTCTCGCGCGGCGGTGTCCGTGAATTCGATGGCGATCCGAACAGTCCCGTTACCCAGCGCATCGACGATAACGATGGTGTGACACCACAGCTCGAGCGCTCACCCGCGCCGATCAGAAAATCCAACCACTGATGCGGGCTGCCGTTCGCGTACAACCAAAGATAACCGGCTTCCACGATCGCATAGCGAACTGTGCACCACGTACGAGACACGTAGGTCTTCGATCCCCTCGCCAGATTCAAGCCGCAAGCGCCCGAGCGAGGCGCTATGATGCTGCGCGTCGATCCAGCTGCGCGAGCGACGAACGCGTCATTCAAAACTCGATCACCGCGCGGATGTCATCGCCGGCAGCCAGCCGCGAAAGTCCGACATTGACCTCTTCGAGCGTAATTGTCGACGTGATGTACTCATCGAGTTTAAGCGCTCCATCAAGATAAGCGTTCGCGAGCAGCGGAAAGTCGCGCCAGGGATCCGCACCGCCGTAGCTCGACCTTATGATACGCTTTTCGCCCATGAGCGAACCCCAGCGGAACGTCATCTCTTCATCCCCCCGCAGTTTACCGAGCCAGACGACTTGGCCGCCGGGCCGTACCATCTCGACGCTCGCGCGAAATGCCGCGTGATTGCCCGCTGCCTCGATCACACAATCGGCGCCTCGCCCACGGGTAAGTTCAGTGTGTGAAGCCTCGAGCGTATCATCGGCAAGCAGCGTATGTGTCGCGCCGAGAACCGCGGCAATATTGAGCTTCTCACGCTGGCGGTCGACCGCGATCACGCGAGATGCACCTGCGAGCCGAGCGCCTTGCACCGCTGACAAACCGACTGCCCCGCAGCCGATCACAGTCACTGTCGCGCCTTTCTCAATCTGGGCGATATGCATGGCTGCGCCAACGCCGGTCATCACGCCGCAGCCGATGAGACAGGCCCGACTGAATGGAATATCGCGCGACACCTTCACGGCGCAGCGCTGATCTACAACGCACAATTCGGCAAAACTGCCCAAATAGGCCAACTGGTGCACTGGTTGGCCGCCTACGCGCTTCAGGCGTGGACGACCATCGAAGTGATACGATTTCGTGAAACCAGCTCGATACGGCTCGCACAGGATCGGCTGACGCCGAGTGCAATAGAAGCACTCGCCGCAATGCGGATTCCACGAGGTCACCACGTGGTCGCCGATCTGCACCTGCGAGACGGACTTGCCCGTCCACTCGATCACACCTGCCGCCTCATGGCCAGGCACGAAGGGCAGCAGCGTTCCAAGATCTCCCTGGGTCGCCTCGAGGTCGGTATGGCAGAGACTTGTTGCTTTCACACGCACCAAAACGTCGGTGTCAGAAAGGGAGGCGAGCTCTAATAATTCGATCGCGAGTGGCGCGCGCGATTCGGAGAGGACTGCGGCTTCGAACTTCACGGCTTTCCTTCAGAGTTGATAATAAGAAAATCAGAACTGCCCCACCGCCGCACGCACCGGTCCACACTTAGTCTTCGCGTTATACGATGCGTCGCTGGAAAAGCAGAAATGCTCCGTTCATGTTGGAAATTAGACTGCGCGCGATCCGCGGAAACCGCGCCCCAATCCGTTGAGTACGATTCGGGACGAACTATCACCTTTCGAGAACCGAGACATGAAGCGACTCTGACAGATTTTACGTCGTTCGCTCAGACGGATGCGTTAGATCAATCGGCTCACAACCAACACTCTTTTCGTGGCGGCAACGGCGCACGCTAGGCAGCAGCACCGCGCCTAAGACCATTTTTTTCAAATTTTCACATGCACCTTATGGTAAGATACACACTTGGGATCCATATCACACGATGGAATTGGTTCATGCTCAAACTCGCGGAAACTATCAACTCCACGCACCAGGGACGCCACTTGCACCACCGCGCTCTCACGATCGACCGGACGAACGTAGGTTGGTATGTAGCGAATGGCGAACCCGATCCGACGCTGGGTCTTAGATCGGTTCGGCGGCGAGCCGTGGACCAAGCGAACGTGGTGCAACGACATTTCGCCCGGCTCCAATTCAAGCACCTGAGATGAGCCCGGATCGACCTCGACAGCAATCTCCTGTCCTCGGGACAACATATTGTCCGTCGCAAAGGTGTCGCGGTGAGGAAGCTGGTCTTTGAGGTGCGTGCCAGGAATGACCTCGAGAGCTCCATTAGCCTTGTTACTTTCTGAAAGCGCGACCCACGCGGTAACAACGTCGGGACTAGAAAGTCCCCAATACGTCGAGTCTTGATGCCAAGACACGAAGGCTGGGTCACTAGGCTCCTTAATGAAAAGATCACTACCCCAGACCAACAGATTCTCGCCGTACAAATCTTCGATGGCATCAACTATCCGCTCCTCACGAACCAGCTCGTTCAGGCAGGCGAAGAGCAAATGAGGTCTTTTTAGGAGAGGCCCACTGAGCGGACCATCGGGACTTCTCTCGAATTCCTCAATCCGCCGCCTGATCGCAGCCGCGCGCTCAGTTGAGATTACGCGGATGCGTGGGACGTAGCCATGCTTGCGAAAACCTTCAATTTGAGCCGACGATAAGATTTTTGGCATAAAGGCCGCTCCCTCTAGCACTGTTGGCTAAGCACGCTTGACCTACAGATTAAGACTATAGCCATATCTCGATATTGATTAATGCGATGAACCGTGCGTTCCCGCTCAAATCCAGCGCTCCCGCGCGCTCTATGACGAATTTCGTCACCGACCATGGAGGGAATGTGTCAGTCCTCGTCGCCAGTGCGACCGTGAAAAGAAAGGTGCTTTAGGGAGCCTGTTCTTACCGCTTTGAGGCGCTCTGGATGGAATCCACCGCAGTCTCGCACGGCCGCGAACGGGCGCACTGGCGCAACTACACACGTCGATTAGACCGCTCGGATCGTCGATCGGCTTGGACGCATGGTGCGTAAGGTCGTGTCGGAGCTCGCTCTGACTCTTAAGTTCTTCAGTGATGAGCGTCCCGGAAGCTCCCATTGTTGCGATGGATTGCAGCCAAGAATGCGACGTCGAGCCACAGATGATCGGTGTACGATCATCTGACCTCTCGCTGAGTTGCCGCACGGCGCCGGAAGGAGGGCCGTGTCAACCTGGATGAGAGGATGCCGCCGGGCGTCTCGCGCGGGGGGCGTAGCCGGACCGTGCTACGAGGCGTGCAAGGCGCGATTTAGGAGGATCGCACCGTATCGGAATCGCGGCCACTCTTGATGGCCGCCTTCATGCCTGCCTTCAACACTACTGGCTCGAAATAGCGATTGTGGCGTCCCGATCGCAAGCTTCGCCGCTTCATGCAGTTGATCGGCATGCCCCCCGGCGTTAGTCAAAAACGCATGTTTCGGAAACTGAGGACATTTCATTTGCGCAATTTCTGCAACGATGCGCCGATTTTCGCGGCCTTTGGGCATCGAAGCCTCTTTATACTGATCGCCCGCGCTGGTGCGCGAATGGCCGGCCCCGTAGTGGAGGAAAACGTTACGGTCCGCTAAGCCTCCTTTGAACGTCACCCCCAATATGCGCGCTTCCGAGACCATTGTAGATCACTGGAGCTCGGAAGGCTCAAGGAGCAGACAGCATGCGCGAGTACCTGAAGTTCTACATCGACGGCCATTGGGTTGCCCCGGAGACGCCCAAGCAGATAGAGGTCATCAACCCCGTCACTGAGGAAGTGTGCGGCCACATTTCGGGCGGTTCGGTCGTTGATGTCGACAAGGCTGTGGCAGCCGCCAAGAAGGCGTTCACGACCTATTCTCAGACCGGGCGAGAAGAGCGAATCGAGCTCCTACAGCGCATCATAGTAGAATATAAGAAGCGCCTCGACGATATCGCAGAGGCCGTGACCGAGGAAATGGGTGCGCCCACGAGTTTGGTACAGCAGATCCAGCTTGCGGCCGGCATGTCAAGGTCGGCATCGTTCATACAGTCTTTGAAGACTTTCAACTTTGAGGAGGACCGTGGCGCGACGCGCATTGTCAAGGAGCCGATTGGTGTCTGCGGCATGATCACTCCCTGGAACTGGCCAATTGGCCAGATAATCAACAAGGTGATACCAGCACTCGCAACCGGCTGCACAATGGTGCTCAAGCCCTCCGAACAAGCGCCGTTCAGCGCCCATATCTGGGCCGAAGTCATGGACGCAGCTGGTGTTCCGCCAGGTGTTTTCAACATGATCAACGGAACGGGACCTGATGTTGGGGCCGCCATCGCAAGCCATGCCGGCATCGATATGGTCTCATTCACCGGCTCGACCCGTGCGGGGGTTGAGGTGGCCCGCAACTCCGCCGCAACGGTTAAGCGCGTCGCTCAGGAGTTGGGCGGCAAGAGCCCGAACATTATCCTCGAAGACGCCAACTTGGAAACAGCAGTTAGCGACTGCGTGCGCTCGGTGATGAGCAACTCCGGCCAGTCCTGCAACGCACCTTCCCGCATGCTAGTTCCGACAAAAAAGATGGAAGAGGCCGTCATCATCGCCAAGGGGGTGGCAGAAGCTACTACTGTCGGCGATCCGAACGGCAACGCCATTATCGGGCCGGTGGTAAATAAGGTCCAGTGGGAGAAGATCCAGCGCCTGATCCAGGCTGGGATTGACGAAGGCGCGACTCTCGTCACGGGCGGGCTCGGGCGTCCAAATGGCCTCGACAAAGGCTTCTATGTAAAGCCCACCGTTTTCGCAAACGTGAGAAACGATATGACGATCGCTAAAGAAGAGATTTTCGGGCCAGTGGTGGCGATCCTCAGCTATGATAGCGTCGACGAGGCGGTAAAGATTGGAAATGACACCGAGTATGGCCTGGCGGCCTATATTTGGGGTTCGGACATTAACAAGATCCGTATCGTAGCCTCGAAGCTTCGCGTTGGCCAAGTCTCGATCAATGGCAACGGCTTCGACCCGACGGCTCCATTCGGCGGCTACAAGATGAGCGGCAACGGTCGCGAAGGAGGTGATTACGGCCTCCACGAGTACCTAGAAACCAAGGCCATTCTTGGCTACACGCCCAAAGCGGCGGGTGAGTAGTAGTTCCTGGAACGATGTCAAGCCGCAGAGGCCTCCTGGTCGCCGTGATTCCCCGTCTGTGGGGGGGGCCAGCCGAGGACACGCACCTCTTGAAAACAAATATAGACGCTGCAAGGAGATTGCTTGCCTCCCGCTGTGTGGTCGAGTAGCCCGGCCATTCGGCTTTGCCTTCTCCCTTGCCATCCAGGGACTGGTTCCTCCAGTTCCACACGAAAGACCGCATCCGCTTCACGCCCCGCGCTCATCTTCCACGGTAAGTTGTTCATTGCAAACTCATTCCGTGTGCATCTGCAGCACACCCCGCAACCGGCTCTTCCCGAGAGCAATCCGCGTCATATCCGCCGCACCCATGCGTGAGGTGATGCGTGGAGTTGGCAGCCGAACCGTCAGGATTTCGAGCTCCAGCCAGCGGAGGCGGAAGCTGTTGGCTGCTGGATAGTTCTGGGATCGTAGCCGGTGTGCTCGTGCGGCACGGGGGCAAGGTGCTCAAACTCGATCATCCACCTCATGGAGCGTTAGGCCGAAGCTGGCTTGCCGCGCCCTGCGGACCAAGAGCATTTACCGCGCGTCCGCCTTGCTCTCGAACCCCATGACGAAGTCGTCCGTATAGTGCACGATCACGATGCGACCGCGTGCACGAGGATGACGCTATTGATGAGTCTAGAGATCGAGGATCTAGTGCAGGAAGATGTTGGCAAGGAGCAGGCTGATGCCCTGCCTTTGCGGCGTGCTCATGCGAAAGATACGAGGATCGGCGAACCTGCCAGCTATCGACGGCACGTTGATCTTATGCCCTAGCACGTCCGCTCCAAAGCCTCTGTCAATTCGCCACCAGCACAGCCGCTGCGGTCGACCACTCAGAACTAGACTAGTCAGCCGGCTGATCACGAGATGCCGCTCGCTTGGAGAGTTTTGCTTCGGCATGTCTAGAGAGGTTTGAACCGGCATTGACATCAGCGCAGACATGGGCCCGTTTGCTGCCGAGACGTTCTGGATCTTGCGCAAGCTCGCCCGCAGTGGCTTAGGCCGCGTGAACCTGAGGATGCCGGGGAAGGCATCAAAGCGGCTCTTAGCGAGGCGTTCAAAAAAAGCCGCCTGGCAGCTGCGGCGTGTGCACTTCATGCCCAACGTCCTGGCGCATGCAGGCAAGAGCGGCCGGCGCGTCGTCTCCGCCTTCATCGCCATCGCTTTCGCCGGATGCCAAAGCGACCGAGACGGAGCGGCGCGAGGTCGCCGACAGCTCCATCCCAAACTGCCAAGATCGTGGCTTTCATGGAAGAAGCTGAGCCCGACGTACTCGCTATGCGAGTTTCCGGCTCCGCACCCGCCAAGCGACTAATCCGATCCAACGCTTCAATATTCACATCAGCAGTATCCCTCGGCGAAAGGCCGTCTTGTTTGACAAACGCGATCGCTGCAGGTCTTAGGGGTAATCCTGGAGAAGCGCTATGACGATTTTGAGGGCGGAGGTGATCACATCGGTCGAGCGGCGGCGCCGGTGGTCGCAGGATGAGAAAGAACGGCTTGTTGCAGCATCGCTCGAGCCCGGCGCCAGTGTTTCCGAGGTGGCTCGCGTGGCCGGGCTTCATGCGAGCCAGCTGTTCAGGTGGCGCAAGGAGCTTTGCAAGCACGCTGAAGCGAGTATAGCGCCGTTCGTTCCGGTCGAGATTGGATCGTCTGTGCCGCCGCGGGAGGTGGCCGAAGCGCCATTGACGACGACGGCGGCGCGTCGAGGGAAGAGCCAGGGCATCATTGAGATTGATCTTGGTACCGGGCACCGCATCCGGGTCGATGGCGACGCTGATGGAGACGCGCTACGTCGTGTTCTCGATGCTTTGGTCCGCCGATGATCCCGGTTCCGACGGGCGCGCGAGTGTGGCTCGCGACAGGCTACACGGACATGCGCCGAGGCTTTCCGTCGTTAGCACTCCAGGTGCAGGAGGCGCTGCGCAAGGACCCACTCAGCGGTCATTTGTTTGTCTTCCGCGGTCGCCGCAGCGATCTTGTGAAGGTGATCTGGCACGGTGGTCAGGAGCCTGCTTGTTCACAAAAAAACTCGAGAGAGGAAAGTTTATCTGGCCATCGGTTGCCGGTGAAGCGGTAACGATCTCGCTGGCGCTGCTTCCTGCGCGATACTCAACTTCATACGAAGCAGGAATGCCTCGACCTCGCTGGCCGATCTTCCTGATCACTCGATATGAGCGACCCCACAAAGGATGGTGGGGATCCTTAACCTCGACTACCTCAGGAGATGATTCGGGATCGATTGGCGCAATCCGCAAGCAACCCAGCGTCCGATGCGGGTCGGATAATCGTTTTGGGTTTGAATCTGATGCTCGATCTGATTCAATTGCTTCATGACATCGAAGCCGAGCGATCTTCCGTCGGATCTCGCGAGCGCCTACCTTGCGCTGCTGGCCGAGCGCGAGGCGTTGCAGGCTGAACGCGATGTGGCGGTCGCGGATGCCGCCAACGCGCGGGCGGAGCTGTCGGACAGCGAAGTGCTGATCGCTCATCTTGAGCTACGGATCGAGAAGCTCAAACGCGAACTGCACGGGCAGCGCTCCGAGCGCACGGCGCGGCTACTTGAGCAGTTGGAATTGGAGCTCGAAGAACTCGCCACCACGGCGACCGAGAATGAGCTGGCTGCGCAGGCTGCCGCGGCAAAAACCCAGAGCCTGAGCGCCTTCACGCGCAAGCGGCCGGTGCGCAAGCCGTGGCCGGACGACATCGAACGTGAGCGCGTCGTCATCGAGGCTCCAACGACCTGCGCCTGCTGCGGTGGATCGCGGTTGGCGAAGGTCGGCGAGGATGTGACCAAGACGCTGGAGGAGATTCCGCGTCGCTTTAAGGTCATCGAGACGGTACGCGAGAAGTTCACCTGCCGCGATTGCGAGAAGATCAGCCAGCCGCCGGCACCGTTCCATGCGACGCCGCGCGGCTTCATCGGCCCACAATTGCTGGCGACGATTCTGTTCGACAAGTTCGGCATGCATATCCCGCTCAATCGCCAGAGCGCGCGCTTCAAGTGCGAGAGGATCGACCTGCCGTTGTCGACGCTCGCTGACCAGGTCGGCCACGGAACCTTCGCCGTCATGCCGCTCTTCCAGCTGATAGAGCGTCATGTACTCGCAGCCGAGCGCCTTCATGGCGACGACACCACCATCCGCATCCTGGCGAAGGGCAAGTGCACGACCGGCCGGATCTGGACCTATGTGCGGGATGACCGGCCCTACGGTGGGCCAGCGCCGCCGGCTGCGGTCTATTACGCCTCGAGCGATCGACGGGGCGAGCATCCCCAGAAGCATCTGGCCGCCTTCGCGGGCATCCTGCAAGCCGATTGCTATAGCGGCTTCGACCCGTTGTTCGACCCGCAAAGGAAAGCGATGCCGATCACGCCGGCATTTTGCTTCGCCCATGCGCGGCGGGGCTTCTTCGAGCTGGCCGACATCGAGAAAACCGCTCGGGACGGACAGAAAGGCAAACCGATCTCCCCGATCGCGCTGGAGGCGGTCAGGCGTCTTGACGCCCTGTTCGAGATCGAGCTCGCCATCAACGGCCGCAGCGCCGACGAGCGGCGTATTGTGCGCCAGGAAAGAAGCAAGCCGCTGCTCGACGACATGCACGGCTGGCTACTCCGCGAGCGAGAAACCCTCTCGCGCTCCTCCGAGGTCCTAAAGCTCATGAATTACATGCTCAGGCGCTGGGCCGACTTTGCCCGCTTCCTCGACGATGGCAGGATCTGCCTCAGCAACAACGCCGCCGAAAGAGCGTTGCGCGGCATCGCCCTGGGAAGGCGCAACTGGACGGTCGCCGGGAGCATGCGCGGCGCCGACCGGGCCGCCATCATGCTGACGATGATCACGACCTGTCGCCTGAATGACGTCGATCCCAAGGCCTGGCTCGCCGACGTCCTGGCCCGTATCGCCGATCTTCCTGCTTCGCGTCTGCACGAACTGCTCCCTTGGGAATGGAAGCTTCTGCGCCAAGCCGGCAATCCCGACGATCAGCAAGCCGCCTGACCCTCACACCATCATACAGCTCGCCACGCCCGCGCGTAAGTGTCGATCAGGCGGCCTTCGTCGTATGGGTACGATCAGCAGCGGAACAAGTCGTCATCTTCGACAATGAATACACCATGGTCCGCCCCGTCGCCGCGATCCTCCTCGAACAGGACGAGGAGTTGCGGGCCGTCCCATGCGCCTGCCAATTGATACTGGAAAATATCTCGACAATTGAGCGATGAGCCCAGTCGGCGGTCTGCCGCTGTACAGGCTTATTCCTTTGAACGCCGGAGTACCGGCGGTCCGCCCCAGTTAGACCAAGTCACGAGACGCGCGTCTCTGGATCGATGGCTGAAATGACGGGTTCCATTGAGGCATAAGCGCTTGAAATAAGTCGGTAGCAACTACATGCCTTTTGCTTGAGGCGCGAGCGCTCCTCAATCCGCAACACACCTCGCGTTTTGCGGATCAGTCCTTGCTCCTCGAATCGGATTAGCGATTCTGTTACCCCAGCACGGCGCAACCCTAGCACAGAAGAGAGGTAATCATGTGTAACCGGTAGCACATCAGCATCAAGAGCATCACTCGCCAAGCACAGCCAGCACGCGAGCCGCTTCTCGCGATCATGTCGTACGCCGCATAATCCTGTCTGAGCGCAATGTAAGCCTAGCGCTTGGACGTAGCGAAGAAGATGCTCCCGGATTTCAGAATGCTCGCAGAATACGCGTCTCAAATCTGCGACGCTGATCCGGTGTGCAGTCCCGGGCAAGAGAACAACAGACTGATGCGTCGCGAGATGCCCGCCCACTAACATCGAAGCTCCGACGGCACCTCGATGTCCTATCACTGCTGTCTCGAGAATGCTTCCCGCCGCGACAATCCTCAGTGAGATAAGTCCGGACTCTGCAAAATAGACATGATCAAGGTGCCTTTTGGGCTCTTGTAGTACCATGCGCTCTCTCAGCACGATTGGCTCAAGGAATTCGCCAATAGCCGCGAGCGCTTGAAGTGAGAGATTCGTGAGAATCGTGTTTTTGACAAACCGGCTCATGCTGGAGCGTGGCGTACCCGGCCGGTGAAGCATGTGATGTGCGCCGGATGCGTGCTTGAGAGCTGCGGATCCGGAGCTATCGGGCACCTCCAGGACGGCGGGTACGTGGTCGGTCATACGGTCTGTCTCCTGCTCGGGGAGTTCCGACTTTGATCAAACACTTTAAGATCACGAACTAGTGATTCTAACTTTATCCATGCGCGGATCCCGATTCGTGCAATAGCAACGTTGTCGACGATTAAATCCTGCAATCGAACGCCAAACCTCGACGATATTTGAACTCACTATGTATTTGCATACCCGCCCTCCTCCCGGGCATCGGGAGATCGTTCGCGGCTCCACCAGAGAGCGTCCTTCCGCCGGTGGGCTACTTAGTGTCCCGTTTCGAGCTTGGGTCATCTCGACCCAACGTTGCTGCCCCGACGACGCCGGCGGGCCTGGATAGTTTGGGCAGCCCTATACCCGCAGAGAATGCGCGCTGCCGGTTAGTTCCGTTCTGAGCCTTGGATCGGCCAGCACCTGCTGACCGGCCTCTACCTGACTAAGCCGCGGCTGCAGCTTGTACTGAGTGGCGGAACCGCGCAGCGGATGCCAGCTGCCGCGCCGCGGATTGCCGTCCTGCTGCGTTGGCCCCGCGTGCGGGAGTCAATCTTGTAGCTGCCGCCCGTGAGTACGATGCGCTTTCGAGGTCGACGAGGACGGGTGTTTGTGGCGAGCGCTTGGATGCGGTCCCTGCGTATTTAGGGCAGGTTATCAGCAGGCCTCCGGTGGGGAGGCCGCTGCCCCGAGCGGGCTGGCGGTGGCTGAAAGTCAATCCGCTTGTCGTAGCGACGTACGGGCAAAACTTGATCCTAGGCCAGTAGAGATTTGATACTCACTGCGGGGTCGGTGAGCGCCCCAGCGTTGGGAGCAAGCCGCCTGCTGATCATCATCTCGGCGAAGCGTATTTCCTTGGCGATTGCGCTCAGTCGGCCAAACCCGCATGCGGCGACTAGGCGACCGTCGGCGGCCAGGTAGAAGAAGAGCTGCCCCTTCTCGCCTAGACTTTTAGATACTAGGACGTCCTCTGCATGATACAGCCCCGCTATTTGGAGCGTCTCGTCGTATTGATCGGACCAAAACCACGGCACGTCCTCGTACGGGCGTTTTGCGCCCAATATATTGGCTCCTGCCGCTGCGCCTTGTTGCTGCGCGTTGCGCCAAGCCTCCAACCTGATCCGCTCACCATAGAGCCGATGTGGGAACGAACAGCAGTCGCCTGCTGCAAAAATGTGGGGATCCGAAGTAGCCAGCGTCTCGTCCAGCACGATACCGTTGTCGACGACCAATCCCGCCGCCCCCGCAAGTTCGACGTTCGGCACGACGCCGATCCCAACGAGCACCAGATCGGCGAGATGCGTGCGGCCGTTCGTGAGCACGACGATTGAGCGTCCTTCGCTCGCATCGATTCGCTCGACAGTGGCGCCGAGATCGATGCGCACACCGGCGCGCTCGTGCTTAGCCTTGATCAATTCGGCCAGTGGCTCCGGAACTGCCCGCGTAAGCAGCCGCGGGCCGGCCTCGACCACGGCCACCGACGCGCCTCTCAACGAGGCGCTCGCGGCAACCTCTAGCCCGATGAAGCCGCCACCGACGACGACCACCTGGCACCCTCGCCGAATGATTCGACGGATGGCCAACGCGTCGGTATAGGTGCGCAGCGTCGCGATTCGGACTCCTGCAGCGGTCGGAACGGTCAATCTTCGGGGGCGGGCGCCGGTGGCTAGCAACAGTCGTTCGTAGGTCAATTGCATCTCACCCGAGAGCATGACTGTGTGCGTCCGGCGATCTATCGACTCAACGTTGCGTCCACCGAGATAATCAATTGACAACTCCAGTAGGCGTTCAGGCGTGACGAGCAGCTTGGGTCCGGGGTCCACCTCCTCGATCAGGATCGCCTTGGATAGTGGCGGCCTCTCATATGGCAGCATATTTTCGTTGCCGATCAGGACGACCCTGCCCCGCCAGCCGCCCTTGCGCACGGCGATCGCGGCAGCCGTACCGGCCTCGCCTGCGCCGACGACCACAATAGCGGGTTCGTTGCTCAAGCTACCGAACCATCTTCGAGAGAGAAATGCGCATCGAGGCCTCACGCTCGACGAAGTCGCGTTGTAGGGAGTTAATCAACAGAACTTCCTTCTTGTTGTCGGTGATGTAGTTGGCCTCCCATCTTTGATGCCATGGGGCCACGGCCCGAATCCGGGCTGGGCCCAACATGACCTCGAGCTGTATCTGCTCGAGGGATCCCGTGCGGCCGCAAAACGCGCCTGGGGCTGGTGGAGCACCGGCCCACCAGGGCCGCGTCCGTGTCAGAGGTCGGGCACCATAAGGACCGCCAGCGTGTGAGATTCATGAATTTGGTCCATGATATTGAGAGTGAAAGGGAGTACTGCCTGTTGCAGTGCGTGTCGAAATGATTGGAATGCCAGACTCGTGTGGCATTACTCCGTCGCCCAGAGCGAGCGCATTACACGGAGGCTGCTGCGCGACAAATGGTATCTCCCGGCGCTGCTCCTACTTAGATCTTGATGAACACAGTGCCGCCTTCGACCTTGACTTCATAGCTGCGCAAATCGATGCATGCGGGCAGTGCGCGGGCCTCGCCAGTGCGGTAGTCGAAGGCTCCGAAATGTTTGGGGCATTCAATGATATGACCGTCGACAATCCCTCCCGCGAGATGCACTTTCTCGTGGGAGCAGTGGCCATCGATCGCGAAATAGTCGCCATGCGGCGAGCGAACAATTACAAACGTGAGACCACGGTGGTCAAATCGGAGCATCTCTTCTGGCTCCAATGCATCTGTGGCGCAGGCCGCCACCCACTCTTCTTGGGCAGGCAATGTGACTTCCTCTTAACTCCCGCCGCCCGACCGCGAAGGACATCCGCCGTCGATTCTGGCACTTCCCCATCAGATACCTAGCTGCCCGCACGCAGGCACGCGCGCAGAATTTGGAGCATATATCCAACCATCAACCATCAACGTGATACGCTACGCGCAAACTTCTTCTTAGCCTTCATCCGCTCGTGCATCGCCTCGTCAGCTTCCGGCGAACCATCATGCGCTGTGCCGAACAACTCGTCGAACGGGAACAGCCGTTCACCATAGTTAACTTCAAAGTACTTGTGGTGCAGGTAATGATAGAAGTTGTCATTAAGCATATACTTGTCGTCGCCCGTCACAATCCCGTCGAAACCGAGATGCCCCCTTGCCGGCCCCACCGCCGAGTGAATCAGATGATACATTGCGTGCAGAGGATGCGACGGCACGAGGAAGTAGATCAGCACTCCGGAGAAAAAGAGGATGTGTTCGACCGTGTGCATAGAGAGGCCAGACCATGGCCCCGGATTAACGTTGTTATGGTGCACCTTGTGGACGTAGTCATAGAGCGGCCCGACATGGACCAAGCGATGGATCAAATAGAAGTGCAGCTCACGCCACGCCGGTACGAGTAACATCAATGCGATGAAGTAAACCGGTCGCGTCGCCAAGTCGACATGGGGAATGTAACCGTTCGCGAACATCCACCAAGTGAATACCTCGTACGCCGTCAACACTGGCACACCACTACACATCGTCCAGAACACATTCTCAGCGGTCTGGCTTCCGAATAGGAATGTCGAATTGTCCGTATCTGGCCATTTCGGATTGTACTTAAAGACAACCTGCTGATGCCGCCGGATGTAAAGGAGAAAGTGGAAGCCGCCATAAACCAGGAGCACCAGCACTGCATTGCGAATGAGGATCAGCGATATCCAGCCGGCGCCGAACTCCCGCATCGCTTCTAGCGGAGGTGTCAAATAGAGCCACGCGACCAGCGAGAGCGCGAAGTAGATCGTATTCGAGGGCCACAGATACCCGAATAGCCAGCGCAGGAAATGCTTCGGCTGGACCGGCCAGACGAAGACTGGAGCACGCTTCAGCTGCCTATTCGGCGTCCAGTTTCCCCGTTTGTCACGTGTTCCATAAAGCGTGTCGTCCAAGTCTCTCTCCATCGTCTTGCGGGAGCGCGCATTCTCGCGAGGCGCGCTGCTCAGCGACGCTCGTCAGATGCTTTGCATACCAGTTCAAGATTATGACGAGAATTCACTCTGAATTAATGCAAAAGTCCGCGCGCTGACGATCAATTCCGGCGTTCGAATGCGTTCGTGGACGGATTCCATTGAAAGGACGCGCCAGCGTCTGCTTTGCAGCGCGATCTCTTTCATATGCCTGGGAGAGCGCACTTCGATTTGAGAATTGGACCTACGAGGCTGCCAGCGTCACGGTCGAGTAGCTCAGCCATTCGCTTCGCCTCACAGATCCGGGCAGGCGGCTTTCCTGTACCGGCTCTTCCCGAGAGGAATCAGCGTCATATTCGCGCCGGCGGCGATCTGTGAGAGCGGTGCGTGGAATTGGCAGGCGAACGTCGGGGGTCTCGAACTCCGGCCAACGCGCCGTCTTTTCTGCTACGCCGTCTTAGACGGCGCAGCTAATTTAGCTTCCGACGCAGGCAGGTCGGACCTGTTGAGCGCTGGATAGTTTTGCGGCTCGCCATGTGGCCTTAGCACCCGCGGAGCACGGCGGCGAACCGCTCGTATTGCGCGGCCACTGGCCCATGCATGAAGCGCCTAGCCTTCTGACGCAAGACCGACAACTTAGTCGACAGGCGTTTCCCTTGGTTGTGAACCGGGCATTTCAGGTCCGCTCGCGGTAGGGGGGAAGCCGAGGACGACGAAGATCTCGGGCTGCCGCTCTCCCTGACTCGAGAGAACCGTCAAAAAAGCGACTTGTCCCTCCGGGGCGAGTTTTACAAGAAACTCCAGCCGTCAACAGTCGTCCTTCCGGCGGCGACTGCCCTCGAACTCGCGCGACTTGACTCCGACGAAATCGGAACTCAGCAGGAAACATCAGTTGCGACCGTTGGTCACCATGAGCGTGCCTGGAGCGGACCACGGGGGAATAGAAAGCAGGTGGCAGGCGCTATGCCATGCCACCTGAGCGATGCTGGTCGCCCTTCAAAGAATGGGCCAATCCGCCCCCGCCCTCGGTCGCCCGCTGCGCTCTAGATATCGCGAGCGACGCCTGCTCCCGTCCGCTAACTCGGCCTGAGCCCATGAACGGTTTTCTCGCCAGGAACGGCTCTTAGGCCCTTCATACTTTGGTTGTCTCGCCTTAGCCTAGTGCCGGGGCTCGTTATCGCGTAGAAAGCGGCCGATTGCGTCGTTCAGCATCTCAGCGCTCTGTGGCTGCGCCTCAGAGGCAACCAAATGCCCGCTGGCGAAGGGCAGGCGCAGCAGCTCGACGCGGCGGATATGCTGCGCTGCCCAGAGGCCCGCTTCAACGGGGTTATAAAGATCGAGTAATGGCACGGCTACGAGCGTAAGCGCGCGAATCGAAGTGAGCGCCTTTTGCGTGTCGCCACCAAAGCCTGGCGATGTGCCGAGATCGTGCGAGTCGTAGGCATATGACTGATAGATCCAATCGAGCGGATCGCAACACTGCGCGGCCATCGAGCGCGTGCACTTGGCAAGCCACGCTAAGGTATCGCTCGTCGGATCTTCGCTTGCGACATCGGCAGCGAGTTGCGACGGGGAGCGCTGCGCGAACACGTACATCACCGTGACCCAAGCTTCCCAGCGCTCTTCGGCCGTCGGCAGATCGCGCGCATTCGCGAGCGCGAGACGTCCCGCATGGTTAATAGCTTGCGACCACGGCGCCGTCTTCGCCATCGGTACGAGCGCGACGAGGCGACTGGCGAATTCTGGGTACGAAACGCCCCATTGCAGCGCCTGCATGCCACCCATCGAGGCGCCGACAATCGCATACACCGAATCGATTCGCAGATGCCAAGCGAGCATGCGCTGACTCATGATCATGTCTCGGATCGTAAAGCGCGGGAAGCGCTCGCGCGGCTGCGTCCGCGAATTCGACGGAGAGGTTGAGAGGCCGTTGCCAAGCGCATCGATCATGACGATGGTGTGATGCGACGGATCGAGCGCGCGCCCTGCGCCGATTAGAAAGTCCAGCCGATGATGCGTGCTACCGATGGCGCAGAGACCGAAGATTACCGGCTTCGCGCGATGAAGGGAACCGTGCACAACATACGAGACTCGCAAATCGTCAATGGCATCGCCTGATTCGAGCGGCATACGCCCAAGCGAGGCGACATAATGCGGCGCGTCGATCCAGCCCGGCGCGAGTGGCGGATGCACCATCGTCAAGGCTCGATCATGACGCGGATATCTTCGCCGGCGGCGAGTCGCGCGAGGCCTGGGTTGACGACGGCAAGCGCAATTGACGTCGTGACGCACTCGTCGAGCTTGAGGGACCCTTCGAGATACGCGTTCGCACGCCACTGAAAGTCATGCCATGGATTCGCCTTACCGCAACTCAACCGCATAATGCGCTGTTCGCCCAAGAGCGTATCCAAACGGAACGCCATTTCTTCGTCACTCCGCAGCGTACCGTGCATTGTCGTCACGTGCCCCAAATTCATCGAAATGGTCCTCATGTCGCGAAGGCTCCAGATTCCGGGCCTGTGCCGAACGGCCCAGCCGGAGTAACGCCATCCGCATTACGTCCCCACGCGTGAGACGTCGGTCTCTTTGCAGGTGATGAATTCGAGCAGCGCCGGAACGCCGGCTTGCGTCTTTTCGATGCCTCGCTTGATTGCGGGCACGATCTCTTCGGGCGTTTTGACGCGTTCGCCATAGCCACCAAAAGCGCGCGCCATCGCTGCATAATCGCCGGAGATGTCCGTCGAGCGATATTTTGTCGTCGAGATCGGCATCACCTTGAGCTCGAGGGCCATACAGAAGTTGTTGAGCAAAATCGAAAGAATCGGAATCCGCTCGCGCACGGCGGTCTCAAAGTCCATTCCGGTAAAGCCGATTGCGGAATCGCCCCAGACATTGATGCAGAGCTTGTCAGGTTGCGCCAGCTTCGCGCCCATTGCAAGCCCAAGCCCATAGCCGAGTTGCGTGGTCTTACCCCATCCAAGATAGGACAGTGGCTCGACTGCCTTCCAGAACGGCGTGAGCTGGTCGCGTGGACTGCCGGCATCATGGGTGATGATGGTGTTTTTAATGTCGACCGTGTGCAGCAGGTCCCAAAGGACACGGTAGGGACTGAGTGGCGCATCGTTGCTGGTTAGCTTTGGTATCCATTTCGCAATCCACTGCTCGTGGCAGGTGGCGATCTCGGCCGCGACGCCTCTTGCATCGCGATCCACGATGACAGTCCTGCCGATTTCCTCGAGCAGCGCATCGAGTACGAGCCCCGCATCACCAACCAAGCCGATCTGGACCTCGACATCCTTGTTGATATGGTTGGGGTCGAGCGTCGAATGGATGATCGCTTTGCCTTTGGGCATGGCGATACCAAAGAACGTTTCCGTGAATGAGCAGCCGATGCCGAAGATTACGTCTGCCTCGCCGAGGAATTTCGGGACCGCCCGCGGCACACCTATACCACCTGAACCGAGCGAGAGCGGATGCGTCTCGGGGAAGGCGGATTTGCCTCCGAGACTCGTTGTAACCGGAATGGCGAGCCGTTCGGCGAGCCGTTTCAGCTGCGGCCATGCACGCGCATAGTGCACACCCTGTCCGGCATAGATAACAGGCCGCTTTGCGCCAATCAGGAGCGCGGCAGCTTCCTTGATATGAGCTGGATCCGCACCGTATCGAGTGCGCAGCACCGGCGTGTAGTTCAAGGGCTCAGGCACCTCCTCGTTCCACATGTCCTCCGGAATTTCGACGATCACCGGTCCGCCGCGACCATTCCTCAGTTTGGCGAAGGCGCGACGGAAGACGTTGCAGATCTCGGAGGCCATGATGACCGGCTCAGAAGATTTGCAGAACGGCTTCATCGCCTCACTGGAATTGAAGTTCGGCTCAATATGGCTGAGGCGGCGCTCATAGCCCATCGGCAACACTAGGACGGGAACCGATTCACCAAAACATTGCGCCACGCCCCCCATTGCGTTCTCGGCGCCCGGACCATGCTGCATACAGAACGCGCCGATGGTCTGGCCCGAGGTGACACGCGAGATCGCATCCGCCATGTGCACCCCGACACGTTCCTGGCGAACGATCACGGGACGGATGTCGGCTTTAGCCGCATATTCGATCAAATGGTTGACCGGGTAGCCGCAAAGAATTTCGACACCTTCGCGCTTGAGGATCTCCGCGACCGCGTCGCCTAGTTTCATCGTCGCCTCTCTCAAAACTAACTGACGATGCACCGCAGCGATGCATCAAGCAGCGGTTATTTTTCCGGAATGGTTGAATCAGCGAAACAATGCCACAGCTCCTCCAGCAATCTCTTCCCAATGATCCTACCAGGTACGTGGTGTAAGGTTTGCTGCCGCCGAAAGCCTGCAAAAAAACGGCCGGGGAAGAAGAAATTCTGCGAATGGGAGCGGTCGAATGATCTTGGGGCGACCCATACTTCGGAACGAATCCGCTCATGGGTCCAGCGCGATAGCGGCGACGTGGGCGTCGGCATATGTTCGGGAATCGCCGTAGGGCGATGCGGCAGGTGCTGCGCAGATGCGACGCTACCCGAATGCTGCGGAGGAAGATCTCAACGGTCTTTGTATCCGCGCCTCGACTTCCTGATCCACGAGGCTGTGAGGGACGCTGTAGTAATGTTTAGCGATCTCGACATGATAATCAAGGCTGCCCCGGCAGCGCTTCCACTCGGCATACTCGTACGGCTCATCCGGCAAGGAGGCCAGCCGGCCGATCGAGCTCTTCGAACAGCTCGCGGCGACTTCGTCCCCGCTGCGGTCGATCGTTCAGCTCGACAAGAAGGGCGAGGATCGCCTCATTGAGGGCGGCAAGCGAGAAGAAGCGACGGTTGCGCAAGCGCGCCAGAGGCCATCGACAGACGATTTGGACCCGACTTCGACCTTGGCTTTGTCCCTTGGCCGATACGGCCGCGCCGGAACGATGGCGGTGCGGTAATGGCGGGCGAGATCGGCATAGATCCGGTTGACCATCGGTTCCTGAAAGCAGCCCCGGGTGATGCCGGCCTTCAGATTGTCGCTCACCGTCTGCCGGGCCACGCCACCGAAATAGGAGAATGCCCGAACGTGCGAGGCGATCCAGTCCGGCGGACTTTGGCTGAAGCTGGCTTCGGCATAGGTGTAGTTCGAGGCGCCGAGCATGGCGACGAAGATTTGCATGCTGCGCAGCTCGCTGGTGAGCCCGTCAACCATCTCCACCGTGTGGCCGGAATAGCCGACGATTAACTTCTCGCCGGCGACATGAACCTGACGCAGGGGCTTGAGGCGGCCGGACCATTCCTTGTAGCGTTCGCAAACCAAGAATAGCTGAAGCTGTCGGAGCTTGCGTCGCGACACTCCTCCCACAACAGCATCAGCGTGACGTTCGGGCGCCGCAGCTCGCGATGCACGAGCGCCCAATCGGGCTGCGGACGCTCGTCGCTAGGCCGAGCCGTGATGGCGGATATAGGGGTTCTCGAGCGTCGTCATCACGCATAGACAGTCTCTTCGTCGTCATCTCGATCCTCTGCGGTTAGGCAAAAGACCAAGCTACCAGGTTGCAAACGCCGTGCGCGCCTCCTGGTTGCCCTTGATCGCGATCGCTGGAAAAAGCGATCACGACGGCTAGAAATGGTGATCACGATGCTCTGGAATGGTGATCACGATGGCCTGGAATCACTGATCACGATCGGCTGGAACATGCAATCGATCCAGGGCAGATCCGGGATCTGGCCGCATCACGTTGGATAGCCAAGAGAACGTGCTGCTGCTCGGCCCGCCGGGCGTCGCCTGCTGAGCGACGTAAGGATCGCAGCAGCCGGTGGACGCCAACGGCGGGCGGGCTTTTCCAGTGCCGTACGGCGGCAAGTCCCGGTGCGTGCATTCAATGACTGGGGATCACCTCCGCCGGGGTACTGCGAAGCGGATCTGGTTGCGCAGGGCGGCATATCCGTATCCGGCGCCTTCCATGCAGACGCTAACAATGGTGGATGTCGCAACGGGTGGACCGCATGCTTTCCGCTCGTAGTGCGTGAAGCAGCGCTCGTGGTTGAGGCCCTCGAGCGCGCCCAGAACCTTTTTCCCTGGCCCGTTTGTACAGCGCCTTCATGAACGACACGGTCGTGTCGTGGTGCCGTTCTCACGATGTCGAAGTCACTCGTTCCAGGGCCTATAAGAAGAACGATCAAGCGTTCGTTGAACAGTAGAACGGAGCTATCGTTCGACGCCTGGTGGGTTACGTGCGCTTTGAAGGCATTGATGCCGCTCGCTCGTTAGCTCGCCAGTTTGCCGCGGCACGGCTGCACATCAATTTCTTCCAGCCCTCGTTTAGGCTGAAGGAGAAGCACCGCGAAGGTGCCAAGGTGATCAAGCGTTATCTTCCTCCCGCCACTCCGTACGAAAGAGCATTGGTCCACCCGCATCTCAACGAGGCATTCAAACGTCGGCTGCGTGAGATTTACCGCACGCTTGATCCGGTGGTATTGCTGGCACAGATGAGGGACGCTCAAAATGAGCTGGGCAAGTGCGTTGATCAGCGGGCTGGAAAGCCAGCGATGATCGTTGCGCCGGTGCAAAGCGACTTGGCCGCCCTTGCCCGAGAGCTCGGCGATGGTTGGAAGCAGGGTGAGCAGCGCGGCATTCATCGGCGCCGCGATGTGCGGCGCAAACATGTGCCACGTCGGCCATCGATGCTCGACCCATACATGCCCATGATCGAGGAATGGCTCGCCGCGGCTCCGCACTTGTCCGCCGTTGATCTTCTCTCCCGGCTGGCAGCGCACGCGCCGGGTCAGTTCAGTGGCCATCAGCGACGTACGGCGCAGCGGTTGGTTAAGAATTGGCGATCAAAGGCCGCTCGACAGCTCATCAGCAGCACAGAAACCATACTATCGGTCCAAGCTTCCCTCGCTGTCTAAATCCCACGTGTTGCTTCGCCGAATCACCGCAAGCGCTCGCTCGCTGTGGCGCTCTGGAGGGCGCTTCGCGAGCGGTTTGCTCGGACCCGCGGGGTCCAATTCGTTCAACAGCTGGGAGCGCTTCGGTAACATTGTCATCTGAGGCAATATTATGAGGTGTAATTTCCGAATGGCGTTTGACACCCGGATATCGGCCTCGCCGGCCGCTCCCTAAGCTCATAGTTGAGTGCGGCGACGACCTCTCCGCTTCGCCCAGCGCAAAACACGTTATGTCCTGGCTCTGCTTGGCGCCGAGCAACAAGATCTCCGGTGGCGAAAGTGCTCTCGGGGCCACACGCCGCTCGGGGAATCGAGCCGCGACGCAGCTGCGGCTTGCTGCGGCAACCGCGGGACGAACCGATACAGCGCTAGGCGCCTTCTAGAAACGGCTCTCAACGCGCATCAGCAAAGGCCAAGGCAGTGACCGCCACAGCGCGCAAGACCGCAGTGCCGTTCTACAATGCGGTGGAACACGGGATGGACTATGTAGATCCGGGCGCGTCCTACTACGAAATCGCGAGGTTAACATCTCACTCCAGGTCTAAGTTTGAAAAAGGCCCCCGGCGGGCATGCCGGGGGCCTTCTTGGAGGTTACAATCAGATGAAAAGAACCGCTTCTTTCTCCTTCTGCTGGTTGATCGAGAATTAGAAATTGCGCTGAGCGCGAATCAGGAGCGTGAGGGCATTCTGGTCCTTGAGCTCATACGTAGCACCCGGCTTCGCGATTGCTGCCTGGGCGGGAAGCGTGACCGTGCTTCCGCTTGCATACTTCTGGTCCACCATGGTGTATGCGAGTTCGGCCAAGAAAGTCAGGTTTTTGACCGGAGTCCACGCCGTGCGTGTGCCAACAGCCGAGTAATTGAAGTTGGGGTTGCAGCCTCCAAGACCAGTCGAGAGCGCGAGGCTCGCTACGAACGCGCCACAGATATAGCCCTTGGCGCTACCGTTATAGCGCACAGCAGACCATGCACCGAAGATACTCGTGGCCCAATGCGGATCCCAGTTGTGGGTGTAGCCGCCGTTGAAGCCAAAGGTCGTCGTCAACTGTTGGCCGGAGCCAGTCACAAAGACCGAGTCAGATACACCGGCGAGGCCGATGCTTTGGTAAGCACCCGCAAGTCCCGTGCCTCCGTACATCGCGAAGCTGGGCGCGTTCATATAGTCGTGAAAGTTGTAACGGCTGGCCCCATACGTATACACGGCCGACATGTTGATCGTATCGCCGGGGCCAGTTGGGATGTTCTTGATTGACAACGCGAGTTGACCAGCCCAGCCCCACTTATCGCTCGGAGCACCGGTAATCTCCGTGGCGCCGTAATAGGCTGCGTGGTTGTTGTGCGCAGCGGCCGAGGCTTTGAAGTAACCCCAAGCCTGGTCAACAGTCACTGATCCGATGAGATCCGGTGCTCGCGAGCCGCCGAAGTCGTTGGCTCCGTACGCACCGGTAGCCAATCCTGCAGCGGTCGCTGCGCTCACGTTCCAGATAGCGAGTTGGTTATGGGCTACTGGATCCTCAGCCGAGATAGAGGCCGAGACACCTTGCCCGAAATCAAATGTATAGGCGGCCTGGAGCACAGGGTCCCAACCAGCGGCACCGGGCGACTCGAAGCCGCCCGCCGAATACTCGCCCCAGGGGGTACTGAACTGAGATGTCGCCCTGCCGAACGTAAAGCCTGCGAACTGCAGGAAAGCGTAGTAGAGACCCGGAGAGCCGGCTGCGATTTGGGCACCTACCGATGTCGTATAGGTCGTTCCACCAGTACCTGCACCGCTATATGTCCCGCCGGTATTGGTCCAAGCCACCTCCGCGAACGTGCGGACGACGCCGTACTCGGTCGCGGTACGCGTATCGACAGTCAGGTCCATGCGCGCCCGAGCGCTGTAATAGTCGGTCAGCCGGTTGTGGGCGCCCGCCAAACCAGTATCGGGCGCAGTAAAATGGCCGGTCGTATTAAATGTCGTTTCGGCGCGCAGATAGCCGCCCAATTTGATGCACGTGTCAGTGCCTGGGATGTAGTAGAACCCAGCGCCATAAAGAGAGCAGACTTTCACGTACTCGATCGCTTTTGCCTTAACAGGGAGATCGGCCGCTTGCGCCCCGCTCACTGCGATCAAACCCGCTGCCCGAACCCAGAAAAAGGCGCGTCGCCATCTTCATATGAGACCTCCAAACGTTTAACCAAGAGTGGCCGCCCCCAAAGACCAGCCATCTTCGCCCCACAATCATTCTCGACCTGAAGGGCCTTCCTCGAACGCCTTCTGCTAGATTTCGCCAGCGGCGTCGCGGTGCGGACCATTCCGCCGCTCGCAAACGTACGTTGACAGATTGCGTTCAATATCGGCGTGAAAACTTTGTACGAAACGAACGAATGCGCTGCCGCTTCCGGCTAGCGTGTTCTAATCGCGTCACAAGCGTACGTTGGGTACCGAAATTCTAGAAGAATGTACGCTTCGTGCACAAATCCGTTCATCTGGCGTTGTAGATTTTGCGTCGCGCATGTTCGCGAGCGCCTGCTACTCACGTCGAGAGCTGCATGCTGAGATGCCGATACCTCGCTAACTGCCACCCGGGTGGCGCGGGACCGGCTGATGACCAAGCGCGGCAGCCTATAATGGTGGTGAGTGACAACGGCATTGAACCCGCCAGCAACCGCCATCTTGACATCGGCCGATCAGAGCCCCGCCGCCTGGCACTACATCGCGCCAGGCTAGCCAACGCAGAATGCCCTCATCGAGAGCTTCAATGGCTGGTGCGGGACGAATTCCTAAACGAGACGCTGTTTACCTCACAGGCTCAGCCCGGGTCGTACTCGGACGATGGTGGGCCGACTACAATGATGCGCGACGGCACTCGCAGCTCGGATGGAAGGTGCCATCGGAGTTCGCCTTCAGCTGCAATCCGCATCGGGATCTGGCGCTGCGCTACGCCGATGGCTCCGCACCAGCTCCCGCCGCACCGCCGCCCAATCGGGCAAATCCACCAGCCGGAGCGAACGCAAGGCTGGATAAAAGTTGGGGAAGGTCAACTGGGCGGCGGTGATCAAGGTGAGACGCTCTCATCCTGATTGTCGCGCCGCAATGACTTTCATCGCAGCGCTTCGGCACGACCAGATCAGCGCACTTTGGGTCGTCCTCAATAGTGAACTCTTCACCTCTATGTCGAGAAGGTGTTGACGCCAACTCTGGCAAAAGGCGAGGTCGTTATTCTCGACAATCACAAGGCAAGTCCGCGCAATGCCATCTGCTCCAGCAGATCGCATCTGCTCTTCCTGCTGGCCTACCGTACCGCCTCAATCCGATCGCTTTCGCTAAACTCAAATATCTGATACAAGCCGCAGACCCGCGCGATGTCGAGGCAACCTGGCGCAACGTCGGAGAACTCTTCGATCTCCTTTGTGCGCGAGAGTGCGTCAACTACTATTTCAAAACGTCAGGCTACGTTGCCGAAAAAAAGCATTGTGCTCTAGCTTGGTCGTTACCTGAGCGAGGGGAATGGCAATGAAAGCGAAGTCAAGGCGATGCAACCGTTCAGGAAGGCGATCCGGCACAAGCCGGGCCACGGCCGCAATCAGGCTCACGTTTGAAGGCGATTATCGTCATTTCGCGCTTTTGTCGTGGCGAGCGATTCCCGAACCAACTGATCCGAGACTGGCCACGCGGAGCGTCGACTCCGCCGGCGGCGGGACACATCGCGGACCGCGCTCCTTTGGGAATGCTTCAACACTGCGACGACGATCTGGACCAAAGCGCAGTCACGGAGAGCAAAGCCTCTAGCAGATCCGTTGAAACGGTTGCACTAGACCAATGAATGTGGCGCCAGCGTCGACGCAGCCGAGCGCTTTGCCGGCCGCTATTCGGGCTTGGAGATTTTCATCGGAATCAGCTAGGCTGTTTGGTCCACGGCGAGGTGTCCTCCCTCGAATCTTTGCAAATCCAAAGGAATCACAGGCCAGCCAAAACCGCTCACTTTTTTCGGTCAGCTCTCAAGGACGAATCAACGTGGCGGGAATCGTGCGCTGTGTGCTTGACTAGGGACATCCGAATAGGTTTCTGCGCCAGTACTTTCCAAAGGGCTCCGACCTCAGCATGCACAATGCGGATGACCTTGAGGCCGTGGCTCCTGCACTCAACGCCAGGCCCCGGAAAACTCTGGGCTGGAAAACACAACTCTCGACGAATTGCTGCGAGGGAGCGATACACAAAGTGTTGCGACGACCGGTTGAATACGCTTCGGGTTGGTCTGACGGATAGACTCGATGAGCGTCCCTAGTCGTCCGTGAAGAGTGGCTAAGCGATTGAGCTAGAATCGCATTTGTCGTTGTGAACTGTTTTGCGTTTGCAGGGGTTTGATGCTTTGGGCGTCGGAACCTTGCAATTTCATTTTCAGGATTCCGTCGAATCGCCAACCATGATTCCGTTATCGCATCGGAGGTGGCGATGCGACCGAAGAAGCACAGGACGACGGGATCGGGCGATCTGTTCCGGGCCAGGCTGGACCAAATCATCAATATGAAGCACGAGCTGGTTCAGCTCGCCGGCAAGGTCGATTGGGACTGGATCGACGGCGAGATCGCGCCGCTCTATAGCGAGAATGGTCGGCCCGGGATCGCGACCCGCTTCATGATCGGGCTGCTGCTGCTCAAGCACATTTACGGGCTGTCCGATGAGGGCGTGTGCGAGCGCTGGGTCCACGACCCATATTTCCAGTACTTCACCGGCAAAGAGTTCTTCCAGCACGCATTCCCGCACGAGCGCTCGGACCTGAGCCACTGGCGCAAGCGGCTCGGCGACAAGCTGGAGCTGTTGCTGGCCGAGAGCTTGCGGGTGGCACACGAGGCCGGCGCGTTACGCAGCCAGGACCTCAAGCGGGTCACAGTCGATACCACCGTGCAGCCGAAGGCGATCACCTTCTCGACCAATGCCCAAGCTCTTGCACGCGGCGATCAAAGGGCTCAACCGTCTGGCGAGGAAGCACGGGGTCAAGCTGCGGCAGTCCTATCTGCGCATTGCCACAACCGCGACAATGATGGCGGGACGCTACGCCCATGCCAAGCAATTCAAGCGGCATCAGCGGCAGTGTGCGCATCCTGCGCAGCCGACTGGGCCGGATCATCCGCGATATCCGCCGCAAGATCGAAGGTTAGGCTGTGCTGGAGAACACGTTCGCCCTCCCGCTCAGCCGGGCCTCGCAGATCCGCTCGCAGCAGCAGCGCCAGCGCGGCTTCAAGCTTTATTCCTTCCACGCCCCGGTGGTGGAGTGCCTCGGCAAGGGCAAAGCAGCCGCGCCTTACGAGTTAATGGCATGGACCACGCCCGCTCTCAACGGCAAGGTAGAGCCCCCGCAAGAGAAGGAGCGCAAACCATGTCCCATACGAACATTGTCACGATCGGTATCGATCTAGGCAAGAACACATTCCATGTGGTGGGGTTCGATGCCACGGGTGCAATCATCCTACGCAAGAAGCGATCGAGAAATCAGCTCGAGCAGTGGCTGGCTGATTTTCCGACCTGCCTGATCGGAATGGAAGCCTGTGCAGGAGCACACCACCTGGGTCGCAAGCTCGAGAAATTAGGCCATCAAGTACGGCTCTTGCCAGCACAGTATGTGAAGCCATACCTCAAGGGCCAAAAAAAATGACTTCCGTGATGCCGAAGCCATGCAGAGGCGGCGCAACGCCCGACCATGCGCCTTCGTCCCCTTGAATCGGCCGAGCAACTTGACTTGCAGGCGCGGCACAGAGTTCGCAGTCGATTGGTGACGCAGAGAACCGCGGTCATCAATCAAATCCGAGGTTTTTTGCTTGAGCGAGGGCTGGCAGTTCGGCAGGGAGCGGCAGCACTCCGATTGGCACTTCCACAGATTCTCTCGATGCTCTCGGATAACCTGTCGCCTCGAGTAGTTCGGCTCATTCAGGACCTGACCGAGGACTGACGCTTTCTCGAGCGGCGGGTCGCATCGATCACGAAGGCCGCGGCCACGACGCACAAAATCCCCGACGGATCTTCATCTCTGGCCAGAAGCGCGACGTCTTCGGTGCCATCAAGCGCGAGCTGCGCCGCCGCTCCGCCATCGAACCCATCATCGGACACCTGAAGGCCGATGGTCACCTCGGCCGCTGCTACCTCAAAGGCTGCGCCGGCGATGCGGCTAACCTCATCCTCTCAGCCGTCGGCCACAACTTCCGCCGCATGCTCGCCTGGCTCAGAGAACTCTTGTGCCTCATCCTGCTACAGCTATGGCGCACACTCGGCCGTCCCGCCCCGCCCAATTCGCCTTCTTAACGGACGACTCTCTATTCGATGGGCAACATCGACGTCGTTTGCCATTGCGATCCGTTCAAGTAGCTTCGCAGGTGCTGCTGACGCCGCTGGAGCGCGCACTGCGGGCGGTGCGATCGATGACACATTCGCTCCTTGCGCGGACAGATGACTAATCAGAAGACCGTCACCCCTACGGCGAGTGCCCAAACTCCTCGCGCAACATCCTAGAATGGGCTCCCCGAGCGGGAACAGGTCGCAGTACCGGAGCTGTTTCTCCGTCAAAAATCGCGCCCGGCGCTATCACGTGAATGTCGCCTGCCGGCGTGGACACCGGCAGCCGTCGCAGGTGCGGATGCTTGGACACGTCCTCAATCTGGTTGAGCCGTCCGTACGCAAGTCCGGCGGCTTCCAGCTCACTCATCGCTTCTTCGCTCGAGATTTGCGCAAACCAATATACTATTATTTCATCCAAACTGGCCCTGGCGCGGATTCGGTGCATGTTGTCAAGGAAATCGGGGTGGCGGATCAGTTCCGGTCGCTTTAGAAGTTTGGTGCAGAAGTTGACCCATTCGCGGTCGTTTTGAACGGAGAAGATCACCTCCTTGCCATCCGCACAGCGGTACGCCCCATAGGGCGCGAGAGATGGGTGCATCACACCTGCACGCGCAGTATGATAGCCGCCGTAATCAAACTGAAGAACTGGAACATTCATCCAGTCTGCGATGGCGTCAAACAGCGATACCTGAATAGCCGTCCGTTCCCCGGTTCGCTCTCTCAGAAGCAGCGCCTGCAAGATGGCGTTGAGCGCGGTCATGCCAGCTGAAATGTCACATACAGAGACCCCGACGCGCGCCGGGCCCTGTGCTGTTCCGGTAATCGCACAGAGCCCGGTCTCGGCTTGCACGATCAAGTCATACGCTTTCAAATGCGACAAAGCACCGCCGTCACCGAATCCGGAGATGTCACAGGTTATCAAACGAGGATGGCGCTTCCGAAGATCCGCCGATCCGAATCCGAGTTTTGTGATGCTGCCGGGCTTCAGATTTTGAATGAAGACATCAGCCTGAGCAACCATAGCCTCGAGAACCGAACGGTCTTGCTCGACCGTGAGGTCGAGGCAAATGCTTTCTTTTCCGCGATTCAACCAAACAAAATATGCACTTTCGCCCTGAACGAGCTTGTCGTAATTTCGCGCAAAGTCGCCCTCCGGACGTTCGACTTTAATGACACGCGCACCAGCGTCGGCGAGGCGGGAAGACGCATAAGGCGCCGCTACAGCCTGCTCGACGGCAACGACGGTGATGCCTTCGAGTGCCTTCCTCATACGGACGTACCCCCAACATTCGGACGGGAGCTCTGCGACCGGCGGTAGGCAAGAATGGAGAGCAGTCTGCTCTGTTCGTTTCCGACGATCGAAATGCCCTCGTCAACGCCCATCCCGGGCCTTGCGAGCATCATGTCAGCCTGCGTCCCCACCGCAATATTGACAGCGGCTCTTGCTGACAAATCCGTTTCCGTGCAGCTCCCACCAACATAAGCCCCAACGCCATTCTTCTTGCAGACCAACACGGCACTGGCAGAGTCAGCGATCGAGCCCACGTCAGGCATCTTGATCTGAATTAGGTGAGCTGCTTTTGCTTCGGCGAAGCGCCGGATGTCGTCAAGCGTGTTGCATTGCTCGTCGACAACCACCCGGGCTTCACTGCCCAGCCTGTCGAGGAGCGCCACGATCTTGGCGTACTCCTCAAGCTGAGCTTCTGTTGATCCATAGTCCGCAGGGCATTCGATATTAATTCGGTATCCCCGCACGTCATCGGCAACGCGCGCGATGAAATCCGCAATCTTCTGCGCCTGCATACCAATCTCGAGCCCGATCCAACCGTACACGTCGAAATGCAGAACAGGATGATACCCCGGCTGGCCGATTTCCCTTGTGCGCTGAACGACCCATTTAACGAAATCGCGGAACTTTTCGCCGGAAGGGCCGAACTTCTCACGTGAATTGATCAAGCCGTGCGGAAGCACATCCACCGACTTGAGGATCATTTTATCTACGTTTATTTCTCTGGCATCCCCGCTCTGAGCGTAAATCGGGACCGGCTTCTCCGGCAATGGCAGGTCATATTCGGAGCAGATCACTTCCGCCAGTGTTGTCCGTGCAATATGCGCAGCGGCGCGAAGCAGCGCTTGGCTCGCTCCATATTCAATGGCGAGCGGCAGACGCTTGTTCTCATGGAATGCGAGAACACGATCACAGGCACCAACGAAATTGGAGGCGTCGCAAGCGAAGAGCCGCGGAATCACCACTGATCTCGTGAGCGCTTCGATCTTGTCGACCTGAAAAACTGGGTCGCGACCGCCTGCCCCTGAGTATTGTACGTTCATCATGTCGCCCCACACGATCATATCGTCCGACATGACGAGGCCGATGCTGAGCGAACGCGAGGGCATACGGATGGTCGTGAAACCCTGCGTCAGAGGTGCGCCCAGATAGCGAAACCCATCCTGAGAAACGCCGGCGCGTATTGCAGCTTGATCGTCATAGAAGAAGCTTCCGTTCCCGGGAGCCAGAATCACGTCTTTTATCGTAAGAGAGTTTTTCATTGCGCACTCAAATCTAAGCGTTCTGCCATATCCCGAAGAGCCCAGGCCTCATGGTCGCCCACGGCATTCCACAAGCCATCCCACATCGGCCGTAGAATTTACGAGCAGCCTTGGCTTCCGCGCATGGACGAATCCGATAAACATCTTAGTCGTGCGAGCCACTCTTGCCTGAAGAACACTTTGATTGCTGCTCTAGGGCCAAGTCCACGGCTGGGTCGTGTGTCGTCTGGATTTTGTCCCTTCATGCGAGAGAAGCAGCTTTAACACCGTTGACGAGCTTCAGGTTCTGGAAGGCCCTCACGCCTTCCACACCACCTTCGTACCCATAGCCGCTCTGTTTGACTCCGGCATTTGGTGCATCGGCAGACACCCCCTTGAGGTGGTTTATGCTTACAGCCCCAGCTACAAGTCTGCGGATCATTTGCTTCTGGATTTCCGGAGATTCGGTGAAGAAATACGAAGCAAGGCCATATTCGGTATCATTCGCCTCTGCAATCGCTTCTTCAATTGTGTCAAACGCGGCAACAGTAAGAATCGGTCCAAACGGTTCTTCACGAAGCACCTTTGACGCAGGGTGCACGTTGCTTAGAATGGTGGGAGCCCAATAAAACCCCGCTCGACCAATGCGTGCACCACCGGTTTCAATCTTCGCTCCGCGATCGACAGCATCCTTCGTCAGGCGTTCCATGGCTTCAATGCGTCTCGCATTTGCCATGGGCCCCATGTCCGTCTCAGGATCGTCCGGAGCGCCAACTCTGATCTTTTCTGCCGCGCGCACAAGCCTCGCCAGAAACTCCTTGTAAATCGATCTCGCTACTAGAATACGACTAGGCGCGTTGCAGCTTTGGCCTGCGCACTCAAACTTGTATTCCGATATCGACCAAGCGGCCTTCGAAAGATCCGCGTCTTCAAAAACCACGACCGGCGAATGGCCGCCAAGCTCCAGAACGCATCGCTGCAGATTTCCTGCGGCAATTTTCGCGAGTTGTTTGCCGACGGGGGTAGAGCCGGTGAACGACACGCCTCGAACAGAAGGCGAAGCAAGAAGGTGTTCAGAGATCATAGGTGGATTTCCGAAGACCAGACTCACAACACCCGGCGGAATCCCCGCCTCCTGTAAGGCTTCGACCATATAGACACCGGCGCTTGGAGTCTCCTCTGCCGCTTTCAGGATGACCGAGCAGCCGGCCGCGATAGACGCGCCAAGCTTTCGGGCGTTAAGGACTGCCGGGTAGTTCCAGGGCGTAAATGCGGCAACCACACCAATCGGTTCTGGTACGATGATCCTTTTCTCGTCTATCGAATATGGAGCTGACGTTTTCGCAGCGTGCGTACCATTCCATTCGAGCATTTCGACTGCGCGGGCATATTCCCCCTTCGCTTCGGCCAAGGTCTTGCCTTGTTCGGTCGAAAGTGCTGCTGCCGCAACATCGATTCTTCCCTTTAGGATCCGGGCTGCGCGAATGAGAAGCGCCCCCCGTTCTTCGGCCGGCGCACTCGACCACTGCAGCAGACCCGCGTGTGCGGACGTCAACGCATCGTCGAGATCCGTCGCTGAGGCAACAGCAACACGCCCGAACTCATGCCCGTTGGAAGGATTGAGAACGGGCAGATCAGCGCCGTTACTGCCTAAGCGCCACGCACCGTTGATAAAGAGTTTGTAGTCTATGCTATCGGACATACGTCGTTGCCGCTCTGCCGTTCAAGGTTTGTGTCGTTACCGGTTTGATGCTCAAGTTACGCTCGGTAGCCGATTGTAATGACCGAGCGGCCCATGAACTCGGGCGTGCATGCGCCCGATACGCGGATGCTGGTCGCATATCGGCTTTCAGTGCACGACCCAAGAAAAGCGTGGCCGAGGTATGCGGCCTCTCCTAGATTTTCTCACCGCCTCGCACGAGCTCATCCATCACTGAGCGCACAGCACTTTCAGCAATCGACACAATGTCATCAACTTCCGCCTTGGTGGTGACGAGCGGCGGTGCAAAGCCAAGGATGTCACCATGAGGCATGGGGCGGGCAATAAGCCCCCGATCGCGGGCCGCCTTGGAAACGCGAGCACCAACCTTGAGAGACGCATCAAACCGCCTCTTCTTATCGCGATCGGCAACGAACTCGATGGCTCCCATCAGCCCGACCCCGCGCACTTCACCAACGATGGGCAACTGCGCGAACTTCTCCTTGAGCTGGGCTTGGAAATAGGCGCCAACTTCCCGCGCATTGGCAGGAAGGTTCTCTCGCTCCACGATGTCAAGAACGGCGTTTGCGGTTGCAGCACCGATGGGGTGACCCGAATAGGTGTAGCCGTGCGAAAATGCGCCAACTTTGTCAGCACCGCCTTCCAACACTTTGTAGACTTTGTCACCAACGATCGCGGCCGAGAGCGGGAAGTAGCCCGAGGTCAGCCCCTTCGCGATCGTTATCAGATCCGGCTCGATTCCGTAGTGTTCCGAGCCAAACATCGAGCCAGTGCGGCCGAAGCCGGTAATCACCTCGTCGGCGATCAAAAGAATGTCGTGTTTCTTGAGCACGGCCTGGATCGCCTCCCAGTAGCCCACCGGGGGCGGAGTAATACCTCCCGTACCAAGCACCGGCTCGGCGATAAAAGCGCCCACATTGTCCGGACCAAGACGTTCGATGAGTTGGTCGAGCTCACCGGCGCGCCGGGCCGAGAACTCGCGCTCGGTCTCCTCAGCATTGCAGCCCCAATAGTAATGCGGAGCGCCGGTGCGCACGATCTGCGGCAGCGGGAGATCCATATAGTCATGGTAGAAGCTCATACCGGTCATCGAACCGGAAAGCACGCTACAACCGTGATAGCCACGCTCTCGCGCGATGATCTTCTTCTTGTTGGGCTTACCTCGAAGATTGTTGTAGTACCAGACGAGCTTGGCCTGCGTCTCATTGGCATCCGATCCGGACATGCCGTAGAACACCTTACTCATCTTGCCTGGAGCCATCTTGACGAGACGATCGGAGAGGATCGCGAGCTCGTCGGTGGTGTGCGCTGCGTAGCAATGGTAATACGCGAGGCGGTAAGCCTGACGCGAGATGGCTTCAGCTACTTCGGTTCGCCCATAACCTACATTGACGCAGTACATGCCGGCAAAGCCGTCGATGAGCTGATTGCCATTGGCGTCCTGAATACGGATACCCTTACCAGTTTCGATGATCGTCGGCTCGCCAAGCTTACCGGTCGCAAATTCCTTGAGATGCGTGAAGGGATGCAAGACGCTGCTTTTGTCTTTTTCGCTGATTTGTTTGATATTGATTGCCATTGTGCACCACTCTCTGTTCAAGCTGCGAGGTTCGCAAAGCAGACTATTTTCTCTCAACGAGACCACACGTTGAGACTAACCGCTTTCATCTACCTAGATAGATGAAATCAAATGGATTTCAGGCGACGGTCACCTGCACGCCTGCATTTACGTAAGTTCGGCCGCGTGGACCGGCCGGTGTCGCCCCACGTAGCCAGGGCTACGCGCCCAGCAACCGACTCTTCGCCGATCACTGAAGTTACGCTGATCACCGCGGAGAAGATTGGCATCTCGCCCGCCGAACGCTCCTCTCCTTTCGACCGAGTCTTCACTCTCTCCAACAAGCACGACAGCCACCACAACACTTCGTCCGCGCAGCGCTACTCGTTCAGGCGGCGTGGGCACCGGCTGCTGAATAGTTTGAAAGACCATCTATTAAATCCGGTGCGCCCCCTTTTGTTGAAATGCCTATGCAATCAGGATACTGATGTAACGCACATATTTGCGTCGTATCTCCTGTCGTTCAGAATATTTCCTGCATCGTACAGGCAGTTCGCGCGGCGATTCACCCGAAGGTTGGAGAAGTTATGCAATATGATCGAACAGACGCCCGCATCCTCGAGATCGTGCAAAAAAACAACCGTTTGACATCCGAGGTGATCGGCGAGATGGCGGGACTTTCTGCCACTGCGTGTCAACGACGCCTTAAGCGGCTTCGTTCAGAAGGCATCATTGAAGCCGACGTTTCGATCGTCTCGCCAAAAGCTGTAGGAAGGCCTCTTCAGATGCTTGTGCTAGTGAGCCTCGAGCGGGAGCGCACGGACATAATCGACAGATTCAAGAAGGCCATCAAATCGTCAGCTGAGGTCGTAAACGGATTTTACGTTACCGGCGATGCTGATTTTGTTTTGTACGTCACAGCGCGCACCATGGACGATTATGAGCAGTTCACCCGCCGCTTCTTCTATGAAAATCCAAACATCAAGGGTTTTAAAACGATGGTTATTGTGGACCGTGTCAAGGTCGGCTTTGCAATTCCAATTGAGTCTGCAGATGATTGAGCAAGTATAGTCCGCGCATCTTACCCACAAAGTGGCGCGCTTGTGCACTTTTTCACCGCTTCCTGGCGCAGAACGCGAAAATCCAGCAATCTCGCTGCTGTAGTTTTCGCTGATGTCGGTGCTTTGAGAAGTTGGTCAGATTCGCGGCTAGCAGTGAGCTTCAACGAGCGCCCCCCGGATCCCGTTCGATGCGACACACGGACTGCGATTTCAGATAGACTCACCGTGACCTCAACGTCACGTTCACAACGTTATGCAATCGGCACAAGCTTCTTTCAACTCAGGCGCCCAACGCTCCAGATCCACGCATATTTGGCCGCAGCAATTCTGCTCTGATCGCGGGACATTATGGCGCCTCTGGCGAACGATGGCCCTACTATGCTCAAGCAGCTTGAAATACGCGGTGCCCTCGATACTTGGAGCGGGAGGTCGATGTCGCTCGCGCGATGAGATAGGTACCTCACCAGACTTGCTTGACAACTTGGCGCTGCTGTCGAACGCGAAGCCTGTAAGCGGCGTTTGGACGGCACTTGCGCCGTTGGTCGCGGTCAAGCTCGACCGAGCAGATCTGACGCGAAAATCGGACAGGAGCGGGCGATGTCGAGGGGAATAATCGATCCATCCAGGAAACAGACATTCAGCTCCGACGGGATTATAGCACCATTACGCTTTCCGACTTATCGACGCGTCTGGTTCGCGAGCCTGCTCGCCAATCTCGGCATCCTGATGCAAGGTGTCGGAGCGGCCTGGTCAATGACTCAGATGACGTCGTCCGCGGACCAGGTCGCGCTGGTGCAGACGGCGCTCCTGCTGCCGATCATGCTAATTGCGATGCCGGCTGGCGCCATTGCTGACATGCACGACCGACGGATCGTGGCTCTGGTGGCGCTCTCGATTGAGCTTTTCGGCGCAGTCGCGCTAACCATAGTCGAATGGTCAGGTTTCACCAGGCCATTTGTGTTGCTGGTGCTTTGCTTTGTGATGGGCAGTGGCATGGCATTGAGGGGGCCGGCCTGGCAATCCTCTGTCAGCGAGCAGGTGCCGCCCGCCACCCTGCCAGCCGCGGTTGCGCTCAACGGGATCAGTTACAATATAGCGCGCAGCTTTGGGCCTGCAATCGGCGGAATTGTGGTTGCGACTGCGGGCGCCGTTGCCGCCTTCGCGCTGAACGCATGCTTCTATCTGCCACTGCTGGTCGCACTGTTCATTTGGAAGCGTGTCGCCGAGCCGTCGCGGCTGCCGCGCGAACAACTGAGCCGCGCCATTGTCTCAGGCGTACGCTATATTACCAACTCGCCGTCGATCAAGATCGTGCTGACGCGCACGTTCTTAACCGGTATGATAGGCGGTTCAATTTCAGCGCTGATGCCGCTTATCGCGCGCGATCTCTTGCATGGAGGTGCGCAGACCTATGGCCTCATACTTGGCGCCTTCGGCCTTGGAGCGGTTGTGGGAGCGCTCTTCATAGGCGAGGTGCGTAAACGAATGAGCGGCGAGGCAGCGGTGCGTGCCTGCGCCCTATCGATGGGGAGCGCCATCACTGCGGTCGCGCTGAGCGATAAGCCGATCATCACCGCGGCCGCTCTGCTGTTGGCAGGCGCGGTGTGGACGACGACGATGACGCTGTTCAACATTGCCGTACAGCTCTCCGCCCCGCGTTGGGTGGCTGGCCGATCGCTTGCGGCCTATCAGGCTGCAATCTCGGGAGGGATTGCGATCGGCAGCTGGGGCTGGGGGCGCCTCACGGATGGCGCTGGTGTTGAGGTCGCGCTGCTGGCTTCCTCGACGCTCATGCTACTCTCTCCACTCCTAGGACTCTGGCTTCGAATGCCTCCCATCAGGGCAAGTGACCAGGATGCCGAGTCGCTCGCCAATCCCGAAATACGGCTAGCGCTCACCCCGCGGAGTGGCCCGCTGGTAGTCGAGATCGAATATCGCGTCTCGCAAGAGAATGCGCGGGCCTTTCACAACGTCATGCAGAATGTGCAGCTATTGCGGCAACGCAACGGGGCCTATGGTTGGTCGATTGCGCGTGACATCGCCGACCCAGAACTATGGACCGAGCGCTATCACTGCCCGACTTGGCTAGACTATTTGCGCCAGCGCAATCGCTCGACTCAGTCGGAGCGCGCGCTGGATCGGCGCGCTTCGGCTTTCCATGTTGGTCCTGACCCGGTACGCGTCCGCCGCATGCTGGAGCGCCCATTCGGATCAGTGCGATGGAAGGAAGACGTGCCCGACCGCACTGCGTCCGAAATGCCGCTCGATAATCCCAAACGTGGCGGCAGATAGCGTTAGCCCTCCGCTGGAGCCAGGACATCTCCGGTCCAACCGAGGCGAAACTCTCGGTTGCAAGGCTCTCGGCAGCGGATGCGACGACGAGCGTGCGCTCAGACGTCGGACACCGGGTACGCCCGGTTCGCCGTTATGTTCAATCAACATCCCGGTACAAGCTAGCCATCTGTGAACGTGCCCGGCGCCGCTGCTCGGTCCTTAACATGGATTGTGAACACCGGCGCCGACGGCATCGCGGACGGCTTTAGCGAGGGAGAGTGTCGGGTTGGTGCGTACTTGATGCAGTCTGTGACTTTGCCCGGGTTAGATCATCCCGTGGAACTGCACTTCGATGATTTGCGGGGAACCGCGGTGACGCTGTTGTCCGACGCCGGTTGTACTCCTCAGCAAATCGCAACGATCACCGGACATTCGTTGAAGACGGTGCACCGAATATTGGAGCGCTATCTTGCGCGGACCCGCGGCTTGGCTGAGCAAGCGATCTTCAATTTCGAGAACTCACCGCGAATAAAATTTGCAAACCAACTGCAAACCACGCCCGATCCGGAAGAAAAGAAGAACGGCAAAGTCGTTTGATTTCAACGAGCTAAGTGGCGCGCCCGGAACGAGGCGACCGCCACACATCCTTCCGTTTAAAAATCAGAACAAAATCGCCAACTGCCGAAGTGGCTCGTACCACCCTTTGGGACCACCGGCAATGGCTGACTTTTGTTTGCCTTTCTGCTGAGACAAAAAACAACGCGGTTTCACGCGGCTGCGAACGAACCGTGGCACCTTTTGTACTTCTTCCCGCTGCCACATGGACAAGGTTCGTTTCGTCCGATTTTCCTACCGGTTGAAGCCGCGGGTGGCGATCCTTGTGGTGGGTGCGCGCCCTGCCGCAGGGACATGCCGCCGACGAAGATTGACCCCGCGTGCGCCGGCATCTTCACGTAGGCGGGCTTCAATGTCTTGAGAACCTCATGCGTGATCTGCCTGATGGCGGCGCGCTCAGGTCCGCCCATCGGCCGTTGCTGGCCGTTCTCCACCACTGTCCAATTCATTGAGTTCTGCTTCGATAGCTCCGCGTAGGTGTCATCTAAGGCAGGGTCGATGTGCGCGCCCCCATCTTGGTTGGCGGCGATGAGGATGAGTTGCTTGCGGGTGAGGCTGTTCCCATCTCGGTCTATGAACACAGGAGCAGCCCACCATTGATCGAAGGGCGCCGAGGACGCGATAGGCACATCATCGAGCATGGCCACATACCGCGTCTCAGGAGGGCCCATAGCGATGAATACGAGACCACCGTGTGTCATGAGGTTCGCCGCATCGGCAGGCAGGGCGGTATCAACGAACGCACCATGCCGACGTCCGAGTTGTCCCAACAGCGAGTGCGATTGGGCCGTCTCGTGAAGAAGGACGCGCAGGGTGACGGCCAACCTTTTGGCTTCGTCTTCGTAACCTTGATCGAACGCAGCGGCCGACCGCTCCAGAAATCCAAGCTGCTCTTCAAAGTGCACCTGCAGGTCAGCAGGAGTGATGGCCGTCTTCGTCATTGGGAGCCCCCTCCGAATTGGCTCGACATTTCCAGCGCCTCGCCTCGGTTGCAGCCATCGTACCATGCGCGAGTTCCCTCCCCTTGTTGTTCCCTACTCTTCCCGCCTTTTCCCCAAGGTCTCACATGGGTCCACCCTCAGGAGACATTCACCTGAGACCCAAAAACCGTCTCAATAGGGTTGGCTTCGGAATTTTGAGACGGCATTGTCTCACGGTCTAGCGCCTAACGAGACAAAAGGGACAAACATGACGGTCATTGGTCACGCACGCGTCTCCACCATCGACCAAGACCTGACTATCCAAGAGACTGCGCTGAAAGCGGCAGGCTGCGATCTGATCCGCTCTGAGAAGCGCACCGGCACCACCACCACCGGCCGCGAGGAGTTGCGCACTGTGCTCGACTTTCTGCGCTCCGGTGACGTGCTGATGGTGACACGCATCGACCGTCTTGCACGCAGCATCGGTGACCTGCAGGACATTGTGAGGGCCGTGAAGGCGCGCGGTGCATCCCTGAGGGCCACGGAGCAACCCATCGACACCAGCACGGCGGCGGGAAAGTGCTTCCTAGACATGCTCGGTGTGCTCGCCGAATTCGAGACCTCTACGCAGAGAGCGGCAGCTAGAGGGCATCTCAGATGCCAAGGCACCCACCTGACGGCCTTGCCTCGGTCTTAGTCGTTACATTCAGCGAGAGGCGCCGACAGAACTGAATTGCTTCGGGTACCTTGATATCTATGAACGGTGACACAGGCTGTCCGGTCGCCCACAGCAGTTTATACTCACATTGTGCGGAGTATCGACTGTGCTTGATGAAGTACTCCTCCGGTCCTCCAACCGTGTTCATCGTGTCGCGGAGCATGTCCATGCTAATGTTGCCATCTGGCACTCTGTACTTGTCCAATAGTGCCTCTGCCGTAAGGCCTACAGACTTGGTGATCGTGGGTTCGTCTTGATAGATGGCGATACCTTCAAGGCCGCCAACAAAGGGTATCTTGGTGGACACGGTGTTCGCGAACGCAGTGATGTCGTCAATGACTAAGCAAGCATCGTACTGCGGAAAGAGCTTTCGCATTTCTGCCGTGTTGTTTAGCGTGCCACACAAGACATAACAATCGCTGCCTCTGCCCTGAACCGTTACCATCGTAAGGTTCTTGCCAAGTCCAAAGCGTATTCCAGTCCCTTCTTGAGCATCTTGCCGCTGCTCATCAGGATGCTTCGCGAACTGGCTGAACGAGGAAAGCCGTAGCGATCCATCCTTGAAAAACGCCTCAACATACTGAGCCTCCAAGAAGCGGTACAGGCGCGGTCTCAAGACGGTCCATGATCGATTGAACTGGATGTTAAAGCTCGGCGGCGACGCTGTGGGATGCTTTCCAAATTCTTCGATCATAGCGCGATGGTATCTGATTCCCTCCGTTTGTAGTTGGGTCAGAAAGCGTGCAGGCTGGAGCAATGCAAAACGGAATCGCTGGATTCCAAAACGTTCATAGAGAGAACCGCTGGCGCCTGTTAGAAATTGATCTAACGGTCGTTAGAGCGAAATGTGTATAGGGTGTTTGGACATGGCAAGCGGGTTTCGACGGACAAGCAGGGCCGTTCTGGTCTTGGCATTGAGGCGCAGCGCGAAGCCGTTACGAGCTACCTCAACGGTGGCCGCTGGACACTCGTGGCTGAGTACGTCGAGACGGAAAGCGGCAAGCGCTCTGATCGCCCGAAGCTCGCTGCCGCGCTCTCACACGCCAAGGCCATTGGCACCAAGCTGGTGTTCGCCAAGCTGGACAGATTGACACGCAACGTAGACCTACCGCGCTCGCTCGTGGCCACCAAGGTTGACTTGGTGTTCTGCGATTTGCCGAACGTGCCTCCCTGCCCGATGGGCAAGTTTCTGCTGACACAGACGGCGGCTGTCGCGGAGTTGGAAGCAGGTCTGATCGGAGAGCGCACCAAGAAGGCCCTCGCTGCTGCCAAGGCACGCGGTGTGAAGCTCGGCAATCCCAATGGTGCCCGTGTGCTCCGGGGCAAGCAGACCGGTAACGCTGAAGCGGTCGCCCGCATCAAACAGAAGGCTAAACGGCGCGCCATGGACCTCCACGGGATCATTGCGGACATCAAGCGAGCCGGCGTCACAAGCGTTCGCGCTATAGCTGATGAACTCAACCAGCAAGGCATCGCGGCCCCTCGTGGAGGCCAGTGGCACCCACGGCCGTCGTGCGACTCCTGGAGCGGGTGTCCCAAGCGGAGCGTTGACACGGGCCGGCCGGGAATTTCTCGGGAGAAAAAGGGGCCCCATTTTCACACCGGACCCTAATTTGAACTCGACCCCACCCCCCGACTTCAAGATTTGGCGGTTAAGGCCGCCAGCGGCTTTCAGGCTCGGGACTGCGGTGAACCGAATGGGACCGTTGGGGGCCCGGAAAGAGCCTCAGTTTTCGGGTGGCTTTCGCGTTGCGCACCCAGAGCCTCTAGGGAGTCCACAGAGAAGCCTTCGAGCCGAAGGTATGGATTGCGACGGGTCACACCGATATGCGTCGCGGCATGAACTCGCTGGCCTTGTTGGTGCAGGAAGCGTTCACGTGCGACCCGCACGGCGGCGACCTCTATGTGTTCCGTGGCAAAAGCGGCAAGCTGATCAAGATCCTTTGGTACCATTGCACTTGATACGGAGTGCTGAGGATCCACCTAGGAGGAACGCAGCCAAAGTGAGTTCAATTGTTATGGACGTCGCTTTCGTCGCATCAGCTTAGGCCTGACGACGTTTTTACGCGCCGTATACCTCAATGCGCAGCAATCCGGCGACGTGCATCGAATAGCCTGCGGGCACGACACTGGGCTTCAAGGTCGCGCCGAGCGCAATGAGAAGGATGTGCCTGCACAGATTGGCTTCACGGCTCGCCGGCGCTGTGACAGCGTTGCTTGCCGGCAGCGCGGTGACAAATTCCGCCAACTGCCCGCGGCAGTATGCGCTCGGCACATCGCGCGTGCTCGCTGTCGATGCGGAGACCTATCCGCGCGTGGGGCTGGGAAGCTTTCCAGAAACCCTTCCTCTGGCGGACCATGAGGTCGTCCTCACCTTCGATGATGGGCCACAGCCCCCGAATACAGAAAAGGTGCTGAGGGCGCTCGCGCAGGAATGCGTGCGGGCCACGTTCTTCCTGGTCGGCAGGTCCTCCGCAGCATTCCCCGAGCTCGTCCGCCGCATTGCCACCGAGGGGCACACCGTTGGGCACCATAGCTGGTCGCATCCTATGATGTCGAAGATTCCGCTCGAACAGGCTACGGAAGATATCGATCGAGGCATTGCGGCTGATGAACTGGCGCTCAACGGCGTCTCGATCACAACTCCGTCAACACATTTCTTTCGGTTTCCCTATTTCGACTCGCCCCCTGCGGTGCTCGACCATTTGAAGTCACGCGGGATTGCAGTGTTCGGTGCTGACCTTTGGGCGAGCGATTGGGAGAATATAACCCCAGATCAAGAACTACGGAATCTGATCGAGCGGCTAACGACCGCGAGAAAGGGTGTCATTCTGCTGCACGACACCCAGGCCCGAACGGCCGCCATGATGCCAGCGTTCTTGCGCTACCTGCATGAAAACGAATATCGGATAGTACATCTGGTGCCGGCTGCCCCGACCGTGACGAACGCTGAGATACCCCCTTAACCTGAACGACTCGCCCCCTGTCGCGCGGACGACGGGGGGTCGTGAACCTAGCAGGCTAGATAGTCGGGGTGAAAGATCACGCCGACTTAGGTCAGTCGGGGCTAGGCGCCAGCTTCTGCTCACCATTTTCTACTTGCGAACGGCGGGGCAGAACGTGGAAAAGAGCTACATCGACTTCGCGACGAATTCGATCGGCGCCTTGGACATTGAGGCGATGCCTATGGTCGCTGCCTCGACCACGACTCTGGCGATCCGCATCGACCCCACTATGGTCAGTCATTCGCCGCAGTGTCGCGCACTTCAGCGAGCTCTTACATTCCTGTTTGCAACACTTGCCCTGGATGCAGGCGCGGACATCGGAGTTTCGTCAATCCTCCGACGAGGCTTCAACTGGCACAGCGAAACCTACCTTTACGCGGTCTACTACGACCATTGTCTTGACCGCTTTGATGTTTGGGTTCGTATAGAAGAACCGCCTGGTGAACTGCTCATAGTCCTCCATGGTGGGCGCAGTAATGTATAAAAGGAAGTCCGCGTCCCCAGTAACGTAGAATCCATTCACGACTTCAGCGGATGATTTGATGGCCTTTTTGAACTTATCGACTATTTCCGAACTTTCCCGCTCCAGACTTACCAGCAGTAGCATTTGAATGGGTCTGCCAACTGCCTTCGGCGAAACGATCGAGATGTCGGCCTCGATGATGCCTTCCGAGCGGAGTCGCTTCAGTCGTCGCTGACACGCGGTAGCGGAAAGCCCGACCATTTCGCCGATGACATCGGAGGTCAGTCGGTTGTTCTTTTGCACGATCTCGAGGATGCGGGCGTCTATTCGATCGTATCGCATACTTGCTGCCACGGAGATGAACTTCATTGATAAATGCCACCGGTATGCAGAAAATCGACCGAATAAACAAGAAATGCAACGGTTTTCGACACGTCGCCTGCTTCCCGGACCCATGAGAAGTCATTGCGGGCCATCCCAAGGAAGCCCGTCTCGTCCCGTTGAAGTTGTGATCGTCAGAATCATCTCGGGATTGAGCACGCCAAGAGAGGACTTACGCCGCGAGCCGGTTTAACGGTAAGCGCTGTTCGGTGGGGTGACGGGGTGATCTGCGAGGCTGCGGTTTGGTTTGACCGTTAGGCTTAGAATGGACACAGTGCATACTACTATCACGGAGTCGGTGCGGCGGCTCGAGTTCTTCAACCGAGCCGGCCGTGGGCGAAAGTGGAACGACGAGGACAAGGCCCGGGTCCTTGCGGAGATCGTTACGAGTGGCGACTCGGCCGGGTAACGCGACAGTGCCGCAGCAGTTGTTTTGCTGGCGCCGTCAGTTGCGAGAGGCAGCGCGCGGTCATTTCGAAACAGAAAAAGTACAGTTTGCGCTGGCGGTGGTGGATGCCGTGGTGCCGGCGGCCGCTCTTGGGCGCGAGCGCAAAGCGGTGCGCCGCAAGGCCAAGGGCGGAGTCATCGAGATCGACGTTGACGGCATCACGATCCGGGCCGGCCGTGGTGCGGACCCGACGATGATTGCGTCCATCATCCAGGCGCTGAAGGTGAGGTGGTGAGCGGGCCGTCGGGTGCGGTCCGGGCGATGGTGGCGACCAAACCGGTAGACTTCCGCAAGGGAATGGAGGGGCTTGTTACCCCGGTGTGCGAGAGCATGGGGGCAAATCCGTTCTCGGGAGGTGTCTATGTGTTCCGGGCCAAGCGGGCGGATCGGATCAAGCTGGTGTTCTGGGCCGGAACGGGCCCGTGTTTGTTCGTCAAGCGGCTCGAGGATGGGATCTTCCGCCGGCCGAAGTTCGAGTATGGCGTAGTGCTTGTCGGCGGCGCAATTGTCGGCATTGCTCGATCACCCATGTTGATGCCCCTCTTTGTTAGGCTGACAGATTCTTAGATCAAGTTGCGCAATGACGTGGTTTCGAAGGTCTCCAATAGCGTCAAGAACGGAGTGTATTGGGGAAGAGATAGGCGCCGCTGGGGTGGCGATCAATCAGCAAACGCTTAGTTCGGATCTGTACATAGAGCCAGTTCACCGGAAGCTCGAGCCTTTGGGCCAGTTCGGGTGGCTGAGGAGTGAGCCGTCATGGTCCCATCGAGTACGCTGGGCAGTTACCTTGATGGCCGCGGCACGACGGAGCCGACCAACGGTGATAGGCAGCACCTTATCGGCGCAATAGGGAGAGCGGTGACCTTCTTGGGTAAGGATTGCGGCGATCTCGTCGTCGGGGACGCCGTCGCGAGCGAGCGTTAGAAGGCGTTCCCGCATCTCGGCGCCTCGCGTCAATCTGGTGACGGAGTTGACGCTCATCTTCACCTCGAGCTCCGTCACGGCGCCTCCACGCCAGACGATCCTAGCCAGGGCCAAGTCGTGCTCACCGCGGTCGAGAACGACCTTTTCGATGAGACATCGCAACAACGCCTTGCGATGCGCATCCGAGATCGTCTCGTCACGCCATATCTGCGTGAGGCGGCCAGTGAGGCTGATGACCTTGTCGTTGAGCTCCTTGCTTAAGGCCACTTGTGTGATGGCTTTGGGCGGTTGTCGGGCAAGCGCCTCTTCGGCGGCGCGCACGTCGTTAAGTGCCGCTTCCCATCGGCGCTCGAGTTCCGAGGCGACCAACCGATTATCTGGATCAGCTCGGTTGAACTGCCGTTCGGCGAGCGCTGCCGTGTACCGCTTGCGCTCGAACTCTCGTTCTGCACTGGAGCGTAACGCATTGTTCATCTGCTGCTGCACCCGCCGTGAGCGCGACAAGGCATCCAGTTCGGCTGGCGCTAGTGCGGTTAGGAATGCATCGCCAACGGCTGCATCGATATGGGCGGCGCGAATGTGTTGGCAGGTTGGCTGACCTTCCTGGGTACGCAGGTGATTGCATACATACTCGCCACCGCCCTTGTAGCGGACGTACATTTTATGACCACATCGTGCGTACCAGACAATGCCGTGGAGCAGGAGCTCGCCGTCGCGAGGCGCGCCGCGGGTTTTGATGCGCATGTATTCGGCTCGGTTATCTCTGATAACGGTTCGGATTTTTTCATAGATTGGTCGATATAGGCTGGATATCGATCTTTAACGACGATCCGCCACTCCTCCATCGGCCGCGGAGCCTTCTGTGGGAGGGCACCCTCCCGCTTCGACGGCTGGAAGCGGGTTCGTCCATAGATAAAGGCGCCCGCGTATGCCGGGTTCTTCAAGATCGCCGCGACAGCAGCCAACGTCGCGCGCGTCCAGCACAAATCGCCATACCGATCACGACGCGGCAGTTCCAGGTCACGCTCGTTCAACGCTCGCATGACCTTGGCAACACTGCGCAGCTGCAGGAACAACTGGAAGACGAGACCGAGCCGCCCTTGCACGGCCATGTCGGGATCCTTAACGACCACGCCGCTCGGATCCCGCATCAGCCCGATTGGCAGCATAACCGCAAGTTCGCCGCGCTCGGCTTTGCCAGGAGGCCAGCGGTCAGCCGGCTGCGGATCGTATGTAGTTCAAGCTCGGAGATCGAACCCTTCAGCCCGAGAAGCAACCGTCCGTTCGGAGTGCCCGGATCATAGACACCATCGCGGTCGGCGATCAGGCAGCCACGTAGACCACAGACATCCAGGAGCGGATACCAGTCGGTACAATTACGCGCCAAGCGGGTCACATCGATCGACAGGATGAGTCCCACTTCACTCAGGCCAACACGGCCAACGAGTTCCTTGAAGCCGTTACGCTGTGCTATAGACGCGGCGCTCAACCCGAGATCGGCATCAATCGCGTCGATGGCCGCCTCACGCCATCCGAGTTCGCGGGCGCGCTGGCGAAGCGCGTATTGAAGGCGCAGGCTCTCCTGATTGCTTACGACCTGGTGAGGCGTCGACTGCCGGATGTAGACCACGGCTTTGCGCGCCAAGTGGCTTGGTGTGATCAACTCGGACTTCATGAGAGATCTCCGCCAAAATCGCGGCGACGTCTTCGACGATCTGGCGTCGGAGCGCGGGCGTCAGCGTCGACCAAAGATCGGCTGGATCCATGCTCATGTGCGTGGGGACAATCCGCTGCATAAAAGCTCGAGTAGAGCCTCCATACTCAGCTTATCTGATTTGCTTCTTCTCCATAATATTCGATTGCGGTTGCTTGAATCAGAAGGCTGCTTCCTGCGCGATACTCAACTTCATACGAAGCAGGAATGCCTCGACCTCGCTGGCCGATCTTCCTGATCACTCGATATGAGCGACCCCACAAAGGATGGTGGGGATCCTTAACCTCGACTACCTCAGGAGATGATTCGTCAGACTCACTATCGGGGACATTCCTCAATCCCCTCGCTCGAAGGCTTCGACTGGCGGCGTGTCCACGCGCGACGAGAGACGCCGGCGCCGACGCAGCTGGATAGTTGTTGGCGGCGCTGCGGCGAAGTGAATCGGAGCGCCAGACGCGTCGCCCTGATGGCGGCGAATATGCTTTGAATTAGCTGTTAGCGAGGCCCTGCCTGACGATCCCGAGACGTGCAAAGCGATGCTGCTTGCCGAGCGGTGCGAGAGCGAACGACTGCGTCAGATCATCAAGGAATTGCAGCGGCATCGGTTTGGCCGGCCAGCAGAGACGCTGCCTGAAGATCAGATGCTGCTGGGCCTGGAGCACGTCGAGCGGGTGACAGCGTACAGCGAGATGGCGCAGGACGTCAGCGCAGCTGAAGGCCGTGAGGTGCGAGCCCGTAGGCGCCGCGGCAACCGTGACACGTTGCCGACGCACCTGGCGCGGATCGAGGTCGCCGTCGACATCGAGAGCAAGACCTGTCCCTGCTGCCAGGGCGAGTTGCATTGGATTGGCGAGGATAGAAGCGAGCGGCTGGACCTGGTCCGGGCGCAGTTCCGGATCCTCGTGACGCGGCGTCCCAAATACGCCTGCCGTGCTCGCTAAGACGGTGTCATGCAGGCACCGGCTCCGACACGGTTGGTCGAGGGCGGACTGCCGACCGAACCCACCGTCGCCCAGGTTCTGGTGTCCAAATATGCCGATCACCTGCCGCTCTATCGGCAGGTGCAGATTTACGCCCGTCAGGGTATTGAGCTCGATCGGTCGGCCGTGGCGGACTGAGTGCGGCAGCAGCCTTCCATCTGCGTCCGTTACATGAGCGCCTCCTTGGCAAGCTCAAGCAACGGCCAAAGCTGTTCGCCGACGAGACGACGATGCCAGTGCTCGATCGCGCACCAAGACGGGTCAGCTCTGGGCCTATACGGCGGACGACCGGCCATGGGGCAGGCGCCGATCCGCCGGGCGTCGCCCATGTCTATGCCCTCCGATCGCCTGAACGCCGACCACATAAGTGGCGGGGTCGGCCGGCGTGAGCTTAGCTAATGGTCCCGAGCGCCACCATGGTGCAGACGGCGACCGGCCGAAGTTCCCCGCGCGCTCCACTTGCGGCGGCGCATAGCGCGTCGTTCTTTAGCTTCAATTACCAGGCTCGCGTTGCTTCAAGCACAGCGCTCAATGAAACAACTGGGTGCGGAGCTTCCTAAGCTCTCCGTCGAAGTCTGCTTTGTACGCCGTGGGACGCATTAAGCCAGTGCGACCCGCGAACCATTTCTGGTCGGCCTCCCGGCGAGCCGTGAAACGGTCCACGCATTTCCTGGAGCAAAGAACTGTTCGCCAAGAGTAGTGGCGGATCAGCCCGAACTGTCCGCCGCAGACGCCACAGCGCTTTACTGTACCATGGAGGGTATTATGAGAGCTGTTGCGCATTCTCGCCTCCTGCTGATGCCATGCGGATAGTCGCCACGCATCGTCGTGGCGCCGCACCTCGCCCGCACGTCACGTGCGGCGTCGGCATTTCAAGTGCCACTGCATCAACTGACAGCAACAGTTGACTCTGACGTGCGCCTGCTTGGCGAAGCGGCACGCCGTATCCCGTGCCTCGCCAGCCAAATTTTGAGGTTAACTATACCAATGCTGCAATCCTAGTTGATGCGCGATTCGCCCTTTGTCGCTGTAATCCTGCGTCTAATTCGGATCAATCAACGAAATTCGACTCATCTGGCGGCGGCTGCGCATAGCTGCGATCGCCATTGATCTGTGAGACCGTTTTTGCGCTCGGCCTGTCGGGATGACGGGACGCGGCCAAAATACTCCGCGAGCGGGCGAGAATATTGACGTGTCGTTCTGAGCTGCTTGAATCATGCCCAGGGAGCGAGCGGTCTCGCTGGGACTTTGGCTGTGAGCTTGCCTTGACCAGGAGTTCGGCAGACATCACCGTCCGCATCGAATGTCCCTTTACGACAGGAGGAGGAGCACATGAAATACCCGATGGGACTACTCCTTGCCGTGTTACTCCTCGGTCCAGCGCTGGCTCAGAAAAGTCAGCGAGAACCTATGCTGATTGAGCAGATACGGCCCGGAGTGACCTACGAGGATTGCGTCACCCGCTGCCAAAAGTGCGGAAGCGGCAAGAACCCGTACTGCATCAAGAATTTCTGCACCGGTTATCCTCACCGAAAGCCCGGCGCGGCACCGTTGCCAGTGGTCTGCCCACAGTACTCATAGGCCTGTCACAGTTGGGAGCCTCCTTAATTCGGCGAATGTCGTTCGCGGTAGGGATGCCCATTGCTGAACACCCCCCGCACAGATCCGGACAAGCCCAATTCGAGCATCCGGCTCTTACCTCGGGTGTCTAACGGCGAAGCGCCGGTCGGGCCATGGATGAAGGATGCGGGGTGCGGGTAACCAATCGGCGACCAGCTTCGTCATCCGCTCCCACGTGAAGCCGTCTTTCTGGCTACGCCGCCGCAGCGTGCGACGCCAGAGGCTGGCCACGTAATGCCAGAACGCTGAGAGCGCTCGACTGTTTGTGGGCACGGCATAGTAGGCGAAGTGGCCTGTAACGACTTGCCTCAACCAGTGTCCCTGTGACGGGATAGGTTGATGCATTCTTTGCCGCAGCTCCGCCTTGATTTCCTGCAGCTTCGCCCGCATGCGGTCGCGCCGGGTCTTCCGCTGTAATTGGAAGGCCCCCCGTCGAGATTTCCCGCAGATGAAGGTAAAGCCCAAGAACGCGAAGGTCTCCGGTCTACCAATGCCGCGCTTCTTGCGCTCGGTTGCCGCATGGCGTCCGAACTCAATCAAGCGAGTCTTGCCCGGATGGAGCGACAGCGAGAATGCCCCGAACCGCTCACGCAGTGCATCGAGGAATCGACCAGAGTCGTCCTCATGCTCGAAGCCTGCTACCAGATCATCCGCGTAACGCACGATGACCATGTCGCCGCGGGCCTCTTGCCGTCGCCAGCGTTCGGCCCACAGGTCGAACACGTAGTGCAAGTAGATGTTGGCAAGGAGCGGTGAGATCACCGAACCTTGGCCAGTTCCACTGTCAGCTACGGATACGATCCCGTCTTCGAGGATGCCCGCCTTGAGCCATTTACGGATCAGACGGACGATGCGCTTATCGCCGATGCGGTGCTCCAGGAAGCGGATCAACCAGTCATGGTTGACGCTGCCAAAGAAGTCCCGGATGTCGGCGTCAAGTATGTGGTTCACCTTCCGACTGGTGACCGCCACCGCCAAGGCGTCCAGCGCATCGTGCGGCCCTCGTCCAGGTCGGAACCCGTACGAGAACCCGAGGAAATCCTCCTCGTAGATGGCGTTGAGCACCATGACGCAAGCGCCCTGGACGATCTTGTCCTCCAGGGCCGCGATCGCCAGCGGTCGTTGCCGTCCATCCGCCTTCGGTATGTATGTCCGACGTGATGGATGAGGCCGATACGCTCCTCGGTGGACTCTTCCGTGGAGATCCTCGAGATTGCGCTCGAGGTTCACTTCGTAGTCCTGCCAGGTCACCCCATCGACTCCAGCGGCAGCTTTGCGTTTGAGCGCGTAGAATGCCACCTGGAGCGTGTCGACGTTCACCTGGTGGAGAAGCGCGGTGAACCGCTCCTTCTTCCTTTGCCTTGCGGCTTGCCGTACGCGGCTCAGCGCCTGGGTCACGCGCGCCCGGGTCTGCGTCCGGTGCGTGCTTTGCTGATCCGCATTCCCCTTGGTCCCTGCCCTTTGCTCCACCGCCTCCGCCACCGGTGGCCCGGCTTTGTTCGGCGACTTCCCAGCTACTACGGCAGAGTCAGACTTCTCCGGATCGTGCATCGGCGGCTACGGCTCCTCGCCTTCCCGTCGCGGACCGTCTACCCAGAGGGGCTTTCGGCCAACCCGGAGACCTCCCGGTTCCCGTGCAGGGAGCGTGCGTGCATGCCAAGTTCTTCGACCACGCCGGGTTACCCAAGTGCTTGCGATGACGCTCTTGAGTATGTTGCCTTCCGCTACACAGACAGCGTCGGCACCCGGGATCAGTTTTCTATCGCGGCTCAATGGTTGGCCTGCACGTCCCCCTGCCGACGCTTCGCCGACATCCTCGCGGATGCCTGCGCACGGCTCGGGGTCGATGCGGTTCGCTATTCCTTCATCGTAGTGGACTTGCACCACCTACTCCTTGCCGGTCTCCCGGCGCACCTGTGTTAAAGCCCCTGATGAACGCGTTCTGCATGGGCTTGCCCCGCGATCTAGTGCTAGGTAGCGCGGCTCTGTATCGGCTTACGTCCGAATTGCGTTGCTGTGAGTTCGGTGTCGTTGTCGCTGACCAGTGTCTTGGGCTTCCCGCGTTCGGTGATCAGCCGGTCTAGATCCCGCGCCACCCGGGTGCCGGGAGCAAGGGATCGGCCACCAGTGCCAGACACTCGCGGGTGCAATCGTCGACCACGCTCAGAATACGGAAGGGACGGACGTCGGTCAGCTGGTCCGATAGAAAGTGGAGCCTCCAAATCGTTGGAGATCATCGGCGCCATAGTCCCAATTGCCCGCTTACGGCCGCCATGGCGGCGTAGCCTTGTGGTTGACCAGATAGCCCTCCCGCTCGAGCAGCACGCGCGGGCGTCGGTAGCCGAAACGGCGACCCACCTCGGCCATCACCCTCATGCGCTTGGCCTTGGCCGGCATCATCCGCCCCGGTCGCCTTGTAGCTCATTGTCATAAAGCAGCAGCCCCATGCCTTTACACGCCCGCCGTTCGCTCATCAAGGCTCCCCGGAGATGGGCGACAGCTTTCCGCCGCAGCGGGCGTCACCATTTCTTTCCAAGAAAGGGCTTCAACGCAACGTTGTCCAGCAGGGCGTCGGCCAAGAGCCGCCTCAGCCACTTCAGCGTTTGGTCTCCGATACCTCCATCGCGCCGTATTTTGCCTTTCATTTGTGAGTGCTGGCGCGGTTTGTTACTCAGATTCTCGGCCGGTCCGAGCAGCTGGCACTGCCGCTGCGCCGACATCTCTCCATGGCTGCGGTCGGCGAGCACGCGGCGATCCGGGCGCTCATCTTTAGGACCTCTTCGGTAAAAAATTCCGCTCGACGATCAACTGGCCGATCTTGGCGTGCAGCTTCTCAATGTCGCGCTCGCGCCCGGTTGCGCCGTCGCCGATGCCCCTCTCGAACGCGCGTGCCGCCTGATCCAGAAGCCGCTTCTTCCAAACGGAAATCTGGTTCGGGTGCCCCTGTTAGCGCTGCGCCAGATCGGCCCGACTCGTATCGTCCGTTGCGCCGATTCCCTGACGATGTTGCGCGCTCGCTAAACTGGCCAGGCACCGTGTGTGTATCGCTCTCCTTTGTCGCGCGCCGCCTCGATTCGCCTCTCTCTCATGCTCGTCATCACCCGGCCCACAAGTACTCTCGTACAATCGCGCTTTCCGGTCACCGTAAACACCCGCCTACGACTGGAGTCTCGGCCTTTGCGCGCGACTATATATCGACATGATGGGCAACACGCCTCTTATACTAGGCATCATTGGTTCTCGAAGGAGGCATCGGGCTAACAGGCAGCGGATTTGACCGGCCAGCCATCGTGCAGGCCAAAGCCCCGCGGAGTCTCTCTCGATCAGACTGCGGCAACATAGCGTTGCGGCTAAGTCATTGCAAATCGCTCTAACGTTCCCGTTTAGTCGATGAATTTTGGCGCTATGAGGATAAGCGGACACATTGATATAGCGATGCGTTATTTCCTCATCAACGGCAATGTCCTGTATCGCCACACTGCTCACTCATGTGCCGGACTCTCTATCAGCCCAGACTCTTTTTATCTAATCCTAAGTTCGCCCGGTCGTTGGATTTGCCCGGTTGGGCGGTGGGAGCGACGGGAGCTGGCGCGGAGCCTTCGGCATAGCGCAGCGCCAGATTCCGGCGCGGGTGACAGGTGAAGGCGAACTCGGAGGGCGTCTTCCATCCGAGCTGCGAGTGGGGTCGTGCATCGTTGTAATCGGCCCGCCAGCATCCGAGTGCGACGCTAGCCTGGGCCAGTGACGTGAACAGCGTCTCGTTCAGCAATTCATCCCGCAGCCGGCCGTTGATGGGGAAGACGGCCCTGCTCCTCGGCGCCGGCGATATACTGGCGATGGACGAACCCGCTAACAGGAGCAATTGACCAATGGAAGCCGCCACAATTGGGTTAGACATTTCGAAGCACGTATTTCACATCCATGCAGTTGATGACCAAGGCCAAGTGGCCGGTCGCCAACGTCTCCGGCGAGGCGAGATCGTGTCGTTCTTCTCCTCGCTCGCACCTTGCCTGGTCGGCATCGAAGCCTGCGCGACTGCTCACCACTGGGCGCGGGAGATTCGGCAGTTTGGACACGATGTCAGATTGATTCCGCCAGCCTATGTTAAACCCTACCTACGAAGAGCAGCCAAGAATGACGCCGCTGACGCGGCCGCGATCTGCGAAGCGGTCAGTCGTCCTAATATGCGGTTCGCCCAATCAAGAGCGCTGATAACCAGGGCTTCTTGATGCTTCATCGTGCAAGAGGCTTGCTGGTCCGCCAACGCACCATGACAGCTTGCGCCATTCGGGCTCACTTTGCTGAGTTCGGAATCATCGTCAGGCAAGGCCGGCAACGGGTGGATGGTTTGGTGGACTTGTTGGATGACGAAGAACTGACGGTACCGGCCCACGCCCGCATCGCACTGGCCGTCCTTGTGAGCCAACTGAAGGAATTGCACCGGCGGGTCGCGGCCATCGAGCGCGAACTGGCTGAGATCCAGCAAGTAAATCCGATGGCGAAGTTGCTGTCCTCGATTCCCGGGATCGGTCCCATTACGGCCACGGCTCTCGTCGCGACCGTACCGGACGCGACCATGTTCCGCTCCGGGCGGGAGTTCGCGGCCTGGGTTGGCCTGACGCCTAAGCAGAATTCCACCGGCGGGAAGCACCGGCTCGGCCGCATAACAAAGCAGGGCGATTCCTATCTCAGGCACTTGCTTGTCATCGGAGCACGCAACGTCGTTCGGTACCCAAAGGCACGCTCCCGGGTTGGAGGCGGCTGGATCGAAGCCTTGCTTGAACGGCGTCGGCCGATGGTCGTCGCCATCGCCGTTGCCAACAAGTTGGCCCGGATCGTCTGGGCGATGATGACGACCGGGGAATTCTATCGGCCTAAGCTCGCGACCTGAATGTCGCGTGTGTTGGCCACGTTATGGTGTGAGGGCAAATGACAGCATGACCGGCGGAGCTGGGGATCGAGCAAGCCCGAAGAGCTTTAAGCGCAACAAGCGCGACCCGTTGATGAGGCCTCGATCCGCGATCTCCATCAGGGCCAGCGGCCATGGCATCGGTCGCACAAACAGGCCGTATACATGAACGCACCCGACCGGTACCCAAAGTGCTGCTGAAATCCCTTGCATCCGCGGGGCCAATGGTATGGACCCCGCCCTCGCCGCGGTGGAATCTCGAGCGTCAACTGCAGTGAAGGAGGATATCATGCAGGTCGTTCGTATAGGTCTAGATCTGGCGAAGTATGTCTTCGAAGTTCACGGCGTCGACAACCACGGGAAAGTCGTTGTGCGAAAGAGGTTGCGTCGCGATGCGGTGGCCGGCTTTTTCGCCAATTTACCGGCCTGCCTGGTCGGCATGGAGGCTTCCAACGGGGCACATTATTGGGCTCGCGTGCTCACCGCGCTTGGCCATCAGGTCCGACTGATCAGCCCTCAGTTCGTGACGCCATACGTCAAGTCAAACAAGAACGACCAGAACGATGCGGAAGCCATCTGCGAAGCGGTCGGCCGTCCGTCCATGCGCTTCGTGCCACCGAAATCAACCGATCAGCTGGCGGTACAGGCTGTCCACCGCATTCGCCGACGCCTGGTCGCCGACCGGGTCAGGCTCGCCAACCAGATTCGCGGTCTTCTGTCCGAGCATGGCATTGTCATTGCCCGTGACATCGCGCAGCTGCGGCGCGGCCTCGCTGTCATCGTAGGAAACATCAATGACGGCCTCAGCGAGATGCTCCGAGCGCTCATGAGGGAATTGCAAGAGGAGTTGTCCGAGCTTGATAGCCGCGTTGCAGCCTATGACCGCCGGATAAGGGAAATCTTCCGTACGAATGAGCAGTGCCAGCGGCTCGGCAAAATCGAAGGCGTCGGACCTGTGACGGCGACAGCCTTGATCGCCGCCGTGGGCGATAGAAGCTGTTTCAAGAACGGCCGCCAGTTCGCGGCTTGGCTTGGCCTGGTGCCGAAGCAGCGATCCAGTGGAGGGCGGTCCCGCTTGTTCGGCATCAGCAAACGCGGCGATCGATACCTGCGGACGCTGATGATTCACGGAGCTCGCGCCGCTTTAAGTCGGGCCACTGGCAAGCAGGATCCGCGAAGCCGCTGGCTCGGCAAAATCCGGCAACGGCGCCATCCCAATGTCGCGGCCGTGGCTCTTGCCAACAAGAACGCGCGGATCGTGTGGGCTATGCTCACAGGCGACGCAGCTTATGCGCCGGCGCTGTCGGTGAAGGCGGCCTGAAACGAAGCGGCAATCAAGGAAAGGAGGTCTCACCCGGCAATTGCAACAAATGGCAGGAGATGGCGAAAACGGTCACCCCGTCGCTTCCCGAACCTGATGTGTGGACCGGCACGGCTTGCGCCGATGTCTCGGGGCCGTTGAGGTGGAAGCCGGCGAAAACCATCGAGGCTCGCGGCGGAGACGTTGTCCAGCCGCATCAAGAAGCCGGATATACGTCTGCAGTTGTGACCGTCGATCCTGATCAAGCCGGTCGTTGCAATCGGGCGGGGTCCATATACGTCTATACATGAAGCTCTCGATGAAGGCATTCTGCATGGGCATGCCCGGCGCGTCTTCGGCTTGCCGCGCTCGATAATCAGCCGGTCCAGTTCCCGCGCCACGCGGATGCCGGAGAGCGAGGTATCGGTCACCAGCGCCAGGCACTCGCGGGTGCAGTCATCGACCACGGTGAGGACGCGGAAGCGGCGGCCGCAGGTGAGTTGACCCGACACGCAGTCGAGCGACCAGCGCTCGTTCGACGCCATCGGCACCGTCATTGGCGCCCGAGTCCCGATGGCGCGCTTGCGGCCGCCACGGCGGCGCACCGCAAGCTTCTCTTTCCGGTAAAGCCGGAACACGCTTCTTGTGGTTGACGCTATACCCCTCCCGCTTGAGGAGGACATGCACGCGCCGATAGCCGAAGCGGCGTCGCTCGTCCGCGATCGCCTTCATGCGCTGGCGAAGGCCGCCATCGTCCGTCCGGATCGTCTTGTATCTCATAGTCATACGGTAGCTGCCGATGGTTTTACACGCCCGCCGTTCGCTCATCCCGTGGCCATCCATGAGATGGGCGACATTCCGCTTCCCTCGGGCGTCACCATTTCTTTCCCAGCAAGTCCTTCAGCGCGACATTGTCGAGTATGGCATCGGCCAGCAGCCGCTTCAGCCGCGTGTTCTCATCCTCCAGCGCCTTCAGCCGCTTAACCGCCGACACTTCCATACCACCGAACTTCGCCTTTGATTTGTAGATGCAGGCGTCGCTGACGCCGCGCTTGCGGCACAGGTCGGCAACCGAAACGCCGGCCCCGTGCTCCTTCAAAATCCCGATGATCTGCTCTTCCGAAAAGTGGCTGCGCTTGCTCTGGTCCTTGTCGTGGGCCAGAATGAACTTAAAACTGGATTAAGCCCGTGGGGCAAGGTAGCGGCTCGGTTACATGCGTCGTCAACGAACTGTGCTGCCGGATTCAGTGCTTGCCAGTGCTTGGAACGGCCCAGGCTGGAGCCGGTGTCGCGCAATGCGGCGTCCCACAACTCAGTGCGCTTCTTCGACACGTTCAATAGAACCTGGTCTTTCGGCGATCTAACGGTCGATGCCGCGGTATTGAGCAATATAGTGGCTAATCCGGTCGGAAGGCTAATCAAGCCACTTACCAAAAGACCAACCGTCAACAGCTCCACTTTTGCTGTTAGGACAGCACTCTATGGAATGCTCGGCATCGATCTTACGGGATGAACAGATTATGACCGTCGCTCGCACTGAAGCTGGTCGACGAATGCAGCTCAGATGAAGGCGTGGTCAAGCCCCAAGCACTTTCCCGGCCACAAATTCTCTGGTTTCAGGGTATTGTCTTCGCGGAGAGCGGGTTCTCCAGTCGGACAACCGCACAGTTTTGACAGCAACAACAGCTGGCACAGGGATGGCAGTCTCGGAGCATTCTATCGCCGACTATCCTCACGTGCGAGCGGCACACCGCATAGCTGTACGGATCCAGGAGCCGATCACTATCATCGTGATCACTTCCCGCGAATCTGCAGCGGCACACAAGGCCCTGCTTCGTATGGCAGTCCGTTCGTGAAGAACGCCTATCCGGCTGCTAGTATCTCGGTCGTTTCTGAGATAGTTGATCGCGATCTTTGCCGGATTCCGGACACGAGCCTTTGGTTTCGTCGAGGATCATCGCGCCGTATCCCGTACGGCTGATGTTGAGGTCTTGCCGATTATTGCGGTTGCCGGAGCACCCGGTCAGCCCAGCGAGTGCCAATGCCATGCTCCAGCATGTGGATCGATCGGCACACCGCCCCAAGTCGACCAAGTTCGCTCTTAATACAGCTTTGATCGAAAGAAGCAACGGTAGACTCGCTCCGACGAAGCTATTGACGCACGCGTTAAGTTGAAGGCTGAAAGCAACCCCGGTCCCAGAGTTTCTGAACCAGGATGCGGCTCAGATCGCCGTTCTATGCGCCTGTTGGTGGATCGTCGTGATCATCAGGCCAGCATATGCTCGGAGCCACGCGTTTCAATGTGTCTGCGCGCTGCGGCACATCAGGAGACTGCTGCGACGTGGGTTTGGGGAGCGGCCTTGCTCACCAGGTGCAAGGGCAGCCGTACAGCTTTGCGAAGGCGGACTGCGCTTGCAAGCAGACCACCTTAGACAGAAAACGTCGCGCACAGCCTCGCACGGCGTAATAAGCTTCAAAAGTCGACGTTCAGCCGTAGGCGCGACCAACTTGCGCTTCTTAAAGCCCATTTCACTTCGTACGAACTGTGACGGGTCGTCTACCACGCTGCGCCGGCATTCCAACACGCGAAGGGTCCGTGCGGCGCCGCTATCCAATTGACGCCGGACGTTCGATAGATAGACCTCCTCGTCGCCACAATGTTAGTCAGCATGACTGTGCAAGCCCGACTTCAGGTCCACCAGAGAACCACATCTGGGCTCGCAAACCCAAAAAAACAGTTCAGCAGAAGGCGAGGCTTCCCATTGCCTGATTGTCGGGTCACCCCATGAACGTAGCCGCCGTCGATGAGCGCGATATCTCCTGCTTTGAGCTGAAAATCGTGATAAGGAAGGTCCTCAAGATAAGCTGTCGAAAAGGGATAGCCTGTAGTCTCCAGGCCTTGCGATTTTCGGTCACTTTCTGTCGGTTTGTGGCTCCAGATGCGCAGATTGCCACCTTCATCGGGCATGCTGGGGTAGAAGTTTAGCGCTACAACCGTTTTGTTCGCCACCTGCCGAATCTCGCTATCGGCACATAGAACTTGGGCGACGTCGTCGTGGGGCTCTAAGCAATACATCCCTGCGCCAGACCAGCAGATGGCACGACAAAGATTAGCTTGACCGTGCTCCGAACGAGCCAGCCGCAACTCAACTCCCTGTTTGTGAAGCTCGCCTTTCAGCGCGTCGAATAACGCGCGGACCGGATCTACCAGATCCGCAAAAAGGGCTTCCACGAAAGGACGCGCACTTTCCGCCTCGGCAAAATAGGTGGCTGCATTTCTCCTGTAGTGCGATGCGCCAACATATCGGCCGGGAACGCCATCTTTGCGCTCCTCGAGACCGGGATTTCGATTAAAGTTCGTCGTGATGTCCTCGGCCAGCTCGGGACTGAATGCCTGTTTGATGTGCAGGCCGGTGATCTCACCCTTTAGGACTGAGATGATCTCCCCAAGTTTGATGGAGCCGGTTCGTTCCTTGGTCGTGAGAAGCGAGATCGCTGGTACTTGAGACAGCTGGGCAGTTGCCATTGCCTTACTCCTGTATTGCCTGCTCGAGGATCGCGATGCCACGGTCGAGCTCGGCATCCGAGATTGTTATCGGCGGCAGGACTTTGATGACGTCTCGGTTTGGTCCCGAAGATTCAATCAGCAGTCCGTTTGCGAACGCGATATCGTGTGCGCGGTCGACAATCGCGTGTGAGCGACACTTGAGTCCCGCCATCAGGCCGCGGCCTCGCTTTTCTTTAATGCAATTCGGGAATTTCGCGACGAGATCATCAAGGTGTCGTTGCAGTTTGGCAGCTGTCCGCTCGACGCCATGATTGAATTTGGTGTCTGACCACATTTTGCACATGGCGCCTGCAGTCACGAAAGCAAGATTGTTGCCTCTGAAAGTGCCGCTATGTTCTCCGGGTTTCCAAACGTCTAGGTCGGGGCGAATCAAAACCACCGACAGCGGATTTCCCGAACCGCTTAGCGACTTTGAAAGACAGACGATGTCTGGTTCGATCTTTGCGAATTCGAAGGAGAAGAAATCACCTGTTCGGCCTGCTCCTGCTTGAATGTCGTCGACGATGAAAACGATGCCGTGGTCACGGCAAATGCGCTGAATATCCGTGAGCCAACGTGCCGATGCAGTGTTCATGCCGCCCTCTGCCTGGATCGTTTCCAGAATGATTGCGGCGGGTTTTTCTATGCCACTCCCGAGGTCGCCCAGGACGTAGTCGATGTAACTCGCTGAATCGAAAGCTCCGTTTGCATAGCCGTCATAGGGGACGCGGATCACATCGTGGCGAGCCACGCCGCCGAGCTCCCTGGTAGAGGCTGAACCTGACACAGCCAGGGAGCCAAGTGACATCCCGTGGAACGCATTTGTAAAGGCCATGACGCTGGAACGGCCGGTATATTTTCGGGCCAGCGCAAGCGCCGCTTCGTTAGCGCTTGTTCCAGTCGGTCCAGGAAATTGCAATTTGTACGAAAGACCCCTCGGCTTCAGGATCGTATCAACAAACACTTCGATAAATTCACGTTTGGCCGTTGTGTGCATATCAAGCGACAAAAGAATGTTCCCGCCCGCGAGATAATCAATTGCCGGTGCAAGGATATTGGGATTGTTGTGCCCGTAGTTGAGTGCGCCGGACCCCACAAGGAAATCAATATAGCTCTTGCCGCCCTCGTCCCAAATCGTCGCCCCAAGCGCCCTCGTAAAGACAGTCGGAAACGACCGGCTATAGCGACGAACATTAGATTCATGAGCAGAGAAAACGTCGACATTCATCTTGCGGATCCGTGTGCATGCATCTCATTGAGCGAAATGGACTGAACACGTTCAGTTTGCGACAAATGTCCAGACTGCAGCGACTGGTTCATCACGTTGCATTCCAGACCGTTGTTTCGATTCAGCTCCTGGCGAGTCTTTTATCTAAGACTCTGCGAACAACGAACCTACTAAGGCCGGTAGTCTTTGTTGCAGAGGCACTGACCCTGCCCCGCAATATGTGGAACGGCCGGCGTGCAAGAGCTTCTTCAGCCGCTTTCACACATTGGGACCGCGCCGTCACATCCGCGGCCTTTGCGCGCGGCACGTGGCCGCTGGGCTCGATGAGATCCGCGCCGAGGAGCTAAATCAGGTTCACGCGTTTTAGCTCATGGGGGCAGTAGCTTCACTCGCCTCGGGATTTCGTCCCATGGTTCATCGGCTGTTGTTGCACCTTGCCTTCTGCCGGCCTGCGCCGGTCAGATCGCTTGGCGACTGCGTCCATCGGACGGCGGCCGCAGTAGTCGACAGCGGGTTGGGATGCCGGTAGGTCCCGCCTTTCTTCAGAAGGGCGCAAATGATCCGCGCAGTCTTGTTGGCTTGCGCAACCGCGACAACCTTGAAAGACGGTCTAGCGAACAGCGCCTTCAGCCAGGGTCGCACCTGAGCGTCCTCTGCCGTTTGTCGATGGCGCGTTGAAAGATCGAACCCCATCAGTCGCCCTGCTTTCTGGACCGGCTGATGGCGCTCGGGTGGTCGCAGGTTGAAGTGATCCGTGATGATCTGGGTCGTTCAGCCACCGGCGGCGACCTGCCGGATTTGAGCGAATGGTAGCGGAGTTTGGCTCGGCAAGGCTGGTGCGGTTTGCTCCCGCAATATCGCGCTTCGCCAGCAATAGCCGCGATTGGCAGCAGACGCGTGGGCGATACCTCTAGTCGATCAGGAGACGATATATGCGCCGAGGCACGGCACCGCCTCCCGCTGCTCGGGCTCAAAGGCAGCCTCAATGAGTACGAGCTGGATCTGTTGCGCCAGCGCTCGCTCTCGGCCCGCTACGAGAAGGCGCGCTGGGGCGAGTTGGTTGTGGCGGCGCCATATCCCGCACCACAACTGCGCCTGGATGGATAACGACGGCCCTCATGGCTTCCGCAGATTGCGTGTCGATGATGCAGTCGATACTGCCTGCTTTTTCCGTCCGGGCGCTACGCCGCTGCAACCGCGGCCGCCAAGGAAGTCTGCGAACGGCGGGATAAGATGCGCGATGCTCTCAGCCGCGACGTCGAAGCAGCGTGCTATGGCGCCGACCGGGCCTTGCAGCAATTCGACGCGGCTGCCCCTGCTAGCCGGTTGGTGGCGAGCGAGCGTGAAGCGCGCTGGAACAATTAACTCCCATGGCGCGGAGGAAGAACGCAAGAGCCACCTAAGACACTGTAGGGCCGATGGCTGCCGCTGATCCAGCGACGGCTTGCGTCGCTGGCCACCGATCTAAAGACTGTCTGAACGGCGCCTCCAACCGATGCACCGCTGAAGAAGTGCATCGTGGGCATCCCGATCGACGAAGCGTGGCCGATGTAGCCTCGGAGATCATTCTCATCGTCCACTACGAGGGTGACGTCACAGCTAGCTGCGCTCGCCGACGCGGACAGCGCGGCAACACCTCTGCCGACAATCATCCAAGCCGTGCGTCAGCTGGTGCTGATCGGTAGCGACGAACTGATTGCGGCTTCCTCAATTGCAACGGCCGCTAGACGGGCAACGGCAAGCGCCGGAGCCGCGTGCGCGTCAGTCAATGAGCTCGAAGTACCGCGTCCCGGTGTTCAAGCCCGCGGAGGACGGGATCAAGCCTTGGCTCATCCTGAAGATTGCGTCCAAGACGCTCCGGCTTGCGCCTGAAGCGGAGAGATCCAATCTCGTCATCCTCTGTTGGATGGTCATTGGGTCTTCGCCCGCGCCGCCTCAGAGCGTCCGCCGTTCAATCGATCACCAACGGGCGCGCTAAACCCAAAGCCCCCGCAGGATCGCCTCCCAACCAGCGAAACCTCTTCTCATCAATCGCATAGCCAGACGGGTACTCCGATGCAGGTTTGACAATTGCGCCAAGTCTCCACATTTCCTGGGCCTCCACAAGGGGCATGAACCATTGGGCGTTGAGGCATTCGGGCCAGGAAGCGGCAGTTGAAGGCTGGATAAAGACGTTGTCGGTCGGCTTTCCGAGCCGCGAGAGGGGAGAAGACCAGCGTGGCGCCGCGCTGATGGCCCAAAGATCGCGCGAAACGAACTCGCTGCCTTGACCGACGCGGATCGTTGCCGGAAAACCCACTTTTAGCTGAAAATCGAAAAGCCCCGAGGCACCGTCAACTACCGCCGAAGTCAAGGCATGTGGCGTAGGCCGTTCTGTTGGTTAAGCGCAAGCACGCGCACGGCTCTCAATATGATTGAGAAGGGCTGTGGGACATTTGGCGCAGCTGCTCGTCTGGTATTTCTTAAGGGCGGCTCCCCAAGCAGTTTCTAAGTCAAACCCCGGGTACCGGACGTTTCCGACAACAAGTTTATGGTTGTCGGGATCACCGATCGCGCAGGAACAGGGATAGAGGTCGCCGTTTGTAGAGAGATAGCCCGAAGCGAAATAACAGTTGCATTCGGTGAACCGAACGTTCGGCGGCTGCTTCGTCACTTCGACGAGAATCGGCGTTAGCAGCTCAAGGCGCGTCGATCCCTGTGCAGCCATTGCGATTAGCGCCGTCTGAAGGTCTCTAACTTCCTCAGCCGAGACCAAACGTTCGTCTTCGTAGTTGAGAGCGTCACCTACAGCGAACATCGGCATGATTCTGAAAGTGTCGACGCCGATCGATGACAATGCGCGATAGGCGTCTAACGCCCCATCGATGTTGTGCCGATTAACAATCATCCTAGCCTGCACCGAGGCCCCGCAATTAACTGCCTCTGCCATCTGCCGGAGTGCCGTTTTGTGAACTCCCCGCTTTGTCTGAACGCGGTCAAGCGCCTGCGCGTTTGCAGCATCAAAACTGAATTGAAAGGCAAGCTTGTCGCGATCGTCGAAGATTGATGCGACATCACGAACTGGAACCTGACCAAGTCCACCAGTGTTCAGCTGGACATGAATGCCTCGTCTGTTTGCAGCGTGTGCCATCAGGGCTGCAGAGCGCGGAAACACGATTTTGAGAAGCGGCTCACCACCGGTTACGATGACTTTTTCCAACCTATGTCGTTCAACGAGGAGGTCCACGAAATTAGTAATTTCCTTGATAGTCAACTGTGATGGATCCCGGCGTCTCCTGGATTGATTTCTATATTGTTCGGGAACATAGCAGTGTTTGCAATGAAGATTGCAGTAGGAGGATACACTTATTTTGACTTGACCAAAAACGGGCGGAGGCAAGTTGCGAGACGGCATGCAGACCTTCCAACTTTTCTGAGGGCGGAGCAGGATTTATGCCAGCAGGAGGCCGTGACGGCCTTTGGGCACAATGTCGCGGCCGAAACAGCTTGTTGAGTTCTATACATCACCCTTTCGAGCAGAAGCGCGCTCACGCCAGCCGAGGTCGCGAGCTCTGCACTTCTTGACAGCAAGTCAACACGCTGATTCCGGACGGGCCGAGGGATCACGCGCCACAAGGGGGGGCGAAAGGCCAAAGACTGTGCCGGGTGCAATGCCCCGCCGTTATAGCCCAGGCCCGGTGAACGCACGCGCCAATGCTTGAGTCAGCGACGCCGCCGAACACGACCAGAGCGGTCGAAGCGAAAGGAGGAGACAATCTTATGGGTGTTCCACGCCATTTGACGCTCGGGCAAGATTCAGGCCTGAAAATTGTCTGTTAGGCGCCGCGTGGGAAGATTAAAATAAGGCAGTGGATCTGCGCCTATCGAATCTGTGACCAGGGTCCCATGCCATAAGCATCGGTAGCGATGATCGCCCACTCCGCATTCTCAGATCCCGTTGCCGCGCCATTCCATCCAGCGCGAACCGGTACCGCTGACGGCGATGCCTTCGCTCTCAGTGAAGCCCCTAACTCCAGCCGCGAGAGCGAGTCAACACAGGCCGCGCACGTAAGCCAACGGCTCTATCGTGCCCCGGGGGCTTGTTGAGCAGCGCACCATTGTTATCTTCGTCGCCGATTGTCTTGCGCGTCTCGTCCGCACTACTGCAGCAACGCGCTTGTCCATTGGCTCTCGATTTCCTGCAAACCCGTGCGTCCAACGGCGCAATGCAGAGTACCGGCGCGCTCACCTTCGTATTCCTAGTTTGATCAGCCGTTCACCCAATGGTCAGCCCAGCACTTCTACTAGGATATTGCGAATGCTCCACATGCCTGCGTTAACCAGCCCGCCCCCAAACCTCCAACTCCTATTTGGATGCTTCTGGCACAGCGACCTGCGCACCCCTATCGGCAAGATGTAGGGCGGCAGCAAGGGTCGCCTGGCCAGCGCTACGCCGAGCGGCATGGTAATTTCTGCGCGCCTGCTCACGGGAGCCACTACGCTTGCCGGTGATGCTGGACTGCCTGCGCCTCCACTGATGACTGCATTCGATCATTCACGAAATGAAAGCAGCAACACCATTTGCCCGCCAGTCGAGCTCGCACTCTCGGCTCGCACATGATGCAAATATCCTACCCACGTCACTGCGACATGGCCATTCCTCTGGAGAGCGCGGCTAGCAGACCACTCGCGCTGACCGTATACCGGCCGGACTTTGCTAGTCCCCGCGCTCTGCAGCAGTAATCATCATTGCGCGCCCACTGATCTCATCCCTCGGGCAAGTCGTCCAACCAGCAGGCATCCTCCACGTGCGGCCGGGAAAAGATCCTCCCGATCTTTTCGGGCATCTTATTTTGATGATATCGCATATACACCCGGCCATCCTCTCCCAGGTCGAGGATCTCGATCTTTCCCGTGTAGTGGGACATAATGTATTTGAATGTCTTCTGGATGCCGCTCAGACGTTGGTTGATGCCGCGCGTAATCTCTAGTCCGCGACGCAATGAAACCTGAAAGTGCGAAGCGCCCTTGACCGGCCTGCCCTGAAAAAGATAGTAGGGACGCACTCCGATTTGATGACATTTGGCAAAGGTCGCCGCCAACACCTCGGGATCATCATTGACCTTCGCGAGAAGAACGGATTGATTGAGGAATTGTACACCCCGTGCGCGCAAGGACTGAATTTGGCGCACCGCATAGTCCGAAATTTCGCCGATGTGATCGAAGTGTGTGACGATTACTGCAGTCTTACCCGTTTTTTGGAGTCGTTGGAACAAGGCCGCTAGAGCGGAATCGTCAAAACGCTTGGGCTCATAGGCCACCATTTTCGTGCCAAATCGAATTGATTCCAAATGTCTGATGGGGAGCAAATGATCAAGAATCTCATTGAGCTTGGCGGTGCTGAGCACGAATGGGTCGCCTCCAGATAGCAGCACGTTCGTCATTTCAGGGTGGTCGCGAATATATTCGGCGACCCTTGCGAAATCGGGTGCGACTTCATCGGACTCCTTGCCGACTAGGCGCTTGCGAAAGCAATAGCGGCAATATGAAGCGCATCGGTCCGTTACAAGCAACAAACCGGTCTGGGGATACTTATGCTGGAGGCCGAGCACGACCGTGTTATCGTGCTCGCCGCTCGTATCTAAACTGCCACGACTCTCGAACTCCTGAACTGAGGGCTCCACAATGTTTTTGAGCTGATCGTAGTAGCCACCGTTTGTAATCTGATTGCGGTAGTATTTCGTGACCTGATGACGGGTGATGTTGTTGGCTTGCAATTCACTCTCAGTGACGACCCGCGCCCCTTCGATGAATTTCATGACATGCCCTCTAACGGGCGGGGAATTAGCTGCGCTCGTCATTGCTACATCTTGTCCTATCGTGATGAACTGCATCCTGACCCGCAGGTCATTTGCTTACGATGGTACACGGGGAACAATGGATCGAAACCTACCTAACTTGGTGAAGACACTTGGAATTATATGCCGATGAAGCGAGGTCGGCACGTAGCTGCTATCGACAGCAGCGGTGCGTTTCTGAGCTGTGGCGGGATCACTTCCGCACGCTTTTCGGCGCGTCACAGGTCTCGTCCGACGAGTTGACCTGACGCCAATCACCAGCCCTTTCGGTTGTTCCAGTAACGATCAGCTTCGCATTCTTGCAGGCAATAATGCGGCCGATGCTGGCTTCGGATGAGAACGTCGGCGGACACATCCGCTCACTATACTAATGGGCGAACCGCGGCAGGTAAAGCGTCGTCGCTGCTGTAATGTTCAATAGCGAAGGAGAGTCTAACGAGTCCCCGCATCGCGAAGCCGCGCGTAATCTCGGTCGTCTCAAGATTGGTCGAGATAAATCCGCGCAGGGTCTCAGAGGATGGCCTACTCGTCCGCGAACAGGAGCCACAAGTCGGAAAGCTTCGACTTGCACTTTCGGAACGTTGCAAGTGTTGTCGCCGGTCAGATCCGCTTGACGTTGGCCAGTTCGCACCCGTTCAAACCGGGTTCGATGATCAGTGCGGACAAAGGCTTGGAGTATGTGCGTATCAATGCTGCGGTTTCGATGGGTTCGAGAAGGCTGCTGTGTTCAGCCGCACAAGCATCGAGCTCTCCCTCTTGACAAGGTCCGAGACCGCAATGGTGAGCCGCACCGTACCTTGTCGGCGCGAAAGTCAGGCCTAGCGGCCGGACATGTTTCGCCGACGTCCGGACGATCTTTTCGAGGAGGGATCCAAGCGGTGATCGCGCACAGCCTCCTCTGCCACTCATTCTCAACAGCAATACGTCTTCCCCACATTGTCGGATACGCAACCCAACTCCAAAGGTCCACGCTGTGGTTCATGTGAGGACGAGCGGATCTGGGCCGCTCGCAAAACTCCAACTGTCGCGTTCCAATGGGCTTCTGTGAGGTCGCCAGACGCAGCACGCAGCTGGTCTTGGCTCGGCGACCTCACGAAACCCACATGATTCCGTCCAATCGGCAATCGTGATTCGATCGTCGCACAGGAGGTTGCGATGCGACGGAGCAAGCAGGACGACGGAACCCCGCGGCCTGTTCCTGGCCAGGCTGGACCAGATTGATCCGGCCGGCGCGGTTCAGCTCCTCGCATCCTCATCTGGGTCAGAGAACTCTTGTCCCTCATTCTGGTCAAGCGATCGCGCACGCTCCGCCCTCCCACCACGCTCATCAGCCATCTTAACGGAGCACCAAGTAGCTCCACCGCGCAGCGATGCGGAAGCCTGCTGCGGCTACTTGCACGACTCGGTCAGTCTCGACGTTCGTCTCGCCCAGTCAAGCGCGCCTCGGTCTTGACGGGCCCGAAACTCTTGGCCAGCGTTCGCTCCCGGCCCGCGCGACACTCGCTTTTTCTTTCATCACGATGGCCGGCGACAATGAATGTCATATGGCGCCTCAATCTCGCACATCACCCTGGAGCCAATACTCAGCGGCCTAATGTTGGCTCCGAACATGTCTAATCAGGCCAAGAAGCATGCTCCATCCCTCCTGGCCGAATGTGTCGGCCGCATCGCCTGAGCTCAACGAACTGACGGCGCATGATAAACAGTGCAATCATTCCGGCGCCTAGCTCCGCGATGGCTTGACTGGCCAACACTCCGCTGAAGCCAGAGATGGCAGGGAATAAGAGTACAGCCGGAATGAAGAGATAATGCCTCGCGAAACACACAGCCGCGCTGAGACGCGCTCTCCCGAGCGATTGAAGCATCGCCGTGACGACAGTCTCAATACCATACAGTCCAAAAAAAAGATGGAAGACGGTGCAGGCAGAAACGGCAATTTCCCTAACGCTATCGCTATCGCTGAACAGCCTGACCAAAGGACGGACAAAAACCATAATGGTCGCGGAATATGCAAAGGAAAGCGCAACCGTGATAGAGAGCATGACCTTTGCAGCCCTCAGTACGCGAGAAAAATCGCGTGCGCCCCAGCCAAAACCCAGGATAGCTTGAGAACCCGTACAGAAACCGCTGATAAGCAGTGCGCCAATCGTTAAGAGTCGCACGGCTATTCCCACGGCCGCGATGGACTCTTCGCCGAAGGGCGCAGCTGCTCCGTACAAGAGCGCAACAGTTATAGCAGATAAGATGCTGGTCACGGTCGCTGGCGCCCCCACGAGCGCGATCTGTCTGATGCGATCTGCTCGCAACAAGATGTGAGACATCCTGACGACGACCATTCCGCGCCGCTTGATAAAATACGCGATATAGAGGCTAATAGCCGCAGTCTGAGACACAAGCGTTGCGAGAGCGGCACCTCGCACACCGAGGTCCAGCACGGTTATGAGCACTGGATCAAGGCCAGCGTTCAGGATGAAGGCGGTCATCATCGTCCACATGCTGAATCGTGTGTTGCCGTCGGCTCGGACGATGAAGCCGTTGACGATGTTCAGAAGCATCAGGGTGCATCCGAACAAAAGCGGCGTCGCATAGTCGAGCGCCAGGGGCATGATGGTTGGAGTTGCACCGAGAGCTAGGAAGATCTCTCGCATGTTTAGAAACAGAGCGACTGTGACCGCGATGCCGACTGGCGCGGCGAGCGCGAGAGCGGTACTGGCGGCTCGACTCGCCTCTAGGTACTCACCAGCACCAAGATGACGAGATATGAACGACGCTGCTCCAACTCCTATCCCCTGTCCGGCCGCCGCGAGCAGGACCACGATCGGCAAGGTCATGCTGACAGCTGCGATCGCCGGCGCGCCGAGTGTGCCAACAAAGATTGCGTTGACGACCTGCTGCAACGCGTTGATCGACAAGCCAACAACAGACGGAATGGCGAGCCGTAGGATAAGTCTGAACAGACTGGGGTCTGATAGATCGACGCGCGCGTTCTTGTTCGGCATCACATCGTGATCGGCCTCGGCGGCGAATTCCGCATCGGGCTCATTCATGGATGAAGGTGTCCCGAGAGCTTCCGAATCTCGCTGATCGTCTGCATCAGCTCCTGTTGCAAGATCGTGCAAAGATGGCGGGTCGCCTCATAATCGACCATGCTCGGATCATAAGTGGTGTCGATCTGTAGACGACCGGATTGATATCCGACCTCGAACCAGAAGAGGTGGATCGCCGCTGCTTGATGCATGTGTTCGCCGATCGAAAGCGGACAAGGATCTGTGTCTAGAAAACGGCGTGGGAAATGGCGCTGCAAACCGGCGCGATAATTCACCCCAATTCTGGGTAGTGGCAGGCGATCGAGCCGACCCCGCGCGGCTGGATCTCGGTTTAGGAATTTCAGGGCCCGAAAGCCAATTCCCCCACGCGGCAGCGCAGTGCGCTGCCGGTATATTGAGCGAGCGCGGTCGGAACGCGACTCCCTTGCGGTGACTTTCAATGGAAGCGGAACGAGCTCGCTGATAAGGCCAATGATCTGAGATGAATCGAAATCATCAAACAGCCGACCTCGTGTCGAGATCAGGCTATCAATCCAGAGCGAATAGTTGCCGAACAGGGCTCCACACGCACCGGACAGGGCAGCAAGAAACACATCAAAGTCCTGACAATGCGCTGATCTGGCCCCGTTACTGAGGAGACCCGCTGTCGCTTCCCCGTCGATCTCAAGATGGTACTTGGCCTGATCTACCGAAAGCGAGCGGTCGTTCGCATCCTCCTGGCGACCTCCGACACTTGCATCGTGAAGCTCTCTCGCGCTTCCATCGGCAACACTCGTGCCTCGCGATGAGGCGCCACTGACACGTAAGTTGAATTGATCGTAGTCAATGCCCTCCCACTGCTTGAGTTCGTCTGGTGCTTCGCTGTTCGCGTAGTGCTCGAGGCGCTTTAACCAGGGAGAGAGCCTTTGTACGGTCTCGGGGCCCCTCACATCATGGCCTGCAGCAAGAGCGCTGTATGCGTCCTCCAATGCTTCCAGGAACAGCCGATAGCCCATCCCATCCGCTACGAAATGATGCATCAGCACCAGCAGGTAGTAATCGCCGCTTTCTGAAGTGCGGAAGGCCACGACGTGAACAAGAGGCGTGTGGCCGTCAAACCGAAACATGTGCTGACGTCTTGCCGAGACGCTCTCGATTGTCCTGCGCTGGTCTGGGCCGGTCATCCGGACGAGATCGATCTCCTCCACAATGCGCTCGGCCGGACAAGGCCCAATCCCCAGCCGTAGTCGATCTTGGGTTCGGGCAACGCGGAGCCTGAGGCCTTCGTGCCTCTCGATGACATGGGCAAGAGCGCGGTCCAGGATCTTGATGTTCAGGATGCCGCCGCGCAAGAAGAACAGATCGCCGATGTTGAAATGCTCGTCAAAGCCGAGAAGAGAATTCCAAAACGATATTAAAGGGGGCACAGGCAGTAAGCCGTCCGCGAAAGTGATGTTGTGGGCGGCCGCCTCTGCTTCCCCGGCCGCCAAGTCCCTGATGGTCGGTGTTCGATAAAGTTGGTTGACAGTGAGATTCAGCCCGGCTTTGCGCGCCAGCGTGATGCAACGTACGCTCAGAAGAGAATCGCCGCCGATATCAAAGAAACTGCTGTCGATACCCACCCCCTTGGCGCCTAATAGATCCTCCCAGATCCGAGCAAGAATCCGCTCGTTCCTGGTGCGGGGCTCAGCTGATGAACTAGTTTCTATTTCGCGGTAAGGAACGCAGGATAGGCGAGCACGGTCTATCTTTCCGCTCGTCGTCAGTGGAATACTGTCAATCAACCTGAAGGTTGCCGGAATCATAGAAGATGGCAATCTGTCGCGCAGGTGGACGAGAAGCTCTCCAGAGCTTAGATTCTCGCGAGCGGGCACCACGCTCGCGGTCAAGCGGCGGTCGTCATCGATGTCTTCCGCGAAGACCGCGGCCTTTGCGATTGCCGGATGAGACTCGAGGGCAACTTCGACCTCCTCCGGCTCGATCCGAAAGCCCCTCACCTTGATCTGGTTGTCCGATCGGCCGCAAATCTCGAGAAGGCCGCTGGTTGAGATGCGTGCGATGTCCCCAGTTCGATAAAGCACGTTGTATTGTCCGCCATCATACGGATTCGGCACGAAACAGCGGTCAGTCCGATCTTGATCGCGCCAGTACCCAGCGCTGAGACAGCGGCCCGCGATGCACAGTTCGCCGGCCGCTCCAACAGGCACTCTCCTCAATCGTGAATCGAGCACGTAGAGTTTGACGTTGTCGATTGGCCTCCCCACCGGGACAAGCGCCGAGTTGTCATCGGTATCCGATGTTTCGTGCACGGCCGCATTGGAGGCGCATTCCGTCGCACCATAGAAGTTCCACAGCGGCACGCCCGGAAAGGACGCACGCCAGCGAGCGGGCAGCGAGGAAGGCATCGGTTCGGCGCTGCTTGTGACCAACCTCAAGGCGGTCCTTTGCGGTTGCCGTTCCTGGGACCCAATGAGACCGGAGAGGACTGGCGGAGAGGCAAAAAAGCGTGTCACGCGATGTTTTGCCAAGCTGCACAACAGCAGATCCGGATCTAGCACCTGCCCTTGGTTGAGGATCAGCGTGGGCACACCTCTCAGAAGTCCACCAAAATACTCCCAAGCGGAGGCAACAAGGCAGGCGGACTTCTGGACAACCATGACGTCGGTGCCATCGAAGGGAAAGCGCCGCCACATCCAGTTCAGCCGGTTAAGAATGGCCGCTTCCGGTATAAGAACCCCCTTCGCCCGGCCTGTGGAGGAGGACGTATATATGAGGTTCGCAATTCGGCGATCTGACGGTGTGTCGCTAGGCGCGAAATCATCCCCCGACACTCTGCACGTTTGTACGGCCAACAGACAAATCGAAGGTATCTCAAAGCCCGGCTCCGTGATATTCGCGTGAACCAAGAGCTTTGCCAGACTATCTCGCAGGATATGTTGGATCCGATCACGCGGATAATCCGGCGCTATCGGCACGACAACAGCATGCAAGCCTCGCGCCGCAAGCATGACAGCGGCAACGTCCGGCGACCGGTCAACCAGCATGGCGACCAAATCGCCAGCCCCCACCTTCATATCCTGCAGTAACGATCGGATAGCCGCTACGCGCTCACGCAGCTGGCCAAACGTGACCTTCCCGAACTCGCCAAAATATGCTACTTTGCCGTGATTAGAGACGCTGATCTGCCCGAAGGCTTCAACAAGCGGACATTCAGATTCATATCGCTGGATCGACCCATCCAGCGAATCCAGAATAGTGAGGTCTGAGGCGCTGAGGCAGCTTAGTTCCTCAATAGGCACAAGCGGCTTATCAACGCAGGCAGCAATCAGACAGCGCAGATTGTTGGCCATTCGAACAGCCAAATCACTCGATATTATGTCTTCCGCATACGCCAGCTGGAGCGCAATCTCATCGCCGTGATCTTGCGCGTACAGTGTTAAGTCGAACTTGACATAGCCGGTGTCGTACTCGCGAAATGTCAGAGCCAACTCGTCTTGACCAATTGGCTCAGCGGCTTCGGAGTACATGTTGAACATGACCTGGAAGATCGGTGATCGACCCGGTTCGCGACATAACCTACTATCCCTGACCATCCATCCGAATGGATAGGCCGAATTTGCGATGGCATCGCTGACCAGGCTCTGGATGCGCCTGGCATGAGCAGCAAAGGACTGACCGGCATCGATCGCGGCTCGGATCGGCAGCATATTCAGGAAAAAGCCAATGATGTCAGCACTGCCAGGTTGATCCCGTACAGCGTGTGGCATGCCCACGACAATATCGTCCTGACCGCTATACATTCGTAGCAGCAGCTGGAAGCAAGCCAGCAGTGTTGTCGACGTGGTGCAGCTATTTTGGCGCGCGAATTCTCTTACCCGGCTGGATAGATCGCCCCCAAGCAGCACTGGATGCGAGCTGCCGCGGTATGAATTTGTTTGAGGGCGCGCTCTTCCAAGCGAAAGCACCGGCGGATCATCACCAATCTGACGACGCCAATAATGACGTTGGCTCTCCAGCGCCTGTGGAGAAACATGTTGTTTTTCCCACGCCGCGTAGCCTGAGAGTGACGCACGGTTCTCTGGCCAAGGCGCCGCAGCATCTAAATACCTCTGCTGAAGATCTCTGAGCAGAACAGAAATCGACCAGGCATCGAGGATGATTTCGTGAGCGGTGATCAATATGAGATGATTGTCGGGACCAAACTGGACCATGCGCGCGCGAAACAAGTGCCCCTGTCCGAGATCGAAATTGTCTTTCAGCTCCGTTCGCCGAAACTGTGCAATGAGCTCCTCAGCCTCGGAGGTGGTGAGATGAGATGCATCGACCAATTCAAGATTTGTGCATGGCGGAGCATCAAAGCACTGAACAGGGCCGTCTTCGTCGATAAAGCGCGCCGAAAGTGCCTGGTGGGAATGAATGACCTCGGTCCAGGCGCGATTGAACCGAGCTAAATCGATGTTTCCCTTAATCCGCAGCCCACCTTGGATGATGTAGTTCCGCGCAGATGGATCGAGCTGTGCCAGAAACCAAAGGTGCTCCTGGAGGTGCGTCAGAGGCGATCGGTTTAGCTTTCTGTATGTCAAGGCTGTGCATGAATTGGACTCAGTGCGAGCCTCGATCGAAGCGGCAAGCGATCGAATTGTGCCATTGAGGACCAGTCTGAAATCCGCTTTCACTCCGAGCAAGGTCTGCAACTGCCCCAATATAAGCATTGCGCGGAGCGAGTCTCCGCCGAGGCTAATGAATTGGTCATTCACACCTATGTTCTCGATACGCAAAATGCCGGACCAGATTTGACGTAGCCGGACTTCGAGGTCTGATTGCGGCTCCTCGAAGGGCGTTGACAATACCGGCCGAACACTCCCCGGGTCAGGCAATGCTGCAAAGTCGACCTTTCCGTTCCTGGTCAGTGGAATACTGCTGACGCGGATGATTCTTTCCGGAAGCATGTAGCTGGGGAGTGCCTCAGCAAGAAAATTCTGAAGGTCGCTTTCCGCCAGTTCAGCCAAAGCCGACACATACGCAACCAGCCGCGGCGATTCGGCTTGCGTCTCCGCCCCAGCTATATCTCGCGCCGTAAGCTTTACACCTGCGCAGACAGAGGCGACTGCGACCGCGCCATGCACCAAGGGATGAGCGGACAAACGAGCTTCGATTTCTCCCAGCTCGATTCTGTGCCCGCGAATCTTGACCTGACGATCCCGTCGACCGAGACATTCCAAAAGACCGTCGGAACGGAGGCGCCCAAGATCACCTGTCCGATATAGGCGCCGGAAGGACGGGTCGTTTGAGAACGGGTTTGGCCCAAACGCGTTCTTGGTGCGGATATGGTCATTGACGTAACCAGCAGCGAGACCGACGCCGCTAACACAGAGTTCGCCGACTTCTCCTACATTGCAGAGCCGTGGTCCGTCCGCGACATAAACCTCAACGTTTTGAATTGGCCTGCCGATCGGCACATAAGGCTCAGCCAGCGCAGGCGGCACCGAAACCAGCTGATGCGTCACGCCGTCGGCGCACTCGGTCGGCCCGTAATGATTGAGAATGGAAACGCGGGGATACAAGGCAAGCCACGCACGCGCCAATCCGGGCGTTAGAGGTTCTCCGACCGTAGAAATAATCCGCAAGCCGTCCATGGTTCGCTCTGCCGCGGCAAGCGACTGCAGATATTCAACAAACACTGCCAGCATCGACGGGACGAATTGGACGACCGTAGCGCCGCATCGTTGAATTGCTTGAAGGAGCGATGACGGCGATCTCAGTGTCGCATCATCGATGATTGATGTAGAGGCTCCGACGCAAAGTCCAGAGAGAAGCTGCCAAAGCGAGATATCAAAGCAGTGCGATGCCGTTTGCGCGACGCAATCCGTCCGAGTGAGACTTAGAGCATCGATCTTTGCCGCCAAATGATTGTTTAGGCCGACGCGCTCGATCATTGCACCCTTAGGCTGGCCCGTCGAACCAGACGTAAACAGAATATAGGCAAGTCCATCGACGTTCGGCGATGGCACAACAGACGAGGTCCGCCCCCGGCGCAGTGCCGCCTCTATAGCTACGAATTGAGGAGCTGCTTTGCTGCTCTCCTGGAATAGGCTGAGCGAATCCGGCCGGTCTCGGCCCATCAACAAAGCGCAGCGGCTCTGCTCGATCATGAATGATGTACGGGAAGTCGGCAGCGAAGGATCGAGCGGTAGGTACGTTGATCCAGCTTTCAAAATTGCGACGACCGTCGTCGCCCAGCTGAGGTCCCGCCCTCCCCAATAGCCGACAACCGCGCCGCGAGCACCCTGCTCTCCTAAGACCTTTGCAAGGGCATCCGATTTTGATCGTAGGGCCTCATATGTGAGTTCGTCTGCGCCGTGCCTCAGCGCAACTCTCTTCGGATCCGAACCTGCAAGCCGATTGATCGCCGTGATCACGTCAACCGGTTGACCTTCCGCAGACAGCTTCTTGCCTGATTGATTTTCCGTAGGCACGCGCCCCACCATTCGTCGCCTTCTTCGGCGCCCAAATCGGAACGCCGGAGCTCGTCATCGAGGTGTGCATGCGCAGCCACCTGATTCCGCACGTCGCACGGTTTTGTCCGTATGACCTTCTCGGTGTTCGCTTCTGGCTCGATGATCGGCAGAGAAACAGGAGGACGCTAGGACCCCGCGTCCACTTTAGCACCTACCTACTCTTGTGGTGGACCTGCCAGCGTGTGCATGGCACCCGCAACCAACGCGCCCACAGGCTCGTTACGGCTTGTGATTATCGTAATTGTCCGATTTCCCGGCCCTCGAGCCGCCACCACCAACCGATCGAGGGCGGGCTGCCCCCCTCCCCCCCCCCCGCGACACAGCTTGTACGACGAAAGACTTTTTACCGTAACCACGCCAGACCAGCTACGCGGCCAAGGCCGGTCGGGTGTTCGCAGGCGGCGAGCTCTATCTTAACGGCTCGTTTGGTGCGTTGCAGACTTGGCGTCATTGGCTCGATGGCGGAGCCGAAGCGATCTTGCCGATCGGCGATACCTTGACGACCCCCAACATCATGCGCGCATGGGAAGCGTTGTCGCCGAATTATGTTTCTGTCACCGACGGATGTGTTCGGGCCACGCTGGAGACGGCAGGCTCCAGCGAACCTATCGCACGCACGAGCACCGGGCGCTGATCAGGCTCATAACCTGATGCTGAAAGGCACAGTCGGTTCGATTCCGACCCTGCATCCACCTCTTGAGGAGAACGCCATGGATGCGGAGCTTCAGTTCTTCGCCTACGAGCACCTCCCGCCGCATCTAAAGGCGGTGAGCAAGCCGTTCGGTAACATGGCGCAGAAGTTGTGCGCCGAGCTCCCGCGCATCGGAGAGCACCACGGCATGCGCAAATTGCTCGAGGCCCAGGGCTGCGCGGTTCGCGCCGTTCTCTCCAAGGATTCGGCTGCGAACATCGACGGCTGAGATTTTTGCGCAGACACTGTGGCGCGTGGCGAGCCCAACCCGTTGTAAACGGGCCTGTTAAACCTGTGGCAGTTCAACTCTGTCTCGGCGCATCATCGTTTTTCCCGGGCGAAAGATTACGGTAGTCGGCGAGAGTGCCGCTCTCGCAGCGTGGGTTCGGACCCCGGCGCCCGCACCAATTCGCCTAGATAGCTCGGTTCGGTAGAGCTCCGCGTTGAAGCCGCGGGACGCGATTTCAAATCCATCTCCAGGCACCACCGACTCGGCTAAGCGTCGCTATCAGGCATTCCAGTAATCAATCGCTTTACTTAGGAATGTAGTGCACTTGTCCGCTCGCCACGTGACCAGCGAGGTGGGATGGAACAAGTAGTAGAGGTCGTTGGCGCAGACGAACTTGGACCGATCGGCCTTCAAAAGCCATTCGAGCGTGTCCTGGACGTTCTGTTGTTCTGTGCCGCCGAAACGGTCAAGCGGAACGTTCCATAGAAGGCCCTCAAGGAAGTATGAAGGTGCAAGCCCGTCCTCGATGATCTTCTTTTCGATCATCGTGTTGCGCAAATTCTTATAAATGCGAGCGGTGTGCTTGAACCAATTCTTCGTATCCTGATGTTTCTTCGTGCAGTTGTCGCTATGTTGGGCCGGGAAGTTGTCGATCCGGATGCCGCTAGAATGGAAGAAAGAGATGCCCTCATAATAGAGTTCATCATTCCAGCTCTTGAACCGTGTGTAGCGCCGGTGTTTGCAGCACACGAGCACGTCAGCGTTTCGGCGGCTCCCATTCCCTTTGATGTAGATTGCCTTTGTGCCTGGCTGTACGTCGCTGCCGTATTTTTTTACGAGCCAGCCTGTGACGTCCTTCTTGAACTGATCAAGCGTGTACGCCGCATCTGAGCGTGCGGCGTTCCACAATTGCTTGTCTTCTTCGGAGAGGTTCGACAGGTCGGTGTAAAATGTCTGATTGAGGCGAATTACCACATCGACGTCGCTGTCGCCGTAAACGTTCGTGTCGTTCTTGTATGACCCCTGAAGGAAGATGCTAAAGTCTTTGGAACAGTAGGGCGAGTTGCTGTCATTTAAGCAATTCTTCAACGTCTCGTATGTTGCGGTGAACTGTTGGGTCGGGCCTTGCTTCGCCCACGTTTTGAGTTGGTCCTCAGAAATCGGCATAGTTGAATTCCTAAATAAGTAGCTTCTGCAGGTCGCCTTCAGCCTTCGCGAACGACTCGCTGCCGCGCTGACGCAGTATGTTCAGTTTGTTTAGATCATGCTCGAAGAGATCAGTGGCCATCTCAGGTTGCTCAAATGTGTCGCTGATCCGGACGGTCGGGATATGTCGGTAGAGGATGTGTCGTAGCTGATCCATCGATTGAGTGTTGATCTCCAGCGTTTTCTGAAGAAGTTGAACACTCAAAAGCATTTGCGCCCATTTCGTGGTGCTAAACCAGGACTGCTTTGGAGCGGGATAAACACCGACACCAACGCTGACCACACGCAGATGCTCGGGCGGCAATTTAAGGGCCATGATCGCGTCGGCGATCGCATACAGAGTGGGGTTGTTGGCGCAGTAGCCACCGTCTATCAATTCGATCTGATCTCCTCTGTCCGTCTTCACAACCTTTCGATCGAAAAAGGGAAAGGCCGAGCACGACGCCTGCACCGCATCTGAAACCCTGACGCCAAAGCCCGGTGAGAAGGTACCCATCCGGCCGTGAGCCTGTTCAATACTCGTCTTGAATATCATTGGACGTTCGATCACCCAGCGTGTCGTAACAATCCCAACTGCGGTCTTCATGTCCTTGAAGGACGCGTCCTTGAACACCTCGTCACCTAGCTTCGCAAGTGCGGCCGATTTGTCGCTACGGGACTTCCTTTTCATCACTGTCGGGACGTGCTCTTCGTAGAGATTGCTGATCTCCGCCACACTCTTTCCGAGCGCGAGGAGCGCAGCGATGATTGCGCCTGTGCTCGTGCCGAAAATGAGGTCGAATTTTTCATGGAGGCGGCAGCCGAGCATTCCCTCGATCTCGCGGAGAACACCCAACGTGTAGAAGCCTTTTGCGCCTCCACCGTCCAAACTCAGAACGCGGCAGGGACGTTCGGCTGAGAAGTCGACCATCGAAAATGCTCAGGTTTTGAAACGGACTATATAGTGCGAGAGGTCGGTCGGCAGAGCAACCTGCCGTTGGGTGACATCCACAGGAGCAAATGCTGCACCGAGGCTCTTGTGCGCTCCAACGGGAGTTTGACCATCGCCGGCGACACTCGCGGCAAATTTTTTACGAGAGTGCCTTTGGCCTGGTCGCTGGAGCCAGCGCTTCAAGGGCCAGTTTCACAAATGAAGGCGGAAGAGCTCCTTGCTTTGCCTTAGTGCTAAGATAGGTCGGCATTTTGTCCTTCAAGTAAACGTCACGCATCCAACGCCGAAACTCTCCCAAGCAGCTGTCCGGGTAGCAGTACGCCGGCTGGGGGTTTGAAGCGGCCTGCGGGAAATAGCTCGGGTAGTTATGCTCGTATTGAATACGTTCACCGTGAGCCGCCTCTAGCCCGGTATCGCGCCAGTGATTTGCCCAATGTTGACCGACACTGATATCCGGGATGAATTTATCGTCTACCTGCGCCCCTTGTCGGATCAACGTGACAATGATGTCCGACATTTCCTTGAACACACTAAAGTAGCCATGGGGCACGGTGTGGAAAACTAGCGACACTCGGTCGTGAAACAGGCTCCAGCTATCTGGTACCCTCGCTGCGGGGCTGTAGCCTAGTTGCGTGTATATGAACTCCCGAAGCGCCATGCCGGCCAACTGACGGAAATTCTGCACTGCTTCTGGCTTGACGTTCGCGCCAGCTTCGAAAGCGTAGTATTCGAGGATGGCGAGGCAAACATAGTCCGGATAAGCGTACACCTGCCGCTTTTCATCAGACACGTCGAAGTAGGGAGCCGTCGGCGTTTGTCCTCGTGCGGACAAGAGATTCTTAATCGTCGTGATCCGAGGTTTTTGAATTTCCTCGTCCCATTCAGCGCCGATTGTGCCGATGTGAGCGTTCTGCACGCCGCATAGACGGGCGAGTCCCCGCTGAGTGAGAAAGGAAGTTCCGTCGCTCAAAACTCCCATTTCGATGCCTTGAATCTCCGTCTGCTTATCGACGTAAACATCCAAAATACCCTGTGCTGGGTTGATTTTCTTTGGACCAGTTTTTGATGGTAAGTGTTTGATTTCTTTCGCCATAGTAGCGATTTCCTCGAAGGTCATCAGACCGCAAATCGGCTTCGCGCACTTTATCGCGCAGCTGCCCGTACGCGTCGTCGTATTTTTCTTCATCGAGCAGAAAGACGGCGCGCGAGGAGCCATCAACGCTGCTTATCGTCACTGTTAGTGCTAGTTGCCCTCGCCAGTTAGCCAATCGGCGCCGTTTCCTCGAGAGGCCGTGATATCAGGTACCAGCTGGATCTACGCTCCCAAAGGCAAGATCGCGATCTATGGGAGCGTGACTACATCCATACCATGACCGGAGAAGCCAAGTATTTTGTGAGCGACGGCTGGTGGTACGAGATTGACGGCGGCGCCGGGAAATATTGGACGCAGGACAACTGGGTCTACACGACGAGCGGCAAAGCGGCCTTTCCTTTTGGTACAGCTAATCCGGAATTGCGGCTCAAAGAGTGGGCAACAGCGCCGCGAAATCCGCTGAAATCCTTGAACGAGCAAGTTACCCACTTGTCCGCACACCGTTGATAAGACGAGAGTCTGAGGTCCCTGCCGGGAAGGTCGTGCGACTGGCGTTGAGTCCCGGCGAGGCGCACGACGTACGACTTGCCGGACGACTGCTCTCTCGCTTGAAGCCCGGGGTCAATGCTGCTTGCCGACCGGGGCTATGACGCCGACAGGATCAAGGAGCTTGCCATGAGGAAGGGAGCGTGAGCCAACATCCCGCAGAAAGGCAAGCGCAGCGATCCGATCTGCTTTAGCCCGCACCTCTACCGCGCTCGCAACCACGTCGAACGGTGTTCAACGGGATCAAGCAATCCCGTCGGGTGGCGACGCGCTACGACAGCTTGCAGGAAACTACCTTGCCTTCGTCCAACTCGCATCTATCCGCCGCGCGTTATGAACGCGCGCCCTAGTTCGGCTTGTGCGGTCTGCTCACGTATTTCCAGGCGCCATCGAGGTGCCCTCAGGCAGTCCTGCCGGTACTAGATGTGATTGCGACCTTAGTGGGCTGGGGGAGACTTGAGACGTTTGGCGTTAGGCTGAGATTTTTTGTCCACCAGCCAACGCGCAACCCAGTGGCATGTTTGGCGGGGCAGTGCCAGCTGCTCGCATGAAAGGTGGCCGATGTCACGAGGCTTAAATGCCGCAGCGGGATCTCTCCTGGGCGATCGTGACCGCGTCTAGGCCCAACATCACGTCGCGGTTGATGCCGAAATGGAGGCGATAGAGCCACCAGATTGCGCAGCACCGGTCACAATCGGAGAGTGCCCGAGCGCGCTTTATTGCGGCTGCGGCGCGCGCTATTGGGTTCATGACACGTCTCATCTGGAAACCCGAACGTCTCGGGGCCAGTGCTCTAAATTTGGTGAGTTCTTGATCGGTGACGGTCCGCTGTCGCGCGCATGCGTCGGCAAAGGATTGGGAGCTGAGGTTCATGTTTGCCATGGAATTGCGCATTTCGAATCTTGATGGGAACACATATGTGTCCGACCTGTCCGTAACCTTACGATGCAAGTACTGCTTCCCCAAACACCCAGATCTGGTAGTGCCGATTGACAGCACTCTTATGCGATAGTTACGCGGTGGCGCGCGTTAGGTCGCAGACCGATGCTGGTGCCTCGAACCGATCGGAGTCGATGGCGTTGGCTGCACCTCGGAAAACGGGGCAGCGCGGGTCCGGAGCCATGTGATATCGCCTCGTCTTGTCGATGGCCGGTGGACCATCCTGAGCTTTATTCGCGCCTGATGAACCCGCTCCTCGCGACTGGCCGTTAATTGGGAAAGGTGATCCACTGCGACTTCCTGCCGCTGTGGGCATGCGGTCAACGAATGTGTATTCGTCATTTCAACTCGCCGGCCGACCACCTAACCAATTGGACACGCGATATAGCCAGGGCAGCAAAGCGGCCCGCCCACAACACGGGTCCGGTACGGTCGACAGCGCGTTACGCAGTCTGTTGCGGCCTTCGCGAAGATTAAGGCCAAGCGAATACGAATTTGGCGCGCACCACCCAGTCTCTTGGGACCATCCTTCAACTGAGCAGACTAACAATGCATTATCATGCTGTGCGCACACGCATGCTCTAAGACCAGTTTCCTGGTCGCGATGACCGGGTTCGTTGAAGTCTGTACTTGCCCTGCCTAGACCGCAGAGAAGATCCTTTGTGCCAGGCTCGGGAACGATCGGTTTCATTTTTGGGTGTGCGCGCTGATCGGGCGGTCAGCGGCGGTCAGTGAGCATGTTCCGTAATCGGCCACAACAGCTGCTGTTCCTTTGTGAATTGCCGCGCAGGTTTCGTCAGCTTTTGGAAAGCTAGCGTGAGTACAGAGCCGCTAGGGTTAGCGAGGCGTGGTAGAGACAGCGCCATTACCAGAATGGGACAGCGCCGAGTCACGTTCCTGCTAACCTCAATCTGCAGCGCAGGCGCGGCAGGGACAGCCCCCGATCAAGTTCCAACCGATCGGCGCCGAGTCGCGCCCGCGCTGCTACCGGTGTGGGAGAAACGAGCCGCACTGTCATGCTTTTCCAGGCACGGACACCCGCTCCGCTCGTGCCGAGGGAGATTGACGACGTTAAATTTAGCGGCGCGCGTGGTCTTTCAAGCCATCGCTTCCATGCCTCCCGTCTTACTCCGCCAACATTCTTGGGCTCTGTCATGAGCCGAAGCGTGTAAGCCTTTGTCGCGCGACTTTGGCGTGCCGGGCCTCTCCAAGTTTTCGCAACGCACCGGACCAGCTTAGAAATACCAAGCGATCTGACCAATTCAGGTAGGTGATTGGCAGTCGTTCTGAGTCTACAACTTGGCAGCACCCTACAGGGGGGCAAAGTGTCAGGCCGGATACCGAAATCGGGCAAGGCCGGCACTAAAGTTAGCGGCGCGTGGCAGGGACAGCGCTTTCCAGGGATTGAGCGCCGAGTCACGTCGCCGTTAACCTTTTTCGCCCCTGGCACACTAGGGACGGCGTCTTTGAAGGCTTGCCCACCAGTCCAGCCAGGTGCCCTGCGGTACTTCTCAAAAATGCGACTTGGTAGCGCCGTGACGAGCTTGCCCCTCACGGGAGCAAAGGTGGCCAGCTTTCGCTGACCACAGGGGCTCGCGGCATCTGCCAGGCACAGCCCTTTCACCGTTTCACTACCCGATCGCCGAGCCACCGGCTCGTTGCGCCAGCATGCCGGCTAGCAGGAGCAGTATCGGATTCTTTCCATGGCGCCAGTCACGTCTGCGCTGCTCTGCCGTGTTCTGCAACAACTCTTTCCTGACACCCTCGTCGCTCTTGGCACCGCTATCGAAGTCTCAGCTGAGTGACCTTGTCGTATGCCGGCCCGCGGCGTTTGAATGGTCCGGACCATGCCCAAGCCGAAACCTCTCAGCTTGCCTCAACCGCGCGCCCAATCGCAATTCCTTCGGGCTCATACATCGTGGATAACGATACGCGTGGCCATCTGTTCGACTTGATCGTAGCGAATCCAATTCGCGACATCTCGCCGCTTTCCCTCGCGGTATCGCCCGCGCGTTCCAATTCGACACTACGAGACTTTGCTCTCTGGACGCCACTCTTGTGCAGTCAATGGCTGCTGCCAAAGTAGCTTACGACTTGCCGTACCGCGTTTGATTTGAACCGGTCGTTGTACTTGATAACCCGACCGGCGCGCATCCCTTGAGCCTCAGCTAAGGGAGTTCGCGGTCGTGCCTCTTGAGCGGGCGAGAGAACCTAAAACTCCGTATCATGGCTGATGGCGGCCTGCGTAACGTCAACAAAGATGTTGTACCGGTAGACGAAATTCTCAGAGTCCGTGGAATGAACGAGATTAGGGTCGCTGAAACGCGCTGTCTGCGCTGATCCAGGCCTAAAGGCCGCTGTAACTTTGGCTGAACAGCTGTCGCTGCGGTCGCGATAGTTTGCGTCGGCTCATGTCATCGGAGCTGCAACTCCAGTTCATTGGATGGAGGACCATCGCCTCAGTCAGCATCTTTGCTCGCCTCGAGGCCGTTCGTGCGAGTTGGACAGCGGAATCGAACCCCGCGGCAGCAGTTCGGGTGAGCGCCGGTCATCCCCTGCAAAACCTGCGCCGCCGCGAAATTGATAGACCGTCGACATACCAGCGCTTGTGCGGGCCGACCCAGTAGCGTCCGGGAAAGCCGATACGTTGGCAGGCATGGGATAATTCGATCCTAAAAACCTTCCAATTTGGTGATATTTTTAGGTAGGTTATAGCCAGTGGTTTGATGACCATCGAAATGGCTGCTTTCGCGCATGAGAGCTCGTGCGCTTGTGGCTTACAATGTGCGCCGGATCCGCGTCCAGCGCGGTATTCCGCAAGAGCAATTGGCTTACGATGCGGGAATTGATCGCTCCTACATGAGCGGCCTTGAGCGCCAACAAGCGAACCCGACAATCGATCTTCTCGATCGCCTTGCCGAGACCCTCGGCGTAGCTGTCTCCGAGCTGTTTGTTCGGCCATCCAAGGGCGCGCCGCCACCTGCAACCTTGCCTAAAGGTCGCAAGCCGAAGCCGGCACGCGGCAAAAGGACTTAAGCCCCAGACAAACACCAGCTGAGACGCAGATCTTGTCGCGGTACCGGCGCAGGATCACGCTTCCACGAGGATTTCATGCGTTGCCGGGCCATGATTCGCAGCGATGCGGCGTTGGCATCGAATAATGTGATGGATCTTCATTTGGCGCCGGAGGGGGCAATGGCGGCTCAAGACGATGAAGTCCCTTTAAATGCCATCCGCGCATTTGTGACCGTCGCCCGCGAAGGCAGCGTCACGCGCGCGGCCACCGCTTTGGGAACAACGCAAAGTTCGGTCAGCCGGTATTTGGCTGTGCTGCGGGACTATCTGGGTGCTGACCTCATCGAGCGGCGTGGACGGCGCAGCGATTTGACCGAGTTCGGCAGGCTATTCGCAAACGCAGTGTCTGAACCGCTCGAAACTGTCAGCTTCACCGCGAAGAGAATGCGACGCCGTGCAGGCGCAGGAACGAATCGGATTGTGGTCCGCACGTCATTATCAACCTTTGCTTTCTCTCTTCTTATTCCAAATCTGCAGGCTTTCACTTCTGAAGCGGGTGGCGTTATCGTGGACATCGTCAGCTCGCTGGCGCCGCCGACATCTTCGGATGATTTCGATATTTTGATTACACGCGATCTTTCCGTCATAGAACCCGCCGACAGTTGGGAGATCTACAAAGAGGAGCTGGTGTGCGTCGGCCCGCCAAACCTCGTCGGGGGTAAAGAGCTCTCGATTGTCCGCTCAACCCCTATATTGAACATCACATCCCGCCCCGACATCCTGCCGACATGGCTGAGGGCGATGAACCTGTCTTCAAGCGACATACGAGCGGGCGCGCGGTATGATCACAACTATCTTGCTTTGCCGGCGGTCATGACAGGAAAATGCCTTCTTGTCGCGCCGGAAATCATCGTCAGTGACCTCGTGCGAGGGGGCGCTTTGCAAATCATCCCTGGCACCCGCGCTCCAAGTGGCATGCAATATCGCGCCTATGCCGTAGATCGCAGCGCGCACCCCGAGATCGCACGTTCTTTTTGCCGATGGCTGGCTCGTCTCTGCAAAAAGGTCGCACCTGCGCAGGCTGCCTGAGGTCTAGCGGTGTCCCTCAATTCGGCTCAGCAGGAGATCAACGCTCAACTCTAGGGCGCTCAACTTAAGAAGACTATTCGAGCACAGTCCTCAAAGTCTTGCGCAGATGGCGCGCTCTGGTGCAGCAATCAACACGCCAAAATGAGAGATCGTAGCGCAAAGGTTCTATCCTGGCCGCCATCGTGCCATGGCAGAAGAATTGGCAGGCAAACGGAGGTAGGCCGTTTATCGCGCCGCAACCCTTTACTTGTCATCCCTGCCCCTGCGTTTGGTGAGTAATGCTCGCCAGCGACGGCGCATGAGGCGCCGCCCCAGCTTAACAAGTCGGATCGTTCGGCTGCGCAAATCGTCTGTTTTCCAGCCGCGCTCGGCAATACGAGGGCTTCCAAACAGGCCCTGCGCGATTTGGCGGTAGCTATTTCCTTCCTGCCATCCATCCACCGCGCGCAGCGCAAGGATTAGCCGACGCTGCTTCAAAGCAGGTAAAGCAAGAGGAGGCATTCCGAGCGCCCGACGCTCAAGGGCGAGCCAAAATCGACGTGCGGCCGCCAGGCGAAGCTCGAAATCGGCATCGAGCGGCAGATCAACGACGACAGCATATCCGCTCGCCGGAAGCTCTCTTAGCCAGAGGCGATGCTTCGTGCCCCCGAGCGGCACGATCGCATGCCAACCATCCGCCGCACGGTGAAGCTCGCTGCCCGGCAGATTGTCGAAATCGAGCTGATAGGTTTTGGGCGCAAGGCAGTTGGCCGCCCGCACAGCCAGTACGGTCGGCAGCACCTCGGGTGCCCAGAAGACTGCTTGCTTGTCGAAGGTCTTTTGCGGATCAGCAGGAAAACGAGAGCCCCCACTTGCGTCGGAACTCGCCCGCCGCTGCGCCTGAACGTCCGCGGCGAGATAGCCGCTTATAATCCTCTTGGTAGTCGCGATCCCGGCGCAGCCACTCCCAGGCCAGGTCGGCAGCATCCGCCTTCTTCAGGCCGCTGTACGCTTCCTCAGATCTCCAGTCAGTATTCGGCATCGCACCTTTCCCGCTCAATCTTCCGGCGCGGCGGAATGCAGCCGATGATTGTGGCCGTTTCCAGCTGCCTGCTTACCGTGTGCGCGTCGCGCACGTACTTAATCGATGGAACAATCAACTTTTGCGATCGCGAGGCATCTCGGCGCCCCTGACATCCGGGCTGATCATTATTTTGGCCAACCGCTACGTAGCAGATCGCGATAGCCGTGGCCCGCTAGCCACTTGGCCCGAGTGAGATGACTTTCGAACGTGCGTCGCGCACGATCCGGTTCAACGGCGGGGTCAAGCCCAAGCACAATTCGCGCGATCTCGCGCCAATCTGCCTTGTCAGCGTCCGCATCAAGTAGTCGCATGTAGGCGACAGCGTGCTCCCTGTCATATGACGTGAGCTCGTCGACGCTGGGCGCCAATTCTGCGACCTTCGGCTCGGCTGGCACTGCCTGAAACTCCTACCCAGCTGAAAAATCTACCGAAATCAGAGCAACGATAACTAATCTGACCTCGTTTTGGTACCCGTCCAATGGTCGCACGCCGACCCTCCTTTTCGCGCTGAGATGGCAATCGCATATCGGCTCACACTGGCTGATGGCTCCGTCCTGCGCTTTCCCATTTTCATCGCAGTCCATACTGCAAGCGATTGCAGATGTGCCCTGTAACTGCTCGCCCTTGCTGTTCTGTTCCTAGGGGAAGGCATGGTGCTCCGTGGTGACCGGCCCGGTCGTACTCGTGAAAGGCAATCACCAGAACCGGCCAACTGGAGAATATTCGTTTCTGTTTCGACCCACAGTTGAACATTCTTCCTATATAGTCGCGCCACTCGGGAAAACGCCGCCGGTACTCTGAGCGCTATTTCTTTGCTGCTTATCGCAAGCTATTGCCCCGCCAGAACGCTTGTGATGGTCAATGAGAAGACGGGTACGCGCCAGCTGCGTCTGCATCTCACCGTTGGCTGATTCCTCGAAGCAATTGAAGAGGACAGCCACTACTGGTGCGAGCTTATCGTAATAGTCTGGCTATAACCAGTGGTTTCATAATCATCGGAATGGCTGCCTCTGCGCATGAACGCTCGTGCGCTTGTGGCCTGGAACGTGCGCCGGATCCGCGTAGAGCGCGGCATTCCGCAAGACCAATTGGCCTATGATGCCGGGATCGACCGCTCATACATGGGGCGCATCGAGCAGAAGAAAGAGAACCCGACTATTGATCTCCTGGAGCGCATCGCCTCGACTTTGGGTATTCACTTGTCTGAATTATTCACACAGCCGGCTAAAGGTGCAATGCCTCCCAAGCCGATGTCCAGAGGGCGCAAGCCGGCACGGCTTCGCCGAAACAAGACGTAAATATTGAGCGAGCAATATTTCGGCGAACGCTTGGGCGGAATCGAGCCGGAGCGGCCCACGTGCTTCATCGATCTACAGCGGACGGTTCCGATCTCCTGCTCCAACCGATGTGGCCCCAGCAAGCTTCCTCTTAGCGCTCCATCGGAGCGGCCTGTTATAAGGCCGAGCATTCTTCGAAATGAGGTCGCGCCGCTCGCGTAAACCTACCGACGACCGCTTGAACCCGACGTTTTCGAAGAGCCTGTTTGGGTCGACGGTACGGTTCGGGTGATGGCAGCGCCCCAACCGGGAGTCCGCGAGGTATGGAGGGACTTTGCTATCCTGCTGCGCACGAGCATGGGCGCATATGCGTCCTCCAGAGCTTTCGGTTGGAGGATCAAGCTGGTGTTCGCCTCGAGGGTGGGACCTTTGCGCTGGACGAAGATCGGAAGGGTGTGGCTCCCATGCAGTGCCGCAATTCAGGGGCTACTGGAAAGGCTCGACCGACGGTTTGTTTATGGGACAACTAAGACGCAGGCACATCTCGAGCGGGATAGTTTCAGCCGACGCGGGCGCTGTGGATCAAGGCCATCCGACGCGTCGCGAGATGGTGGCGAATATGCTCTGAATTGGGTGTGAGCTACGCCGGACCTGACTATCCCGATACGATCAAGGGGATGCAGCTCGACGAGCGAGAGCCAACGGATGCATCAGATCATCAAAAATACAGCGTCATCGGTTTGACCGCCGAGCAGAGACGATGCCTGAAGATTGATGCTGTTGCGCCTGGAAGAATCCTAGCAGGTGGCAGTTGCGCCCGTTAGCCGGTCCTCGCGCATAAGACGGGCCGCTCTGCTCGACATTACAGGGCCGCAACTTAGTCTTGGGTCTCCAGGCGTTGACGTGATCCGGGAGGTGCCGATGATGTCAGGCAGCCTTTGCCGCCCTTGATTTTGGCCTCTTCACGTGCGGTACGCGGGCGTCCATCGCAAGCTGATCCATCATCCAATGAGGGCTGCTGGATTTGCCGACAGGATACGGCTCCGTGGCGCGATTGTCCCAGATTACGACGTCGCCTGATTTCCAGTTCCAGCACAGGGTGTTCCGGGGCGCAATGAGATAGGATTGCAGCCGTTCAAACAGTTTTTGGCTGGGATAGCGCTGCAGGCCGACGAAGTTGTTCACAGAACGACCGAGCGATAGCATGCGTTCGCCGGTCTCGGGATGAACACGAACAATCGGATGTGTCGTTTCGTAGATCGTTGCAGTGGATACGCCCCACCAAGGCCGCTTGTTGGCTTCGGCGGCCCTCTCTGTCGCAGTGAGATCAGATGCGACGAAGCTCACAGCCCAGAGGTTATCGGCGAGCATCCGCAAGGGATGGGGAAGATCAAGATAAGCGGCCGCCCTGCTCGACCAAGCAATGTCGCCGCCAAAAGGCGGGACCGCTGCGAGCCGAAGCACCGAAATGGCTGTGCGGACCCGCTCATCGTTCATCTGGTTGAGATGACTGCAGGCGGGATCAGACAGCTCCTGCCGGATCGTTAAACCGCCCATTGTGTCCGCGATTGTGGGATTCAGTATCAGCGAGCCGAGCCGGAGCACAAAACGCTGCTGCTGTGCATCGTCGAGATGTCCCTGGTCACGGAAGAAGATGACCTTATACTCTAGCAGAAGCCGCCTGAGCGCTACGATGACATCGTCAGGTAAATCGTCCGACAGCGCAATGTTCTTGATTTCGGCACCAAGCCGCTCCGCGTGCTTGACGATGTCTGCTCGCGGAATGACATCTTCAACAGCCATTGTTCCACTCATGACGACGCCTCTTTCTGTAGATGTCTAAACAGGTTCAGTGGTGGTCGCGTCTGGCGACAAACCTGGCAAAACCATCTTGATGCTGCACACTCGAATTATGTGAGCGTGGGTCACCGCGCCGCAATTCCGATACACACCACCAGCATCTAAGAATCCGACTCCGTTTGCGTATCGACACGCCTCGTGCCGTTCTCATCGAAGGACACTCGCATATGAGGCCAGCAGATCGATTTGCAGCCTGATCAACAGTGCCGATCATAGACGCAATCCATGTCCAGTCGATGAAACGAAACCAGCTTTCTTTTTGAGCTCGCGCGACGTTCGCGTCGTCTCAGAACTCATGCTTGGAAAATCCTCGAACAACGACTGCCTCCTGCCTCCATCCTGCACGGCATCATGCGCACGACGAAGGTTGGAACTGGTTCGCGGCATGCACTCGCAAGCGGATAGTACCTGCCGCCCCGAAAGCGAAATCTACCTATAGATGTATATCACAGAGACAGCCACTTCAACGGGTTCGCAATCATATTTTTGCGACTTGTTCAGTCAGCGACTTTGTTTCATCAGCTGATCACTGCTCTCAGCCTTCGACTAGCGGCGGAAGGGCAAAACGCGGATGTTGCAACTTCCGATGCAGTTTAACAACGGACTTAATCCCTCGATTTTCCAAATTTGCACTTGGCACGAATGCAGGTGTCCCGGGGTAACCTGCCTTTGGTTCTGCATGGAGACGTAGACTTTTCCTACGGAAAGCGTGCCATTTGGCTTTGTGGCAGTTGAGTGGATAATAGAAACAGAGCGCCGACATATCGCTCCTCTGAGACAACAAGGCGTCTTTGCGCTCTCGGACTGAAAGCGGCAAATTCCGGCTGGCGATTTTGCCTGACGATGAGCGACACGACACTGAAGGGCACGTCGGATTTCAGGACATAAGCCGGGATTTATCTTTCTCTCGATCGCTCTCTCTTACTCACCTCAACAATGTGAAGCACGTAAATGTCAGATACTATCAAGCCGCGTGCTCACGATCGTCGATATTTTTCTCCCGCTTCTCGCCGGTGCTGCAGCCACAGTTCACCTTTGAGCAACAGTTTCTCGGCACTTTGACCAGCGCGCAATTCTTAATTTGCGTCGTGTGCGCGACTCAGACCTGCTCTCTGTACGAAGCAGATGGAATGCAACGGGCGGGGAAATGATCGTACGCGCGGAGGCCATTGTTGCGTTGCTGCTGAACCCGCTGGGGTCTCGGAAGCGTTCGCTTCGCGTCACCACAGGCACACAACGCATATCATGCAGCGAGGTCAGATACTAAATAGTCGACAGCTATGCCGAGATGTACGCTCGTAGTCAGGGCGTTAGCGACGCACAACGGGCGCGACGTTGCTTGACCTCAAACGAGACCGCCGAAACCGACCGGCCATGCGCTTTTACCATTGAAGAGGTAGATCGGCTCTCCCGAACGCATGGCGTCTGGCGCTCACGCCGGAAGCTCGGCCAAATGACGGCGGGACTGTATTTTGCAACCTTGAGGGGCTGGTCCGGCCTAGCATCCGCACCCGGATCTGGTGGCACGAGCACAATGAATCCATCGCGCCGCCGGATTTGGGCCCCATGGCTGCCTAGGTCGGCGCGAAGGGTCATCCCGGGTGGGCGCAACACCGGGAGTTTTCGATGTCCGGCTATTTGCGATTGTGCTTCGTCAGTCTCGTTCTTATTGAAATTCTTTCGACGGCGCCTGCGTCCTCCAATCCTCTCACCGATCTCCTCAATACTGCTGCAGCCCAACCTTCGGTGAGCTCTCCGCCGCAAGCAGAATGCGTGGGACGCCCTGGCAACTCGGCTCCCGACGGCCAACATTGGGTCTATCGACTGGAGGGGCACCGCAAATGCTGGTTCCTGACCGAGGCTGCCGCAAAGGTCAAGAAGATCGCTCGTCGCGCGCCCAAAGCTACCACTGCCAGTTTGGACGAGAGCGGGACCGCGCGGCCCAGGCAGAGCGGAATACTCGATGCGCGCGCGGAGTTGCTGCGCTCCACACCGGGCTTGCCTTCTCAGCCGCCTCGGCCAGAGCTCAAGACAGCTGATGCTGACCCTGATCTCGGTACAAGCACTGCTCTGACATCGGCAGCTCTCATCGCTCAGAACAGTCGCCGGCCCCCGCCCAGCCAAATCGATGTTGAGCAACTTCTCGCGGCGGCGCCGCCAAACGATGTGGCAACTTCGTCAGGACCGCCGAACATTACGACGGGCGTGCGCCTCGCGGAGGCTAGTAACGAGGCGGCGAGCCGGACGGCAACTTTGGTCGCCGTACTGCTAATCGTGCTAGGCATGCTCTCGATATTGAGCTCGAGCCGCTCGCTGCGACACGCGGTGAGATTCCGCTCCTGAAGCGCGAGCAGCGTGAGTTCCAGCGCTGGTAGAGCCGAATTACCACAAGTACAAATGTTCCGCACGCCTGCGCTTACTTTGACGCAGCCTTCAACGAACATTCGAGTACGATGGCGTCTCCTTTGGGTGGTTCATCATGCGGCACAGAGTGTTCGTGATGGACTGCAGCCGGCGAGTGATCTGCGCCGCGAAGCTCGACTGCATCGATGAGCAGTCTGCGAAATGTCGAGCCGAGCAAAGGTATGGCGAAGCACGACGTTGAGCTTTGGGAGAAAGATCAGCTCGTTGCTGTCTTCGAGGTGCAACGTCGAGTAAGAATCGAAGCGACCATCTATCTTGAATAAAGGACCGTCTCGCCGCCGAGCTAGCCCGGATACCCCAACGATCCGAGAGGCGACATTCTCGCTAGGCGGTTAATGGACGTCTCGGTCCAACTCTCGCAACAATCGATGCAGAAGTCGCTGGCGTGATTATATTGTGCGCGGCCGTCCAGGATCTGATGAGCCAGTGGTGACATTAGGTTGCCCACGGCCTCAGAGCCAATCAGCTCGGCCCGTGATGACCACAACTCCAGCAGCCCATCGGGAATGTCGTCGCTTGATCCAAACAGTTTCAGGAGCCGGCCTTCGGCGGCACCGTTATGATCATGGTGGGCCTTGGCCGCATAAAAGGCGAACAGGCCACGAAAGGCATCACGGGAAACGGAAGACTTAGCCATCGCAATGTCCCCCACTGATTTTTCAATGAATTTGCAAATCTGGAGTTGGACGGAAACTATTCCCTCGAAATCCTCACACGAAGAAGATTCTACAGCAGAGCGGGAATAAGCGGCAAGTCCTTAATCCATCTTAGATGCGGCTCAGTGCCGGGGCTTTTGAACTGTCCGGTTGCGGTTAAACCCGGCAAATTCGGATGTTGTTTGAGCGCCCTCCTTGTTGAGTCACGTTGAGCGAAGGCCGCGGCCCTGAACGCCTAGCTGGAGCTCAGGGCGCAGCGCAAGGGCGACGGTGCGTCCCGCTCTGCATTTGCGGCGAGACTATCCTCCACCATGGTCGGCTCGAACAGCCAAAAAGCCGAACTGTAACAATGATTAGCCGAAGAAGTGCGTGATGTCATTGAGTGAAGTGGCCAAGATTCACGAGTGCGGTGCAGCAGCGGATCGGAGCGTGCTGCAGCGACGCCGGATCGTCTGCAAAGGTCGACCTTGCCCGAACAGATCGTCTCATAAACTACTTGCGGATTCCGATGATCTCGCCCGGGTGTACCGATTTGATCTCGCCCAGGATTCCGAGATGATCTCGCCCACCATTCCGATTTGATGTCGCCCGGGGCGCGAGGCGTTCTGGCTGTCTGGTTTCTGGCATCGACGAAGCCGCGTGGTCAATCTTGAATCGCGGCTCGAAGGACTTGTTTTTTGCTGCTCTTGCTGTGGGCATGTGGGCAACGCCCTTCGCGTTGTCCAAGCGCAGCGGCATGTCCACAGTGCCACGGGCTCAGGTCTTTCGGCCGGGCTTACGGGTTCGCCGCAGGCTCTCGCCGTTGAGATCGATCCGGTGAGCATTGTGGACCAGGCGGTCGAGGACGGCGTCGGCGTAGGTGGGATCGCCGATCAGCGCGTGCCATTGGCCGACGGGGAGCTGACTGGTGACGATGGTGGAGCGGTGGCCGTAGCGGTCCTCGAGGATCTCCAGCAGGTCGTGGCGGGCTGCGGCGTCGAGTGGCTCGAGGCCCCAGTCGTCGAGGATGAGGAGATCGACACGGCCGAGCGCGCGCAGCAAACCGGGGATGGCGGCCGTCGCCGCGCGCCAAAGCGAGATCGCTAAACAGCCGCGGGACGCGCTGATAAAGCACGGAGCGATTGTCGCGGCAGGCCTTGTTGCCGAGCGCCGAGGCGAGCCAGCTCTTGCCAACGCCGGAGGGTCCGCAGATCAAAAGGTTGGCGTGGTCGTCGATCCATTGCCCTTCAACCAGCATCGTCAGCAGGCTGCGGTCGAGGCCACGCGGGGTGCGATAGTCGATGTCCTCGACGCAGGCCTGCTGACGCAGCTTGGCGTATTGCAGCCGCTTCGAGAGCCGCTTGTCGCGTCGTAATGACGCTTCGCGTTCGAGCAGCAGCGCAAGCCATTCGGCGTGGCCGAGGCTTGCGGCCTCGCCGCCGGCTTCGATGTCGGCGAAGGCCTTGGCCATGCCATGCAGGCCGAGCGCGTAGAGTTGATCGAGGGTCGGATGCGTGAGCAATGTGATCTCCTAATTGTAGTAGCGCGGCCCGCGGATGTTGGGATGAAGGATCGGCGCGTCGTCCGCGGAGCGCTTGGGGGAAGGACGCCGATCGAGATTGTTGGCAAGGATCGATTTGACCGAGCCGTAGGTGCGTGCGCCAATATCGATCGCCCGCAGGGCGGCGGCATCGAGCCGCTCTTGCCCGTAGGATCTGGCGAGCCGGATGATGCCGAGGCAGGCGCGGAAGCCCTGCTCGGGGTGCGTGCGTTCATCGAGGATCAGGTTGCACAGCGCCGCGGTGGCCGATCCGATCGAGGCGGCATCCTTGCGGATGCGCTCGATGGTCCAGCCGGCGTAGCGCCGATGACTGGACGCCATGTGTTCCGGCAGGGTGGTGTGCTTGTGGTTGCCGCTCATGCGCTGATGCGCGGCGATCCGCTCACCCTTGTGGAATATCTCGACGGTGCGAGCCGTGAAGCGCACCTCGACCTCGGCGCGGACGAAGCGATGCGGAACGCTGTAATAATGCGCCTCGACCTCGACGTGATAATCGATGCTGACCCGGCAGATCCGCCACTCGGCGAACACGTAAGGGCTCTCCGGCAAGACCCTGAGTGCCGGCCGGTCGATCTCCTCCAGCAGCTTGCGGCGGGTCACGCCGAGCCGCCGGATCGGTCGCTCCTCGTTGAGCCGGGTCATTAACTCGGCGATCGCCGCGTTGACCTCGGCGAGGCTGTGGAAGGTCCGATGGCGCAGCCGTCCGAGCAGCCAGCGCTCGACCATGAGGACCGCCTGCTCGACCTTCGCCTTGTCCCGGGGCCGCCGTGGCCTGGCCGGCAGAATGGCGGTGCCGTAATGCGCCGCCATGTCGGCGTAGCTGCGGTTGATCTGCGGATCGTACAGGCAGGCCTTGATCACGGCGACCTTGGTGTTGTCCGGCACCAGCAGTGCCGGCACGCCGCCGATCGCCTCGAAGGCGCCGACATGGCCATCGATCCAGTCGGCGAGCCCCTGCGTCCAGGTCGCCTGCGCGTAGGTGAAGCTCGATGCGCCGAGCACCGCGACGAAGATCTGCGCAACTCGCCGCTCGCCGGTGAACCGGTGGATCACCACCGGCACGCCGTCGCCCGCATAATCGACGAACAGCTTGTCGCCGGCTGCATGCGACTGGCGCATCGTCACCGACAGCCGGCCTTCCCAGGCCCGGTAGAGCTCGCAGAACCGCGAATAGCGATACCCGCCGGGTTCGCCGGCGATGTACTCCTCCCACAGGATCGCCAGCGTCACGTGCTTGCGCCGGAGCTCGCGGTGCACCGCCGCCCAGTCCGGCTCCGCCTGCCGGCGATGGCCACGCCGGGTGCCGAGACCGGCTCCCGTGCTGGCGAACAACCGGGCTTCCAGCACAGCGTCGGTGATGTCGTCGGGCAATGGCCAGGTCAGCCCAGCCGCCTCGAACCGGCGGATCGTCAACCGCACCGTCGAAGGCGCTGTCCCCACCCGCCGCGCAATCTCGCGGGTCGGCATCCCGGCCGACTTCAATCTGATCACATCGCGCACATGGCGCATCGCAAACCTCTCCGTCGGCATCCAGGTCCCCCTTCGCAAAGCCGAAAGGCGGGACCGTAGCGGAGCCAGAAGAGGCCTCGTCACCCCGGGTTCGCTCTTGCGATACCCCGGGCGACATCATCCCGGAATGGTGGGCGAGATCATCTCGGAATGGTGGGCGAGATCAAATCGGAACGGTGGGCGAGATCATTCCGGAATGGTGGGCGACATCGAGCGGAATCAGCAAACTACTCTCCTGAACAAAAGTCCTCGGGGCGCCGGCATGCCGGAATTTCCGCAGAGTAGCCGAGGTCTTGACGGGTTCGCACATTTTGCGATCGTGCTGAAAAAGCGTGGACGGAGCAGTTGGAAATGGGCCGTCAACGCAGCAACCGGACAAATTCTTATGTCAGGCTGGGAGCGTACGCGAGCGGGAGCTCGTTACAAAGCCGATCGCGCGCTCTTTTTGCTCCTTTGCTCTAGTGATTTGGGCCGGCTCGAAAGCGGCGCAAACCCCTTAGAATAAGCCAGTCAGGAGGTTACCCTTTTCTGGGACATTTTATCGGCTTAGCTCGCTACGCACCGCGACGATCCTGTAGCGCAAGCGAAGGCGATGCAGGCATGCGTGAACTTGCCAATGCGTCTGGACTCGGTGCGAGCGCTGGATATGACCTACAAAGCACCTCCTGGAATGACGGCCGGACTGCGGAGCGACGAGGGCAAAGGTGAGTACGTGGAACGGCTTGCCAAATACCTCAAAGAAAAGGTCGAGAAGACGAATGGCCTCGGCGGGTTATTCAAGTACAGCATGCTCGCTCGAACGATCTTCTCTATAGGCCAATCAAATTGCCTATCGATCCTCAAACACTTTGTGAAATCCAACCTTCGGCTTTGTCTTTCCCCGTCTCATTATCCCTCGCAGAGGACCTGTCTCGACAGGAAAGGACAAAGTGCAAAGATCATCGACTCCAGCCCCCCCAATGATGAGAGCTCCTCCATGGCGCTCTGCAACGACGCGGCTGCAACTGACGCCTGTTGAATTACCAACTCCGTAGACCACGACGTCTTTATCGATTGTCCCGTGCGCGCGGGTCGCCTGCCCCTTCACGGTGGCGAGAAACTTCGATCCACTCACTCGGGTATGCAAAGTATAGTGATTGGATTGACCGCTCTCAGCAGCGCCGATCAACATTTGTCCGAGCGCAGTCCTTATCGAAGAAGAAGGCGCGCGAACCTTATCCGTCCGACCGAAAACAAGCGTCACCTCAACTTTTTGATTGAGAGCGCTAACTGCCTGCACTGTCTCATTTACGACTTGCCTGGGATCGAGCCATTCGCGTCGAGCGTCCTCAGGTTCAACAAGGTCAGCTGGATCGAGAAGATGCCTGATCGCAAGCTGGATGCCGCCAAGATCGCTCTCGAGCTGATGGAGCTCCTCGGGAACGCCGCTCGAAGCTTCAGAATTCTCAAGAACCTGAATTGAGTGGCGCAGACGATTGTTCGAGCGAACCGCGGCGTTAGCGACCTGATCGCGAAGCTGCGCGTTCGCAATCCTGTAGGCCCGCAGTCGCTCCTCCGACTCCGCTAGCTGTCGCTGCAGGGTTGCTTCCGCCTTCGCCGCTATCTCCAGCCGGTTCTCAAGATCCAAAACGGCTTCCATTCGAGCCGAAACATCCTGGGCAAAAATGATTAAAGTCCCGTCCGGCGATCGCTGGTCGACGAACTGGATCCACTTCTTCTCTTCAGTATTGACGTGCCAGGTGGAAGGCGTGAGCCGTCGCTCGGCGCGAGCCGCCTTGGATACGGCCAAACTCCACTCGGGAAATGGCGGCAGCTGCGGCTCACTGCCTGTTAGTTGTTGGAAGGCAGCATTGGTGCCAACTGGTTTGTCCTCGCCGCTCCATACTGCGAGAGCGAATGGAGAGTTGGACCACCAATCGTTAGACTGATCAGCGCTTTGGATGAGCAGATCAAGTTGCTCGACCGCGCGGAGGCCTAGCTGCGTAAGCGCAAAATTCGCCTCCTTTCCCGAAGACGAACGCGTGATAAAGCCTTGAGCGACTAGCGCGCCAGTCACCCGAGATAGATTAGCCTCTGCTAGGCCCACAAGCTTGAGCAGGACGCTTCGCTTGATGGACTTGCCGGCCTGCGCGATGGCTTTCAGGACCGCTTTCGAGTGCCTCCGACTAGGCAACTCGTCAGCGGGTTGGAATTGAGCAAAACGCGACGACTGCGAAAGAAGCTCCGCGTACCCCTCAATTCGCTCAGCCAACTCTGCAGAGCCGTTACGGATGAGGGCGGCCGCGTGCTGAAAAACCTCGAACCATTGAGGAAGCTCGCCGCTAAACGATCGCGCCGTTAGCGTGTTCCAAATGACATCCCGAAGAGCGTCGTAAACGCGGTCCTCAAGTCCTGTTTGATTTAGCAAGGCGCCGCGGATGGTCGCCGTCGCCTCAGCAGGCGTTGCATCGCCCCTGCTGACCCGGTCCAGGGCATTCTCCAACTCCCTGACTTCCGCTGTCATTTCGCACATCCAAGACGGTCAATTTACATCATTTTACAATGGCGGTTCCTAACAGCAAGTCAATCGTCGTAAACCGTCTAACACGTGAAAGTGCTTCCCGGTGCGGCAACAAGAAGCAAATCTGGCTCCCAACCTTTGGGTTTCCCGTCCGGATTGAGAACAAAACCGGATCCATTCTCGACAGGCGGATAGGCCTGCTGGACCACGAAAGAGCGGGCTTTCCGGGCACGATGGAGGTCTTTCGCAGTAATAATATGCCCCTCCATGGTCGCGGCATTGCCGCAAGACGGGACGATCACGAAATCGACGTCCAGCTCACCGTAAACGGTACTAAAGCACCTATTGCAGAAATCGAGGCAAATGCCGAAAGCGACAAGCGCGTCGTCCAGAACCAGAATTGCGAACTCTTTTCCGAAGTGGATCTTCTCCGCCCGCCCATCTGGATCGGTGTACGGATATCGCTTCTTGTGGCGCAGAAGCACCTTACCGTGGCCATTAAAGACCGTGGCTATATTGAAAAGCTTCCCAGCCTCCATCTCGTGCCATGAGCCGGCAACGACGAATTTGGGAGATGTCGGGACATCGCCCTTCACCCAGGGCTTCTTTGCCAGCAGGTCGCCGATCATTGCCCTTGCGGTGGGATCGATCATCAGCTCGGGGAAGACACATGCGAGAGAGCCATCGACGTGAGCGGCTGCACATGCGTTAGCGATCACAGCATCACGATTCGAAAGCTCCACGGCATCGACTACAAAGGTCGTCTCCGTTTCCGTACAGCTGAATTTGGGATCGGCGAAGACTGTCGCCCCAAAGACTTTCGTGCTGACCGATGAGGGCTCATCCACGTGGTCGCGTCGAATGAGATTAACCGATGCACCGTCTACGGTTGATGGTATGAGGCGAACCTTCGTCAATCCGCGCTGATCGAACGGACGAATATCCTTATCGGGCGACTTCGGGCTTCCCCACGTCAATCGGCTCATCGGCACAAGATAGGCATCTTCTGGAGCGACGCCGACCAGCCACTCTTTCGTCGATCGAGGCCGGCTGCCAAGACCAGGCTCATGAACTCGGTCTCAAGCGCGCGCAAGAAGCCGCCCAACCGCATAACGACGGACCTGACGTCCTCGACGCTATCGAAAGAAAGGCCGCAATCCGGCTTATTCGGCTCGAACTCAGCCGCAACTGCGAGGATCTCCGATTCCCGAACCTGCGCGTAGGTCTGCCTGATCGGCGTGGGAGCCAATGCAATAAGCCTCCAAACCTCGAGCAGGCTTTCGCGGAGCCCGCCAAAGCGGACATTGCGGTCAATCGCCGCCAGCGTGGACGAAATTTCGAGAACCGCCGCTCCCCATTCGTCGTCGGTCATTGATCTAATCATTGAGACATCAGCGCTATGAAATGATCGCAATCAATACGTGTATTGCACCAGCCACAGCAACGCCACAAACATTTTTTGGCTTAGCCTCCGATCTTTCGCCGGACCGTGAGTGCGCTGGCTCAAGGATTCGAATCGCGGACAAACATCCCTGTTGCAGAACTCAGCGACCACGCCCCGGCAAGATGATCGTCAAGAACTGGGTCCGACGTCCAATGTCTTCAGCATGCGCTGATGGGGCTCCAGTCCCATGACGATCCTCCGGCGCGTGAAGCCGATCGCCATCTTTGGGGCGCATGTCGAAAGATCTCGTTGCACCGCGATCAACGTGCTGTCGGGAAGCCGGCGATCTGCTCTCGCGGAGATAAAAGAGCGCACCGTCGCGCCGCACCCACGCCCCAAGGACGAGCCCAACAATTGGCGACATCGCAGGCCTTTCTCCAAAGCAACAGTTTCCATACCTAGCTTATTTGAATTGCTCTCTCGTATCCCCGAGGCCAACTTTGTAATACTTCACGAACTCATTACTGAACGCCCCAGTAGAGGCGACAGATCGAAATATGCTTCTGTCATCGAGCAGCTCGAGGACGTGCACCGGGATTTCTTCAAGAACCTCTAGTTTACGGGTACGTATGACGAGACGAGAAATTCCTTGCAATGGAAACTACTCGCTACGCTTGGCCGCCCTGCCTTCAAAAAGATGTTCAGTGCTACCCGCAACGGCATCAACATGGATGCATTTTTGCGCGAGCGCAAAGTAGCAGTGATAAACGGTGGCGAGCAAGCGCTCGGCAAAGAGAGAATGCGGATATTTGTGCTCTTCTCAATAGGTCAATATTGGGCCGCTGCGAAACGACGAAGAGAAGACCACCTCGCCATGTGCTTGGTCGATGAAGCGAGCTACGCATTCCAATCAACTATAATCGCCGACATCCTTGCGGAGCTACGAGGTTACGGCTGCGCCTTTATCGGACTGACCCAACATTGGGCGCAGAGGTGAAACCTGCCGTTCTTGGCAACACGGCCATCAAGAGGGCAGGCGCAGTTCAGCACAACGATGCGACTATTATTGGTCGACAGATTTTCATGCCTGTTAACGAGATACGAGCATTGAAGCCCTTCACTGGCCCAGGCTCACGCTCCCAGTGGGCCATGTTTATTGCCTGAACGGATAGGGCGCAGGCGGTTTCGCTTCCTTATGGGGTTCTGGAGCCCACCTACGAGCAGGACCTCGCCAACGGCAATGGCATCGCCCTCATCGATCCCTTGGGCGATCTGGCCGAGCACGTCGTCTCGCACGTTCCCCATTTGGCGTCGGAAAGACCTCATCTATCTGAACGTCGGCAACGTGAACCAGCCGTGGGGCTACAACCCCCTCGTCACGTTGCGCCGCAGTACATCGCCCTCGCTGCATCCGGCTTCATGGAAGTATTCAAGAAGATGTGGCCGGACGCGTGGGGTGTGCGCATGGAGCACGTCCTGAGAAATGTATTGATGGCTCTTTTGGAACGGCCTCATGCGACGATGCACGACATTCTGCGACTTCTGACTGACGAAAACTACAGAAAGAAAATCGTCCAAACTATCCAGAACCAGCCAGTGCGCCGCCTTTTCGAGCTAGAATTCGAAGAGTTTTCATCCCGCTACCGCGCCGACGCTAGCGCACCGATACAAAACAAAGGTCGGCGCATTCTTGGCGGACCCCGCGCTGGCCCGAATGCTGACAGCACCAAGACAAGAAATTCGCATCCGTCGGGTAATGGATGAAGGCAAAGTGCTCATCGAGAATTTGGCAAAGGGACGGATCGGCGAAGACAGCTCTTCCCTCTTGGGCGGCCTTCTCGTAACCACACTAGGGCTCGCGGCTTGCACCCGGGTGAACACACCGCCTGAGAAGCGCCGTGACTTCTACATCTATATAGATGAATTCCAGAGCTTCACCACGCTCGCGCTCGCCAACATGCTTTCATAGCTGCGCAAGTACCGTGTGCGATTTTCGATCGCCCATCAATTTCTGCATCAGGTGACGCCCGAAATCAGACACTCGGTGCTCAGTAATGTCGGCACATTTATTTCCTTCCGAGTTGGCCGGAGGATGCGTCATACCTTGTGAAGGAATTTCAAGAGGAATTCGACAACATAGACCTTGTGCAACTGCCGCACTTCTCGACGAGCTGACCATTTAGCGCACGAACGATGCCAAGCAGCGACTTGATCAAGTTTGTTTACTGACTGCGCTGGGTTAACTGGCGAAGACCTATCATCTAGTTGCGAGAGCCATTTTGCAGGCTCGCGCTCTGCGCTTGACCGTGGAATTATCTCTACTTGAATGCCTAGAGGTCGAATCCCAGGCCGTCACACGGAATCGTCTTCACGCTGATCCGTACTGCTTGCCACAGCTGCAAGCAGCTTTCGCATAGCAAGGCTTCCGCTTGCTATGATAAATTCTCGAATGAGAGAGCCTCGCTAGCACTGCGACGCCGCGTATCGTCGTCTAGGGCGAGCAGATCGCGCATCTTGCTTTGACCTGTTCTGAGAGCCGCACGAATGCAATCGAGCAATTCCTGATCGAGGCTCTGTTCCCAGCGATCTGAGTTTCTGTCGAACATTTTCCCCCTCTTGAATCTCCCCGCCTCAGCGAAACCGTCACTAAAAGTAAAAACGTTGAGGGCCGCCGGCTAAGAACCGGCTGTTTTCGTCTAAGCCGCCTGCAACGAACTGCCGACCTCTCCACTTGTAGAATGTGAAGTTAAATCCTGTAGGATCGAGATCGAAGGAATAGAACCCTTGCTCAGATCGGTATTCCGAGGCGCTCGGGCAGCAGAAGAATAGTGTTTGATGATTGTCGTTGCCCGTTAGATCACATCGGCCGAACTGGGGGACCCAAAACTCCTTATGATCGTGCCCGAACAGAACAAGATGCATCCCTGCTCGCACGCAGAAGCGCACAAACTCCTTATTGTTCTCCATCAATGTAGTTGATTGGCCATCAAACGGGTGATGATGCAAGAGCGCGATTCGGACGCAATTGGAGTATCGCACGGGCATCGAATTTCCCTGAAAGTCATCTACTACTCCGCCAGCTGCGGCTTGGCTAATATTTCTTGCTAGCGTGTAGCAATAATCCATCGCGCCCTGATCTATCCGGCCGCGAGCCAATCGGTCCCATGGCCACATTCGCGCAAATACTCCCGGGGTCGAATCGAATACGAAAAAGAGGACTGCCGGGTCCGAAGCGTTGGCAGTTCTTCGGAGGCCCCTGACATAAGGGTAGTTGGGATGGGGAAGATTCAAATTTAGAGCGTTCTCAAATACGGCCCCCTGACGTTGAAAGCCAAACCAGGTTCGATCCCATCGGTCGTGATTGCCAGGAAGCAAGAGCCGTCGATCGGGCGTCGCGTTGAGACCAAGCGTGAGAGCTAGAGCCGGACTTCCTGCCGCGAGCACGCTACTTTGAATGTATGACAGACCCGTCGCGAAGGACTGCGGCGCCCCGTCGGTGGACAAGTCGCCTGTCACGAGCAGCGCATCGTACTTGCCATCCTGAACCTGCAGCGCGTCTATCTCTCTCGCCAAGCCGACTAACTTGCTGAATGAGTGGCATCCTGCGCGCAGACCGCGCTGATAAAAGGCACGCTTCTGATGAGCAATTTGCGGTACAAAATGAAAATCAGAGACTTGAATAAGTTTTGCTATACGCGCCATGAGCGCCCCCCCGCGGTCGCATTACTTGAATGCAGCTATCTCAATCCGCCTTCCCTGGTAGATCCTACGATCGCGACATCTGAAAATGAAAGAGGTGGCCGCGGATAGACGAGTGCTTTTGATAGCGTGATGTTGTACGGGACCGTTCGGCGGAAACTTGAATATAAGAGCGCTCTTTCCAGCAGATGAGACGTGCCGCCTCTCCGCCAACCCCGGAACAGCCACAAAGGAATTAGTGTGTCCTGTCGCAACGCAATCTGAGTGTCTATCGCGGGCTCGCCTGCTAACCACCAACTGCGCGTAACCTCAACAAAGTTCGGAGCGGTCGCTGACAAACCGACTCCCCAGTTGATGGCCCCTAGCTCGCCAACGTCGACGCCATTTTCTCCGATGCGAACGTCCAAACGCGACTCAATTAAGACCAATGCAAACTCAGATAGCTCTCGGGAAAGTCCGCTCGATTGCCCCATCATATCGACGATTTCGGTGCGCGACATCCTTTCATCGCTAAAGTGATCATCAGTGGTTATCTTTGTAACTTGTATGTTTTCATTGCTGGTACGGATCTGTCGCATAACGGACTCAGCAACGCAATTCACCAAGCCATCGAGAAGACCTTCGCGCTCGACCGAAAGAAGCGCTCGCCCAGTGGTATGCAGCACAACGAGATCAAAGAGTGCTGGAAGCAGATCGGATAGCAACATGGCCACTCGCCTGATCGTTCCGGTTACTGATCACCTTGTATACCTGCGAGAAGCTGCGACCAGTCGCGTTGGCTTCAAATATGCGAGCGGAGCGGGCTACCTTCTCGAACAAACCCAACATCCAGAGGTAGAGTACGCTTGAACCCACGAATTGCGCAATACTTTCCTCGGATTTTTGACGCGCAAGCCCGTTAGCGCAAAAAGGTACGATTGGTCTCGGCTGCCGATCTGGTCGCAGAGTGGCCTCGCTGCTCGCTGGCCGCCTATTCTTCACGACTTTCGATGACGCGACAGTGCTCTGCGCACGCCGCCGCCCGACGTATTTCGACAAACAGGGTATTAGTCGTGTCTGCCGTTATGGTGGAGTTGTTCGGTAGCGTACCGCTGCACTAAACGACTTTACTGGGCGCATTCTGAATGAGGAGCAGCCCGACGGGCCGGTGAATGACCCCTCGCGTTTATCGTTTGGATTGTAACTGAAACGCCGATGTTCCTTCCTGTCAGTATCGTGTGCGAGAGGGCTGGGTTCTGAGGTTTTTGTTTGTTGCTGTCGTCACGACGCGCGCCCCAGAGATCGGAGAAACTTACTATGCTGCGCGAGGGCAGCTAGAGCTCATGTTCCACGAGATGTTAGCTGACCCTGTAGCAAGTCAACACTGGCGCGTTCCGCATTGGCTCCGCCCGCACACGGGCTGAGCGATAGCCGTCCTCTATGAGCCTTCTACCCAATCGAACTGCGGACGCACACCTTTCTCTATTAGTGAGCGGCCCGCGAGCTTCAGCTCGAACATGGAGGGAACGTCAACGTCCCTTTGACGAGACCAAGAATGCTCAAGGTTCTTCAGTAGCTGCGAAAATACTCTCTTGAAATGGGCTCGTTCTTTGCGATGCCATAAGACACGACGAAAGCTAATCACTTCAGGCATTGATATAGGTTCACCTTCAAACTTCCATGCTCCATCTACTCTGATAAGTCGCCGACCGACGTACACCTCTTTGAACAGATAGTAGTGCGCTAGATTGTGAGCTGGACTTGGCTCCTCTGGAGAATCCTCTAGACCCTCGCCTTCGCTCTTGATGCGCTCGATGCTTGTAAGGGCATCGGCGATAGTCAAAACCTGTTTGCCGAACGGGACCTGCACCCATGGTGCGCTAGGATCGATCGATGGCTGGAGCCGTTTAAATGCGTCTTCGACGGTAGTGTAAAACGCTCCGATCGTTGCGGGCCGAGTGTGCGCCAATACGGCAACCGGCGGAAATTCGGGGTACTCAATCTGCATGAATACGGCCAGCTGCTCTTTCGTCAAGGGACGCAACCCGATCGGGAGCTTTTGCGGAATGTTGCCGGGCAGATGGTCAAGCGGATACTTTGGCGGAAAGTGCCTATTGGCGATCTTTGGTGTACCGCCAATTGCGCAGAGGAGATTGCCGACGAGTGCAAAGTGGATCATCTCCTGGCTAACGATCCTGTGCAGAATACCTTCGACCCGATCCGGGTCGTTCTTAATCGACCATTGGGCGCAGAGGTAAGGAGGAATTGTACTGAATTCTACGCGCATTGCGAGCTGCAGAGCGTTCTGCAATTCAGAGACATTCTGGATGCCACTCGAAACGAATTCGGCAATCGTTTTCATGATCGCTAAAGCCCCAGTTGGCGCAATTCGCTATCGATAATCGACTGAACATCTGCCGGGATCGGAGCAAAGGATTGTAGTGGTGTATTACCTTTGTAGCCGATCGCCCTGAAGCCCATATCTGAGGTGAAATATCCGCCTACGAGAAGATAGCGGAAACGAGCAAAAAATTTTCGCTGATCATTCCCCATGGCGATTACCGCGTCGAGTACCCTGATCTTGCGTGTCTTGGTTAGCCAAAGAAATCCAAGCCAATACTGCCGACGAGACTCCTGGTCGAGCAAATCGAGCCCACCGAGAATTTGGTCCTTGTCCGACCGCTGCTTTGCGTAGGGTGCACTGAGCCATTCATTAAAGAAGTGCGTTATGCCCATCCGGCTGGGTGCCGCAAATTCAGCAGTCCCAGGGAGAACAACGTCTGAGAGAGCAGCTATCAATCTCACGTGGTGACGAGATAAGATAAGATCCCACGTCACGCGTGGAGTTATGAGGTTCGGGTCGGTCCCGTATGCTCCACTGACCTCCTCCCGGATCTTCTGCGCTTTAAACGGAATGCGCTGCCCGGTCGCATTGAGCTCTTCTGGTATTCGGTCATCCATAGCGGCCTCACAGATCTCCGTTTCTGGCCAACTGGGCGATGCGGGCGGCACCACGCGACGCTATAGCAAGGATGGTGAGCGTCGGGTTTTTGTCCGGACTGGAGACGAAGGTTGCACCATCCAAGACGAAGAGATTTCGGACTGCCCAGCATTGTCCAAACTGATCGACCACTGAATCAGCTTCGGAGAAACCCATTCGTGCGCCACCAACTTCGTGGACTGCCGCTCCTCCTATGGGCATCTCGGCCGGTCCGCTCGTAACCGTGCCGCCGAGCGAGCTGATTACTTGTCCAAAAATCTGCTGCTGGTGCTTCCATTGATTGACCTCAGATTGCCCCCACTTCCAATGAAACCGCAGAACTGGGATCTCCCACTTATCCTTGGCGTCGGGGTCCAACTCACAGAACGTTTGGTCGTTCGGGATCATTTCCCCTTCGCCGCTAAGGCTGATGTAGCTTCCATATTTCTGCAGCACCTGCTCGCGCAAGGCGTCGCCATAGGTCGGGTCCTTCTCATCGATGTAGCCGCCTATTCCCATCGTCGGCATCCTGCGCCCCCCGCGGGGCTCTATATGGTATCCCCTCGGGAAATCGAGTTCTCCTCGTGCCTGCTCCTGATAGAGCCACCATGGCACATAAATGTGCGGCGTAAAAATCCCATCATCGTTGCGCACCGGCAATTTCTCTAGGAGCGGGATGCGGCCACGAACTGTGAATTCGACCGTGTCCATGATGTATTTCCCGACCAGACCTTGGGCGTTTCCGATCCCATTCGGAAACAAATTGCTCTTCGAGTTCAGCAGGATGCGCGCTGAGGAGAAAGCTCCCGCTGCGAGGATCACACATCTCGCATGGAGGGTGCTCTGAGTGCCGGTGTGCCGGTCGACAAAGCTAACCCCTGTGGCTTTGCCGGTCTGATCGAGGTTCACTTCGTAAACCACTGCGTTGCAAACTATAGTGAGGTTTCCCGTCTGCTGCGCTTCCGGCAGAAGTACCGTCGTGCTCTGAAAGTTGGACCTGCTAGAGCATCCCTGCGTGCATGCCGTGGCGTACAGACAGGCGGCTCGACCATTCAGAGGCTTAGTCAGGATTGCCGCTCGGATAGCGGCCACTCGCATTCCGAGCTTTTCAAATGCGCGCGTGAGCACGACTTCGTAGGCCCGCGGCGGTGGAGGTGGAAGCATGACCCCATCTGGTGGGTCCGGAGTGTTCTCAATTCCCTCGCGCCTGCCGGTGACGCCAATGAGCTTCTCAACACGATCGTACCAGGGGGCCAGATCGTCATATGTCATCGGCCAATCAAATCCTAGACCATCGCGCCTCCTCGGCTTAAAGTCATATGGCCCGAAACGGAGAGCAACTCTCCCCCAGTGGTTGGTCCGCCCTCCAAGCATTCGCGGTCGCCACCAGCTAAACTCCTCAGAGTCGCCGGCCGTGGTGTAGGGCTCTCCTGGAACAGCCGTGCCTCCATCGATCGTCGCGTCGTAATAGCCATTTTCCTTGTCTGGAGTCGCGGCGCCACGCAAAGGCGCCTTCTGCTGAGAGACGAACATCGCGGTTTCGGTCCCAGGCTCATAGTCGCGACCTGCTTCGAGCACGGCCACTTTGAGACCCGACCTGCACAGGTCGTAAGCAGCCATTCCCCCCGCGGCTCCGGAGCCGACGATAAGTACATCGAACGGTTCTCGCATATGCTCTGCTCCCCCACCATGCAGTGCTGCCGCCCGAAATCACCGCGCTTGAGACTAAGTGCGCTGGCTAGCGCAGGCCCTCAATCGATACATTAATTTCGCTCGGCACCGCCCCCACCTAGGATAGCGTAGTCAAGTAGCCAATCGCCTCGCCGTCAAGTTGCAACGGCTAAGAGAACTCAAAATTACATCGGCACTCCTGCCCCGTTTCGCTTGTGCGAGATGGAGGATCTCTCGTGAATGTCCTACGCGTGGAAGACGCTTCGCGGTAGGATGCGGGCAGTTATTTCCCGTACATAGTTCGCAAAGATCCGAACCAACCTGATCACCTTGAAGATCGAAATCCTCTGTATGCCTCGAGTTCTTGAATTGCGAGCTACCTTGGGAGCCAGGGAGCTTGGGTTCTCTGAACATATAGTGCCGCTACGTGGCTCGCACAGTCGTCACCTTCTTAGAAAAGCCTCAAGTTCTCGGCCCGTTTCGCGAACCGCTCCGCGAGATGCGGTGATCCTGCGGCCGGCCGTCCGAATTGAGCCAGGAATTGCCGTTGCTCTAATTCGACATGCAGCCCGTCGCCGGAAGGAGGCGCCGGAAATGCGCTCCGCCGCAGATCATTGGGATCGGAACTTCCAAGGGATTTGCCTGCACGTTCCTGATCGGGCCGCCGCCTAAACACCCCTTCACATCTTCTCCCGCAAGTTGCAACATACCGATCAGGCAAGATTCGCATTGCCATCCTTTGATGATCGGCTGGAGCGTGGGCATCAAAACTATCGAGGTGAAGACAGCTGCGGAAGCAATTCAGACTTTGGTGACATTCTCGGAATCGGAGAATGTAATTTTTAGAGGCCATAACGATACGACGTGGATACGCACGAGCCCTGTGGAATTCCGCGCTGGCCCATAGCGCCCCCGATAAACCGCCATCCATCCAGTAGTACCGTCTTCCGGATGATCGCTTTAGGGGCAGGTAGTACCTCCTCCAGATATTCATGCGCTATCGAGTCGAAATACGCATCAATGTCTGCCTTCACAAAGAACCCATTTCGTACCTCTGGATCATTTGCGAAGACGAGGAGGGTTTTGCACGCTGCCGACCGCCCACCACGACACAGGAACTGTGACTCAGCGCCACTCGGATAGCCAGTCAAGATCAAGCTCACTGATTGTAATAGTCATCGATCATAGCGTGCGTTCGCTGCGGAACAAGTTCGTCCTTTGCAACAACCGGCCACGGGCGAGGAATTCAACTCGGTGACTTCCGCTGTCGTGCAGGTACCTGCAACGACTCTCAAAAGCGCGAGCCGACCGGACGGCCGAGGCGAACCGCCCGGGCTTGCGATCCACTGATCGAAGCCATCCGAGGTGACGGCGCCGCGTCTGCCAGCATAATTGCCACGGCGTTTTAGCAGGCGAGGAATAACCGCACTTCGCGGGGAAATATGGCGCGCAACCGAAGTGAGGCGTGTTCTATCGGTCCCGCCACCTCCCCGCTCTCCATCGTAATCCGCGGCCAAGTTGGCATGCTATTGGACGGTTTGCGCTTCGCATTTTCCAGCCCGCCCGACAGACATGCAGGTCCGCTTGGTCGCGGAGCAGACGATTATCATGAGCGGAACGGCAATGGCATTCTCGGCAAATTTGTGCTTCACCGCAGCTTGCAGGCTTGTGTCGAGCGACTGAAGCTCTTTCCGCGTGCCTTCGTCCAATCTGAACAGATAGCGATTTTCGTTCGCTCGCACCGTATCGTTCTGTTGCAAAAGGTCTACCTCGAAGTCGTATGCCTTTTTGCCGTTCTTGCTCCATGGCATGGTTGGCAACGAGTTGGAGAATACCCTGCCCCCTGCATCTTTGAGGAAATCACCATATTCTTGACTCCACTGCGCGAGATTTCTCCCGGAGGAGGAGATGCATTTGCCCTTCTCCTCGAATACGATCTCCTCCACTACGGCTGGACCTAGCCCCAAATTTTGGATGCTGAGGCTTATGTCCTCCCACAAGGGGGAAATCTCCGCCCGAGGTTGAATTGCGATCTCCTTGTACTGCAAATCAGCATTCTGGGCGTTGATCGTGTACATGAGAGACACCAACGCAATTGCCATCGAACTTATCGAAACAATAACTGACACGTGCGTACCGAAGAATCGCAGAATGCGGCTTATCGCTGCCAGGACAGGTCCCATTTCTCCCCGATCGTAACTTAGCGCTTGCTTGAAATCTTATTTCTTTGCTGCAAGCCACGCCCACCCATGCGGAAACGGGACGCCGTCTACGAGACACTTCTTTCCGTCAAACGAGCCGAGCAAGTTTGCAGTTTTGTCGCGTGCCTGCCTTACCGTGATGGCGCACGCGTCCAAGCCGTTGGCAGCCATTATCCGATTTCCCCCGCCAAAGATTCTCTTAATCCTCGAATCCCAACTATTATAGAGCGACGGAACGCGAGAATCTACTTAGACGAGAGTCGAGTTCTCGGGCTGGCTGACAGATGTATGCCCATCGCGATTGGCCGCGGACCAAGCAGCACGTGCGCCCGGCTTAACCAGCTTGTGAACCCTGCGAGCGATTCGACAATCACCCCTGATAGCGAAGTGCGACCTGCCAGCAGCGAAACCGTGATGACGCGCAGACCCCCTCCCCCTATGTAGCAAGACCAATTCGCCCCGAAAAATTTTCAAAAAGATTCAAATCTCGCAGAACTTGCGCAGTGACCTGCCGGTGTAAGACACACCCACACCCTCGGAGCTAGTCGCACGTCCGGTGTAAGACAGCGTGAGACAGATTCTCTTCAAGGGCTTGCTCGAACGACGCGGAAAAAGTCTCGAACCCCGATAGGGGGTCGAGACACGATCGCCGAGGCCCGAAATCGCGCATCGGCCGCTCTTTTTTGCGTTTCCGCCCCAAGTAACGCCGAACAAAAGCGCGAGGCCCTGTTTTCAAGCCGCAAGGCGTCGCTCCAAAGACATCCGATCGCAGCTTGTCGCTGGCCATCTCGCACCCTCTGCCTGGCCAACGCGTATTCTTCCGACAGGCGCAGGCTTTGCCAGTCACCTCAAGGAGAGTCATACGTCGGCAACCGATTTGCGCGACGACACGGAAGTCGCGGCCATTCGGAGGAAAACTCTGCGGTCGCCGCGTAGAAGATATCGACATTCCCGGAACACTCCTGTAGGGAAGTGCACAATGTTAAACGCGCTACCTGCGAGCGTGACAGTAATTCAATCTGTTTCAAGTTGCCCGTATGCTTGGGCTCAATGCTTTCAATGTGAGCTGGCGCGAATGCCTGGTACCCGAGCCCATTTCTGTGGCTTGCCAGCTGCCTCCATAAATATGTGAGGAGATAACGCGATGACTGTGCGCGAGCAGCTGTTTACTTTGTTGCGCAACCTTCGATGGATAATTGTTCTGTCGGTAGCTATCTCGGTGTTGCTCTACCTGCCAGATCAGATTCAGGAGCTCTACCGGATAGCCGCCGACGACCTTGGTTGGGTGACGTTCAAGGAGTTCGCTGCCTTGGGCGTGATTGCGATAGCGATTTGGGCAAGCGCGTTTCAGCTCACGACTGCATCCCTGCCGCAAATCCCCCAGCCTCCCGGGCGCCTGGCTTTCTATATCAGACTTGCTCCCGTGCTACTTGGAGCACTGCCGATCATCGCCGCCACAGCAGGTCAATTCGCCTCGCGACCGGCGCGAAAGGTTGGCGAGGTCGAGGAAGTCGGAAGTATCTTCCGCATTCAAGACCAGGCGCTCGCATTTGAGAGGAACGTGCTGTTCATCCTCGCGATTGCCATGCTAATCATGCTCGTCTGTTTCGTGGCATTTAGTTGGCGAATAGGATCAAGAGATCGATCGATTGATCTCGCGAGCCGCGCTAATAACGCTTACTTCATCCGTTACAGGTTTCTCGCGCTCTCGATCGGCGGCATCGTGCTGCTGACAGCAGCATTCCTTATGCTGCCTGATAGGCTCGCACAATTTGTCGGATCGTTCGGCGTGATCGCTCTCTTTGCCGTTTGCGTCCTTGGTCTCACGGTCCATTTTGCTCTCCTGACCATCAGATTTGCGTTTCCGTTTATTCCGCTTGTGTTCGGTGGGTTGTTTCTGCTTGCCTCCTTATTGGGAGGTGACGACCACGAACTGCGTAACGTCTCTGAAGCAAGTAGCACGCAGGAAAAGGCGCGCACGTCCGCAGCCGCCGCATTCCGCGAGTGGCTTTTACAAAAACCGCGGGTAGAGGAAGCCAAGAGGCTCGGCGAATATCCCGTCTTCATTGTGGCGGCTCAAGGCGGAGGAATCTATGCCGCCAATAATGCGGCGCGGTTTCTTGCGCGGATGCAGGATCTCTGTCCGGCATTTCGCCAACATCTGTTTGCGATAAGCGGCGTGTCCGGGGGCAGCGTCGGTTCGGCAATCTTCGCCGCTGCGCTCCACGCCGAAAATGCGTCCCTTGATCCGAATGCCGTCGACGCCAAAACATGCCCCAAAATCGCGGATTTCCTGGCAGGGGTTGGACGGGTCCAAGATATTGATGCTCCTGGGCCGGTCGAGCAGCGGGTTGCAAGCGTCTTGGCAACCGATTTTCTGTCGCCTTTGGTTGCTGGCTTTCTGTTTACTGACTTCACTCAGATGTTTTCACCGTTCGCGATCCCGGCCTTCGATCGCGCGCGCTTCCTCGAATACACGTTGGAGAACGCCGGTGACAGAGTCCTCCGCAGCAACAACGGCAGCGGCAATCAATCCAATTTGCTAAGGGCTGACTTCCAGTCCCATTGGACGCCCGACAACAACATGCCGGCCCTGTTGTTCAACACGACGGACGCCGGCAGCGGCAAACGGGCCGTCATCTCTCCCTTTGATTTCGATCCGCTGCACCCCAAAGACACAGACCTGTGTGTTCTTGCAGCGCTTGAACGTGCGGGCACTGGGACGGAACAAACGGTCAAGAGCCACTCGCTGCGTATTCCGCTCAGCACGGCCGCTTTCACGAGCGCGCGTTTTCCGTGGGTGACGCCAGCGGCGACCGTCTCAGTCAAAAATGACTGCATAACCTCTCATCCGCAGGCGCGCCTGGTGGACGGCGGATATGTGGAGAACTCTGGGATTGAGACAGCGCTCGACTTGATTGAGAAGCTTAACGCCATCAAGGGCACCTCCGATGCGCCGAAATTCAGGATTTACCTGCTGTCCCTCGTCAGCGGGCAGTTCGGTGATCATGGTTCATTTATGTTCGGTGAGCTCATGGAGCCGGTACGCGCGCTTCTAAGCACACGAACCTCCCGAACCTATGTGGCCCTCAATCATGCAGCCAGCATCGACCGTCGCCCCGACGCCGAAGTGACGCCAAGTGTTCAGCGCTTTCCAACATTCGGCCGGACGGACATAACAGGTTTGTTCTATAGCCTTCCACTCGGCTGGACGTTGTCCCAGAAGACCGAGGATATCATCTCTTTGAGCAGCGGCCGTTTTTGGGACTGCGTGCCGAAGGACGACTTCGATCAGTCCCGCGAAAGGCAGAGCAATGCAGATTGCCTGCAGGTGAAGTTGTTCCATCTTCTGAATGGATCGGTCGCGACCGCATTTGAAACCCTGAAGGATGCCAAACTTGCACGCGCTGCCTACGCCGACGAGCTAGCGAAGGAATATCAACCAACTCCAAAGATCAAGCCGCAGCCATTACTTGCTTGTTATGAGAGCAATTGGTTGCAACAGCGCGGTTATGAGGAATATCAGGAAAAAGTCGCCGCCTACGAGCACCAGCTGAGTCAATCGCGCAAAGATCATTCGCCGGCCCCTCCACCCGTTCCGCCATCTCGCAAGAGCTATATGGCCTACTATCAGGCCGAGCAGGTCAAAGCCTTGTTGCAGGAATGGGATCGCGTCGAGGAAACGGATCCCCGTATCCTTGCCTATATTCTAGGATCCGTCTCTTACGACAGCGCCGATTTTACCCGCAGCAGCGAGAACTTTTCTTACAGCGCGGTTTCTCAACTTCCGCAGAAATGGCGCGACCGCATTGACAAGAACAACTCAAGGCTCCTGGCCGCAAACAAGCCAGCCGTCGACGTGAACTCTTTGCTTAATCATCCCAAGGAACTGGCCAATTTCGTGCTCGCTTACGATGACAACGACTTTGGCAACCAGCCCGGAACGGACGACGGCTGGCTGTTTCGCCCGAGAGGAATGTATCAATTGGTCGGCCGTGAGCAGTATCAGGAAGCGCAGGATCAGATGGTGCAGCTACGCGAGCTGCAAGGACTTGATCTGCTAACGCTACCCGACGCGCTATTTGATGCGAAGATCTCGGCTAAGGTTACCTTCGCTCACTTCCGACTGCACCGGTATAAGGACGGCCGGTTATCTCCGCCGGACAACCGCCGAACGCTGTTCGAATTGCTCAAGGATCGTGCGAACGACTGGACAACGGTGCGCGCGTTGCAAACGGATATGACGCATCCAGCCGATCACGCGCGGGTCAATGCACGCAGTGAGATGTTCCTCGGCTGTATCGAGGAGGCGTTGCATCCGACGAAACTCAAGACCTTGCAAAGCCAATTCTACGGTGAGGAATGAAGGGTTTGATCCGGTCGCCCGCATTGCCTTGGCGAGGCGCGTGGCGGCGAGATGTAGTTGTTCGACAGCTGATGTTTAAATTTTTGCTCTTACAGGGGGATTTTCCAATGATCGCGAGGGGTCAAATCAACGGATCTCTGTTTCCGCGACGGCTCGCAAGCTTGTTAGCGGCGGGGTTGACGTTCGTCGCAGCTTTGGAGGTAGGAACGGCTCCGGCGCAAGCCGCGTCGAGGCCGCTTGCGCCCAATGATGTATCTATTCTCTTTCCTGCGCCGAAGTCGGCGGCCGACCTTGCCAATCTAATCGCCGTGTCCGATCTTGCGGGCCCTTCGGGATCGCCGCAACGGCTATTTTCCGACACGGATTTCGCGCATTTTATCGCCAACGCCGAAAATCCGGAGCATCCGGGCGTGCCGGATTCGGGTGCACGGCACATTCAGTTTCCCGATGCCGTGAAAAAGATTGGCGCCTGGTTTGTGGCCGGCATCCGGATCGATCCGGGCGCGCCGGGATTGTCGCCGGAGATCATCGCGCAGTTTGGCCGACAACCACAGATCCGGCTCATCATTCAGCCGGTGACCAATGGGCCGGACGGCTTGAAGGTTCATGACACTGCAGGCCACCTTATCTTCAGCTTCACTCTCGCCCCGGACCCGCCTCTGGAAGGTTGCGCGCCGTTCCCGCGATCCCATCCGGACGACGAAGCATTCAAGGCGATCCTTCGTGATGTCGCAACCTTGCGCGATCAGCTTGGGGCCGGACAGTTTGGCAATGTCAAAGTCTCGACTGCGGGTGATCTGAATGTGCATCCGGGTCTTGTAGGAGCATCGGCAAAGGCGTTCCGCGATGCACTCAAGGCTTTGATTGAGAAGCACCTCTCGCCGCACCGCCTCAACAGCATGGCCGTGATGGGCATCGCCCCGCCCGAACCCTGGATTTTTGTGTCGATGTTAAGGGTCCCGCAAGCAGGCCTAATCCCAGTCCCCGGCCCTACGCTTGATGGGATGCACGTGGCACAGATGTTCAGCGCCGTGGGCGGAAAGCACGTGGTCCCACAACCGGGCACGAACAATCAAAACCCGGTCACCTGTCGACACGCGGCATTGCAAAATCCGCCCTTGCCCCAAGGTAATCGTAAGGGTGTTTCGACCTCCGAGTTCATCGATGGTAACGTGCCCAACAGCCGCATCATCGAGATCGTCAATACCATTGCTGATACGAAGAAGAGCCACTTTTTCAATACCGATTGCGTGAGCTGTCACACCGAGACGGCACAGCCACTCGCCAGGAAAATTCCAAATTTCGTAGCGCTGGGCGTCAACCGCGCGGTGTGGCCGAAAGAAAACTGGAATGTTCGCAACTTCGGTTGGTTCCCATCCTTTTTGCGCGGCGGCCCGGCAGCGGCGACGATAACCAGGCGCGCGGCAGCCGAGACGTCCGACGTGGTCGCCTTCATCAATAGCCAATTGCTGAACAAGTAACAGACGCCGTCGCCGTTTCCGGTAGCCTGCCGGGCCGGCTGGACGGACGAAAAAGATGGATGGAGTCCTTGCTATGGGCAGACCTTCTTTTGGCTCTCGTCTTTATTCCTGGTGGATGCGCTGGCCTCATATCACCAGCCTGTTATTAGCAACCGTCGTTGTCGTGATCATGGCGGCCGGCCTGGTGTATTTCGCCCCGGAGAAGGTTCGCGACGCAGCCCTTAAGATCAAGAACGATGCCAATCTCGTCGCTCAATTACTGCCTGCGACCCTGCCCGAGCCATCAAAAATAGAAAGCGCTTATTGGCTCCCGCAAAATTGGAGCGCCCGCCAGCGTTACTGGTTTCACCACACATCGCAGGGGACGGCGACCATCCCTGTCCCTTATCAGTGGTTTTTGGCCCTGGAACGCCCGGAGCTGTCCTTCTCTTACACGAGCTTAACGGACGAGAACTACCTGCGCCGCCTCGGCTTCATTCCCAGTCCTGGCTCAAAGGACTTCGCCGGTATTGCGCCCGCATACGGTTATCACGACGATGCGCCGAATGGGGACATAGCCAACCCCGGTTGGACTCCAAGCGCGCCCGCCAACCCAAATGCTTTGCCGGTCGGCTTTGCCATACTCAAGGGCGGTGTCGATCCGGCGACTGGCGTCCCGTATGAAGATCAGATCGGGCTAACCTGCGCCGCCTGTCATACGGGTCATCTCGAATACAAGAATGTCAGCATACGGTTCGACGGTGGGCCGGCGATGGTCAATCTTGGCGAGGTTGAAAGAGCCGTCGGGCTGTCTATCGGCTACACGCTGATCTTGCCATGGCGTTTCGAGCGTTTCGCCAGCAAGCTGGAGCAGATCAAAGGGCAGAGCGTCGATCGAAATAAGCTTCGAAGCGATCTTGAGCTAGCACTCCAAAAGATCAAGAACCAAAAGGCAGAGACCGACAGACTTTTGATGGGACAGGGAGTAGCGGATCTCGATGAAGGGTTCGGTCGACTTGATGCGCTGAATCGGATCGGGAACCAGGTTTTCTATAGCAATCTACTCGATCCCTTGACCGGCGAACTGTCCGAGCCACTCCTCAAGGGCAACTTCGCGCGCCACGATGCCCCCGTGAGCTTTCCACCGATCTGGGACACGCCGTATTTCCTTTGGGCACAGTATGACGCATCTGTTCTCAACGAACTCGTTCGAAATGCGGGCGAAGCGCTCGGTGTCAGCGCAAAAATTAATATGACCGCTGCCGCGCCCGGAAGGCCGCTCTTTGCCTCATCCATACGTCTCTCCGACATCGCGCGGTTCGAAGAGCTTCTGCGCGGCACCGATCCCTTTTCGTCTGAAGATGCAGGAGGCAGAAAATTCACCGGGCTCGTAGCCCCCCGATGGAAGGACGCGCAGGAGAAATTCCGCAGTGACCCGGCCTGGGCGATCGATGAAAAGCTCGTTGAACAGGGTCGCGATCTTTATCGTGCTCACTGCTTTGAATGCCACCGAGGCCCGGTGAACGATGCTGCCTTCGACAAAAAGTGGCCGGAAGACTCGTTCTGGCGCGCAGAGAACCCCGATCGCTCAGCCAAGAGCGAGAAGAATTGGGTAGAGATCGGCGGACGGCATTATTTTAACGTCGTCCAGATGCCGGTCTCGGCGATCGGCACCGACCGCCAACAATCTAACGTCCTTACGACGCGGCGCGTTCACCTACCCGAGGCACTCGCATTAAATCCTGCAGATGACCTCAACAAAGCCGGAGGTTGTGGCCTTCTGGCAGATAAAGGCGTAGATCCTCTGTTTGTACTCGCGCTCATGGACGTGGTCGGCAAAACGATCGATCAATGGGTCATTGCGAACGGCACTTCTGAAGAGACCAAGCGGCAAATGTGGGGGCCTCGGAAGAACTGCCAAAACCAGCGGGTCTATGTCGGGGCGCGCGCGAGCCACAACGGCAAGGACGAGACAGTACTCGCCCTTGAGCCTCAGTACCGGGCTCGCCCATTGGACGGTGTTTGGGCAACGGCTCCTTATCTTCACAATGGGTCCGTTCCGACACTGAGAGACATGTTGGTGCCGCAAGCCGAACGGCCGACGTCGTTTTGCGTCGGCAGTCGTGCGTTCGACCCGGTCAAGGTCGGGCTTGTTACAAAAGCAAAGGCGATCGAGAGCTGTGCGGCCGGCATTACGAACTTTGATGTGTCGCTGCTTGGCAACAGCAATCGCGGACATTCGTTCGAGGAAGGAAACCGATTTAACGAAGCTGCCGCCTGGCGTCATCGGACCAGAATTGACCGAAGCCGAGCGCCGAGCGCTTGTTGAGTATCTTAAGACCTTATGAGCGATGGTTTCCCATCGACCTGTGTGTCGGCGCCGCCACCTTCGACCTTCCGCCCACGTCGCGCGCGCCTCGTCAGCGCGCGTGCCATTGCCGAGGAAGCTGAGGCGAAATTGAAGCCTGGCACCATTGCCAAATACAAAATCGCGATCAGGAGCACGCAGCTCCGGATGGGGCTAAGACCGTGCTGGATGGGAGATCTGTCGGGCATTTCGGCTATTCCCACCTACGAAGTTGTTCGTATTTGTCGTAAGCGCAAGTCTGGGATTCGCTCACGGAGCTGGTAGCTCAATCGCCCTGTCGCTTTCGCAAAGTAATTGTCGTAATTCATCAAGTAATGTTTACTTCACGTGCAAACACGACCTATGCGGGGCGCGGTTACGGAGCTGGCCGACGCTGCGGGCATCGAGGAGTGGTTCGGCGACGGTCTCATAGCACATCGGTGCGGGCCGTTCGAGATGCCTCGCAAACTCCGGTAAAGGGGCCTCTCGGTCACCTCTAGAACACGTCGGGAGCGAGCATGATCGAGAAGAAACTCGACAGAGCGATTACGGAATTCATTTGGAACGTGGTCGAGGTTCACTCTCAACTGGAGAATATTCACACCAGTTGGGCTGGGCTACTGGGTATTTCCAAACCCCAGTGGCTGATTTTGATGGCTATCACCGAACTTGACGATGGACGAGGCGTTGCTGGGATAGACGTCGCCAACAAGTTACGGGTCCATCCGGCTTTTGTGACCAATCAGACCAAAGCTCTCGAAAAACGTGGTTTCCTGTCACGGCGGCCGGGAGCCGACGACGCACGCTTCGTTCTGATGTCGCTAACCACGAAGGCAACAAAGGCGCTTGACAAACTGTCGAAGCGAAAGCTCGCACTGAACTCGACCATGTCGAACGGGCTCGACGAGAAAACGATGGCGGATCTGAACGCGGCGCTTGCGATTATTGCCAAGAATGCGCGGCTGGCTGCACGCCTGCTTGCAATCGACGTGTCCTGATCGCGGGGCGCCCCGCACGTCCTTGAGAGCAGGCCTTCTTGATAACTTGGGACGCGCCTAGTCGTCGGGCGTGCCCAGCCGCAACGCAATGCGCGCAAAATGAAACCCCCGGCAGTTTCCCGCCGAGGGCCTTGGAGGTTAGGTCGTTAAAACCAAACTTACCAGTTGCGCTGAGCGCGGAGCAGCAGAACCAGGCTGTCCTGATCCTTCAGCTCGAAGGTGGCGGGCGGCTTGGCGACCGGGAAGTTGGCGCCGGTGGTAACGACGCCAGCATACTTCTGGTCGAGATGGGTCCAGGTAAAGTCGGCCGAGAACGTCAGGTTCTTGACCGGGGTCCAGCGGGTGATCAAGCCGACCTGAGCGATGTTGAAGTCAGGATTGCACGAGGTCACGCCCGCAACCGTCGAGAAGACGCCAGTGGGACCGCAGAGGAAGGTCTTCGCGCCGCTGCCGAACTGAGCCTGAGCGTAAGCACCGTAAATCGCGGTGTTCCAGTAGGCATCCCAGTTGTGCGTGTAGGCACCACGGAAACCCCAGGTCTTGACGGTTTCCTGATTGCTGCCGTTCACAAACACAGTGTCGGGAGCAATAGCTGCACCGACGCTACCGTAGGCAACGCTCGACGTGCCGTACATGAGGTACGAGCCGCCCGCCAGGTTCTGGAAGTTGTAGCGGGTCGCACCGTCGGTGTAGACGCCCTGGATGTTGATCACGTCACCCGCACCGGTCGGGATGTTCTTGATCGACAGAGCGAGCTGAACCGCCCAACCCCACTTGTCGTCGGGGTGGCCGGTGATTTCGGTCGGGCCGTAGTAGGCAACGTGGTTGTCATGCGCAGCGACCGACGCCTGGAACAGACCCCAAGCCTGGTCGACGCGGACCATACCGACGAGGTTCGGCGAACGTGTGCCGCCGATGGCGTTGGCGCCAACCGCACCAGTGGTCAGACCGGCGATAGCAGCAGCACCAGAAGCAGCCACGGAGCTAAGGTTGAGGTTGCCAGCATCGTAATAGGCCGCCCTATCTTCAGCCGAGAACGCCGCCGTCACGCCCTGACCGAAGTCGGCGGTGTAGCTGAACTGGTTGACACCGGTGACCGTGCCCGAGCCGCCGACGAGACCGTCGAAGTTGTTGCCCGGGTAGTTGGTCCAGGGCGCGTCGAACTGCGACACGGCCTTACCCATGGTGAAGCCGGCGAACTGGATGAAGGCATAATACACGCCGAGCGAACCGCCCGAGGTGCCGCCGTCCGTCGGATTGATCGACGAACCGACCAGCGCCGGGGTCGCACCAGCGGTGTTGAGGGCCAGCGTGCTGGTATAGGCGGTGCCACCGAACGCAGAGCCGGTGCCCTGATAACCGCCGGTGGTCCAGGAGAACACGCCGTCGAAGAAGGTGCGGACCACGCCGTACTCGGTGGCGGTGCGCGTGTCGATGTTGAGGTCTTCACGAGCGCGCATGGTGTAGTAGTTGCTCAGGCGATTGCGCCCAGCAGCAGGCGAGGTACGCTGGCTGTCAAAGACGCTGTTGGTGTTCAGCGCGACTTCAGCGCGCAGATAACCACCCAGCTTGATGCAGGTGTCGGTGCCCGGGATGTAGTAGAATCCGGCACCATACAGGGAGCAGATCTTCACGTACTCGACCGCCTTGGCCTTCACGGGGAGATCGGCTGCCTGCGCTCCGCCAACGGCGATCAAACCCGCCGCTGAACCGAGCAAAAGGCTCTTAACCAACTTCATGTTAAACCTCCAAGTTTGCTCTACAGGGAAGGTTTTTTGACCAAGCGGTCAATTCCCCAACCCCCTCTGAAACCCACGCCTAAACCTCTTCGCGTCTTCGGACACACCCGCATGAACGCGAGGGACTTAAGCGAAAGACCTAAACGGGACGACCTCGGGATGCCCCCCTCCGTCGCGTGATCACCATGATCGAGGACCCTTGCACACGCAACCACCGAAACAGGGTGAATGGTCTCCATCAAATCGAATCTGGGCAACTGTTGCACAAAAATCACGCAACCGTGAGAGCGACCACACGACTATAACCAACTGATTTTCATAACCAATCCACGCTCTCTGGGCGTGCGCATGGACAGGCGAGATCTGGAACTGGGGAAGCGCGCGGGACCCGCAGCCACTTCGTTCTAGGCCCGCTCGACGGTGGAAAAGCCGAATCGAGCCGACTAGAAGATCACTTAGAAGCTATGAAGCCGATGGATTCCAAATGTCTGAGAAAAAGAAGATTTCAGCGGCACCAAGCTGGCTAGGGCTGAGCAAAGACCGACTGAGCTTCTTGTTTATACCGGAGCGCGCCCACGTCGTGAGGCGGATTTTCGAATTGGCTATCGGCGGAATGGGCAGTTACGCGATCGCAAATTACCTGGATGAAAGAAAGGTGCCGACCTTCACGCAATCTACAAAGTGGGATCACACCACCATCGACTATATGTTACGGAATCGCGCTACCTACGGAGAGTACCAGCCCAAAAGCTTCGCAAGCGGTCACAAGAAAGGCATCCCCAATGGCCCCCCTGTGAGTGGTTACTATCCAGCCGTCATAGATCAAGAAACGTTCGAGCGCGCGCAGATTGCTCGCCAACAAAATCTTGCAAACCGCGGCCGTAAAGGGAACGATCTTGCAAACATCTTCGCAGGCCTCACTACCTGCGCTTATTGCGGCAACGAAATAGTTCTCCACCGCGTCGCGAATGTGCAAGTTCTCGCATGTACACAAGACCTTGATGGCGATGGATGCACTCGAACAGCGTGGACATATCGGGACTTTGAGGCGACGGTCTTCGCATTCTTGATACATCCTGCCCTGTCTCAGCGATTTCGAGGCGAGCAAAGGAGCAAGTTGCTTGAGCTGGCGGAGAGAGTCGCGAATTGCCTGAGTGCTCAAAAGCAGTATTTCGCCACCCGGGTCGAAATCGCCATACTGCTAAAGCAAACTGTCACGCATTTAGCCCTTTACAGCGCTGGAGCCATCGAATCTCCACGCCTGCCTACTGCTCAGATTAGCAAAGATGTCAGGGGACGATTTCTTGAAATCCAGCTTTGGGACGGCCCCGCGGACAAATACCTTTCGGTATTTTGAGCCTCGGCGCGTGCGGCTCAAGCGTTCCGCGTACATTTGGAGCGGTTCAGATGCTGCCTTACCGCTCGGCTGATCACGAGTAGCCGAACAATTTCTCGGAACATTCCAGAGCCAGGACTTTTGGTCAGCGCGACCGGAGCGGTGACTCTCTCCAGAACGGAGGGAGCGACACAATCACGAGACTCAAGGCGAACGCAAAAACAATTGCATCAATCAATCGATGACCACTTCTTGCAGAGGCCGTGTAACGATCCGGCCTTCAATGATGACATGATTGTTTCGACCCTCGAAACTTTTTCACCACCGGGTCAGCGATAACCAAAGACCGCCCTCGAAGCGGTCTTCCTACTAACTTCCTTACAAGGAGAATCGTCGCCTTCTGCAATCGTTGCTCCTTGTGCAGCAACCTAAAGGTTAGTTCTTTTGGAACTATTCGGGTAACGATGAAGGGAGTCTGTTCACTCGATATATATCCGATATAGATCGTGCGTCCGCGCTCACCCGCAAACGCGGCTAATCACACGTCGCAATAAGAAAGGCCAAATGATCGGGACCTCCGTCCCCGGTTTTCAGGCAGCAGCGTGATGCGCTGCGCATCTCGCGGTCGAAACAACGACCGACGTTGAGATGATGTAGATGCATCGTGCGTTCACGGCGATGCACTGGGCTCCTTACTCCACCCACCGCCGGCCTGTTCAGACCTCATTTGGTTTGGAGCCTTTCTCTTTGTGAAGCAGATTACATTGTCGACCAATAAATCCTGGTAAGTAACTTCGGCAGGTGTGTTCCAATCCGGATCCTAGAGGGGCGCGGATATGCACAACATGCTTCGTCTACATTGGATTCTATTAGGTCTACGGAAGAGCGTTCTGTCTTTGGCGCTTCTCGCGGGATCAGGCTTCAGTCTGATGGCGACGCCGACGACCTGTTTTTCTCAGCCGCTTGATTCTGCTGCGACAGCCTCGATATCGGTCGGTCAGACAACGCCGATCGAGGCGCCTGATTTGTCCAAAGCCAAGATCGAAGAGATCGGCCTGCAATTCATTCTTGTAGTTCTTTTCGGCGGCTTCTTCACATTCGTTTTGTCTACTTTGCGTGCTTCCAAAGTGCGAACTGAATCTAACCTTGCCTCGTTGCGCGATCTGATTATGCAAGTTGACGACCTGTATCGCGCCACCAAGCAGACAAAACGAATGATCCGCTCGCGCCTCGAGCAACGTGACGACTGATATCAAATCGTCGCCAAGTTCTTCGTTGCGCGGATGGAAGAGCTGAGTAACACCCAGCTAAAGCTCGAACAGATCCGCAATGCCATCCGGACCCGACGCGATCTCTTCGATGAAACGCGAAGGAAACGAATTCTTGAAGAAATTGAATATTCTGACTCCACCAAGTGGTGCACGAATTTGAGACAAGGAAGGTGACTTGGTGTGATGCGTATTGTCGCATTTCATCGTGGTGCAAGACATTAATGGATTTTTTCGGCGAAAGTCAGAGATCTGAAGAGATTGAGGCTGATATTAAGATCATGCGTGACGCGAACGCCACCGTAAATCGCTTCGGAGCGTTCAAAAGGATCATTGGGAAAACTGGAAACCAACGGCACAAACGGGTTTCCGATGCCTGCATGCTGCTCGTAATACGAGAGATGCGGGACATAGTTTTAGAGCGCCAGGGCCGATTAAGCGCAGGTCGCCTGGTGCCCGAGTCCATCGATCGTCCGACTGCCGCATCATCACCGAACGACGAAATGTCTAATAAGATCCAAGAAGATCGCGGTGTGCTTGAAAGGGTCGGCTAATGTTCGAACCATCATCCGTGCGATGCGAATTCCCGAAAGCCAACGCCCGGTCTCGAAACGGCCTCTTGATTCTGAGTTCCAGTCTACGCAGCCGTGGGACAGAAAGACAGAAAGCTCTCAGCATCGACTGTTCTGGGCACAAAGCCGCGAGCGTCTCATGGGCAACAACCGCTGCGCGACAAGTTGTCCTAGAGACAAGAACTACCCGGCGGTTGAGATTTGGAGTAAACTACGAAGCCCTTCGTAGGGCAGCATCAGTGACCTTCGGCCCATTAGATAACGCGACAACCGTGGCGCACGGCTGCAGATATAATAGTGCATTGACTGCGCAAGCTACTTTACCTTTAGCAATATGTTCGCGGACACATTGGCGGACGCGCCATTTTTGGTAAAGAAACGAGCTGAGTCAGGCTGCTGAAATACGCCGGTTGGCTTATTCAAGCTTGTAGAGTGAGCAAGCTCTCACACCGGCGATCGATGACGTTGCAATAGCTGCGTGCCGTTTTTGACGTGCGATGTCGATACACTTGGGTGGCCATTCGAACAAAATATGTTCGGTAACACCCGGGTCAAATCTACGCCAAAAGGATCGCGCTCTACTAGCTAAGTTGTGCTGGGGAGTCGGTTATGAATATTCAGGCGCAAACGCCGCTTCAATCCATGACGCCTGATAGCGCATCGAGTGTACCTCGTCCGAAAATCGGCAAGGTACAGCGTGAACTGACGGCATCGACCAACTATTTCGTGGTGGATCCGGTTTTCTTAGCGACTGCCTCTATGCAGCCGTATCAACGGACGCATCAGGATCCGATCTATCGACCGCTCAGAATATACACGCTCGATCCAGCTGCAAGTCGGCTGGATGGCGCCGTGGCGGTGTTGAATGTCCCATTTGAGCCATTGCGTTCGGGGCGCTCTGGCTTCGTGGGCAGCGTCCTGGAGGTGGTCGATTGGAACGAGACGACGGAGCAACTTAACAAGCCCGTAAACTTAGATGATCCTCGGATCTTGATAGAAAATGGGCGGGCCCCCTCGCCGTCCGACCCGCTGTTCCGGCAGCAGATGGTCTACGCGGTCTGCGCATCTACGTACGATGTCTTCAGACGCGCGCTCGGACGCGATCCGTGCTGGGGCTTTCAATCGAAGCCCGGCCAAGCTGATGCGAAGCTCAGAATCCGGCCACAGGCGTTCTGTGATCGCAATGCCTATTACGACTCATCAGCAGGGGAACTGAAATTCGGCTACTACGCAGCGGATGATAGTGTTCAGGGAAGAAATCGTCCCGGCGGCCGGGTGTTCACGAGTCTCTCACACGACATCATTGTGCACGAGATGACCCATGCGTTGCTGGACGGTCTTCGGCCGCGCTTTCGGCTGCCGACCCACCCCGATGTCCCAGCCTTTCACGAGGGTTTTGCCGACCTTGTGGCAATACTGATGCACTTCTCGTATTCGGATGTTGTTCGTGCCGCGATTGAGCGGTCGGGGGTCGCGCCCGATGAGGTACTTCTGTCACTCGCGACCCAATTCGGACATACCACAGGCTCGTGCAGACCATTGCGATCGGCCATCGATCCTGCGGGGCTTGGACAAGACAAGGAGCGCAACGTCAGACGATATGACCAAGCCGGGGACGAGCCGCACGAGCGCGGTTCGCTTTTGGTAACGGCGATCTTCGAAGCATTCGCGACGATACTTCGGCGGAAGACAAAGCGATTCATTCGCCTGGCTCGTCTGGCTCCCGCTGAGGCTCCAGACTCGGAGCTTTGCGAAATTCTCGCCGACCAGGCAAGCACATTGGCATCACAATTCCTTTCCATTTGCATACGTGCCATCGACTACTGCCCGCCATTCGACCTGCGTTTTGGCGAATATCTGCGAGCGGTTATCACTGCGGACTTCGATCTCGTTCAGGACGACCCGTTCGGGTATCGTGAGGCCATCATCGATTCCTTTGCCCGTCGGCGCATCTACGCCGATGGCGTGCCGGATCTCGCGGAGGATTCTCTGCTCTGGCGACCGCCTGACGAGAATATGAAGCCGATCGAAGAGCTTCACTTCAAAAGATTGCGTTTTGCGGGCGACCCCGGGCGAGCAGCCGACGAGAGCGAACTGCGCCGTCAAGCGGAAGCGCTCGGGTCCTACGCCATGCGGCCAGGATACGCACGCGCGTTCGGCTGCGCTTTACCAGGCGACGTGCAATTGAACGGCGACCACGTCGATCCTGCTGTTGTTGGGTCTATTCGATCCCTTCGGCGCGTCGGCCCGGACCGGCAAGTCACGTTCGATACTGTGGCCGAGATCACCCAGCGGCGTTGGTGCAAGCGGAACTCGGGAACGTTCAGTGAGGCCTTCGGCGGCTCAACGGTTATCCTCGGCCCAGACGGCAGCGTTCGCTACGTAATCCGCAAGAGCGTGACTGATCAACACCGAATAGAAACGCAAGCAGACCACCTTGACGGTAAAGGCGGTTCGAAGAGATGGACGAAACGCGGCAGCAGACAACAACTGCCGCGATCGAGCATATGCCACCTCTTTGGTGGGGCAGTCGATACCCAGCAACCAGCACAGGGAGGAGAATGACATGAGCGACAGCGAACAGAAACTCCGCCAAGCTTTGATGAGAATCGCTGAGGTGGCTCAGGCAGCCGCGGATACCGGACGGTATATGGACGAGGACGATAAGCCACAGGGCGAAACGGCGCGGCGCCCACATAATCACGCGGGTGGAAAAAACGCGCATTGTTCAATTAAGCAGCTGCCCGGCCGTCTGGCCGAAAAGGCGGCGAAGACTGCAACGACCATCAATCCCATGAACCGAGTTAGCTTCGGTGCCATCGGCTCCGTGGCACGCGGCCTGGTACTCTCGCCGGCAGCAATTGCAGTCCTGGTTGGCAAGTATTGGGGCCCGCAACAGCGCCGCCTCACGGTCAGCTTCCTGGATGGTGGACCAAGCGATCTTCGTCGCCGGATCATTCAGCACATGAATGCCTGGAACCAAACCGCAGGGATCTCGTTCGTGGAGACCCGTGGTGTGGGGAAGGTCCGCATCTCGCGGAATCAGGCCGGATACTGGTCTTATCTCGGGACCGACATCCTGCACATTCCCAGTAATCGGCCGACGCTGAACCTTCAGGGTTTCACCATGAATACGGAGGACAGCGAATTCCATCGTGTCGTGCGTCATGAAGCCGGGCACACGCTCGGCTTCCCGCATGAACACATGCGCGAGGAACTCGTTGACCTCATAGACCCGCAGAAGGCCTATGACTTCTTCCTGCGTACACAGGGGTGGTCTCGTGAGATGGTGGACCAGCAGGTGCTGACACCGCTCAGCCAGGACTCGATCATGGCCACCCCACCGGACCAAGATTCGATCATGTGCTATCAACTTCCAGGATCGATTACTAAAGACGGTCAGCCGATCCGGGGAGGCTCGGACATCAACGCCACCGACTATGCCTTTGCGGGCCAGATCTACCCGAAGGTTTCGTCCGAGGGTGCACCGTCGATCCAAGCTCAAATGGGTCTTGCCGACGAATGGTCGCCATCGGAAGATGTGGAGGTGGACGAGGAACTGGTACCGTAACGCTTTGCCGCGCCTCGTCGAGATCCAGGCGTGCCAGGAGCTCCCACCCGTGCTCCACGTGCGGGTGGGAGACGTACTGATGTTTGGAGCAAGCGGCGGTCATCTTCTGGAAGGCGAGGCGATCATCGAACTGCTGGGAGTTTATTCAGCCGGAGTACTCTCGGATGACGGCCGTGTGCTGAGCCCGTTCGGACCGCCAACCAACGTATTGTTTCGCGCGCTTCAATCCGGACAGGCCCGTGTCGAGGTGATCAGGGGAGATCCATGGCAAGCTACGCCGCAACACCGCGAGATACCGATTGTTGTCGCCGCTGCCTAAGATGCGGCTCGGAAGCGGGCACACCGACGAGAGCCTGAGGATTGCCGGGGCTGGAGCGATCCACCAGCAATTGCAACTGTGGTTGGGAGACAAGTTATAGGGTCGGCGACGCCCCCGGTTTGGATTAGCTACAGTGAGAGTTTCGGTGCCGGAAGCTTCTCGTCAATGTGCCAGGATACGCTCGGCTACAGCGTCTGGTCGCCAAGACTTTCCTAGCTCGAAACAGGGGGCGCGCTGGGCGTGGCCTCTCGGTTTCAGCCGCGACTTCATAGGTCGTAGCTGACGTACAGCCAACGATTTCGAACGGCACATTGGCCCTGTTCAGGAAGCAGGAGTTAAAATACATTTCTACCGCAAGCATGGGTTCAACTTGCCCGAGGGATCCGAAAACGGATGTCGGCGCAATTGGAAAAAGGTGTTAAGTCAGAGGAGCAGCGAGGCAGGTCCGCGCTTTTCCTTAACACGCTGATCATTGGTCTGCTGCTTGGCGCCAGCCTTGGTCCGGCGCTTTTTCTGGCAGTGAAATATCTCGAGCTTTCTGGAGACCTGCTGTTCTCCTTCGTCGTTGGTGTCTTTGCTGCGTTCGGTGTCTGCCTCGCTATCGCAGGTGTTTCGGCGCTCCTGATTGTGCCGCGCATTTTTTCAAGCGCTCGGGGGACGCTTGCCGCGATGGTAGATGATCTCACTAAGTCGAGCCGTGCGTACACTGCGGGTGACTCTACCAAAGCTGTCGAGCATTTTGGACGCGCAGTAGGGGAGGGCGTGGCCTGGTATTCCATCGGGGCAACTCGCCGGTTTGTCGCGCAAGCGGCGCTTGGCCTTTTGATCTCGTTCGGAGGCGTTCTCGGAGCTGTATTGCTGCTTAGCCAGAACTCGTTGCTGCGCGACCAAAACATGATGATTAAATCGCAGAACGAAAAGATCGATAAGCAGCTGGATTTGTTGGTCCAGCAAAATGAGAAGATCGACCAACAGACCATGGTCGCCGATTCACAAAAGCGCGGCGCGTTTGTAAGTGAGATGTTTACGATCTTGCAGGAGGTTGCCCGGGCAGATCATACTGAAGGTAAAATCGACAAACCGCTCACGACGCGGATAGCTGTGCTGACTTCGAGCGCGGTGCCGTATCTCTATCTGGATTTCCTGGGAGATCCAGGTGCGCCAAGGCGCATACCGCTGCCCCTGAGTCCAGAACGCGGCCAGATTATCGTGGCGCTAACGCGTCTGAAGGTGAACCTCTCGCTTCTAGCAGCAGCAGGTGCACGATTTGAAAACGCGGATTTGCGTCGGTTCGATCTGACTGAAGCTGATCTATCTAGGATAAATTTATCGAACAGTGATCTTTCCGGTTCGGTACTCGAGAAAGCGACATTGAAAGGCACTAACCTGACCGATGCTGTTGTCGACAACGTCAAAGCGTCCGGTGCTAATTTCGCTGAAGCGCATTTCGAAAGCACAATGATCACTGGGTCTGACTTCAAATCTGCTAATCTCGATGGCGCATGGTTTAATGATACGGAGATAAAGGGTGGCAACTTCACAGATGCTTCCTTTGTCGGCGCCGTAATCAATGGGTTGTCCTTTGAGAATACGCTTGTCTCCACCAGGGACGGCTTACCGAAAGGGCTGCCCTGGCCCCAAGCCATTCAGAATAAGTTTAACGCGAAGGAGTTCCGGCCCGTAGAGTCTGTTCTGAGACATAAATTCGAGGCCACGATCTCTTCATTTCAACCTAGGAGCTGGAGCCCTCCCCAATTTCGCGAGTAGTGCGGTCCAAGCGGGCGCTCACCTCTAAATGAGCCCTCCGGCGGGACAGACTTGCATCGCCGAAATGGCGGTGCGCGGCAAATGTTTCGTTTAGGGCGCATGCGACGAATCCAACCCATGTCCCGGGCCTACATTTACCGACCTAGATACCGCCATAGCGCAACGAAAAAGACTCATTGGCTCTCCCAGGGAGTGCCGAATTCGCGCCCGGCTCTGATCCAGTTGGGTCGCTTTACCAAAGAATTTGTTGCTTGAGCGGCTTGCGCTACGCGATCTTTTGTCTCGACTTGTCCGGCGTTTGCATCATCAATCGACCTCTTCAAATCAACCAGCATATTCTTGACCCAATCCATCGACGTTTCCAGAGCAGTAAATCTGCCGTTCGAGTACCAGGCCATCGCGATGAGCGCGCTCAAGATGCCGAGGAAATACTCCCAACCGATGTGAATTATTATGCCTTCCATACATGCCGAGCCTAGACGCGAGCGGTGTTCGGACCAAGGCTCGTGAACGTGCCTCGGTAGACACAGCTTCGTGCCTCGGCGAGTTCGATATCGTCGGTGACTATTGCATGCATGAACAACGATAGCCCGATTGCCCAGGAAGCAGACCCGGTTGTTCCCCGCGCGCTGCTCTGCCCCTCGCGGGTTACGGTCAGCCTTCGCGCGGTCGGGATCGTGAAAAGTGCGGTGGAAGATTCGGGCGTCGATCCGCGGAAGGTCAAGCTCGCCATGAAAGTCGGGGGCGAATACAAGCTCGATCAAATTGGCTTGCGTCAATGGCAGAAGTTCTCGCGCGAAACGCGGGCTGATGCGGATGTGGTCACTGCCACCCTTATCTCCATCGCTGGGCAGATCCCCGACCACGTTAACGAAATCCGCGCGCGCGCCTGCTGGGGCTGAAGCCCGGCGACCCGGGTGTGCACGATTAGGCTCAGCGCGATACACGCCGCGTCGCGCAGCGCGCACCTTCACCCGATCCATATCGCCATGCGGCCGGACGGAATGCCCCATTTGCTGTCTTTGAGGACAAGAGCAGTTTTAGGCTGGGCGCCTGCAAGACTGAATTGACCCGTATCGCGGGGCAGACGCCAGGCAGCATGATCCTCCCGTAAGGTTTGAAGCCGGTTGGCTATTTCCGGCTCGTCAAGCCATTCGATCTTGTCATCTCGGCCCGTTATCAGAGCCTCCAGCCGATCGGGCGTGACGAACTGAACGGCGCCTGCGCAATCCTCACCGACGTTCGAGATGAGAGCAAACACGTTGCGCGCTGATACCTGAAATTTCTTGGCCCAACACTCGAGCACCTGCTCATTGTCGGGAAGCAGCCCCCACAGGAAGGCCTGAATGGCGGCTGGACCATGCTCCTCAGCGGCAAGCGGCATCGAAAGCGAGAGAGGATAGGCTCCCTCAGGGTTGCGCCATGCATTGTCATAGACAAAGGTCAGGCGGCCGCGTGCGTCACTTCGGACACGACCGACTTCGTTGCCATCCAAGAGTGCAATGAGCTCAGCCATTAAGGCTTGCCTTTTTTGGCTTTCGCCACGATGGCGTCCAGATCGACGGCGGTTTTCGGGGCGCTGCGGCCCGCGGAGGGATTGCTGTCTGCATCGAGCTTAATGCCGAGAGCATCGAGGACGCGGAGGATTAGCCCGAGTTCTGCGCGCGGATGTCCATGCTCTACTTCAATGAGCCATTGGCGACTGACACCAACCTGCTTGGCCAGCGTCGACTGATCGAGCTTGAGGCGTTTGCGCCGGTCGCGGATGACGGCGCCAAGATCGGCTGCGGTACGTGTAAGCATGGGAAATCCAAATGTCGGCGTTCGCTTACATAATCAGATGTCGCCATTCGCTGACAACCAAAAATGTCGCCGTTAGTCGACATCGCCAAATGTCGTCGATCGACGACATTCTTGACTCCAGATACCCAACATTTTCAAGGGCCTACAGCAGGTTTAACCCCGCATTAACCACGCCCGCTCCGCTGCAGCCAATTCCTCGCTGTCATCATGACGCAGAAATAGGTGTCTGTCGGATGTCCAGGGTCATCGCGATGGTCGAATGAGCAAGGCGCTCCTGAACCACCTTCGGCGGCAATTCGAGCTCGCCGTCTGGTGATCCCGGCGGCAATCTGCGCCGGCCACAGGCCCCGTTTGACGATGTAGTCGCGGCCGATGATTTCTACATCCACCATCGGGCTCGGAAATACCAGCCCGAGCTCGGTCTTGGCACTGGAGCTTCCATGCACGCAGCGCATTCAGCACGATCGGCGGCGTCGCGGTCCGTTCAGGGTCATCGGGGCCCTAAGCCGTTCTTCCTGACCTACGCGAGCAATGTAGAGCCGAACATGAAGCAGGCGAAGAGCAGCAGGACGAAGAGCGTTCCGAACGTCCCTTCGAGGGATCGTGACATCAGCATTTCAATGCGTCCCCTTTCGTCTACCATGCCCCATCGACTTCATGCCGTGGACCAGTCCGGCCAAGATGTCTGGATTGCTTGCCGTCTGGCTCGACGTCCGCGAGTACGCTATCGACTCCAGGGAGTTTTCCTTGCGCCGCCAGCACGTCTGATGACGTGATGGCGCCGATCTGAAGATGACCGATCTGCGGCCGGACTAGGTCGATAATCCAAGTCGGCTTGTCTAAGGTAGTCGCGCTCTTTGACCTCTCGCGCTGCTTGGCCAGATCGGCGACCGAAACGCCGGCCTCATGCTCCTTTAAGATTCCGATAATCTGCCCTCACTATGCTTCATGCTCTGGTCCTCGTCTGGGCCAGAGCGAACTGCAAGCTGGATTAACCGGTGGGGCAAGGTCACCAGCGGAATTGCCGGATTGAGACACCCGTCACCGATTGCTTAGTCTATTGCAGGGAGGCGTCTCAACTGGAACAGCAAAGCCCGCTTTTACCCGATCCAGTACGACCATCGTCTTGAAGCCTTTGATGTCCGGGTTCTTATGGAAGAAGCGTCTAGTGAAGTCCTCATAATCCTCCATGCTGCGTGCGGTAACGTATAAGATAAAGACAGCATCGCCAGTAACGTAGAAGCCGTTGACGACTTCAGCTGATGATTTGATGGCCTTCTTAAGCCTATCAATTATATCCGAACGCTCCCGCTCCAGTGTAACCAACACAACCATTTGGATTGGTCTTCCAACTGCCTTCGGCGAAACGATTGAGACATCGGACTCGATGATGCCTTCCGAACGGAGCCTCTTTAGTCGTCGTTGGCATGCCGTGGCCGAAAGCCCCGCCAGTTCACCGATTACCTCGGACGTTAGGCGGTTGTTTTTTTGCACTATCTCGAGGATACGCGCGTCTACCCGATCGTATCGCATAATCCACTCCCGCCTTGAGGTGAAATTCACCGCCGGATTCCATGCTCCCGGCGCAGGAAATCGTTCCACAGCAGTGCCGCTGTCGGGCCAGGAACCGCTCGGACACAAAGGCAGCACATTTACGCACCTCGATTGCACGGCAGAGGAGAGAGCGGGCAACGCCGCCTTGTCTGTGCGAAAACAGTCCAACTTCGCCGGAGGACTAAGCTTCTGTTTGGAGTCTCTGCAAAGAACTCAACGCACTGGTGCAGAACGTTGAATATCTGCCGACGTCGGTGAAGTAGGACGATGAGCCAGAGCCCCCCGCAAAGGGAAAGTCGTCGGGGCGGGCGACAGTGAATTACAGTACGTTGCCGTCTCACCGTCGTAGAGCACTATCAATCTCACACCGCCCTTTGTTAGCCCTCTGCAACGCGCGAAGCCCACTTCTGGTACGCCTCTCGGCGCGCTTTGAACCGGTCGACGCATTTCTTGGAGCAAAGGGACGTCCGCCAGCAATAGTAGCGGATCAGCCCGAACTTTCCGCCGCACATCGCGCAGCACTTTGCTGAACCGTGGTGAGAACCATCGAAGCTGTTGCGCATTCGGCGCCTCTTGTCGCATAGGCTGGAGCCTCCATTTCTTCGCGTGGCGCGTGCAATCAAATCCGCTGTTCGAATTTCTGATGGGGTCCGATCGGATAAAGCGATGTTAGGCGTCCCCCGGAATCGCCGTTTTGCAGAGGCGAACCAGCGAACGGAACTTCATTACCACAGGTGCAAACACAGGATCAGATCCGCCCCATGGTCACGAGACCAGTGAGGATCGCAAGAGCTTCAAATAGGAAGTAACTGCCAAATATCAGTTCTGCGTCGTGCGCGGTGTCGATGTCCCGCGCCGACGCTTTTCGGGTGAAACACCCCCCCGTGAGCATTCCAGGTGGCCGCTCGTCGGAAGGGGCGACGGGCGTCAAATATGCCGAAACCAGTTTGTCGACTGTCCGCTCCGCGAAGTCTCGGTACTTGGCGCCCGCAGTGGCGCCCAGTGCGGACACAAGTCTCAAGGATGCTGCCGCGGCGATAGCGGTGGCGGCGGTATCCCGGCTCGTATTTGGAATTGCTGGATCATCAAAGTCCCAATACGCGACCACATCCGTGGGCACGTGGTCGATCCACCAGTCCAGCACGCGCACCGCATACTCGCGCCACAGCGGCTCCTTTGGACGAACCATTGCCGCATGAGCGGTATAAAGAATCGCCCACCCCTGCGCACGTGCCCAAGTGCTCACATCGCTGTATCCCTTATGCGTGTGTGTCCTGAGCACCTTACCGGTTTGCGGGTCGAGTGTGGATGATTGGATCACCGAATTATCGGATCGCACATGGATCCCCAATACTCTCCGCATGTGGGCATTGGCGATCTCTTCCATGCGCTGTTCCCCCAACTGGTCCGACGCCCAATAAAGCAGACCCGTGGTTTGAAGGGAGTCGATGCTGCTTTCAGCAGTACCAACAGCGTTGGCTTCCTCGGCATCCTGGCCGAGCGGGATCAACCCCAGCTTGGGATCGAACATCTGCTCCAGCGATCTGGCTGCCTTGAGCGCGGCATCTCGTGCCACTTCATCTCCGAAGAGGATGCTTCCAAGCGCCGCACCGTGGTAGAAGCCAAATCCTTTGAAGGCTGTTCGGAGTTGGGCGCGCGGTAGCATTCTGCTCAGGACGGCACGCGCGTCAGAGATCGGGAAGCGCAGTGGATCGGCCAAATGCGCGAGCCAAAGCTGGCCGACGAAGGCGCCCCCGGTCCAATCACCATCGGGCGTGAACGTCCATTTGCCGTCAGTCGTACGAGCCCAGTGCGGCAGGCCCGTTTTGGCAGTCTCCCTCGTTTGCGCAATGCGCGCCAGCATGCGTTCGCGTGCGGACAAGTAGTTGCTTCTCGACATGTTTTCTCCTGGGAAAACGTCGGCTCCAGCCGAGCCCTGGTTGGAAAGCAGAACCGTTAGGTTCAGTCGCCGATGTAGACGAGCCCCCGCCTTTTGGCGGCGTGATAGACGATGACGCTCAGCACCGCGACCACAGAGGCATAAACCGGGAACATCCAAGCCATATTCGCGTGCTGCAACCAGACCAACAAATAGGGTGACGTTCCGCCAAAAAGTGATACTCCAAGCGCATAGCCGACAGCGATGCCCGTTGTGCGCACCGCGCGTGGCATCAGCGTGGTTGCGATGAAATTGTAGAGAGCCATGTTGAAGCCGACGACCGCGCCGCCGACCACCATTACAAAGAAGAATGTGGAAATGCTCTTCTCGGAATAGAGCAACGTCAGGAAGAAGCACGCCACGAGCAAGAGCCGTAGCAGCGTGAACGCGCGCGAAGCTCGAACCTTATCTGCGAAGGCCCCCACAAATGGCGCCGTAACGATCCAGATCACGCCCATCAGCGTCGTGATCCCGTACACCCAGGTGCTATTCTCCCTGAAGACGCCGTTCGCCAGATTAGGCAAACCAGCATTCCACGCGTAATTCGCGATCTGCACCGCCCCGACGACCAGGATGACTGCAAGCAACGAAAGGCGGACGCTCCAGAGGGTCCTCCAGACGCCACCGGTGGTCTCCTGAGTACGCGACAATTCGTCCCGATGCATGACGTCTTTGATCAAGGTCTCTGGCAGCTTGCTGCGCAGATAGATGATTAGCAGGCCGAGCACTCCGCCGACGGCAAAAGGTAACCGCCAAGCCCAATCGTGCATGATCTCCGGCCTCACCGAGGCGCTCACGAGAAAGGCGACCAAACTGGATCCGAAAACACCGAGTTGGATGAACGTGCCGCTGATCAGGCCAAGGTACCGCCCCTCCTGGCCTGGCGGAGCAAGTTCAATCGCAATGGCATTTGCCACTCCGGCCTCAGCGCCGGTAGCTAATCCTTGGATAAGCCGAACGACCAGCAACATGACAGCGGCTGCGACCCCGAGCTCCTTATAACCCGGCAAGACGAAAATGAGCAGCGAGCACAAGGCCATTGCCGTGACCGAGATCATCATTACCCGCTTGTGGCTGATGCGATCGGCGATCGGACCGAGTATCGCAGCTCCTACCGGCCGCGCGAAGAAGCCTGCGCCGTAAACGGCGAGTGCGGCGAGCAGCGATGTTGTCGGATCACTAGATGGAAAGAAAAGCGGCGACAGAAATGAAGCCATCATTCCGTAGACGGTCCAGTCATACCACTCCAAGGCTACACCACCGCCCAAAGCAATGGTCATGCTCTTCGTTGCGACTTGTTTGTGTTGCGGCACTTCCGGAGCCGTGCTTTGCGGGTTGGCTAAAGTGATGCGCTCATCGATGGTGGTCATGTTGTTTCCTCCGCTTGTTGTAATGAAAACGTTTACATTTCCTCGCGACAGGAGCGCCCGTTGGGTTGTCCCATCGGCTACGACTTGCGAGATCATGAGACGATTTGAGTGTCTTCCCTCAACGTCCGGAGAATATTGGCTGCCGCTTTTCCACGAAGGCAGCCATGCTCTCCTTTTGGTCATTGGTGGTGAATGCGTACCGGATAGCGCGTCGCTCAATCGCCAAGCCAGCCGACAGCGGGGTTTCGTAAGCTGCCTGAATCGACTCCTTCGCCAACTGAGCAGCAATCGGCGCGCGCTTCGAGATGACGCGTGCTATTGCGAGCGCGCGTTCGACTAACTCAGACGCCGGGAGCATTTCGGATGCGAGCCCAGCAGCTACCGCCCTTTCCGCGCAGATTGGCTCACCTGTCAGCACCATCTGCATGGCGAGGGATTTGCCAATGCTCCGCGTCAACTGCTGGGTAGCGCCATCTCCAGGCATGATCCCGATCGTGATTTCCGGCTGCGCAAGCACCCTGTCTTCCGCGACCAGGAGGATGTCAGCCAGCATCGCGAGCTGTAGGCCGCCGCCGAGGCAGACGCCTCGAACGGCTGCAATGAGCGGCTTGGGGAAGGCGGCGATGGAATCCCATGTATGCTGCCGTGCGGGATCGCTCAGCGCCTCAAAACCGTGCTGCTGCATCTCCTTGATATCGGCTCCAGCGGAGAAGCTACGCTCGTCACCGGTTAAAACTACGCATCGCACGGCCTCATCCGAGCGAGCAGCACGAAGCGCATCCGCAAGCTGCCCCAAGAGCGCCGCACTTAGAGCATTCCTTTGCTTTGGGCGATTGAGCCGCAGCAGGACTACGCATGGGTCAGGTCGCTCGACGACGATCAGAGGGGGAACGGCTTGATCCATATCATTCCTCGAAGTCGAACCCGGTGAAGGGCGCTTTTATGTAAGCGCAGGCTAGACGCCGGCGGCTTTCTTCGGAAGGAAGCGTTGCATATTCGCTTGCGCCGTCTCATGCTGGATGTCCTGAACAAAGTGGCGGTTTGCCAAGTCATCCATGACTTCCGCTCTCGCGGTTACTGAAGTGGAAAAAAACTGTTTCGTGGTCAGCACGGCATGGGGCGGCATTGCCGCCAGGCCCTTGGCATAGCGGAGCGCCGCCTCGCGAGCAGTCTCCGTCGGAGACGACAGAATATCAGCCAGACCCAACCGATATGCCTCTAAGCCGTCGATCGCAGTCGGGCTCCAGCTCAAGGACCGAGCCGCAAACGGGCCGACGCGCCCGGCCAAAGTGTCCAGCCCGAACCCCGGCAGCCAGCCTAAAGACACTTCCGGCAGATGCCAGCGCGCTTCCCGAGCCGTTACAACAACATCGCACGACGCCGCCAACATAAGGCCGCCGCCCAAGGCAAACCCATCAACCGCGCAGACGACAGGTTTTCTGATAAGAGCAAGAGAGCGCACAAATGCACCCAGCCGGCGATTCAGGTCAAAAGTGTCGTTCAGATTGCCCGCCGAAAAATCCTTCAGGTCTGCGCCGGCTGAGAAACCGGGACCGTTTCCCGCGATCAGGATGACGTTCACAGCGGTGTCGCCGGCTGACTTGTCCACCGACTCAAGCAGATCCTTCAGCATCTCTTCGCCGAGAGCGTTGCGTCGCTCTGGCCTATTCATCGCCAGGACCTGGACTTTGTCTTCGCATTCGACCGAGACGAACCTCACGTCAGCTGCTCCTTACGCCCGCCCCGCGTTTTCATGAAACTGCGCAGCCAAATTCATTGGCTCATTCTTGAATATCCTTGGATCCATCAGCTTCAAGTTGGGCGAGACGATTACGTCGAATTCAATGTTCGCCAGCACGTGCTTTTCGACAGAGATGCCAGGTGCGACTTCGGTCAACATGATCCCGTTGGGCGTGAGTTTGAACACGGCACGTTCAGTGATGAAAACGACCTCTTGCTGGCGCTCCTTTGCAAAAGCGCCACTGAAGGTGATTTGGTAGACGTCCTTCACCCACTTTTTGACCGTCCCCTCATTAACGAGGACGAGAGTCCCGCGGTCCGGGATCGCATTCAATCCCGATGCCGTGAGGGTGCCGGAGAAAACGACTTTTCGAGCACCCTGGCTGATGTTGATGAAGCCGCCAGGCCCTATGATCTTGTCGCCGAAGCGGCTCACGTTGACGTTGCCGTGTCGATCGACTTCAGCAGAAGACAAGAATGCGATGTCCAACCCGCCTCCGTCGTAAAAATCGAACTGATCCGGCTGCGGCGCAATCATGTCGTAGTTCGTTCCGGCGCCGGCGTCCTGTCCGGGGGCAGGAATGCCGCCAATGACGCCCTGCTCAGCTGTCAATGTGACTGAGCGGTATATCCCCTCTTCTGCCGCCACAACGGCAATTCCGTTGGAGATGCCATAGCCGATGTTGACGGTAGCTCCCGGGGTCAGCTCAAGGGCCGCGCGTCGCGCGATCACCTTTCTCACATCGAACGGCAGCGACGCGATCTTCCCATCCGGCACGCGCATTTTTCCGGCATATGCTGGGCTATACTCCGTCGCATAGGTCTGTCGCTGATTGGGATCAACCACAAGATAGTCGACCAAAACGCCAGGTATTCTCACTTCTCGCTGGTTTAGCGTATTGGATGCAGCGACCCGCTTGACCTGGACAATGACTATTCCGCCAGAGCGGCGCGCGGCAGCGGCAATCGACATGCTTTCGCCGACATATGCCTCATCTTCGAGCGAGATATTTCCCTTCTCGTCCGCGATACTGCCTCGCAGGATCGCGACCTGGATTGGGAAGGTCTTGTAGAGCAGGTGCTCGTCGCCCTCGATGTCGACAACAGCAACCATATCCTCTTTGCTGCACTCGCTCTGCTTGCAGCCGCCAATACGAGGGTCGGCGAAAGTTCGGAGGCCCACTTTCGTGATCACCCCGGGGCGCCCCGCGGCGTTTTCGCGGGTGAGCTGCGCCAAGACCCCCTGAGGGAGGGTGTAAGCTTCAATTTCATTATCCAGCGCACGGCGCCCAAGCGCCGGACAATTGTTCAAGCCGCTCGCTACCACTCGACGCACCAGGCCTGGGGCTGCCAGCTTGTTGAATCCTGTCGTAGCCCAATCGCCGATAGCTACCGTCCCCACCAGCTTCAAGTTCTTGGGGGACCCCTCTTCGGAATGAACATCACGAAGCGCGTCGATTATTAGCTCAGGGATCGCAACTCCGGCCGAGCCACCGAAATAGACGCAATCGCCATCGGAGATCAGCGCAACGGCTTGCCGAGCCGTAATGATGGGCACTTCGCCGGTTCGCTTATTCTTTTTCGATTGCATGCGCTCTCCACTGGCCGAATGCTGGCTCGATACTCTTGACCACAGCCGACCCGCCTTGCGGCTCGGTGCCCGCACCGTGCGCAGCTTCGGCTGATGCTGATGAAAAGGTTTACATTCACGCAACTGCTTCCGCAAGAGAAAAGATCATCATGGGCAAAAAAGTTTCGTAATCTGCCCATTCTGGCGTCATTACCGGTAGATTGAGCAATTGCGGCGGCACACGGGTTATGATAACGATTTCAGATTGTTCATAGCCTTCCAGGCTAACTCGCGGGAAAGAAGCAGGCTCATGGCGCTAGAGAAAACGGCCCGGATTGAGCAAGGCAGGCAATCACCCACGGTCGTGGAGGTAGCGAAACGGGCCGGATGCTCTATCGCCACAGTTTCGCGTGTGTTGAATCGGCCCGAAACCGTCGCGATCGACCTGAGAGAACGCATTCTCCGGATCGTCGATGAACTCGGCTACGTTCCCAACGGATCTGCGCGCGCGCTACGATCTTCGCGTTCTCGCCTGATTGGCTTGATAGTTCCGACACTGGACGCCGCGATCTTCACTCGAATGCTTGAAGGCCTGGAGAGTCGGCTAGCGCCGGCCGGCGCTTCGCTGGTCTACTCTGCAACGGGCTACGATCTGGACCGGGAAACACGCGTCGTGCGCAACCTTATCGAAAAGGGCGTTGACGGCATTGTTCTTGTGGGTTCTTGCCATAGGAAGGAAACACTCAAACTGCTGCGCGAGCACAAGGTAAGATATGCTGTAACCTACGCCCTCTCGGACGACGTTTCGATTGCCAGCATGGGTTTCGACAACCGGAGTGGCGGGGCTTTGGCGGCAAACTACCTTGCAGACCTCGGACATAGGCACCTTGCAGTCATCGCTGGGGTAACGCGCGATAACGACCGTGCATCTGGTCGCCTTGAGGGCTTCCTCGCCATGGCTGAGCGTCGAGGAATAAGCCGCTCCAGCATCGTCGTTGTGGAATCCCCCTACGAGTTCAGTCGAGGCCGAGCAGCTGCTAAAATCATTTTGAGCCAATATAAAAATGTCACAGCAATGTTCTGCGGGAGCGATGTACTTGCTGTCGGAGCAATGCGCGCATGCAAGGATGCTGGATTGAGCGTGCCTCAAGACATATCGATGATAGGCTTCGATAATCTCGATATCGCCGAGTATCTCACTCCAGGTCTGACGACAGTTGATGTCCCGGCTCGCCTGATGGGCGAACAGGCTGCCAACTATTTTTTGGCAGATCAACATTCCCTGGACATCCACGCAAGGGTAGAGCTTGAGACGCGTTTGATCGTGCGAGACTCAACTGCACCCGCGAAGGACCGCCAATAATACATGGCAGTTCGCAATGTTGTCAGGTTCGTCTCTCCTTTTTGGTCGCAACGCAAGTGTCAGCCAACCTTACAGGACGAACGACAGCGGTTAGCCGCGCGTCCCGAGCCAACAATCCGGGTTCGCAAGGTACTTGGCGGCGGAGGTCAGGGTGGATCCTCGGCACATCATCACGGCGAGCAACATTCGCGATCCCGACTAATCCCCACACCGTTGCACTTCCTAAGCTCCTCATTCCTCGCAAAGAGATCCTAGCGCATGCAAGTCCCGAAAAGCCGTCCCTATCGTGGTCTGTTTCCCGTCGCGCCGACACCATTCACGGAGTCTGGAGATCTCGATCTCGAGGGACAACGCCGCGTTTTGGATTGCATGATCGATCAGAAGGTCGACGGAATTTGTATACTTGCCAACTATTCCGAGCAGTTCCTGTTATCAGACGAGGAGCGCAGATTGCTGGTTGACCTCTGTCTGTCACACGTCGCAGGCCGCAAGCCGGTCATGGTGACTTGCAGCCATTTCAGCACTCGGATTGCGGCGGAACGCGCACGCTATGCCGCCGAACGAGGCGCAACCCTCCTGATGCTGATGCCGCCCTATCACGGTGCAGGTCTCAAGGCGGACGAAGAGCATATGATCGAGCATTTCGCTCGTGTCGCCGACGCGGCGGAAACTCCGATCATGGTTCAGGACGCCCCGCTCAGCGGCGTAACGCTGTCGGTGCCCTTTCTCGTTCGGCTCGCACAGGAGGTGCCGCTTGTTAATTATTTCAAGATCGAAGTCCCGTTTGCCGCAGCGAAGCTGCGCAATCTGATCGAGGCGGGCAATGCTGCCATAGCCGGTCCGTTTGACGGAGAGGAAGCCATCACCATGATAGCAGATCTGCGAGCTGGAGCGACGGGGACGATGTCGAGCGCGTTATGTCCGGATTTGTTGCGGCCCGTTTTCGATCATCATATGGCGGGTCGCAGCACGGAAGCGGCCGCTGCCTATGCAAAGGTGCTGCCCTTGATTAATTACGAGAACCGTCAATGTGGCCTACGTGCAGCCAAGACCGTGATGAGAGAGGGCAACGTCATCAGATCTGACGCGGTGCGGCATCCGCTGGAGCAAATTCATCCCCACACGAAAGCCGACCTGATTGAGCTGGCGCGCGAGGTCAACCCGTTGGCCCTCCGCTGGGGCCACTGAATGGTTCTGCCTGAAGTGGTTTACTTGACGAGCTGACGTGCGAGGCCGAAAGCTCATGCACCTCCAACATTCAATCAAGTCCAGAGCTTATCGATGACAAATAACTATATTGCTGGCGAATAGCTTGCGGCTTCGGAGGCCAGCCCAAACATCAACCCGTCCAATACCAATGATGTCGTGGGCGAGTATGCCCACGCCTCGGTTGCAGAGACTGAGCGCGCGATTGCCGCGGCTCACCACGCATTTCCGACCTGGTCGCGTTCCGGCATCCGGCGGCATGACATTCTCAAGTTCGCGCGAGGAGGGCAAGACCTTTGCAGAAGGGATCGGCGAGGTCGCGCGTGCGGGGCAAATCTTTCAATTTTTCGCTGGCGAGTGTCTCCGCATGACGGGCGAGAGCTTGCCATCAGTACGGCCCTTAGTCGGTGTGGAGATCACCCGCGAGCCGCTCGGCGTCATCGGGCTCATCGCGCCCTGGAACTTCCCGATTGCGATTCCAGCCTGGAAGATCGCACCAGCACTCGCCTTACGGCAACACCGTTGTGTTCAAGCCTGCCGAGCTCGTCCCGGGTTCGCCTCATGCGCTCGCCAAGATCATCGTCCGCGCCGGAGTGCCGGCAGGTGTATTCAACCTAGTGATGGGCCGAGGCTCGGTGGTTGGCGAGGCGATGCTAAACAGCTCGAAAGTTTCTGCCATTTCCTTTACAGGCTCAGTGCCGACAGGGCGCAAGATCGCCCGGACGTGCATACCACTGAGGCGATGAAGAAGCTTCAACTCGAGATGGGTGCAAAAAAGCCATGGTCGTCCTTGATGATGCCGATCTGACGCTGGCAGTGGAGTGCGCCGTGAACAGCGCCTTCTTCTCCACCGTCAGCGCTGCACGTCCTCGTCGCGGCTTATTGTGACAGATGGCATTCACGATCGATTTGTAGCCGCCATGCAGGAGCGGATGCAGGGGCTTGTCATTGATGATGCTTTGAAAGCAGGGACGCATATCGGCCCGGTCGTCGACCAGAGCCAACTCGACCAGGACCTGAAGTACATCGGCATAGGCCAGGCGGAAGGCGCAAAGCTGGTTGCCGGGGGCGAGCTCCTGAAGCGGGAGTTGCCCGGATTCTATCTCGCGCCCGCACTGCTCACCAGCGTGAGCAATGAGACGCGTGTCGCGCGCGAGGAGATGTTCGGGCCACTTGCTAACGTGATCCGGGCGAAAGACCACGACGAGGCGCTTGAACTGCTCAACGACACCCCGTTCGGCCTGTCTTCGGGGATCTGCACCAGCAGTCTAAAATACGCCAGTCACTTCAAGCGCAATGCAGAGGCCGGCATGGTGATCGTGAATCTGCCGACGGCCGGCGTGGACTACCACGTGCCGTTCGGGGGCCGCAGAGGCTCCAGCCATGTCCGCGCGAGCAGGGCCGCTACGCACAAGAGTTTTATAGGACGGTGAAGACGTCCTACCCTTTCGACGGCAATGTTCCTTGAATGTACAGGCTAAATCGAGGGTGTAAGTAGCCACAGTCGCTCGTCCTTGTTGATCAAAGTCACGCCGGAGGAGCACGCCTTTGAGTGGTCCGACCATCAGAGACATCGCGCGTGAGGCGAATGTCGGAACCGCAACCGTGGAGCGAGTTCTCAATGACAGCGGTGGCGTTAGGACCGAACTCCCGAAAGAGTCATCAGGGCCGCAAAGAAGCTAAAATATGGCGATCGGCGATTGAGGCCCCCTGTCCCGGAGCCTGGCATTTGAAGAATTGACGATCGGACATTACGAGGCGAATTCCCGGATGCAAGATACGCGGACCAACGCTTGAGCCCTCGTCGCGGGCTTCATCTGTATCTCACTTTTTTTACATGCTCATCTTCCCTGCCGTAGCCGCCATCGAACTGATTTGGCAGCCTTGCCGAGACTCGACAGGGAAGTGGGGTGGGGCAATGCCGCGGAGGGCGGTTCCATGCCGTTTGCTAAAAGCTGTCGATGCTCGGTCGCCGCCGCCTGTGAATGTTGAACACACGCTTGGAAGTAAGCTGTTCGAGAGCATAACAGCGGCACGCGACGGACCATCCGAGGTCAGATCTCTTCGATGCCGCCTTGCGCTTCGTGGGTGATAGGGAAGCATTGGCCGCTCCCCCTCCCCGGTGAGAGCGGCGGTCGGGATCCAAACCTCCCTCTCGGCCGGCAATCTCTCGCCTACCCTTCCTCAATACAAGCACCATCTCCTCCCACGTCGACACTCATGTCGGCAAACGGAGAAAGGGGCCATCTGATCTCCGACCTCGGCAATTCGGCCATTGACATCGCTGGCGCAGCAGAACCACGTCCAAGGTCAGCCCGCCCTTCCCAAGAACCATTCGCGGTAACTGCCCGCAATCCCGTTCATTGGGACAAGCCGACGCACGAACACCTTTGCTTTAAAGCACGGCCGCCCCGGGAAATTTGGTGTCTGCTCATCAGCAAGATGAGAGCTAATCCATGCTCGGTGCCTCGCACAATGTGGCGCTTGGGGAGCCAGTCCTGGCTGACGCCGGCTCGAGTGGCCTCCTGGCTTGGGAGGTGCGACTGGCGCAACCTGTTTCCGACATTACCCTTAGCGACGAAGAGTTCGTGCAACTCTGTCGTCGTCTGGAATGGTCCGGTACTCCGGTTCATCCCTCCCACTCCTCGAGCTGTGCAGCTCATCATGCGGGCCGGTTAATGCGCCGAGGAGATCGTGCGCCTGCATCAATCAGTGGGATTCGCCGGAGAGAACTAGCACCGGGCTACCTTTAGTGGCTGCATCAGTTCAATCTCTCGAAGATGACGTTTAGATCGGTGACGGCAGCAAGACGGTACGCTCTGCTCTCCATCAGATCTATGATGCGAGCCGTGTTGCCACCGAGAAAATGCTCACTTGGCTCGCACTGGATTATGGCAGGCTTGATGCGCTCGTGGTCAATGGCCTGGACGAGATCGTAATCTAATCCTTCGCAATCGATCGACAAGAAATCGATCTTGTTTGCATACGGCGTCAATAGCTCGTTGATGGCTATAGCGCTCACCTCGATATGCTCTCGCACACCTCCTAGGCCGTCGAAGTCTCCGAAGCTCTTGATATGCGCTTCATTCAAAGAAGACAACTCATGAGCGTTTCCGATGAAGAGGGTGGCAGACGCTCGTGAAGTTGGCAGGACAACGGACGGCACGGACGCACTATCCGGATCAGCGCTCCCAATTCAGGATTGGGTTCGACTAGAACACCTTGCGCTCCTCTTTGATACATAAGATACGTATTCGAGGTGGAGATGGGGTGATTAGCGCCGATCTCGACATAGAACACGCTCTCCCAAGATCTTTGGCTCTTGGAGAGTCTTGCAGCCAACATTCCTTCTAAAATAACGTCTTCTCCGGCTTGTGCGTAGCTAACTGGGGCGAAGTGCTTGATCCGAGAGTTGGGAAGATTGAGCCTTTCGACTTCCCGGTTTATGCACTCGTTCTCAAGCTCGGAAAACATGAACTTGCCCTCCACATGTAAGCCGTTAAACATAGCTCTCGCATGGTGGTCATCCCGGGGGCAACTGACGATGCTGGTAGGTGACGACTCTTGACGGAGCCGGCTGCCTTTATCAAAAAGCTCTTGTGGCTGAACAGCCGTCCATAGAACCGTGCCGCGACCTCATTTACTCATGTTACTTATTTAGCCAGGTCACTGGCCATTTTATGGGCCGACTTAAAGCTGAGCCACAGCTCATGCCTGGCGGGTGTCACTTATTTTGAGGCAACCGATATCAACCGAATTCTAAGCCGAAACAGCTGTCTCGCCCTCGATCTTGGGTCTATTTGAGCGAGCGGTCGCCTACTGCGCCAGTGCTGCGGCGACAGCCGTCTTTGCAAGCTCGGCGAGGATGTGACGCAGTACCGCGCCAGTGACAACGCGTTCGATAGCGCGGAACAGGTCTCTTACCGCGATCGCGAGAAGATTAGCCACCCACCGGGTCGTTGTTTGAGCCGGCGCTCCAAGGCCAACTTCGGAAATCATCCTGAAGGGGGACAGATGAGGTAATGTGAGCTCACCTTCCCCTGCAGCAACTGAGACATTCAATTTGTGGGCGGCCGCAGCCAAGACGGGCACTGGCACTAAGCTCTCGCCTGCGAGACGCACAGTGCACTCAATATCCTTTGCGGAATTCGCGATTGAGATTGCCAGAACATCAGGCCTCTCCTTCAACAAGAAGGCCACGGACGCTTGAAATATTCCGCTGTTCGTGGAACCCCGACTAACAGAGAGCGGAGCGTTACGAGATCGACGTCAACACCGGATGAAAATTGGCAGACCTCCGCGGCTACCGCCGCTATCCCCATAGTCATGCTGTTGTAAACAAGCTTGAGCTTGTGATCTTGTCCGACATCCCCGACGTGAAGAACGGTCTCGCAAAATGTGGCAAGAATGCCCTCACCCGCAGGGAAAAGCTTTTCGCTCGATCTATAGCGCGACAATCTGGGTGGGAAACCGTATTGCCTCATGTACTGATGACTCCCGGGTGCGATCGGTTGCCTCATATTTTGCTCCTGGCTTGAGTTGAGGAGGAGGCCGGGTGCGGAGATGGCCGGGGTTTCGGAGCGCCCGGCCTCCTCCGCTGGTACCTCGCACGTCATTGGGGTGTTGTGACCTCGTACCCTGGCGGCATTTTCTCGCTAGGAGCGAACAGCAGCGCATTCGCTTGCTCGCTGCGCCAGGATTTCAGCCGACGTTGAAGGCTTCGAAGAAGCTTGTTCGGATAGGCTCCAGGATATTCCATCTGCAAGCGCGAGAGCAGTTCGCTGCCAGTCCGCCAAGGCTCAGCTTCAAACCATTTTCGCAAATCTGGCGTTGCTCGGATGAGCGGGTCGGGACGACGTCGGCCTCTTTTCGCCTTCACGAGTGGCCGATCCGTCGGTCGCATGGCTCCGTCCTTCCAGGCCGTGCGCAAGCTTGCCAGGAAGCGATCGATCGGTTGCGATGCCACAGCAGGATGGCCGATTGGTTGGGTATCAGCGAGGGCCGCGAGGCGCTCCTGCACGTCGCGGATGTCGCGCAACAACGCGACTGGATCGAGAGCGGCATAGATTTCTTGGAGATGATGGCGGACAGCGTCAGGCGTGCGGGCGTCCGCTGCCAGGCGCTGGTGTGGTGTAGCCGGCGCGCTGTATGTCTTGCGTACACGGGCACCGTCGCGCTGCTTGGCTATCAATTTGAACGAGGGTTGGAAGAAGTTCACGAACAGCCGCGCCGATCGATAGAGTTCAGCCAGCAGCTTGGCCGCTTCCAGGCCCTCGAACCGACGATAGCCGACTATCCTGCGCACGACGGCGCCGTTCTTCTGCTCGACGAACGCCTGGTCATTTTTTCGGTAGGGCCGGCAACGCGTGAAGACGATGTTGGCCGCCTCGCAGTAGGCTTTCAGCGTCTCGTTTATGAACACCGTATCATTGTCAGTATCGAAGCCGAGCAGCGCAAACGGCAATTGTTTGCGCAATTCCGTCAGCACCGTGCTCAACAGCGTTTGTTCGCGCACGATCAGAGGAGCGCACTCCGTCCAGCCGGTAGCAATGTCGGTGAGCACGAGGGTCTGGATGAAGCTGCCGCGCGCAGATGGACCGCTATGCGCGACAAGGTCGGCCTCGACGAATCCGGGCGCCGGATCATTCCAATCCGCCGACGTCCTTATTGGAACACTGCGACGCAACGAGTGCGTCGCGTGCCGCCGACGCTTGCGACCTAATCCTTCTCGGACCCCCACCAATGCGCGGTCGATCGTCGCAGCGCTCATTGCCAAAAGTTGGTCGCGGATCTCGGGGGTAAGGTCGAGATGGCCATGCCGTTCCATCGCCTCAATCAACGCAGGCATTAACGCCTTCAGCCGCTTCCCGCAGATCCGGTCTGACGCCTCCCAAAGGAGCACGAGCGCGTTGTGTTCTACCTCATTATACATTCGACGTCGCGCCCTTCGGCTTGGGCGCGCGTCTTCCTGACCTCGAAGTAGTCGCATCGCATGCTTGCGATGGAATCCGGTGATGTCGACGAACTCGTCCAATATCCGCGTCTTCTTCGCGCGATCCGAACGCATATAGCGCGCGCCTGCTGCCGCCGTCAGTTCCTTCCGCGTTGCCATGCTTAGCCACCCCATCTTCGCCCCCCCTCGCTCCCGATCCAAGGGAGCAATTTACGTGAGGCAACGGCTCAGCATCTGGTAACAATTAGGGCGAGGCAATGCGCACTGTCACCCTGATTGCCGCGCGGCACTCGATCCGACGATTGCATTGAGAAGGCCTAGCTCCGCGTGTTCAGGGCTCCGCGTTACTGGAGCATCGATAGAGCTTAGGCGGCGTCTTTGAGCCTGCTCAGCCAGTGCGGCCGTCGAAGCAGGGTAATCGCTCCTTGCCTGCGAGCTGCTGGGCTTTGCTCTGGCGACGCTGGCCTATGTCGTCATGTCGACTGTTCCGAAAAACAGCATCCCGAGCACCTACAAATGGCTATTGCTCGAGCAGACCTCGGGGGCGTGCGGTATGCGGGAATATTTGATTCGCGTGAGGCGAAAGATCGGCTCCGCGACGAATGAATCACTAATGAGGCCGTTGTGTCCCAAAGACACGAGGAAGCTGGGGCATAATGAGCAACACGACGACGTTGTTTAGTCCCAGCATTTTCTGGAGCAGATTGAGTTTCAATCGTTCTGGCTGGGAGTTCCCAGATTTGCAGATGTATTCGTAAGGCGTGAGGCCCTTCAGGGTCTTCAGCCCCGCGCGTAGTTGTAGGCGTCGATGAAGTCGGCAAGGTGAGCTTCGAGCTGATCGTGTCGATCGTAATGGTAGCGTTGGACGGTCGCTTCCTTGATCGTGCGGTTCATGCGCTCGACCACTCCACAAATTGCCCCGAGAAACAGCACCGCTATGGTCAAGGATAGAAGACGCGATTGACCGATGCGCCGTATATCGCGCGCATCGCGAGCGCCAGACATTGCGCGCCTCTTTGTCAGGCTTGAGCGATCGGGAATTGATGGATTCCGCCGTCAACCCCGGTGAGATCGACTATGTCGCCTCACACAGAGATCGAGTGGCGAGCTAAGTCGTCCCCGCCGAACGAATGCTTTGTGGGGCTGGACTATCGGACCCCGGCTGCGCTGTGACAGCAATTTTCCTTTATCTTTCACTTGGCCAGGGACGATCCCTAAGGCGTCTGCATTCGATCGCCATCAGGAAATGCAGGTAGCAGCCGCGCAGGAATCAAGTGGGCGAAGTACCACTCGCGGTAGCCCCCTGTTTCTCGTCGAGGCTGGTTGCGGCCGTTTCGCCGCCTCCGCTACTATCGACCTGGTAGTATGCCTTGGCCTGAAGATGGTTCTGCAAAGCGACGGGCCTGTACGGTGCGAAGCTCGTAAAATTGCGCACCGCCTTCATCGCTAGCCGCTCATAGACGGTAGGATGAAGTTGCGCCGTGTCGGGCACCTGTCGCACCGCCTTTGACCATTTGAGCGCGGTGCCACCCATACCCACCATGCATTCATCGTGCATCATGCCGTCCGCGGACGGATATAATCTTAACAAGTCCTTATCGACCGAGACGCGACCGGCCTCCGGGATCTTCTCGGTGATGAATTCCACCATCCAGGCAAGCGTGACATCTGACAGGCGAGATTCGTTCTCGGGATAGCTTCCACCGATGTCGGCGTGATTGCCGGCAAACCAGATCTGGTCGAACTGCTCGGGCTCACCCTGTCGGTCCGGCCACTTCACGGTACCGCTTCCACCCCAGGGAACCCGCTTGAAGTCCTTCCGGCCTTCATCGATTGATTGCAGATGCCGGGCATACTGGATGTCGGATGGAAAATGTCGATCGTAGGCCCAGTCTGGAAAGAAACGCTGCCAACCGATCGCGGCGACAGCGTCCCAAATTCCGATAAAGTAGGCGGAAGCCCCTGCACCACGTCCGACCTGTGAGCCGTAGGCATTGCGAAACTGCGCCGCTCGCCTGTCGGCTTCCGCGGCTGCCCTTGGCATTCCAAACCAATAGATCGAGGATACCGCCTCCTTGGCGACTTTCCTCAACGAAGCCGGATCAAGACTGATCGGCAGGCCGTTTCGCTCCTTCGTCGGAATACCGCAGAGCTCAAGCACGTGCGCGAGGCATCTCACGGTGTAGGCGCCGCGGCTGAAGCCGAACAAGTAGGTACGGTCTTCAGGCTCCCAGACGCCAATGATTGCGACGTAGCAATCTATGATCTTCTTCGTGATGCCGAACCCGAACATCTGCTGGACAGTCTCTTTGAACCTGCTCCAGGCGTTGGTGTGTCCAGGCACCGGCGTCCCAATACCGGGAATGTAGAGTGCCAATTGCCTCTTCGGGTCGATGATGGAATCCGGCCCGGTACGCGTTGCGCGGTAGAGCTTATAGACGTTCGTGCGGCTCTCGTCAGGCAGGAGACCGCCTTCGTTGCCTGTGCCGTCCGCGAAAACCAGGATGTTCTTAGCCATGTCGGTCTGCCTTTAGGTGACGAGAGGTTCTAGGGATGCATCAGCGACGATGATGCCGGTCGCTCCGGTGAAGATGGCGGCTACATCTCTGGCTTTTTGACGGTATGCGTCGTAGGTGCTTTGGCCGACGAGCGGGATCGCCTCTGCCAGGCTTATCACCTGCCCCTGCTTGGCGGCGTGACAATGTCTTGCCTCTTGAAGAGATAGGTTTGTCGCCGTAGTCGATACCCGCGAAAATAGCGCACACCATCGATAAACGGCGCGCGCACGCCGACATCGACCCGCTGGTTGGGCAAGAAGTTCGTCGCCAGCACGATTGGGGCGCCTACCGGATTGCGACCAGATCGAAGTTCTACGGCGAACTCTCCGGGCTTGACACATTGCTTCTGCGGATCGCTCGGCGTGATCTGAGGGGCGCCAGCGCCAGACGGCGCAGGGCTCTGTCCGTCACTCTGTGCCGGCTGAGCCTGCTGCCCTCGCGCGGGCGCAGAGAGAAACAGAACCGTTAGGGCCGCGACGCAAACAGCAAAGATGCGAGATTCAGCCATTTGTTTTCACCTGTAAGCAAAACATCGTCATATACCGGTGATCGTGGAAGCCGCGCAAGCCGCCGCACATTGCTGATCGCAGCAAGCAATTAGGGCGATGCTGCGTAATGCCAGTTCGATAACGATTCGCTGCGACCAGAAGAGATTTTCGCCGAATATCTGCATCACGTCGTGTTAGCAATGAAAATTGGATCACGCAGTCCTGAAAACATTGCGTGGCACACCAGCTGCCATCGTTCTCGGTATTGCCGCTGTCACCTGAATTGACGATCAAGGACGTGCGCGACGCAGTCGCAGGAGCTCCCGCACGCTAAGCCCCTCACTTAGCGACATAGGGCTTGATCGCGCCGATGGATGATATTCTCGCGGTCCAACACTTGGAAGGAGGTAAGATCATGGCCACTTACCGTATTGATTGTGTTCACAAGCCGAACCGCATGAGCCCGCATGAACACATCACTGAGGTGGGTGGACCCAAGCCCGAAGGAGGACGATGGCGGGACAAGGTGGAGAACGTCGTCCACTCTATCGAGAACAAGTACCATCGGTTCTATACGCAAAACGCCAATTCGACGGCCTGGGTTGCCGTGCGAAAAAGCCCCTCGGGACGGAAATTCATTCAGACTCATGCCGATGGGGTCTGGAATGACAATCTTCTCGCCCTCGACGAGTGCTCGGCCTAACTCAGCCGCAGTAGAGACACGCGATCGATGCCTTGAGGAGGAGTCCAGGCCAAAGTCGCTCTCCAACTCCCGATCACAAAGATTATTCGGCGCAAACGTCAAAGAGCCGAGTAGCGGGCTAAGCCATCGCCATAAAACATGTGGGAAGTAAGAGCGTGTAAGACTCAACTGAGCCCAACTGTGCGCCGCCATCCAGCGTAAGTTGGGGCATGCGCGCCGCATTCTGTTGCCGAATGCACGATATGAGCAGCGAACGTCATTTCAGGTTGTACGAGACTATCTGGTGTTGCAGGTCAGTTTTGGAGCTTCAATATGAAGAGACTTCTAGGACTTTTGCTGCTCGTTCAATCCGTGTTGCTTTCCGCCGAGGCCATGGCGCAGGGGCTTCCTGCCCCCTCTTACTGGAAAAATGAACGCGGCTCTGAACTGTTTGTTTGGTCTGCCAATGGCGGGGCACTACAAGGGACCTTCACAAACCATGCCCAAGGATTTGCCTGCCAAGGCATACCGTATCCTGCATCGGGATCGGTTAGTCCAACCGGCTTGTATTTTGTTGTCACTTTTGCCCAGTGCAATTCCTTCACTCGCTGGGTGGGTACAATCAAAGGATCTCAGATGCCAACATCTTGGACGCTGTTCTACGTTGACACCAAAGGGAAACCTAGCAAGCTGAAGGGTGCGGACATATTCACGCGCGTATGGTAGTTTCCCACCTTTAAGCAACGCAAGCGGACCGAGAGCTGAGCTTCCCTCAGAAGGTTCGCGCTCCGAAGCAGCGCGTCGGGCTCACTCGGACGCGTGGGCGCCAGTGTCCGCGCCGACACGTCAAACTTCGGTTTACTCTCATTTCGAAGAAGAGCTTGAGCAGAAGGTCGATCAGTACCGACGTATCAGAGCTTAACGATCGTATTCGGCGGTTCGAGTAGACCAGTTTTCCGATTGAAATTCGTCGCGTAAGGTCGCGCCCAAAACCCATCGTCGAGGGTCCACATACATTGGTCGGTGTCACGAAGGGCAGCAATCCTTATGGATCGCCGGGGCTATTAAGAGCTGGTGGCCCGCAACGTGCGAGAACCACCTGCCCCAGCCGGACACGATGTGGGACATTTCCAATGGCCGTGAACAGCGTATTGGGAGGGGCGAGGTCCTAGCTTTATTTCGGGGCAACTTATCGCGGACAAGTAAGCAGTCAACTTTGGGTAGAACACCGGATGGGATACGTTCTCCGCACTTTCAGTAAGTAGAAATCGGAGGCTATTGTTGTCTAGATCAGACGAGGGTCGCCGCGCCGAGAATAGCCTCAGCTTCCCCGACACTCTCGCGCACGGCAATCTTGTTTCTGGCGGGCACGCGGATGTTTTCAAATTCGACAGCAACGACGAGGACGGCGCTGCCGGCGTAACGGTCATCGACTCCGACCGAGGCAACGCCATCCTTGTTCACGTAGATGTCCTGGCCGTCCGGGGCATGGAAGGCCGCCAGCTTGATGTAGGTGCCGAACAGGCGGGCGATCGTAGGCAGGGTCCCACGCGCGAAGGTCCCGTTCGATGCGTAGTCGATGAAAACCGTGTCGGTGGGTTCGTCGGACAGCGACGCAGCCCGCAACTTGATGACCCTTTTTGGGTCGATCGCAATCAGGTTGCCGTGATAGTCAGTAACGTTGAGCAGCATCCTACCCTCCAAATCAAAAATGAGCGCCTGGACTGGGCTGTGCCCGCCCGGGCCACTGGCCCGGCCGTTTCAGGCTTCGGTTCATATCGTATTGCGGCACCGTGCTTGGTTGTCCCGGAAATGTTGCCTCGCAATCCTCGTTAGCTCTTGTCGCATTCGACGGGCAGCACGAAATTTCCGCCCTGATCATCCTTGTCGTTGTAGGCATCCCAACGATCCGTAGCGTGCAGGGGCTGATGCACGTCGCCCACAAAATGAACGATGAATTTCAGCGTCTGAAGCCGCTCGGCTGGGAGCTTCGAGCAGTCAGCGAGGATCGTGCGAAAGCGAACGACAAGCTCGACGACGCACTTTCCGTCCTTGCAGTCAGCGGCCGGATCATAGGTCGATCGATTATCAGGTATATCGACGAAATGCCAGTCAGCCGTGTCCTTGTGATCGGCGCGGTAGTCGTCTGCCCAACTAGCAATGGAAGCGAGGGATATGCTCGGCGGGTCAAGAGCCGGGACTTCCAGCGCGAGCAAGGTCTTGATCCTGGCGATCGTACCAACGTCGAGCCGTCGCTGCGCGATTTCGGCTACAATAGCATGCACTTCTTGTCCCCAGGGCCAAGCCTGCGAAACGGACGCAACGATTATCAGCCACGCGAGCCAGAGTGCTCTCACAGCCTTTTCTCCACACCCTTGGACTACGGCTACCATAAGTCGGGATTGGCCCTTATAGCAACTCCGGCCAAGCCGGTGGATTTTGTTTTTTTGTCGCTTTCGCTTTTTTGGCAGCCTTTACGACCTGCAATTCCTCGAGAGGGGCTCTCTTCAGGGCATAGGCCCCCTTCATCTGTGCGATTGCAGGCTGCGCTGGACGGGATCGCGAGGCCGTCGTCTCGCTCGGCTTCAGGGCCCTGGGATCGAGCTCATAGATGTGGGCGCGGAAGAGAGGAGCGCGTCCGGGGAGAAGCGAACTCGCCAAGGGTTGGACTGCGCCGAAACGAGATGAATACTTTCAGGCTGCAATTTAAGCGCGTTCCATATCTTAAGTACAGGGCGGCCAACTATGGGGATGAACGTCATCGCATCCATGTCTATCTCAGTTCTGGCTGGGCTCTTTCTCGCGACGCTGACGTGCAACGCGTGCACACGGGCCGAGCTCGTGGACAAGGCCGACGCTTATGACCAAGCAATCTGGGACTCCAGCAACAAGCAAATCCTACTCAATGCGGTGCGCGCGAGCCAATGGGCACCGATGTCGTTTGTCGGCTATGGCGACGTGCTCGCCAGCCCACATTTTTCTGAAATGCCGGGGGTACATTCAATTTCTCCCCGTCGGGCCCGAGCAACTATGCGCTCAATCCAACCGTCTCCTACGCGGGCGGCTTCTCGCAATGCACGATCAATAACCTCAATCATGAGAAATTCACGACAGCGATGCGAAAGCTGGTCGATTCCGAAGCTTGTCGAATATTTTCACGAGCTCAATTGGCCGATTGAGATGGTGCACCTGCTTCCAGATGCCGCCGACCGAGCGTGAACGGTTGATCCGCACCACGAAAGCCAAATGCAGCAGCGACACAGCTGGACGCAGGCGAGACGGGATTGCAGGGGGCGACGGCTGACCTTCGACGACGCCACTACCCTCAACTCGGCGCGTGTGTTCTGCACTATGAACAAGTTTCAATATACGCTGCGAATGCTGCGTCTCCTGAAGGAAAAGAATTATCCCGCTTCGGCCCCGAAGGCATCTTTATTCTCTTGGCGAGCTGATCGCAGCGCAAAACTACTCGGTCCAGCCATACCGGCCACAGCTCTTCATTGTGAGCGAGGGTAAGCACGCCTCGTCGACTTTTTGTCGTGCAGCGAGGCGTGTCCGCCGGCGCCGCTGTTCAGGTCAAGTTGAATGGCGAGGGATTCTATATACCAAGACCACAGCTGGGCACGGTCGAGCAAGCCCGATCGCTTCAGGTGCTGGATGTCGTATCACAAGCCATTGTGATGGCGACCTCGAAGGACAGCCTGCCCAAGACAATAGCGTCAGCCTGGTTGCCGTACGTTGGGCTTGCCTGCTGGAGAGGGAAGTCCCGTCGCCGCGAGCGAATAATTTTTGTGACACATCTTGCGATTGTCACATACTGCAGCAACAATTGGCTCGGCAAAGCAACGGGAGGGGCTGGTGGGTAGGATCACGCGTGCAGTCGCGTACTGCAATAATGAGGTCGCCTTCATCGCCTGGGACGTGGAAGAAATGATCCCCGGCTGTCTCGGCTTCGACATCGTCCGGGTCTATCCCGACACGGGCGAGCGGCGGGCCCTGTCTGCCTGGGTGCCCTTTGAGGGGCAGCACAACCATGGCTGGAAAGAGCAGGATACGGGCGTCTGGCCCGTTCAGAAGACCAACTGGCGCGATCTGACCTTGCGCCGCCGCCGGGATCGGGCCGAGCGCCGCCCGGACAACGTTAGGGTCAAATATGAGATCCGGCCGGTCGGCCGCATGGCCGACGGGCTGGAGCCGGTGCCGGCTCGACAGAAGAAGACCTATGACGGTCCGGTCATCCCGCTAGGCTATCTCGGCGACGCTGTGGAGACCAACACTATCCTCATCACCTCCGACTACGGGGATGTGAAGGCAGCCTTCAACAATGGCATTATTGCCGGACAGTGGCTGAGGCACGCCATTGAGGAAGAGAACAAGGACTTCAACAAGGATGTCCTGACCGCCGAGGTGGAGGATCAGCATAGTGCAATACGGGAATATCTGTCCGGCGATCTGATCTCGTTTCTCAAGAGCATGATCGACCGGGCTCTTGAGAGCGGCGGCAAGGTATTGCTCGCGCTCTATGAACTGGACGATCCCGAGCTGATCGACCTTCTGATCCGCAATAAGGCGATCGTGCGGATAATCCTCTCGAACTCGAGTGCAGATCGGGATACCGGGGAATGGGATAAGCGGAACGCTCCTGCGCGTGCCAAGCTCAAGGCCAACAAGGTGGAAGTGCAGAACCGCCTCTTCAACAATCGGCATATTGGCCACAACAAGTTCGCGATCTATCTCGACAGTCATGGTGACGCTCAGGCGGTTATGACCGGCAGTACCAACTGGACATCGCTCGGCCTCTGCGGCCAGACAAACAACTCCATTATCATCGAGAATGCCGACATCGCGGAGGGATACCGCGCCTATTGGCAACGATTACACGATGATGAGATCGATGACCCCGATCCACCCTCCGCGTCCGGTGGGAGCAATGTTCAGGGTGAAGAGCTGCGCACCGAAGATCAGAAGCCGGTCGCCGCCAACCTGACTTCGTCGCAGGCGCGTCTCTGGTTATCTCCGAATACAAAAGCGAAAACGCGGAACATCAAGAGGGCGCCGCCAGACCTCGATGAGCTGTTCAATCTGATGACGCATGCTGAGCAGGCCATCTTCTTTCTTGCCTTTCTGCCCTCGCGCGGTGGCCTCTACAGCATCATTGAGACCGCACGGCGCGCCGGCGAGACCAATCCCAATCTTCTGGTCGTCGGAGCCATCAGCGATCCCACCGCCATGCCCGGCTATCAGGCAAAGAAGGAGGAGGACGGCGAGGAGGAGGACGAAACCCCGGAGGAAGCCGCGGCGCGGAAGCCTTATGTCTATGACGAGCGCCACACGCATATCGTGCGCGCGAGCAATCTCGGCGCCGGAACGGCACTCGGAGATTTTGAGGCCGAGATCCTCAAGCTCGGCACTGCCATCGTCCACGACAAGGTCGTCGTCATCGACCCGCTCTCGGACAACTGCACCATTGTCACGGGAAGTCATAACCTTGGCTACAAGGCCTCCTACGAAAATGATGAAAACATGCTCATCATTAGGGGCGACAAGAAACTGGCGCAGGCCTATGCGGTGCACATTCTTGATGTGTACGATCACTACCGGTATCGCGCCTGGCAGGCGAAGAACAAGCTCGAGGGAAAGCCGGTCTTCCAGGGGCATATTGATTTGAATGATGACTGGCTTAAGCGGTACGTCGACGGTTCCAAGGGCGACATTACCCAGTACTTTCTGACGTGATTTTCCGGCGCAATAGATGCGTCGTTATCGGTTTTTCACTGCTGTCTGTTTTTCTCGAAAGGATTCGATCCATGCGAGTTGCCCTGAGCCTTACCGCTTTCGCCTGTGGCGCGCTCCTGAACTGCATTCAGACCGACAGTGCCCGCGCCTGGGGTGACGAGGGTCATCAAGTGGTCGCTCTGGTTGCCCAGTCTTTCCTGGAGCCTGACGTGCGAAAGCGCGTGAACGCATTGTTGGCCGCGGATACCGACTCGTTGACCGGCCATGACATTGCCTCGGCCGCGACATGGGCTGACAAGTACCGCGATGCCAATATTGACAATTCCCGCGAGCGCACGCGGCAATGGCATTTTGTCGACATTGAGGTCTCGGCGCCGAACCTCGATCAGGCATGCTTCAATCATCCCGCGCTGCCCAGCGGCAAGCCCGCATCAGATGGCGACAAGGATGACTGCGTTGTCGACAAGATTGAGCAATTTTCGGCGGAACTTGCCCACCCCTCGACCGATGCCGAGGAGCGCGTGGTGGCCCTGAAATTCCTGCTTCACTTTGTGGGCGATGTGCACCAACCGCTTCACAGCTCCGACGATCACGATCGTGGCGGCAACGACAAGCGCGTCTCGGCCGCCGGCCTGAGCGCCGGCAATCTGCATCACTTTTGGGACACCGAATTCGTGATCCAACTTGGTCCGGATGCGCGAACGATCGCCTCTGACCTGATTGGCCATATCACCAAGCAGCAGCAGACGCAGTGGCAGACCGGAGGGCCCGCCGACTGGGCGAAGGAAGCTTTTGCGATTTCGAAAGACGACGCTTATGGCGCCCTTCCCCTCCCCGAACCCGCGCGGAAGCTTTCGCCTGACCGACGATTACGTCACAACGGCGACAAATGATGCCGCCCTACAGCTGAGCAAGGCGGGGGTACGCCTCGCCATGATCCTGAATCAGGCACTTCGAAAACCGTAGCACGGCAACTCTCTGACTGCGCGCGAAGCCTCCCTGCATGATGCAGCACCGGCCTCATAGCACGCCGACGCGCCTGACTTCCCCAATGGTTTGAGAAATGGCGCGCCGTCGGTGCTGTCGGTGAAGGCCTTCAGCTCACTCATCACCATCTCCGACCACCAAGCACCTTGCCCTTGACCGGCCCCGCTGAAGCTTCTTCAAAGCGTCGCGCTGGGCGGAGAGACTTTCGATCTTGGAGTGCATGCGCTGAGCAGGGCTTTGGCTGATGAGGTGGCAATGCCGCGCGCTGGAGCAGAAGGATCTCCCTGCGCTGCCGGCCCACCTGCGCGTGCATGAGCTCGATTTCACTCCGGATGAAGTCAATGTTCGGCATTTCTCGCCTCTCAACCTCGAATGAGGCCACTAGAACAAAAACGGAACACACAATCAACTTAAACGTTGAGGGAGGCAAACTCTTAGGAGGTTCAAATGGCGGACAATACCCAAAAAGACCCCGAGGACTGGGTTTCCGGCGATGATCCAATGACCGGCGCCCAGCAGTCCTATCTGAGGACCCTCAGCGAGCAGGCGCATAAGCCCGACCCGACGGGCAAAACGCTCACCAAGGCCGAAGCGTCCGAGCTAATTGACCAACTTCGTGAAGAGGCCGGCCTGGAAAAGTAGCCGCACCGACCACAGACGGTGGGAATAGGTTGCGAATCCCTGCCTTGTGCTAGCCGGCCGGGACGGGACACGACCGATCCGGGTTCGTCCGGCCTGGCGGGAGTGATCGACATGCAGATGATGAGGAGGCGAGCCGGAGGGTCGAAGGTTGGGCGCGTAGTGTCCTCCAGGACGCGGGCGCTATTCGCGAGTGCGAAGACCATGACTGGATGAAAGATCGTGCCGATCCGCATGCGCGTGATCGCGCCCGTCGGATCGCGCGCGAAGAACCGGCCTTCGGCCTCTCGCCTGACGAGGCCATAGCTGCCATCGACGACATACTACGCCTCGATCGGTGATACTTGTCCGGAGTGCCCAACGGATCAAGGTTGAGATGCTTGATCTCAAGGACTGCTCAAATTGCTCATTTTGAGCAGCAATCTCCTCGACGCGCTGCCATCGTCGTCAATGGCGCTTCGGCCACTTCCCGCAGTGGCACAGACGACCCAATCTCGACCTCGCTTCAGCGTGCCTGCAATGCTCCTTGCGACACCTGAATAGCTGGCTGAGACGAAGGCCGGCCATGCGAGCTGCCTCGGAAACACTGGCACCGAGCTGCAGCGATGCTGCAACAAGCCGCTCCTTCTCATCTAGCGATCACCGCGCCGCCGCTTCTCGTAGGATTACCGCGGGGGCCTGCTATCGCGTTCGTCAAACTAGGTGGCCTTTCGCGGAGGTATATGACTCGGCGTACGGTCCCACTGCCCCGCGCTTAGAGAGAAAGATGCCGTTGACCAGCGCTCAGTCGCCGCCCTCGCGTCTCGTCCACAGCATGCCGTCGCACCACACGTGGTCAACGCGATTCCACTGGCAGGCAGATGCCGCATTCGGGAAAAAGCCGCGTCCATTGTGATTGGCGCTGGTGTTGCATAGTAGTGGAATGCCTGTGAGGCCTTCGTATTCGACGAGAAGTTCGGCGATCTTGTGCCGAGAGGTCCTGCAAATGGTCTGCAATCGCGCAGATCCGTCGAGATGCACAACAGCGGGGATCTTATCCCGCCATTCTGCTCGTGTTAGGTGCTCGAAAAGCATGTAAGGGTCTGGCGTTCCGGGACTAAAAATATCCGGCGCCCGATCCTCCAGGCATATTGGCGCTACAGGCCTGAAGTGCTCGCGAAGTTTGATGTCGTTGAGACGGTCCTTCATTTGCGGCGATGTCGCCGCGGCCAGTATGCTTCTGCTACCGAGAGCCCGAGGTCCAAGCTCCGCGCGGCCGGCAAGAAAAATGACGGGTTTGTTGCTGGCGAGAATGGTTGCAAGTTCACGCATGCTGCATGGTGAGCCGCCCCATCCGGGCGGCATGTCGCCTCGTTCCACGGCTGGACCACTATAGACGGACCATTCCAATGGTACAAAACCTTGGTCCGCCGCCAACGCGGAGCAAGCAGCACCTATTGCCGAGCCACTGTCATTCGGAAAGGGTGGCACCCAGATAGCATCGAACAAGCCGGCAGCTCGTAGTGCACTATTCCATTTTATGTTGAGACCGCAGCCACCGACTATGCACAGATTGCGCGCGGGAAACCTCGAATGTCTCTGTATAGCACTCGCCAGCTTGCTAACGAGCAGACGCTCTTGGAAGCAATGAAAGGATGCAAGCACATCTGCGGGAGCTTTGGCCTTTAACCGTAGCACACAGGCATCGAAGAACGCATGGACAGGCTCAAGCGCGGCGTCCTCGCTGCAACGACCGACTGGCTCCGTGAACATACTAAAGTGCTTTTCATAGAGCTCCTGAAACACCTCGACCATGCTTTCATCGGCCGAACCGAGCGCGATGTAGGCCATCAACTTGCCCGCAACACCGAGGTCCCACTTGATGCGGTTAGCCTGCTTGTATGGTCCGAAGTGATAGCCTGCGGCAGCATAAGCATGCCCGATCAGCGGAAAGAGGCACTCGACGAACCTGGCTGCGTGGCGTTCTACATAGTAGAGCCGTGGAAAGGAGGCGCCGTCCCAAACCAGACAGAACGCGGGTTGCCCGGCCTTGGCGAAAGGACTGGTACAAAAAGCGGAAGCTACGTGACCTGTGACATGCGGATAGCTTTTATAAGGGAAGGCGCTCCCCTTGAGCATCAGCCCAGCGCCGTCGTGCGCTATGAGGAGGCCGTCGGCATCGCCCTCAACATACGGTGCCCCTTTAAGGGTAATGGGTGCAGTCCCGCTGAGAACCTGAAATTGTGACTCACTCTCGCCCCACCATCCATCGATGACGAACCGGTCAACGTCCCGCGGATCCAAACCGTGTTCTGCCAAAGCGACAACAACCGCATCGAGATTGTGGAGTTTTTGGTATCGCGGATTATTGTCCCGCTTCTCCTGCTCCACACAAAAGACCAGCCTTCCGTCCTCGACAAGGGCGACTGCTCCGTCATGAGTCAGTTTGATACCGCAAATTCGCATACAGTCTCCGAACCTAATGTCAGATACACTCGATTTGAACGCTCTCCCCAACTGCTGCTCATGTCGCGAGACTCAGATGGGCTCCCATCTTTCACAATGCACGCTCTGGGCCAGTTCCAATCAGAGGAATCGCCGGCAATTGTCTGATTAAAGTCGAGATTGGAGGCTGCTTGACCGATTCGTGACACCGAACGTGTTCGGTTTCGGACCAAGCACTCGGGCCTACAGCAACAATTTCCATGCGCGCGACCCGGAGGCCTCCCGTATGCCTCTGCGAGGTCGAGCGAACGAGTGCAGCTAAACTCTCTGCCGGCTAAACGAGATCATGGCCGCGCTGCCACGAAATGGCTTACCGTGAAACGAACGCGCTTCGTAATTCAGTTAGCGCCTAGGCATTCGCGCTACCACGACATTAATGAATCCTGGCGACTGCGCATATCATAGGTGCGATGTGCCGAGGTTCCGGGAGTGTCGGCAACACCTATGCGCTAGTCTGCACCGCTTTGGGAGTGACGGCACTTTGAGAAAACAAACAGATGCTCCTTTTTAAGTGGTGTCTCGCTCAACGTCGCGAACAGCCCCTGATCGTTGCACCGTCGTCTGTGTTGCGTGAAGACACAGCGACGAGGATGCCATCGACGGCTAAGGCTCGGCAGTACAGGATCCGGGATCATGGCGGCTTGGTATATCCGCCTACCCACCTTTTATCTCAGCGTCGCCGATCGAGCCGCGTTTTGCCGTCACCTGAGTCACCTCGGGCTCGAAGGATTTCGCACACAAGATAATTTGGCCGCGCGCGCCGCGATAGAGCCGTTGAAGGTGACATATTGCAGTTTCTGACCACACTGTTTGAAGGCGCATCGTCATGCGTTTCTCCGCGCAAGCGAGACGATTCGATTCGTTCTGGCCAAGATTCATGGTCCTGATCAATCACCAGTGTTAGTGGTTGATCAGACGAGCGTCGAACGGCACTCTCTGGCTGCTTAGCGCTCCCTTTCTTAGGCTGGTCGTCTTTGGAGACCCGCTTTTGTGGCTGGACGCAAACAATAAAAGACAAGAGTGAAAGATCAGAAGGCTTTCGTCGACTTTAAGCCCCGTTCCTGCTCGCTCCGGTGTGGCGCGTTTCGCACATGGTCGTAGCATCCTGAACATCCGCGTGGGTGCTTAAACGACGCACAATATCCCCTCGATCGCTAGAAAGGCTTGTCTTCAACCCTCCTCGCTCCGGAAATGCCAGCTAGCATATGCAAAGGGCTGGTACGACGCTTGCTTAAGGATGAAGCGAAGTGCCATCGAGGCGCCCCGCCAGAGCGACTCCTTAACAAGTGGGTGACTATATGTCCGGTGTCGCCGGTGCGTTTTTCTGCGCCTCAAGCGCACCATCGCCGCGTGTCGTTGATCAGCTGACCAAAATGATCCCGACACTTGCACTCCGTGGGCAAGCGGGTCTCGTCGTCTCTGCTTTTATGCAAGAGCGTGGACTCCGACATGGAAGGGCCTTTCAATCAAACGATGGCTCGGTGCGCATTGACTTCATCGAACAGGATCCGTGCTTTCTGCCTCATGTTGCAATCGCGCAGATCCGTAGCAGATCCTGTGAAGCTGGGGGTGGCGACGACGTGCAGTCAATTCCTGGCCGCCATTTTGCCATCGCTTTGGACGGCGCCTTGGTGAACTCTCATGAACTCAGGAGCGAATTACTCGCTCGAGGCCAACTGATAGATACGAACACAGACGCCGAGCTCTTGCTGAGGTGGATTGAACACTCTTGCGAACGAGAATATTGGCGTCACGGCCGGCCCGCAAACTACGGAGCTATCTTTCGCGAGCTTGATAATCGTATCGATGGTGCCCTCAGTGCGCTTTTGCTAGATAAGGACGGAGATCTTGTTGCATACCGCAGTCGAAGCGGTTTGCGACCATTGGAGACTATGCGAGCAAGTAATGGCTTGTTGCTCTTTGCTTCTGAAAATTGTGCCTTCGCAGGCTTTGAAGGTGAGATCAGCCAGCTCTTGCCTGGGAGCATACAGCGCGTGGATGCTAAGACCGGCGCCATCGTTGACCATGCCCTGAACTGCCGAGGACATAAGGCCAAGCTCTGCGCGTACGAAGTTCTCTATCTGGGGAGTCCAAATACGTCGGTCGAGGGCCATTCACATCGCCAAACACGTTACAACATCGGGCTCTCTTTGGGAAAAATTGTTGCGGAGCGACTTCAAGCAGAGCCACTCTTGATGCCGCCAATCGTGTCCTCAATGCCAAATACTGGGGGCCCGTACGCCGATGGTCTATTTGACTCTCTCGCCGAACAGGGTGTGCTTGCCGAGCGTAGTGACGTAGTGGCAACGCAATTTCATGAGCGAACGCTCCTCGGCAGAACCAGCGCCCGGCAATCTCGCATTGCCCGGAAGTATCGAGTGTCGGAACCCGCCGTAGCTGAACGGACCGTAATAGTTGTCGACGAAGCCCTCATTCGAGGCGATACCAGCCAAGCCGTCACAACGATGCTCCTTGCCGCTGGAGCCAAAGACGTACATTGGGCGATAGGTTCTCCCCCTATAGTTGCGCCAAACTACTACGGCATGGGTATTGATACGCTAGATGAGCTCGCATTCTGGCAGGCATTGAAGCGGCTGCCGTCCGAATTGCGCGCCCAATGCCTTCGGTTCCACAGGATGGAGCCGCCAGCGCTCAGAATCGTTGAGAGCAACATTGCGACGGCGATCCAAGCAGCATCGATAACTTATTTGCCTTTCCGCGCCCTCGCATCTGTTTTGGCCAACAGGCTAGAGGGTATCGATCTGTCACCGTTCACGTTCGACATGCCGACCCCGGCTGGACGGCAGCGCGCGCGTAGACACTTGGAAGCGTTGCTGGCCGCTCTTCCCGTTAATACCCGTCTGAGGTCAGGATCATGAAACCCGCTCTCGTATTTGACTGGAACGGAACACTGCTCGATGACACATATGCGCTGCTCGAAACGACCAATGTCATTTTGGACCGCTTTGGTCGTCCGAGCATCGATATAAAGACCTTTCGGGATCGTTGTGATGTTCCCCTCTCTCGTCTCTACTTTAGCCTTGGAATGTCGCGCGAAGAGATTGAGGCAGTTGAGCGTGACGATGGCGCACTGTTTCACGACTTATACGAGCCTCTTGCGGACAAGGCCGATCTACGTGAGGGGGCGCGCAGAGTGCTCGAGATGGCGCGACGACAATCCGCTCCACTCATCATCCTCAGCAACCACATAGTCGCGCCTTTACAGTCCCAGCTGAGGAGGCTTGGAGTAGATCACTACATCACCGATGTGCTCGCTTTTGAAAGCCGCGCCACGCAATACAAATCGATGAGCAAAGGAGAGCGGCTTCGGCTTTATATGCAAAGGTACGACCTGAAGCCCGCCTCAACCTTCATCATCGGCGATATGCCCGTGGAGACTGATATTGCGCGTAATCTCGGTCTGACGAGCATATCCATTACCGGAGGATTTGTTTCGACCTCGCGCCTGCAAGCCGCGCGTCCAGATTACACGATCAACAACCATCACGAGCTGCTGCCTATCCTGCAAAGCCGTGGCTACTTTTCGGAATGCTAAGTCATGAGCAAGGGATCATCAGCGAGCGCGGCTCCCAGGCTGATCAAGCAGAGCGTAGGGCTTATCGGAGCGGGGCGCATGGGAACAGGTATAGGCATCAGCCTGCTGCGTCAGCAACGCGAACTCCACATCAAAGTCAACAAGAAGCGGTTCGGTGCTGATCGCCTGATAAGTGCAGGGGCCCGCGAACATACGTCGATCGCTGAGTTGGCGCATCATGTAAGTGTGGTGGTGTTGTCCTTACCGTCCAGCCGCGAAGTTGAGACGGTGTGCCTTGATGACGATGGACTATTTGCCCACATGTGCCGAGGAGGCTTGATAATTGATTGCACAACCTCGTATCCTGCCTCGACTATTGCATTGGCGAAAACGGCGCAAAGACGAGGTCTAAGCTTTATTGATGCTCCCGTAACACGAAGCCCCGAGCAAGCCGAGCTCGGCCTTCTCAATGCGATGGTTGGATCGGATAAAACACTCTTTCCCGTCGCTGAGCGCATTCTTGCTGCGTTTTGCGAGACCGTGATGCATGTTGGAGATGTCGGACACGGCCACAAGCTCAAGCTTGTTTACAACAGCATGACTATGGGCATAGCTGCGGTCGCCGCTGAGGTCTGCCAATTCGCGGATAGTCTTCAGATAGATCTTGTAACACTACGGTCTTTGGTCAGTCGGGGCGCTACGAACAGTGGAATATTCCAAGCCTTCGCCGCCTTTTTGTTGGGAGAGAAACCGGATGCACTGGCAATCTCGATTGCAAATGCTGCAAAGGACATCGAGTGTGCTGTGCGCCTAGCGCGCGAGAGTGCCGTTTCCGTGCCGGTCCTGGATGCTGCCGCGCAGGAACTCAATCTCTCAGTTGTCGCAGGCAAAGGTGAACTGACCCTACCACATTTGGCCCTATCGTAAACGCTTGGTATGGCTCCAAGCGGGTCATTTTTCCACGAGTCCGTGGGGCCCCTCGACTCCCTCGTCATCGAGAACGATGATTAGGACGAGACGGTCCGCATCTTCAAAGAAGTCAGCGGCGTTATCATATAAGGATGGGCGGAGTTCGATCCAAACAGCCTCAAGGTCAATCGCATTCGCGAGGAAACCGAGTATGGCGGACTGCGTGTCACCGCCCACGCATTGTTTCGCCAAGGCCCGCGATATGGCCTTTGATGATGCCGTCGAACCGGGTCTACTGGAAATGGACTTGTCAGATCTCCGCGATGTTCCTGCTCCGCATCTGCGCGCTTATCCGCGTGAGATGGTCATCGCCGAGAAATTCCACGCGATGGTCATGCTGGGCCGCGCCAATATTCGTGGTGCTCGCGGGCGATCATTGGCGCGGAGGTTTGAGGGCTTTGGCACACGCAGCTGTTATCCGTGCGCGCCGATCTGCCGGACAAAGTATCTTACTTCTGCTTCCGCCTGAATGAACAATAAGGTGTCAGTCCAGCAAAGAAAAAGAACCGCTGCCGGATTTCTCCGACAGCGGCTCAAGTCTGGGGAGAAGGCAGACGTACCGGTCTGCCAGCGGAGAAGGGAAAAAGCGCTTGAGGCGATCCGGCGGCACTGTCGAACAATCGTTCTGCTCCGGTTTGGCACCTGGTATTCCGGTTCTAGCTCGCCTGGCTCACAAATTTGGTGTTGAGATAGCCCTCGATTGCCTCGAGGCCACCTTCCGAGCCGAAGCCGGACTCCTTCGTTCCTCCGAAGGGCACTTCGGGAAGCCCAAGCCCATGATGATTGATCGATACCATCCCGCATTGGAGATCGGCCCCGATCGCGGCCATGGTTGCGGCGGATCGCGTGTAGGCATAGGCGGCGAGCCCGTAAGGCAGTCGATTGGCCTCCGTGACAACGTCGTCATAGGTTTTAAACCGCGCAATCGGGGCGACAGGGCCGAACGGCTCTTCATTCATGATGCGCGCTTGAGGTGGAACATCGGTCAGGACCGTCGGCTCGAAGAAGTACCCCCCATTGCCGATACGCTTGCCGCCGGTGCGCAACTGGGCGCCGCAATCGAGAGCGTCCGCGACAAAGCTCTCCATTGCGTCGACCCGCCGCGAATTGGCGAGCGGTCCCATGCGGCTATCTCTCTCTAGGCCATTGCCAACCTTGATGGCGCTGGCCTCGGCAACAAACCTCTTGACGAAATCTTCATAGACACTCTCATGCACCAGAAACCGCGTCGGCGAGACGCAGACTTGGCCGGCATTGCGGAACTTGTTCGCCGACAAGATTCTTGCGGCTTTCTCGACATCGGCATCTGGGAAAACGATGGCAGGCGCGTGCCCGCCGAGCTCCATGGTGGCGCGCTTCATATGGGCGCCGGCAAGGGCTGCGAGATGCTTTCCTACTACGGTCGAACCGGTGAAGGAGACTTTACGGACGATAGGATGGCGTATGAGATGATCTGAAACTTCGGATGGCAGCCCGAAGACGAGATTGATCACGCCCGCCGGCAAGCCCGCATCCGCGAAACTACGCACCAACTCCATGCAGCTCGCTGGCGTCTCTTCAGGTCCCTTGACGATGATGGAGCAGCCGGCTGCAAGGCTCGCCGAGATCTTCCGCACGGCTTGGTTGATCGGAAAATTCCAGGGCGTAAATGCCGCAACCGGCCCGACAGGCTCCTTGGTCACGAGCTGGGCAACATTGCCAAAGCGCGCCGGCACGATCCGCCCATAAGCGCGCCGCCCTTCTTCGGCGAGCCAGTCGATGATATCGGCAGCGAGGAGCGTTTCAGCACTCGACTCGCTCAGCGGCTTACCCTGTTCGAGGGTCATGATTGCAGCGATGTCGGCTGCGCGCGAGCGTATGAGCTCGGCGGCCTTGCGCATGGTCTTGTACCGGTCGAAGGCCGAAACCTTTCGCCAGATCTCGAAGCCGTCCGCGGCGGCCGCGAGGGCACGATCAAGATCACCGCGGGTGGCATAAGGCGTTTCGCCAATGGGCTGTCCGGGCGCGGGGTTGAGGATCTCTTCCGAGCGCTCTGCCTCCCCTTCCGTCCATTCCCCGGCAATGAACATCTTGATCTGGGGGTACACAGGTTGTGTCTGCATCGCTTTGTTCCGGATTGTTCATGCCTCAATGTCCCCAGCGAAGAGCCAGCGGCTTGAGCTCGTGCGCAAGCTCGATCAATCCAGCTCTCGTCGCCGGATGGAGGCCATCGAGCGGATGCCGCACCGCTTCGCATTTGATCACACCACCTTCAGCCATCACGCTCTTGGCAGCGCGCAGGCCGCACTGGCGGTTCTCGAAATTGATGAGCGGCAGCACCTTTGCATAGGCAAGAGCGGCTTCTTGCCTGCGTCCCGCTTTGTGGTGATCGAGCACCGGGCGAAGCAGATCGGGCAGCAGCGCACTCGACATCGTTCCGGTCGCACCGGCGTCGAGGTCTGCCATCATGGTGACGGCCTCCTCCCCGTCAAAAGGACCAATGATGGCCTCACCGCCGAGCTCGATCAGACTGCGCAACTTGGCAGCAGCAAACGGGACCTCGATCTTGAAATATCTGGCGAGCGGCACCTCGCAAGCGAGGCGGACGAGAAACGGGACCGTCAATGTAACGCCGGAGAGCGGCGCGTCCTGGACCATGATTGGAATCCCTGCCGCGTCTGCGACCCGGCCGAAATGCCCGATCATGGCCCCGTCATCCGCCTTGAGGCTTGCACCATGATAAGGCGGCATCATCATGAGGAGGCTTGCGCCACGTTCGGCCGCATAGCGGGCGCGTTGCACCGCAATCTGGGTGCTGAAATGGCTGCAGGTCACCATGACTGGCTTGCGGCCCGCGACATGCGAAAGACAGAGTTCGACCAGAGTGTCGCGTTCTTGATCCGACAGCAGGAACTGCTCGGAGTAGTTGGCTAGAATGCAGATCCCGTCCACGCCTTGATCAATCATGCAATCGATAACGCGCCGCTGCCCTTCAAGATCAAGATCTCCAGCCTCCGTAAACGGCGTCGGAGCGACCGGAAACAAGCCGCGATAGATGGGAGTTTTCGCATTTCTCATGTAGAGGATTCCAGACAGGAGGCGGTCAGTTGCTGTCGACGGGGCAGCCATCGCAAACATCTAAGGAGTGGCGCCGATACCGGCGCACTTTTTTGACAGATTGACTAGCGTGGCGTCACAAACAAGATTGGTTTGAGGCTTTGCTCGCGTTGGACGCCTTTCGTGCCTCCTCATTAAATCCAGCCAGGCGGCACCAGGTCCGTGAGGACGGCAAGGCATTCAAACAGGAAGTAGCTTCCGAAGATCAGCTCGACGTTCTGGGCCGCATCGATATCGCGCACAATCGCCTTTCGGGTGAAGCAGCCGCCGGTGAGCATTCCAGGCGGGCGCGCGTCATCGGGAGCAGTCGGCGTCAGGTATTTCGAGCTCAGCTGAGTAACTGTGCGCTCCGCAAATGATCGATATTTGGCGCCCCGCTCAGGACCAAGCGCGGATGCGAGGCGCAGCGCCGCGGCAGCAGCGATAGCAGTGGCCGCAGTATCCCTGCTGGTGTTCGGGATCGCCGGATCGTCGAAATCCCAGAAGGCAATGAGATCCGCAGGGACATGGTCGATCCACCAGTCAAGAAGGCGCACGGCGTAGTCGCGCCATAGTGGTTCGTCCGGGCGGACCATGGCGCCGTGAGCGGTGTAGAGCATCGCCCATCCCTGCGCCCGGGCCCAGGTGCTGATATCGCTATAGCCCTTGTGCGTGTGCGTTCTGAGCACCTTGCCGGTGTGTGGATCAAGGGTGGAAGACTGGATAACTGAATTGTCCTGCCGCACATGGATGTCCAGGACACGCCGCATATGTGCATTGGCAACCTCCTCCATCCGGGCATCGGAAAGCTCGTCCGCGGCCCAATAGAGCAGGCCTGTCGCCTGGAGCGAGTCGATGCTGCTCTCGGAGGCTCCGACTGCGCTCGCCTCCTCGGCATCCCTGCCCAACGGTATCAGTCCGAGGTGTGGATCGAACATATCACGAAGCGACCTTGCAGCTGTCAGAGCCACCTCGCGCGCGTTTTCGTCCTCGAACAGGATGCTGCCGAGGGCGCCAGCATGATAGAAGCCGAAACCCTTGAAGGCCGTAAGCCGCTCGGCACGCGGCAACATTCGGCTTAGCGCAGCACGCGCGTCTTCGATTGGGAACTGCCTGGGATTAGCGAGATGCGCGAGCCAAAGCTCGCCGACAAAGGCCCCGCCGGTCCAATCACCATCGGGCGTAAACGTCCATGTTCCGTCGGCGGCACTCGCCCAGTGCGGCAAGCCCGTGCGTGCAGTGTCCCTGGTCTCGGCAATGCGCTTCAACATACGCTCGCGCGCGGACAGATATTGGCTTTCCGACATGGCTTCTGGTCCAACATACAACTCGCCGCGCGGCTTTGGCCTGGCGGCAACTTAAAGCTCTTTACCAACAGGGCCTGGACTGGGGTGAACGGCTAATGTTCACCAGACTTCCAAGCGTGCGCTCGGTTGCATCGCTGCCGAGGAGCACGCCTCGTCAGCAACACCGCAGCGAAAGCCGCGCGCAAGTTTATGCCGATCACCATGCCCTCCTGACGTAAGCGCGCTACTTTCGAGAAGTCACTTTGGTCGTTTAGTGATGCGAGTCCGCGGGCCCGATGGCGCCCGTATCGTAAAGATGCTTCAATTTCCCGGCGTCATAGCCCAGCTCTTTCAGAATCTCTTCCGTTTGCGCACCGAGCTTTTGCGGCGGCAAACGCACGTCCGGCTGCTCGCCATCGTAGCGCACGGGATGGCTGACGAGGGTGATGGGAGTTCCGGTCGCGCCGGTCACGACCTGAAAATTTCTGTTGTGCGCAATCTGCGGATCCGCAACGACGTCGGCATAATCGTTCACCGCAGCGTGCCAAATTCCACGCGCCTCGAACAAGGCGATGCATTCGGTGGTTGTGCGCTTGGCGACACTGGGCGCAATCATGGCTGAGGCCTCGTCCCGCCGGCGATACGCCTCCTCGTCAGGAATTCGCTGGTCGACCGGAAGGCCAAGCGCGTCTGAGAGCGCCTCCAGCGATCCCAAAGAGATCGCAATGTGCCCATCGCGTGTCGCATAGATGCCGTAGGGCGCGCCGTAGTACCAGCCCGCCACCGGACCCGGCTGACGGACGTCGTCAGGCCTTTGGCCGTTCAAGTAGCAGGTAAAAGATTCCATCTGCAGGTCGAGCGCAGCCGACAGTAGGCTAACATCGACGCGGCAGCCCTGCCCCGTGCGCGCTTTCCTCACCAGGGCAGCTAGGATGCCCGCCGCAAACAAGGCGGCGCCGTGATGATCGATGGCCGAAACGCCCACAGCCCGCGGCCCCTGCTCGCGACTTCCGGTGATCATCGCAAGTCCTGATAGGGCCTGGATCAAGAGATCCTGGCCTGGGCGGTTGACGTAGGGCCCGTCTGGACCGTAGCCGGAGGCAGCCGCATAGATGATCTGCGGATTGATCTTCTTTGCATCCTCGTAGCCGAGACCAAGCTTGTCGAGCACACCCGGGCGGAAGTTCTCTGCGATCACATCCGATTTCGCGATCAGTTGCCTGGCGATGACGACGGCTTCGGGTTTTTTCAGATCGAGCGTGAGGCTGCGCTTGTTGCGGTTGCCCGTGAGAAGCAACATTGACTGGCCATCAACCCGCTTGTCCGCCCCGCCCCACTTCCTCTGAAAGGCCCCTCCGGGCGGCTCCACGGCGATCACGTCCGCACCGAGGTCGGCGAGAAACTGCACGCCGACCGGACCTATCAGAAAGTGATTGAGGCTGAGGACACGAATGCCCTTCAAGAGATCGACCATACGTCATTGCTTTCGGTTTTGCCTGAACTCGAGCTGCTTGGGTTCGCATTCCTGAAATCGATTTCAGAATTAGGTCGTGCAAGTACCGGAGTCAAGGGAATCAACCAACTTTCGAGTGAGATTTGCTTCCTCCCGCTCGATGTGCGCATGAGAGGGCCAGAAATAGCGCCAATGGCCCGCATACAGGGCTTGAGAAGGTGGCGCTCGTGATGGTTTAACCCTTTTGACGGGGTGACCCTCTCCTTCTCCTGGTTGACCAACGCAAATGGATAAGAAACCTGTAATCGCGCCAAAAGGCCGCCAGCAGTCACGCGTGAAGATCGAGGACGTTGCCCGGAAGGCGAATGTGTCGCCGGCAACGGTGTCGCGGGTGCTCAATCATCCCGATATCGTACGGCCGGAGCTTCGCGATAGGGTCATGCGGCATATCAATGACCTCGCCTACACGCGCGATAGCGCAGCCAGAGCATTAAAATCGGGACGCATGCGGACCGTCGGCGTCATCGTTCCGACGCTGGCGCTCGGTATCTTTGCAGAAGGGGTCGAAGCGCTTCAGAACCGCCTCAGCGAAAGCGGCTACACCCTGTTCATTGCGAATTCGCAATATGACCAGCGGCGTGAACTTCAGGAACTGCAAAGTCTCATTGAACGTGGCATCGATGGAATCGTGCTGGTCGGAGCTTCCCACGGACGGGAGCTGAGGAGCCTGATCGAACAGGCAAGCGTACCCGTCATCACCACCTATGTTGCCAAGGCCGGCGGCGGCATCCCCGCGATCGGAATCGACAACGAAAGCGCCACCCGCGAGATGACGGAGTACCTGCTAAGACTTGGACACGTCCGTTTCGGCGCAATTGCCAACGTTGTTGCTGCGTCAAACGACAGATCCCGCGCCAGGCTTGAGGGAATTCAGCGCGCGCTCTCGGACGCCGGCCTCCCGCTCAAGCCAACCCAGATCGTCAAGGCCGATTATTCGCTTGTCCAAGGCCGTAGTGCCCTTCGTCAACTCCTCACCGATCACCCGGACACGACAGCAGTCATCTGCACCACCGACACGCTTGCCATCGGTGCAATGGCAGAGGCTCGTAAGATGGGTCTGGCCGTACCTGCCACGCTTTCCATCACAGGATTTGACGATGTGGAGCTGGCGGCGCAAATGGACCCGCCGCTCACAACGGTCAGTGTTCCGGCAGCAGAAATCGGCCGGGGAGCCGCCGATTATCTCATCAATGCCATCGCTGGAAGTCCTGTCCCGAGAAGTGTCGTGTTGCCTTATCGGCTGGTCGTGCGCTCATCGAGTGCCCCGCCGCGGTCCAGCGTCCGTGCCGCCCGGCGCGGGCGCAGTCGAAATCATTGATCGGGCCACGGTTTCTGAAAACTATTCAGAACCGTAGCTGGCCTTCGCGTCCCAAGTCCCGGTGACGGAAGCTGCTCGCCCCATAACATTATTCGGCCGTAAGTAGAGGTGGCTGAGCATGCGACGCGCCGCCTGCGCGATCGTCAATGGCACAAGAGGCTCCTCAATGCTCGCGTTCAACGTGAACGGTGTGAACGGGCGCATGGTGGTGGCTGGCGCCCAGTTCGTGCAGTCTATGATGCAGGCGATGGTGCGCAAGTTCCAGGGCAGCTCGCAGCCGCGAGTGTCGCGCTTCGTCGGACTTGGGAGCGAGCGTGTCCATATAGGCGATCGATCCCTCGATTTGTGCAAGGACCGAGACTGCATCCGCGGTGGCAAAGATGGGCATCTCGCCTACTTTGACATATACCGCACTGGTGTGCGCCGCAATGTCGGCCTCGCGTCCGGCGACACTGCCCCGAACGCGCAGCGCGATCCAGCATGACTCGCTGATCGGCAGCGAAAGCTGTCCCTTGCACGACAAGCCGCCACATCGAATCTCCTCGACGACGCGGCCGTTGCGGATCAGCTCCACCCGCGCTGGCGGAACGCTGACCGATTCGATCCGCCAGTCGATCGTGAGGGTGCCGCCTGAATGGGGAAGCGCCACCGTTCGTCCAGGGCGCCGTCCTTCAACGGTCATCTCAACCAGAGGCCCGACAGTGATGAACGTGTCCCCCCTACGTACGGCATCCATCCAGTTGCGATACGTGAAGTCGTGTTCGCCAAGCCGCACATAGGTCCGCGAGCCCCCGAGGAGTGCGGCCGCGTCCATCTTGTCAGAGCCCGCGACCAGCGGCAGATGGTACCCGATGTTGAGATAACGATACCAGTCGGCGAGTCCAAATGCGCTGATCTGCGCGGTCCGCGGGTTGAACGACATCATTTCGATGGCGTCAACGAGGCCGAGCACAATATCGGCCGCCCGCTCCGCCTGTGGGTTCGGCGCATGCGGCATCACGACCAGGCCCCCTTGCTGACGGCAGCGCTCCGCCCAGTCGGCCATGGTCGCTTCCAGAACATGACCGATCGCAGCTTCGTTGGACCCGCCGCAAGAGAGCGGATTGATCATCTCACCTTCGTAGCCGAGTAGCGATATGTGCCCCAGAACCTGCATCCGGTTCTCCGTGCCGACCCGAACCAGGAATTCTCCGTCCCCGCCGAAATCCTTTGCCCCGATCGTCGTGCGTCCGTCGAAATCGGCGACGTTGGTGAATAGCTCGCCCCACTGTGCGGCGAGCAGGTTGACGACGTTGACACCCTCCGCCTTGCCCTCAAGCAGCGCTGTCTGCGGGCTCAGGAAATGGACGTGCGTATCAGAGCTGACCCATCCCTGTTCGCGCCAGCGCAGCACATGCTCGAGCTCAAAGGTGAGATTGTCCGTCGTTGCGGTGATTTCAACGATGGTGCGCAGCGGGCGCACCTCGAAACCCCTGCTGATCTCTACGAACACGGACCCGAGCGGCAGGTCAGCGTCGCAGCTGCCGTCTACGTAGACGTACTGGTTCAGCCCATTGGCAAATTCGCCCGAGAAGTCCTCGAACCTGCCGGTATTGACCTTGCGGTGATGGCCCTTGGGTGGCAGATACTCTCCGTGCGCACCATGGACATGCAGCCGCGCGGCAACACGCACGCCGGTGCCCTTCTCCACGATGCGGATCTTGACCGGCCTTGTGGCCGGTTCGACTCTTGCCACGGTGAGCGAGGCGCTGCCTGCGTTACCGCAACCTTCCAACGATCGAAGATCGAACATGTGCAAGCGGCCATCGTCGGAGCGCAGATAGAGCCTTGCGTCCGGATGCGCGGAGTACTCGACGATGACTTCGTGGGCGGAGCGCACGGGTTGCACATCAACTTTGGCACCCAGCCAATCCGCTCTGGAGTACTCGAGCACTGCGCGGGCCGAGATGACCGTGCCGAGGTCCATGCCGATCTGCTCGCCTCGATCATCGACATCGAGCTCGCCAAGCTTATTGAGATGAACCTCGGGCGGCAGCCTCACCTTCAGCTTGCGACGGCCCTGGAGGCGCAGCGGGTGCTGGGTGAGCGTTGTCGTGGTCACCGCAAAGACAAGCGAGATTTCCTGTTCCGCGCGCAGGCTTAGCGCCGAAAGCTCCTTGTCCGGATAGGGGTTCGGGAGCGCGTAAAGCCACAGGTTCTCACCTTGTCGATCCATGCGTCCCGATTGGGTGCGGGCCTCGCCCTGGAAGAAGCTCGCCCCCGGCGCTCTGCCGAGTATAAAGTCCTCGCCCGTGCTTGCATGCACGATGGGGCCGCGCAGCGGCAGGGCGGCGAACGCACTCGCACTCCAGGAGATGTGGTTCTGCTGGATCGCGAAGCGGCGCAGCACCGGCACGTCGGTCTCGCTGCCGTCGGCAAAGCGGAGCCCGTATGTCGCCACGCGCTCGCCGAGTGGATTGCCTTCTACAGGTAGCGTAGCCGGGCCGATCTCTCCGAAACCATCGGGGCTTGCACTGGGGCGGTCTGCCGCCACTTGCACGAAAATCACATAGCTCGCCATTGCCCCCGGCAACGCAATTACGGCAGGAGGGGCCCCGGGGCGCAGCTCCAGCACATCCGGCCCAGTTTCGCTGCCGAACAAAAAGGGCATGCCGCGATGGGTCTGGAGCCCGCGAAGCGAATCGATCCAGCCGGTGTCACCCGGGCGGCTGGCGAAACCCTCACCGGTATTTGCACGCCTGGCGTTGAAATATCGTTTCAAGTCCACAGGCGTGAAGTGCGGCGATGAAGGTGTTTTCATGCTTCGAACTCCAGCTTCAGGAACTCTGGTGCCGCGCAAGCAGTCTTTGTCTTGTGAATGACTGCTCGCGCAAGGAGGCTTGCGCCAATCCCATGCTCATGCCCAGCATGAAGGAATACGCGCGAACCGTTATGTTTTGCACCTGACTTGGACCCTTTGCGCCTGTCGCGGGCACGGCGAAGCGCAGGGGCAGAGTGTTCATTCACCGATGTAGAGGCGGCCGCGCTTCCTGGCGATTTGGTAGACCAGCACGCTCAGGAGCGCGATCAACGATCCGTAAACGGGAAACATCCAGGCGATGTGCTCGCGTTGCAACCAGACCAGCAGATAGGGTGACGTCCCGCCAAACAGAGAGACGCCGAGCGCATAGCCGAGAGCCACTCCGGTGGTCCGCACGGCGCGCGGCATCAGCGTTGTCGCGATGAAGTTATAGAGGGCCATGTTGAAGCCCACGATCGCGCCGCCGAACACCGTGACAAAGAAGAACGTGACGATGCCTTTTTCCGAATAGAGCAGCGTCAGGAAGAAGCATGGGATGAGGAAGAGGCGCAGCAGCGTGAACGCGCGCGAGGGTCGCACCTTATCCGCGAAAGCGCCGACAAGGGGCGCCGTTGACATCCAGATCACGACCATCAGCGTCATGATCCCGTACACATACGTGCTGTTCTCCTTGAAGACCGTGTTGGCCATGTTCGGCAGACCGGTGTTCCACGCATAGTTGGCGATCTGCACCGAGCCGATCACCAGGATGACGGCGAGCAGCGAAAGGCGGACGCTCCATAGCGTCTTCCACACACCGCCAGTCGTTTCCTGAATGCGCGAAGAATCGTCTTGCCGATGCATGGCTCGATTGATCAAGGTTTCCGGCACCGTCGTGCGCAGATAGATGATCAAAAGGCCCAGCAGGCCACCGACCGCAAAGGGTATGCGCCAGGCCCACTCGCGCATGGCTTCAGGTGCCACCGAGGCGCTCACCAGGAAGGCAACCAGGCTCGATCCAAGGTTTCCCAACTGGATGAATGTGCCACCAATCAGACCGAGGTAGTGCCCCTCCTTTCCAGGTGGCGCCAATTCGATTGCAATGGCGTTGGCGACACCAGCCTCAGCGCCAGTGGCAAGCCCCTGAATGAGCCGCATGATCAGCAGCGCTATGGCCGCCGTGACGCCGAGGTCCTTGTAGGTGGGCAGCAAGGATATCAAAAGCGAGCAAACCGCCATGGCCGTAACCGAGATCAACATCACGCGCTTGTGGCTGATGCGATCTGCGACCGGCCCCAGCAAAGCCGCACCCAGCGGGCGAGCGCAAAAACCCGCCCCGTACACGGCCAGTCCCGCTAGCAGCGAGGTGGTGGGATCATCGGAAGGGAAGAAATGCGGCGAGAGAAACGCTGCCATTACGCCGTAGACATTCCAGTCGTACCACTCCAGCGCCACCCCTCCTCCAAGGCCGGCGGTCATCCGCTTGTTGGCAGTTTGCTTGTCAAGCTGGATGGGTACAGCGCTGGGCTGAGCAATGATGTTCATGGGTCCTCGGGCTCTATTGATGCGTTAGTAATGTTGCGGGTCGCGCGAGAACGAGCAGCCGCTCGTCGGCGGCTCAACTGCCCCCGCAGCGGAGGGGTCTACGAGAGCGGCGGCCTTGAGCAGGCCGGACCGCGCAAGTGCAGGCGCAAAAGGTGCCCAGGATGCCGGCGGAAAGCCCGCCTCGCTTCACGTATTTGCGGGCCTCGCCTCAGGAGCGGCCATTGCACGCCCCCAACGGCGCAGGACGCGTCCATCGTTGCCTCCGACTTGCGCGGCGGCTCGCATAAAGCGCGCGCGACATTCCGTGCCATTCCCATGGCTAACCCTCCTCCTGTTGCTCTAAGCGCGCTTCTGAAGAAGCTGATGTTCTTGTTGGACAGCGCGGCGTCAAAGACCGCCGCAGCGTCAATGAGATCCTTCAGATGCGCCCCACTCTCGGCGGCCGCACACTTCCGGTTTCCCGCATCTATCGGCCATTTCGACGCCGATAATTGAAATCGATTTCACGATCAATAAGAATAAGAAACTGCGGAGTCAAGCCGCTTTTCAAGGCTAAGGCGCGCCTCACGGGCGCCGTCAGCCCCGCCTTGAGCGAGTGGCGCCAGCGGCGCGGGGCTGATTCGGCCGCAAAACAGCCCTCTAGAAGCGTCGTTGCCAAGAAATCGATTTCAGTTTATGCGCTGGTTCTCGTATTCCTTCAGGAGAACCGCTCCATGACCAAGACGTCCGATCTCATCCTGTCGACATCTGTCGCGCCCCACGTGCGCCTTTTGACGCTGAATAGGACATCGAAACGAAACGCCTTGAGCAACGAACTGATTGTGGATCTAGGCGCGACCTTGCGCGATGCCGCAATTGACGAAGATGTCCGTTGTGTCGTGATTTGTGGCAGCGATGCGTTCTTCTCTGCCGGCGCCGACATCAAGGAGATGCGAGAGCGCGGCTTTGAGGCAATCGACAATTCCGCGCGACGTTCTGCCTGGCGGGATGTCGCCAATTTCCCCAAGCCTCTCATTGCCGCAGTCGAGGGCATTTGCTTCGGCGGCGGCCACGAATTGGCACTGCTCGCGGACATCGTGATAGCAGGCGAAGGGGCTGTATTTGGACAGCCTGAGATTAACATCGGGATATTGCCCGGCGACGGCGCGACGCAAAGGCTGACACGCGTGGCTGGCAAATCGCTGGCCATGCTGATGATCCTGAGCGGCCAATCCATCACGGCGCAGATCGCGATGCAGGCCGGCCTTGTGGCGGAAGTTGTCGAAAGCGGCAGGGCGCAGATTCGTGCGGTCGAACTCGCCGAGCTGATTGCGCAAAAGCCTCCCCGTTCGGCTGAACTTGCCAAAGCTGCGGTTCTCGCCGCGTTTCAGACCACGCTGGACGCTGGGCTCGAGTTTGAACGCCAGGCGATCCGGTTTGCGTTCAGCACAGCTGACCAGCAGGAAGGCATGAACGCCTTCTTTGAGAAGAGGCCGCCGAACTATCGCGGAAACTAGCTACCGCGATCTGCTCGCATGCGGCGCCAGCGAAGCTGGACCGCGTAACATGGGGGTTTCAACACTCCTTCGGGTCGACCAGGCCGGCGCTACGGGCGACGATTTCGTATTGGCCGGCCCTTGCCACACCAACATACATGTTCATCCTGCAGTGGCGCTTGCCCGGCACCATCTCCGCCGGCCCGCCAGGCCCTTCCGCAAGCTTTGCGTGGTCGAGCGCGGCGGCGACCGCCTCGCGGTCAAGCGTACCGGCTTCCTTGACTGCGGCTTCCCACAGCTTCAATCCTCGATAAGTGCCGGTCGCGGCGCTGCCTGCTGAGAACCGGAACTTGCCAGGAAACCGCTTTTCGTAGGCTGACTGGATTGTGGCGCTCGCCGGATCTTCGACCGCCAGTGCCTTGTAATAGTCGAGGCTGCTGGCGAGGCCCTCGATCTCGTGAGCCTGATTCATTTCGAGCGTGTTCTCGTCATAGTAGACGCAGCCCAGCTGTCCCCCATTCCTGGAAAACCCTGCTTCATAAAGCTGTTTGAAAAAGGAGCCGACACCCGGGGGAATGACGCTGTTGAAGACCACGTCTACTTTGTTGGACGTGATGCGGCTCACGGTCGATGAAAAATCGATTTGGTCGAGGGGGTAGTACTCCTCGAACACCACTTCCCCGCCGCTGCTCTCGATCACCTTGCGCGCATAGGCGTTAATTGTTTGCGGCCAGACGTAGTTGGAGCCAGGCAGCGCGAAGCGTCTGCCCCCGTTCTTGATCAACCAGGGGATGAACCGATCGCAATTCTGCGCCGGAACCGGGCCGGTGCAGAACAGATAGGACGTGCACTCCTTGCCTTCGTAGGCCTGCGGATAGATGTAGAGCGTCTTGCCACGAAAGATGATGGTGTCCTTGATGGCGTTGCGCATCGAGCTCGCAATGCCACCGAGCACCAGAGCGACCTTGTCTCGCTGAATCAGCTTGCGGACATTGCCAACAGCGACAGATTCGTTGGACGCGGTGTCCTCGATCAGGAGCTCGATGGGGCGCCCCAGTAGACCACCAGTCTGGTTGATCTCGTTGACCACCATGCGAGCGACATTGGCGTCGGTATTCCCGGCAAAGCCGAGTGCCCCCGTAAGGTCGGTGGCAATACCTATCCTGATCGGGCCTTCGGCGGCGTTGGCCCAGTCAGGACGGATCACCCAGCTGCCCGGGCCGGCCGCAATGGCCGCCGACGCAAAGGCGAAATTGCAGAGAAAGCGGCGGCGGCTGAGTTGTCGGCGATCATTCAACATCGAACTGACCTCCCCCTTGGCTCACAGCCTAAAATCCACCTGCCCTGCTCTTTCCAGGGGCCCGGCAGCCTGAAAGCTATCCGTCATTTTAGGTTTCAAGCAGCCTCTTCTGCTCGCGTTTGGGTAAAATCGCGTAACAAAGGGCAGCGTTCAGGACAGTCTGAAAAACTCCTTCGCGTTCTCACCAAGGATCCTGATCGCCAAGCGCTCTGCATCTCTCGACCGAAAGTAACCGTTCGCGACTTTTTCATTCAGGACCTCGCCGATAAGCTGGCGCGCGCCCTGTATCGCGGCAAACGTCTCCTCAACGTGAAGACAATCTCCTCCGATCATCAGTCGCGATTCATCCGGCAGGACTTCAATAGCTTCATGAAGGGCGAGCTTGAAATGGGACGGGCTCAACAGAAAGGACCAGCACAAATCAAGCCAGACATTTCGATACACAAAGGCCATTCCCAACAAATCCCGGCTCCACGGATAGGCCAAATGCATCAGCAGAAAGCGGGTCCGAGGATGACGCTCAATCAAGGCGGTCATGCGTAGGGGGTGGGAGCCGCTTATGATTGCCGTTCCAACATGAGTTTGGACTGGCAGGTCGGCCTCGCCTGCGAGTTGGCAAAACAAGTCGACGACAAAGTCGCAGAACGCCTTGCGCGCCGCAGGCGATGGAGATCTTTGTCCCCAGGCCTGCCTAGCCAATTCCTCGTTCGGTTCGTCAAAGCTAATATCCCGGTCATAGGCGAGTGCGTTCTTGAGCGCGATGTGATTGCGCCGTGAGCAGCCGGCAACGAGCTCGCGGATTGCATCGCAATAATCTTCAAAGGTTTTCACCTCCAGGCCGAGGCGCCGCAGCAACGTATGCCCGCAATTTCCATTATGATCGCGAGATTCGGGGTGCCAGCCGAGGGCGAATGCGTTAATCCGCAGGACCGCATCGTAACTTTGCCCTAGGACCGGCCGCGGATCCATCAAGGGATCGAGAAAAGGGTCCGTTACGATCCTTCCGATGGCGGCCCGCCCGATCACCTCACTTGGCCATGTCGCCTCCTTGTGGCGCGAGCGCACTGAAACATCTACCGCCTCCCAGTTGTCGCGGGTGATTCCTGTGCCAGCGACACCGTAAAGCTCGGCAACTCCGCGGACAAGGTTACGGACGAATGCGTTCGATCCGCTCCTCTCGAGGAACGGCGCAAGCGCCTCCCAGGTGGTCGGCTCGGGAGGGATAGATATCATTTCGATCGTTGCCTTAGGCTCGGATGGCAGCACGTGGCTTGTCCAAGCCGCATAGCTCTGTTGGAACAGTTTCAACAGATTTACGTCCGCGCTATGTGCGACCTCGGGCATGTGATGTTCATGGACATCGACGACTTGGCACGCATTGACAAAATCGCTCATGGTTTCGGACATCGCCCCTCTCCGTTCAGCCATCGCAAGGAACTCAAATGCGCCACCTTCGGCCAGGAGATAGCCGCCGGCGAACGCCTCTACGGCGCTAAATACGTCAACAGCCGCGGGTCGTTACGCAGCTGCTGCGACGGGCCCGAAAGCGCGACACGGCCGCGATCGAGCACATAGGCTTGCTCCGCTACGCGCATTGCGAGGTCGAGATGTTGCTCGACGATGATGATGGCGATCTCTCTGGCTAGCTCGACCAAGCGCTCGGTGATCTCCTCGATGACGCCGACCCAGACACCCTCGGTCGGCTCATCCAGCAGGAGGAGTTTCGGGTTTCCGAGGATCGCGCGCCCGATTGCGAGCATCTTGCGCTCGCCGCCGGAGAGCGTTCCGGCCGGCTGATCGAGGCGCTGGCCGAGTTTCGGAAACATCTTCATCACCCGCTCCACTGCCGATCCATCGCGGTGCAAAAGCGATCCGACGGCGAGATTGTCACGCACGGAGAGGCGTGCGAACACTGAATGCTCTTGCGGCACATATCCAATGCCGGCCCGCACCCGCACTTCGGTCCGCCGGCGATCGATGTCTTCGCCGTTGAACTGCACGCCGCCCTTCCATGCCGGCAGTTCGCCGACAATCGCTTTCATGAGCGTGCTCTTTCCGGCGCCGTTGCGGCCGAGGACGGCGACACCGCCACGCGGCGGGACGGCCATATTGACGCCGAACAGGACCTGACTGCGTCCATAGCCGGCATCGAGATGCTTGATATTGAGGAACTCAGGCACGGCGCAGATAAATCTCCTGGACGTTTCTGTTGGCCTGGATCTCGGCAACCGTTCCTGACGCCAGCACCTTGCCCTGATCGAGCACGGTCAGGCGGTCGCAGATGTCCCGAATGAAATCCAGGTCGTGCTCCACGATGACGAGCGAGCAGTGCTGTTTGATCGGCTGCAGCAATTCGCCGGTGACGCGGCGCTCTTCCAGGCTCATGCCGCCGGTGGGCTCGTCCAACAGCAGCAGGCGCGGTCGGCATGCGAGCGCCATCGCGATCTCCAACCATTGCTGCTGCCCGTGAGATAGGGTCGCCGCAGCATCAAAGGCGCGGTCGGCGAGCCGGAACTGGAGCAGCATCGTCATGACCTCCTCGTGCAGTCGTCCTCGGGTGCGCGAGAACGCCAGATCCAGCAGTGAGGACCGTGCCTGCAGCGCGAGCAGGATGTTGTCGTAAAGCGTGAGGGTCGGTAGCACGGCGGTGATTTGGAATTTCAGGCTCATGCCGACTCGCGCACGCTCTGGCGGCGTAAACGAGGTGACGTCAGTATTGATGAACGTCACTTTGCCTCGAGTCGGCACGAGCGCACCTGCAAGACACTTCATCAGCGTGCTCTTGCCCGAGCCGTTCGGCCCGATCAGACCATGAAACTCTCTCTCGCCGACCGTGAGCGCCGCTCCATCCAGCGCGGTGAGCTTGCCAAAGACCTTGGAGATGCCGGCAGCTTCAAGGAGCGGCATTGCGCTTCTCCTTGAGGCTCGGGCCGAAATGACCTACACGTTCTCGCTCGCCCAGCACGAGGCTGATCAAGCCGAGGGGGCGGAACAGAATGACGAGCAACAGCAGAACGCCGAGAATGATCGGCCAGATATCGCGATAATTATCGGAGAGCCAGAAGCTGAGGCCCTCGACAATCGCGGTGCCGATGACCGCACCGATCAATGTCCCAGAGCCGCCGAACAACACGTAGAGCACGACCTGAGTCGACATGACCACGCCCAGCATGTTGGTCCAGACAAACCCCTCGTGAAACGCATAGAGGCTACCGGCAGTCCCAGCGATCGCGCCGCTGATGGCGAATATGATCGCCTTCAAATGTTGCACTTTGTACCCGAAGAAGGCGATCCGCTGTTCGTTCTCTCGCAATCCCGCCAGCGCTAGGCCGAACTGGGAGCGCAACAGAAAGCGCGACAGAAGGTAGATCAGAACTAGAATGGCGAGCACCAGGTAGTAAAAACCTGGTCCCTCGCTCACTTCGTGCGAGCCGATGGACATCGGTTGGATCGAAGGGATACCGTTCTGACCGCCAAGATATTGTGAACCTCTCGCCAGCCGGTCAGCTGCGTACGCTCCGGTCATAGTACCAAGCGAAACGAAGACCACACTGGAGGGATGACGGCCGAGCAGCAGGAAGCCTGCCAGCAACAATGCCGCCACAAAGCCTATCAGCGTTCCGGCCGGAAGAACGGCAAAAATCGATCCGACACCGAAATCGCGTGAAAGCAGCGCCACACCGTAGCCAGCCATGCCGAAGAACAACGACTGCCCCAAGCTCAAGATGCCCGCATAGCCCCACACCAGGTCGAACGACAACGCGAAGAGGCACAGAATGAGCACCCGTGTCGCATAGACGGTGATGTAATCCCGCAGCACGAGAGGTGCGATGGAAGCGGCAATCAGCAATGCCAGTTCGAGAATCGGAAGCACCTTCTTTCGCCGTGCGAAGGCAGATGCCAGGACGGGCGAATGAGCAGCTTCAATGACCCGTGGCGGGGGCTGTATGCCAGTGCCGGTCGATGACATCAGCACTCCTTCGGATCGACCAGGCCGGCGCTACGCGAGACAATCTCGTACTGGCCGCCTTTCGCCACTCCAATATACATGTTCATCCTGCAGTGGCGCTTGCCGGGCGCCATCTCGGCAGGCCCGCCCGGCCCTTCCGCAATCTTCGCGTGGTCGAGGGCGGCGGCTACCGCGTCGCGGTCAATTGTACCGGCCTCCTTTACTGCAGCCTCCCACAGTCTCAGTCCACGATAGGTGCCGGTCGCGGCGCTGCCTGCCGAGAACCGGAACTTGGCAGGGAATTGTTTGTCGTAAGCCGATTGAATCCTGGCGCTCACTGGATCCTCCGCCGCGAGCACCTTGTAGTAGTCGAGGCTGCTCGCAAGCCCTTCAATCTCGTGAGCCTCGTTCATTTCCAGGAAGTTTTCGTCGTAATAGACGCAGCCTAGCCGCCCGCCGTTTTTGGAGAAGCCGGCTTGGTAGAGCTGCTTGAAGAACGGGCTAACGCCGGGCGGGACAATGGCGTTGAAAACCACGTCTACTTTGTTGGATATGATGCGGTTTACCGTAGAGGAAAAGTCGATCTGATCGAGCGGGTAGTATTCTTCAAATATGACCTCACCACCGCTGCTCTCGATCACCTTGCGCGCATAGGCGTTGATTGTTTGCGGCCACACATAATTGGAGCCAGGCAGCGCGAAGCGTTTGCCACCATTTTTGATCAACCAGGGAATGAACTGATCGCAATTCTGAGCCGGTACCGGCCCGGTGCAGAACAGATAAGGAGTGCACTCTTTACCTTCGTAACCTTCCGGATAGATATAGAGCGTCTTGCCGCGAGAGATGATGACGTCCTTGATCGCATTGCGCATCGAGCTCGAGATACCGCCGAGCACCAAGTCGACCTTGTCTCGCTGAATCAGCTTGCGCACATTTCCCACGGCGACGGATTCGTCTGAGGCAGTATCCTCAATCAGGAGTTCGATGGGGCGTCCCAACAGGCCGCCGGAATCGTTGATTTCCTTGACCAGCATGCGAGCGACATTGGCGTCGGTGTTGCCGGCGAAGCCGAGCGACCCCGTAAGATCAGTAGCAATGCCGAGCCTGATCGGGCCTTCTGCAGCATTTGCCCAGTCCGGGCGGATCAGCCAGCTGCCCGGGCCCGCCGCGATTGCTGCCGAAGCGAGGGCAAAACTACCAAGAAAGCGGCGGCGGCTTGGTTGACGGCTGGCGTTGATCATCGGTTGACCCCTCTTCCCGAAACTAGGCCTTCCGGCCGGAACTTGATAAAAATGATGGCGAGCACGAACACCAGAACGTCGGCGATGACCGGTGACATCAGCCAAGGCAGCGAGGCACTGAACGTGCCGATGACGCTGGCGCCAGCGACCGGGCCCGCAAAGGACCCGACGCCGCCGACCATCACGGCAACAAAACCCTGGATAAGAAAGCGGATGCCGAGATCGGCGAACAGTGAAAAGACTGGCACGATCAGCGCGCCCGCGAGGCCCGCGAGCGCCGCACCAAACGCAAAGGTGAGGCTGTAGATCATGCCCGTGGAGATGCCCGAGGCACGCGCCAGCGACGGGTTCTCCAGCGAGGCGCGGACTCGCAGCCCGAACGAGGTGTAGGCAAGCAGTACATGGCTCGCGGCCATCACCAGCAAAGTGACGATGACGATGACGCCGCGCCAGGTGGCGAAGTGCAGACTTCCGATCGTGATGGAGCCACCGATTGGTTCCGGCACCGAGAGATAGAGTCCGCCGATCAGGCCGCGCACGACTTCGCGAATGATCAGGCCGAGCGCATAGGTGCCAAGCATCGCGACGATTGGAGCGGCATAGAACCGTCGCACCACGAGCTTTTCCAGGATGAAACCAAGCGCGCCGACGACGACGGGCGCGGCAAGCATCCCGAGCGGGACCGGCAAACCGACGCTGTGCACGAGATAAGTGACGTAGGCGCCAAGCAGGACGAACTCGCCCTGGGCGAAGTTGAAGATACCCATCATGCTGGCAATGATCCCGAGGCCGAGCACGACCAGCACAACGATCGCGCCGAAGCTCAAGATCTCGAAGATGGCGATAGGTAGCGTGTCCATGCTGCTGCGTTACATTCCCGGCGATTGCGAGCACATCCTCTTCACGCCGACCGCTTGACGGCGTGGGCTACTCGTTGGAATGCGAAGGGCTTCTGCCACGAGAGCGCTCCTAGAAGGTCATCCCGGCAATGGGAGTTGCAGGCGAACGTGAGCTACTTGGGCGGCTCGCCTGTCGACACTTCATTCACGACACCCAGCGCGAGATTTCCTAGAGAAACGTAGGGGAGATCTGAGTAATGTTGAGTAATGTTCGCTGGGCAACCGACATTGCACCCGCGGCCGAACACCTGCCTTGCCAATCAGCGGAAATGTAGATTCAATTCCCTTGCACACGTGTTTTACAAGGTTTGAAGCAACTCGTCGGACGCCGGAGGCGTGTCATTATACTCTTCTAGCCGCCTGATGACGGCGCATGACAACCCGCTTCGGTCGGCGAACTCCTTCACCGACCAGTTCAGCATCACGGGGGGCTCGCAACTGCCTCCCGGTGAGCTTTGATGCGGGCCAACGGTTGCGACGATCTTGGCGTTGCGTGAGCGGCGCATCGTGCCCTCCAAATCATGAGATCATAGTTGCATGAAACCCGGCAGGGCTGTTCATAAGATGTTCAAAGCGGTGCTGGTTGGACCATCCACACCCTTGACTTTACCCCCGGTCCGTCGTCGCAGGGGAACAGGAGAGAACATTCGGCTTACGCTCCCGATGCCGCCGCGAGCTGCTCCTGTCGCGCCGACCGCACGATGCTGTCGACTGCGCGGTAGGCGAACACAATCGCCGGGCCGATCGTAATGCCTGCCCCTGGGTAGATTCCACGCATCGGCGAGGTCATGTCATTGCCGCAGGCATAAAGACCTGCGATCGGCGCGCCATTTCCATTCAGGACCTGTCCCTCGGCATCGGTTGAGAGGCCGGTAGCCGTTCCAAGGGTTGCCGGGACAATTGGGAGTGCAATGAATGGGCCGCTTTTGATAGCCCCAAGGTTCGGGTTTTTCTTTCCGACCGCCGGATCTCCCAGCGCACGGTTGAAAGCCGATTCACCGCGGTTGAAGAGCGGATCGCGTCCTTCAGCTGCGTGGGCATTGTGTTCTTCAACGGTCTTCTCGAGCTCTGTCGGGTCGAGGCCCAATTCCGCCGCAAGCTCCGCAATAGTCCGGCCAATCTCAATGTAGCCCAACCGCGCATACTTCTTGATGCTCAATGTCCATGGCCAGGGGAGCAGGTATCCCATGCCCCTGAGGCGGACGAATTCCTTGTCGCAGATGAAATAGAACCGCTTGTCCACCGGATAACCGTTGTTGAACATGGCAAGGCAGATATCATGATACGAATTGGATTCATTGACGAAGCGCTTGGCATTTGGCCCCACCGCGATGACGCCTGGACGGCCACGATCAAGCCAGCCGTACGGGACCACTTGCAAGGAGCGGCCGTTCCTGAGGATCGAGACGGGCGTCCAGAAGCCGCTCGATGCCACGTCATTATCGATCGCAGCTCCGAGCTTGCCTGCGAGCGCAATGCCATCGCCAGTGACATCGCTGTGGGCGAGCGTATCATTGTGCTGGTGGGCTCCGCTGAGCTGAGCTCGCAATTTTCCGTTGCGCGCAAAGCCGCCGGTTGCCAGGATCACTCCGTGCGAGGCGCGGACCCGGAGATCGGCGCCATCTCGCTTGACGATTGCGCCAGTAACTCTCCCGCCTTCCCTCGTGAGTTCGATCGCCGGGCAACGTGGCCAGATTTCAACGCCATATCTACGAAGGCTTACCAATAACCGCGCGATCAGCGCATTGCCGCCACTGAGTTCAGTCCCCCTCCTGTAGCGCAGCCGGTCGCCTGCGTAGCGGCTGACCCGGCCGAGGACGTGTTTGAACGAGGCAACTGACTGGAAGGGGTTGAGGAAGCTTCTGACCTCGCCGGACGAAATCATCATACCGCCGAGCACGACGCGAATCGGATCACCTATCAGGTCGAAATCCTTGCCAAGGAGCCGTCCGTCGTAAGGTACTGGGCTCAGCGCCCGGCCCTTGTCGACCCCGCCGATTTGGCTCGAATGATAATCCGGAGCGGAGGCCAGTGTGAACTTAACTTCACTCCCATTCTCCAAGCTGGCGAGCGCCGTTGGGCCGTCTTCAAGATAGGCGTTCACGAACTCCGGGCGATAGTAGTTGCCAAGTTCGTGTTGCAGATAGGTCTTCGCTTTCGTAATCGAATCATCGATTTTCGCGGCTCGGGCCTGCATTGAGCATGGAACCCAGATCATGCCGTTCGAGAGCGCGGTCGTGCCGCCAAGCCGGTTAGACTTCTCGCAGACCGTGACGCGAAGTCCGGCCTTTGCCGCATAGAGCGCTGCGGACAGTCCGGCGGCGCCGCTGCCGATCACGAGCACGTCCGTGTGCGAATCGTGCGTTGGCTTGCTCGCTTTGGAGAAGGAAGCTGCATTGTTCAATTCGGTGATCGGGCTATTCATTCGTGCCTCGGTGTGGAGTCTGCAGTGAATGCTGACGCTCTCGCGGGAGCGGAACGGCTTTGAATTCTTCGGCTGCAGCCTTCACCGCCCGCTCGATCGGGATCCGTTCGATGGAGGAGGCGCCAACGAAGCCGACACATCCGGTCGATCGGTAGACTTCCGAGGTATCGTGGGGCTCAGCGATTGCGCCGCCGTGGCAGAGGAGGGTGACGTCCGGGCGGACGGCCTGAGCTGCAGCATTGATGTCGTTGATGCGCCTGATGGCCTCTTCAATCGACTGTCCCTCCTCATGCCCCACAAGCCCGCCGCGGGTTGCGCCGACATGTGGGACGATGCAGTCGGCTCCCGCCGTTACCATCGCTTTGGCGTCGTGCGGGCTTGCGACATAGGCGAGCGAGAAGATGTTCTTCTTGCGGGCCGCCGCGATCATCTCAACTTCACGCTCAAAGCCGAGCCCGACGCGGTCTCGACGCTCACGCCATTTCTCACCCATTGTTGAAATGGTCGGGTAGTTGATCACGCCGGAGAAGCCGGCAGCCCAGAACTTGTCCAGAAGGTCATCGAGGTCGAGCCGGAGGGGATCCCAGGCCTCGACACCGCCGATAACAGGAACGGAGGAGACGACATTGCGGATCTCCGCCGCTAGCTCAAGCGTCCGCGCATTGGAATCGCCGATCCGGCTCGTCGGCAGCCCCATCAACCGCGATAACCCAGTACTGTAGACCACGAGCATATCAGCCCCGCCGAGAGCTGCGCATTTTGCGACGAGCCCGCAACTGCTCGCCGCGGCAAGCACTGCCTTTCCCGCCGCAACTTGAACCGTGATCTTTGCGAGTATTTCGGCCCGATCAAACATCCGCACGCGAGGACCCTCCTGGTGTCAATCGTTCGACGATCCACGATGCGGCCGCGTCTGCAAATTCCGGATCGTTGATGTGACAATCCAGCTCGCGGGCGATAATCGAGGGCGGTAGGTTTTGCCTGACAGCGTCGAACCAGGCTCTATCGGCTTCAGGGTTTCGAAAGATTCCACCGTCTCGGTCATAGTCAGACACCCCCTTGGCCGGCCACAACACGATGGCAGGCGCCTTTGCTTGCGAAAGACGCTCTGCTGTGAGCCTGCCTATGCGCTCGTTCTCCGAGACGGTCGTGCGCATGAGCGTCGTGAAGGGAGTATGCGAATAGAATTGGCGCCCCTTGAACTCGGCAGGCACGCTCGAGGGAGGGCCAAAATTCACCATGTCGACAGCTCCCGGCGCGATAAGCTGAGGTATCAACCGGTGAGAAGCTGCTTTGAGCCGATCGGGACCTGCACTGGCGGTGCCGCCGACGAGCTCGTCAGCGAGCTCGGTTGTGGTCAAATCGATCACCGCATCGAACTCACCGGCGGACACGAGCTGCTCCATCTTGCCGGCCCCCGGCGCCATTGGCCGGAAAGACAATCGCGTCGACGCCTGCCTCTGCCAGCCGCGCTACACAGCGATTTGCCGCCGGGGTCGTCACGCCAAAGGCCGTGATCGCTACAGTCTTTGTCTTCCGCCGCTCTCGAGCAGGCACATAGCGCATCGCCGCAATGGCCCGCCCTGCGTTGTCGAGAACGCGCTCGGTGAACGCGTTGATTCCGAAGAGATCGACCAGGGTCGGATAGAGGATGATGTCATTGTGGAGGGCGAGTTCGGCCAGGAGGGCTGGCCTCGCGCTGCTCACCAGCAGCTTTGGGAATCCATATGGCAAATCCGATACAACTTCACCGAAGACTGCGCTGCCTTTGCCGCCCGCCACTCCGACGACTGCGTCGATCGCACCAGATCGCAGGAGCTCCTTGACTTCTTCACGCGCGCTTGCGGCTATTTCCCGTAAGAGCTCGGGGGGTGCAGCCACCCGTGCATCGCTGCTATCCGCCTCGCTTCTGCACCTTCTGTTTGATGTGCCTACATCGATCGTGAGAGTCTTGCGGCCCCACTGTTCGATGACGCGCGCGAGATAAGTGCTTTCGCGGCCCTTTGTGTCCAAGGTTGCGATAATCGCGACCTTGCCCGCAAGATCGGAGGCGTGACCATCCCGGACCGACCTCTGGTCGCCCGCGCAATGGTGAGACACGATCTTCCTCCTAGACGTTTCTGGACATTTGGAGGTCTAGATCGAAGTAAAATGGCTCATAAGGCCGGATACGAGCGCGACTGGGTAAAATTGGGTAGGTGCCAACCGGCGCGTTGCGGGCGCGCGATCTCAAGCGGGTGACGGTGGACACTACCGTGCAGCCCAAGGCCATCACCTTCCCGACCGATGCCAAGCTGGTCCATGCGGCGATCAGGGGGGTCAACCGGCTGGCCCGCGCGCATGGCCTTGAGCTGCGGCAATCCTATCGGCGCATCGCCAAGCAGGCGGCGATGATGGCGGGTCGTTATGCATGCCAAACAGTTCAAGCGCCATCGTCGGCAATTGCGCCTGCTGCGGTCGCGGCTCGGCCGCCTGATCCGAGACATCCGCCGCAAGATCGCCGGCCAGCCAGAACTCGAAGCTGCGTTCGAGCAACCGCTTTCGCGCGCAGGCCAGATCCGCTCCCAGGAGCAGCGGCAGCGCGGATACAAGCTTTACTCCTTCCACGCACCCGAGGTCGAATGCATCGGTAAGGGCAAGGCCTCAGCGCCTTATGAGATCGGCGTCAAGGCTTCGATCGTCGCCAGCAATGCCCGCGCCCCGGGCGGCCAGTTCGTGCTGCACGCCAAGGCGCTGCCGGGTAACCCCTATGACGGGCACACGCTCGGCGAGGTCATCAACAGCACCGAGGCGCTCACTGGCTGCGGAATCGAGCGCGCCTATGTCGACAAGGGCTATCGCGGTCACGAAACAGAAAACCCGCGCCGCGTCTTCATCTCCGGCCAAAAGCGTGGCGTCTTCGGGGTGATCAAATGCGAACTCAGACGCCGCTCCGCCATCGAGCCCGTGACCGGTCATATGAAGACCGACGGACACCTCGGCCGCTGCCATCTCAAGGGCCGCGACGGCGATGCGGCCAATGTCGTCCTGACCGCCGTCGGCCACAATCTTCGCCTCGTCCTCGCCTGGCTGAAGCTTCTGCTGCACCTAATACTGAACGCTTTGATGCAGCTGCTCCCTCTCATACCCGCGCTCAAACCAGATTCTTAACATGGCGTAATCGCGGCTGACGTCTTCTTGAGAACACGAGGATCGGTACGATCGGCGTCAGCAAATCGAAAAGGAGCCGCGCTATGAAGCAGTACGTTGGTCTGGACATCTCTATGGAAGAAACCAGCATTTGCGTTTTGGATCAGGCCGGCGGCGTGACATTCGAAGGTTGTGCGCCGACCAATCCGGAGGCGATCGCTAAGCTCCTGCGGCGTCACGCAGGCAATGCTGAGCGAATCGTTTTTGAAACGGGCTCGCTATCCAATTGGCTTTGGCATCAACTCAGGGTACTGGGCTTTCCGGTGATTTGCCTTGATGCGCGTCACGCTAACGCGGCGTTATCAATGCGCATCAACAAGTCGGATCAGAACGATGCCAAGGGGTTGGCTGAAATGGCCCGCATGGGATGGTACCGGGAAGCTGCCGTGAAGGGGGTGGAGAGCTGGAAAACTCGTTCGATGCTGGCGGCTCGAACCAAGCTGGTGAATCTACGGCGAGATATTGACAACCAAATGCGCGGTCTGTGCAAGGGGTTAGGAATAGTGCTCGGCAAGCCCGGCTCGACCACCCTGGCTCGCAAAGCGGACGCCGTGCTTGCTGAAGCGCCGGATTTGCAAGATATTTTCGTACCGCTGCTGCTTGCCCAGTCCTGTTTGACTGAACAAATCGAGAAGTTCGATCGACAACTCTTGGCAGTGGCAAAAGGCGACCAAATTGTTCGGCGAATGATGACCGTTCCCGGCGTCGGTCCCCTGACTGCCCTGTCCTTCGTCGTTACCATCGACGACCCCAATCGCTTCAGACATTCCGCCGACGTGGGCGCCTATCTCGGCCTGACACCAAGACGTTATCAATCCGGTGAGATGGATCGCACTGGCCGCATCTCCAAGCGCGGCAACCACCAGATGCGAACTTATTTGTTCGAGGCCGCGAACGTCCTGCTGACCGTTGTCAGGCGAGGTTCTGCGCTCAAGCGCTGGGGCAGCAAACTGGCCAAACGCATCGGTACCAAGAAGGCCAAGGTTGCCGTCGCTCGCAAAATGGCTGTCATCCTCCATGCCATCTGGACTGATGGCACTGAATTCCAGGCAGAGATGCGCACCGCATGAACCGGTCTTAAACCAACCCGGATCCGCCTTCGGCGGAACAAGCGTCCCTGCCGGGACGATGGTGTGGGCAATCTCGAAGTCGTCCCTGCGGGCTTTACGCACCGCGCTCTTAACATCGGGATGCCACACCTCTTGAACGCCATCATGCGGCGCTCCTGCATAGAGATGACCGCGGAAAGAACCATGAACCCCGGCAGCGGATCATTTGTGTCTATCGGGGTTGACATGGTGCCCGCGATTAAAGAACGGACGACTATGAGGCGTTTCGAACAGCCAGAAGCAAGCTACCGATCCTGGCGCAGTTGGTCCGACGCGTCGAAAAAGCTGGCCGCTATTCAGATATTATCGGGCATCTGCGGCGTTCCTCCGGCCACGCTCACGACTAGCGACCTAGATGTCTTGTCCACCGTCGGTTGGCGCCTTGTGGCGGCCGCCTGTGAGCGCGCGATCATCGCGCTTCGGCAGATTTCCCGTTCGTTTTAACGCGGACGGGTCGTTGGCAGCTCTTCGGCGTCGTCGGTTGCGATCGTCGGATCAGCCAAATCGTAACCGAAGCCTTCGTAAACGAACGCGCTACGGATCAATTCGCAGTCACGCTCGCTGACGCCAACCTGTCGGCAGACCCTATACCAGGACTCCCCAATGGTCGCTTTCATGCCGTCTACGATTGCCGTTGCCTCTTCTTTTGATAAGAGGAAACGTTCGCTCTGCGAGAGCAAATTGAGCCGGTTGGCGTAACGCCCCCAGTTGCCAAACGCCATCGCCAGGTCCCGGCGCTCCAAGGCAATCATCGGGTTCGGGGTGAGGTCGTATGCCGGTGATAGAGACCACGCTTGGTCCTTTGCCAACATGGCGTGGTTACGTGGATGATCGTCGGTATTGGAGATGAGAGCGTTAAAGCACACCCGCCGAAACAGCTCTGGCAGATCTTTCGACTGAGTTCCGGATGCGGCTCGCCGAATTTCGTCAGCCAGCAGGAGATATGACCATCTTCGACGCTTATCGACAGTATCAGGCGTGTCATCGGCATCGAGCAGCGTCAAGGCGCTCACCATCCTGCTGCGGTGGTAACCCTTCTCCGCCTTATTCCGATCGAACCGTTTAATCAGGACGACATCTTTATCGCCGATCGTGGTCATCTGGCTCTCTGCGCACGAGATCCCGCACCCGCGAGCAAGGGTCAGCATGGCGTGCTCGACCCGAGGGTTATTCCATCGATCGTCGCGGTGGGGGAATTTCGCGAGCCAAAGCGCACCCTCGTCCTCGACAGTAGCCTTCGGCCGCGCGCCCCCCATCGAAGTGCCCGCGCGCATCAACGCCTCTGCCTGTTCAGCGTCAGCACCTGCTGGTGCTGCTGCTGCTGGATCCTTCTCGGCGGCAACGATCTGGTCGGCTACTTCGATTAAACGCGCCAAGTCCACCGTCTTGTTGAACGTACGAACAGGTGCCGGCGGTTGCACGTTGAGACCAAAACCCAAAGCGCCGGCGCGATCGTCGGGTGAATTGAGCAGATATTGAATTTCGCTCGGCGACGGATTGCCCAGACGAGTTTCGATCAGCTTGCGTCCCCAGGCGTCCGGAGAGCTGTCGCGCAACGCGCCAAAATTGCCCCGCAGCTTCGTTGTCCGGAATGGCGGAACTTGAATCTTGAGCTCGACCGGATCGAACTCGACGCGATCCTTTCGCTCGAGGTAGCTGCGGCCATAGACGAATTGTCCAACGGCGGCACCTTGGCGTGTCGTGTCGAGCTGATACCGCCCGGCCGTAACCGGTTCTGTCTGGCCTGGCAGCGTGATATAGACGAAACATTCCTCAGAAGGCATTGCTTGGTCCCCCCCCCTGTCGCGCACGCTCGCGCTCATCGAGGCCGCTTAGAGCGAGCCCCTCCTCATCGTTCTTCGGGTTGGCAACGTCGGCAAGAGACGGGAGAAGATTCATTGCCCACAGCATGCCGAGATACACGCCGGCACTGGTGCTCAGTTTTCCGTTCTCAGCATCGGCGATGACGTGCCGATCTACGCCCAGCTTAGTTGCCAGCTCTGTATGGCTCAGGTTGCGGCGCAGGCGCGCGGTCCGGAGATTGTTGCCCAAGCGCTTGATCGCTTCCTGAACGGCAGAGGGTGGTGCGCTGATAAACTGACTGCGAGGAGGCATGGCGTCTTAAGGCTCCCTTAAAAGGCTTATTGGCGCCTTACGGCACCGAGAAACATAACACTTTCCTCGGCTATGTCAACTACTCGGCGCCTTAAGCTACCGCAAAGTCTCATATTGGCGCCTTAACACGCCAAAACTTCCCTAAGAAGGCTGAGAATTACCCGTGTGCACCTTGCGCCTCAACATGGGCCCGCTCATCCGATCCCGACATGCATCAGATGGGAAACCAATTGACGGCGGCCTCGTGAGTACATAACAGGAACATCGAAGACTGCCCTTTCAACCTCGCTCAATGCGGCAAAGCCAGTTCTTTGCCAAAGAGCGGGCGATTTCTGCCCGGCTCAAAAGTGCGGATTGCGTGGAAAAGCGCGGCGACCGGCAAAACAGCATGTAGACATCGCCGCCGCAGACGGCCCAATCGCACTTGGATGATTTTCAATCGAGACCGGTCGGAATGGGGAAGTTCATGAACTTTAAAGCAATCGCAGCCGGCGCTTCAACTGAACCGACCTTGCAATGCCCCAACTGCAATCACGAGATCCACCTGACGGAATCATTGGCTGCTCCGCTGCTCGCGGAAACGCGTCAGCGCTTTCAGGAACAGCTGGCGAGCAAGGACGCCGAGTTGGCTCGAAAAGTCGAGGCGCTGCGGCTGGAACGCGAGCAACTTACGAGGGAACGCGAGCAACTTGAAGACCGGGTCGCACAACGATTGGCGATAGAGAGGGCGCAACTTGCCTCTAGCGAGGGAAGGAAGGCGCGCGAGGCGGCTGCCGCTGAGCTACAAGCGAAGGAAGCGGAGGCTGCAGAGCTAAGGGCCAGCTTGGCTAACAACAACCTCAAGCTGGCCGAGGCCCAGAAGCAACAAGCCGAGTTGATGCGACAACAACGAGCGCTCGAAGAGGAAAAGCGGGAGCTCGACTTAACCATAGAAAAACGCGTGCACGCATCCCTCGGGGAAATCCAGACTAAGGCAAGGCAGGATGCCGACGAAGCCGCGCGCTTGCGCGTTGCGGAAAAGGACCAAACAATCGAGTCCATGGCCCGCACGATCGAAGAGTTGAAGCGCAAGGCCGAGCAAGGTTCGCAACAGTCGCAAGGTGAGGTTCTCGAACTTGAGCTGGAGGAGTTGCTCCGGGGAAGGTTTCCCACAGATCTGATTGAGCCTGTCGGCAAGGGTGAGCTCGGTGCCGACGTGATGCAGCAGGTGAACGGCTCGATCGGTCAGCCCGCCGGCATCATCCTATGGGAGTCGAAGCGGACTAAGGCCTGGAGCGACGGCTGGCTTGCAAAACTTCGCGATGATCAACGCCGCTGTGGCGCGGACGTGGCGCTTATCGTCTCACTGGCTCTACCAAAGCATGTAGAGCATTTCGATCTCATCGGCGGCATCTGGGTTGCTCATCCGCGATGTGCGCTCCCGGTTGCAGTGGCTCTCCGCCAGGGACTTATCGACGTCAACAGTTCGCGCATGGTTCAACAGGGACAGCAGACCAAGATGGAGCAGGTCTACCAATACCTGACCGGCACAAAATTCCGCCAACGGGTGGATGCCGTGGTCGAAAAGTTTAACGAAATGCGCGAGGATTTGGATAAGGAGCGCAAATTCTTGGGAAGGCAGTGGGCCAAGCGCGAAACGCAAATATTGGCCGTGATCGAATCGACCGTCGGCATGGTTGGTGACCTGCAAGCGATTGCCGGCAAGGCGATGCCGGAGATTCCCAGTCTAGAGGTTCCCATGTTGGAAGCCGCAGGCCAACCTGACTGGAAAGTAGGATAAGCGCATATCGATCCCAGCCATTCGCCTTAGTCGAACGGAGAGTTGGGCGTGCCCCAAAACAACCGCATGAACAGGTACCACATTGCTTTAACACCCGAAGAACAAGAGCTTCTGAGTAAGATTGATCTTCGGGATGACTTGCCCGTTGCGATCGATCCACACGCAGTCTACCAAAGCAATCGCGCACCGATTTTGGCGCTGATGAAATCTCTCATCGATCGTGGGGCGATACCTCAGCATCGCGTCAGTTTTTTCACGGATCCCAAGTACAAGCCAGGCCGCCTGAAGGGGTCTCGGCAAAGCCTTTTCGAAAGAAACGGCACCAGAGGTGAAGAGATCTTCGAGCACCCTCACTTCAAGCCGTATCTTAGATATTTTCTGCAGGGATGCGAATTACCGACCGGGGTAATTTCCGAATTCGAACGGGAAGTCGACAACCCCGAGTGGGTCAGCGGGAGCGATGGGATCGATCTTGCGAAGAAGGCGATCGCAATTTGCCGACGGCACCGCATTCCCAAGCACGAAGCCGTCGAACAATTTTTCAAGCTTGCGCTGGATATGGGAATAAGTTTCTCTCATGCGAACACGATACAGGGCATAATCAGCCGATCCAGCTTGAAATGAAGCGGCTATTCGGATTTGCTTTTCGGCCTCAGAGGCCGATCGGCGCGGGCGTGGTGTTGAAACGAATTCGACCGTGAGCAGAAATCTACGTACGGCATAGCCGCCGGTCCAGGCCTCCGAAATCGAGAGAATGATCCACTTCAGACTGGCGAGGGGTGCCTCTTTGCGTTCGGCGAGATTCGGAAACATCTCTTGGAACGTCTCTTCAGAGCCGCCGGATCCAATCCGAGCATCCCGAACCGCTTCAGCCCAAACTGGGCCGCTGGCACCGACCTCCAGGTGCGGATCTTAGGCGAACACCCCCAGGCTATGGCTAGGATAACCCATTGAACTAACACACATGGTAGGCTCATTGGGGGATATTAGCGTCCGAGGTCGTTAGCCAGCCAAGAGCGTGCCGGGGCCTGCCGCATCATCGAAAGGACCCCTCGCGATGGAGCGACCTGACGGGGCCCTCTGCGTTTCGATGAAGGCGCCCGATGAGGTACAGTAGTTCCGAAGCGAGGTGATTGAGCGCCACCGTGTGGATTGGAAGCCGCCTCCCATGAACCGACCGGGGCAAGCGTAGCTGGCGGATCTTTGATGGATTAAGCCGCCCGCATGATCGCAAGGACGTCTAATTCCGCGACACCAGTAGCCGAGCGCGCGGCGAGGCGCGCTCCGAGTCAAAAAGATGCCGCTGCTGGAGTTTTCCAGCAGCGGCGCCAGTCAGGGAGGAAGCAGACGAGCCGGTCTGCTAGCGGATCCGTAGCGCGCAGATAGTTCGCGCAAAATTTCTTTACCCGAGACGCGCTTCACGGGCCCTCTTTCACCGCGAGCGGAGCTCGCTCAGTACCCTGCAGCAAATCGCATCCGGCACTCAGGACGGGCGCGAAGAGCCCCGTCATGCAGCCAGGAGGAAACGGCGCCGACGACCACCCCTTCCCAGCCGAACCTGGCTCCTACGCCAAAGAAGGACAGGACGTTGCTCCGGTAACGTCGTGGTCTAGACCTGGATGAAGCGGCGTGTAAGATCGGCGGAAGCATCAATTGGGTAGGGTTGGGTAGAAACCGTGAGAGTAGGTCGCCTTGCCGCAAGTCTCTCCTCGTCTCGCGGTGATCAGATGACGATCTATGCGCCGTCACTGCGGACCCTTCCACAGAACGCCATGCTGGTCATGGCCACGCTTCCCGTCATCGACTGGAACGACTGTCTCCTGCGGGACTTGCAAGCGGGGCCCAAAGTGCCCCCTTCCTGCTATGCGGCGATCGTCATGATCGACCCGTTTGCATGCTGGGAAGATCTTGGTGATTTGTTGGAAGGTGCAAGGATGACCGGAGTGACGAACTTTCCGCCTGCCTCCATGATTGAACGGACACCGGCAGGAGTGCCGCTCGATCGCGGTCACGAGCTCGAGCTTCGCCGTATGGAGTGGTTTGCAAGCCGAGGGTTCAAAGTCCTGTTTGTCGCGGCGGACGAGGCAAAGATAACAGCCGCGGAGCAACGGCTAGGTTCGCAACTGGATGGGTCCGTCTATCTGCGACCCGAGGCGCTTGCACTGCCGATTGGATCGGACATCAGGCTCATAAGCCTTGGCTCTCATGGATCGTCGTCGGTACCGAAGTTCTCTCTGGAGCAGGCCTCCACGGCCAAGCAGCCGCTTCGACGGGCATGAGGCCTTATTCGAGGATCCGTAGTTTCTTGATTTTGTTGTAGAGGGTTTTGCGCGAAAGCCCGAGAGAGCGAGCAGTCTTGCCGCGGTGAAGCCGGTTTCTCTTAAGGCCCTCGATAATCCAGTCCCGCTCGGACAGCGAGGCCGCGGGCCGTGCGCCTGAAGGGGGCTGCAACAACGGCTTTAGCACCTCACCGGTGATGTGACTTGATGGCAGGGTCACGAGCTGGTTCACGATCTGCCGCAACTCGCGCAAATTGCCTGGCCAGTCGTGCCCGGCGAGCGCAAGGAATGCAGAGTTTTCGATCGTGAGCGTCTGGGCGCTGGAATCTCCTTTGGCTTCGACGGTGAAGTGTTGAACGAGTTGCGGCAGATCTTCAAGCCTGTCGGGTAGCGAAGGTAACTGGACATCCAACCCGGTAAAAAGGTCGAGAAGCCGCGCGCACAGAACCGTTTCAAGGCCAGCGCCTCGGGCCACCGTCGCGGTCGCAATGATCCGGGCGTGGGAGCGCATGACAGTTACCCCGTTCAGAGGGGTAAACCCGCCTGTCTCCAGGTAATCGGCAAGGCGCTCCTGGCCTTCGCGCGAAAGCTGGTCAACATGCAGCAGCAAGACGGCGCCGTCGCTCGATGCCTCCAGCAGCGACAATTGGCGTCTGCCACTCTCAAGCCGCTCGGCGCCGAAAAAGGGGCCGAGTGTATCCATCGCCGGACCGGGTCGGCAATGAAACAGCGTCGCCTTGGCGTGCCTGCGCTCGCTGAACGCGTGAACCAGGCTTGCTATTCTACGCTTGCCGGAGCCGGTCTCGCCCCAGATGAGGACTGGGCTGGGGGTTGCCGCAACGCGTTTGGCCATCTCGAGGACGCGCTTCATTGCCGAGGACTGCGCGATGACGCCGTGCCTAAAGCCACTCAACTGCAGCTTCCTTTCGAGCAGATCCACCTTCTCGCGCAACAGGTGGATGGTCTTGAAGCCCGACGTCACCTCGAGGACCGACATCTCCAGAGGCACGCGGTCCAGCGAAGAGCCTCCGATGAACCCTTGGATTCCGGTTTCGCGGCAGATGTCCAGGAGCTCGTCCGGCTTTGTGATCGGGCCGCCCCCAAGCAAGCAGATAGTGCTCTTATTGACGGATTGAGCAACGCGCGCAACGGCATTCGTACGCGCTGCAAGTTCAGACAGGCTGATCGATGGATCGGACCCGCTTTCAACCGCGCGGTTTAGATTGAAGTTGATGCAAATGGCCTCGGCGCCGGCTTCGACCATTCGACGCGCTTCAGATTGAGTGCGAGTATAGGCAATCGTCATCAGGCCGCGTTTTGCAGCCTTCACAAGGAGCTCGATCTCCCGGGAATAGCCAAGGCCGGACTTCTCGAGCAACGACCTGCGGTCATCATCGATGTGTATGACCGAAGGGAAGTTGGTCACGCCAGCAAATCCCCACTTGATGATCCGGTCGAGCCATCGATCCAGATCAAGCTCGGGGTCGAATGTACAGGTGCCGAAGAAGACCGGCAGTTTCGTATTTGGCAGGATCTCGGTCCGTCCGAACCCCGCTACGAACTCGTTACTATTGCGGATTGGAAGAATCGAGGCGGGCGAGGCCCCGCCCATGGCACGAAAACGGCCAGCATTGAGTGCGAGCACGAAATCGGCGCCCGCCCGCTCCGCGGCCCTGGCCGTCATGCCCGATCCGATCCCCGCACCAAGGACAAACGAACGGGAATTCCGGAAGAACTGCCTGATGCCGGCTGCCTTCACCTCAGTGGTCCGCGTGTCCATCCGGAGCCGGCATCATCGCACGGCTCGACGTCGAGACTAGCTCCAAGTCGCAGGCGCTTGCAACCGCCGAACCGCCTTTCCATTGCTCATGAACAAGTGGCAATCGGCTGGAGCGGCGGTGAGGGTAAGCTTTCCGGCGCCTTTGCGCGAGCCGGATTTTGGTGCCCTGGCGACGACCGTTTCGTCTCCAACGTTACCGTAGATGTACGTGACACTTCCGAGATGCTCAACGAAATCCACCTCGAGGCCAATAGAAATCTCCTGCTGCTCGGGTGCCGGTGAGGAGAAGTCATCCGGGCGAATTCCGACAGTGACCGGCTTGCCAATTAGCATTTGGTCCGGCTGGACCGGAACGGAGATTGTAGAACCGGCCTCCAGTCGGACGTCCAGGCCATGCTCGTGAGCTGCCTCGACCTTGCCGCCCAGGAAATTCATCTTCGGCGAGCCGATGAATCCTGCCACAAAGCGCGAGGCCGGATTGTGATATAGATCGTGGGGGCTGCCGACCTGTTCGATGTTGCCGTCCTTGAGGACGACGATCTTGTCAGCCATGGTCATCGCCTCGACCTGGTCATGCGTCACATAGATCATGGTATTTCCGAGCTGCTTGTGCAGCTTGGCGATCTGAACCCGCATTTGCACGCGCAACTCGGTGTCGAGGTTGGACAGGGGCTCATCGAACAGAAACACTTTTGGTTCTCGCATGATGGCCCGCCCGATTGCGACGCGCTGGCGTTGCCCGCCTGAAAGTTGTCGAGGCTTGCGATCCAATAGATGGTCGATCTGCAATAGCGCCGCTGTTGTGGCTATCTTGGCGGCGATCTCCGCTTTCGAGGCTTTGGCCATGCGCAGGGGAAAGGCCAGGTTCTCTCTCACCGTCATATGCGGATAGAGAGCGTAACTCTGAAAGACCATGCCGAGGTTGCGATCGGCCGCATCGACGTCGTTGACGAGCTCATTGTCGATGAGGAGCCGCCCACCGCTGATGGGCTCGAGCCCGCCAATCATGCGCAGAAGCGTGGATTTGCCTGACCCGGACGGACCAACGAAGACGACAAATTCGCCGTGAGCGATGGTCAGGTCGATATTACGCAGGATCTCGATGGTCCCATAGGCCTTCTTCAGGCCGTCCAGGCGAACATTGGCCATTATGCCCTCCTCTGTCGCACCTCGGCCGCGCGAGCAGCACTTACTTCAATTTCGCGCAAGCTCGATACGATGAAGTCGGGGGCCATCAAGGACGGATCCTGACGCGTCGGCACGCCGGTTGTAACAAGCACCGTGACAAGACCCGCCCTCTGTCCGGCTTGAATATCCGTAGCAACTTGGTCGCCGATCATAATGGTCGAACCGCGGTTCGTACCAACGCGTGAGAGCGCGGTCTCTATCATCGGCCCTTGCGGCTTTCCGACGATCGTAGGCTGCACTTGCGTAGCGGCAGCCACAGCTGCAATCGTCGCACCAGCCCCAGGCTCGAAGCCGCTGGCCGTCGGCAGCAGAAGATCGGGATTGGTTCCGATGAAGAGAGCGCCATTGAGGATCGCCTCAACGGCAATTCGCATCTTCTCGTGCGTGATATCCCGGTCAAGCCCCATCACAACGGCTTCAGGCGTTCGGTCAGTGACCTCCAGCCCAACATCGCGCATGGCCGTGACAAGCGAGGGAGCGCCGATGACATAGATTCGCGTCAGCTGCGGATAATTCGCTCGAATGAGCTCTGCGGCGGTGATGGCGCTTGTAACGACCTCTGACGGTGCGATGGAAAGACCAAATTCTCTCAGCTTGCGGACGACGTCCTCGGGGGTATGCGTGGAATTGTTCGTCACGAAACAGAACGGCACGCCGGCTTCCTGCCATCGCGTAAATGCTTCTATCGCATCCGCGATTGCGGTGCTGCCGCGATAGATCACGCCATCCAGGTCCGAGATGATCCCTTCTATTGGCGGCCAGTTCACGTTTGAGCCGGTGCTAACCATTCATCAGCATCCCGCCATTCACATGGACGATCTGCCCGGTCATGTAGGAGGCCGCGGGGCTGGCCAGGAACACGGCGAGGCCTGCGATATCCTCGGGCAATCCGACCCGGCCCAGCGGAATTCGGCCACTGTGGCGCGCTTCGGTCTCCTCCCGCGGACGCCCGTGCATGGGGGTATCGATGATCCCGGGTGCAATCGCGTTGACGTTGATCTTGAGCGGAGCGCATTCATAGGCGAGCAGCTTTGTCACGTCGTGCACAATGGCCTTTGACAAGCAATAATCAGCGCCGCCAGCCTGGTAGTTGAAAACCGCGCCTTGAGATGACAACGAGGACCCGACATTGACGATGCGGCCGCCCTTGCTCTTCATGAAGCGCTCGATCGCTAGCTTCGCACAGCGAAGCACCGCGACGGAATTGATCTGTATGGTCTTTTCGATTCTATCGGAATTGCCGGTCAGAAGAGGCTGAGCCGATTTTATTCCGGCGTTGTTGATCAAGACGTCGAGCCTGCCGAAGCGCTGGGCGATCTCATCAAGCACCCTGCCGACATCATCTTCTTGTGACACATCCATGCTCATCGGCAGGATGCCGTTGCCGTGCGGCAAGCGCGTCAGAATGTCCCGAAGGTTTTCCACATTTACGTCGGTTGCCAGGACGTTTGCACCGCCTTGACGGAAAGCATTGGCGATGGCTGAGCCAATGCCCCCACCCGCACCGGTCACGAGCACGGTCCTGTCTGCAACTGAGAACTGTTCGGTCATTCCAACTCCAAGATCGTTTGAGAATTTAAGAATTCGTCGACGGCCCCACTGCTGGGCATCGAGCTTTGGGCGCCGCGTCGCGTCACACATAAGGCGGCAACCGCGAGCGCCCTTTTGATCGCTTCTCGTATCGGCAACCGGTGGGCAAGAGAGGCTGCGAAGGCTCCATTAAAGGCATCGCCAGCGGCGGTCGTATCAACGACCTTCACAGGAAATGCCCTGAGCGCAAAAGACGCGCTGGCATCGGCGTAGTAGGCCCCCTGCGCACCAAGCGTGATCAGGGCAGCTCTCGGCCCGAGATCGAGAAGCTTTCCGGCCGCATGAGCCGCGCTGTCGAAGTCGTGCACCTCGACACCGGTGAGCTCGAAAGCTTCCGTCTGGTTTGGAGTGAGGAAATCGACACTCCTCCACGCCGCCGCGGACAGGCCTGCCCTCACGGGGGCCGGATTAAAAATGAGCTCGAATCCTTTGCTGCTCTTCATTGCAAAGAGGTGATGGAGCGCGGGGACGGGCATGCCCATCTCGGCAACGACGATTGCGTCCCGCTCAATGAATTCGGCTGCCTTTTCGACCATGCTTGGTGTGACATTTGCATTGGCTCCCGGGTCTATGACAATGATGTTGGAGCCGTCGTCGCCGACCAGGACGAGGGCAGAACCCGATATCTCCCCTGGGCATACCGCAATGGCATCGAGACGGACACCTGCCTCACGCAGCGCTTGCAGCAACGATCGACCGGCGTCATCATCGCCAAGCCGGGTGTAGAAGCTCGGCCGAAGGCCCAATCGAGCGGCGGCGACCGCCTGATTGGCGCCCTTGCCTCCCGCATTCCGCTTTAAGCTTCCCATCAGGCTTTCACCCGGCGTTGGAAGCCGCTCGACGTTGAAGCAGAGGTCGAGATTGGTCGTTCCGAAGAACATCAATGGTCTGGGGCTCATTTCACGGCCCCGAAGGTAAGACCACGTTCGAGATGACGCTGGCCAAGGATAATCAGGACGATCGGCACAATCATGGTCACCACCAGACCCGCAGCCATCACCGGATAGAACTGAACGCCCGGATTGAGCAGCTTGAGGAGGGCGACCGTGACTGGCGCTTTCGTCGAACTGAGGATCAGGCCGAGCGCGAAGTTGTGCCACGCGAGCAGAAAGATAAGCAAAGAGGCGCCTATCAAGCCGGGCTTTAGAAGCGGAAGAACGATGTGCCAGACAACCCGGAATGGCTTTGCGCCATCCATGGCGGCCGCCTCCTCAATGTCTTTTGGGATGTCCTCGATATATGAACGGCTCAGCCAAATGATCATTGGCAGCGTGACCGCTTGATAGACCCAGATCATACCAAAATAGGTGTCATAAAGGCCGACTGTCTGAAACACGCTGAACAGCGGTATGACGACAAGGAGAGCCGGCGCGAAGCGGAAGCCCAGAATGAAGAATGCGATGTCCTCCTTCATTGGGATATCACGCCTCGCCAAGACGTAGCCTGCCGGTACCCCGGCAACGAGCGATACGAGCACCGCACCAAGCGAGATGACGACGCTATTGGTGACCGGGGTCAAGAAATCAACCTTGATGGTACCGTAGCTTGTTGCCCCGGCGTGGGCGGCATCGAACAAAACGCGGAAGTTTTCAAATGTCGGAGTGAAGATAAAGCGCGGCGGCCAGGTCATGACCTCGGCCTGCTGCTTCAGCGACATCATCACGATCCAGACCAACGGAAATGTCAGGATCAGTGTACAAGCGACAATCAGCAGGTTAAGGAACAAGCTTGCAGGCGTTGAGCGATTAAAACGCATGTGAGCCTCCTCTAGCTTACGCGCTGATGGAGCAACCGCCACAATCTCACTATGGCAAAGGTCGCGAGAAGCACGATCATCCAATTGACAACCATGAGCGCGGCACCACGCCCGAAGGCGAGATTTTGAAAGGCCGTGATGTAGGCGCGAACCGAAAGCACCGAGGTACTGTCGCCCGGGCCGCCCTGTGTTGTTCCGAAGATGATATCGAACTGATTGAGGGATTCGATCAGCCGAAATACCGCGGCGATCAGGATGTACGGTGCGATGAGGGGAAGTTCGATATGGAGGAACGTTGCCCAACGCCCCGCTCCATTGACCCGTGCGGCTTCTCTGACCTCATCGTTGATGCCCTGCAAGCCGGCGAAGATGATGAGCGCAAAAAATGGTGTGTAAGTCCATATGTCCATGAGAACCAGTGAGAACATCGCCGTGCTGGCGTCCGAAATCCATGCGAACCGTCCGATCCCAACGAGCGAAAGCAAATAGTTCAGGATCCCATTCTGCGGATCCATCATTGTGGTCCACATCAAGGCGACGCTCATTGGCGGCAGAACCAGAGGAAGGAGAATGACGGGCCGCATCAGCCGGGCAAGGAACACCCCACTTGCGAACAATTTGGCGAGCGCAAGCCCAAAGAACGCTTCGGCGAGCACGGCGGAGCAGGCATACGCCATAGTCGCCCGCACGCTATTCCAGAAATCTTGGCTCTTGATTGCCACTTCATAGTTGGTCACTCCAATGAAGCGAACCACGGGACGGCCAAACTTAAGATCGGTGAGTGATTGAAACACCCCATAGAAAAACAGAAAAAGAAAACCAAGCAGGATGATGATTGCGGGGGCAATCGCAGCAAGGCTCCACCAGTCAAGAGCATTCTGCTCGGCCTTTTGCACCTGCTCGTTTTTGGACGAGGCCAGCTGGTCTGCCGATGATTGTAGCGTCACGATTGCGTCGATGCCTTGAAGGTCCATCGCTCACTTCTCAAAAGATAGTCGGGCCTGCTGGGGGCGGCAAACCCTTATGCCGCCCCCCAAACCGCGTCACATGGAGGAGCGGATCTCGGAGGCGAGGTCGGTCAAAGTCGCCTTCACGTCCGCGCCGTTGACCATTTTCTGCATGGCGACTGCCCAGGCGTTCATTGCCTCGGCAAATCCTGCGCGCGGCGTAAAGGCCAATGCAGCCCTGTCCTGCACGATTTTGAAGGTATCCACGAAGTTCGTGAATTCCGGTTGCGCCGCGTAGTCGAGCCAAACTTTGTCGCTCCAGGTCGAGGCGCGCGGAGAGTTGACGAGCTTCCCGGCGACGGCACCGTTGAGCTCGACCTGCTTTGACGTCGCCCACTGGATGAACAGCCAAGCTGCGCCCTTTTTCTGAGAGGCCGCATTCATGGCCAGGGACCAGATCCAGATGTTCGATTCGAAATTCTTGCTATTCGGAGCGCGCAGAGGGGGAGCGAATGCAATCTTGCCAGAAGCGGGCTTGCCGGCGACATCGTTCCAGAACCCAAACATGTTGGAATCGATCGCCATCGCTGTCCGACCCGAATTGATGCCATCGACCACCTGATACCAGTTGTCGTTGGCAAAGGATGGAGCAGCGCACTTCTTGATCATCTCCACATAATCCTTGTGGAAGGCGACCGACTCAGCCGAATCGAGGCCAGTTTCTAATTTGCCGTCCTTGGCGACGAAGTCGTGCACACCGTAAGACTTGGCAATCGAGATTGCGGCCGTGTGGATGCTGCTCCAAAAGCGGACTCCCCGCACGCCCAGAGGTGTGATCGCCGGATCCGCAGATTTCAGCTTCTCGCAAGCCGCGGACATTTCCGGCGGGGTTTCCGGAACCTTGATACCGTGCTTGTCCAGAATGTCTTTGCGGTAGAATAATTGGATGTTTTCGAACCCGTGCGGGATAGCCCACACTTGACCCCGGCCTGCTTCGATTTGCCCGCCTTTGACTTGCCAAGTCAGCGCGTCGCGCAATGCGGGGAAGAAGTCCTGGTAGTCATAGCTTGCCGAGGTGAGCTTGGGGTCATTTAGATAGCGGTCGAGCGGCTCGAGCAGTTGACCGGGCGCGAGATCCCAAGCCGGCTGAATCCCCGTGCCGACGACGTCCCACGAGGGCGACTTTGTGCTCAGCTGGATGGTCAGCTTATTCCAGTAGGCGTCGTCCGGATAAAGCTCGGGTGTCACCTTGATGCCTGTCAGCTTCTCGAACTCAGGCAGCTGTGCTGCAACGGCGTCAGCATACGGATGGATGTCGTAAGCCCACACAATCGAAGAGCCCTCGAACTGGCGCCAGTTGATATCCTGCGCTTTGGCCTGGGCGAAAGATGCGGCCGCAGCGGCCAAGAGAGTTGAGCAAACCAGAGCGGTTTTGACAAAATGAGCCGAATGGCCGCGCAAAGCGGCTAGCGTCCTTGGCATTAGTCCCTCCTCTGGGCTCATTGGCCCGCAAATTCACGTGCCCTGCTCTTCCAGGGCCGCGAGTGTTGGGAACGCTAAACCGTCATTTTCCGCCCATATGCACCCATTCAGATCGAAGTTGGGTAACATTGGGTAAGCTAAGCAAGCAGCTTCACAGGAGCGCCGTACTGGGAGATGATCAATGGCGCATGTTCAGGCCCCGCGAAGCCACCGCGCAAAGAAGGGCCGATCCTGGCCAACTGCTCGCGCTTTTGCATCAGTAGCTGGTTCAAATGCTCTATTGATGCCGCCGCCCGTCACAGACGCGGCGATCTTGTTCTCGAGTGGCTGCCAAGACAGACGAAAACTCGCTGCAGAATAACGACACATCGACCCAGCGAGGCCCGGCCATATTCGTTGTACATTTCTTTTCCGAGGCGCCCTTCGAGCGCATCGCACCGTGCCGGGCGGTAAACGGTGTCATGTTCGCGCGCACGGCATGGTCATTCAGCTGCTTGGCAGCACGCAAACATGCGAACGGAAACCTGGCTAGATAGCGGTGAGAAATTTCGTTCAGGAATAGGGCCGTGACCGTTAGCTCATGCAAAGAGCGCCGGCGGCTGAAAGCTCCGGACCCGCCGTACAACAAGCAGAGGATTTCACGGGCGATAAGCAGCGACCGCGCGTGCAGGGATACGAAGGCTTCGAACTGATAGTCCCTTTGCCATCACCGCTGCGGGGCGCTCGAACCGGTTGAACTTTCCTCCGACCTCTCCCGAGATGACCCATAGCAAACTCAAGAAGATCAAGCGGTTTCTTCCATCGCCCGTAGTTCCGCCGCTGGATCCCGGCACCGGATTCCTTGTGTTTGCGCAGCAGGCGGGGCGCTTTCTTCTTCAGCTGCGTCAGCATGAAGTCGGCGACCTCCGGGATGAAGTTTTGGAGGATCTGCGTCGGCGCGACTTGAAGCTCCTATATCCATAGCAGGCAGCTCCTCTTCCGGATGAGGACACAAGCCCTTCAATCTTGATGATGGGCAGAGCTCGAAGCGTTACACCACGCTCAAAGCCTTTGGCTAAGAGATTTATAGTAGCGATTTTGACCCGAGCCTGCTGGATGCTCGAATCGAAAGCAACCCGCGAAATTCTCGATCGCCTGCATTACCCCTTTTAGTGATAGTGCCGTGAACGCGTGGGTCTGCTCTGTAGACCAATGCGAGAGGTAGTTGCTAACGATCGTCGCCACGGAAGTGCCGAGGCCGGCGAGCTGGGGCAGGCTCCAGGACCAGGCGCCCGGCCGCGTCATGAACGACGACGGCTGCCTTGATGGCGTCTATAAGGTTTTTTGCCATGTGCTTGTCGTCATTGAAGACAATGCCGATAGGCACGGGAATGCCGACCCTCGAGATGACCTCCTCCAGTTTGACGTTTCGTACAGAATGAATTCCAAGCAACCGGATTGGTCGTCCGAGCCGCCCTCCAAGCCCCCTTGCGTCGAACGGTATTCTTGTTATCAATCTCAAAGGCAATGTCATTGTTGGCCACTATCGTCCCCCAGGTGGTAGCGCGTTATCAACCTCGCACACAGCACGTCCTTTGTACACCGGCGTAGTCGCTGCATACAACGCATCGAGGAGCGCCTCCTGATCGACCGGCGAATTCCAGGCTGAGCTTTTCAAGTGCACCTGATAGGACGTCCGCTAGCGGATCGTCGATTCGTTTCAGCGCGATCATGTTGTCAAATGCGTCCATCGGCTGGGAGCGCAGGGGCAACTCATCGAACTTTCCGAGCATGGCCAAAGACAACTATGCGCCTGGGGCGGCGCGGCCCCGCGCAACCCGAGCACGGCTGCCGCGCGCAACCATCTGCATGGCGATAACGATCGCCGCGCTCTCCATGCTCGAGATTGGATGAGCATTGTTTTCACTATAAACGGCCAAGTCCACCTCGACGCCAAACCCAGGGACAGCAACCGTCTGACGCAACTTTCTGACTCCAGTCACAGTTCGAGAGCAGATGAAGCACTCGCTGTCATATAAAATTCGGAATGGGATTCGTTGCTCGCGCATCATCACCGGCCTTGATGATTCAAGGGAACTTTGGAACCCGCGCCTCGTTCGCGCCTCGATATCACTGCTAAGCGTCGGACGAAAACATCATCGCTCTCACGATATTAGCGCGATTCGCGCGCTATGATCGTTTGGTCAGCAGCCTCACATTGCAGGATTTCAGCAGATTAGCCTGTCGTTTTGTTCAATTCCGCCGCCCCGTTCCGGAGGCTTTGTCATTGATGAAGCTTCTCCCTACCATGCGGCTCTCCTAACATGTCGTCGGAGCAGCCGGTCCTCCCACGAGTCTTCCAAGACACGGCCAACGTCGCAGCCGCTGAACCACTGCCCCAACAACAGCAACTGCAGTGGATTGCTCTGAGCTGCTGATGCTGCTTCGGCCCGATAGACCTCGTGCCGGTGATCACATCCCGTGTTGGCCACCAGTTCTTTCCAAGTCGTTCGTCTGGCCTGCGGCTACATGGGACCATCCTGCAGTTAAAGCCGGCGAAGGATCCCCGTGCGCGAACTGGCGCACCGCTGAACCGCGCGCGACATCGCGCGCGAGCACAAGCTGATCTAGCGGAATTACGACTGATCATGCCCCTCTAACGCCGCAGAACGTCCTGGTTGCAATGTTAACGTCCCTCGCCGATCGGCTGGGGGAACAAGCATGGTTAAGGCATTTCGCGATACCGTCATGGGACTCACTTTTGTCGTCGTCGCCGGCAGTAACATAATTTGGAGTTTGCTGGATGACTACGTCGCCTGCGGCCTAGCGTTAGCCGCTTCAGTCGCCGCCGGCTTTTGCGTCGAGCGCGCCTTCATCAAACGGTCCCATCGCGAAATGATCCGTCAACATGGCGCTGACTGGCAGGCTGGTAGCGAGCGCATAGAATCTGGCGGACCAAGTAGCACAGCGAAGGCAGAGAGATGACAATCGATCGGAATATCCTCGAGAGCGGCACGAACCGGCAGGCGCCCAAGCTGGAGGTGCTCGATTGCCAAACCCAGTCGCGACAGTTGCTAGCCCATGCATCGGCGATCGAGGCATTGCGCGCCTGGTACGCCATGCAATCAACCGTCAATACCATCGCGCTCTACGACGCCGCAGCAGCGCTGTTCGGCTCGGATTTCGACCCGGCCGAATACCACGAGGTCGAGTGAATATATCTGATCTCGACGCGCTTGCAGTTGGGAAAACGCGGGCCCAAGTCCAGATTATCTTACGTCGACAGAACGGGTGAAAGCCTCTAATTCGATTCTTGTCGTGACGTCGCGAGGCGGCCACCACAAGTCTCTGCCTCACAATAGGCATGAGCCCGAAGAGGCAGGCGGTCGGCCTGCAACTATTTATGGCCCCGTTAAGGGGACGCCGCTCGATCGAGACAACACTCTGTCCGCTCGGCCGGCGTTTCGACAAAGATTCACGACATCGTAAAGATTGCGCGGGCGCGTACGCTGGGCCAAGGCCCTGACGTTTCCGCGAAGGCCTCAACGTAGTCTTAGGCCAGCACCTCGATGCCGTCTTTCGGGCATGTCCGAAGTTGATTCAAAGAGACTGTTCGCGATCATATCCAGCGAGTGTTGTGGTCGCCCGATTTGAACAGATAACCGTAGCGGTCCTTGACCTAAAGACTGCTATGGCCGGCAAAGGTCTCAACTGCTTTTAGTTCAGGTCGGCCTCGATCCATTCGGACACCGTGCCATTTGAAGCGCAATCCGGCATCTTGCGCTTTTTTCGAGCGAAGTGTGGCGGTCGGGCAGGCCCATTTGGCTCACGGAATTCTCCGAGTGCGTCAGCTTGTCGACAGCTGATCCTAATAGAGCGAGAGTGACACACTTGAGCCGAGGGGGGGAACATGGACCCATTTAACAGCATCAAGCCATTCGACCCAGAGTTCGCTGCTTACAACGCCGTGGCCCCGCAAGCACAACAGCAGCAAGCGGAGTTTGAACCGTACTTGGATGAAGTGCCGCAAGTTGGCACCTCTGCGGTCAGAGAGGATCCTGTTTCTGCTGATCCCTACTATCCTCATCTGTCTGAAGAAGGCCTCAGACTCGCCGAGATGTTGGGACTTGAGCACCAGAGGGCCGACGGCTCTCATCCCGAACACGCAGTCACCGGACGCGAGGACGCCGCTGCCCTGATGGGTGAGGACTACACCGGCCAATTGAGGCCTGCGAAGAGGCAGAGGACACTAAGCCAGGCGCAAGCCGATGCCATTGAGCACCAGCCGAGCGAGCCTAGCAATTCAGCCGCTCGCGAGCTGATTGAAGAGGCTGGCACACCGTTTCGGGCGAGCGGTCCGTTGATCCTTCCTGCGGAAGACTACGCTCAGGATCTGCTCTGGGCGATGCTGGAAAACGCCGGCTCATCGTCGTCTCTCGAGACCACCGGGCGTCATGACCACGCCATGGATTCAGGAGCGGCCGTTCGTTCCTTCAACTCGCGGCAGGACGACCAGCGCACGTCAGGCGCGCATGAGGGTAGCAGCGTCCCGCCGAGCCAGGACACCCCACCCGCTCCTTTCATAGTTCATAACGACCGCTTCACGGCGCTGTTCGTGCCCGCGGCGGCGATGAGGAGCAGCTCTCCGCTCAATCTGTCTGGCGCACCCATTCATTACGGATCTCGACCGGAAAGCGTTTCGCAGCCGAGCGTACAGCCGGCGAATCGGCCCTCGCCAGCACTGCTAGCACAGACGATGGAGCAAGCCACTCCGGCGTCCGCCAGAGCTGAGACGACGCGGCCGACGGCCCGCGAGATTTACGCCGCATCATTCGCCGTTCCTGAGGGCTTTTCGCACGGCACACAACCCGCCCCAATCACGATGATCTCAAAGCTCGGCCGCTGGGGCCTCTTGCCGGACGCAGAGGAGCCGATGAAGCAATACGACATTCGCGGCGAGCGTTACACGGCGCTCTTGGGGCCGGGAGGACCGAACGACGTTCGGCTCATCCACCATCCACAGATGTAGACACCAGGGACAGTCCCTACGTGAGGGGCCAGTCCAGATAGCTCAGATAGCGGATTTGTTGATGGACGATAGCTAGCTTCAGCGACTCTTGCGAGCTCAGTGAGGTTCTGAGCGGTGCGGATAAGCGCAGCCGGCCCCGATGAACTTGCGGGCGCCATCGCTTAGCGGCTGCTTGGTGAGCCGAACAGCCATGGCCCTTTTGTTTGTCAAGAGCGTGATCACGTTGGCGGGCTGGTCGCGGCGAGGTAATAGTGCAGAAAACCCGGGAGGTGACTGCCGACCGCTCGGCGCTCCTCGCTATAATGTCTGCCCATGTCTCCAGTTTCCTTCTGGGCATCCGCAACGCACAGGAACGAGTGGGCATGGACGCATTCGGGCCCGAAACCTGCTCTGAAGGCCTTAATGAAGCCCTTGCCGGCGGCTTGCAGGGCCGCGACAAAGTCCAGCTTCCCCCGCGATGAAAGTCCACAGGTCACGATCGCGCGACACGAACTCGCTACCTTCGTCGACGCCGATCTTCGCGCGGCATCCCACTGACCTGCAGCTTCCTTCCAGCATCACCGCGATGGCGTGCCGCGGATGGTGATCCGCAGTAGGCAGCCGACACGAACGTTGAGGAACTCCAAATTGTGATGGAGGCTCGATAGACGACCCTACCAATTCGTGCAGGAGATCCCGCAGCTCACGTCAGTTAGCTTGCTGGGCGTTAGTGCTCTGGGAGATTACTTCGATGTTGATCGTTGAAACTATTTTGAAGCCAGACCAGTTTGGCGGCATTGGACTTTTCTCCGCTACTCCTTTGACTAAAGGTACGTTAGTTTGGATTCACAACCCCCTCGTTGACATTGCGGTGACGCCCGAACAATACCAAAAACTAGCCCCAACATTTCAAGCTCTGCTTGATAAGCACGCCTATCCGAGAGACTACAAGGCTAACGACGGTGTTATAGAGTACAATGCGGACAACGCTCGGTTCATGAATCACAGCAGTCACCCAAACACATATCAAGACGATCATTGCCGAATTTTCACAGCCCGTGACGTACAACCTGGTGAGGAACTGACTTGCGATTACTTATCTTTCGATCCAGGGGGTGACTTATCGTGGAATAAGGAGCTATCGCCGCAGTCTGGCGACTTTGCTTTGTCAGCGCGTTGTACGCTGTGATCGCGTGAAAAAGTGGTTTGTGACGCCGGAATTCTGCGCACGAAAGGTGGTTTTGAGCGATTTCCCATGAGAAAGTGTGTAAAGCTGCTTTGCACCTAAACAGCTTCGGCACGGACGTGTCTGCAAGTTGGATTGCTTATTGACCCGAGATTCGACGCTTCGAAGTAGGCGCATATTTAGTCCCGGCCAAACTGCGCTCTGTCGTTCGGGAATAGTTTTAGGATGGAGGCTCCTTGAAATCTGATGCCGTCCAAGCTGCCAGGATTGAAAAGACGGCTCGGGAAGAGCCCTGCCGCGAGTCAGGATGTATTCAGGCGATTCACGTGGGAGATCAGAGCCATTAATGTATGTCTGGACGACCTTCGCTCTTTCCAGGCGCATGCGCTCGGTCTTGCTTCACCACAAATGATGATCTTGATGGCGTTAATCGACTTGGAACAGGGCGACGGCGTTCCGGTAAACGTCGTTGCAAAGTTGATGAAGGTTGAGTCGGCCTTCATTACGAGGCATTCGAAACAGCTTGAGGATAAGCGATTTGTGCTGCGTAAGCGCTGCGCGAACGATGCACGAATCGTCAACCTGTCGCTAACCGACAGCGCTCGCATACAACTTGCGAGCATCGCGGCACAGCATGAAGAACTCGATGAGTTTGTTTCCGGCTATCTCGATACTACGGACTTCGCAAAGCTGGCTAGTTGCCTTAGCGGAGTCAGGCAACGGCTGGAAAAGGCTCGCCTGCACGCCGCCCTAAAGATGCAAGAACCTTCAAGAGAGCAGCAGCTGCGGGACGTCTAGCGGTCAACAACTTAAGACCACGAACCTACTCGCCTGGCGATCACAGCGAGCGCAAATCCAATCCTGGACAAGGAGCTTGGATTTCCTCTGCCACTCTGAACAGCTCGATTCGGAGCCGAGTAACCAAATTTGGTGCTCCAAGCTACGGCTGTGCGCATGCTGAAGGAGCCATGCGCCGACAGAAACTCCAACGCAGCGATTTTGCGTCGACTCTAGCAATCGTTTCTGCACCTTGTTCCGTGAGACGGTGATTAGCGATAACTCTGCGGCATTTGGTCAATCCTTCTCGGAGGCGCGGTATTCTACAAGCGCCGCCCCAGAGCGCCATGGCTATCCTCGACAGCTCGTCGCGTCATTCTCGGTTGAAGAATGATTCCACCGTCTAATGTGAGGACAACTGAGCGAGATACCTTCATTTTGCACGAGACAGCACTCTACACTCTTGATACTTCTCTTCTGTTAAGAACGCATTATTTTGCAGCCAACCACGACGTGCCATCGAATTGCGGCGAGCACCATCGTCGATGTCTTACAGCAGAGAAGCAGGGGTTCATGGACAACTGCCCCTGCGGGCAGTCGGCTGGTTGAGAGCCGTGGCGCTACGTGATCAAGCGCGCCTGATCGGGGGCGCATCCTGTATTCTCGCGTTTCCATAGCAATTGTCACATGACTCCTATTGAAGCAATCAAATATTGGTACGTGTCTCTGGACGACGAACTTCAATCAGACATCGCCTATATGTTCGTATCTCTGACGCTCGGGGACTACCAGTTTTCGCCTGCTGCAGCCGTTCGAAGACTGCTGCAATGGTTCGATCTGCGCAGCACAGGCACAGAATATGAGGATGCGCTAGCCGCGGTCGTGTTTCGCGCCTCGTTCGAATACATGTTTGCCGACCGCTTCACAGCCGCCGGGTGGACCTTTCCCGAACAATTGTTCAAAGACATGATCCGCGAGGCTGCTGAAGGGAAAGAGGCAAGCAAGTTCGCAACGAGGGCATTTCGGTTGCTGCGTAACCTTCCGGACCGAAAAACGAGGTGGAGAGAGGCAGGTGAGAATTGGAATGCCTTGGTCAACTCGGTACTCAACGACGATGCGCTGAAGCAATGGACCCACGAGCAATTCCTGGCAAGCGACTTCGGGCCGGCGCAAGACTGAAAATACCCGCAAATGTTGCGAGAGCACCGATTCGGAATGAAATTGCGTGAGACCCCGCGACGATTAGAACGGCAACTTCCAAAGAGAGTAGAAAAGAAAAGACACCCGAGAGCGCCCCAAAAGAGCACCGCCGCGACAGCAAAATACAGCGATCCAATCTATGGCCGGTTTTCCTTAGGGATATTTGGCGATGTAGCACCGCAACAAGCAGGATAGCGGCGATTGCAAAGTCTTAGGCGCCGTATTTCTGCTCGGAATTGGCGCCGAATGGCTGAGTGCATCCATACTGGGCAGCCAATCAGAGCAGCGGGGCCGCCTGGCTCAGCGCACAGGGCGGCCCGTCACAATCTGCTACGGCCACCCGCCCAAATCGACAGCCGCAGCCGGCCCCTTATGTTAAGACATATCGCCTGATAATTTTCGGCTTCTTGGAGGGCTGTGTTGATGAATCTCCGCTCAGCAACCGCCTCTCCTCATTTGTCTGTAGCAGAGAAGCACAGGGCTTTGGATATCCGCCGGGCTTGGCCGGCATCTGAGAAAAGACGAGCGCAGAAAAGGTGAGGCGAACGAATGGCAACAGGAGCCCGCCCCGGGCAAATGTTTCAAATCCGCCGCTTGGTGTACCAGCAATTCTGATTCACATCAGCGCGATTGTCTTCCTTGCCGCCCGAAAGCGTAGCTCGGATTGATGCCGCAATAGGCGTATGTACCTGATGCAGTAGCCATGCACTGGTCATAGGTCGAGAACTGGCAATTGCCCGGATATCCCCAACTGCGTCCCTGCAGACAATAGACGTCCTGGCGTACCGGTGGCGTGTACCAATGAGCCCGCGAACCAGCCATCGAACGCGATCCTGAGCCGACGAGGATGGGAAGTGCGAGCACTCCGATAAGGAGAAGGTAGCGCATGAGACCTCTTTCCTCCGTTAAGTTCACCCGAAGATATAGTATCTCAATTGCACCCTGTGATCTTAGTCAATGGCAGATTGCGGGGTCACTCCGCGGCTCGCACGGAAGGAGGATTCAGCGTAACTGGTGCCTGCGGGCGAGCGAAGTTGACGGCGACCGTGGGTACACGAAGGCGCAAGCAATAGAACGGCCGAACGGCACGGCCCTGCGGTCAGGGGTCCTCGATCGTCCCGTCAAACCTTGGCGCAGCTTTTCTGCTAATTTCCCCGGCACAAAGACTCTTATGGGCGCGCTTCGGCATGTTTGTGCGGAATCGCTGGCAGGCAAAATGTAAACCCGTTACATTCGCTCAGCTCCTCGTGACGAACACCGCGCGCAACCAACATCATGGACGTTCTGGGAGGCCTCGGTGATACTGAGGGCGCGCCGCTGTCGAGGTATTGGAAAGCGCCTCGCGGCCGATTTGTTTCAGCCGATCAAGCCTCGTCTCACTCGTGCTAGACTTAGCAGCGTCTAGAATTTTCGAGGTGACCTCGTACCGGGAGACGCTCACGCAGACCTCATCGAGGGCCGACCGTAACAGCGAAGTTGTAGCCGCGTTCAACATTTGGACATCCCAGCGTGCCGGCGGGCGAGGCGGTGTAGGTGCGCAGCAACTCCATAGGTCGAGCAGAACTCCCCGACCTAGTCTGCCCTCGCCCGATCCAGTGAAGTCAAGGCGTAATCCTCAACCCATACATTCTTATGGGCGTATTTGTCCTAAACAATGCATTCTCGCGCAGCTGTAGAGCGTCGTCCGGCTATTTGCCGCCGATTCTCTGCCGCGGGCTTGATTACGCAAGCTGAACGGAGGCTCACATCGATTCTGTTGCAGCTCACGGCCTGCTCACGCAGCTCAGTCCCGGCGGGCTGATTCAAGAACCAGTTCAGCGTATATAGCCTGTTCTTGGACAAACGGGCTGCACTGGCCAGAAGCAATGATTAGTTCTTGGCGTGAGCATCAGAGCCTCCACGCGACCAACTCTTCCATGGCACAGCCTTTCATCGCCGACGCGCTTGCGGCCGAACTCGCGATTCAGGCGGCTCTCGTCGCGGTATGTAGTGTCCGACGCCACTCATCACGCGCGTCGCGACAGAAATGGAATACGTGGCCCAGGTGGTGTACCGACCTTCGCCAGAGTACCTCCGGAGCTTGTCGAGTTAGCCACCGCGATCGGTCGAAGCGAGATGTAAAACAGTGCGGGCGCGGCGCGGTGCTAACCGGACCCGGGGGCTGAAACCAGGCCAACTAGTCCCTACCACATCCGCACTGCCGTTGAGACTAGCGGAAAGATGACTCGGCGCTGATCGATCTGGAGCAATAGCGCTGTCCCTGCCACATCCCGTTAACCCCAAAGGGCTCTGTATCTGTGATAGCTTACCGCAAGCTGACAGGCCTTTGCTCAGTCGGTCAATGGTAGGTGTGGGCTATCAATACCGCTCAATCTGCCACGGAAATTCCTGCAACCACTCAGACATGCTCTCCATGTAGTCGGCCGTTACGACTTCAGGATCACCCGGAAGGTTCAGGCGGCCAATCAGTGACACATTGTCGGTTGCGGACCGTACCATCGTAGATGCTGCACGCGCTAGAGGGCAGGTCTCGCTGTGGGGTCAAATTGCGAACTCGGTGCTTTGCGCCCGCCCATACTTCCGCCGTGCATATTGTACTGCCACGTTCTTCGCACTCCGCGTATCGGTCGACTGTCGGAGTGCATTTGTGGAATTCAAGTATGCCTTCAACCGGGGGATCCTGAGGATTGAGGAAAAAGCGGACCAGATGATGATCTGCACACTTAAATTGTAGGCTGTGTGATGCAACAGAAATACAGCATCGCACGATTGAGCGACATACGGCCGATCAGCAATAGATGGAAAGCAGCGCGGATGCGACTTGGCGCCTATCGGGCGGAACTGATGAGAAAGGCGTTATCCCCATCCGCATCCGCACTGCCATGAAGTTATCACGGGATCGAGAGGCTAACTCACCGGTTTGCCCTGAGGGGCTGTTCACACGAAATGCCTTGCGGGCATTAACAAGAGAAATCGCCCTTGAATGGACCTACCCGGCTGATAGGCGAGACCGAGGGCGTTGCTGATCGCTCGGATTCATCTCTAGGGAAATACCACAGTGTGAAGAGAGTGAGCAAAGACGGGCTTGCTGACACCGCTGCCGATAACGTCATCCGCCAAGCGTCATCATTGAAGCAGATCTTAGTCCTCGACATCACTCATCGACAAGCCGCCGGGATGCATAAGTATATTCCAAAGAGATCCGGCGTGCCTGTTCAATGAGGTTGGCGGCGGCGCTATGCCCCCCGTCGATGTTCTCATAGTAGAGGTACGGTTGGCCCAACGCAGCGAGCCTCGCCGCTGCCTTGCGGCCATGCCCTGGATGCACGCGGTCGTCCTTAGTGGACGTGAGAATGAAGGGGGACGGGTAGGTCTTGCCTGGCACCAACCTCTGATAGGGCGAGTAGGCCTCGAGCCACTTGCGCTGTTCGGGAATGGCGGGATCGCCATACTCGCCGATCCACGAGGCTCCGGCGCCCAGCTTAGTGAACCGAATCATGTCGAACAGCGGAACTTGTAAGATGGCCGCATTGAAGAGCTCGGGTCGTTGCGTGATTGCTGCCCCTACCAGGAGGCCTCCTTGACTACCGCCGACTACGCCCAGCCGGCGGGGAGAAGTGATTTTGCGCCGGATCAAGTCCTCGGCGACGGCGATATAATCATCCCATGTGCGCTGTTTCGTTGCTCCTTGGGCAGTCTGGTGCCATTGGGGCCCGAACTCGCCCCCGCCGCGCAGGTTCGCGACAACATACGCGTTGCCCTGCTCGAGCCAGAGTCGTCCGGTGAGGCCGACGTAAGACGGGATGAGCGGAGTCTGAAAGCCACCATAACCATAGAGAAGCGTTGGAGTTGATCCGTCAAACCTTGCGCTCTTGGGTCGTAGCAGAAAGTAAGGAATGCGGGTGCCATCGCGCGAGATTGCCTCGAACTGTTCGACGACAAGTCTCGAGGCGTCGAACCTAGGAGGTGTCGCCTTCAGTGTCTCAAGGCGTTCGGTTGCAGCGTCGAAGTACCAGAGCGTCGTCGGGCTAAGAAAGCTGGAGACGGTGAACATCGCCTCGTCCGTTTCATGCGATGCTGCAGCCAGACCGACACTTGCATTCTCTGGAAGCGGGATCGGCGTGACCCGCCAGGCGCCCTGATGGTACTTGTAGACGAACGCCTTACTCTGAACATTGTCGAGAATCGTTAGGATTAACACGTTTCTTGTGGCAGTGAATCTGCTGAGCGCTTGTCGAGGCCCAGGCTTGAAAACGAGCGTGGGTATGGCGCGCAGCGGATCCTGCTTCCATTCGGCCAGGTCATACGAGATGACCGAGCCGGCTGAGAAAGGGGCGTCTCCGGACGGCGGCATCCAGTCTTCGTTGAGCGTCACCAGGAGGCGACCACTGGCGATGCCGCCGATGACTGCCTTCTTTGGCAAATTGAGCTTAATGGGCTCGGGCCCAAAGAGCACATACTCATGCTCGAACGAACTGATGCCGCGCAGGGCGCCGGTCGCATGGATCGTGCCTTCACTGTCGCGCAGCACGAACGGCGTGGCCCCGACGTCGGTCGGCTCGCCACGGAAGACCTCGCGCGCTTCCGCGAGCGACTGAGCGCGCTTGAGCTCCTTCACAACGAAAGGGTAACCGGCTTGAGTCATGGTCCCTTCGCCCCACTCTCGTGTAATCAGGACCGTGTCGCTATTTACCCAAGTGACTTCCTGTTTTCCCTCGGGAAGTGCGAAGCCGTTCGTGACGAAGGTTTTGGCGACTGCGTCGAACTCCCGAACGAACACAGCGTCCTTTCCGCCCTCGGACAGGTTGAGCAAGCATAGGCGCTCCTCGGGCGGAAGGCAGCTCACCCCTTTAAGGACCCAGTTCTTCTTGTCTGCGTCAGCGAGAGCATCCACGTCGAGGATGGTCTCCCATCTAGGGCTGTGGGTACGATAGCTTTCAAGCGTCGTACGCCGCAAGACGCCGCGCACCTGGTTCTCGTCCTGCCAGAAATTATCGAGACCGTGCCGTCCCAATGAGACGTACGGAATCCGGTCCTTGGCCTGAAGAACGTGGAGCGCCTCCCCGTAAAAGCGTGGATAACGTGGATCGGATTGGAGCGCACTGAGTGTCTTGTCGTTCTCGGTCTGAGCCCAAGCCAATGCGCGCGGCCCTTCGATCTCCTCAAGCCAAAGCAAAGGATCGTCGGCGCCGGTCGCAGGCGCTCGCGTCTGGGACAGTCCCGCAGCCATCAAACAGCTCATGGATAGCGACGCGGCGAGAAAAAGCGAATTTTTCATGGGAGTTGTCCTGAAGTTAGCCAGCCGGACGTGGGCGTCTTGCTAGGAGAGTGGAAGCATTCGGATGATGCACACTCGGCTTCAAAGCGCGGGCATCCGGGAATTGCATCCGCTGGCTTTCGACAGAGCAAACAGCATGCCGCTTGAAAATTGGAGTTCTCCAGGCGTTTCCAACCCATGTAAGTGTCGACTTTTGGACGTCCGTCTCAAACCTGACAATCGGTTCTTAGTAGGGGCGGCATGTTGGCCAGCGGCCGCCTTGCTCATCGTCGCAGTACGTGAATTCTCGACAATCGCTTGCGCCGCAGCTCGGTCACTCACAACACGGTTATGGGCAGCATCATGGGTCGACCAGTTTCAAGTTGTGGTGTGAAGTGCAAGCACAGGTGCGATCTGCGCGGCCTGCTGGTCGCGCTTGCCGGCACTATCAGTGCCGGGCGCAGGCCGCCGGTACTCGATGTGATTTGCCGCCTTGTTGGCTGGCAGAGACTTGAGGCGATTGGCGTTTGGCAACGCCTTTGTTCGCCAGCCAAACGCGTAACCTGCGTTCGGCAGCCGCGCACGAGTGGAAGGCGCTCGACGCCACGATTCCTAAATTCCGCCGCGGGATCTCTTCTGAGCAACCGTAACCGGGGCGAGCCCCAACATCACGTCGCCGGCGACGCCGAAATGGAGACGATAGAGCCACCAGATCGCGCGGCACCGGTCGAGTTCGTACATGGCGAGCGCGCGCCTGATTGCTACAGCCATCCGCGCCATCGGCTTCATTCCTCGTATCATCTGGAAGCCCCGACGTCTCGGGGCCAGCGCTCTCCATTTGAAGGCTTTTTTGTCGGCGATGGCTGGCTGTCCGTCGCGTGCACCTGCAATAGATGCGGAGGTGAGATTGATGTTCGTCATGGCGTTCTTTTCCGCGGTTCGAGGCTGTTCGCACACGGCTATGTGCATGCGATTTTGCTGTGATCCTACGGAGAAGGCAGTGCTTACAAAACGCCCAGATCTGGTAGTGCCAATTGACAGGATTTCGATCCGATTAGCTCGCACAGTCCCACTACTACGCAAAGCGACTCCGCCACTTGCGACGATCGTTGCAGATGCGTGACTTTGCTTCTACCTCCTTGAGAAATACTCCGCGCCCACCAAGACTATGTAGGCTCGCGCCGGCAGCGCCTACGCCGCTTCCGAGTATCCTCAACGGTCGCCGGTTTCGCTATCCAATTTGCGCGAACCCTGCCGACATCGAGCGCTGGTCGGCGGCCGAGTAGCCCTGCCTGAGCGCGCTGGCAAGTCTCCGCCTCGCTGAGCAACACCGTACAGCTCGGCCTGCCGCAAGCACGCCATTGTGCAGCGCTTGTTGGGATCGCTCAGATGCAAAGCAGCCGAGACGATCATCCCGCGCACGGCTAAAGGTATGGCGCTGGCCGTGTAATAGGCCCCTGTCCTCCGCGCCTGCGTGCCATGCTGCAACCTCGGACTGGTCGACAGCCGTAGCTACATCACTCAAGGGAAAGCAACATCCTCAGCTGAGGCAATACGGGGTAATATTGCAGCCCGGATGATACGTCGGCACCATCCAGACGAAATGGCCAGGATGGCCGTGAATCTCGTGGGCTGCCAGTGGGCCCGATGATGCGAACCCACTGGCGGCGCGAGCAACCCACTGCTGAGGGTCAATTATCTATCCGGGTAAGGACAACCGAAGTGACCGCAGGGCTCCAGTCCGGCGCGATTGCTTCACCGTTGGGTCGCGTCTCATACCCGCGTAAGCTTAACGAACCCTCCTTCGGCTAATTCGGCTTTGTAGGCCCGTCCGTTAAGCTGGATTGTTGTCGGGTTATTTTCGGTCGGCATGAAACCTTCTTCACGCAGCTTGTCCATCAGGGCAGGGGTGGCCCATTGCTGTGGCAGCGGCGTTCCGAAGCGCCGGTGCTCCGTCCAGAAAGCTCCGAATTCCGGTAGCCCCGCCCGGCCGACCCCAACCACTTGGTCGTCCGCAGGGTTATGAAAAAGAAGAACGCGATTGGACCCATCCAAACCGGCCGTGTAGCGGTGACCTCGGATTTCATAGGTCATTGTCGGCTGGTCCGAGTCAGGCAAGAGACCCTGGTGGAACAGCCTCTCGACCATGAAGTCAGGCGCGATTTGCGAACCGTGTGAGAATCTCTGGGGAGCGGCGAATGAGACATCTACCGCTTCCTCAGGTGCGGCAGATGATGATGGTCCCGCTTCATTCATGATCTGACTGAACAACTCATGATCTTCTTGTGTCCAGACGTGCGCCGTTGGTGATTCTGGTGAACGGGCATTGTTGATCGGGTTCGGATCCATAGAGCTCTCCTTTCTACTATGAGAACAAAGGCCTCTTGAAGATCTCCCCAGCGAGTGAGCTGAAGTTCGTGTCAGACATGGCGGCTTCGTCAACGAGAGGCCAACTTTGAGTGTTAAAGAGGCTAGCTTTCGAGAAGCTGACAAACGTCGAAGGAGGGAGACAAACTCGCGGCCGCATCTGCCACGTTTGATGCGATCATCTTCCAGCCACATCTCGTTCCGGCCTGACCTCCCAGTCGGCGCGCAGGTCTGCGTCATGTATCGCATTCACCTGGCGGTAAAGCTGGTTAGGAGGGATGCGGACCGCGGCCAGATCTAGCCTTCCACCGAACGCGTACATTTCGATCTCTGCTCGCGATCAGTCGTTCTGGCTTACACTGCTAGCCTATGCACTGGCCGCTAACCGTAGGCGCGCCAGCGCGAAAACAGACGAGAGCGCGGCCTGATGAAGATCCGGCGACCGCGGAGCGAACTGCTCACCTGATTGGATGAAGAACGAAATCACTCAGACGCAAAGCAGCCGGGACGATCATTCAGGCTCGGCGCCGCCGGTGATCCCGGGACGCGGATGGCACTGCGTGTAATGAGCCTGGGCGGCGTCCCCACTGCCTCTGATCCTGCGCGTCATGATGCAACCTCGGACTGCCAGGCGGAGCTACATCGGTCGGGCGGAACGCTACATTCTCAGGTGAGCCGATACGAACAGGCAACTTTGTCTTGGCTGCTATTGACGCTCTGCGTCATGCAGATGGCGCTCGTGTCAGGGCGCACTTAGAGGAAGCGGATATTTCAGCGGCCACTTCGACATCACGCGCACGAATTACGACGATTTACCTTATTCGGGACACGAGTGAATTCCCTTCCAACGGTCCGTTGACGAAGAGATGTAAGTCGCATGCGTGCTCGGCCGTCCCGGTGCTCCACCTACGGCCGCGTCGCCAGCGGGCGGGCGACCCGGCACACGAGCGGTAGTTCCTAAAGTGGTTGACCAAAATGTACGACCTCGAAACTTTGGCAGCGCTCACCGAACAACGTGAGATCGACATCGTCGGCCTCGGGCCCGAATACGCCGCGCCTTGTCCCCGTTCCGGGGACCCTCTCGCGGAGATAGCCGAGATGCACGGCGAGCAGCGCCGAACGCAAGGATGACGGACGGTCTGGGCATTGATTGTGGCCAGATGCGAGCGGCCCCTGACTAGACACCGATAAGCGGTGATCTTGCACGCCGCGAGAAACCGCCGCAGCCGCGCTGAGCGGCGGCAAGCGCCTAGGCGATGAAGGGCCTCTGGCCCGAGGCGGAATGGCTCGAGTCGTCGCCAGTCGTGTGCGACGCCTGTCAATTTTGTCGCACACTCGCCACAGCAGCGCAAAGGTCTGCAGCCACCCTGACGGATGCAGCCCATATTTGTCTTTGCCGGCCGGGCCAGCGATCAGATCTAAATGGTGGCGGAGAGGCAGGCATTTTTATTGCAGACGTTACGATGAGCTTCGTCGTGACACGCTTCAGCGAAATGCCGTGAGGGACGGGAGCGAGCAGTGCAATGTAACAGTGCGACCTGCCTCGCCACAATTTTGGGTCGGGATCGCGCTTCAAATTAGGTCGAGGATGTCGAGGCAATCTACTCGAGACAGGCTGGAGCCAGTCCTCGATCCCGCAGAGGAACGCTTGACGAGCCGTGCCGTGTTGGGCGCAACCATCGGCAATATTCTCGAATTCTACGACTTCGGGACCTACAGCTTTTTCGCGATACAGATAGGCCAAGCGTTCTTTCCGGCAACCGACTCGTTCGCTAGCCTCATGCTGTCACTCGCAACCTTCGGCGCAGGTTTTGTAACCAGACCGATCGGGGCCATCGTGCTCGGCTCGTATTCGGATCGGGCCGGCCGACGGCCCGCGATGACCGCCAGCTTTGCCATGATGAGTGCCGCGGTCCTATTATTAGCTATCACGCCATCGTATGAGACGATAGGACTTGCCGCCCCGTCACTGGTCGTCTTCGCACGCTTGCTGCAAGGCTTTGCCCTCGGAGGTGAAGTGGGTCCGACGACCGCCTACCTGTTGGAAGCGGCCCCCGCTGAGGCCCGCGGTCTTGCTGTCTCCTTTCAGCCCGCGAGCCAACAGATAGCTGCGACCGCCGGAGCGTTGGTTGGAGAAATACTGTCGCTCACCATGACAAGCGAAGCTCTCAATGCGTACGGATGGCGGATCGCGCTGCTGCTCGGTGCCGCTACGTTGCCGTTTGGACTTTGGTTGCGGAGCGTCCTGCCCGAAACGTTGCACCGGCCCGAGGCGCCTGTTCTAGTCACCGAGCCTGGAGAGCAATCGCGTGCCGATCGCCGCATCATGTGCTTGGGATTTGTCATCTTGGCCAGTTGCACGATCACTACTTATGTTACGGGATATATGACCACCTACGCGATGAACACTCTCCACGTTTCCGCGCCGGTCGCCTTTGGTACCACGCTCATCAGCAATGCGGTCGGAATTGCTGCAGCACTGCTGGGCGGCCTGCTCGCCGACCGCGCAGGCCGTCATCGCATCATGATATGGCCGCAGGTCACTGCATTGCTGATGACCTATCCGGTATTCTTCTGGATTGCGGAGAGCCGTAGTGCCTTCGCACTTCTAGGAGGTCTTGGCGCCCTCACCCTGATCGGAACGATTCCGTATAGCGCCTTCTACGTGAGCATGGCCGAAGGGTTGCCCAGGAACATTCGTGGTGGCGCCTTCGCGACGATCTACGCTTTTGCGATAGCGATTTTCGGAGGCACAGCTCAACCAATCGTCACCTGGCTGATCCACCTTACCGGGAGCGCACTCGTGCCCGCATGGTACATGCTTTTCGCGAGCGCGGCCGGGCTCTTTGCCATGCTCATGATGCCGGAGACGGCGCCACTCAATCACACCCAACCACAAACGAACCTTCGCCAAAACGGCCCTGCTAGGTATAGCGGGAACAATGGACATCCATGACGTCCGAAATGCGAACCATCGAACCGAAGAGCGCTATGGGAGTGGCATGGAAAAGCAATAAAAATTCGACCAGTTTTAGATCGAGCTGCGGCTCGCATCGGAACACAGCGCCGCGAATTAAAACGACTTTCCCGTTTTACCCAACCTACGCCGATGCGGCGGCTGCGCCATTGGCGGTATTCACCGACTGGCTGAAAGTGACTAATCGCTTTGATGATCTTATGAGAATTAAGGTGGCGCAGCTTGCCCTGCCAGTTTAACGGTACGCGATGAGGAGGCGGCCGCTGTCGGAGCTAGCGGCCGCACGAGGCTCACCCTCGTTCACTGTTTGACTTATTTTCGGTCCTCAGTGCCGCACGCACGACGGATCGGTCAAACAAAAGAACAGGTCGCAGATACCATCCAACGGGTCGTCCGCGCACTGAGGATATGATGTATCGGCTACCTCCACCCTGCCGGGAATTGGTTGCGCGGCAACTTTTGCAGCAAAAGGAGGCACCGCGGCCGTTGCAAGCGCGAGGGCGCTCGCCGTCACTAACACAGACTTTTTCATCCGAGAAATCGCTTCCCTAGGTTAGCCCCAACCGTCCTCGACGGGTCTATATGACGACGCTGTAGACGGTAAAATTGATTTTCTTGATCAGATCTATCTAAGGAATGGATAAGTTCGGACTTCACCGTATGGCTCTTCATGATCGAACGCTCGACGGGGCTCGGAGTGGCCGATGCATGTCTCGGAGCTCTATTGTGCGAGCAAGGCCACAGGCGGCTTGCATGGTGCCGAAGATGCGCTGCCCGAACGCACGTGCGTTACGCTTGGACGCGCGATTGTTCATCACCGAGCGAGAGGACCGCGAAAATCGCTTACCGACTTTTTTTTCGGCTGCGCTGCAGGCCACAAGAGAAGGCTTCGACGGAGGCGGGCCGCGGCGGCATGCTAGCGACCTGGCGGGACTGCGCTCGCCAAAGACGCGACAGTGACGATGACGGCATCTTGGCTAGATTCATCTCCGCCAGTGAGAACAAGGCGCCAGCACAGCTGCAAGGGCTCGGAATTTCGCAAGCGATGAGACTAGCCAGCTTATCGACAGCTCAGGGTCCGAGCAGGAGGATCTCGATCCAGACAAGAGGCTCGCCTGATCAGCTCGATCCGAGGGAGGAGAATGAGTCGGCCGCCCTCAACATAGCCGTTTGAGAACCGGAATCGTGCGAATGTCTGGGCGCCATCATTGCTGCGCCGGATCAGCGAGCGCGTTCGGCGCCCTCCAGCTTGAGCCGCGCTTCATGGTCGTCCGCTTCGTCTTTTCGATGGATCGTCGTGAGATGTTTTTTTCGCGATTTCCGACTCCGAAGCGAAACCTCAGAACCCGGCTCTCCCCTCGGGGCGCGTTGGGTCGGTCGCTCATGACGGCGACTGAACAGCAGCGACATGGCTGACCGTCACTCGGCTTGAGGCGCTCGAGGAAGAACGACGAGCCCCAGCATCTTTTGGGGGCCAAGGAGGCGTGATGCTGGGGCCGTCATAGCCTTATGCAAGAGTAGCAAACAGGCAGCGTTGTTGTGCACCGCCTGGTTTGATTCGTCAAAGCGGCTGGAATGCTCAGCCCCCTTGCACCCGGAGCATCCCCGATCTGTTGAAGCTCTGCCGAGGGTTTGCGCGCCAGTTTGCCCCGGGCAGGCAGGTGAAAGCCCTGTTACATCCGGGCCGATCGCCGCCGGCATCAGGTACATGTTTTCCATCTGCAATATTCAGCGCCTAACTTCTCGCATGGGCGCCGATGTTCGCCACAGCCCGGACTGGCAGCTTGCTTGTGGAACAACCGACAATCCTCCGGACCGCCGGCTGATACCTTGCCGTGAGGTGAGTTCTCTCCCGAGCTTCATCCTTTTGTAAGATGGGCTCGGCGCTGCTCAGGCAATCCGCCGCGCCGGTCCGGGAGGCATGAACGCTGCCACGAACGGCTCACCGCCGCAAGGGAACCAGCTCACTAGATTCCCACTCGAGCGATCTGCGTTGAAACGTGCACGGGATCGGGAAGGGGCTGCCACGGCTGGCCAGGGGCGGTGCTCAACAAGGACCTGCAGAACGCAGGCGTCAGCTTGCCGCGGTGGATCACGACGTTCTCGTGGCCCTCGGCGGCTCGAGCGTTCTGCCAATGCTGATTGTATCCGCGCTGTTCGTCGGACTTCACGTGGCATGCGGCGAATGCGCGATCGCCCAGCGTTGCCAATTGCCAGGCATAAACCGGCCGCTCGGTGTGGATGTGCACCCACATCGGCCTTGGCATTGCGCCGCTGCTAAGCGCCTTAGCCTGCAGCTTGATCTCGAATAGCTTACCTGGCTCTGCCTTCAACGCTTGCGGCGGACCTACCGAGTCCAGTTCCCCCGCCGCGCGCATCTGCTCGAGATACTCTTGCGATGGAAACGGGTAGTTCTTCCTGCAATCGCTCGTGATTGCTGCCTTTCGCTCTTTCAATGATTTCGCCTGCCCCTGCAGCTCGGACCACATCCCATTGAGCCGGACTATTTTATCGTGCACTTCGGGAACTTGCGAAGGCGTGAGCAAGCCACGTCGGCGGGGCTCCTGCAGCGCGGCCACACAGACTTCAATCTCGGCGGCCTGCATCTGGAAGTGCGTGATAACGCGGTCCAAGACGTGTTCGGCGTCCTCGGGCTTCATCTGGCGCGCCTGCGAGACCGCCCTCTGCTGAACCGGCAGATCGAACTGCAGCAGCTTGTCCAATCGCTCAAGTAATCCCGCCAGTGCTTCCTTGGACGGCGGCGCCTGCCACATCTGCAGGTGATCGGTTGCAGCGGATGAGGCACGTGCTTCCTCGGTGGTGGCGAGCTTCTTGGTACCGAGATCTGAGCGCACGATAACCTTGCGCGTCGGAGCCGTAGCGGCATGGGGCCTGGCGAGGTGCGGCTCGGATGAGCTGGTCGTTGAGCTCCCCTCGCCTGCAGCCGCTGCGCGCCTGCCTTTTCCTTTTTGTTTTCCTTTTTTGCGACCTGAATTGCCTTGGCTTACCGCGGCAGTATTTTCCGGCAGCGCAGCCAAAGCCGGGGGTTCAATCGTGGCTGGCGTAGTTGGCTGCAATGCCAGCAGCCGCATAACCTCGTTCGCGGTCACCCACGCCCCTTCCACGATCTCGTCTAGCAACTGCAGGGGAACTTCAGCTCCCGTTCCGATCTGCCTCAGGCTGGCAACGATGCCGCTCAGCCCGGATGCAAATTCCGAAAGCCGCTCCATGACTCCTTCCAGAACGGCGCGATGCTCCGCGTCAAGCACTGCTCCATCGCGATACAGAACGGCCTCGCACGTGGAGACGAATGCCGGAAAAACATCCTCGACGAAGGTCCCGAGCAGACGCGCCCGCCCGCTCTCCTCCATCAAGGCATCGCGCACGTCTGGGTCGAGCGTGCTCGCTCGCGAGTCAATCAAGAGCTCCGCGAGAGCGATCCGCGCTTGCAGATACATGCACTTCGTATTGAGAGCCCAGCCGGTATGCAGTCTTAGTGCGGCCTCTTCGGCCTTGCGCATATCGGGCGTGCTGCTTGGCAAGTTGGCAGTAGCCGCGCAGACAGACTGCATCCGCTCCGAGCGCAACACCTTCTTCCCCCACCATTCCATGCAGGCTGCATAGCGTTTCGCCACGCTTTTAAACGCGCCGGCCACCTGGGCGGGCGTACCGGTGTCTTGGATCTTCGGGAGCCAGCTTAATGCTTCCTTTCTTTTGTCCTCCAGCTCGTAAATAATCCGGGTGGCCACTGCGTTACATTCTTCGGCCGCGTTCAGCGTGTCATCGCGGAGCCGGCGAGCCCGATCGTCGGGCAGAATGCGGCGCGCCAAATTGGCAGGCAAATCTGCGTAGTACTCCAGAACTGTTGAGCCTGCTTTGACGACTTGATCGATCAGCTCTTGCGCCTCTTGGAAGGTTTGGCCGTGCGGGGCCGCTCGACGGCTAGCTTCAAGCTCCTCAAACAGGCCGCCCATTTTTCGCCTTGCTGCCTTTATCTCGTCTCGGGTGGGCGCTACCACCTCCGAACTTGAGTTGTCGGTCCTGTCTGGAGGCCCAGAGCGCATCCGCTCGATGATGACATCGAAAGATTGACTGTGTCCTCCCGGGAATAGGCTGGGCTCCACGCTCGAACCGCTCACATCTCCGGTATTGCCAGCTCCTGCGGCCCCAACTTCCGATGCGCTGGCTCGGCCAATGCCTGTCATGCTTCGTCTCCGATAAAAGTCGCGAATGTGCAGCCCGTCTGGATAGACCGTGTGACTGACGGCTAGCTGACCAAAACGCGTTCTTTCGAATGCACAAGAAAGCCAATGTCACCTGAAGTTCCATTCCATCGGACCTCCAATGTCGCTGAAGAGCGGGATGCGGGTAAGTGCGTCCGTGTAAGCAGCCGCGACGTAATCGCGGCTGAGGTGCCCTGGCCTCGACGCGCTCCACTACGCGCGTCGCCCCTCTGCCGTTAGCTCCGTCCACACCGACTGAGTCAAATCGTCCCCAAACGTTGGTAGCCGGGAGAAAAGTCGAGGCCTAATCGGCGAATTTTGGTCAAGCAGAAATGGCCAGCTCATAGATTGGCAGACCTTCGCTCACCACACACGTCCTGCTAACGGTAAGAGGACTTTGACATAAGAGCTTAACAATCTAGCGGCCGTACACCGATGACGAGATGCTGAAGGTCGTTCAGAATGGATCTTTTCCTCGTCCTAACGGCTGACTCGACCTTCCGCAGATCCTCAAGCTGCATTTCACAAAAGTGCGGCGCCCATCCGGGTCCGGTGAGATCAGCTTCATAGAAACATCGCAGCGAGCACACCAAACGCACCGAGAACCAGCCCAATCAGCGAACCGGCGGTCGGCACGTCTCTGAAGAGCAGAACCGTGAGCATCGGTTCCACGACCAGGATCGCTCCCACCGATATCGCGACAATGATCCAGATATTCTTCAGATGCATGTAGCCCAGCGCGTATCCGAGAACGAGGAGGATGCCACCCAAGCATACCAGGAGAAACATCGGCCAAAGCATCGCCAGATCGCCACCGGCCTTTCCGAATTGCCTTGAGGCAATTAACTCGGCGAATATCGAAAGAGCTTCTCCAATGAAAATTGCTGCCACAGCTACAATTTTGAACATCAAGGTCATTGCCCTCTATGGTTTCGGCTATTCGAGGGTGGCCCGGAGACCTGCATCGGAGTAGCCGTTGAGGTTCAATTTTCGGCATGCCAAAGCGCTTGCGGAGACGCGCGCCTCACCTATCGCTTCTCGCAGGTCCTTCCAAGCGTTTGCAGGGCCGGCAATTGGCTTCCGACATGCAGCATCTTGTTTCCGTCGATCACCCCAGCTGCGCTGCTTGCAGAAACCAACGATGGTTCAGGGCAAGCCCGCTCCGCCGCCTGCGTGAGCAGAACAATTTGGGCCTAGGCCGCAATCCGCACGGGGAGAGCGGAATAGCCGTGCACGAAGTTAGACGCAATCCGCTCGGGTTCGCCGACAACCTCGAACCCCAATTGCGCAGACAAAATCTCTTCCCAGAGGACTCTCAACTGCAGTTCCGCAAGATGTCGACCAAGACAGCGATGGATGCCGAATCCGAACGAGAGATGCTGCCTCACATTTTTGCGGTCGATCATGAAGTTGTCGGCGTTCTCAATGATCTCTTCGTCCCTGTTACCGGAGATGTACCACATGACGACCTTGTCGCCTTTCCTGATCTGTTTTCCGCCTACGATGCTGTCGATCGCGGCGGTACGGCGCATATGTGCGATTGGCGTCTGGTACCGGATAATCTCGGACACGGCGCTTGAGATCAGCTTGGGATTGTCAATTAGCTTTCGCAGCTCGGAGGGGTATTGACTCATGAACAGGAGACCCCCGGTAATTGAGTTGCGCGTGGTGTCGTTTCCCCCAACGATCAGCAGAATCAGATTTCCGAGAAACTCGCTCGGCTCCATCTGGCGCGTGGCTGGCGAATGCGCCATCAGGGAAATTAGGTCGAGGCGCGGCTCGGCATTGATGCGCTCGTTCCAAAGCCGGGTGAAATACTCCAGGCACTCGGACAAGATGGTGCTTCGCTTGTTCCAGCTGTCGATTGCATGGTCTGCTTTCGGAGCCGTAACAGCGACGTCTGACCAATAGGTCAGCAGTCGCCGATCCTCAAATGGAAAGTCGAACAGCGTGGCGAGCATTTGCGTCGTCAACTCTATGGATACCATGTCCACCCAGTTGAAGGCCTCATTCCGCGGCAAGCCTGCGAGAATCGCTCTGACCCGAGACCGAATCAAGCTTTCGAGCTTCGTCAAGCTTTCCGGTCCGACGATCGGGTCAACGGTATTGCGCTGCTCGGCGTGCTTGGGAGGCCCCATCTTGATGAAGCTCGGAGTCCAGTGCTCGCCAGGCACGTCGACAATAGTGACACCTTGTTCGGACGAGAACGCTTTGTGGTTTGTGTCTACCGCTACGATATCCCGGTATTTCGTCACGGACCAATATGGACCATGAGCGCTGTCTTGACAGTAGTGAACGGGATCTTCCTTTCGCAACCGCTCAAAGCAAGCCCACATGCTGTCGTCTTGAAAGCGCTTGCCCTCGCTTACATCCAGCTTGCTCAGCGGGATGACACACGGATCCTCAGCTCTATAATCTTCCGATCGCCTTGTCATGATCATCTCTGCAGATTCTGCTCTCGAGAGTTTACGGCGTGGTGCGATTCGTCGCCTTCGAGCTGCCGCAGCGCTTGGCTGCGACAGGAGGCTCGACCAGGCTACCTCACAGTGCAGCTAGCCTCGCCCTACCATGTCGGGCAGTAAGGATCGCATTGACTTTCCAAGTCGATGTACTCAATGGACCAATGAGAGCTCTCAGCGCTGGTTAAAGATGGCTATGCGCTGGAGGCAACATCAAGCCGAGTACACCTTCATAAGGTGACGCTGGCCTTGGGATACGGCCGGAACGGATAGCTTTCTCAAGGTCATGGATGAATAATCGTCCGGCTAGGACTGTTCAGGCAGATCGATCCAGATATCCGAAGGACCCTTCACGAGAGTATCTTGATCTGGAACGTAGATATTATCGAAGATCCTGAGACCATGAGCCGTTGCCGCCCCAAAAATTATGAAAGGGAGCTCGACTTGCTCCAGGTCTTCGAAGTTGTCAGCGCCGACGATTCGAACAAAATCGAGTTTAAAGTGCCGGAACTTGAGCTTAGATGTGGCGGACGCGACCAGATCCTTCACACTAGATGCCCCTTGCGCGATCTCTTTCCTCGAATGGTCGAGTGCCGTGAAAAGGCAAGACAGCTCATCAAGCTCGGAACGGCTAAATCGCCTCAAACGCGACGAAATGGGCACTCCGTTCTTGTATCTCACGGTCGGCACAAACCTTATCTCGCAATCCAGAAGGAGATCTGCGACGGCGCGCTTCACCAGGATCGCCTGACCGATATCTTTCAGGCCGAAGTAGCTGCGAGTCGGCTTTGCATAGCAGATCCAGCGGATTGCCCCAGTAACGGCTTCCTTTAAATAGGCCTCGGGCCCCCCTAGACGCAAATGACAGTCGCCTTGCGATACAAAGGTTCGATAGCCGGGCGGGAACATTTCGGTGTCGTTGGAGGAAATTACGGCAGTTGCTCCCGAACGCAATGCAAGTCCAATATCCTCGTCCAAATTGAAGTCGTAGCTCCCACCCGGTCTAAGCTGGATCTTGTTCGGGTAGACTGTGACGATCGCGACGTCATTTTCCGATGCCGCCCGTCTGATCAATTCTGCATGCCCAAGATGCAGGGCTCCGAGAGTATGTACCGTCCCGATGGTCTGCCCTGTTCTCGCCACCTCCCGGATGAACGCTTTACCTGCGGAAAGACATGCCAAATGCATTTTCTACTCCAGTCTCTTTGAACGCCAAGAGATCATCGGTCGGATCGCACAGAAGGTCTGCCCCGCCTCTCGTATCCGCCGGCGATGCCACGAAGCCCCATAGCGCTTAAGCGCTCGCTCACAGCTCGAACGATCGCCCAGAGCTGTCCTAAGCTCGCCGACACTGCATTCCCTTCGATTTTGCAGTCTCCGAAGCCGTCAGGTAGACCCTTCTCGACCCCGTCTGATCAACGATGAGAATTCAGTCAGATAGCTTAATGGCTCGCGTGGCTGATCCTCCTTCAGAGCGGCCTGTAGGCCCGGACATCGGTCTGCAAAGAACGGTGGCTCGAATGTGGTTATCTTAGCGCCCGAAAAGTCCACCTTTACGAAGCTGGCCTGGAACGGCGACATCCCACTCAGGTTCGCCTCGCGCAGGGACGATTGGTTCATGCGAACGTACGCGGCCCGCGATGCCTCCAGATTGGTTCTCGTCATTCCTGCGGCGAGATATGCCTGAACGAGATTCGATCCTTCGAGATTTGCCTCATCCAGTGCCATTGATTGCGGGGGATCACCGGTGATCATCGACCTGTAAAGGTAAGCATTGGATAGGTCTGCGCGTTCGAGATCGCAGTCGCGCACAAAGGTAGAGCGGCCACGAAAGCCCGATAATTTGGCGGCTCGCATTGTGCTCTCTGTTATAGAAATGCATTCGCCTGATACCAGAGACAGGTCCGCTCCGTCGAGATCGCAGGAATGAATGGATGCACCGTTGAGCACGGCACCGACGAGGTTTGCGTTGGACAAGCTTACGGACAAAAGCCGCGCCTCGGTCAGGTCCGCCTGCTCAAGCTCCGCATTTGGAAGATTTGACAAGTGAATATCAGCAGATGGTGCGCACATGCCTCTCGCTGCGATGCGGCCGCTTACTTTTGAGAGTCTCAGATACGGAAGATGAGCGCCTTCCAGGACAAGACCATCGATCGAGGTGGGACGCACAATCGATAAACAGTTCCCCTTTGACTGGAAGAACGAGCAAGACGCCAGATGTGATTTCGTGATTGTGAGTTGGCTCAGCTTGGCAAAGCGGAAGGAAGCGGAAGGAAGGAAACATTCATTAATGGTCGAACCCTGTAGCTCCGCGCCATCGAATACAGCATCACTCGCGTCGCATTGGTAAGCGAGAAGCCCGCTGAGCATGGCGTTATCAAAGCGTGTCCTTTTCATGCTGCAACCGTGAAACAGGCTGCCTGTTGCATCAATTACATTGCGCAGACTGGCATCGTCGAAGTCGCAGACCTGCGCTGCAATCGCATGCATATACGCAAAATCGAGCTTGGCCCCGCGGAAACTTGCCCTCTCTAGCCCCGGACAGATAAGATTAGCACAAGAAAGATCTGCCCGATCCAACTTTGCTCCGTAGAGCTGCGCACGATTGAGGGTACAGCGTCGCAACGGGAAATCTGACAAGTCGTGACCGTTAAAGTTCTCGGACGATAGCTGCAAGCCAATCCCGGTCCTTCTGATCGCCTCTTCGGTTCGCCTCCCAACCGCAGCCACCGCGCGCAGCCGATCGGCAGCTCGGCTCCAGTACCGAACAAAGTCGCCATCTGATGAAAGATTGTGTTTCGGATCTGACCAGTGCTCTGCTCCTTCATTCGCGGTGCACTCGCTATCAGGGCCGATCGTTTGCGACATGACGATTCCGTATTGCCCGGATTACGGGGGGCCTGTTATCGACCTCTTTTGCTCCGCCTTGGAGCTATGCGACCTGTGGCGAACTCGTCGGCGAAATGACGACACGATGCCTCGATGAGGCGCCTATTGTGTCTGTGACCTCCGCAGCCGGTACGCTTGAGCACGTCAGCCGAATTCTAGTCATGCGCCCCCACTGCCGCGCGCTCAGATTGTTCACCGAGTCCGGCAACGTTGACGACGCAACCGTCTTTTGACATTGCCGATATGGCCAGACGTTGCGATTTGTCTCGTCGGCTCTTCTAGGCAAATCCAATTCGCTCTCCATCAAACCGAATGCGAAAACTTCAGGGCCCTGCTTGTTTTTTTCAGAATGGACCCACGGGTTCCGGGCGGAAACGTGATCGTTCACAGGGCTGAGGTAGGCTCCTATTCGGCGTTACCTCATTTCCGATAGCAATGACCGTGCCAGCCGCATCAGTCGCAATTAACGGCTGAACAGGCGTCATGAAATCAATATTGACGCCAAATGTTTTGAACCTGACAAACACTCTCTCGTTGTCAGGGACCGCACCATGATGGCCAAGGCTATCGTGAAAGCGAAGATTGCGAGCTCGTCTGCAGGAGCGCAAGAGCCGCCCGTCCTTTGCGAGCACGCAATCCGCGCCGACCGGTCCATCTAGCGGGAACCCGTGCCACAGACTATCCTGTTCGAGCGGTGAACGAGCGCGTAATCGTGACCAACTCGGCGCGCAAAGGCGAATGCTCCGCGATCGGAGATAGACCATAAAGGATTGGATTCGAAGGCGTTCATGCGATGCCTTCTTCGAGGATCGTAGCTGGATGATCTATCTGGTGGTCGCGCGCAAGACGCGGCATGGCGGCGATAAGGCTCTTGGTATATTCAGACTGTGGATTGCGAAATATCTCTTCAGTGGCGCCACTATCGACGATTCTCCCCCGGCGCATAACTATGACGCGATCGCTGATGTGACGAACAACACTGAGATCATGCGAGATGAAGAGATAACTTACGCCGACGTGGTCCTTCAGATAGCCGAGCAGGTCCAAGACCTGGGCCTGGATCGAGACGTCGAGCGCCGAAACCGGCTCATCGCAGACGATGACGGCAGGATTTGGTGCGATTGCGCGGGCGATCGCGACGCGCTGGCGCTGACCGCCCGAGAGCTCGAGCGGTCGTCGGTCCAGCAAGGCCTGGGATAGCCCGACCAGATCGAGCAGCTCGATAACGCGCTCCTGCCGCTTGCCCCGTGTCTCAACGTCGCTCGAAAGGCTGTCGGATATGATGCGTCCGACCGTCCAACGTGGATCAAACGAGCCAAGAGGATCCTGGTAAATGATCGATAGTGACCGTCGCCGAGCCCGCCGTTCGCGCTCGGCGAGCGCGGTCCAAGGCCGGCCTGCAAACTGAACGGCTCCCTCGTCAGGCTCCTCGAGCGCCAGGACCATGCGCGCCATCGTTGACTTTCCTGATCCGGACTCACCTACGATGCCCAAAGTCTCGCCGGATCGCAGTTCGAAGGAGACGCCGTCCACAGCCGTCCGTGAAGTGCCATCCGGACCCTTGAAGCGCTTCACCAGACTTGTCGCTTCGAGCAGGATAGGACGAGATTTCGGTGGCGATTGCACGGCTAGCTGCGTTTGCCAGGCAGGCGAACGCACAATAGCCGATGGTGAGAGGCGTGAGCCGCGCGGCCGGCCTGATGGCACGGCGTCCAGCAGCTGCTTAGTATAGGGGTGCTCCGGGTCTTTGAATATTTGGCCGGCGTTACCGCGTTCAACGACCTCGCCTTCTCGCATGACGAGGATCTCATCCGCCACGCGGGAGACCACTGCCAGATCGTGACTGATCAGGATCAGAGCCTTGCCCCTCGTTTTGGTCTCCTCAAGGAGTGACAGCACATGGGCTTGCGCCGTCACATCGAGAGCGGTCGTCGGCTCGTCGGCGATCAGGATGCGGGGATCGAGCGCAAGTGCCGAAGCGATAAGAGCTCGTTGACGCTGGCCGCCGGATAATTGATGCGGCAGCTGCTCGGCCTTGATCTCGGGGTCAGGGACACCGACGAGCTTAAGGAGAGCAATGACGCGCTGCGCGAGCTCCTCGCGCGATGATACCGCACCGTGGAGGAGCAAGCCCTCACCAATCTCTTTGCCGATCCGGCGAAGCGGGTCAAGCGAGACGAGTGCATCCTGTAATACAAAGCCAATCTCGTTGCCGCGGATGCGCCGCCAGGCACGATCGCTAAGACCCATCAGGTCCGTCCCGTCGAAGCTTAGCTGGCGTGCATGAACATTGGCGTAGCGACCAGCGAGGCCTATCAGAGTCCGAGCAGTCACGCTCTTGCCCGAGCCGGATTCACCGACAATCGCAAGACACCGTCCCGGTCGGAGGGAGAAGGATATACTGCGCACAACCGCCTTCTCGTCGATGGCGCAACCGAAGGAAACACGCAGCGAATCGACCGTGAGGAGGTCTGACTGCTGCGGGACAGGCTGGGGGCGGCCCTGCGACATTCACGTTTTTCCTTCCAGACGGTCCTGTAGATGACGCCCAATGATGGTGAGGCTGAGGGCAAACGCCGTAACTGCCAGACCGGGTATGATCTCCAGCCACCAGGCGTAGATTACATAGTTGCGCCCGGCGTTGAGCAGCGCGCCCCATTCAGGCGCCGGGGGAGCGACGCCGAGTCCCAGAAAAGCAAGACCGGAAGCCCATATAATCGCCTGACCTACACCGATCGTCATCATCGCCGTCAGCGGGTTCATGGCGTTGGGAAGAATATGCCTCCAGACAATACGGGGAAATGGATGGCCCAGCACCTTAGCGGCCTCCACATACGCTGTCCCCTTGATGGCAAGCATCTGGCCCCTGATCATGCGCGCATACCCTGGCGCTGTGCCGATTCCGACAGCTATGACCTCAGTCAATACCGACGGCCCAAAAACGGTCACGAACACAAGGGCGAGCAGGAGCGTGGGAATTGCGAAGAGCACGTCGACAATCCGGCTCAGGATGCTGTCGCATACGCCACCAGAAAGTGCGGCGGCGACGCCGAAAACGATCGCAATGGACATGCTCAGCGCCGTCGCGCCTAGTCCAATAGCCAGGGATTGGCCTGCCCCCTCGACTACTCGAGAGTAAAGATCTCGACCCAATTGATCAGTTCCCAACCAATGGGCGATCGACGGAGACTGCAATGACGATTTCAAATCAATAGCCAGCGGATCATGCGTCTGCAGCACCTTTGGCGCCACAGCCGCGAGGGCAAAGAGGCCAATGATGATAAGACAGGCGGCAACTCGGAACGGAACATGGCGGACGATTGCCACGACCTCTTTGAACGACCGAGACGCGGTGGCTTCGGCGAACATGCTCATGTCAACTTGATCCTCGGATCGACCACCTGGTAAGTCAGATCGACAATCAAACTAACAAGAACGAACAGCCCCGCAGAGATCAAAACAGCTCCCGAGACAATCGGAACGTCTCGCGAGGACGTTGCAGCAACAAGGACTCCACCTAGGCCTTGACGGGCGAAAACCACCTCGATCAAAATCGCGCCCGAAAGCAGTTTTCCGAGCGCCCAACCTGATAAAGTAATGCCAGGCAATGCGGCATGGCGGAGGACATGGCGAAGCCTGACGCCGAAATCACTCATGCCTCGGGCCCGCGCGGATGCAACGAACGGCTGCTCGAGCACGCGCGTGAACTCGTTCTGAACGACTTGTCCGAAAAAGCCCGATAGTTCAAGAGCCAACGCAAGTGTCGGCAGAATGAGCCCGGCCGGAGAATTTCCACCGATGACCGGAAAAATGCGCAGCTTTACCGCAAAAACAACCAGCAGAATTGTGGCCAGCCAATAGGGCGGCGCGGTTGCAAAAAAGACCTGCGTGTCATTGAGCAACGTCGCCCAAATGTTGTCTCTGCCTGCGATGAACAAGGTCGTCAGGATTGCGATAATCCATGCGAACAGCAGCGCGGTGACCGCCAGAATGATGGTTGGGCCAATCTGTTCGGCGATGATCCCTACGACAGGCCGATGCTGCTGGTATGACTCGCCAAGGTCTCCATGCAGAATTCGCAGTATGTATTTTCCGTACTGAATCGCGAGCGGTTGATCAAATCCGTATTTCGCATTGATCGCCGCAAGTTCTGCCGACGACGCCAGTCCGACGTTGCCGCTTGTCGCATTGATGATGATCTGGGCGCGGTCCCCAGGGAGCACACATTGAATCAAGAACGCGAAGGTTGCGGCAGCCCACACCACGACCACACCGGAGAATATCCGGCGCGCGAACCAAACAATGGGATGATGGGCTACTATCTTCACGGCGTCACTTCCCATCATCGAAATGAGCGTCATAGAAAACGGGTTCGCCAACCGAGCCGCGGTCCAGCCACACGTCTTTGAGGTTCGCCTTGGTCGCCAACGTTACGTCCAGCACCGTGAGGCCAATCACAGGAGCCTCATCCACGATCTTCCGTTCCGCCTGCTGATAGAGGGCGGTACGTTGCGCCCCATTGAGTTCCTGCTCTGCCCTTTGAATGACGTCCCAAAGCGTCAGATCTTGATAGCGTGAGGGATTGAAGCGATTAGTCTCGCCCTTCTGATCGGGCTTCCACGAGATCCGGAATATCTCCGCGCCGGGGGCAACCCAATAGAGGAGAACAATCTCATAATCGTCGGGTCCGAGGTTTTTTCCTGCGAAGAAATCAGCTGGATTGGTAGGCTGAAGACGTACGTCAAAACCTGCCGCTCTTGCCTGCTGCTGGATAACTTGCAAGGCTTGCTCGCCATCTGGCTTCAGAAAAGCGTTCGAATAGGACACGCGCACGATGAGCGGGTTGCCATTCTTAACACGAACGCCGCTAGGATTACGCTCGGTCCAACCCGCCTGATCAAGCAATTGATTGGCTTTCCGAATATCGTACGTATACGACTGCCCGAGCTCGCGCAGGTATTCCGGCGAGCTCTGACTCAGCGCACCGTTGCCTTCAAATGGCAAAGAGCCAAGGAATGATGTGTCGACTGCAGCCTTCCGGTCCGTAGAATAGGCAAACGCCTTGCGGACGAGCACATCGTCAAATGGGGGCCGCGCCGTATACAACGCAAGGCGCAGAGGGGTACCGCCGGTAATGTGCCGCAATACTGGAAAACGGGAATTGGCCTCCTTCCATGCGATAGCTGGGATATCGTATATGGCATCGGTCTCGCCCGCGATGAACGAGCCGTACCGGACGGTCTGATCTGGCAGGAACTTCCAGCTGATTCCGTCAATGTAAGCCGGCCCTTGATGTTTTGCGGTGGCCGGCGCCGAGTTGTAGTCGGGATTGCGACGGAAGGTGACCTCCCGTCCATGACGCCATTTGTCGACAATGAATGGACCTGAGCCGATTGGGTTCTCGCAGTTCACCGCAAGTCCGCGTTTGAGCGCGGATGGTGAGAGAATGCCTTGTGAGGATTGAGCAAACACGTTCAGCAAGGGTTGAAATGGCACCTTCAAGGTTACCTGTAACCTCAGAGGAGCGATTGCACTTGCCGATTCGAAGCTATCGCTAAGATACGGAGCGGCAGTCGGATTACGCAGATCAGGGTCGTTGCTGAGCCATCCGTTGATATTGTCCGCGATGGCCTGCGCATCCAGAGAAGTGCCATCCGTGAACTTCACATTCGGCTTTATCTCGAATGTGTATATCTTCTTGTCATCGGAAATTGTCCATGACTCGGCCAGCCATGGCACAATCTTGCCATCCTCGCTGCGGGCGACCAGATTATCGCTGTACTGGCGTTGCAGATACCATTGCTGCACCCATCCTCCAAAGAGGCACGCCGGCTCTTGAAAGTGCCCGTAACGAACAACGCCTCCTCGCTTTACGCTGCCGGCTACTCCTTCTTGAGCATGAATACTTGACGGCAGTTGCGACAGGCCCAAGAGCACGAGAAGGATCGCCTTCACGGTTCTTGCTGGATAGTTCGACTTTCCAGTGAATCGCCTCGTTGACCGCGCATTCGATAAGTGCATACCCAGTCTCCAAATGATTTGATGTTGAGGAAGCGTCATAGCGCTGAGCTAGCTTTGCCTCATGCCGGCCCGAAAGGAATGGAAAGCCCGAAATGCTCTCGCAGCGTCTGCCCTCGATATTCTTTGCGAAAGAGCCCGCGCTTCTGCAGGATGGGCACCACATTGTCGACAAACGCTGAGGTGCCATCTTTCAGCACGTCCGGAATGATATTGAATCCATCAACCGCGCCGGCGCGAAACCATGCCTCAATCGAGTCCGCGATCTGCTCGGGTGCACCCACGAGTAAGCGGTGGCCAAACGCTTGAACGCTGCTAATGATTTCGCGAACCGTCCGACCTTGACGCGCCAGAGTCTCAATCGTGCGATGGTGACCGACAGAAAACGGAACATCATCTGCAGCAGGCAAAATCTCCTCCGGGATTGGCCTTTCGAGGCTGAGCTTCTCGACCGGCACGCCCATGCTTCGTGCAAGAGCGACGATGGCGCGCTCCAAATCGAGGAGTCCGTCAAGGTTTTCCTTGCGACGAGCCGCTTCCTCCTCGGTGCCCCCGATACAAGTGACAAGGCCTGGCAGGATGAGCGGGGCCGCAGGGCGGCCGAATTGCCGAGAAAGAGCGCGCAGGCGCTCTGCCTCCTGCAGAGCCGTTGACAAGTCCCCGGCTGCCGCAAACACGACATCTGCACTGCGGGCGCCAAGCTGTAATCCGGGATCCGAACCGCCGGCCTGAACGATGACTGGGTGGCCTTGGGGTGAAGCGGGATGCGTAAGTGGGCCGCGGATGCCGAAGCTATTGGTAGTGGGATCGAGCAGGCGGAATTGGCTCTGATCTGCGTAAACACCCGCAGTCTGATCGGCGATGACCATCTCGCCGCGCCAGCTCAGCCAGAGAGCACGGACCGTTTCAACGAAGTCCTCGGCACGCCTGTAGCGATCTGCTCGCCCAACCTCTCGACCGCCAAAGTTCGCAACTGTCGCCGGACTCGACGTCGTGACCGCGTTCCACGCAACGCGCCCGCGGCTGATGACATCGAGCGATTGGAAGCGCCGGGCAAGATTGTATGGTTCGTTGTAGGTAGTCGACGCTGTCGCAATCAGACCAATCCGTTCCGTTTCACGTGCAATCACAGCGAGAACCAGCGTCGGTTCGAGCCCATTAAGCGGCGGCTGGTGCGTGATGTCGGAACTTATCGCGGGGGTATCGGCGAGGAATACAGCATCCAGCAGACCATGCTCCGCAATCTTCGCAGCGCTGACGTAGTGCTCGATGTCGAAAAAGGCGCTTGGATTTGTGCCCGGCCAGCGCCATGCGGCGGAATGACCACCGGCACCATGAAGATTTAAGCCAAGATGAAGCATCGAGTTACCCGAAGACATAACAGCCCCTCATGCGGCGGCATCTGAGCTGCTTGGCAGGAATTGTAGACGAGTTGATCTCGGCAGCCAGCCTGCGCTTTCGCGCAAGCGTACCTTGCATGTGCTCCGGGCAGCCAATTTGAGGGACAGACAACCAACAGCCGGCTGATGTGAGAAGAATGTCACCAAAGAAGCTTTTGCTAGATCTTGCGATCTTCTCCGAGCGGGCGCGGCCGAGAAGAGCTTCGACCACGCTGGTTGCCGATTGACGCCGACGTGACAGCTTGTCTCCAGCGGCGGGTTGCTTCCACACGAGTACATTCACATCGGCTCTCCAGAATTCATCAAGAAGCCAGCTTCTTTTCAGGAAGATGTTTTGGATGGGATTCGCGATCGAAACGTTTGGACTCCCGACCGAGCGAGCAATGATCATGCTAGAGGATCTTTAGAGGTCCAGACCATGCAAACGCAATAGTTGAGTATTTCAATCTACTATCGTCTCTTGGCATCCTCTTCTATTGCCGTGTCTAACCTTCCCTCGCTTAATCCCAAGCGTTCTCTGATCAGGCTCACCGAACACGCGCTGCGTAATTGCAGCGACTGCAATTGGGAGCGCCGGCGCGACGCAAAAGAGATGACTCGATGGGCTCGAGAACACACGCCAGTATTGGAGCGACACAATTGGTCGACCGCTTGCTGCCGCGCTGCAAAGTGACATCGGATCAATAAGGCGTCGCTAAGCCCAACATCTAATAATGTGATGAACCATTCTAGATTATAGATGCCGCGTTACGGCACCCCTTCGAAGCTGCGCTGGATTCGAAGATGCTGGAGCGTCGTTAATTCTCGCGCGCGCGGCGCATGTCCTCGCGTACGCTACGGGCGTGATGACGCACCGCCAATTTGCCAAGAACGCCCGTCTTCACGGCCCCGCGAGCGCACCGATGTGTGCACGGGACTCAGCTATCTTGGGCACAGCAGCCTTTGAGCATCAAGAAAGCGCGGCGGCATCAACGTCGACGAAATCACCCAGCTGGATATCGGACCGCGTCCCTTACCGGCACATGGGAGTGGACGCCTCTTGGGATCGATCGTTCGTGGTCTTGTCACGTCTGGTTGGCAACTCAACGTCTCGCGGCGGAGGCCCGGGTTGAAATTGCATCGAGCGGGTCGTGTTTTGCGACCAGCCTTCGCCGCGCCCGCGCGACTTCTCGTCCCAAACAGCAGTCAACAAAGGGCGATGAGCTTCACGCCAGACCGGCGCAATCACGAGCCCGATGGCTGCGGCATCGGCTACTCGGATCAGAGCTAGCCCCTGGACGAACCTTTCTACGAGATCGACTAGCGCACAATGCAAGCTGCCCCAGATAAACTTATCCACCCCGCGCAAGCTCTCGATTGCAGCGCGATCGCGCACCGCTTCTCCCAGACCATTCACACCGCGCTGCCGTTGGAGCTAGACAGGGGCGAAGGATCCATCTCGCCAAACTCAACTCTGCAATGAACAACAGGCACGACAGCACAGCGGCAAGGGCCCGAACTTTACTTCAACCAATAGGCCTGGTCAGCTATTCGACAGCTAAGCTCTTTAGCATAGCAACATCTCTGGACTAGCAGGCCCACTTGATGGCGCAAGACCTGGAAGAGAAGGATCTGGATCCTGGCTCAGCCCGTTCGGTACGCCCTCAACATACCGTCCGCTGCAATTTTATCGAGAGTTGCGCCCGGCCCGGCCTCTGATCCTTATCGAACCAACTTTGCTCGATGACATTGACAAGGCAACCAGTGGGAGAAGGGAATGGACCCATTTGACAACGTCAACCCGTCCGCGGCTCGCATCAGTTACGTCGAGCCGCAACAGGAAGAGACCGGGCCGCAAGCAGACTTTGAGCTGCGGCTTAGAGAGCATCGGCCAGTCCTCCCAGCACCAGCTTCAGCCGGCGCTGGATCGACCCGAACTGCAACGGATGGCAATAGGAGAGCGGATCTTATCCCGAAAAACGAACGGTGCACAGCCGGATCCTTTGTAAAAGCGCGCGCTCAACTCGCCGCAACGCTGACCTGCGCGAACATTGCGGAACTCAGAAGGGAAATCGCACTCGCTGCGCAGACATCGACACCATGGTCAGGAGGGACTGGACCGTCGGCCGGCGACGTGGATAGTCGCCGCGTTTACGACGACGTAGTGGCATCCTCATACTTGGAGCTGCAACGCTTTCAAAACCACCCCAGCCATTGCAAGCCGCGCGGATTGGCCAATCAAAGCGCGATGGCTCATTTGCGTTCCATGGCGGCTTCGCGTTTCGACGCCGCCCCCTGGAATATCTGGGGAGGCCAACGACTTGATCTGGGTCGCGCAGCGGCAGAACACATGAGGGGCGACACCACTTCTTCGCCCTTTGTGTCATTGTCCGAGGAGGCCTCACAATTGCTCCTCTCGCCAGACGACGACAACGAGTATGGCGCCAAAGTGATCGCTGAAAATGCGAATGAGTTGCACACGTACACGGTGCCGAGGATCACCGCTTGGACGGCCGATGAGATTGTCAGTATTCTTGAGGATGGGACTGAGGATGATGAACCCGATCTGGCCTGGGTGAGCGATACCCCAACTGAGGAGCGCGAGGTACTGTTTCTGGGCGGGAATCTGGATGACTATCGGACTGCGAGCGCGTCGAATCCCTACAGAAAGTCAGGGAAAGAAGATTGAGGGTGGGGCTTAGCAAGATAACTTGGCTGTTTTCGATGCTCGGAAAATCGAAAGCAGCCTTCGCTCCCGTCTATACTGCTCCCGCCGAGCTGGCCGTCAGGGAGCTGGCCGCACCTGGAAAATCGGAATTTCAGCCGACGCCTGTACCGTCTTTACGTTCGCCGCACTCGTAGTCGGCTTCGAAAAGGCACTTGACCAATATTCATTCTAACTTTCGGCTCGGCCGGGTCAGGTTTTGGAAAGCTAACGTGAGTAGCGAAAGAACGAGGAAACCAAGCCAGCGGACTGCAGCATGGATCGATACAACGCGATCAGCCCAGTGTACAAAGATTCCGCTGCGCCAGATACCACCGTTGAACAGCCCAAAGAACCGCAAGCGGGGTTCGAGCAACACTTGCGAGAGGTGCGGCAGCTCGGCCCGGTATATTCCCATAGTGGGCTGTATGACATCACGGAACAGGACGATCGCCTCATCCAAGCAGCGTCTGGTGCTGCCCTTGACCGAGGCCCACCGCCAAACGCGTTTACCATCGAAATCTATGACCGTCGGCTTCGCAAATTGGCAGAGCTGCTGAAGCAGTCTGGTCACTCGATTGCTGAGCTCAATGACGACACGTTGCTCGAGCGCTCCAAGCAGCTACTGCCAGAAGACAAGGTCATCTTCTCTGCATTGTCAATGGTGAGTAGGTACCGGGAGCCCAGCGATACCGCTCCGCCGCCCAGAACACATTATCGTCCGTCTAAGGAAGACGCCAACCTCATCAGAGAGGCGACCGAGGCGGGCTTTGGTCGAGCAATTGACGCAAAAACCGCCGGAAATTACGCTAGCTGTCTTCGCAAGGTAGCGGCAGCACTGCGCCCCTTGGGGATTGCTAAGCTCAGCCACAAAGCGCTGCTCGGCCATGCCGATGCTTTGTTTCCGAACGACAAGAAACTCATCTACGCGTTGAACAGGCTGAATGACTACCGCCGAATCGCGGGGCGGGACAACTCGCCGAGTTACGGGGGCGACTCGCGCCAGCCAATGCAGCCGGCCGCCGATTTGCCCGTCCAGCTTTTCGAACGTGAGCAGCCTTCAGGGAACGCGGACGGCTCATTGCCGGCGGGCGGCTTCAATGCTCAGCACTTTTGGGAGGGAACGGGTTTAACCGCTCGTTCTCCCGCGCAACGTGTCGCCCAGGATATGCTTTTCGACGCTGTGCGCCAAAACGATGTGCCTCCACCTTCCAGCGTCGATGCGCCGGCACTGTGGCAGGGAATGCGTGCCGCCGCCCCCTCGCCCCTGCAGAGTTTCGCTCAGGAAGCGCTTTTCGATGCCGCCGATCGCGAGGTCCTGCCGCCAATCAATGCACCGGCGCTTTGGCCGAGCATGAGTTCGGTCGCCTACTCGCCCGTGCAAGATGTCGCCCAGGAACAGCTTTTAGGTGCTGCTGACCGCGAGGGCTTGCCGACGACATCCTACGATGCACCGGTGCGCTGGCCAACCGCTGGTTCAGTCACCCATTCGCATGTGCAAGGTGTCGCCCAGGAAGAGCTTTTCGATGTCCCAGATCGAGACCAGTTTGCGCCTGCTTTCGATCTGCAGGCATCGAAGTTATGGTGGGCAATGGAGGCGACAACCCATAGCGCCGGCGGGGCGGATCCTTTCGAAGCCGTGATTTGGCAGCCCAGCTCACGGCCGCAGGGTCCCGCCTCTGAAAAAGACTTTGGACGGACGATGGATCAAGATGGGGAGACAGCCGGCGAGAGCTTTGACGCCTCCTTTGCCGTCACCGAAGGTTTTTCCCATGGCACCCAGCCCGCGTCGGACATGATGCGCTCCGAGCTCAGCCGCTGGGGTCAGATGCCGGATGCAGCACATCGGGTAAAGACCTACAACATTCATGGTGAACACTATACGGGCGTGCTAGGACCGGGTGGGCGTGGCGATCTTCAGCTCATCCATCTGCGCTCTCCTGCTGTTGGTGATACATTTGACGTTTCATTCGCAGTGCCCAAAGATTTTTCCCATCGCACCCAGCTGGCTCCCGACATGATGCTTTCCGAGCTGGGCAAGTGGGACTTCTTGCCTAATGCGCAATATCCGCTCATGAACTATGAGATCGGTGGGGAACGCTATACGGCCGTGCTGGGGCCGAGAGGATCCAATGACGTTCAACTCATCCATCACCCAAGGTTCGCTTCGGGGAGTGAAGCTGCGTCGGTGACGCCGATGGCTCCCCCTCATACATACGACAGCCTCGCATCTGGCCTTGATCGGTCCTCCGGGTTCGAATTGCAGGCGGCGAACCTCCAACTGCCATCCGAAGCGCCCCTCTCGGGCCACCACCCGCTCCCGCAAGTGCCTGAACTCGGAGAGTTGTTCGGCCACGACTGGAGGCACGGCCCGCGAGAAGCTTCGCCTCTCGTGATTGACATGCTCCAAAACCTGGACCTTCTGCCGAGCCAGGGCGTCCCCATGACCCGCTTTTTGATCCATGGCGAGCCCTACACGGCTGAAAGCCTACCCGGTGGCCGCGTTCTTCTCTTCCACCGGCCGCAATTTGGCTGAACGATATGCTGTCGGCACCTCGGGCAGTTCCTCAAGCTCCCGTATCCACTCGGATCGCCAATTTTCGGACATCAGAACCGCGTCCAAACGACAATTAAGCTGGTGAGCAAACTCCGTAGCGGCTATTCACAGCATGATCTTAAGCGGCATGGTTCAATCACCCTGCGGCTGCATTCGGCAGCAGGAAGGTTCAAGTGGACCCCCAAAAGACGCGGGATGAAAGATACCCTCATGCTGGGGCGGCCGAGGATCGAGCGAAATCATCACGAGCCCGCCCGCCGCTTGATCGGCTTGTAAATACTACTGCCCAACAGAACCGCGGAGGGCTCGTGGGGACGTACCTTGCCCGTCTCATCTGGAGCGTTCAACTGAGATGCTTTGGCTCCAACCATATGATGGCAGCCCGAACCGCCGATCCTCCAATCACTGAGATCGAATGAAGATCGACGGCTCTCATGACTTACCTTGGTCGAACAGCAGCAAGTTGGCGCAACTCGATCCTTCCCCGACGAAAAGACGGCCAGAAACCCTCTGAGCGTCCCTGAGATCGAAAGGATCCGTTATACTGCGAATGTCTCTACACGATTAAAGGATCAACTCTTCGGAGCGTCCTTCTTCTCTGTGCTCTTCGTTACCAGATGAACTTTGCCCCATCCGGCAGTTCGCAGATGAATTCGCCCTGGTTCATAAGCTCGGTCGTTCCGACAACAAGCTTGGAGGCTCGCACCGTCAGCTTGCCTTCGCGGCTAAGGCTATGGCGGATGTACTCGGTCACGGCATGTCCAGAGCTGTCGACCGTTTGATGAGCATTGGAGAAGCTGATTCCGTTCTGGACCGTCACCCTGAATGCATTGATAAGCAGACCGGCCTGCGTCGCCGATGCAGGCTTGCCGCCCTCCGCGGGGTTACAGCGGCTCATGTCCAGTATGAGCTTCACATTCTTCCCCGCCTGCAGGGCATTGAGAACCTCGGTGTATTTCGGCGAGGTCTCATCGGCTCTCGCCAGAGAGCTAACGCTCGCGACCGAAAGCAAGGACAACAGGATCGTCATTTCTTTGCCGGTAATCTTCATATGCTCTTCTCCCTCGAAAAGTACCACAGCTTGCGTTTTTCAAGATGTCGTGCTCGCGCGTTGTTTGGCTTTCTTTCAGCAAGCGCGCTCGCGCCTGTACAAAAACAGCCTGCCGCAATCAGGCGCAAGTAGTTGCGACGGCTATTCCGACATCACAACCTCGTAGGTCAGGTTCTGGGGGCTTCGCCGTGCGGGCGTCGACCAGAACGATTTGTTCGATCGTCGACCGCTTGGAAACTACAAACGACGAACGGTCGCGCTGGTCCACTCGGGAATTATGAGCGAGAACACGCAGCCGTCACATCTGCAGGAGCAGACGATCTACGAAGGAAGCGCTCGATCAGCCATATGCGCTTGCGTGTCCCTCTTAGTCTGCAAGGACTGTCTGTCCTAGGCGACAGGTGAAGAGAACGCGGCGCGGCGGTCGAGGAACCCGGTCTCAGCTTAATCGATCGTCAGCTTATCGAAAGCTGCACCTGCAACAATCCACGCCGATAGGCGGCACTTCGAAGGGAGTAGAGAGATGAATGTTGATCCACGGAATGCCGCAGACAATTCCTTTGAGGTTCAGCGGCCGCACCACGTCGCTCGACAGCAGGACGAGCTTAGCGCACGGACAAGTTCAGAAGACCAAGCAAACTTTGAGCAGCAGCTGAATGACTTGGCTCTAGATGACTTGGATTCGGTCTACCCAACCTCGGAGCCAGTCTCCTTGGCGGCAGATTCCGCGAGCGCCGCGCCCTCATCTGCGCCAAACGAGCCGGCCTCGGAACCCAGTCGCTATCCAGCCTCATCATACGTCAGTGCGCGCGCTCAGCTTGCCGCAACATTGACGGGCGCTACTCTTGAAGCACTTCGGAACGAGATCGAACTTGCCGCGCAACAAGCAGCACGTTGGTCATCGGCGACCGACGCTGCCATTGATCGAGATCGCGTATTCGACGACGTGGCGGGGTCGTCATATGTCACGCTGCGGCGTTTTCAGAATCAGGACACTGATTGCAAGCCGCACACGGAAGAAAACACGAGTGCAATATCTCATGTCCGCAACACGGCTCGGGATCATTCTTCCGTTGGAGATCCTCTGGAGCGGTATCCCCTGGACCGAGCCCGCCAAGCTGGGTGGCATATGCGGGGGAAGACTACAGCCTCACCCTTCGTATCGTTAGTCGAGGATCCGTCAAAACTCGTCGTCTCTCGCGATCCGTGGGCGAGAGCGATTGCCAACAATGCGGACGCGCTACACACCTATATCGTACCGAAGACCACAATCTGGACGCCCGACGACGTGCTGAGTAGCATTGGGCTTGGAATGAACGCCGAGGATCAGGACACCATCGATGGGGACGTCGAATTGATGTGCTCACTGGGCAGAACGCCGACCCGGGAAACCGAGCGCCTGTTCCTCGGAGGCAATTTGGAAAGCTACCGCACCAGTAGCGAAGAAAATCCCTACAAGCGCGAGAGTAATGAGTAGATGGTCGATCGCGCCATTTGGCAGGTTCGTTGGCGACCAAGCGCCACAACACCCTGCAACGAAGAAAAGCGGCGCATCAGCTCCGCCTCATGCACAACAGATTAAGCGTAAAGGGGGCGCCCGACGGCTCGATGGGGGCGCCGATCGAGCCGTACAGCGGTTGACAGTTCCGACGGAAGGTCAGGAAGACACCGATCTTGTCCCCTCATCCCTTTCCGCTCGTTGAAGCATCGTGGCATCTTGGATGCATTGTGTCGCGAGGCAGGAATTTATCAGCCGGCTTCAGGGGTTGGCACGCGGATTTGGCGAGGTAAGCCGCGGCAAGCGCAGCATCCCTCGCGTTAGCTAACTCCTTCTGACAATAATCGCGCGTCAACCAACAGTGTTTCGGCCGCGATCGCATCATACATTCACTCAGCCGTAGCAAGTGGCGCTATTGCATTACAGCCGATCCGCAACCTGGATGCGTTCCATCAAAACAATCGATTTTGCCGAGCATGCCTAAAGGCCTCATAGTCGATCGCAATGTATGGAGACCGCATTCAAGATGACGTCTGGCAATCGATTCTCTCCTCAGTCCCCTGCCGAACAACTTGGCTCGCGCGATCGGCAGTCTGGATCTCGGACGTTAGGTCCTGCGCGTCACATCGACGTCCCGCGCCCGCCCCGATTTTCCCACTAAATTGCCAAGCATGAGGCAGATCGGATTGGCCGATCTTTGGCGTCATAGCCGAACGACTGCCTCTTCGCGCGCTTCAAGGCGTTATGGCGCTACACTTGATTGGAGGGACAAATGCTCACGACCTTGGACAGAGCGCGATTGACCTTCGCACAGCTCGACAGCATGGCTCCCTGTGTCGTCATTGCCTCACAAGGAGTCCGATGTTGATGGCGCCGATACAAAGAGCCCTTAAAGGCACTTGAATCTCACCCAGCGTCAGATTGTAGGATTTCCGACAGTCTCGCGACAGAATCCACTCGCGTGAACTCTTCCTGACAGGTAGCGACAATTGCGAACGTCTCAGAACTTCAATGCTCGGCCGATACGGCTTGGGACACTGCTCGACTGCTCCGATACAGAGCTTGCATCGTTAGTCTGCTCTGTGAACGCAAGACGAAGCGCGCTCTTCGCAGCCAGACCAGGATCCAGCGCACGAGAACAAGGCGATCAATCGCCGTACCGATCACCGGCTGAGTCCAAGCTTGAGACTAGATCGTTCTTGCGCCGTTCAACCCGTCTGACGAAATTGAGCCGACACCTCAGACAATGCGCGACAGCAATGCCAGGCTCAATTTTTCCTTCCTTGGCAGCCTTTGCTCGGCTGGCGCGGAGAAGATCTTGGAAGCAACCGAGCTTCAGGACGGTTGACACCATGTTTGGCCATTATCACCGGCTCGCGAGACAATGTCTAACCCGCCGATGGGCGTGTTGATCGTTTCATCGCATCTTGGCCTTTTACAGCCCGTCGTCCGACGCATAGCGCGTGAACTGTCTTAAACGCGGAAAACTTGTATCGTAGTGACTTGACGACACTACAGGCTCAACAGCCTTGCAGGACTGACCGCGGATCAAGACGATTTGGGAGTTCCAATGTCGGTTTCGCAAGTCCGTTCGGCGGCAAATACAGCCGCTCTCGCCTGCGCTTTTCTTTCGCTCCGCGAGTTTGGCGCGATCGGCACTGCAGGCGTTCGCGTAATGCATGCAGCCACCGCTATGCTCGGCCCGCACATGAATCAGCACATCGCCGGGGCTCCCAGCCTCGTGAGAGATTGCAAATCTCTTGCCGGAGTAAAGGAGATTTTGAGCCGCGCCGCGGGCTGGAACCATCCGCCGCAGGCCCCCGCCTATCCGCCGACGGCGGCCGTGCAGACATTGGCTGCCTGCCAACAAGCCCGTGCGTATCGCGCTCAGGATTTCGAATTTACGCCAAAGCGGCATCCTCTGGGTTCCGCCGATCGTCATGGTCAAGCGTGACACGCTCAAGTCCTGCCGAGGATGGACGAGAGGCGATGAATGCGAATTCTATTGGTTGATCATCATGCGGACTTTGGCCGCGCCGTAAAGGAAGCGCTGCTGAATTGCGGGTTCGCCGTCGACGTGACGCGGACGCTGGATGAGGCGTCGGCCGCGTTGGATTGCGCGAACTACCACATGATACTGCTCGAATCCTTCTTGCCCGATGGAGATGGTTTGGACTGGTTGAAGCAGTTGCGGCGCGAAGGACGATCAATGCCGACTATGATGATGAGCAATCTCAATGATCTCGGTCGGCGGATTGCGATCTTCAACGCCGGAGCGGATGATTTTCTGCCCAAGCCCGTTTCTATCGACGAGCTCGTTGCTCGCATGCGAGCTATTCTGCGACGATCAACGCAGATGACCGCGCCGGTGGTGACATTCGGGAATCTGCATTTCGATCCGATCGCGAGACAAGTCTCCGTCGGTGGACGAGTACTGAGAATTGCGCGCCGCGAAGTGTGCATCCTTGAACATTTGCTCAACCGCGCAGGCCGTACCGTGCCCCGCACAGCGCTCGAAGAAAGCTTGTATGCATTTGACGACGAGGTCTCGACCAATGCGCTGGAAGTCGGGATTTACCGCTTACGAGCGCATTTGAACCAGGCGGGCGCAACGCTCAGGATCAAGACCGCGCGCGGTGTCGGCTACACCCTTGAACTCATCGGCGCAGCATCGGCTGCCTAGCAGGCTCACTTGAAGGCAACAATCCCTTGAACGTCGTTAGCAATGACGCCGGCGCCGATGAGCCGTCGATGGCCGCCAGCAGCTCGCACTCTGCCGCTTTTCCCCGCCTCTGCTACGCCCTGTGCGCAGTCGCTCTGCTACTTCCGCTTGCTGCCGCAGCTCAGGTAAAGCGAGATGGCAAAGGAGAACCGCCACGTGCGGCGCCTGGCAGCACCACCGGCACGCTCAACCTTACCTCCTCACAGGGAAAGACAGTTCATCTGACCGGACCGGCTGCGAGCATTTTTATTGCCGACCCGGCCATTGCGGATTATCAGGCGCCTTCGAACACCACGATTTTCGTGTTTGGCAAAAAGCCGGGACGGACTAGCCTGTTCGCCCTAAACGATAACGGAGAGGCTCTCGCCGAGCTGCGTGTTGTCGTCACCCAACCGATCGAGGATCTGCGGGCCGCGCTGAAGGCCGAGGTCGGCGACTATCCGATTCAGGTCAGCTATACCCCGCGCGGCGCGATCCTTAGCGGTACGGCGCCTAATGCCGAGGTCGTCGAGACCGCCAGGAAGGTCACTGAGCAGTTTCTTGGGGCTGGCGCGCTGGTTGCCAACAAGATCCAGGTCGCCGGCTCACTACAGGTGAATCTCAGCGTACGGGTGGCAGAGGTCTCCCGCAGCGCCGTCAAGGATCTCAACATCAACTTCACCGCCTCGAGCCCAAACGGCGCTTTTCTTGTCACCGGCAAAGGGGGAGGGTCCGGCGCAGCCGGCGGCGGCGGCACGATCGGGATTGGGTTTAGCGCCGGCAACACCAACTTGAGCGCTGTTCTGGACGCTCTCGCAAGCGAGCACCTCGCCTCAATCCTGGCTGAGCCGAATCTGACGGCAATGTCCGGCGAAGCCGCGAGCTTCCTCGCCGGCGGCGAATTCCCTATTCCAGTGATGCAGGACAACCGGCAGGTTTCGGTCCAATTTCGCCAGTTCGGCGTGAGCCTCGAGTTCGTTCCGACGGTTCTCAACAACAATCAGATCAATGTCCGTGTGAAGCCCGAAGTCAGCGAACTGTCGAGCGAAGGCGAAGTCAAAATCAATGGCATGGCGGTCCCCGCCCTCTCGACTCGGCGGGCGAGCACCGTGGTCGAGCTCGCCAGCGGTCAGAGCTTTGCAATCGGCGGCCTCATCAGGCGCAACTTCAACACTGATATCGGCGAGTTTCCCTGGCTCGGCGATGTGCCGATCCTGGGCGCGCTTTTTCGCTCCTCATCGTTTCAAAAACGTGAAACCGAGCTGGTCATTATTGTCACGCCCTACATTGTTCGGCCTGGACCGAATCCGAACCGGATGAGTGCGCCGAGCGACCGCATCTCTCCGCCCTCAGACGCGGGGCGGATTTTGACGAACACGGTTGCCCGGCCGCCGCGAGAGCGCGATGCGCCTCGCGCCAGCGCACCAGGATTGACCGGCAGCGCCGGCTTTATTATCGAATGAGGATCGTCAAATGACTTTGCGACATCTGTGCTACCCGATCGTTATTGGAGCAACATTGGGCGGCTGCGCAAATACTGCCTCGATCCAGCCCGCGCCGGCTGACCAAGAGATCCAGGTCGAGCAGAAGAGTAGCGTGCTGTTCCTGCAGAGCCTTCGTGGCCCCGAACGGCATCGGCTGCGAAACTTTATTGCAGCGACCAGTCGGGGCCGGCGGGATGCCATCCATGTGGGTGTCATCGGCCCACCCAGACTCATTGCACAGGTGGCCCACGAGGCTCGCGCCATGGGGGTTGCCACCTACAACATCCACCTGTCCGCTTCTCGTGTGGATTTGCCGGCTCGTTCCGGGGTGAGGATCGAAGCGATCACTTTCGAAGCCCATCCTCCGGTCTGCCCCTCGCTCTCCATCGTCGGTCCTACAGTGAACGACAATTCGTTCAATCCAACCCTTGGCTGCTCAGTCCGGAATAACCTTGCGGTCATGGTCAATGACCCCGGCGACTTGTTAGGCAATGGCGCTGTCATGCCGACCAGTGGTGATCGTGCAGTGCTTCCCATCACCGCACGTGGGGCCACGTCGGCGGGCAACAGGAGCAATTTGGAGGATGAAACGCATAACAGGGTTGCGCCAGAAACCCAATAAGCGGCTCGTAAGACCCGAGCAGCATGAACGCTCGGTTGGCCATTCTTGTCAATATCAGTCTTGGAATCGGCCGAGGAGCCTCCTGGAGTCGAATCTTTTCTCGATCCTTTTCTTGGGATCGTGCAGCTTGCAGATCAGGTTTTGGGACAGTTGGGTCATTGACCAGAGATTTGAGCGCATCGCTGTTTTGTGCGACGCTAAACGAGGCCGGCGGCAAAGACTGCCTTTGCAACCCTCTCGAAACACTCCATCGGAACTGCCCTGCCCATCGCACCTTTTCGGATCAGCTGACGCGCCAATACATGATCCTCGACAATGCTCAGACGTTGGGCTCGCGCCTCCGCCAGTAACCGTGAAGCCGTTTCGCCCTCGCCGCGGCACACCAGTACCGGGACGCCGGTCTCGCCCCGAACGTAGCGCAGCCCAACCAATGTCGCTCGCCCCGTCAGTATCAATGTCGCCCGATGGATGCCGAGCGGAGACTCGTTGGCCGACTCCCGGCGGAGCCTGCGGTGTTCACCCTTGATCTGCGGATTACCATCCTGTTCCTTGGACTCGCGCTTGGCTTCGCTCTGCGTCATACGCATGTCGCGCAAGAACAACCAACGCTGAATGAGCAGATCGGCCAAGCCGCCAATCAGAAGAGCGCCGGCAGCAATCGCGATCAGCACTTTGAGCTCTTTAAAGACAAAACCAAAGCAGCTCAACTCGCACACGGGCAAGTATACCAGTGCCCTCCAACTTGCGAGCACAGTGAAAACGAACGTAGCGCCAAGAACCAAAACTTTGACGATAGACTTTCCAAGCTCGACAACCGACCGCTGGGAGACAATCCGCTTCAGTCCTTTGACGGGGTCCAATTTCTCAAAGCTGGGTTTAAGCGGCTCAACGGAAATCGTCAGCCCGCCGCCGGCCAAGACACCGGCCAGAATCGCCGCGACAACCGCCGCACCTAGGATGGGAGCCGCGGCTGTTATAGAAAGGTCCATCAATCCGACCAACGCCTGCCGGACCGCATTGTTGAAGGGCTGTTCCTGCAGCTTGTCGATGAGCCGCACGGCTTCGCGCCATCCGTCTTCGATCGAGCTGGCCCTGAAGCACAGGCAACCGAAACCAGCGCAAAGGCTTGCCGCGGTCACAAAGTCGGCGCTGCGCGGGCTCTGCCCTTTCTTACGCGCGTCCCGCAGCTTCTTGTGACTTGGTGGAAGGTTTTTCTCTTCGCTCGTGTCGTTCATTTCAAGAACTTCTCGAGCCACTCCAGCACGCCGTTAAACCGAATGATCTCTGCTCCCATATATTCGATTAGGAAGACGGCGTAGCTGACCATAATGATGCCAAAAGCGGCATTCTTGATGGTCGGAGAGAGATCGTTCAGCTTGATTTGCGGCGCAAAGCGCCCGAGCAGCATGAGGGATACGTCGATCAGAAGCAGCAGAGCCAGCACGGGCCCGGCGACCACGAGGGTCGCATGCATGATATGGTCGAGAAGCCCAATAAACTCCATTGCCCCGCGGTGGGTCAGGGGCGGTAGCATCCGATACACGGGCCAGATCAGATAACTTCCATAGAGGCATCTGACCATGGTCTGCAGACCTCCTGATACAACGAAGATCGTAACCGCGGCAGTCCCGAGAAAGAGTCCCATCGCGGCAGTTTGACTGTGTGTCGCAGGATCGTCCAGCTGGCTGGAGATGCCACGCTGGGTATCAATGATGTCACCAACGGCCTGGATGCTCCAAAGTGGTATACTAAGCAGAAACCCGAACAGCAGGCCGATAAATATCTCCTTCAAACCGAGGAGCGAGACCGCAACCATACGGGTGCTCGGATCTAGTGTCTGCAAGCCGCTCCTGATCTGCATCAAGCAAGGCAATCCAATCACAACCGTCGCGCTTGCGCGGATAATCCCGCCAATGTGCGGTCGCGTGAATACCGGAAGAACCAGCATAATGCCGAGCGCCCGGGCCGCGCCAAGACCGGCCGCAACGACGAACTCGACAGCAGTCTGAATCAGAGCTTGCGTCTCGGCGGGTGACAAGGCATCCATTTGAGCTCAGCTCGTCGTTCCTTTAGCCAATGCAACCGTCGCACTCACGTTCGCCATGATGTGAGACGCCAAGAACTCTGCAGATCTCGTGTCCCAGCGGTGGCAGAGCGACAGGCCTCCCAAGGCAGATGGCTTCGGCTTCAGCTATCCATATGACTACAGCCATCCGGCGCAGAGGTATGGCCATTCGATGAGAGCACCCGCGAAATCGCGCGCGGCCTACAAGCCACGCTCTCACCGGCCGCAGCGCGGTTTGGAGATCTGAGGGCCTCAAAGCTTTCATCAATTTCGCAGTCTATGGAGATCGGTCTCGAGCGGCACCTTCATTCGCTGGCTCATTCACCAGAATGCCAGAATCGTGGGGCCGCTTGCAATCAAAGCGGTTTCCCGTTCACTTGCGTCGACAACTCGCCAGGCTGTGCGCATCGAGGACCAGGTCTCAGCAGGTAATTCCATCACATCGTAAGCAAACCTGGATCGAACGGATAGACATTCCAAATGGAGTCATTCTTCCTCCGAATACGGCAGCTCATAGAGCCGAACAGGACAGTTCGGATGTCTATCCGTCTCATAATAGTGAGGCAAGCTTTCGATAAGATGACGAACTCGCCCATTTGTGGTTCGCAATGAAGGCCAACAAACGCGACGCTACCGCGTGCACTAATACCTCGCTGTGAGCGCTGGGAACTCAGTGAAGATACGCTGGGCTTGCTCGATCAGCGGCGCGCTCAGCACCGGAGCAAACAGAACGAGCACGGCGACGACGACGAGGAGCTTCACGGTAAGCGGCAAGGTTTGATCCTGGAGCTGGGTCGCTGCCTGCACGATGCCAATACCCAATCCGGCCACGAGGGCTGCCAGGAGCGGCGGTAGAACCCAGATCATGAACAGGACTAATGATCGGCTCAGGTGGGTGAGGATGCTGGCCTCGTCCATCTCACCCGCCCCCCGGAGATGCGTAGCTTAAGACCAATCCGTGCATGAGCCGCGACCAGCCGTCGATTGTGACGAACAGAAAGAGCTTGAAAGGAACGGATATCATTGTTGGTGATACCATTGACATGCCCATGGCCATCAGAATTGTCGTCACAATCAGGTCGATCGTGATGAACGGAAGATAGAGAAGAAAACCGATTTCAAACGCACGCTTAAGCTCCGAGATCAAAAAAGACGGCACGAGGATCGCAAAATCATCGGCTGTTGCGTTGGCGCGCATCTCCTCCGACCAGATATGTTCCGTCGACGAGAGGAAGAACGTGCGCTGCTCCTCAGTGGTGAACTTCTTGAGATGGGCGCGCAGCGGCTCGCTACCTTCCTTGGCGGCGGTCAGCCAGTCATCGGCGGTTTGGTAACGAAGTTGCGTATCGGTCACGCGGTTGTAGGTTTGCTCGAATACTGGGGCGCCTATGAACACGGTAAGGATCAATGCAGCACCATACAGAACGATGTTCGGTGGTATGGACTGAGTGCCGAGCGCGTTGCGGATTAGGAAGAGAACGACGGAAACCTTGATGAACGCCGTTGTTGTGACAACTGCGAATGCCAGCAGGCCAAGACCGGCGGTCGCCGCAACAAGCGCAAGGATGCTCGGTTGAATGTCAGCCATTGATCGCCAACTTGTTAAGTAACCGGATGCCCAACGCTTCACCGATACGTACGATGTCGCCGCGGCCGATCAATTGACCATTGGCAACAATGTCGACCGGACCGTCCACCTGCCGGCCAAGCTCGAACACGTGCCCCTCGTTGATGCTTCTCAACGTACCCAGCGGGATCGGCCAGCGGCCGCATTCGAACACAAGCGTGATCTCAACACTGTCGATGTCGGCTTCCGAGGGCGGGATTGCTTGTTCAGCTTGGGGGCGTATCGTCATATTTGCATACCTTAGAGGATGGGACTGCAGGCGGAATGGTCCCCGAAGGATAAGTCTGTCGCTCGCGACCTGCGCCGGCGCCCACAACTTGTCCGCAGCGAGGATGAGCAGGCCATGGGCAAAGGGAATGACGTCGGGCACCAGTGCGTCGCCGGGCTGTGCTTGGCGAAGAAGCTTGATGGGCGCACGCAGCGAGCCGATCTCTCTCGCAACTACGACCGGCAATTCCGAAGAAATCTTACCTAAATCTCGCGGCAATTGGCCGATCAACTCGCCTAAGACACGAAATGCAGACGGAACCAGACCGTCAAGAGGCGCGAACAAGAACAGGCGAGCCTTGGCCGCCAGCGGCCCGAAAGCAACGTCGAACTCCAAATAGGGGTCTTTGGCCGTTGCGTCTTCGACGCGGATCAGCTGCAAATTCCGCGCGAGCACGATCTCTAATGCAGCGAGCCAAGGTTCCAGTGCAAGTTCGAGAAGGAGCGAGCGGGTTGGGTCGGAAGGTAAAGTAAGGCCAGACTGGACCGTTGAAATCAGTGCCTCGACGAGAAGGCGGGGCAAGGACAACACAGCGGTCTCGCCTCCGGCGCAAAATACGCAGTCGAGCACCGGCATGGCATATGGCTCGGCCTGCCAAACAAGTCGGCTCATACGGATCGATAGCGGCTTATCGCCAATGCGGCTCTGCAGAACCGTGCGCGGTGCGGCGGTCTCGTTGAGCCAGGAGACCACTTCATGCGACAGCTTTGCCGCTGGCTGAAATAGTGCGGGTTCACCCATGGCATTTATCGACAGGTTCCGCGGGTGCAGCTCGCGACGCGGTAAGAGAACCAGCCATTAATTCGAGCCATCGACCGTCTGGCTGCGCGAACCACCCTGATATCGGAGCAAAACCTCATCGTCGGCATCGACTTCGGCTGCAAACTCCGAACGGACAGCGGTAGTGCGCTGGACATCGCCCTCAATCTCCTGCCATTTCTGGCTCGCCGCCGAACGCTTGGCCCATATGGTCCGCGCCTCATTCACCGCCCGCTGGGCCTGCTCATGCGCGATGCGCGCCTGCTCACGCGCCTGACGTGCCGATTCGATCTCTGCTGCCAGCCGCCCAAGGACGAGTTGACAGCGACGATCGAGCTCGGTCACGGACATCATCTCGAGCGACGCCAGCTCCTGATAAAGGTCAGCTTCGGCCTTGGCGCGACGATTCTCCGCGCGTTTAACATTCTCAGACGCTCGCTGCAGCGCTGCGACCGCAATTTGGCGCCTGGCTTCCATGTTCGACAATTCACGAAGCGCGCTTCGCTCTCTCATGTCTTTCACAAGCCGCAATTTCGACGCTTGCACGAGATTCAGGCCGTCAGACGCGACATCCATGAAACGGTCTCCTCAAAGCTAGACGGCTCGTCCTGTCCCTGGCGCAAGAATGCGCGCAGTTCCTCGATTGACTCGATTGCCCGATCAGTCAGTGGATCGTTGCCCGGCTTGTATTCACCGACCTTGATCAGGAACTCAGCCTCATTGTAGCGCGAGAGCAGATCGCGGAATGCGGATGCCGCCTTGCGATGCGGACCAGAGGCGACCGCATCCATGACGCGACTTCGGCTCGACAGCACGTCGATGGCGGGAAAATGCTCTCGGGAGGCCAGCGCGCGCGAAAGAATGATATGACCATCGAGAATGCCGCGCGACTCTTCGGCGATCGGATCGCCCGTGCCGTCACCTTCGACAAGCACGGTATAGAATGCCGTGATCGAGCCCCGCTCGCCCATACCGGCTCGCTCCAACAGACCAGGAAGCAGCGCAAAGACGGAAGGAGGAAAGCCGCGCCGGGTGGGAGGTTCTCCGGCGGCAAGGCCGATTTCGCGCATCGCACGGCTAAAGCGCGTCAGCGAATCCATCATCAGAACGACCTGCAGCCCTTGATCACGAAAATACTCGGCGAGTGCGGTCGCCATATGAGCGCATTGCGCCCGCTCCATTGCCGATCGATCGGATGTCTCAACGACAACGATCGTGCGAGCGAGGGCATCTCCAATATGACGTTCGATGAATTCACGCACCTCGCGTCCACGCTCCCCTATGAGCGCAACGACGGTGACATCGGCGGCCGCGCCTTTTACAATTTGCGACATCAGCGTCGACTTACCGCAACCGGCATCTCCATAGATTCCGATCCGCTGACCTTCGCCACACGTCAGAAGTCCATCCAGCACGCGAACGCCGAGCGGAAACGGCTGCTCGATGCCACGCCGCCTCATCGGGTTGGGCGCCTTACCGCGGAGCGGACAAGTGTGGACCGTTTTTATCGGCCCCTTGCCATCGAGTGGACGGCCGAAGCTATCGATCACGCGGCCGAGCAGGTCGGGCCCGACTGACACTTCCTGCATGCGCCCGGTCGGGACCACTTCCGCGCGGTGGGACAAGCCTACCATATCGCCAATCGGCGTCAGCAACACCCCGTCCGGCAGCAGACCGATGACTTCCGCCTCAAGTGACCATCCGGAAGCGTGATCCTGCAATAGGCAAAGTTCTCCAACACGGGCCCCTGGCAACACGGCATGGAGCAAGGTGCCGATCGCACGCGTGATCCGTCCCCGCAAGGCACGCGTATCGACATCCTTTGCTGCGAATCTCAGAGATGCTATCGCCGCATGCACATCTCCTTCTCCGCCGGCTTGATCATGGCCTGATCGTTGCGTCGTCACGGATAGCTTTCCTGAGAAGATGGATTAAGGCCGAGACGCAATGTGCGGAGCTGCGCGGCAAGTCCTAAATCGACACTGCCGAACTCACTCCACAGAACGCACTGGTCCGGCCCCACGGCAGGGTCCGGATCAATTCTGACTTTCGGCCGACCATTCGCTCCATCGAACGCCAGGAATTCATGTCTTAGTGCATCAGCGTTCACAGGAGACACGTGAAGGCATACTTCTCCGCTGCCATATCTTTTCTCGACGGCGTGACGAACGGTCCTTACCAACATCTCACCCGGATCAAAGGAGCCCAACAAATCGGTCAATATCTCAATGACGAGCTGTGGTAACTCCTGTTGCAGAACGGCTTTTCGCCGGGCCACATCGGAAGCAGCTCCGGCAATCAGCCGTGCCATTTCGTCCGAGCCTGACCTTAGACCCTCGCAGTGCCCGCGCTCCCGCTCCTGCTGATAGGCCTTCCTTGCCCAACTGCGAACCTGCCGCAGGTATCGCTCGGCTAGCGCGCGCGTCTGCACCGCATCGTACCAGATGCCAAGTTCCGCGGCTGGTATGAGCGGACCGAGCGGCCGTATCTGCGGGCTATCTGGCAAGACTGTTTCATTGGCCGTCATGCCGCTGGCTCCTGCGTGGCTAAGTGGGCTACCACCAAAGACAGTAACTGCCCCGCTGAGTTGTGGTGTTCGGCTGCTGGAGATTCGGCGGTGGTCCCCACAGGTAAGCGGAAAAGAACGCGCACACGGTCAAGCTCCGATGCGTCGTTGAGCCAAGCGCCAAGGCAGGCAAATCCGTCATGTTCAATCTGGCTCGCCAGCTTCTGCGGATCGTCAATCGATGTGGTTGCGACAGCGCTGGATAAGTGTCGGATTGCGAAAGCATGTGCTTCGGCACCAATATTTTCGATCAGAATTGCCACATCATGCCTTGACACAAGCTTCAGCACCGAACGGGCATGCCAGATACTGCCAGCGAGCAGCGCCGCCCGACGCGGATCATGCCCGAGCAGAGCGTCCCCACCCCAATCGGTTCCGTTCGAAACCAGTTCCTCACTACCTAGCAGCAATTCGACCAGTCTTTTCTGCAGTCTGGGAGACTTTTGCAACTGCAGCACTGTGGCGGTCGACAGGCGCTCATCAAGATGGCCGGCAAACCGGCTGGGATGGATCAAAGCGGCAAGCTCACGCAGGCGATCGGAATGCGGGTTGAATGAAACACTTGGGTTAGTGGATGCCATCGATACGGACCTGCTGCCGCTATTTCGGATCGGAGGAGAGCTTTTTGCCGGCGGACTGGACCGCTGGGCTGCTGGCATCTCTGCCGAGACTCGTCACTTTGCGCCAGGATTGACGAAGCTGTCGCCCACGTGTGCTCAGCAGCACGTAAGATAGAATGCCCAACGCGGCGAGCCCACCTCCTGCACCGATCGCAATGTGGGTTGCATTGAACTTGGTTGGTTCGGCGGAAGCTGCCGCTGGCACAACGGAGACCTCATGCTGAGCCCGCTCAACCGGCACGAACACGACCGCCACCTTGTCGTATGATAGACCTTCGATGCTGTTGGCGACGAGCATCTTGATCTGCGGCAGCAAGGCTGAGAGCTTCGCGTTCGAGGCGTATCGAATGAACACCGACGCCGAAGACGGGGTTGCATCCTGTCGCAAAAGATCATTCTTCGGCAGAACGACATGAACACGGGCGGAGAGAACACCATCGATATCGTTGATCGTACGCGACAATTCTTCACTGAGAGCATAGACGTAGCGGGCTCGCTCCTCAACCGGAGAGGCAACGAGGCCCGCCCCCTTGAACACCTCACCAAGGCTCTTGAAGGGTTGGCGCGGCAAGCCCTGGTCATTCAGAATCTCGATCGAGTAGGCGAGCTGCTTTTCTTCCACCTGAATTGTGCTGGTCCCATCCTTACCGACAACACGGATGGCATCGACGCCCTTGCTCAGGAGCAGCCCAAGCATCTCGTTGGCTTCGCGTTCTTGAACTTTGGTATACAGATCAGCTTTGCAACCGGCGAGGGTCAGCAAAAGCGGCAACAGGACGAGAGCATGAAGCCGCTTTCTTGCGGGACAGCCGTTACCGATCTTGTCTTTCGTCAAGACAGCCAACGGCCCGCTCAGCCCGCCGATAGAAGCTTGTTCAGAGATGAACTGACCGCACCTGTCCCCTTGGAGAGGAGCGAAACCTGGATGACGCCGTTGTAAACATCCCGCAGATTCGCCAGCGCCGAGTCGAAATGATCCGCACCTTCCGGTTTGCCCGCTGGATGTACCTCGACTTGCTGAACACGCAAGACTGGTTGCGCTGCCGGCCCAAGCTGGAGACCCTTGGTAGGATCAGGCTCACCGACGAGCGTCGGCGAAACTGCACCCGACGGAAATGGCTTGCCCTGATGGATAGCAGAAATGCCCTGAAGGACGCGATCGCCGAGCGGGCTCGCCGACATGACTGCGCGCTGCACTTCCGGCAGCAATGGAGCTGGCGCGCGCTCGGTCACAGAAGAGGCGACACCTTGGTTCGAGCCCGCCTGCGCAAGACTCTCATCAAACTGGGCGTGTGCCGGCGAACAGCCGCTGGAGGCACACTCGACGGAGTTGACAGGGGTCGACGTAATGCCAAACAAGATGGAGGAAATCATTTCTGTCACGTAGTGAGGTGAGCCGTCAGTTCACGCGAACGGGCCGGCACGCTAGAGAAGCAAGCTGACCAAAAACTGACGAGCAGCTGTCATCTAATGATCACGGTCAGCTTCCAATTTGCGACGAAGCAGCGGCTTCCAAATTTTGGGACGAATTCCGGTGCTTGTTCCCAAGCGTAAAAGTAGCAGGAATGCTCATTCCATCCACAAGGCGGCACATCTTGAAGAAACTTCTCTATGCTGGTGTTTTCATTTGCTTGGGCGTCGTCGAGGCCCTCGGCGCTCCCCTGGAGCTGCCATCGACGCTTTATAGTTACACAGTTCTGGATCAGGACCTCGCGGCCGCACTGCAGGAATTCGGCAACAACCTAAATATCAGAGTCAATGTCAGCACCGGGGTGAAGGGGCGGATTCGCGGGCGAATGCCCGATCTCCCACCGCGAGAGTTCCTCGAACGGTTGATCAATCTCTACAATCTTCAATGGTACTACGATGGGCTGGTGCTCTATGTATCCGACGCGCATGAGGCGCAAAGCCGCCTTTTGGTCTTGAGTCCAATCAGCTTTGATGCGCTCAAGGCGGCACTCGATGCGCTCAACATCTCCGACGAGCGTTACATCGTGAGAGCCGTACCGGGAGATGGCCTCGTCTTCGCCTCTGGTCCACCCCGCTTTGTCGCGCTTGTGGAGCAAACACTCAAAGGACTTGCGGCGGAGGCACAGGCACGGCGAAACCCGAGCGGTGGCGAAAAGCCGCCGCACGAGTCAGTTTTGATGCTGTTCCGGGGATCCTCCAGCGTGGTCATTCGCGAAGGACGACCGAATGACGCTCCTCGGCCGGAGGCACCACATCAAGACGGCATGGTCCACCTACCCGATGCAAGTAAGAAATGACCTGATGACAACAGATCGCCTACGAAGAGATGCCATGCGTCTGTCTAGTGCCCTCTGTCAGCTTTTCGAAAGCTACTGCTGCCAGTGTCAGAGCGCGGATATGTAGATGGCCGATGCTGCAGGGCGGTGCAAATAAACGTCCAGGCCGGAGCCACGGATGCGAACCAGAGTCCTGGCCAACAGCATCCCGACCAGGGCTGCCCGGACAACCACATTCACCAACCTGGGTGTGCCTGACAGGGCGGAAAGGCGAGAAGCAGGTTTATTCGTATCAAACCATCGCTAAACTCTGCCCTTTGGCCTGCAGGCTCGAGCGAACACTCGCCAAGCGGATAAGCATGGTGACATAAAGAATGCCAGGCGCAGCTGAGCTTCCATCCGCTCGGAGCAACATGGTCGGCACAATACCGCCGGACTCTTTCGAGCATCTACGCCAGTCAATCTGATACGATCATTCTGTATCTGGCTCATCGGGCAGACGCCAACACGCTCGTCGGGCGCAGGCGCCAGGTCGCTACGCGTGGGTGATTTCACCGTCAGATGCTGCGGAGACTTGCGACGTTGTTGCAGGAATCAGCGCACGTGACCATCCGCAAAGCGGCAGACTCGGATTCATTAATTCGACCTAATTGGCGTGGAGGCGAGCGATCGAAACAAAGCAGGAAAGCCGATTCCGATATCAAGAACCATCACCGCCTTTCCACTGTCATTTCGCGTCTTGTTATGAAACCTTTGAATGCCGTCAGCTTTTGGAAAGCTAATCGAACCTACCATACAGCGTGAATATCTAGACGGCGATGTGCCTATAGATTGTAGCGGAACTGAGCGCTGGGGCGCACTGAACAATCGGAAGCAAGTGGTAGGTGCCATCGAATCCTATCAACATTTATTGCTCGTTGTTCGTCGCGATTCTCGGGCTGCGCCACATGACCGGCTTGTGGTGCGATCTCAAATCAGAGGACGTATAATGTCAGTCAACAACCTGTCGCTAATCGCCAGCTCCACTTTGTCCGGGCTGGCGCCCGGGCCCTCATCGGCGCGGGATCTTTCAAATTTCGAGGCGATGCTGGCTAGTTTCTCGTTGAAAGACAAAGTCGATGACCATTCCGCACCGCAAGATCCGGCGGCTGCAGACTCAGCCAAGCAGCTGACGGAGGAACTCACGCGGGAGGTGCGGAACATCCTCCCGCCGGAGATCAAGGCCGCCCTGGACGCAAGTCAGCAGGCGCCAGAGCCATCCTCCACGGAGTCCTCCTCCGCTGAGAGCGCACCGAAGATTGCAGAGGCACCCGTACAAAGCTCCAGGATCACGTGGAACAGCGGCACGTTGACTCATGCCGAGCTGCAGATTGTGTCGGTGCTGAACCGACACAAAGACAAGTGCCCGCTGGATTGGAAATCTCTTGGAGATTTGGCCAACGATCCCTCCACACCACCGGATCTAAAAGCGGCGATCGAGGCTCTGCAACAGGACCCAGAGCTCTTCTATGCGATAGGCTCGCAAGGTGACGGCCGCTGCGGCGGGAAGATTAAAGCAGGTGATCTCTCCGGCTTCTCCGATCACCACCCTCAGGTTGGTGCGTTCCAGGAGCAGCGGGCAAAGAGCTATACGCAAAACTACATCCCTTCCGACGGCACCGGCAATGGCGAGCCATCGGTTATGACCCAGACCGATGCATTGCGCGAGCTCTATCGGTATTCCGACAACCTGCCTAAGAACCTGAGCCTTGCGGATTTCAAGCGGATCGTCGACGGCGAAGCCAAAACCGGAAAATGCCCGCCACAGGTCCTCGCGGCCGCTCAATACTTCCTCGATCACCCGGATGAATGGAAGCAGTTGTATGGTGGCTCGATAGACAAGGTCCACAAAGAGGACTTCCTGCAGATTGCTTCATCATCGATGACTCTCACGCAGGCCGAGCTCGATATGCTCAATACGATCAACAAGAACCAAAAAGCTTTCTTCGGGAACGGTGATCTGACCCGGGAAAAGCTGGCGAGCATGGTCGATGATAAGAGCCTCACGCCCGAGGTGCGAAAGGCGGCCTCCCAGCTGCTCTCCGATCCCGTGTTGTTCGGGTTGATGAACAACGCGATTACGGGCTACAAAACCCACCATAAGTTCTTCGACTTCGGCGGCGGGCATACGGTCGATTCCGGCAACATCAGCAACAGCGACTTCAACCAGTTCTTCAACAACATGTCGGGTGCGAACCGCACCGTCCACCAAGTGAAGACGCATGCCGTCCGAACGCCAGCCGAGCAGGACGCGGTCGCGGATATGACGATGGGCGTGGCAGACCAGCCCGACATCAAGTCTCCCAAAAAGAACGGTGGCGCCTTCATGCACGCACTTAATGACGTGCTCAAAGTTGGCTCTAAGGTATTCGACTGGGCCGCGACAGCAGTCGGTGTACTTGGCTTCATTCCAGGTTTGGGTGAATTGGCCGATCTGGCGTCAATGGTGCTCGAAGCCGAGGCCCAAGCTGCAAATCTTCTTCACACTGCCATCAGTGGCGGCAACATAAAGCAAGCGCTGGAAGAAGCCGGGCTGAGCCTTGCGGCACAGGCGGTGGGCTGCATCGCCGGACCTGAGGTCAAATTAGCAATGCGAGAAGGCTTGGTGAAGCAGGCAATTCAAGAAGCCGCGACGGCCGGCATCAACCTGCCGGTTTCGGTTGCCCAGTCCTACGCGGAGGATTATTTGAATAACCTCAAGGCTCGCATCGAGTCCGAGCGCTTGCAAGCTGCAGGCGCTTACGCCTAGGCGGAAGGACGCTAGCCTCTCAGGATCACGCTGGAAACTGAGCTTGCGCGACCTCCGGGCGCTTGGGCCTCTCTGCCGAGCAGTAGGTCGCGCAAGCTCCACCAGCATACTTGAGACCGCCCCCGAATCCGAGAAACTTATTTCGGCCCTTCGCTGCGCATAAACTATGTTGGCCGCACTCGATCGTTCGAATCCGACCTCAAACCCAGTCTGCCGCTGTGAAGTTCCATTGACTGCATACGCCGCCTGTCAACATCGCGATGCATTAACAATACCCGACAGACCGGCCACAGCCGCGGAGCCTGCCGGTTGCGCAAGGATCGAGAGCACATTGGTCCAGAGCGGTAGGAACCAAAGCGCTCTTTCTTGAGTAGCGGGCTCCTGCTCGGTCTCCCTGAAATGGGTCGCGATCGACGGATCTGCCATAGGCCAGCCAGGGCCGATGGACCGCTCTGGCCGCTGAATCCGCCGTCACTCTGGCTTTCAGCCTCGCTCCCGACGAGGTCAAGCTCCGTGCCGCATCGCCTGACCGCAAGCAAATCGTCCAAAGAGCTCGGAGGCACCGCAAGGGACGTGAGCCAGAGATTGCAGCACGTTCAGCCCAAAACGCTTTTATTAGTGGTGGCTTTGATATTTCGCCAATTGAACGCTTTCGAAGCAATGAGCAACGTGCTCACCCGATCAAGCTCCACAAACGATTGCATCTGATCTCCAGCTTTCGCCGGCAACCTTTCAAATACGGTCTGCTGGTGAAACGTTTAATGACGATCCACCATCGGCTCATTGTATTTTCTACGACTCGTCAGCTTGTCGAAAGCTAATACTTGCAGAGTGGAGGGAGGAAACTGCCTCGATTGGCAGATCGAATTGACATAGGAGAACCCGATGCGCGTTACTAGCTCTAGCGCCGCTGGGCACGTTGATGCTGACCTCCATGCGGCTGGCGGCAAAAGCGGCGGCAAAAACGCATCTCACAAGCCTGGCGAGCGCGACGATCATGGCCGATCGTCTGATGCAAACATTCCCGTAAACGGCGGCGCGTCCACTGCGGGCGGTAGCTCGCATGAAGCCGCTATGCAGCAAGCGTTCAACGTCGCTCTTGGAGCCGTTGCTCTCCAATTTGCGAATAGTGCAATGAGCCGTTTCGACGATGTCATGGCCGAGACAGAGGAGGATTCCTGACGTCGCATGTTGCGACGTTAGGAAATAGGAGCCGCACGTGGCGGCGAAATCGAGCAAACAGGAGAATAGTATGGGTAAAGGAGTTGGTGCGTCTGGTACCTCGACCGCAGGTGGGGCAGCCGGCACCGCTACTGCTGCGGCAGCTTCCACGGCTGCTGAAGTTGCTGGAGAGGCGGCATTCCAGAAGCAAATCGCCGCTCTGACTGCGACCAGCACAAAGGCTGCTGAGAGGGATGTGGAACTTCGCGTTGTCTCGACTGAGCTTTCGACTATCAAAAAAGCGGCCGATGAGCGGGTGCAGTAAGGGATGAGATGGGGCGGCGTCGCCGCCCCACTTTCCCCGGCTGCTTAGTCTGTGAAGTCGCAACGGGCCGTACGGTTTTGCCGTACGGTCCCGTTCGCTATTCAGGAAACTGACCGTGAATGAACCAAATTGCTTGCATTTCGAAGTGCTGTCGGGGGGGTATTCTGGGCTGACAAGTAAAGTGGGGATCGGATCGTGTCTGATTGGCAGCAGCCTCGATGCAGACTTAATCTTCGTCGAACAAGGCCTCGAACCGCACCATGTCCGTGTCACCCCGCATTCCAATTCAATCGAGATCGAGGCCCTTGCGAGGGACGTCAGGATCGAGGGGCACGAGACTGTTTTAGCTAATGAGCCCATTGTTGTCCCTCTTCCTGTCGTTTTGCATGCCGGGGCGATGTGCATTCGCTGGACGATCGAGGACTACAAACAAGCTGGCTCCATCGACCGCCGGCGTATATCGCTCGCCGTTCTCACTTTTGTCCTGATCAGCTCTGCCGCGGTTGGCGCGGTCTCATCCAGTTTTGTCCAGACCGACACCACCATGGCGTCAAGTCGGTCGTCCCCTACTACGACCATTGCACCCACGCTGGCGCTCAGCGCTCCTGATGCTTTGGCCACCAATGCAGCTGCCGAGCGGCTGCAAGAGGAAGTTGACAGAGCGGGCCTTGTCGGCATCAAGGTCGGCTCTGGGGCGGGCGTTGTCACCGCCGACGGCACCGTTACGCCCGCCTCGCTCGCCACATGGCGAGACGTCCAGCAGCGGTTTGATCAAAATAGCAATGGCGCTTATACGCTTGTCAATGCGGTCGCCATCAAAGTTGAGAAGACGCCCCCAGCAATTGAGGTCCAAGCTGTTTGGCGCGGGAGCGAACCCTATATTGTCGTTGCTGGTCAAAAGTATTTCGTCGGCGCGCTCTTGAGCAATGGATGGACCGTCTGCGGGATTGAGGAAGGGCGTGTTTTGCTGAGCCGGGATGGTCGGCTTGCCACCCTACCCTATTAGCGTTTTAGGCCGCAGGTAAGGAAGCAACGTGCCATGACTAGGCTGCCCCCGAATCCCGTCAAGCCTGGCACCTCTTTTCAGGAGCCAAACGTCGATCATCATGCATCTGCCATCACGCCCGTTAGTCCTCGAGGCAAGTCCATCGGGATTGATCGGACGCGTGGCAATGATAACAAGAGCCACACCTCAATTTCTCGTCACAGCGACGTGCTGGATCCGTTGGTGGACGCCACGATTGAGAGCGCGCTCGAGCTCAGTTCGATCGATGCAGTTTCGCGCGTCAATCTCGACGAGGCGCGCGCCCCGCCAGGTCAGGTCGAGCCAGGCTCGGAACTCGCTTGGCTTAATGAGCCCAATCTCGCGCACGGTCTGCTCTCCTTCGTCACGCCGCGCTTACGTCATTCGCATGTTCTGCGTCCAGAGCAACACGGCCTTCTTCTGGAGCGTTTGGCTGATACGCTATCAGCCGCGCCAGAGGATTTGGTGTCACGTGAAGGGGCCGCGCTTCTGCAACTGGAGCTGCAGCGATTAATCCTGCTCCGGCAGAGTCACAACGGCTTGATCAAAGGCTAGCGATGGCCGGGCCAGACAAAGTGCAACACTTCACATCTACACAGCGCGTTTCCGAAGCCGGCGCTGTCGAGCTGATCTCCGGGCCGGAGCGAGATTTGCTCTGCGTGCTTTCTTATGTCTACCTTGCGTGCGGACAGAGCGCCAAGAGCCTGGCTCTGTTGCGGCTGGTCGCTCACGAACAGTCCCAAGACATCGGACTGCTCCGCATCCTGGCCTACGCTCTCATCTCGGAGCGTCGCGGTGACGAAGCACTGTCGGTATTGGACAAGCTTGACAAACTGGATGACGAGCCGTCTTCGTGTCTGCCCTTGATGCTGATGCGCAGCCACGCCCTGCGTCACGCTGGCCGCATGACCGAAGCGCAAGCCGTCTTCAAGCGCTATGTTTTGTTGCGGGGCAGCACAGCTGCAATTGAACAACAATAAGGCTTCTGATGGCCAACCTTCTACGAATTCTCATCACGCGCGCGCCGGCTCACCCGGATTTGATGGTCGCGTTGATGCTTCTTTTGGCCATCGGAATGATGATCATGCCGATCCCGATCATCGTGATCGATATGCTGATCGGCTTCAACCTAGGGTTTGCCATATTGCTGTTGATGGTAGCCTTGTATCTCAACACGCCGCTCGACTTTTCATCCCTACCGGGCGTCATCCTGATCTCCACCGTCTTTCGTCTCGCTCTTACCGTTGCAACGACGCGACTGATCCTAGCCGAGGGCGATGCCGGCAGCATCATCCATACCTTCGGCGATTTCGTCATATCCGGCAACATCGCCGTCGGCATTGTCATATTCCTGATCGTGACCATGGTGCAGTTCATGGTCCTCGCCAAGGGCGCCGAACGGGTGGCGGAGGTATCGGCGCGCTTCACGCTCGATGCGCTGCCGGGCAAGCAGATGGCGATCGACGCGGAGCTGCGCAACGGCCATATCGATCAGCACGAAGCCCGCAGCCGGCGCGGCGCGCTGGAGCGAGAAAGCCAACTGCACGGCGCGATGGACGGCGCTATGAAATTCGTGAAGGGCGACGCCATAGCCGGACTTATAGTCATCTGCATCAACATGCTGGGTGGCATCACGATCGGATCACTCTCCAAGGGCATGTCCCTCGAGGACGCGATGCATCAATACACCATCCTGACGATCGGTGATGCGCTCATTTCGCAGATTCCGGCTCTGCTACTGTCAATTACCGCGGCAACCATTGTTACTCGTGTCAACGGTCCTTCCAAACTCAATCTCGGCGCCGATATCGTCAACCAACTTACGGCCAGCACACAAGCGCTACGCTTGGCCTCCTGTGTCTTGCTTGTGATGGGGCTCGTTCCTGGCTTCCCTTTGCCCCCCTTTGTCATACTGGCCGCGCTCTTCTCCGCCGCCAGCTTTCTCAAGGTTGGCGTGCAAGAGGGCAAGACCGCTCCCAAAGCCGGCGCCGGTCCCACCGGTTCGGCTCCCGCTTCCGCACAGGGTCAGAAGCAAGCCGTGCCCGCGGAGGCACTTCCAATTACGCTGTTGCTAGCGCCGAGCTTGATGCAGGCAATCGACGTAGGGGAACTCGAGCAGTGCGTCGCTCGGGTTGCGGCACTGGTGTCAGCTGATCTTGGCATCACAATTCCACGCATTCCCGCCCAAAGCGCAAAGCACCTGGCCCAATTGCAATTCCGGGTGGACGTCGAAGGAGTGCCCGTAGAAGAGGGCGCCATTGACCCCACACAACTCTTACTTAATGACGACGTGGCGAACATTGATTTGAGCGGGATCCCCTTTTGGCACGACCCAGACACGAATCGGATCTGGATCAAACAAGTCCATGCGCCTGCTCTCAAAGCAGCCGGAATAGGGCACCACCATCCGAGCGAAATCATCGCCTTGCGCGTCCAGTCAACGTTGACACGCTATGCACAGCGCTTGGTTGGCATTCAGGAAACGCGTCAGTTGCTTGGCCGGATGGAGCAGGAATATGCCGATCTGGTGAAAGAGGTGCTGCGCACGACACCGATCCCTCGCATCGCGGATGTCCTACGTCGCTTGCTGGACGAGGGCATCCCGATCCGGAACACCCGTTTGGTTTTGGAGGCGCTTGCAGAATGGAGCGAACGGGAACAAAATGCCGTACTGCTCACCGAATATGTCCGCTCCGCCCTGAAGCGGCAGATCTGTCACCGCTACGCCAACGCCCATCGTGTTGTCGCGGCTTTTATCGTCGAGCGCGAGACCGAGGATATCGTGCGCAGTGCGGTGCGCGAGACCGCTGTCGGTCCCTATCTCGTTTTGGAGGATCGGCAAAGCGAGATGCTGCTTTCACAATTTCGCCAGATCCATTCGAGCATCGCACGCAGTCAGAATCAGCCAGTTATCCTGGGATCGATGGATATCCGACGCTTCGTCCGCGGCTTTCTCACTCGCAATGGAATAGACCTACCTGTTCTCTCCTATCAGGATCTCGCCTCGGATTTCACCATCCAGCCGATTGGCTCCGTCAAACTTGCGCCTGGCAAGGACAAGACTCCTACAGGCGGGCGTCGTGACCTCCTCCCTGCGGCCGGCTGACGAGCACAGGTTTGGGATCGTGAGGTCGCTTATGAATCTATGTAACATTAACGTTCTGCGGCGCTGGAGTAACTTTCGTCGCTATTCGTGCTCGGCCTTCCTCCCCATGCTTGCCATCGTGCTGCTCGCAGGTTGCGTTAACTCGCACAAGTCGGGTCTTTCACAGGAGCCGACGTCTGCGGCAGAGCTGGTCGGGGCCAAGGAGGTCGATCCAGCTATGCGCGAGCGCATCGCTCTCGCCCTCGGTCGGGATGCTGACGAGAAGGCTTTGCGCGATGCGCTGAAGCAACGACCGGACAATGTTGATGCCGCGATTCCTCTTGCGCGGGCTTTGCTGGCACGCAAATGCCCCAATGATGCGCTTGAGGTGCTCGACGGCATCCTATTGGCAGCCCCTGGCGATCTGCGCGCATTGAACGCCAAAGCAGTTGTTCTCGATCATGAGGGCCGACATCGGGAGGCCCAAGAACTCTACCGCCAAGCTCTCGCAGCGGAACCCGCAAACCCGATGCTGCGCAATAACTTCAAACTGTCCATCGCCCTTGAAGGTCAGACGGAGACCGGCGGCGCCAACCCAGCACCGCAGGCGGACGGCCCGCGCCTCGCGGCGCTATCTCGAACAAGCCCATGCGGGAGCGGATCGGAATGGTGACGTCTTGATGCTTAGCTGTCAGCATGCCGACAGCTCGGCTTGCCATGAACGCGGAACACTCAATCGGCGGCAGCCCCCGCGACCTCGCGGATACAAATGGGAGGCTTCATGTTTCAGCGCACCAGCAATTTATCCGATACAAAATGCGCTTCCGAGGCCGATGAAATGAGAACGAGCGGGACTGATGACCGGTACTACGCGCATCGCCAAGGATTCGCTGGATATACTCTCCTTCCTGAATTCGGCGCCATCGAGTTTATCCTCTGATTCATTTTTCGACTGCAGTCCTGCCATACGCGCTGGTTGACGAGCCACCGGCGGTTGAGATCTCAAGATCTTCATTCGAGAACAAGCTGGCAGAGTTTTATGGCGGAGACACAGAGGATATTGCTGCGAATCCGCAGCGATACTCGAGCTCCGGTGTCCCGAAAGGCTCGACGCACAGCGGACGTTGCGTTTTTCTTCCGCACGAAGTCTGGTTCGGAGAAAGCGCGATATTTCAGCTATCAGCTCGGGAACAAGAGCGCCGGGTTCCTGAGAACCGAAGCCGGAGGTCGTCCGAGGGAGCTGCTTAAGCGCAAGAAACTTTGGCGCGAACAATTACCTGGGTGAGATGAACTCACCTCAATAATGGATTTCCAGGCTACTCATCCGCTTGTCGATAACGCGGGCGATATCTTGCTTGAACATCAGCTCCGGATCGACGGCAGCGAACCCTCGTTCTCTCTCACTCTTTCAATCCGGAAGCGAAAGCCCGCGCAGCAGCTGTTGAGGTAAGTGACTCGATGATGGCACTTGATTCCACCAAGCACGAGGACAAATAGAAAACAAAGGACAAGGCAACGAGCCGGTAAACCGCCCTTGTACTTGCCGCAACTGAAGACAATAGCGGCAATGCCAGGTGGACCGAGAGTGCGGTAAAGCCTGCGAGCGATCCGTATGATGAATATATTTTATGTAGAGCGTACAGGCTCTACACGAAGATAACCGACGTCATTGGCCAGATCGACTTTGGCGAGGTCAGCCTCGCATATCATGCCCTTCGCCATATAACTCTTGATCAATGATTTCTGCATCCGCAGGGGACGGCGGAATCGCGCTTTTGATAAGCCGGAGTTTCCGTTTTCCTTGCGCGGCGCAACATCGGATCTTCCGGATGTCCAGCGCGCGCCGACATTCATCAGGCGATCATTGAACATATCTGAGCTCCCGGCGGCTAGCAGATTTACTCGGCATGGCCCTCTTACGGTCGGCTTTAGGGCTTAATATTTGCACGGCACCGCGACGAACGGTGCCGAACCAAGGACTCCTTCTTGCCGAATGCGAACGCATCATCCCCCGGGCAACGTAATGGGCCCCTTGGCACAGCGTCGGCCCGGGCGGAAGCAATAGAGCTGAGCTATCCGGTGGCCGGACGAGGGCCCGGGATGTGCTGGCGGAGATGATGAAGTTATTTGAGCGTTCTATTCGAAGCTCCCACCGATGAATTCCCAGCGCGGCCGCTTGCGCGACTGGATCGTTTGGCCAGCATTGCCTTTCATGATCCGACCTATTGGCCAGATGGTGGATACTTTTCATCGTCGAGCGCAATCAAGCAGGACGTGCAGCAGAACAACTGAAGTATTTCTCGATCTCTGCGATCGCGCGTTCCTCCCACTCTGCAGCTTGGGCTAGCAACGAGTCCCGTTGGATTGGCCGAAATGCGGCGGACTGACGGCACAACGAAGCTATCGCGCGATAGCGGCGCACGTTTTCCATAACGGCCGGTCCGCTCATGTGTGGATCTCCTCCCCTGCTATCCCGGGCAAGAACTTGCTCGAAAACCGTTTTCGATCCGTTAGCGGTCGGAGTGGAAGCCGTGAATGGTTGGCAGAATCTTGCCGGCATGACGGGGGCCGATAATGAATGTCTTCCACAAGGATCACATCCACATAAAACCGCTCGGCAGTGCTCCATCCGGGCGCTTCTGCACCCCGTTGGCTCAGCTTATTTGGTTGGATAGCGGAGTTAGCGATAGCTAGCGCGAGCGAGGCACGTTTCGGCTTGCATCTCAATCGAGATGACTGTGAACTGGTCTGTCTTTCGACTCTTCACTAACTAATTTAGGCAATCCGTTTATTGGTGACTTGAAAGACAGAGAGCCGGTGCTTTGTCGCCATCCTTTTACCCCTGGCGGCGTCGTGGATCTGCTGAAACTATCGTGCCAGTCAGCATGGCGGCCCGCCAGAGCGCCCCTCGCGAGGTCAAGGAGGCCGTTTTAGACCCGCAACGAGCAATGACAAGTGTCCCGGGTTTTGCGGCTGTGTGGATCACAAAAGGCTATTGCGCCATTCAAGGGGACGCTTCAGCCAGCCGAAAGACCTCTGGCCATCAGCCTACCAAAACAGGGAGACGACGGCCTCTTGTTTGTAGCATATGCTATGCGAGCGACGGATGACACGAGCGAACAGATGACAACAATTGTGCGCCGGCGCGCTCGCATCCTACGCGTTTAGGGGCACTCGGATGATCACGCCGTTCCGACGGAACTGGAGTCCAAAAGAATTATTCAATACTCTTACGCCAGCGATGTTCGCCGCCGAGCCGTCGGCTGTCCGCGCACGTTGGGACAAATTGTGGCCTGATCTGTACACCGAATATGACGCCCGGTACTTGAAACAAGAATTAGTGGCGCGAAATCTTATCGCTTCCGATGAAGCTGCTGCATTCTTTAACGCCTGGGCGATTGACGAAGAGCGCCACACCGACGGATTCATCCGGATCATTGAACTTGTCGCTAATGAATCCGAAAAGACTCTTCGGGAGAGATTGGATGCTCGATCTCATGATTTTGGGCCGATCGTTGAACACCTGAAGGACGAATTTTCCGTGATGGTTATGATCGCATTTGATGAAATGTGCACTTGCCGCGCCTATGCAGCAGAAAAACCGTTTTATGACGCCCTTGGGAACAACACATTCCATCATTGGCTGCGGGAGGTAATTGCCGACGAGGCGGTCCACTCGATGAACGCCGTTAATGTTATCCGCTCGCGCTATCGCGATCGCATCGGCCAAGTCGGCACAATTCTTGATAACCTAATCCGCGCGGCCGATACTCTACGCTATTCTGGTACCTTTGTCCTGGACTACTTCGGCGCAGTGTACTCCAGGGAGCTGCTCGCCGACTCCCGCCTCGCGACCATGAGAAATATCGCCAAGCCACTCATCGTATAGAGCGAGATCTATAGCCGCGAGCCTGCGGAAAGTTGGTCCGACCTCATACCGCCGCTCAATCGATCTCTTCTGCAAGTTTCCATTCTGCCAGTTGACGCCAGGTTTTCTTGACGCGTCGTGCGTAAATGTCGTGTTCACGACACGTCGACGGTTCACCTTTTGCCAGGATGGTAGGTGCCAGTTCTGTTCTGTATCCACTTGGCGTGCGCGCGGCCGTGAGTACGCGACTCCAGCAACTGGTCCGGTCTTTGCTCTGCTGTTTGGCAAAACGGGCGGCTCCGCGCTTTGTCGGATTTGCCTGCCATGAACGTGGATCAGCATGGAATGAAAGGCGATACCATGAAGACTCTGAGTTCGGTCACCGCCAAGGCAGGAGGTACCGCCGCTAATACCTCCGGCTCGACGACGCTCACCGCGCCGGCGGTCGAGCACAGGATGGGATGATAGCAGTGACTTATATCTACCTGAAGAGGAGAGCGTCTTTGCCGACAGGGTCAGATCAGATCGGCCCGCTAGCTTCACGCTTCAGAACGGCCTCCAGGTGCTCGCGATCCCGGATCATCGCACACCCGTTGTGACTCAGATGATCTGGTATAAGGTCGGCTCCGCCGACGAGCCGTCTGGCAAATCGGGGCTGGCGCATTTCCTCGAACACCTGATGTTCAAGGGCACCTCCAAACATCCGGCGGATGCCTTCTCCAAGACCGTCCTGCGCGCCGGCGGCACTCACAACGCCTTCACCGGGCTCGACTACACCAGCTACTTCCAGCACGTGCCGCGCGAGCACCTCGGTAAGATGATGGAATTTGAAGCCGACCGCATGACCGGTCTCATTCTCAAAGATGAGGACGTGCTTTGCGAGCGCGACGTCGTTCTGGAGGAATTCAATATGAGCGTCGCCAACAATCCGCGTGAACGTCTCGCCGAGCAGATGATGGCGGCGCTTTACCTCAACCACCCCTACGGTCGCCCCATTATCGGGTGGCGGCATGAAATCGAAAAGCTTACCCGAGAGGATGCGCTTACTTTTTACAAGCGCTTTTATGCACCGAACAACGCGATCCTGATTGTCGCTGGCGACGTCGCCCCTAAGGAAATCCGCTCGATGGTGACGGAGACATTTGGTGGCATCCCCACGCAAGCATCAATTCCCCCGGAACGCTTGCGGCCGCAGGAGCCGACGCCGGCCGCGCCGCGCACAGTGACGTTGGCCGATGCCCGCATCGAGCAGCCAGCCCTGCACCGCTATTATCTTATACCATCGGCTCGCACCGCGGCTGCCGGCGAGGGTCCAGTGCTCGACGTGCTCGAGCAGTTGATGGGCGGCGGCGTCAACTCATATCTCTATCGCTCGCTGGTGGTCGAAAAGCAGCTCGCGGTCACTGCCGGAGCGAGCTACCACTCTGCCGCGCTCGATCCCTCGCTATTCGCGGTTTCTGCCGTACCAAAACCCGGCGTCAAACTCAGCCAGATCGAGCGCTCCATCGACGAGGTAATAGCCGACATTGCGGGTAATCCCGCGAGCACCGAAGATCTCGAGAGGGTCAAGACACGGCTGATCGCGCGGGTAACCTACGCCCAGGACGATCAGGAGATGCTCGCGCGCTGGTATGGCCGCGGCCTCACAACGGGACTATCCATCGACGATATTCGGGGCTGGCCGGATGGCATCCGCGCGGTCGGTGCCCAGCAGGTGCAGGAGGCCGCGCGGAAATGGTTCGACAAGAAGCGAGGGGTGACCGGCTATCTCATCAAAGAGTCCACCCCAAAATACGGGGAGAAGCTCTAATGATCCATCCTTGCACACGACGTGAGGTCCTCCTTGGGGGAGGCTCGCTCTCAATCGCCACGCTCGCTTCGCCCAATTCGCTTGCCGCCACGAGGACGCTTGCCCGGACCAGGATCAAGCGCCTGGTTTCGTCTTGCGGTATAGAAGCCTGGTTCGTGCAGGACTCCACTGTCCCGTTGATCGCGATGGAATTTGCCTTCACCGGCGGCGCGACTCAGGACCCCGAACAAAAACCTGGCGTAAGCCACATGGTTGCTGGCCTGCTCAAGGAAGGTTCCGGCGAGCTTGACTTCAAGACCTTTCATGAGCGGCTCGAGCATCGTGCCATTGATCTGCATTTTCACTCGACCCATGATCACTTCCGCGGTTCCTTGCGCACGCTCGAGGACAACGCAGACGACGCCTTCGACCTTTTACGCATGGCGCTGACCTCGCCGCGTTTCGACGCGGCCGATGTCGAACGGATCCGTGCCACTGTCCTTGCGCGCCTTCGGCACGACTCGACCGATCCTTCGTCTCTGGCCCATCGCAAGTTCCTCGAAGTCGCCTTTAGCAATCATCCTTATGCTCGCCCAGTCGGGGGCTCGCTGGAAAGCGTGCCGAAGATCGAAGTCGCGGATCTCAAGGGCTATGTCCGACGCGTGCTCGCAAAAGACACGCTCAAACTCGCGGTGGTCGGCGACGTCGATCCAGAGATCCTCTGCAAGCTGCTCGATAAAACCTTTGGCAGCCTGCCGACCAAAGCGGAAGCGACGCCGGTCGCCGACGTCATCGCAGCAAAGCCGCCGCAGCGGGTCTTTATTCCGCTCGACGTTCCACAGACAGTTGTAACTTTTGGCGGTCCAGCCGTCCGTCGTACCGAGCCCGATTTCATGGCCACCTATGTCGTCAATCACATCCTCGGCGGCGCCGGCCTGACGTCGCGTTTGTTCCGCGAAGTCCGCGAGAAGCGCGGACTAGCCTACTCGGTTCGTGAGAACATGGTCTGGCTGGATCATTCAGCCATGTTTCTAGGCAATAGCGGCACCTGCGCCGATCGTGCCTACGAAACGGTCGAAGAAATCGAGAAGCAGGTCCGCCACATCGCCGAGGAGGGACCGACTCAGCAGGAACTCGATGATGCAAAATCCTACCTGAAGGGTTCGCAACTGCTGGCTCTCAACACATCATCAAAGCTTGCGCGGACGCTGCAGCAGCAGCAGCTTGACAAGCTGCCCATCGACTATTTCGAAAAGCACAACGCCGTGGTCGATGGGGTGACGTTGGCGGACGCGAAGAGAGCAGCGCGGCGGCTGTGGGGCGATGGTCTGCTCACAATTATCGTTGGCCGCTCCCCAAAGGACGCAACGCAGCCGACCACTATGCCATCGGCGACCATACCTCCGCCAGGCACCGAGCAGCTAGATGCCGCTCCGATGGCGCCACCGAATTAACCTTCTAGCAGCCAGGCGCTTAGCAAGCGCCTGGCTGCTCCGCACAGAGTGCGCCTAGCCACCCGCCTTTAGCTCGTAGAGATATCGCTCGTGGACAGTTACCATGCGGCCGCTCGAGCACGGCTTTTGCTCAATCGCGTTGCCAAACAAGTAGTCCGGGTTGACGTCTTCAGGGCAACCAAATGCAAGATAGAAAATAGCGCCGGCGAACAGTAAGATGAGGCACTGTCGTCCTCCATTGGGCAATAGCTCAGGTGTGGAAATAACCCCTACCAAATGGCTTGTCCGAATTCTTTTCATTTCCAGGCTATCAACGATGGCCGGATCGAGCTCTTCGCAGCGCCAGAGGATCGCTACTTTCGACCGCCTTCGGCCTTTGCTCGAGCTGCGTTAAGCCGGCACGTCTGTACCGTGGCGCCAGCGGCATCGATGCCCCTCCAGCGCAAACCCTAGGGGCTGTCTGGCAGCGCTCCGGTGGTTGCCCCATGTGAAGGCAAGCGTGGTGTAACTTTACCCGAGGCCGAATATGCAGAGCAACTATATAAAGCGCGACCGGCCAGAAGAAACGAGAAGTGGACGCGCACCTCGCATTCCCTTTCAGGCGGGTTTGCCGACTCAGCAGCCCGTTTCACCGCTCGCATATCTCGATCTCTTCAGCAGAGTAAGAGCTCGCTCGTTCAAGGTCACTGTCTGCCGAAAAGACGACGATCTGATCCAGCGGACCTTTGACGATTTACCAAGCCATAGTCGTGCCGCGTAGCACCGCCATCTTCCTCGAGCTCGCAACCTAACGCTACGTAAGATTCGGTCGCTTTATGCCAATCTAGATTGCGGCGTCGCTAGATCACTTATGGCAACGCAACGATCACCACAGGCGGGCCATTGGTTCTTGGCGGCACGCATTCCAACCGCTTACAAACCTCACGTAGATCGCCACCACAGGTGATTTACTCCCCATTATCGGCTTGCATCGTCGTTGCAATCCAAGGACGTCACTCGCTTGATGTTGAAATGTTCATCGGTTGCATATCTCTCGCATCCGAAGGTTCATTGCCCCTTGTTTCTGCCATGTTCGCATCCAAAGCAGAGACGCGTCGGTTGCGCAGTTTGCGCGCGGCAATAGCGAGTGTCTCAGGAGATTTCCATGGTGAAGCCAGTTGTAATTGTGGTAGGTGCGGACAAGGGAGGGGTCGGCAAAACCACCGTATCACGAACGCTACTGGACTACTTCAGCGTCAACAACGTGCAAACACGCGCATTCGACACTGAGTCGCCACGGGGAACGCTGAAGCGCTTTTATCCCGAGATCACCGAGATCGTTGACATGACGGCGACAGCGGACCAGATGAAGATCTTCGATACCCTGAACTCAGGGCTGTCCGTCACGGTCATTGATGCTCGCGCAGGCTTGCTGTCCTCTGCGCTGGCTTCCTTGCGTGACATCGGATTTCTGGACTCGGCGCGGTCTGGCCAGATAACATTCGCCGTGTTCCATATTCTGGGATCATCCATCGCTTCGTTAGACGAGATCGCGGAGACCGCGACCTTCATGAACGGCGCAAAGTACTACCTAGTCAAGAACTTCATCAACGACACTCAATTCTTCCAGTGGGATCAAGCGACCTATAATTCCTATTTTCACCGCATCAAACATGCGACTGAGTTGGTCATACCGAAGCTCAACGAGATGGCTTACGAGCAGGTGGAAGTTGCATCCGTCCCATTCGTAGACTTCGTCGCGAACAAGGGGCGGAACGATGAACCCGCGAACAACTCCTTCGTGCTGCGCGGTTATGTCCGGCATTGGCTGGCAAATGTCTGGAGCGAATTTGATCGCATCAACTTGACGGAATTGGCCGGCGCCAAGTCCGCCACCCGAGCCGGCGAGAAGTAGTCGCACATCGGCGAGCTCAGGTCGGGCCCACGTACGAAACGAAATTGATCTGCTGGCTATGTTAGCAACCCCCATCTACATCATTTGCTCTCCTAGCCCGCAGGTCGGTAAAACTCTCATCGCTCGGGTCATGAGCGAGTTCTTGCTGTTGAAAAACGGCACAGCGCTGTCGTTTGATGTCAACTTGAAAGAGCCGTCGTTGCTCGACTACCTGCCCAACATCACGGAGACCGCGGATGTGATCGACACTTATGGCAAGATGCAGCTGATGGACCCTCTTATCATCCACGACCGGGTAGCCAAGGTCATCGATCTCGGCTTTCACGCCTTCGATGAATTCTTCAGGATGTGCGAAGAGATCGGCTTCATGAAGGAGACGGCGCGCTGCTATGTCGCCCCCATCATTCTCTTCATCGCGGGCGCTGACCGCATCTCCTTTCGCGGTTATGAAATGCTGCGGCGCCGAATTCCGCCGGCGTCGCTGGTCACCGTCCACAATGAATTCGTGCTTCGTGGCGAATTGCCTGAAGCGATGGATGGCGAGCGGGTGCTTCGGATTCCCGCGCTTCCGCTGTTCCTGAAGAGATATATAGACCGGCTTGGCTTTTCCTTCACCGGATATCTACGCAACGAGAATGACTGGTCCACCGAGCTGCATCAATGGATCCGACGGAACTACAGCATGTTTCGCGATCTGGATTCGAGTGTGATGCTGCGAAAGATCTATCGATCTCGGGGCACGGATATCGACAGCCTACGTTGCACAAGGGCTACTTGAGTTTGCGATCTGCCTGCCATCTATTCGTCCGGCCTATGGGTCGTCTTCGATGGCGCTCTGAACGGTCTCGAACGCATGAATTGCGATTTACGACTCTTCAGTAGACTGCGCATCTTTGCTCACCGAACGAATGGGCGGGAAAGTCGCGAGTCTTCGGGTGCAATTATTCGGCAGGAATGCGGAGCCAACGAATGGACGCTCGATGACCATCGCGATGCTTGATAGTTCAGGGACGACGCATCTGTGATGACTTCAATTGATGATGCATTAAGTGAGACCAGATCGCTCCGGAGCGAAATCTGGCGGTGCCGTCGGCTCCTTAAAGCGGACCTACCTGGCGCGGAGCGCAACGCCATCGAGAATCGTCTGGTTGAACAACTTTCTGCCTTTGAACGGCTCGTGGCGACGGCGTTTCCTTTGACCTTGAGCCCGAAACGGTATTCGGCCAAGAGCATCACGATCGGGCAAACTGATTCCCCTGAAGCGCCCATCGACAACGCCGCAATGGCATCAAGGAGTTCCTTCGGGAAGTCGACGGGCGGATAACAAAAGAGGTTTCCTGGCTCTATCTGTGTCTTGAGCCCGGCAGTCGAAACCACGCTATTCTCCAGCTGAGAAACCTGAAGAAGACCACGACGGAACAACCTCCAACGCTAACGTTCCGGCGATCTTTTGCCAGTTATAGCCGACTTAGCCACCTGCCGGAAAATACTTGGTTGCCGACCACAACGCCATAGATTGATGGGCAGCACGAATTCCTGCAGATGTCCTGCCGTAACCACCACAGTTACGCAGATTGTCCTTCCGACAGCCACGACCAAGCCGATGGCAATCTCACGGCGAGCCCAAACTCGGCGGATCGCTGCAGCGATGAAGAGCGCAACTGCTTCAGTACGAAATTGAAGTTCAGAGCGCATTGCAATCTCGTAGCACGCGTGGGCGCACATCCATTGCTGATCGGCGCCAATCGATTCACGGAGCTCGGCCCCCGGATAGATGAATTGCGGCGCGGCAGGCTGATGCTTCAGCCCGATCGACTTTCGGCCACGCTGGCTAAACTCTGGCCCGCAGGTCTGAACACCTCACTGTCGCTCAATTTCTGGAACTGCCACTCGGACGCCTCACTCTCGATGGAGGACGATCGGAAGCCTGTTGAGACGCCGTCTTGGTCCTTCTTTTCTCTCCGCCGCAATTGGCATGATGCGGCGGCATTCGCCGCGCAAATTCTTGAAGTTGTCCCTAAGGCAAAAGATGGCTACCTCCACATCGCTAGGCCCTCTAAAGCGGTCACAGAAGCGCATCACGTCTAGTCTGCATGACATTAAGACTTGCTCGGCCCCACGATCTCGCGCACGAGCTTGTTCTGTACACCATGTGGCTGCGATCGCAATCACGATCGCAGCGAGGGCGGATGCACAGCTATGCGCATTGCAAATCCAGCTCATTCGTCGCTCTTGATTCACCAAACCTGTCTTAAGCCGCATATCCTTCACTATTATTCTTTGCCTCGCGAGCGTAATCTGTTTGCCGGATTGGGCGCCTCGGCAGCATGATCGCGCCCGTTGCGGGGCAGCCGCAATGATTACCGCCTCCGAATCATCGTCCCGCCACGCACAACATGCTCATTGCGAAGACGGAGGTACGACAAAGATCGGCCGATTAGCGCGTGGCGATGCTGTCTCCCGGCGGCGTTCTGCTTCGCAATGCCTACAACCTGACGCTACGGTCGATTCAAGCACTTTGAGCGTCCGGCACGTGTGAATACGTGCTGAGACGGGCGTACCCACATTGTTGGCAGTAGGACGAACTCCTGACAACTGCACGCCTGACCGACTGCCCCGCGGGTAGGAACGTCACTGATGTTGCTGGCGATTAGCTTAGTGTGGGGGTTGAAGGCTCAAAGCGCACGCATCGAGCCGAGCAGCGAAAAGCTCCGCCGGCGCAGCTCGCTTTGTTCGCGGTCTCAGCCAGCTGACCGGCAGAGTCAAAGAGTGCCGTAGGGTGAGTTTCCGAGAAGCACGGAGGCTTGGACCGACAGGCCAGGATTCCCGTGGCTGGATGATGATTCGTCGCACCCGTCACGTACCGTCGATTCGACAGCCTCAAGCCGCTTGCTGCAATTCACAGTGCGCAATTGCTTGAAACCAGCTCAGTAGGCTTCGACCTTGAGGCCGCTGGCACGCCGGTTGCTATAGCACCGGCGGAGCGTCGGCCTGGGTGCAGCCTAGCCCAACATACGGATCATTCGTTGACTGCTGCACGTCGTTCTGCGGGGGGACGCGGACCGAGCGCTATGTTTGCGATTCCACGATCTAGGAGAAAAGCGAGACATCACATGAGGAAAATAGCGGTACGCGAGCTTTCCAGGGCCGGTAGGTTAAGTGTTGTGGCCTCAGCCATTCTGGTTTCCCCCGCAGCAGGCGCCAATGAGGATTTGATGCGCGTCGCCAAGCGGATTTTCAAGCCAATTCCCTCAGTCGCTCCAGCGGTGAAGGACAATCCTATCACCCATGAAAAGGTCACACTTGGCAAATCCTTGTTTTTCGATTCGAGGCTATCGGCGAGCGGCGTTATTAGCTGCAATACGTGTCATAACCTTGGGACGGGCGGGGTAGATGCCGGGCCGAGGTCGATTGGTCATCGTTGGCAGCTGGGGTCACGTCGTGCGCCAACAGTCTATAACGCGGTCTTCAACGTGGCGCAGTTCTGGGATGGGCGAGCGGCGGATCTTAAGGCGCAAGCCGCAGGCCCTGTCCAGGCCAGCGTCGAAATGAATGCGACGCCCGATCACGTGCTCAAAACATTGAATTCAATGACCGATTATGTCGTTATGTTCAGTAAGGCTTTTCCAAACGAAGTGGCGCCCGTTACGTTTGAAAATTTCGCCAAGGCCATCGAGGCTTTCGAGGCAACCTTGATTACTCCCGCCGCACCCTTCGATCGGTACCTCGAGGGCGACGAATATGCTCTCAGCGATCAGCAGAAAACCGGGCTAAAGCTATTCATCGAAAAGGGATGTTCCTCTTGCCACAACGGAATTAATGTCGGTGGACAGGATTATTTTCGCTTCGGCGTCATTAAAAGGCCAGCCGAAAGCCTGCTTCCAAAGGAGGACAAGGGTCGTTTTGCCGTCACCAAGGATCTCGGCGACGAGTATGTTTTCCGCTCGGCGCCGTTGCGCAACGTCGCATTGCGCCCGCCCTACTTTCATTCTGGTCAGGTTTGGAGTCTAAAGCAAGCGGTCGGCGCCATGAGTGAGGTTCAGCTTGGAGCAAAGCTCAGCGATGAAGAAACTGACGAGATTGTCGCCTTTCTGAATTCGCTCACCGGGCAGCTGCCGAAGATCGAGTACCCGATACTGCCCACGCGCACCATTGCAACGCCAAAGCCCTCCTTAGACAAATAGGCCTTCACGATAGCGACACCCTAGGCGATCCAAGCTGGAGCATTCAGTAGCCTCAAATTGCGGACCTCGCGCCCCAACCCGTTCGTCGCCGAGCCAGAGTTCCTTAGCGGGTCAAATCATCCGTCTTGGGCAACTCAATCCTGCGTCGACTCGCGAGGCAACGAAGGACCGCGCGCCCTGAAATACGTCGGCAACCCGTGCTGCTAGGTAGACGTTCTGCCGTAGCTCGCGGGCACCGCATATCATCTCACATCAGCCCTTTTTTCAAGCGCCCGGCCGCCGACCTTCTCCTCCGCACAGATCGCAACGTGCGCCAGCTCGGATGGCGTGCACTTGTCCCTCATTGACGAGTTTTACGGTCGCATGTTCGCCACAGCACCATCCCCAATCCAAAAGGCGATGGATCATCCTAAGCTTTCATGTGGTAGCTCCTACATGTGCGCATGGTGACGCGAGCGTCCACAGTCCTACAATAAGATGTGACGAATTAAGATGTCGGGTGGAGACCGATACAAAACCTCCCTTGCGCAAGACGCGCAGATATTCCTTGAAACGGCACGCGGATTGCTGGGTAGGGATCAACCAGTCGCCACCAAGGAAGGGGCGCGGGGAGCCAGAGTTTCAATGAGATTTATCCGATTCATCTTGATTGATCTGGCTTTGATGCTGGTCGCACCCGAGAATGCAGAAGCCATGACCGTGGCTCCCGGCGCAAACTTCAAATCGGCTAGCAAAGCCGTGGGATCCTTGATGCGGATTTCGGGCCCCGAGCCAGTATTCAGCTCTGGCCTGAGCCGACATCTTTACCGCCAAACCTCTCAAGCCGCGCAATTTGGACATTCAGCAAAAGCCCCCGGGCCGGCGAAGCAGGCTGAAAACCTCGCGCTAAGGGAGAGGCGCTTTCCCTCTCATTGGCGAGCGCACTGGGCAGCGTCCGACTGTCACGATCGTCGCTGCGCGGAGATGCTCAAGAAGCCTCTGATCTTAACACAGATCTGCAGTCCGCCGCCGCAGCTTATGCCCTCAGGCGAGCACTCTATTGCAGCGATTGTGCTCGTGACTTGGATGGGAAGACACAGCACAGGCGCAGGTTCATGAGAGAAGCAAGAGCGGGCTATATTGAGGTTGCGTTCAACGGCTCTCTCGCGAACATTCCGTTAGATGCGCAATTCAGTCTGCCGGCCAAAGGCGTCACAGCAATTTTTGGTCCGCCCGGGTGCGGCAAGACCACACTCGCGCGCTGCATCGCTGGCGTGCAGCATGTGCCGACTGGATTTTGTGCGGTCGATGGAGAGATTTGGCAGGACGAGACAAAGTTTCGACCGCCTCATCTGCGTCCCATCGCATATGTATTCCGACCACCAGTTCCTCTTTCTCATTGGTCTGTGAGGCGCACCCTCCTATACAAGGCGTCAACATCGACACCAACACTAATCGATTTTGATGGAGTGGTCGAATTGCTTGCCTTGTCGCCGCTGCTCGAGCGTTCGCCATCACATCTTTCCGCGGCCGAGCGACAGCGACTTGCCCTTGGCAGCGCGCTGTTGGGCCAGCCTCAGCTCCTTTTGCTGGACGATCCACTCATTGTGCTCGACCGCGCCGCTAAATGCGAAATCTTACCATTTCTCGAGCGCATGCGGGAAAAGCTCCCATTGCCGATGATCTATATCACCCAAGATTACGCTGATATCGAGCGTTTTGCCGATCATCTTGTCATGATGAAAGATGGCGTTGTGACTGCGGCCGGGCCGCTCAACGTCGTTCAGAGCGATCCGGCGCTTGCCGGGCGCGGCGAAGCGGCAGTCTGTCTTGATACCTTGGTCGGCGGCTATGACGGGCGCTATGGGCTGATTATGCTCCGCCTCAACGGGGCGCGCTTTCTGATACCTGGAGTGCCGCTTAGACCGGGCGCACAGCTGCGGCTACGCATCGCAGCCGGCGATGTCAGCATCGCGTGCGAGCCCCCACGTGCAAGCTCGATCCTCAATGTATTTCCGGCACGCATCAAAGCCTTTCTGCCGTTCGACGAGGCGGAGGTCACCTTGGTTCTGGCTCTTGAAACCGGCCGTTCTGGCGTGCCGCTTTTGGCGCGCATCACGCGCCGCTCGTTTGATGCGCTACGGCTCAGCAATGGAGCGAACGTTTTTGCGGAGGTCGCGCGCGCCGTTCCGCTCGCTGCTGCCGAGCGGTGCTTGCAACGCCTGCCACGATCCGCATGAGAGCGTTCGACAGCTATAGCTCGATACGAGGAACACATCAACAGGGGGCCCGGCCGTGATCGATAATCTGGATGAGATAGATCCGAATAGTGTGGGGGCTATTCTCTACCGTCCAAAAGACGATGTGGATAGGCTACTCGCCGATTTCGCGCAGGAGATCGCGCTGCAAGGCGTACGCATCGGCGGCATCGTGCAGCGACACGCGAGGTGCGCAAATGGCACGCACGTCATGCTCGCGATCGACGTTGCGACAGGACAAGAGATCTCGATTTCCCAGCCGCTCGGCAGCGGAGCTATGTCCTGTAATCTCGATACAAATGGACTTGCCGAGGCCGCAGCTGTCGTTTCCCGGGCACTTCGCGACAATATAGATCTTCTCGTGATCAACAAATTCGCCAAACAAGAAGCCGCTGGCCGGGGCCTGCGCGCCGAATTCGTTGACGCGATCACCCAAGGCGTACCAGTCCTGACAGCCGTTCCGAAAAAATGCCTTGCCGACTGGCGAACCTTCACCGCCGGCGTTAGCACGCTGCTGCCTTGTGATCGTCAATCCTTGCAGCAGTGGTGGCGCGAGATCTCAACGCGCCGGGCGCGCAGCGGGGCCTTCAGCCCCGGCTGCGGTTATTTGGGGACGATGATACCGGATCGCTTGATGACGACAATGAGACTGTCGACCACTTCGTCCCCGAAATCGCCCATCGGGCTCTTTCGCCGCCTGCGAAAACAGCCTTAGCTCTTGCGTTCGCTCCCACGCTCTGCGCCACCGCGATGCATTGCGAACGTGCCGATTATTGCGAACGTGCCGATTGCGGACCTTCTATGGCGAGAGTTCAATCAGCTGCCCGTTCCGCCCATATCAACCCCTCAATCGGTTCTGCAGTGCCTGCCGGTCGACGACGAGATTGCTTAGGTTCAGGTCTGGCTGACGTCTGCCCGCTAACCGCCTGGCCAACGCCCGCGTACCGTCGAGCACAAAGACACCGCAATCGTAGCCGTTCCTCTGCTGGCGTATCGGGGCGTTTTGCAGGTTGTCTCCGCCTCCCACCCGCGCTGCGAGCATTGCTGCGGGTCTGTCATTGCGTCCCCGGGCGGAGTCGTAGTGGTAGGCGACCGGATTGTTGCGATCGCGGCGGTCCACCAGCAGCAACGACCAATGGGACCCGCGGTCATCGAGGTCCATGGTGCTGGCGTCATTCACCGGCAAGAACAGAAAGTCGGCTGTGTCGTTACCATTGGGATCATCGACAATCTGATGGAATGCGGATAGCGCGTCGGCGTTAGTACCCTGGCCCACCCGAAAGGCCATGAGAGGATCTACAAACCGGGTCCGGGCGGCAAGATTTGGGTTGCTCGCCCATAACTCCTGCGCCAGGAGTTCGTAGTCCCGCTGGATATGCTCGTCGCCCAGCCAGTCCCTGGCTCCGAGCACCCGCCCGCTGCGGTCGCCGGCAGAGGCACTCGCAGCCGAACCGCCGACCCTGGCCTTAGGAGCCGAGGATGGGCCAGCATGATGGATCAGCTGAGCGTCGCGGCGTCCTCGCGGACCCAACGTGATGGAGTAGGTCTCCCCGTTGATGGAGACCGGCTGGGGAGCCATTCGCGAACTCGGCAACAGCATTTTATTGTCCAGTACATCGAGCAGGAAATCCGGCACCGGCTGTGAGCCATGCTGCCAATCCTCGCCGACGAGATATCCGATATCCTCCAGCTCTTGAGGTACGCCTGATGGCCCGATGAAGAACGGAGGTCTGCCGGCATGGCTCTGCACCGGTCCTGACTGGGCATCGTCACGCATGTCCTGCGGTGTGGACGGCAGGTCAACCAGAGAACCGAGACCCCGATAGATGTCTGAGGACCGAGCTGGCTCACCCTTTTGGCGTTGGAAAGTCGAAATAGGTCGGCAGGTGCCCAGCCGGCTCCTGCAAGCCGGCCTGCCCAAACGGGCCTACCATCGGCGGCCACTCACTGTCGGAAGGCGGCGTCGGCAAATCTCGCAGCCAGGACGAGGTCGAGCTCGAGCCAGCCGGTTCCTGCAAGCCGGCCTGACCAAACGGGCCTACTATCGGCGGCCACTCACTTTCGGACGGCGGCGTCGGCAAATCTCGCATCCAGGTCGGGATGGAGGTTGAGTCCGAGCCTGCTCTTTGCTGAGGAAAGGATACTCCCAGCGCTCGGTTTGCCTCGAGGACTTGCACATACTGCCTCAGCTTCTTGAGAGTCACGCCAGATTTCCCTTTGGCTTCGGCGTAAGCTCGGTAGTCTGCATCCAGCGAGCGTTGCTGCTCATTGTTGCCGCTGATTCGGCTCGCGTGCTCTCCTTGCCCTCTGCGCGGAGCCAGTCACTGAACTTGCGTTGCGCCGAGGCAGTACCTTGAATGGTTTTTCTCCTGTGCTGGGAACTCGGGTCAAGCTTGCTCAGCTCTTCGTTAGCGAGGCCCTCGATGAGGCGGGCGTCATCGTCGTAAGGGCGAAATCCTTGTTGGGGCTCAAGACCTAGGTATTCTCTAAATGGATCGAGTGGGGCCGTCCGCTTTGTGGCTTTACTGAACGCCGCATAATCTGCGTTCAATGACGATTGCTGCGCAGGATCGCCGCCGATTCGGTCCATGATGCTCGGCCTGCCCTCCCTTTGAAGCCAATCACTAAAAGAGCGTAGCCGGGAAACCATCGTCGAAACGGCTGCTTTCTCTTTCTTGGTCGCGTCAGATCCAAGCTTGGACAGAGCGTCGGTCAAAAAGTCATCGATCGTGGAGATGTCCTCCGGATGAGCCGACAATGTTTCGCGCCCCATCAGGCGGGCCCCGGCACCGACAGCTTGGAGCCCGTCAGCCCCGATCCTGCGCAGGTGAGACAGTGCAGCGCTGAGGCGGTCACGATCATCGCCACCAGCTTCGACGTATTCGTCGATGTCGTCGGCTAGCGACCTTGGTTCATTGAACGCCCGAAGAGCCAATGGCCCCTTATTCTGGGCTCGGAGCCAACGAGCGAACGTGTTGAGCGCCTGCACATTGGACTTGATCGTAGCAGCCGGGACCTTTCCAGTCCCGCGGCCTCTGGTACCATCGGGAGTAATTCTGTAGTCTTTGACGTTTTCCATGAACTGGCGGATCATCCGCTCGTCCTGGGGATGCATCGGTTGCTCTCGCGTATTCACAAAAGCTGGGGCCGGAATGGCATTTCCAGCCAGGAAATTCTGGAGTGTTTCCAATGCTCCACCCACATAGTTCCTGCTGTTGGCGCTCGCCACCTTCATGAATTCATCTTTATAGGCGGCTAGCCGATCAGCGTTGCCAAGCAGGTCCTTTAGCGTAATGCCTTTGGGTCGGAGGAACTCGCTGAACATTCGAAGAGCCGTCACGTAGTTCTCGATGGTCTTGGTCTTACGGTTCGCGCTATCCAATGCTGTCTTGAACTCTTCAATCAGCTCCAGGTCCTCTTCGGACGGTCGACTGCGCTTTGCGAAATCCATGCGGAGCTCTGAATAAACGGCGTCGGAGGACGAGCCCCCGGACGACTTCTCCCGGCGACTTCCTCCAAAGACCTTGCCGATCCCTGATTTGACCCGCGAGAACAGTCCACGGGACTTGCTCTCCTTGGTCCGCGCCTCCGGTTGTACTTCCGACGGCGCTGTGTAGCGCATGCTGCTGAATGGCCTGTCCCGCAAGTCAGATTGGTAATCGGTTGCGGCCGAGCCAAGATGAGCGTGCGGAACATCGACGCTATAACGCGTGCTGCTGAAGGAACTGTCCCGCAGGTTGGACCTGGGCGGCATCCGCATCGAACCACCAATATCCGTACGGTGGATATTTCCATGCGACCGGGCGGCTGGAGCCTCGGGGGAACTCGCCTCAGGCGAACTCTCCTCAGAAGAGCGGAGTTGCAGCTCGTCGAACTGCTGCTCGAAGACAGCTCGATCTGCAGGCTGGGCATCGGCCTCTTGCCGCGCGCGCTGCAGCTCTTGTTGCTCGGCGTACCAGCGCATCCAATAGTTCGGATCGTTATAACCCGGCTCCATACCACTCTCCCTAGATGACATAACTCTTCATCGCCGACCCAAGGTCACACTCTGGTGCACCGACCATGTAGACTCCAGCTCAAAAAAGCCGCCCGACGAGATCGATGCCGAACAAAAGAGACCCCAACGCACGCTGCTCCGAGCTCGTGCATTACTCACACCTGCCCAAGCTGGCCAACTGCAGCGGAGCGCTCGCTCCTGAGTGGCATCGCTAAAACCAAAAAACTGTCCAAGAGAAAACGAAAGCCAACTTGCCTCATCGGAAACGCAACGGCATTCGCCCCACTACCCCCCGGCAAGGGCGCATGCCGCACCTCGGCGTCGAAATTTGGCTGATCCATTGCCGATGGAAAGACCTACCGGGATTTGATACTTCGGACTGATAGTTTTGCTTCTCAGTCAATTCTTCACGCCAATGCCCTCACATCCGCGACAAATCGGGTCGTGCCTGCACAGCGACATACCTAACGCACCTAAGATCTTGAGACATTGAGGTCTCTCCTTCTGATCATGGAGCTTCAGAGTGATCGCCGCATGTATCATCCAGACTGTACAACCTGACGCTACGTAGAGTTCAAGCCCCAAATCGCCGCCGAAGGCGAGCCTGGTTGGCTTTTAAGCGTTTTAGAATCCGGCAAACCCTCGAGCCTGGTGATCTAGCGCCCCTTGAAGCGTCTCAATGCGCGAAGCGCCGTAGCCTCTGGTTACTCGCACCTTGTTTGGCAGAAGCGAGCATGTGGCCTTACTGGCGAGATCTGTTGTCGCCGGCGATACAGCCGCTCTTGTTTGCGCCAGATGCTACGAACCTCGCGCTTCGTCAGGCTCCGTATTTCCATTAGATCTCAGCAGGCCGACAGTCATTCATCACATTGATGGCGAGATGAGGCGGTTTGCTCTAAGGGGCGCAGAACGGTCTTTGACGAAGCGCTCGCAGCGCGAACATCTCAGGCGGACGCGCAAAGCAAGACTGCTTTCATGAACCTTGGCAAGGAAGCGCTTGGCTACAGATTTTTCTCAGATCGACCCTCCAAGCGCCCGGGCATGTCTGTATCAAAGCCGCTGGACTCCACTCCTGAGAACGGATGGCACATAGCTTGCTTCAACAGTGAAGCCACCTTCGACAGAAAGCGAATTTGTGAGGACAACATGCTCGGAATTGGAAGTCAGTTGCCGCCGTTCGAGATCACAGGCGTGAAGCCCGGTTTTCAAACGCAAGAAGAAGGAGGACAGAGTGCATTCGAGACGCTGACCGAAGCGAGCTTTCCAGGAAAATGGAAGATCATCTTCTTCTATCCGAAGGATTTTACCTTCGTCTGCCCGACAGAGATCGCTGAGTTTGCCCGGCTTTCCACGGAATTCGCCGATCGCGATGCGGTTGTACTGGGTGGTTCGACTGACAACGAGTTCTGCAAGCTCGCTTGGCGGCGCTCACATGTCGACCTGCACAAACTTCCAATCTGGCAGTTTGCCGACACAAAGGGAACCCTCGTCGACGGTCTTGGCGTGCGTTCACCAGAAGGGGTTGCCTATCGTTACACCTTTATTGTTGACCCCCAAAATACCATCCAGCACGTCTATGCGACCAATCTCAGCGTGGGGCGCAGTCCTAAGGACACGCTCCGCGTTCTGGACGCGCTGCAAACCGACGAGCTCTGTCCATGCAACCGAGAAATCGGCGGCGAAACCTTGAAGGTTGCTTGAGGCAGCATGTCGTCGATCGAACAACTAAGCGACCAGATTCCCGATTTCGCGAAGGATGTCAGGCTTAACTTGACCTCCTTGGTGGCTGATGAGACGCTTTCGCCGCAACGAAAATACGGGCTGCTGCTGGCGAGCGCGATTGCCACCCGCAATGCAGCCCTGATTGCCGCGATGGAATCGGCTGCGTCCGCTGTGATGACATCTGTAGCGATCGCCGCAGCGAAAGCCGCAGTCAGCCTGATGGCAATGAACAACGTTTACTACCGCTTCGCTCACCTTGTTTCCAACCCGGAATACAAAACGATGCCGCCACGGCTGCGTATGAACGTGATCGGCAATCCCGGCGTGGACAAGTCCGATTTCGAGCTGTGGTCGCTTGCGGTCTCCGCCATAAACGGCTGCGGGGCCTGCATCGATGCCCATGAGAAGACACTGAGAGCCGCGGGTGTCAATTCCGAAGCGATCCAAACCGCCGTGCGCTTTGCGGCGATCATGCAGTCAGTGGCGATCGCAATCGAAGCCGCTGGGCCCAACCCCTCTCAGGCGAGGGGCTGATCCTTCCTCTGCCATCCGATCGACTGCGTTGTGGTGCCACTCAGTGACGCCACAACCAGTCCTTAGCGGCTCCCGAACGAGCGGCACATCTGCACGCCACGGCTTGTGTAGCGTCCCCACCAAGAGTGTCTTGCTCGAATTCCAGGCGCCGCGCAAGTGACGCGTAGTGCGCCACTGATGCGCTGAGACCCGATCGCCTAACTCGGTCGCACCACGGCCCTGTTTCACCCTCACCCGAACTTGAACTGTACTCCATATCCGCCCCGCGGATGGCTCCATTCGATGTCGCCGGTGGGCTCGGCGATCACGCGGCAGGTACCGCATTCGATGCAGCCGTCAACTGTTATCTCGACCTGGCCGTCGTCGTTGAGGTCGTAGCATCGCGCGGGGCAGGCTTTCAAGAGTGCAAGTAGCTGCGGCGATGGCGTCGTGTGCGCACGGACCTTGACGTGAGGGTGACCGATGTCGACAAGATAGCGGTTGTAATAGAGCTTGTCTTCGACGCGCACTGGGGATTCGACATTCATGCTTTGACTTTCCATCGTTGGGCTTCACACTGTCGCGGTCAGCGCCAGGCCCGGGCAAAACGACAAGCATCACCGAACAAACCTGTCCATGACCGCGCCTGGACAAAGGATTTCAGGGTCGCCTTCTCCTTCTCAGCCTTGGGCGTACCATCGACGCGCACAAAGTTTTGCATCGCCTTGGAGATGAGCTGCGGATAGGTGAGAAAGAAGTTTTGTGACTGGGTATGCATTAGGGGCGGCAAATCCTTGTACTTCTTTAGATCTTTGATGACGAAGGAATCGTCTAGCATCTTCTTGTAGATCGACAGATTTGCTGCACTCATCGGCTCGCCGCGCGATTTCACCAGACCTATCGCTTCGGCGGCGATGCGGCCGGAAGTCATCGCGAGATTGGAACCCTCACGATGAACGGCATTGTTGAGTTGGGCCGCATCCCCTACTACGACCCAGCCTTCCCCATAAAGCTGCGGGATCGACTTGTACCCGCCTTCAGGAATGAGATGGGCCGAGTACTCCTTGACTTCTGACCCTGCTACCAGGGGCGCCACGGAGGGATGGCTCTTGAACTGATCGAGCAAGCCGTAGGGCGTCTGGCCCGTGCGCTGGAAGTCGGCGACGAGACAACCGATGCCGAGCGAAATGCACTCTTTGTTGGCATAGATGAAACCCATTCCGGTCATGCCGCGGGAGATGGTACCAGCCGCCTCGATCACGACGCCTTCATCGCCCTTGAGATTGAACCGCGCCTCGATGGTCTCGCGGGCCAAGAAGTGCATCTCTTTCACCGCGAGCGCAACGTTGTCGGGTCTCGGCCGCGCGCGCAGGCCCGCGCGCGTCCCGAGCAGGCCATTGACCCCCTCAGCCAGCACGACGACATCGGCATGTATTTCGCCGTCTCGGCGATCTGTACGAACACCGACGATTCTTTCACGCTCGTCCCGTAGGAGCTCGGTGACGGTCGTCTCGCACAGTAAGGTCGCGCCAGCCTCCCGCACCTTGGACGAGAACCATTTGTCAAACTGGGCGCGTATAATCGTGTACCGGTTCGGCCGTTCCTCGTTGAAGTCGTCTGAACGGTAATGCATGCCGACATGGGAACGATCGTCCATCATCCAGAACCGCTGCTCAATCAGGTGACGTTCGAGCGGCGCCTCCTCTCGAAACTCTGGGATCAGCTTTTCCATCATGTCGGCATAGAGGATAGCCCCCTGCACGTTCTTCGATCCTGGATATTCGCCCCGCTCGAGCTGCAGCACCTTCATGCCGCGCTTGGCCATGGTCAATGCCGCCGCGTTGCCGGCCATACCGGCTCCGACCACGATCGCATCAAATCTCTCTTCAATCATCATCATCTCCTCTAGACCGCGATCCGGGCGCGCGAATTCGGCAAAAGCCGGGCGCGAAATGCGGCCGTCAGCGCCGGTAGCAGTTGGATGGCGTCGCTGACGATCGCGAGATGGGCAAAGTCGAAGATCGGAGCGTTCTTGTCAGTATTGACGGCGACGATCAGATCCGCGCCCTCCACGCCAACCCGGTGCTGGATCGCGCCGGAAATGCCGGCGGCAATATAGAGCTTTGGCCGGATGGTTTTCCCCGTCTGGCCGATTTGCCGGTCAGACGTCACCCACCCTTTTTGTACCAGAGGACGCGAGCAGCCATATTCAGCGCCAAGCAGAGTTGCGAGCTCGCGCACCAACCGAAAGTTCTCAGGCGATCCCAGTCCCAGGCCGCCCGCAACCACGACATCAGCATAGGCCAGATTGGAGGTTTCTGCATCGCGGTCGGGTAGGAACGACAATACTTTCGTGACAATATCGTCTTCGACAAGGCCGAGCGGATGGACGATGATACGAGCGGCATCGCGTACGACGCGCTCAGGCATCGGCATGACCCGCGGGCGGACCGTTGCCATCTGCGGACGATAGTTCAAGGTATAGATCGTGCAGAGCAGCGAGCCGCCAAAGGTCGGACGCGTCGCCGCAAGCGAACCATCGGCGTCGACGTCCAGCGCGGTGCAGTCTGCAGTGAGCCCCGTCGACAGGGTCGTCGCCACGGAACCCGCGAGATCGCGACCGAGCGTCGTCGCCCCCAACAGTAGGATCTCGGGCTTGTAGGTGTTGACGAGTTCGGTTAGCGCTTTGGTGTAGGATTCGTTGCGGTAATCCGACAAAACATTGTCGCTCACGAGATAGGCCATATCGGCGCCATAGCAAAATGCGTCAAGCGCGGCGTTACGTGTGTGCTGCCCCTCCGGACCGATAACGACAGCGGCAAGATTCACCTTTAGCCTATCGGCAAGCCTGCGCCCCGCACCCATGAGCTCCCAGGAAACCGGATGAACCTGGCCGCGCTCCAGCTCGACGAAGACCCAGACGTGCTTGTACGCCTTGAAGTGCTCCGGCAGTTCTTTTTTGGCTGCTGCGCGGCCGGACGCCGCCGGCACCGCCGTTCTGGTGACATTGCTCATACTCTAAATTCCCCTGAAAGATAGGCGCGCCCGCGCCACAGGTTGCCTTTTAACTTCGTTAACTGAAGATCACTTTTGGTCAGCAAGCGGCCGGCTGCTCGGCCCCGGATGCTTGGTCGGACCGGCCTCACAACAAGACCCGTCGTCGCGATAGACGTACTGGTCCGGCCGGATTTGGCGAGGTCTTCCACACCCAACCCTTGCGCTTCGCGTTCGACGAGCGGCACCGCGGCGGCCAGGGTGCCGCGGTGATTCTGACCGTTCGCTTCCATGCCTGAGTTGGCGAGGCCGATCGCTGCGCAATACCTGCGCGTCACTTTCGGTACAGTGGCGCCACATTGACTGTGACGACGAGGGTGATCCTGGCAACGCACCTGTCACGCAATCCATGCGGAGCCTCCAGCGCCGACAACCTGTATGGGCCGACGGTGGCCCTCTCTGCCATCCGCCATGAGATGGAGACAAATCCGAGCGGAATCGGGGGGCGGTTTGATGCGGACGACGCAGTGCATACCCTCTCCAGGTGTAGCGCGAACAGGCGACTTATCCATTGACCACCATCTCACCGTCGATACGGAATTTTCGATCGCGTCGAAGACCGTTTCGAACGGACCTGGCGAGATTGTAGGTTGGCGCAGGACTCGGCAGGCACTAAAAGCATCATCATGGGTCTTCCTTCAAGCTCATCTCGGACGGCTACCACCTGCCGGCATCGATGATCGGATCGGCAGGACAACAGCAAGTGTCGTACCAGTTGCAAGAACCATTGAAAGTCAGCCGAAAGTGATGGTTTGGCAGACACTTGAAATATCCGCTGATACCGTGGACACGACCAGTTCAGACATGGGTCGGGAATACGACAGCCGCCGCTCGGGTGATGGCTGCAGAGAGTTGACTCGGATAAAGACGAAGGCCGCGAATGGGGTTGCCAGGTGCCCCGTCGGGCAAACCTTGCTTGCAGCGGAGCGCGAGATCACTTCAGCTCGCTCAACGGGACAAAGGCCGCGGCCTTCTTAGGATCTGCGACGGCATCCTTCAAAACTTTGAACACTCGCTGGTCGATCGGTGACGATGCCACGAAATCGGCATAGGCCTGCTCCAGCATCACCTTGCACCGAGCTCTGATTTCCGCCTCTGGGGCCCCAGCAAATTGCTCTTTTGCAAGATATTGTCCCATGCGCTTTAAGATGTGAAGGCGCGCGACATTCACGATTTTAAGGTCGTAATCGACGCCAAGCAGCGAAAAAAAATCCTCTGCCGACGAGGCCTTGCTGAGCCGATCCAGGATACTGGCTGGCGGGGGTGAGTTGATCATCGAAAGTCCTCCTTCGGATTAGCTCTGGACGTTTAACGAGATGGGGCGGCTCCTGCTGACTGCTGCCGTCCTGCCTCGCACAGCTGTCCGCATGGCCAAAGCCTCACTCCGGAAAGCGGTGCCCTCAACTTCGCTGCTCCAGATCGGCAGGTCCGCCGGTGACGACGTCAGTTCCGATGAAGCTCCGAGATCAATTGCGAAACCACGATCGAGGTTGACGCTCATCAGGACCGTCGCCGGACCGGAAATCAGCCGCGCGAAAAGACGCCGATTGGCAGTCCCGGGACGGCTCGGCATTGGGTAGGAGATCACAGCATGTATGGCGGAACGGCAAGTAAGATCTGGAGGTGAGATCGCGCCAGGGGATCTGATGTGCGAAAGCTGGACGCCGTTCGCGCACATCAGCGCCATCGCACACCGTCCTTTCGGCGCGTCGGTTTGCGAATGGTCGACGCTAATGCTGTTGGACACGGCTTTTCACGCGGGGTGGGTTGCCAGGTATCCGCACACGTCGCGCCAGATCGCCGCGACGGTTTCGCGCTCGACCGGCCGCTTGTGCTCGATGGCATATTTGCGGACTTGCGACAGAATCTGTCTGGCTTGGTCGGCGCTGGCGACGAGCTGCAGTTCATCGAGTAACGCGGTGATCGCCCGAAGTCCGGAATGCTTGCCGATCACAAAGCGGTTGCAGCGGCCAAGCAAAACGGGATCAAGCGATTGATAGGTGCGTTGATCCTTCAAAAGGCCATCGACATGAATGCCGGATTCGTGCGTAAATACATGCTCTCCGACGATGGCCTTGTTCATAGGAATCGCACGTGCGGCCGCGGCTGCTACCACCGCGGCGACGTTCTCGAGCTCCGGGAGTATGATGCCGGTCTCGCGCCCGTATAGCTGCTTGAGTGCGACCGCGATTTCCTCAAGCGGGGCATTTCCGGCCCGCTCGCCCAGCCCGATGACGGTCACTGAGGCGTGGCTCACGCCAGCCTTGACAGCGGAGAGCGTGTTGGCGGTTGCGAGTCCGAGATCATCGTGACCGTGAAATTCGAGTTCGAGATCGGTGGTCGCACGCAAATCCCTGACCAGCGCGTAGGTTGCGTCGGGATCGAGCACACTGAGCGTATCTGCAATACGGAAGCGACGCGCGCCCGCGGCTTTTGCAGTTGCCATCAGTCTGATGAGAAAATCGATGTCGGCGCGGGAGGAATCCTCACCACCGACGGCGACCTCAAGTCCGCGCGCACAGGCATAGCCTACCACTCGCTTTACCCGTTCCAGCGCCAGGTCGCGATGACGACCTAGCTTAGCCGCGATCTGGACATCGGAGGTCGGAATCGACAGATTGATCATGGACACCTTTGCTTCGATCGCCGCGTCGACATCCGATTCCCGCATCCGGCACCAGCCTATGGTGGTCAGCGGAAGATCTGCTTCGACAATGGCGCGAATGGCGGCGATCTCCTCGTTGCCCATCGCCGGCGTTCCCGCCTCGATCTCCGTGACTCCGGCCCGCGCCAGCGCCCGCGCGATCGCCAGCTTTTCCTCTGTGGTGAACGCAACGCCAGGTGCCTGCTCGCCGTCGCGTAATGTCGTGTCGTTGAGCACGGTGGGCTTGGCACGCACCTGGTCGAAGCAAGACGATTTGGCGGCCGTGTTGGCGGCAATCACGCGAGAGCTCCTCATTGTTTGACCTACCTAAGCCTCAGCAACCAGCATGCCAGCCCGTCGACCCAGGCAACCCACGGGCGAAGCTAACACTTCGGTCTTCGACCCCTCTTCAGCAAATGGATTGCCGCAAATGCGACAGGCTCATGAAGCGCGCGCCTTGCCTGTTGCCACGCCGAGTTCGAACGCAATGCAATTGCCGGGCGCCGGGATGAGAGAATAGTCGCGGAGCACTTCTGGCCGCCGCCCCTCCTTCGACACACATGGTCAATCGCTCGCACTGAAACGGCGTCAGCCGCCGCCCTCAACCTCCCGCGCGGCTTACCAAATCCGGCGAGGCTTTCTCTGATGACGGGGCGATAGCGGACCTTTGTGGCAGTTCAGTTGGCCAGTCGCCGGCAACCACCGGCCGAGCCGCCTGCAACAGAAAATCGCGCCGGCGCTCGGCCATCCGACTCTCACCGCTTTCTTCGTCGAAGCAGATGTTGAAGTCTTCACATTGGTTGCACACGGGTGTTGTGCACATCACGAGGCCTTCATTCTCACAAAGCATGCGGTAGAAGAAGCGCTTCCAGCGCATATTGTTGACATTGCGTGCGGCGAGCGGCGCGAAATGGCGGCTCAGCAGCCGGGAGAGTTCGCTGCGGTTGCGCAAGCCGAGAGCTTGCCACAGATGGCCAGGCTCAATGGCGCGCCGCGCTATCATCGCAGCCAGCCAGTGGCCGATATCCCCTTCCATCGAGCGTTGCTCGAGCAAGAGGTCGCGCAGCATTGCGATCTCTTCGTCCTCTTCGCACTTGAAAACCGAGAGCCGCTCCGCGAGCTTGATCTCGACCGAGGGAAAGTACTGCTCCAGCAGGGCCGCCAGTTCAAGGCGGGACAGGCCGGTCTTCTCGGGAAGGAAGCCACCATCCATTGTGGCAGCCGCCAAGATAGACGCCAGGACATGGCGATCAAAATTGCTGTCAATAGCAATATCGGCATCTGCAGGAGGCACACCGGTGAGTAGGCGGTAGGTTGCAATTCCCCTGTGCATCTGACTGTTGGTATCAACGGCACAATCAGCCATCAACGGAAGGAAGTGCGATTGGGACATAATTTTGTGAGTTTCCACAATGGTCTGGCTTGCGCCGCCGCATCCTGGTTTTGATCAGGGTCGATCGTCAGAATGCCGGCCTCCCGGGATGGGCGGTGAGGGAGACCGGCATTCGTCGCGCACCTTCGCAAGGCCGCGACTCGCGACCTTTACGAGGCCGCGAGTTCGGCGGCGGTCTTGCCGATGATGGATTCGTCCACAGGCTTCATAATGCCATGCTCCATCAGCATGTCCTCGAGCTCGTCCATGGAGATTGGAGTCGGGATGATGCCTTTGCCGCCATTTTTGTGAACCTTGGTCGCAAGATTGCGATAGTGATCGGCCTGCTTGGAATCGGGTGCATATTCCAGCACGGTCATGCGGCGTAACTCGGCATGCTGCACCACGTTGTCGCGCGGCACGAAGTAGATGAGCTGAGTTCCTAGCTTCTTGGCCAACGCTTCCGCCAGCTCCAGCTCCTTGTCAGTCTGCCGCTCATTGCAGATCAGACCGCCCAGCCGCACACCGCCAGAGTTTGCGTATTTCAGGATTCCCTTGGAAATGTTGTTCGCGGCATACATTGCCATCATTTCACCGGACATCACGATATAGATTTCCTGCGCCTTGTTCTCGCGGATCGGCATCGCAAAGCCACCGCAAACGACGTCGCCGAGCACGTCGTATGAGACATAGTCAATGTTTTCGTAGGCGCCGTTCTCCTCCAGGAAATTGATCGAGGTAATGACGCCGCGGCCGGCGCAGCCGACACCCGGCTCAGGACCACCGGACTCCACGCAGCGAATGTCTTTGTAGCCGACCTTCATTACGTCCTCGAGCTCGAGGTCCTCCACGCTGCCGGCGCTCGCTGCAAGGCTCAAAATCGTGTCTTGCGCCTTTGCGTGCAGAATCAGCCGGGTCGAGTCTGCTTTCGGGTCGCACCCTACAATCAGGATTTTCTGCCCCATCTCAGCCAGCGCCGCCAGTGTGTTCTGCGAAGTGGTCGACTTGCCGATGCCGCCCTTCCCGTAGAACGCGATTTGTCTCAGTGAAGACATGTTGCTCTCCATCAACCGATTTGCCAAAAGTTGCGCGCTTCTTGCGCGCGAGCTTGTTTCTCTCTCAGAAACGGGGGCACACGGGTCCAAGGGAAGGAGCACATCGCTCGTCTTACGCGTCGGCGTGCGCTCAGCCCTCACTCAGTGTTGCTGCCGCTTATTAGCAACCGCCGTGCCAACGCTTGACCGCGATCCTTAAGCTTCTGATTACGTTTCTGAAAATCAACTAGCTGGTGAGCAAGGCCGCGGCTGTTTTGGATCTAACAAGATCTGCGCGGCTGTCAGAAAACTAACAACGACCACAACGATCAATGCGAAACGCCGATTTGCGCGACCTGTTCCGATGCCTTCAGGTGTGGAACGGAAGTTGCTCCGATACGACGACAGTGAGTATTCCGGTCGGGCCCGAAACCTGGCGCACCAGCGGCGAGGTCACATTACATGGCACGGCGCTTGGTGCGCCGACTTTGGGGATGATCGGCAAGAAATTGAACAGGCTCCCGAAGCAGCCGCGCCGTGCCAATCGTTCAGCTCAGCGCGCCTACAGAGGTATATCGTGGCGACGATCATGTTCTATCAGAAGCCCGGCTGCGCCACTAACGCGCGTCAGATTCAAGCGCTGAAGTCCGCCGGCCACGAGGTGATCGCCCAAGACATCTTTAAGGAGCCTTGGGATGCGGAGCAATTACGCCGCTTCTTCGGCAATATGCCCGTTGCCTCCTGGTTCAACCGGGCGGCGACACGTATCAAGTCAGGCGAGATCAATCCCGATACTATCGACGCGGCAAGCGCAATCGCATTGATGGTGGGCGATCCGCTCCTGATACGACGACCGCTGATCGACGTAGACGGGGCACGATGTGCCGGGTTCGATCATGAGCCCGTGCTGTCGCTGCTTGGCCGAAAGACGCAAGATGATCTCGAGGGATGCCTGCACGAAGCAAACCCCACGCGCTGTCCGCAGACCTGAGGAAACGAAGGAACGGCTCCCAGTCCATCAAACAAGCCAAAGATGACGTTTGCCACTTCCGGCTTCCTTCTTGGGCAAGAGGCGACGGGACCTTCGCTGAGACAGCCCGCGCGAGTGGCTGCCCGTAAGGGCGCATCGCCTATATTGCGCTCGATCGCCGCGCTGCTCGCTCTTGTGAGAGGCCGCGACCGCGCATGACGTCCGCGGTGGATTGGATCGAAGCACTAAGCCGAGATGCGGCTTCTTGAAGAGACGCGGCTCTCTTGGATTGAATAACGATCAGAACAGATCTCTACGCTTTGCCGCCGTGATCCTTATGCAACGTAGCGGCATAATTGCGCTCTGCTCGCTCCCATTTTGATCGGTATCAAATCCCCGCCATTAGCCTTGTGTGACAGAGATTTCGCGCGGCTCTTCGCGCGATTTTTTGGAATGGAGAATTCGATGAGAACAAGGACAGTTCTGACGAGGGCATCACTCCTCGCGCTAGCAACCTCGTTCGCCAACATCCCGGTACAGGCTGCAGATCTGGCCCGGGCGCCGATGTACTATAAAGCGCCCCCGATCCAATCCTTCAATCCATGGATGATCCGCCTGCGCGTACTTGGCGTCTTGCCGGATACCGCAGGCAGCTCAGTCAGCGTCGCCGGGGTACCCTCGCTGTCCTCACCAAGTTCTGGGCTTTCGATCAGCGATCAAGCCATACCCGAGCTCGACATCACCTATTTCTTCACAAGAAACGTTGCTGCCGAACTCATTCTTGGCGTGACCAGCCATCACATCAGCGGCAATGGCGCGCTCACTGGCCTCGATATCGGCAAAGCCTGGCTGTTGCCGCCAACATTGACCCTGCAATATCACTTCACCGATTTCGGCGCCCTCAAGCCCTATATCGGCGCGGGCATCAACTACACTGCGTTCTTCAACCAATCGGCAGCCAATACGTCGCTCGGCGGTCTTGCCGTTACGGAGTTGCGCATCAGCAACCAATTCGGCGCGGCGGTCCAATTCGGCTTCGATTACATGCTTGATCGTAACTGGGGCCTCAACTTTGACGTGAAGAAGCTATGGCTGCGGCCGGAGTACACCGCGACCGTAAACAATTCGATTCCCGTCACCGGGCGCGCCAACATCGACCCATGGCTCGTCAGCGGCGGCGTCACTTACAAGTTCTGACACTAGAACAGGATCAGAAAGGGGAGTCCCTTTGATCAACCCGGACGCGGCGAGCTCATCGAGCGCGTCCCCTAACCTCGCAGCGCAAGCAGAGCGAGATGACGCGTCAAGGGCGCGTCATTTCGCGAGACGCCGGGAGCCATTTGCAGCAATGATCTCGCTGTGAGCTACGGATCGCGCGACATGGAGCGACAGTACACAAGCAGATCGCCCAGAGTGCGCTCCGCAAACCCGCTATCTGCCGATTCGGCCGGAGAAGAAGGGCGGCACGCCGCGAAACGTCAATGACTTGCTGTTCTCATCCGGGGCGCGATAGCTACGCTCAATCTCAGACGATCTGACCTCCGAGCGGCCAGCTCATCGCCGGACAAGCCGTCAATGCTTGCTGGCCCGGGCAAGTGGCCGCTAGTGGAGGCGTCTAGCTTCGCTTTAACACCATCACAAGGCGGTCAACACGTTTTCCCTGCTTGAGGTGGGAGTTTACGATTTCGTCAACATCCTCAGGCGTGGTCGCGCGATACCACACTCCGTCAGGATAGACGACCATCAAGGGACCAGAGTTACAAAAGCCAAGGCACCCTGCCATCGTGAAGCCAATATCGTTGAGGCCTTCCGCTTCGATCGCCTTGGCCATTCGATCCCACAGGGCTTGCGCGCCGGAGGCGCCACAGCTGCCGTGCGGATGAGTTGGCGGACGCTGCGTGTTGCAGGCAAAGACATGATGCCTATAAAGTTGAGAAATCTCGAATTCGGTTTCTGTGTTCATGCGCCTTTCCTGTGATCAATGTGCTTCATCTGAGAAGAGGCAAGATGCGAGCACATCGCAACCCACAATCTCTTACGATTGAACGCCGCAGCGAGCAATTGGTGCTAATGATTTCAACTCGCGCTTGCCAAAACAGGCTAAATAAGTGAGCACCCTAGTGATTGTCGTCGCTGAAGATCAACCTCTTCTGCTCACCTCGATCTTTTTGCTCCCGCTTAACTTGCTCACCATCCAACTTCTCCGAAGCAAGTTGCACACCAGATGCGTAACGTTCGTTACTGCAACGATCTCTTGCTTTGCGCGACCTACAATTGTTACGAAGGTCGCGACAATGTCGTTCGGTTCTGTTTCGGACACGACAAACCTCGCGTAGCGGTTTGACCTCCCGCGTCAACCTTCTGCAATTCGTACGCAGAATAACGAGAAGCTCGGTTATTTTGCCCAGCTCTTGCGCTATCAAATCTTGGAATGAGCAGCGATCTTCATGACCCTCGAGCCGCCCAGCGAGAAGCTCGAGGATAGCGCGGTGAATCGAGCGCCGTGTTCTGCCATGGGTGCTGGCCGCATTGACTGGCGTGAGCCCACAGCATCTTTTTCGCCCTGAAGCTGGACGCTGCGCCGCGCCGCTGCCCATCTATCGTTTGCTCAACAGATAGCGCCTGTCGTGCGAGCCCAACGAGGCAGGGACTGACGATGGTGTCGCGATTCGCTAAGAGTGTCGCACGAACCGAGGTTTGGCATGGCAGTTGCAGCGCAGGCAACAACGCCAGCTGCACCGGCCGGCCTTCTGACACAGGATCGTCGTTCCTCATCCCCCAAACGATCCTGTCAGTCTGGGTCCCGCCATTCTCCAAGCCCAGACGATGCCCTCGGCGAACTTCCAGCCGCCGGGGGCATTTCCCCTGAAAGATATCGACAGCGATAGGAAGCATGTCCCGCCCGCCGGCCTCGATTTGACGAGCCAGCGCAAGAGCAGCTTGTTGGTGCTGCGGAGGTCGCGGAGTGCAGGTTCGCAACCGACGAGGTGCCTCTTATGTCTCACCAATCAAAAGCTGTGACACGCGTCTACCAACGCTCACGAGTATAACGCCCTCATTCGAGGGCAAAGCGCCTCAGGCAGTTGGAGTACAACAAAGCGATAGGCCCGTTAGTCCGGATGGATCGTGATATCCATGGTCTCGTCGCTGTCCCCGAAGAGGTCGGCAAACCGATCATCCTCGAGCAGCTTGACGCCGCACAGGCAAACGTCACCTTCGATCACGGCGAGCGCTACCGGCTCAAGCGATTGTCCATCACAGGGGCCGTCGATGCACATCCCAGTGTCGATCTCGAATCTCGCTCCGTGCCGGCCGCATCTAAGAAAGGAGCGGTCCGCCGAGAAAAACGTACCGGAGCCGATGTTCAGCCAGACGCGCTCATGCGGACAACGGTTCACGTAACCAAAATAGTCATTGCCGAAGGTGCGCACCACAATAATCGGAAACGGCCGGCTCTCGCCCCTATCGTCAATCCGCGACAGGCTAAAGCTCATGGCCCCACTCCGCTCGATGGCATCGGCCGGACAGACGACAAAAACCTCGATCTTACTGCTCATAAGGTTGCTGATTATAGGTTCGCTCATCCGGGCCTCGCACTTTCCTGCTTGAAGGCTTCGATCGCAGTCCGGCTCAGCTGAAAAATCCCACGACCACGAGCGAGCGCTCGATAGGCGGAGCGGGCACGGGTGTTGAGGACGTCAAACCACTGGTTCGGCGTGAGCTTCGCCGGACGCTCGCTGATTTGGATCACCCTTCCGTTCGGAGCGAAGCGGACGTGGATGATGACTTGTTGCGAGTTCATACCGATCCCCTGTTTTTGGTAACTCTAAACGATCCTGAGCGGACACTGAGACTCTCGACTTTGATGTGCTTGGTTTTGGGCACCTTGGCGCGTAGGCTCTCAAGCCGCGCCTTGGACGCGCCGCCTTCTCTGCTATCGAGCAGGTCTTCTTCGCGCTCGCTAGGAGCATTTTCCTTGCGGCCTTAAGACGAGTGCATGCCTCCAGCGGCATGCGGCGCGCTCCCGGCATGTGGGGCACGATGTATCCGACAACGCTGCCGCAAACGACGATTCTCGGTCCGTTGCTCGTTTCTTGCGATGAGACCTACCACGCACATCGCAATTCAACCCTCGTTGTTCGGTGCCGTGCATGACGATCATCTTAGTAAATCGCGGCACCCGCTCCCACGTTTATCGACGCATCTTTCATGGTCTCGACGATAAACTCGATCTGCTTGTTCGTGAGATGGGTGTGAAACGGAAGCGCAAGAGCGCGATCTGCTATTTTTTCCGCAACCAGGAAATCGCCACGCCGGTAGCCAAAGTCAAAGTAGTGGCGTTGCAAGTGCAGCGGTTGGCTATAAGCGGCGCATTCAACCTGCGCACCGCGCAGATCATCGATAATGGCGTCGCGCCCTGATCGCGTGAAGCGCGTCCCCAGATGAACGAGATAAAGCAACCAGTTCACCTCGGTCACATCGGGGCCAACATAAGGTGGCTTGATGCCCTCAAACGATTGCATATGCGTGTTATAGAGCTGCTCGACGAACCGACGCCGCTCCAGGATTTCGTCGAGACGCTTGAGCTGCGCCAGGCCCAAGGCAGCCGTGAGATCGCTCATGCCGGCCTGATACGGTGCCGTGCTACCGACAACAACGGAAGAGCGCTCGTCCAGGCGATGGGCGCGATGGCGACGCAAGCCGAGCGCGATGTCGATATCGTCGGTCACCACCATTGCGCCTTCGCCACAGGTTAGGGCCACCGGCTGACCAAAGTCGAACACCGCGATATCGCCAAACCGGCCGACGAGCTCACCCTTGTAGCTCGATCCGATCGCCTCGGTGGAATCCTCCAAAAGCAGCAGCTGATGGCGCTGCGCGACCGCGCGCAGCTCCGACCATGGCGCTGGATGACCGTTGGGATTGCCGACGACAATCGCCCGCGTGTTGGCCGTGATGCGCTCTTCGGCCTTCGCTGGGACTAATGCTCCCGACCAATAGTCGATATCTGCAAATACCGCTCGTGCGCCTGCGAGACTGATGGCGTGCGCGGTCTCACGAAAGGAGTAGGGCGAGGCGATAACCTCGTGCCCGGGGCCAATGCCGAGCGCCCTCAGCGCAAGGAGGAGCCCTATGGTACCACTCGAGACCGCAACAGCATATTTGCGACCAAGATAGGCGGCGAAAGCGTGCTCAAACGCCTCAGTAGTCCACCCGTTGGAGATTTGCGGCGAACACAGCAGCGTTTCAACTGCAGAGAGCTCGGCGAAGGTGATATCGGGATCTGACAGTGGAATGAATGATGTATTCTCCTCCACAGTGCGCGCGCCATCAAGCCGATACTCTGCTAGTGTAGTGCTCACCGCCCAACATTCCTTTTGGCCAATACGATGCCGGTCGCCCGCGTCGGATCGGCCGTAATCTGCACGCAGTGATCCGCTCCATCGATCAGATGAAGGTCGAAATGCGGAAACTGCCGGAAGGGCCGATCCGTCACATCCGACGCATCACAGCGCACCCAAGCAAGTTGCGGAAAGCGGCGGCGCAGCTCGACAAACGGACCCATCTCGGCGCCCTCGGCTGCAAGCAGCCGCTCAATTTCGATCACTTCCTCCGCGGTGAGCGCCATCGTGGCTCCTCTTTGACTCCTAAAAGGTGGGGCGTCATTGCCAAAACAGACGCTCGGGATCCGCATTCAATTCGTCGATTGCAGAAGTCAACCGATGGCAAAGGCTGTAAAATTCCCAGATTCCTCGCGCGTGGTTCTTGCGAAACAGCTTCCAGACCCCGCACACGGTATCATAAAGAATCAGCGCGACATCGATGAGAGCGCCATCCTTGGTGATGTTGCGCGAGCAACATGGGCTCTCGACGAGGTAGCCCCCCCTCACCGGCGTCACGTTCGGCGAGACGTAGAGATATCGCCTGCGTGAGCTCAAGCCGCGCTCGATCCGTTTGCGATCGAGCTCGTTGGGGTGAGGCACCAGCCCCGCCTTTATCTTTCTCATCAGGGCAGCATTCATGGCGAAAGTCTCCATTCAAAGCACTGTGATTCTTCCTCAAAACAGCGGATGAGCAGCTGCTTACCAAAATCGACAACGTAGATCGGCACGTTCGCTTCGGTATGGATCGCCACGTTGATAACCTCGCCGGTCGCTCCGGCGGCGAGCAAGACTCCCTCGGGCTCCGTATCGGGAAATGAGCGGTCGTTGACGAGGTCGACTGCGGTCGTGTCCCGCTCGCCACGCCGATATTTCGGAAAACCGCGCTGCGTCACGACTCCTCCGGCAACGGCAGATCATCGACCTCCTCGCAGGTGTCCACCGGTTCCAGTTCCCTGCGCTTCATGCCAACTCGGTAGCCGCTTTCGAGATATTCGACGCCGTAGATGTAGAATTGTTGCAGAAACGTGCCGATCGATACGACGTAACCCGCCTCTCCCTTCTTGACTAAGACGTCGCCAATCTCCTTGCCGCGATAGGTGCCATCATTGCGGATGGTGCGATTGGCTCGCACCTTTTGGCCAAAGCTGAAGACAGGCGGCTCGGTGAGCTCGACGACGTCGCTGTCGCGAACGATGCTGTTCATGTATCGCTCCTCATGCATCGCTCCTTGAGATGCGGGGGGCCGCCGCGGCTACCGCAGCCAAGATCCTGCATCACTTCATCATCACGCGGCATCGTTAGTTACATCGACGATGGCAGCCTGCCGAGAAGGGCGCTCTCGGCAGCGCGAGCCGCCTTTGCACAACCGCGCGCAATGAAATGCCCGCCAAGGCCGTGCTGTCGACCAGCTACAGCACGAACGCACGGCAATCCAGCGCAGTCCTCGTCCGTGATGGAGGACCGAACGTCGGCGCCTGCGCCGCCGCCAACGCGCAGCACGTAGCTAATGACGCTTTCTGAACCAGCTATTGGCATGCCACTCATGGGCCTCACGCTTTAAGCTGGCGCCTGGTAGCGAGGCAAGGATGTGTCAACCACGCAGGTGTTGTCGACCGGACAGGCGGCGACACATTGCGGCTCGTCGAAATGGCCAACACATTCAGTGCATTTCGCTGCTTCAATGACGAAGCTCCCCCCCTTCTCCGAGATGGCATCGTTCGGGCATAAGGGTTCACAGGCTGAGCAGCTCGTACACTGCGAGGCGACAATCTTGAATGGCACATATTCCCCCTTTTACGCTGCAAAGATCTCAGATCCTTGCCGGATCGCGGCGCCGCCGCGCTGCATGTGCTGGATCTCCCCGCGCTTCACCTTGTCCAGATAGGATTTGAACCAGGCGATCGCCGACTTTTCAATGAACTCATGGGCGTATTGATCGACGGGCTCGATCCCCGCCTCGATCAGTTTGCTTTTCGGGCAGCCGCCGATCTTGGACACGAAGACCGCATGGCAGTCATGGATGTCCCCCATGATGGCGGAAAGCCTGTTCTCCTCGCCATAACCACCCTGGCAGTAAACGTCCACGCGGCGGTGGCCGACAAATTTAGCGCCGGATGTAGAAAGTTCGTAAACCTGGAATTCCTTTGCATGCCCAAAGTGCTCGTTGATCAACCCCGAGCCCTTGGTTGCGACGGCCACTAGAAGAGTGATCGCGCTCATCTCTCCGGCACATTCGGCAAGCTCCTTTTGGCCGGCCGCGACTTTGGCGGCACGCTCACGCTCTACCCTGCTCTGATATGCCTTGCGCATGTCTAAGTCATATTGAACGTGCATTTTCATGACCTGATCGGTAGTGAACTCTGCGCTGCGATCCTCCCCGAGTAGACCGACCGCATCCGCGCGGCACTGGCGGCAATGCCGCATCATTTTTATCTCCCCTTCACAAGCATCTTGCAGCGCCTTCAATTCCCACGCAGTCGGTCCGCGCTGACCGTTGAGGCCAAATACGGTGCCGTGCTCGCGCGCAGAGATCAGTGGCATGATATTGTGAAGGAAGGCACCGCGCGACTTCACCGCCTTGTTGACCTCGACCAAGTGGCGGTCGTTGATGTTCGGAATCATCACCGAGTTGACCTTGCACAGGATACCTCGTTCGCTAAGCATCTCGAGGCCTTGCAGCTGGCGATCTGTAAGTATTTTTGCCGCGTCGATGCCGGTGTAGCGCTTGTGGTTGAAGAAGATCCACGGATAGATCTTGGCGCCGATTTCGGGATCGATCGTGTTGATGGTGATGGTGACGTGGTCAACTTTGGACCTGGCGATGGCATCAATATGGTCCGGCAGAGCCAGTCCGTTGGTGGACAAACAAAGCTTGATGTCTGGAGCCGCCTTGGCAACCAGCTCGAAGGTCTCGAACGTCTTTGCCGGATTGGCCAGGGGGTCGCCGGGACCAGCGATGCCAACGACCGTCATCTGCGGAATGGCGGTCGCGACCGCGAGCACTTTTCTTACCGCCTGCTCGGGCGTGAGCTTCTCGCTTACCACACCCGGACGCGATTCATTGGCGCAGTCGTATTTTCGGTTGCAGTAATTGCACTGGATGTTGCAGGCAGGCGCTACCGCGACATGCATGCGAGCGTAATGATGATGCGCTTCTTCGCTGTAGCAGGGATGGTTCTTGACCCTTTCCCAGATTTCGATCGGCAGATCGCCTTGCCCTGCCTGCGAGCCGCAGCTCGCCTGCCCGGTGTTGGCCGAAGCGCGGCAGCCCTTATGCTCGGCGGCGGACTTCATCTTGCCGCCATCCACTGCAGCTTTGACATATTTTCCGCGTCCGACGACCGCGTTCATTTTCATTTTTCCCTTCAGGCATCATCGGCCCCAAGACCATCCGTGAGCCAGCCTCAAGAAGCTGGGTAGCAACTTGCATGCCATGGCGGAGACGATGAAATTGCCGCCATACCTCCACGAATTAGCGGAAACGATGGGCGCTGACTCATGTAAGAACATGCAATGATGCGCTTGTTGTCAGTGCGACAGATACGTCGTCATTCTCACGCAGCGCTTCATGGCTTGCGCATTCATTCTCGCGATGAGCTCACCGGAACCCGGCTCCACTGAACGGATCTTCTCGCGTTGCGGCTCTCGCAAATAGCTCGACACGAGCTGGGGGATTCGGGCTTCACAAGGACGCTAATGCGTGATCAGTATCTCAACCGCGCAAGGGAGCCCGGTCGCAAGCGGTGTAAGGCCTTGCTCGAGTAGAAAGCGAAGCTCGTTGCGAGAGAGCGCGCCCGGATCCATGATCGCATAGTGGGTGTCGGCCGAGCGCTTGATGATCTGCCGGGCATAGCTACGCAAGGGCTGGTCGTTGAAGCGACAGCCGATGAAGAGAAAGGTCTGTCCGGTGTTCGCGTTTCCTTGATGATGTCCGGAATTGGTGTCTGAATGTCGATTTCGGTCAACGCCTCGACTGATCTCGATATGCTGCGCCCACGCATTGTCCCTAGCCCGCCGCGGCGGCGTAACCTTGCTCGCGAAGAAGCTGGCCAACGCCTCCGGCGTGGTCGGCATATCGGATCTGCGCGATTCGGCGAGGCTAGGACCGACATAGGGAATGGCGCGCGCGGCCCTCAGCCCGGCAGCGATGTCCACGAGCTCGCCTTTGCATCGGCACCATCGACAAAGTCGATCTGTGGAGGCGCCTTCACGGATCGTCCCCCTTCTCGCCCCGTTTTTTAGCGTTAATTGTGATCGGTAACGGTGTGCCGCTCGGCATCTCAGGCAAATCAAGCACCCAGCCATTAGCTACTTTGATCCAGCCGCCCCATAGCGTCTCGTACTCCGATTCAACGATTGGCTCTTCGAGATCCTTTTTTGGCACGTAGATCGACAGGCCAGCGTCCGGAGACCGGCGGATCATGATTTTCACGAGGTCTACTCCCTGACTGCGACGGGGGAGGTGGCGCGCAGGCGAGCCACGATGTCGGACACTGCGCACACGACCTCATCGACCTCCGCGACAGAGGTTTCACGCGACAGAGAAAAGCGCACGGCGCCGTGCATCCGCCACTGCGGCACCCCCATGGCACGCAGAACATGCGATGGCTGAATGGAGCCGGAGTTGCAGGCTGATCCGAGCGACACAGCGATGCCTGCCCGATCGAGATGGTGGGCGATGGCTTCGCCTTCGAGATGGTCGAATGCAATATTGGCTGTGTTCGCCAACCTATTGCCAGCGTCGCCGAGCACAACGCACTCGCCATTCTTCAAGATTCCCTGCTCAAGACGGTCCCGCAAAGCGCCAATGCGATTGCGTTCGGGTTCAAGCCGCTCCGCCGCAAGCTCGGCGGCTTTTCCCAGGCCGATAATGCCGGGAATATTCTCAGTCCCGCCTCGGCGCCCTCGTTCCTGTGATCCGCCGCAGATCAGCGGCCGGAATTTTGTGCCTTTGCGCAAATATAGCGCGCCGATCCCCTTCGGGCCGTGCAGTTTGTGCCCGGATAGCGACAGCATGTCGATCGCACTGTCCTTCAGGTTCACGCACACCTTACCGATGGCCTGGACCGCATCAGTGTGAAACAACGCGCCGGCCTCACGGGCCAACCCGGCCAGAAATTCCACGGGAAACATCGTTCCGGTCTCGTTGTTGGCCCACATAACCGAGGCAATCGCTGTGCGTGGCCCGAGTGCACCGCGAAACGCCTCGATGTCGAGCCGGCCGCGGGAATCTACGGGTACAATGTGCGTCTTGACTCCTCTTGTCGCCAATTGCTCGGTCAGCGCAAGAATGGCGGAGTGCTCTACCGCGGTGGTGACGATCTCGTCGCGATCTTCCTGCATCGCAAGCGCAGAGAGGATCGCGGCATTATTGCTCTCGGTCCCTCCCGAGGTGAAAACAATTTCATGATCGTATGCGTTCCCTAGCAGGATACGCAAGCTACGCCGGGCCTGCCTCACAGCGACTGCGACCCCGCTGCCGAAGGCATGCGTGGACGAGGCATTGCCGAATTGCTCGGTGAAGAACGGCAACATGGCTTGCACGACGGATGGATCAGTCCGCGTCGTTGCATTATTATCGAGGTAAATCAGCATTCGATTTTCGCTCAATCGGCCAGCTCGCCTGCAGCCGCGACGGGGATTAGGCGAACCAATTCGCCGAGTTTATCGACAAGCCGCGCCTGAATGCCTTTAAGTGTCGCACTTGAACGCTTGCACAACCTGCGGCCAGCGGACAGCCTGACCATGACCCTGCTGCGAGCAATCCCGATCAGGTGACAGTCGCCACCATCGCGTTGCAGATTGGGTCCAATCGCTTCGATGGCGCCGCGAAAGCGACGCTCTCGGTCTGTAGCAATGGGTGACGATTGCCTCAGTTGTTCCGGTTCGGCCGGCATACTTCGATGCCCTCCTCATCAGCTGAACGATTTTCCGCATGAGCAGTTCGCGGTGGCGTTCGGGTTGTGAAACGTAAAGCCAGAAGTCTCTACTGCCGTCACGAAATCGATTGTCGTCCCGATCAGATGCTCACGGCTCTTGTTATCGACGAACACCTTCAGCCCATCGCATTCGATCACGGTGTCGTCAGGCTTCGGTTCTTCGACCAGAGCCATCTTGTATTTGAGTCCATTGCAGCCGCCCGCTTCGATCATGACGCGCAGACCGCCGGTCGGGCGGGTCGACGATGAAATCGCGCTCTTGATTGCATTCACTGCGCTATCCGTCAGGTTGATCACGGCTTTCCCTCATCAGCTTGGATCTAGCTGGAAAGTGCAAGTCAGGTGCCAGCGGGCAGACGCTTGATGATGCTCACTTCTTTTGATCGCGCCTGTTGGCATTGAAGCTGTTGTCGGGTTCCCGACAAGGCTCCTTGAGGCGATAGGAGCCACGGACGCGTTTTTTTTCTAAGCTACGGCGAAGGCCGCTACGCATGCGACGGCAAGCAATTTGCATCGCACCTGGCACCGGCCAAGGCGTCGGTGAAGGGTTTAGATCGAGGAAGAATTTAATGACTGCAATCGAGAACACCGCACTCGGCAGACTTGAGAAGGAGGGCCGCCTGCTCAATGCTGTACTCAAAGGCGGGACTACCAAGCCGGGCCGGTTCGGCTTTCGTGGCGACGTGGCACTAAAATTCCAGACTCAGGTCGCGGACGAGAAACGACCGCCAGACTATTCGATTGAGCAGGTGTTGACGATCGCGCAGGACGGCGAACGCACTATTCCGGTGCTGGCCGGCTACCTGCATTCCTTCGCCTATCTTGCTGACATCGCGACCGTCCTTGACGGCACCTTAAGCCCAACCGGCAGCTACTTCATTTTCTGCAACAACATTGATTTACTGGCGAAGTACCGAGTGAGGTTCGGTGATATTAGCTTTCACGTCCTACCGTGCGATGAATCCACGGTCTGGAAGGAGATGATGGACCTGGTTGGGCTCAACAAGGACGATATCAAGAAGCTCGATCCGGGCGGAAAGCTTGATTACCTCCTCGATGCCGCAAAGGATCTCGACCTGTCCTGTGAGGAGATCTCGTACGAAGACGGGCTAAAGAGGATGGAGCCTGTGAAAAACCGCAACGAGAATCGGCCGGTCTGAGCGCGGTCTTCAGTTGTTGGCCGATACATCGTCTTCGACAAGATGCACACCAACCACGCAGATATCACCGTCCAGAACTGCCAACGCGATCGGCGTGAGCGCCCTACCTTGACATGGACCTTCGACGCACCGGCCGGTGCCGAGTTCGAAGGTCGAACCATGCTTGCCGCACATTAGCCGGATACCGTATGGATCGAGGAATTCGTCCGGTACCCAGTCCAAATTGACGCCGTTGTGCGGGCATTTATTGGTGTAGCCAAGCACCTTTTTGCCCCAGCGCACCACAACGATGGACCACGGCCGGTGATTGCCGTGATCATCCACGACCATAAGATGGAATCCCATAGCTTGGCGGCTCGGAATGTCGTTAAAGCTGCAGATCGCGTAGACGGGATTTGGCTTCATTTATCGCCCATTCATTGCAAGACGCTTTTCATTGTCGCTGTGCAATCAACCTGCAAGAACCGTACAAGTGCCGGGCTGATAGTGTCTGTGGTAATCCAACGCGCAAGCCAGCCATTGCTGGCTCACCCAATTACCCGACGCATAATCCGGACCGATTAGTTCGACAATTTGGGCCTTGCTGCCGTTTCCATGGAGGCCGTGCAGCTGCAGCTTTCGGGTCCAAGCCCTCTGCACCATTGCCCGATAGCTGCCTGCGGTGGCTGGTCGCTGCTGCTCGTTGATGGCCACTGTAGGAAGTCCCCGTTACGCCCCTCGGATCGCATCCCACCGCAGCTTCGTAAGCGCCTTCGGAGAAAGGTTGAACGAACGTTTCAGCCGGCGGGGGCGACGCAGCGAGCGTGCGCCCCCTTTGAAGCAAGACCGTTGAGCTCAGATAGAACGGTTAAATGTCCGTCATTTCAGACCCGTTACTGCTATTGCAGCAGATTTATTCCATGTGCATCCCCCTAAGAGCGCGCTCCAAGTAAAATGAAGGATCATCGTCCGATGAATCTGTTTCGTAGCTTCTCTGAGGACCGACATCACTGCCCCCATCTTTGGAAAGATACTTCGTAGGCTTGCCTACCCGCTGCCACTCATCGTTCTCGTTCTTCGCCCACACATCGGGGCGCTGGTGAGGATCAAGCACCCAGTGGTTACGACCTACGGGAACAAAGCCCATGTCCGCTAGACGAGGTTCCATGCCTGCTAGGGCCGGGCGCGACATGATCAGCGGATGGTCCCCGTCCTCTCGCAGTTGATGTTCTAGCAAGATATCGCCAGCGTTCTCGACGAGCGGGTGAGTCACCCTAAGATCTACGACGGACGTGATATCGTTGCGCCCAAACTGCTGCTGAAAATGGTCTCCTTTAATCCGAGCCGGGCCTCCTGATCTTAGAAGCCCAACGATTTCGTCGCCCAACTGGTAGCTGTAAAATCGTGCGGGCTTATTTGGATCGTCGTAGGTGTTGGCGTAACTTCCAGCAACCGTCGCTGCGCGCTCAGCCTTCTGGGAGACGAAGTCCGAGTACTCTTCTGGGTTCTCGGCGATGTGCCTGATATCATTGCGCAAGAATCTCTCAACTCCGCGCAAGAAGGACTCTCGGTCGATCTCTCTAATGGGCGGTTCGGAAACGAGAGAGTATGACGCCGCAGGTTCGGATGACGACCCCACCTCGCTCTATTCCTGCAACTGTTTCCGCAAACCGGGGACTATCTCCCGCATCTGACGAATCGTCAGTTTGGTTACCGGTTATGAACTGGCTGGATGAGCCAACGCCTCTGCCATACATGAGAGCGCTCTCCTATCGGCAAAGTTGCACGCAATTGAGCTCGTGCCGTGCAAGCTCTGCGACTAGGATATCATTCCTATCTGACCACAACCTGACCAAAGCACTCTGTGCTTCGGCGTGACTACCCGACGCACTCTGGGCGTGAGTTACAAATAGTCGCTGCGACAAGCCGCGATCTTGGCGGTAGACGCACGTAAGGTCGCCGGCTGCCGATCCGTCAAAGAGACCGACGTCTACAGATCGGTACCGGGCCTAACCAGGTACGCGCGGCACGACAATTAGAGACCTGCGTGCCAAGTGTTCCGTGTCTGATTGATGATGTGCTCTCGATGTCCACATGCTCTATTGCAAAGACTTGTGTACTGGGCAGCGAAATGTCGTCCGTCACCCCTGTGCAAGAAGACCAACTAAGGTGTTCCCGGCACATCACGTTCTCTACAGAATCGACCGTCTAGGCAGACATCATTGTCCACGATTGGCGGCGCGGCAGACACGTAAGCTTCTCCCGATCGCAAGCAGACATGCATTGCATCGCCTCGGATCAAATCGCCAACGTAGTGGCTACCTGCCTTGAACTATGCTCTTCGGACTCCATCATGACAGGCACTTCGATCTACTTAGCGCTGCGCGACGCGGCGCGCGTTGTACGATAGGTGAACCTTGGAGACGAGTGGTTTGTGAACAACGGCTGTTGTATCGGCATAATATAGCCGGCGCCCACCGGCTTTGCTTGCGCTTTAGCTCGCTCGATCTTGCTATTCGATGTTTAATCGAGATCCTTCTGGCGCGCCGTCCTCACCATGAGTTCACCTGATCAAAATTGCACCTTTCCTCACCTATATCTCGCGTGCCGCGACAGGACGAGTTGTGTTCTCTCACGCCGCTTCAGGTATGGCTGACGTGTGAGTCTGGCAGTTGGCCGGGCAAACCCTGGCGCATGCACCGCAGCCAATGCAGGCGCCTTGATCATTCAGGACCATGATCTTCTTTTCGATCTCATCGTCGTCGTCATCGAGGCTGACAAATTCACCATCCTCGCTGATTCCTTTCAACGTCATGACATCACGGCCGCAAACCTTGAAACAGCGGCCACAGCCGATGCACTTCTTGGGGTCGATCGAGATCAGGTATTGTGGCGTCCAGTCGCGTCCGTCTCGTGTTTGAAACGACATGCATTGCCCCTTTAAGTCTTTTCAAGCGCCTTCAAGTCGAGGCCCTTCCGCTCAAGTTCCGCATAGGCATCGTACGCCTTCTGCGCCACCACCATGATCGAGGTCCAGTTGATGGGTAATTCTTCCGAAAGGTCGTGCAGATCCATCTTGGCCTGTATCGCCTTGGCGGACACCTTCCTTAGTTCCGCCTTCAGTGTTTCACGATCGCTCATGAGTATCCCCGATAGTTTGCCACGTCCGGAAATTTCCGAATCAGGTCGATTCCGTGGCTGACATACTTGTCGCCCTCCTGCGCGAGCTTTACGAAATTATCGAATCCGAAGCGATGCACATCGCGCAGCTGCTTGTTCACGGCGATCAGCCGGCCTGAGATGAGCACCATGCGGCCGAAGCCTTCATGATGCAGATCCAGAATCGGCTGGATCATCACGCCGGTCTCCCTCTCGATCGAGAGCGCGACCGCATCGAAGAACAGCTTAAGCCGCCACAGCGTATCAGGATCAGGATCACCGATAATCGGCAACGCGCGCCGTTTCTTCTTGTCCAGGATATACGGTTCGAGCAGGTCAAGATCGCTCTTCGCCTCCCAGGTTCCGTTGGTATCCTGAGCACGCCAAATCTTGATCAACTCCTTGAGGAACGGCGCGTCGAAGACGCTGTCCTGTTGCTCACTTTTTGCGGTCATATCATCTCATTCGTCAAACTCGAACGTACGCCGTCGGTCCTTTGACATGGCCTTGCGTAGCCAGGGAGGTGGCGTGCCCTTCAGTACGCGCTCGAGTTTTTCGAGCAACACCAGAATGCTTTCTGGTTTGTTCACCTTGATAGGATGGACCTTGTTGGCCACCACTCGCGCAGCTCCGGCACCACCAATGGCGGCGACGTAAAGGATTGCGCAATCCTTGATCGCCTCGATCTTCGGCGCCAACTTGTCGTCGTTGCCGTCTTCCTTAAGATCGCCCTCAAACTCAATCGCTTTGAGAAACACGTGCCCGCCAGGTGTGACATCGTAGATTGCGATATTCTTCGCCCAACCAAAATGGGCATCGACTCGTCTCAGGTCCTGAGTAGCAAACGCAACCTTCATCCAAACGCCTCCCCAGCCTCGCCGGTGGAGCTGCGATCGCCCGAGTAACGTGGCAGTCCGGACGCAGTCCGCCATCTATCGGGCGTAGGCTGATCGTTTTCCTCGCGGTGCGCGATCACGAGGTTGGCGATTTCGAAGATCCGATTGCGGGTACCACGATAGCCCACGGATAGTTGGTGTCCCGCACCAAGCCGATCGAACATCGGAAAACCCGTGCGATAGAACGGCAATTTCAGCCGCGCCGCCGCTTGCCTGCCATGCGAATGCGTGATCAAGAGGTCGCAATGGTGTGTTTTGGCAAGCGCTTCCAGATCCTCGAGATCGCCAATGAGTACTTCCTTGGTCTTGATCCGCTCGATCACCTCCGACTGAGTGGTCGTCACGGCCGCTGCCACCTGAGCGCCCATGTCGTGCAGCATGCCGGACAAATCGAACAGAAGGTCTGGCTCAGCGCCGATAGCAACTTTGCGACCACCGATGTGGAAGTGCGCGTCCAGCATTGCATCGGCTAGCTGACCGCGCTGGCGCCGATATTTTAAGGGTATGGGGCGACCGCTGATCTCGCTCAAGAACGTCATGAATTCGTCGTTCGGACAGAGACCACACAGCCGCTCGAAGACACGAAAAGGCACGCCGGTCTTGAGCTGCATGACCTCTGCCGCACGCTGCATCTGCGCCCCGATTGCAATCGTCCATCCGGCGCGGCTCATGCTCGCAATTTCGTCGACGCCGATGCCGCCGATGGTCGTAGGCGTAAACTCATCGGGAATATGTCCATCGAGCGATGCTGCTACGTCAGGGAGGAAGGACGGGCACAACCCGAAATCTTCCAGTATGACACGAAGTTCATCAATGTCGCCGGGCGTCAGGTGACATCCCGGGAGAACATTCACCCTGGATGGATCCCGCAACCGATTGGCATTGGGCCCATCCACCACCACCTCCACAATGCGTGCCACAGCCTTCTCCCACCCGTCCTGGAACGCGCCCTTGAAATCAGGCGTCGAGACATACACCAGTGGCAACTTTGCAAGTTGCGGATGCTTGTTCCGGATTAGCTTGAGGTAGGCATCCACATCGTCGCCGTTGGTCTCGGTGACACCGGTCGAGCAGATTCCGATGATGTTTGGCTTGGTACGGTTGTGGATGTTCAGTATCGCCTGCTCGAGATTCTCATAACCGCCGAGTACGGTCGCGACCTCGCTCATTGCGGTGGTCTGCAGCGGTACTGCCTCTTTGAAATGCCGGACGAAGAGCGTGAGCCCAAAGGATGTGCATCCCTGAGAACCGTGCAGAAGCGGCATCGCGCCGCGCAACCCCATGAAGGCGAATGCGCCGCCGATCGGCTGACTCATCTTCAGCGGGTTCACAGCGCAGGCTTTCGTCGTCGCCGTGACGATGGCCATGACGCCTCCCTATTCTGCCGCCTGTCGCATGGCAGATGGCTCGGACACCAAGATACCTTCGATGCGTCGCTGGCAGCAGCCACCGGCCGCATTGGTATGCTCTCTCACCGCTGCGACGCTCCTCAGGCCGTGCGCGTAGATTGCATCCTCAATAGTGCCCAGATCGACCGTGTTACACACACAGATCTTCCTCGAGCGGCGCTCGGTTTCGCCGAGCGCCGGATCGGAGGCGATCGCCGCCGGCGATTGCATCTGCTCCATCGCCTTGGCCAATGCCTGCCATGGTGCCGGTCGACGAAGCTGCTCCCACATCGGACTGGAGAGCGACTTATCGATCTCCTCCACCAGCTTGACCATTCCGACATAGCCCATATAGGCGTGGCAACGCTCCTGGTTGATGTCGAGCCAGGGCATCGCCGCTTTCAGCGCGACGAACTGCGACTTGCCGCCCGATAGCATGATGTCCGCTTTTGCTCCCTTCAACATCTGATACATTTCGCGCGGCGTCATGTCCTCAATCATGTACGCATCCTGCCCCATGAGCTCCTTGATGCGCTCCTTGTCTTTCCCGGTTGATTTCTTGACGCTGGTTCCGACTAACTCAAGCCCGGCTTCCTGGAGTGCCGCAACGATTGACCATGACTTGACGCCGCCGGTAATCAACAAGGCCTTCTTGCCTTCGAATCGTGGCTTGTACGGTTCTATCGCAGCCCGGGCCCACGCTTCCTCACGCGCGATCACCGCTTCAGTGCGCCCGAGCAGATCTGTAGGCGCGCCGCGCTCAACCAATAACCGGGCAAGCTGACGCAGCGATTCGCTCGAATCTTGAATACCGTAGAACGACCCCTCGAAGAACGGGATGCCGTAGCGTTGCTCCATCTTGCGTGCGACGTTGATCATGGACTTTGAGCACACCAACATCGCCGCCCGCGCGCGATGAGATGAAGCGACTTCGCAATACCTGCCATCGCCGGAGATACAGGAGAGAATCCGTACTCCAAGCTCGTCTAGCAACGGCTTCACTTGCCAGAGCTCTCCCGAAAGGTTGTATTCCCCGATTAGGTTGATATCGTAGGGAGTGGTGTAGTCTGGCTCTTGCGTCCCGATTACATAGTCGAGCAACGCCTCGCCTGCGAGCTTGTTACCGAGGTTCTTCGAGCCGACGAAGCCCGGGGAATTGATCGGGATCACCGGCTTTGCAAACCTTTGAGATGCTGCCTTACAGACTGCGTTGATGTCGTCGCCGATCATCGCAGGGATGCACGTTTGATACACGAAGATGGCGGGAGGGTCGCACTTGTCGATGATCTCCTTGATCGCTTTGCAGAGCCGCTTCTCGCCTCCGAATACAATATCGGTTTCGCTCAAATCGGTTGTGAACGCGGTGCGCCACAGATTCGAGCCTGACGACGCCGCGCTGCGATTGTCCCAGGAATTGCCTTCGCACGCGATCGGACCGTGCACCAAGTGAGCGACATCGGTGAACGGCTGCAGCGCAACCTTGGCGCCATCGAAAGCACAGCCGCCGGCAGCGCTACCCGGCTGCAGTTGTTTGGTGCAGCCGTTCTTGCGTTCAGTCTCCGACTTACTGCCGTTCTTGGCGCAGCCCGGCTCGTCAAAAACATTCTGGACCGCGGTCGCTAGTGAACTCATCCACTTTTTCCTCTCAGCGCAAACTAATTGCATGTCAACGGTCGTGTGCTTGTGCCATCGCCGAGTGATTGGGCGATGGCACAAGCCACGGTCGCTCATCAACGAATGATGTCGAAGCTGTAGTCAGTTTTGCCAAGAATGTTTGTCTTCTTGTCGATCTCATCGAAGATCTTGTCCAGGATCTTCACCAGCACATTCAGGCCGCCCTGATAGCCCCATAGGGGGGAGCGGTGATGGTGATGCCGATCAAAAACCGGAAAGCCGATGCGGATCAGTGGCGTTCCAGTATCGCGCTCCAGATACTTCCCATAGGTGTTGCCAATCAGAAAATCGACTGGCTCGGTGAACAAGAGTGAGCGCATGTGCCAGAGGTCTCGGCCCGGATAGGCTTGGCAGCCCTGCCCAAATGGCGAGCTCGCAAGCAGCACCTGCATTTTTTCGTGCCATGCCTTGCTGCCGTTCGTAGACAGCACATGGGTCGGTTCGGCGCCGAGTTCGAGCAGAAACGCAGCCAGCCCATAGCAAAGATCCGGATCGCCATAGATCGCAAACTTCTTGCCATGGATATGCGCGCTGGAGTCAGCGATGGCGTCGACCAGGCGGCCACGTTCTCGCGCCAGTTGCTCGGGAATCTCCTTGCCGCTGATGCGTGACAGCGCCACGATAAAGTCATCCGTTGCGGACAAGCCCACCGGGTAGTTGAAGGATATGACGTCCTGCCCATGCTCAGCCACGAATGGCAGCGTTTTTTCGGTGCACCACTGCTGCATGGAGATTGTCGCCTTGGCGTGAACCGCATTGGCCGCATCTTCCAGCGTCGTGCCTCCGTCATACATCCGGAATTCCCCGTCTGTCGGAGTATCGAAGACTTCAGAATTGTCCGCGAGAATGGTGTGCTGGATGCCCATCAACGCCAAGACGCGCTTGATCTCGCGAAGGTTCCCGACGGTATAGCCGTCGAACCCACCAATGATGTTGATCGTCCCATTCTGCTTGCGCTCCGGCTTCGGCGCTGTTCCGGCCTTACCATCCCAAAAATGTTCCAGAATGCCCTTGAGCGCATTGTCATAACCGGTGACGTGGCTACCGACGAACGCCGGCGTATGGGCGAATGGCACGTCGAAGTCCGCCGGAACCGAGCCTTTTTCTTTCGACGTTTTGATGAAGGCGTTGAGGTCATCGCCGATCACCTCGGCCATGCAGGTGGTCGAGACCGCAATCATCTTGGGTTTGTACATGTTGTAGCTGTTCGCGAGCCCATCGATCATGTTGTTCAGGCCGCCGAATACGGCAGCGTCTTCCGTCATCGACGAGGAGACGCAGGAAGACGGCTCCTTAAAGTGCCGCGACAGATGGCTGCGGTAATAGGCCACGCAGCCTTGCGAGCCGTGGACGAAGGGCAGCGTGCCCTCAAAGCCAACGGAAGCGAATACGGCGCCAAGCGGCTGGCATGCCTTGGCTGGATTTACCGCTAGCGCCTCCCGCGCAAAGTTTTTTTCGCGATATTCGGCCGTCTTCGTCCATTCCTTGATGCGTTCGACCTCGGCGGGATCGCGAGGATTCTCGAATATCTTCTTCTTGGTCAGCATCTCCTGGTATTCTGGACCTCGGAACAGTTCGAAATGATCGAGCACGTGTTCGGCACTCTGCGCCATTGTTGAAATCCTTCACTATCGAGATTGGTGTCGCCCCGGCTTTCCCACAGAGCGAGAATGAATTGGTTTATTCTGCAGCCAGGAGCTTGGCCCTCGAAGCTTCCTTCCAGGGAGCCTTCGTTTTCTTCCAGACGGGCGAGTTGATGGCCATATCCATGTCGCGGGCAAAGATGGCAAAGCCGTCATAGCCGTGATAGGGGCCCGAATAGTCCCAGGAGTGCATCTGCCGGAACGGCACACCCATCTTTTGAAAAACGTATTTTTCCTTGATGCCCGAGCCGACGAGGTCAGGCTGGAGTTTTTCGACGAAGCGCTCGAACTCATAGCCGTTAACGTCATCGTAGATGAGCGTGCTGTCCTTTACGTAGTGCTGAGCTGTGCGCTGATAGTCGTCGTTGTGACCGAACTCGTATCCGGTACCAATGACTTCCATGCCGAGGTCCTCGTATGCGCCAATCACATGACGCGGACGTAGCCCACCGACGTACAGCATCACCGTCTTGCCATCCAGGCGCGGGCGATATTTTGCGATCACAGCGCTCACCAGCGGTTGGTACTTTTCAATCACCCGCTCGGCGCCTTCCTTGATCTTGTCGTCGAAATAGCCAGCAATCTTGCGGAGCGACTCCGCGATCTTTGAAGGTCCGAAGAAGTTATACTCGCACCAGGGGATACCGAACTTCTCTTCCATGTGGCGCGAGATGTAGTTCATAGAACGGTAGCAATGCAGAATGTTGAGCTTTGCCTTCGGCGTTGCTTCGAGTTCAGCTAGTGAACCGTCGCCTGACCACTGCGCGATCACCCGCAGGCCCATCTCCTCTAGCAGAATTCGCGATGACCAGGCGTCGCCGCCGATATTGTAGTCTCCGATGATCGCAACATCGTACGGCGTCGGCTCAAACTTTGGTTTGCCATCGGACTCGAGCTGGTCGAAAATCCAATCGCGCACCGCGTCGTTGGCGATGTGATGGCCAAGTGACTGCGACACACCCCGAAAGCCCTCGCAACGGACCGGCACGATCGTCTTGCCGCCGTATTCCTTGGATTTTGCTCTCGACACGGCCTCGATGTCGTCACCGATCAATCCGATCGGGCATTCCGATTGGATCGTGATGCCGTTGTTGAGCGGAAACAGCTCCTGGATTTCGTCAAGAATTTTGACCAGCTTTTTGTCGCCACCGAATACGATATCCTTTTCCTGGAAGTCGGAGGTGAACTGCAGGGTCACGAAGCTATCGATCCCCGTCGTGCCAACGTAATAATTGCGTCGCGAGCCCCACGAGTATTGACCGCAGCCTACCGGGCCATGGCTTATATGGACCATGTCCTTGATCGGTCCCCAGACCACTCCCTTTGACCCTGCATAGGCGCAGCCTCTGATCGTCATCACGCCAGGTATGGATTTGATGTTGGACTTCACCCCGCAATCTGACTTGCCGGCCTGGTGAACGTTGAGGTGCTTGGCACGCCGTTTCGCGGTTTTCTCCGGATAGACCTTCAGCACCTCCTCGATCAGCTCTTTGTTGCGAGCCCTGATTTCTTCGATGCTCTGGGTCGTGGCGAGACTCATCTGATGTCCTTCAAAGGTTAGCTGTTGCGAGGGCGGCTTTCTTGGGCAAGACTTTTGCAACCAGCATGCCAGCGCCTCATGAGCACCGAAAACATAGCAATCAAAATCGCTTAGCGGGCCTCGTGCGGGTATGGGGGTTCTTGTTGCGAACCCGACATTACGCTTTAGGCAGAGAACTCTTGGCTTGGCCCTGTTCGAAATGGAACAAGGGCTGGCTATGCGTGAAATTGCCCGCCCAATTCTCGAACGTGTCCGCGATCGCAGTACTCTGCGATCGCCCTCGCCGAAGGCGCTGCACAGGAAGGCCGGCCGCAAGGGCGGCTGGCCGACACAGGTCTGCCAATCCTATCTATGCTTGCTGCGACCTACAGGTGCTTACCTGCTGTTATGCGATGAGGTGCATGACCTCATCCTCCAGACCTCAATGCGAGCTGCCTTGCCACCTGAACATCGTAGGCTCGCCAAATCATGAGAACAGCTGCCGCGCCTTGATAAGCGCACGCACGAGCACATCGATCTCTTGACGTGTATTGTAAAGTCCGAGGGACGCACGGCACGTTGCCAGCACGCCGAAGCGCTTGAGCAGCGGCATCGCACAATGGGTCCCCGCCCGCACCGCCACACCGGCGCGGTCGATGACGGTGGCAATATCGTGCGCATGCGCCCCCTTCATATCAAAGGAAATGATCGGTCCCTTGTCCGCCGGGCTCCCGATCATGCGCATGAAATTGATCCCCGCCAGCCTCTCCTGCGCGTAATCGAGCAGTACGCTCTCGTGCCTGCGGATCTGAACCTTGCCTATTGAATTGATGTAATCGATGGCCGCCCCTAAACCGATGGCTTCGACGATCGGCGGCGTACCCGCTTCGAACCGATGTGGCGGATCACCATAAATGACGCAGGAACGCGAGACCTCGCGGATCATCTCCCCGCCACCGTTGAAGGGCGGCATCGATCCCAGATGCTCAGCCTTGCCGTACAGCACGCCGATCCCGGTCGGACCATAGAGCTTGTGGCCCGTCATGACGTAGAAATCGCAATCAATGTCGCAGACGTCGGCGCTCAGATGCACGCAAGCTTGCGAGCCGTCGACCAGCACCGGGATACCACGAGCATGCGCGATCCTTACCACGTCTTTCACCGGCAATACCGTGCCGAGCACGTTCGACATTTGTGTGATTGCAACCATCTTGGTGCGCGGGGTCAGCAGTCGCTCAAAATCATCGAGCAAGAAGTTTCCGTCATCATCCACTGGCGCCCATTTGATCACTGCACCGAGTCGTTCCCTGAGAAGGTGCCATGGCACAATGTTCGAGTGGTGTTCCATAATCGAGAGAACGATCTCATCACCCGCATTAATGCGTTCACGGCCAAACGTCTGGGCGACCAGATTGATCGCCTCCGTGGCGCTCCGAGTGAAGATGACCTCTTCGTTTGTACGCGCGTTCACAAACTGCGCCACCTTGGTACGGGCGCCTTCATACGCCTCGGTCGCCGCGTTAGCGAGGTAGTGCAAACCGCGATGAACGTTGGCGTATTCGCTGGAGTACACCTGCATCATACGGTCAAGCACCGCGTGGGGCTTTTGCGCGGATGCAGCGTTATCGAGGTAAACAAGCGGCTTGCCATACACCGTCATGGCGAGCGCAGGAAAGTCCGTACGGACACGGTTGACGTCGTAACTGCCGTTGCTCACGGCGGGATGTGCGCTCATCGCCCCGCCTGCAGCCAGTGTTCAGCTTGAGTTGTCACAAAATCGCGCAAATTCTCGGAAGTGATCTCCTCAATCGACTCGCCAAGGAACGCTTTAATCAGCAACAACTTCGCGTCCTTCTCGGATAGCCCTCGAGCGCGCAGGTAGAATACGAGACTGTTGTCCAGGGCACCCGATGTCGCGCCGTGCCCGCAGGTCACGTCGTCAGCCAAGATTTCAAGTTCCGGCTTACTGTCGGCCTCGGCCTGGTCGGATAAGAGCAACGCTCGCGTTGTCAGGGTGGCGTCCGTCTTCCGGGCGGCAGGACGAACGACAATTCGGCCCTGAAATACCGACCGGCCGCGATCGTCGATGACCGCGCGGAACTTCTCCCGACTGGTGCAATGTGGCACGGCATGGTCGACCACCATCGTTGTGTCGGCGTGAAGCTCGCCCCTGATGAGATTAACTCCATTCGCCGAGACCTTGGTTCCCTCGCCAGCCAGCGAGATGAATCCCTGATAGCGGCTGATGGAGCCACTGCAGGTCATGCTGAAGAGGTCGAGCTTAGCCCTGGCGCCGATTGCGATGATCGCCGACGAGATATTCACGGCGTCAGGGGCAGCGGCTGCGACGCGGATATACGAAAGGCTCGCCTCGTTACCAACCAGCGCGATTATCGCATCGTTGGCTTGATAGCCGCTCGCGCGTTCAGCCGAGACGAAACTTTCCACGATGGCCGCACGTGCTCCGCGACCAAGCTGTAGATACGAGCGTGTAAAGGTGGACACCGACACGCCGGTTGCGACGTGAACGACTTGAATTGGACGATTCACCGCGTTGCCGTCGGCGACCGTAATCACCAGGCCATCTGTCGCCATTGCGGCGTTGAGCGAGATAGCGGAATCGCTCGTCGTCGACAGCACCAGACCTGCCATGTCGCCAGGGACCGAATTCTCCAGAAAATCTCGCAGCGACCGCACAACAACTTCATTTTCCAGCCTGCCGAGGTCGGATAGCTCCGGCGCAAAGATGCCATCCACCAAAACCAGTTTGACCGCGTGATCGGCAGACACTTGCTCGGCCGACACCTTTGCGCGCACCAGCGCCTCCGCATCCGGTCGCGGAGCGAGTGGCAGCACCTCGCCGATCAGGGCGCGCAGATCTGTGTATTTCCAGTCCTCCATGCCCCGGTGCGGAAGGCCGGTACGCTCGTAGACATTAAATGCGCTCGCCCGGATTTGGGGGACAAGGCCTGCACCAGGCAGCCGTCCACGCGCCGCAGCGAAAACATTGCCAATTGCGCGTTCGGGGTCGGCTTTGGGTAAAACCTGCTTCATCGGAGTTCCTAGAGCCGTCAGGCCGCGTCTTCGAATTGGCCGTAGCCACAAGCCTCGAGCTCCAGCGCGAGTTCCTTGCCGCCGCTCTTCACGATCCGCCCTTTAGACATCACGTGCACAACGTCCGGAACGATATGGTCGAGAAGCCGCCGATAGTGCGTGATCACCATCATCGCTCGTTCCGGCGAACGCAAGGCATTGATGCCGCTGGCGACGATACGCAGCGCGTCGATGTCGAGGCCGGAATCGATCTCGTCCAGGATGCACAGACCCGGCTCGAACAACGCCATCTGCAAAATTTCATTGCGCTTCTTCTCGCCGCCGGAGAAGCCGACATTAACGCCACGCTTAAGCATGTCCTGGCGAATGCTGAGCGAACCGGCCAACTCGCGGACTCTTTTCAGAAATTCGGGGGTGGAGAATTCCTCTTTGTCCCGCGCCTTGCGCTGCGCATTCAGCGCGGTCCGGAGGAAGTTCATCGTGGTGACGCCGGGGATCTCGACCGGATACTGGAATGCCAGGAACACGCCCTTGGCGGCGCGCTCATTTGGCTCCATCCGCAACAGGCTCTCGCCCCTGAACAGGATTTGTCCGCCGGTTATCTCATAACCGGGCTTGCCAGCGATAACATGCGAGAGCGTCGACTTGCCGGAGCCGTTCGGCCCCATGATCGCGTGCACCTCACCCGCATTGACGTTAAGATCGAGGCCGCGAATAACTTCGCGGTCTTCGACACCAACATGCAAATCTCGGATTTCGAGTAGAGCCATTCTGATCTGATCCCTGAAATGTCATCTGGCGAACCGCATTCGAGGGGCTCGCGGGAGGTTTGGTTATCCGACAGATCCGTCGAGCGAGATCGAGATCAGCTTCTGCGCTTCCACTGCGAACTCCATCGGCAGCTTTTGCAGAACTTGCTTGACGAAGCCGTTGACGACGAGTCCGACGGCTTCTTCCTGCGAAAGCCCGCGCTGGGTGCAGTAGAACAGCACGTCCTCGGAGATCTTCGAGGTCGTCGCCTCGTGCTCGAACGTCGCCGAGGAGTTCTTGGCCTCGATATACGGCACGGTGTGCGCGCCACATTTGTCGCCGATCAACAGCGAATCGCAGGCGGTGAAGTTGCGCGCGCCGGTCGCTTTACGGTGCGCGGTGACGAGACCGCGATACGTGTTCTGCGACTTGCCGGCGGCGATGCCCTTGGAGATGATGCGGCTCGACGTGTTCTTGCCGAGATGGATCATCTTGGTGCCCGAATCGACCTGCTGAAAGCCGTTCGAGATCGCGATCGAGTAGAACTCGCCGCGGGAATTGTCGCCACGCAGGATGCAGCTCGGATATTTCCAGGTGATCGCCGAACCGGTCTCGACCTGAGTCCAGGAGATCTTGGAGTTATGGCCGCGGCAGTCGCCACGCTTGGTGACGAAGTTGTAGATGCCGCCCTTGCCTTCCGAATTGCCCGGGTACCAGTTCTGCACCGTCGAATATTTGATCTCGGCGTCGTCGAGCGCAACGAGCTCGACCACGGCCGCATGCAGCTGGTTCTCGTCGCGCTGCGGCGCGGTACAGCCTTCGAGATAGGAGACGTAGGAACCCTTGTCCGCGATGATCAGCGTGCGCTCGAACTGGCCGGTGTTGCGCTCGTTGATGCGGAAATAGGTCGACAGCTCCATCGGGCAACGCACACCCGGCGGCACGTAGACGAACGAGCCGTCGGAGAACACTGCCGAGTTCAGCGTCGCGTAGAAATTGTCGGAGGTCGGCACCACCGACCCCAGATATTTCTGCACCAGCTCGGGATGCTCGCGGATCGCCTCCGAGATCGGCATGAAGATCACGCCGGCCTTCTTCAGCTCCGCCTTGAAGGTGGTCGCAACCGACACCGAATCGAACACGGCGTCGACCGCGATCTTGCGGTTCGGCGTCTGCTCGCCGCCGGGTGGCGGCTCAACGCCCTCGAGCGCGGCGACCTCGCGCAACGGGATGCCGAGCTTGTCGTAGGTTTTCAGGATCTCCGGATCGATCTCGTCGAGCGATGAGGCCGTCTTCTTCGGCTTCGGCGCCGCGTAATAGTAGATGTCCTGGAAATCGATCTTGGGATAGTCGACGCGCGCCCAGGTCGGCTCGGTCATGGTCAGCCAGCGGCGATACGCCGCCAGGCGCCATTCCAGCATCCAGGCCGGTTCACTCTTCTTTGCGGAGATGAAGCGAACGGTATCTTCCGACAGCCCCTTGGGGGCCTTCTCGGAGTCGATCAGCGTCTCAAAGCCATATCGATACTCGTCGACGTCGATGCGCCGGACGCGCTCGACCGTCTCTTGTACAGCTACCATTGCCCGCTCCACTGGGGCAACGACAACTCTTGCCGGCGGGGATTCTGCCGCAATCGGTCCAAGCGGATCGCGCAAGTCGCCGGCAACTCGGGGCCAGCAAGTGAGAGAATCAGAAGACGAATCCGACGGACGGCCGCTGTCGATAGCGTCTTCATCATGTTTCGCGCAGGAGCTCCTCTCATCGACTACTCCACCTATGCCGGCACGCAGGTATCTGGCACCGGGCAAACGACGGCGCATTGCGGCACGTCAAAGTGGCCCTCACATTGGGTACACTGGGTCGGATTGATCACATATATATCGTTCTTCAGGCTGATCGCGGCATTGGGACATTCGAACTCACATGCACCGCAGACGGAGCACTGGGATGCGATTATCTTGTAGGCCATCACTGCGATTCCATGAGCGAAAGTTGCGGGCCGCTTCTTGCTTTCAAGTCTTGTGCCAGACAGTTTAACTTGATTTTGTCTGAGCTATTTTTGATAACGCAACTCGCCGCCTCGACACTGTGTCGTAAATCCTACAACGCGCATGACAGTAGCTTGAGCTCGATGCCGTGGTTTGCGCACGGTCCATCTCACCGCAGTCAGCGATCAGGTGAACCGCGTTCGCCAAACTCAGGGAACGATCTGCGATCCTTTGCTAAGGCCACCGCGCCGCGGCAATAATGGATGCGCCGCGCGACTTCAAAAAGTTCTCCGCCGGTGTGTCGGGTCGACCCCGAGCCGCATCTTGATGGTTCCACTCAGCGGTACAGCGGCGGCTCCGGCGACAGCACCACGGTAAATAACCCGCGCAGTCATCACCGGCCCGGTTGGCGTCTCCGCAGACAGTCAGAATCGCGGCCGATCAAGCCAGACAAAGTCGCTCCGGTTATCGCGGCCCTCCACGGACGCATTCTCAATTGGCTCGGATTACTTGGCAAAACTGCATTCATATGCGCTGTATGGGCCGAAAGTACATTGTCTCGCATCGTGCGGGGACTAAAGCGAGGCGTTCGTCTAGCGATCCTCGGCTTCGCTCCACGTTCGAAACGCATGCCGGCGCCGGTCAGCAGATCGATGGAGCCGAAAAAAAAGCCACCCCGGAGGGTGGCCTAAGTCAGGGAGGAAATGCCCCTAAGGGCCTCTGGGATCAGGCCGCAGCCTGTTCGATCGGTGAGAAGGGCAGCCCGAGGCTTTTGGCCACCGCTTCGTAAGTTAGCCGGCCCCGATGGACGTTGAGGCCTGCGCGCAAATGCGGATTTTCGAGCACGGCGGAAAAGCCCTTGTTGGCCAGAGCCAAACCAAACGGCAGCGTCGCGTTATTCAGTGCCTGGCTCGAGGTCAGCGGCACGGCCCCGGGCATATTGGCCACGCAATAATGAATGATGCCATCCACTTCGTAAGTAGGATCAGCGTGAGTGGTTGGGTGCGATGTCTCAAAGCAGCCGCCCTGATCGATAGCGACGTCCACGAGCACCGCCCTCTTGCGCATCGAGCTCAGCATGCTCCGGCGGACCAGCTTCGGCGCGCTCGCACCTGGAACGAGCACCGCACCAATCACCACATCCGCCGCAAATACCTCTTCCTCCACAGAGTCGATAGTTGAAAACCTGGTGCGAGCGCGTCCTTCGAATAGCTCGTCCAACTCGCGGAGCCGGAGTATTGAACGGTCGATGATGGTCACCTCTGCGCCCAGGCCAACCGCCATGCGTGCCGCGTGCGTTCCAACGACGCCACCTCCGATCACCACGATTCGGGCAGGCTGAACACCGGGCACCCCACCGATCAACAGCCCTCGTCCGCCTGCACTCCGCTTGAGGGCGCTGCCCGCCGCTTCGATCGCGAGCCTACCCGCGACCTCGCTCATCGGCGCCAGCAGCGGAAGACCACCATGCGGATCAGTTACGGTCTCGTAGGCGATCGCAGTGCATCCAGATTTCAGGAGACCCTTGGCCTGATCCGGGTCGGGGGCCAGATGCAGATAAGTGAACAGGATCTGATTTTCCCGCAGCTGACACCACTCGGACGGCTGAGGTTCCTTAACCTTTACGATCATCTCGCTCGATGCGAATACCTCAGCTGCGGAAGTGAGAATCGTTCCGCCAACAATGCGATAATCGTCATCGGTTGCACCAATGCCAGCGCCGGCATTGGTCTCGATCATCACGCGGTGGCCCGCTGCCACGTATTCGCGGACAGCTCCCGGGGTAAGGCCCACGCGATATTCGTGCGCCTTGATTTCCTTGGGGACTCCGACCTTCATTTGAAAACTCCCTGCCTGAAGCGCCTTTCTAATCGGAAGCGAGCAGCGATGTTGCGACGCCGCCGTCAAAATGGCGCAGAAATTCAACGATATTTGACAAGCTTCGCAGGATTTCAAACTCACGGGTGCCGAGCGGATCGTGTGACCATGCTCGCTGAGCAACCGTCGAAACTGCGCGACCGCGGTGAATCGTTTCGAATTGCGTTCTTGTCTCGTGGAAAAGCTAACAACTCAAATTCAGCACGCCCAAAGAGCGAAGTCGCAGTCTGCCGGTTGGGCAGATTGCCTATAGAAGGGATCGTTTCCAAGGCTAATGGCGACGGGTCACGGCTCATGACCGTTGATCATAAACTTGGTTCTGGACGATGCGCAGCTGGTCAACAGATCCGAGGCAATTGTTCGCCCCACAACCAATCGACGATTCGTCGACCGCCGAAACCGGTCGCCATCTGCACAAATTTCCGATTGTCAGCCACCGCTTCGCCAATATCAGCTGCGTCGGACCCGAGCGGGTGCGCCTTCATGGCTGCAAGCACGGCATCGGCCAAATCAGGAGCGACGATCGCAACGAGCTTGCCTTCGTTGGCGACATGGATCGGATCGAGTCCAAGGAGTTCGCAGATAGCCCCAACCGCCGGCTTCACCGGAATAGATGCTTCCTGCAGACGGAACCCGAGCTTGGATTGATGCGCAATCTCGTTGAGGGTCGCGGCAAGCCCACCCCGCGTGGGGTCGCGCATCACCCGGATGCCGCTACCGCCGGCGGCAACCATGAGCGCTACGAGGTTATGCAACGCTGCGGAATCCGAGACGACCTCGGTTTGAAAAGCGAGGTTCTGACGTTTTGACATGATCGCCACCCCATGATCGCCGAGGCTACCGGACACCAGCACACGGTCCCCGACCCTTGCCTTGTCGGCCGAGAGATCGAGCCCATCGGCCACAATCCCGATCCCGGTTGTAGAGATGAACAGACCATCCGCCTTGCCGCGCTCAACAACCTTGGTGTCTCCGGTAATGATGTGAACGTCGGCCCTGCGCGCTGCAGCGCCCATGGAATCCGCGATCGCCTTCAGATCAGAAAACGGGAAGCCCTCCTCGATGATAAAACTGGCCGACAGATAGAGGGGACGCGCGCCGGACATCGCGACATCATTGATCGTGCCGTGCACAGCCAATGACCCGATATTGCCTCCGGGAAAGAACAGCGGCGAGACCACATAGGCGTCGGTCGTCATCACCATCCTGCCTGCCGCGACGTCAAACGCCGACTGATCATTGGAACGGGCGAGCCATTCATTACCAAAGGCTTGGTGAAAAAGGCCGGAGATCAGCTGTGCCATGGCACGGCCCCCGGATCCGTGGGAAAGATCAACGCGTCCGTTCTCGACGTCGAGCTTGCGTTGATAGCCCTCTACGCTCATGACGTCGGCCTCAAGGATTCATGGCGAACTCGGCCATAGGTCCAATACGCAGCACAAGCGCCTTCCGACGATACCATGCAGGAACCTATGGGTGTTTCCGGCGTGCAGACGGTTCCAAACAGCTTACAGTCGACTGGCCGCTTGGCGCCACGCAGGATCGCGCAGCACTCGCAGGCTGGATTGTCTGCGACATGCAGGTCGTGGATCGCAAAACGCGTCTCAGCGTCGAATTGCGCGTAAGCCGGTTTCAGCTTCAGTCCGCTGTTGGGTACGAGTCCGAGCCCACGCCATTCAAACTGCTCGCGCAGTTCGAATATCTGCGATATCTCGTCTTTGGCACGCCGATTGCCTTCACGCGTCACCGCGCGACTGTACTGGTTCTCCACCTCGCAGCGATTTTCGTTCACCTGTCGCACCAGCATCAGGATCGCCTGCAACACATCGAGCGGTTCAAATCCCGCGATCACGATCGGCTTGCCAAATTGTTCCGCCAGGGGCTCGTAAGGCTGCGTACCAATAATGGTGCTGACATGTGCAGGCCCGATGAAGCCGTCAATTGCAACCCCGCCGGTGTCGCGGATTTTGGGGTTCTCGAGAATGCTGTGCATCGCAGAGGGTGTAAGCACGTGATTGCAGAACACGCTGAGGCCCTTCAGCCGCTTCTTCTCGGCAATTCGGATCATCACGGCCGTTGGGGGCGTCGTGGTCTCAAATCCGATGGCAAAGAAGACCACCTCGCGGCTCGGCGCCTGTTCGGCGAGCCGGATAGCGTCGAGCGTCGAGTAGACTATCCGAATGTCGGCGCCGAGCGCTTTAGCTCGCAATAGGGACTGTCCGTGCGACCCAGGCGCGCGCATCAGGTCGCCGTAGACGCACAGAGTGACCTCTGGTCGGTCAACAAGCCGGATCGCCATATCGATTCGGCTCGCGGGCAGAACGCAGACGGGACAACCGGGCCCGTGGATCATGCGGACATTCGCGGGCAGCAGATCCTCCAGGGCGTAGCGGGAGATCGCATGAGTGTGTCCACCGCAGAACTCCATGAATCGATAAGCTCTTTGCAAACCAACCTCGGCGCCAATCGCACGCGCAATTCCCTGCGCGACGGCCTTGTCGCGAAATTCGTCGGCATATTTCATGATCGGCGTTCCCCTGCGCTGCCTAGCTCCTGCAGCAGCTCCAGCGTGCGCTTGGCTTCCGTCGGATCGATCTTGGCAAGCGCATAGCCGACATGGACAAGAACGCAATCGCCGAGCTTGAGCTCGTCGAGGAGAGCAATCGATATCTCCAGGCTGATGCCATCGAGGGACACTATGGCCATGTCGTTGGGAAGAATTTTCGCAATCTTTGCCGGAACCGAAAGGCACATATCAGGCTGTTCCTCCCCTGGCGGACGACTGTTGAGCTATCTGCAGAGCGGCAATCCAGGCCTGGCCAAGGCTCAAACCGCCATCATTGGGCGGCACCCGCCGAGGCGCGAGCGGGGTAAGGCCGGCAGCGCTGCAACCGCGCGGGATTTCATCCGCCAGCGCCGCGTTCAGGAAGCAGCCGCCGCTCAGAACGACGGTATTAACGCCCGTTGTTCGGGCAGACCGCGTGACCCAGTCAACGCAGGCAGCGGCGAAGGTGCCATGAAACAGCCCGGCTCCGCCGACCGCGTCAATGTCATCTGCAATCAACCGCGCAAACAGCGGGCGAAGCGACAGCACGCCGCCATCGATCGTCCAGCCGGATTCAAGAATCGCAGTCCGCCGCACCAGCGCCTCGAGCTTCATCGCCGCTTCGCCCTCATAGCTCTGCAAACTCGCAATCCCCAGCAGCGCCGCTGCGGCGTCGAACAACCGGCCCGCACTGGTCGTAGTGGCCCCGCCCGGCTGTTCGAGCAAGGCCGACACACATCCAGCCTGCCGTTGCGCTGCAAAGCGCGGCCCGATTTCGTTACCCCGGCCGAGCCCGTGTAATACTGCGCTGGCCATCCGCCACGGCTCGCGGGCTGCACGATCTCCACCGGGCATTTGCAGGGGCGCTAAGTGCCCGATGCGTCGGAACCCCGTCCCTTCGCACAACAATAGCTCGCCACCCCAGTTACCGCCTTCGGGGCCAAGGCCATGGCCATCGAGCACCAGGGCAAGCACTGGTCCAGCATGGCCATGCTCGGCGATCACTGCGGCAGCGTGTGCGTGGTGATGCTGGACAGCGACCAGCACGCGGCCATTTGCTTCCGCAAACCGGGTAGAAGCCATATCAGGATGCAGATCATGGGCGATGGCGACCGGCTCTACATCAAGGCTCGATGTGAGGTGTCGAATCGTCTCCTCGAACGCACGGATGCCTTCGGCCGTATCCAGATCGCCAATATGCTGGGAGATGAACGCTTCGTTGTCCCGCGTGATCGTGACGGTCGATTTCAGTGCACCGCCGACGGCGAGCACAGGCGGCACAGACTTCGCAAGCCTGATCGGTTCGGGAACATAGCCACGGGCACGACGAATAAATTGCGGCCGGCCAGCCACCACCGACACCACGGAGTCATCAGCACGCGTCACTATGTCGCGATCATGGGTCACGATAAGGTCGGAGATCCCCTTGAGCCGCCGCAGCGCCTGCGCGTCGTCAGTCAGGAGCGGTTCGCCGCAAAGGTTGGCACTGGTGGCGACGATAGCCGGGCCGGTCCGCGCACATGCTCCTGCCGAGCGAAGCGCATGAAGGATGACGTGATGCAGCGGCGCTACAGGCAGCATGACACCCACGCGCGATAAGCCAGGAGCTATGGCGGGCGCCAAATTGTTGCGCGAAGACAGAAGAACGATGGGACGCGCTACGGATTCGAGCAGCGCAAGCTCGGGCGCGTTCGCCTCCGCGATGGCGCTGACGCGCTCTATGGAATCGACCATAACCGCGAACGGCTTCTGAAGGCGCTGCTTTCTCCTGCGCAAACGCTGCACGACGTCCTGGTTACGCGCATCGCAAAGAAGCTGGTATCCTCCGAGCCCCTTGATCGCCACGATTTGTCCCCCCGCGATTGCCGCGACAATGGCGCTGATCCCATGGCTGAGCCGAGGCCCGCATGCCGGACACGCGATCGCCTCCGCATGGAACCTGCGGCTCGCCGGATCGGCATATTCGGCCGCGCAGGCGGCGCACAGCCTAAAAGCCCGCATCACGGTGTTGCGGCGGTCGTACGGAAGGCGTTCGGCGATGGTGTAGCGTGGGCCGCAATGGCAGCAACTGATGAAGGGGTAAAGGTAATGCCGGCTTTCTGGATCGAACAGCTCGCTGAGGCATTGCTGGCAGGCAGCAGCATCAGCGACGATCTGGGTTGACAATTTGCCGGCTTCGCTCATGCCGACCAAAAACTCTTTCGCCGCAAGCGCGGAAGTCTCCCGAACGCAGATGTTGTCGATGCGTGCCAATGGAGGCGCCTCGAGGGGCAATGTTGCTACAAACTCCGACGCACGGTTGCCCTCGACCTCGATCGTAACGCCCTCGGGGCCATTGATGACAAACCCCGCCAATCCGTAGCGCATGGCGAGTCTATAGACGTAAGGACGAAAGCCGACCCCTTGCACGGCCCCAGTCACGCGCACCCTCAGCCGCGTTCGGTCGCAGTTGGTTGCGGCGCTCATCGCCTTATATCCTCTACGGGGCGCCTTTGATGCCCTGCCTGTCTATCGATCCAGGCGTAGAGCGCGCCAAGACCCTCACCCGTACGAGCCGAAACTAAGAGCACCTCGATCTTTGGATTGACTCGTCTTGCGTATTCGATCGTCTTGCGGAAATCGAACTCAAGCAGCGGGGCCAGATCAATCTTGTTGATCACCATCAGCGAAGAAGCGGCAAACGTATCAGGATATTTGAGCGGCTTGTCTTCACCTTCGGTAATGGATAGCAGTACGATCTTGCAAGCCTCGCCGAGATCGAAGGCTGCAGGACAAATCAGATTACCGACGTTCTCGATAAAGAGAATACCACCCGTGAGCAGCGGCAACCGGCGATAAACCTCGCCAATCATGGCGGCGTCGAGATGGCAGCCCTTGCCGGTGTTAACTTGAATGGCTGGCACGCCGGCGGCCCGGATGCGTTCGGCATCGTTCGAGGTCTGCTGGTCGCCCTCGATAACCCCTACCGGCCGGCTGCGCTTGAGCTCAGACGCCGCGCGAACGAGTAGCGTCGTTTTACCTGCACCGGGGCTGGATAAAAGATTAAATACAAGCAGGTCATTAGCGAGAAAGAGCGCGCGGTTGTGCGCCGCAATCCCATTATTCTTGCTAAGAATATCGCGCTCGATCTGAATGACCCGCTCTCTGCTCATGCCCCCGACCTTCAAGCCAGCCGGCCCGGCGCCGCTCAGAAGCGCCTGCCCACCATGAGCCTGGTGATGGGCAGACTGAGGATGGCGACTATGACTATCGCCAGCATGGTTTGAACGCTGCGCGCCTTGGTCGCCATGCGGACGGGCACAATGGCAATCGCAATCGCCCGGCACATGGGCAGCGTATCCCTCATGGCGCTCCACATCATGCGCCTTGGCGCGTTTGGTCGACGGCGTCCCTTCGGTGCAGCCGCAAACGGTACACATCAATCGATCTCCAGCTCTTTCACGCGCATCTGTTCGCCCGCGGTTACCTGCAACTGATAGCTGCCGCAGCAAGGACAGCGCTCACCGCGGCGCGCAATTTCGACGCTGTTCGAACAGCTCATGCACCAGGCAAGGCCAGGCAGTTCGACGATATTAAGGACTGCACCCTCGGCAACCGTCCGCGTTGCAACGACAGCAAAGCAGAACCTGAGCGCTTCAGGCGCGGCATGACTCAACGCTCCCATCTCTAGACAGACGCTCCGCACCCGCGAGAACGGTCGGTGACGTACCTCCTCCTCGACGATTTGAATGATGCCGAGACAAATCGCCATTTCATGCATCGCCAACTTCGCGAAAATTGAGAGTGAACCCGACGCACGGATCGAGCGATGCAATTACCGCATCGACTGCATCCCGACGTCGTCCAACCGTCAGCACCGCTCCCTGCAGGCTGCGGACAAGCGGTCCGCACGGGTGGAAATTCCACTCCGTCGGCGCAAGGAATTCGAAGCGGGATATCCGGCCCTGAGGATCGAGCTCAACCCCGTGGTAGAGACGCCCCCTGGCGCATTCGACCGCGGCCGCCGCACGGCGGGGCCCCAACTTGTATGTTTCGATAATCCCATGCTCTGCCGAGTCAATCTGAGCACCGGTCTTGAGCCAGGCACATAACCGGAGGGTTTCAGCAATTCTGGCACCCAGCCGCTCGGCCGGGGAGGGGCTCGGCGGGAGCCGATCACGCGTCATTTGGCGCGCCCATGGACCCGTCTCAGGCACATGTCCGTCAAGATCTGGACGATAGCAAAATGTCGGGCCATCCACGAGCAGCCGTTTAACGATGTTGAGGTCGTCAGCAACGGACAGGAACGAGTGCTCCGCCGGAATTGGCTTGAGGCCGACCTCATCAAGCGCCGCAATGCGAAGCGCCAATGGGCTACCGGACCTCACCGCGCGCCCCTCATCCGACATACCGAGCGCGTTCAGCGCACCCACGATCCGCGCTGTTGCTTCGCGTTGGGCAGAGCCCCAGGGTGAGTGTGCGCTGCCGAGAAGCGCTGACATTCCCCGCACCAGGGAGCGGATTTCCGCCGCGCCCGCGATGTCTTGCGCAAGATGTCCGACAAGCAGGCCGCGTAGCAAATCCGCAACGCGCTCAATAACGATAAGCGCAATACGGCGCTGCTTTGTTGTGCGGGTGATCACTTCCTCGCGCGCCGTCTCGACCGCGGACAGCAGTGCAATTTGCTGTGTAGCGGCACACAACGCGAAGAGCCGCGGCAGCAGCTTGAGCAGCGACGAGGCTTGTTTCCCAGCGAACAGCCGTGCCAGCGGCGGCCGGACTCGCGGCAGGATCTCGATCGCGGCGACTACGTCGGCAGCTAGCGATACGGTGATAACGATTTTGTTGCTGGCAGCGAGGCTCATGCGCACCGCTCCACCAACTCCTGCGCCACGTATGCCGGCGGTCGCTGACTGCGGGATCCCACCGGACGGCGAACGTTCTCCAAGCTCTTCATGTGAAGTACGCCGCAATAATTTCCTGCATGCGCTCGGCAGAGTCACGGAAATCCTCGTCGGCAGCCAACGCAACCATCGGCACGCCGCCGACCTCCAGCGTATCAAGGATGATATTGTCCATAGAATTGAAGAACTGCACCGACCAGACGTTCCTGATCCCGGTCGCCTGCACTCGGCACGTGCTGTAGCCGCGGAAGATGAGTTGGACCGGACCATTGCCCAGGCTTTGCTGCAGGAATGCCAGGTCGATAACGCTCATCGGCAGCAAGGTGAGATTGATGACATGCGCGCGCATTCCAAGGCGCCAGACGCGGGCCCGCTCGCGTATTTCAGCGAGCACCGGTCGCACGTTCATCGCGCCGTCCGGCGCCGGGCCGATCGCAAGGTCGGCGGACGTCAGGTCAGTTGCGGCGCGCCGGACAATCTGCGGGATCGCTCCGACCTCAAGATATTCGCGCGCCGGCTCGCTTCCGATGCGCACGCGCCAAATTCCTGCAAGCACGGACTCACGGATATGCGCCAAAGAGCCATCTGGCAGCGCAACCACGCCGGCGACCTCACCCGCTCCGAGCACTTCGCTTATCAGCTTGCGCTCGGGATCGCTGAGATGCGCGAGCCCGTACAGTTGTGTCCGACCGCTGCTTCTCTGGCTGCCAACGGCAGCAGCGGCATTCGATAATAGCGCGGTGGCATTCGGATAGGTCCCTGCAAGCTCGTCGCCGTCGCGCCAAGCGCGCTTGACGAGCGCAGTCGCACTCGTCAACCCGCTATAGAATACATCAAGATTTCCAGAGCCCGTGGCAAGGCCATTCGCCGCCCCAACGGCGACGTCGGAAACAACGCGGATCGCTGTTTTCATAACGCGATGTTCCGTTGGCTGCATCGTGAGGCAATGCACTTGCCGACACAAGCGCTGCCGGCGTGTGGCCGAACCCTCGGTACCGAAATGCGATCGATCGCGACGAAACGGACCGGTCTCCTACCGATCAGGCGGAGTGTATCGTGCCGTCGGCAGAGGATCGGCGTCGGCGGGCCTCGCAGGTCGAGCCACTTAACCAGTTCGCCACCTACAGCGCGCGCAGGCACTGCTCCTTGCCTACGCCGCCGAAACGTCTTGACCATCTCAGAAAGTAAGAATGCGACCTGGATGATCCGAAGCAGATATACGGGATCGGCCGCTGGCAGCGGCATCACGGCCACTCTCACGGGAGCGTGCGCGACCAGGCGCGCATCGACGCTGACGCGCTCCACGTCGGACGCAGCGGGCCGCGCCAGACCATGCTGTGCCGGCTGCAACTTCATCACACGCCTTTCTGATACTGTTCGGTTCTGCTAGGAGGGTAATAGCAAGGCGTGTGCCAATCAGAAGCCCCTGACATTTTCCATGCCGAGGTTACGTGCGACTGGAATCGATTTGTGAGCAAGCTTGGTCGGCGCAACCGGCGAGCGGAACTGCTAGCGTAGGTGCTCGGGCAATTGCGGCTCATGACCGATCAAGTCCGCAAAGAAGCGATCGCAGTCCTGGCCGTTGAGGGTGGCCTCGAGCCCTTCAAGTGCTTCCGAGATCAGCCTTGCTTCATTTTCGTCCAAAAGCCGCACCGCGGTATCGATATGAACGAGCACCTTGGCGCCGGCCGAGGCGTCGGAGAGCAGCATGACCGAGACGCGCCGCTGTTCATTGCCATACTTGCAAAGCGCCATGATGCCGTCGATCTCGACAATCGTCATTGGCAAGCCAAGACACATGGTCGATCGCGGCCGCTAGATCGGCTGCGCCCCCATCTCATAGCTTGCACGGTCGATATTGTTCGCCAACAGCCCTTCTGATGCAGGCAGCGGCGCGGTCCGCGGCTTTGCCGGCGAGTCCCACTGCGCCAGGAGTTTGCAAGCCAGTTTAATCGCAGGTGCAATCTGGACGCGTACCGGGGCGGTCAGCGGACCGCCCCAATGCTCCAGGTTCATCGGCTGACAGCCAATGAGAGCGAGCTCTCGCGGGCGACGGCCAAGCAGGTCGGCCGCACTCAAGACCTCCTGAAAGCCGGTCTGATGCAGGCTCACCTTCTTGGCGGCTGTAAATTTTGGCACTTCGTCATTTCGCACCAGCCTCAACTGCCCGGGCAGCAATCCATAGTCGATGGCATCAAACACGATCAGGCAATCGGCCTGCTCCAGAAAACTGATGAGGTAGAGTCCCTGTGTGCCGCCATCGAGGACGGTTACGTTGTCATCGATCGCGTAGTGCCGGTGAAACTCCTCGACCACCCGTACGCCGAATCCCTCATCCGCCCACAGGATATTGCCGATGCCGAGCACCAGGATCCTTTTCTTGTTTTCCGGATGCATCCGCTTCCCAGTCAATCGCGAAACCCGCACTCACCCGATATCACAGAAGCGATGCTCCGGCGCGACATGAGTCTTCCCGGACCACCGCGTAGATGTGGACCAGCGCAAAGGTCACGATCACCCACAGGCCGAGATGATGCCAGGTATGGACGTCCTGACTGTTCGGCCAAATTGAAAATACCCAGGCGAATAACGTGTACTGCCAACTGTCAGTACCGGCACCTTGCCCATAAAGTGCAAAGCCTGTGACGACCATGAACGTGATCGTCTGCGTAAACATGAAAAACATCGCGAGCTGAGCAAGACGGTTGTGCCCGAGCCGCCTCTCGGGCTCAACTGTCAGGAACGCGTACCAGCGAATCTCGTGGTACACCTCGCGCCAAAAGCACCTACGCCAGAGCGGCAACCAAAAGATCTGCATGGCATGCGCGTTTCCGATTAACGCCCAGTAGATCCGCAGAAGAAAGCCGATACTGAGCACATATCCCGCCGAGAAATGAGCAAAGCGGATATAGCCGAACAGGAAATTGCCGCTTGGCTCTCCCGCCATCGCGGGTGTACCGGTTCCCATGACATAGCCGGTTAAACTCAGCATCAGAATGGCCCCCGCATTAACCCAATGCCACAGTCGCACCGGCGCGAAGGCGGTGCCAGCGCCGATGCTTCGTTCAGTGGGTTTCGCATCGACGCTGGCAAGGAGCTTCCGGGCTCTATCAAGCATGTCGCTAACGAACACTGACCGAAGCCATTTCCTGGCCGTCAGGACTCATCACGTGGGTCGAGCAAGCCAAGCACGGATCAAAGGAATGGATCGTGCGCAAGATCTCCAGGGGCCGCTGCGGATCGAGCATCGGGGTACCGATCAGGGAGGCTTCAAAGGCGCCAATATTGCCCTTGGGATCGCGAGGAGATCCATTCCACGTCGTCGGCACGACACATTGATAATTGTCGATCTTGGCGTCCTTGATCTTAATCCAGTGCCCAAGCGCGCCGCGCGGGGCCTCACTGAACCCGTAGCCCTTGGCCTCCTTCTGCCAGCTCTCCGGCTTCCACTTGGTGACATCGGCAGTTGCCGTATTGCCTGCCTTGATGTTGATTACCAGCTTATCCTGGAAATAACGCATCTGATGCGCCGCCCATTGGCATTCGAGCGCCCGCGCCGCAGTACGGCCAAGCGTCGAGAACAGCGCAGTCAGGGGAAGATTGAGCCGCTTGAGTAGTCTCTCGGCCGGCTCCTTGAACTCGGCTTTGCCTTGCGCATAACCGATGATGTATCGCGCCAACGGCCCGACCTCCACTGCGTGGCCGCGCCAGCGCGGCGCTTTGATCCAGGAATACTTGCCGCCTTCGTCGAGTTCCTCGATATCCGTCTTGCTGCCTTTGAGTTTTGGCCCAAGTTCAAAATGCGGCTCGGTGATGCCGTCCCAGGGATGCAGTCCACAGCAATCGTTGGGGTATTTATACCATGAATGCGCGACGAATTCCTGGATCTGCTCGGGATCACCATGGTCGATCGGCAGGATCTCCTTGAGATCGCCACCAAGTATGACCCCGCGCGGCAGCTTGAAACTTTTGGCGGAATAGTCATTTGCGTTTTCGGGGATGTCGCCATAGGACATCACGCTCTTGCTCGAAAGTCCGCCGCCATGGAGCCAGTCCTTATAGAACGAGCAGATCGCGGCAATGTCGGGCAGGTAGACCTGCTCGACAAACTCGATCGAACGGTCGATGATCGAGGCCACGATGTTCAGTCGCTCTATATTGATCGCACCCACCGCACCAGGTCCCTCGGTGTTGATCGCGCAGGGCACGCCGCCGACCAGCCAGTTCGGATGCGGGTTCTTACCACCATAGATAGCTTGGATCTTGACGATCTCCTTCTGGAAGTCCAGCGCTTCCAGATAATGCGCTACAGCCATCAGGTTCGCTTCCGGTGGCAGCTTGTAGGCCGGATGCCCCCAATAGCCATTCTTGAACGGACCGAGTTGCCCTGATCCGAAGAATTTGGTGAGCCGGATCTGCAAATCCTTAAAATAGCCAGGGGACGACAGCGGCCAGGGCGAGATAGACTGCGCGAGCGCCGAGGTCGACTTGGGATCGGCCTTGAGCGCGGAGACCACGTCGACCCAATCCAGCGCGTGCAGGTGATAGAAATGTACGAGGTGATCATGAACGAGCAGGCACAGCTGCATGATGTTGCGGATCGAATTGGCATTCTTCGGAATCGCAATTCCTAGTGCATTTTCAACTGCGCGCACGGAGGTGAGCGCATGGGCGCCGGTGCAGACCCCGCAAATCCGCTCGGTGAACGCCCAGGCGTCGCGAGGATCACGCCCGCGCAGGATGACTTCGATGCCCCGCCACATCGTTCCGCTCGAGACCGCATTGCGGATCACATTCTCGGAATCGAGATTGGCTTCGACACGCAGGTGGCCTTCGATCCGCGTCAGCGGATCGATGACGATTCGCCTGCCTGAACGATCAACATTGAACCCATTCGGTGTCTGGACGGCCACCGTCGTCCCCTCCTCAACTCGGTTTGCTTTTGTGGGCTGCGGGATCCGACTTGTGGGTCAACCGCTTCACGGCGGTGACCGCCGCATGGGCAGCGACGGTTAGCCCAACTACGCCGGCAGCGGCCATGCCGATCTGGTCGGCGTTCTCCTCGATCCCGAACTGCTTGATGGTTGTGAGTCGGTCGTAAAATGACCCCATATCCCAGAAGCCGTCTTCGGAGCAGCCAAAACAGCCGTGGCCGGATTGAATCGGAAATGAAACGCCGCCGTTCCACCGAAGGGCCGAACAGGCATTGTAGGTGGTTGGCCCCTTGCAGCCCATCTTGTACAGGCAATAGCCCTTGCGTGCGTACTTATCGTCCCATTCTTCGACGAATTGGCCAGCGTCGAAGTGGGAACGCCGATAGCACTTGTCGTGAATGCGCTCGGAATAGAACATACTTGGACGCCCTTGGCGATCGAGCTCCGGAAGCTTTCCGAACGTGGTGATGAAAGTCACGAGGCCGGTCATGACCTCTGCGATAGGCGGGCACCCGGGCACCTTGATGATCGGCTTGTTGGTGATCACCTTATCGATCGGCGCCGCGCCAGTCGGATTGGGCTTGGCCGCTTGCACGCATCCCCAAGACGCACACGTGCCCCAAGCGATGATCGCCATGGACTCTTCCGCCATGGACCTGAGCTTTTCAACGAACGGCTTGCCGCCGTCAATGCAGAACATGCCACCCTCGTTCAGCGGTGGATTGCCTTCGACGGCGAGCACATACCTGCCTTTGTACTTTGCACGAGTTTCCTCCAAGATGGCTTCGGCCTGGTGTCCCGCCGCCGCCATGATCGTATCGTCATAGTCGAGCGAAATCATCGACAGCAGCGCGTCCTTAATCAAGGGATGGGCCGAGCGGATAAAGCTTTCCGAGCAGCAGGTACACTCGAGCCCGTGCAGCCAAATGACTGGCAAACGCGGCTTGGTCTCCAGGGCGTTAGCAATACTGCTTGCGGCGAGTGGACCAAGTCCCAAGCTCGCGGCAGTCAAACTGCAGAATTTGTGGAAACTACGACGTGTCATACCCTGACGTCTGATCACGCTGTAGAACGTTTCCGTTGCACCACCCATGAAGCGTTCCATGTGAGTTGTCGTCGGTCGTAACGAATTACTGACGTTCAGCAAGAAACAAGCCATCGAAGGGAAACCCTTAACAGATACCATGTCACCGCTTCGGGATTTGCGGACTGTCGAAAGCAGCCAGCGAGCCACAAGCGGCGCGATTGATCTGTCATGCCAATGGTGTCCGGTTTTGGACGTCCATGTGAGCACTTCAACACGGCATCGCGATGTTTTACCACTGCACGGCGACTACGTCTTGCTCGCGTTTGCACGACCGCGACACTCGCGCGTCATGCTGGTTGTTCAATGGAATTGGTGTCAGTTGACGGGCCCGAACTGCCTCCAGTGCTAATCAGACTTGCCGATTGCTGACCAAGGGCGTTAATCCGCTCATAGTCGCAACTGCGCAAGCAGCCCGTACCAAAGGGGCTCTCGAGCGACGAAGGTAAGCCGCGGCGCGAACACCGCCCTCGCTTTTTAGGTCTGATCGATCCAATCTGCCTGTGATTCAAAGCGCCTCGCCTCACGGCATCGCCGCAGGATCGTAAGCGAGAGCTTGGGCTTTCAGAGCCATCACAGGAGCGCTCGTCCCGCGAGCCGATCGATAGCAATTCGCGATCGTCTTGGCTTATCGCGACACCAAACCCGCCTGCAAGAGCTTCTTCGCGATAGCGGAGGCGATCCCGTTGTTGAAGCAATGGCGTGATCCGCGCTAACGCTGATAGCAGGTAACGGCGCCGACTTCAGTCGACATCGATGCGCAGTAGCAGCACTGTCTGCCGACCCCTGAAAACGATCGGCCGAGCCTTTCGGCCTAAAGCGGATTATCGGATTATTGCAGCATAGACGATATATTGAACTTGTTCGCGGTAATACTTCCGGATTTCTCCGGGCGCTGCCGTTCCAACGACCACGACGAGACGCTCCTTTGGGTCGCAGAAAAATTGTGTCCCGTAGGCGCCAGTCCAAGTGAACTCACCTGGATTGCCCGGAACCGCCGAGAGACCCTCGTTTATGCGTACAGCTACTCCGAGCCCGAAGCCGAAGCCGGCACGGTGCGCCTCCACATTGGCGACCTTATTTTTGATCTCTGTCCCGAGGTGGTCGGAAATCATGTGGCGCACCGTCTTCGGACCGAGAATGCGCTGCCCATCCAGCTCCCCGCCGTTGAGCAGCATTTGTCCAAAGCGCACGTAGTCACCGACTGTGGCAAATGCGCAAGCCCCCCGCAGTCAAACTTAGTCGAACTTTCGAGGAGCTCGATATCTTGTGGCTTTCCCGTAAGCGGGTCGGCTGGAAATGGATGAGCGAGGCGTTCGCGTTGCAATTCAGACAAATGGAAAGTGGCATCCTGCATTTCGATGGGCTTCCACAGGTTTCTGGCAAGATAGTCGCCCAATCGCTGTTCGCTGACCTGTTCCACGACAGCTCCCAGCACATCGATCGAGAAGCCGTATTCGAATTCCGTCCCCGGTTGGTGCGCTAGCGGCAGCTTAGTAATGGCTTCGATGAACGCCTGCTTATCGCCCCTTAGTGGCGGAGCGGCGAAATCGGGATAGAGACGCGCCACTTGGTCTGAGCTTTCGGGGGGCGCGCCATAGGTGAGCCCGGATGTGTGGCGATAGAGGTCGTGGATGTAGATCGGAGAACTCTGCGTTTGAAATTCCAATGAGCCGTCATGCTGTGGCACCCCCACCTTCATGTTTGCGAATTCCGGGTAGTAATCCGTAAGCCTGGCCCGTAGAGGCAGGCGACCTTGCTCCATGAGGATAAGTCCCGCAACGGCCACCATCGGCTTGGTCATAGACGCAAGCGCGAACATCGCGTCGAGCCGCATCGACTTTCCTTTTGCAGGATCGAGTTGCCCGTATGCCTTGTAGTGAATCAGCTTGCCGTCCCTGGCGACTGCAACCACCGCACCCGGCACGCGTTTACTAGCGATTTCGCGAGCGAAGAACTCGTCGAGCTTGGCGAGGCGCTGCTGAGAAACGCCGACGTCATGGGCCGCCGCTTCGGGCAGAGGCGCGGAGTGCACTGAATTGAAGCCGATCCCAGCAGCCGCCGCGGCCATAATAAGCTTGTTCATTGTAACCTCGCAAGGATTGATGCATCCGGCTTGCAATACTGTTGCTCGGTCGTGATCGGATATGTCCAGCCGGCTAACCTAAGAGGGTTCGGTGCCTCTCCTGGCACAGTGTCTGTCGATTAGGGCTAAGGTGACGATTGCCGCAAAGGCGAACATCACCATACCGCCGGCCACCACACTCGCCTCGCGCCAGCGCGATGCTTGAACGAAGTCTACGACGTAGGCTGACAAAACCTTGGTGCGCCCAGGAATGTTGCCGCCGATCATCATCACGACGCCGAATGTGCCGATCGTATGAGAAAAGCCAACCACGGCGGCTCTAACAAACTCCAATCGTGCCAGCGGCCCCCTGGCGGTAATGAAGCCGTACAACGACGAAACGCGCCCCGTAGTTTCCAACCCGTGGTCTCCTATCGCAGCAAAGGCGTTACGGATCGGCTGCACCACCAACGGCAGCGCCGATAGGACCGAGCCGATCACGATTCCTGCGAAGGTAAAAGCGAGCGTGCGCTCGCCCCACAAAGAGGCGAGAACGCCACCCGGTCCGTTTGGGCCGAGCAACACGAGTACGCAAAAGCCGAGAGCCGTCGGCGGTAGCACTAGCGGCAGCGCGATCATCGTCGCCACCGCCTCGCTCAAAAGACTCTTTGAGCGCGCTAGCCACCAAGCGAGGGGCACACCAATCACGAGGAGGATCACGGTCGTTACGCTGGCTAGCTCAATCGTGAGCGCAACGGATTGCGCAATCTCTGCCGAAAAGACATCCATGTGCGTCAGCCAAAAAGTGAAAAGCAGGTCGCCTTACGGGCCCAGTGATCGCCTGCACGTCCAGCTCGCCCAGGTATGTGGTGCGGATCGCCTTTTAGTCGCGCCGCACTTCATGGCGGCCGCCACATTCACGCGCGTCGTTTGCAGCGTCGCAAGTCTCATCGGCACTCCTGTGACAGGGCCGCTCCATCCATCTGACAGCGGCGCCTCCTCGTTTGAAATCAGCAATTCCCGTGCCGCGTGCGAACTGCGCGGCGCGATATGCGCAACATGGGAGAAATTCGCATAGACGTCGATGTCGCTGTGGCGTGGACCCAACGCTATGTCAGATTTCTGGCATCTCTGTTCCCGAGCAGACAGCGACGGCTGCGCAACGGAACGGGAGAATTTGACGCCGCCAAAGATGCCTATGTGGTTTGTCGGTGACTCAAACGCCGCACTCGCCGGGCCGGCAGTGGAGGGGATCGCAGGAAGCCTGCCCCTTGGCAGCAACGCGAACGAACGAGCTGAGTAATCATCGTGACGCTGCTTCTGCGACGTTGCAAAAGGCGCTGAGAGGCCGAGAGCGAAGGCCGCTTCTCGATCAACCTGCCTAATGCGCATCGTTAGCACAGGCCTGGAGACAAATGCCCCGTGCACGAACGAGCTTTGCCGCTAGCGATAAGGCAGTGCATCGATTCAAGATTATTGCCGCGCAATCGAGCTCCTAAACCAGGCTTCCATCGCGTGGATGATTACAATCCAAACTATCAATTTTACCAATGTCATCTACTGTTGCATCCATCAGCAGTTGTCGCATATCGATCACGCTCGGACTTCCATCCCGAGAAGGGACTTCGCTAATGCGCTCAGCCGACCAAGTTACGCGTCTGGCTACAACTTTTTGTTCGACCTTGCGACCGCGAGCCGGGCAATCAAACCGATACCGCCCGGAGACAGACGGTTTGGTCGAGACTGCTTAATCGGGCGCACTTTGGCCAACTGGTGCATATCTTGCTTAACGAGAAAGGATAACGCAACTAAACGCCTGCCTTTGAACGACGCACCGGCTCTCGGAACCGTCTTCATCGGACACGGCTAAAATGATGAGTCTCGTATGACGCTGTCGTCTCTCAATGACGCGGTGGCTCGCATGCGAGTATATTCGGGAAGGAAGCGTCATGACCACCATAGCAACCGCGGTGCCCGCACGCGCGTCGCAAGCTTGGTATAAGATTCTCTACGTGCAGGTGCTGATCGCGATCTTGATTGGCGCCATGGTCGGTTGCCTATGGCCGTCTGTCGCGACCAACGACTGGGTCAAGGCGCTCGGTGACGGGTTTATCAAGCTCATCAAGATGGTGATCGCGCCGATTATTTTCTGCACCGTCACATCTGGTATTGCGCATATTCAGGATGCGAAGAAAGTCGGGCGCGTCGGCGTCAAGGCGCTGGTCTATTTCGAGATCGTCTCCAGCTTTGCCTTGGTGTTGGGCCTTCTTATGGGCAACCTGGTTCAAATCGGTCATGGCCTTGCGGTCAAGCCCGATGCTGGCGCGGTCGCCGATTACGTCAAGCAGGCGGAAGCGTCGAAGACCGTCGATTTCTTTCTCAACATCATTCCCGAAACCGTGGTCGGCGCCTTCGCCCGCGGCGATGTTCTGCAGGTTCTCCTGTTCGCGATCCTATTCGGCTTTTCACTGATGGCGTTGGGAAACCGTGGGGAGCGACTGCGAGGCATGATTGACGACGTCGCGCACGCGGTGTTCGGCGTGATCGCTATTATCATGAAAGCGGCCCCGATCGGCGCCTTCGCGGCCATGGCCTTCACTATCGGCAAGTTCGGGCCGGCAGCACTCGGCAATTTGATCGGTCTGATCGCGCTGTTTTACGCGACGGCGGCGTTATTTGTTGTGGTGGTGCTCGGTTTGATCGCGCGCCTCGTCGGCTTTTCAATCTTCAAGTTCATTGTCTATATCAAGGACGAGATTCTGATCGTGCTCGGCACATCGTCCTCTGAAAGCGCGCTGCCGCAATTAATGGAGAAGCTCGAACGGCTGGGCTGCTCCAAGCCCGTGGTCGGCCTGGTGGTGCCAACTGGCTACTCCTTCAATCTCGACGGCACCAATATCTATATGACACTTGCAACATTGTTCATTGCCCAGGCACTCGGGGTCGATCTCACCTTTGGCCAGCAGCTCACGATCCTGCTCGTGGCAATGCTAACGTCGAAGGGAGCAAGCGGCGTCACCGGCGCGGGCTTCATCACGCTCGCTGCGACGTTGTCGGTGGTCAATCCAGCGCTGGTGCCAGGCATGGCCATCGTATTTTCGATCGACAAGTTCATGAGCGAGGTGCGCGCCCTTACTAACATCACCGGCAATGGCATCGCCGCCGTGTTCGTATCCTGGTGGGAGGACGAGCTCGAGCACGCGACGCTGCAAGCTCGGCTCAACCAGCCCAACGTGTCCACCACTATTGACACACGATGAGATAGGTCCCGGATCCTAACCGCCGCCATTCAAAGACGCGTCGAAGGCAAGCGCAGCAATATTTCTCGTAGTTCGAATCGACAAAGTCGATTTGACAGGAGCCGGAACTATCTCGCGCGATCTCCAGTGCGCAGCCCCTGCCTGCGCCGCCCCCGGGCGGCTGCCCTAAAAAAGCTGCCAGCCGAGCAAAAGAGTAGGAGCTTTTTTATAGTCATTTTTAAGCGCGTCTTTCCCCGTCAAGCTCCCGGCCATCTGAACGCTTCTATGGCATTTTGTCCTGCCAGATAACAGGATTGCGACAGAATGTGTCCAGCCTGACGGCTCTAGGCGTTGCTCCGTACAATCGCCATGTGCGCGGTCACTGCGCTTGCCTCGTCAGACCAATGACGTGGTCGCGATCGTGCTGACGCAACTCGTCGTCCCTTGTTACGGTCCGCGCTGCCGCCTCAGATCGTGACGGGTGTGATCAGCGCGGATAAGACGGCACCTCGACAGAGCCGTGGCAGCTCGTGCACGGCTAGTGTCGGTTCGGCGTGGCTGCGCGCGCTCGTTTCGGCTAACCACTCGGAGACAAGTGCTTCGCACCTAGGCGTGATGGCGCTAACGCATACAAAGCAGTCGCGAAACTTCGCCTCGTATCTCGGCACATGACCATTGCGCTTTCTTCCGCATGACCGATCGTACCAGCGAGATGAGTGGACCGGCAGCTTGTCAGTGTTCTTTCCGGTTCGGCGAGGTGCGCCTGATTGTTCCGGCTCACCGTCTTGACTGAACTGCAGCCGCTATCCTCGTGGCTGGCGTAAGGGAGTTATCCGCGGCTGCAGCCTCGAGCGCCTGGCCACAATTATCGGCAGCGCACGAAAGTAGACATCTAATCTTCGATTGCAGGCGTCAGTGCGCCATATTGAAAGGTTTAGGACAACTATACGTATGTCTGTGATGCATTTTTTTCCCGGGCGTGCTCAGTTCAGCACCAACAAACGATCTCGGAAGCGCTCGGCAGCGGGTGCTGGTGCCGGGTATTGCCCTATTTTTGCCTAAAATGTTATAGCTCTCCCGCCGGAGAACAGGCCGGACGGTATCAAAATGCGTAGCCAGATCAGCAGTTTGGAACGTTCAGCCCCTCAGTTTACCTTCGGCAGCTTAACGCTGGCCGTGGTAACACTGGTTTGCTTATACCTTCACGCGCATTTCGCCGCGACGGCGTTCGCCTATTTGTTAGTGGTATTGCTGTTTTCGTTGATGGGCAGCTTCATCGCGTCGTCCGCACTTTGCATCGTAGCCATCGCTGCTCTCGCTTACTACTTTGCGCCGCCGGCGTTCAGCCTGCGAATCGATGACCCCCAAGATCTGCCGGTCGTTGTTGCATTCTTTATTGCCTCGATTGTGGGAACGCACTTGATCGGAAAGCTCCGCCAGGAGAGAGAGGTTGCGCGTGTGGTTGCGGCCAAGCTTCAGCGGAGTGCGGCCGATTTGGAGGATCGCGAGAAACGGTGGCGCGCCATCTTCGAGCACAATCCGGCCATGTACTTCATGGTCGATGAAGCTGGCACTGTCCTCAACGTCAATACGCTCGGCGCGACACAACTCGGCTATGCTCGTGCTGAACTGATCGGTCGATCCGTGCTGGACGTATTCCTCGAAGAGGATCGCGCGTTCGTTCGCGAATGCGTTCGGACGTGCCTTGAGGATGTCGGACAAACGCGCACGTGGGACGTCCAGAAAGTCAGGAAGGGCGGCTCGGTGTTGTGGGTACGTGAAAACGCCAAAGCCATGCTCTGGGGCGATGAGCAGCCCATTGTCCTTATCGCCTGCGAAGATATCACGGAACGAAGGCGGACCGAACTTGCTCTGCAGCGGAGCGAAGCACATTTGGCCCAGGCGCAGGAGTTGAGCCACACAGGCAGCTTCAGCTGGAACCCCACTACGGGCGAGGCCTTCTGGTCCAAGGAAACGTTTCGGATTTTCCAATTAGATCCTGACACGGTGCCGCCGGGGCCCCAGCTCGTCGTTGAGCGCACTCATCCAGATGATAGGGCTTCGGTTAAAGAAATTATCGATCGCGCGATGCGAGACCCGAGCGATTTCGAGCACGAATACCGGCTTCTACTACCGGACGGCTCGGTAAAGCACATCCATGCGCAGGCACGAGCGACGAGAACAGCCTCTGGGGACATCGAGTTTGTTGGGGCAGCTACGGATATTACGGCGGCGAGGCGAGCAGAACAGCAACTGCGCCGCAGCGAGGCCTATCTGGCCGAGGCCCAGCATCTCAGTCACACAGGCAGCTGGTCCTGGGATGTCTACGGTCTAGATTTCATATATCGCTCCGCCGAGGTCGATCGCCTGTTTGGCTTTAGCCCACAAGAGCCGGTATCGATCGAGACCATTCGATCGCGCATCCATCCGGAGGACTTGCCGCGGCTACAGGAGGTGCAGCGCCAGGCGATTGAACACAAGGAGGGGCGGTTCGAATATGATTTTCGTATCCTTCTACCAGATGGCGGGATAAGACGCATACACTCCGTTGCGCACGTGGTGATCGGCAGCGATGGTAACGTCAGCGAGCTGATCGGAACACATATGGATGTGACCGAGCAACACGCAGCTAGGGAACGCCTGGAAAACACACTTGCCGCGCTGCGCGAGAGCGAACAGCGCTTTCGCGACTACGCCGAAACAGCTTCCGACTGGCTCTGGGAGACCGGGCCGGATCATCAGGTCACTCGCTTGTCCGAGCACACCAGCGCTGCGGGAATTTTGGCGACAGGATTGATGGGCCTGCTTCGCTGGGACATTGCGTGCGACGTCGAAGAGGAACCCGAGAAGTGGCGGCAGCATCGGGCGACGTTGGAGGCCCATCTTCCGTTTCGGGATCTCGTCTACCGCACCGTGAATCGGACAGGTTCTCCGATCTATGTCCGCACGAGTGGCAAGCCTTTTTTCGATGGAAAGGGCAATTTTCTCGGCTACCGTGGCGTCAGCACCGACATCACCGCTACCATTCGCGCCGATCAAGCCGAACAAGAACTACGAAAGGCGCAGTCGGAGCTTGCGCATGTGACGCGTGTAACGACTTTAGGAGAGCTGACAACCTCCATCGCCCACGAAATAAACCAGCCACTCGCCGCTATTATCAGCAACGCGGATGCGTGCCTCGGTTGGATGGGCCGGGAAGCGCCTGATCTTTCCGCCGCGCGCTCTTCGGTGGAGTGGATCATCGAAGACGCAATCCGGGCAAGCGAGGTGATCCGTCGTATTCGCGCGCTCGCGAAGAAAGGCGAGATTGAGATGGTGCCGCTCGATATCAATGAGGTCGTTAAGGACGTCATTGCGCTGGTAACACGAGAGCTGGTGAGCCACCGAGTGACATTACGAACCGAGTTGACGGAAGGACTACCTAGGATCCTCGGCGATCGGATTCAGCTTCAACAGGTGATCATCAATCTGGTGATGAACGGAATCGAAGCCATGGACGCAGTTACAGACAGGAAGCGCGAACTGCTGATTCAATCATCGAAGGAGGATGTGGGGCACGTCCACCTTGCCGTGACCGATTGCGGCGTCGGCATCGCCGAGAACGACGCGGACCGCGTCTTGGATCCCTTCTTCACCACCAAATCGACTGGCCTTGGAATGGGTCTTTCGATCTGCCGGTCGATCGTGGAAGCTCATGGAGGACGATTGTCAATGGTCCACAAAAATGGACCGGGCGCGACGTTCCAGTTTGCCTTGCCGCTGCATAAGGAGGGCGTCTCGTGACAGCACGATTTGACGCGTCAGATGAAGGCAGCAATCCCGAGGCCTCGACGAAGGCGACCGTTTTCGTCGTCGAGGATGATATCTCAATGCGTCGCTCGCTTACGAATCTTTTTAAATCGGTAGGGTTGGACGTCATTGCATTCGGATCCGCCCGCGAAATGCTGCAGAGCACAATTCCGGACGTTATTAGCTGTCTAGTTCTTGATGTCCGGCTGCCAGGCTTGAGCGGGCTTGACTACCAGACTGAGCTAGCGAGGTTGAACATACATATTCCGATCATTTTCATTACCGGCCATGGCGACATTCCAATGACCGTCAGAGCCATGAAGGAAGGAGCCGTCGATTTTCTCAGCAAACCGTTTCGCGATCAGGAACTGCTTGATGCCGTTGTCGCGGCGACCGAACGCGATCGCAAAAGACGGGAGGCTCAGCAGACGGTCGCGAACCTGCAGTCTTTATTTGAGAACTTAAGCCCCCGGGAGCAGGGGGTGATGAAACTGGTCGCTGCCGGCCTGATGAACAAGCAGGTCGCCGCCGAGCTTGGGCTCGCCGAGATCACTGTCAAGATCTACCGCGGAAAAGTAATGAAAAAGATGCGTGCACGCTCGCTGGCCGACTTGATCAGAATGACTGAGACGCTGGGAATTCGCGCTAATCGTCCTGAACAAACCCAAGTATGATTTTACAACTTCATCGGTCGAGCCCACTTTTCGCCGAAAGTGGCTAATGCTTGCAGCCGCTATTCCCCCTTCAGGAGGGCTCGTCTTGTCCACGCCTTTGATTTCCGTCGTTGACGACGACGCCTCAGTCCGTGCGGCGACAGAGAATCTTTTGAAATCGCGTGGCTACATCGCCCGGATATTTGCGTCGGCCGAGGAACTCCTGAGGTCCCCGCAATTGGACGAGACATCCTGTGTCATTGCCGATGTGCAGATGTCGGCTATGAGCGGTCTGGAGCTGTTGGCAGAGATGCGGACACGTGGGTACGACACACCATTCATTTTCATTACGGCTTTCCCCGACGACCGCGTGCGCGCGTCAGCGCTGGGCGCCGGAGCGATTGGCTTCCTCCCCAAACCCTTTGCCGGCCAAGCGTTAATCCAGTGCCTCGACACCGCACTGAACGCGTATGACGGCGGAGACCGCATCTGATGCAATCAACCTGCGGCTTGAGCGGACGTCCGATCTAAACGCCCCGCGCGTCGATCTCGCCACCGATCAACCTCTCCGCGGTGAAACACGCTACTTGGGCTAAAACGCGAGCGAGTGGCAAATTAGTCGGCTTGTCCATGCTTTACCGACTATTGCCGGGCGGCTACGTTGGTGCAGAACAACCTCATCGCTGCGAGGGCCGGAAGCGCACGCTAGCTCGACTCATTCTGCAGGTCGACGTTCAACGTAATGCTCACCCAAAGCAATCGACGACCCTAAGCCCTTCTTAACTCGTCTGGATCGAGGCTATATACTCCATTACAGAGTGGAGCTGGCGCGAGAGCGCTCGACAAAAGCAAGAGATTGGCTGTTCGCAGCCCGACCGCAGGACGATGATAACGGAGCCTCGCCTGGGACAACCGTCTCGCGTGTTGTGTTGAGGCTTTTCTGGTGAAATAGCTCTGCACGATGCTCGTGCCCACGGCGTCGTTATGTCCGTTGACGCATGCCGACCGTCTTGCCCATTGGGCGCCGCTTCGCTGTTGCATTCCGTGCCGACCGACTCACGGCAGGCGCGACGCGCTTACTACTTCGTAAGCCGTCCTCGGTAGAAGACTTCTGCCTCCAAGCCGTACAACGTGCTCGGCGCAACACGCCCGGCCCCTCGGCGACCGGGTGCACTGTGGCGGCACTCCATGCATGTCCGCGCCGCAGCGAGCGTTGTCTCAATTGCTTGCGCAGTGAGCCCCTACTTCCAACGCTCAAACAACTCAGCAACTGCTCTTCTGAGCCCGACTCAGAGGAACTCACAGCCGAAAAGGACTATAAACACAGAGCAGCCCGGAGCAGACTAGATTAGTCTACTCCATCGGGCATCATCGGTGATTCAATGGTCACATAAACTCATCCTCATATTCGTATGTTGAGCCGCTCGCTGGGATCTCGGTATCACTACCTTTCACTTTCGACAGCTTTAGCAAGATACCGCGCAGCAGTGCCTTTTCGCTGCCAGTCGCCATCGCTATTCCTTACCCACTTGTCTGACCTCTCTATGTCGAGAACCATGTTGTCGGCATCAACCTCGACGAATCTCATCTTTGCCGCACGAGCTCTTGCTTCGGGATTAGCCGGACGCAAATTGAGCAGCGGCTGTTTGCCGTCCATGCGAAGCTGGTGCTCGAGCAGGATATCGCCAGCGTTATCGACAAGCGGATGAACGACTTGAAGATCCACAGTAGAGGTCGTTCCGTCGCGTACAGGAAATAGCTTTTTCCACCTTTTGACGTCGAACTCGGTCATGCTGTCGCCGCCTTCCATTCTTAGCAGTCCCACACTCTTGTTGCCCAATTGGTAGCTGAAGTATCGCGCATTCTCGGAGTCTCGAGTTGTGCCGTACTCTTCGGCAACTTCTGCAGTTCGCCTTGCCTTGGCGGACATGAAGTCGGAGTATTCTTGGGGATTGTCGGCGATGTACTTGATTTCGTCGCCATGATAGGCCTTCGTGGCTTCTCGGAATGAGCGACGATCTTTGAACTCTATGATGGGAGGGCTTGAAACGAGCGAATATGGTCTTGTTGCCTAAGATGAACTGCGACTCGAGCCAGAATCGGCTAAGCGCATATTGGCTAACTCATCAGCAAAATTGTCTGCGTCCATTTGCTCATCAGTTTCGGCAAAGTTTGACGATTGGAAGTAGGACGCGCCATTGCTCCGATTATACATTGCGATTGGTGCTCCCGTCGGACATACATTTCCGCATCTAGTCTAGGCTTGTTGGGCCTAGCGGCGCTGATAGGGAGCCTGGCTTACCAAGACCTGACGTGGTCGCCCTCACGTTGGCTTGTCCTGACGCTTCTTTCTGAACGACACGGCGGCACACGCTCGTGCCATTGGCATTCATCAGGTTTTGATGAGAGGCCGCGAACAGCTCTGAGGAAGCTCCTTTCATTAGGAATTTGGTTAGTCGCCGATTGACCTGCTGACGCCAATAGGATGGTGCTGTTTTGTTCTTCCGCCGCGCCCGTCTCATATCCTGGGCAACGATATCGCCTGCGCCAGAAACGTAGTCTGATGTCGACTCGTGGAAGCGCGACCGCGCATTCGGCGTCAACGCTCATTTACCCACTTCGCCTTCGCCGCGGTTAGCCAGCTGAACCACGGAATGAATGTCAGCCGCTGCGGGTGCGCCGTGCATTGCGGTTAGGGGACGCGCCCGACGACTAGGCGCGTCCCAAGTTGGCGCCCCCTGCACTTCGTTTTAGGTCCTCGACCTTGCGCGGGAATGTGCGCTTAACAATCCATTTGGCGACACGTAGCAGCTGGGAGGGTCGCGGTGGCGCTATGGTCCAACCGGATTGCGTGATCCGCTGCTACGCGCCGAAGCGACAGACTGGACTGCTAATCCTAAGCAATCGTCACCGGGGCTCGAAGTGCATGCATTGTTCGTCGGCTTCGGCAAGGGGGGAGAATGAGTTAGAGAGCCACTTTTGTGCACCGAGCTTCAGGCTGATTTGGCCCTGCAAAGCAGATAGTAGGCTGGGTGACCGAAGAGGCGACTTGGATCTCCCAATTGTGTGTAATTTCCACTTGTTATCGCCCGTTCCGCTCGAACGACAGGAACGTAACGCTCACCCCCTTTGGCGTTGGTCAGTTGACGACGATGACGCAAGCAGGACTTACTCTGCTCATCGAGCTGGATCGGTCTATGATTGAGACCTGTTGATACTGGGATCGTTCTCCTTGAGCTCGCCCACTCCATTAATGGCCTCAATGCTCCAATATAGCACTGCCGCCTCATTCCACGGTCACCGATTTTGCCAGATTACGCGGCTGATCCACGTCCGCGCCCCTTACGAGTGCGGTATGGTAAGCCAAGAGCTGAACCGGAATGGCGTAGACCATCGGCGTAAAGCTTGCGAACATCTCCGGCAGCACAATGGTCATTAGTGTGTCCACCGCCGCTTCCAAAGCACCCTTCGAATCGGTGATCAGGATGATCTTGCCGCCCCGAGCCGCAACTTCTTGCATATTCGAGACGGTCTTCTCGAAGACCTCGTCATACGGCGCGATCACCACCACAGGCACTGCCTCATCTATAAGTGCGATCGGTCCGTGCTTGAGCTCGCCGGCGGCATAACCTTCTGAGTGGATATAGGCAATTTCCTTCAGCTTGAGTGCGCCCTCCAGCGCCAGGGGGGCCGATGTGCCACGACCGAGATAGAGCACGTCCCTTGTGTCGGCGATATAACGCGCGAGCTTCTCGATCTGCGGCTCAATCAACAGTGCCGCAGCAATCAACCGCGGCACTTCGATAAGCGCAAGGACAAGCTTCGATTCATCGATCTCAGACAGTTTGTCGCGCTCTTTGCCTGCTGCTATGGCAAGCGCAGCCAATACCATCAGCTGGCAGATGAATGCCTTGGTGGAGGCGACGCCGATTTCTGGCCCCGCCAGCGTCGGCAGAACGGATTCGCTCTCCCGCGCAATCGTCGACGTCGGGACATTGACCACAGATATCGTGTGCACGCCCTGGTCCTTGGCGTATCGCAACGCAGCTAGCGTGTCAGCGGTTTCGCCCGACTGCGAGATGACGATCGCGAGATCGCCCCGGCGTAATGGCGCCTCCCTGTAGCGGAACTCGGACGCTACATCGATCTCGACAGGCAAGCGCGCGAGCCGCTCGAACCAGTATTTGGCGATGTGCCCGGCATAGCTTGCAGTGCCGCACGCGGTAATTGAGATGCGCTGAATAGATTTAAAGTCGAACGGTAATGTGAGCGGCAGGGCAACGCGCTTGGCCGCCGTGTCGAGATAGTGCGCCAATGTCTTGCCGGCCACTGTCGGCTGTTCGTGGATTTCCTTGGCCATGAAGTGGCGATAATTCGCTTTATCCACAAGGAGTGACGATACGCCAGACTTTGATGTTTCCCGCTCGACGACAGATCCGTCTGCACTATAGATCACGTACATCGTGCGCGTAAGCACGGCCCAGTCGCCGTCTTCAAGATAGGTGATGGTGTCGGTCAAAGGCGCGAGCGCGATCGCGTCCGATCCGAGATACATTTCGCCGTTACCATGTCCTATCGCAAGGGGCGACCCCTTACGCGCGCCGATCAAAAGATCGTCGTGGGCCTTGAAAAGGAATGCCAACGCGAAGGCACCGCGCAGCCGCGGCAGCGAAGCTTGTACCGCATCCTGTGGCGAGTAACCCTCCTTGAGATAAGATTCGACGAGATGCGCCACAACCTCTGTGTCTGTCTCTGAGTTAAAATTGGCTCCATTCCGCTCCAGTTCGGCTCGCAGCTCGCGGAAATTCTCAATGATCCCGTTATGAACGACCGCGACATTTTCCGTCGCATGCGGGTGAGCATTGCTCTCGGTCGGCTTTCCATGAGTCGCCCAGCGGGTATGACCGATTCCCGTGTGTCCCGACGGCGGACAATAGCGCAGCCGCTCCTCAAGGTTTCTCAGCTTACCTTCAGCGCGGCGGCGCTCGATATGGAGACCTTCGAGAGTCGCGAGGCCTGCGGAGTCGTACCCACGATATTCCAATCTCTTGAGCGAGGCGACCAACTGTCCAACGACCGGACCACGCCCCAAAATACCAACAATTCCACACATATCGATCAATGCAGCCCAAGTTTAAGGGGTCAGGAACCCGTCATGAAATTCGATTGCCCGATGGTAACAGGTGTCAAGTTCGGTTTTCGCGGCCGCCTGTATCTCCGCCGCATTCACAAGCGTGAGTTAGATCTCTTTCAGCCATCATCGCTTCGCCCGGCTACATTGCGCTTTTGGCTGCCGATCGAGTACAAACGACGCAGCAGCTCTAGCTTGAATTGTCCCAGTTACTGGAGACGTTTTCCGTGCACGGGTTTAGGAGACTTATCATACTTGGACCGAGGCAACTTACGCTCAGCCAAGGTTAAAGGATCGGCGCCGAAGCTCCATTGTACGAAAGTAAGCTCTGGATATCGAAACGTTCGACGATCTATACCAACGTTTTCTACTCTTTCTCACTTTGTTGCGCGTCGACTCTCACCGCCTGCCACGAGTTGGATATTGGCAACGGCACTGATCATGGTCGATGCGTCGACCTACAAGATTGCGTATTCTATTTGGAAGTTAACAACACTTTGTAGACTGCGGCTCTATGAGCAGGCTTTGGCTGTGTGCTGACTTGCGTGCCGTCATTCCGACAAATGCATTGACGAATTCGACCTCAGCTTGTCGATCTCCCGCGCCATGACGAGACCACGCGAAATGAACTCATGCTCCTGAGGATAGATTAGGAGCACAGACTCTCTCTTTTGTCTCATTGCAAATATCGCCACGGGCAAGCGCGCCCGAGCACGCGTAAGGGCGTTTTGCCATCCGTCTCGCCTGCTTAGGAACATCGCGCTGCTAGGGGTACTGGGCTTCATTTTTGAATCTGAATGTGTTGGCATCCTTCAGTCCAAATATAAATGAATGTATATAGTGCGCATTCCTGCATGACGTGTATGACTGAGCTAACCAACGCTGTCCTTTAATTGCGGGTGAAGCGCGCATGCGCATCTAGATTTTTCGAAAAACGGCTTCGCAATGGTTTTTCTTTGCGGCGCCACTAAGGGAGACCATGGCGGCTCAGGACTCAAAGCGGCGCGTTGCGCTCATTACGGGCGTGACCGGGCAGGACGGCGCATATCTCGCCGAGTATTTGCTGTCGCTCGGCTATGTCGTGCACGGCATCAAGCGCCGCTCGTCCTCGTTCAACACCGCGCGCGTTGACCATCTCTACCAGGACCCGCACGTCGGCAATGTGCCGTTCCTGATGCACTATGGCGACATGACGGATTCGACCAATCTGATCCGCCTGATGCAGCAGATCCGCCCCACAGAGATCTACAATCTCGCCGCCCAGAGCCACGTCGCCGTCAGCTTCGAGAGCCCGGAATATACCGCCAATGCCGACGCCGTCGGCGTGCTGCGCCTCCTCGAGGCGATCCGCATCCTCGGCATGGAGAAGGAGACGCGGTTCTACCAGGCCTCGACTTCCGAGCTCTATGGCCTCGTGCAGGAGGTCCCCCAGAAGGAGACGACGCCGTTCTATCCGCGCTCGCCTTACGGCGTCGCCAAGCTCTACGGCTACTGGATCACTGTGAACTACCGCGAAGCCTACGGCATGTTCGCAAGCAACGGCATCCTGTTCAACCACGAGAGCCCGATCCGCGGCGAGACCTTCGTCACCCGCAAGATCACCCGCGGCGTGGCGCGGATCGAGGTCGGGCTCGAGAATACGCTCTATCTCGGCAATCTCGAAGCCAAGCGCGACTGGGGCCATGCCAGGGACTACGTCGAAGGCATGCACATGATCCTCCAGGCCGACAAGCCTGATGATTTCGTGCTCGCCACCGGCGAGACGCGCTCGGTGCGCGAGATGGTCGAGCTGGCTTTCGCCCATGTCGGCCGCCGCATCGCATGGCGCGGGCAGGGCGTCGACGAGACCGGCGTCGACGAGACGAGCGGCAAGACCGTGGTGAGAATCGATCCAACCTATTTCCGCCCGACCGAGGTCGATCTCCTGGTCGGTGACGCCAGCAAGGCACGCCAGGTGCTCGGCTGGAAGCCGAAGCGGACGTTCGCAGAGCTCGTCGAGGAGATGGTGGCGAGCGATCTGGCAGACGCAAGACGGGACGCCGGCCGTGGCAAGCACAGCGTTTGAGCTGAAAGGCAAGAGCGTCTATGTGGCCGGCCACCGTGGCATGGTCGGAGCCGCGCTGGTGCGCCGTCTCGAAAGGGAGGATGCGAGGCTCGTCACGGTGGATCGCCGCGAGGTCGATCTCTGCAACCAGGCCGCCGTGTTCGACTGGTTCGCGCGCGTGCGGCCGCAGGTGATCTTCCTTGCTGCCGCCAAAGTCGGCGGCATCGTCGCCAACAACACGCTGCGCGCCGAGTTTATCTACGACAACATCGCGATTGCGGCCAACGTGATCCACGCCGCCTACCTGAACGGCGCCGAGAAGCTGATGTTTCTGGGTTCGTCCTGCATCTATCCGAAGCTGGCGGCGCAGCCGCTGCGCGAGGATTCCGTGCTGACCGGCCCGCTGGAGCCGACCAACGAGCCCTATGCGATCGCCAAGCTCGCCGGTATTAAGATGGCGGAGGCCTATCGCAGCCAGTATGGCAGCGACTTCATCAGCGTGATGCCGACCAATCTCTACGGTCCCGGCGACAATTATCATCCCGAGTACAGCCACGTGATTGCCGCCCTGGTCCGCCGCTTCCACCAGGCGAAGCTCGCGGGCTCGAAGAGCGTGGTGGTCTGGGGCACCGGCACGCCGCGCCGCGAATTTCTCTACGTTGACGATCTCGCCGACGCCTGCATCCATCTGATGAAGACCTATTCCTCGCCGGAACTGGTCAATATCGGTACCGGCGAGGACATCAGCATCGCCGAGTTAGCGCTCATGGTCGCGGCCGCCATCGGTTATCGCGGTGAGATCAGATTCGACACGTCGCGCCCTGACGGCACACCGCGCAAGCTGCTCGACGTCGGGCGTCTGTCCGGGCTCGGCTGGCGCGCCACGACCTCGCTTGAGGACGGCATTCAGCTGGCATACCGGGCGTATCGCGCCGACAGCGATGAACGGCACCAAAGTGATCTGCCTGTTCCGCGAATAACCGGCCAAATTCTAGACATCAATCCGCGGTGAATGTCCAGCCTAGCGGACTTGCCGCTCACGTCCTTCTTTGCTTCGCAGTTGACAAGCGTTCATTGTCACCGGGCTCGGTCGGACGCCAAGAATCCACGTGACGCGGTGTATTCTAGCTACGACGCAGCCAACCACTTGCAGGAAAAGGAGAATCGCCATGATCGAGACCTGCTACCATGAAGTTGAGAGCTCATCGTCTCTAGCCGCTAAGTGCCGACCGCTGGACGTTCATTAGTCGGAAGCGTGCTGGTGTCCCTTTCCACTCGGCCAACGCCTTAGCGATCGTCTCTCATCATCCTCGCTGACAGCGTAACGATGGACATGAGCGCGCCCAACATCCCAAATGCCACGCCCAAGCCAAACATGTGTGCGACGAGCCCAATGCCGGCGGGCCCAATGAGAATACCCGCATAGCCGGCTGTCGTGATGACCGCGACCGCAACGGCTGGGGGCATCATTTTCTGTTTGCCGGCGCGTCGACAAAGTACAGGTACAACATTTGAAATACCCAATCCAATAAGAAGGAACCCCGCCATAGCAATTAACGCAACGGGCGCGGCCACCACAGCCAAGAACCCTGTTACGATCGGCAGAGTCCCGAGCATCAATGTGGCACGGTCACCGATTCGCGCCACGACGGCATCTCCGCCGAGACGGCCTGCGGCCATTGCGAGTGAGAAGAGCATACAACCAATGCCCCCACGCGCTTCCGCGAGAAGATCTCGTTCAACGAGAAGCAAAGCGCTCCAATCGAGCATTGAACCTTCGACAAGGAAAGTGATAGCCGCGAGCACAGCTATTAGCAACACACTGCGATCGGGCAAGACAAACGATGGCCCCTGCCGCCCCGCCCCCGCCGCGAGCAACCCCGGCCACGCCGATCCAATCGCGATCGTCATCAACGCCGAACAGACCAACGTCGAAAAAAGCGGGCCAAGTTGCAGCGACAGGAGCGAGGTCACTGCGGCAGAGCCGGTGAATTCCCCAATGCTGTACTGGGCGTGGAAGCCAGACATCAATGGACGGCCCGTGACGCGCTCCAATTCAACCGCGTGAATGTTCATGGCTACATCGATCGAGCCGAGTGAAACGCCGAAAGCAAACAGCGTAGCACCGAGCCTGACAGGTGTGTTGGCAATTCCGAGGCACGGCAACATGATCGCGAGTCCAAGTCCACCCCCGAGGATAATGGGCTTGCTGCCGTACCGCGCATTCAATACGCCAGTCAAAAGCATAGCGATAACGGATCCGGTTCCGAGACAGAGCAACAAAAACCCAAGCATGCGGTCACCGACCGCGAGCCGCTCCTTGGCGAGTGGCACCAAAGGCGCCCAGGCCGCGAGGCCGAATCCGGCCACAAAAAATGCGAGCCGAGTCCCAAGCAGGCCGGCAGACCAATTAGAAGGCAGTATCACGGGCGCTCCTGAGAGAACGGGCTCGCGAGCGCGACGCCCCTCATCCTGCGTGCGTCGCCTGCAGGCGGCGCTTCGACCATGATGGCCTCAAGCTGGCATTCTTTATCCCTGCAAATGCAATGCCGTCACAAACACTAGTGGACTACCTCACTAGGCAAGCGGACGGTGATCGTCGAGCCCGTGGATAGGGTGCTTCGGTTATTCCTTCCCGAGTTAAGCTGGCCATAAGAGGGTGACAGTTTTTGCTGATCTGCGACAACCGGAGGCGCAACGCTCACTGTGGCTTTGTCGCAAAGCCTACAAACCTCGCAAAGCCAACGGGGCGTGAAGATCTCGATTCGTAAGGGAGCGTGAATCGATCGCAGGCTCCTTCGGGCATCCACACTGAGCGAACCGGGATTGATTTTATCGTCATTGCTTGGCCATCTGGGCATCAGCAGCGCCGGTTAGGTCGAGATCGGCAGCGATCTTCGCGCGGCCGGAGCTCGCATCGGCACGATGATCGGACGCGATCGCGACATAGACCGCCGGCAGCACGAAGAGCGTGAACAGCGTGCCGACAGACATGCCCGCGACGAGCACGAGCCCGATCGAGAAGCGACTCGCGGCGCCAGCTCCCGTTGCGATCATCAGGGGTATGAAGCCGGTGACCATCGCCACAGTGGTCATCAAGATTGGACGCAGTCGGACGCGCGCCGCCATCTCTATAGCCGAGCGACGGTCAAGTCTCTCCTTGAGCTGCAGCTCATTGGCGAACTCAACCATCAGGATGCCGTGCTTGGAAATTAACCCGACCAGTGTCAACAGTCCGATCTGTGTGTAGATGTTCATCGTCGCCCAGCCAAAGAATGGCGGGATCAAGGCGCCGACGATTGCCATCGGCACGCTGATCAGGATGATGAGGGGATCGCGCAGACTTTCGAACTGTGCCGCAAGCACCAAGAATATGATTATGAGTGCAAATGCAAAGGCAATGGCCAGTTGGTTACCCTCGTGCACATATTGGCGCGCGTCGGCAAGGAAGTCGTGACTGAAGCCTGCGGGCAGTTTCTTCGCCTCCGCTTCCAGGAAGTCCACAGCCTGACCGATCGTGACGCCGGGCATCGGCACAGCCTGAAAGGTCGCGCAGTTGAGCTGATTGTAGTGGGTGAGCGCGTTCGGATCGGTTGCAGTCTCGATGGAGACTACGGTCGACAGCGGAAGCATCGAGCCCGCCGCAGTCTTCACATAATAGCTCCCGATTGCTTGCGGCGCCAGGCGTTCTTCGCGGGGCACCTGCGGGATCACCTCGTAGGAGCGGCCCTGCAAATTGAAGCGGTTGACGTAGTTTCCGCCAAGTAAGGTGGCGAGCGCGTTTCCGATGGTCTGCATGGTGATGCCAAGCTCGTTGGCCTTGGATCGATCAACCTTGATTCGTACCACCGGCTGGTTGAACTCGAGGTCGGAGTCGCTCACCATGAACAGACCGCTCTTCCGCGCGGCCTCCTTCAGCTTCGACATCTGCTCGTAGACGGATTGGAAGTCAAACGTCGAATTGATCACCATCTGCACTGGTAGGCCATCCGAACCGCCCGGAAGTGGCGGCAAGCTAAAGGCAAACGCGTTGATGCCTTCAATTTTGGACAGCTCGGCCTGGACAAGCGACTTAAGCACGATCGATGAGCGCTTGCGCTCGTCCCATGCCTTGAGCAACATGCCGGCCATGCCACTCTGCTGGCCGCCAACACCATTGAGCACAAAGCTCAAATCGGTCTCTGGAAATTTTTGGAGCGCGTGTTCTAGCTTGGTGCCGTAATAATCGAGGTAGTCGATATTGGCGTATCTCGGCGCCTTGGTTAGAGCGAATACGATACCTTGATCCTCCTCGGGTGCGAGCTCCTTGGAAGTATTCACATAAAGAAAGCCGACGAGGCCCAGCATGGTCAGCGCAAACAGGCCGGTAATCGGACGATAGTCGAGCGAGCGGTCGAGCTTTCGGCCGTACCATCGTGTCATGGTGCTGAACCCGCGGTTCACAAATGTTGCAAACCGCCCCTCCTCTGCGCGCCTCAGGAAGACCGAGCACATCATCGGCGACAGTGTCAAAGCAATCACGCCTGACACGATCACCGCTCCTGCCAGCGTAAACGCAAACTCGCGGAACAGCGCGCCGGTGAGGCCGCCGAGAAACCCGATTGGGGCATATACCGCAGCCAAGGTAATCGTCATGGAGACAACGGGGCCGACGATCTCGTGCGAGCCCCTTATAGCAGCCGCTAGAGGCGGCGCGCCCTCTTCCAAATGGCGATGAATGTTCTCCACCACAACGATCGCGTCATCGACCACGAGACCGATTGCGAGAACCATCGCAAGGAAAGTCAGGAGATTGAATGAAAACCCCAGCGCCAACATCATGCTGCAGATTCCAACAAGCGAGAGCGGTATAGTGACCACAGGAATGATGACCGACCGCAGCGAGGCCAGGAATAGGAAGATTACCGCCACCACGATCACGACGGCTTGGATGAGCGTCTTCTCCACTTCATCGAGCGACGATTGAATGAATTTGGTGGAGTCGTAGGCCACGTTCATCTTCAGTGACGGCGGCAGGTTACGCTCCATTTCTGGAAACAGAGCCCGAACGCCTCGCGCTATGTTTAGCGGATTGCCTTGCGGGCTTGCCCGGACGCCGATAAAGACCGCGTGCTCGCCGTTCATTGCGACGCTAGTGTCAGTGGTCTGTGCGGCAAGCTCGACTGTCGCAATGTCCGCTATGCGCACAAAGCCACCGTCATTGGATTTGACGATCATGCGCTTGAAGTCATCGACACTCCGCAGATCCGTATTTGCCGTGACATCGGAGATAGTGAAATAGCCCTTGGTCTGGCCGGCCGCGGCCTGGAAGTTGTTAGCGGCGATTGCAGCCGAAACTTCGGCCGGCGACACGCCGTGCCCTGCCATTTTCGCGGTATCGAGCCATAGCCGCATCGCAAAACTCTGGCCACCCAGGATGTCTGCCGCTGCGACGCCGTCGACGGTTGACATGACGGGTTGCACAACGCGCGAGAGGTAGTCGGAGATCGCGCTGGCCGCCAGTTCTTCGCTGGAGAAGGCGATATACATGACAGCGGTGGCCTGACCGGTTGACTTAGTGACGACCGGATCGTTTGATTCCTTCGGGATTAAGTATTTGACTGAGTTTACCTTGGAGAGCACCTCGGTGAGCGCTTCATTGGGATCAAAATTGAGCTTGATGTAGACTTGGATCGTGGAGGTACCGAGCACCGATGAGGAAATAACGTAGTCGACGCCCTCGGCGGAAGCGACTGCCTGCTCCAGGGGAGTGGTGATGAACCCCTGAATCATGTCGGCCGAGGCCCCAGGATAGGAAGTCGTGATATTGACAACCGTATTAGATAGCTTGGGATATTGCCGGATCGGCAGTACGGTGGCCGCACGAAAGCCGATCAGTAAGATCAGGCAACTAACGACGACAGACAATACCGGACGTTTGATGAAAAGCTCGGTAAATGCCATCTCGACTCGCATTTCAAGAGGGGGGATGCAAATTCGCCGGCAACGTACACCAGCGATGATCATCAATGCGGCGACTGTACTAAAGACCCGAGCACAAGCGCCGCGTTATTGGCTACTCTAAGGGCGCTCGCGAGCGCAGGATGCCCTATCCTCCGCTTGCAATTTCGTCGCTCAAATAGAGTACTATTCCGCTGATCGGGGGCTGATCGGGATCTCGATAGTGGCACCTTCTAGGAAGCTCCTGCCCTTTTGCGTGCAACAAGATGTTCGTCTCAACACCTGATTGGAACGCGCCGACTTCTGGCAAAGGCATCAGTTCAGACTTCGCACTGAACCGCAAATCGAATGATCCAGGTTCGACATCGAAAGTACAAACGATCTAACCGGCGCTCAACTCTACAAAGGTAAGTGGGTGATATAGCATCGGCTGCAAAGCACTAAACCAAGGTTTGTCGAATTGGCCGCTGATCGCCGGCAACAAGGCTTACAGGGTTGCCCGGACACAACGTTCAGCCCGCTGCAGTCTTCGTCACGCCACGTTACGATTACGATTGGTACTATGGCCCCTCCGCCATTCAGCGTCAGAGGCGCATTCTTTTGGGTATCCGTTCGATCCTCACGGGGAGTACGCTAATGGACATCTTCTTCCTCGTTCAGGGATGGACAACCGACCGAAAACTCACATCTTGTGGTTTCACAGACATCCTATTCGAAGCGGCTGCCCCCTGTGGTCCTCTAGAAGCGCGCGTATGCGCGCAGCGATCTGCCGTGCTTCCTTCGGCCGCAGGTTGGGCTTCATGCAATCGAGTATGGCTAGCATCGCCTGAACTTCGTCGATGTTAAATGTAGCAGCGTTGCGATCTGATGGTCCCAGAGACTGATCGGCGGCACGGGCTTGATTGGCCGCAAGCACCGCAAGGGCTTGCGACCGCAAGGATGCGATATCCCGCTCGAGTATATGCATTTGTTCGCCTGTAGCTGCGCGCAAGCGCTGGTGGCCAACCCGGTCACGAAGACTGGAGCTGGCCACCTTTGCTCCCGGGAGGCTCAAATCCTCAAGGCTATCAACTTGTATCTTCTAGAAGTACCGAAGGGCACCTACCAAAATCGGTCGGTCCCGTCCTCACGGCGGCAATCTAAGCTGGGTCTTCGCCTTGGAGAAATTGAGACACCAGCATGCCCAGACACGTGCGCCTTGCGTAAACAAGAATGACACAAATGCGCATGAGAGACGCGAGAACGTTGACGGAGTAAATCCAGACGGAGCGCGATAGAAGCAGTTCCTTTGGAAAGATTATCCGAGACCTCGAAAGCCACGACAGGGAGTACCGCGTTAAAGAACTCGGCAACGCAGTCGGCGTCGGCGTCGCCACACACATGGCGGACACAATTGCACCACCAAGATAACAGCGGCCGGGCCTCGCAGGCAACCTCCTTCCCTTCCAGAGGGTTGGTGATGATTGATCGGAAGCAGTGCAATGCGGCGGCCGGCTCCGTTTGGTTGCGCTGGAGCAGACGCTGTCCCTGCTCGCCCTCATTGCTAATTGAACTTAGCACTCGGCGCTCGTCCCCCACGGGGCAGCGCTGTCCCTGCAACCCCGCTAACCGGCTGCAAGCAGCAGTGCGAACACGGCTCGGCGCCTCGGGGCATCATGAGGCACGATCCCTGCAGCATCCGCGGTGCAATGAGCTTAACGGAAGCGTAACTCGGCACATGGTGGTCCTTCAGCTCATGCGCTGTCCCTGCCACGCCCCCGTTAAACCCAACGATTGTTTATCGGGGCTGGCTTACCGAAAGCTGACAGACTGCGCAGCAATTTACATAATCAAAAGCGGCCCATGTGGCCGCTTGCCGCCGAGAGCAATATCGACGTTTACGCCGCGGATAGTAGCCACTCGGCATGTTTGCGATCAGCGGCAGCCGCGCCGGGCCTGCGCCGGATAGCGCGCAGCCAATCCACTGCACGTTTATGACTGATTGACCTCACGCCCCGGCTCGTGCCGGCACTTTGACCCGCAGGACTGGCCATTCGGATCGCCCATCAGTTGCTTTCGAACCCGAATACGTCGCGCCCGCTTACCGGGGCGCGCTCCACGCTGGGTTCTCGTACCGAAGACGATTGTGTCCGTTTCGTCAGAATGCGAATTGAGTCTAGTTTTGACGCTTACCGGCTAATGGGCCTGATGAGGCTTGGTAGCTGGCGAATTCGACAGCAGCGCGGATGTGACTCGGCGCCTATATCCACCCGGGGGGTGGACAAATGCGCTATCTCTGCCGCATCCGCTTCGCTCAGGTAGGGGCGAGATGACTCGGCCCCAGTGGAGGAAGGAAGGAAGGAGCTTTCCCTATCGTGCCGCTGGCTCAGTAGTTAACCCCGGGGGATCACAAGGTTAGGCACCCGGCCTTCCCGCGAGGCCCGTCGCCTAAGGGTCCGGTGGCACTTTAGCGATAGAGCGTCCTCGGTTGACCTACCAGCATTGGTGGTCATGCACAGCAATCGAGAAACTGCTGGTCAAACTTGAAGATATGCGCGTTTACTCCGCTGATCCCGGGCAGGTTGAACTTGCCGCTGCTCCGGTGGGTGCCCGGATGGACAGCTGATGACGGTGCCTCCTCAGCCTAGATTGCCCGCGGTGCTTCTCACCTAAGACAAGCAAGTGATGGGTTCTGGGATCTGACGCTGAGGTCGATCGTATATCGGTCATTCCGATGCGCACACGGCTGCCGTGAGCAATAGCACTACGTTGTAAACCGTCGAGAACATCGCGACAGTGGACCCGTCCTCCGCGGTGGCCGACGTGTTGAAGACGCATCAGAGCTCATCGGCACGATGAGACCCAATCCTCAATGCAAACGGGAGTAGGAATAGTCGCATCAAAGTCCCTTTGACAACAAGCTTGGTAGGTCGCCGCCTTTGGCCGTCACCGAGACGCATGTAAAGCAAAGGAGGACATCAATTGATCGGACCTTCGGGTCTCATCCTGCGGCTCGCCATTCCCGCCTCTCGTCGGTGCATCTTTCGCTCATGGACAAGGGTCCTGGGCCAGCGAAGGGCATCGATTCCATCAAAGGTCGGTACCTATGGTGCGCTTTGCTTGTTCGAACGCCTGTTTCATCGAGGAAGTTATCTGGTGGCGAAGGGCCACGAGGTAACTTCGTCAAACTTGAAGATTGTCTCTCGACGCCGGTGACGATTGTGTCAAGCGCGCTTACCGCGTGCGGTCGGTCCCTAGACCAAGATGCCGTTCGTAAGCTGTAACTGCGCCGAACAATATAGTTCCCGACGCGCTTAGCTCGTCAGTTCGGCGAGATTCTCAGGTAACACAAGAAGCTTCGGGTGCCGCGCACGCGGCGACGCGGGAGATATCGAGGGTCTTCAAAAAGAAGCGACTCCAAAGACTGAATTTCGTTCCGGTACCCGTTTTCACACAATATCCGGGCTCATAGGCCTGGCCCTAGTAGTCCGCCGATCGTTCCCCGACCCGGGAAGACCATTTCCGCTCGCCTGGATAGACCTGCTAGAGACATTTGAGCCATCGGGTCCAATCAGAGCGAACTGGTGGCGAAATCGATAGCTGGAACAGAGTCCCGTGACGGAGCCCGGAGTTTCCACCCTGGTATTCGCTAGATTGAGACGATATGCCCCTCCGAGCAGTATCAATTCGGCACAAGCAAGCCGTTCGCTCCTCTCTTTTTCATCGCTTAAGCACCCGATTGCACGACGAGCTCATAGCGGCCGTTGCACTTAGTTATCATCCGAGCAGGATGCTCGAGATGATCAGTGCCCACCACCACTTGTCGACTGGCGCCTGCGCAGGTGCGTGCACCTCGTTGAGCCTCGCGATCGCGTAGAGGCTCGATCGTGCGGGAAGCTGATCGCAAATTTTTCTTGCAGAGGAATCCAGACAAGGCGATCTTACGTCTCGCGCGAGTACTTGCTCGTGTGGCCGCGAGGGAAGATCATGAAAGAGAGCTCGCTAATCGAAGAGACGACAAGGAAAAGAGCGACAATCTATGCTCGATTCTCGACCGATCTGCAGAACGAGCGATCGATTGAGGATCAGCTTTCACTTTGTCAAAGCTATGCCGAGCGCGAAGGTTTAACTGTTGTCAGTATCCATGAAGATCGGGCTCGTTCAGGCGGGTCCGTCATGGGCCGTGAAGGCCTTCTGCGGATGTTGGACCAGGCGCGAGAGAGATCCTTCGACGTGGTAATCGTCGAAGCGCTCGATCGCCTGTCTCGCGACATGGAAGATCTCGCTGGCATTCATAAGCGGCTGTCATTTCTCGGGATCGAGATCCGGGCGGTCCACGAGGGAGTCGTTAACACCGTGCTGGTCGGCCTTCGCGGTTTGGTCGGACAACTCTATCGTGAGGACAATGCGCACAAAGTGCGTCGCGGCCAAGCGGGGCGGGTCAAGCAAGGTTTGGCTGGCGGCGGCCTGACGTACGGGTACGCCGCGGTCACCGGAAGAAGCGGCGAACGAGTGGTTGTCGAGACTGAGGCACAAGTGATCCGGCGCATATTTCAGGAATACGTGGACGGTCGTACGCCTCGGGAAATCGCGCATGATCTCAATAAGGAGAGGGTATCACCTCCGCGCGGGCGCGCCTGGAATGCCTCAACAATCAATGGCAATCATGAGAGGGGCGCCGGCATTCTGCTGAACGAACTTTATATGGGGCGCCTTATCTGGAACAAAGTCAGGATGGTGAAAGATCCCGACTCGGGAAAGCGCCTGTCACGACCGAATCCGAGGAGTGACTGGCAGATTGCTGAAGTGCCGCATCTTGCAATTGTCAGTCCAGAGTTGTTCACAGCTGCCCAGCAACGCAAAGGGGAGCGCAGCCACGGCCACCCCAGCCATCAACGTCGGCCCCGTCGGATGCTATCTGGCTTACTCCGTTGTGGTTCATGCGGCTCGGGTATGGCAACGAATGGACGGGACAAATCGGGGCGCGTTCGGATTCGCTGCTCGGCGGCCACCGAAAGTGGCACGTGTCCTGACGCCAAGACGTTCTATTTAGACACCGTCGAGAGTGCAGTCCTCAGCGGGCTAAAGGCCGAATTGCGCGCGCCGAAGGTTCTTTCGGAGTACGTGCACACATATCTAGAGGAGCGGAAGCGCCTCGCAGCTACATCAAACGCAAAACGGCAGCGCCTTGAGCAGCAACTTGGGCAATTAAACCGCGAGATCGACCGGCTGGTGGATGCGATCGCAAAAGGACATGGCGATCCGTCTGTTCTCGGACCGAGATCAACCGCACTGGATGCGGAACGAAAGCGGATATCCGAGGAGTTGCAGAGCGAACCGCTCGCCCCGAAGGAAGTCGCGCTACATCCGGCCATCCTCAAACGATACGAGGAGCAACTCGGTCGGCTTGAAGAATCACTAGCAAAAGGTGCCAGTGCGGGCGACGGAGAGGCCGCAGAAGCCATCAGAGACCTAGTCGAGACGGTCACTGTGTTCCGCGATCCAGCGCGCCCAGGTGGTGTAGCCGTGGAGATAGCAGGCCGGCTAAATGCCCTGCTCGGGGAAAAGGCCTATCCCAACCAAGTCAAAGGAGTGTGGGGAAAGGTGGTAGCGGGGGAGGGACTCGAACCCCCGACCCCAGGATTATGATTCCCGTGCTCTAACCAGCTGAGCTACCCCGCCACAGGGATCGCGGCGGCCAATGAGGCCGATCTCGCGAACGCGCGGCATATAAGGAAGGGGGCGGCGGGAAGTCAAGCAAGCTGGCGGCGATTGACGGGTGATTCACCCCGTTTTTCAAGCCGAAGTCACGCCGTTCGGGTCCGAACGCGCCCATTTCGTGCACCAGACTCGCGGAGAGCCACTCACCCGAAATCACGATCCGTGCGCAGTTGAGCCTCTCCCGCATCCGCCTTCGCCGGGACAAGCGCGGGCAGAGGCGAAGGAGAAGGAACCTATTTCGGCCTTACATTCGGGTCGCCGCCGGGGCTGCCGGGGGGCGGGATAACCGGGGTGTTGCCACCGGTTTCGGGCGCCGGGGCGTGCATCTCGGGGTCGACGCCCGCGGGCGGGCAGATCACGCCATCGGACTTCGCCAGTTTGTCGCCGAGCGGTTCCCGGGACTGGCCGGTGGTGGTGCCATCGGGCGCAGCGCGGTTCGGGCGGTCCTGGGGTGTGCAACCGGCCGCATGTTGCGGGGATGGCGGCGCGGTCTGTTGCGGCGGCGTCGCCGGGGCGGGCGGAGCCTGCGCGATCGCGCTGCCGGAGGCGGCGATCATGAGGCTGGCCAGGATGATGTTTGATGTCGTGCGCATGGGAAGGAAACGCGCGGGGCTCGCGGGGTGTTCCCAGCCGGAGTGCGATGTGATCCGGGTTTGCGAATGCCAGGATGAGCTTCGGTCGCCGCCACGCGCTCCGCTCACCTCTCCCGCTTGGCAAGCGAAAGGGGGGGTGGTGCACTGCCGCCGTTCGCGATTACGATTTGCGGTAGCGGATCAGCGAGAAATGGCCCATCGGCGGCATCGGCCTGCGCTCGGTGAGTGTGACGCCGCCGTGCCTGTCGGCCCAGCCTTCAAGGCGGGCCCACGGGAATTCCGGGCGCCAGCCGAGGCGACGGGCGAGCGGCGCGAAGGCGAGCTCGGAGAGTTTGCGCAGGCCCTTCTCGGCGCCGATGTGGTTGACGAGGATCAATTCGCCGCCGGGCTTGAGCACGCGCACGAACTCGTCGAGCGTGCCTTCGGGGTCGGGCACAGCGGTGATGACATATTGCGCGACCACTGCGTCGAACAAGTTTCCGGGGAAGGCGAGATTCTTCGCATCCATCACCGAGAGCACTTCGACGTTGGAGAGCCGCAAGCTTCGCACGCGCGCCTGCGCCTTGCGCAGCATGGGCTCGGAAATGTCGACGCCGCAGATCTTCGTGGTGCGCGCGTAATCCGACAGCGACAGACCGGTGCCGACGCCGACGTCGAGGATGCGGCCGCCGATGCGGTCAGCCTCCGCGATGGTCGATTGCCGGCCGGCGTCAAAAACCTTGCCGAACACGAGATCGTAGACCGGCGCCCAGCGGCCATAGGCCTTCTCGACCCCGGACCGCGAGATGTCTGCTGCCATGCCCCCTGCCCCGGAAAATTACTAGCCGCGGACGGCTTCCGCGAGTGGCCTCGCTGAACTCGCCGTCACCTTCGCGGCCGCGCTCTGGATAAAACCGCCGCCGAGCACGCGCGCCTGGCCGCTGGGCGCGTGGTAGAACACGCAGGCTTGTCCCGGCGAGACGCCCTCTTCGCCGGCGACGAGCTCGACCTCGTAATGACCGCCTCCGCCGCGCAGCCAGGCCGGCTGCGGCGAGCGGGTCGAGCGCACGCGGACGAACATCTCGAGGCCATTGCCGATGGCGCGGTCGATGTCGCCGCCGCCAATCCAGTTGACGTCGCGCAAGGAAATGCGATGCATCTTCAGCGCATCGCGCGGGCCGACGACGACGCGGCGGCCCGGGGCATCGAGCCGCACCACGAACAGCGGCGCGTGAGCCGCGATGCCGAGGCCGCGGCGCTGGCCGACGGTGAAATTGGCGATGCCGTTGTGCCGGCCGAGCACGCGTCCGTCGAGATCGACGATGTCGCCGGGGTCCATCGCGTTCGGGCGCAGGCGCGTGATGATATCGGTGTAGCGGCCCGTCGGCACGAAGCAGATGTCCTGGCTGTCGTGCTTGTCGGCGACAGCAAGGCCAAAGCGGCGCGCGAGCTCGCGCGTCTCGGGCTTGGTCATGTCGCCGAGCGGAAAGCGCAGGAAATCGAGCTGTTCCTGCGTGGTCGCGAACAGGAAGTAGCTCTGGTCGCGATCGCCGTCTGCGGCGCAGACCAGCGCGCGCGAGCCGTCGCCCTGACGGCGCGAGGCGACATAATGGCCGGTGGCGAGCGCCTGCGCGCCGAGCTCGCGTGCGGTCTTCAGCAGGTCGCGGAATTTAACGGAGCGGTTGCACTCAATGCACGGCACCGGCGTCTCGCCAAGCGCGTAAGAGTCGGCAAAGTTGTCGATGACGGATTCGCGGAAGCGATCCTCGTAGTCGAGCACGTAATGGGGAATGCCGAGCTTGGCAGCGACATCGCGGGCATCGTGGATGTCCTGGCCGGCGCAGCAGGCGCCCTTGCGATGGGTCGCCGCACCATGGTCGTAAAGCTGGAGCGTGATGCCGACGACGTCATAGCCCTCAGCCTTGAGCAGCGCAGCCGTCGTCGAGGAATCGACGCCGCCTGACATGGCAACGACGACCCTGGTATCCTCAGGACGGCCTTCGAGATCCAGACTGTTGAGCATGACTTTAAAGCTTGTGACGGCGGCGTTCGTCGATCCGCAATTTGCTTCTGACCGGAGCATCGGCGCTCCCGGGAACTTCGGTTCCCGAAGAGCACGGCTTGCCCGGTCGAAAGCGGCTGAGAGCTACCTCTTTAATATAGGCGCTATTCCGGTGAAGCAATCACGCCGGACGGCAGCCTAGGGCAATTCTTGCCGGGGCGGCAGAAATGGCGAGGCTGGATGGGGCCGCGGGCGCTGATGACGACTCAACAACGTATTGATTTTGCTATCTAAAATACATGCTGGGGACGCTGGCCCACTCCTTGCTACCTCCTATGCCGAAGATGTTTCCAAGGGGTCGCCTGTGGTCGGTCGGACGTCAGATGTAGCCGCCAGCGTGCAAGTTCCGAGCGCGCAGCAAAAGCCTGCCAAGTCGCAGGGCAGCAAAGATACCTCCGACTACTTCGGCTCGCTGGTCGACAGCAACACCCAGGCGATCAGCAACAACGCAGGCACGCAGGACACCGCGCCGCGCCGGACCGATTCCGCGACGTCATCCTCGTCCGCTTCCGACCGCAGTACGCGCGAGGCGTCATCGCCCGACCCCTCCTCGCGGAGCAAAGCGAGCGACGACACCGATCCGTCCACGAGCGCCAGCACGGACACAACGACCGATCCGGACAAGGGTCAGGACAAGGCCGGCAAGACCAAGGACAAGTCCGAGACCTCCGACGCCAAGCCGGCCGACAAATCCGACGAGACCAAGGCTGACAAGGCCGACTCCACCGACGGGCTTGCCGCCGCCGTCGATGCCGCGGCGGCCGCACAAAGCGACGCAACGCAGGCGGCCGTGCCCGATCCGAACGTCATGGTTGCCGCACCCGTCGTGCCGGTCGACCCCAACGCAGCCGCGAGCCGGACCAGCGATGCCACCGCCTCGCCACTGACGATCGCGGCCGCCGGCCTAGCCGCCAGCGCCTCCACCGCGGCGCAGATCGGGGGCACCAAGACCGATACCGCGACACCCGGTGACAAGAGCGCCAAGACGGCCGGCGCCAGGGTCGATGCCGACACCTTGGCAACGCTCGGGGATACGGCAGCCGCCACCACCGATGCCAACGCGGCCGACGCCAAGACCAGCGGCGGGCTGATCGCCGTCGCCGACCTCGGCACGCCCAAAACCTCGTTCAAGGCCGCCGCTACCGCGCAAGGCCAGACCGACGTCTCCAATATCGGCCAGGACTCCGGTAAGGCCAGCGCAAGCACGCAAGCGCCGGCGGCGGCAACGACCGCCAACGCCGCGCATGCGCAAGGCACCAAGCCGCAAGCCGATTCTGGCCCTCTCGACGCCAAGGCCGATGCGAAGGCCGGCGCCACCGAGGCGACGCCAGCCGCCACGACCACGCACGCCCATGCAGGCGCGCAAGCCGTCACGACGCAGACCGACACCAGCGCGCAGGCCGCCTCCGCCATCCAAGCGCCGGTGTCCAATACGACGTCGGCCGCGACCGCCTCGACCGCGACGCTCACCGCGACCGCGGCCACCAATACCGCCGTGGCGCTCAACGCCGTCCCGATCGAGATCGCCGCCGCCGCACGCGCCGGTAAGACGCGGTTCGACATCAGCCTCGATCCGGTCGAGCTCGGCCGCATCGACGTCCGCATCAATGTCGACCGCAACGGCCAGGTCACCTCGCATCTCACGGTCGAGAAGCCGGAGACGCTGGCGATGCTGAAGCAGGACGCGCCGCAATTGCAGCGCGCGCTGGACGATGCCGGCTTCAAGACCGGCAGCAACGGCCTCTCCTTCAGCCTGCGCGACCAGAATTCATCGGGCCAGAATTCCGGCAAGAACAACGACAATGGCGGCGACGCCCGCCGGCTGATCATCAGCGAGGACGAAAGCGTTGCCGCCGCGCCGGTCGGGCGCAGCTACGGCCGCATGCTCGGATCGAGCAGCGGCGTCGACATCAGAGTGTGAGGAGTATTCGACAATGACCACCACGAATGCCACCACCGCGCCTACGCCCGTCTCCGGGACGACGGATATCCCGAAATCCTCATCGAACTCGTCGCTGAGCTCGAGCACGGGCTCGACGCTCGCCGGCAACTTCCAGACCTTCTTGACGCTGCTGACGACGCAGCTCCAGAACCAAAACCCGCTCGATCCGCTCGACACTAACCAGTTCACTCAGCAACTGGTGCAGTTCGCCGGCGTCGAGCAGCAGCTCAAGACCAACGATTCGCTGTCCCAGCTCGTCACGTTGCAGCAGACCACGCAGGCGACCCAGGCGCTGGGCTTCGTCGGCAAGACGGCCCTGGTCGACGGCTCGACCGCGACCATGACGAAATCGTCAGCGACCTGGCACCTCAACGTGCCGACCGACTCCACCGTCAACATCACCATCGCCAATGCCAGCGGCCAGACCGTGTTCACCGGCAAATACACGGCGGCCGCCGGCACCGACATTCCCTTCACCTGGAACGGCCAGGGCAATGACGGCACGCAATGGCCCGACGGCAAGTACACGATCTCGGCCACCGGCAAGGACGTCGCGAACAACAATGTCGGCATCGCTGCGCAGGTCCAGGGCGTGGTGTCCTCCGTCGACCTGACCCAGTCGCCGCCCCTGCTGACGATCGACGGCGCCAGCTACACGCTGAGCCAGGTGAAGAGCATCATCGCGACCAGCAGCAATTGACGCCCACTACGGTCGCCGAACACGAGCTGTCATCCCCACGCCTGGTGCGCAATTGCGCACAGAGGCGGAATTTCATGACCCGAGGAAGTCGTTTTCGCATGCGGTCGTAACCCCCAAGTCTTCGCCAAACTACTCCCTGGGGTTATAGGTGCCGGGCTCGCGCGGAGCGCGCCACGTGATGACGGTAGAGAGCCTTGCGGCACTGCGCTCAGGCCTCTGTTTGTTAGTAAAGTATTTACCTTCTGCCCTGCCCGGCCCGGCGAAACCGCGTTTTCGGCCCCCCGGCTCCCGCAAGATTCAACGAGAATTGTATTGAAGCCTTAGGCTTAGCGGATTTTTAAGCCGCCCGGCGTAGGGTTACCGCGTGAGTTCAGTGGTTGAGAGTTTGTGAGTACGCCATGACAGAACCCCATCGCCCGAGGGTAAAATACGTCATCGGGCCGGACGGCAGTCCGCTGACGATCGCAGACCTGCCCGCGCCCGGCACCAAACGCTGGGTCATCCGCCGCAAGGCCGAAGTCGTCGCCGCTGTGCGTGGCGGACTTCTCTCGCTCGAGGAGGCCTGCAGCCGTTATACCCTGACGGTCGACGAATTCCTCTCCTGGCAGTTTTCCATCGACCAGCACGGTCTGGCGGGTCTTCGCACCACCCGCATCCAGCAATATCGCCAGTAAGCGATCCGGAAAACTGCGGCTTTTGAACAAAATCGGCCTCGCCCTGCGAGGCCGATTTTTTTCATGTTTCCTTTTGGCGCGACTTTTGTCCCACCTCTTAATCTTCGTTAACCATATCGAAACCATCACCTAGGCAATAATTGCCCAGTCGGCCGCTCTTGGAATGCGGGTCGAAGCTGTCGGGGCGGTTGCTTGCAAGGTCTTGCGGATTTCTTAAAAAGTATCGGTGCCGCCCGGTTCGGGGCGATGATCGCGGTCACCGCCGCGCTCATCGGCTTCTTCGCCTTCGTCATCATGCGCGTCACCACGCCGCAGATGACGACCCTGTTCACCGACCTCAGCGTCGAAGATTCCTCCAGCATCATCAAGGACCTGGAACGCCAGGGCATCCAGTTCGAGCTGCGCAATGAGGGCAGCATCATCATGGTGCCCAAGGACAAGGTCACGCGGCTGCGCATGAAGCTCGCCGAGGGCGGCCTGCCCAAGGGCGGCGGCGTCGGTTACGAGGTGTTCGACAAGTCGGACGCGCTCGGCACCACCTCCTTCGTCCAAAACATCAACCACCTGCGCGCCCTCGAAGGCGAGCTCGCCCGCACCATCCGCGCCATCGACCGCATCCAGGCCGCCCGCGTCCACCTCGTGCTGCCCGAGCGCCCGCTGTTTGCGCGCGAGGCGCCGGAGCCGTCGGCCTCGATCGTGGTCCGCGTCCGCGGCTCGCTGGAGGCGCAGCAGATCCGCGCCATCCGCCATCTCGTCGCTTCCGCCGTCAACGGGCTGAAGCCGCAGCGGGTCTCGATCGTCGACGAGGCCGGCCAGCTGCTCGCCGACGGCGCCGCGACCGACCCCGAGCAGGCGGTCGGCGATGAGCGCCGCATCGCCTTCGAGAAGCGGATGCGCAAGCAGGTCGAGGACATCGTCTCCTCCGTGGTCGGCTCGGGCCGCGCCCGCGTCCAGCTCTCGGCCGATTTCGATTTCAACAAGGTCACCCAGACCTCGGACAAGTTCGACCCCGAGGGCCGCGTGCTGCGCTCCAGCCAGACTCGCGAAGAGCAGAGCATGACCGCCGACAACAACGGCCAGGTCACCGTCAACAACGAGCTGCCCGGCAACCAGCAGAACAACGGCGTTGCGGCCAAGGACCAGAGCAAGAAGACGGAAGAGACCAACAATTACGAGATCTCCCGCACCACCAAGACCGAGGTGACGGAAGCGGGCCGGGTCAACCGCATCTCGGTCGCGGTGCTGGTCGACGGCATTTATTCCAAGAACGAGAAGGGCGAGCTGGCCTATCAGGACCGCACCAAGGAGCAGCTCGACCGCATCGCCGCGCTGGTGCGCTCGGCGATCGGCTTCGACCAGAAGCGCGGCGACCAGGTCGAGGTCGTCAACCTGCGCTTTGCGGATGCGCCCTCCACCGCCCCGATCGGCGAACCTGGCGGCTTCCTTGGCATGCTCCAGTTCACCAAGGACGACGTCATGTACTTCGTCGAGCTCGGTGTGATGATGCTGCTCGGCCTGGTCGTGCTGTTCATGGTGATCCGCCCGCTGGTGAAGCGTATCCTCGCCTCCGATGAGGTTGCCGCGGCCATCTCCGGCGTCCTCGCAGGTCCCGCCGCAAGCGACGAGGCCGCGCCTGCCGCCGGCGGCCAGCCGCTCCTGCCGGGCGGCGCCGCCAGCGCGATCGACGTCGCCACCATTCAGGGCCAGGTCCACGCCCAGTCCGTTCACCGCGTCGGCGAGCTCGCCGAGCGCAACCCCAACGAAACCGTCGCCATCATCCGCCAGTGGCTCACTGAGCCAGCCAAGTAATTAGCCAAGTGAATCAAGAAGTGATCTGACATGGCCGCCTCGCTGCAAAATGCCAACTCCAACGACATCACCAGCGTGATCTCCACGCTCGGCCAACGCGCCGGCAACCGTGCCGGCGGCAAGACCGAGGCGCTGTCCGGCCCGAAGCGCGCCGCGATCCTGATGCTGGCGCTCGGCGAGCAATATGGCGGCAAGATCTGGAGCCTGCTCGATGACGACGAGGTGCGCCAGCTCTCGCTGGAAATGTCCACCCTCGGCACCGTCGAGGTCGACACCGTCGAGGACATGCTGCTCGAATTCGTCTCGCGCATGTCGGCCTCGGGCGCGCTGATGGGCAATTTCGATGCGACCGAGCGCCTGCTGCAGCAGTACCTGCCGCCGGAGCGCGTCAACGGCATCATGGACGAGATCCGCGGCCCGGCCGGACGCAACATGTGGGAGAAGCTCTCCAACGTGCAGGAAGAGGTGCTCGCCAACTACCTCAAGAACGAATACCCGCAGACCATCGCCGTGGTGCTGTCGAAGCTGAAGTCGGAGCACGCCGCCCGCGTGCTCGGCATCCTCCCCGAGGAGCTCGCGCTCGACGTCGTCAACCGCATGCTGAAGATGGAAGCCGTGCAGAAGGAGGTGATCGAGAGCGTGGAGAAGACGCTGCGCACCGAATTCATGTCCAACCTGTCGCAGACCCGCCGCCGCGACGCTCACGAGGTGATGGCGGAAATCTTCAACAATTTCGACCGCCAGACCGAAACCCGCTTCATCACCTCGCTGGAAGAGGACAACCGCGAATCCGCCGAGCGCATCAAGGCACTGATGTTCACCTTCGACGACCTCGTGAAGCTCGATTCCGGCTCGGCCCAGACCCTTATGCGCAACGTCGACAAGGACAAGCTCGGCGTCGCGCTCAAGAGCGCCAACGAGGACGTCCGCAACTTCTTCTTCGGCAACATGTCCTCGCGCGCGGCCAAGATGCTCCAGGACGACATGGCGGCGATGGGTCCGGTTCGCCTGCGCGACGTCGACGAGGCGCAGGCGCTGCTGGTCAATCTCGCCAAGGACCTCGCCGCCAAGGGCGAGATCATGCTGACCAAGAACCGCGCTGACGACGAGCTGGTGTACTGATGGCCGCCCCGGCAAAATTCCTGTTCGATACCGACTTCGCGGCGCCCGAGCGCTCGCCGCGCGAGAAGGCCGCGAGCGCGGCCGAGATCGCCCAGAAGGTCGCCGAAGCCGAGGCGCGCGCCTATCAGGATGGCTTTGCCGCCGGCCAGCGCGAAGCCAAGGCCGAGAGCGATCGCCGCGTCGCCCTGGCCATGGAAGAGATCAACATCGGCATCCGGGGCGTCGCTGCCGGCCTCGGCAACATCGAAACCAGGATGGAAACCGAGGCGGTCGAGGTCGCGATTGCGGTGGCGCGCAAGCTGTGCGCCGACCTCGTCGCCGCCGAGCCGCTCGGCGAGATCATGGCGCTGGTCAAGGATTGCTTCTCGCACCTGGTCGCGACGCCGCATCTGGTCGTCCGCATCAACGATGCGCTCTACGACGCGGCCCGCGAGAAGATCGAGCGGCTCGCCAAGCAGAGCGGCTTCGAGGGCCGGCTGGTGATCCTGGCCGAACCTGAAATTGCCACCGGCGATTGCCGGATCGAATGGGCCGATGGCGGTGTCGTGCTGGAGCGCGGCGCCATCGCGGCCAAGATCGACGAAATGGTCGGACGCTATATCGCGTCCCGGAGGGGGAGCTAAGCCATGAGCGACACCGACGGACAGGTCCCGCTGCCCGATCTCAACGGCCCGCTGCCGCCGACCAGCGCGGACATCGGCTACAACGAGGACGAATATGCGGCGCGCGCAGCCGCGGACCTCGAAGCCGTGTTCGACGTGCCGGTGCAGGTCTCGGCCGTGCTCGGCCGCTCCAAGATGGATGTCGGCGAGCTGCTCAAGCTCGGGCCCGGCACCGTGCTCGAGCTCGACCGCCGCGTCGGCGAGGCCATCGACATCTACGTCAACAACAAGCTGGTTGCCCGCGGCGAAGTCGTCCTGGTCGAGGACAAGCTCGGCGTGACCATGACCGAAATCATCAAGACCGAGCGCACGTGATAACGCGCAATAGCGCGACCAGACGGACAGGAGACTGACATGCGGCTTCTCATCGTTGGCACATTGAAGGGCCAGCTCACCACCGCCACCAAGATCGCGATGGAGAACGGCGCCACCGTGACCCATGCCGAGGATCACGAGCAGGCGATGCGCGTGCTGCGCGGCGGCAAGGGCGCCGACCTCCTGCTGGTCGACGTCGCCCTCGACATCCGCGACCTCGTGATGCGGCTGGAAGCCGAGCACATCCACGCCCCGATCGTCGCCTGCGGCATCACCAACGATGCCCGCGCCGCGGTCGCCGCGATCCATGCCGGCGCCAAGGAATACATCCCGCTGCCGCCGGAGCCGGAGCTGATCGCCGCGGTGCTGGCCGCCGTCGCCAACGATTCCCGCGAGTTGGTCTATCGTGACGACGCCATGGCGCGCGTGATCAAGCTGGCGCAGCAGATCGCAGGCTCCGATGCCTCGGTGATGATTACCGGCGAATCCGGCACCGGCAAGGAAGTGCTGGCGCGCTACGTCCACACCCGCTCGGCGCGCGCCAAGCGCCCGTTCATCTCGATCAACTGCGCTGCGATCCCCGAGCATCTGCTGGAATCCGAGCTGTTCGGCCATGAGAAGGGGGCCTTCACCGGCGCGGTCGCCCGCCGTATCGGCAAGTTCGAGGAGGCGACCGGGGGCACCCTGCTGCTGGACGAAATCTCGGAGATGGACGTCCGCCTGCAATCCAAACTCTTGCGCGCCATCCAGGAGCGCGTGATCGACCGTGTCGGGGGCACCAAACCGGTGCCGGTGGACATCCGCATCATCGCGACCTCGAACCGCAACCTCGCCGAAGCCGTGCGCGAGGGCACGTTCCGCGAGGACCTGCTGTTCCGCCTCAACGTCGTGAACCTGAAGATCCCGCCGCTGCGCGAGCGTCCCGCCGACATCATGGAGCTCGCCCAGCACTTCGTGAAGAAATATGCCGAGGCCAACGGCGTGCCGATGCGCCCGATCTCGGCGGAGGCGCGCCGGGTGCTCTCCACCAACCGCTGGCAGGGCAACGTCCGCGAGCTCGAGAACACCATGCATCGCGCGGTGCTGATGGCGCAGGGCGACGAGATCGGCCCCGATGCGATCATCACCCCGGACGGCGATCGTCTCGACCTCGCCAAGACGCCCCCGGCCGTGGCGCACGCCACCATGGCCGCCGAGCAGGTGACGCGCGCGCTCGTGGGACGCACCGTCGCCGACGTCGAACGCGACCTGATCCTGGAGACGCTGAAGCACTGCCTCGGCAACCGCACCCACGCTGCCAACATCCTCGGCATCTCGATTCGCACCCTGCGAAACAAGCTGAATGAATACGCCGACGGCGGCATCCCGATCCCGCCGGCGGGCACGCCGGGTGAATATCCGCGGATGCCGATGGTGGGGGCGTAAAGCGCCCACGCTGGTTGAGCGATACGCATGCCCGGGCTGGTCCCGGGCATTTTCGTTTTCACCACACGCACTAGCGCCGGCTCCGTGATGCTAAGGGCGAAGCACGATGCAACGCATCGGGCGCGGCGCCTCGACGGATGCACGGCCACCGCGGCAGCCGGTGTCGTCCTTCGAGGCCGCTGAGAAGCACCTCAGGTGACGGATCAGAAGGCCTCGAACCGGACGGACCAACCCGATCGGCGGCTGCAAGCAAAGTGAAGCAGTTCACAAGCCAGATGCGCCGGGAGCGCTAGAGTGTGGGCGCAGCGCGGCGTGATGTCCGCCGGGTGCCGCATCCACCTTGCGAACGTCCTTCAAACCGAAAGGACAAGCCATGAACTATTCGTCGTGGACGATTTCCCGCCTGTCGCTGATTGCAATGCTGATCATAGCCGCGGCGCCGCTTGCGCGCGCTGACGTGATCATGGACTGGAACGCCAAGGCCGACGCGATCGCCGCCGAGAAGCAAATTCTTCCGGCGCCGCACAGCCGCGCCTTGTCCATGATGCACGTCGCGATGTTCGAAGCGGTCAACGCGATCGACCACCGCTACGCGCCTTATAAGCTCTCTTTGTCCGCCGACCGTTCGACATCGCGCGAAGCCGCAGCGGCAGTTGCAGCCCACGACGTGCTGCTGTCGATCTACCCAGACCTCAAGCCCGATCTGGATGCGACGCTGACGAATGCTTTGGCACCGATTGCCGACAGCGACTCCAAGACCGCCGGCATCGCGCTCGGGAAAGAGGCTGCGCTGCGGATCATCGAGCTTCGCGCCAGGGACGGCAGCAGCGCCGTGGAAACGTACCGACCGCTGACCACGCCGGGCGCCTATGTTCCAACCGCGGTCCCGCTCTTCTCGACCACTGGCGCGACGACGCCCTGGGTCATGACGTCGGGATCGCAGTTCCGCCCCGGACCGCCGCCGGCGCTCGATTCAGAGGTTTGGACCAGGGACGTCAACGAAATCCGCGAGGTCGGCGGCCGAGGCAGCCTGACCCGGACGCCTGAGCAAACCACGATCGGCCGCTTTTGGTTCTTTGTCGGCGCCCGCACCTACAACCCGATCGTGAGGCAGGCTGCGATGGCGAAGGGCATGGATCTCGTCGACTGCGCCCGTCTGTTCGCCTTGACGTCGATGACCGGCAATGATGCCATCGTCGCCGTGTTCGACGCCAAGTACACTTACAATTTCTGGCGCCCCATCACCGCCATCCGCAATGCCGATCTGACGGCGAACGCCGCAACGCCTCGCGATCCGTCCTGGCTGCCGCTCGGCGACACGCCGATGCATCCGGAATATCCCTGCGCGCACTGCATCGTCTCGGCCGCGATTTCGACCGTGCTGCAAACTGTCGTTGGAGATTTTGGCGAGTTCTCGCTGACCAGCCCCACCGCACCGGGCGTCACGCGCAAATGGTCGCGGCTCCAGGACTACAGCGACGAAGTCTCCAACGCGCGCATCTGGGCCGGCTTTCACTACCGCTTCTCGACTGAAGTCGGCAAGGACATGGGCCGAAAGATCGGCGCGCTGACCGTCGCGACGCAGCTCCGCGGTGTGGAGGCGATGGCGCAGCCGAGCCGCTAGGCCGGCTGCCGTTTCGAAGCGCCGAACACATGGCCGCATCGCATTCGGCGACTAGGTCGCGCCTGCGCAAGGTCCTATAACCTCGCGTGAGAACCACGCGAGGATGACAATGTCTCAAGCTCAAATCACGGACTGGCTGGCGTCGCAGAAGCAGGCCATGATCGACCTGCTGCGCGATGTCGTGAACATCGATTCCGGATCCTATGACAAGGAAGGCGTCGATGCGGTCGGTGCGCGGTTCGAGCGGCATTTTGCCGAGCACGGCATTCCCTGCCGGCGCGAGAGCGATGCCACGTTCGGCGATGCCATTCATGCCGAAGTCGCAAAACCCGGCAGCAACGAGAAGCCGGTGCTGTTGATGGGGCATCGCGACACCGTGTTCGGCAAGGGCGAGGCCGGGCGGCGGCCGTTCACGATCAAGGACGGCCGCGCCTACGGGCCCGGCGTCGCCGACATGAAGTCCGGACTTGTCATGAACGTGTTCGTGGCGACCGCCTTCCACAAATTCGGCGGCGCGCCGCATCCGATCAAGGTGCTGATCACCTCGGACGAGGAAATCGGCTCGCCCTCCTCCCGTCCGGTGATCGAGCGCGAGGGACGCGCGGCGCGTGCCGTGTTCAATTCCGAGCCGGGCCGCCCCACAGGCAATGTCGTGACCGGGCGCAAGGGCGGCATTTTCATGCACATGGCCATCACCGGCAAGGCCGCGCATTCCGGCGCCAACTTTGCCGCCGGCGTCAGCGCGATCGGCGAGCTCGCGCACAAGATCGTCCACATCCACGCATTGACCGATCTCGACAAGGGCATCACGCTCAATGTCGGCCTGGTCTCCGGAGGACAGTCGGTCAACACCACGGCGCCTTACGCCGAGGGCCAAATCGACCTGCGCTATGTCGATCCCGCCGATCGCGCGCGGATCATGGGCGCGATCGAGGCGATCGTCGCGACATCTTACGTGCGGGGCACCAGCGCGACGCTGACGATCAAGGGCGAGTTCGTGCCGGTGGTGCAGAGCGCGGAGTCGAAGGCGCTGTTCGAGAGCTATCAGGCGGCGGCAAGGCAGGTCGGCCTTACGACCCTTCAGGGCGAGTTCTCGGGCGGCTGCGCCGATTCCGGCTTCACCGCTGCCGTGGGCACGCCGACCATCTGCGGCCTCGGGCCGGTCGGCGGTCTTGCGCACACGCCGGAGGAATATCTCGAGATCGACAGCATCGTGCCGCGCGCGCAGGCCTTGGCGCTGGCGATTTTGCGGGGGTAGCCACACCCTCGTCGTCATGCCCGGGAACAAGCCGGGTCAAGCCCGGCGATGACGAGGAGGGAGCCTCACGAATAACTCGGCGCGTCGGGCTTGCGGAAGATGTGGATGGGGTCGCCGGGAATGATCGGCTGACTGCGGAACGTCGCATAGGCGTGGAGCGCGAGATAGGCAATCGCCAGCGCGCCGATGGCGTAGAAGGCGAAGGTCGCGACGCGCTTCATCGTTCCGCTCCATTGCCGTCCCGACGGAACGGCTCAGGCGCTTCTAGAGCGATGAGGAGCAAAAGACCAGCCTGGGGAGGGCGATCAAACGCCGCGGCGGGCGCGCGAGGGAACGCTGACATCGGCGAGCTTTGCCGCGTCCTCGTCCTGGTCGACCGCCACATATTGCCCGTGCCAATAGGCCAGCGCCGCGTTGCGGGTCGAGTTCCTGACGTCCCTGACACGGCCGATGACGATGCCATGCGAATGGCGCTCGACGATCTCCTCGACCTCGCAGTCGAACACCGACAAGGCCCCGACCAGCAGCGGAACACCCGAGACCGCCGTCACCCAGTGGCTGCCGGCAAAGCGATCGGCGCCCTTCAGCCCGCCCTTGCCGGCAAAGCGCTCGGCGATATCGAGCTGGTCGGCATTGAGGATGCTCACGCCGAAGGCGCCGTGGCGCTTGATCAGCGGGAAAGAGGAGGCATCGCGGTTGATGCTGACCAGCAGCGTCGGCGGCTCGACCGACAGCGAGGTTACGGATGTGACCGTCATGCCGCTGATGTCCTTGCCCCGCCCGGCGGTGATGACGCTGACGCCGCCGGTGAGATGGCGCATGGCGCCGCGGAAATCGGCGGGCGAGACGGGAATTTCGGTCATGAGGTCGCGGGGCACTACATTCATGGCATGCTCCCCGAAGCGGGGTTCCTCTTTATCTAGGTACGATCGTCCGCCGACAAAAGATGGCTCAGGATCGAGCCTTCGAGGCCGGCGAGCTCGACCGAGCCGCGTTCGCGCGGCCGCACGGCGTTAACCGTGACGTCATGGGCGATGCGACCCTCCTCGATCACCAGCACCCGGTCGGCCAGCGCGACGGCTTCGGAGACGTCGTGGGTCACCAGAATCGCGGTAAAGCCCTGGTCGCGCCAGACCCGCTCCAGGAGACGCTGCATCGAGATCCGGGTCAGCGCGTCCAGCGCGCCGAGCGGCTCGTCGAAGGCGAGCACGCGCGGGCGCGACACCAGCGCGCGAGCGAGCGCGACGCGCTGCTTCTGGCCGCCCGACAGCACCGAGGGCCACTGGTCGCGCTTGTCGGCAAGCCCGACCTCGCCTAGGGCTTTCTCGGCCCGCGCATGCGCATCGGCGGAGGCACGATCACGACCAAGGCCGACCTCGACATTGGCGAGCACGCGTGCCCAGGGTAACAGCCGCGGCTCCTGGAACATCACGCGAATGTCTTCCGCCTGCACCTCGTCGCCAAAGCTGATGCTGCCGGCATCGATCTTTTCGAGGCCGGCGATGAGACGCAGCAGCGTGCTCTTGCCGCAACCGCTCTTGCCTACGATGGCGACGAACTGGCCGGCAGGGATGTACAGGTCGATGCCGCGCAGCACCTCGTTGTCGCCGAAGGATTTGCGCAGGCCCCGGATGCTGAGCGGCAGGCCGCTGGCCTGCACCGGCCGGTCCTCGCGCAGCACGCGGGCGTGCGGCGCGAAACTGGCGCGGCTGGCGAGCTCGGTCTCGGGAAGAGAGGTACGAAGCGCTGTCTGCATGTGATTCCCAGTATTCTTGCTCAACGTTTCTGGAAGGCGGGGTGCCAGGAGAGCGTCAGACGCTCCAGCACGCGGGAGGCGCTGTCGGCGAGCTTGCCGAGCAGGGCGTAGATCAGGATCGAGAGCACGACGACGTCGATCAGCATGAACTCGCGGGCCTGCATCGCCATGTAGCCGAGGCCCGACGAGGCCGCGATGGTCTCGGCGACGATGAGCGTCAGCCACATGATGCCGAGCGCGAAGCGGATGCCGACGAAGATCGAGGGCAGCGCGCCCGGGAAGACCACGCGGCGGAACAATTCGCCGTCGGTCATGCCGTAGATGCGGCCCATCTCGATCAGCTGCGGATCGACGGTGCGGATGCCGTGCAGCGTGTTGAGGTAGATCGGGAAGAACACGCCCAGCGCCACCAGGAACAGCTTGGCGCTCTCGTCGATGCCGAACCAGAGGATGACCAGCGGGATCAGCGCCAGATGCGGCACGTTGCGCACCATCTGCAGCGTGGTGTCGGTGAGCTTGGCCGAGAGCTGCGACAGGCCGTTGGCGAGCCCGAAAGCGAAGCCGATGCCGCCGCCGATCAGAAAGCCGATCGAAGCACGCCAGAACGACACCCAGATGTTGCGGCCGAGCTCGCCGGAAAGCAGCAGCTTCCAGCCGGCGAGCACGACGTCGCTCGGTGCCGGCAGCACGCGCGTCGGCACCAAGCCGGTGACGCTGGCGACCTGCCAGATCGCGATGATGGCGAGCGGCACGATCCACTGGATGAGACCGTCGACGCGCGGCAGGCGGACGCCGCGCGGAAGTGAAACGCTGTCGATCAGACTCATGACTGGGACACCCTGTGCTGCGGACGGTAGTCGCTGCCGACCGTTTCGCCGAAGGGACCACCATTGAAGTGCAGCTTGGTCACGTTGCTCGGCTGCTCCAGCGAGAGCAGCGGGAACACCAGCTCGGCGAAGCGATAGGCTTCCTCGAGATGCGGGTAGCCCGACATGATGAAGGTATCGATGCCGAGATCCTGATATTCCTTGATGCGCGCCGCCACCGTCTGGGCGTCGCCGACCAGCGCCGTGCCGGCGCCGCCGCGCACCAGGCCGACACCGGCCCACAGGTTCGGGGCGATCTCGAGCTTGTCGCGCCTGCCGCCGTGCAGCTGCGCCATGCGCTGCTGGCCGACGGAGTCCATGCGGGCAAAGTTCTTCTGCGCCCGTGCGATTGTGTCGTCGCTGACATGCTTGATCAGATCATTTGCAGCGCGCCAGGCTTCCTCGTTGGTTTCGCGGACGATCACATGAAGTCGGATGCCGAAGGAGAGCTCGCGGCCGCGTGCGCTCGCGATGTCCCTCACCTTGGCGATCTTCTCGGCGACCAGCGCCGGCGGCTCGCCCCAGGTGAGATATTTGTCGACGGTGTCCACCGCGACATCGATACCGGCATCCGACGAGCCGCCGAAATAGAGCGGCGGACGCGGCGACTGCACCGGCGGAAACAGCAGCTTGCCGTCCTCGATGCGGATGTGCTTGCCCTCGACGTTCACCGCCTTGCCGGCGAGCAGGTCGCTATAGACGCCCAGGAACTCGCGGGTGACCTCGTAGCGCTCATCATGAGCGAGGAAGATGCCGTCGCCCTTGTTCTCGACGGGATCGCCGCCGGTGACGACGTTGACGAGCAGCCGGCCGCCTGTGATGCGGTCCAGCGTCGCGGTCATGCGCGCGGCAACGCTCGGCGATTGCAGGCCGGGGCGAACGGCGACGAGATAGCGCAGCCGCTCGGTGAATGGCGCAACACTCGAAGCGACGATCCAGGAATCCTCGCAGGAACGCCCGGTCGGCAAGAGCACGCCGTAATAGCCGAGCTGATCGGCGGCCTGCGCGATCTGACGCAGATAGTTGAAGTTGACCTCGCGGCCACCGATGCCGGTGCCGAGATAGCGGCCATCGCCATGGGTCGGCAGGAACCAGAGGATGTTGGCGTTGCTTGGCTTGCTCATGATTTTGCTCATGATCCTGACTTCCGCGCGACGTCGGAAATCTTGATGGATTTGGGGATCAGGCCCAGCGCGAAGAACGCGTCCGCAACCTGCTGCTGGTCGGCGATGACGGCATCGGTGATCGGCTTGATGCCGTAGGCCTGCCGCTTCAAGGCCACCTCGACCACCGGGACCGAAAGCCCGATCGCCGGCGCAAGCTGCTCGGCGACCGCGTGGATGTCGCCCTTGGCCCAGTCGTCGACCGCGCTGAGCTCGGCGAGCACGGCGTCGACGACCTTCGGATTGGCGTCGAGGAATTTCTTCGAGGAGAAGTAGAACTGGTAGTTGGCGACGATGCCGGTGCCGTCGGCCAGCGTGCGCGCGCCGGTGGCGGTTTCCGCGGCAGCCTGGAACGGATCCCAGATCACCCAGGCATCGACCGCGCCGCGCTCGAAGGCGGCGCGGGCATCGGCCGGCGCCAGGAAGATCGGCTCGATCTCGGAATATTTGACGCCCGCCTTCTCCAGCGCCTTGACCAGGAGATAGTGGACGTTGGAGCCCTTGTTGAGCGCGACCTTCCTGCCCTTGAGCTCAGTGACCGATTTCAGCGGGCTGTCCTTCGGCACCAGGATCGCCTCGCCTTTCGGCGCGGGCGGCTCATAGGCGACATACTGGATCGGCGCGCCGGCGGCCTGCGCGAAAATCGGCGGGGCTTCACCGGTGTTGCCGAAATCGATCGCGCCGACATTGAGCGCTTCGAGCAGCGGCGGGCCGGAGGGAAATTCGGTCCACACCACCTTGTAGCCGTCGGCGGCGAGCTTCGGCTCCAGCGTGCCCTTGCTCTTGAGCAGCACCAGCTTGCCATATTTCTGGTAGCCGATGCGGACCACCTTGTCCTGGCCGTAGGAGGTGCCGACCGCGGCGGCGACGATGCCGATCGACAGCATGACGGCCGCGATCAGACGCTGGATGATACGCCTCATGTTCAAACCCTTGTGCGTGGGAAGGTTGGTCGGCACGGTCAGGCGGCCGGGTTGCGCCAGACGATGTCGCGGATCACGATCGGCTTCGGGATCAGGCCGAGCTTGTGGAAGCGGTCGGCGACGCCCTGCTGGGTCGCGACGATGTCGTCGGTGACGGGGCCGACCACGAAGGACGAGCGGTTGGCCGCGATGGTCTGGATATCAAGCGGAATGCCGGTGACGGCAGCGAGCGATCTGGCGACCTCGTCGCGGTGCTGCTCGGCCCATTTCGCGGTCGCGGTGGTGATGTCGACGATCTGCTGCAGGACCGCGCCGTGGTTCCTCGCGAAATCGCGGTTGGCGATGTAGAAGGAGTTGGTCTTGGTGACCTCCCGTGCATTGATCAGGATGCGGCCGTTCTGCTTGGTCTCGCCGATCGCGAAATACGGATCCCAGATCGCCCAGACCTCGATGCTGCCATTGGCGAAAGCGGGGCCGGCGTCGGGCGGCGTCAGGTAGACCGGCGTGATGTCGGCATAGGTGAGCCCCGCCTTCTCCAGCGTCTGCACCACGATGTTGTGGGCGCTCGAGCCCTTGGTGAAGCCGATGCGCTTGCCCTTCAACTCGGCGATGGCGCGGATCGGCGAATCCCTGGGCACCAGGATGCCCTGGCCGTTGGTGATCGGCTGTCCCGCGGCATAGACGATCGCGGCGCCTGCGGCCTGGGCGAACACCGGCGGGGAATCGCCGACCGCGCCGTAATCGACGCTGCCGACATTCATCGCTTCCATCATCGGCGGCCCCGAGGAGAACTCGACCCACTTCACCTCGATGCCCTGCGCCGAGAAATGTTTTTCCAGCGCGGCCTGCTGGCGCGTGATGACCAGCACGCCGTTCTTCTGATAGCCGATACGAATCTCCTTCACCGCGCCTTGCGCGATTGCGGGCGATGCGAACGCGGCGGCGGCGGCCGTTCCAACGGAAAGCTTGAGGAAGTCACGACGCTGCATTCATCACTCCAGGCCGCACTGGCCGTCGTTCATTGCGACGCGGGAATGATGGTGTGGGTCGGCGGAGCTGTCGAGACATCGGGAAAAATAGCGATGCGCGCACTGCGCGCGTGGCGGCGCGCATGAATAATCTTTCAACCGCGCGGAGCGATGCAGACGGAATTTTTCCGCACGCGAATGTGAGAGCGGCACGGATTCGTCCGACGCTCTCACGGTCAGAACAAAAACGCGAAAACAACCCCATGCACAGTAGATTGGGGCGAGCGCAATCAACGCTTCCCGATTATCCGAAGAATATTTGACACGTCGGGCAAAACAGGGGCATAATGTCATCATCGCGGTGTCGGCATCACCGTGGCTCGGAGCTCCCTCCATCACCACCGCTGTTATTCCCGGCGCAGGCTGGGAATCCAGTACGCCGCGGCGCCTCCGATCCAACGACCGTCTCTGGGATACTGGATCGCCCGCCTTCGCGGGCGATGACACCGTTCGTGCGCAGGGGCCGGCCTAGTGCAACCACCTCATCGGCAAATTCTGCAAGCCCCGAAACGCCCATCCGCCGATCCGTACCGGCTCGTCATCGGCAATCTCGATCCGCGCCGCACGGGCGAACACGCTCGGCAGCGCGACGTCGGCGATCATCGCGCGCGATGCGAAGGCGCCGGCGCAGAAATGCGGGCCGGCGCCGAAGGCGACGCTCTTGGACGTGTCGCGCCGCACGTCGAACTGATCGGCGCGCTCAAAATGCGCTTCGTCGCGATTGGCCGAGCCGAACATCAGGAACACCCGCTCGTCCAGCTCGAACGTGACGTCCCGGATGCTCCACGGCTTGGCGATGCGGCGCGGCGACATGCCGATCGGCGAGATCCAGCGGGCATATTCCTCGAAGGCCTGGAGCCAGGACACTTCACCGCGCCTGACAAGATCGAGCTGCTCGGGATGGGTCAAGAGCGCCCACACCGTGCCCGCGATCGCCTTGCGCGGCTCATTCTGGCCGCCCGAGATCGCGAGCTTTACATTTGCGCGTACGCTCTCCATCGGCATGCCGGAGGCGAGCAGAACACCCAGAATGCTCTGGTCGGGCTTCTTGCGCATCACCGGCAGGATGTCGTCGATCGCCGCATCGATGCCCGATGTCGCGGCGTGGCAGCGCGCCTCGACCGCGGGATCGCCGGCATAGTTGGCGATGCCCTCGATCATGCCTTGCGACCACGCATCCATGTCCTGGTATCGGATGTTGGTGAGGCCGGTGATCGACTTCAGGCATTCGCCGGCGAACGGCAGCGCGAAGTCGCGCATGAAGTCGATCCGCCCAGGGGCGATCGAATCGAGGATGCGATCGGCATGAGCCTGGAACAGCGCGGTCCAGTGCGCCTTCACCGTCTTCGGCGAGATCGTCGGAAACATCGCGCGCCGCTCGGCCTGATGCGCCTCGCCGTCCTTGCGCATCATGTTGTGGCCCATCAGCCGGTTCATCAGGCCGGCGGGCTGGTGCGAGGAGAATACGTCGATCTGCTTCTCGGAGATCGAGATGTCGTCGCGGCTCGTCAGCAGCGTCGAGCCGAGCTGCGGCACGAACGCGATCGGCGCCTCCTTGCGCATTTTGGCGAGCATCGGATAAGGGTCGGCCCAGAAGGCGGCCGGGTCGATGTCGATACGCGGCGCGGTGCTCAAGCCTGGCTCCCCTGGATTCTCGTTTCCTCCAGGTCAGACTAGCGCGCCGCGGCGCCGGCGTCTGTCCCTAGCGACAGGGACAGGCGGAGCTACTGGGCCTCGGCGATCCTCGGTCCGGATGACAGCATCTGCGCGTTGGCCGCCAAGGGCCGCTTCGATGGCGATGCCGGGTCCGGCAACCGGAACGCGGCGTCGGACGGCGCGCCCTGGAATGGCCGGCGGGCAACGGTTGCCGGGAGCACGATCACCTTCGCTCCGACTTTCACCCGCTCATAGAGGTCCACGACGTCCTCATTGGTCAGCCGGATGCAGCCGGACGACACCCGCTTGCCGATCGTGTCGGGCTTGTTGGTGCCGTGAATTCTAAATTCGGTTTCGCCGAGATACATCGCCCGCGCGCCGAGCGGATTGCCGGGACCGCCTGCCATGAACCGCGGCAGATAAGGCTGACGCCCAATCATCTCCGCGGGCGGACGCCAATCCGGCCATTCTGCCTTACGAGCCACAGTCTGCTCGCCTGACCATGCGAAGCCCTCGCGACCAACACCGATGCCGTAGCGCATCGCTTGCGTGTCGCTCAGAACGAAATAAAGGAACGTGTTCTTGGTATCGATGATCACGGTGCCTGGGGGCTGGCGGCTGGCATAGTCAACCACCTGCCGGACCAATGCTCCGGGACCGTCAGTGTCGGCTTTTGGTGGTTCGACCAGCGGCGCCGGGGTCGGAATCGGAGCCGGAGCCGGCGCGGATGCATGAACTGGCGGTGCGACGTAGACCGGCGTTGAGGATGCCTTGGCTTCCTGTGCGGACGGCTTGCGTGCCGGTTGCACGCTCGCCGGGCGAGACAGCAAACCGTAGCCCAATGCGGCGACGGCTACGGCGCCAATTGCGACTCTCGCGGCCACGGGTATCGCGAGGGCCTCTGCCTTTCCACGCTTCGCCCGCTTACTCATATCTCTGCCCAGGTCACCATGCCCAAGAGACGTACCCAGCAAAATTTAAGAAACTTCGAAGCGATTTCGCTCGGACGGGAGCCGTTCGCTATGGTTAACGCCGGACTCTTGTTCGGCGACATCAAAGTTGTGGGCACCACTTGATATTTGGCCGGCGACGGGCTCTTGCGGACGTTACGCCGAGCACCGCTGGATTGATACAGCTTGCGGGGGAGCTTCTTGATAATCTCCCGCAGCTCGAGGGTATACTCCTCGACGGTGAGCGTCATCCAAGCGTGACGGTTCGGATTCTCGTTCACCACCCGTTCGGCAGGGACTGAACAGGGCAATACCGGCAAGAAACCTCCGCTCCACCGGCGCAGTCCAACTACTAGATTTCATGAGGAAGGCGAGTGCTGCGCATGTGCAGTGTTCGGCGAGCCCACAGGCAGCTCCTCGTCATACAGGCGGTTGACCCTGTCTCGCATTACGCCATAGCACTCGCATGCAATCGTCTCGAGCCGCGCTCGGTCGATCTCCAGCATTCCTCGCTGTTCTGAAATGATGCCGCCGGCGGCTCGAACTTTGCGCATCGTCAGCGTCACAGTCGTTCGGCGCACCCCGAGGAGTTGTGCTAGCGCCTCCTGCGTTAACTGAATTCGGCTATCCGCAACTCGGTCGTGAATGTCGAGCAGCCATCGGGCCATACGGCATTCCACCGAATGGACCGCGTTGCAGGCTGCTACGTTCTGAAGCTGCAACAATTGCGTGCGAAAATGGAAACGAAGAACACGCCTGATCGCAGCGCTTTGCTCAAAGGCACGCTGCAATTGCGGAACATGTACATGGAGCGCGGTTCCGGCCACATAGGACGTTGCCGTGACTGGCGACCTCGACCGCAAGGGACTTAGAACGGAGAGAGCGCCGACCGCTCCTTCTGAGCCCATGAGAGTGGACGCGACAATATGACCGTCCGACATTTCGACTAAGAACGATATGGCGCCGCTGAGGGGAAAATAGACCTGCTTGAACTCGTCTCCTGTTCGCACCAGCACATCATCGAAGCCGAAAGACATTTTCTGAAGGTGGGGCGCAAGCAAGTTGAAATCGGCTGGGGGCAACGCCGCCAAAAGCCTATTCCCATGGCGGGTCTGGAGCGCCATCGCGGATGGTCCCTGAAACCGCGCGAAACTACCAAGACTGAAATCCGCGCTAAGCGCGCACGTTCCTAACTGGCCTGTTGTGCGTAGTCCAAACTGTCGCTTCCGGTCATGATCGCCGATTGGCAACTCGACCGAATATTTCCGTCCACCTCAATGAGCTGACGCCAGGGTTGCGCTCCTGGCGAGGCAACATTCGTAAAATGAAAGAGGCCGCCAACTGAAGCGGCCTTAGTATAGCTCCCAATTCTTTCGGGCGCTCTTTTGCGAAGAGCCCGGCATCAATCTTCTAGTCCGGTATTGCTAGTCGCAACGGCGGATTCTGCGGACCGAACCGTCGTCGCGCTCGATCGTGACGGTGCGGCATTCACCGCGATATCCGCGATCATATCCGTAAGCGCGATAAGCGGGTCGATCGTACTCTCGATAGTAGCGCCGCTCCGGGCCCACTCTCACGCCGCCGAGCGGAGTATCAACGGCAACTTGAGCTGACGCGGGTGCAATGGAGATCGGGGTGGCGATCGCGAAACCAGCGATCGCCAGTGCACCGGCCAATAGCAGATTTCTCATGCGAGTTCCTCCTAAGTTATTGCAATTGCTCTCCAACATCCCAGGCAGGGGCAAGGTTCCTGCACGAACTCATCCGAATGGCGAGCGGCCCAGACTTAGTCGCCGGCGTCGGATGAATACGGACAGCGCTAGCTCGCGGCGCATATTCCTGAATCAAACAAATGCTGAGCGGAATGTCTGTTGGGGGTCAATCGCGCCGGGTCGGCCCGGCCAAAATGGCGTCCATGGCAGCCTCCGGCTTAAGTGCCGGATTAATTAACCTGCGTTAGCTTTGTTCCGCGGCTTGGCCATCTGTTTGGCAGGTACGGGCATGGCCGACGGTCCGGCGTGGAGGGTTGCGCTGCTTGGGATAGGCCGAGAAAGCTGTCTCTCATTCCCAGCGCTCTGCGGGTCGTATCCCTGTGCTCAACATGCGAAGCCCGGAGCAACCGGTACGCGGTTGGAATGTCTAAGGCGAGGTCGATCGATCGGCCCGCGCGTTCCAGCCCATCAATAATTTCGATCTGGCGGCAATATGCTTGTCCCTCAGCGCAACGTGGCGCTCAGCCTGAGCTAGATGTGCCCGGACAAGCCGAAGGTCCATCCGGATAGCATACGCCTAATCAGGCCACTCTAAAGAACAAAACAGGCCACTGTGGTCGGAACCGGCCAGCGCCGCCCGTGGGGTACTGTCTTAATGAGGCCACCTGCTCTGGCGACTTAGGACACCTCGAATTGAGTGCTCCTTTGGCGCAATCCTCATCCGAGGCGGATAGACGTACAGTCTAACCGCCTTCGGGCTCGAATCATCTAGCCCCGGAGCCCGTCGAGCAGTCGACCTCGCCATATGTAAGAGTATTGGCGGGGCCGCTGCTCCTCTGAGCGAAGGGCCAACGAAGCGGCTTTATTCTGCGGCGTCTTGGACGGTGCGGATCAGCTCAGCTCTGTCGGCTAGATCTTCGTAATTCTTGGCCACATTCCGGAGTGATTGCGCGACCTGTTTGTGCTCGCAGTTATTAGCCTTGGTGCGGAACTCCTCCGCGCGATCCCGCCAGTACTTCGGCGGATGCATACGCTCGATACCCATGAGCGACCCCCTGTTTGGCTGCTCACGTCATTAATGGACGCTCAGTCCATGCGTTCCCTTCCATAGGCCCAATAGCACAAAATCAAACCTGAGTCAGGACGCCGCGGGCCAAATACGGGCAGTACCGGACGTCAACTGAGGCGGCCTTACTCTTTGGCTTCCGGGTGGAGTTCAGCTTTCTTCGCCAACAGCTCGGCAATCAGCTCGGCTATGCCGTCTAGCGTGATCTTGTCGGTGATGCGGGACAGCAGCGCCTTGTAGTGCTCAATCTTCTCGTCAAGCTCGCTGCACTTCTCACACATCGTCGGCTCCGCAAACGACGATACTTAATCGAAGAAGTATAAAGGCGGTTCCTAGGAAGAACCTTGCGAGGCTCGCACGGTTGCTTTTTTAACCTCGCCAGCGCACCAGTTGAGAAGTCATGTCCGCTTTGCTCCTCGGAAGCAGACATCCCGGACGATGAGTCTCCTCAGTTCAAACCATCAGGCCCCGCGAGCAGGCGCAGCACGATCGCAAACAGTTCGTTCTGCGAGGAAATGCCGAGCCGCTGATAGGCGCGCTTGCGGTAGGTCAGGGTCGAATGCAGGCTGATGCCGAGTCCTTTCGAGATCGCCTCGGAGCTGAAGCCGAGCAGGATGCGGCGGCAGACCTCCTGCTCGCGCGGCGTCAGCGCGGACAATGGAGCGCGCGTTGCGAACAGGGCGGCGAGGTTCTGGTCGGGCGCTGCGGCCTGCTGGAAGTGACGCGCGACGCTGGCGCCGATCGCCGGCGCGATTGTTTGCAGCCGCGCGCGCTCGACATCGCCGAAGCGGCCCTGGGACGTGATGCGATAGAAATTGACATAGAAGCAGGTGTCGCCGTTCCAGATCGCGGTGGCGCATTTGTCGACGATGCCGGAATCCTGAAAGAAGATTTTCCGATAGCGCGCACCGTACATGCGCGGCGCGAACGACGGCAGCATGATCGGCGCACCGCCATCGCCCTCGAACAGCGCATCGCGGTTCGGATCGGATTCGTGAAACTGCCCGGCATAGGCGGCGCCGAGATCGCCGCCGATCGGGATGTTGCCGGCATCGAGCAGGCAACTCGCCGCGCCGGCGCGGCTCAGCGCGAACACCATGCAGTGACCGACCCCGGCCTGCCGGCGCAGCGTGTCGATCAGGACCTTCGGAAAGTCGGACCGGCCGATGGCGAGCACTGCGGGCGTGACGTCGCCGGCCGCCAAGCCGGAGCCTGCCCCCTGGGAACGCATCGCTTCCTCCGTCAGATGCCTTTTGCCGGAGGATAGCAGCAAGGAAATTCTACCGGAAGCTGGCGTAGGCAGCGGCTGGGATCAACTGAGCCGGTTCACCAGCCCGCGCCTACCTAAGTATGTGCCCTTCATACCCGTGCGCAATGGCGCGATCCGAGTGCCTGATGCTACCAATCAATCCGGAGTGAAAAGCAACGGAACCGGTCTTGCGAGCCGGCAGTTGCGGGGCAAGGTCGGCGGCGTCGTGCCCGCCGGCCTTTCTCGACCTTTTGGATTTTACGCATGATCTATCCGGAAAACCGCTTCGCACTTTTCCGGATCATGCTTTAGCGGCGCGTCGCCGCTCAACTGGTGTCCGCTGCCACGCTTGGCCGGAGAGTACGCCATGAGAAACATCGCAGATCTCCTGATGCGGTTTTGGCAAGAGAGCCAATCCACATCGAATCCCGAGGTTGCGGCTATCGCCGAAAACCGGGATCGATCCAGCATGGCTGATTTTGTCCGGATCCTGCAGTCCTACGATCAAGCCCAGTACGGCAGAAGCTAAAGCGGACTGGCTTGCCCACACCGGGGTTCTCGCTTGCGCAGACACCCTCTCCCGCAAGCAGAGAGGGAGCGCTCCTCCCTCGTTGCTGCATCAGCCCACCGGCCCCAATGTCCAATCGTCTCCTGAAAGCGGGCTCACTTTCACGTCCTTGATGACGCCCCGCTCCAGGCTCGGATCGAAATGGCGCATCGTGCGCTCGTTGAAGTCGATGATCCGGCCGGGCCTGAGCGGTCCCACGTCATTGATCTTGACGATGACCTTCTTGCCGACGGCCTCGACGAGGGCATATTTCGGCCTCTCGCCAAATAGCACCCCACCAAATTTCCTGCGCAAGCTCGTCTTGATGGCAGCCGTCCAGGCAGAGGGATCATAGCGCTCGCCGGAAGCTGTCCTCGGACCGCCCTCCTCCTTGCCGGGCTTGAACGGATTGTACATGGATGCAGCGCCGACCACCGTGCTTCCGGAGGCGGCATCGACGACGTTTGAGTGAACTCCCCGCGTTTCACCCCGGGCAACGGCAACGGAAACGGCAAGCGCGATCAGGGCGCCGCAGATTGCGGCGCTCGAACGGAACAGCATCATATCTCCTGTGATTTTCGATCGTCGGTTCCCGACGTCGCAAACGGGGCAAGCGAACGCAGGCGCGTTCATGAAGCTTGCACCGGTGTTTTACGGAATCGCGCCAACCCCTTGGCTATGGAACCGTCGTGCGAACCAGAGTGGTTCCCACGAAGTGTTTTAAGTTGCCGCCGGTTAAGACAGAGATTGCGTCAGCAACATGACCTGTCGAACGGCCTATTCCGCCGCCGTCTTGGCTGGTGCGACATTGATCGCGAGCTTGCCGTAGCGATCCGTGAAAGCCTCGGTGTCGATCTCTTCGAGCTTGATCTCGCCGCTCATCACGCCCTGCTTCCACGCAGCCTGCGCCGGATCGTTCTGGAATTCCGGCATCACCTCGCGGCCGAACAGCTCGAGCGATTCGCAAATGTGGTCGTGGCTGTTCTTGCCGGCCTGATTGAGCAGGATGACCTGATCGATGTGCGAGGTCTGAAAGCGTTTCAGTTTCTTTCGGATCGTCTCGGGAGAGCCGATCAGGCCGCCGCGCAGCGCCACCTCCTGCGCTTGCGGGTTGTCGCGCTTCCACCTGTTGTACTCGTCCCACATGTTGACGGTGTAGGGCGCGGGACGCTGTCGGTTCTGCGAGGCGCCGTAGAAGCGTAGCGCGAACTGAAAGAAGGTGGCGCCGTCGGCGCGGGCGCGCGCTTCTTCGTCGGTCTTGGCGCACATGAAGAACGAGACCAGCGCCATGTTCGGATTGATCTCGTAATCGGCAAGCTTGTGCAGCCGCTTTGTCACGGCGTTGTAGTAGGCGTGCACCCAGGCGTGTGCGGCATCGGCGCTGACGAACTGGAAGCCGAGCGCGCCAAAGCCGTGACGGCCGGCGCGCTCGATGGTCGGCAATTGCGAGCAGGCCATCCACAATGGCGGATGCGGCTTCTGCACGGGCTTCGGCACAACGTTGCGCAAGGGGATGTCGAAATACTTGCCGTGATGCTCGGACCCTGCGTCTTTGAACATCGGGAAGATCGCGGCGACGGCCTCCTCGAACACCTCCCTTCTTGGTCTCCATGTCACGGCCGAACGGCGTCAGCTCGGTGATCGAGGCGCTCTCGCCCATGCCGAATTCGCAGCGGCCGTTGGAGAGCAGATCGAGCACCGCGACGCGCTCGGCAACGCGCGCGGGATGGTTGGTGGTGAGCTGGAGGATGCCGTGGCCGAGGCGGATGTTTTTCGTGCGCTGGCTTGCAGCTGCGAGGAAGGATTCCGGCGAGGGCGAGTGGGAGTATTCTTCGAGGAAGTGATGCTCGACGACCCAGGCGTGGTCGTAGCCGAGCTTGTCGGCGAGCTCCATCTGCGAGAGCGCGTTCTGGTAGAGGGCGAGCTCGTCCCCCGCGGCCCAGGGCCTCGGCAGCTGCAGCTCGTAGAAGATGCCGAACTTCATGACGCCTCTCCCAGTTTTCTTGCCCGCTTGTTGTTGCGGGCATCTTAATGGGCGAGGCGGCGCTGTCCATGGAGCGGCAATTCCGCCGCGCGGGAGACCCGATCCTTCGGCTGTAGGTCGCAATCAGCAGCCTTTCGGCGAGGTGCTGCGACATCCGCGCAAACCGATGAATTGATCCAGATCAACGCGTTAGCGATCCTGCTGCATCTAAGGTGCGGCAAGGCAACGGCCCGGATGCCGTCCCGATTCCCATAGAATTTCAGAGAGACCGAATATGTCGGGCCCTGACGACACGACCTCGCGCGTGCGCCGTAGGCGCATGGAGATTTTCGCCTTCCTGTTCCTGACCGCGGTCGTGATGCCGGTCCTCGCGGTCGGAACGGTCGGCTCCTACGGCCTCGGCGTCTGGATCTACCAGATGTTCGCCGGTCCTCCCGGCCCGCCACCCTCCCCGCATTGATTCCGACAAGCGAAAGACAGCCATCATGGCCCAGGGCTTACTCAACAAGGCCACACTCAACCGCCGCGCATTGATCACCGGCCGGGTGCTCAGCACCGAGGGCGTCATCTCCCCGCCTGGCTGTGAGATCGCCAGCATCGTCGTGCAGGCGCGGCCCGAGCGTCTTTCCGAGCTGGAAGCCGAGATCGCCGCGCTCCCCGGCTGCGAAATTCATGGACGGGATCCACGCGGAAAACTCGTCGTCGTGACCGAGGCGCCGGACACCGGCAGCCTCGGCACCCTGCTCAACACCATCCAGTCGCTGCGCCACGTCTATTCCGCGGCGCTGGTCTTCCACGCCATCGAAACGACTTAAGGGCCGGAGAGCCATCATGACATCGCCGAAGCTCGACCGCCGCCAGATGCTGAAGCTCGAGGCCGCCGCGATCGCGGCCGCCGCTGCCGGCATGCCCGCGCCCTCGCTTGCCGCCAATCTCGTCACCGAGCGCGACAACAGCGAGTTGAAATGGGACAAGGCCGCCTGCCGATTCTGCGGCACCGGCTGCTCCGTGATGGTCGCGACCAAGGACAACCGCGTCGTCGCCACCCATGGCGACATCAAGGCCGAGGTCAATCGCGGCCTCAACTGCGTCAAGGGCTACTTCCTCTCCAAGATCATGTACGGCCACGACCGCCTGACGCAGCCGATGCTGCGCAAGACGAACGGCAAATACGACAAGAACGGCGACTTCACACCCGTGTCCTGGACCGAAGCCTTCGACATCATGGAGGCGAAGTGGAAGGAGGCGATCAAGAAACGCGGGCCGAACGGCGTCGCCATGTTCGGCTCCGGCCAGTGGACGATCTGGGAGGGCTATGCGGCCTCGAAGCTGTTCAAGGCCGGCTTCCGCACCAACAACATCGATCCCAACGCGCGGCACTGCATGGCCTCGGCGGTGGCCGGCATGATGCGCACCTTCGGCATCGACGAGCCGGCCGGCTGCTACGACGACATCGAGGCCACCGACGCCTTCGTGCTGTGGGGCTCCAACATGGCGGAGATGCATCCCATCCTGTGGACGCGCCTCGCCGACCGCCGGCTCTCCGCGCCGCATGTCCGCGTCGCCGTGCTCTCCACCTTCGAGCACCGCTCGTTCGACCTCGCCGACATCGGCATGGTGTTCGTGCCGCAGACCGATCTCTACATCCTCAACGCCATCGCCAACCACATCATCACGACCGGACAGGTCAACAAGGATTTCGTCAACGCCCATACCATCTTCAGGCGCGGGCAGACCGACATCGGTTATGGCCTGCGGCCCGAGCATCCGCTGCAGAAGAAGGCCACGGGCGCGGCCAAGGCCAACGACTCCACCGAGATGAGCTACGACGAGTTCGTCAAGTTCGTCTCCGACTACACGCTGGAGAAGGCGGCAAAAATGTCCGGCGTGCCGCTCAACCGCTTGGAGGCGCTGGCCGAGCTCTACGCAGATCCCAAGACGAAGGTGGTCTCGTTCTGGACCATGGGCTTCAACCAGCACACCCGCGGCGTCTGGTGCAACAACCTCGTCTACAACATCCATCTTCTGACCGGAAAGATCTCCTCGCCCGGCAACAGCCCGTTCTCGCTAACCGGCCAGCCCTCGGCCTGCGGCACCGCGCGCGAGGTCGGCACCTTCTCGCACCGCCTGCCCGCCGACATGGTCGTGACCAACAAGGCCCATCGCGATCACGCCGAGCACATCTGGCAGCTGCCCGAAGGCACCATTCCCGACAAGAACGGCGCCCACGCCGTGCTGCAAAGCCGGATGCTGAAGGACGGGCTGATCAATGCCTATTGGGTGCAGGTCAACAACAACCTGCAGGCCGGCCCCAACGCCAACGAGGAAACCTATCCGGGCTTCCGCAACCCCGACAATTTCATCGTGGTCTCGGACGCCTATCCGACCGTGACGGCGCTTGCCGCCGACCTGATCCTGCCGACCGCGATGTGGGTGGAGAAGGAAGGCGCCTATGGCAATGCCGAGCGGCGCACGCAGTTCTGGCACCAGCTCGTCAATGCGCCGGGCGAGGCCAAATCCGACCTCTGGCAGCTCATGGAGTTTTCCAAGCGCTTCAAGATCGAGGAGGTGTGGCCGGAGGAGCTGATCGCCAAGAAGCCGGAGCTGCGCGGCAAGACGCTGTTCGACGTGCTCTACAAGAATGGCCAGGTCGACAAGTTTCCTGTTGCGGAGATCGAGGAGGGCTACGCCAACGAGGAATCCAAGGCGTTCGGCTTCTATGTGCAGAAGGGCCTGTTCGAGGAATACGCCCAGTTCGGCCGCGGCCACGGCCACGACCTCGCGCCGTTCGAGAGCTATCACAAAGAGCGCGGCCTGCGCTGGCCGGTGGTGAATGGCCAGGAAACGCGCTGGCGCTTCCGCGAGGGCAGCGACCCCTACGTCAAGCAGGGCACCGACGTGCAGTTCTACGGCTATCCGGACGGCAAGGCGCGCATCTTCGCGCTGCCTTACGAGCCGCCAGCGGAATCGCCCGACAACGAATATCCCTATTGGCTCTCGACCGGCCGCGTGCTGGAGCACTGGCATTCCGGCACCATGACGCGCCGCGTGCCCGAGCTCTACAAGGCATTCCCCGAGGCGGTCTGCTTCATGCATCCCGACGATGCGCAGGACATGAAGCTGCGCCGGGGCGACGAGGTGAAGGTGGTCTCGCGCCGCGGCTTCATCCGCGCCCGCGTCGAGACGCGCGGCCGCGACCGGCCGCCGCGCGGTCTCGTGTTCGTGCCCTGGTTCGACGAGTCCAAGCTGATCAACAAGGTGACGCTGGACGCCACCGATCCGATCTCGCTGCAAACCGACTTCAAGAAATGCGCCGTGCGTATCGAGCGGGTGAACCTGTCATGATGAAACGATTTGGCATAGCCGTGCTCGCGGTCGCGATCGCGGCCGGCGCGAGCTCGCTGACCGCGCAGACGGTGACGTCGGGCCTGCGCGGCGCGACCCCGCTCAACGACGAGGGCCCGGCGCCGCCGATGCTGCCGAACCGCAACACCTCCGAGCGGGAGTCGCGCAATTATCCGGAGCAGCCGCCGGTCATCCCGCACACGATCGACGGCTACCAGATCGACCTCAACGGCAACAAATGCCTGTCCTGCCACGCGCGAGCGCGCACGGCGGAATCGCAGGCGCCGATGGTCTCGATCACGCATTTCATGGACCGCGACGGCCAGTTCCTGGCCTCGATATCGCCGCGCCGGTTCTTCTGCACCGAATGCCACGTGCCGCAGAACACCGCGACGCCGCCGGTCAGCAACGATTTCACCGACATCGACACGCTGCTGTCGCGCGCAAGCCCCGGTGGCCGGCGATGACGACGACTGCTGACGGGCCCAATGAAAAGCTGGAGCAGGAGCTGAAGGCCAAGCGCGGCTTCATCGCGCGAAGTTCGGACTTCGCGCTCGAGCTCTGGGGCGTGCTGACGCGGCCGAGCACGGTGTTTGCATTGGGCACACTGGTGCTGGCTGGCTTCATAGCCGGCGTGATCTTCTGGGGCGGCTTCAACACCGCGCTGGAGCTCACCAATACCGAGAAATTCTGCACCGGCTGCCACGAGATGAAGGACAACGTCTACGCCGAGCTAAAGTCGACCATCCATTTCACCAACCGCTCCGGCGTGCGCGCGACCTGCCCGGATTGTCACGTGCCGCACAACTGGACCGACAAGATCGCGCGCAAGATGCAGGCCTCCAAGGAGGTCTGGGGCAAGATCTTCGGCACGATCGACACGCGAGAGAAGTTTCTCGATCACCGCCTCGAGCTCGCCGCGCATGAATGGGCGCGCTTCAAGGCCAACGACTCTCTTGAGTGCCGCAACTGCCACAGCGCCGATTCCATGGACATCACCAAGCAGTCGCCGCGGGCCTCGGTGGCGCACCAGCGCTTCCTGTTCACCGGCGAGAAGACCTGTATCGACTGCCACAAGGGCATCGCCCACCACCTGCCCGACATGCGCGGCGTTCCGGGCTGGCAGTAGGGCAGTCCGCGCTTGGTGAGGTCCGAGCAAGCACCTCGTTCTTCGAGACGGCTGCTTCGCGGCCTCCTCAGGATCAGGCTGAGCGGGATCTTTGCCCTCTGAAACCGCTGCCGCGCACGCCGTCCTCATCCTGAGGGCCTGCCGAAGGCGGGCGTCTCGGAGGATGGGCCACGGGACGTGTCTTGAGATGCGGTTGCCCTGCGCTTGAACCGCCAGGGCGAATGGTTAGTTTTGGGAGGACGGCGAATCGCCTCGTTTCGCCCTTTCAAGACAGATATGGCCACCTTCACCCCGCATCAGGACGCCGCGCTCAAGGCCGTTGGCGACTGGCTGAAAGCAAAACCCGGACGAGGCGGCACGCCGCCGGTGTTCCGCCTGTTCGGCTTTGCCGGCACCGGCAAGACCACGCTGGCGCGCCACATCGCAGAAGGCGTCGACGGCGAGGTGAAGTTCGCCGCCTTCACCGGCAAGGCGGCGCTCGTGATGCGCAACAAGGGCTGCGACCAGGCCTCCACCATCCACTCGCTGATCTACCGCGCCCGCGAATCCGGCGAGGAGCAGCCGAGCTTTGAGTTGTGGGACGACGCGCCGGCGTCCAAGGCCAAGTTGATCGTGATCGACGAATGCTCCATGGTCGATGCCGAACTCGGCCGCGACCTGATGTCGTTCGAATGTCCGCTCTTGGTGCTGGGCGATCCCGCGCAGTTGCCGCCGATCCAGGGCGGCGGCTTCTTCACCAATTGCGAGCCGGACGCGATGCTGACCGAGGTGCATCGCCAGGCCCAGGACGATCCGATCGTGCGGATGTCGATGGACGTGCGCGAGGGCCGCGAGCTCGACATCGGCCGTTACGGCGAGAGCGAGGTGGTGTCGCGCAAGGAGCTCGACCCTGATCGCGTCATGGGCGCCGACCAGGTGCTTGTCGGCCGCAACAACACGCGGCGCGCGTACAACATGCGGGTGCGCCAGCGGCAGAACATCGAGGATCAGTTTCCCGTCGCCGGCGACAAGCTGGTGTGCCTGCGCAACAACCGCAAGAAGGGCCTGTTCAACGGTGGCCTGTGGCGCGTCAAGTCGCGCAATACCTCGCGCTCGAAATCGCGCATCCTGTCGATGCGGCTCTCGCCCGACGAGGATTTCGGGCACAAGGTGACGAAGGTGTCGGTGCGCGCCGATTGCTTCGAGGGCGGCATCGAGCAGATCGCCTGGGAGCAGCGCAAGCCCTATGACGAGTTCGACTACGGCTACGTGCTGACCGTGCACAAGTCGCAGGGCTCGCAATGGGACGACGTCGTGCTGTTCGACGAGAGTTTTGCGTTTCAGGAGTCCAGGGCACGGTGGCTCTATACCGGAATCACGCGGGCGGCGAAGCGGTTGAGCGTGGTGGTGTGACTAAGGTGACGCGCCGCGCAATGCATTCACCATGCGCTAGGCTTTGATGTGTATCACCATGCGATCCGCATGGGGCACGCGCATGAACACCGGAAGACCCGACTACCTCAACACGTTTGATCAGGCCCGCGCGAGCCGTCGCGACGTTCTGAAAGCTTCCGGCGTCGCGGCTGGTACATTCGCTGCCTCGCTCGCCGCGCCGGCGATCGCGCAGTCCGCGCCGCTTCGCATCGAGCACTCCGAGAAGCCGGTCCGGGTCTCGAAGGAACGCCTGAATGCGCTCGCGGCAAAATTCTATGGCGTGTTCAACGAACACGACATCCTGCCCAAGGACTTCTCCGAAAAGCATGCCGCGCGCCACGACGTCGAGCTGCGCCGTATCGTCACCTTCACGCGCGTACCGGAAACCGGGGAGCGGGTGAAGGTGAGCGCGCTCGTCGCACTCCCCGTCGGCATCAGAGGTGCGTTGCCGGTCGTGTCCTGGCAGCATGGCACGATCCTGTCGTTCGACCAGGTTCCGTCGAACCTGCTGCGCCTCGGCGATGAGAACTATCAGCTCCGCGACAATGTCGACTCGCTGGAGACGCTGTTCAACATCCAGCGCTTCGCCGGCAACGGCTATGCCGTCATCGCCGCCGATTACATCGGCAAGGGCCCCTATCGCGACGGTCGCGGCGAGGCCTATGCGGTCAAGGCTGCCACGGTGCAATGCTGCCTTGACGTGCTCGGTGCCGGGTTGCGCGAGCTGCGAACGGCCGGCCTCCGCCCATCGGCGCTGTTTCTGAACGGCTGGTCGCAAGGCGCGCTGAACACGCAATGGCTGAAGCAGGAGATGCAGCGCCGCAGCATGAAGGTGACGTCGACCGCCGTGCAGAGCCCCTTCAACAATCTGGCCGAAAGCTTCCATTACTGGGTGAACCCGGCCTCTTATATTCCAGCCACCGAGACGTCTTATCCGATGCCTCCGGCCTGGATCACGCCCTGCCTGATCGTGCTGCTCGGAAGCTATCGCCGGTATTACGGCTTGAGCGATCTGTTCAAGACCGCGATCAAGCCGCAATACCAGGCGTTCGCGGAAAAATACTGGGCGGACTATAGCTTGGCGGGCGAGACCGCGAGCAGCGTTCCTCCGGCAGCCGATTTCCTGGTGGATGGGCTGTTCGAGCGCTTCACCACGGAGACCAACAGCCGGCTGCTGCGCCGGCTCGGCAACAATGGCGCGACCCTCTGGGGCTACGATTCCCCGATCCGCTTCTATTATGGTTTGGCGGACGAGGCGCTGCACCCGCGCCTGGTGAGGCCGGCGGTCGCCGCGGGCGGGCGTTTCGCGAATGGCGTTCCGGTCGGCGGCGCCAGCCATCGCATCACCTTCCTGGCGAGCCTCTATGGCGATAGCACCACGCTGAACGGACAATCCACGGCTTTCGACTGGTTCAATTCGCTGCTGTGAGGGCGCCGCTCCGGCGGCCTCACTTCCTCGCCACCAAATAGTAGTCCTCGCGTCCCGGCGGCGAGCCATAGGTGAACGGCTGCTGCTCGTGCCGGGTGGCGGCCCAGACGTCGTCGCGGACGATGTCGAACAGCAGAAGGCGGATTGGGCCGTGGTCTATTACGCCGGCCACGGCTTCGGGGTTCTTCACGCAGTCGTGTCTCTCCTTCTGTAACAATCGCCCGCTCGTTCCGTATCTCCGATGTCCGAAATCGCCGGGCAGGCTGTTCGCCCGCCGCTAACCGCCTTAGACTGTCAGGCCTTCCGAAAGAGGATCCGCCATGAGCCGACCTGTCCTGTTGTCCCTGCTCGCCGCCACCGCCGCCGCGACACTGGCCTTCGCCATGCCGTCACGGGCCGCCGAGGACGCGGTCGTGATCCCCGCTCCCGCCATGGACGCGGCGCCGGCAACCGGCATCCAGACCGCCGTGGTCGCCGGCGGCTGCTTCTGGGGCGTGCAGGGCGTCTTCCAGCACACCGCCGGCGTCGTCAACGCTGTCTCCGGCTATGCCGGCGGCACCAAGGCGACCGCCGACTACCAGAGCGTCTCGAGCGGCCGGACCGGCCACGCCGAGTCGGTCGAGATCAAGTTCGACCCGAAGAAGATTTCCTACGGCAAGATTCTCCAGATCTACTTCTCGGTGGTGCACGATCCGACCCAGCTCAATCGCCAGGGCCCCGACACCGGCACGCAATATCGCTCGGCCATCTTCACCACCTCCGACGAGCAGAAGAAGGTGGCGGAGGCCTATATCGCCCAGCTCGACAGCGCCAAGGTGTTCAATAGGCCGATCGTGACCAAGGTCGGCGCGCTGGAGGCGTTCTATCCGGCCGAGGCCTATCACCAGGATTATTTGACGCTGCACCCGAACCAGCCCTACATCGCCTACAACGACCTTCCGAAGGTCGAGAACCTGAAAAAGCTGTTCGCGGATAACTACATCGAGAAGCCGACGCTGGTCAGTGCCAGCAAGGCGACCAACTGATCGAAAGATCGCAAGAGAAACGGGAGACCCATGCCCGACACCAAGGCGAAAACCACCGACGACAAAGTCATCAAGAGCGAGGAGCAGTGGCGGCGCGAGCTGACGCCGATGCAGTACGCGGTGCTGCGCGAGAAGGCGACCGAGCGTCCCTTCACGGGCGAGTACGAGCATGACCACCGCGCCGGCACCTATGTCTGCGCCGGCTGCGGCAATGTACTGTTCAAGTCCGATGCCAAGTTCGATTCCGGCTGCGGCTGGCCGAGCTTCACCCAGCCCGCCGTCGAGAGCCATATCGACGAGGAGCGGGACTTGAGCCACGGCATGATCCGCACCGAGGTGCTGTGCTCCAAGTGCAGCGGCCATCTCGGCCATGTCTTTCCCGACGGTCCCGGTCCGACCGGCCTGCGCTATTGCATCAACTCGGCGGCGCTGAAGCTCGAGCCGAAATAATTATTGCGCATCATTGGGTTCCCCAGTGGAACCCGATGACACTCATGTGCTTTTCTCTCCTGGCGGTGGGGCCGATGCGCACAGTCCGCCGGCCGCCAGGGAGGATACCATGACGCTTGGGACCATCCTGATCATCCTGGTGATCATCTATCTCTTGGGCGGCTGGTCCGGCCGGATCGGCGGCTACGGCTACGGCATGGGCCATTCCGGCATGGGAATCGGCGGCGTCGTTCTGGTGGTGCTGATCGTGCTGTTGCTTCTTGGCAAACTGTAAACCATTCAAGTCATTGCGATTACTGGATTTCTCGCGCCTGCGGGGCTGCCATGCATGGATTCATCATTTCCCGCCGCAGGGGTCGCAATTCCGTCAAATCGGCCTATATTAAAGAGCGAAAATGACATGTGCGGCGGGCTCGCTCGATTGCGGCCCCTGCCCTCCCAAACCCCACGCGCTTGAAGCCCCAGAGAAGATCACGAGGTCTTTGACCATGCGTCCACTGCGTCCGTTCAACTTCAACACTTCCGCCGAACTGTTCCCCGCCGCGATCCGCAAGAAGAAGCGCGCCGGCTTCACCTATCGCCGGTTCGGCACCGCGGCCGAGGCCGTGCAGTTCGCGATGGAGCAGTTGCCGACGGATTCACTGAACGGCGCCTATCTCCAAGTCGAGGAAGCGCGCTTCGACCAGAACGGGATCCGTTCGCTCTATGAGAGCGACGCCTTCCCGCTGCCCCGCCGTCCCAAGCCGGCGCAGGCCGCCGAGACCGACGCCGACGCGGCGTAAGTTTCTTCGCAAGCCTCCGATGTGCGCAGGAAGCGCGATGGCCGAACGGTCGTCGCGCTTTTTGCGTTTTGGTTCTCCCTCCCCCCGCTTGCAGAAACAAGGCGAACTCTTGTGCCCTGGACGCAGTGCAGCGCTCCTTCAGCGGTGCGCTGCAGAGCCGGGGCCCGCGCATCAACGTCACCTGCGGCTTTCCTGGGTCCAGGCTCTGCGGCGCAGCGCCTACGCGCTGCACCTTGTCCGGGACAAAAAAGAGGGGAGACAGAGGGGGCAAACAGCCTTACATCCGCGGCTGCTTGTCGAGCCAGCGGCGGAGCAGGCGCACGTTGCGCATGTTGGCGCGGAACATGACGTCGAAGGCGTCGCCGGCGAACGGCACCATGCCGACCACGCCATCGACCGCGACATTGCCGAGCATCCGCGCGGTGATGTACCAGGGCGCGCCCAAGGCGCGCGCCTCGCGCACCAGCCACAGCGAGATCGCAGTGGTGATGATGTCGCCGACGACAGGGATCAGCCCGATTAGCCCGTCGATGCCGTAGCGGATATTGGTGCCGGGCAGGATGAAGGCGACGTCGAGCAGTTTGGCGATCGCCTCGAGCCGCGCGATGCGCTGCTCACGGGTGAGACTGCCGAACGGGCTGCCGGCGAACGGATTGTCCTTGCCGAACTCGAAGCGAAACTCGCGAAACCCCTGATCCAGCGTCTCGGGGCGGATCTCATGCCCCTCCTGGTCGATGATCGGCCCGCGCGCCTCGCGGTCCGAAAAACCCGCGCGCGAGCGCCCTCCCGAACGGGATTTGCGCGGAGCAAGGATGTCGTCATCGGACATGGTCATGGTCTCTGGAGAACGCAACGGCGTGACGGAGGTTGCTGCCGCGCTCGAACGTCGCGCGCTCAGGTCGGGGCCGCTGCCGGTTGCGGCTCCTCGATATATCTATGCACGAGCCAGGATGAAATCACGGCCGGCACGAGCCCGACCAGGCCGTACAGGATGAACTGAACCACGCCGGAATCCGGCCCGCGCGAGCTGTAGGTCAGCGAGGCAAGGAGGAAGGCGAACAGGCCGACCAGCAGCATGCGCACGACCGGGCCGATCCGCCTGACATGGAGCAGGATGTCGTCGACCGCCCCGATCATCAGCGAGGGCAGGAAGCCGAACAGGTAGCTGTATTGCAGGGTCTTGAAGAACACCGCGAACAGCTTGCCGACCTCGCCGAGGCTGGTCTGGGCCCAATAGCCGGACTGGTAGGTGGTGGTCAGCAGCAGGAGAAACCCGCCGACGAACGGACCGACCAGCGCAAACACCAGATAGCGTTTCATCGAACCCCTCGTTACTCCACCTCGTTATAGCAGCGCCGCGGGAACCTTGAACAGCAGGCGCGGGCCCCTCCTCAAGGGGAACAAGTGGCAAGGCGCCGAGTTCAGACAGGACCTGAATCATTGCTGCCGGATTGGAGCCGCCAATGTCCCGCAAACTTGTCTTGGCGACGATCACGCTGGTTGCCATGAGCGGCCTGTCTCCCGCTCTTGCGCAGGGCCACATGGGCACGCCGCAGGAGCAGAACGCGTGCTCCCGGGACGCCTCGCGGCTCTGCCGCAAGGACCTCGGCAATGACAGCGCGGTGCAAAGCTGCCTGCAAGCCAACCGCGCCAAGCTGTCGCGCGCCTGCAGCAAGGTCTTCCAGAGCCACGGCATGTGAGGATCGAGCCCCTGCGGAGATCGGCGATGTCAGACATGCTGCGCGACGAGCAACTCTCGATCCTCAGGGAAATCAGCCAATCCGTTGCCTTCGCGGACGATCGGCACGGCAAGATCGGCGAGCTGATTGCGGGCGGCTATGTGATGAAGGACGGCGATCTGTTCGAGCTCACGCCAAAAGGCGTCAGCGCCCTCGAGGAACACGCCGCCGCGCTCGGCGCTGATGATGCGGACGACGCGGACGCATCGTCGGATCGGCCGATGTGACCCGCGCATTGCTGCCTTCCGCGTGACGTGCGCGCAACAACTGCGAATTCCTTCTCGTTGACCATTGCAGCTGCGTGACAATGGCGCATACTCGAATCGGGCGGCGCAGCACTTTTCGATTCGGACATCAGGAAATCGAGCGACCACATGCGGGAGTAAGCTCCCGGCGTGAAGGCTGTGACATGCGGCAGATCAAGCCGCGTGCGGCGCCCCAAAATCAAAGTGGCTCAAGCCCTAGGGAACTCGGGGACCATTCTACATGTCACGCTATCACACCATCGTTTCGCTATTCGCCTTCACCGCCGCCATCGCACTCCAGACGTCACCCGGCCTTGCCTTCTCGTCCGAAGCACAGCAAATGTGCTCCGCCGACGCGATGCGGTTGTGCTCTGGTGAAATCCCGGACATCCCCAGGATCACTGCCTGCATGGTCCGGAACAAGTCGCGTGTCAGCCCCGGCTGCCGCGCCGTGATGGACCGCGAGCACGCGGCGGCCGCAGCCGCGCGCAAGCGGGAAGCGGCGGCGCAATAAGTGGGCGGCCGGCAGCGTCGAGCAGCGGCGGGTGCGACAACGCGCGCTCGCCGCGCGTCCGGCCTCACGGGAAACATTGTCGGGTTCCCGACATTGATCCGTTTCGAACGAGCAATCGGAGCGGATCATGGCTTCACGGACATTTGGAACGCTGGTCGCGATCGTCCTTGGCGGCATCATCACGCCGGCCCTTGCGCAAGGCACAAGCGGAGCTGCCGCCGGCTCGGGCGGCACCGGTTCCGCGGGCGCGGCGGCCGCGGGTTCAACGGGCGCCTACGGGAACGGAGCCTATGGTGCCGGCACTTATGGCGCGTACAGCGGGACCAGCACCATCAGGCCGGCGACCAATTTAGGACCGACCGGCAGCACCAGCGGAACCACAGGCGGCACGAGGGGAACGACGGGCACCACAGGCGCAATCGCGCCGCCGAGGAAGGCGACGAACTATTTCGTGCCGTCCGATCCGTCGCTCGTTGGCCCGAGCGCGACGGCGTCCGCTCAGAGGAGTACGGCCATCAACGGTTCGAACACGGCACCGGGAGCGGACCAATCAACGGGTGCCGTCGGTGCGGCCGGGGTCGGCGTCGGCCATACCGCCAACGGGCAACCGATCGGCAGCTCCGGCTCGGGCCTTGGCTCGCCGGAAAATCCAATCGGCTCGACGTCGAAGTAGTTGGGCTAGTCGCCCCACTGCGCGAAGGCGTCGTTGAAGGCGCGCTCGCCCGGGGCGCCCTTCTCGATGGCGATGATGGCGCGGCGCTGGTTGGCGTAGACCAGCGGCACGTCGAACCATGAGCGCTCCTTCAGGAGCTGGACGTTGCGCGCGCGGTCGGCATCGACATTGGAGAGGCCGACCAGGAAGAAGCCGTCGGTGACCTTGACTGCGAGGCCGGCGAGCGGCGTGCCGCGCGCCTGCTCGTTTGACTTCATCAGGATGCCCGGCACGTTGGAGACGCTGCCGCCCGAAAAATCCGGCGGCAGGATGAAGGTCAATTCCGCGGTGTGGCTCGCCGGCAGCGAGGAGTCGGTGTTGCGGCGGAACGACATCGTCATCTTGAACTTGCGGTCGGGGATCTCGATGTCGGCGCGCACGGCGACGTCGGCCTTCTGGTTGCCCGACGCCTTGATCGGCTCGAGCCGCCACACCACCGAGCCGACATATTGCTTGCCCTTCGGATCGGACGGATCCTCGTCGTACAGGACGACCTTCTGCGCCACCGGCGCGACCGGCTGGTCACTGGCGGAGGGCTGGCCGACTCGATCCGGGATCTTCGGCTTGCTCTGCGGCTGTGACTGATCCTTCGGCGCCTCCACCACCTGGGTCGACGAGGACTTGAACAGATTGGTCGCGGTCTGGACCAGCTGCTTGCCCCAGAGGATGCCGGCGCCGACCAGGATCAACACGATGCCGATGGCGATCGCGCTCTTGAACGGGAACATCGAGCCGGTGCGGGCGCGCTTCTTGGCGTCGCGCTCCGGCCCGATGCGCGGACGCGGCGACGGTGGCGTGTAGCCCTCGGCCTCCTCCACCGACTCGTCGTAGGAATAGGGCGCGTCCTGCTCGCCGGCGCGGTTTTCCAGGCTCGGCTCCAGCCGGTCGAATTCCGGCGAGGGCGAGGGCACGTTGGCGTAGGTGCGGCGCGCGGCACGGTTGGCCTGCGCAGCGGCCCCCCCGAGATCGTTGGCGTCGGCGGTGATGTCGCGGAAGCCGCGCACGCCCGGCGCGGGCGGCAGCGGCGGCGGCGGTCCGATGTCCGGCGGACGACGCCCGCCGGCGCGATCGCGCCCAGCCTGCGGAGGTGCCGGCGGCTCCGGCATCGGCGGACCGGGCGGCCCCGGCTGGCGCGGGGCGTCGAAACGCGGCGCCCGGGGCGGACGCTGGGTATCGCCCTGGTCATCGGCATTGAAGGACGGACGGTCGGCCCGCGGCGGCGGCGGGGCCGAACGGGTGCGGGGCGGGCTACCCGGCTGAGGCCCGGCCGCATTGCCCTCGGCGGCGCGGGTGCTGGCTCTCCGGAAGGCATCGCCGCTGCCGCCGCGCCCACCGCCACCGGGCCGCGAGGCCTCGCGGGCGCGCTGGGCGGCCTCGGATTCGACCTTGCGAACCGCCTCTTCCAGCGACAGCCGCTCGCGGGTGATCTCGGATTCGGAGAGCGGCGGCTGCACGCTGCGCAGCTGCGCGATCAGCGCCGTGCGCGCGCGCTCATAGAGCGCACGACGGCTTTCGCCGGGAGCGTTGGGGTCCAGGGCGGCAATAGCGCGGGCGATCAGCGGATAGTAATCAGCCATTTCTACTCAACTATACGCGCCTCCCGGTAAGATATCGTTAAGCCTCAAACGGATTTTGCACCAGGATAGTATCTTCACGTTCAGGGCTGGTGGAAAGCAGCGCGACCGGACACCCCACCAATTCCTCGATCCGGCGGACATATTTGATGGCCTGGGCCGGCAGGTCGGCCCAGGACCGCGCATTGGCGGTCGGCTCCTTCCAGCCCTCGATAGTCTCGTAGATCGGCTCGACCCGGGCCTGGGCGCCCTCGCCGGCCGGAAAATGGTCGATCTCCTTGCCGTCGAGCTTGTAGCCGGTGCAGACCTCGATCGTGTCGAAGCCGTCGAGGATGTCGAGCTTGGTCAGCGCCAGGCCATTGATGCCGCAGGTGCGGACCGCCTGGCGGACCAGCACGGCGTCGAACCAGCCGCAGCGGCGCGGACGACCGGTGTTGGTGCCGAACTCGCGGCCGCGCTCGCCGATCTTGCGGCCGGTCTCATTGTCCTGCTCGGTCGGGAACGGGCCCTGGCCGACACGGGTCGTGTAGGCCTTGCACAGGCCGAGCACGTAGCCGACGGCGCCCGGCCCGAGGCCGGCGCCGGTCGCGGCCTGCGCCGCCACCGTGTTGGACGAGGTGACGTAGGGGTAAGTGCCGTGGTCGACGTCGAGCAACGCGCCTTGCGCGCCCTCGAACAGCATGCGCTTGCCGGCGCGCCGCTCGATATCGAGCAGCCGCCACACCGTTTCCGCATAGGGCAACAGCTGCGGCGCCAGCGCGCTCAGCTCCTTCAGGATCTCCTTGCCGTCGAACTCCGGCAGGTTGAGACCACGGCGCAGCGCGTTGTGATGCGCCAGCAGCCGGTCGATCTTGTGCGGCAGGGTGTCGAGGTCGGCGAGGTCCATCAGGCGGATGGCGCGGCGGCCGACCTTGTCCTCATAAGCCGGGCCGATGCCGCGGCGGGTCGTGCCGATCGCGGTCGCCGCGCTCGCGGATTCGCGCAACGCATCGAGCTCACGGTGCAGCGGCAGGATCAGGGTGACGTTCTCGGCGACACGCAGATTGTCGGGGGAGACCGAGACACCCTGCGCACGCAGCTTGGTGACCTCGTCGAGGAAGGCGGCGGGATCGAACACCACGCCGTTGCCGATCACGGAGAGCTTGCCCTCGCGCAGCACGCCCGAGGGCAACAGCGCGAGCTTATAGGTCTTGCCGTTGATCACCAGCGTATGGCCGGCGTTATGACCGCCCTGGAAGCGGACGACGATGTCCGCCTGCTCCGACAACCAGTCGACGATCTTGCCCTTCCCTTCGTCGCCCCACTGGGCGCCGACGACGACAACATTGGCCATTCGCGGGTAATCCTTCGAAGATTTCTCTGTAGGTGGCACGATCCGAACGGAAAACCGGGACCCACTTTTCCTAAGATCGTGCCTAGCGCCCAGCCCTATTCCCGGCCCAAGGCCGTTCGCACGCGAGGCAGCCCCACCGGATAAAGGAAGCGGCCCTTCTAGGCAAGCAAGAACGGGGCTTTTTCGGGCCCCGGAGGCCGGCCCAAGCCTTTGATATCCCCTTAAAATCTCGCAACCTTGGCGGCCGGCGCCACACCTTCGACCAAAGCGTGAGAAGCCGCCTTCGCCGCTGCATGGTCGCGATGCACCCGCCCCAGGTTGATGCAACCGCGATTTCCGTGTCTTTGGGCCAGGCCGGGCGATCAGCCGGCCCTGCTATCGCCGGGTCGGGGCCCCGGCGCATGACGCGGGGCCATAACAACCACAATGACCGCCACCGGGCAGACCACGGGCACCGAGACCTCCGGTCACAACTGGATTGCCAACCAGCCTTATCTGCTGCTCAGCATCACCGCGCTGTGCTGGGCCGGCAACGCCATCGTCGGGCGCCTGGCCGCCGGCCACATCCCGCCGGTGACGCTTTCGTTCCTGCGCTGGACCTTCGCCTTCCTGCTGGTGCTGCCGTTCGCCTGGAAGCACCTCGCCCAGGATTGGCCCGCGATCAGGGGTCGGCTCGGCCTGATGATCACGCTCTCGATCATCGGCATCGGCGCCTTCAACACGCTGCAATATTGGGCGCTGGAGCATACCCAGGCGCTCAACACGCTGCTGCTGCAATCGGCCGCGCCGCTCCTGGTGGCGCTGTGGTCGCTCGCCATCCTCGGCGTCCGCCTCACCGCAGGCCAGGCGTTCGGCGTGCTGCTGTCGATGTGCGGCGTGCTGACCATCCTGCTGCAAGGCGATTTCACCGCGCTGTCGAACATCGCGTTCAACAAGGGCGATCTCATCTTCATCGTCGCGCTCATCTTCTTCGCGCTGTATTCGGTGCTGACCCTGAAGCGGCCGCCGATGCACGGTCTGTCGTTCCTCGCCTTCACCTTCGGCGCAGGCGCGGCGTGTCTGATTCCGCTGGAGATCTGGGAGCTGTCGGCGCGCCCGGTCATGAAGCTCGACGGCCCGAACCTTCTGACGCTGTTCTATGTCGCCGTGTTTCCCTCGACGCTCGCCTATTTCTGCTTCAATCGCGGCGTCCGCCTGATCGGCGCCAACCGCGCCGCGCCATTCTTCCATGTCGTGCCGGTGTTCGGCTCGATCATGGCGATGGCGTTCCTGGGCGAGCACCCGCGGGCCTTCCACTTTATCGGATTTGCGCTGGTGCTGTCGGGCGTGTTCGTGGCGTCGAGGAAGCAGGCGAGTTAATTCGCCCTCGTCGGGCGGGCAACGCGAAGCGTGCCCGCCATGCCAGCCGCAACGGAGAGAATGGCGAGCACGGCGCGCGAAGAGCGCGCCTTCGCCCACCCTTAACGATCTGTCAGACGCGGAGAGACTGTCAGGCCTTCGATGTTCAACATATTAACCGCCAATGACACCTCCGCAGCTGGTGCACGCATTGTAGCATTGCGGCGGCGTGACTTGTGTCATATCGGCGATCCGGCGCAAGCTCGTTGCCAACGCCAATGACGATCGCTTCGCCCGCGCCAAAGGCCGCCAATCCGGCCAGTTGGCTCAACAACCAGCCTTATCTGCTGCTCAGCCTGAGCTCGCTGTTCTGGGCCGGCAACATCGTGCTCGCGCGCCATGTCGGCGCGCATGTGCCGCCGCTGACGGTGACTACGATCCGCTGGTTCGGCGTGTTCCTGATCCTGCTGCCGTTCGCCTGGCCGTATCTGAAGCGCGACTGGCCCGCCCTGCGCAACAGCCTGCCCCTCATGCTGTTCCTCTCGCTGGTCGGCTTTGCCTTCAACAACGCGATCTCGTACTGGGCGCTGCAATACACGGAGGCGCTGAACGCGCTGCTGATCCAGTCGGCAGGTCCCCTGTTCGTGGCGCTGTGGTCGCTGGTGCTGTTCGGCGTCGGGCTGACCGGAGCACAACTCGCCGGCATCGCGATCTCGCTGCTCGGCGTGCTGATCATCATCCTGCGCGGCGATCTCGCCGCGCTCGCCGGCATCAGCTTCAACAGGGGCGACCTCATGTTCGCCTCCTCGCTGGTGGCATTCGGAATCTACTCCGCCTTCATCCCGCGCCGGCCGAAAGTTCATCAGCTCTCGTTCCTGTCCTTCACCACCTGCTGCGGCGCGATGATGCTGCTGCCGACCGCGATCTGGGAAGCCAGGAGCGGCAGCGCGCTGCAATTCGACAGCGTGACGCTGATGACGCTCGGCTACATCCTGATCTTCCCCTCGACGCTCGCCTATCTCTTCTTCAACCGCGGCGTCGCGCTGATCGGCCCGAACCGCGCCGCGCCGTTCTTCCATCTGGTGCCGGTGTTCGGCTCCGCGATGGCGATCCTGCTGCTCGGCGAAAAGCTGCAGCCGTTTCATCTGATCGGCTACGCCCTGGTGCTCGCCGGCGTCATCATCGCCTCGCGGCAGGGCTCTGCGGTAAAGTAATTCCGCGCCGCGGGCGCACGACAAGTCTCGTGTCCCGAGCGGGGCGCAGCACGCGGTGATGCGCTGCTGAACCGGGAGCCAGCTTGCCGCGGCATGGGCCCCGGCTCTGCAGCGCACCGCTTCTGGACGATGCTTCGCATCGCCAGGGAGCGCTGCCATAGCGCGTCCAAGACGCGCGTAAACGCGCTGATGGCGTCCGGGGCACGAGATCGAGTTACTCTCGTCTTTTGATTTTTAGCTGGACAAGCTAGGTTCCCCGCCAACGAAAAAGAGGGAACGTCTGAACATGCTGACATCATTGATCCGAACGCTGCGCACCGCCGGCGCGGCCGCGCTCTGCCTCGCCGCGGCATGCGCCGCGCACGCCGAGACCTGGCCGAGCCGCAACATCACGCTGGTGCTGCCGTTCGCCGCCGGCAGCGGCACCGACACCACGACGCGGCTGATCTCGCAGCATCTGTCGCAGGCGCTCGGCGTCGGCATCGTCATCGAGAACAAGGCCGGCGCCAACGGCATGATCGCCGCAACCTATGTCGCGCGCGCCGCGCCCGATGGCTACACGTTGCTGGTGACGACCAACACCACGCATTCGGCCAATCCCTATCTGCTCAAGAGCCTGACCTACGATCCGGTCAAGGACTTCACCCCGATCGCCCGCACCGGCGATCTGCCCTTCATGCTGGTGATCCACCCCGATGTGCCGGCCAGGAGCGTTGCCGAGCTGGTCGCCTACGGCAAGGCCAATCCAGGCAAGCTGAGCTACGCCTCGGGCTCATCCTCGGCGATCGTGTCGGGTGCGACTTTTGCGCACAAGGCCGGGCTCGACCTGTTGCACGTGCCCTACAAGAGCTCGCCGCCGGCGCTCAACGACGTCATGGGCGGCCGCGTCTCGATGATGTTCGTGGACATCCTGACCGGCCTGCCCCATGTCCAGGGCAACGCGCTGCGCGCGCTCGCCGTGACCACCAAGGACCGCACGCCGCTGATCCCGAGCCTGCCCTCGATGCAGGAGGCCGGCGTGCCTGATTTCGACATCTCGTCCTGGCAGGGCTATTTCGGCCCGGCCGGCATGCCCAGGGAGATCGTGACGCGCCTCAATGCCGAGATCCGGAAGATCGTCGAGAAGCCGGAGATCAAGGCCCAGCTCGCCACGCTGGGCATGGACGCGTTCTCCGGCACGCCCGAGGAGCTCGGCACGTTCGTGAACGAGCAGCTGGTGCTGTGGGAGCGGCTGATCCGGGACGCGGGGATCGAGAAGCAGTAGAACGGTCTCGTGTCCCGGACGCGGCGCAGCGCGAAGCGGTGCGACGCTGAGCCGGGACCCGGATTGCCGCAGCATGCACCCCGGCTCTGCGGCGCGCCGCTAAAGAAGCGCTGCCATAGCGCGTCGAAGACGCGCGTAAACGCGCTGATGCGTCCGGGGCACGAGGCCTGTGTTACGCCGCACGCACCTTGGCGAGGAAGCCGTCAACTGCGCTGCGCAGCGCGCCGGACTGGCTGTCCAGCTCGCGGGCGTTGGCGAGCACGTCGGTGGCAGCCGCACCAGTCGCTTCCGCGGCCGAGGTGACGCTGCCGATGTTGGCGTTGATCTCGTTCGAGCCGGCCGCGACCGACTGAATGTTGCGGGCGATCTCGCGCGTAGCTTCGCCCTGTTGCTCGATCGAGGCGGAGATGCCGGCGGTGATCTCGCTCATCTCGGCGATGGTCTGCGTGATGCCGGCGATGGCCGCGACCGCGTCGCTGGTCGAAGTCTGCATGGCCGCCACTTGCGCCGAGATCTCCTCGGTCGCCTTCGCGGTCTGATTGGCGAGCGCCTTGACCTCGGAGGCGACGACGGCGAAGCCGCGGCCGGATTCACCGGCACGCGCCGCTTCGATGGTGGCGTTGAGCGCCAAGAGGTTGGTCTGTGCCGCGATCGAATGGATCAACTTGACGACCTCGCCGATCTTCTCGGCGCCGGAGGAGAGCACCTGGACGGTGGCGTTGGTGCGCTCGGCGTCGTTGACGGCCTTGCTCGCCACCTCGGTCGAGCGGGTGACCTGGCGGGAGATTTCCGCAACCGAGCTCGACAGCTCCTCGGCGGCGGCGGCAACCGTGCCGACATTGCCGGAGGCCTTTTGCGAGGCCGCGCCGACGGTGGCCGCACGCGAGGAGGCGTCGCTCGCGGTCGCGGTCATCGACTGCGCCGTCGACTGCATGCCGGCCGCGGCGGAGGAGACCGAGCGGACGATGCCGTTGACGCTGCGTTCGAAGTCGTTGGCGATGTCCTCCATCGCGCTGCGACGTTCCGCCGCGGCGCGCTCCTTGGCATCCGCCTCGGTCTTCTCGAGGTCGCGGATGCGCAACGCGTTGTCCTTGAAGATCTGGACTGTGGACGCCATCGCGCCGACCTCGTCGCTGCGGCCGACGCCGGGAATGTCGCCCTCGAGCTTGCCCTCGGCGAGATCCTTCATGCGGGCGCCGAGCGATGCCAGCGGACGGCTGATGCTGCGGCCGATCATCCAGGCGACGCTGCCTGCGACGATGACGATGCCGAGCATGGCAAGGCCAAGCAGCCAGTAGACCGGGCCCATCTTCTGGTCGATGTCCTCGAGATAGGCGCCCGTGCCGAGATACATGTCGAAACCGGGCACGGCGACCGCGTAGCCGAGCTTGCGGATGGGCTCCGGCTGACCGGGCTTCACATATTCGTAGAACAGAAGGATGTCGCCATTGGCCCTGACGCCGTCCATGATCTCACGGGACAGCTTGCGGCCGTTCGTCTCCACGTCCATGCGGTTCTGGCCGATCTGCTTCGGATCCGGCGCGAGCTGCGTGATGCCGTCATAGGTGGTGCCGAATAGATAGCCGGAGCCCTTGTCGTAAGTCATCGCGTTGCCGTAGCGACGCAGCTCCGCAAGTGCGGCGTCCTTGGTTATCTCGCCGGCATTGACCCGCTTCATCAGTGTCGCGGCATAGTTGCGGGCCAGCTCGACGATTGCCTTGGTCTGGTCGATACGCGCATTCACCATCTCGCGCTTCATCAGATAGCCGGCGAGAACTCCGGAGATGCAAAGGCCGAACAAGGTGACGCCGACAAGGATGCCAAGCTTGGGGGCGATCTTCAGATTGCTCAACTTCACGGGATGGCTCCGGGCAAAAAAAGGTTATCGGCACGCGAGTGAATCGATCGAAATTGAATCAACTTTTAGGGAGGGACCCTTAGCAAGTTACTTACGTGCCTCCGTAGAAGCCCTGACCATGCCGGCAAAACCGGGAATAATCATCGGTCCGGACAACCGGCAATTGTACGCACCCGCCTCGATTTCGCGTAAAAGACGCAAAGGCCCGGAGAAGGCCGGGTCACAACAAGAAACCAAATCGGGAGCAGAGAATGCCGAAATACAGGGTGGTGACGCCGAAGGGTGCGAGCTTCACGGTCGCGGGCAGCGATTATTCCTACGAGCGCGAGGCGCTCGATCCGATCGATGCCGAGATCATCGAAGCCCCCGCGAGCGAGGCCGAGTTCATCGCCGCCGCGAAGGATGCCGATGCCATCTATGCCAAGGGTATCCCGATCACCAAGACCATCATCGACAGCCTGCAGAGCTGCAAGGTCATTACGCTCGGGTCGGTCGGCGTCGACAGCGTCGACGTCAAGGCCGCGACCGCCCGCGGCATTCCCGTCACCAACATCCCCGACACTTTCATCGAGGAGGTCGCCGACCACGCCATGATGCTGCTGCTCGCCGGCTTCCGCCGCCTGGTCGAGCAGGATCGCATGGTACGCAACGGCCGCTGGGCCGAAGGTCGACCAGCGCTCTTGAAGATCCCGCGGCTGATGGGCCAGACGCTCGGCTTCATCTCGTTCGGCCGCGTCGCGCGCGCGGTTTTGCGAAACGCGCAGCGCCCTTCGGCCTGCGTATGATGGCCTATGATCCCTTCATCCAGGAGACGCTGATGTACGACCACGGCGTCATCCCGGCGACGCTGAACGAGGTGCTGTCGCAATCCGACTTCGTCTCGATGCACGCTCCCGCACGACCCGAGGTGCATCACATGCTGACCGAGAAGCACTTTCGGCAGATGAAGAAAGGCTCGATCTTCATCAACACCGGCCGCGGCGCCACGGTGGACGAGGAGAGCCTGATCAAGGCGCTGCAAGAGGGTTGGATCGCCCATGCCGCCCTCGACGTGCTCGAGAAGGAACCGCCCTCGCACAACAACCCGCTGCTCGGCATGGAGAACGTGACCCTGACCGCCCATGTCGCCTCGGCCTCGGCACGGTTTGACGAGGCGCGCAAGCGCCGCGTGGGCTACGAATTGTCACTGGTGCTTCAGGGCATGTGGCCAGTAAGCTGTGTCAACCCGTCGGTGCTGCAAAACACCGCGCTTCGCCGCTGGCAGCCCGTCAGCATGGATCGCGGACCGAACAGTTAGGCGGACGGCGCGCATACGCGCCACAAACGGACGAGACCCTTCACCGGCGATCAACGCCGGGAAGGGACGACAACAGGGAGGAACTGATGAGGAGCGACCTTACACGTCGTGACGCCTTGGCGCTGGGCCTATCCGCCGCAACGCTTGCCGCCACCGGCGCTGCAGCGCAAACATCCAATATCAGAGCTGCCGATGTTCCGGCACCCAAGCTCGAGATCGAGAAAGGCGCATCGCTGCGCATGCTGCGCCCGGTGCGCTTCGTCCAGGCCGACGAGGACGTGTTCCGCGCCAACGCGGCGAAATTCACCAAGGAGACGGGCGTCGAGGTCAAGGTCGACTTCGTCGGCTGGGAAGACATCAACCAGCAGACCGCGGTGACCTCGAACTCCGGCGCCGGCCCCGACGTCATCATCGGCTTCTCCGACGCACCCCACATCTACATCGACAAGCTCATCGAGCTCACCGACATCGCCGAGTACCTTGGCAAGAAGTATGGCGGCTGGCTGCCGCTGGCGCAGCGCTACGGCAAGAGGAACAAGAGCGACGCCTGGATCGGCCTGCCGTTCGGCGCCACCGCCGGCCCCCTGATCTACCGCAAGTCAGTCCTGCAATCGGTCGGCTTCGACAAGGTTCCGGAAGATCATGCCGGCGTGGTCGACGTGTGCCGCAAGCTGCACAAGGCCGGCAAGCCGGCGGGCTTCGCGCTCGGCAATGCCAAGGGCGATGGCAACGGCTTCGCCAACTGGGCGCTGTGGTCGCACAACGCCTCCCTGCTTGACGAAGAGGGCAATGTTACCATCAACAGCAAGGAGACGATCGCAGCGCTGAACTGGGTCAAGGAGCTGTACCCGACCTTCATCGCCGGTACGCCGTCCTGGAACGACGTCAGCAATAACCGCGCCTATTCCTCGCAGGAGATCTCGCTGACGGCCAACGGGGTCTCACTATACTTCTCGCTGAAGAACGACCCGGCCACCAAGGCGATCGCAGAGGACAGCGAACATCAGCTGCTGCCCAAGGGCCTCGCCAAGGTATCACCGATGGCGGGCCTGACGCTGAACGCCATGGTGTTCAAGCACAGCCCATACCCCAACGCCGCAAAAGCCTTCCTGCAATACATGCTCGAAAAGGACCAGTACGAACCGTGGCTCAATGCGAACAGCGGCTACTGGTCCCAGCCGCTGGCCGCCTATGCCGAGGCCGCCGTTTGGTCGCAGGATCCCAAGGTCAAGCTGTTCAAGGACACCATGAACAGCACCTATTATGACGGCTACAAGGGCCCGATCTCGACCGCCACCGGCGCGGTCAGCGCCGATTACGTGCTGGTCCAGATGTGCGCTTCCGTCGCCACCGGCGCTGCCACGCCGGAGGCCGCGGCCGCCGAAGCCGAGCAGCGCTGCAAGCGATACTTCCGGCGGCAGGGCCGGTGAGAGACAAGCAAGACGGACATCATTGCGCGAGCAATGACAGGCCATTATTCCGGGATGGTGCGCAAGCACCAGACCTCAGGTGCGCAATTTGGGCATCTGGAATCTCGAGATTCCGGGTTCGATGCTGCGCATCGTCCCGGAATGACCTTGTGGCGCCCTGAAAAGACAAAGATCCGATGTCCGTAACCGCTCTTTCAACGCACAGCGTGGTGGCCCGGCAGCCGAACTGGGTCGCGCGGCTGTTCGACTACAAGCCGTTCCTGATCGCGATGTGTCTTGCTCCGGCGCTCGGGCTGCTCGCCGTGTTCCTGACCTATCCGCTTGGCCTCGGCATCTGGCTCGCCTTCACCGACACCACGATCGGGCGGCGCGGCATCTTCGTCGGCGTCGAAAATTTCCAGTACCTGCTGACCGATCCCTTGTGGTGGAACGCGGTGTTCTACAGCGTGTTCTACACGGCGGTCGCGACCTTCGGGAAGTTCGCGCTCGGCTTCTGGCTCGCACTGCTGCTCAACAATCATTTTCCATTCAAGAGCCTCTTGCGCGCCATCGTGCTGCTGCCCTGGATCGTGCCGACGGTGCTCTCGGCACTGGCGTTCTGGTGGATCTACGATCCGCAATTCTCGATCATCTCCTATCTCTTGGTCGACGTGCTGCACTGGCGATCGGGCAATGTCGATTTCCTCGGCTCGCCCTGGCCGGCGCGGTTCTCGCTGATCGCGGCCAACATCTGGCGCGGCATTCCCTTCGTCGCGATCTCGCTGCTGGCGGGCCTGCAGACCATCTCGCCCTCGCTCTATGAAGCCGCGATGCTCGACGGCGCCAGCGCCTGGCAGCGCTTCCGCTACATCACCTTCCCGATGATGATGCCGATCCTCGCCATCGTCATGACCTTCTCGATCATCTTCACCTTCACCGACTTCCAGCTGGTCTATGCCATCACCCGCGGCGGGCCCGTCAACTCGACCCATCTGCTTGCGACCTTGGCGTTCCAGCGCGGCATCGCCGGCGGCGAGCTCGGTGAAGGCGCCGCAATCGCGGTGTCGATGATCCCGTTCCTGGTGTTCGCGACGGTGTTCTCCTATTTCGGCCTGGCGCGCCGCAAATGGCAGCAGGGAGAGAGCAATGACTGATACCGTCGCGCAAGGCTCTGCCGTGGCCAAAGCCGCTCCCGACACCATGGCCTGGGATTCCGGGCTGCGACGGCTGATGATGATCTATCTGCCGCTCGGCTGCTTCGTGCTGATCCTGCTGTTTCCGTTCTATTGGATGGCGATCACCTCGTTCAAGCCGAACGCGGAGCTGATGAACTACAAGGATCATAATCCGTTCTGGATCTCCTCGCCGACGCTGGCGCATATCAAGCACCTCTTGTTCAACACCGCCTACCCGCGCTGGCTGAAGACCACGATGCTGGTCGCGATCGGCTCGACCACGCTGTCGCTGATCGCGAGCACGCTCGCCGCCTATGCCATCGAGCGCCTGCGCTTCCGCGGCAGCCCCTATGTCGGCCTCGGCATCTATCTCGCCTATCTCGTGCCGCCGTCGATCCTGTTCATCCCGCTTGCGACGGTCGTGGTGCAGTTCGGTCTGTTCGATTCGCCGCTTGCCCTGATCCTGGTCTATCCGACCTTCCTGGTGCCGTTCTGCACCTGGCTGCTGATCGGCTATTTCAAGTCGATCCCCTACGAGCTCGAGGAATGCGCGCTGGTCGACGGCGCGACGCGGCTGCAGATCCTGCGCCGGATCACGCTGCCGCTGGCGGTGCCCGGTCTGATCTCGGCGGGCATCTTTTCCTTCACGCTGTCCTGGAACGAGTTCATCTACGCGCTCGCCTTCATCCAGAGCGGCGCCAACAAGACCGTGCCGGTCGCGATCCTGACCGAGCTCGTCACCGGCGACGTCTACCAATGGGGCGCGCTGATGGCCGGCTCGCTGCTCGGGTCGCTACCGGTCGCGATCTTTTATTCGCTGTTCGTGGACTATTACGTGTCCTCGCTGACCGGTGCGGTCAAGGAGTAGACTCGTTCTCTCGTTCCTCTCCCCGTTCCTACGGGGAGAGGATTGGGGTGAGCGGCTGTTTCCGCGAATACAATGAGAGACGGACTCGCGGAAGCAGCCCCTCACCCGGAATTTGCTGGCGCAAATTCCGGCCTCTCCCCGCGAGCGCGGAGAGGCGAAGAGCGCTGCGGCGTTTGGTCCGGCTTCACAAAACTGCAATATGCGATCCGCATAAGGCGTCGTCCGCCAACAGGAGACGCACATGCGCGCGACCTTTCTTGCCTCCGTCGCAACGATCATTCTCACCGCGAGCACCGCGCTCGCCCAAAACGAGAGCGAGTTCCCGGCCAAGCTCGCCGGCCACGTGGTGATGCCGGCCGCCACCTTCATCGACGCGCCGAGCGACGCACCCGCCGATCTCAAGACGTCGGGCAAGTACACCACCGGCAAGCGTGTCGACGCGCTGGGCACCGTGATGGGGAAGTCCTATGAGCGTCCGACCGGCGTCTCGCTGCCGTTCAAGGGACAGCCGCTGCAGGGCCATTCCGGCATCAAGACCATGCCCGACGGCACTTTCTGGGTGATCACCGACAACGGCATGGGCGCCCGCGCCAACTCGCCGGATTCCATGCTGTACCTGAACCGCTACAAGATGGATTGGGCCAGCGGCAAGATCGAGCGCCAGGAGACCGTCTTCCTGCACGATCCCGACAAGAAGGTCCCCTTCCGCATCGTGCACGAGGACACCCAGAAGCGTTACCTGACTGGCTCCGACTTTGACACCGAAGGTTTTCAGATCATCGGCGATGTCTTCTGGATCGGCGACGAGTTCGGCCCGTACATCCTGAAAGCCGACAAATCGGGCAAGATCCTCGCCGTGTTCGAGACGGTTGCCGACGGCAAGCCGGTGCGCTCGCCCGACAATTGGGCAGTGGCAACGCCGGGCGCGCCGGGCCAGACCTACACCAACGTCAACCTACGCCGCTCCAAGGGCTATGAAGGCTTTGCCTCCTCGAAGGACGGCAAGTTCCTCTACGGCCTGCTCGAGGGCCCGCTGTGGGATGCCGAGAAGAAGGATTGGGAGAAGGTCGACGGCAAGGAAGCTTCCCGCATCCTCGAATTCGACGTCGCCGCGGAGAAATTCACCGGGCGTTACTGGCAGTATGTGTTCGAGCAGAACGGCAACGCCATCGGCGATTTCAACATGATCGACCCGACCGCCGGCCTGATCATCGAGCGCGACAATGGCGAAGGCACCGCCGACAAGGCCTGCCCGCAAGGCCAGCGCGGCGAGAACTGCTTCCCTGACATCGCCAAGTTCAAGCGCATCTACAAGATCGAGCTCTCGGATGCCAATGTCGGCAAGCCCGTGCGCAAGATCGGCTATATCGATTTGTTGAAGATCCAGGACCCCGACAAGAAGGCCAGGAAGCCGCTCAACGACGGCGTCTACACCTTTCCGTTCTTCACCATCGAGAACGTCGATCGCGTCGACGACACCCACATTATTGTCGGCAACGACAACAATTTGCCGTTCTCCTCCAGCCGCGATCCCAACAAGGCCGACGACGACGAGTTCATGCTGCTCGAAGTCGCCGATTTCCTGAAGGCGAGGTAAGGCCCGCCTCCTTCCAACTGTCATCGCCCGGCTTGACCGGGCGATCCAGTACGCCGCGGCGCCAGCGATTAGATCGCGAGGCCTCGGCGTACTGGATGCCCCGGTCAAGCCGGGGCATGACAGCGGGGGCTACCTCACCGTAAACTCCACCGGAATCGAAAAGCTCATCGAGCCGTTCTTGATCTCGTCGGGGATCGGCGGAAACGGCGAGGCCTGGCGGACCATCGACATCGCCTGGGCATCGAATGCGGCGACGCCTGACAAGCCGACGAGACGGCTCGATGTCACCTGCCCGCTGCGGCTGACGGTGAAGCTCAGCCTTGCGACGCCGCGCTGGCCATTGCCGCCGGACGGATAGGCGTGGAAGCGCATCAGATGCGCGCGGACGCGCTGATTGTAGGACGCGATCGCTGAAGCGACTGAGCCGGCACTCATGGCCGATGCCATCGGCGCCTCGCGCTCGGCGCGCGGCGGGGCGCTGGTGCGCGGCGCGGGTGTTGCGTCCGACGGTTTCTTCGCCTCGCGGCGAACCACCTTGGGCTTCTCGGGCGCCGGCTTTCCGACCGGCACGATCCTCGCCGGCGCGGGCCTCGCCGATGTCGGCTCAAGCTTCTGTTCCGGTGGCGCCACCACGTCAGGCTTTTCCTGCGGCGGGGTCGGCGCGATGGTCTCCTCGACAGCCTGCTGTTGCACCGGCTCGGGCGGCGAAGCGTCGGCTTCCTGCATCAGCGGACCTGGCGCGACGTTGTCCAGTGTCGGCTGCGGCGCCGTGGTGACCGGCGACATGTCGATCATGATCGCCGGCAGGCCGACGCCCTGCTCCGGCTGCGACCTGATCCAGTTCATTGCAATCAGCGCAGCGGCGACATGCAACGCCACGATCACCGCGGCCGCGACGCCCCACCGCGCGGTTTCGCGCTCGCCAAGCGGCTCGTGTAGGGCAAAGGCGTTCGCGGCAGCCATCAGCTGCGTCCGTCAAGGCCGACGAGCGCGACCTTGAGATAGCCGGCATTGCGCAAGGTGTTCATCACCTCCATCAGATCGCCATAGCTCACCGCCTTGTCGGCGCGGAGATAAATGCGCTCATCCTTGCGGCCCTTGGTGGCGGCATCGAGTGCCGCAGCGAGACCATCGCGAGCCATGGTGTCTTCGCCAACGGCGACGGTGAGATCCGGCTTCACCGTCACGAAGGTCGGCTTGTCCGGCCGCGGCGAAGGCTCGGCGGCGGTTGCCGGGAGCTCGACGCCGATGTCGACGGTGGCGAGCGGGGCGGCCACCATGAAGATGATCAAGAGCACCAGCATCACGTCGATGAACGGCGTGACGTTGATCTCGTGGGTGACGTCGAGATCGCCGGGGTCGCCGCGCCTCAGCGGCGATCCGGTGCGGGCGCCGAGCTTCGCAGCCATGGCCCTACTCCGCCGCCCGCGCCAAACGGAAGTCCCTGTGATCGCGCTGGCGGCTGACCAGCAGCATCAGCTGAGCCGAAGCATCGCCGAGCAACGCGCGGTAGTTCGCGATGCAGCGGACGAGGTGATTGTAGATCACGACCGCCGGGATCGCGGCGACAAGGCCGAGCGCGGTGGCGAGCAGCGCCTCCGCGATGCCGGGCGCAACCACCGCAAGGCTGGTGGTGTGGCTCTCGGAGATGCCGATGAAGGAGTTCATGATGCCCCAGACCGTACCGAACAGCCCAACGAACGGCGCGGTGGCGCCGATGGTCGCGAGCACGCCGGTGCCGCGCGCGATTTGCCTCGACATCGCCGCCTCGACCCGCTCCAGCCGCAGGGCCACGCGCTCCTCAAGACCGTCGTCCAGGACGCCGCCGGAAAGCTCCGCCTCTCTGGCGCAGGACTGGATGAGCTGGGCCACCGGATCGTGCGCATCGCCGGCCTTCTCTGCCGCCTCCGCCAGCCTGATATTGCCTTCGAGCGCGCGCGTGCGCCGCAGGGCCAGCGCGCCCTTGCGGCGCAGCTCGATACTCTTGGCGAGCCACACCGTCCACGTCACCAGCGAAGCGACGGCGAGGCCCACCATCACCGTCTTCACGACGATGTCGGCACCGAGGAACATGCCCCAGGGCGACAGATTGCGCGGCAATAGCGCCTCGTCGATCGCGTAGGCCGACGCCGGCGCAAGCGCCAGCGCGATAGTGACGATCATTTGCCGCAGCCTGGAGATGCCCTGCATCCTGATCCTCCGATGATAGAAAGTGGCGGGCGGCGATGCGGTCTGCAAGCTGCCGGAATCGCGCGTGCTGGTCGCTGCGCAGCGCCCGGGTCTCGTCGCGGCCGACGAACACCTTGAACATGATGCCGCCGTCGGCATTGACGAAGGCGACGAAGGCAGAGGTCTTGCCCATGAACGGACGCTCGACGAAGGCGACGCCCGCGCAACGCTCGTGGCGGAGATGGCCGTGTAGTCCCTTCGGCTGCATCAGGTTGAAGTAGCCGCGGCCAATCTCGCCCGCGGGAACGCTGCCTGTGAACTCGAAGATCGCATCGTCGGTGTGGACGATCAGCATGACCTCGCCCCACTCCGCGATGTCCTGCATGGCGGCGGCAAAATGCTCGCCACTGCCGATGCGGACCATGGTGAACGGCAGCGCCTCGATCACCGCACGCGGCGTGACCTTGCGCTCGCGCGCGACGTCCTCGATCACCGCGCCGGGGTTGTCGGCCATATACGCCTTGAGCTCGGCGAGATCGGTGCTCAGCATGTGCGGCTCCTCTCCTGCACCATCTAAGCGGCCGCGGCCTTGCGCTCGCTCTGGATCACCTCAAAGCCCTCGAACTTGGGATGGCCGAGGTAAAGGCTCTCGCCGGTCCTGTTGTCGGCGCGCGCGTGGGCGCGGCGGAATTCCTCCGAGCGCGTCCAGGCCTCGAAGGCCGCCTTGTCGACCCTAGCTCGTGTGCGACGAATACAGCGTGTGGTCCTCGGCCTCTGGTCCCTTCAGCAGATGAAACTCGACGAAGCCCGGCATGTTGGCGAGATAGGATTCGCGGGTAGCCCAGACAGTCTCGAACGCAGTCTCCGCGCCCTTCTTCACCTGAAAGCGATTCATGGCGATGAACATAAGAGTCTCTCCTTCTTCTCAAGACGAAAACGCGCCGAAGCCGCGCTGGAGCATCAGCGCGGCCCGGCGGAAGTTTGTGGTGTTGCGGCCCCCAGGGCTCACGCACCTCCAAAGTGGATCTTCAGGCCGGCCTTGTAGACTCTGCCCGGCCCCGGGCTCGTCCACAGCACGTCGTTCTGCGTGGTGCCGTCGGTCGAGCTGCCGGGGATGGCGTAGGGCCGGTAGTACTGGTTCAGGAGATTGTCGATCGAGGCCGAGAACACGACGTCCTTGGTCGCGGCATACGTCATGTAGAGGTTGATCAGGTCGTAGCCGGTCGAAGGCACATAGCCGGCAGGGATGTCGTTGTTCGGACCGTAGGACGCCCACTGCGCCGACAGGACCAGGCTGCGATCGAGCAGGCGGACGCCGCCTGTGGTGACGACCTTGGTCGGGGTGATGGTGGCGAGCCCGATATTGGTCTGGACGTTCTTGCCTTTGATGTAGTGACCGGCAACGCCGACGAACCAGTCGCCGGCATCGTACATCGTCTCCGCCTCGAAGCCCTCGATGCGAGCATTGGCGATGTTCTGGTACTGGTAGAACTGGCTGAACGAGCCGAACGGCGGCACCGCGACCGGCGCCGAGGCGACGAGATCGATGTAGTCGGACACGTCGTTGCGGAACAGGTTGATCTTGCCGCGGAACGAGTCGTTCGCGCTGAAGATGTTGTCGTATTTCAGGTTGATGCCGATTTCCTTGTTCTTGCCGACTTCAGGGCGAAGATTCGCATTAGGCAGGAAGCAGAACAGACCGACGGTTCCGTTCGGACAGACGAAGAAGGCCGGTCCGCCGCCGGTCGCATGTGCGCCGGAGATCACCGTCTCGGTGATCGACGGCGCACGATAGCCTTCGGCATAGCTGACATAGGGCTGGAAGCCCGCGACCGGCGTGACGCCGAGCGTGATCTTCGGCGAGAAGCGGTCGCCGCCGGTATTGGTCGTGCCCGACTGCAGATTGTAACGGTCGTAACGGATCGCACTGATGGCCTCGAACCACGTGCCGTAGTTCTGCTTGAGCTGCAGGAAGCCGCCCGACACAGTGCGGATGCCGCTCGGCGTCGTGACGTTGGAATTGCCGCGGCTGTCGGTCGTGATCACGTCGTCCTGGAACGCATCGACCCCGTAGGTCACGGCGTTGCGCCAGTCGCCGACATTGAAGCGCGTGGTGTTGTTGGCGTCGAAGCCCACCGTGTTCAGCGTGTAGCCGCGCTTATCGCCGATGCAGCCGGAGATGTTGTTGCCGAAATTGCCGGCGCCGCAATAGGCCGCGCCCGAGGTCGAATAGTGATAGGTCTTGGTCTGATCCTGGTCGGTGCGGTTGCCGTAGACCGACACGTGCGTGTCGAACAGATTGTCGCTCGGCAGCGAATAGTTCCAGGTCAACGTGCCGGTGTAGTTCTTGACGTCGGACGCATAGACCGACGAGCCCTGATAGAGCGCGCGCTGGGCCGCGGTCGCCACCGGGCCGGTGTTGAACTGGCCGATATTGTATTGATAGTCCTGGAAAGTGGCGCCGAACTTGACCTCGTGGCCGAGCGCCGGGCGCACCGTGAGCTTCAGCAATCCGGCTTCGACCTGGTTGCCGGTGTTGCCGATCTCGGTGCCGTTGCCGTCCTTGTAATTGCCCTGCGTGCGGTAGACTGCGCCGCCGAAGATGTCGACGCCGGGCGTGGCGCGCACGCCGCCGAATACCGAGCCGAGGCCGCGCGCATTGTTCGTGCCGTAGGATCCGGAGAGATCGATGCCCCAGCGCTCGCCGGGACGCAGCACGTCGTTGACGTCCTTGGTGCGGAACGAGACCAGGCCGCCGATCGCGCCCGAACCGTAGATGTTGGCCGTCGGCCCGCGCACGACGTCGACTCCGCCGATCAATTCAGGATCGAGGAAGAACGAGCCGTTGGCGTTGTGGCCGGTGCGCTGGAAGTTCTGCCGCGCGCCGTCGACGACGATGGCGACGCGGCCGAAATCCTGCAAGCCGCGGATGTTGATGACTGTCGCCGGATCGTCGCCGCGCTCCTGGAACGACACGCCGGGCACCGCGTAGAAGATGTTCGACAGCCGGTTCGGCTGAAGCCCCTGGATCTGATCGAGCGAGATCGAGCTGACCGGCGCGAGCGCCTCGATCGCGCGCTCCTTGGTCTTCGTTGCGGCGACCGTAATTGTATCAAGCACCTGAACCGGCGCGCTGCCGCCAGCCTGGGCACGCGCGTTCAAGGCTTCGGGCGTTGTCTGCTGCGCGACTTGCGGCTTGGGCGGCTTGCGCCTGACCTGCTTCGGCCGTTCCGACGACGCGTTTTCGGCTTGCGGCGGAGCGGCCTGCGCAAGGCTGCTCTCCGTCACCACTGCCGCCATTGAAACCACCGACGCGCCCAAAATCAGGGCGCGCGAATACCTAGCCCCGTCAGCCATATCAGCCCCAGCCTGCACTTCACTTCAATTTTTGGAGTCGTCTGGCTGGCGCGCGTTCGCATGCGAACGACTGGCTGGCTGATTTTCTCGAGTCGCGGACCTGCTGTCCGCTGTCACAATTGGTTACGCGGCAACACCCAGGCGGTCAATGACATCGGGTTGCAGTTTATATCGATTGTAAATTGCAGCCGTTGGAATGCGCTTCGCGCCGCTTATACAAACAGGCAGCACTCAAGAACTCGAAAGCGCATCACACGACCATGTCGGCAGCGTCCGGAGACCATAGCGGCGATGCGGCAGGGCCGGCGCAAAGCCCTTCTGCAACAACGAGAACCCTCATCATGCGAGGGAGCCGGATCGACAGCCGCGAGCTGTTTGCGGCGGAGCGCGAGATCATCATCGCGCATGGCGAGGACAGCTATCGCCTGCGCCTGACCTCGCAGAACAAGCTGATCCTGACGAAGTAGATCGCAATGACATTGTGTCGCACCCTCGCAAATCTCCTGCTATCAGGCACGATCGCGCTCGCCTCCGCAGCGCACGCCACCGATATCATTGTGCATGACGCCCGCAATCGCGACGTCACTATTGCCGACTTCGCGCGTACGGTCTCGATCGGCGGCGCCATCACCGAGATCCTCTATGCGCTCGGGCTCGAGAGCCGGCTGGTCGGCGTCGACACCACGAGCCTCTATCCGGCGGCAGCGCTGAACGACAAACCCAATGTCGGCTACATGCGCCAGATCTCGGCCGAGGGCGTGCTCGGCCTCAATCCTACCCTGATCCTGGCGATCCAGGGCTCGGGCCCGCGCGAGACCATGGACATTCTGGAGACGGCGAAGGTGCCGCTGGTGCTGGTCCCCGAGACTTTCTCCGAGGAAGGCCTGCTCAAAAAGATCAAGCTGGTCGGCCATGCCATGGGCGTCGATGCGCGCGCCGAGTGCCTCAGCGCCGCGGTCAGCGCCGATCTCGCCCAGCTTCGCACGCTGCGCGCCAAGGTCACCAAGCCGGTGCGCGTGATGTTCGTGATGTCGCTCCAGAACGGGCGCGCCATGGTTGCCGGCCACAAGACCGCGGCCGACGAGATCATCCAGCTCGCGGGCGCGGCGAACGCGGTCGACGATTACGACGGCTACAAGATCATCGGCGACGAGGCGATCGTGGCCGCCAAGCCTGATGTTGTCCTCTCGATCGAGCGCGGCAAGGATTCGCTGCAGGCCGATGCGGTCTATGCCCATCCCGGCTTCGCCCTGACGCCGGTCGCCGCCAACAAGAGCTTTATCACCATGGACGGGCTCTACCTGCTCGGCTTCGGGCCGCGCACGGCGGCGGCGGCGCGTGATCTCGCCGTCAAACTCTATCCGGCATTGGCCGAGAGCGGCGCGTTCACGTCGGCCCTGTCGGCGGCTAATTGCCGGCAATGAGCGTGGCGGTCGGAGTCGAGGCGCGGAGCCCGCGACGAGCTGGTGCGGGCCGTCGGTTCACATCGGTGGCGATCCCTCTCCTTGTCGCGGTGCTGGTGGTCACCGCCATCGTTGCGCTGACGGTCGGCGCAGCCGGCATTCCTCTCTCCCGTCTGCCTGCGGCGCTCGGCTTTACAAGCAGCACGCCCGCCGATGCCATGACGGCGCGCGACCAGCTCGTGCTGTGGTCGATCCGCATCCCCCGAATCGCGGCGACCGCCATGGTCGGCGGCCTGCTCGCCGCGGCCGGCGCCATCATGCAGGGCCTGTTCCGCAATCCCCTCGCTGATCCCGCGCTGGTCGGCGTCTCCAGCGGCGGGGCACTGGCGGCCGCGAGCGCGATCGTGTTCACCGACTCGCGCTTCGGCGAGACACTGCGCTTTCTCCAGACCGAGCTGTTGCCGCTCGCGGCCTTCGCGGGATCTCTGGCGACGACCGCAATCCTTTACGGCATCTCCAGTCGCGCTGGCAGAACCTCGATCGCGATCTTCCTGCTCGCCGGCGTCGCCATCACCGCGATCACCAATGCCGGCATCGGGCTCTTGGTATTCATCGCGGACGACCGCCAGCTCCGCGACATCACCTTCTGGATGCTGGGCTCGATGAGCGGCGCGACCTGGACCAAGGCCGCGGTGCTTGAGCCGGTCCTCGTTATCGGGCTTGCCGCCTGCGCGTTCATCGCGCGCGGCCTCGATCTGCTGGTGCTCGGCGAAGCTGATGCCTTTCACGGCGGCGTCGACGTCGAGCGTCTCAAGAAGATCTCGATCGTGATGGTCTCCGCGATGACGGGTGTCGCGGTGTCGATCAGCGGCGTGATCGGCTTCGTCGGCATCGTGGTGCCGCATCTCCTCCGCCTCGTGATCGGGCCGGCGCATCGCCTGTTGCTGCCCACTTCAGTGCTGCTCGGCGCGATCCTGACGGTCGGTGCCGACACGCTGGCGCGCACCATCGTGGCGCCCGCGGAGATGCCGATCGGCATCCTGACCGCGGCGGTCGGCGCGCCGGTCTTCCTCGGCATCCTGCTGCGGCAGCGCGGGCTCGCCTCGCTATGAGCGCCGTGATCGAGGCGCGTGCCCTCAGCAAGCGCGCCGGTCGCGCGACGCTGCTCGACGGCGTCGGCCTGACGGTCGCGGCCGGCGAGACGGTCGCGATCATCGGCCCGAACGGCGCCGGCAAATCGACCCTGCTGCGGCTGCTCTCCGGCGATCTGCGCCCGAGCGAGGGCGAGGTGCGGCTGAAGCAGCGCGACATCAGCAGCTACACGCCGCGCGAGCTTGCCGGGCGCCGCGCGATGCTGTCCCAGCACATCAACGTCACCTTTCCCTTCACGGTCGAGGAGATCGTGCTGATGGGCGCGGGCGAGCGCAGCCCGCGCGAGGCAGGCAAGCTCGTCGACGCGGCGCTGGGCGAGGTGGGGCCTTTCGCATTTCCGCGACCGGCAATTGCCGACGCTGTCCGGCGGCGAGCAGCAGCGCGCCCATTTCGCCCGCGTGCTGGTGCAGCTCGCCGGCGGCGAGGCCGAGCACGGGCCGGGCGTGCTGCTGCTGGATGAGCCGACCTCGAGCCTCGACCTGCGTCATCAGATCGACCTCGTCGAAGCGGCGCGCCGCCGCGCGGCTGGCGGCACCGCCGTGATCGCCATCCTGCACGACCTCAACCTCGCGATCCGCTTTGCCGACCGGCTGGTCGTCCTGAGCGGCGGCCGGCTTGCCGCCGACGGCCCGCGTGCGGACATCGTCACGGGCGAGAGGATCCGCGAGATCTTCGAGATCGACGCCATCGTTCATAGGGGTGATGACGGCGTGCCGTATGTGCTGCCGCAGTCGATGCGGGCGATTCAGACCGAAATTTAGCCATCCTGTTTCCGCATAGGCGGTGCGCTCTCGGCTAGCACCCTACCCCGCAGGCACGATCACCATGCCCTTATCCTTCGGCCAGCGGACGCGCCAGACAAAGTTGATATCCTTGACTTCGCCGGGCTTGGCATCGAACGACCATTCCAGCACGCCGCGCTTGTCGCGGATGTTGCTGGCGGTCGGCGGCGTGGTCGCGGGCAGCATCTCGACGACGATGTCCTCGTTCTCGCTGACCGGCAGCTGATCCTCGATCGCCACGCGAATTGGGAGGTCGTGACCGTTGCGGATCGTCGTCTTGAACGAACGCTCGTCGGTCTTCGACGTCGTCACGAGCACGCCGGCCGAGCCTTCGTTGCGCTTGAGCACGGCGCGCTCGATCTTGACCTTGTCGTCGGCACCGAAGCCGAGCCGCACGATGTCGTCCTTGGCCGAAGCCGCGAGCTTGCCGCGGCCGACGAAGACGCCGTCGCGATAGATCGCGACCTTGCCCGGCAAAAGCGCCGTGTCGTCGGCCTGCTTGAAGCTGGCTTCGAGGAAGGCGGTGGGATCCGCCACCGGCGCGGCGCGCACCGCGAGATCGGCAGGCACCGTCATCGACGCGATGCGCAGGCTCTTGGCGCCCTCGGCGGCGCCGAGACTGACGCGGCCGGGAATTTTGAACGTCGCCTGGAAATCGCCGATCTCGGCAATCGCCTGCTGTTCGTCGGCCCGCTCACGCGGCTCGGGCGACTCCGCGAGCTTGGCTGCGAAGGATGGACTTTGCATCTGCCGCGCCACGGGGGCGGGCCGCGCCAAGTCCGAGGCCGCGCCGAGTGCCATCGGCTTGGGAATTTGCGGATATTGTGCGACCAGCGAGCCCAGCTCCGGGGCACTGCCGCCGCGGCTGATGCGGACGGTGGAAACACCGAGCGCGACATTGGACCAGTCCTCGCCGGTCGACTGCGTGATCTCGGCGCGGCGGACCAGCTCCAGCTGCGGCTTGCGATCCTTGGCGCCGGTGTCGAGCCGGGCATCATAGAGCGGCAGCCAGCGCGCATTGCGCATATTATAAGTGATCCGCAACGTCGCCTTGGTCGCCGCGGGCGACGCGATGTCCATGCGGACCTCCAGCTTGCTCGGCGGCTTGGCCTTGCGCTCGACCTCGAGCTGGGCGATCTGCCGGTCGATCTCCCGCATCTTGCGTGTGGCCTCACGGATGGCAGTATCGGCGCTCGCAATTTCGTCGCCGACTGCGGTGAACGCCGTACGCCATTCGGCGATCGGCCGCGCCTCGCCCTTCTCGCCGATGCCGACGGGAGCGGCTTCCGCAAAGTGCTCCGCGAATTTGCGCCGTGCATTGGCCGCGTCGATCGCGCCCTGCAGATCGGCGCGCTGGTCGTTCAGGGCCTCGATGCGTTTTTCGAGCTCAGGCAGGTTAACCGGCGCCGCGCGCGGCGGCCGCGCATCGATCGTGCCGATGGTGAGCTTGACGCCGCCTTCACCCTCGACGCGGAGAGAGGACGTATCGAGGCCGAGCGGAAAGTCCTTGGCCACGAGCGTGGAGTCGCCGGACGGCAAATCGACCGTGATGACGCGGGTGACGGTCGCACCATCAGGGTAAACGGTGACGGCGTCGATGGCCGATGTGGCGTCCACATCGGCGGCCCATGAATGCGACGCGAACGCCGTGGTCACCAGAACCAGGCTCGTCGTTGCCAAACATCTTACGGTGATGCGCATGAATTCCTCTCTGCCGGTATCGCCGCGCCGCCAGCCGGACGCGCGATCAAGTGCCTCGCCAACATGATTGGACGCGGCAGCGGAGGAACCGGTTCGATTGAGGTTTCCATGGGGCACCGCTGCGGCGGCACCATGGCCACGGCACGAATCGTCCCGCAGCGGAAGGCCGTTAGCCCTGAGTGGGCGAGCCCTGGCCGAAGATGCGACGAAGCAGATCGGTCACGTTCCTGGCGCCGGCCTTCTTCAAGATGCTGGCGCGGTAGCCCTCGATCGTCCGCGCACTCAGATGCATGCGCCGGGCGATCTCCTTGTTGGTGAGGCCGGCGGCGAGATGCTCGAGTACGTCGCCTTCACGCCCGGTCAGCGGCTCGCAGCCGGGCAACCAGCGCTGGCGGTTCGAGGTTGGCTGGCCGGACTCGTCGATAGCGGCATCGATCCGGCCGACGATGTCGTGGGTGCGGAACGGCTTCTCGATGAAATCGGCCGCGCCGCTCTTGATGGCGTCGACCGCCATGGAAATGCTGCCGTTGGCCGAAGTCACCAGCACCGGCGCCATGCAGTTTTCCTCGCGCAGCCGCTTGAGCACATCGAGTGCCGAGCGATCCGGCGGCATCTCCAGGAGCACGCAGGCCGGCATCCGCGCCTTGGCTTCCGACAGCAGCGATGCGCCATCGGCAAAGCAGATCACGTCATACGCGCTCTGCTGGAGCGCATTGGCAAGTTGTTCGCGGGAGGCGGCGTCAGTGTCGATGACGAATACCTCACCCTTGGAAAGCATGTTCCCAGGCATAATCCCGATCCAGCAATGTCTTGGTCAAATGGGTCCGGAGGCGGGCCGCATCGCCCTGCCACGCCGTCGTGAGCACGGCATTCGCGCCGGTGCTTCGGTTTCCCTTATGTACGTTCCATCGTGTTCCCGGATTTGACGGATCGGGACAGAAACTTTACATTTCGGGACATCTACGGGAATGGCTGGCACGAGCGGTTCACATGACCGACCTCATTCGCAGCGCAGGCTTGAGCTACTACGCGGAGGTCGCCCGGTCAGTCGGGCTCGACCCGAAGCAGATGATGCGCAAGGTCAGGCTGCCACTGGCCGTGCTGGACAAGCCTGATACGCCTATTGCCGTGACGAGCCTGCGCCGGCTGCTCGAATTGTCGGCAGAGGCGTCGGGTGCCGAAGATTTCGGCTTGCGGCTCGCCGAGCGCGGCGGCCTCACCAACTTTGGCGCCGTCGGCCTGATTGTGCGCGAGCAGGCGACCGTCGGCGAGGCCATCGAAGCGTTCTCGCGCTTCATTCATGTCCATCATGACGGCATGAAGCTCGACGTCATCAAGGACAAGCAGACGGTGACCGTCACCCTGCATCTGCGCGGCCGGCGGCCGACTGCGCCACGGCAATCGATCGACATGGCGCTCGGCAGCATCCACCGCATCATCCAGTCGCTGTTCGGCAGCGACTGGCGCCCGCAGGAGGTGCATCTGCACTATCCGCCGCCGCACGACCGCAAGCGCTACCGTGATTTCTTCGGCTGCCGTGTACTCTTCAATGCCGACGACGATGCGATCCTGCTGTCGGCGCACGACATGCGGCGGCGGATCCCGAGCGCCCACCCGCTGATCGCGAGCTACTTGCGCAAGCGGATCGAGGCGATCGAAACGCGGCCGGCAAGCTGGGAGGCGAAGGTCGACGAGGTCGTGCGCAGCCTGCTCCCCAGCGGCGACTGCACGGTCGAGCGCGTGGCCGAGCACCTCGCCTGCACCCGCCGCACTATCCATCGGCATCTGGCCGAAGCCGGCACCAGCTTCTCCGCCATCCTCGATGCGCAGCGCGCCGATCTCGCGATCCAGCTGATCGACGATCCCGACCGGCCGCTGTCCGATATCGCCACCCAGCTCGGCTTCTCCGCGCAGAGCGCGATGGCGCGCTGGTTTCGCGGTCGCTTCGGCTGCAGCATCACGGAATGGCGGCGCGGCGTGCGGCCGCTGTCGGCGAACGCAGCCTGGCTCAGCGTGCAGGCGCCGGCAGGCCCATGATGGCGAGTGCGCGTCGGGGGCTGCCGGCGAGCAACGGCCCGAATGCGACCGCAAAGCCAAGGAAGGCGACGATCCAGCCGCACGCGGCAATGTGCAGCAGCACATCGCCGTGCGCAGGCAACACCACGGCAGCGACCCGTGCCAGCGCCGCGATGATGATCGCGAGATAGATGCCGTGCGTCGCGGGCGAGGCCGTCAGCGCCTGACCGGTATGGCCGAGGCTCGCACGCGTCATCACCGCGAGCGTCATGGTGCCGGCCGCACCGGCCATCCAGGCATGAATGCCCGCACTCGGCGGCAGTTCGCCGAAGGCGGCCAGCCCATTCAGGATGAAGCCAAGTGGCACGAAGAGGTAGCCGACATGCAGGATCAGCAGCAACCGCTCGCGCGTGGTGCGATCTCCGGCCCAGCGCGCAAGTCGCACAAGGTGCAGCACGCCGACGAGCCCCATCACGGCGCCAGTGATCATGTGGAGCGGCGTCACCATCCACGCGATGAGGGCCAGCGCGCTCAATCCGATCACAGCGCCGTCAAAACGTCCGAACGGCACCGGCAGGCGGCCGGGATTGAACTTGACCAGCCAGTTGCGGGTGAAGCTCGGGATGATGCGGCCGCCGATCAGCGCGATCAGCAGCAACACCACAGTGATGCCGATTCGAATGCTGACATCCGCCGCGCCCTCGTAGTGCGCTTCGAGATGGAAGGCGACGTTGCCCGCGAGCAGCACGAGCACCAGGGCCACCACCGGAAGGTTGCGCCAATTGCCGCCCGCGATGATTTCGCGCGTTGCGGCCGCGACCACCAGCGCCAGGAAGGCGGCATCGACGACGAGTGCGAAGCCCCAGCCGATATCGGCAGACAGGGTCACGGCAGCACGCCCGGCAAGCCACACCACCAGCAGCGCGCCAAGCGACGTGCCCTGAATCGGCAGCCGCCCGGTCCAGTTCGGGATCGCCGTGAACAGGAAGCCGGTGACCACCGCCGGCAGGAACCCGTAGAGCATCTCGTGGACGTGCCAGTCGCGCGGCGCGAAGGCCGAGCTCACGGACAGCTCGCCGTAGAACATCGGCAGCCAGACCAGGATCGACAGGCCCGCCTCGATCGCGGCCAGCAGGAAAAAGGGCCGAAAACTGTTCGCAAACAGCGGCCAGCCCTGAAAATTACGGGATCGGGCGCCAGCCATGAGGCAACTCCTGTGAATTCGGAACTTTGCCTGGAAAAATACTGCCGTCCGGCCGGCCCGTTTTTGCGCTATCGCAAACTGCAGAACGATTGCAGGTGCCATCACACTCCCTGATGCCAAGGAGGCAGAATGGCCAAGGTCGACACATCGCTGGTTGCGCATTTGCCGCTGTTCGCCGGGGTCAAGCCGGAGGACCTCGAGGAGATCCTGCGCGAGGCGCGCTCGGCGCGCTATCCGAAGAATACCGCCATTTTCGAGCAGGGCGCGGACGCGCAATCCTTCTTCCTGCTGCTGCACGGCCATGTCCGCGCCGCCAAGACTACGCCGACCGGCGAGCAGATCGTGGTGCGCTATGTCGCGCCGGGCGAGACTTTTGGGCTCGCGATGGCGATCGGCGCCGTGCGCTATCCGGCGACCGCGATGGCGGTCGACGACAGCGTGGTGCTGATCTGGCCGAATTCGGCCTGGCCGCGATTGGTCGAGCGATTTCCCTCGCTCGCCGCCAACACGTTGCAGACGGTCGGGGCGCGGCTGCAGGAGAGCCACACCCGCATCCTGGAAATGTCGACCCAACAGGTCGAGCAGCGCGTCGCGCATGCGCTGCTGCGGCTCGCCAAGCAATCCGGCAAGAAGCTCAGCCACGGCATCGAGATCGACTTCCCGATCAGCCGCCAGGACATCGCGCAGATGACCGGCACGACGCTGCATACGGTGAGCCGCATCCTGAGCGGCTGGGAGAGCCAGGGCCTCGTCGAGAGCGGCCGCCAGCGCATCATCCTGCGCGATCCGCACCGGATCGTCGTATTGGCGGAGCGGACGGCGGACAGCGGTGCGGCGTGAAATAACTCTTCTTCACCCTCTCCCCGTTCTTACCAGGGCAATCGCATATGAAAACGGTGTGATTTTTGGCGCTACCGTTTCCACATCGTCATGGCCGGGACATAGGCGAGCGAAGCGACGCCGTCCTTGCGGACGGCTATGCCCGGGCATGACGAGTTTGTGGCGCGATCGGCTGTTCACAAGGCACATCGAACCTGCAGCATTATCCGCATATGCGATATCCCTGCCGTTCTTACGGGGAGAGGTGAACGCCACATCGACCTTGAAATTAGGAGTGAGGGCGGCTCCGCTTACGGCGAAAGACCGCCCTCACGCGGGAATCCGCGCGCGACCCGCGCGAACTCCAACCCGCCTCACGCCGGCACGCATTGGCACAGCGCGGCGAGGAATTTGTCCTGATCGATGCCGTGCTCGCGGCAGGCATCTTCCACGGTGTGGAAGGTCGCGATCGGACAGCCGACACATGCCATCCTGAAGGCGAGGAACACGCGGATCGTGTGCGGCGCCGTGCGCATGATGTCATCGACCAGATCGTCGGATCGGAAAGGCATGGACAACTCCGTTCCGAAGTGACGATAGCGGAGCGGGTGTGGGTTTCTTTGCTGGAGCGCAAGCTGATGCCAGTTCCTCCGCCGTCATTGCGGGGCGCGCCGTTCGGCGCGAGCGCGGAATCCATTCCTCGACGTCACGCGCTCCATGATGGATTTCCGGGCTCGTGCTTCGCACGCCCCGGAATGACGGGCTACACCGCTCGGCTGTGCAGCTGCTTCCCAGGATCGAGATGCGCGTCGAACGCGGCGGCGACGCTGCGCACCAGAAAGCGCGAGTCGCTTGCGACCGCGAGACGGGCGCCGTCGAGCCTCACCACGCCGTCGGAGATCAGCGGCTCGAGGCGCGGAGCCGATTGCAGCACGGCTTCGGGCTCGGCACCATGGCGCGCGCAGATCTCGCCGAGATCGGCGCTGAACTCGCACATGATGCGCTCGATGATGTCGGCGCGCAGCCGGTCGTCGTCGGTCAGTCCGTAGCCTTTGCCGGTGGCGAGGCAGCCCGATGTGATGCTCTGCGCATAGGCGCCGATCTGCACCTCGTTCTGAACGTAGCCCTGGGGCAGATGGCCGATCGCGCTGGCGCCGAATCCGAGCAGGACCTCGCCGCGATCGGTCGTGTAACCCTGAAAGTTGCGCCGCAGCGTTCGGTCCTCGAAGGCGACCGCCATGGCGTCGTCGGGACGCGCGAAATGATCGAGCCCGATCTGGACATAGCCGGTCTGCTTCAGCGCATCGGCGATCGCGCAGGCCTGGTCGTGACGGGCAAGGCCGTCAGGCAGATGGTTCTCATCGATCATCCGCTGGTGCTTCTTGAAGCTTGGCACATGCGCATAGCCGAATACCGAGAAACGATCCGGCCCGAGCTCGAGCGAGCGCTGCACTGTATCGAGGCATGAGGCGACGGTCTGGTGCGGCAGCCCATAGATCAGGTCGAAATTGATCCCCTTGATGCCGGCGCGCTGGAGCATGCCGACGACAACAGCCGTCTGCTCAAAACTCTGCACGCGGTTGATCGCGCGTTGCACGACCGGATCAAAACTCTGCACGCCGAGGCTCGCGCGGTTGACGCCCGAGAGCCGCATCGCCTCGACCATCTCGGCGGTCAGCGTGCGCGGATCGATCTCGACCGCAATCTCGGCCGAGGGCAGCACGAAGAACCAACGGCGCATCGCCGCCATCAGTTCGGCAAAGGCGTCCGGCGCCATGATCGTGGGCGTGCCGCCGCCGAAATGGATGTGCTCGACCCTGATGCGGCGGCCGATGGTCTTCGCGACCTCCGCGATCTCGCTGCGCAGCGTCCGCTGATAGGCGGCGATCAGCCCGTCGCGGCGGACGATCTGGGTATGGCAGCCGCAATACCAGCACATCTCGCGGCAGAACGGCACGTGCAGATAGAGCGATGCGCTGGCGCCCGCAGGCAGCTCGGACAGCCATCTGGCGTAGGTGTCTGCGCCGATCGCCGCCGAGAAGTGCGGCGCGGTCGGATAGCTGGTGTAGCGCGGCAGACGTTCTTCGCCATAGCTCGCTGCGAGATCGGTCCTCATGTCTTACCCATTCGTAAATCGATGCCGCGCCATGGCGCGGCAGGTCACGGACGGCATTGAATTACCCGTTTCCGGATGCGCCACCTTGCGCTTGCTCAAAGTCCGAGCGCCGGATTTGGCCGATGATGACGTTTAATGATCGCTTCCTGGAGATAGGCTATGGCGTCGTTCGCCTCGATCTCGTTCTCTGGCTGATCGGCATTCGCGGCCATATTCCGCGCTTCGACGATTTTCGTCCCGTGCCGGCCACGCCCTCTGCCGGCGCAAATCATCTCGTGCGCGTGCTGGCCGTCATGGCGGCGGTGTTCGCCGCACTCTCCGTTGCGATTTGGGGCACGGTCTGGATTGCGATCCATCTGCTCTAGCCGGCGCATCCAGCCATTCACCATCACCGTGACCGAACATGCGAACCACTTGCCGCTGGCGCGGCTGATGTCGCGCGATGCGTTGTCATGCTCCCCCTATCGCCGATGTCGCTTCGGCAAACCTCTGCAGAAATTCACCGGAGCCGAATCCGGCAAAAGCTTGTCGCAGCGCAAACACGCCTGCGTAGATCGGCGCACACTGCATCCGTCATCAAAACCCTTTCACATGAAGGATGCTTTCCGATGTTCACCCGCAGAGCCGCATTGATCAGCGCCGCCGCGACCGCCCTGATGCTCGCGACACCCGCATTTGCTGCGAGCGATCTCAAGCTGCCGCGGCAGAAGGTCGAGCTGGTCGCCCCTCCCTTCGTGCACCCGCACGAACAGGCGACGACGCAGGGTCCCAAGATCATGGAATTCAGGATGACCATCGAGGAGAAGAAGGTGGTCATCGACGACAAGGGCACGACCTTCCAGGCCATGACCTTCAACGGCTCGATGCCGGGCCCGTTGATGGTCGTGCATGAAGGCGACTATGTCGAGCTGACGCTGGTCAACCCCCCGACCAACTCCATGCCGCACAACATCGACTTCCACTCCGCGACCGGCGCGCTCGGCGGCGCCGAGCTCACGCTGGTCAATCCCGGCGAGCAGGTCGTGCTGCGCTGGAAAGCAACGCGCACCGGCGTGTTCGTCTATCACTGCGCGCCGGGCGGTCCGATGATTCCCTGGCACGTCGTCTCCGGCATGAACGGCGCAGTGATGGTGCTGCCGCGCGACGGGCTGAACGACGGCAAGGGCCACGCGCTGAGGTACGACAAACTCTACTATATCGGCGAGCAGGATATGTATGTGCCGCGCGACGAGAACGGCAAGTTCAAGTCCTACGACTCGCCGGGCGAGGCCTTCACCGAGACCGAGGAGGTGATGAAGAAGCTGATCCCCTCCCACGTCGTGTTCAACGGCAAGGTCGGCGCGCTCACCGGCAAGAACGCACTGACGGCCAAGGTCGGCGAGAACGTGCTGATCGTGCATTCGCAGGCCAATCGCGACAGCCGTCCGCATCTGATCGGCGGCCATGGCGACTATGTCTGGGAGACCGGCAAGTTCTCCAACGCGCCTGAAGTCGGGCTCGAGACCTGGTTCATCCGCGGCGGCTCCGCGGGAGCGGCGATGTACAAGTTCCTGCAGCCTGGCATCTATGCCTACGTCACGCATAACCTCATCGAGGCCGCGGACCTCGGTGCCACCGCGCACTTCAAGGTCGAAGGCAAGTGGAACGACGATCTGATGACCCAGGTGAAGGCGCCCACGGAGATACCGGCTCCCAACACCAACTAGAGGCGACGAGGGGCCGGTCATCACCGGCCCCTTGTTCCTTTCGGGGATGACCATGTTGATCGCATTCAAGCTGAAGTTGGCATTGGCCTGCGCCGCTGGACTCGCTGGGCCGATCGCGATGGCGCCGCTGGTCTCCGACATGGCTGGCGTACATGGCACGGCGAAAGAGACCGCTATCGTGAGGGTGGCGCCGGGCAATATCGCCTATCGCGAGGCCGGCGACTTCACTCGCGGCGGGCAGCAGGCGGAAGTGCCGCTGCGCGCGATGCGGTTCAACCGGCCACTGCACATCATGCGCAATCAGGTCTCGTCATCCGACTATCAGCTTTGTGTGCAGGACGGCGGCTGCCGCGCGCTCGATCGCGGCGTCGCGATCGCGTTCGATCGCCCCGTCGTGCAGGTGAGCTGGCACGATGCCGAAGCCTATGCCGCCTGGCTGTCGCGCAAGACCGGCCACAAATATCGCCTGCCGAGCGATGCGGAATGGGCCTTTGCCGCGGGCTCCAGATTCAAGGACGACGGCGCGCCGGTGGACGCCGAGGATCCCTCAAAGCGCTGGCTCAGCCGCTACGAGCGCGAATCCGAGCGCGACCTCTCCGACACCACCGCCTATCCGTTCGGCAAGTTTGGCGCGAACGAGCATGGCATCGAGGACATCGCCGGCAATGTCTGGGAATGGACCTCGACCTGCTTCGTGCGCGCGCGGATCGACGAAGCCGGCAGGGCCGGCCGCCCGACCGTCAACTGCGGCGTGCGCGTCGCCGAAGGTGCGCACCGCGCCTACGTCACCGACTTCATCCGCGACGCCCGCGCCGGCGGCTGCGCGCAAGGCGTGCCGCCCGCCAATCTCGGCTTCCGCCTGGTGCGCGAGGAGTCGTGGGTGGCGAGCGTGTCGGCGCGCTGGGGCAAGGTATGGGCGGCGAGGTCGTAGCGGAACTCTTGCTGCGGCCCTTGCCCGCGAAGGCGGGCAAGGGGCGCGTGTAGGTACCGCGTCTGCGGATGGCATCGAGCTCGGAAGCGGGGAGCCCGGTCGCTGAAGCGACTTCCTCGATCGCGCGCCAGGCCGCAGGACCAGTGCCTGCCGCCGGCACGGCGCAAAGCGCCGCGCCCTGCTTGCCATCGACCTCTGCGATCCAGAACTGCGAGACGTGCCACATCGACACCGCGCGCGACGAAATCGAGGCATTCCGCTTCGGGCCAGCCGAGCGCAACGTCGAACCAGCCGCGCGGGCGGTAGCCACGCATCGATCGCAGGATGATCAATGCGATGAGACCGGCGTCGTCGGGACGCGCAGACCGTATCGTCATGCGCGCCCCTTCGCGACAGCCTTACGTATTCTTCAGCGCGACGCGGAATTCGGCTTCGGTCTTTGCCTTGACCTCGTCGAGCGAGACGCCGTCGGCGAGCTCGATCAGAGCCATACCGCCGTCGCCGTGCTTGTCGATGGTGAAGACGGCGAGATCGGTGACGACCATGTCGACCACGCGCTCCCCGGTCAGCGGCAGATTGCACTTCTTGAGCAGCTTCGGGCCGTCCTTGGCGGAATGCTCCATCACCACGACGACGCGCTTGACGCCGGCGACGAGATCCATCGCGCCGCCCATGCCCTTGACCATCTTGCCGGGGATCATCCAGTTGGCGAGATCGCCGTTCTGCGCCACCTGCATGGCGCCGAGGATCGACAGATCCATGTGGCCGCCGCGGATCATGCCGAAGGAATCCGCACTCGAGAAATACGAGGTCGAGGGCAGCTCGCTGACGGTCTGCTTGCCGGCATTGATGAGGTCGGCGTCTTCCTCACCCTCATAGGGGAACGGGCCCATGCCGAGCATGCCGTTCTCACTCTGCAACGAGACGTCCATCCCGTCGGGGATGTAGTTCGAGACCAGCGTCGGGATGCCGATACCGAGATTGACGTAATAGCCGTCACGCAGCTCCTTCGCGGCGCGCGCAGCCATCTGTTCACGGGTCCAGGCCATGTGAGTCTCCTGCGCTTAGGCGGCGGTACGCGGGCGGGTGTTGCGGAATTCGATGCGCTTCTTGGCCGTGCCGACCTCGACGATGCGCTTCACGAAGATACCGGGCGTGTGGATGTGGTCGGGATTGAGTTCACCGGCCGGAACCAGATGCTCGACCTCGGCCACGGTGATCTTCGCGGCGGTCGCCATCATCGGGTTAAAGTTGCGCGCGGTCTTGCGGTAAATGAGGTTGCCGGCGGTGTCGCCCTTCCAGGCGTGCACGATGGCGAGGTCGGCGAACAGGCCGCGCTCCATCAGATATTTCTCGCCGTCGAACTCCTTCACTTCCTTGCCTTCGGCGATCAGCGTGCCGACGCCGGTCTTGGTATAGAAGGCCGGGATGCCGGCGCCGCCGGCGCGGATGCGCTCGGCGAGCGTGCCCTGCGGGTTGAATTCGAGTTCCAGCTCGCCGGCGAGGAATTGCTGGGCGAACAGCTTGTTCTCGCCGACATAGGACGAGATCATCTTCTTGATCTGGCGGGTTTCGAGCAGGCGGGAAAGGCCGATGCCGTCGACGCCGGCATTGTTGGAGACCACCGTCAGGCCCTTGACGCCGGACTCGCGGATCGCGTCCGACAGCTCCTCGGCGATGCCGCAGAGGCCGAAGCCGCCCGACATGATCATCATGTTGTCTTTGAGAATGCCAGAGAGAGCCGACTTGGCGTCGGGATAGACCTTGTTCATGCAAAAACCTTCGACTGAACCTTGGGCTGGCAGGCGTCGCGCCTTATTGGCGGCGATTATTAGGCGAAATCCTCCGAAGCCGTCAATGATACGGGGTTCTCCGTTCAGGTCACCGGTGGTAGAAGCTGCCCACACCGTGGGCAGACCCGCCCGCGGCCTTGAAAGCGACAAGAAAACCCATCAAGTTGCGGGGGTTGGGCGTGGGCACGCAGGTTTCCCGACCCGCCCTTCCGGCTCCAACGACCAACCCGACCAGGACATGCCATTGACCATGGCCCAAGGAATGAAGCGCCTCGGGACGCCGATCGCGGCGCTGCTCGGCATCGCGCTGATCACCCTGATCGCGACCTCATGGCTGATCAACCGCGACGCGCTGCGCAAGGCCGTGGAGGCGCAGATCCGCGACGTCACTGGGCTCGAGCTCAATGTCGCGGGCAATATCGACATCTCGGTGCTGCCGGCGAGCTACATCTCCTTCCATGACGTCGGCCTGAAGGGCGGCGGCACGACCGATCCCGCGCTCCATGTCGACGTGCTCACCGCCAATCTGCGGCTGCTGCCGCTGCTGCTGCAGCGGTTCGAGATCGCCGACCTGGCGCTGCTGCGGCCGCGCATCCATGTCAGCCTGAAGCCGGACGGCGAGAGCAACTGGACGCCGTTCATCCAGACCATCGCGCGCACCATGAAGCCGGGCGCCGACAACCAGATCTCGTTCTCGGAGATCCGGATCCAGGACGGCGTGCTCAATTACGAGGATGCCGCCACGCACGCCACCGAGAAGCTCGAGGACATCGACCTGTCGCTGGCTTGGCCCTCGATCTCGCGCTCCTTCGCCGCGACCGGACAGTTCGACTGGCGCGGCGAGCGCGTCGACGGCTCGATCAGCTTTTCCGATTTCGTCGCCGCCCTCTCCGGCGACCGCTCGGGCCTGAAGGCGCGGATCGCCAGCGCTCCGCTCAAGCTCGCCTTCGATGGCAGCGTCGCCAACCGCACCAGCGCGATGATGGAGGGCACGCTCACCATCGACAGCCCGTCCTTGCGTAATGCGCTGCGCTGGACCGGCCAGCCGCAGCCCGGCAGCGGCGGCTTCGGCCGCTTCGCGCTGAAGGCGCGCGCCAATGTCGTCGGCGCATCGATCGCGCTCACCAACGTCAATGTCGAGCTCGACGGCAACACCGCCGAGGGCGTCATGACCTACGCCAACAACGGACGGCAGACGCTTCAGGCGACGCTCGCCGCCGACGCGCTTGACTTCACGCCCTATATCTCCACCTTCCGCCTGCTCGCGAGCGGCGCGCGCGACTGGAACAGGCAGCTGTTCGATCTCAACGGCCTCTCGACCACCGACCTCGACATGCGTCTGTCGGCAGCCAGGCTGACGGTCGGCGCATCGAAGCTCGGCCGCACCGCGATCGGAGCCAATTTGCGCAACGGCACGTTGGCGCTTTCGGTGGGCGAGGCCCAGGTCTATGGCGGCATCGCCAAGGGCTCGTTCGGGATCGCGCGCTCCGACACCGTCGCCGACGTCAAGGCGCAATTCCAGTTCACCGATGTCGACCTCCAGGCCTGTGCCTCCGAGTTGTTCGGACTCAACAAGCTGTCCGGCCGCGGCAACATCAACGTCTCCCTCGTCGCCTCCGGCTCCAGCCCGTTCGGCCTCGTGCAGTCGCTCGACGGCACCGCCACCGTGACCGGGCACGGTGGTGCAATCGCCGGCATCAACGCCGAGCAGCTTCTGAAGCGGCTGGAGCGGCGGCCGCTGTCGGGCGGCGGCAATTTCCGCAACGGCTCGACGCCTTACGACAACCTCACCATCGCGCTGAAATTCGCCGACGGTGTTGCGACCGCCGAGGACATCCGCATCGAGGGACCTTCGGCGAAGATCACGCTGACCGGCACCGCGTCGGTGCCGGCGCGCGAATACGACATGAAGGGCGTCGCGAGCCTCAACACGGCGTCGGGCTTTCAATTGCCCTTCGTGGTGCAGGGCCCCTGGGACGATCCTCTGATCCTCCCCGATTCGGAAGTCCTGATCCGCCGCTCGCCGTTTGCCGCACCGCTGCTCAAGGGCAAGGACGACAAAAGCGGCGACACGGTACGCTCGGTCATCGAGAAGATCACCGGCGTCAAGCGCCCCGCGCCGTCGGACTCGCCGACGGCCGAGAACACGAAAGAGAACGCGAAATCCAATTGAGCACGGATCGGCCGGCATTGGCCGATCCGCTGCGAATTGATCCGGCCGAATTGATGCGGCGATTGGATCGATGCACGCATTAAGCATCTCGTCGAGCCCGCTGCCCCCACGACCTAGGTCTGACAAGATGCCGCTAGATCGGCTCAGCGCCATGCGCTAGTGTTTTATACGTCCGGTTAAAAACTCCGGCCGTTTGAGGGAGAAAAACGTGAGATCCAAGGTTATTGGCGCAGTGTCACTGGCGGTTGCTGCGGCTGGGCTGTTTGCCGCCACTGCACCTGCCTTTGCGCAGCAGAAGACGATTACGGTCTGGTGGGGCAAGGGCTTCTACCGCTCCGAAGACGACGCGCTGATCGAGACGATCAAGAAATTCGAAGCCAAGTCCGGCATCAAGGTCGAATTGTCGCAATACGCGATCCAGGACATGATTCCCAAGACGGTCGCCGCGCTCGATGCCGGCACCGTGCCCGATGTCGCCTATTCCGATTCCTATGATGTGCAGGCGCAGGGCAAGTGGGCCTATGAGGGCAAGCTCGAGGACCTCACCGACGTCATGGAGCCGATCAAGGACCGGTTCGTGCAGAACACGCTGGACGCCTCGATCCTCTACAACGACGTTACCAAGAAGAAGGCCTATTACGGCTTCCCGCTGAAGCAGCAGAGCATGCACGTCCAGATCTGGAACGACATGCTGGAGAAGGCCGGCTTCAAGCTCTCGGACATCCCGAACGACTGGTCGGGCTATTGGACGTTCTGGTGCGACAAGGTGCAGCCGGCGATCCGCAAGGCCACGGGCCAGCGCATCTACGCCGTCGGCCAGCCGATGGGCGTGGAATCGACCGACGCCTTCCAGTCATTCTACACCTTCATGGACGCCTACCACGTCAAGCTGGTCGATGACGACGGCAAGCTCCTCGTCGACGATCCCCAGGTGCGCGAGAACCTGATCAAGGCGATGAAGGACTACACCGACACCTACATCAAGGGTTGCACCCCGCCCTCCTCGACCACCTGGAAGGACCCGGACAACAACGTCGCCTTCCACAACAAGACCATCGTGATGACCCATAACTTCACGATCTCGATCGCGGCGAAGTGGTTCGAGGATTCGCAGAACCAGGCCTTGACCCAGGAGCAGCGCGACGCCGGCAAGAAGGCCTATGAGCAGGACATCATCACGGCGTCCTTCCCGAAGGCGCCGGATGGCTCGACCATCCGCTACCGCTCCGACGTCAAGACCGGACTGATCTTCACTGCGGCCAAGAACAAGCCTGAGGCCAAGCAGTTCATCAGCTTCCTGCTCCAGGAAGAGAACGTCCGTCCCTACATCGAGGGCGCGCTCGGCCGCTGGTTCCCGGTCACCAAGGAAAGCCAGGAAAGCCCGTTCTGGCAGGCTGACAAGCACCGCAAGGCCGTCTACGCCCAGTTCAAGGGCGGCACCGCGGCGTTCGACTTCACCAAGAATTGGAAGTTCACGATTCTGAACAACGAGAACGTCTGGGCCAAGGCGATGAACCGGGTCGTCAGCGAGAAGGTTCCGGTCGACAAGGCCGTCGACGAGCTGATCGCCCGCATCAAGCAGGTCGCGGGTTAATGTATCCTTCCCTCTCCCCGTTCTTGCGGGGAGAGGTGCAACAGCAACACCGGCCGCGTTTTGCGGCCGGCTTCTCTTAAAGAGTCCGAAAGAATGGCGATCACGCTCTCTGGCGATCAGGCCCTCCCCGGCCCACCCCTGTCGTCGCGGCTGACCCCGGCGCAGGTCTGGGGCATCATCCTGCTCGCGCCATATCTGCTGGTTTTCCTCGCTTTTGTCGTTTATCCCGTCTGCTACGGGCTTTGGCTGGCGCGCGCTCCGGCGAACTATGTCGCGCTGTACAACGATCCGATCTTCGCGCGTGCCGCAGTCAACACGCTGGTCTTCCTGGTCATCGGCATCAACATCAAGATGCTGATCGCGCTGTTCCTGTCCGGCTTCTTTGCCATGCAGCGCACCTGGATCAAATGGCTCTCGGTGATCTTCATCCTGCCCTGGGCGGTGCCGTCGATCCCGACCATTCTGTCGGTGCGCTTCATGCTCAATCCCGAATGGGGCATGGTCAACCACCTCATCTTCGCCTTCACCGGCGATGACGGCCCGAACTGGCTGAACGATCCGACCGTGGCGCTCAGCATGGCGATCGGCGTTCACATCTGGAAGTCGCTGCCGTTCTGGACGCTGATCCTGATCACCGGACGCCTTGCGATCTCGCACGACCTGTTCGAGGCCGCCGAGGTCGACGGCGCGAGTTGGTGGCAAAAATTCCGCTACATCACCTGGCCGTCGATGCAGACGCTCTACGTCACCTGCACGCTGCTCTCGATGATCTGGACGCTCGGCGACTTCAACAGCGTCTACCTGCTCACCGGCGGTGGTCCGGCCGACCTCACGCATGTGCTGTCGACCCTGGGTATCCGCTATCTCCGGCTCGACCAGCTCTCGCTCGCGATGGCCTCCATCGTCTGCGCGATGCCGTTCGTCCTGCCGCTCGTGTACTTCATGATGAAACGGTTGTCGCGATGAAGCTTCCCTCTCTCCGTGACGTCGCGACGGAAGCGCGGCTGCTGCTGATCGGCATTCCCGTCTTCCTGTGGACGATGATCCCGATCTATCACATGTTCCTGTTCGCGATCTCGCCGAAGGAGGACGCGTTCTCGGGCAAGCTGTGGCCGGATCACCCGACGCTGCACAACTTCGAGATCGTGTTCAAGCAGCAGCATTACTTCCTGCGCGACTTCTACGTGCAGTTCTGGAACTCGACGCTGATTGCAGCGGCGGTCGGCGTGCTGACGCTGTTCATCGCAACGGCCGCGGCGTTCTCGATCTCGCGGCTGAAGGTGCCGGGGGGGCGCATGGTGCTGAACCTCGCGCTGTTCACCTATTTCATCCCCGCCGCGTTCCTCGCCGTGCCGATGTATCGCACCATGGGCAATTACGGCCTGCTCAACAATCACTGGTCGCTGATCCTCGCCATGGTGACGATCGCCAGCCCCTATGCGATCTGGGTGCTCAAGCAGGCCTCCGACAAGCTGCCGGTCGAGCTGGATGAAGCCGCAGTGATGGACGGCGCGACCACGCTGCAGATATTCCGTCTGGTGTACCTCCCGCTGATGATGCCCTCGCTGGTCGCGATCGGCACCTATGCAGTGCTGCTGGCCTGGAACGAATATCTCTACGCGTTCCTACTGCTGTCGAACGACCGCGAGATCACGCTGCCCGTGGCGCTCGGCAACTTCCTCGCCGCCGACGACTCGCCCTGGGAGCTGCTGATGACCACCGGCTTCATCTACGCGCTGCCGCCGGCCGCGGTCTATTACGCCTTCCGCCGCTACATGGTGGGCGGGCTTACCGCAGGTGCGGTGAAATCGTAAACAGGCTGTCATTCCGGGGCGCGCGTAGCGCGAACTATGGTGCGCAATTGCGCACCTGAGAATCTCGAGATTCCGGGTTCGATGCTCCGCATCGCCCGGGATGACGCTTTCTCCTACAGCGGCGCCGCGCTCTCGCCCTGCGAGCTCGACAGTTTCGAAGCGAGCGAGGCGATCACGATGACGAGCGCAATCAACGCGATCACCAGCGTGCAGATCGCATTGATCTCGGGCTTCACGCCGAGCCGCACCTCCGAATAGATCCGGATCGGCAGCGTCGCCGAGCCCGGGCCGGTGGTAAAGCTCGCGATCACGAGATCGTCGAGCGACAGCGTGAAGGCCAGCATCCAGCCCGCGACGACCGCGGGCGCGATCAGCGGCAGGGTGACGGACGCGAAGGCGCGGACCGGGTTGCAGCCGAGGTCCATCGCCGCCTCCTCCAGCGAGCGGTCGAGCGAGCCGAGGCGGGACTGCACCACCACCGCGACGAAGCACATCGTCAGCGTGGTGTGGGCGATCGTCACCGTCCAGAAGCCGCGCTCAGCGTTCAGCGCCACGAACAGCAGCAGCAGCGACAGTCCCGTGATCACCTCCGGCATCACCAGCGGCGCATAGAGCATGCCGGAGAACAGCGTGCGGCCGCGAAACCCCTCGCCGCGCGACAGCGCGACGGCGGCGAGCGTGCCGAGCAGCGTAGCGATGGTGGCCGAGGCGACCGCGACCCGCAGGCTCATCCAGGCCGCCTCGATCATGGCGCGGTCATTGAAGAACTCGCGGTACCAGCGCAGCGACCAGCCGCCCCACACCGTCACCAGCCGCGAGGCGTTGAAGGAGTAGATGACGAGGATCAGGATGGGCAAATAAAGGAACGCCAGCCCGAGTGCGAGCGAGACGACGTTGAAGCGGGACAGGCGGGAGACCTTGCGCATCGCCTCAGCGCCCCTGCTCCAGCTGCCGCTTCTGCAGCCGTTCGTAGAGCAGCAGCGGCAGCAGCAGCACGACGAGCAGCACGATCGCCGCGGCGGAGGCGACCGGCCAGTCCTTGTTGGTGAAGAATTCGAGCCACAGGGTCTGGCCAATCATCAGCGAATTGGAGCCGGCCAGGAGATCAGGAATGACGAACTCGCCGACGATCGGAATGAAGCACAGCAGCACGCCCGCGCCTATACCGGGCAGCGACAGCGGGAAGATGACGAGCCAGAACACCTGCCAGGGCGGCGCGCCGAGATCGGAGGCCGCCTCCTCCAGCACCGGCTCCATCTTGGCGAGCGTGGCGTAGAGCGGCAGGATCATGAATGGCAGGTAGGAATAGACGATGCCGATATACATCGCGCTGTCGGTCGAGAGCCAGACCACGGGCTGGCTGACCAGATGCAGCGCGAGCAGGATCTGGTTGAGCAGGCCGTCATGCTGGAGGATGTTGATCCAGGCATAGATGCGGATCAGGAACGAGGTCCAGAACGGCACGATCACCAGAACCATCGCCACCGCCTGCCAGCGCTTCGGCAAGCGCGCCATGCCGTAGGCGATGGGATAGCCGATCAGCAGCAACAGCGCGGTCGCCGTGACGGCGACGGTGAGGCTGCGGACATAGGCAAAGACGTAGATGTCGTCGGAGCCGATCAGCCTGAAATTGTCGATCGACAGCGCGGCAAGGCCCGCCTTCAGCGCCTCCCATCCCGCCGTCAGGTCGAACACCGGCTCGTAAGGCGGCTGCGCGATCGCGGTCTGCGACAGGCCGATCTTCAGCACGAAGGCGAACGGCACCAGGAAGAACAGCACCATCCAGACATAGGGCGCGATGGCGGCGAAGCGCGCGGGCCTTGCGAAGATGCGGCGGGTGCTCATGACGGCAGCACCAGGCAGTCATCAGGCGTGAACCAGGCAATGACATGCTGGTTCAAGCTGAAGGCGTCGACATCGAGGCGCGCGCTGTTGGCGACAGAGGCCTCTATCGTCCCGCCCGTGTCGAGCTTCACCTTGTATGTGGTGGTGCCGCCGAGATAGCAGACGTCGGCGATCACGCCGTCGAGGGCATTGATCGCGGTTTCGCGACCGGCCTCGCTCACGGGCGCACGCCGCGACAGCTTGACCTTTTCAGGGCGGACGGCGACCGAGAATTTTCCCGCGCCGACCGGTTCGCGCGGCTCGGCCACCACCAGCGCACCTGCGTCGCGCGTGCCGATCACCAGACGATGACCGTCGCGCAATTTTGTCTCGCCGTCGAACAGATTGATGTCGCCGACGAACTCCGCGATCCAGCGCGAGCGCGGCGCCTCGTAGAGCTCGCGGGGACGCGCGACCTGGGCGAGCTTGCCGGATTTCATCACGCCGATCCGGCTCGCCATCGTCATGGCTTCTTCCTGGTCGTGGGTGACGATGATGAAGGTCATGCCGAGTCGGCGCTGCAAATCCATCAGCTCGCCTTGCGTGCTCTCGCGCAGCTTCTTGTCAAGCGCTGCGAGCGGCTCGTCGAGCAGCAGGAGCTGCGGTCGGCGCGCCAGCGCACGCGCCAGCGCGACACGCTGGCGCTGGCCGCCCGAGAGCTGGTCAGGCTTGCGCGTCTCCAGGCCTTCGAGCTTCACCAGCGCGACCATTTCCCCCACGCGCCTCGCTATCTCGGCGCGCGCCATGCCGGCGCGTTTCAGGCCGAAGGCGATGTTGTCGCGCACCGAGAGGTGCGGGAACAGCGCGTAATTCTGGAACATCATGTTGATCGGACGCTCATGCGGCAGCGCCTGCGCGATGTCCTTGCCGCCGAGCAAAATGCGCCCCTCGTCCGGCGCCTCGAAGCCGGCGAGCATGCGCAGCAGCGTGGTCTTGCCGCAGCCGCTCGGTCCAAGCAGCGCGAAGAATTCGCCCGCTTTGATCTCCAGCGAGACGCCGTCCACGGCCCGGAACGTTCCAAAGGTCTTGACGATGCCCTCGATGCGCAGCAACGGCTGGCCCGCCGCTGGAAGCGCATCTCCGCCCGCCGCCGCGGCATTCGTTCTGGGTAACTCGTCCGTCATGATCCCTGCCAACCCCGATTCCGCGCACGCTAGCGGCCGATTGGCCTTTGCTCAACCGGTTCGGGGCGGATCCCTCACATCACATTCGCCATGAACGCCGCCAGCGCATCGCGGTCCGCCTGAGGCATGGTCAGGCCGAGCTTGGAACGGCGCCACAGGATGTCCTCCGGAAAGCGCGCCCATTCGTGGGCGATCAAATAGCGCACCTCCGCGCCGGTCAACTCGGGTCCGAACGCGGGGCCGAGTTCGTCGCGGTTCTTCGCTTCGCCGAGTACTGCCGGCAGCCGCGAGCCATAGGCCGCAACCAACCGCCGGGCCTCCGGCTCCGAAAGGAACCGCCAGCGGTCGCGCGCGAGATCGACCTCGGTGTCGAAACGATCCCAGGCGAAATCGCCGCCGGGCAGCGGTGAACCCGCCGTCCAGGGCCGCGACATCGGATAGAACGGCGTCAGCCGCGTCACCGCGCGCTCGGCGCGCAGGCGCGAGGTGGTGACGTCGCCGCCGAACATGGTGATCAGCGGCGCCTTGCGCCGACGTGCGTGAAACAGCGTCGTCCCGTCGCGCCCTCGTGCGGACGCCAGCGTCAGGTTGACGCCGGAGACCGTCCGGACCACGTCGGTCGGGCCGACGCGCTCGCGGAAATAGCGGCTCGCCGCCTCGCAGAGATAGCTGACATCGGCGCCCGGCATCGCAACGATGGCGGGATCGCCGGTGAAGTCATGCGTGACCGTGCCGATCAGCGTGAAGTCGCGCTCGAACGGCTGTGCGAAGATCAGCCGTCCATCGCTGTTCTGGAAGACGTAGACGTTGTCGGACTCGAACAGCCGGGGCACGATGATCTGGCTCATTTGCGTCGCCGCCATCGCAGGCTGCGGCTGGCGCAGCACGGTGTCCGCGACCAGCGAGGTCCAGGCGCCGGTGGTGTTGGCGAGCGCACGCGACGTGATGGTGCGGCGATGGCCGCGATCGACCACCGCAAGCCGCCAGCTGTCGGTCCTGTCGGCGCGCACGCAGCGCGCGCCTGTGCGGACCGCAGCGCCGCGTTCGGCTGCGTCCAGCGCCGTGAGCACCACCAGGCGGGAATCGTCGACGACGCAGTCCGAATATTCGAACGCCATGCCGAACGGGCGCTTCAGCGCGTTGCCGACCGGATGATGCGTGATGTCGAGGGTCACTGACGGCGGCAGGCCGCCTCGCTTCGTCAGGCCGTCATAAACATATAGGCCGGCGCGCAGCAGCCAGGGCGGCCGCTCCTCGGAATGGGCGGGAATGACGAAACGCATCGGCCGGACCAGATGCGGCGCAATCCGAAGCCAGGTCCGGCGCTCGGCGAGCGCCCGGCGCACCCGCCAGAACCCGCGGCGCTCCAGCACCGACAGATCGCCGTGAATGAGCCGCGGCGTCGCCGACGAGGCCGCGCCACCGAGATCGCCCTGCTCCAGCAGGATGACCCGGAGGCCGCGCCCGGCCGCATCGCGGGCGAGGCTGACACCATTCAGGCCGCCGCCGATGATCGCAAGGTCGTAATCCGCCATGAAGCCGTCGAGTGGGAGCGAAGCTCACCATCAGTAGAGCCATTTCCGTTCCGATGAAATCGGAACGGGGCTCTAGATTTTTGCTTTTTACGCGTTTTCTTGACGCGAACCGGCGGCCACTTCGCTCGAACCCTCTAGCCTGTCTTGAGCGCAAGCTCCATGGCCTCGGCGCGGCCGACGAGGCCGGCATATTTCCCGATCGGCAGCGGCTTGCCGAGCAGATAGCCCTGCACGCCGTCGCAGCCTTCCTTGGCGAGGAAGGCGAGCTGCTCGACAGTTTCGACGCCCTCGGCGATGATCGACATTTCGAGGCCGTGGCCGAGATCGATCACGGCGCGCACGATCGCGGCTGATTGCGGATTGCGGCCGAGATTGATGATGAAGGCGCGGTCGATCTTGATCTTGTCGAACGGGAACGCCTGGAGGTAGCTCAGGGAGGAATAGCCGCTGCCGAAATCGTCCATGGAGATGCGCACGCCGAGCGCCTTCAGCCGGCGCAGCAGCGCCAGGCCGCGGTCAAAGTCCTCGATCAGCACGCCCTCGGTGATTTCGAGCTCGAGCCGGCCCGGCGCAAGGCCGGTCTCGATCAGGATCGAATGGACGAGGCCGACCACGTCGCCATGCATGAACTGCGCCGGCGACAAATTGACCGCGACCTGGAGCGGATTCGGCCAGGACGCCGCCTCGCGGCAGGCCTCGCGCAGGATCCACTCGCCCATCTCGACGATCAGGCCGCTCTCCTCCGCGATCGGGATGAATTCGCCCGGTGAGACCTGGCCACGCACCGGATGCTGCCAGCGCGCCAGCGCTTCGAAGCCGATGATGTCGCTTTCGGCGACGCTGTGACGCGCGACACCCTGCGGCTGGAAGGCGAGCGAGAGCTCGCCGTTCTTGATCGCCATCGACAGGTCCTGGTGCAGCACGCGGCGGTCACGGATCTGCTGGTCCATCTCCGGCTGGTAGAGGCTGATCGTGCCGCGCGACTTCTGCTTGGCGCGGAACAGCGCCGCACCGGCGTTGGCGAGCAGCGAAGCGGCGTCAGCGCCATTGTGCGGGAAGATCGACATACCCGTGGTGACCCCGGCGCGGACCGGCCGGCCGTCGATCTGGAATTCCTGGGCGACGGCCTCGCCGATCTGCCGCGCCAGCGCGAGACCCGCTTCCGGCTGCTTGCCGTCGATGATGAGGCCAAACTCGTCGCCGGACAGGCGTGCCACCACGCCGCCGCGCGCGGAGTCCTGGAGCCGCCGGGCAACCTCGATCAGGAGCTTGTCGCCGAGCGCATGGCCGAAGACGTCGTTGACCTCCTTGAGGCCGTCGAGATCGACGCAGAGGACGGCAAACTCCTCGCCGGTGCCTTCGCAGGCTTCGATCATCTGAGTCAGCGCCTGGAGGAAGGCGGCGCGGTTCGGCAGGTCCGTCAGGCCGTCGTGATAGGCCATGTGCGCCATGCGCGACTCGGTCTGCCGGCGGTCGGTGACGTCTTCGTGGGTCTTGATCAGATATTGCGGCTCGCCGGCATCGCTGAGCACGGTGGCGCGGCGGGTCAGGAACAGCCGCAGGCCGTCCTTGGTGGAGATCGGATGCTCTTCGGTGATCATGCCGCGCTTCTTGATCGCGGCCTCGTCGCGCGCGATGATCAGCTTGGCTTCCTTGGCATTGAAGATGTCGGACGCGGTCAGGCCGGTAGCTTCCTCGCGCCTGCGGTTGAGGATCGTCTCCGCACTGCGGTTGGCGAGCAGATAGCGGCCGTCCTTGACCTCTTCGACGATCAGCGCCACCGGGATGTTGTCGACCACGAGCTCCAGGAACTTCTTGGTGCTCTCCAGCTCCTGCGACAGCGAGCGGCGGTCGGTGATGTCCTCGAACACCAGCATCAGGAATTCGGGCTTGTTGCTCTCGTTGCGGACCACGATCCGGATCGAGGCCACCATGCGGCGCTCGCCGCCGCGCTCGACCTCGAACTCGTTGCGATACTGGCCGTCCGGCGCCAGCAGCGCGGTCCGGTCGGTCGCCTCGATGCGCGCGGCCGAGGCCGGCGTGAACAGCTCGCGCGCGTTCTTGCCGACGACGTGGTCGCGCGAAAAGCCCCAGAATCGCTCATAGGCGCTGTTGGCGAAGATGTAGCGGCCGTCCTCGATGTTCTTGGCGGCGACGCAGGCCGGCACGTTGTCGAGCACGGTTTCCAGGAACTGCTTGGTCGAGGCGAGCTGCCGCGACAGCTTGCGCTGTTCGCTGACGTCGAGATGGGTCGCCACCGACCCGCCGTTCGGCAGGACGAAATATTTGACCAGGATGGCGCGGCCGTCAGGCAGCTCGGTGACCAGGCCGTTGGGGCTTGCCGCCTTTTCGTAGAACTCCTGGTCGGAGACGCCGCCGAGCACCCCGCGCTTGCGCCTGAGCTCGAGGATGTCGTGGCCGGTCATGCCGGCGCGGAGATCCGACCGGGTCAGGCCGTAGATCTTGAGATAGCGGTCGTTGCAGAAGATGATGCGCCGCTGCGCATCGGTCATCACCACGCCCTGGTTGAGATTGTTCATGGCGGAGGAGACGAAGGCATTGCGCCGCAACTGCAGGCGCCTGGTCCGCCGCAGCGAGGAATGGATCCACAGCACAATGGCGGCGAGGAACGCGCAGATCACGATGCCCGCGATCAGGACCTCCCAGACCACGTTGGGATCGAGCTGGCCGAGATAGCTCGGAGGAGCGAAGCTGTCCGAGAGGGCAGAGGCGCGCGCGGGCGCCACCGCGCCGGCTAGGCACAGCACCGCCTGCACAGCAATCGGAAGCGTGCTGCCCACATGCCAGTTCTTCTCAGCCATCAGCCACCCGCGATTTCAACGTCGGATTGTCTGGCCTCGCGGGTTTGGATCGGGTAAACGCCTGTACGCGCAACAGAAAAATGTGACGTGAAGTACGGCAATTGCCCTGACATGATAAATGCTTCCTTAACGGAAAACGGCCCCGCGCCGTTGCAGCCGGGTTCGATGCCACCAACGCTTCCAGCGGATATGCTGCACAACCATGGATAGGGTCGACTGTGTCGTCATCGGAGCCGGCGTGGTCGGGCTCGCGGTGGCTCGAAAGCTCGCCCAGGCCGGGCGCGAGGTCATCGTGCTGGAGGCGGCCGAGGCGATCGGCACCGTCACCTCCTCGCGCAACAGCGAGGTCATCCATGCCGGCATCTACTACCGCGCCGGCAGCTGGATGGCGCGCATGTGCGTCAGCGGCAAGCACGCGCTCTACCGCTACTGTATCGAGCGCGGCATCCCGCACAAGAACTGCGGCAAGCTGATCGTCGCGACCAGTCCGAAAGAGACCGAGAAGCTGCAATCGATCAAGGCGCATGCCGAGGCCAATGGCGTGCTCGACATGCAGCTGCTGTCAGGCGAGGCCGCGCGCGCACTGGAGCCGGCCTTGGCCTGCGACGCCGCGCTGCTCTCTCCCTCGACCGGCATCATCGACAGCCACGCCTACATGCTCTCGCTGCGCGGCGAGGCGGAGGAAGCCGGCGCGGCCTTCGCCTTTCACACCCCGCTGATCCGCGCCAGGGCGGCCGGCGGCGTGATCGCGATCGACGCCGGCGGCGAAGCGCCGATGACCTTGCAGTGCAGCCTGCTCGTCAATGCCGCGGGGCTCTCGGCAACCGCCGTGGCGCGCCACATCGACGGCATGCCTATCGACCGGATTCCGCCGGCCTATCTCGCCAAGGGAAACTATTTCAGCTGCAACGCGAAGGCGCCGTTCTCGCGCCTGATCTATCCGGTGCCCGAACCCGGCGGACTAGGCGTGCATCTGACGCTGGACATGGCAGGGCAAGCGCGTTTCGGCCCCGATGTCGAATGGATCGAGACGATCAACTACGAGGTCGACCCGTCACGCGCCGAGCGCTTTTATCCGGCGATCCGCAAATACTGGCCGACGCTGCCCGACGGCGCGCTGATGCCGAGCTATTCAGGCATTCGCCCGAAGATCGTGCCGCCCGCGGTGGCCACGCAGGATTTCCTGATGCAGGGTCCGCGCGATCACGGCGTCGAAGGCCTGATCAATCTGTTCGGCATCGAATCGCCGGGACTGACCTCGTCGCTCGCGATCGCCGACCACGTCGCCGAGCTCGCAGGACTCTAAGCGCCGCGCAAACATCCCTGCTTGCGCGGTGCAGACCTTCCAGCAGGGACGAGCGCAACAGCGCTCATCCCTGCATGAAAGGGAGCTATCAACTCTACGCTGTTACGGGGGTTACTAGTGGAGCGTGTCGCCTTGCTTCAGACGCTCGATCTGGTCCTTGACCATCAACTTCCGGCGCTTCAACTCAACAATTTGCAGGTCGTCTGTTGAAAGGTGCACGAGAGCTTCGTGCAATTCGTTTTCGAGAAGTTTGTGCTTCCGCTCCAATTCAACAAGATGTGCCTGAATTGTCATTCGAAACCTCCTCGGTAGGGTTGAACCTCAGGATTCGATCCGGACGCGCAACTCTACATCACCGATTCGTTCTGTCGATAAGTATCCGTTGTCGCAGCTTCATTTTTGAAAATTCATATGTAACGAACCGTGAGTAAGGAACCGCGCTGGAAAAATCCATGATATCAATGCGCTTGCGCAGCGCTGCCGCGAATCGCTGAAACATCTCGCGGGAGATCGGTGAGCAGCGGCCCGAGATCGCTTGCGATCACGCCGCGCAAGGACGATAATTTCCACAGGGCATCCACAGCCTTAATCTCAAGCCCATCGGTTTTCGGCCACCGCAGACATGACCAATCAAGACGAGCGTGAGCTCGAAGCCGAGCTCACCCGGTTGCAGCAGGAACACCGAGATCTCGATGCGGCGATCGATGCACTGCATCAATCGCCCGCCCCCGACCTGTTGCGGTTGCAGCGGTTGAAGAAGCGCAAGCTGTTGCTGCGCGACCGCATCGCGTTCATCGAAGACCAGATCACGCCCGACATCATCGCCTGACCCGCGCCGGCGTTTCGCCGCAGCTTCAGCGCCTTCCAAATCCGCTTGACTCCAAAAGAACAAAATAGGAACATTCGAGAGCTCAACGCCCCCAGGAAAGCCAGAGGGCTCCGCAAGGAGCCCACATGAGGACAACGCAGATGTCGGCAACCGCTCTTCTCGACAACAGCCACTATGAACAGGCCTGCGATCAGGCGATCGCGATGTGCGACGGCAATCTGCGCAGCACCATCAAGGCGCTGATCATGGCCAACGAATATCTCGAAGCCGAGCTCGAGGAATTGCAGGCGGCGATTTCGGCCGGCTGCATTCCAGAGACCTCACGCAGCAAGATGCGGAGCAACAGCAGCGCCGCCTGATTTCTAGTCCCGGAGCAACGCCATGTCCGACGTGACCTACTACGTTGCAATGCCCTTTCTGATCGATGCCGATGGGTCGCCGGTCGCAGGCACCGCGGAGGAATGCCAGAGCTCGACGGCCGCGTTGCGGCGCGCCGAGATCATGTCGCATGTTGCAGGCCACATCGGCGCGGTCGCGTTCAGCCGAAGCGGCGATCCCATGACCGGCGAATTCGGCGACGCCACGCTGCTGCGGAAATTCGGCAACGTGCCGGAAGATCTCTCGACGCTGTAGAGTCAGCTGCTGACGAGCCTGATCTGCTCGTGCCGCCGGCGTGCCTTGCGCACATACATGGCAGCGTCTGCCTCCTCCAGGGCGCGGCCTGCCTCGGAGTGCGCTCCGAGCAGCGTGACGCCCGCGGATGCGCCCGCGGTCACGCTCTGGCCGCGAAAGCTGAACGTCAATTCGTCGATCGCCTGCTCGAGGGCCGCAGCTTTCGCCTTGGCATCGGTCTCGCTGAGATTCCAGAGCAGCAGCGCGAACTCGTCGCCGCCAAGCCGGCCGACCACGTCAGAGGCGCGGACCTGCCGCGTCAGCGTGGCCGCGATCGCCTTGAGCACCTCGTCGCCGGCCGCATGGCCAAAGGAATCGTTGATCGGTTTGAGGCGGTCGACATCGAGCACGATCAGCGCGCCGCTGGCGCGGTAGCGCTTCATGTAGGCGATAGCGCGTGCCAGCTCGCGCTCGAAGCCGCGCCGATTCGGAATCTCGAGCAAGAAATCGGTATCGGCAGCGGCTTCGAGTTCCGCAACCCGCAGCAACGCCGCCTTCAGCTTGCCCCTGAGATCGCGGATGGCGTTTGCGTTCTCCCTGGCGCTGCCGTCAGGCGCTCCGCGCCGCGCCGGCTCGGCAGAATGCTTGGCCGGACGCCTGGGGGCGGCTTTGGATCGGCTGACGCTGGTCTTCCGGCCCCTTTTGGCCTTCGCAGCATGCGCCCTTTTTGGTTTCTTCATGGGCATCCTGCTCAATGAAGGCTTGCGGGGATTCACCAAGACAGGATAGTGCATTCCCTTCTCCTTGCCACCGCCTTGCGAGCCGCCGGCCGGAACCGTTAATCTGGCCTATCTTTCTGTTTTCCGAGCACAATTGACGTCATGACCGCGCCGATCGCCATCATCATGGGAAGCCAGTCGGACTGGGAGACGATGCGGCACTCCGCCGACACGCTCGCAGCGCTCGGGATTGCCGCCGACACCCGCATCGTCTCGGCGCACCGCACCCCCGACCGGCTGTTTGCCTTCGCCAAGGGCGCCAAGGCGGCCGGCCACAAGGTCATCATCGCTGGCGCCGGCGGCGCGGCCCACCTGCCCGGCATGGCCGCGGCGCTGACTGAGCTGCCGGTGTTTGGCGTTCCCGTCGAATCCCGGACGCTCAAGGGCATCGATTCGCTCTATTCGATCGTGCAGATGCCCGCAGGCATTCCGGTCGGCACCCTCGCCATCGGCAAGGCCGGCGCCATCAACGCGGCGCTGCTTGCCGCTTCCGTGCTGGCATTGTCCGACCCGGCTCTGTCGGACCGCCTCGCCGCCTGGCGCAAGGCGCAGACCGAGGCGGTTGCCGAGCGCCCGGAGGACAAGGCGTGACCGACGCAAAGCAGGTGAAGCTGAAGCCCGGCGACACCATCGGAGTCCTCGGCGGCGGACAATTGGGGCGGATGCTGGCCATGGCCGCCGCGCGGCTCGGCTTGCGCTGCCAGGTGTTCTCGCCCGATCCGGACTCGCCCGCCTTCGACGTCGTGCTGAACGCGACCTGCGCCGAATATGCCGACGTCGAGGCGCTGGAGCTGTTCGCGGGCGACGTCGACGTCATCACCTACGAATTCGAGAACGTGCCGTCCGCGGCTGCAATGGTGCTGGACGCGCGCCGCCCGGTGCTGCCGAACCGCAAGATCCTCGAGACCACGCAGGACCGGCTCGCCGAGAAGGACTTCGTGACCAAGCTCGGCATCGGCACTGCGGCCTATGCCGATGTCACCTCCGTCTCCTCGCTGCGCGAGGCGATCCTGAGGATCGGCCTGCCGGCGGTGCTGAAGACCCGCCGCTTCGGCTACGACGGCAAGGGCCAGGCCATCATCCGCGAGGGCGACGACATCGCCAAGGTGTGGACCAGCCTCGCCACCAAATCGGCGATCCTGGAAGCCTTCGTGCCCTACGAGCGCGAGATCTCCGTGATCGCCGCGCGCTCGGCGACCGGCCAGGTCGAATGCTTCGATGTCACCGAGAACGAGCACCGCGACCACATCCTGAAGATTTCGCGCGCGCCTGCGCCGATCCCGGATGCGCTCGCTGAGGAAGCGCGCAGCATCGCCGGCAAGATCGCAACCGCGCTCGACTATGTCGGCGTGCTCGCAGTGGAGATGTTCGTGCTCGCCAACGGCACCGGGCCGAAGGTGCTGGTCAACGAGATCGCTCCGCGCGTGCACAATTCAGGGCATTGGACGCTCGACGGCGCCTCGGTCTCGCAATTCGAGCAGCACATCCGCGCTATCGCAGGCTGGCCGCTCGGTAAGCCCGTGCGTCACGGCGAGGTCGTTACCATGACCAATCTGATCGGCGACGAGATCCACGATTACGAGAAGTGGCTGAGCGTGCCGGGCGCGACCGTACATATCTACGGTAAGGGCGCCCCGCGCCCCGGCCGCAAGATGGGCCATGTCACCGAAGTCAGGCCGCCGAAATTCAAGTAGCGGGACCGCAGCCGCGACTATTGTTTGAGGCTGCGATCCCGCCTCTCCGCTACGCCGTCTTCACGCCGGCGACGACGCCGGTGGGCTCCTCGCTGAGCCAGCGATAGATCACCCCGCCCAGCGCGCCGCCGATCAGCGGTGCGACCCAGAACAGCCAGAGCTGCGCCAGCGCCCAGCCGCCGACGAACAGCGCCGGGCCCGTGCTGCGCGCCGGGTTCACCGAAGTGTTGGTGACGGGGATGCTGACGAGATGGATCATCACCAGCGCAAGCCCGATCGCGAGCGGCGCAAAGCCCGCGGGCGCGCGCCCATGCGTGGCGCCCATGATGACGAACAGGAACATCATGGTCATCACCACCTCGGTGATGAAGCAAACGACCATGCTGTACTGGCCGGGCGAATGCGCATCATAGCCGTTGGACGCAAAGCCCTTGGTGACGTCGAAACCGGGAGCTCCGCTTGCGATCACATAAAGCAGCTCGGCGGCGACGATCGCACCGCAAACCTGCGCGATGACGTAAGGCAGGATCTGGCCGGCCGGAAAGCGCCCACCGGCGGTAAGGCCGACCGTGACGGCCGGATTGAGGTGGCAGCCCGAGATGTGGCCGATCGCATAGGCCATGGTGACGACGCTCAAGCCGAACGCCAGGGAAACACCGACGAGGCCGATGCCGACCTGGGGGAAGCCGGCCGCGATCACCGCGCTGCCGCAGCCTGCGAATGTGAGCCAGAATGTGCCGATGGCCTCGGCGGCGTATTTCTTCATATCCATGTGGCGTCTCCCCTGATTGCAAGATCTCCGGATCAACTTCCGGAAAACGGCCCGTGTTGGGCACCAAATCACCCCAAATTAGGACCGCATGGGGCATTTTCGCCGCATTTAATGGCTGAACTTGGCCCGAAAACCCGCTTGCCCGGTGGACATCAGGGGTTTTGTCTGATACATCCGCGCCCTCAGGTTAAGGGCTTGCGCGTTTTGCCATCCCCTTTGACTTACCAGAATTCAAATCCGATCCACTGAAGAGGATGCCGCGTGCAGGTTCTCGTTCGCGATAACAACGTCGATCAAGCCCTCAAGGCGCTGAAGAAGAAGATGCAGCGCGAGGGGATTTTCCGCGAGATGAAGCTCCGCGGTCATTACGAGAAGCCCTCCGAGAAGAAGGCCCGCGAAAAGGCCGAAGCCGTGCGCCGTGCGCGCAAGCTGGCCCGCAAGAAGCTGCAGCGCGAAGGCCTGCTGCCGATGAAGCCGAAGCCGGTGTTCGGCGCCGGTCCCGGTGGTGAGCGCGGTGGCCGTGGCGGTCCGGGTGCTGGTCCGCGCGGACCGCGCTGATTTGCCGAACGTGTAAGATCTCAGTTTTCGATGACGCGGGCCTCCGGCCCGCGTTATTGTTTTGTGAGCGGTGCCTTGCTGGGACAGGGCGCTACCGATGCGGCACTGGCGCGCGACGAGATCGGGATAAATCGTCATCGCGCTTTGGATTGTTGTTCGAGCATGATCTTTTCGGAAGAGTGCTGCACACTTTTCCGGATCCTGTTCTAGCGCGAGCGAACGGTAGATGGCCTTCCCTTTCCCCGAGCGCGGCTTGGCGCGGCTCCGCCAGATCTGGCAGCAGCCGCTCGCGCTGACTTTGATGGGAGTTGCGCTGTGCGGATGCTCTTTCGACCTGGGATCGTTGATGCCGGAGAAGGACAAGCCGCAGGAGGCGCCCAAGGCGGCCGCCGCTGCCGAGAGCGCGGTCAGCGCCGGCAACGTCACCGAAGCTCAGGCCCACACGGCGAAGGCCCAATCCCTCGCCAAGTCAGGCGAGACGGCGTCGGCGCTCGACGAGTTCAATCGCGCGGTCGGGCTCGATCCCTACAATGCGCAGGCGCTCTATGGCCGCGCCCTGATCTATCAGAGCAATAACCAGCACGACTTCGCCATCGCCGATTTCAGCGCCGCGAGCGGGCTCAACCCGCAGAAGGCCGAGCCGCTGCTCGGCCGCGCCAGCAGCTATCTCGCGCTCGGCAAATTCAAGGAGGCCGCGGCCGACCTCGACGAGGCCTCCGAGGCCGATCCGCACAATGCCCAGGTCTGGATCGCCCGGGGTCAGGCCTATGAGCGGCTCGGCGACAAAGCCAAGGCGGCGGCATCGTACAACAAGGCGGTTGCTCTTCGACCGCGCGACGATGCCGCCCGCAGCGGTCTTGCCCGCGTCGGCGGCTGACGCTCTTGGCGCCGCGCAGGCGCCGTCTTAATCGGGGGTCCCGCTCTTCGGCAGAACGGCGTGGAACATCGACTTCATGCCGGACAGCATCTCGTCGGCGACATTGGTCTTCTTCTGCGGCGGCATGGACGCGCCGGCGTCGGCACGCAGGTCGAGCGGCGGTGCGATCACCGGAACGGGAATGTCAGCCGGGGGCGTGATTCGATTCGGATCGTCATTGCCGACCGAGGCCGTGTAGGACGGCGACGAGGTGCCATTGCCGTACGCCTCGGCGGACGGCGTGGACACCGTGATCGGCGGTGGCAACGGACGGACCGCAGACGGCTCCGCCGTCACGACACGGGGGGCCTCCGGGGCACGGGCGGCGTCTCGCATCGCAGGCTCCGGCGCTCTTTCGACCGGCTTGGTCTCGGCAGCCTTCGCCTCGGCAGCCCTGCCTTCAGGCGACTTGCGCAGGCGCTCGATGGCGGCGCGCGCCAGATCGTTGGCATCGGGCGTCGCGGCCGGGGATGCCGGTGCCGAATTGGCCTCCGCCACCGGTGCGGCCGGAGCAGAAGCTGCCGGCGGCAACTTGGCGGCCGCTTTCTCACGGGCGGGAGGGCGAGCGTGCGAAGCGGTCTCGGCGGGGGCAACATCCGCAGCCTTGGTGTCCGCAGCCTTGGTTTCGGACTTGTCGGCGGGCTTCTCGGCCGCGGCCTTGTCGGAGACGCTCTTCTCGGAGACACCCTTGGCCTTGACACCGGGCGCCGGGACATTGGCGACGTCGGCGGGCTTGCCGCTCTTGGCGGCGTCGGCGGGGGCGACCACGGCCGCAGGGGCGTCGGCCGGCTTGGCATTGATGTAATGATTAACGATGTAGGCCCCGATGATCGTCGCGAGCACCGAGGGGAAAATATCCATCGAGATTTTAGCGAGGTATTTCAGCATTTCTCGGCCACTCCCCGCGCGATCTGATGCGGGAACTTTGGGGCATTGTAAGGGATCAACTGCGACGGATCGATGGCAAATGGTTATGCCAGCCTTACGGCTTCAGCTCGATCTCAAGGAACACGATCTCGGTTGAGGTTTCGTTAAGTACGTCATGTTGAACGCCGGCCTTGCGAAAGTAGGATTTTCCCGCCGCAAGCTGCGCCTTGGACCGCTCGCCATTGGGCGCCACGATGGTCATCTCCCCCGCCACGACGGGAACAATGACGTAGTCCATGCCATGGGTGTGATGCCCGGTGGCGGTGCCAGGCGCAAGCCGCCACTCGGTCACCCGGACCTCTTCGTTGTCGACCTGAACCTCGGAGCTGGCGGGTAGCATCGGAACCTCTTTTTGGGGCGTGGCGCTTCAGGGCACGAACACCATGAACACGTAGACGGCAAATACGACCATATGGACCAGCCCAAACAGGACGTTGGTCCTGCCGGTGCCGAAGGTCAGCATGCTCAACAAGAATGTCAGGAACAGCAGCACCGTGTTCTGGGGGTTGAGGCCCAGCACGAGCGGCTGGTCGAGCACATAGGTGGCGATCCCGACCGCCGGGATGGTCAGGCCGATCGTTGCAAGCGAGGAACCGAGCGCCAGATTGATGCTCTTTTGGAGGTCGTTCTTGCGCGCCGCCGCGATCGCCGAGACGCCCTCCGGCATCAGGATCAGGAGCGCGACCACGAGGCCGGCAAAGGCCGGCGGCGCGCCGATCATGGCGGCGACGGCATCGACCACCACCGAAAACTTCTTGGCGAGCAACACCACGGCGCCGAGAGAGATCAGCAGCAGCACGATGCTGAGCGCCAGCATGTTTGCCGAGAGATGGCCAGCGCCACCCTCGCCGCCCTCTGACTCGTGCACGAAATAGTCCCGGTGGAGCACCATCTGGGTGTAGAGAAACACGCCATAGAGAACGATCGTCACGAGGTCGACGAAGCCGAGCTGGAGCGCCGAAAAGACCGGTCCCGGCGTCGTCAGCGTATAGTTCGGCATGATCAGGGTCATGGTCGCCAGCACGAACAGGACGCTGAGATAGACGTTGGCCCCGGAAACCTGAAACCCCTGCTCGCGGTAGCGCAGTCCCCCAATCAGAACGCAGAGGCCGACCAGCCCGTTGCAGACGATCATCACCACCGCGAACACGGTGTCGCGCGCGAGCTCCGGCGCAGGCTTGTCGCCGAGCATGATCGTGGTGATCAGCGCGACCTCGATGATGGTCACCGCAAGGGTCAGGAGCAGCGTCCCGTAAGGCTCGCCGATCCGCTCCGCTATCACTTCGGAGTGATGCACGGCTGCGAACACGGTCCCGAACAGGATCACCAGCAGGACGATCGCAAACACGATCCCGCCGACCGAAACGGTGAAGCCGTAGCCAGTTGCGGTGACAATCAGGAAGAGCAGCACCGCCAGTGCGGGAAACAGCCAGGCCGACCGCGGCATCGGTCCGTGTGCGCTCATGTCGTCGTGTCTCCCATGTCCATCGACAGGATTATGCGACATGCAATCGCCGCCGTCAGCCTCCGGGAGCGTTGATGAATTGCCGCGCCGTCTGCATCGCGCCGAAGTCATCCAGGTTTTCGTGGCCGCCCCCCGGAAAGCGGACGAATTTTTTCGGCTCCTGGGCCAGCGCGAACAGACGCTCGCCGAAGGCGATCGGGATCGCGGGATCGTTAGTGCCATGCATGATCAGCAGAGGCGCCGTGACATGTGCGATGTGCTGGTCGGAACGGAACTGATCCCGCATGAGCAGACTGACTGGCACGAAGCGGAACATCGAGCCGGCGACATCCATCGTCGAGCTGTAGGGCGCCTCCAGGATCAGCTTGCTGACGGGATGTTCGGCCGCGATGGGCACCGCCACGCCGCTGCCGAGCGAAAAGCCCCAGGCGATGATACGATCGCGCTGTAACGCTGCGCGGTGAACGCGTAAGCGGCTGCGGCGTCCTGCAGCAGGCCCTGCTCGCTCGGAGATCCCGTCGAGCCGGCGTAACCGCGAAACGAAAGCGCCACGAGGCCGGTACCGTCAGCGGTGATCGCCTTGAAGCGGGCGACGCGGCCGGCAAGGAAATCGCCATTGCCGTGGAAGAACAGCACGACGGGACGTCCGGGTTTGGCCGGCACGTGCCAGACGATGACCTTCTCGCCATCGGCGGTGGTCAGAACATGCTCCTCGGCCTCGGGGAGGCCGGCGGCGGCAGGCGCGGTGCGGCCGACCGGCGGGATCGGAAACAGCATCTCGCGCTGCCTGAAGAACAGCACGGCCAGTCCGATCAGATAGAGAACGGCGCTGACGATCAGGATCCATTTCAGGATTGTCATCGCGATGCGCAATCCAGACCTGCCCTACTATTTGCCGCGCCGAGGCTCGACCAGCTTCTCGACGTCGGACTTGATGCTGGCGGGAATGCCGCGACACGCACAGGCTTGTGCGTGCGCGACGTGCCACCGGATCCGCTGCTCGCGCCTCGCCCGGAGCGGCATGCGATGAAGGCGATGCCACTCCCGGTTCAAGGCCATCGCCGCAGCCTCACATCCTCTTGCCTTACATCGCCTTGACGATGTTCTCGGTGACCTTCTTGGCGTCGCCGAGCAGCATCATGGTGTTGTCGCGATAAAACAGCGGATTGTCGATGCCGGCATAGCCCGACGCCAGCGAGCGCTTGATGAACATCACGGTGCCGGCCTTCCAGACCTGAAGCACGGGCATGCCGTAGATCGGCGAGGACTTGTCCTCCTCGGCCGCCGGGTTGGTGACGTCGTTGGCGCCGATCACGAAGGCGATGTCGGCCTGTGCGAACTCGGAGTTGATGTCCTCGAGCTCGAACACCTCGTCGTAGGGAACGTTGGCTTCGGCCAGCAGCACGTTCATGTGGCCGGGCATGCGGCCTGCGACCGGGTGAATGGCGTATTTCACCTCGACGCCTTCCTTCTTCAGGATGTCGGCCATCTCGCGCAGCGCGTGCTGGGCCTGCGCCACCGCCATGCCGTAGCCGGGCACGATAATGACCTTGGAGGCGTTCTTCATGATGAAGGCGGCATCATCCGCCGAGCCGAGCTTGGCGGGCTTCTGCTCGCCCGTGCCGCCGCCAGCAGCGGCCGTCTCGCCACCGAAGCCGCCGAGGATGACCGAGATGAAGGACCGGTTCATCGCGTGGCACATGATGTAGGACAGGATCGCGCCGCTTGAGCCCACCAGCGCGCCGGTGATGATCAGCGCGGAATTGCCCAGCGTGAAGCCGATGCCGGCCGCCGCCCAGCCCGAGTAGGAGTTCAGCATCGAGATCACGACCGGCATGTCGGCGCCGCCGATCGGGATGATCATGAGCACGCCGAGCAGAAGCGCCAGGATGACGTTGAGCCAGAAGAACACGGCGCTGCCGGTGACGACGAGGCCGACGATACAGGCGACCAGCGCCACCGCGAGCACGACGTTGATCACGTGGCGGGCCGGCAGGATGATCGGAGCGCCGCTCATCCGCGCCGACAGTTTCAGGAACGCGATGACCGAGCCGGTGAATGTCAGCGCGCCGATGGCAACGCCGAGCGACATTTCGACGAGGCTCTGGGTATGGATATTGCCGGGCGTACCTATATCGAAAGCCTCGGGCGCATAGAACGCGCCGGCGGCGACCAGCACCGCGGCCATGCCGACCAGCGAGTGGAACGCGGCGACCAGCTCCGGCATCGAGGTCATCGGCACGCGACGGGCGATCACCGCGCCGATCGCGGCGCCGATCGCGATGCCGACGATCACCAGCACCCAGGCGAGGCCGTCTGCCGGCGGATGATTGGCAAGCGTGGTGGCGACCGCGATCGCCATGCCGATCATGCCGAACAGATTGCCCTGGCGCGACGAAGCCGGGCTCGACAGCCCGCGCAGCGACAGGATGAACAGCACTCCCGCCACGAGATACAGAAATGCAGAGAGGTTGGCGCTCATCTCAGGTCCCCATTGATCCCATCAGCCCGAGGTGGCCGCTTACTTCGACTTCTTCTTGTACATCGCCAGCATGCGCTGGGTGACAAGGAAGCCGCCGAAGATGTTGATGCAGGCAAAGATCAGCGCCACGAAGCCGAAGGCGCGTGCCCAGCCCGAACCGCTCGAAACATTGGCGACGCCGCCGGCGAGCAGCGCACCGACCACGATCACCGAGGAGATCGCGTTGGTGACGCTCATCAGCGGCGTGTGCAGCGCCGGCGTCACCGACCAGACCACGAAATAGCCGACGAAGACGGCGAGGACGAAGATCGACAGCCGGAAGATGAAGGGGTCGACGACCTGTGCTGCATGCTCCATGACGGGTCTCCTTAAACCTTCGGCTGGAAGTTCGGGTGGATCACCGCGCCGTCCTTGGTGAGGGCGGTGGCCTTGACGAGCTCGTCGTCCCAGTTGACGGCGAGCTTCTTCTCCTTCTTGTCGACCATGGTCTCGATGAAGGAGAACAGATTGCGGGCATAGAGGCTGGAGGCCGAGGCCGCGACGCGGCCGGCGACGTTGGTGTAGCCGACGATCTTGATGCCATCGAGGTCGACGACCTCGCCGGGCTTGGCGCCCTCGACATTGCCGCCGCGCTCGACGGCGAGGTCGACCAGCACCGAGCCGGGCTTCATCGACTTGACCATGTCGGCACTGACGAGCTTCGGCGCCGGCCGGCCTGGGATCAGCGCGGTGGTGATCACGATGTCCTGCTTCTTGATGTGCTCGGCGGTGAGCGCGGCCTGCTTGGCCTGATACTCTTTCGACATTTCCTTGGCGTAGCCGCCGGCGGTCTGCGCGTTCTTGAACTCCTCGTCCTCGACGGCGAGGAACTTCGCGCCAAGCGATTCCACCTGCTCCTTCGTCGCGGGACGAACGTCGGTCGCGGTCACGACGGCACCGAGACGGCGCGCGGTCGCGATCGCCTGGAGGCCGGCGACGCCGACGCCCATCACGAATACTTTTGCGGCAGGCACGGTGCCGGCCGCGGTCATCATCATGGGAAAGGCGCGGCCGAAGGCTTCGGCGCCCTCGATGACGGCGCGGTAGCCGGCAAGGTTCGCCTGCGAGGACAGCACATCCATCACCTGCGCCCGGGTGATGCGCGGCATCAATTCCATGGCGAAGGCGGCGACGCCGGCATCGGCCATCGCCTTCAGTGCAGCCTCGTTGCCATAGGGATCCATGATGGCGATGACGAGCGCGCCGCGCTTGTACTGCGCAAGCTCGGACGCCTCAGGGCGCTTCACCTTGATGATGATGTCGGCATCCTTCAGCGCATCAGCGCTGACGGTGGCGCCGACGGCGGTGAATTCGGAATCCGGGAGGCCCGATTTGAGGCCGGCACCTGGCTCGACCGCGACCTCGGCGCCCAGCGCCTTGAATTTCTTCACCGTATCAGGCGAAGCGGCGACGCGCGGCTCCGACGGATCGATTTCCTTGGCAACGGCGATCTTCATAGTCCCTCCGGCGGCGCGGGACAGCGCACGCACAAAAAAACAGCGTTACTCCCGCAACGTTCGTTACCGGTTTTAGAACCGGCTTGGATGCAAATATTGTAGGCAGCTGCCGCCGCAGACGCAGGCAGCCGCCAGATCGATCAGATCAGGTCAGGAAGATCGCCATCAGGATCACGATGAGCGCGACCGACGCCGTGCCGTATTTCACGAGCTTGATGAAGCCCTCATAGGTCTGCTCGTGGGCAACGTAGTCGTTGCCGTCGGCGGTGGTGTACGCCACTTCGCTATGGTCAGCCATGGATTGTCCCCAGTCGAGAGCCGAAATATTGGGCTGGGATACCGCAAACCTTCCGGCAGGGCAACGGCAGGCAGGCGCGGTTTTGCCGCAAATCAGGTCATTTGGAATTCCGATTGCCGCGAATCCGGCTCTCGTGCGGCTCAACCCTGATCGATCATCGTGGCGGCGACGCTCGCCGTACGCCGCTGCAGCACCGCGAGACCAAGCGCCTCGCGCACCGCATCGACGGCGGGCTCGCCCGCCGCGGTGAACCGGGCCGTCCGCGGCGCGACGCCGGACCCGACCGCCACCGGATTGTCACCGGAGAGGAAACCATGAGCCATGTGGAAACCGAGCGCGCGGTAGACCTCGAACTGCTCTTCAGAGAAGAACTGGTCGCCCGTGGTCTCGTGGGGGAAACGGTCGTTTCGGCGCGCGTAATCGCGAATATAGTCGTTCTCGTCGCCATTGAGCGAGGACTTGATGTAGACGAGATAGCCTCTTTCATCGCCTCCATAGTCGATGGTGCCGATGGCGACGTGCACGTGGTCTTGCACCATCTCGTCATGATCGTCGGCCGCCGCGGGATCGCCTGCCTTGGCGGCATTGCGGGCCATGAGCTTACGCGTGCGCTCGCGAATCGGCATCCACGGCAGGTCGATCCGCACCCCGAGATCGATGCGGGCATAGCGCTGCAACGTCATCAGGGAGCCGAAATTCATCGGCGCATCGGCTTCTGCGTCGACCGCGATGATCAGCCTGCAGCGCCGGCGCAGCAGTTCGTAGACGCCGAGATTTTCGATGTGGCCGCCATCCGTGAGGTAGACGCTGTCGCTGTTCTCGTACAGGCGCCCTGAGATTTCGGACCAGAAATAGAGCGGCGTGGAACGGCGTTGCGGCCGCACACGCTCGTCGACGTAGCGCGGATTCTTCAGCCAGTAGCCGAGCCGTACGTTGAGGAGCGCAAGCGTCGGCGTCAGTGACTTGATCGAACTCGACCCCATGTTCGAGGAAGCCGCGGCGCCGGAAATCGCCATTGCGGTCGCGAGGTCGAGACTTTGCTCATCGTCCTGGACGAGACGGGTGGGCGCATAGCCTGTGGCCTCGCTGCCGACATTCAGCGCGGAGAACAGGAAGAAGTCCGCGTTGCGGCCACGCCGGTTGGCAAAGTCCGAACCCTGGATATTGAGTGCCGTGTTGATGAGCTGATAGGGCGCGTGCAGCTTCGGCGTGGCCGGCAGCCCCGGAATTCGCGCCGCCTCGGCCGGAACTGCATAGAGATCCGTCAGCTTCATGCGATCGAGCGCCCGGAAATCGCGCCCCTGATCGAGGCTCGCTTCGGCGCGCGCGACGCCCCCGTCGGCCGACCGTGTCGGGTCGAACAGGAACGCCTTGCTCAGACGATCGCGATAGAGCCGGTGCAGCGAATTCGCATTTGGCGTCAGGAGGAACGAGATGGCGAACAGGACGATGCCGGCAAACGTGTAGAGGATCACCTTCGGCAGACTGTAGGAATAGGCGAGTTCCGAAGCCTCGCCCTTGAACAGATCGGGAAAACGGACCTGGACCACGGGTCCGACTTTTTCGGCCAGGAATTCAAGCCAAGCAGGCGTGTGCCAGGTCGGCGTCAACCGCTCGGTGTCGTCGACGACCGGCGGCGCGGCCTTCGGCGTAATCTCGGCGGACAATGTGCCCTTGCCGGCATCGAACTGGATCCTGCCGGCGAGGTTGCCGGAGGGAACGTTCGACTTGGCATTCGCCAGGCATTCTCTTTGCGAGGCTGCCCCCAGACCCGCCGGACATTTCTCGAACAAGTCGTTGGAGATGCCCCAATAGGACAGATAGAGGTATGCGACCCAGACGACGAGCGGAAGCGCGAGGCCCGCAATCCATAGCGCGACCTTGGCGACGATCTTGAGGATCAGCGAGCTGCGCTGCGAGGATGCGCCGTTTCCCTTCAACAGTTCTGCGAATTGCTGCCTGAATGCGGTGACGAAAACACCAATTGGCGCAGCCGCGGCCGCCAGCGACTTGATCCAGACGATCGCAACACCGGCGGCCGGTCCACCGATTGCGGCGCTCTCGGCGACATCGAACATCTGCTCCAGCATGAAGGGCTGAAATTCGAAGAAGGCGATCACTGCCAGCAGCACCAGGAAGGTCGCCCCCACGCTCGGCCAATGGGAACGGAACTCCTGCCGATTCTGCGGGCTTGCGAGTGACTGCTTGAGAGCCCATCCGAAAAACAGCACGGCCCCGAGGATGGCGATCGCGAGCGTCAGCGCAAAATGTCGGACCTGGAGGAAGCGCGCGAAATCGCAGGCAACACCCAGCAACAACGCGATCCCGCCAACGTAAGCGAGCACGACGCTGGGCCCGCTGCCGCGGACAGAGCGCAATGCGAAATAGGCAAGCCCGCTGCAAAGGAACATGACCAGGGCAATCGCGGCGCCGAACGTGCTGAAACCATAGCGATCGACGCTGCCGAAATTGTACAACTCGCACAGCTTTCTGTTGCTGAGGCTGACACCAAAGACATTGGCATCCGTCAGGCAGCTCCGCAGCGGCGTCGACCACACGGTCACGGCGGCCAAGAGCAGCACGACGGGTAACGTCAGGCCGACATTGGCGACCAGCCCGCGCACGACGATTGCAATTCCAGTGAGAAGATCGCGGGCCCCGGCCGGGATCAGATAGTTGGAATAGTTGCGGAGATGTCCGACCGAAGGCGTGTCGCTGATCTCGGCGGCCGTGACGGTTCCACCGACCGGCCTCTCGCCGAATACAAATCGCCGCGCAGCCGTCATGGTGGCGCTGAGAGAGGTGCCGATATAGCCGCCGCCCGATACCGTGGAGAGATAGTCGATCCGCCCGATCAAATTGTGGTGGTTCAACGCCTGCAGCACGCCGAGGCACAGGGCCGACGAGCGGATGCCGCCGCCGGACAATGCGAGCCCGGTAACGTCGAGCAACTGGCAGCTTTCAAGGCGATCGGGATCGATTCGCCGATCTGGCTCACGCCGGGTGTTTATCGCCGCAATTTCGTCGCGGACGATCTGATGGTGCTTCTCGCACCAGGGAATTTCCTGCTCGATCGCGGCAGCGTTTTTCGACTCCGGAGTCGGCGCGGCAGGTCCTTGATCGAGCATGGGTGCCTCACCAGGCAAAAATCGACCAATCGACAATCAATAGTTGAAAAGCAATTTCGCAATATCTCTTGAGTTAGTCTGGCGGTTTGCGCCAACGTTCAATCCCACGTAGCAAAATGTTGGGGGAAGCCGCGAGACCAGGTCTCGGCCCAGGCCGTTGGAACCCGCGGCAACGCCGCCGCCTCAGCCCATCGCCTCCAGCTCGTCGATCATGCCGGCGATGACCGAGAGGCCGCCGTCCCAGAATTTGGGATCCTTGGCATCTAGCCCGAATGGCCGCAGCAGCTCGGAATAATGCTTGGTGCCGCCGGCAGCGAGCATGTCGAGATACCGCTCGGCAAAACCTTCGGCCGCGTGCTCGTAGACGGCGTAGAGCGAATTCACCAGGCAATCCCCGAAGGCGTAGGCGTAGACGTAGAACGGCGAATGGATGAAGTGCGGGATGTACATCCAGTAGTTCTCGTAGCCCGCCTTGATCTCGATGGCGGGCCCGAGGCTCTCGCCCTGCACCGACAGCCAGATCTCGCCGAGCCGCGTCGCGGTGAGCTCGCCGTTCTTGCGCTCGGTGTGGACCGCGCGCTCGAAGGAATAGAACGCGATCTGCCGCACCACCGTGTTGATCATGTCCTCGACCTTGCCGGCGAGCAGGGCCTGGCGCTGCTTTGCGCTCTTGGTCTGCGCGAGCAGCCGCCGGAAGGTCAGCATCTCGCCAAACACGCTCGCGGTCTCCGCCAGCGTCAGCGGCGTCGGCGCCATCAGCGCGCCGTTCTTGGCCGCCAGCACCTGGTGCACGCCATGGCCGAGCTCATGGGCGAGCGTCATCACGTCGCGCGGCTTGCCCTGGTAGTTCATGAGCACGTAAGGATGCGCCGACGGCGTGGTCGGATGCGAGAACGCGCCCGGCACCTTGCCCGGGCGCACCGGCGCATCGATCCAGCGGTCGGTGAAAAAGCGCTCAGCGATATCGGCCATTTTCGGCGAGAAGCCCCGATAGGCCGTCAGCACCATCTTGCGCGCATCGGGCCAGCCGATCACGTCGGTTGCGGCAAAGGGCAGCGGAGCGTTGCGGTCCCAATAGGCGAGCCGCTTCTTGCCGAACCACTTCGCCTTCAGCGCGTAATAGCGATGCGACAGCTTCGGATAGGCCGCGCGCACCGAGGCGACCAGCGCATCCACCACCTCGCGCTCGACGCGGTTGTTCAGGTGGCGGGAATCCGCAACGTCCTGAAAGCCGCGCCAGCGATCGGAGATGTCCTTGTCCTTGGCGAGCGTGTTGGTGATCAGCGCAAAGGTGCGCTCATTGGCCTTGAAGGTCTTTGCCAGCGCTTCCGCGGCAGCCTTGCGCTTTAAGCCGTCGCGGTCCTGCAACAGATTGAGCGTCGGCTCGATCGCGAGCTCTTTGGCGCCGACCTTGAAGCGCAGGCCGGAGATGGTCTGGTCGAACAGCCGGTTGAAGGCGGAATAGCCGGTCTGCGCCTTCTCCAGGAACAGCTGCTCGAGCTTGTCGTCGAGCTGATACGGCTTCTCCTTGCGCAGATCCTCGATCCAGGGACGGTAATGCGCCAGCTCCGGCGCTTGCATCGCGCGGTTCAAAATATCGTCATCGATACGATTGAGCTCGAGCGCGAAGAACAGCAGATGCGTGGACGCCGCCGTCAGCCGCTCCGACACATCGCCGTAAAACTTTGAAATCTTGGGATCAACGCTGTCGCCGGCGTGCACGAGGCCGGCATAAGAGCCGAGCCGGCCGGCGAGATCGTCGATCGCCTCATAGCGTCGGACGGCTTCGGCGAGCCATTTTCCGCCATCTTCGTTTGCTGTCCCTGTCGCGAGCCTGCCCTTGTAGTCGGTCTCGAACGCGACGCAATCGGCATCCATCTTTTCGAGATCGCGCGCCACTTCCGGCGCATCGATCCCGGAATAGAGATCGGCGAGGTTCCACTCGGGAAGCCTGCCGGTCTTGCTCGCGGCTTTGGAGGGTTTTGCCTTGGCGGCAGATTTCTTGGTGCTTGGCTTGCGGAGTGCTGGCTTGGCGGCGGGCTTTTTGAGAGCAGACTTCTTCGAGGCGGATTTGGAGCGCGAATTCATTGTGAGGGAAACCTGTGTTCAACAATCGCGACGGCGAGCGGGGGGCATCAAGGTTTAAGAGTGCGTTAATCGGCTTCGGCCAGAGTGACCCGATTCGAGACAAATAGTAGTAGCGTGCGGGGAACACCATGGCTGCCTGTATTTTGATCGCCGACGACGACGCTGTAGCCCGCCGTCTGGTCGAGAACATGGTGCAGAAATGCGGCTACGAAACGGTGGTCGTCGATTCCGGCGACGCCGCGATCGCCACCCTCACCGCCCCCGACGCGCCGCCCATCGACGCCGTCATCCTCGATCTCGTGATGCCCGGCCTCGACGGCATGGGCGTACTGGCGAAGATTCGCGACGCCGGCCTCAGCATCCCCGTCATCGTGCAGACCGCCCATGGCGGCATCGACAACGTCATCTCGGCGATGCGCGCCGGCGCGGCCGATTTCGTCGTCAAGCCCGTCGGCGTGGAGCGGCTCCAGGTCTCACTTCGCAACGCGCTCAACACCAGCGCGCTCAAAGGCGAATTGCAGCGCATCCGCCACAGCCGCGAGGGCCGGCTAACCTTCTCCGACATCATCACCCGCGCCGAAGCAATGGCACCGGTTATGCGCGCCGCCCAGAAGGCGGCAGGCTCCTCGATCCCAGTGCTGATCGAGGGCGAATCCGGCGTCGGCAAGGAAATGTTCGCGCGCGCCATCCATGGCAGCGGCGAGCGCAAGGCCAAGCCGTTCGTCGCGGTCAATTGCGGCGCGATCCCCGACAATCTCGTCGAGTCCATCCTGTTCGGCCACGAGAAGGGCGCCTTCACCGGCGCCACCGAACGGCACACCGGCAAGTTCGTCGAAGCCCATGGCGGCACGCTGTTCCTGGACGAGGTCAGCGAGCTGCCGCTGACCGCGCAGGTCAAGCTGCTGCGCGCGCTGCAGGAAGGCGCGGTCGAGGCGGTCGGCGGCCGCAAGCCGCTGAAGGTGGACGTCCGCATCATCTCGGCGACCAACCGCAAGCTGCTGGAGCGGGTGAAGCAGGGCCATTTCCGCGAAGACCTGTTCTACCGCCTCCACGTGCTGCCGCTGACGATCCCTTCGCTGCGCGCCCGGCGCGAGGACATTCCGCATCTGCTTCGGCATTTCCTGGCGCGCTTTGCGGCCGAGGAGAACCGCCCGATCACCGGCATCAGCGGCGAGACCGTGGCCCACCTCTCCCAGCTCGATTGGCCCGGCAACATCCGCCAGCTCGAAAACGCGGTCTACCGCGCCGTGGTGATGAGCGACGGCGACCAGCTCGGCCTTGGCGACTTTCCGCTGCTCAGCACGCAGCCGCATCCCGCAACGGAGATCCCGACCGCCCCGCTGATGCTGGAGCCGGTGGCGGCGGCCCCAGTGGTATCGGGTAGCGAAATACCGATCGCGCCGCTGCCCTTGGCTGGTTCGCTCTCCATGTTGACCGCGACCGGGGACGTCCGCGCGCTGGAGGACATGGAGAGCGAGATCATCCGCTTCGCGATCTCGCATTACCGCGGGCAGATGTCCGAGGTGGCCCGCCGCCTCAAAATCGGCCGCTCCACCCTCTACCGCAAACTCGACGAGGCCGGGGTTCCCGGTCATGGCGGCAAAAGCGGCGAGGAGACGCATTGAACCTGATGCGAACGGAGGTTCGCCTGAGCTGGCGAGGCCGCCGCAAGCCGTTGAAATATGTCAAAATTCGCCAGCGATCCGAACCGTGACCTGGAAGTGACAGACACAGGGAAAAGCGCGCCGCGGGGGCGCACAATCCGTTGCAAACAGGCCTCCCTGAAGTCAGTTTGTGGTGAGTTGCCCCCGGGGAGCGCTGGCTGCAAAACCGGGGCCTGTGTATCGTCTGCGTAGGAGTCTCTGCTCAGGAGTCGTTGCGTGCAGGCGTGCAACTTTCGCGAGGCCGGCGCGGTCTAGCCGAAGCTCATTTGGACGACAACGAAGCTGTTCCACGCGGAACAGTTCACCCGAGGGTGCGACACAATGCGTGACTGTTTGAACCACCGTGCAGGCTTTGACCGTGTCTTGATCACGGTCGCGGCGACATTCCTCACGGTGTCGGCCAGCTCGGCCTTGGCGCAGGATCAGGCGCGCAGCAGCGCTGCCGAGCTCGCGATCGAAGCCGCGATCCCGCGTCCCGAGCCCGCAAACGTCCCACCCCCGACCGCCGCCGACATCAAGCTCGATACCACGGCCACGGTTCAGGACTCCGCGAAGGAGCCAGGCAAGGAGCCAATGAAGGCCGAAGCCGCTCCCGCACCCGCCGCGGAGAAGGTCGAGACCAAACCTGCCGACCTCGCCACCACGCCCGCGCCCGAGGCGCCGAAGAGCGAGACCGCAAAAACAGAACCTGCGCAGAGCGAGCCTGCGAAGACCGAACCTGCCAAGGCCGATACCGCGACGGCAACGCCGGCCGCGCCCGCTGCCGCAGCGGCTCCGGCCCCCGAGCCCGTGAAGGCCGCCAGCAACGTGCCCGCCGCCGACCAGCCGGTCGCCGACAGGCTCAAGGACCTCATCGGCGCCAAGGCCTCGCGCCATTTCGATCGCAAGAACGAGCGCGCAGCCGTCGAGAAGTTCTACGGCGCGCGCGACTTCGCGCCGGTATGGACGCAAGGCGGCAGCCTGACCGCTGCGGCCAAGGGGGTGATCGCGCGGCTGAAGGACGCGGCGTCCGACGGCCTCAATCCAGCCGACTATCCGGTGCCGGATTTCGCTGCCGCGACGACGCCCGATGCGCTCGCCGATGCCGAGCTGAAGCTCACCGCCAGCATGTTCGACTATGCGCGCCAGGCGCAGAGCGGCCGCATGCATTGGTCGCAGGTCAGCGCCGACATCCTTTATCCCGAGCATCCGGTCGACCCGGGCGAGGTGCTCACGAAGGTCACGACCGCGGCGGACGCGTCCGCGGCGCTCGACAGCTACAACCCACCGCAGAAGCTCTACAAGGAGCTGAAGGCCAAGCTCGCGGAGCTGCGCGGCCAGGGCAACGGCCCTGTGATCGAGATCGCCGACGGTCCGGCCCTGAAATACACCCCGGCCGGCAAGAAGCAGGCCGAGATCGTCGTGGAAGATCCGCGCGTGCCGCAGCTGCGCGCCAAGCTCGGCATCACCGAGAACGCCAGCGACACCCGCTACGACGCCACCGTCGCCGAAGCCGTGCGCAAATTCCAGAACGGCGCCGAGATGAAGCCGACCGGCATCCTCGATGACAAGACGGTCAAGGCGCTCAACACGCCGAAGCGCGACAAGCAGATCGACGTGGTGCTGGTGAACATGGAGCGCTGGCGCTGGCTGCCGCGCGACCTTGGCGTGCCCGCGCTGGGCGACGCCTATGTCATCCTCAACATCCCCGACTACACGCTGAAGGTGATGCAGCACGGCCAGCAGATCTGGACCACCCGCGTCGTCACCGGCAAGCCGGGCCAGCACGCAACGCCGCTGCTGACCGAGACGATGAAGTACATCACGGTCAACCCGACCTGGAACGTGCCGCCGTCGATCGTCTACAACGAATATCTGCCGGCGCTTCAGCAGGACCCGACCGTGCTCCAGCGCATGGGCCTCAAGCTCGAACAGAACCGCGACGGCTCGGTGCACATCTCGCAGCCGCCCGGTGAAGCCAATGCGCTCGGCCGCATCCGCTTCAACTTCCCAAACAAGTTCCTGGTGTATCAGCACGACACGCCAGACAAGCACCTGTTCGCCAAGGAAGACCGCGCCTTCAGCCATGGCTGCATGCGCGTGCAGTACCCGGATCAGTACGCCTCCGTGCTGCTCAACATCGCCATGCCCAATGAGAAGTACACGCCCGAGCGCGTGCGCAGCATGTACGGAAAGAGCGAGATCGACCTGAAATTCCCCATCCCGATCCCGGTCAACATCACCTATCAGACCGCGTTCGTGGACGAGGCCGGCAAGCTGCAATTCCGCAAGGACGTCTATGGCCGCGACGCGACCATGCTCAACATCCTGAAGAACGGCCGCGGCAAGGATCTTGAGAACGTCGTCGCGCACTCCCAGCCGAGCTATTCGCGCCCGGCGACCACGCTGCCCTCGGGCGTGGCGGTCGCCAACAATGGCGGCGGGTTCGGCTCGTCGGGTCCGAACTTCTTCGAGCGTCTGTTCGGTCCACCGACCCCGCCGCCGGCTCCGGTCGGCCGCCGGCCGCAGCGAGTGTTTACCCGCTGAGCCCGGCCCGGCGCCTCACTTCCAGAAATTCTGCAATGAAATCAGCGGCCCCGTCTCAGAGACGGGGCCGCTTAGCGTTAACCCTTGTGCAACCTGCATGCGGGCACCGGGCGTTTTTTTGCCACAGTCAACCGTTTAGGTTCGTATTCTGACTTGGTTTGGGGGCGGGAAGGTCAACCTCGAATTAACCTTCTCGCTTTAAGAAAGCGTTCATCCTCTTTCGCGCGCTAACGGGGTTGGCGGGAGAGTCCATTTTGAACGCTCGTCGACTGGGTGGGCTCATACGTGCTGACTGGTCTCGCACGCCAATTCGCTGTGCTGTCGTTGTCCCATGCGGGAGTGAAGGCCGGATCCCGGATCGGCCTCGCTTCCGTGCTGCTGCTTGCCGCCGCGGGCTCGGTCCACAACGCCACCGCGCTGAACGAGACCAAGACGCTCTCGTTCCACCACACTCATTCCGGCGAAGACCTCACCATCACCTTCAAGCGCGACGGCCGCTACGACGAAGCGGCGCTGAAGACGCTCAACCATTTCCTGCGCGACTGGCGCACCCAGGACGAGACGGTGATGGACCGTCACCTCTTCGACATCCTCTGGGAAGTGTATCGCGACGTCGACGGCAAGCAGCCGATCCAGATCATCTCCTCCTACCGCTCCCCCGCCACCAACGCCATGCTCCGCCGCCGCTCCTCCGGCGTGGCGCGCTTCAGCCAGCACATGCTGGGGCATGCGATGGACTTCTACATCCCCGGCGTGCCGCTGGAGCAGATCCGCTTCGCCGGCCTGCGCCTGCAGCGCGGCGGCGTCGGCTTCTATCCGACCTCCGGCTCGCCCTTCGTGCATCTGGACACCGGCAGCATCCGGCACTGGCCGCGCATGACGCATGACCAGCTCGCCCGCGTCTTCCCGGACGGAAAGACGGTGCATTTGCCGACCGACGGCGTGCCGCTGAAGGGCTATGAGCTCGCCAAGGCCGAGATCGAGCGCCGCGGCAGCGGCGATGAGTCCGGCAGCAAGCCGAACTTCTTTGCCGCCCTGTTCAAGAGCAAATCGGCGCCTGCCGCCACCAGCACCGAAGAGGACGACGAGGGCGCACCCGCCCCGACCGCTAAGTCCGCGGCACCGACCGTGGTCGCCGCCGCAGCCAAGCCCGCCGATCCGGTGCCGACGCCGCGCGCCAAGCCGCCGCAGGTCGCAGCCACCCTCCAGCTCGCCTCTGCCGATGCGCAGCTGGTCGCGCCGCCCAAGCCGAAGCCCGCGCCGGTGGCTGACAAGCCCGCGGCCGGCAAATCTGCCGACGTCAAGCCCGAGACGCCGGCCGATATCATCAATGCCCGCGGCTTCTGGGATGACATCCCGGCTACGCCGCAGCAGGCAACCCCGGCGCAAGTGGCGGCGTTGAAGGCCCGCCAGGCGCTTGCGGCTGCGACCGATCCGCAGCCAACCGCGAGCGTCTCCAACACAACGCTTCAGGCGCTGGCTTACGCGCCGGCGGCCTCCCCGGTCGATCGCGCCAACGTGGTTGCCGCCTCGGCGCCGATCCCGCGCTCCACCCGTCCCGCCTCGCGCAGCGCCGCGCCCGCCACCGAGATCAACAGTGTGGTCGGCAAGAGCGTCGACGGCCTGGTCGCCACCGCGACCCGGCTCTCCGCGGCAAAGGGCGAGAGCATCTGGCTCAAGATCGTGATGCTGTCGCCGAGCGCCAGCCGCGCGATGTCGGTGACGCTGATGGGCGAGCTCGATATGGCCGCGCTGCGCAGCTATTTCGTCAAGCCGCAGACCGTGATCGCGATGGGCTTTGTCGACGACCCGATGCAGGGCCTGTCCTGCGACAGCTTTACCGGCAGCGCCACCGCCAAGCTCGAGACGACGTCGTTCGTCGTGCGCACGGCGGCGCTGCGCTGAGCGTCACGACGATTTCCAAGAGCTCGGTTTCCTAGCCCGGATGGTGCGAAGCGCAATCCGGGACGATGATGCGGTGCTGCGCGAGACCCCGGATTTCGCTGCGCTCCATCCGGGGCTAGGGCAGTTCGTACTCGAGGCGAAACGCCTCAGAGCATGCCCAACGCCTGCATGTAGGTCTCGAGAATGGTCTCGGCCTCGGCGCGCTCGTTCGGGTCCTGCTTGCGCAGGCGCACGATGGTACGCAGCGCCTTGACGTCGTAGCCGTTGCCCTTGCTCTCGGCATAGACGTCGCGGATATCGTCGGAGATCGCCTTCTTCTCTTCCTCCAGCCGCTCGATGCGCTCGATGATGGATTTGAGCTGGTCCTTGGCAAATTTCGTCGCGGGTTCGTCGTCGCGGACGGCGGCGGAGGTGGCCATCTTGGTACTCCCAATGGAACTGGCAAAACGAGGGACGCCGGCATCCACCGCGCGTGCTGGCAAAACCCTTAGGGTTCGCACTCCCAGCGTTCAAGCAAGCATCGCGCTCGTCCACAGCGCGCCCACAGGAGATGACACGGTCATTCCGGGGCGATGCGAAGCATCGAACCCGGAAGTTCGAGATTCCGGGTTTGGTCCTGCGGACCGCTCCGGAATGACGGACACAGAGTCAGTGGCCGTGGGGATGAACCTTCTTCATCGCGTCGATCTGCTCGGGCGTGGCCGTCCCCTGGTACTTCGACTTCCAGGTCTCATAGGACATGCCGTAGACGGCCTCACGGCTCTCGTCCTTGCTCATCGCGACGCCTTGGGCGTCGGCGGCGTCCTTGAGCCAGTTCGACAGGCAGTTGCGGCAGAAGCCGGCCAGATTCATCAGGTCGATGTTCTGGACGTCGGTCCGTTCACGCAAATGACCGATCAGGCGGCGGAAAGCGGCCGCCTCGAGCTCCGTTCTGGTTTTGTCGTCGATGGCCATGGCTGGATCCCTGAATTGGCTCTGACCCCTGATCGGGTCACCCTTACGGGATCAGGTGGGTCCTGTCACAGATTTTGCCATATCGCGGCTCACACGAGCCCAGCGGCCTGACGGGCGGTTCCCCCGGCCCTACGCCAAATCGTCAATCATCTGGTATACGTTCCGCGACAATGATCGCCGAATCTTCCCGCTCCCCCCTTCGCCTGCTCGCCCGGTTGGTCCCGGTGCTGGCGGTTGGCCTATTGTGTCTTTCGGCAAGCCCGGCCGCCGCTGATTTCCGCCTCTGCAACAACACTTCGAGCCGGGTTGGCATTGCGCTCGGCTACAAGGATGCCGAGGGCTGGACCACTGAGGGTTGGTGGAACATCTCCTCCCGCTCCTGCGAGACCCTGCTGCGGGGCACGCTGGTCGCCCGCTACTATTACATCTACGCCATCGACTATGACCGCGGCGGCGAATGGTCGGGCCAGGCCTTCATGTGCTCGCGGGACAAGGAATTCACCATCCGCGGCACCGAGGATTGCCTCGCACGGGGCTATGACAGGACCGGCTATTTCGAGGTCGATACCGGCGAGCAGCGGGCCTGGACGGTGCAGCTCACCGACGCCAACGAGCAGCCGTCACAGCAGCAGCGCGTGCCCGGCCTGCCAGGCCCGGTCGGCCCGGGCGGGGTGCCCGGTTTACCCAATAGTCCGCCCGGTGGTACGCCCCCCGCCGCGCCTGGCCTCCCGCCAGCTCCCCCGCCCCCATCTGGAAATAAGCCATGAGGCGTCTTCGCCGTATCAAGATTCTCGCAACCCTCGGACCTGCCTCGTCGGACCTCGCGATGATCCGCCGCCTGTTCGAGGCCGGCGCCGACATCTTCCGCATCAACATGAGCCACACCCCGCATGACAAGATGCGCGAGCTCGTGGCGACGATCCGCAAGGTCGAGAGCAGCTACGGCCGGCCGATCGGCATCCTGGTCGACCTGCAGGGACCCAAACTGCGGCTCGGCGCCTTCGCCGAAGGCGCGGTGCAGCTCCAGAACGGCCAGACCTTCACGCTCGATTCCGACAAGACGCCGGGCGATGCGACACGCGTCAACCTTCCCCACCCCGAGATCCTGGCGGCGCTGCGGCCCGGCCATGCGCTGCTGCTCGACGACGGCAAGGTGCGCCTGATCGCGGAGGAGACCTCGAAGGAGCACGCGGTGACGCGTGTCGTGGTCGGCGGCAAGATGTCCGACCGCAAGGGCGTCAGCCTGCCCGACACCGACCTACCGGTCTCGGCGATGACCTCGAAGGACAAGGCCGACCTGGAGGCCGCTTTGGTCACCGGCGTCGACTGGATCGCGCTGTCCTTCGTGCAGCGCGCCGACGACGTGATCGAGGCCAAGAAGATGATTCGCGGCCGCGCCGCGGTGATGGCCAAGATCGAGAAGCCGCAGGCGATCGATCGCCTCGCCGACATCATCGAGGCCTCCGACGCGCTGATGGTGGCGCGCGGCGATCTCGGCGTCGAACTGCCGCTGGAGCGCGTGCCGAGCCTGCAGAAGCAGATGACGCGGATGGCGCGCCGCGCCGGCAAGCCGGTGGTGATCGCGACCCAGATGCTGGAATCGATGATCCAGGCGCCGGTGCCGACCCGCGCCGAAGTCTCCGACGTCGCCACCGCCGTCTATGAGGGCGCCGACGCCATCATGCTGTCGGCGGAATCGGCCGCCGGCAAATTCCCGGTCGAGGCGGTCTCGACCATGAACCGCATCGGCGAGGAGGTCGAGCGCGACCCGACCTATCGCTCCGTGGTCGCCGCCCAGCGCCCCTCCCCCGAAGCCACCGCGGGCGATGCCATTGCGGACGCCGCCCGGCAAATCGCCGAGACGCTCGACCTGCCGGCCCTGATCTGCTGGACCAGCTCGGGCTCGACCGCGGTGCGCGTGGCGCGCGAGCGGCCGAAGCCCCCGATCGTGGCGATCACGCCCAACATCACCGCCGGCCGCCGGCTTGCCGTGGTCTGGGGCGTGCACTGCGTGGTGGCGGAGGACGCGCGCGACCAGGACGACATGGTGAGCCGCGCCGGTCAGATCGCGTTCCGCGACGGGTTCGTCCGCGGCGGCCAGCGCGTCATCATCGTCGCCGGCGTGCCGCTTGGCATTCCTGGCACCACCAACATGGTCCGCATCGCCTCGGTCGGGCCCGAGGGCGAGGCCAATATCTGAGGCGGCCGGCCGGCTGCCGACAAAAACCGTGAAAACAACCCCATGCACAGTAGCCGGCTGGTCGCGCTTCAGCGCTTGGTCTTGGGGATCACCATCCTGCCCCGCGAAGCAATGCTGCCCCATTGGGAGGACCAGCTGACTTCCGAGCTGGAGGATCTCTCGACGCCCTTTTGATCCCAAGCGCCCTGCAGCGCAAACAGGGCGCCTTGGGGATCGACACATCGCACGATCCAGCCGCCATCGGGCAACTCGATCGGCTGCTGAAGGACCCGCCCGCCGCCGGTCATGACCCGCCGGGCCGCGGCGCCGATGTCCTCGACATTGAAGTAATGAAGCCAACAGGCGTGCGATACGCTCGGTAGCTTGGTGAGCATGCCGCCGATCGTCTGCCCGGCCGCCGAAAACAAATCATACACGCTTGCCGGATCCACGTCGGATGCGACTTGTCGCCAGCCGAGCAGCTTGCCGTAGAATGGAAAGACCGTGCGTCGGTCTTCGGCCAGCAACTCATGCCAGCCCACGCGCCCGGGCTGATCCGACCCGCTTGTTTGCGCCCGGCCAAATGCCAGCCGGGTGACCAACGCAAACGTTGCCCCTTGCGGATCGGCGACCACCGAAATGCGGCCGATATTGCTGTCGGTCGGAGATACCAGGATGGCGCCTCCCAGTTGGAGGATCTGCGCGACCGTCGCATCCATGTCATCCACGCCGACATAGCCTAGCCATCTCGGCGTTGCCCCCATCCGCAACCCCTCCTCGGGAAGACCCATGAGCCCGACGATCGGAGCAGCACCCGCGGTCAGCAGCGTGTAGGCAAGTTCCGGACTCGACGCATCCTTCACGGTCCAGCCGACAATTTCCGCGTAGAAAGCAGCTGCCGACGGCACATCCGTCGTCAGAAGCTCATACCAAACGAAGCGTCCAAATTGATCGGCCAAGTTCGCTTCTCCGTTGAGCACGCTCACGATTGCGCACCGCATCACGGCCGTCCATCGATATCGACGAAAAACTGCCGCGATGTCGTTCATGAAGATGAATGCGTGCGAATGGGCTCATACCATTTTGTGTATCCGCGAATCTTGCTCGCCCCTTTTGCTCGGCGTAGGATCATTCCGCGAAGAACGGACTTGAAGCCCTGGAGGATGCGGCCATGCGGCGGACGAGACAGGCTTCGAAAAAGAACAGAAAGACCAAATCCGCAATGCCGGCGCTGGGCCTCGCCGGACTGACGTTTTCGCTGGCGGGAAGCGCGGCAGCGTCCGCTTTGCCGACAGGCGAGGTTCAACAAAGCCCGAACTCCAATTCCGGTCGGTACACGGCGCTCAGCGAGGAAGAACTCGCCGATGTCAGCCTCGCCACTTTTCATCTGGCCTACGACAAAAAAGAATTGAGCCATGTGCTGCTGGCCCGAGGATGCGGCGGTTGTCACGGCTGCGGAGGCTGCAGAGGATGTGGTGGCTGCAGAGGTTGCGCAGGTTGCCGAGCCTGTCGCTGCGGCATCGGTTGTGGTGGTTGTGGCGGCTGCGGCATTGGCTGGATCGGCCTGCCGTGGCCAGTGGTAGCTTGCACAGGATGCTGCGCATCATGGGGGCGCTGCCGCTGGTGCTAGGCTTGAGCATCTGACTCAACATCGGCATGATGCAATTTCGTTGGCCGGGCTCGCACGCGACCCGGCCAATTTGCTTTTGCGGCGACCGCGTTCGCTTCGCCTCCCTGCTCGGCTTGCCCATGGCGAGCGAGTGTGTTCCAACTCATATCAAGCAATCCGGTGGTGCTCGACACAAGTCGGGCCAGCAAGGCGTTCGTCGTACACCGACGATCGAACATGGCGGAAACAGGATCAGCGTACGGCCCCGATGACAGTCAAGCGAAAGAGCCGCACCGCGAAGCCGCCGCGCAAGAACATCTTGCGTTTCGCGCCAAACTTCACCGCCTATCTGCTTCCTCCCAATGTGGTCTGTCTCTATTCAGAGAACCGCAAGTTCTTCCTGCACGGAGATCTCTATTGCGCAATCGCGAGCGCGATCGGAAAGAATGGCCGTGCTGGCCAGGATATCATCCGCCAGCTCTCGAAGAATTTTCCCGTGACCGAGATCGAGGAAGCGATCAGGCGCCTGCTGGAGCGCCGCTACGTCGTCAGCGAAGCATCGCGCGCGAGCCCCATTGATGGATACTGGGCAAGCATCGGCTTGCCCGCCGAAATCGCCGAACAGAACCTGCGCAACTGGCCAGTGCGGGTGGAATCGGTCGACGTCAGCGGTGCCAGCGAACTGAGCGCGGCGTTGACCAAGCTTGGCGTCCAAATCACCAGGCGGTCGCCCAAGCTCATCGTCACGCTTGTGAACGACTACCTCGAACCGAGGCTCGCCGAGTTGAACGAGGAACGCGTGGCTGACGGGACGCCCTGGCTGCTGGTCCAGCCCTCCGGCGTGTTTCCATTGGTGGGACCGGTGTTCAAGCCGGGCGAAAGCGCCTGCTGGACCTGCCTGCACGATCGCATGATCCGCAATCGCGAGATCAAGGGATTTCTCGACCGTGGAGCGGCGCAAGCGATTGCAACATCGCCCCTGGTCAACAACAGTGTCGGGCAGACCGCGGTCCACTTCGCTGCCATTGAAATCGCGAAGGCGATCGCCACCGGATTTCGTACTGATCTCAGCGACCACATTGCAAGCGTCGACCTCACCGGGGCCGCGATCGCCAAGCACTACGTTGCGAAACGTCCGCAATGCCGGACCTGTGGCAGCAAGAAACTGAGGAATCCGCGGCGAGCAGCAGCGCCGATCGAGATTGCCGAAGGCAAACGTCTCGTCATGACCAGCGGCGGATACCGGACCGTGACGTCGCGAGCCACTGTGGCGCGATTCCGCAAACACGTCAGTCCGTTGACCGGCGTGGTGTCCAGGCTCGAGCGGATCGAGGTCGATCTGCCGATGAACACCAATTTCTTCGCCTACCACAATTTCTCTGCGCCGGCGTGGAATGTCGACCAACTCAGGTCCGGCCTGAGCGGCGGCAGTTTTGGCAAGGGCTCCACGGCCGAGCAGGGCGAGGCCAGCGCGCTGATGGAAGCGATCGAGCGCTACTCCGGTATTTTCCAGGGTGACGAGATCAGGGCGACGCGACGCTTCGCCGACTTCGCTCCTGGCGACGCGCTGCTGCCCAACGACGTCCAATTCTTCAGCGACCTGCAGTTCCAGAACAGGCATGTCCCTCTGCCTGACGATTCACATCCGGTCCCCGAGCCGTTCGATCCCTCGACGAGGACCGAATGGTCACCGGTCTGGTCGCTGCGCGACAAGCGTTTCAAATATCTTCCGACTGGCCTCTTGTATTTCTTCTATGGCGGCTTCCACACGGATTCGAACGGATGCGCGGCCGGTAACACGCGCGAGGAAGCCATCGTTCAGGGCTTTCTTGAGCTGGTCGAACGCGATGCCTATGCGATCTGGTGGTACAATCGCGTGCAACGTGCGGCAGTCGATCTCACGCAATTCGAGGATTCCTACGTACGGGATCTGCAGCGCCAGTTTGCCGATGCTGGACGCCGGCTCTGGGTCCTCGACATCACCAGCGATCTCGGCATTCCCTCCTATGTTGCGATCATGCACTGGATGCAAAATGGGCACGAGAACATCGAGTTCGGGTCCGGCGCGCATTTCGATCGCCGCATCGCCCTGCTGCGCTCGCTCACCGAGCTGACCCAATTCATGTCGATTGGCTTGATGGGCGGCGGAAGCGGCGAGAAGCCGTCGCTCGACGGTATCACGCCCCTGCGGCTCGAGGACTATCCGTTTCTGATCCCGAGCGACAACCCGGTCGTCCCGCCGGCGCCCGACATCCAGCTTCACGACAATACGCGCGACCAGGTCAATGCCTGCGTCGAGATCGCGGTCCGCGCCGGATACGACTTCCTCGTGCTCGACCAGACACGGCCGGACGTCGAGGTCCCCGTCGTCAGAGTGCTCGTCCCGGGCTTGCGGCATTTCTATCGTCGCTTCGGACCCGGCCGGCTCTACGATGTGCCGGTGAAGCTTGGGCTACTGGATCGCCCGCGCCTGGAAAGCGAGCTGACCCCGTTCCTGCCACACACTTGAAGGCTGCCTCCGTGCGCACCTCGCGGAAAAAGTTGGCCAGGAAAGACCCACCTGTCATCGCCGCCCGGCTGAACGGCCGCTTCTCCCTGCACATGCAGGCCGACGGAAGCGTTGCCCGCCGTGTCCGGCGATACGTCGCTCAACCTTGGACAATACAGTCGCGCGGCGATCGAACGCGCAGGCTCCCTCGCCACCGGCCTGCCGCTCGCCTCACTTGCCGACAGGAGCATCGTCGCGAGGCAGGTTCATGCTCTGGTGCAGCGGCTGGCGCGGCACAGGCTCCTCGACTATCGCCTGTTCTCGCCGCGTAACATGCAAGACGTGGTGATCATCGAGCCACAGATTGCCGAATACTGGCCGGAGCCGGCAAAGCTGTCGAATGGCGATACCCTCGCCTTGTCGCGCTTTGCCTATCTGCGCCGGCGCGGCAACGAAATGGTGCTGGAATCGCCGCGCGCTGGCGCGCTGTTCCGGATTTGCGATCCTGCCATCGCCGCCACGCTCGCTGCCCTGTCACGTCCTCAGAAGATCGGCAATCTGCGCAGGCAGGCAGCTGCGCTGGATCTCGATCTGCTCGGATTGCTGCTCAACGGCGGGATGTTGATCAAGCTCGATACGAAAGACGCAGACGGCCTCCGGGTGAACGAAGGCGACGGCAATCTCGTTCTCTGGGATTTCCATGATCTTTTGTTTCACACGCGGAGCACGGAGGGCCGGCATACCGAACCCGTTGGCGGTGCATACGCCTATGCCGCCGCCGTTCCGTCCCTGCCCGCGCTGCGCCCGCCTTGGCCCGGCAAGATGATCTCCCTCGACAAATTCGCCTCGGTCGCGCCAGTGTCACCGCTCGCCAAGCTGCTGCGCGCCCGCCGTTCGACACGGGATTTCGACGACCAGAATCCCGTCACGCTTCCCGAGCTCGCGCAGTTTCTCGGCACGACCGCCCGCGTGCTGTCGGAATGGAAGAGCGGGGACGATTCCGGCGGTGGCTCCGAGGTCACCTACACCTCACGGCCGTATCCAGCGGCCGGCAGTGCGTATGAGCTGGAGTTGTATCTGGCGGTCTCCAACTGCGAGGGCCTGGCACGCGGATTTTACCATTACGACGCCGGGGGCCACGCGCTGGTCACGCTCGACGCCTCCCCCGAGCAGCTCCGGGAGCTTCTCGCGGCGGCCGAGTTTTCCATGGACGCATCCGGGCCGCCGCAGGTCCTGATGACGATCGCCGCGCGTTTCGGGCGGATCTCCTGGAAATACAGCTCGATCGCATATTCGCTGGTTCTGAAGGATGTCGGCTGCATGATCCAGACGTTCTACCTTGCGGCGGCTGACATGGGCCTTGGCGGCTGCGCCATCGGCACCAGCAATATTGACCTGTTTGCAAGAATGACGGGGCTCGAATTCCACGTCGAGGGGCCGGTCGGTCAATTCGCGCTGGGACGCGGCGCAAAACTGCCGATCCGAGATTAGAGCACTTCCGATCGATCGGCTCAGCCGGCAGCCCCGACCAGTGCCTTGGTTGTCGGCAGCAGCGTCTGCTGCACCACCAGACCCCGGGCCCGGGCGTCCATGACGCCGACCGCGCGCAGCGCCAGCAGCGTCACGGTCTGCACCGCATCGCGCATCTTCACGGGATCTTCGAGATTGTCGGGCGCGAGCGGCCCGACCAGGGCCTCATGCAGCGCGCCGAGCAGGGCTGTTGCGGCGAGCGCGGTATCCTGCGCCGGCAAATGACCGGCGCGGACGGCGGCATCGATCCTGGCGGCAATCTCGCCCGCGATCTCGCGCCGGCTGGCAAGGCGCGAGGCGCTGACATCGACATCGACCGGCTCGGCGAGGATGCCCCAGGCCAGGCGGCGCTGCGACAGGGTGTGGACTGCCACGGTGGTGACGGCCGCGGCCAACGCCGAGGACGGGCCCGGCGCGGCGTCAGCCGCCCGGCGAATCGCCGCCAGCTCGTCCCGGGAGACCTCGGCGATCAGTTCGGAGATCAGCTCGGCCTTGGAGGGGAAGTAGCGGTAGACGGTCCCGGCCGCGACATTGGCCCGGACCGCGACCGGCGCGATCTGCACTGCCGCCATGCCGCCTTCCGCCGCCGCCTCGCGCGCTGCGGCCAGTATCGCGCTGCGTCGCGCCGCCAGGCGCTTAACCACTTGATGCGTCCGCCGATAAACCATGGCGCGCTTCCTGTCCCACACGCCGGCCGCACGCCCTGCGGCCAAACGCTTCGTCACGCAAAGATGCAAATCGCCCCGCAAAGACTGAACAACTATTCAGGATGAATGACAAGATGCAAATGAGCATACGGGCGCCACGCGATTCCGCGAGCAACGCGTAAACGAAACCTTGCACCGCGTGCCACGGCGAACCGGCCCGGTTTACTACAACTTAAAGGAGAGCATGCTCACGTGCTGTCGCACTGTTCCGCGTGGCCGTTCAACTCCCGAGAGTCCCATGTCGATTTCCGCTACAAGCAGCGTTCCCGTCCGTGGAGTTGCACGCTGGCTCATGCCGTTCTGCATCGGTGCCATTGTCTACGCGTTCTTTCTGGGCATCGGCGACGTCATGCTGCGCGATACCGACACGTGGTGGCAGATCAAGATCGGCCAGTGGATTCTCGAACACCGCGCACTTCCCTACAACGATATCTATTCGTTCACGCGAGCCGGTGAGGCCTGGATCTCGAGTTCGTGGCTCTCGCAAGTCCTGTTCGCGCTTTGTTTACGAGAAATCGAACTGGTCGGGCGCAGTCATCCTGACATCGCTCGCGATCGGTGCGACCGTGGCGATTTTTGTCTACCTGCTCGAGCCCTATCTGGAGCCCGTGCGCGCCTTTCTGCTCGTCATCCCGATCCTCTGGATGTCGGTGGGCCACTTTCTTGCCCGCCCGCACATGCTGGCCCTGCCCGTCATGCTGGCCTTTGTCGGCGGGCTGCTGGCGGCCGCCGATCGGCGCGCCGCGCCTTCTTGGCTGTTGCTGCCTTTGATGATGTTATGGGCCAATTTTCACGGCGGCTTCGTCCTCGGGCTGGTATTGATTGGACCCATTGGCCTCGATGCGATCGCGTCCACCGATCGCAAGGACCGTTTTGCACTGGCAGCGCGCTGGGCCTTGTTCGGGCTTGCTGCGGTTGCCGCGAGCTGCTGCACGCCGTACGGCTGGGAAACACTCCTCGGAGCCACGAAAATCCTCAGCCTCGGCAAGGTGCTTTCGTTGATCTCGGAGTGGACGCCAGCCGACTTCAGCTCGTTCAGCATGTTTGAAGCCGCACTGCTGGGTTTGATCGCCATCGGCTATTACAGCGGGCTGGTGCTGCCATGGACCCGCATTCTCCTGCTGCTCGGCCTGACGTGGGCGGCACTCACCCACGTCAGAAACATCGAGGTCTTTGCACTCTTGACCCCGCTCGTGGTCGCGAAGCCGATCGCAGAACAATTGCGATTGACGAGAGCCGTGGCGCAACAAGCGCGGTCCTCCCTGTCAATGACCGCAATCGCGGCGCTCGCGGTCGTCGCGGCCGGCTGGGGTATCACACGCTCCTATGCCACGCCGTACCGGTATGCCTTCTCCGGCACTAACATTCCTGCGGCCGCAGTCGACCTGCTCGAACGGCGGCACGCGCAACGCATATTCAGCACGGCTCCGATCGGCGGCTATCTGATTACCCGCAACATCAAGACGTTCATCGATGGCCGGGCCGAGCTGTATGGAGAGCAGTTCGTGCTCGACTATTTCGACGCCGTCGAGGGCAAGAACGTGGAGACTCTGCTGCGTCTGTTCGAGACCTACCGGATCGACGCGACGCTGCTGAACACCACCGCCCCCGTCGCCAGAATCATGGACCATCTGCCAGGCTGGAAGCGGCTCTATGGGGACGATATCGCTGTGGTTCACGTCCGCGACGACGCACCGGCGCAGCTTCCTTCTCAGTCACGGTGAGTCAACACGAGGCCGCCAGCTCTCGCGGACCCCGGACACGCATACGAAGAAAAATGCCGCCTCTGGACGAGGTCGTGTTTTGCGGCGAGATAAGCCCCTCATGGTGAAGAGGTCGCCAAGGGCGATGCCCTGCATCGCCGGCGCACCGTGCGGGTCGAGATCGTTCGAGTGCAACAGCTCCAGAAGAAGAGAGCCCCGCCAGGGCGGGGCTCTCAAATTCCCAGGTCGTCCAATCTTACTTCAGGCTGGACGAGATCGAGCCGAACTTGGTGTTCAGCGAGCTGCCGAGATTGTTGACGACGGTGATGATCGCCAGCGCGATGCCAGCAGCGATCAGGCCGTATTCAATCGCGGTGGCGCCGGATTCGTCCTTCACGAAACGCGAAACGAGGTTCTTCATAGACTGCTCCAAAGAGTACACGAGGCTACAACTGATCTGGTCTTCCCGGCTTCCCAGCGCCGCCCGACCATGGAACCGAACGTAGAGGCAAAGACTTGCGTCGCAGTTAACTCGGCTGCGTAAACACGGAGCGGTTTGCGCGTATTCGCGGATGGTAAAGGGGAATTGAAAACGATCGGTTAAATTGTCCGCATTCGCAGCGAAGCCAGCCTCACAGATTTACCCCAAGTTATGACCGGCCGTGGTCCAATGCCGCCTGGCGCGCGATGGATTAATCGCTCATCGCGCTTCAGGTTATTGTTCGAGCATGATCTTCCCGGAAAACCGCTACGCACTTTGCGCTAACGCGGCCCGTCGGGGCCGGATCATGCTCCAGCCGACAAGAACAAGCAGGACGACGAGGCGGCATGTCCCTTTCCTTCGCCAACAGCATCGCGGTGCAGAGCCGCGCGCGCGCCCTGGTGCCGCTGTGCGCCGGCGCCGGAGCCTATCTGTTCTTCCTCTATGTCGGCGACACGCTGCTTCAGGACTCCGACTCGTTCTGGCAGATCAAGATCGGGCAATGGATCCTCGATCACGGCGCGGTGCCGTACACCGACTTCTATTCCTTCACGCGGACCGGTGCGCCGTGGATTTCGACGTCGTGGCTGTCGCAGGTCCTGTTCGCCTTCTCCTATGCGCAATGGGACTGGGCCGGCCCGGTGATGCTGACAGCGATCGGGATGGCGCTGACGGTCGCCGTGTTCGTCCATCTGCTCGACGCGCAGATCGCGGCGCCACGCGCGGTGCTGTTCGCGATGCTGGCGCTGATGCTGTCGATCCATCACGTGCTGGCGCGGCCGCATATCCTGGCGCTGCCGGTCATGGTGGCGTGGGTCGGCCTGTTGATGGCCGCTGCCGACCGCAGGAGCGCGCCGTCGTGGACCTGGCTGCCGCTGATAGCGCTGTGGGCCAATCTGCATGGCGGCTTCGTGCTCGGCCTCGCGCTGATCGGCCCGATCTCGCTCGAGGCGGTCGAGCATGCCGAGAAGGGACAGCGGCTTTCACTGTTCATGCGCTGGGTGCTGTTCGGCATCGCCGCGCTGATCGCGAGCTGTGCCACGCCCTATGGCTGGCGCACACTGATGGGCGCGACCAACATCCTCAGCCTCGGCGAGCTGCTCACCGTGATCTTCGAATGGATGCCGGCGAACTTTGCCACTTTCACCGCGTTCGAAGGCGCCCTGCTCGGCCTCATCGCGCTCGGCTATTACCGCGGCCTCGTGCTCTCGGCGCCGCGCATCTTCCTGATCCTGTTCCTGACCTGGAGCGCGCTGAGCCATGTCAGGAGCATCGAGGCTTTCGCCTTTCTGGTACCGCTGGTGCTGGCAAAACCGCTCGGCGAGATGTTCCCGCGCCCGCCCGCCGATGCTGCCGGCGCCGCCCGCTGGCCGGCCCGCTATGTCACTGTAGCAGGCGCGTTGATGATCGCGGCCGCGAGCTGGACCACGACCGCGCTCTACATAGACCACCATCGCTTCATCTTCACTATGACGCAGACACCGGTTGCGGCAGCGGATCTGATCGAGAAGGTGGGCGCCAAGCGCATCTTCAACGCCTATCAATTCGGCGGCTATCTGATCTCGCGCGACATCCCCGTCTATGTCGACGGCCGCGCCGAGCTCTATGGCGAGAAGTTCATCATGGATTTCTTCAAGGCGACCGAAGGCAAGAAGCCCGAGCTGCTGCCGCGCCTGCTCGATGAATCCAAGATCGACGCGACGATCCTGGTCGCCGATGCGCCGGGTCCGCAGATCCTCGACCAGCTCAGGGGCTGGAAGCGGATCTATGCGGACGATGTCGCGGTGGTGCATGTAAGGGAGAAGGCGGACGAGGCAGCGGCGGCGAAGTGAGATCGTAGGGCGGGCAAAGCGCAAGCGTGCCCACCACTTCCAGCGGGATTGCCGAGAGAGATGGTGGGCACGGCGCCTACGCACCTTTGCCCGCCATAGCAAGCTGGAATACGTCGTCATGGCCGGGCTTGTCCCCGGTCATTCGCGCCTTAAGATGCAGCACAGAGAACGTGGATGCCCGGGACAACCCCGGGCACGACGAGCTAGGTTTGTCCTTATCATTCCAGCACGAGACTGTTCCATCTCTGAAGGGAGACATCACGTCCTCGAAGACTGAGGACCGCTAAGGGCACAAAGGCTGACATTCACGATTGAAACCGCCGGTGCTCCTCCACGCAAGCCAATGCTACGATCGGCCAGTAGTGCGATAGACTCGCGCGTCGCCCTCGACGCCGCGCAGGGGGGCGTCGAACTCCTCGACATCGTGGCCTGCCAGCAGTTGGCGAACGCCGGGCGCCGTGTAGAGCGCTTCCGTCAGACAGATTTCGCCGGCGCCGGCGAATGACTGCACCCGCGCTGCAATGTTGACGGTCTGGCCGAAATAGTCGAGATTCTCGTTGAGAGTGACGGCGATGGACGGGCCGCAGTGGGCGCCCATCTTGAGAATGATGGCGGGCTGGCCGTGCTCGCGGTTGAACTGGCCGATTTCCTGCAGGATGTCGAGCGACGCTGCCACGGCGTCGATCGGCCGGGAGAACGCCGCCATTACGGCGTCGCCGATTGTCTTCACGATGGCACCGGCATGCCGATGGGCGACCGTGTCGAGAAGCGCGAAATGTTGCCGGACCAGGGCATAGGCATTGAGGTCTCCGAGTCGCTCGTACAGCGCGGTTGAACCCTTCAAGTCGGTGAAGAGAAACGTCACCTGCCTGATCCCGAGACCTTCCTCCTCATCCACTCGCTCGGAGCGGAAGAGTTTGCGGAAGGTCTGACGCGTCAGCAGCATGCCGCCGGAGACGTAGGGGTCGAATTCGAGCGTCGGCTTCTCCGGCATGGCCACGATCTCGGGTGGCCAGTTGATCAGGAGCAGCGAACCGCGCTTGGGGCCGGTGTTGCTGATCTCGAAGACCACAGGCCCCGATGGCACGATCGAAACCGCGGGCGCGAAACGCTGCCCATCATAGGCGATCCGGACAATCGTCGGAGCGTTGGGCATCGCTACGGCAGCGGGGTCCACGACTGAAATCGTGAAGCCGGCCTGCGTCTGGACGTTGACGCCTGATAGCGCGCCGGGCCCAATTTCGGCCTGCACAGTGGTCACCACGCCGGATGGCAGATAGGTCATTCCGCGGACGAGGCCGCGCAGGACATCGACAAACCGGGTTTGTCCGCCGGGCAGCCGACCGCCGCTGGCGAATTTCAGCTTCCAGTGCAGGTCCTCGATCGAGAGATTGTCCACGTCGTGCAAGGCAAGGCGTCGGACTTGCGGCGAGACGGAGAAGGAAACCTCGATGAAGTCGTCCAGGTCTGTCTGACCGTCGATATCGCACAGCCCACAGACGAAATGGCTCCGGAGCGCGCGCAGCCTGCCGAAGCTTTCCAGCACCAGGCCCGAATGAGGGCAGAGAATGTCCCAATGCATGTCGACCAGCCCGGCGCGCGCAGCGTGGAGGAAGAGATCGATCGATTCCGGCTCGGTCACACCGCGATCACGTGCGAAGGCCAGGGGGTTGGCACGGTAGAGGCTGACCTCGTCGCCGCTGCGGATAAGCGTTTCAAACTTGGAGATGACGCGCGGGCTCCACGTACGGGCCTGCTCGATCTGGGTCATCTTGTTTTCGAGAAGGCGTTCGTCGATGGATGTCATCGCCAAGCTCCTGACGGCAACAACCTACCAGCTTCCGCCGGGTGTCGCGAGCTATCCGCCGCCCTTGCCGGGCTACTTATAGCACAATGGGAGCTTCTCCTGCTGCACTGCATGATTCAATCCGGCCCATATCGCCCATGGGTCAAAATGCGAAGAACTCAGGTTGAGCAAATATGGTCCGCTCTGGAGCGGTGAGCCGACCTCCGGCAAACGCGGGGCAACTTCGCAGAAGGGTCCCGAACCGACGTGAGCCCGCTGTTTGCACACCCTCTATTTCGGAAGCGCCGAGTCGCACCAGACGCTGCGTCTGCCATTACTTCTTGCGCGGATCGTCCGCTGGGTTGATGTAATCGATGCCTCCAGGACCGACGAATTGAACTTGGAGAATCCCCTCCTCATTTCCGGTCCAAGCGTAGTGAGCGTGTTTTGCCGGATAGACCCACAACGAGCCCGGCTTTAACGGCTCGCCTTTCCTCTCAAATTTTTCACCGTGGCTAGTCCCGACGTTGCCGCTGATGATAGTCACAACTTCGGAATAGGGGTGAGTGTGCGGCGGCATTTGAAAGTTTGGGGGAAACTTGATCCGTATGACGACCACATCCCCTGCTTTCGTCGGGTCGCCCACGAGAGTTGCAGTCTGGACGCCCTTCGGGAAGATCGGGTTCTCGGCCCACGTAATTGCCTCTGGCGTGACCCGCATCGGCGTGTCTTGTGCCGTCGCCGGCAGTGAGAATGCGACCAAGCCTGCCATCACCAAGAGTTCCCTCATGTGAGTTCCTCCCATTGTGAAGTAGATCAAGGCACCATTAGAACTCCTGCGCGCTACCGGAGTCTAGTTTGAACACCTACGAGCTCCAGACTGCCGCGATCAGCTTCTGCTCGACGCCCGACAGCCGACGCCCCAACGGGCATTCGGCTGGGCCGCGGCGGTGGGGCCTAATTCACAATGTAGTACAAGCAGACGAGGTAGTCCGCAGGACGCGTCTGGTAACGGAGAGTTCCATGTTACACTCTCCTTACGTTTGTTCGATCGAATAGCAAGGCAAATACCTCGCCGGCGGCATTATCACCGGACTCAACGAGATAGATGTCGCTAGTGTCTCCGTCTGATGGACGTGCTGATGGCGTGCGAAACTCATGCACTGCTTAACGAGCTGCGGCAGTCGGTTGATGGCAACGCGATGGATGCTATTGAGCGGCTCATCCGTGAGGCTCCTGACCACAAGCTATGCCACATCAACGTGCTGGATTTTGCGTCGAAGGCCGGCCTCGATGAGGAGCGTGCCATTGCAGCATTTCTGCATGCCACGCAGATGGGCATATTCGAGCTATCTTGGAACGTGCTCTGCCCCGCCTGCGGAGGGGTTCTCAACACCCACGCCACGCTGAGGACCGTGCGCCGTGAAGAATACGCATGTGAACTGTGTGCGGCGGGATTCAAGCTCACACTCGATGAATTGGTCGAGGTGGCGTTCACGGTGTCCGCGCGCGTGCGCAGGATTGCGGGGCACAGTCCGGAAACACTTCCCATTTGGGAGTATTACCGACAGGTTCTTTGGAGTTCGGGAGTCGATCTCCCCGAAGCTTTTGAGCAGGTAATGGAGAACGCTATACTTGATTCAGTCGAGCTGCCGGCTGGCGAAAGGGCTCAGCTATCCTTGCCGATCCCAGCGGCATATGTGGTTGTCTTTGAGCCGGTGATACATGCAGCCCAATTCCTTGACGTGAGCGGCGAGCCCACGAGCGAGCGCCAGAACGTTTCGGTCGTTTACAACAATGTGAGAGCCCCAACCGAGGTTATACAACTTCGTCCAGGGCCATTGCATCTTTTGCTGGAGAATCGCACCAATTTCCGGATATTGCCCACAGTGTGGGTTATGGGTACCGCGGTCCACAATCTCCTTGCCCACCGGAAACCCTTTTTAACTGGAAAGCGTCTGCTGTGTAACCAGACCTTCCGAGACCTTTACGGTACCGAAACGCTTGACGCCGACCAGCAACTACAAATTACCAACCTCACGTTTTTGTTCACCGATCTCAAGGGATCCACGGCGCTCTACAAACGCCTTGGCGATTTGGCTGCATTTCATCTAGTCCGCGAGCACTTCCACGTCCTAACAGAAATCGTCGCCGCCCACGGCGGCGCAATCGTACGGACCATCGGTGACGCAGTGATGGCGACTTTTCCGACCGCCGATCGGGCGGTCGCTGCGGCGCTCCGCATGCGCGAGGCTATGCTGAGCCTTAATGTAGAGCATAAGAGGGAGGATCTCGTTCTCAAAATAGGGATTCATGAAGGGCCATGCCTCGCAGTCATCCAGAACGGTCGCCAGGATTACTTTGGTCAAACGGTCAATATCGCCGCTCGCGTGCAGGAGCTGGCAGTCTCTCGCTCGATTGTAGTCACTGGACGCGTGGTCGAGAATCTGCAGACGTCCATGCTGCTGGAAGCCAACAATCTCAAACCAGTCGCTAAGGGAGCGGCGTTGCGCGGCATCGCTGAGGAGATGACGGTCTTTGAGATTCCGTAACGGGAATGAAACAACTAGTCGTCTCGGCCACTGCGAACCAAGCCGCGCCGTTGGACTGAGCGCTTCGGTCAATCGCGTCGGCTTGTCGACGCCGCATCGCCCTTGCCCCTCATCGCCGACATCGACACGCCATGCCGAGTTTGTCGCGATGGCGAAGTGCGTATCTCGCTCAACCGACTCGGAGATACAAGAACTAAGCGCGCAAGTATTCTGCCATCCCTTATAACGGCCAGTTCGCTCGTGCCCAGTCCACTATGTTCACCAGGTTGTCGCCACCGGATACAGAATTGTCGACGTCGCCATTGAAACTCACTTCGCCTGATACCACTCCACACGCGCGCACCTGCGTCCCATTTTCGAACCATGCAAAAAACGGCCCGCCGGAATTGCCATGGTTCAGACTGGCCTCCGTTTCGAGGGTCTGCCCATCATCATCTTCGTAGTCGTCTTCCATTGGCTGGAAGTTTTGTACAGCGGGGCGTTCCCCACCGCCGACGTCAAAAGGATAGCCAATGTTGGACCAGACGTTGAGATTTCGCCAATCGTCATCGAAGGAGGTCGTGCCGATATAGCCGAGCTGATGCCCGAGAGGTTCGAACAACCTCAGAACCGCGTAATCGTGCGATAGATTGAATTCGGTGTCGTCAGTTCCGTAGTGGCGCGCGTCACTAACGAACGAAGAACCGAACGGCTCTGTCCCATCGAAGTAGTGCGGCGTAAATTTCATCCACCAGCTCCCGGTCGAAATGCTATTCCAGGGCAGGAGATGACGGGCGGTAAGGACAAGCCGATCGCCGATCAGCACGCCGGAACCCGTGTCATTGTCACTCGTGATGATTTTTCCGGTCAGGAGCCACGGCCAACTCGTGTCAAATAGAATGTGGCGCCCGTCCCCGGGGAACACGGTGAGCGGTGTGACCTTGCGGCCTTTTTTATCGCGAATTTTGGGCTTCGGCGGGCGCACGCCAGTCTTGGGGGAAAAATTCACATCCATCCACTCAGGCCGGTACGATGAATGGCCTGTAATCTTCCCCGCTGTCCTGGTTCGCTCATGTCTCTGGACCGTATTGCCCAAAGGAAATGCAGGAGCGGCCCCACCGGCAATCTCGATTCCGACCTTCCACAAAATCTGTCCATCGGCTCGTTCGCCGATACGCTGGCGGCTCACTTTCGAAGTGAATTCGGTGCCTGCCGGAGCATAAACATACGCCCCCTCGAAAACGCGCTTTGACTGCAAATAGGGGTTTTCTTTGGTCGCCTTGATGGGACGCAACGATTCAAGTTCTTCCCTTGTCATAGGACGATACTGGTTCGACATGTCGCTCTCCTCATGATGTCTCCCAGGGACATGACCAGAGGACCAAAGTACATTTCTTCGGCATTCAGAGACGTGAAGTAGCTCACATCTAAATGTCTCAAAATACTTCGACTGACCACGCGATTGTCTTTCGGACAACTCGTCCGCTTTGGGTTACGATCAGGCATCCCGGACTGACCCGAGCTTGGTCGCCTCATGGCCCAAAAGCGGACGCTCGGATTTTTGAGTACACGCCCTACCCTCAATTCCCCGTCTGCAACTCGCCAAAACGTTCCCAGCTCTTGCCGTTGAAACGCATGAACTGCATCTGGTCGACCGGGACATGATCGGTCGGGCTGGTGTTGACCTTGATGCCCGGCAGCAGCATCGGCAATTCGAGATCGCGAATCGCATAGGCCTGCTTCAGGATGTTCTCGGTCGACAGATCGTCGCCGCAGGCTTTCAGCACCGCCTCCAGCGCCATCGCGCTGTTGTAGGAATTGACGTAGTTGGTATCGTGCTGGTCGGCGTCCGGCACATACTTGGTCATGAACTCCCGCCAGCCTTTTACGCCGGGATCGTCCTTCCAGGCGGGATCGTCGGGGTCCTTCACGTAGGCGGTGGAGAGGATGCCGGTGCCGGCTTCGAGCCCTGCGGGCTCCATCACCGTCGAAATCCATACTGCGACGTTGGAGAGGAACGTCATCGGACGCCAGCCGATCTCAAAGGACTTTCGGATCGCTTGCGCGGCGAATTTCGGCGTTGCCGCGATCACGAACACGTCGGCGCCTGACGCTTTCAATTTCACGATCTGGGAATCGATGGTCGGATCCTGAATCTCGTAGGTCGCATTGGTGACGACAACATCGTATTTCTCGCCGAGCACGTCCTTCAGGCCGGCGAGATAATCGCGGCCGAAATCGTCGTTCTGCGAGATCACCGCGAATTTCGCATTCGGGTTCTTCGCCAGCGCATAGCGCGCATAGAGCCGCGCCTCGTAACGGAACGGCGCCTGCACGCCCATCGTGGCCTGCGGATATTGCGTGATGTCGGCGAATTTGGAGGCGCCGGAGCCGATGAACAGCTGCGGCACGTTCTTGGACTGAAGATATTTCGCGATCGCTGTGTTGTGGGCGGTGCCAATCGAGGAGAAGATCAGCGCGACCTCGTCGCTCTCGACCAGCCTGCGGGTCTGCTCGACCGATTTCGGCGGCGCATAGCTGTCGTCCAGCGAGATCAGGTTGACCTTGCGGCCGTTGATGCCGCCCTTCTCGTTCAGCATCTTGAAATAGCCCACCTCGCCCCTGCCGAGCGCGCCAAAGGCCGACACCGGCCCGCTATAGGGCATGGTCTGGCCGATTCTGATTTCGGATGCGGTGACGCCGCGCATCTCGGCAGCGATGGACGGGGCAGACAATGTTACAAATGCAACGGCGCACAGCACGCCCAATGCTCTCGCAAAGCGCATCCGCCTCCCCTCCCGTTCTGTTCGTGCGATCGCGCCGCACCCTTATTTGAAGGCAGCATGCCATGACATCGCGGCGAACTCCAATCATTATGGCGCCAGATTGTCGGGTGGGTAAAGCGCGCAGAGCCGGGCCCCACAAAGCGACGTGGAGGATGCGGGGGCATGGGCCCCCGCTCTGCGGAGCGGCACTTCGCACCGCACCGCGTCCGGGGCACGAGACCTGAGTTTCGGGCGCAACTGCGTCAACCCTGGCAACAAAAAAACGCGGCGCTCCGCCGCGTTTTTCAATTTGTCCTGCCGTGCGTTACGCCTGCGGCTGCGGCTCCAGGCCGGGATCCGGATCGGGGCGCGGGCGCGACTTGCCGGCCGGCGGCACGGCGGAGGCGCGCGGGGTGGTCGGCTCGAGCACGGACTCCCGGTTCGGCTTCTTGCCCTTGAGCAGGTCGACGATCTCGTCGCCGGTCAGCGTCTCGAACTCCAAGAGGCCCTTGGCCAAGGCTTCGAGATCGGCGCGCTTCTCCGTGAGGATGCGGGTCGCTTCCTGATAGCCTTCCTCGACCAGGCGCTTGATCTCGGAGTCGATCTTCTGGACCGTGGCCTCGGAGGCGTTCTGCGTGCGCGAGACCGACATGCCGAGGAAGACCTCGTCCTGGTTTTCGCCGTAGGAGACGGTGCCGAGCTCTTCGGACAGGCCCCAACGCGTCACCATCATGCGGGCCAGGCGCGTGGCCTGCTCGATGTCGGAGGCAGCACCCGAGGTCACCTTCTCGCGGCCGAAGATCAGCTCTTCGGCGACGCGGCCACCCATCATGATGGCAAGGCGCGAGGTCATCTGCTCCAGCGACATCGACAGCTTGTCGCGCTCCGGCAGCTGCATGACCATGCCGAGCGCACGGCCGCGCGGGATGATGGTCGCCTTGTGGATCGGATCGGTCGCCGGCACGTTGAGGCCGACGATGGCGTGGCCGCCCTCGTGATAGGCCGTCAGCAGCTTCTCTTCCTCGGTCATGACGAGCGACTTGCGCTCGGCGCCCATCATCACCTTGTCCTTGGCTTCCTCGAACTCGGCCTGGGTCACCATGCGCTTGTTACGGCGCGCAGCGGTCAGCGCAGCTTCGTTGACGAGGTTCATCAGGTCGGCGCCGGAGAAGCCCGGGGTGCCGCGCGCGATGGTCTTGAGGTTGATATCGGGGGCCAGCGGCACCTTGCGGACGTGAACCTTGAGGATCTGCTCGCGGCCAACGACGTCGGGATTGGGCACCACGACCTGACGGTCGAAGCGGCCGGGACGCAGCAGCGCGGGATCGAGCACGTCGGGGCGGTTGGTGGCGGCGATCAGGATCACGCCCTCGTTGGCCTCGAAGCCGTCCATCTCGACCAGCAGCTGGTTCAGCGTCTGCTCACGCTCGTCATTGCCGCCGCCGAGACCGGCGCCACGGTGACGGCCGACCGCGTCGATTTCGTCGATGAAGATGATGCAGGGCGCGTTCTTCTTGGCCTGCTCGAACATGTCGCGGACGCGGCTGGCGCCGACGCCGACGAACATCTCGACGAAGTCAGATCCCGAGATGGTGAAGAAGGGAACGTTAGCCTCACCAGCCACCGCGCGGGCGATCAGCGTCTTGCCGGTACCGGGAGGTCCGACCAGCAGCACGCCGCGCGGAATCCGGCCGCCGAGGCGCTGGAATTTGCCGGGGTCGCGGAGGAATTCGACGATCTCCTGCAGGTCCTGCTTGGCCTCGTCGACGCCCGCAACGTCCTCGAAGGTGACGCGGCCATGCGCCTCGGTCAGCATCTTGGCGCGCGACTTGCCAAAGCCCATGGCCTTGCCGGCGCCGCCCTGCATCTGCCGCGACAGGAAGATCCAGACACCGATCAGCGCGATGAAGGGCAGCCAGGAGACCAGCAGCGAGACGAACCATGGCACGTTGTCGCCGGGCGGCTTCGCGGTGATCTGGACCTTGCTGTCATAGAGGCGCTTCACCAGCGTCGGGTCGTTCGGCGCATAGGTCTGGAAGCTGGAGCCGTTGGTAAAGGTGCCGTGGATCTCCGGCCCCTGGATCACGACATCGCGCACATTGCCGCGGTCAACTTCGCTCAGGAGCTGGGAGAAGGCGATGTCCTGCGAGGAGGCGCGCTGGCCCGGATTCTGGAAGAGCGTGAACAACGCCAACAGCAGCAAGACAATGATGACCCAGAGGGCGAAATTGCGCAGATTGGCGTTCATCGATCTTCCTTCGTGGTCGCGCGGATCGCGGCCCTGGTCCTTCGGGAGCTATTTGCCCATTTATCTGGCCCAGTTATCGTGGGCAATGCGAGGAAATCCTCAAGGAATCCCCGTCGTTAGACGTCTACAATTTAGGTGCCGCCCCCGTCGCTGCCAAGGGAACGAGATGGGACTATTTATCCCATCTTAGAGCGATTCCCGCTGAAATAATGGCGAGCTGGCCGGGGTTTCTCCTGCCTGGTTAAGGTGTCCTGACGCGGCACGGCGGAAACGGCCGGTGTCATGATCCGCTCTCACCCGCCTTTGGATCGCCGGGCCGGCGCCGGCGCGATGTGGATACGCCCCCCGGCAAGGCTGATCAAGGCTCCCGCGAGGGTTTGCTTCAGGATCGCACGGCCATTTGCGGGGGCACGGCGATTGGCCGCCAGACCGGCGGCGATGGCCCGATCGAGCGCGGCCAGAAGGGTCTCGACCTTGCCGAGTTCCGCCGGCCCTTCATGGCCGTGCGCGTCGATGGCCCGCAGCAGGAGCCGCAGCCGAACTTCCTCTGGAAGCAGGGCAAAGGCCGACGCCTCGAAGCTTCGACCCGCTGCCTGCGACGCATCGCCGCGATCCCTCAGCCGAAGGAAGCGCTCGGCGCCGTCGGCGAGCACCTCGACCGCCGCATTGGCGCGGGCGAGCCTGCCTGCAAGCCGCGCCAGGCTGCGGGCATCGCCGCCCTCGGCCGCGAGCTGCGGCAGCAGCGCGCGCAGCCGCGGCCGGGTGAAATTCACATCACGGTTGGTGGGATCGTCGGCGAAGCCGATCTTCGCCCGCCGCAACGTCGCGATCAGCTTTGACTTCGGGACGTCGAGCAGCGGGCGGGCCAGCACGATGCCGTCGCGCCTCGAGAGCCGCGCCATCGCCGACAATCCGGCCAATCCGCTGCCGCGCAGCATCCGCATCAGCAGCGTCTCCGCCTGGTCGTCACGGGTGTGGGCGGTCAGCACATGGCTCGCGCCCGCCTTGCGCGCGGCCTCTGCGAGGAGGCGGTAGCGGGCCTCGCGCGCCGCCGCGGCCAGACCCGTCTTCGGCTTTTCGCCGCGCCAGCGCAGGGTCCGGTGCGGCAGGCCGAGCTCGGTCGCGAGCCGCTTGACCTCGCGCGCCTCGCGCGCGGCTTCGGGACGCAGACCATGATCGACGGTGACGACGGTGAGCTGCGGCCCGCGTGCGAGGCTTCGCTGCCAGCGCGCCGCGAGCCACATCAGGGCAACGGAGTCGGGCCCGCCGGAGACCGCGAGCACCAGCGCGGGGGCGCTTTTCAGCTCTGCGAAGAGCTGCTTCGCCTCGCGCGCCGAGATCGGTGAATCGTCGTCGTCTGACATGACGCTGCAATCGTCCGCGGATGGATCGACTGTTTAGCGCAACGCCGTCCGCCTTGTCAGCGACCGCGCTTGTTCGAGCATGATCTTTCGGAAAACCGCTGCACAATTTGCGCTAACGCGGCCCTTCGGGTCCGGATCATGCTCTAGCACTTCACCCGCTTCTGCTCGCGATCGACCGCGGCCTTGACGCCGGCCGAGGCGCGCGGATATTTGCGGCCGACCTCACCGAACGCGGCGCAGGCGGCCTCCTTCTCCTTCAGCGCCGCGAGCGACTGGCCGAGCCGCAGCAGCGCATCGGGCGCCTTGGCCGATTTGTCGTATTTTGTGGTGACGGCGAGGAAGGCCTCTGCGGAATCGCGATATTGCTGGCGCTGGTAGTAGCTTTCGCCGAGCCAGTATTGCGCATCGCCGAGCAGCGGGTCGTTCGGATATTTCTGCGCAAAGTTCTTCATGGTCTGCTCGGCGAGCGCGTAGTCCTTGCGCTGCATGTAGCCGATGCCGAGGTCGAACTCGTCGCGCGGCGTTGCCGAGGGCGGCAGCGTCGTCAGGCCGGTGCCGCCCGATGGCGCGGGATAGCCCTGTTGTGCCGGAGGATAGCCCGGCTGTGCGGCCGGCGGCACGCCCTGCTGGTAGCGCGGGCTGGTGTTGGCGAGATCGAGCGGCTCGCCGGCGTTGCGGCCGCCGGGGGCACCGACCTGACCGGTGGCCGGCACCGGCTGCTGGCCGCCGCCGAGCGCGCGCGGCGCGCCGGGCGCATTGGGGTTCTGGCTCGGGTCGAAGGCATCGCCGCGGCGGCGCGTGCCGGGGGCACCGGGCGCCGGCTGCTCCTGGACGATCGGCGCGGGCGATGCGATCTGCGGCTGCTCGTAACCCGGCTGCGCGGCATGCTGCGGCTGGCGATAGGCCGGCGCGGGCGGCGCGGCTGAGACATTGGGCTGGACCGGCACCTGTCCGGGCGCGGCTTGCGCGCCGCCCTCGAGCGCGCGCAGGCGCTCTTCGAGTTGGCGGTTGCGATATTGCAGCTCTTCATTCTGGCCGGTGAGCTGGCGCAGCTGGTTCTCCAGCCGTTCGATCCGCATCTCGGGATCGTCATCCGACTGCGCCAGGATCGACTGCGCCAAGGCGGGCGAGCTCAAGACCATCGGCGAGCACAAGGAGAGCAGCGCGGCGGTCGCCGCGGTGCCGGTAAAAGCCTTAAATCTGGATGACATCTTGCCCTGACGACAAAAGCGAAATGGCCTGCGACGGAACCTTCGACGCGCCACACATTGAAGTGGAGTACGCCAAAAATGTGACTGCTACAAAGGGGTTTCTGTCACAGATCGCTGAAACGAAACCGGCGCCCAGGAGGGCGCCGGATCATCTGTTTCCGAAGCTGAACGGCCGCTGACTGGTCGTTACGAGCTCGCGTTCAGGACGGTGACGGCGCGCCGGTTCTGCGACCAGCAGGAGATGTCGTTGCAGACGGCGACGGGCCGCTCCTTGCCGTAGGAGATCGTGCGCATGCGGTTCGGATCGATGCCGCGCGAGGCGAGGAACGAGCGCACCGACTGGGCGCGGCGGGCGCCGAGGGCGATGTTGTATTCGCGGGTGCCGCGCTCGTCGGCATGGCCCTCGATGGTGAAGGAGTAGCGCGGATAGGTCTGGAGCCACTGCGCCTGCTTCTCCAGGGTCACGATCGCCTGCGGGGTCAGATCGGTCTGGTCGCTCTCGAAGAACACGCGGTCGCCGACGTTGACGACGAAGTCCTGCTGACTGCCCGGCGTCGCCGCGCTCGCATTTGCATCCAGGCCCCCGTTCTGCTTGGCGCAGGCGCCCATCGACAGCGCGATTGCCACCACCGCGGCCAGCTTCAATCCCTGGAGGATACGCATAGGATATTTCATTCCGGAGCCTCCACGCTCACGTTCGTCCACTGCTGTCCGGTCTACAGGGGGTTGGTTAAGCGAACGTTCCGTCAACCTTGACGGAACCTTGCCTCACACCGTCAAATGCCCCCAACCCGCGAAAAGCACCCATCATGGTTAATGGGTTGTAAATGTGGCGCGAGGGTGAAGGCAAGCCGCGCCGGAGCCAAAATGCCGGGTTTTGCTGGAATTTTGGACAGCAGAGGCCACGCGGCCACGGAATGCCGTGAGGCCCCCAAGTTGGCCCAGCGACCTGGGCTTAAGCCGGGCTGAGCGGCGCTGAAACGAGCATCGGCCGGGACACGGCCTGGCGCTGGCTGGCACGGTCGAACAGCATCCTGCGCTCGAAAGCGCTCGAGCGCATGATCGGAAAGCGGGTCAGGACCCGCTCGCGGAGCTTGGCGAAATCGGAGGCCATCAGGACCACCTGTCGCGAATGCCAGCCCGGGAACGGCCGCGGCTCCGTGAGGGTCTCGTGCAGGAAGACGCGGCGATAGAACGCCTGGTGGTCCGTACGCACCATCGCGAGGCCGAGATCGGCCTTGAAATGATCGCAGGCCAGATAGGCCAGTCGCAGCGTCAAATAGGGCAGTTCGTGAAAGCGCTGGCTCTTTTCGGGGTCCGCGGCAAAGCGCGCCGGATCGACGAAAACCTCGCCGCGATCGAGGCGCGGATGAAGAACGTCGCCGAACAATTCGGATGTGTAGGACATCCGCTGCTCCGACGTCAGGACGTGAAGGCGAAGAGAACTACAGAGTTCGCCGTCGAGATAGATTCCGAAGATCCAGGCGTTGGGCGATTCATCGTAGACGTCGACGATCCGCTGCGATTGCGACGGCGAGATCAATCCGCCGTGGAGATAGGCCCGGTAGCGCATCTCATAGACGGCATCTCGTTCCTCGGGAGTCTCGATGAGACGGTAGTCGACGCGGTCGAACAGCCCTGCCCCCCGCATGTCCTGCGGTGCTCGCGGTTCGGCTCCTGACTTCATCTGGTACTCCCGACACTGCAAACAACTTCCGCGAGTGCAAGGGAAGATTAATGACTCCTTAATAAAATTGCAAAGGATTAGGCCCTTTACGGTTAACTTCGGGGGCCCGCAAGACTCCGGGGGAGCGCCAGAAACATCCTGGAAGGAGAGGAGAAAAAAGGAGGGGCTGCGTGCGCGCCGCTAGGCGAAGGAGCGCGAGGAGATCGAAACGATCTGGGCGTCCGCGATGCGGCGGCCATGCGAGGCGTCGAGCAGCTGACGGATCCGGATCGCGGGCACCGGCCGGCTGAACAGGTAGCCCTGCCCTTCGGAGACGGTGCCATCGGCGCTGATCAACTCGAGCTGCTCGTTGGTCTCGATGCCCTCGACAACGACCGACATGCCGAGATCGGCGGACAGCCGCGCCACGCCGCGCAGCAGCGTCAGCGGACGGTCGGTGTCGATTCCTTCCAGGAAGGAGCGGTCGATCTTGACCTTCTGCATCGGGAAATTATGCAGATAGCTGAGGCTGGAATAGCCGGTGCCGAAATCGTCGAGCGAGATGCGCACGCCGAGCGCATGCAATTGCGACAGGATGTCGTGGGTGAGCTGGGTGTTGCGCAGCAGCGAGGATTCGGTGATCTCGATCTCGAGGCGATGCGCCGGAAGCCCTGAGACCTCCAGCGCATAGCGGATTTCGCTCAGCACGTCGCGCTGGTGGAATTGCTGCGGCGAGAAGTTGACGGCGACGCTGACGCCGTCCGGCCACTTCATGCATTCCATGCAGGCGCGGCGCAGGATCCAGCGGCCGAGATCGACGATCAGCCCCATGTCCTCGGCGACAGGGATGATGTCGACCGGCGAGACCGTGCCGCGCACCGGATGATTCCAGCGCAGCAGCGCCTCGCAGGTGGTGATCTTGCCGGACTTGAGGTTGACCAGCGGCTGGTAGAACAGCTCGAACTCCTCGTTGGCGAGCGCCTTGCGCAGGTCGAGTTCGAGGATGCGGCGCGCCTCGACGGTGGCCGCCATCTCGTCGCGGAAGAAGCAGAAGGTGCCGCGGCCGTCGGCCTTGGCGCGGTAGAGCGCCATGTCGGCGTTCTTCAGCAGCGTATCCGCGCTGGCCCCCTCCGGCGAGGTCAGCGCGATGCCGACGCTCGCGCCGATCTCGACCAGATGATTGTCGATGCGGTAGCGCTCGCTCAGGCGCTCGACGATACGGCGCGCGAGCGCCGCCGCGTCCTCGGGCGCATTGAGGTTCTGCTGGAACACGACGAACTCGTCGCCGCCGAAGCGCGCGACGAAATCCTCCGGACGCAGCATCTCGCGCAGGCGATTGGCGACGGCGCAGAGCAGCTGGTCGCCGCAGGGATGGCCGAGCGTGTCGTTGACCTGCTTGAACTGGTCGAGATCGATGAACAGCAGCGCCGACAGACGCTCGGCCGAATGCGAAGCCGCCAGCAGGCACTCGATCTCGTTGCGGAAATGAACGCGGTTGGGCAGCGCCGTCAGCTCATCATAGCGGGCGAGATGGGTGATCTTGGCCTCGGCGTTGCGCCGCTCGGTGACGTCCTCGAGCAGCACAACCGCGCCTCCGTCCGCCATCGGCTGCACGGTCCAGGACAACGACCGGTTTCTCTGCGCGTCGGGATCGACGGTGACGATCTCCTTCGCCCGCGAACTCTCGATCTCGGCGACGATGGTCTCGCCGCTCGCAGCCGAGATGGAGCCGGAGGAGACGCACGCCGCCACGATGTCGCGCGCGCTGACGCCGCTGCGAACGAGCGTGTCGGGCAGGTCCAGCATTTCGCCGAACCGGTGATTCATCACCGCGAGCTGCCTGTCGACGCCGAACATGCACAGGCCGTGCGGCATGTTGTTCAGCGCGGTATCGAACTGGCCGGCGAGTGCCGCCTCGCGTTCGCGCGCGATGACCGCCCGCATGAAGATTTTGTGCAGATTGGCGGAGAGCTGCATGATCGCCAGCAGGAATGCGGCGCTCAAGACCGACATCGCCACGTAGTAGGGCGTGCCGTGCGATGCCAGCGCGATAACCGACGGGACGAACATCAGCGCGGCCTGCAGATGATAGATCGACGGCCGGCCGTAAGCCCTGCCCGCACCACCCCCCACGATGCCCGTCGTGACGGACAGGGCGATCATGTGAACCACGGCGTCGTTGGTGCTCACCAGAGCCAGCGAGCACCATATCCCGATCGCGGCAGCCTGGATCAGCGCGCCGATCAGATAGCGCCGCTGCCAAATCGCAGCCTCTTCGGCGGTCAGGTTCGATTTGCGAGGCAGGAATCGTCGCAGATCGAACAACCGGATCGCTCCGGCGAGGATGATCAGTCCCACCGTTGCCCAGGTCAGGATCTGCCCGGTCCTCAACGCGGTGATGGCCGCTCCGATGGCGACGAAGACGATTCCAGCAAGCAGCGGACCGGGCGCCTCGAAGAGAGAATCGATCTGCGCGGTCGACGCCTTCGGCGCGGCCTGTCCCCGATCGGGTTCTCCGGTCTGGCTTGCGAATTGCATCTGGTTTGTACGCGCGTCCTGTTTGACGCGTACTTTTACCCAGACCAGGTGAAGCCTTTCTGAGGGAACATCGTTAAAGTCGAGTTGTTTTTCGGCAATAACGAACCGATTTCCGCTTATATATCAATCAGCTAGGCAAGCCTTGCCGGGTACAAGGTAAAGGAACACTTGCCTTGCACGCCGGGCGCGAAAAAATCGGCGTTTTTTTTCGAAAACATCGCGCGTCTGAACGCGCGATGTTTTAGCCGCGTGTCCTCATTGGCCCGCGGTCGAGGACAGCAGCGGCGACCATGCCGGATCGGAGGCGAAGCCCGGCGTCGGCACCTTCAGCTCGTTGCGGCCGGAAATGTCGACGGAGTACAGCGACGGTCCGGCATTGCCGCCGGGATCGCGGAAGAACATCAAAACGCGGCCGTTCGGCGAGAACGTCGGACCTTCATTGTGGAAGCCGGAGGTGAGCAGCCGCTCGCCGCTGCCGTCCGGCTTCATGACGCCGATCGAGAACTGTCCGCCGCCCTGCCGGGTGAAGGCGATGTAATCGCCCTTCGGCGACCACACCGGCGTCGAATAGCTGGCGTTGGTGTCGTCCTTGGAGAAGGATATGCGCTGCGCCGCTCCTCCGCCCGCGCCCATCACATAGATCTGCGACCGGCCGCCACGATCGGATTCGAAGCAGATGCGGGTGCCGTCCGGCGAGTAAGAAGGCGACGTGTCGATCGCCGGCGTGTCGGTGAGGCGCGTGGTCGAACGCGAGCGCAGATCCATCACGAACAGGTTGGAATTGCCACCCTGCTGCAGGCTCATGATGACGCGCTGGCCATCCGGCGAGAACCGCGGCGCGAAAGTCATGCCGGGGAAGTTGCCGACGATCTCGCGCTGGCCGGTCTCGATGTTGAAGAGATAGACCTTCGGATCGCCCTGGCCGAACTCCATATAGGTGATCTCTTGCGAGTTCGGCGAGAAGCGCGGTGTCAGCACGAGATCGGAGCCGCGGGTCAGGTAGCGCACATTGGCGCCGTCCTGGTCCATCATCGCGAGCCGCTTGACGCGGCGCTCCTTCGGGCCGGTCTCGTCGACGAACACGACGCGGCTGTCGAAATAGCCCTTCTCGCCGGTCATCCGCTCATAGATCTGGTCGGAGATGATGTGGGCGATGCGGCGCCAGTATTCCGGCGACGTGAAATATTGCTGGCCCGTGAGCTGCTGGCCGGAGACCACGTCCCACAGGCGGAATTCGGCCTTGAGCCGGCCGTCCGGCTGCCGCGTCATGCGGCCGGTGACGAGGGCCTGCGCGTTGATGGTTTTCCAGTTCTGGAATTGCGGCGCGACGTCGATGTTGCTGATGCGCTCGACGAAAGCGGCCTGGTCGATCGGAGCAAACAGGCCGGAGCGCTTCAGATTGTTGGTGATGACCTGCGTCACGCCGTTGCCGACGTCGCCGTCGGACGGCGAACCCGGCAGGAAATTGGAGATCGCGATCGGGATCGGCTGGAATTCGGTGGGATCGATGCGGATGCGCGGCTGGCCTTGCGCGAAGGCGTGTCCGCCGCCGAGCATCGCGAGCGTCGACCCGGTCAGGGTCATGAAGCGGCGGCGGTTCATCGATCGAGCGTCATTCATTGCAAAATTCTTTTGTTCGGATGTCACAACATGTCTTTCAGGCCGAAAGTCATCGGAATGAGCTTCCAGCTCTCGTATTGCTGCTTCGGCATGAAGGAATATACCTGGCACTGCACGATGGCGCGCTTGGCGCTCTCGGCCACCGCCTGGGCGATCGACCGCGACGGTCCCCTCACCGCGACGACGATAGGCTCGGACGCGAGCGATCCGTCGATCTTCATCGGGATGTCGATGTCGGCTTCGTACAGATCCGCATCCTGCCCGTTATAGGTGGGTGTAAAGCAGCGCTTGACCGCACCCTGGAACGCGCCGCGCCAGGTCGCGACATTGTTGGCGGCGGTCCCGGTGGCCGCTCCCAGAGATGCCGACGCGTTCAGCGCCGCGCCGGCAAGCTCGTGCCGGGTCGCGGCGCGCTTGTCGAGATCGCGCTGGATCTGCGCAGGATCGAAGGTGCGCTCCTTGGGCTTGGGCTGCTGCTGCGGCTGCACCGCGGCGATCTTCTGCTCCACGGGCTTGGGCGGCGGCTTCTTCGTTTCCAACTTCTTCTGCAGCTCGGCGATCGGATCTTCCTTGGCCGGATCAGGCTTCTTCTCCTGCGGCTTCGGTTCCTCCTTCGGCTTCGTCTCGGCAACCGGCTTCGGCGGCTCGGGCTTCTTCTCGACCGGCTTCTCGACGGGTTTCGGCGGCGGCTCCGGCGTCGAGTTGGTCTTGATCAGCTCTTTCTTCTCGGTGACCTTGCCGACGGCATCTTCTTCCGGCTTGGCTTCCGCGATCTTCTCGACCTTGGGCTTCAGCTCTTCCTTCTTGCCGGTCTTCTGCCCCGCCATCATCTTGGCGAGCTGATCGGAGGAGATGATGTCGATCGGAAGCGACTCTTCCGGCGCGACGAAGGCCCTGCTGCTAAAGGTGACGAGACCCCATCCCAGCACCAGGACATGGAGGGCAATCGACGCAACGAGTGTCTTGTCGACCTTCACCTTCACGGCCTTAAGACCCCTGATCCGCTTCCGTGACGAGCGCCAGCTTCTTGAATCCGGCTCCCGACAACAGCCCCATCACCTTGGCTACCGTGCCGTAATCCGCCTTCTTGTCGGCGCGGAGATAAATCCGCTCCTCGAGCCCGCCGCGCGCATCCGTGATTGCCTTCAGCTTCGGCACCAGCTCGTTGATCGCGATCTCCTGGTCGTTGATGAACACCTTGCCCTTGACGTCGACCGACATCTGGATCGGCTTCTGGTCGTTCTGCTCGAGGCTCTTGGCCTGGGTCTGCGGCAGATCGAGCGGCACGCCGACGGTGAGCAGCGGTGCCGACACCATGAAGATGATGAGCAGCACCAGCATCACGTCGACCATCGGGGTGACGTTGATCTCGGCCATGACCGGCTTGCGCCGGCTGCGGCGGCCGCCGCCTCCGGACGAACTCGCGACGTTCATGCCCATGGTCTGGTGCCCAAATTGCCCTTCACACTATACATGCCGTCCGTCAGCCCCGCTCGTCGATCTGACGCGACAGGATGGCTGAAAATTCATCGGCGAAGCCCTCGAGCCGCTGCGCCTGCCGGTTCACCTCGGACGTGAACTTATTGTAGAAAATAGTGGCAGGAATGGCGGCGATAAGGCCGACCGCGGTCGCGAACAGCGCTTCCGCGATACCGGGGGCCACCACCGCCAAAGAGGTATTTTTCGACGCCGCGATGGACTGGAAGCTCGACATGATGCCCCAGACCGTGCCGAACAGGCCGACGAAGGGGCCGGCGGAGCCGACGGTGGCGAGCACCAGGAGCCGGCGTTCCAGCCGCTCGACCTCGCGCGCGATCGAGACGTTCATGACCTTGTCGATGCGCATTTGAAGGCCGGCGACCGAGCGGGCGTGGCTTTCGAACGAGCGCTTCCACTCGCGCATCGCGGCGACGAAGCAGGCGGCCATCGAATGCGTCGGCTTGGCCGAGAGGGTGCGGTAGAGCTCCTCGATCGATTCGCCGGACCAGAAAGCCTGCTCGAAGCGGTCCATCGAACGGCGGGTGCGGGAAAACAGGAAGATCTTGTCGATGGCGATCGCCCAGACCCAGACAGAGCAGGACAGAAGCCCCAGCATGACCCCTTTCACGATCCAGTGAGCCTGCCAGAACAGCGCGATCAGCGACACGTCCGCGGAAGCGGCAACCGGAAGGGCTGACTGAGCCACGTCGGCCGGATTCATAAGCAGTATCCTCTCAAGGCGATCGTTACCTGATGTCCGTGACAGCAAATGGCTGCCGGTTCCCAACTGCCGCGCCGGAACCGGTGCAGCGGCAAGCCCGCTCAAAGCCTCATCTTTCTGGGGTGCAAGGGCTGGTCCAAAGCCGGCTGCCTGCATTTCCCTGCCAAGATGTCAAAACTATGGGCCTCGACCTCGGGCTTTGGGCGCGATTGTCCATAAATACCAGAGCCCGCCGATGGTTAACGCCGGGTTACCAGGAGCAAATTTGGCTGCGGGAAAGGTCGGTAGCGCAGGGGGATGGCCGTCTTGCCGCGGCGGAGGCATTGTGCGGCGGCTCCCTGGGGCCAGGCCGGCCCGGCGGACCCCCGCAAGGGGAGAGGGAGCGCAGTCGGCCGCGCAGCCTCACCCTGGACTTCCTTGCAAGGCGAGCATCGGGTCTGCCGCGTTGACCTGAGGGAACTAGCGCTCGCCCCAAAAAATTGTCCCGAAAATCACTTTCAGCGAGTCATTGCCATGAGCATCAATCCCAAGACGACCGCCGCGATCGGCGATCATCCGGTCCACCCCATGATCATCCCGTTTCCTGTCGCGTTCCTGGTCGGCGCGCCCATCGCCGATCTGGCGTTCATCGGCACCGGCGACACCTTCTGGGCTAGGGCCGCGATGTGGCTGATCGGCGCCGGCATCGTCATGGCGCTGGTTGCCGCCGCCGCCGGCTTCACCGATTTCCTCAGCGAGCCCCGCATCCGCCGGCTCAACGATGCCTGGTATCACATGGTCGGCAATCTTGCGGCCGTCGTGCTGGCGCTGATCAATGTCTATCTGCGCTATGCACAAGGTGCGGAGGCTGCGATCAAGCCGTGGGGCGTCGTGCTGTCCCTGATCGTGGTCGGCATCCTGCTGTTCACGGGATGGAAGGGCTGGGAGATGGTGTATCGCCATCACGTCGCGGTGGTGGATGCTCCAGGCCAGACCAGCTCGGAGCCGGTCACGCCGCACCATGGCGGCGAGAGCCATCGCCGCGCGGCCTGAGTGAGCTCGCGACGGATCGCCGGTGACGGGCCCTCACCACTTCTCCTTGGAGGTCCGCACATCGAGCTCGAACGACCAGGCGCGTTCGGGCTGGCGGTAGAGGAAGGCGAAGGCATCGACGATGCCTTTGATGTCGATCAGACTGTCCTCGCGGCCGGCCGCATCCGGAAAGCGCGAGAAGATCTTGTCGCCTGCGAGGGCGCATATAGGCGGTCCGGATCAGAGCGCCAGTGATGCCGGCGGGACGTAGCGCCGCTCGGATGCGCAGGCAAACCGGGCCTGCTTGCGCAAGTCGAGCGCATACAGTCGGCCGCACGCCGCGGCGAGCACGGGAAGGCCATAAATCGCGAAATCGCGGACTGCGCGCCTCCGCTGAAGCTTTGGCGTACGAGAGCGGGGAGAGGTCACCAAACCCGACCGCCCGCCTGCGGGTTGCGCAGGCGGGCGGCTCGGGGCCATCAGGACTTTGGGGGCATGCGCCTGAAGGCTTTGACAGGTGTCGGCGTCAGATCAGCCCTGTTGCTGGTCCGTCGGCGGCGGGGTCGGACGCGCCTTGTGCTGCGCCATGAACTGGTCGAACTCTTCCTTGTCCTTGGCGTGACGCAGACGGGTCAGGAAATCCTTGAACTCGCGCTGCTCTTCCTCGAGCCGCTGCAGCGTCTCGGCGCGGTATTCGTCAAAGGCGCGGTTGCCCGAGGACGGCGGGCCGAAGCCAAAGCCGAAGCCGCGGCGCTCCATGCGATCACGCATGCGATCCATCTTGTACTGCATCCGCTCCATCTTGTTCTGCCAGCGATCCTGGTGGCTCCAGCACGACATTCTTCTGCTCCCGAGTGTGAAAAAGAGAAGGGCAAGTCCGATCGGCCACCAGATGATGAAGCCGAGGATGGTCACGGCGATCCAGCCGGGATGCCAGGGCGTGTCGAGCATGCGGGGACGCTCGTACTGTTGGTATTGATCCGAAGGGCCGCGCCATCGATTGACATCAGCGGTGTAGGCCATTTCCCATCTCCATCACGGCATCAGCGCCGTTGTGAATGTAAATAACATTTACATAGCTAGACCATCCCGCGATTTTGTCAAGCTGGCCGCCCAACAGGCCCGCGGAATTATTTGCGCAACTTTATTTCGGCTTGCCCCAGGGTCCGCCGGGCGGGACTCCAGAACCGGAGGAAGCCTCCGAGGGCACCGGCGGCGGCTCGGCGCTCTTCGCGGCCGGCCGGCGGTCGGTCGGGAAACCGAGGCCGCGCAGATAGATCAGCACCTCGGCCTCGAGCAGCTCGTCCGGCGACATCGGCAGCTTGCGCCGCGCGGCATCGCCGCGGGAGAACAGCGAAGCGACGCCGTGCGCCATCGACCAAATGTGCAGTGCCATCATCATCGCCGGCGGACGCGGCGTGCCGGGAGGTGCGAGCGCAGCGAGACGCTCAGCGGCGGCGCGAATGACGTTAAAAGCGCGCTCGCTAGCGGCCTGTAGCGCCGGATTGGCATCGACCGGCAGGCCGGATTCGAACATCGCGTTGTAGAAGGCGGGCTCTTCGCGGGCGAAGGCGAGATAGGCCCGGCCGACACGCTCGAACGCGGTGACGGTGTCGGGGCGCCCGTCGTCCCAGGCTGCGGTCAGCCGCGATTCAAACTGTTCAAAGCCACGCTGGGCAATCGAGGACAACAGCTCGTCACGGTCGCGGAAATGCCGGTACGGCGCCGCCGCACTGACGCCGGCCATGCGCGCTGCATCGGCGAAGGTGAAGCCGGCCGCGCCCTTCTCGGCGATCAGCCCGAGGGCGGCCTGCAACAGGGCTTCCTTCAGATTGCCGTGGTGGTAGCCGCGCTCGGCGCGGCGCTGCTCCTTGCGCCAGCTCATGTGAACGGCTTTTACATGAGCCGCGCGTGAAGGTCACTAGCGCAGGCCGGGTTTGATGAACCCGTATTTTCCGCAGTCATTCCGGGGCGGCTCGAAGAGCCGAACCCGGAATCTCGAGATTCTCAGGTGCGCAATTGCGCACCATAGTTCGAGGCTTCGCATCGCCCCGGAATGATGGCCAACTTGACAGTCGCCCGAAGCTACATCTGCGGAATCGCCAGCACGGGCATGACCTCGATGGCCTCACCCGGGAAGATCGCAAAATGCGGATGGTTCTCGAACAATCTTGCGGCCTCCTCCTGCGAGGCGGCCCGGATCACGGTGAAGCCGGTCAGCGCGTTGCTGATCTCGGTGATGCCCTTTGCGTCGATCCGGCGGGTCTTGCCGAGCGGGCCGCCCATCTCGACGATGACGTCCTTGTGCTTCTCGACCCAGCCATGCCAGGCGGCCATGCCCTCGCGCTCCCTGGCCTTCCGATCCGCTTCGGGCATCGCGTGCCAGGCTTTCATTTTTTCGCCGCTCATGCTGCCGAGATAGACGGCGAGAAATTTGTGTTCGGTGCTCATCGGTTCTCTCTCCCTTGTTGATGGATTGAGGCAAGCCGTGATCGTCTCGCGGGCACGGTCGCTACTTCCTGAGGTCGTCGAAGCCGGCGGCGACCGCCTGCACGTCGGGCGGAAAGTCGGACATCTCCTGCACCTGCCGGATCTCGATGATCTCGTTGGCCGAGGCCGGGCACTTCTTGGCCCAGGCGATCGCTTCCGCGCGCGAATCCACCTCGATCATCCAGTAGCCGCCGAGGACTTCCTTGGCTTCCGCGAAGGGACCGTCGGTCACGACCGGCTCGCCGGTCGCAAACGAGACGCGCGCGCCCATCGAGGGCGGGTGCAGGCCGTCGAGCGTGATCAGCACGCCGGCATCCTTCAGCGCCTCGTTGTAGCGCATCATCGCGGCGACGCGCTCGGGATCGAGTTGAACGTCCGGCGGCGCGCTCTCGTAGCCAAGCGGGATCATCAGCATCATGAATCGCATGGGAGTTCCTTGCTTTCACTGTCGGCGAGAAAGGCGGCAGAGCCGTCCCCTCACCTCCAAGACGAGCGGGACCTTGCGGAACCGACACGGCGACGAAAATTATCTGGCAGGCTTTCGTAGGTGCCGTCTATGCGCTCCGCATTCCCGTCATCCGCGCGCAACCGCGAAGCGGGTGTCGCTGAAGGCCCTCACGCGGCAAAGCCGCGTGAGCCTCCAGGGATGAATCGGCCCCGATGCAGCCAGGCCGTCGCCCTTCGAGGCCACCGAAGAAGCGGCCGGCTCAAGGGGACGGTCCTAACGCGCGAGCAGTCCGTTCATCGGCAAGCGTCTTTCTCCCCCGGACAAAAGCGCAGTAAAAGAAGCCCGCCCGCACGCACGCCCCTTTTGACTCAAGGATAGATCAGCCATGCCCCCTGCCCCGCAAAAAGTCGCCCTGGTCACTGGAGCCGCGCGCGGCATCGGGCTTGCGACGGCGAAAAAGTTCCTGGCCGAGGGCTGGCGCGTGGCGCTGCTCGACATCGAGGGCGAGTTGCAGGCGAGCGCGGCCGCGGCGCTGGAGAAGCCCGACGACACGCTGGCGATCAGCTGCGATATATCCGACACAGCGGCCGTCGGAGCTGCGATGGCCGTAATCATGAGCCGCTTCGGCCGGCTCGATGCGCTCGTCAACAATGCCGGCGTCGCCGTGTTCGCGCCGGTGCTGGAGACCAGCGATGCGGACTGGAACAGGATCATGGCGGTCAACCTCACCGGCCCTTTCCTGTGCACCAAGGCGGCGGTGCCCCTGATGCGCGAGCAGGGCGGCGGCGCCATCGTCAACATCACCTCGATCTCGGCGGTGCGCGCCTCGACGCTGCGCTCGGCCTACGGCACCAGCAAAGCGGGCCTCGCACACCTGACGAAGCAGCTTGCGGTCGAGCTCGCCTCGCTCAACATCCGCGTCAATGCGGTGGCGCCGGGTCCGGTCGACACCGCGATGGCCAAGCAGGTGCACACCAGGGAGATCCGCGCCGATTATCACGACGCCATTCCGCTCAACCGCTACGGCCTGGAGGAGGAACTCGCCGAGGCGATCTACTTCCTGTGCTCGGAACGCGCGAGCTACATCACCGGCCAAATTTTGGCCGTTGATGGCGGCTTCGATGCAGCCGGCATCGGCCTGCCGACGCTGCGCGGGCAGCGGCGAAACGGGTAGCACCTTGTTGGGTGGGCAAAGGCGCAGCGCGCCGCGCCGACCAATTCTCCCAATTTGCGGCGCCATTGGTGGGCACGCTAGGCTTTGCCAACGCTACGAGACCTGCGGTGTCGATTGTGCGGAGAGTATCATGCGACGCGTCACCTTCCTCAAAGTCCTGATGCTCGCATCTGCGGTGCTCGCCGCCGTGCCCGCCGCGGCCGAAATCCGCATCATCCAGTCGCCGGGCGGACAGGTCGGTCCATTCCTCGATCTGTTCGAGAAGGTGCGCGAGAGCGGCGAGCGCGTGGTGATCGACGGGCCGTGCCTGTCGGCCTGCACGCTGGTGCTGAGCATCGTGCCGGGCGAGCGCATCTGTGTGACGAAGCGGGCCGTGCTCGGCTTCCATGCAGCGCGGTCGGTCGATCGGCGCGGGCGCTTCTATGCCGAGCCGGAAGCATCCGACGCGGTGCTCGCCGCCTATCCCGGCCCGGTGCGCGACTGGATCAGCCGCCGCGGCGGCCTCACCTCGCGGCTGCTCTTGCTGAAAGGGCGCGATCTCGCCGCGATCTATCCGCGCTGCCGATGAAGTTTTCGCGGCCAGCTGCTCCTGCCCGCGCGGAGCGCGGCAGACATAGGCGGGTCTTCTAAAAAAGAGTCTGGATCAACGGTGCCAGCTTCAAGCTTGCACAGATGAGCATCCCCCAAAGAGCGAAATTGATCTGTAGCGCCGCTGCCATCGGTCGCTCCCCTTCCAAGTCCGTTCATCCCGGTTTGTCGGTCTTGTGAACCAGAATTAGCGATTTTGTCGCGGAGATGACAGCTTAATCTTGCGCCAGTTGTTGTGCGCTGCGGTCCGCGCGATGTGACGACGCGGACCGCAATTTCCGCTGACCGCATCAAGCAGCCGAGCGGACCTACATGCCTTCGGCGGGGCAGTTCACCATCCAGGGAATGCCGAACTTGTCGACGCACATGCCAAAGCCCTTGGCCCAGAAGGTCTTGCTGAAGGGCATGGTAACGGTGCCGCCATCGGCAAGCGCGTTGAACTTGCGCTCGCCCTCCGCGGGGTCCGCAACCGTGAGCGAGATCGAAAAGCCCTGGGGTTTTTGAGCATGCTCGGGCGGCGCGTCCGAGGCCATTAGCACGCTGCCGTCGGGCAGCGACATCCGCGCATGCATGATCGTCTTCTCGCGGCCAGGCGCGGCGGGCATGTCCGGCGGCGCCTCGGAGGCGCGCATCATCGCGTCGATCTTGCCGCCGAGAACCTTGGCATAGTAGTTGAACGCAGCTTCGCAGGTGTCCTGATAGAACAGATAGGGATTGAGCATCGTTTCTCTCCTTTTCGCTTCTCTGGGCAGTACGCGCGTTACTTCTCGGTGAGCTTCTTCAGACTGGAGAGGCCAGTCTCAAAATCCTTGCCGATCATGTGGTCCATGTTGATGAAGACCTGCATGAGCTTCGACATGAACGGGGCCGGACCGTACATCGCCCACGTGACCAGTGTGGCATCGCCTTGCGGCACAAAGGTGAACTCCGCAGTGTTGTGACCTTCGAACGGGCGCTCGAAATCGAGCTTGATACGGAGCTTCGAGGGCGTGTTCGCGTCGAGGATCTCCATGTGGCCGGCGCCGACATTGTTGTTGCCATCCCAGGCATAGGTGGCGCCCTTGCCTGCAGCGGTTCCGCCGTAGCTGCGCTTCATGGCGGGATCGCGGTTCTCGTAGGGCGACCAGTTGGTCCAGAAGTGGAAATCGGAAACCAGCGGATAGATCGCAGCGGCCGGCGCCTTCACGGCGATCGAGCGCTCGACACGGAACGTATCGGGCTTTGTCAGCGCGACGACGAGGATGGCGGCAATTCCGACCGCGAGCACGACAGCGGCGATGGCAACAGCTTTCAGCATGAATGGCTCCCTTGATATGGGATTAAGACGAAGGGGAACGGCGGGGACCGACAATTCGAGAGGAGATTTTTCGCGTTCCCTCGCTCGTCATTCCGGGGCGATGCGCAGCATCGAACCCGGAATCTCGAGATTCCGGGTTCACCCTTCGGGCGCCCCGGAATGACGCCTGCGGCGTCACTTCACCTTCGCAGCCTGCTTCGTGGCTCCCTCGCCGCCTTTCGGCTGGCTATCCCGGATCAGGCGATCGAGATGCATGCGGATATGGGCGGCTTCGGCCGAGGTGTTGGCGAGGGCGATGGCGCGGTCGAAGGCGATGCGGGCTTCGTCGTTGCGGCCGAGCTGCATCAGGAAGGCGCCGCGCACGCCGTAAAAATGGAAGTAGTTGGCAAGTTTCGGCGCCAGCGGCTCGATCAGATCGAGCGCGGCTTGCGGCCCGCGCACCTTGGACACCGCGACGGCGCGGTTGAGCGTCACCACGGGTGAAGGCTGCATCACCTCCAGCGCGCCATAGAGCAGGTCGATCTGAGTCCAGTCGGTCTCCTCAGGCGTTGCCGCGCGCGCATGCAGCGCGGCGATCGCGGCCTGAATCTGGTAGGGCCCGGTGCGGCGATGGCGCATCGCCTTGTCGATCAGCGCAAGGCCTTCGGCGATCATGGTGCCGTTCCACAGCGAACGGTCCTGGTCTTCGAGCAGGATCAGCGAACCATCGGCGGCGAAACGCGCGGCGCTGCGGGCATGCTGCAGCAGGATCAGCGCCGTGAGCCCCATGATCTCCGGCTCACTCTGGAACAGCCGCAGCAGCAGCCGCGCCAGCCGGATCGCCTCCTCGCACAGCGGCTTCCTGATCTCGGCGGTATCGCCGCTCGCCGAATAGCCCTCGTTGAAGATCAGATAGATCATCGCTGCGACGCCGGCGAGCCGCTCGGAGCGCTCGACCGCGCCGGGCGCCTCGAACGGCGTCCCGGCCTCGGCGACCTTGGCCTTGGCGCGGGTGATACGCTGCTCCATCGCCGCTTCCGACACCAGGAAGGCGCGCGCGATCTGCTTCACCGACAGGCCGGAGACGATGCGCAAGGCGAGCGCGATCTGCTGCGTCGCCGGCAGTTGCGGATGGCAGCAGATGAACATCAGCCGCAAGATGTCGTCGCGGTAATGCGAGCCGTCGAGCCGCTCGGCGAGGGCGCCTTCGGCATCGTCGAGATCGGAGATGGCCTGGTCGTCCTCCGGCAGCGGCTGCTGCTTGCGGGCGCGGCGCACCTCGTCGATCGCGACGTTGCGGCCGACCATGATCAGCCAGGCCGCGGGATCGCGCGGCGGCCCGTTCTGCGGCCAGGTTTTCAGCGCGCGCAGGCAGGCGTTCTGGAAGGCCTCCTCGGCCGTATCGAGATCGCGGAAATAGCGCAACAGCGCGCCGACCGCCTGGGGTCGCGCCGAGGTCAGCGCGGTCTCGATCCAGGCGGTGTCAGTATCGCTCACGCCGAAATTCCTCCGGGCCGGAACACGCCGACGGGACGCACCTCATAGGCGCCGCCGGGATTGGCAGCGCCAAGATCGCGCGCGACGTCGAGTGCGTCATCGAGATTCTTGCAGTCGACGATGTAGAAGCCGAGCAGCTGCTCCTTGGTCTCGGCATAGGGGCCGTCGAGCACCAGCGGCGGGTCCTCCTTGCGCAAGGTCGCCGCCGCTGTGGTCGGCAGCAGCCGCGCCACCGGGCCGAGCCGGCCTTGGCTCGTCAGCTTCTCCTGCACCACGGCGAGCTTCTTCATCACGGCCTCGTCCTGCTCCTTGCTCCAGGAGCCGACGAAGTCCTCGTCGTGATAGCAAAGGATCGCATAAAGCATGGGCAGCACCTTCCCTGACCGCTTGTTTTGAAGACGGTCCACTATGCCTCGCTCCGACAGCGCTGCGGAAAAAAATTGCGAGAAAAATCCGGCAGATCGTGTCAAGGAGGGCTTTCGAACGCGGAACCTGATGAGGCACTACGAATGACCATGGGCACACTGGCCGTCCTGATCAACAGCACCCAGCAGAACTGGCTGCCGGAGCGCTGGAAGGCGCGGTTCGATGCGGTCTGCGGCGGCCGCCGCGTGGTGCTGCTGCCGGATGCCTGCCTCGATCCGGCCGAGGTGCACTATGCGGCGGTGTGGAAGCCGGTGCCGGGCGACCTCGGCTCCTTCCCCAATCTGCGGGCGATCTTCAATCTCGGCGCCGGCGTCGATGCACTGATGGCGGACAAGAGCCTGCCCGACGTGCCGCTGGTGCGCGTCGCCCTTCCTGACCTCACCAACCGCATGACCGAATATGTCGTGCTGCACGTACTGATGCACCACCGCCAGGAGCTGTACCTGCGCGAGTCGCAGCGCGCCAAACGCTGGGAGCCGCAATATCAGTGGCCGGCGAGCGCCGTCACGGTCGGCGTGATGGGCCTCGGAACGCTCGGCGCTGACGCGGCCGACGTGCTGCGCCGGCTCGGCTTCCGCGTCGCCGGCTGGAGCCGCAGCCCGCGCACGATCGCAGGCGTCGACTGTTTTCACGGCACCGCGGGCATGGATGTGTTCCTGCGCAAAACCCACATCCTGGTGTCGCTGCTGCCGCTGACGCCCGACACGCGCGGCATCCTCAATCGCGACGTTTTCGCCAAGCTGAACCGCACCAGCCCGCTCGGCGCGCCCGTGCTGATCAATGCCGGCCGTGGCGGCCTTCAGAACGAAGCCGACATCCTGGCCTGCCTCGACGACGGCACGCTCGGCGCTGCCTCGCTCGACGTCTTCGTGCAGGAGCCGCAGCCGAAAGGCAGCCGGTTCTGGACCCATCCGAAGGTGGTGCTGACCCCGCACAACGCAGCCGATACGGATGCAGAGGCCATCTCGGCCTATGTCGCCGAACAGATCGCGCGGTTCGAGGCGGGAGGGGTGCTGGAAAACGTGGTGGATCGGGGGAGAGGGTATTAGGGCCCCGGGATTTCGCGAACGCTGGCGCGTCACAATCGGTGTCGTCCCCCCCGTTCACCCTCTCTTAGCGAGAAGTTGATAGGCGTTGTTAACCAACGCTCAAACAACGAGTCGGACATGCGGGTGAGCCTCGGTCTCAGGATGCGGATCACGGTTGCGCTGGCGGTGACGGCGGCGGCGACCGCGCTGTTTGCCGTGCTGGGCGCGATGTGGATCATCTCAGGAATCATCGACCGCGCCGACCAGCGCGAGCTGCGCAGCCATTATGATGCGCTGCTGTCGCGCATCGCTGAAGAATCCCGCCGCGCCGCCGCCATGAGCACGGTGGTGGCCGCGATGCCGGCGACGCAGGATGCGATGGCCAAGCAGGACCGCAATGCCCTCGTCGGCCTGTTCGGACCGGTGTTTGCCGCAACCAAATCGGACTACGGCGTCGAGCAGTTCCAGTTCCATGTGGCGCCGGCGACCTCGTTCCTGCGCGTGCACCAGCCCGCCAAATTCGGCGACGACCTCTCCGGCTTCCGCAAGACCGTCGTCCTCGCCAACCAGGAGCGCAAGGTCGTGGTCGGCCTTGAGGGCGGCGTCGCCGGGCTCGGCATCCGCGGCGTGGTGCCGATCGCGCAAGCCGGCCAGCATCTCGGTTCGGTCGAGTTCGGCCTGACCTTCGGCCAGTCCTTCCTCGACGACTTCAAGACGAATCGCCATGTCGATGTCGCCTTCCATCTCGCCGACGGTGCCGGCTTCAAGCTGTTCGGCGGCACGCTCATGGGCAAGAGCTTCTTCGATGGGGCAGATTACGCCCGCGCCGCCGGCGGCGATTTTACGGTGCGGCAGGGGAAACTGGACGCTACGCCGGTCGCCGCGTTGCTCGGACCGATCAGGGACTTTTCCGGCAAGGCGCTCGGCGCGGTCGAGCTGGTGATGGACAATGCCGACTATGTCGCGTCTGCGGACCGTGCCTGGTGGCTGTCGCTCGGCATTGCCGCGCTCGGGCTCGTGCTGGCGGCGGTCGTCGGCTATCTCATCGCCCGCAGCATCTCGCGCCCGATCCTCTCCATCACAGGCGTGATGCGCGAGCTCGCGGACGGACGGCTCGATGTCGAGGTGCCCGCAAGCAAGACGAATGACGAGGTCGGTGCCATGGTGAAGGCGGTCGCAGTGTTCCGCGACAATGCCGTCAATTTCAGCAGGCTCCAGGCCGATCAGCACGAGGCCAAGGCGCAGTCGGAAGCCGAGAAGCGGCGTGCCTTCGCCGCGCTCGCCGACAATTTCGAAGCGTCGATTCGCGACGTCGTCACCACCGTGTCCTCGGCCGCGGTCGAGATGGAGCAGACCGCACGCTCCATGTCAGCCATCGTCGAGCAGTTGCGGCAGCAGACCCGCAACGTGTCGTCGGCCTCGGCGCTGGCCTCGGAGAACGTGCAGACCGTCGCGGCCGCCGCGGAAGAGCTGTCCTCGTCGATGACCGAGATCAGCCGTCGTCTCGCGCACGCGACCGAAGTGGTGGGCAAGGCCGCCAGCGACGGCCGGGCGTCGAACGCACGGGTGCAGAGCCTTGCCGATGCCGCGCAGAAGATCGGCGACGTCGTCTCCTTCATCAACGGCATCGCGGGCCAGACCAATCTGCTGGCGCTGAACGCGACGATCGAGGCGGCGCGCGCAGGCGAAGCCGGCCGCGGCTTTGCCGTGGTCGCTTCCGAAGTGAAAGCACTGGCAACCCAAACCGCGAAAGCGACGGAAGAAATCGGCGCGCAGGTCAAGGCCGTGCAGGGCGAAACATCAGGTGCGGTGGACGGCATCCAGTCGATCTGCGCAACGATCCAGCAGGTCGATGAGATCTCGGCGGCGATCGCCGCCGCCGTCGGCCAGCAGGGCACGGCGACGCAGGAGATCGCGCAGAACGTCCAGCAGGCCGCCGCCCGCACCGGCGAAGTCTCGCAGAACATTGCGGGCGTCACGGACGGCATCGCGGCGACCGGCACGGCCGCTGAGGAAGTGCTGGGCTCGGCGATCGAGCTGTCCAAACAGTCGCAGCGGCTGCGGGACGAGGTGGATCGTTTCCTCGCGCAGATTCGCGCGGCGTAGTCAGGCGCGGTAGCGGTCCACACGCCCGCTGTCGTTCCCGCAAACGCGGGAACCCATAACCCCAGAGAGAAGTGTGGTGCGAAGCTGGTAGCTCCGAGCCTTCGCCAAACGTCTTCCTGTGGCTACTGCGACGAGTGCAAGCGCTCGCGCTGGGGTCCCGGGCTCGCGCTATGCGCGCCCTGGGACGACGGCTCAGGCTTTGGTGCCAGCTCCCACCATCACATCGATCGCGCCTTTCACGATGGCCTCGAGCTCCTTGCGCGGGACCCGGGCGCGCGAGCGGATCGCGATGGTGTGGACGGTGGCGGAGGCGATCTGCGCCAGCGCGAGCGGATCGGCGCTCTGCGGCAACTCGCCCTTCTCCTTGGCGCGGCGGAAGCAGCTCGCAAAAGCCTTGTCGAGGCCGGTGAGACCGTCGAGCACCATGGCGCGGATCTCAGGATCGCTCACGGCCTCGGACGCCGCCGTCACCACCGTGAAGCAGCCGCGCGGGCCGGTGTCGCCGGACAGATAGATGTCCAGCGCGGAAGCGTAGATGCGCTCCAGCCGCTGGCGTAGCGGCATCTCCTGGCGGAAGATCTCGATCATCGCCTCGCCGGCTTCGTCGCGATAGCGCTGGTAGCTCTTGATGTAGAGCTCGCGCTTATCGCCGAACGCGCCATAAAGGCTCGGCCGATTCATGCCGGTGGCTTCGCTGAGATCGTCGAGCGAGGTCGCGGCAAACCCCTGCTTGCGAAACAGGTCGAGCGCCTTGCCGAGCGCGACATCCGGCTCATAGGCGCGCGGCCGTCCGCGGCGCTTAGGCTGATTGGCAGCAGTTGGCGGCTTCGATTTTTGTACCATTTCGCAAAATAATCCTTGACCGCCGATATATTATGCAAGATGGTACAAAAATCAATCTGGCCAGGTTGAACGACACCCAAGAGGATTTTGCCCAAGGAGCCCCAGGATGGATCTTTATTTCTCGCCGCTCGCCTGCTCGATGGCGACCCGCGTCGCGCTGTATGAAGCCGGCGCCGACGCGAACTATCTCGAAGTCGATCCGCCGACCAAGAAAGTGCTGAACGACGGCACCGACTTCCGCACCGTGAACCCGATCGGCCTCGTGCCGACGCTCCGCACCGACGAAGGCGTGGTGCTGACCGAGAACGCCGCGATCCTGCAATACGTCGCCGACCGCTTTCCGCAATCCGGCCTCGGTGCGGCACAGGGCATCGAGCGCACCCGGCTGCATCAATGGCTCTGCTTCATCGGCACCGAGCTGCACAAGGGCCTGTTCATTCCCGTGCTCGACCGCAAGGCGCCGCAGGAAGCGAAAGCCTATGTGCTGGAGAAGAACCTGTCGCGGCTCGACTATCTCGACAGGTACCTGGACGGGCGCGAGTTCCTGCTCGACCATTTCAGCGTGGCCGACGCCTATCTCGTCACGGTCATCAACTGGACCATGGCGACGCCGCCGATCGAGCTTGCGAAATGGCCGAACGTGAAGGCCTATTACGAGCGGCTGCGCCAGCGTCCCTCGATCGCCAAGGCGATCGCGGAGGAGTTCGAGCTGTACAAGGCCGAGCAGGCGCGGAAGAAGGCGGCGGCCTAAAACACGATGAAATGAGGCTCGATTGCTGCAAACATGAAGGCGCGCTCCCTCTCCCGCCTGCTTGCGGGAGAGAGTTGGGGGAGAGTGCTTTTCCAATGGGACAATCCCCAACAGGAGAAAGCCCTCACCCGGCGCCTCGCGCCGACCTCTCCCGCAAGGCGGAAGAGGTCGACGAGCCGCGGCAATCGATTCAAGCAAAGCCGTTGCGTCGTGCAGCGCGCTATCTCGGTGCCTGCAGGACGATCCCATAGCGGCCGTAGATCCGATCGATCGTGCCGTCGCTTCGCAACCGCTCCAGCGCTCTGTCGATCGACTCGCGTAACGCATCATCCGGACGGATCATGCCGACCGCGACGTTCCAGTTGAGGTCGGCCACGCTCTCGTCGCGATCCAGGATCCGAAGCGCCTTGTCCGGATGGGTCAGATTGAAATAGCTCGCCGCGGTGGGCGTAACCGCAGCCGCATCGATCTCATGGTTCGACACGGCATCCAGGCTGTCGCTTTCGAAGCCGAAGGTCGACGTCGGCACCCGCCGTTGACCGATGATCATGGCTGCGATCGATCCAACCTGCACGCCCACCTTGGTCGCCTCGCTGAGGCTCCCGAACGAGGTGAGCGTGCTGGATGACGGCACAGCGAGTGCGACGCCCGTGCGGTAGTACGGTTTCGAGATCCGCAAGCGGGTTTCGCCTTGGGCTTCGCGGTCGGCGATGACGTCCAGAAGAATGTCACAGCCGGCGCTGCGCATCTGGTACTGCGTGATGATCCAGTCGAGCCGCAGTGAGACACCGAGCTCGCGCGCCAGCGCCCGTCCCAACTCGACCTGGAAGCCGGGCGGATCACCGGCCTTGCTCGCAAAAGGAAGCGAGTTGGGATGCGCGCACAGCCCGATCTCGCCACCCGCGCGGATCGCGTCCAGGGTCCGCGCCTGCGCAACTTCCGATAGGACGATGGCGGCAGCGACGATAGCCAGCACAATTGCCTTCATTCCGCGTCCTCATCTGGATCGATCAGGTCTTGGCGGGTCAACCCGTGCGCGGCTTCAAGGCGCGGATATATTTGACGATCTGGTCGATCTGCGCGTCATTGAAGCTCTCGCCGAAAGCCGGCATCGCACCTTGCTTGCCGGTCTTGATGCGGTTGTGCAGAAACTCGTCGTCTCGCGGCGAATTCATCAGTTGCGGTCCCCGGCCGGCGGCCCGGCCGCCGTCGGAGTGGCAAAACCCGCAAGTCCCCGCAAACAACTGCTCGACGTCCAACGACCCACTGTCCGGCGCGGGCGAAGGAGATTGTGCTTGAGCCACCACGACGCACAACAACGAAGCACCCAGCACCGCCGGGTACGACTTCAAATGCGCTTTCAACACGTCCGCTCCATCCCTGAATCACGCGACGGTCGCTGCGATCGACCGAGGAGCGGGCTCGCACCCGTTCCTCGGCAGATCGTTCGAGGACTATTTCAGGCTGAAGACGATGAGCGCGCCGTCGTCACGCGGCATGCTCTTGTAGGGGCCACCGAAGTTTGGTGCATACTCGTCTGACAACATGCCGCCAAAGCCGGCTGTCACCGCAATGTATTGCTTGCCGCCGACAGAATAGCTGACAATGCCGCCCTGGTGGCCGGTGCCGTTGTTGTGGTTCCACAACTCGCCCCCGGTTTCGGCATCATAGGCGTGCAGGACGCCGCGGGAATCAGGCACGAACACGAGGTTGCCGGCAGTCGACAGCACGCTCCCGAGCGGCGGCTCGGGGTAGCGAACCTCCCATTTCTTTGCCCCGGTTATGGGGTCGCGCGCGTCGAGGTGTCCATAGATCTCACCGCCAGGAGGCGGCGCCATCTTGAAATCGGCGCCGATGTTGAGCTGAACCTGCGGCGTGGTGACGGGCGTCGTCTTCTGGATATCGAGCGTCATGCACCATTCCTGGCCGATCTTGTAGTAGAGACCGGTCTTCGGGCTGTACGACCCGGCGTTCCAGCTGATGCCGCCGCCGATGAACGGACACAGTGGCGGTTCGGTGACCTTCCCGACCGAGAAATCGCGACGGCCGATCAACGCGCCCGTCTTCGGATCGATATCCTTGACGAAGTTGATGTTCTCGACCAGCCGCCAGACGTTCTTCACGCCGAGATTGCGGTCGTAGACGAAGACGAAGCCGCCCTTGTTCGGGTGAACCACGTATTTCTGGCCGTCGCGCTCGAGCATCACGAACTCGCCGACGGCGCTGTCAAAGTCCCAAGCGTCGTGCGGCAGTTCCTGATGGTAGGATTTCAGCTTTCCGGTATCGATGTCGAGAGCGATGACCGAACTCGTATAGAGATTGTCGCCGGGCCGTGCACCTTGCGTCTTGTAGTCGGCGCCCGACCAGTCGTAGAGCGGCGCCGGGTTCGCCGTGCCCCACAGGAGGGTGTTGGTCTCGGAGTCATAGGTGCCCGGCATCCAGCCGCCGCCACCGCCGGTGCGCCAGGAATCGTTACCCCAGGTCTTCATGGCTTCGTCGGTGCCCGCGACCGTCAGGAACTCCCACTTCTTCTTGCCGGTGGCGGCATCAACGGCGAAGATCGGGCCGCGCCCCGGCCATTCCCCTCCTTGCGAGCCGATGATCACGCTGCCCTTCGCGTAAAGCGGCGCGCCGGTGAAGCCGACCGTGAGCTTCTGGGAGTCGATCAGCCTGGTTTCCCAGAGAACCTTTCCCGATTTCGCATCGAGGCCGAAGAGACGGCCATCCATCGTCCCGACGAAGACCTTGCCTTCACCAAGGGCCACGCCGCGGTTGTAAGGCGAATGGGTCTGTCGGCTGATGAGCGCCTCATCCAGCTCCGGAAAGAACGACCAGATCACCTCGCCCGTCGCGCCGTTCAGCGCAAAGACACGGCTGTAGGAGCCCGAATAGTAGAGCACGCCATCGGCCACGAGCGGCATTGACTGCAGGCCGCGCGTCGATCGCCCGGGGATGTGCATCCAGGCTACGCCTAGATTGCCGATGTTGCTCGCATTGATCTGCGCGAGCGGGCTATAGTGATGCGATTTGTACGAACCGTGATAGGTGAGCCAATCGTTCTGACCGGCGGCCTCGATCCGGGCCGTATCCACGGATTGCGCCAACGCTGCCGACGCCGCAAGTGTCGCGCCGACAAGAACAGGTAAGCCCGAGCTAAGCCACTGCTTCCTCATATGCACTTCCTCCCGCTTTGTGTTTATTGCTTGGGTCTCGTGAACGCCGCTGCGAGGAATGTTTGCAGTTCAGTACGCGTCGATTGTTCTCCATCGGAGATGACCTGCCAATAGATCTCCCTCTCCCTCGGCACATATCGCCGAAGGAGCTGCGTTCACTGGCGTGATTGCTGTCGCACGTCTGCATGCACAGCGTACGACGGATTGCGGGGCATGCAAAGACGGAATGCGCGCGGGGGCGAATTGGCGCAGAAGCAGAAGGGGAATTGAAACGGCAGTAGCGCTGACCGTTCGATCCCCTGTGGAAGCCAAACGGCTATCCGTACAGCAGCCGCGGCAGGATCGTGACGATGCCGGGCCACAGCGTCAGCAAGAGCACGAACCCCACCATGATCACCAGATACGGCAATGTGACGCGTGCGATGTAGCCGAGGCCATCTTCGGTCAGGCCTTGGATCACGAACAGGTTGAAGCCGACCGGCGGGGTAATCTGCGCCATCTCGACGGCGAGCACGAGGAAGATGCCGAACCAGATCTCGTCGAAGCCGGCGCCCTTCACGATCGGCAGCACGATCGGCAGCGTCATCACGATCATCGAGAACCCGTCGAGGAAGCAGCCGAGGATCAGATAGAAGACGATCAGCACCACGATCAGCATGAAGGGCGACAGGCCGAGGCCCTTGACGAAGGCGGCCACCGCCTGCGGGATGCCGAGGAAGGCCGCGGCGTTGCCGAGGATCGAGGCCCCTAACACGATCAGCGCGATCATCGAGCAGGTCACGACCGAACCAATCAAGACGTCACGCATCACCTGCTGCGACATCGAGCCTTGCGCCCAGGCGACCAGGCCTGCGCCGAGAACGCCGACGGCGGCGGCCTCCGAGGGAGTGGCGAGCCCGCCATACATCGAGCCCAGCACGCAGGCGATCAGGAACAGCGCCGGCGCGAGATCCTTGAGCGCGGCGAAGCGTTCGCCCCACGGCACCTGCGAGAGCTTTGCTTCCATCTCCGGCACCATCGAAGGCTTGAGCGAGGTGTGCAGCATCACCCAGCCCATGAAGGTTGCGGCGAGCAGCAGGCCGGGCAGCACGCCGGCGGTGAAGAGCTTGAGGATCGAGACGTCGCCGAGCACGCCATAGATGATCATGATGTTGGACGGCGGGATCAGGAAGCCAAGCGTGCCGGCGCCGGCGAGCGAGCCGATCGCGATGTCGCGGGAATAGCCGCGGCGCAGCAGCTCGTTGAGCGACATGCGGCCGATCACCTGCGTGGTTGCGGCCGAGGAGCCCGAGATCGCGGCGAAGATGGTGCAGCCGATCACATTCACATGCAGCAGCCGGCCGGGCAGAAGGCCGGCCCAGGGCGCAAGTCCCTGGAACAGCGAGCGCGACAGGCGGGTGCGGAACAGCAATTCGCCCATCAGGATGAACAGCGGCAGCGCCAGCAGCTCCTGCGTGGTCAGGATGTTCCAGGCATATTGCGGCAGCAGCTTGTCGAGCGGGATCGAGCGAAACATCGCGAGCAGCAGCGTCGCGGTGAGCGCAAGCGTGAGACCGATCCAGACGCCACCCGCCAGCAGCGCAAACAAAATCCCGAACAGGGCGACGACTTCGATGGTCATGGGATCCAAAATCCGATAGCGAGCAACGCGGTCATTCGACAGGCGAGGCCTTCATGCGGTGATCCTCCAGCGGCAGGCCGAGCACCGCCTGGATCGCGCGCGCCAGGAACTGAAGCGTCAGCAGCAGCATGCCGAAGGTGACGACCGCTTGCGGAAACCACAGCGGCGTGTCGCTCGAGGTCGAGACCTGGCCGCGCACGAAGGCGCTCCACGCGAACTTCGCCATGGACGAGGTCAGGAATGCCATGAAGGCAAAACCGGCCGCTGCCGAGAGGATCTCGATCGCCCGCTGCAGCGGGGGCGGGACGTTCTTCAGAAGCAGCACGACGCGGATGTGGCCGCCGACGCGCAGCGTCATGGCGGCACCGAAAGTGAACGAAGCCGCCATCAGGTAAGAGGAGTATTCCCAGGCGATCGAGATGGTCGGCGGGAACAACGACAGGAAATTCGAGAGGAAGCGTGTTGCGACCTCGCACAACATCAGCAGCGTCAGCGTGAGGAGACAGCCGCCGCCGATCCAGCCGTCGAGCCGGCCAAGCCGGTCGATGGCGTCGAGCAGGATGCGCAGCGGCGCCGGCGCCGCCGCGTTGAGACTTTGCGGATCCGCGGGCGAAACGCCGGTCATGAGCTCGACCTCAGCGCTTCATTTCTGCGAGATAGGCCCGTACCGGCTTGTCGGCCGCCGGCACGCGCTTGAGGAAGGCATCGAGCTGCGGCGCGGTCTTGGCCCGGATCTCCGTCATCATGGCGTCCGAGACCGGCACTACCTCCATGCCGCCCTCCTTGAGGCGGTTGAGGCTGTCGACATCGGCCTTCAGCGAATTCGCCCAGAAGCCCGGCTCCATCTTCGCTGCGATATCGGCGACGAGCTTCTGCTGGTCGGCGCTGAGCGCCTTCCAGGAATCGAGATTGACGGTGAGCATCTGCGACGACCAAACGTGATTGGTCGGATAGATGTATTTCAGGAACTCCCAGAACTTGCCGTCGACGCCGGACACCGCCGAGGTGGAGACGCCGGAGACCGCACCCGACGCCAACGCAGGGATGGTCTCGCCCCAGGGAATCATCACGGGCGCCATGCCGACCACGGCCAGCATGTCGACCGCATTCTTGTCGGGGACGCGGATTTTGATGTTCTTCAATCCCTCGACGTCGGCGACCTTGGTCTTAAGATGCAGATACTGCGTCGGCCACGGCACGACGTAGAGGATCTTCTGGTTGTTGCGTGCGGCGACCTTCTCGTATTCGGGCCGCACATATTTGTGCAGCACCTTGAGCTCGTCCATCGAGCCGCAGAGGAACGGGATGCTCTCGACTCCCATGAACGGCTCGTCGCCGACCTGCTGGATGTTGAGGACGTCGGCGAGCGGCACGAGACCATCACGCACGGCGCGCAGGTGCTCGGGGCCCTTGAAGCCGAGCTGACCGCCGGCCTTCACGGTAATGGCGACGGAGCCATTGCTCTGCTTCCTCACCTCTTCCGCAAACGCCATCGCGTTCTGGGTGTGGAAATTGCCGTCCGGCCAGACCGTCGACATGTCCCAACTGACGGTCGCAGCCCGCGCGCGGGTCGAGATGTGCCCGGCGGCGAGTAGCGTGGCTGCGCCCGCGGTGAAGTTCCGTCGCGTGATCATCGAGCCCCTCCGTTTATCAAGCGCGCCGATGCATCAGCGCACGTACCCATACACCTCAGCTGCGTTGTCGGCGGAGACGAGACCGCTTTCGATATCGTCCTTGACCGCCGCGCGATCGCGCATCGTCGGCGCACCGATGCCGGCCCCGCCGGGCGTCATCACCACCAGCCGGTCGTCCGGCGGAACCTGCTGGAAACCTTTGCCGCGCAGCTTCTTGCCGGACTTGAGACCGACATAGCCGGCCTCGCCGTTCTTGCCGCCATCGCGGCCGCGCGGCGGATGATCGATGCGATCGAACGCCGCCAGGATGTCGAACGGCGCATCGACGCCGCTGCCGACCTCGATGATCTGACCGAGGCCGCCGCGGGTGCGTCCTGCCCCGCCGGAATCCGGGCGCAGCTCCTTGCGCCAGAAGATCAGCGGCGTCTGCGTTTCCGCGATCTCGACCGGCGTGCCGCGCACGCCGCTGGGATAGGCCGTCGCCGACAGTCCATCCTTGCTGAAGCGCGCGCCGGTGCCGCCGTTCGAGGTCACCGCCATCGAGAATCCGTAATTGCCGCCGACGCCGGAGCGGGTCTGGCCGCGCACGTTGAGATTCCACAGGCACGAGGTGCCTTCCGCCGGCACGCGCTCGGGGATGATCTGGCGCAGGCAGCCGAACACGACGTCGGGCAGCATCTGGCCGATGATGTGGCGCGAGGCGACCGGCGCCGGCTTCGGCGCGTTGAGGATCGCGCCTGAGGGCGCCGACACCGTCAGCGGCGAGAGCGAGCCGGCATTATTCGGGATCTGCGATGCGACGACGCAGCCGAGGCCGAACACGGTGTAGGCCGTGGTATAGGACAAGGGCACGTTGATGCCGAATTTCGACGCGGCCGAGGTGCCGTCGAAATCGACGTGGATGCCTTCATCCGAGATCGTCAACGTCGCAGCGAGCGTGACCGGCGCATCATAGCCGTCAACGACCATGGTGTTGCGCCAGCTGCCCTTCGGCAGCTTTGCGATCTCGGCCAGCACGGCCTCGCGCGAGCGGTCGCAGATGTAGTCGCCGAGCTCGTCGAGCGTGTCGATGCCGAACTCGGTCATCATCTCGACCAGGCGCTCGCAGCCCACATCGTTGCAGCCGGCGAGCGAATAGGTGTCGCCCTCGGTATCGATCGGAAGCCGCGTGTTGGTGCGGATCATCGCCATCAGCGTCTCGTTGACGACGCCCTGGTCGATCAGCTTCAGCATGGGGATGTAAAGCCCCTCCATGAACACGTCGGTGGCGTCGGGCCCGAAGCCGATGCCGCCGATATCCATGAGATGGCTGGTGCAGGAGAACAGCGCGACGATCTTGCCATCCTTGAAGCAGGGCGTGGTGACGACGAAATCGTTGAGATGTCCGGTGCCCATCCAGGGATCATTGGTGATGTAGGCGTCGCCCTCCTTCATCGTCTCCAGCGGGAAATGCGCGATGAAGTGTTTGACCGATTCCGCCATCGAGTTGACGTGACCGGGCGTGCCGGTCACCGCCTGCGCGAGCATGCGTCCCCTGAGGTCGAACACGCCGGCCGAGAGGTCGCCGCATTCGCGCACGATCGGGCTGAAGGCGGTGCGGAGCAGGACCTGAGCCTGCTCCTCGACCACCGCGATCAGCCGGTGCCACATGATCTGAAGGTCGATCAGGCTCGCGCCGTTTGCCTTGCTCATGATCAGGCTGCCTTCCGTTCCATGACGATGCTGCCGGCACCGTCGATATGGGCGTCGAAACTGGTGGAGACGAAGGTGGAAGTCTCGTCCTCCGCGATGACCGCGGGGCCCGCGATCGTTGCACCCGGCGCCATGTCCTCGCGGCGATAGAGCGGGATCTCGATCACCTCGCCGGCGCGGCCGTCGAAGAATTTTCGGGCTGCCGGAGGCTTTGGCCGCGGGCTTGCGCGCGACGGCTGCAACGGGCGGCGGATTGCGCGCCTCAGTGGTTGCGAGCACCGACCAGCTCAACACCTCGATTGCGGCGCCTGGGATCGGACGTTCGAACATCCCGGAATAATCCGCCTCGAATTTCTGGCGCAGGCCGGCGAGATCGGCCGCCGTCAGCCGCCGGTTCGGCAGCTCGACGCTGATCTCGTGACCTTGGCCGACATAGCGCATGAAGGCGGCGCGGCGCTCCCGTACCGGCGCGCCGGCTGCGCCGGGCTCGACCAGCGCGCGCGCCTCGGTCACCATCTCCTGCAAGAGGTCGGAGACCGCCTCGGTGTCGAAATCGTCGAGCCGGACGTGCCGGCTGCGCACCAGCTCATAGGCGATCGGAGCTGCAAGAAATCCGACAGCCGAGCCGACGCCGGCGTTCGACGGCACGATCACGCGGGAGACGCCGATCTTCTCGGCGACGCGCGCCGCATGCAGCGGCGCGGCACCGCCAAAGGCGATCAGCGTGTGCTGGCCGACGATCTCGCCGCGCTCGACCGCGTGCACGCGCGCCGCGCTCGCCATGTTCTCGCAAACGACCTCGTGCACGGCGTAGGCCGCGGTCTCCGCGGAGAGGCCGAGCGGCGCGCCCACGTCGCGCAGCAGTGCCTGCTTCGAAAGCTCCGCGTCGAGCTTGATCGTGCCGGCCGCAAAGGCATCGGGATCGATCATGCCGAGGGCAACGTCCGCGTCCGTCACGGCCGGGCGCTGGCCGCCGCGGCCGTAGCAGGCGGGTCCCGGCTCGGACGAGGCACTCTCGGGGCCAACGGTGACGCGCTTCATCGCGTCGACATGGGCAATCGAGCCGCCACCGGCGCCGATCTCGACCATCTCGATCACGGGGATGCGCACCGGCAGGCCCGAGCCTTTGAGGAAGCGCGCGGCGCGATCGACCTCGAACACGCGCGAGGTTTCAGGCTGATATTTTTCGATCAGGCAGATCTTTGCGGTGGTGCCGCCCATGTCGAACGACAGCACCTTGCTCTCGCCTAGCCGTGCTGCGATCTGCGCCGCGAAGATGGCACCGCCGGCCGGACCGGATTCGACGAGACGTACCGGAAAGCGCCGCGCCGTCTCGATCGAGGTGACGCCTCCACCTGATGTGACGAGATAGATGGCGCCGCGGAACTGCTCGACCTGCAAGGCATCGGCCATCCGGGCAAGATAGCCGTCGATCAGCGGCTGCACATAGGCATTCGCAACCGCGGTCGACGTGCGCTCGTATTCGCGGATCTCCGGACACACGGCGGAGGACACGGTCACGGAGATGCCGGGCATTTCCTCGCTGATGATCGCAGCCGCGCGGCGCTCATGCTCGGGATTGGCATAGGAGTGCAGGAACGCGATCGCGACGCTCTCAACCTTCAGCTCGCGCAATTTCGGGACGAGCGCGCGCACTGCGGCCTCGTCGAGCGGGAGGCGGACGGCGCCATGGGCGTCGATGCGCTCAGGTACGGTGAAGCGCAGGGAACGCGGCGCCAGCGGTTTCGGCTTGTCGATCGAGAGATCGTACTGGTCGTAGCGGCTCTCGGTGCCGATATCGAGCACGTCGCGAAAGCCCTCGGTCGCGATCAGCGCCGTCCTGGCGCCGCGGCGCTCGATGATCGCGTTGGTCGCGAGCGTCGTGCCGTGAATGAAGACGTCAATGTCGCTGATATGGGCACGCGCATCGGTGAGAATGAGACGCATGCCGTCCAGCACCGCCTGCTCCGGCCGCTGCGGCGTCGTCAGCACCTTGCGCGTCTTGCGATCCTGCCCCACGTCCAGCACGATGTCGGTGAACGTGCCACCGATATCAACGGCAAGCCGCACCTCGGCTCCCTCAAGCATTCCACTATTCTCCGGCAGATCGTCAAAACCCAGGGCGAAAATGCAGCAATTTCCATGCCATCGAGCATGCCGAAAGCGCCGCGCCCGGCCATTCTGCTTGGCACCTATGCAATAGGCAAGACGTGTTCGTCTCGCGGCCCTTCAGAGCAGGAATGCAAGCGCCGCTTCGCAGCGCTCCTCGACCTTCAGCGTCAGGAGATCGTCGGCGCGGGTGCGGCCGAGATTGACGGCGGCGATCGGAATGTTGCGCTGCGCGGCCGCCTGCACGAAGCGGAAGCCGGAATAGACCATCAGCGAGGAGCCGACGATCAGCATCGCGTCGGCCTGCGCCAGATGATCGTGCGCGGTGGCGACGACATCGCGCGGGACGTTCTCGCCGAAGAACACGACATCGGGCTTGAGGATGCCGCCGCAGGCTTCGCAAGGAGGCACGTTGAAGGACGAGAAGTCGGCCTGCTCCAGATCGGCGTCGCCGTCGGGCGCGTCCGCGGCATCGAGCGTCAGCCATTCGGCATTGGCGCGGCCGAGCCTGTCCTGAAATTCGCTGCGCTGTGTCTTCCCCCCGCAGCCCATGCAGCGGACGAGATCGAGCCGGCCGTGCAGATCGATCACCTGCCGGTGGCCGGCGGCTTGATGCAGCCGGTCGACATTCTGGGTCAGCAGCATGCCGCAGCGGCCGCCCGCCTCGAGCCGGGCCAGCGCGCGATGCGCATCGTTCGGCTTCGCCTGGCCGAAGCGCCGCCAGCCGATCAGGCTGCGCGCCCAATAACGCTGGCGCGTGTGCTGTTCCGACATGAAGGCCTGGAAATTCACCGGCTGGGTCCGCTTCCAATTGCCATGGCTGTCGCGGTAGTCGGGAATGCCGGAATTGGTGCTGCAGCCGGCGCCGGTCAGCACGAACAGACGTTCGTGCCGGCCGACGAAATCCTGGAGCGGGGAATTTGCCAGCGGATGGCTTGTCATGGCGCAGATGTAGTCTGCGCCGGCCGGTTTTGCCAGATCACTCCCGCGCCGGCGGCTCGAAGCCGGCGATCAGCTTGACGAGCTCGCTCTGCCGGGCCGTGCCGGTCTTGCGGAACACATTGTGCAGATGCGTCTTCACCGTCGCCTGCGTCAGCCCGAGTGCCTCGGCCAGGGCCTTCACCCCGCTGACCTTCATCACGGCATCGATCACGCGGATTTCGCTCGCGGTGAGCTTGTACAGTTTTGCCAGGGCTTCAAGCGGCGGCGGACTCGCCAGCGAGGTCTTGCGAACGAAGACCGCTGCAATTGCCGAGTGCAGCGCGCCGGTGCGCTGGCGGTCGCCGGAGGTCAGCGGCAGCACGTCAGCGAACCAGCGGCCCTGAGATGTCGAGATCGGAATCGCGCCGCCACCATCGGCCACTGCCCTGCCGTTCTCGGCGGCAAGCAGCGCATCGCGGAACGCGCGCTGCGCATCCGCCCGGGCCGGGACTAACGCGCCGTTCCTCTCGGTGACCAACGCCCCCTCGTCCAGCATCGCGCGTCCCGGCGCATTCGTGAAGACAAGACGCCCGTTGGAGCCGACCAGGAAGACGGCGGCCGGCACATTGTCGAGCGTCTCAGTCAGCACTGACTGCGCCGTCTTGCTCTGGTCGAACAGCCGTCCGATGGAAACTGCGCGCTGGAAGTGGGGCACGATCAACGCAAACCGGCGGCGGCTCTCGGCGTCGACGAGGCCATCCTTCTCATGCAGCCGGACGCTGACAATCGACGAATGGGTCGCCCCTTTCTCCAGATTGACTCCCAGCGCATCGATTATGCCCTGCGGCTTCATCCACTCTTCATAGAAGCGTGTCTCTGCCATCTCCGCGAAAGGGACGAAGTCGGTGGACGCGTAGACGAGACCTGCCTCGCAGAAAGTGGCGGCCGGGAAGCATGGATTTAAGGCAAGATATTTCTCGAGATAGAGCTTTGTGTAGTGGGGCGCTTCATTGAAGAGGTGTAGTACCCTGTTTTCTCGATGGCAGCATCGTGCCAGAACAGCGCTCCGGAGGAGCCGCCGACGAACAGGCACGCCTGCTCGAGGGCACGCGTCCACAAGGAGGGATCGAGCGCGGCGTGGTAGACGAGGCCGATCAGCTCTGAAAGCAAGGCGGCTTCAGACTTCACGATCAACTCTTCGTCACGAATGACATGCAGGGCATTGGCACATTCACTAACACTCTACCACAAGGTCAACGACAGCCGCAAAACTCGCGTGCACAAATATTGAGACGCACGTTGCACGAGGAAGCGGCACGCGATCGCCGATCAATGCATTGCAGCCGACATCTGCTATTTCGCAGGCACGTTCGGTTTCGGCGGCGCGGACTGCTTTTGCGAAACCATCGCTTTGGCGGGCGCCGCTTCCGGTGCGGCGGGCGCGACAGGCGCGGACTGACCGACCGACAGCGACACGCCGAACACGCGCCATTGCCCTTCGATCGGCGCAAACAACAGTTCGAAATTCACCTGCGAGGGCACCGACGGGAAAAACCCTGCCATGTGCAGCAGACCGTTCGGCTCGATCTGCGGCAACAATGACAGTTGCGGATCGATGACGGCGACGCCGGAGAGGTCCAGCTTGTCGCCGCGCTGCTTGGCAAAAATTTCCGCGAGCTTTGCCGCGGTGTTTACCTGGAACCCGGGCGCGCCGAGATCGCGCAGCACGGTGTAGTTTCCGGTCTTGTTGGCGTGGTCGAGCGCGAGCAGCGTCGAGCGGATCAACATCAGCACGCCGTTGCGGTCGATATTGGCGGGCTTGGCCGCCTGCTGCTGTGGCGCTGCCTGGTGCGGCTGCGACGGGGTCTGCTGCGCAGACGTCGTCACGGCCCCCAGGAGCAGGAGCCCGATCATCAGAAGACCAAGCCCCACACGCGGCCAATGCAGCGTCACGAGCAAGCTGTTCTGGCTACCACTGGATCGACACCGCACCGCGCCCACCCGCAACGTTGCGCTCGAGCCCGATGCCGCCGCCGGCATTGGCGATGATCGCATAACTCTTGCCGTCATAGAGCAGCGCGGTGGCACCGAGCGCGAACGCGTTGGCGCCCTCGAAATTGCCATAGCCGGCCGAGAGCCCGAATTTGCGACCCGGTTGCAGCGCCGGCATCGAGCCGGCCGCGAGCGCAACCGCGGTGCCGCTGCGCGCCTCCAGGCGGCTGTCCATCACCTGGGACTGCAACGAGGTCACCTGTGACTGCATGGAGGTGAATTGCGATTGCAGGGAGGTGAGATTCGCTGGATTGAAGCTAGACGTCGCAAGATTGCCGGCCGCGTCGGACGTGACGAAGGAGACCGGTCCGCTTTGCGCGGCAAGGCTCGCGGCGGAGGCCACGCCAGCCAGGCGATAGGTATTGCTCGCCGTGCCGATCGCAACCTGGTTGACGGCCGTGGCCGTCGCGCCGGTGCCGACCGCAACGGAGTTCGAGAATCCGGCGGTCGCGCCATCGCCGATCGCGACGGCGCTCGTCCCGGTGGCGTGAGAATCGTTGCCGGCCGCAAAAGAATTGGCGCCGGACGCGGTGACGGCGTTGCCCAGCGCCACCGCGTTGGTTGCCGTAGCGCTGGCGCCGCTCCCAATCGCTGTCGAGGACACACCCGTAGCGACACTACTGACGCCGATTGCGACCGACTTGTCGCCCATGGACCGCGCGCCCATACCAGCGCTTCCGTCGCCGCCACCTCCGAGCGCGACGCTGTAATTGCCGGACGCGGTGGCAGCATAGGTGAGACCAGACCGGACAAATGCGCCTCCCCCCAACGCGGTGCTCCCGACGCTCGCCGCGCTGCTGCTCGAGCCGCTGCTCAAGCTGTAGTCGGCGTACGCCTTGGCGCCTACGCCGCTCGCGGTGCTGTACTCACCGCTTGCATCAGTGGAGAGGCCAATCGCTGTGCTGCCTGTCCCGCTCGCCGTGTTGCCGATCCCAACCGCCAAGCTGCCTAGACCGCTCGCTTTGCTGGTGAATCCGAGTGCAGTGCTGCTGACACCGCTTGCGGTGCCGGCACACGAGAACGCGCCCGGGCCTGTCGCAGTACCGAGGGGGAGGCCCGTGCCTGCCTGACCACAAACGGCCTGCGCGCCCACGGGCGATAGATCGAGTCCCAAAGTGCAGATGGCAAGTGCCACGGCGCCACCAATGGATTTGATCAGACGAGACATCGCTTTGACGATTTGGCTAGGCATTTGCGCTCACAACTCCAGTACGCCGCGGATTCCGACCGATCGGCGACGGTGCGCAACTTGGGCCAGAGTGATGGGCCCGACATCAACCATTCGGTTGAAGTCGGCAGCGAACCCGTCGCTGGTATTCTACTTTTTGCAGACTGTTGCTGAATTGCCTCGCCCGGTTTCCCGCCTGAACCTGGAGAATATTTCTCCGCAAGACCGGAACCGCACGCCAGAGCGAGCTGGTGAAACTGATCGCCGGCTTCGAACCGGCGACGGCCGGTTGATGGGCGCAGGCCTCAACTCGCCCAGTTCTCGCGAAACTCCGGAAACAGCGTCAGGCCGCCGCAGGCGTAGATGGTCTGCCCGGTGATATAGCTCGCTTCGTCCGAGGCGAGGAAGGCGAACACGGCGGCGATCTCCTCCGGCGTGCCGACGCGGCCGAGCGGAATGTGGCTGGTGACGACACCGCGCTTTTCGGGATCGCCGGTCCAGGCGACGTTGATCGGGGTGTCGATCGCGCCCGGACCGACCGCATTGACGCGGATGCCGTGCCTTGCGAATTCCAGCGCCAGCGTGCGCGTCAGGTTGGCCATGCCGCCCTTGCTGATCGAATAAGCGAGATAACCCGGCTTTGGGATGATCTGGTGGACGCTGGAGCAGTTGATGATGCTGCCGCCTCCGCCGCGTGCGACGAAATGCGCGAGCGCCTTCTGCGCGCAGAGCACGGCGCCGTTGAGATTGACGTCGATGATGCGGCGATAGGTGTCGATGTCGAGCGCCTCGCTCGGCGACTCCCGCTGGAAGCCGGCATTGTTGACCAGACAGTCGAGACGCTTGAAGCGCGCCAGAACCGTCTCGAACATCGCCGCGACCTGCTGCTCGCTGCTGACGTCGGCCTTGACGACGATATGATCGAGCTTGCCGTGACCGCGGTCGCTCGACGCCGTTCGCGCCAGCGCGAGCGACTCTTCAGCCTTCTCGGGATGGTCGAAATAATTGATGGCGACGGTCGCGCCCTCCTGGGCGAGCCGGACGGCAACGGCGCGGCCAATTCCTTGCGAGGCGCCGGTCACCAGCGCGTATTGGCCGACGAGGCGCGAAGAAAAAGGGGTTGAGTGGTCGGTCTGTGGCATGAGCTTCCTCCGGGACATTTCATCATGGATGGAACAAGCATTTTGTTCCATCCCCGCAGCGCTCGCTGCGATTCATTCCGCGCGGCGCGCGAGCGGCGAGGTCAGGATCTGGTAGAGGATGATGGCGCCAAACGTTGCGGTGCCGATGCCGCCGATAGTGAACGCGCCGAATTTCAGCGTGAGGTCGCCGGCGCCCGCGGTCAGCGCCACGGCGACGGTGATCAGGTTCGCCGGATTTGCGAAGTCGACCTTGTTCTCGACCCAGATCCGTCCGGCCATCGCCGCGATCAATCCGAACAGCACGATCGAGAGACCGCCGATGACGGGGCCGGGGATCGACAGGATCAGCGCGCCGAATTTCGGCGAGAAGCCGAGCAGGATCGAGACCGTCGCCGCGAACGCAAACAGCAATGTCGAATAGACCTTCGTCGCCGCCATGACCCCAATGTTCTCCGCATAGGTGGTGACGCCGGTGCCGCCGCCGCAGGCCGCGACGATCGTGGCGAGACTGTCGGCGAACAAAGCGCGGCCGAGATAGGCATCGAGGCTGCGTCCGGTCATGGCGCCGACCGCCTTGATGTGGCCGAGATTCTCGGCGACGAGGATGACCGCGACCGGCGCGATCAAGAAGATCGCATCGGCCTGGAAGGCCGGCGTGGTGAAGTGCGGCAGGCCGATCCACGGCGCGGCGGCAAGTTGCGCAAAATCGATCGGCTTGCCGAAACCAAGGCCATTCGCGAACAGCAGGTACAACAGATATCCGCCGATCGCGCCAAGGATGATCGGCAGGCGGCGCCACAGGCCTGGAGCTGCAACCGCCAGCACGCCAATCATCAGAACGGTCGCAAGGCCCATCCAGGTCTCGAACGCGTTGGCGCTTCACCGCTTTGACCGCCACGGGCGCCAGGTTGAGGCCGATCGCGGCAACCACGGCGCCGGTGACGGCCGGCGGCATCAGGCGCTCGATCCAGCCGACGCCCGACCACATCACGACCAGCGCGATCACGCCATAGAGCACGCCGGCGCCGACGATACCGCCGAGCGCAACGGAGATATTCGGGTTCGGGCCCTGCCCGGCATAGCCGGTGGCGGCGATGACGACGGCGATGAACGCGAAGCTCGAGCCGAGATAGCTCGGCACGCGACCTGCGACGATGACGAAGAAGATCAGCGTGCCAATGCCGGAGAACAGCACCGCAACATTGGGATCGAACCCCATCAGCAGCGGCGCGATGATCGTCGAGCCCGACATCGCGACGCAATGCTGCAGACCGGAGACGATGGTCTGGCCCCATGACAGCCGTTCCTCCGGCATGATCACGCCCGAGGTCTTGAGCTTCCAGCGCGGAAAATAGCCCTGCCCTTGCTCGTCCGAGCCTGTCGTCGTTGTCATGTTCCCCCCGTTGCGGTGCAGCGGCTGATCTTCGTGCGATCCGACAAAAATGTGATTGTCGCTTCTGCGACGGCCATCACATGATGCAGGACATACAAGATTCAGATCTTGCCCGATTTCAAATCTTGCAAAATCAATGCGTCCCGGGGCCCACAATATGACACAAGTCGCGATCCAGCCAGCGGTCCATCGCCGGCATCAGCCCTGGTACAAGATCCTCTACGTGCAGGTGCTGATCGCGATCGCGCTCGGCGTGCTGATCGGCTATTTCTATCCCGATCTCGGCAAGGCCTTAAAGCCGCTCGGCGACGGCTTCATCGCGCTGATCAAGATGATGATCGCCCCGGTGATCTTCTGCACCGTCGTGCACGGCATCTCCTCGATGGGCGACCTCAAGCGCGTTGGCAGGGTCGGGGCTGAAGTCGCTGATCTATTTCGAGACGGTCTCGACCGTCGCGCTCGCCGTCGGCCTGCTGGTCGGCGAGATCCTCCAGCCCGGCCACGGCTTCAACATCGATCCGGCGACGATCGATCCGAAGTCGGTCGCAACCTATGTCACCAAGGCCAAGGAAGAGGGCATCGTCGCCCACCTGATGGCGATCATTCCCGACAGCTATGTGGGCGCGATCGCGCGCGGCGACCTGCTCCAGGTCCTGTTGATCTCGATCCTCTCAGGCTTTGCCACCGCCTTCCTCGGCAAGGCCGGCGAGCCCATTGCGGATGCCATCGACAAGGCCGCGAAGATGTTCTTCGGGATCATCCGCATCATCGTGCGTGTGGCGCCGATCGGCGCCTTCGGCGCGATGGCGTTCACGGTCGGCGCCTACGGTCTCGGCTCGCTGCTCAACCTCGCCGCCCTGATCGGCACGTTCTACCTGACCAGCATCCTGTTCGTGCTGATCGTGCTGGGCTCGATCGCCCGCCTCGCCGGCTTCTCGATCCTGCGCTTCATCGCCTACATCAAGGATGAGCTCCTGATCGTGCTCGGCACCTCCTCGTCGGAGACGGTGCTGCCGCAGATGATCCAGAAGATGGAGCATCTCGGCGCCTCGCGCTCGGTGGTCGGCCTCGTGATCCCGACCGGCTACAGCTTCAACCTCGACGGCACCAACATCTACATGACGCTGGCGACGCTGTTCCTGGCGCAGGCGACCAACACCCACCTGACGATCTGGCAGGAGCTCGGCATCCTGGGCATCGCCATGATCACCTCCAAGGGCGCCTCGGGCGTGACGGGGGCCGGCTTCATCACGCTCGCCGCGACGCTCTCGATCGTGCCTGACATCCCGATCCAGTCGATCGCGATCCTGGTCGGCATCGACAAGTTCATGAGCGAATGCCGCGCGCTGACCAATCTGATCGGCAACGGCGTCGCCTGCGTCGTCATCAGCCTCTCCGAAGGCGAGCTCGATCGCGAGGCGCTGCACGAGACCATGGCGCATCCGCTGGAACTCGGCGAGTCGCTGGAGCCGGGCGGCAGCGCGACGTCGTAACCTCTCCCCTCCCGCCGCGAGAGGGAGTGAGATGAGACACGCGTCACAACGACGGCGTTGGGATCACCGAACGATACTTATTCATTCCACCCGACGCGCTGGGGGCAGGGCGTCGGGTTTTGATCATCGTTACAAGGGCAACTTGCCGGGACCGGCGCGCCACGCTTGAAGAGCGGCCGCGCCCAACGCTGAATGGCGTCAGCCCTTGAGCGCGGTGACCACCACCTCGATCAGCGCGCTGCCGCCGAGATCGGCGACGCCGACGGTGGCGCGGGTCGGCAGATTGTCGCCGAAAAACTCGGTCCAGGCCGCATCCATTTCCTTCTTCTTGGAGAGATCCGTGACGAAGATCGAGGCGCTGACGACGCGGCTCTTGTCGGTGCCGGCTTCCTTGAGATAGCCGGCGATCTTGCCGAGGATGTTGCGGGTCTGCTCGCCCATCGAGACCGAGGTGTCGTCGGCGATGGTGCCGCCAAGGAAGACGAATCCGTTGGCCTCGACGGCGCGGTGCATGATGGACGTGCGGATGCTGCGGGTGATGCTCATGAAGTCCTCTTTGGCTAGAGCGTGGAAGGATGGAAGCGGTCGATGCCAAGATCGCTGACGCGGGTCTGGGTGCCGCCATTGACGATCAGCTCCGCCATCACGGCGCCGGCGCCGGGGCCGAGCTGAAAACCGTGCAGCGAGAAGCCGAACTGATGATAGAGACCCCTGTGGCGGGAGCTCGGCCCGAACACGGGGATATCGTCCTTCATCTTGGCTTCGATGCCGGCCCAGGCGCGCACGATGGTCGCGCTGCGCATCACCGGAAACAGCTCGAACACGGTCTGCGCGCTGGTCGCAAGGCTCTTCCAGTCCAGCACCGTCTCGTTGCGGTCCTGATAGGGCGTCGCCAGATGGCCGCCGCCGATCAGCACGGTGCCGTTCTTGAACTGCTTGAAGGAAAGTTTTCGCCCGCGCAGGATCACGACAGGGTCGATGAAGTGCGGCACGCGCGATGTGATCATCAGCATCGGCGCCACGGTCTCGACCGGCACGGGCTCGCCGAGGTCAGCTGCGATCCTTCCGGCCCAGGCTCCGGCCGCATTGACCAGCACCGGCGCGGCAAAACTCTCGCTGCCGGCATCGACATGCCAGAGGCCGTCGCTGTGGCGGATGTTGCTGGCGGCCACGCCTTCGCGCACGGTCGCACCCAGCTGCTGGGCCTTGCGCCGAAACGCCGTCGTCGTCTGCGCAGGATTGGCTGCGCCGTCGCGGCGCGAGACCACCCCGCCGGGGCAGGTCTCGGCCACCGCCGGCACGAGGCGGCGCAATTCGGCGGCATCGATCAACTCTTCATGGGTGAAGCCGAGAGCGTTGAGCTCGGCGACGCGCGCGCGGCAGACGGCGAGCTCCTCCTCGTTCTCGGCGACGAGGACCTGGCCGTGGCTCTCAAAGCTGCAATCGTCGTCGAGGAGATCGTTGATCTTCTCCCAGATGCCCATCGAACGGATCGAAAGCGGGATCTCGGGAATGTGCCGGGCGAGCTGACGCACGCCGCCGGCATTGACGCCGGACGCGTGCCGGCCGGCATAGTCCTTCTCGATCAGCACCGGCTTCAGGCCGGCGAGGCACAGATGCAGCGTCGTCGAGCATCCGTGGATGCCGCCGCCAATGACGATCGCATCCACGTTTTGGCTCATCCGCGCACCACGGCCTTGATGTCGGCCTCGCTCTTCGGGACAGCGGCGAGCTCGGCGAGCGTGATCGGCTTCACCGGCGCACGCAGCCGGTAATAGCCGATCTCCTGCGGGGTCTTGCCGCGCGCCTGCGCCATCAGCTCAGTGACGGTGAGACCGCAGAGCCGGCCCTGGCACGGCCCCATGCCGGTGCGGCGATAGGCCTTGAGCTGGTTCGGCCCGGTCGCGCCGATCGCGACGGACTCGAGCACGTCCTTGGCGGTCACCTCCTCGCAGCGGCAGACGATGGTATCGCCCGAGGGAATGCGAAACTGCGGCGGCGGGCGGAACAGCGTGTCGAGGAAGACGCGGCCACGCTCGGCCTTGGCGAGATCGGAGCGGAGAGCCGCCATCGCAGGAAGTTTTGCGGCAGCTGCGGGCGCCAGTGCTTCGATCGCGGCGCGCGCGGCAATGCGACCACGGACGACTGCTGCATTTGCACCGCCGATGCCGGCGCCGTCACCGGCGATCGCGATGCCGGCGACCGAAGAATTGCCGCTCGCGTCCAGCACCGGCGACCAGCACAGCTGCAGATCATCCCAGCGATGCTCGATGCCGGCCGCCATCGCCAGATTGACGTTGGGCACGACACCCTGATGCAACAGCAACAGGTCCGCGGGAAAGGTCTCGCGCTTTCCGCCGGCGACATAGCTGACGCTGGCGAGCTGGCCGTCCCCGGCCGCAGCAAGCTCAGTGACGCCGGAGACGACCTGAACTTTCGCCTTCACCTCGCGCATCATCGACAAGCCCTTGGCGAAATAGGGCGAGGTCAGGAAGGCGAAGGCGTGCGGCAGCGCTGCGAAATAGTTGCCGCGCTCGGTCGTATCAAGGATGCGATCGATGCGGCCGCCGAGGCGCAGGATCTGCGCGGCCAGCAGCCAGAGCAGCGGTCCCTGCCCGGCGATCACCGTGCGGCCATCGGGCAGCAGCGCCGACGATTTCAACATGGTCTGTGCCGCGCCCGCGGTCATCACGCCCGGCAGGGTCCAGCCGGGGACCGGAAACGGCCGCTCCAGCGCGCCTGTCGCGAGGATCACGCGCTTTGCCTTGACGAACGCCGACGCGCCGCCGATGGACACCGCGATCTCGAGATTGCGGTCGAGACTCCAGACCGTGGCGCGGTGGATCACCTCGGCATTGCTCGCGCGCAGGGCCTGCACGAGATCGGCGCCGACCCAGTAATCGGCGCCGAGCTGATTGCGGTCGGTCACCGGCGTCGAGGAGATGGCACGAAACACCTGGCCGCCGGGGCCGATATTCTCGTCGAGCAGCAGCGTCGAAAGACCAGCTTCGGCGGCGGTCGCGGCGGCGGCAAGGCCGGCAGGCCCCGCACCGATCACCACGAGTTCATAGTCTTCGCGCTTGGGAGCCACACTCATCGTCCGATCTCCCGCTTACCCTTCTGAATCTCGATCTGCATGCCCTCGGCGACTGGCACGAGGCAGCCCTGTCGATTGCCGACGCCGTCGATCGTCACGAGGCAGTCGAAGCACACGCCCATCATGCAATAGGGCAGGCGCGGCGCGCCGCTGACCGCCGTGGAACGTCGTGCGTCGACGCCGGAGGCCAACAGCGCGGCAGAGACAGTGTCGCCCTGGCGCGCCGCGACGGCGACGCCGTCGACGAAGATCTGCACCTGAGGACGTTTGTCCTGTTCGGATCGTCTAAACATGGGATGCCTCTTGGCTCCTTGATATCTTTAATAGCCGCTATTGTTCGCGGCGCCCGCGCCGCCAAAGCGGCTCGCGGAGAACGCGCCGACCAGCTCCGGCTCGAGCGCGCCTTGCGCCACCATGCGCGCGATCTCGAAGGCGTGGTTGGAGGCGAGCGTCACGCCGGAATGACAGCAGGCGACGAAAGCGCCGGGATGCGTCTCCGACTGGTCGTAGATCGGAAAGCCGTCCTGCGGCATGACGCGGATGCCCGCCCAGCTTCTGACCACGTTGAGCCGCGACAGGTGCGGAAACATCCGCTGGGCGCGATCGGCCATCACGCCGCTGATCGAAGGCTTCATCGTGCGTTCGTCGAGCTCGTCCTCCTTGCTGTCGCCGATCATCACCGTGCCCTCGTCGGTCTGGCGGATCGTGGTCAGCGGATGCGGCAGGAATGGCGTGGTGCGCTCGGTCACCACAATCTGGCCGCGGGTCGGGCCCATTGGCGCAAAGAGGCCGACCATCGGCGCCAGCGTCTGGTTGGCATTGCCGGCGGCAAGCACGATCTTGGCGGCCCGCAGCTCGCCCTTCGGCGTGGTCAGTCGGAATTCGCCGCCGCTCTTGCTGATGGCCGAGACCGGCTGCTCGGGAAAATAATCGATGCCGAACGCCCTGAAACCGGTGTGGAAGGCACGGAAAGTGCGCAGCGAATTGACGTGGCCGTCGAGCGGACAATAGCTGCCACCGGACACTTCCGGCCCGATCAGCGGCAGCGCCTTCTTCACCTCGGAAGCGGGCAGCATCTCCATCTTGTAGTCGGCCGCACCGACCTGGTTGTGCATGCGCTTGACGAGTTCGGTGCGCTGGCCGAATTCGTCCTCGCCGAGCGTCAGATGAAAGCCGCCGTTCTGCTGCAACGAGACATCCAGGCCGGTCTGCTGCTTCAGCTCGGAGGCGAGCCGGCCCCATGCCTGCGAGGCCTGCACGGTCCAGACCGTATAGGCGGGCATGCCGAGCCCCTTGCTCTGCACCCAGACCAGCGCAAAATTCGCGCGCGAGGCGCGCTTGGTGATATCGCCTTCGTCGAGCACGGCGACCTTCTTACCGAGGCGGCCGAGGCCCCAGGCAATGGCGGAGCCGAGCAGTCCGCCGCCGACGACGGCGACGTCGTATTCTCCTGACATGAGTTCTCCTATCGTCCGGTATCGCCAGCCTTGCCGGCGAGCACGCGGTCGAGCCCGTAGAAGCGGTCGAGCAGAATGAGGGCGGTCATGGTGATCGCGATCACGCAGGCCGAGACCGACGTCACCAGCGGATCGATGTTGTCCTGGATGTAAAGGAACATGCGCACCGGCAGCGTCTCGGTGCCGGGTGCGGCGAGGAAGACGGTCATGGTGAGATCGTCGAAAGACTGGATGAAAGCGAGGGCCCAGCCGCTGATGACGCCGGGCAGGATCAGCGGCAGCGTGACACGTCGGAACAGCGTCCAGCCGCCGGCGCCAAGCGAGACCGCCGCCATCTCCACCGTGCGGTCCATGCCGGTCGCAGCCGCAAGCGTCAGACGGAGCGCGAACGGAAACACGATGATGACGTGCGCGATGATCAGCGCGGCGAAGCTGCCGCCGAGGCCTGCCGAGGTGAAGAAGCGCAGGAAGGCGATGCCGAGCACGACATGCGGGATCATCAGCGGTGACAGGAACAGCGCGGCAAGCGCATCGCGGCCGCGGAAGCGGTAGCGCGCAATCGCCAGCGCCGCAGGCACCGCGAACAGCAGCGCGACCAGGGACGACAGCGCGCCCAGCCCAAGGCTGACCCAGAAGGCGTGGATGAACTCGGGGTAGTTCGCAATGGTCCTGAACCAGCGCAGCGAGAAACCGCTGGTCGGCAGCGAGAGGAAGCCTTCGGGCGTGAAGGCGACAAGGCAGACCACCAGGATCGGCGCCACCATCACGATGACGAAGAGGGTGTGGAAGATCAGCGCGAGCGGCCCGTTGCGCCTCATCGGAACACCTCCGCGTAACGGCGCTCGATCAGCGCGTTGCTGCCGACGACGATCAGCACCAGCGCGACCAGCAACAGCGTGGCAACCGCCGCTCCCAGCGGCCAATTCAGCGTATTGAGGAACTCGTCATAAGCGAGCGTCGCCGCGACCTTCAGGCGGCGGCCGCCGATGATCGCGGGTGTCGCGAAGGCGCTGGCGGAGAGCGAGAACACGATGATCGCGCCCGACAGCACGCCCGGCATGATCTGCGGCATGATGATGCGGCGTATGATGGTCACAGGTCCGGCGCCAAGCGACATCGCGGCATTCTCGATCTGCGGATCGAGCCGCTGCAGCGCGGCCCACACCGAGAGAACCATGAACGGCATCATCACATGCGCGAGCGCGACGACCATGCCGGTTTCGGTGAACATGAAGGGAATGGGGAAACGGATCACGCCGAGCGACATCAGGAGCTTGTTGATCAGCCCGTTGTTGCCGCCGAACAGCAGCGCCCAGCCAAGCGTGCGCGCCACCACGGAGATCAGCAGCGGACCGAGGATGACCAGCAGGAAGAAGCTCTTCCAGCGGCCGCTCATACGGTTGAGGATGTAGGCTTCGGGCGCGCCGAGCAGCGCCGTGAGCAGTGTGGTCAGAATTGCGATGCGGAAGGTCCGCCAGAACATCTCGGCGTAATAGGGATCGGTCGCGATCTCGTGCCAGTTCTTCAGGATGAAGACGGGCTCAATGCCCTTGTACTGGCCCCAATCGTGGAACGAGAGCATCACCGTCATCGCGAGCGGAATCAGCAACACGCCGACGAACAGCATCAGAGCAGGCGCCGTCAATGCCCATGGCGCACGCGCGCTGCGCTCCTCGGCGGCCGCGTTCATGCGCCGACCCTCGCGCGCACGCTCATGTCCTCGGGACGCCACGACAGCCGAACGGCATCGCCTTCGCCTGGTTGCGCCGTGCCGTCGTTCTGACGGATCACGATCGCCGGGCCGCATTCGCTGTCGCACTGGAACAGCCAGTGATTGCCCTGGAAGATGCGCGTGATGATCTTTGCGCTGAGCCCTTGATCGCCAAAGCCGATTCGTTCGGGGCGAACGCTGACGATCACGGGACCGCCGAGCCCGGCCGGCGCCGGTGCGCGCCAGGAGCCCGCCACCAGTTGGGTCGGCGAGACGGTCCGGTCGATCATCCCGGCAAAATCATTGGTCTTGCCCAAAAACTGCGAGACGAAAGCCGAGGCGGGCCTTTCATAAGTCTCCTGCGGGGTGCCGATCTGCTCGATCTTGCCCTGGCTCATCACCACGATGCGATCGGACAGCGACATCGCCTCGTTCTGGTCGTGGGTGACGAGAATCGTGGTGGTGCCGATGGTGCGCTGGATCTGGCGCAGCTCGATCTGCATCTCCTCGCGCAGTTTTGCGTCGAGGTTCGACAGCGGCTCGTCGAGCAGCAGCACGCTCGGCTTGATCACCAGCGCGCGCGCCAGCGCCACACGTTGCTGCTGGCCGCCGGACATGCGACGCGGATGGCGATCCTCGTAACCGGCGAGGCCCACCATCGCGAGCGCGGCGCGGACGCGCTCGGCCCTTTCCATGCGCGGCACATTACGCATCTCCAGGCCGAACGCGACGTTCTCGGCCGCCGTCATGTGCGGAAACAACGCGTAGCTCTGGAACACGATGCCGAGGCCGCGTTTGGCCGGATGGATCGCGGTCAGGTCCTTGCCTTCGAGGCGGATCGCGCCGCGCGTCGGATCGAGGAAGCCCGCGATCATCTGCAGCGTCGTGGTCTTGCCGCAGCCGGACGGGCCAAGGAAGGAGACGAACTCCCCCTTCCCCACCGACAGGCTGAAGTCGTCGACCACAGTCTGCGCGCCGAACTGCTTTGCGACCCGATCGAGCTCGAGATAGGCCATGACGCTGTCTCCGCTGCGACCGGTCAGCGTTCGACCTCGCGATTCCAGCGCTTGGTCCACTCCTCCCGCTTCTCGTTGATGAGCGCCCAGTCCGGATTGTAGAGCTTGGCCGCGCGTTCGCCGATCGGCCCCATCTTGCCCAGCTCCGGCGGTACCTTCAGCGATTTCAGCACCGGGCCGTAGCCGTAGTCCTTGAGCATCACGAGCTGGATCTTTGGATCGAGCAACATCTTGACGAAGCTCGATGCGAGCGGCGAGGCGTTCGGCTTGTTGATCGGACACGCCGTCGTCAGCAGCGTCGCGGCGCCCTCCTTGGGATAGACGAAGTCGACGGGAAAGCCGGTGTTGGCAAAGCTCTGCACGCGGCCGGTGCCCCACACCGCGATCACGGCTTGGCCGGACTGGAACAGCTCGGTCATCTTGCCCGGCGAGGGCTCATAGGCGAGTACGTTTGGATTGATCTCTTCCTTGAAGATCTTGAAACCGGAATCGACGTTGGACTCGCCGCCGCCATTCATCTTCGACAGCATCACCAGGGCTTCGAGGCCATAGGTGTTGTTGATCGGCGGGATCACGAGCTGCTTGGCGTATTTCGTGTCCTTCAGATCGTTCCACGAGGTCGGCGGCGCCCAGCCTTTTTCGGCGAAGACCTTGGTGTTGTACATCAGGCCGGTCGCGACGATGCCGATCGCAACGGCGCGATCGTCCTTGAAGCGCGCGGTGTCGTAGAGATCGGCCGGCAGGCCATCGAGCTTGCCGCAGAAGCCGAGCTGGATCGCCTGGTACATCGGGCCGTCGTCGACGATGGCGACGTCGATCTGCTGATTGCCCTTCTGCGCCTGGAGTTTGGCCAGCGTGTCGGTGGAATTGCCGGCGACGTATTCGACCTTGACGCCGTTCTCCTTCTCGAAGGTCGGGATCACCTCGTCGCGGATGGTCTTCTCGAACGAACCGCCATAGCCGGCGACGTACAGCGTCTTTTGCTGAGCCGACGCGACCGACGGGGCGGCAATGAGCGCTGCGATGCTGACCGCTGTCAGAAGGCGAAGAGTCTTCATATGGACCGATCTCCAATACCGGAATGGGATGACGTGCCGACGAGTCTCGCTGGCTGAAGCGCGCTACCGCATTTTCTTCCGCGCCAATCCGTTCCCGATCAGGGCTCCGGCCCCCATTCGGCGGATTTTGGCGCGATCTGGAGGTTTGAACCCCTCCAATCTGCCGAAAAAGCGGGCTGGCTCCAGTCCTGATGAAAAAGATCGCAGACGGATGCTTCCATCGTCCAATGAATAATGGCACCCTCTGCATGCAAGAATGTTATGGACGGAACTCGAAATGGCCCGGATCAATTCGCGGCAGGTGGAGGCCTTCCGGGCGACGATGCTGACCGGCAGCGTCACCGAGGCGGCCAAGCTGATGGTGGTGACGCAGCCGGCGGTGAGCCGCTTGCTCCGCGACCTCCAGGCGCTGCTCAAGATGGAGCTGTTCGAGCGGCGCGGCACCGGCCTCGTGCCAACCGCGGCCGCCATGGCGCTCTATACCGAGGTCGAGCGCTCCTTCGTCGGCCTCGAACGCATCACCGCGGCGGCCGAAGAAATCCGCGGCCGCCGCACAGGCTCGTTGCGCATCGCCGCGCTGCCGGCGCTCGCGAACGGCTATCTCCCGCGACTCACTGGGCACTTCCTGAAGGAGCGGCCAAACCTCAACCTCGCCTTCTTCGGCGTGATCTCGCCGATCGTGGTCGACTGGGTGCTGAACAACCAATGCGACATCGGTTTTGCCGAGGTGCCGATCGCCCATTCCGGCCTGCCGAGCCAGCGGCTGCCGGCATTGGCGCGCGTCGCGGTGCTGCCGATCGGTCATCGCCTCGCGGAGAAGGACGTGCTGGAGCCGCGCGATTTCGAGGGCGAGACGTTCATCTCGCTGTCGGCGGGATCGTCGAGCCGGCACCTCGTCGACCAGGTTTTCCACCGTCACGATGTCCGCCGCGTGCTCCGGGTCGAGACCACGCTGTCGGAGATCATGTGCGGCATGGTGTCGTCAGGGCTCGGCGTCTCTATCTGCGATCCCTTCACCGCGCAGGAATTCGCAACCCGCGGCGTCGTCGTGCGCCGCTTTCTGCCGCGGATCGACTTCGAATTCTCGGCAGTCTTTCCGGCGCAGCGCAGCCCCTCGCCGGTGGCGCTGGATCTGGTCGAAACCATGCGCAAGGCGCTGGTGGAGTTCGAGAGCTAGCCGTTGAACGCCGCCTGCGCCTCCGGCAGGGCCCAGATCTTGCCGATGGCAGCACTGCCCGCTGCAATGATGGCCGCCTCGTCCGCGCCGCGATAGCGGCCCTCATCGACCAGCACGCGGCCATCGACCATGACCTGATCGATATTGGCGCGGTTGGCGAGCGCGATCAGGGCGCGACGCGGATCGAACAGCGGCTGCAGATGCGGATGGGTGAGATCGACCACGGTGAGATCGGCGGTCGCGCCCGGCTCAATCCGGCCGAGGTCAGGCCGCTTGATGACGTCGGCGGCGACCGCCGTGTTCGCCTCGATCAGCTCGGGTGAGTTCGCGGCGTCTGGGCGCGCCGAGGTGATCTTGGAGATCAGCGATGCCGCATTGAGCTCGCCGAGCAGGTCCATGTTGTAGCCGTCGGTGCCGACTACAGTACGCACCCCGTGCGCGGCGAAGCGGCTGAATGCCGCGGTGACACCGGCGCGCGCGAACACGCGCGGGCAATTCAAGACGGTCATGCCGCGCGCGGCCATCAGCTTGAGATCGTCGTCGCTGCTGAACATGCAGTGCGCCGCCATCAGGTCGGGCGCCAGCAGCCCGAGCCAGTCCAGGTACTCCGCCGGCGTGCGGCCGCCATAGCGCTTGGCGATGGTCTCGACCTCGGCGCGGCTCTGCGCCATGTGGGTCGTGATGGGCACGCCGAGCTCGCGCGCCCGCGTGGCGCAGGCCTTCAGCAGATCAGGGCCGCAGGTGTCGGTCGCATGCGGGCTCATCGCGAGGCTGATGCGGCCATCGCCGCGATTATTCCAGCGCTGATAGAGCGCGTCCCAAATCGCCATGTCAGCGGCACCATCATCGCCGAAATAGTGCACCACGCCGTCCGGGCCGGCCTTGGCATCCGACGTCGAGAACAGATAGGGCGCGCCGTAAAAGCGGATGCCCATCTCTTCCGCCGCGTCGAACATTTCCGGGATCGAGTTGCGGAACGGCTCCATCACGGTGGTGGCGCCGCCCTTGAGGAGCTGGAGAATGCCGAGCCGCGCAACCGCGAGGCGCTCTCCCGCCGAGAGGATATCGGCGCCGCGCTTGGTGAGCGGCAGAAGCACCGTATAGACGATGCTCTGGTTGTTCTTGCGGCCGTTGCCGTCCTCGGTGTGGCTGCGCGCAACCGCCTCGGAGAAGCAGTGATTGTGCAAATTGAGCAGACCCGGCAGTACGAAGCGGCCGGGGCGGTCATAGACCTGATCCGCGCGCGGTCTGTCGCGCGTAACGGCCGCGATCCTCTTGCCTTCGACCAGGACCCAATGGTCACGCAGCACATCCTGCGCGCCGTGCTTGCGTGAGAGCACATAGCTGCCGAAGATTGCTGTGGTGCTCATGCGGGGCGTACGTTCCAGAAGACGGCGGTGCCGTCGAGAATGCCGGTGATGGCCTTGCGATACGCGGTCGGCTGCTTGTAGAGGCCAATCGGAATATAGGGGATTTCCTCGAACGCGACGGCCTGGATCTCGCGGCAGATGCGCTGCTGCTCGGCGAGCTCGGAGGCCGCCAGCCACTGGCTGCGCAAGGGCCCCATCTTCTCGCTCACATACCAGCCGGCGACCTTGCCTTCGCCGCGTATGTTGGTGTTGCCGGCCGGGTTGAGCCAGTCGATGCCCTGCCAATTGCCGACCGCCGCGCTCCAGCCGCCCTGCGGAAGCGGATCCTTCTTGAGCTGGCGCTGCAGGACGACGGCGAAATCGAGTCCGGCATATTCGACGTTCATGCCGGCCTTGCGCAAGCTGTCGACCGCAATCTCGCCGAGCGGCTTCTGCGCCAACGAATTGGTGGGGACGAGCACCACGATCTTCTCGCCGTTGTAGCCGGCGGCTTTCAGGTCGGCCTTGACCTTGTCATAGTTGCGCGGGCCGCGGAACACGTCGAGGCCGACATCGCTCGCCATCGGCGTGCCCGGCGCGAAGAAGCCGATCGGCGACACCTGGAAGGCGGGATCGGTGCCGGCGACCGCGGTCATGAACGCGGACTGGTCGATCGCGCCCAGCAGCGCGCGGCGGATGGCGGGATTGTCGAACGGCGGCTGCAGGTGATTGAGACGCAGCATGCAGGCGTAGCCGCGGGGATCGAGGATGCGCGTCTCGATGTCGCCGGCGGCCTTGATGATCGGCAAGAGATCATGGGGCGTGGTCTCCTGCCAATCCTGCTCACCGGTCTGGAGCGCGGCGACACCGGTGCCGGCATCGGGCGTGGTGGTCCAGACCACGCGATCGTAATGCACGATCTTCGGGCCCGCGGTCCAATCCGGCTTGCCGTCGGTGCGCGGCTGGTAACGCTCGAATCTGGCATAGGCGTTGCGCGCGCCCTGCACGCGCTCGTCGGCGAGGTAGCGGAACGGACCGCTGCCGATCACTTCGGTCAGCGGCTTGAAGGGATCCTGGCTCGCCAGCCGCTCCGGCATCATGAAGCAGGCATTGATCGCGGCCTTGCCGAGCGCCTGCGGCAGCAGCGGGAACGGGCGCTTGAGACGGAAGCGGATGGTGCGGTCGTCGGCGGCCGATAGCTCATGGGTGGCTTCCAGCAGCTCTCCGCCAAAGCCGTCGCGCGCCGCCCAGCGGCGGATGCTGGCGACGCAGTCGCGGGCCAGCACGCGTTCGCCGTCGTGCCAGAGCAGGCCGTCGCGCAAGGTGAGGTCCCACTGGAGCTGGTCGCCGGAGATCGCTTGGGCCGCCAGCATTTGCGGAGAGACCTGCAGCGATGAGCTCATGCCGTAGAGCGTGTCGTAGACCATGAAGCCATGGTTTCGCGACACCTGCGCGGTCGAATAGATGGGATCGACGAAGGCGAGATCGATGACGGGAATGAAGCGGAGCGTGCTCTGGGATTCGGCGCGCACAATGCCCGGCATCGAGAGCGCCGGCGCTGCTGCTGCGGCCTTGAGGAGCGAACGACGGGAGATGGGCATTGCAAGAGACTCCTGAAGGATCTTAGGCGTTCAACAAGACCGCGCCGATCGCGACCGCGACCGCCTGCTGCGCCGGCTCGACCACGGGCACGCCGATCGCATCCGCAATCGCCGCGCGATGCGAGGCCATGCCGGCGCAGCCCATCACCACGACATCGGCACGGCATTGCGTGACCAGCGCATGGCCGGCTTCGATCAGCCGGCCGCGGATGTCCGCACCTGCCGTTTCGGCCGCGCTCGCGCCCACCGACCAGCTTCCGGCATAGCGGCTGTCGACGCCCATCACCCGCGCCATGCGCTGCTGGCGGCGGATGCTCGACGGCGACAGAGCGATCAGGCCAAAACGTTCGCCCAGCATCAGCGCGCGGAAGATGGCGCATTCGGCGATGCCCATGACCGGGCGTCCTCCGGCTGCCTCGCGCACCGCATGCAGGCCGGGATCGCTGAAGCAGGCGAGCACGAAGGCATCGGCGTTGTCGCGCGACACGCGATTGACCAGCGGCATGACGACGCTGTCGGCATCGCGCTGCGAGCTGATGCCCGGCGGGCCCTCGGCGAGGCCGACCACCTCGATGTCAGGTCCACCGGCGATGCGGAGCGGCGCGACGGCATCGTCGATCGCCGCCGTGACCGAGGCAGAGGAGTTGGGGTTGATGACGAGGATGCGGCGACGGGGCATGGCGGGGTCAGCGGTTGCCGGCTTCGTGCCGCAGGAAGTTTTCCGCGATCTTCTCGCCGGTCGTGATCCAGACGTCCGGGCACGACTTTGCGTAACTCAGGAACTCGCGCAGCAGGCGCAGCCGCATCGGACGGCCGCTGCATTGCGGATGCAGCACGGTCGTCACCATCGCGCCCCAGTCGCGGACCTCATCCAGCTCGTCCTTCCACATCGAGAGCACATGCTCCTTTGGGAAGATCGAGCGCGGGCTGAAGCGGGCGGACAGGCCGTGCATCCAGTCGTCATAGCTCGCGGTGACCGGCAGCTCGATCGTGCCGGGCTTGCCGTCGGCGAGGCGGTGGCGATAGGGCCTGACATCGTCGCGGAACGAGGAGGTGTAGACGATGCCATGCCGCACCAGCGCGACGCGAAGCTCCTCGGTGAACTCGCCATAGGGGGCGCGATAGCCTGATGGCTTGACGCCGAGCCGGCGCTTCAGCGCCTCGAAGCCGCGCTCCAGCTCCTCCTCGATCCAGGGATCGCCGGGGTCGGGCAGGAGATGGTGATAGCCGTGATGGCCGATCTCGTGGCCGGCCTTCAGGATGGATTCCGCCATCGCCGGATGCGCATCGACCGACCAGCCGGTGACGAAGAACGTCGCCTTGAGATCGAGCTGGTCGAGCAACTCCAGGAGCTTCGGCGTGCCGACGCGCGCCTCGTAGCCGCCATAGCTCATGGTGATCAGCCGCTGCGCGTGCAGCGCGTCCTTGCTGGTCCACGCGCTCTCCGCATCGACGTCGAAGGACAGGAACATCGCGGATGTGTACGGCCTCGGCCAGGGATAGTCGGGCGCGGGATCCGCGGTGTTGGCCGGAACCAGCGGGATGCTCTTGAGTGCCTTACTGTCCAGCATTGATCGTTGCCTTTTCGAGTGCGTTGTCAGTCAGTTTCCACCTGGCAAGCAGGGTCTTGTAGGTGCCGTCGGCGATCAGCGCGTCGACCGCCTCCAGCATCGCCTGCTGCAAGGCCTTTTCCTTGACCGGCAGGGCAATGCCGGTGAATTGCTGCGCGATGGGCTCGCCCAGCGTCGCATAGGTGTTGGGCTCGAGGTCCATGATGTAGGGGAGCGTCTCGTTGCCTTGGGCTGCGGCATCGATGCGGCCCTGCCGGAGCTGGGTGCGGGCATCGGCCGAGCCGTCGGTGCCGACGAACTGGATCGGATTGCTGCCGCAATTCTTCTCGCTCCAGGACGCGATCTGCGCCGGGAACATGGTGCGGCGGCTGGCCCCGACCTTCTTGCCGCACAACGCCGCCGCATCCTTGAACTCCCCCTTGCGCGACTGCTGCACGAAAAATTGCGGGCCGCTGCGCAAATAGTCGACGAAGGACGCGATCTCGTGCCGGCTCGCATAGTCGGTGAAGCCGGACAGGATTGCATCCACCCGGCCGGTCGAGATCGACGGCATGAACTCGGCAAAGCTGGTCTCGATCCATTCGATCTTGACACCGAGCTTGCGCCCAAGCGCCTCGCCGAGATCGATGTCGAAGCCGGACAGCGCGTTGGTGGCGGGATCGCGGAACTCCATCGGCGGATAGTTCGGCACCAGCGCGACCTTGAGGCTGCCGCGCTTGGCGATGTCAGGCGGCAGCTCGATCGCCATCACCGATGTGCTCAGGGCCCCCAGCAATGCCGCCGCAAGCAAGAATCTCTTCATCACCATGCCCCCAGTTTCAGATCACCGCCGAAAGAAATGCCCTGGTGCGCTCCTCGCGCGGTGCGCCCAGCACGTCCGAGGCGCGCCCCTGCTCGACGATCGCGCCCTGGTCCATGTAGACGACGCGGTCGGCGACCTCGCGGGCGAAGCCGAGCTCGTGCGTCACCACCATCATGGTCATGCCGCTCCTCGCCAGCTCCTTCATCACCGCGAGCACCTCGCCGACGAGCTCGGGATCGAGTGCGCTGGTCGGCTCGTCGAACAGCATCAGCATCGGCTTCATGGCGAGTGCCCGCGCAATCGCGACGCGCTGCTGCTGGCCGCCGGAGAGCTGGGCGGGGTAGGAATCCGCCTTGGCCGCCAGCCCGACGCGGCCGAGCAGCTCGAGCGCCTCTGCGCGCACCTCATTGGCTTGACGCCCCTGCACCTGGGTCGGGCCTTCAGTGATGTTCTCGAGCGCGGTCTTGTGCGGAAACAGGTTGAAGCGCTGAAACACCATGCCGGTCTTCAGCCGCTGCCGGCCGATCTCGCGCTCGGTGAGACGATGCAGCCGGCCGCCCTGCTCGCGCACCCCTAACAGCTCGCCGTCGAGCCAGATGCCACCGGCATCGATCGCAGCGAGCTGGTTGATGCAACGAAGCAGCGTGGTCTTGCCCGAGCCGGACGCGCCGATCAGACACATCACCTCGCCGGGCCAGACGTCGAGCGAGACGTTCTTGAGAGCCTGAAACTCTCCAAAATTCTTGCTGACGGAGCGGATCGCGACGAGGGGTTTTGTCATCGCGCCAGCCGCAATGTGCCGCGTGCGAAACGGCGTTCGAGCAGCATCTGGAGCGGGGTCAGGATCGAGACCACGAGCAGGTACCACAGCCCGGCAACGATCAGGAGCTCGATCACGCGGGAATTGGCGTAATAGATGTTCTCGGCGTTGTGCAGCAGTTCCGGATACTGGATGACGCTCGCCAGCGAGGTCGCCTTCACCATGCCGATGAACTCGTTGCCGAGCGGCGGGATCACGACGCGCATCGCCTGCGGCAGCACGATGCGGCGGAGCGCGCGCAGCCGTCCCATGCCGATCGCCTGCGCTGCCTCATATTGCCCGATGTCCACCGACAGCATGCCGGCGCGCATCACTTCCGATGTATAGGCGCCCTGGTTGATGCCGAGCCCGAGCAGCGCGGCCAGAAATGGCGTCATGACGTCCACCGCGCGCGCGGTCCAAAGGCCGGGGATGCCGATGGTCGGAAACACCAGCGCGAGGTTGAACCACAGCAAGAGTTGCAGGATCAGCGGCGTGCCACGGAACAGCCAGGTGTAACCGGCGGCGACCGTCTTCAACACCGGATTGGGCGACAGCCGCATGATCGCCACGACGATACCAAGGAAGATGCCGAGTGTCATCGCCAGCACCGCCATCACCATGGTATTGACGATGCCTTCGAGAATGACCTTCGCCGTCAGAAAGCGGCTGACATAGGACCATTCGATCTGGCCGTTTGCGAACGCGCGCGCGATCGCTGCCAGCACGAGGACGATCAGGGCCGCGCTGATCCAGCGAAACCAGTGCGGCTCGCGCGCCATCCGCATTCCCGACAGATCGGGGAACCCCTCCGCGAGTGCCGGCGCCGGCTTCATTGCGGCGCCGCGTTCAGCATGGGTTTTTCGACGGCGTTCGTCCCCAATCCCCATTTGTCGAGCACGGCCTTATAGGAGCCGTCTGCGATCATGGCGGTGAGTTTCTCGGTTACGACCTCGCGCAAGGCGGCGTCGTCCTTGCGAAACATGATGCCCTGGTATCCCGTGGACAGCTGGCCGCCAATGACGCGGTATCTTCCAGGCTCTTGCCTTTGCGCGTAGGGCAGGGTCTCACTGCCCTGCACGGCGGCGTCGATCCGGCCCTGCTTGAGCTGGTTGCGGACGTCGATCGAATTCTCACCAGGAACATATTGAATCGCCGGCTTGCCGGCAGCCTCGCAATTCTGCTTGCTCCACTTCTCGATCTCGAGCGGGAACGCAGTGCTGCGGGTGGTGCCGACCTTCTTGCCGCAGAGATCCCTGGCATCCTTGGCCGCGTTGTCCGCCATCACAAAGAACTGCGGGCCGGTGCTCAAATAGTCGACGAAGTCGGCCGTTTCGCGCCGCGAGCTACGATCCTGGATGCCGGAGATGATGAAATCAGCGCGCCTGGTCTGGAGCGAGGGGATCAACTCGGCGAACGGCGTCTCGCTCCAGACGATCTTGAGCCCGCCGAGCCGCTTCGCAAGTTCGTTCGCCAGATCGATGTCGAGCCCGACCAGCTCGCCGGTTGCGGGATCGCGGTATTCCATCGGCGCGTAGGTGGAGTTGACCGTGAGTTTTAGCGTGCCGGCCTGCTTGATCTCCGCCGGAAGTTCGGCCGCCTGCGCCGACGTCACGGCAGCCAAGGCTGCGCACCACAGGGAATGCGAGAGGCGTCTCATGTCAGCTCCTTTGCCAACGCCGTGCAAGAGTCAGTCCGCGTCGAGAACGGCCGGCTCGACAATGCCGGCCCGCTCGGTGATTACCCTGTACTGCTCGGGCCGCCGGTGGGCGGCGAAATTGAACATCTTGTCCTTGCCCTGGCGGCAGAGGTCGAGATCGATGTCGGCGACGATCACCTCGTCCGCGAGCGTCTGCGCCTGCGCGACGATGCGGCCGTTGGGATCGACGATGCAGGAGCCGCCGATCAGCCCGGAGCCGTCCTCCTCGCCGGCCTTGGCGACCGAAATCGCCCAGGTCGCATTCATGTAGGCGTTGGCCTGCGTCACCAGCGCCGAATGGAAGGTCCGCAAGGACGCATCTTCCGTCGTGCCGCCATTGGGATCATAGGCCGCCGAATTGTAGCCGATGCAGACGAGCTCGACGCCTTGCAGGCCGAGCACGCGCCAGGATTCCGGCCAGCGGCGATCGTTGCAGATCATCATGCCCATGATGGCGTGAGCCCAGGCCGACCCGGCACGGAAGGCGGGAAAGCCGAGATCACCATATTCGAAATAACGCTTCTCGAGCTGCTGGTAGCGCGCGCCTTCCCGAGGCTCGACCGAGCCCGGCAGATGCACCTTGCGATAGCGGCCAAGGATCTCGCCGTCGCGATCGACCAGGACGGCGCAATTGTAGCGGCGCCCGTCCGGCGTCAGCTCGGCATAGCCGACGTAGAAGCCGACGCGGAGCGCACGTGCACGATCGAACAGCTTTGCCACCGCCGGGTTCGGCATGCTGCGCTCGAAATACTGGTCGAGCGCCTCGCCTTCGAGCAACCAACGTGGAAAGAAGGTCGTGAAGGCGAGCTCCGGAAACACCACAAGGCTGGCGCCGCGGCCGGCCGCCTCTTCCAGCAGCGCAAGCATCCGCCCCAGAGTATGTTCACGCTTATCGGCTTTTTGCGTCGGCCCCATCTGGGCAGCGGCGGCGCGAAGGACACGAACCAAGATTGCCTCCAATCTGTGCGCATGCTGCCTCAATGGGCGAATGAACCCTTTGATGCGCCGCGCAAATCCGCCTCCATTACGCGGAAGCGGGGCTGCAAAATCAATTCGCTCTGCTATGATGTTTTGGCCCAGAGTATAACCGGCAGTGATATGAACCTGCGTCAGCTCGAGATCCTGCGTGCCGTCATCCGCCACCGCACCACAGTGGCCGCGGCCGACGAGCTAGCGCTGTCGCAGCCCGCGGTCAGCAACGCGCTGAAGACGATGGAGGCGCAGGCGGGCTTTGCGCTGTTCGAGCGCGTCAACAACCGGTTGTTTCCGACCGCGGAAGCGATGGCGCTCTACAAGGAGAGCGAGGCGATCTTCGCGCTGCACGCCAAGCTCGAGAGCCGCGTGCGCGATCTGCGCGAGAACCGCTCGGGACATCTCGCCATCGTCGCGACGCCGCCGCTCGCCTACAGCATCATCCCGTCCGCATTATCCGGCTTCCTGCGCCGCCGCCCGGAGACGCGCGTGTTCTTCGACGTGCGGCGCTATGAGGGCATCATCGAGGGCGTGCTCAGCCGCGTTGCCGAACTCGGCTTCGCGCTCGGGCTGACGCATCACCCCGGCATCGCGCATGAGGTGGTGCACACGGGCGAGATGGTCTGCGTGCTGCCGCCGCAGCATCCGCTCGCAAGCCAGCCGATGATCTCGGCTGCGGATCTGTCCGGTCTGCCCTTCATCGGGCTCGAGCGCGGCACGCGGCTCGGCGAAGCGGTGCGCGACAGTTTTGCCCGGGCCGGCGCGCCGTTCCGGCCGACCGTCGAGGTGCGCTACTGCAACACGGCCTGCGTGCTCGCGGCCGCTGGCGTCGGCGCCGCTGTGGTCGACCCGTTCTCGCCGCGGCAGAACGGCGGCAGCGGTCTCGTGGTGCGGCCGTTCGCGCCGAACACGCACGCGGTCGCCTACATGCTATGGTCGGAAGCCGAGCCGCTGTCGCGTCTCGCCAAGGCGTTCCTCAACGAGGTGCGCAAGGAAAGCGCGCTGCTGGAGCGCACAGCGCCGCAGCAGCAACATGGGGCCGGAAGCAGCTGAGCTTAGCAAGCTTTTGACGTTGGAGCACATGGCACGCATCACCATCATCGAAACCGGACAGGTCCCGCAAAAGTACCGCGAGCGCTACGGCTCATTCCCGGACATGTTCGAGCGCATGGTCCGCACCGAGGACCCGACCGCGACGGTGGACGTCGTCAGCATCCCGAATGGCGATGCGCTTCCCGATCCGCGCGAACTCGAAGCCGTGCTGATCACCGGCGCTGCCGCCGGTGTCTATGACGGGCTCGACTGGATCGCGCCGCTGGAAGATTTCGTGCGCACCGCCTACGTCAACGAGACACCGATGGTCGGCGTCTGCTTCGGCCATCAGCTGATCGCGCAGGCGCTCGGCGGCACCGTGCGCAAATCGGAGAAGGGCTGGGGCATCGGGCGGCATGTCTACCGCGTGCTGCCGGAGAACGGCGTCATCGATGGCGAAGCGGTCGCGATCGCGGCCTCACATCAGGATCAGGTGATCGATCCGCCGAAGGACGCGCTGACAATTCTCTCCTCGGACTTCACCCCGCATGCCGGCCTGCTTTACGCCAACGGCGCGACGCTGACCGTGCAGCCGCATCCGGAGTTCGATGTGGGATTTGCCGAGGTGTGTTGTGAGCTGCGCAAGGGCAAAGCGCCGGATGACGTCGTCGCCACCGCGAAGGCGTCGCTGACGCAGCCGATGGACAGCGCAAAGCTGGGCGGGGCGATTACGCGGTTTCTGACGAAGCGCTGATTTGACCTCGCCCGCTTGCGGAAGAGGTCGGATTGCACCTGGCGATGCGAAGCATCGTCGAGCGCAATCCGGGACAGGGGGACTCTCGGCGGGTCCGTCTGCCATCGCGTTTGCTGAGACAGCCCCTCACCCCAACCCTTCAGCGCGAGCGAAGCTCGTCGTGGCCCCGTAAGAAAGGGGAGAGGGAGAGGATGGTTCAGAACGGATCCGTCCCCAGCCCCGGCACATCCGCCGGCCGCGGCCCGGGCGCTGCCCAGTGAAACCGGCGATCCTTCTCCGCAATCGCGATATCGTTGATCGAGGCCTCGCGACGCCGCATCAAGCCGTGCTCGTCGAACTCCCACTGCTCGTTGCCATAGGAGCGATACCATTGGCCGTTTCCATCGTGCCATTCATACTGGAAGCGCACCGCGATGCGGTTGCCGTCGAAAGCCCAGAGATCCTTGATCAGGCGGTAGTCCTGCTCCTTCTCCCATTTGCGGGTGAGGAAGGCGACGATGGCTTCGCGGCCCTGGAACACTTCGGAGCGATTGCGCCAGCGGCTGTCCTCGGTATAGGCAAGCGAGACGCGCACCGGATCGCGTGAATTCCAGGCATCCTCCGCCATGCGCGCCTTTTGCGCGGCGGTCTCACGGGTGAAGGGCGGAAGTGGCGGGCGCGACATGATGGCCTCATCGGTTTGCTGCGTGCGCAAATCTATCGCTGCTTGCCGCGGAGTCGAGAGGCGATCCCCTATCGGGCGATCACGAAATCAGATCGGCCTTCATCAAGGTGCGGATCGATTTCGGGATCGGCTGGGCGCGGCCGCCGCTGATGAAGGCGACCCGGACTTCGGCTTTCACCAGCACGTCTTCGCCGCGCCGCACCTCCTGCGCCAGCATGATCGAGGCGCCCTTCACCGCAATCGGCCAGGTCACGACATCAAGCACATCGTCCATCCGCGCCGGCTTGAGGAAATCGAGGTGCATCGAGCGCACGACGAAGGCAAAGCCGGCGCCTTCGGTCTCGGGGTGGTCGAACAGCGCCTGCTGCTCGGCACCCATGAGCCTGAGATGATTGGTGCGCCCGCGCTCCATGTAGCGCAGATAGTTGGCGTGATAGACGATGCCGGAGAAATCCGTGTCCTCGTAGTAGACGCGGACCTGCATGTGATGGCGGCCGTCGCGGATCTCGCCGTCGAGATGGGCAGTCACGTCGCGGGCCTCTTGGCTTTTTGCTACCAGCCCGTTTTGCCGCAAAAGCGGCCGGCCGCGCAAGCGCGTCAGGATACGACCGGGGCCGCCCGGCCCAGCGTCACCTCGACGATCTCGGGCGGCACGCCGACGCGGATCGGCATGAGGCTGCAACCGAGGCCGCCGGAGACGATGACGTCACATTTCAGTCGGAAGTGACCATAGGCGAGCCGGAGGCCATGCTGGGGCCGAACGGCCGGCGACCAGCCGAGCAGGCGGACCTGGCCGCCATGGGTGTGGCCGGACAGTTGCAGCGCGACGCGCGCGGGCACGCGCGGTGCGATGTTGGGCTCATGCGCCAGCAGGATGACCGGCGCATCGTCGGTGACCTTGGCAAGCGTGCCCGCGAGATCGTCGGCACCGAACCGCGTCACACTCCGGAAACGCTGCGCCGGCGCAAAGGCGAGCTGGTCGCCGAGGCCGGCGAGCCAGAAGGAGCGGCCGTCCTTGGCGAGGCGCACAGTGTCGTTCTCGTAGACGGGAATGCCGGCCGCCTCCAGCGCGCGATGCGCGACGGTCGGCCCGCGCCCGGCCCGCTGCACGCTCCTGTCGTCCCAATAATCGTGATTGCCCATGACGGCATGGACGCCGAGCGGCGCCTTGAGGCCGGCCAGCACCCTCGCCCATTCGCTCGGCAGAATGATGCGCGTGACCTGGTGAACGCCCGCGACATAATCGCCGAGCAGCACGATGAGATCTGCATTCAACGCGTTGGTGCGGTCGACGATCGCCTCGATCCGCTCCAGCGACATCCAGGGATCGCAGGCATGAATGTCAGCGATCGCCGCGATCTTCAGCCGGAAATCCGCCGGCCATTGCCGCGGGGCGGGATGATAGCGGGTGACGCGGAGCCGCATCGGCTCGATGCCGACGCCATAGGCCGCGGTCGAGACGCCGAGGGCGGACAGGCCGCCGATGGACCGGATGAGATGCCGACGCGAGATCATGGAAGCCCGATCGTGATGCACTTTCCTGATGCGGCCCGATTGAAGCGGAATTGGGGTGCGCCGGTGCAGACCACCCGTATCCTCGTGCAAATTGCCTGCACAAAGATTACTCGAAGTTCATGACAACCTGGTCTTTTGCGCGATCAGTCGTCGCTCTCGTCGGTGCCGAACAGGCCGAACTGTGCCGCCGCATCGCGCGAGGGTTCGGCGAGGCCGAGATGGCGGAAGGCGTGCGAGGTGAGCAGGCGGCCGCGCGGGGTGCGCTGGAGATAGCCGCACTGGATGAGATAAGGCTCGATGATGTCCTCGATCGCATCGCGCGGCTCGGACAGTGCGGCGGCCATGGTTTCGACGCCGACGGGACCGCCGCCATAGTTGAGCGCGATGGTCGAGAGGTAGCGGCGGTCCATGGCGTCCAGGCCCGCGGCGTCGACCTCGAGCGCGCTCAGCGCGTGGTCGGCGATCTCTCGGTCGATCTTTTCGGCGTTGGCGGCTGAAGCAAAGTCGCGCACGCGGCGGAGCAGACGGCCGGCGATGCGCGGCGTGCCGCGGGCGCGGCGCGCGATCTCGTTGGCGCCGTCAGCGCTCATGCCGACGTTGAGCACGCGGGCGCCTCGGGTGACGATGCTCTCGAGCTCCTCGATGGTGTAGAAATTGAGCCGGACCGGAATGCCGAAACGGTCGCGCAAGGGATTGGTGAGCAGGCCTGCGCGCGTGGTGGCGCCGACGAGGGTGAATTTCGACAGCTCGATCTTGACCGAGCGCGCCGCCGGCCCCTCGCCGATGATGAGGTCGAGCTGGAAATCCTCCATCGCGGGATAGAGCACCTCTTCCACCGCCGGACTCAGGCGATGGATCTCGTCGATGAAGAGCACGTCGCGCTCTTCGAGATTGGTCAGTAGCGCGGCGAGATCGCCGGCCTTGGCGATGACAGGGCCTGACGTCGCGCGAAAGCCGACGCCGAGCTCTTTCGCCACGATCTGCGCCAGCGTGGTCTTGCCGAGGCCGGGGGGACCGACGAACAGCACGTGATCCAGGGCCTCGCCGCGCTTGCGCGCCGCCTCGATGAAGATCGAGAGATTCTTGCGCGCCTGCTGCTGGCCGACGAAGTCGGACAGCGATTGCGGGCGCAGCGCGGTGTCGCCGACATCGTCGCTGCGGCGCTCGGGCGAGACCATGCGGGAAGCCCTGGGATCGCTCACTTCGCGAGCTCCTTCAAGCCGAGCCGGATGAGCTGGGCCGTCTCGGCGCCTTCACCGGCACTGCGCGATGCCGAGGCAATCGCGGCAGCTGCCTGCGGCTGGCCGTAGCCGAGATTGACCAGGGCGGAGATCGCATCCGCCACCGGGCGCGGCGCGCGCTGGTCGTCAACGGCGCCGGCGAGATGAACTACGGCGGGATCCACGTTGGCGAAGGCTGGCGCCTTGTCCTTCAATTCGGTGACGATGCGTTCAGCGACCTTGGGTCCGACGCCAGGCGTGCGCGACACCGCGGCCTTGTCGCGGAGCGCGATGGCATTGGCGAGATCGGCCGGCGCCAGCGTACCGAGCACCGCGAGTGCGACCTTGGCGCCGACGCCCTGCACGGTCTGGAGCAGGCGAAACCATTCGCGCTCCTGGTCGGTGCGGAAGCCGAACAGTTTTATTTGATCCTCGCGAACATAGGTCTCGATCGACAGCACGGCGGCCTCGCCGGGCGAAGGCAGATGCTGCAACGTGCGCGACGAGCAATGCACCTGATAACCGACGCCGCCGACGTCGAGGATGACGAAATCCTCGCCGTAGGAATCGATCAGGCCCTTGAGCTTGCCGATCATTTTAGAACCTCGATCGCGGCGGACACTCCTCTGTCGTCATGGCCGGGCTTGACCCGGCCATCCACGACTTCGCGATCATCAAGAAAGAACGTGGATGCCCAGGACAAGCCCGGGCATGACGACCACGAGTTGCATCGACCGATCATATCCCCACCACCTTCAGCCTGAGCGCCGTGCTCTGGCGGTGATGGGCGTGGGTGATGGCGATGGCGAGCGCATCGGCCGCGTCCGCGGACGGCGGCTCGGCTTTCGGCAGCAATATCTTCAGCATCATCGCGATCTGTTGCTTGTCGGCGTGGCCGGCGCCGACCACCGTCTTCTTGACCTGGTTCGGCGCGTATTCGGCAACACTGATGCCGAACATTGCGGGCGCCAGCATGGCGACGCCGCGGGCCTGGCCGAGCTTCAGCGTCGCGACGCCGTCCTTGTTGACGAAAGTCTGCTCGACCGCGGCTTCGATCGGCTTGTGATCAGACAGAACCGCCGCGAGCCCCTCGTGGATCGCGAGCAGGCGGCTCGACAGCGGCAGATCGTCCGGCGGTTCCACCGAACCGCAGGCGATGTAGACCAAACGATTGCCCTCAGCCTCGATCACGCCCCAGCCGGTGCGGCGCAGGCCGGGGTCGATGCCGATGATGCGAACGGGGCCACGAATCGGGAGCGCAGTCATGGGCCAGTGATAGCGGCTGGCCGCGATGGGGGAAACAGAAACAGAACGGAAGTAACAGGGGATGTGGGGGAGCGGCAGCGGAGCCGCCATCAACGCATTCGGTGTCGTACCCCGCGGAGGCGGGGTACCCAGTACGCCGCGGCTTATCCGTATCCTTCTGGCGTCTCTGGAATACCGGATCGCCCGCCTTCGCGGGCGATGACAGCGGTGGATGAGGCTACCGGACGGCCTACCCGCCCATCTTCGCCATCAGCGCGTCCGACACCTCGAAATTGGCGTAGACGTTCTGGACGTCGTCGTGCTCGTTGAGCAGGTCCATCAGCTTGAGCAGCTTCTCGCCGGTCTCGTCGTCGACTGACACCGTGTTCTGCGGCTTCCAGATCAGCGCGGCCTTGCGCGGTTCGCCGAACTTGGCTTCCAGCGCCTTGGCGACGTCGCGATAGCTCTCGGTCGAGGCGTAGATCTCGTGGCCGCCTTCGCCGGAGACGACGTCGTCGGCGCCGGCCTCGATCGCGGCATCGAGCACCGCATCGTCATCGGCGACGCTGCGGTCGTATTCGATGATGCCGGTGCGGTCGAACATGAAGGAGACCGATCCGGTTTCGCCGAGATTGCCGCCCGATTTGGTGAAAAAGGAGCGGATGTCGGAGGCGGCGCGGTTGCGGTTGTCGGTCAGCGCCTCGACGATGACGGCGACGCCGCCGGGGCCGTAGCCCTCGTAGCGGATCTCGTCATAGTTCTCGCCGTCGTTACCGGCCGCCTTCTTGATGGCGCGCTCGATATTGTCCTTCGGCATGTTCTCCTGGCGCGCGGCGATCACGGCGGCGCGCAGGCGCGGGTTCATGGCCGGGTCTGGCGTGCCGAGCTTGGCGGCGACGGTGATTTCCCGCGCCAGCTTGCCGAACAACTTCGACTTCTGCGCATCCTGCCGCCCCTTGCGGTGCATGATGTTCTTGAATTGGGAATGTCCGGCCATGCGTGGTCTCGTAATCGTGCGCCAAGGTGAGCTTAGGGAAGCGCGGCCTTATAGGCCGTCCACCCACCGGAATGAAAGAGGCTCTACGACTTTAAGGTAACACCGTACTCGCCCGTGCCTAGAAGTCAGGCAGCGTTAACCCTGATTTCATTCCGGACTGCGAAAATAGCGCCCGACCGTTCCCCGACAAGAGAGACCTGATGGCGTTCGGATTATTTCGGAAGCGTCTGCCTGATACGGCTGCGTCCGCGGTCGCCCCCGAGGCTATGCAGCCGGCGGCCCATTCCGAGCCCGCTCCGGCCGCCGAGGCTGATTCGGCCCGGGAGATCCTGGAACTGCTGGAACTCGAGCTCGGGGCGATGATTCGCCAGCTCGAGCGCGCCGCCAATTCAGTGGCTGGCGGCGCCGAAGCGACCGCCGCGACGCTTGCCGCCATCCGCGACCGCACCGACGCCCTCACCGGCCGGACCAACGCCGCGCAGTCGACCGCCTCGACCTTCGCCCATGCCGCCGACAAGTTCACCCAGTCCGCGCAAGGCATCGGCGCGCAGGTCCGCGCGGCCGGCAAGCTCGCCGACGAGGCCAGCACCGCGGCACAGGAGGCCCGCGCCAATGTCGATCGCCTGCGCGAGTCCTCGGCCGCCATCGGCAATGTGGTCAACCTGATCGCGCAGATCGCGCGGCAGACGACGCTGCTCGCGCTCAACTCGACCATCGAGGCCGCGCGTGCGGGTGCGGCCGGCAAAGGCTTCGCGGTCGTCGCCACCGAGGTGAAGGCACTCGCGGTGCAGACGCAAGGCGCCACGGAAGAGATCTCCAAGAAGATCGACGCGCTCCAGCGCGACGCCGCCGGCTCGGCCGACGCCGTACACCGCATCTCGCAGGCGATCGAGGCGATCCGTCCGGTGTTCGACACCGTCAACGGCGCGGTCGCCGAGCAGAATGCCACCACCAGCGAAATCTCTGGCAATGCCGCGAGCGCGTCGGAGTTCATCATCTCGGTCGGCGAGAGCGCGGCCGAGATCGACGCCGCGACCAAGGCCGCCGAGACCCACGGCGAGAACGTCGCCAGCGCCGGCAAGGCGGTCACCACCTTCGCGCAGAAGCTGAAATCGCGTTGCGCAGTGCTGTTGCGCCAGAGCGAGCACGACGACCGCCGCAAAACCGAGCGGCTGCCCTGCCATCTCAAATTCGAGACGTCGCGCGGCGTCATGCCGGTCTACGAGATTGCGATGGACGGCGTGCTGATCGGCGGCGCGGACGCTGGACGGCTGGCACCGCTCACGATGATCGAAGGCAGGCTCGAAGATGTCGGCGCCTGCCGCCTGCGCGTGACCGAGCAGTCCAAGGCCGGCGCCCGCGCGCAGTTCGTTGCCCCCAATGCCGAGCTCTGCGAGAAGATCGAGGACAGGCTCTGGTCGATCCACGAGGAGAATACCGAGTTCGTCACCCGCGCCATGGAGGCGGGCAACGCACTGACCCGGATCTTCGAGCAGGCGCTGGCGCGCGGCGAGATCAAGATCGACGATCTGTTCGACACCGACTATGTCGAGATCGCCGGCACCAATCCGCAGCAATACCGCACCCGCTATCTGGACTGGGCCGACCGCGCGCTGCCGCCGTTCCAGGAGGCCTTCCTCGCCAAGGACGCGCGCATGGCGTTCTGCGCCATGGTCGACCGCAACGGCTTCCTGCCGGTGCACAACAAGATCTATTCGCATCCGCAGCGGCCGGGCGACGTCGCCTGGAATACGGCCAACAGCCGCAACCGGCGGATCTTCAACGATCCGGCGGGGCTCGCCGCCGCGCGCAACCTCCGCTCGTACCTGGCCCAGAGTTATGCGCGTGACATGGGCAACGGAAACACCGTCATGATGCGCGAGATCGATGTCCCGATCCGCATCCAGGGCCGGCACTGGGGTGGATTTCGCACCGCCTACAAGCTTTAGGGCGTGGCCCGAATAAGCGGGCAGCGGCTTTTCGACAAGGCCGTGCTCAAGCAAGAAGCCAAGGCGCAAATTGCGCCTTGTGCACGCTCAGGCAAGACCCCGGCCGCGAATCATCCTTTAACGTCAGAGTTGGAATGGGAATGCCGCGGGGGGCCGGCGTACGGCTCCGACTGGAGGACCCTTAAGACATGTCCGTCGCACAACTTGCAGTTATGGACACCGGCTCCAACCGGACGCTGGCTGAACGGCTGATCGACCAGCTCGCCGACCGCATCGGCGGTCTTGGCGTCGAGCTCGCCGACATCGCCGGCAACGTCCAGGAAGTCGCGAACCGCGTCGCCAACCAGTCGGAACGGTTCCATCACCTGCAGAAGACGGCCGAGACGATGGTCTCGGCCAATCACGACATCGCCAACGCCTCGCAAGCGGTGCAGTCGACGACGTCCGCCGCCGTCGGCGAGATCGCGCAGTCGCGCAGCGCGGTCGACACCGCCGTCAGCCACATCTCCGGGCTGGTCGCGGCCGTGGAGCGGATCGAGGCGCGCCTCAGCGCCGTCGGCTCGGCGCTGGCGCAGGTCGCAAAAGTGTCCGGCTCGATCGAGGCGATCGCGAAGCAGACCAATCTGCTCGCGCTGAACGCAACCATCGAAGCGGCGCGCGCCGGCAATGCCGGCCGCGGCTTCGCGGTGGTTGCAAGTGAAGTGAAGAATCTTGCGGAAGCCACCCGCCAGGCCACGCACCAGATCTCCGACACGGTGCGCGATCTCGACGGCCAGATCGAAGGCCTGATCGGCGAGAGCAGCGATGCCTCGCAGCGCGCCAAGACCGCAGGCGAAGGCGCACAAGCGATCTCCGGTATCATCTCGCGCGTCCAGCAGGGCTTCGCCTCGGTGGAAGCGGAGATCGACAGCGTCGCGCGTGCGGCGACCTCCAATCTCCGCCACTGCGACACCGTCATCAGCGAGCTCAACGAGCTCGCCAAGGGCGTCGACCTGTCCTCACGCGATCTTGGGAATGCCGACCGGCGGATTGCAAAACTGCTCGACACATCCGAAGGGCTGATCGCGCTGATCGCCGACAGTGGCGTCGAGACCTCGGACGCGCCGCTGGTCCGCGTCGTGATCGAGACCGCCAGGCGCATCTCGGCCGAATTCGAAGCCGCGATCAACCGCGGCGAGATCACGCTCGACCAGCTCATGGATGAGAATTATCGCGAAATCCCTGGCACCGATCCCAAGCAGTACAACACCGCCTATGTCGACTTCACCGACCGCGTGCTGCCCGCGATCCAGGACCCGATCCAGAAGTCCGATCCGCGCATCGTGTTCTGCGTCGCCTGGGCCAAGGGCGGCTATTTGCCGACCCACAATCCGAACTACCGCCTGCCGCAGGGCAAGGACCCGATCTGGAACAACGCCAACTGCCGCAACCGCCGCCTGTTCACCGATCGCGCGGTGAAGAAGGTCGCGGCCAACACAAAACCGTTCCTGCTGCAAACCTATCGCCGCGACATGGGCGGCGGGCAGTTCGTGCTGATGAAGGACCTGTCGTCGCCGATCGTGGTTCGCGGCAAGCACTGGGGCGCCTTCCGGATGGGTTTCCGGCAGGGCTGACCGCCGCTGCTCTCGGTCCTTGAATCAAAATCTGAAAAACAACCCCATGCACAGTAGCCGGGAACCCCATGCACAGTAGCCGGGCGTGGGGGGCAAGCCGGCGGGCGCGCCTTGACTCGTCGGGCAAAACAGGCGCATAATGCTATTATTCCGAAATAGCCATGCACTCCTCTGCCCTTCTCCCCTTGTGGGAGAAGGTGGCGCGAAGCGCCGGATGAGGGGTCTCTATCGGCGGACAAGGCTGCTTCGGAATGAGACAGGGTCATACGCGAAGACAGACCCCTCACCCGAGTGAGTCTGTGTCTGCCGGCTTCGCGGCCCTTTCCCACAAGGGGAGAGGGCACAGCAATGGGCGTCGCGTTTGATCCCGTCGGCCTGCCGCGCTCGCGCCCCCAACTTTCCCAATCGCACGAATTTCGTCATCGCACGATTTTGCGCATTCGCACGGCGATCTGCGGTGATCGACGACGCGCGCGACGAAAATTCGTCAAAAAATGACGATTATCATATCAAATAGCCTAAAACGCGTGGTGCGATCGCCGCACAAATTCGTGAACGTCATGGCCTGACGCTTCCTCTGCGCAGATATGCATTGCTGCGAATTTGAAAGCTTCATCGTTTCGCATCGGTATGATTAGGTTCGTGCGAAAATTCGCCGAGCTGATCGCCGGACAAGGGGATGCATATGGCTACAACTCTCACCATCAACGGCGAAACGAAATCCTTCGACGCGCCACCCGAAATGCCCTTGCTGTGGGTGCTGCGCGACATTCTCGGGATGACCGGCACCAAGTTCGGCTGCGGCATCGCGCAATGCGGCGCTTGCACGGTGCATGTCGACGGCAAGGCGGTGCGCTCCTGCGTGCTGCCGGTGAGCGCGGTCGCGAACCGCGCCATCACCACCATCGAGCATGTCGGCAGCACGCCTGCGGGCGCGAAGGTGCAGAAGGCCTGGCTCGAGGCCGAAGTGATCCAGTGCGGCTATTGCCAGTCCGGCCAGATCATGGCGGCCGCCGCATTGCTGGCGACAACGCCAAATCCCGATGATTCCGACATCGACGCCGCGATGGCCGGCAACATCTGCCGCTGCGGCACCTATGTCCGCATCCGCGAGGCCATCAAGCTGGCCGCCAACGGCAAGCAGGCGTGAGGTCCACCATGAATGCACACGACACCGTCTCCCGCCGTTCGCTTCTGACTGGCAGCCTCGCCACCGGCTTCCTGCTCGCCTTCCACCTGCCGCTGCGCGCCGCCGTCAACGAACCGGTGCAGCCGAAGGATACGACCGACGGCAAGTTCGCGCCCAACGCCTTCATCCGGATCGACGAGACCGGCCGCACCTTGCTGATGATGCCGCAGGTCGAGATGGGTCAGGGCACCTACACGTCCATCTCGGCTGTGATCGCCGAAGAGCTGGATGCCGACTGGAGCAAGGTCGAGGTGCAGCACGCCCCGCCCAACGACAAGCTCTACGGCAACCCGACCTTCGGGCTGCAAGTCACCGGCAATTCCAACTCGATCCGCGCCTGGTGGCTGCCGCTGCGCAAGGCCGGCGCCACCGCGCGTGCGATGCTGGTGCAGGCCGCGGCCAGCCAATGGGGCGTCGAACCAGCCAGCTGCACCGCGTCGAATGGCGAGGTCGCGCATGCCGCCAGCGGCCGCAAGCTCAGCTACGGCGCGCTCGCGCTTGCAGCCCAGGGCGAGACGCCGCCCAAGGACGTCGCCATCAAGGATCCCAAGGATTTCGTCCTCATTTGCCAGCCGTTGAAGCGGCTCGACACGCCTGACAAGGTCAACGGCAAGGCGCTCTACGGCATCGACGCGATCCTGCCCGGCATGAAGATCGCAGCAATCGCCAATTGCCCTGTGTTCGGCGGCAAGGTCAGCAAGGTCGACGACAGCGCCGCGATGAAAGTCGCGGGCGTGCGCAAGGTCGTCGTGCTCGACGACGCGGTCGGCGTGATCGGCGATCACATGTGGGCGGCCAAGAAAGGCCTCGAAGCGCTCAAGATCGAGTGGAACGAGGGGCCGAACGCCAAAATCACCACCAAGGACATCTGGGACGACCTGCGCAAGGCCAGCCAAAAGGATGGCGCGGTCGCCAAGTCCGACGGCGACATCGCCAAGGCGCTCGCCAGCGGCGACAGGTTCGAGGCGGCCTACGAGCTGCCGTTCCTGGCGCATGCCTCGATGGAGCCGATCAACGCCACAGTCCACGTCAGGCCGGATGCCTGCGAGATCTGGACCGGCACGCAGATCATGACCCGCGTGCAGTCGAAAGCGGCGAAGGCCGCCGGTGTTCCGGTCGACAAGGTGATCGTCAACCAGCATCTGCTCGGCGGCGGCTTTGGCCGCAAGCTCGAGCCGGACATGGTCGTCGCGGCGGTGAAAATTGCCAAGCAGGTCGACTATCCCGTGAAGGTGATATGGACCCGCGAGGAGGACATCCAGCACGACGTCTACCGTCCGGTCTATCGCGACCAGATCACGGCATCACTGGTCGACGGCAAGATCACGGGCTGGAAGTACAAGGTCGCGGGCTCTGCGGTGCTGGCGCGCTGGCTGCCGCCGGCGTTCCAGAAGGGCATCGATATCGACGCGATCGATGCCGCAGTGGACGCGCCATACGACTTCCCCAACTTCCACGTCGAATATGTCCGCGCCGAGCCGCTGTCGGTGCCGACCGGCTTCTGGCGCGGCGTCGGCCCGAACAACAACGTGTTCGCGGTCGAATGCGCGATGGACGAGCTCGCACGCAAGGCGGGCAAGGACCCGATCGAGTTCCGCAAGTCCATGCTGACCAAGAATCCGCGCATGCTCGCAGTCCTCGACCTGGTCGCGGAGAAATCCGGCTGGAGTCAGACACTGCCGCCGCGCGTCGGCCGCGGCGTCTGCGTGCAGCCGTCATTCGCAAGCTTCATCGCGACCGTGGTCGAAGCGGAGATCGACGAGTTCGGCGAGATCGTGCTCCGCCGCGTCACCTCGGTGGTCGACACCGGCATCGCGGTCAACCCCGATACGGTGAAGGCTCAGATTGAGGGCGGCCTCATCTTCGGCCTCACCGCCGCGCTCTATGGCGAGATCACCATCGACAAGGGCCGCGTGCAGCAGTCGAACTTCCACGACTACCGCATGATGCGCATCAACGAGACGCCGAAGGTCGAGGTCACTGTCGTGAAGAGCGGCGAGGCGCCGGGCGGCATCGGAGAAGCCGGCGTCAATGCCGGACCACCGGCGCTGCGTAACGCGATTTACGCCGCAACCGGCGTGGCGCTGCGGCGCCTGCCCATCGATCGGAAACTGCTGGCGGCGGGGAAGAAGGCATGAGCGGCAAGATGCGTATCCTCGCGAGCCTCGTCGTCATCGCCATCGCCGCGGTGGCGCTCAGCGTCTTCGTCATCCGCGGACCCGGCCCGCTCGACTTCGCGGGCGGCACCAAGGTGGCGCTGGCGGATTACCGCGCCGGCAAGCCGACCGGCGTGCCGGCCAAGCTGGAGAAAGCGAGCCTCGTCGAACGCGGCGAATATCTCGCCAAGGCGGCCGACTGCATGGTCTGCCACACCAAGCCGGGCGAGAAGGACTATTCCGGCGGTCTCGCCTTCAAGCTTCCGTTCGGCACGCTCTATTCCACCAACATCACGCCGGACAAGGACACGGGCATCGGCAATTACAGCGACCAGGATTTTCTGAGCGCGGTCCAGCACGGCAAGCGCCGTGACGGCGCGCGGCTCTACCCGGCGATGCCGTACACGTCCTACACTTTCATGACCGACGAGGACGTGCTGGCGGTGAAGGCCTATCTGTTTAGCCTGCCCGCAGTGCGCGCCAAGGCGCCGGACAACACGCTGTCGTTCCCGTTCAACCAGCGCTGGGCGATGATCGTCTGGTCGGCCGTGTTCAATCCGGATACGCGCTTTGCGCCCGATAGCTCGAAGAGCCCGGAATGGAATCGTGGCGCGTATCTGGCCGAAGCGCTGACGCATTGCGGCGAATGCCACACGCCGCGCAATCTCGGCTTCGCACTTGATAACCGCAAGAAATTCGCCGGCGCGATCACCGCGGGCTGGCGCGCCTTCAACATCTCCTCCGACAAGACGACGGGTCTCGGCAACTGGAGCGACCAGGATCTGATCTCCTATCTTTCGCTCGGCCACGCACCTAGCCACGGTTCGGCCTCGGGTCCGATGGGCGAAGCGGTCGACCACAGTTTTAGCCAGTTCGCGCCGGAGGACATCCGCTCCATCGTTGCTTATCTGCGCAGCGTGCCGCCGCAGCCCTCGCCTGACCTTCCCGCTACCACGGCGCCGGGCGCGCCGGCCTCGCATCGCGACGGCATCACCGCCGACGCGCGCGGCAAGAAAGTATTCGCCAGCGCCTGCGCCAGCTGCCACGGCTGGAGCGGCGAGAGCCCGGTGTCGCCGATGGCGACGCTGACCGGCACCTGGGCCGTCAACGACCCCGCGGCCATCAACGTCGCGCAAATCGTGATCTCCGGCACCAAGCGCCACACGCCTGACGGTGCGCTGTCGATGCCGGCGTTCGGCAACGCGTATACCGACGACGAGATCGCGGCGGTGGCGAACTACGTGACGGCACGGTTCGGCGCGAAGGGCTCGAAGCTGACGGCGAAGGATGTGGCGGAGCTGCGGGAGCAGACGGCGAAGTAGTGCTTCCGCGAATGACGCTGCACCCTCTCCGCTTGTGGGAGAGGGTGGCTTCGCGAAGCGAAGCCGGGTGAGGGGTGCTCTCTGCGGGCGAGCCTCTCGCAGTCGAATTCGCTGATACAACCCCTCATCCGGCGCTTCGCGCCACCTTCTCCCACAAGGGGAGAAGGGGCAGCGGTGTATGCCGCTCGAAAATTCAACTCAACCAAAACTTCGGCGTCGCCGGCTCCAGCCTTCCACCCATGCGCACCGGCGCGACCTTGAGCGCGAGGCCCGTTGCGTCGTCCGTCTCCACCGCAACGCCGCTGAGGGTCGCAACGCCCGCGGCCGGCTCGAAGCGGCCTGATGGAATTCCCGAGGTGAACCGGCGCAGCGGTTCTTCCTTCTGCATGCCGATGATGGAGTCGTAGTCGCCGGTCATGCCGGCATCGGTCATGTAGGCGGTGCCACCGGTGAGGATCTGATGGTCGGCGGTCGGCACATGCGTATGCGTGCCGACGACGAGGCTGGCGCGGCCGTCGCAGAAGAAGCCCATGGCCTGCTTCTCGCTTGAAGCCTCGCAATGGAAGTCGACGACAATGGCATCCGCGGCAACGCCGAGCGGGCAGGCCCCTAACTCGCGCTCGAGCGCTGCGAAGGGATCGTCGAACGGGGTCATGAAGACACGGCCCAAAGCGTTGACGACGAGCGCGTGCTTGCCGTTCTTGGTCTCGACCAGAGCGGCGCCGCGGCCGGGCGTGCCGCGCGGATAGTTTGCGGGACGCACCAGGCGGTCGGCGCGCTCGATGAACACCAGCGCTTCGCGCTGGTCCCAGGAATGATTGCCGAGCGTCACCGCGTCGGCGCCGGCCTCGAGCAATTCGTGGTAGATCGCTTCGGTGATGCCGAACCCGCCGGCCGAATTCTCACCGTTGACGACGACGAAATCGAGGGACCAGTCCTTGACCATGCCGGGCAGATATTCGGCAACGGCAGTGCGCCCGCTACGGCCGACGACATCACCCACGAAGAGAATGCGCAACTTCAGAACTCCGGAAAATCGAACACGTCCGATTCCGTTAGCACATAATCCAGCGCCACGTCGTGGGATAGTGCCGGAACCGCCTCGATCTCCTGCGCGGCAAAAGCAAGCCCGATGCCGACGATGTGCTTGGCTTTACGCAAATGCGCGAAGGTGAAATCGTAATGCCCCGCGCCATAGCCGATGCGATGGCCAAGGCGATCGAAGGCCGCGAGCGGCGTCAGCATGATGTCGGGGATCACTTCGGCCGCTGCCGGCGACGGCTCGGGGATGCCGAGCGGGCCAAGCGTCAGCCGATCATTCGGATGGAAGAGGCGGAAGATCAGCGCCTGGCCGCGCGCGGTGACGCAGGGCAGCGCCAGCTTTGCGCCCTCCTCCGCGAGCTTCTTCAACAGCGGCATCGGATCGATCTCGCTGCGGATCGGCGAATAGCCGGAGACGATGCTGCCCGGCAGCAGCGCGAACGGCAGCCCGCGCTTGGCGAGTTTTGCGGCGGCAGCCGCGCGCTTCTTCTCGCTCAGCGCATCGCGCTTGGCGAGGGCTTTGGCGCGGAGCTCGGCTTTGGAGTTGGACATGCGCTTTGGTCCCCCACGTCATCACCCGCGATGCGGGTGATCCAGTATTCCAGAGACGCCAATGCTTAGACCTCGACGCCGCGGCGTACTGGATGCCCCGGTCAAGCCGGGGCATGACACCGAGCTTGATTGAACCGCAAGCGTGTCGGGAACGCAATTCGACAGGCACGAACCAGAAGGAAGAAACAGTGCGAAGCCGCGGACGCCGTTGAAGCACTCGATCCCGGAGTTCCCTACGAAAGTAGGTGGGCACCATATGTCCGAGCCCACGGGCCCGGCCAGGGACAGTTCCCTAAAGGATCGATAAGGCCCCGGGGATATATGGCTCCTGACGCGCGTCGCAGCCTCGCTGGGGCAATGTAACAACGATACTGACGAATCGCCAGTGCGACGAGCTGGCCACTTGCTTACCTTCCCCTGGGGGGCGAGGGCCGTGACGCGTGGAGCGAAGCGTAGTGCGGCGCGGGGTGGGGTGATTTCTCCACTCGAACAATGCCCGTGTGGAGAGATCACCCCACCCCGCTCGCGCTACGCGCGATCGACCCTCCCCCTCCAGGGGAGGGTAAGGCCCGCAGCCTCATCGAATCCGACAAACTGATCGCGTCTTCCGAAGAGGCTCAGCCGATCGCGATGCCGCCGCCGACGGTGCGGTTCAGGACCTGGGTCGATTTCTCGATGCGCTCGGCGGCGGCGTTCAGCGCGTTCACCACTGCGGTCTGCGTCATCCTCGCGCGCTCGACGGCGGCATTGCGGAAATCCCGGAGCTCGTTCAGCTCCTGCTCCATGGTGCGGATGCGGTTGCCGGCATCGACCAATTCGTCGCAAGCGGTGAGCGCGGCCATCACGGTGAGGCGCGCATCGCCGATCTCGCCGAATTTTCCGCGCAGCGATTGGATCCGCGTCTCCAGGCTCTCGGCGAGCTTGAGCAGCCGCACCTCCTGGCCTTCCTCGCAGGCCATGCGGTACTGCCGGCCATTGATGGTGACGTTGATGTGGCTCATCCGTCCTCTCCGGTATCGAGCACCGAGCGTATCGTGACGATCGCGGAATCCAGCCGGTCGGAAATCTCGCGATTGGTGCGCTCGAGCTTGCGCGCTTTCACCAGCGCGCCGTCGAGCTCGTCGGCAAGCCGTGAGCGGTCGGCGCCGAGCGCCTGGATGCGCGCAGCGAGCTCGTTCTCGTCGCGATCGGCATCGCGCCGCCGCTCCACCGCGCTTTCAAGCGCGTCGAGCGCCGCCGTCAGCCTGCGGGTCGCGATCTCGATCTCGACGGCCGAGGACTCGGTCATGGCAGAGCTGTTGGAAACGCGATCGTTCATGCAGTCAGCGGCGGAACCTGGCGGCCTTTACCCAGTGGCCTTTCCCTGGAGCTTGCCGTCCGGCAAAAGACTCGGTTCGGCAAGCGGTTAGAAGCAGAAATTTACGTGGCAAGCTAGCCAAGCGCAACGCCGCCGCGAAACTATGCACCGATCTTGCAGGCACGAGCCCCCGCGGCAGCGCCCCGCGCTTGTGGCGAGCAAAGCCGGGCCGCCACTTTGCGCTAACGCGGCCCTTCGGGTCCGGGGCCTGCATGACGCAACTTTTGCGGCCAAACCGGCGTTTGATTGCCTTGGACTTCCGAAACTGAGGTGCTATCCCAGCCCCGACCTTACGCGGCCGCGAGGCCCCCTCCCCGCGCGGGCGTACACCGCCAAGCGCCTCATTCCAGACGGATTTTACACAATGACGCAGGTCGACCACACCCGCATGGCCAACGCGATCCGCGGCCTTTCGATGGACGCTGTCGAGAAGGCGAAATCGGGCCATCCCGGCCTGCCCATGGGTGCCGCCGACATCGCCACGGTGCTGTTCACGCAGTTCCTGAAATACGATGCGTCCACGCCGTCCTGGCCGGACCGCGACCGCTTCGTGCTCTCGGCCGGCCACGGCTCGATGCTGCTCTATTCGCTGCTGTATCTCACCGGCAATTCCGAAATGACGCTGCACCAGATCAAGCAGTTCCGCCAGGTCGATTCGCTCACGCCCGGACATCCGGAGAACTTCCGCACCAACGGCATCGAGACCACCACCGGCCCGCTCGGCCAGGGCATCTCGACCGCAGTCGGCATGGCGCTCGCCGAGAAGATGCTGGCCGCCGAGTTCGGCAAGAAGATCGTCGACCACCACACCTATGTGCTCGCCTCCGACGGCGACCTGATGGAGGGCGTATCGCAGGAAGCGATCGCGATGGCCGGGCACTGGAAGCTGGGCAAGCTGATCGTGCTCTACGACGACAACGGCATCTCGATCGACGGCCCGACCTCGATCGCCGATTCCGTCGACCAGGTGAAGCGCTTCAAGTCGGCAGGATGGGCCGCCGAGAAGATCGACGGCCATGATCAGGCCGCCATCACTGAGGCCATCACGCGCGCGAAGAAGTCGAACAAGCCGACGCTGATCGCCTGCCGAACCACCATCGGCTTCGGCGCCCCGCACAAGGCCGGCACGTCGAAGGCGCATGGCGAGGCGCTCGGCGCCGACGAGCTCAAGGCCGCCAAGGAAAATCTCGGCATCTCGCTCGAGCCGTTCTCGGTGCCCGAGGACGTGCTGAAGGCCTGGCGCGCAGCGGGCAGCCGCGGCGCTTCGGCCAGGCAGGAATGGGAGGCGCGGCTCGCTGAGCTCGGCAGCCGCAAGCGCGCCGAGTTCGAGCGCCGCCTGCGCCACGAGCGGCCGGCTTCGCTCGCCAAGGCGGTGCGCGCCTACAAGAAGGAGCTGCTGGAGAAGCCGATGACGGCGGCGACGCGCAAGTCGTCGGAAGCCGTGATCGAAGTGATTGCCGGCGCGATGCCGATGGAATTTTTGGCCGGCTCGGCCGATCTCACCGGCTCCAACAACAACAAGACGAAGTCGGCGACCGCCTTCTCGGCCAAGACTCCGAAGGGCCGCTTCATCCATTACGGCATCCGCGAGCACGGCATGTGCGCGGCGATGAACGGCATCTTCCTGCATGGCGGCTTCGCACCGAACGGTGCGACCTTCCTGGTGTTCACCGACTATGCACGGCCCGCGATGCGCCTGGCCGCACTGATGGGCGCCGGCGTCGTCTACGTGATGACGCATGACTCCATCGGCCTCGGCGAAGACGGTCCGACCCACCAGCCGGTCGAGCATCTCGCCGCGCTTCGCGCCATGCCGAACATGCGCGTGTTCCGCCCCTGCGATGCCATCGAGGTCGCCGAGTGCTGGGAGCTCGCGCTCAACCGCGTCGACGGCCCGACCGTGCTGGCGCTGACGCGGCAGAACCTGCCGCAGCTCCGCACCACCGCGCCGAATGATAACCCTTGCGCCGCCGGCGCCTACGAGCTGGTGGCCGCGCAAGGCGAAGCCAAGGCGACGCTGTTCGCCTCCGGCTCCGAGGTCGAGATCGCGGTCGCCGCCCAGAAGCAGCTCGCCGAGCGCGGCATTGCGTCACGGGTGGTCTCGGTGCCCTCGCTCGAGCTGTTGTTAGCGCAACCAGAGGCCAAGCGTGCCGAGATCATCGGCAACGCGCCGGTGAAGGTCGCGATCGAGGCCGCCGTGCGCTGGGGCTGGGATGCCGTGATCGGCCAGGATGGTGAATTTGTCGGCATGCATTCCTTCGGCGAAAGCGGCCCGGCGAAGGACCTTTTCAAGCATTTCGGCATTACCGCCGAGGCTGCGGTTAACGCTGTGCTGAAGCGCGTTTCCTGAGAGTTGAGCTTGCCAAAAAAAAGGACTACCTAACTCCTCATATGATCAAGCACCGTCCGGCCGAACCGGGCGTCCGTCTAAAAACCCTCGCAGGCGCGCACACCGCGCGTTGTGTGGGACGATGGGGTTATTGAACAGCCGTCACTGAACGGTCATTGAAGGAGACGAAACATGGCAGTCCGCGTCGGAATTAACGGATTTGGCCGCATCGGCCGCAACGTGCTGCGGGCCATCGCCGAGTCCGGCCGCAAGGACATCGAGGTCGTCGGGATCAACGATCTCGGTCCGGTCGAGACCAACGCCCATCTTCTTCGCTTCGACAGCGTCCATGGCCGCTTCCCCGGCACCGTCACCGTCGACGGCGACTCGATCAGCCTCGGCGGCGGCAAGATCAAGGTGACCGCCGAGCGCGATCCCTCGAAGCTGCCCTGGAAGGATCTCGGCGTCGACATCGCGCTGGAATGCACCGGCATCTTCACGTCGAAGGACAAGGCCTCCGCGCATCTGACCGCCGGCGCCAAGCGCGTGCTGGTCTCCGCTCCCGCCGACGGCGCCGACGCCACCATCGTGTACGGCGTCAACCACGAGACCCTGACCAAGGATCACCTGGTCGTCTCCAACGGAAGCTGCACCACCAACTGCCTCGCGCCGGTCGCCAAGGTGCTGAACGATCTCGTCGGCATCGAGACCGGCTTCATGACCACGATCCACGCCTATACCGGCGACCAGCCGACGCTCGACACGCTGCACAAGGATCTCTACCGCGGCCGTGCGGCTGCGATGTCGATGATCCCGACCTCGACCGGCGCCGCCAAGGCGATCGGACTGGTGCTGCCGGAGCTGAAGGGCAAGCTCGACGGCGTCGCGATCCGCGTGCCGACCCCGAACGTCTCGGTCGTCGACCTCAAGATCGTGGCCAAGCGCGCCACCGACGCCAAGGAAGTCAACGCCGCGATGAAGCGCGCCAGCGAGCAGCAGCTCAAGGGCATCCTCGGCTACACCAATGCGCCGAACGTCTCGATCGACTTCAACCACGACCCGCACTCCTCGACCTTCCATGAGGACCAGACCAAGGTGCAGAACGGCACGCTGGTGCGCGTGATGTCCTGGTACGACAACGAGTGGGGCTTCTCCAACCGCATGGCGGACACCGCCGTCGCGATGGCGAAGGTGATCTAAGCGTTACTCTCGCGTCCCGGACGCGGCGCAGCGTGTCTTCACGGTGCGCCGCAGAGCCGGGACCCATGTCCCGCGTAGGTCCCGGTTCTGCAGCGCACCGCTTCGCGCTGCGCAGCGCCCGGGACAAGAGAGCCTGAGATGACCAACAAATTCCGCACCCTCGACGACGTCGACGTGAAGGGCAAGCGCGTGCTGCTGCGCGTCGATCTCAACGTGCCCATGGACAACGGGCGCGTCACCGACGCGACCCGGCTCGAGCGCGTCGCGCCGACCATCACGGAGCTTTCAGACAAGGGAGCTAAGGTCATCCTGCTCGCGCATTTCGGCCGGCCCAAGGGACGCGATCCCAAGGAGTCGCTCAAGCCCGTTGCGGAGGCGCTGTCGAAAATCGTGAAGAGGCCCGTTGGCTTCGCCGACGACTGCATCGGCGAGCCCGCGGCAACGGCTGTGGCCGCCCTGAAGGACGGCGACATCCTGTGCCTGGAAAACACCCGCTTCCACAAGGAAGAGGAAAAGAACGACCCCGCCTTCGTCGCGGAATTGGCCAAGCTCGGCGACATCTGGGTCAGTGACGCATTCTCGGCCGCGCACCGCGCCCATGCCTCGACCGAAGGCCTCGGCCACAAGCTGCCGGCCTATGCCGGCCGCACCATGCAGGCCGAGCTCGATGCGCTGGAGAAGGCGCTGGGCTCGCCGACCAAGCCTGTCATCGCCATCATCGGCGGCGCCAAGGTGTCGACCAAGATCGACCTGCTCGAAAATCTCGTGACCAAGGTCGACGCGCTGGTGATCGGCGGCGGCATGGCCAACACCTTCCTGCACGCCCAGGGCGTCGCGGTCGGCAAGTCGCTGGCCGAGAAGGATCTCACGCCGACGGCGCTGCGCATCATGGAGAAGGCGGAAGCCGCCAACTGCGCCATCATCCTCCCCGTCGACGCCACGGTCGCCTACCATTTCGCGGCCAACGCGCCCTCGCATGCCTACGGCCTCGACGCGATCCCGGCCGACGGCATGATCCTCGACGTCGGGCCGCAATCGGTCGCGCGCGTCCATGCGGCGATCGACGACGCGGCGACGCTGGTCTGGAACGGACCGCTCGGGGCCTTCGAGATGCAGCCGTTCGACCGCGGCACCGTCGCGGCGGCCAAGCATGCGGCCGAGCGCACCAAGGCCAAGAAGCTGATCTCGATCGCGGGTGGCGGCGACACGGTTGCCGCGCTCAACCAGGCCCACGTGGCCGGCGACTTCACCTATGTCTCGACCGCCGGTGGCGCGTTCCTTGAATGGATGGAAGGCAAGCCCCTGCCCGGCGTCGAAGTTCTGCGCACCAAGTAGTTGGAACGGCAAGCAAGAAGCGGCCCTTTAGGCCCAAACGGAGAGAAAGACAGATGGCTCGGATCACGTTGCGTCAATTGCTCGACCATGCGGCTGAGAACGATTACGGCGTACCGGCCTTCAACATCAACAACATGGAGCAGGCGCTGGCGATCATGGACGCCGCCAACCAGGTCGACGCGCCCGTCATCATCCAGGCCTCGCGCGGGGCGCGTTCCTACGCCAACGACGTCATGCTCAAGCACATGATGGACGCGGTGACCGAGATCTATCCGCACATCCCGGTCTGCGTGCATCTCGACCACGGCAACGAGCCCGCGACCTGCATGACCGCGATCCAGGCCGGCTTCACCTCGGTGATGATGGACGGCTCGCTCAAGGCCGACGGCAAGACCCCCGGCGACTGGGGCTACAATGTCGGCGTCACCAAGACCGTGACCGACATGGCCCATCTCGGCGGCATCTCGGTCGAGGGTGAGCTCGGCGTGCTCGGCTCGCTCGAGACCGGCATGGGCGACAAGGAAGACGGCCACGGCGCCGAGGGCAAGCTCAGCCACGACCAGCTGCTGACCAATCCGGACGAGGCCGTGAAGTTCGTCCAGGAGACCAAGGTCGACGCGCTGGCGATCGCGATGGGGACTTCTCACGGTGCTTATAAATTTACCCGCAAGCCCGACGGCGACATCCTCGCCATGAACGTGATCGAGGAGATCCACCGCAAGCTGCCGAACACGCATCTGGTCATGCACGGCTCCTCCTCGGTGCCGCAGGACCTCCAGGACATCATCAACGCCTATGGCGGCAAGATGAAGCCGACCTGGGGTGTGCCTGTGGCCGAGATCCAGCGCGGCATCAAGAATGGCGTGCGCAAGATCAACATCGACACCGACAACCGCATGGCGATGACCGGCCAGATCCGGAAAGTGCTGAAGGACAACCCGGAGGAGTTCGACCCGCGCAAGTACCTGAAGCCGGCGATGGAAGCCATGACCAAGCTGTGCAAGCAGCGCCTCCAGGAGTTCAACACCGCCGGCCAGGCCTCCAAGATCAAGAAGGTGCTGACCACGGCCGAGATGGCCAAGCGCTACGCCAAGGGCGAGCTGGACCCCCGCGTCGCGTAAGTGGCGGCATGATCCCTCCCTCTCCCCGTTCTTTCGGGGAGAGGGTCGGGGTGAGGGGCTCTCTCCGCGAGTTGTGGCCTTTCGATGGACCTGTACCTCCTCACCCGGATCGCAACGGCGATCCGACCTCTCCCTGCAAGCGGGGCGAGGTAACAGCACCTCCCCCCTTTACCCTGCGACCAACGTTAACTCGGCAATTGCCCGAGAACGGTCTATTTTCACGGGCAAGGGCAGAATCGTTTTGGGAGGACCTCTCGATGAATCTGACTGAACTCAACAGGATCGCGACCGCCATGGTCGCCCCGGGCAAGGGCATCCTTGCCGCCGACGAATCCTCCGGCACCATCAAGAAGCGTTTTGATGCGATCGGCGTGGAATCGACGGAGACCAACCGCCGTGACTATCGCGAGATGCTGTTTCGCTCCAGGGACGCCATGAGCCAGTACATCTCCGGCGTGATCCTCTATGACGAGACGATCTGGCAGGATGCCAAGGACGGCACGCCCCTGGTCAAGCTGATCGAACAGAGCGGCGCCATCCCCGGGATCAAGGTCGACGAGGGTACGCAAGCCTTGCCGATGTGTCCGGGCGAGCTCGTCACCGTCGGGCTCGACAAGCTCGCCGAGCGGCTGAAGAAGTACTACGAGCGCGGCGCGCGCTTTGCCAAATGGCGCGCGGTGATCGACATCGGCAGCGGCATTCCCTCGATGACCGCGATCAGCGTCAACGCCCATGCGTTGGCGCGCTATGCGGCGCTGTGCCAGGCCGCGCAGATCGTGCCGATCGTCGAGCCCGAGGTGCTGATGGACGGCGACCACGACATCGATCGCTGCTATGAGGTGACGAGCCGCGTGCTCAACAAGACGTTCCAGGAATTGCGCGTGCAGCGCGTCGCGCTCGAAGGCATGGTGCTGAAGCCGAACATGGCGATCTCCGGCAAGAAGTGCACGAAGCAGGCTTCCGTCGAGGAGGTCGCGGAAAAGACGATCCGGCTGCTGAAGGCCTGCGTGCCGGCCGCGGTGCCGGGCATCGCCTTCCTCTCCGGCGGCCAGTCCGACGAGGAGGCAACCGCCCACCTCAACGCCATGCACAAGCTCGGTCCGCTGCCCTGGGGCCTGACCTTCTCCTACGGCCGCGCGCTGCAGGCCGCGCCGCAGAAGGCCTGGGCGGGCAAGGCCGAGAATGTCGCCGCCGGGCAAGCTGCGTTCAGCCATCGCGCGCGGATGAACGGTCTCGCCTCCAAGGGCGAATGGCAAAGCAGCCTGGAAAAGAAGGCAGCCTAGATCTTGTCGAACAAACCGCCTCCGCCGCGCCCGGCGCCGCGTCTCTATCTCGCGACGCCCGTTGTCGATGATCCGGCTGCGCTCGCTGCCGGGCTGCCGGACCTGCTCGCCTCCGCGGACGTCGCCGCCGTGCTGCTGCGGCTGAAGGAGACCGACCAGCGCACGATGATCTCGCGCGTCAAGGCGCTGGCGCCGCCGGTGCAGAAGGCGGGCACGGCACTGCTCGTCGACGGTCATCCCGACATCGTCGCGCGCGGCGGCGCCGACGGGGCGCATCTCACCGGCCTCGCCGCACTGGAGGAGGCCGCGCCCTCACTCAAGCCGGATCGCATCGCCGGCGTCGGCGGGCTTGTCACGCGCCACGATTCCATGAGCGCGGGCGAGATGGGGGCCGACTATGTGCTGTTCGGCGAGCCCGACGCGAAGGGACAGCGGCCCTCGGCCCAAGCCATCGCGGAGCGGCTTGACTGGTGGGCCGAACTGTTCGAGCCGCCCTGCGTCGGCTTTGCCACCTCTCTGCAGGAAGCCTACGATTTCGCCGCCAGCGGCGCCGATTTCGTGCTGGTCGGCGACTTCATCTGGGCCGATCCGCGCGGCCCCAAGGCCGCGCTGATCGAGGCCGATGCTGCGATCAAGAAGGCCCATGCCACGGCGCCTGCGGGACAGGAGCACGGCTAGCGCCCTGACATGAAGCTCCCGCGCATCACCATCCTTGTCACGCTGCTGCTGACAGCGCCGGCGGCCGCACAGCTGCAGATCACACCACCGGCGACGGTCCCGAGCCCGCCCGCCGAGAAGCAGAAGCCCAAGCCGCCGCCCGCCGCCAAGAAGAAGGAGGCCGCGCCGGCGCCGAAACCGTCGGCCTCACCCAAGCCGGCCGCCTCGCCAAAGCCGCAGCTGCCCGCGACCGTGATCCCCGCGCCGCCCGCCGACACGCCCGGCGTCGATCTGGTGTTCGGCGCCTATCAACGCGGCCAGTACAAGACCGCGTTCGATCTCGCCACTGCGCGCGCCGCGGCCGGCGATCCCAAGGCGATGACCATGCTCGGCGAGCTCTATTCCAACGCCGTGGGCATCCGCCGCGACTACGCCAAGGCGGTCGAATGGTACAAGCGCGCCGCGGATGCCGGCGACCGCGAGGCGATGTTCGCGCTCGCGATGCTGCGGATGTCCGGCCGCGGCGGTGCGGTCGACAAGGCCGAGGCGGTCAAGCTGATGGCCTCCGCCGCCAAGCTCGGCGAGCCCAAGGCGGCCTACAATCTCGCGCTGCTCTATCTCGACGGCCAGACCCTGCCGCAGGACGTGAAGCGTTCCGCCGAGCTCTTGCGCCAGGCCGCGGACGCCGGCCTGCCCGAGGCGCAATACGCGCTCGCGACCTTCTACAAGGAAGGCACCGGGGTGCCGAAGGACCCCGAGCGCGCGGTGCGGCTGCTTCAGGCCGCCTCGCTCGCCGACAATGTTGATGCCGAGGTCGAATATGCCATCGCCATGTTCAACGGCACCGGCACGCCGAAGAACCAGCCCGCTGCCGTCGCGTTGCTTCGCAAGGCCTCCCGCCAAGGCAGCGCGATCGCGCAGAATCGCCTGGCCTGGGTGCTGATCAACGGCATGGGCGCGCCCGTGGACAAGGTTGAGGGCTTCAAATGGCATCTGGTGGCGAAGACCGGCGGCAAGGGCGATCCGGAGCTCGACAAGCAGCTCTCCGACCTGCCGGCCGAGGACCGAGCCAAGGCGGAGGCCGCCGCCAAGAAATGGCTCGGGACGAAATGACCTGACGCAATGACTTGACCTGAGGCCCCCCGCAGGGCACCCAGTCCCTCAATCAGGCGCGCTTTCGCGCCCTTTCCCCCGACAAGACCAGAGCTCATGCTGTATTCCGCAACTATCAACGTCATGGTCAAAGCCGCGCGCCGCGCCGGCCGCAGCCTCAAGCGCGATCTCGGCGAGATCGAGCATCTCCAGGTCTCGCTGAAGGGGCCGGCCAATTTCGTCTCGCTCGCCGACAAGCGCGCAGAAGAAATCCTCTACCAGGATCTCGCCAAGGCGCGGCCCGGCTACGGCTTCATCGGCGAGGAAGGCGGCACGCGCGAGGGCACCGACAAGAGCCACACCTGGATCGTCGACCCGCTCGACGGCACCACCAACTTCCTGCACGGCATTCCGCAATTTGCGATCTCGATCGGCCTTGCGCGCGAGGGGATGGTCATCGCCGGCGTGATCTACAATCCCGCCAATGACGAGCTCTACATCGCCGAGCGCGGTAAGGGCGCCTTCCTCAACGACCAGCGCCTGCGGGTGGCCGGCCGCCGCCAGCTCAACGAATGCGTGGTGGCCTGCGGCCTGCCCCATATCGGCCGCGGCGATCACGAGGAATTCCGCCGCGAGATGACCGCGATACAGGACCGCGTCGCGGGCCTGCGCCGCTTCGGCGCCGCCGCCCTCGACCTCGCCTTCGTCGCCGCCGGTCGCCTCGACGGCTACTGGGAGCGCAATCTGCAATCCTGGGATATCGCCGCCGGCATGCTGATGGTGCGCGAAGCGGGTGGAACGGTGAGCGACATCGCGACCCCGGGCGACCCGCTGCTGACGGGGCACGTCGTGTGCGGCAACGAGTTCGTGCACGGGGAGCTGGTCAAGATTTTGCGGAAGGTGGCGTAAGGCGAAGCCCGAGCTTCACACTCCGCCGTCATCACCCGCGAAAGCGGGTGATCCAGTACTCCGTGGCGTCTCGGTCCAATCACAATCGCCGCGGCGTACTGGGATGCCCCGCTTTCGCGGGGCATGACAGTGTGCCTTACGACTTCACCAGCGCCAGGCGGTACCGCAACGACTAAGAGTCGTCATCGTCGGATTCCTCGTCGCGATATTCACCGCCGAGGGTCAGGCCCTCGATCGTCGTGGCGCCTTTCGGCTTGATCACCCGGCGAAGCGGGACCGAACTCTCGCTTCGCAAGGCCTCCATCAACTGTTCGGAATGCGTGACAATCCAGATGTCCGCGCGGCGTGATGCCTTGGCGACCAGCCGCGCCAATGGCGCCAGCAGCGACGGATGCAGGCTGGTCTCAGGCTCGTTCAGCGCGATGAAGGGCGGCAGCCGATAGCCCATGAACACTGCGAGCAGGCAAATGTATTTCAGCGTCCCGTCGGATAGTTCATGCGCCCGGAACGGCCGCGGCATATCCTCCAGTTGCAGGTCGAAATCGCACAGGCCGCCCTGCTCCCAGGCGCGGAGTTCGGCGCCCGGGAACGCATCCTGGATTGCGTCCTGCAATTCGGTGGCGTCTTGCCTGATCGTATAAAGCGTCGCCAGGGCCGCGGCCAGGTCGCCTCCATCGGCACTGAGCGAGGGCGTTGTGATTGCCAGACACGGCTTTCGGATCGGCGACGCCGGATCGGTGCGAAAGTCGTGATAGAAGCGCCAGCCCAGCATCGCGTTTCTGATCAGATCGATCTCGGGACATTGCTTGCCATCGTAAAATCCCGCAAGCGCCGGCTCGGACGGCAGCACCGCATCCTTGTGGCTGCTCCATGCGCCGCTATCGTCGCGGACGCTCACGAGCGAATTCTTCCGCTCCATGAGGCGAACCGTTCGCTTGCCCTCAGTCGCCTCGATGCTTTCTTCCTTGATCATCGGCTCGCCGGCAAATGCCGCCGCAATCGGGCTGGGGAATCCGATCTCAATGGAATATTTCAGGCGATCGAATCTGGCGGACAATCGCAGCCGTCCATCCTCGCCGCGTCTGCGGACGCCGGACCAGCAGACTGAATTCAATCCGCCTTCGTCTGCGATCGTGCGCGTGATCCGCCCCGTTGCCGCGTCGCGCAACAGCGACAGGGACTTGTAAAGGTTGGATTTGCCGACACCGTTCTCGCCTACGAACACTGACAAGGGGTGGATGGGTATGGAGAGCCGCCTGATAGAGCGATAGTTCGAGATCGCAATGTCGGTCAAACGCATCACATGTTCTCAATCGGCCGGCTGGCTGTGCATTCGCCCTGTGGTGCGAACGTACACCGCTTCAATCCAGAGATGCAGTTTGGATTGAGGACGCCGAGAAAACAAGCCGACCGACCGATCCGGCGTTCAGTGGCCCGCCCTTGCCGGCGCGGGCGGCCCATACGCCTCGGGCTTCTTCCCCTCCGTCTGCTCCCGATCGCCCGCCAGCACGCGCTGCACCGAGACGAAGAACACCGGCACCATCAGCAGCGCCAGGATCACCACCGCGATCATGCCGCCCATCACGACGCTGCCGAGCGCCTGCTGGCTGGCGCCGCCGGCGCCGTGCGCGATCGCCATCGGCAGCACGCCGCAGATGAAGGCAAGGCCGGTCATCAGGATCGGGCGGAAGCGCAGGCGGCAGGCTTCGATGGTGGCGTCCACCAGCGGCTTGCCCGCTTTGCGCAGATCCTTGGCGAATTCGATGATCAGGATCGCGTCCTTGGCGGCGAGACCGATGATGGTGATGAGGCCGACGGTGAAATAGACGTCGTTGGGCAGGCCGCGCAGCATCGCGGCGATGACCGCGCCGACGATGCCGAGCGGCACGGTGAGCAGCACCGCGAGCGGAATGGTCCAGCTCTCGTAGAGCGCGGCCAGACACAGGAACACCACGAGCACCGAGAGGCCGAGCAGGAACGGCGCCTGCGAGCCCGACAGCTTCTCCTGCAGCGACTGTCCGGTCCATTCATAGCCGAAGCCGCGCGGCAGCCTGCCCGCGAGCCGCTCCATCTCGGCGATGGCGTCGCCCGAGGTGAAACCGGGCCTGGCTTCGCCGGAGATGCGCACCGCGGGATAGTAATTGAAGCCGGCGATCTGCGTCGGGCCGCGCGCCCATTCCACCGTGGCGAAGGACGAGAACGGCACCAGCTGGCCGCGGCTGTTTTTGACGTTGTAGTTGAGGATATCCTCGGTCCGCATGCGGTCGCGGCTATCTGCCTGCACCACGACGCGCTGCATGCGGCCGCGGTTCGGGAAGTCGTTGATGTAGTTCGAGCCGAGATTGGTCGAGATCGTGTTGTTGATGTCCTCGAAGGTGACGCCGAAGGCGCCGGCCTTCTCGCGGTCGATCACGAGATTGACCACGCCCGCCTCGGGCAGGCCCTCGATATAGACCTTCTGCAGCACCGGGCTCGCATTGGCGTCCGCGATCAGCTGGTCGGCCGCGCGCATCAGGGCGGAATAGCCCTTCTGGCCGCGATCCTGGAGGCGGAACGAGAAGCCCGAGGAGTTGCCGAGATTGTCGATCGGCGGCGGCTGCAACGCGGAGATCTTGGCGTCGCGGATCGACGCCCCCAGATCGCGGTTGATGTCATTGACGATCGCCGCGGCGGAATCCTTCGGCCCGCGCTCGGACCAGTCCTTCAAGGTGATGAAGGCCTGCGCGGTGTTCATGCCCTGGCCGGAGAAGCTGAAGCCGGTAAGGAAGGTGACATCCTTCACGCCCGGCCGCTCGGCGAGATATTTCTCGACCTTCTCGATCACGGCTTCCGTGCGCGGATAGGAGGAATCCGATGGCGTCTGCACGTCGGTGGTGACAAAACCCTGGTCGTCGATGGGCAGGAAGCCGCCGGGCAAATTGATGAAGACCCAGGACAGACCCACCAGCAGCGCGGCATAGACCAGCATGAGGCGGCCGGTGCGCTTGAGCGAGAAGCCGACGGTGCGGGAATAGCGCTCCTTGCCGCCTTCGAGCATGCGGTTGAACCAGCCGAACACGCCCTTCCTGGCACGACCGTGACCGGCGGCAACGGGCTTGAGCAGGGTCGCGCACAGCGCCGGGGTCAGCGACAGCGCCAGGAAGGCGGAGAAGCCGATCGCGGCGACCATGGTCACCGAGAACTGGCGGTAGATGATGCCGACCGAGCCCGGGAAGAACGCCATTGGCACGAACACCGCCATCAGCACCAGGGTGATGCCGATGATGGCGCCCGATATCTGCGACATCGCCTTGCGCGTCGCCTCCTTCGGCGACAGTCCCTCCTCGCTCATGATGCGCTCGACATTCTCGACCACGACGATGGCATCGTCGACGAGGATGCCGACCGCGAGCACCATGCCGAACATCGAAAGCATGTTGATGGAGTAGCCGGCGAGCAGCAGCGTGGTGCAGGCGCCCAGAAGCGCCACCGGCACCACGATGGTCGGAATGATGGTGTAGCGGATGTTCTGGAGGAACAGGAACATCACCACGAACACCAGCACCACCGCTTCGACCAGCGTCGACAGCACTTTCTTGATCGAGGCCTCGACCACTGGCGTGATGTTGTAGGGGATCTCGTAGGTGATGTTGGCCGGGAAGAAGCGCGACAGCTCCTTCATCTTCTCCTCGACCGCGCTCGCGGTCGCCAGCGCGTTGCCGGTCGGCGACATCAGCACCGAGAGACCGGCGGTCGGCTTGCCGTTGAGGCGCGTGTTGAACTGGTAGCTGAGGCCGCCGACCTCGATGCGCGCGACGTCGCGCAGGCGCACGGTCGAGCCGTCGGCATTGGCGCGCAGGATGATGGCGCCGAATTCATCGGGCGAGGAGAGCTGGCCCTTGACCAGGACCAGCGCGGAGGTGCGCTGGGTCGCGGTCGACGGCTCGGCGCCGATGCTGCCCGAGGCGACCTGCGCGTTCTGCGCGGCGATCGCCTTGTTGACGTCGTCCGCGGTCAGGCCATAGCCGACGAGCTTTGCCGGATCGACCCAGACGCGAAGCGAGCGCTCGGTCGAATAGAGCGTGGCGCGGCCGACGCCGGGGATGCGGCGGATCTCGCCGAGCACGTTGCGGATCATGAAGTCGCCGAGGCCGACCTCGTCCAGGCTGCCGTCGGTCGAATTCAGCGTGATGATCTGGAGCACGGCGCTGGATGCTTCCTCGATCAGGATGCCCTGCTGGATCACCGCGCGCGGCAGGCGCGCCTCGACGCGCTTGATGCGGTTCTGCACCTCGACCGAAGCCGCACTGGTATCGGTGCCCGGCTGGAAATTGGCGATGATCTCGACCTGGCCGAGCGAGTCGCTGGTCGATTCGAAATTGAGGATGCCGGAGGCGCCGTTGAGCTCCTCCTCGATCAGGCGCGTGACGCTGTTGTAGAGGTTTTCGGGCGAAGCGCCGGGATAGCTGGTCGAGATCGAGATCGAGGGCGGCGCGATGATCGGATATTGCGCGATCGGCAGCAGCGGTACCGCGATCGCGCCGATCAGACAGATGAACAGCGCGACTACCCAGGCAAAGATCGGCCTGTCGATGAAGAAACTCGGCATGGCGGATTACCGCGTGACTTTCTCGGCGTGCCGGTTGTCCGCGGTCGCGTCCGCCTCCGACCAGGATTGCGGCTTGACCTTGTCGCCGGCTGCAAACTTCTGGAAGCCTTCGACCACGACCTTGTCGCCGGCCTTCAGGCCCTCGGTGACGAACCAGAAGCCGTCCTGCACCGAGCCGGTGCGTACCGGCTGCACCGCAATGCGGTTGTCGTCCTTGACCACGAACACCTCACTGCCGCCGCCGCCGTTGCGCTGGATCGCCTGCTGCGGCACCGCGATGGCATCGGAGTCGAGGCCCTGGTCGATGCGAACGCGGACATACATGCCCGGCAGCAGCTCGCGCTTCGGATTGCGGAACTCGCCGCGCAAGGTCACCTGCCCGGTATGGGCGTCGACCTTGGCGTCGGAGAACAAGAGCTTGCCGTCGAGCGAATAAAGCGTGTTGTCGTCGAGCACGAGGCGGACCTTGGCGGCATCGGCGGCGATCCGCTCGAGGTCGCCGCTCTCGAAGGCGCGGCGGAGCTGGTTGAGCTCGGTCACCGACTGGGTGAAGTCGGCATAGATCGGATCGAGCTGCTGGATGGTGGCAAGATTGGTCTCGTTCTGCACCACGAGCGCGCCCTCGCTGACGAGGGCCGCACCGACGACGCCCTCGATCGGCGCGCGCACGGTGGCATAGTCGAGATTGAGTTTTGCGCGGGCGAGCTCAGCCTTGCGGCCTTCGACCTCGGCCTGGGCCTGGCGCTCGGCGGCCACCGCCCTCTCGTTCTCGGCCTCGGGCGCGGCGCGCTGGCTGGTCAGCGTGGCGATACGGTGCGCCTGCTGCTTGGCCTGCATCAGCGCAGCCTCGGCCTTGGCGAGCGCGGCCTCGTTGGCCATCACCTCGACCTCGAACGGACGCGGATCGATGCGGTAGAGCGGATCGCCGGCCTTCACCTCGCTGCCCTGGCGGAACAGGCGCTCGACCACGATGCCGGAGACGCGCGGGCGCACCTCGGAGACCCGGGTCGGCGCGATACGGCCCGGCAGCTCGCGCACCACGGCACGGGCCTGCTGCTTGACGACGACGATGCTGACGTCAGGGTCCGCCGGCGGAGCGGCGGAGACGGCCGAGCTCGATTCCTCGCAAGCTGCGAGCAGCGGCGCAAAGGCCGCGAGCATCATTGCAACGCATGCCGATCGCGCGCGAAGTCCTGACATGAAGTTAAGTGCCTCGAGGTTGTTGAAAACTGATCACACGCCGCGCCGGCCGTTCTGGACAAATCCGCGCGGCTCGTGCCGTCAAAATAGAATGGACTTGCTGCGACGCAACGCGTGCGGCGGGCGGCTCAATGTCACACGGACCTATCGCGCTGACTTCTGGAGGCTTTTCTGGACTCACCGGATTGTGAGTCCGGCTCCATCACGGCGTGCTGCGACGGAACATCGCAATCACCCCGCGGCTCTCATCCGATACCGGCTGACGCCCCATTCGGTTCCGTGGGCATAGCCGAACAGGCCCGAGGTCGCGAGCAGGAACCAGCGCCAGCGGCGCATCCAAAGGCCGGCCTCCTCGCCATGGACGTTGCGCAAGCACGTTTCGATCGCGTCGCGATGCGCATCGAAATTGGCGAGCCAGTCGTTCCCGGTGCGCTGATAGTGCGTGCCGCTCCAGCACCATTCCTTCTCGACCGCGAAGATGTCGTCGAACTGCCTGACGAGGTGATGGCTCGGCATCAGCCCGCCGGTGAAGACGTGCTGGGCGATCCCGTTCTCGCGATCGATCCGGTCGAACAGATCGGAGCCGGCGCGATGCGTGGCGATGTGCATGAAGAAGCGCCCCTCGGGGGCGAGCCACGACCGCAGGCGCGTCATCAGCTTGCGCCAGTTCATGACGTGCTCGAAGGTCTCGACCGCGACGATGCGGTCGAACGCGCCTTCGGGTGCGAACACGCACATGTCCGCATCGACCACTCGCAGGTTCGACAGCCCGCGCAGCCGCGCCTGTTCCGCGACATAGGCTCGCTGCGCCTGCGAGTTCGACACCGCGGTCACCGTCGCGTGCGGAAAACGGCGCGCCATCCACAGCGACAGCGAGCCCCAGCCGCAGCCGAGCTCGAGGATGGCCTGGCCGTCGGCAATGCCGGCATGCTCGACGGACTGCCGCAGCGCCTCCTCTTCCGCCTCCTGCAAGGTGGTCGCGTCGGACTTGTAGAAGCAGCAGGAGTATTTGAGGTTGGGGCCGAGCAGCTGCGCAAAGAACGCTGCCGGCACTTCATGATGTCCGGTATCGGCCTCGCCAGCGATCGGCCGCAGGATCATCCGCCCGGCGAAGGCGGCATCGTCGGCTGCATCCAGCGCGGACAGGCGCGAGGCCGTGCGCGAGCACAGGCGCTGGATCGCGGCGCGGATCACGACGTCGGGCAGCGGCACGCGTTCGGCAGTCCCGATGATGGCGGAGACAACGCTCATGCGACCACTCCCTTGGCAGATCTCGCGGGGGCAGCGGAGGGGAAGAACGGGCAGGTACCGGCAACGACTAGGGTAGCCCCAGGGCACCGGCGGCCTTGGGGGATGGCGAACTCTTGCAGACGACGAGATATCAAAGCACGGTTTCCGCTTTGGGTTCCGGGCACTGTCCACGAAATCGGCGCATCCGGCGCTTTTTTTGGGCCGGCGCTGTGCCATAGTGCGCACTGCAATCAAGTTACGGATGATACCGGCCATGCCGCCTGGCGCCTCGCCCCGCTCCTCCATGGATATCGAGTACACGAAACTGTCCTCACCCAGCGTCTTCCTGGTGCGGATGCTGGTCTTCCTGGTGCTGTGCACCCTGGTGGGCGTGGTGCTCTACAAGCAGATCATCCAGGCCTTCTTCGCCAATCCCGGGCTCAATGCCCTGATCGGCGGCGTGCTGTTCATCGGCATCATCCTGGCCTTCCGCCAGGTGATCCGGCTCTATCCTGAGGTCTCCTGGGTCAACAATTTCCGCATCGCCGATCCTGGCCTCGCTCCGTCCCGGCACCCCAAGCTGCTGGCGCCGATGGCCGCGATCCTCGGCGGCGAGCGCTCCGGGCGGATGAGCATCACCCAAACCACCATGCGGCACCTGCTCGATTCGATCGCGACCCGCCTGGATGAAGCCCGCGACATCTCGCGCTACATGACCGGGCTGTTGGTCTTCCTTGGCCTGCTCGGCACCTTCTGGGGCCTGATCGAGACGGTCGGTTCGGTCGGCAAGGTGATCGACGGGCTGAAGGTCGGCAGCGATTCCGGCGCCCTGTTCGACACCCTGAAGGAGGGCCTCGCCGCCCCGCTCGGCGGCATGGGCATCTCGTTCTCCAGCTCCCTGTTCGGCCTGGCCGGCTCGCTGATCCTGGGCTTCCTGGATTTGCAATCGAGCCAGGCGCAGAACCGCTTCTACACCGACCTCGAAGACTGGCTCGCCACCACCGTGCGCGAATATGGCAGCGGCGAAGTCCCCGTCCCCGCCGCTGGCGGCGGCGTCGCCGGCGGCGAGCTTCAGGCGGCCGTCGAACGCTTGCGCTCCGTGCTCGAGGAGGGCAGCGCCAGTCGCGGCACCACCGCGGCGATGGCAAGCCTTGCCGAAGCCATCCAGGCGCTGGTCTCGCATATGCGCACCGAGCAGCAGATGATCCGCGAATGGGCCGATGGCCAGGGCGAGCAGAACCGCGAGATCCGGCGCCTGCTGGAACGGCTCGCGCGCCAGCCAGAAAAGGGCTGAAGACCGGAAGGTTTCGTGCCCCGGACGCGATGCAGCACCGGAAGCGCGTTTAGGCGCGTCTTCGCCACGCTATGGTGATGCATCGCTGAGCCGGGACCTGGAGACGAGAATGGATCCCGGCTCTGCGCAGCAGCGTTGCACGCTGCAGCGCATCCAGGACACGAGAGAAGAAGCGGAGAACGATAAATGGCTCTAGCGCGCGGCCGCCGCAGCGAAGGCGCCTTCAACTACTGGCCCGGCTTCGTCGACGCGCTGTCGACGCTGGTGCTGTCGATCGTGTTCCTGCTTTCGGTCTTCCTCGTCGTGCAATTCTTCCTGTCGCAGGAGGTGACAGGCAAGGACAAGGCGCTGGAGCAGCTCAATGCCAAGATTGCGCAGCTCAACGAGCTGCTCTCGCTGGAGAAGCTCGGCAAGCTCTCGCTCGACGACCAGGTCGCGCAGTTGAAGGCGGGCCTCGCCTCGGCGGAGTCCGAGCGCGACCGCATGAAGGGCCTCTATGAAGGCCTTGCCAACGCCGGCAATGACGCGCAGGGCAAGACCGCGGAGCTCGGCAAGGCGCTGGACTCGGAAAAGGCGGTCTCGGCGCGGGCGCTGGCGCAGATCGAGGTGCTGAACCAGCAGATCAGTGCGCTCAGGCGGCAATTGGCGGCGCTGGAGGAGGCGCTCGATGCATCCGAGAAGCGCGACAAGGAATCACAGAACCGCATCGCCGATCTCGGCTCCCGCCTGAACGTCGCCCTAGCGCAGCGCGTGCAGGAATTGTCGCGCTATACCGCTCGGAATTCTTCGGCCGCCTGCGCGCGATCCTAGGTAACCGCCCCGACATCCGCATCGTCGGCGACCGCTTCGTGTTCCAGTCCGAAGTGTTCTTCGACACCGGACAGGCGACATTGCTGCCCGAGGGCCGCGCCGAGCTCGAGACGTTGGCGACCGCGCTGATCGATCTCGACAAGAAGATCCCGAGCGAAATTCCCTGGGTGCTGCGCGTCGACGGCCATACCGACTTGCGCCCGGTCAACGGCCCGAACTTCAAGTCGAACTGGGACCTGTCCGCGGCCCGCGCCATCTCGGTGGTGCAGTACCTGATCTCGCTCGGCGTCCCCGCCCAGCGCCTCGTCGCCGCCGGCTTCGGCGAATTCCAGCCGCTCGACACCGGCAACACCGAGGAGGCCTACAAGCGCAACCGCCGCATCGAGCTGAAGCTGACGGAGCGGTAGCGTGAGGGGCGCGCGATACTCACCGCACCGTCATGGCCGGGCTTGTCCCGGCCATCCACGATCTTCGCTCTGCACCGATAGAAAGGCGTGGATGCCCGGGACAAGCCCGGGCATGACGACCTTTGTAAAATGAGTACCATCCACCTCCGCCCTTACCTTCCCGAGGACGAGGCAGCCTCGATCGACCTCTGGCATCGCACTTGGCAAGAGGCCTATCCGCAGATCGATTTTGCCGCGCGGCTCACATGGTGGCGCGAGCGCTGGCGCAAGGATCTGGTGCCCAACGCCCAAATCATCGTCGCCGAGCAGGACGGCGCGCTGACCGGCTTCGTCACCATCGACGGCGAAGGCTATCTCGACCAGCTCGTGGTCGATCCAGATCAGTGGGGCTCGGATGCGGCGCGACTGCTGGTGGATGAGGCGAAACGGCTGTCGCCATCGCGCATCACGCTGCTCGTCAACAAGGACAATGCCCGCGCCATCCGCTTCTACGAGCGCAACGGCTTTAGCCACGCCGGCGACGACGTGAACCCGACCTCGGGCCGGCCGGTGCTGAAGATGATCTGGCGGGCGTGATCTGGCGGGCGTGATTCCAGTCACGCGGGGATCCCGCCGCGTCGGTTATTCGTTGTGTCAGCGATGGCAGGCGGATGGAGACAATCGATGAAGCTGAGCGAGCTCGCCAAGGGATCCTCGGTGATGCTGGGCGTCATCGTCGCCGGATTTTTATCGACGACCTATGTCGACCAGCACTTTGCAACATCGAGCGCCGCTCCGCCGACGAACAGCCCCGGACCGTCGGCCTGCGTGGACACGGACGGAAGCTGGAAGAATTGGTCGTGGCCGAATGTGCCGGCGCTGTCGCCGAAGTGCCAGTGAGCGCGGCTCGAAAACGAGCCGTCATGCCCCGGCTTTCGCGGGCGATGACACGTGAATGAGGCGGCGTCTCACGCCCCCTCGAACTGCAACCTCGCCAGCCGGGCGTAAAGCCCGTTCGCCGCGACCAGCTCGGCATGCGTGCCCTGCTCGACGATCCTGCCCTGGTCCATCACCAGGATGCGGTCGCAGGAGAGGACGGTGGCGAGGCGATGCGCAATGACGAGCGTGGTGCGGTGACGCATCAGCTCTTCCAGCGCGGTCTGCACCAAGGTCTCGCTTTCGGCGTCGAGCGCGGAGGTGGCTTCATCGAGCAGCAAGAGCGGGGCATCGCGCAGAATGGCGCGGGCGATCGCGATACGCTGGCGCTGGCCGCCCGACAGCGTCACGCCGCGCTCGCCGAGCGGGGTCTCATAACCTTCGGGCAGGCGGCGGATGAACTCGGCGGCGTGCGCGAGCTCGGCCGCGCGCTCGACCTCGGCATCGCTCGCATCGGGCCGGCCGAAGCGGATATTCTCGCGGGCGCTTGCCGCGAACACGTTGGACTCCTGCGGCACCAGCGCGATGCGGGAGCGGAAATCGCGCGGATCGGCAGCCTTCACCGGCACGCCATCGAGCGAGATCGCGCCGCTGCGCGGATCGTAGAAGCGCAAGAGCAGATGGAAGATCGTGCTCTTGCCGGCGCCGGAGGGACCGACGATCGCGACCTTCTCGCCGGGGCGAATGGTGAATGAGACGGCGTCGAGCACATTGACGTCGGGCCGCGCGGGATAAGCGAAGCTGACATGGTCGAAGCCGACCTCCCCGCGCGCCGGCACCGGCAGGGCGCGCGGCGATGCGGGCGCTGCGATTTCTGGCTGCACGTGCAGGATCTCGAACAGGCGCTCGGCTGCGCCCGAGGCCGCCGCGACCTCGCCCCAAACCTCGCTGAGCTGGCCAAGGCCTGCCGCAGCGAAGGCGGCATAGAGCACGAACTGGCCGAGCCGGCCCGGCGTGATGGTGCCGGTCAAGACGTCATGCGAGCCGATCCAGAGGATCGCGACCACGCTTGCGAACACGATAAAGATGATGACGGCCGTCAGCACCGCGCGCGCCTGCGTCGAGGTCCGCGCGGCCTCATAGGCCTGCTCGACCTCGCCGCCGAAACGTTTCGCGGCCAGCCCCTCGCTGGTATAGGCCTGCACCGTGCGAATGGCGCCGACCAGCTCGCCGGCATAGGCGGAGGCATCGGCCAGCGTGTCCTGCGCATTGCGCGACAGCCGCCGCACCCAGCGGCCGAAGGCAACCAGCGGCAGCACGATCAGGGGAATGGCGAGCAGCACGAAGCCGGAGAGGCGCGGGCTGGTGATCACCATCATCGCCGTGGCGCCGACGAACATCATGAGATTGCGCAGCGCGATCGAGACCGAGGCACCGACTGCGGATTTGATCTGGGTGGTGTCGGCGGTGAGGCGGGACACCAATTCGCCGCTGCGCGCGGAATCGAAGAAGGAAGGCGAGAGCGAGAGCAGATGGGCAAAGACGTCGCGCCTGAGATCGGCGACGATGCGCTCGCCGATCGTCATCACGAGATAATAGCGCGAGGCGCTGGCGAGCGCGAGCACGGCGACCACTGCGATCATCACCGAGAAATAGCTGTTGATCAGCGCGATGCCTTCCGGCGAGAGACCGAAATCGATCATCCGGCGCACCGCGACCGGCACCAGCAGCGTCGTCAGCGCCGCGATCGTCAGCGCGACGAAGGCGAGCGCCGCGCGGCCGCGATAGCGCGCCACATAGGGCGCCAGCGCCAGCAGCGGCCGCAGCCTGGCGCGGCTCTTGGCGGGCTGCTCGATCAGCTCGGCTTCGATCGACGGGGCTTCCGCCTGTGCGCTGTCGCGCTCGTCGCGGTACTGGTCGTCAAGCCGTTCCACAGCGCTCATGAGATCCGGACCCAGGGAGACAAGTCAGCTCCACATAGGCCGGTGCAGGAGGAGTGGCAAATCCGGGATGTCCCTTAAGGGTGGGCCCGGTTCTTAAGTCCCCACAATGGCTTGTTTTAGGGGACCTCGTGGGGTATAGAGCCGCCCAAATCCGTCATTCAATAGTCACTCAAGCAAGGCGCCGGGCGCCGAGGAATTGCCATGAAAGCCGAAATTCACCCGAATTATCATACGATTACGGTCGTCATGACGGACGGAACCGAGTACCAGACCCGTTCGACCTGGGGTAAGGAAGGCGACAAGCTGCACCTCGACATCGACCCGAAGTCGCACCCGGCCTGGACCGGCGGCTCGGCCCAGATCATGGATCGCGGCGGCCGCGTCTCGCGCTTCCAGAAGAAGTTTTCGGGCTTTCTCAAAAAGGATTGAGCCGGCCCGCAAGGGTTGGAACGCAAAGCGCCCCTGGCAAACCAGGGGCGTTTTTGTTTTGGGGGATGCCGCAATGTCGCTACCAGGCCCGTCATCCTGAGGCGCGAGTGGCGCGATGCAAAGCATCGCGCCGGAGCCTCGAAGGATGAACGGCCGAGATGCAGCCGGGCCGTCGCCCTTCGAGGGCCGCTGAAGAAGCGGCCACCTCAGGGTGACGGTTCGACGTTGAGGAACGACGACAGAGCTTACCGCTCGAACGCGGCCTTGAGCGCGTTGAGGTGCGGCACCAGCGGGTTTCCGATTGCGGCGTGGTCGGTCGGCGGGGTGTGGATCGAGGTGTCGAGACGGCGGACGCGTGTCTGCAGGCTCATCGAGCGGTGGATCAGGTCCTGGAGCTGGGCCGGCAGCTTCTCGATGGTGTCAGCGGGGCCGGGATCGGCGGCGGTGAGCTTGACCTTGGTCTTCTCGCGGTTGGCCTGGACCAGCGTCATCTCGCCTTCCTTCACCGCGCGGTGCAGCAGCAGCCAGGAGGCGAGCTGCATCAGGCGGGTGGTGAGGCGCATGCTCTCGGTCGCGTAGGTCAGGCTGACGGCACGGTCGAGCGCCTTGGCCTCGGTGCGGCCGGCGCCGTCGAGATAGGAGGCGGTCTCTTCGACGAGGTCCATGCCCTCGCGGAACAGCGCGCCGAACGCCGCAGAATTGGTGAACCGCTCGCTGAGTTGAACGAGAGCGCCGTCGGCCTGCAAACGTTCCATGGTTAACGCCCCTTACGCAACTGTTTACCCACCCGGCTTTTGGCGCCGGCTTATGATGAACAAATCATTGCGCGGGCGAAGCGCGGAGTCCAGCGGCAAGCGCGGATATGGTTTCTGCGGGTCTTTCCTCGGAATTCAACCGATGGGAGAGGCAAAAAAAGAGCCGCCGGAGACCGGCGGCTTTGAAAGTTGATAACAGGGAGGCGTCAAACAGAGTGGACAGGAGCCACTCGGTGTCCAAAGAGGACGTTCCAGTCATAAAGCGAAAAGCTTAATCCGGAGTAAACGAGCTAATTTTTTGAGGGTTCGTTAGCCATGTCGGCCAGAGGCCGAGTGCGACGCGGAACGATCTTCCCGCCGTCATTCCGGGGCGCGACGAAGTCGCAAGCCCGGAATGCGAAGATGTGGCCCCTCACTATCGTGCCCGTTTCGACGTCCTGTGGTTATCGATTCCAGGCTCGGCGCTACGCGCCCGCCCCGGAATGACGGCGGGGAGAGATCGCACCACGCGCGCCAAGTCACTCACATCCTATGACTTGAAAAAGCTGTTCGCCGCATCGCGCGAGGCGCGCTTCTTGGTGGCGGCTTCTTCGAGCCTGGCGATCTCGGTCTTGAGCAGAGCCACACGTTCGGTCAGTTCCTCCACTGACAAGAGTGAGAGATCCTGTCCGATTTCATGGCTGATCTTCTTGCGCGGGCGGTCGTCGTCCTCGATCGGCATGCTCGTTCCTCCTGGGTTCGTCCCACCTGCAGCTAACCTGCAGCTGAGGCGGTTGCCAGCTTCGGCCGCGCTGGCTAAGCAAAGGCCTCGCTCTTCCCGCACCTTTGCTCAAGGACACATCATGGACAAGCTGCCCGCGCAAATGACCGTGGTCGCCATCTCCAAGCCCGGCGGACCGGAGGTGCTGGTGCCGGAACAACGCCCTGTGCCGCAGCCCGGTCCGGACGAGATCCTGGTCAAGGTCGAGGCCGCCGGCGTCAACCGGCCCGATGTGGCGCAGCGCTCCGGCGCCTATCCGCCGCCGCCCGGCGCCAGCGATCTGCCCGGCCTCGAGATCGCCGGTGAGGTGGTTGCGGTCGGCAGCAACGCCAAGCGGCACAAGATCGGCGACAAGGTAATGTCGCTGGCCGCCGGCGGCGGCTATGCGCAGTACTGCATCGCGCAGGACGCCCAGGCGATGAGCGTGCCGCCGGCCTTGTCGATCAAGGAAGCCGGCGCGCTGCCGGAAACGTTGATGACGGTCTGGCACAACGTGTTCGAGCGCGGCGGCCTGAAGGCCGGCGAGACGCTGCTGATCCATGGCGGCTCCTCCGGCATCGGCACCATGGCGATCCAGCTCGCGAAAGCGTTCGGCGCAAAAGTGTTCGTCACCGTGGGATCGCAGGACAAGGTCGATGCCTGCCTCAAGTTGGGCGCCGACCGCGCCATCAATTACAAGACCGAGGACTTCGTCGCTGTCGTCAAGGAAGAGACTGGCAAGGCCGGTGTCAATCTGATCCTCGATATGGTCGCCGGCGACTATGTGGATCGAAACTATGACGCCGCCGCGGTCGACGGCCGCATCGTCCAGATCGCGACCCTCAACGGCCCCAAGATCACCGCCAATATCGCCAAGGTGATGGTCAAGCGCCTCACCCATACCGGCTCGACGCTGCGCCCCCGTAGTAATGCGGACAAGGCAGCGATGGTGGCCGCGATCGAAGCGAAAGTGATGCCGCTTTTGCGCGAAGGCCGCGTCAAACCGGTAATGGACAGCTCTTTCCCGCTGGAAAAGGCGGCCGATGCGCACCGGCGCATGGAGACGAGCGCACATATTGGCAAAATTGTGTTGGAGGCCTAGGCCGCTGACCCACAGGGGACGGCGGAAACCCTTTGATTTTCCTCGCTTTCGTGGCATCTATCGCGACGCGCCGAACCACTTCCGGTCCGGTCTGAAATCGTCTTGCACTCGCAATTTGCGTCGAACGCGGAGAACTGACCTTGCGTCTGATCAGGTGCCTCGCGCCCATCGCGCTGGGCCTCATGATTCTTGTCGCCGCGTCCCCTGCACGCGCGCTGGATGCTGTCAGCGTCCGTAGTGACGCGCCCGCGATCGACCTCACTGGCGTGCTCGAACATCAGCGCAGCGACGCCGACCGCATCCAGGTTTCGACCGCGCCCGGCACCGACGGCATCGTTCGCCGCATCGAGGTGCGCGCCCGCGAGGGCGGCGTGAACTGGGTGGTGTTCGCGCTCGCCAACAACACCGACGACCAGCTCGACCGCCTGATCGTCGCCCCGCACTATCGCATCGTCTCATCGGGCCTGCTCTGGCCCGACCTCGGCCTGTCGCGTATCGCAACCATCACGCCTTCGATCGGCGACCGGCCCGAACGTCAGGAAAGCGCAACCGCGGACGTGTTCCGCATCACGCTCGATCCGGGCGCCGTTGTCACCTTTGTCGCCGAGCTGCGCACCGACAAGCTGCCGCAGCTCTATCTGTGGGAGCCGGAGGCCTACAAGGACAAGGTCAACTCGTTCACGCTGTACCAGGGCATCGTGATCGGCATCTCCGGGCTTCTCGCCCTCGTGCTCACGATTCTGTTCGTGGTGAAGGGCAGCATCATGTTCCCGGCCGCCGCGGCGCTGGCCTGGGCGGTGCTGGTCTATATCGGCGTCGATTTCGGCTTCTGGGGCAAGGTGCTCGACATGTCGAACAACGCCGAGCGCATCTGGCGCGCGGCGGGCGAAGCGATATTGGCGGCGACGCTGCTGGTGTTCCTGTTCGCCTATCTCAACCTCAGTCGATGGCATGTGCGCTATTCGCACATCACGGTGGGCTGGCTGGCGTTCCTCGGCTCCCTCGTCGCACTCGCGCTGTTCGATCCGGCTGTCGCCTCCGGCATCGCCCGCATCTCGCTGGTGCTGATCGCCTTCGCGGGTTTTGCGCTGATCGTCTATCTCTCCACCCACGGCTTCGACCGCGCGGTGCTGCTGATCCCGACCTGGTTCCTCCTGGTGGTCTGGGTGGTCGCCGCCGGCATGACGGTGGCGGGCTCCGTCACCAACGACATCGTCGGCCCTGCCCTGCTCGGCGGCCTCGTGCTGATCGTGATGCTGATCGGCTTCACCGTCATGCAGCACGCCTTTGCCGGCGGCGGCGCCAGCACCGGCGTCGTCTCCGACATCGAGCGGCGCGCGCTGGCGCTGGCCGGCTCCGGCGATCTGATCTGGGACTGGGACGTCTCCGCCGACAAGGTCTTCACCAGCCCCGAGACCGAGGCCCTTCTCGGCCTCAAGCGCGGCACGCTGGAAGGCCCCGCGGCCTCGTGGCTCGAGGTGCTGCATCCGCTCGACCAGGATCGTTTCCGCGCCGCGCTCGACAGCGTCCTGGACCAGCGCCGCGGCCGCCTGGTGCAGGACTTCCGCCTGCGCACGCCGGACGGTCATTTCATGTGGTTCGCCCTGAAGGCACGCCCGGTGGTCGGCTCGGACGGCGAAGTCTCGCGCGTGGTCGGCACGCTCACCGACGTCACTGAGCTGCGCAACGCCGAGGAACGCCTGCTGCACGATTCCGTGCACGACAACCTCACCGGCCTGCCCAACCGCAAGCTGTTCATAGACCGGCTCGGTGCGGTCGCGCATTTCGCCAAGACCATGCCGACGCTCCGGCCGACGCTGATGGTGATCGACCTCGACCGCTTCAAGCAGGTCAACGATTCCGTCGGTATCGCGGTCGGCGATTCCATCCTCCTGACGCTCGCCCGCCGCCTCACCCGCATCCTGAAGCCGCAGGACACGCTGGCGCGACTCGCCGGCGACCAGTTCGGCCTGATCCTGCTGTCGGAGCAGGACCCGGCCCGCATCACCGCCTTCGCCGAGACCATCCGCAAGACCATCCGCGCGCCGATCGCCTTCAACGACCGCGAGATCTTTTTGACCGCCTCGATCGGCCTTGCGCTGTCCGATCCGCAGGTTCAGCTGACGGACGAGATCATCAAGGACGCCGAGCTTGCGATGTATCACTCCAAGCGCATCGGCGGCGACCGCATCGACGTCTACAAACCGGCGATGCGCGCGCGGAAGACCGACCGGCTGACGCTGGAGAGCGAGCTGCGCCGCGCCATCGAGCGGCAGGAGATCACCATCCTGTACCAGCCGATCGTGCGGCTGGAGGATCGCTCGATCGCCGGCTTCGAGGCGCTGTCGCGTTGGGATCACCCGAAGCTCGGGCGCATGGCGCCGTCGGAATTCATCACCATCGCCGAGGAGACCGGTCTGATCGTCGACCTCGGCATGTTCGTGCTCGACCAGACCGCAAAGCAACTCTCGGTGTGGCAGCGCGCGATGCGCTCGCGCGAGCCGATCTTCGCCTCGGTCAACGTCTCCTCGCGGCAGCTGCTGCGCCACGATCTGATCCACGACGTCCGCACCGTGCTGTCGCGCTCCTCGGTGGCGCGCGGCACGCTCAAGCTGGAATTGACGGAATCGCTGGTCATGGAGAATCCGGAGCACGCAGCCCAAATGCTGACGCGCATCCGCGAGCTCGGCACCGGCCTGTCGCTCGACGATTTCGGCACCGGCCACTCCTCGCTCGCCTACCTCCAGCGCTTCCCGTTCGACACCATCAAGATCGACCAGTCCTTCGTCCGCACCACCAGCCGCGGCACGCGGCCGGTGATCCTGAAATCGATCATCGCGCTCGCGCACGATCTCGGCATGGACGTCGTCGCCGAAGGCGCCGAGACCGATTCCGACGCGGTCGAGCTGTACCAGATGGGCTGCGAATACGCGCAGGGCTTTGCCTTCGGCGAGCCGATGGACGCAGACGCGGCGATGCGGCTCTTGACGGAAGTGCGGCTGGAAGCGGCGAGCTAGCCTCCCTCCCCTTCTTGAGGCCGCCCGCAAAGCGCGGGGGGTGAGGTGCCGATGAGGCCCTGCTTGATCCAGATCAATGGGCCGCGGCTCAGCTACCGCAAAAATGGCGCAGAGCATTCGATCCAGAACGGTCCAGAACGGTTAAGTCATCGAGGCCGTTGGGCTCGCCGCTGTCGTTCTCGGCGCGCCCACACGCGTCAAGCGCAACGGCTAGAATGAGCCGACCAAGCGCGTCCTTCTCAGGAGTTACGGATGACCCGGCACCTTTTCCACGCGATCACCCTCATAGGCACCGGAATGTTCCTCGCCTCGTCGGCCGAAGCCGTGACGGCGGCGCGATGCGAGGATCGAGGCGCAAACTGCATCGGCACATGTGCCATCTACACCGGCGGGGCCGGTGACTTTCGGGGCCGCCAGAACGTGTGCATGCGCGCCTGCGACCAGCAGACGACCAGATGTCTGATACGAGCACACGCCGAAGATGAACGCTGGTCCCGGTGGCGCCAATGAAACGACCTTCCCTCCAGAGGAGGGCAGCAGCGTCGCTCGCCGCACCTAGCGGCGCCGGTCGTTCTTTCGCTTCGTAAACCGCACGCTCTGGCCGTCCGGCATCCGCGTCGCCACGAAGCCGGCGGCGAGGCAGGCTTCGCGCTGCGGCATCTGGATGTCGGGGCTGCGCAGGCTGTCCCACCACGAGGCGCGGTTCGCCGCGCGCGGCAGGGCCGCGCCGATGATCTCCTCGATCTGTTCGAAGGTCAGGACGAATTCGGCCTGCTTCTGCCGCATCAGATAGTCGCGCAACGCATCGTAGTCGTTCACAATCGTCCTCTCGTCAGGGCTAGGTCTCTTCACACGAGACCTGCCGAAAAACGCTAGCCCATTAAACCGATTCTTAACTCATCGCGGCTTCGCCGTCGCGGCTTAAACACTACGCAAGCTTTCGGGCGCATCCATCAGGGTCGGGAGCAAGCGATGCTGTCTGGATGGCGCGAAGTCACGGCCCGCCGGCCGTGGCGCATTTCGGCGAAGCTGCTGATCATTTCGTCCGTCGTGACGGTGATCGGCTTTTCCGCCATTTGCGTCAACGTCATGCTGGACATGCGGCGCGGCGAGGAGGCGCTCGCCCGCCAGACGCTGGAGAACCTCACGACGACCATCGAGTCCGACATCAGCCGCAACATCGAGGTCTACGATCTGTCGCTGAAGGCGGTCGCCAGCAACATGCTGCTGCCCGAACTCGCCACGGTTTCCAAGCCGATCCGTCACCTGATCCTGTTCGACCATGCGGCAACGGCGAAGCATTTCGGCGCCATCCAGGTGTTCGATGCCGACGGCCGGCTGACCATCGACGCCTCCACGCTCGATCCCCTGCCGGAGAACCGCGGCGAGGAGGATTACTTCACGGTCCATCGCGACAATCCCGGCATCGGGCTCTTCATCAGCCGGCCGATGCTGTTCCGCGGCGCCTATTCGATCGTGCTGAGCCGGCGTATCAGCGACAACGACGGCGGTTTCATGGGCGTCGTCGCCGGCTCGATCCGCTTCAGCTATTTCCACGAATTGTTCGAGCGGCTGAGCCTCGACGCGGACGACACCATCACCGTTCTCAAGCGCGATCGCACCATCATGATGCGGCGGCCGTTCGATCTCGACATCATCGGCAAGAATTTGAACGGGCGCCAGACCTGGAAGCCCGGCAATCTCCGGGTTGGCACCGCCTATTCGGGGCAGGGCCCGGTCGATCCGACGCCCAGGCTCTATGTCCGCAGCGCCGACAACGGTCCGCTGTTCGTGGTGGCGGGCAAGCCGCTCGCGGCGGTGTTCGCGCTCTGGCAGAGGGAGGCGTTTCGCATCGGTGCCGTGGTGCTGGCGCTGGCGCTGTTCATGCTGGCATCGACGCTCGTGCTCGCGCGCGAGATCGGCCGGCGCGCCACGGCTGAACGCAAGCTCGAGGAGATGGCGACGACGGATGCGCTCACCGGCCTGAAGAATCGGCGCAAGTTCGATTCGGTGATCGACGTCGAATGGCGGCGCGCGATGCGACAGAAGACGCCGATCGCGCTCCTGATGATCGATGCGGATCACTTCAAGGCCTACAACGACACGTTCGGCCACCAGGCCGGCGACCAGGTGCTGGTCGGCATCGCCATCTGCATCTCGGATTCGGTGAGCCGCGCCGGCGATTGCGCCGCGCGTTATGGCGGCGAGGAATTCGCGGTGCTGCTGCCGAATACCTCGGCCACCGACGCGTTCAAGGTCGCCGAGAGCATCCGCGCCAAGGTGCAGGGCTGGTCCGATGACCAGGCGACATCGACCGTGTCCTGCGGCATCGCCAGCCTGGTGCCCGCGAGCGGCATGGACTGGTCGATCCTGGTCGCCGCCGCCGACAAGGCGCTCTATGCGGCGAAGGCAGGCGGGCGCAACCAGTCGGTGGTCGCGAGCCTGCCGAAGCTGTCGCTGGTGGCGTGAGGCTAGGCAGTCATTCCGGGGCGATGCGAAGCATCGAACCTTGAATCTCGAGATCCCGGGTTCGGTCCTGCGGACCGCCCCGGGATGACATCGAAGGCGTGCGCCTTCGATGTCACTGCCCCAGATACTTCTTCATCTCCGCGATCAGCCCATCGCGCAGCTCGGGGCGCTTCAGGGCGTAGGCGATGTTGGCGCGGAGGAAGCCGGGCTTGGAGCCGCAATCGTGGCGCTCGCCCTCGAACTCGACTCCGTAGAATTTCTGCGTCTTGGCGAGGCCGATCATGGCGTCGGTGAGCTGGATCTCGCCGCCGGCGCCGCGTTCCTGGGTCTCCAGGATCTTGAAGATCTCGGGCTGGAGGATGTAGCGGCCGGTGATCGAGAGATTGGACGGCGCGGTGCCCTTGGCGGGTTTCTCCACCATGCCATCGACCTCGAACATCTTGCCGTTGCGCTTGCCGACGCCGCAGATGCCGTATTGATGGGTGAGATGGTCGGGCACGGCCTCGACCGCGATCAGATTGGATTTCTCGCCGAGCGAGGACGCCGTCTCGATCATCTGCTTCAGGCAGCCCGGCGTGTTGAGCACGAGCTCGTCCGGCAGCACCACTGCGAACGGCTCGTTGCCGACGATGTCGCGCGCGCACCAGACCGCGTGGCCGAGCCCGAGCGGCGCCTGCTGGCGGGTGAAGCTGACCGCGCCGGCATCCGGCTGATTCTGCGCCAAAATCTCCTGCTCGGCCTTCTTGCCCCGCGCGGCCAGCGTGGTGTCGAGCTCGAACATCCTGTCGAAATGATCTTCGATGACATTTTTATTGCGGCCGGTGACGAAGATGAAGTGCTCGATGCCGGCTTCCTTGGCCTCGTCATACACGTACTGGATCAACGGTTTGTCGACGATGGTCAGCATTTCCTTCGGCATCGCCTTGGTGGCGGGCAGGACGCGGGTGCCGAGGCCGGCGACGGGGAATACGGCTTTGCGAATCTTCATGGGATTGATCGAATACCTGAGGAAGGGAGCAATGGTATCTTGCTAGCTTGTTTGCAGCCGCCAACAAAGGCGGATGTGGGGCCTCCCGCTCGCAGAGTTAAGAAAAAATCAGCCACCAAAATTTCACCTTTGTTAAGCTATTGGCAACCGTCGCAAGGCCTCCTGAAGGGCGGATTTTCGGCCGGACGGACAGGATATGACGCAATCGATGGCAGCACTGGCGAAACGTGCCGGATCTTTGATCGGAGTGATGATTGCCGCTGCAATGCTGCTGCCGGCCAGCGTGAACGCCCAGTCGCAAAACGGCCTGTCGAACCTGTTCGGCGGTATCTTCTCCGGCTCGAACCCTGCCCCATCGCAAGCCCCGCCCGGGCCCGGCGGCGCACAAACGGGCGTCCAACCTTGGAGCGGCGAGGACGGCGCCTCCGGCCATCCGCTGATGACGGCGGCGGCGATCCGCGAGGCGGCCTCCAATTTCGACAATTGCGTTGCGGGGATGTGGCCTGATGCCGCACGGCGCGGCATCACCCAGGAGAATTTCCAGCGCTTCACCGCCGGGCTCTCGCCCGACCTGCGCATCATGGACCTGATGGACTCGCAGCCGGAATTCACCAAATCGATCTGGGACTATCTCGACATTCTCGTCAACGACAACCGCCTCGCGAAGGGCCGCGAAGTCCTTGCCAAATACAAGGCGCAGTTCGACGCCACCGAGAAGGCCTATGGCGTCGATCGCTACATCATCGCCGCGATCTGGGGCATCGAATCCAACTACTCGACGCAGATGGGCGACCGCAGCGTGCTGCAATCGACCGCGACGCTCGCCTGCATCGGCCGCCGCCAGGCCTATTTCAAGGATGAGTTCCTCTCGGCGCTGGAGATCCTCAACCGCGGCGATCTCAGGCCTGAGCAGATGCGCGGCTCCTGGGCCGGCGCCTTCGGCCCGACCCAGTTCATGCCGACCGCGTTCAAGCGCTTTGCCGTCGACGGCGACGGCGATGGACGGCGCGACGTCGTCGACAACCCCACCGATCTGATCGCCTCGACCGCTAACAATCTGAAGAAGGACGGCTGGCAGTCGGGACAGAGCTGGGGCTTCGAGGTCGTGGTGCCCCAGGGCTTCAACTACATGCTGGCCGATCGCGCCAAGACGATGACGATCGCGCAATGGGAGAAGCTCGGCCTCAAGCGTGCGACGGGCCAGCCCTTCCCGCATCCAGCGGAAAAAGCCTATCTGCTGGCGCCGGCGGGCGCGCAAGGCCCGAGCTTTCTGATGCTGCAGAACTACCGCATCATCATGAAGTACAACCCGGCCGAGGCCTATGCGCTGGCGATCGGCCATTTCGCCGATCGGCTGCGCGGCGGGGAGCCCTTCGTGCAGCCCTGGCCGCGCCAGGAGCGCGAATTGTCGCGGAGCGAGCGGCTGGAGCTTCAGCAGTTGCTGGCCCAGCGCGGCTTCTACAAGGGCACTCCTGACGGCCAGTTCGGCGGCCAGACAAGGGAAGCCCTGCGCAACTTCCAGGCCTCGATCGGGCTGCCTGCGGACGGGTTTGCCACCTCCGACGTGCTGGACCGGCTGCGCGGGCGGTAAAAACGGCCCGAAAGTAACCCTGAGCGGCGATTCTGGCCGATCCGCGGTGTATGGCGCCAAGAATTTGCAAGAGAATTTGCCCGTTTGGCGCCCGATTCCGTTATTATATCGAGCCTATCCCAGACCCCCGTTGCGCGCGCCCGAGATCGCATGTCGAAGCCAAAATCCTTCTTGAAGGCGCTGACCGAGACCGGCCCGTTGATCGCGCTGGGGACGGCGCTTGCGATCCTGGTCTCGATTGCGGGACCCGCCTCGGCGCAGTTCTTCAACTTCCCCGGCTTTGGCGGTCCGCCGCAGCGCCAGGCTCCGCCACCGCGCCAGGGCGGAGGCGGCGGCTGGTTCGGTGGTGATTTCTTCGCGCCGTTCCAGCAGCCACAGCAGCAGGCCCCGCGTCAGGATTTTTCGCGCGCGCCGGCACCGGCCAAGCGCGACACCACGCCCGACAAGAACGTGCTCGTGATCGGCGACGCCATGGCCGACTGGCTCGCCTATGGCCTGGAAGACGCCTACACCGAGCAGCCCGACATGGGCGTGATCCGCAAGCACAAGACCACCTCCGGCCTGATCAAGTACCAGCCGAAGGGCGAGCCCTCGGATTGGGCGGCGGCTGCGAGGGGCATTCTCGAGACCGAGAAGCCTGACGTCATCGTCGTCATGCTCGGCCTCAATGACCGCACCTCGATCCGCGAGCCGGTTGTCGACAAGTCGGACAAGGACAAGAAGAACGACAAGGGTGCGCGCGCCAAGCCACAAGGAAAAGGTGACGCAAAGCCCGGTGAGACCAAGCCCGGCGACGCCAAGCCGGACGCCGCCGCCAAGCCCGACGACAAGCCGGCCGATAGCGATCTGCCGCAAGACGATGCCGACAACGCCGATACGCCTGCGGCCGCGCCGGAAAAGACCGCGCGCAATCCCAACGGCGTCTATGAGTTCCGCGACGAGCGCTGGGTCGAGCTCTACGGCAAGAAGATCGAGGAGCTCGCGAACGTCCTCAAGGCCAAGGGCGTGCCGGTGCTCTGGGTCGGCCTGCCCGCGATCCGCGGCCCCAGGGGCACCGCCGACATGCTGTTCCTGGATTCGCTGTACCGCGAGGGCGCGGCCAAGGCCGGCATCACCTATGTCGACGTCTGGGACGGCTTCGTCGACGAAGCCGGCCGCTTCCTCCAGAAGGGCCCGGACTTCGAAGGCCAGATCCGCCAGCTGCGCAGCGGTGACGGCGTCTATTTCACCAAGGCCGGCGCACGCAAGCTCGCGCACTATGTCGAGCGCGAGATCACGCGGCTCTTGGCGGGCCGCTCCGGCCCGATCGCGCTGCCGAGCGAGCCGGCGACGCCCGACACCAGCGCCGAGCCCGGCAAGCCGGCGCCGCGGCCGCTGGCCGGCCCGATCGTGCCGCTGGTTGCGGCCTCGATCTCGACCGATCAGTTGCTGGGCGGCCCGGGCTCACGTCCCGCCGCCGTCGATGCGCTCGCTGCGAAGACGATGGTGAAGGGCGAGCCGCTGACGGCCCCCGCCGGCCGCGCCGACGATTATGCCTGGCCGCGCCGCGAAGTCGGCCGCGAGCAGGCCAAGGGCGATACGCCGATGGCGGCGACGACGCCTGAAGGCAGTGCCGCGCCGGGCTCGGCGGGGACGGGCGCCGCCGCCGCGATCGCGCCGCCGAAGCTCGCACCGAAAAAGCCGCCGCCGCCGCCACAGCAGCCGGCGCAGGCTGCGCCATCGTTTCGCGATTTCTTCGGCTTCGGCTCGCCGCAGCCAGCGCCGCGTCAAATGGCACCGGCGCCGCGCAATCCGAATCCCAACCCCGCGATCCCGCGCCCGCCTGGCAATGTCGGACGCTCGGCGGAGATATTCCGGTAGCTTGCTGAGTTGATGTCAGATGTCATTCCGGGGTGCGCGTAGCGCGAACCCGGAATCTCGTGCCGCAACGTCTGGATTCCGGGTTCGCCGCGCAGGCGCGGCGCCCCGGAATGACGTGGCAGATAGCTCAGCCGTAGTAGCGCCAGCGCGACGGCGGAGGACGACGCGCGGGACGCGACATCAGCAGCGCAAGTGCGAAGCCGATACCGCCGGCGACCAGCAGTGCGCCGAGCGGATTGTCCTGCACCTTCTTCGACAGCGCCTGTGTGCCATCGCGGAAGGTGTCGCCGCTGTTCTCATAGGCGTCCTTGGCGTAGCTCGTCGCAGTGTCCGCGGCGTCGCGCACCGCATCCTTGGCCTGGCCGTAGAGATTCTGCACCGTGCCTGCGGCCTCGCGGGCCTTACCCGACGCCTGCGTCTTGGCATCGCCTGCCATCTCTCCGACCGCGCCTTCTGCGCGTCCGGCATATTCCTTCGCCGATCCGACTATCCGATCCGTGTCCATGATGCTCCTCCTCGGGGGTCAACCCAAGTAACCGATCAGGCGCGGCGGGGTTCCAGCGGGGCTAGAGAATGAGCCCCCCGTCGACGACCAGCGTCTGACCGATGATGTAGGACGACAGCGGCGAGGCCAGGAAGAGCGCGGCGCCCGCCATGTCGCCCGGCGTGCCCAATCGCCGCAGCGGAATGCGCGACAATGCGCCTTCGAGCCGCTTGGGGTTGTCCGTCGTCACCTTCGTCATCTTGGTGTCGACGAGGCCCGGCGCGATGCCGTTGACGCGGATGCCGTCCTCGGCCCAGGCTTCGCCCAGCGTGCGCGTCAATCCGACCGCGCCGGTCTTCGAGGCATTGTAGGCGGGATTACCCATGGTGGAGTGATAGGCCGCGGTCGAGGACACCATGATCAGCGCGCCCTTCGCGTCCCGCAACATGGAATGGAATCGCGTGGCGCACGCCATCAGGCTCATCAGATTGACCTCGACGACCTTACGGAATCCGCTCATCTCGAACTCGCCGCGGCGGTAAATCACGGCTCCTTGCGCCAGCACCAGGATGTCGAGCCGGTCGAAGGACGGCGTGAACGCCTCGACGGCACTTGGGTTGCTGACGTCGAGCTGCGCATAAGCAAGACCGGTGAGATCGGAGCCTTCCGCCGTCGAATAGTCCGTTGCGTGAGCACGCGTGCCACAAACTGCGACGCTGGCGCCCCTCGTACGAAAGGCCTGCGCGATGCCGTTGCCAATGCCGCTGGAACCGCCGACGACCAGCACCTGCTTGCCTGAGAAATCGAGCTCGTTCGCCATCGCGGCCTCCCCTTTTGTTTTGCTTGTTTGACCTGTCTGCGGATCGATGCCAGCCTTGTCAATCATCACAACAAGCAAGACGCCGCGAGGGAACAGCATGTCCGACTCTAGAGAGCTCAGCCGGTCGGTGAAGGGCCTGACCGTTCTCGTCACCGGCGCGGCCAGCGGCATGGGACGCGCGACCGCGCGCGTATTCGCGAGCGAGGGCGCGAAGGTTGCCGTCACCGATTATGACGAGCAAGGCGCGCTATCGGTTGCGGAGCAGATTGCGGCAAGCGGCCGCGCGGCGAAGGCGTGGAGGCTCGACGTTGCCGATGCCGGCGAGATCAAGCGCGTGGTCGGTGATGTCGCCACGCATTTCGGCGGGCTCGACATCGTCATCAACAATGCCGGCATCTCCGTGCGCGTTGCGATCGATGATGAGACTTATGAAGACGCCTGGGCCAAGGCCATCGCAGTGATGCTGACGGCGCATCCGCGCATCATCCGCGCCGCGCTGCCGCATCTGCGCAGGTCGAAGAGCCCGCGCATCGTCAACATCGCCTCGACCGAGGCGCTCGGCGCCACCGCGTTGCACAGCCCCTATTCGGCGGCGAAGGGGGGCGTGGCGAGCCTCACGCGCTCGCTCGCGGTCGAGCTCGGCCGCGAGGGCATCACCGTCAACTGCATCTGCCCGGGGCCGATCCGCACCGCGATCACCGACCGCATCTCGGAGGAGCACAAGACCATCTATGCCAAGCGCCGCACGGCACTTGGCCGCTACGGCGACCCCGAAGAGGTCGCACATATGACGCTGAGCCTGTGCCTGCCGGCGGCATCGTTCCTGACCGGCGCGGTGATCCCGGTCGACGGCGGATTGATGGCGCGGAACGCGTGAGAGCCATGCGCCGCGAGCGTTGACAACTCCGAGTGCGGGAGTAGCTTTTTCGTCAGCAGAGCGGGACCAACCGCTCGCGGCCCGCGGGAGAGAACGCCATGACGATCGCCATCCGGCAGCTTCAGAAGCATTTTGTCGGCGAGGTTTCCGGCCTCGACCTGCGCAAGCCTCTCACACCGGATGAGGCGCGCGAGATCGAGGCCGCCATGGACAAATACGCGGTGCTCGTCTTCCACGACCAGAACATCACCGACGAGCAGCAGATGGCGTTTGCGCTCAACTTCGGCCAGCGCGAGGATGCGCGCGGCGGCACCGTAACCAAGGAAAAGGATTACCGGCTCCAGTCCGGTCTCAACGACGTCTCCAACCTCGATAAGCACGGCAAGCCGCTCGCAAAAGACAGCCGCACGCATCTGTTCAACCTCGGCAACTGCCTGTGGCATTCCGACAGCTCCTTCCGCCCGATTCCGGCAAAATTCTCGCTGCTGTCGGCGCGGGTGGTGAACCCGAAGGGCGGCAACACCGAATTCGCCGACATGCGGGCGGCCTATGACGCGCTCGACGAGGAGACCAAGGCGGAGATCGACGACCTCGTCTGCGAGCATTCGCTGATGTATTCGCGGGGATCGCTCGGCTTCACCGAATACACCGACGAGGAAAAGGAGATGTTCAAGCCGGTGCTGCAACGGCTGGTGCGCACCCATCCCGTGCATCGCCGCAAGTCGCTGTACCTGTCATCGCACGCCGGCAAGGTCGTCGGCATGAGCGTGCCGGAAGGACGGCTCTTGCTGCGCGATCTCAACGAGCACGCGACACAAGCAGAGTTCGTCTACGTCCACAAATGGAAGCTGCATGACCTCGTGATGTGGGACAACCGCCAGACCATGCACCGCGTCCGCCGCTACGATCAGTCCCAGCCTCGCGACATGCGCAGGGCGACTGTGGCCGGGGACCGAGCCGACGGTGCAGCAGCAGGCGGCGGAGTAGCGTGGCGAACACTGCCGTCGTGTCCCGGACAAGCGCAGCGAAGCGGAGCGCCGATCTGGGACCCCAGCACGAGCGCTTGCGCTCGTCGCGGTAACCGCAGCAAGTGGTTTGGCGAGGGCTCGGAGTTATCAGCCTGCGCAACAACTCCTCGCTGGGGTTGTGGGTCCCCGCTTTCGCGGGGACGACACCGGAGGGTGTTGTGGCAGCGATTACGATAACTACGCGTGGCCCGCCTCGTTCGAGAGCATGCCGGGGTCGATGCCGATCTTGCGCAGCGCCCGGCCGTATTTCTCTTCGACGTCGTCGCCGAAGATCAGGTCGGCATCCGCGTCGCAATGCAGCCAGCCGTTGCTCTGGATCTCGGTCTCGAGCTGGCCCGGCGCCCAGCCGGCATAGCCGAGCGCGAGGATCGCGTGCTTGGGGCCGGAGCCGTTGGCAATCGCGCGCAGGATGTCGACGGTCGCGGTGAGGCAGACGCCGTCGTCGATGCGCAGCGTTGCCTTCTCGATGTAGAAGTCGCTGGAATGCAGCACGAAGCCGCGGCCGGTGTCGACGGGGCCACCCTGCAATACCTTCATGGTTTCGGCATTCCCGGGCAGCTTGATGTGCTCTCCCTTCTTGATGATGCCGAGCTGCTGCAAGAGCTCGGGAAAATCGATGCTGCCGGCCGGCTGGTTGACGATGATGCCCATCGCGCCCTCGGCCGAATGGGCGCAGAGATAGATCACCGAACGCTCGAAGCGGGAGTCACCCATCACGGGCATTGCGATCAGGAGCCGGCCGTCGAGATAACCAGCCGAGCTGGGGAGCGCAGGGCCTGCGCTGCGGGTGCTTTCGCCCGTCCTTTTGCCTGTAGGAGCCATGGTGAAGCACTCCGGTTTCAATTCCTATCCTGATGTCGGGCCGGGCCGCTGTCAAATCAAGGCTTGCAGAGACCTGATTCAAGTGCATCCATCACAAGCAATTCAATGGTTTGGCCCGGGGTGCCCCTGTAAAGACGTGCCATGCTGACAAGAGTTCCCCTGCGTGCGGCGATTGGCGTCGCGACAACCTTGCTTGCGTCGTCCCTGGCGTTGACAGCCCAAGCTGATGACGCATCGCCCTGGCAGCGTGACGAACATTCCGCGGTGCGGCTGCTCGCGGGCTCGCGCAGCGGTGCCGTCCTGCTCGGCGGTATCGCCTTCCAGATCCAACCCGGCTGGAAGACCTATTGGCGCATGCCGGGCGATTCCGGCGTTCCGCCGCGGTTCGACTTCTCGAAGTCGGATAATGTCGAAGCGGTGACGGTGATGTGGCCGGCGCCGCAGAAATTCGACGACGGCGCCGGCGGCCATTCGATCGGCTATCACGACCAGATCGTGCTTCCCCTGCGGATCGTGCCCAAGGCGCCGGACAAGCCGGTGACCTTGCGCGCCGAGATCAACTACGCCGTGTGCGAGAAGCTCTGCATTCCCGTCGAGGCGAGCGCCGAGCTGGGCTTCAACAATGTCGCCTCGACCGAGGACGCGAACCTGCGGGCTGCGCTCGACACGGTACCGAAGCCGGCCAATATCGGCGATCCCAATCCGCTGACCATCCGCGACGTCAAGCGCGACGGGCCCAAGAACGTGGTGGTCGACGTGGTCGCGCCGGATGGCCGTGACGTCAACCTGTTCGTGGAAGGGCCGACGCCCGACTGGTCGTTGCCGATCCCCGCACCGGTCGAGCCCAGCCCGCCCGGCGTGAAGCGCTTCTCATTCGAACTCGACGGGTTGCCGCCGGGCGCCAGGGCCGAGGGCGCAGCGCTGAAGTTCACGCTGGTTGGGCCGGAGAAGTCGTACGAGTTCAATACGAACCTGGATTGATGTTTCCCGATCGTCCCCGCTCCCGTGCACGATTGCACACGAGAACGTGTACTCGAGAAGGTGCAGACGTCAGCCTCTGACCCTCAAGCGAAATCTCACGATCAACCAAAGTATTACTGTTGCTGGACCAGAGCAGTCTCAATTTTAGCGATGCCGAAGCAGCATGGTCAGTCTCGCAAGCGTCGTATAGGCTCTGCCAAACGTGGCATCCAGCGCCACGTCCAACCGCAAGGAGCAAGCCATGATGAATCTAAGGATTCTTGGCGCCGCCGTGATTGCGGCATCCGCCCTGTACAGTTCTGCTGCACCAGCGCAGCGGGCTCTCTCCAATCCGGACCTCTGCCAAGCTGAATTCGCCAACTGCACGGGTCTTGGAACCGGCAGTACCCCCACCGGCCCTCGATATCGGCAAGTATCTCGGCGAACGGCGTCTCAACAGCCGGCGCCAGTAACGGGTCCCCTCGGGGGCACGGCCAATCCCGGCAACTGGGGCAATTCCTACGCCATGTACGGCGGCGGCGGCGGTTACGGGTGGAACGGCAGCTGGAGTCAGTATGCTGCCCGCAACGGCATCGTGTGCAGGCCCGGCACCAATTACAAGGGTGCTGACGGTCTCCAGCATCTCTGCCAATAGCCCCATCCACTCCGAGGTTACAACAGGCGGCCGCAAAGGGCCGCCTGTTTCATGCCAGACCGTGGTTCTCAGCTTGGAGACGCCAGGCGCTTGTCTTCCAGCTGATGGTCGCTGGCCCTCTCGGCAGAGCGCTCACCTCATACGCGCCCTGACCACAGCGCCAGCTCATGCGCACGTGCCCAGGCCGGGACAACATCGTTGACCCAACCGTATCTTAACGAATGGTTGCTAGGTCAAAGGCTGCCGCAGCATGCGGAACGCTTGCTACGGGGCGTTTGCTACGGGACGCTTGCTACGGGCCTTGGGGATCTCGATTTGGCTGTGATGGATGCAGAGCCAGCAACGACCGGACCGGCCGGACTGATCGCGCGGTTGAGGGCTAAGCTGACCGGCGGATCGAGCGAGGCGTCGCTGACGCGGCGGCTGGCGGGCACCATCTTCATCATCCGCGTGATCAGCGCCGGTCTCGCCTATGTCTCGCAGGTGCTGCTGGCGCGCTGGATGGGCACCTCCGACTACGGCATCTATGTCTATGTCTGGACCTGGGTGCTGCTGCTCGGCAGCATGATGGATTTCGGCATCTCCGCCTCCGCGCAGAAGATCATCCCGGGGTACCGCACCAGCGGCGAACATGCGCGGCTGCGCGGCTTCCTCTCCGGCAGCCGCTGGCTGGTCTTTGCCATCTCCACGCTGATGTCGCTTGGCCTTGCCGGCATGGTCGGGCTGCTGTCACCCTGGATCGATCCGGCCGAAGCGCTGCCGCTCTATATCGGCTGCATGACGTTGCCCGCCTTCGTCGTTGCCAATGCCCAGGACGGCATCGCACGCTCGCATGACTGGATGCAGCTCGGTCTGATGCCGCAATTCATCATCCGCCAGGCGCTGATCATCGGCATCACGGCCGCGGCCTTCCTGCTCGGCTATCATCTCGGCGCGGTGGCCGCGATGGTCGCAAGCGCAGGCGCGGTGTGGATCGCGATGGCCGGGCAGATGGTGGTGCTGAACCGCAAGCTCGCTGATCACATCGAGCCGGGACCCAAGGCCTACGACGTCAGTGGCTGGCTCGCGGTGTCGTTGCCGATCCTGCTGGTGGAAAGCTTTTACCTGCTCTTGTCCTACACCGACGTGCTCGTGCTGCAGCAGTTTCGCCCCTCCGACGAGGTCGGCGTGTACTTCGCGGTGGTGAAGACGCTGGCGCTGGTGTCCTTCGTTCACTACGCGATGTCGGCGACGACGGCGCATCGCTTTGCCGAGTACAACGCACTCGGCGACAAGGCGCGGCTCTCAGCTTATGTGGCGCACGCCATCAGCTGGACGTTCTGGCCGTCGCTGGCGGCGACCATCGTGCTGCTCGCGCTTGGCAAGCCGCTGCTCTGGCTGTTCGGCCCGCAATTCGTAGTCGGCTCCGACATCATGTTCGTCGCCGCGATCGGCCTGGTGGTCCGCGCCGCGATCGGCCCGGTCGAGCGCCTGCTCAACATGCTCGGCCAGCAGAAGATCTGCGCCCTCGCCTACGCGCTGGCTTTCCTGATGAACGTCGTGCTCTGCATCGCCCTGGTGCCGCGCTACGGCGGCCACGGCGCGGCTGCCGCGACCTCGATCTCGCTGACTTTCGAAACCGTGCTGCTGTTCTGGATCGTGCGGCAGCGGCTGGGCCTGCACGTGCTGGCGTTTGGAAAATAGGCGTTACGGACCTGCCGGCGCCAGGGAACGGCCATTTCGCGGCACGGCTGGCTTGGAGGCGAAACTCCTACCATCTTCCGCTCTGCAGCACGATTCTTCTTATTCCATCCAAGTAGTTGCGCTCCAGGGAAAGTTTATTCTACGTCATATTGCCCAACCGACGAGATAAACCTAAGATTCCCCGCATATGATCGACCCGCTCTATGTCGCCTCCGGATTTGGCGTCGGCCTGCTTGTCGGGATGACCGGCGTGGGCGGCGGCTCGTTGATGACCCCGCTCTTGATCCTGCTGTTCGGCATCCATCCCTCGACCGCCGTCGGCACCGACCTGCTCTATGCCGCCGCCACCAAGACCGGCGGCAGCGTGGTGCATGGCTGGTCGCGCAGCGTGCACTGGCCGGCGGTGCTGCGGCTCGCCTGCGGCAGCATTCCGGCGAGCGCGCTGACGCTGCTGGTGCTGTGGAAGCTCGATCTCAGAAGCGATGCCGAGCGCAGCCTCGTCAACCTCGTGCTGTGCTTTGCGCTGCTGCTGACCGCGACCTCGCTGATCTTCCGCAAATCGATCATAGAGCGCTACCGCAAGCGCCTCGAACGCGTTGACGAGCGCACCACCGCGATCGCGACCGTCCTCACCGGCATCGTGCTCGGCGTGCTGGTTTCGATCTCGTCCGTCGGCGCCGGCGCAGTCGGCGTCACCGTGCTGCTGCTGCTCTACCCGCGGCTGCCGATGGCTAACATCGTCGGCTCCGACATCGCCCACGCGGTGCCGCTGACGCTGGTCGCGGGCGCCGGACACTGGCTGCTCGGCTCGGTCGATTGGGGGCTGATGGGCGTTCTGCTGCTGGGCTCGCTGCCGGGCATCATCCTCGGCAGCTACAGCGCGACGCGCGTGCCCGAGACGGTGCTGCGCGCCGCGCTCGCCTGCGTTCTCGTCGTGGTCGCCGGCAAGATCATGTTCGCGGAGTTGAACTTGTCGTCCGCCATCGTGACGGCACTGGCCTGGAGCCATTGAGCGGGAGGCTTGCGCCTCGCCCTCGCTCTCGGTGGGCAAAGGGAAGCGTGCCCACCAAACTCGGCGAGAATGCGCGCGGTGCGAAATGGTGGGCACGGCGCGATGCGCCCTTGCCCACCCGGCACCGGGCCATTACTCCGCGGTCCAGCCGCCGTCGATCGACAGGTTGGTGCCGGTGATCTGCGCGGCGTCGTCGCTGCACAGGAACAGGGCGAGCGCTGCGACCTGCTCGGAGGTGACGAACTCCTTGGTCGGCTGCGCGTCGAGCAGCACATCATTGATGACCTGCTCGCGCGTCAAATTGCGGGCCTTCATGGTGTCGGGGATCTGCTTCTCCACCAGCGGCGTCCAGACGTAGCCGGGGCTGATGCAGTTGCAGGTGATCTTGTGGGTCGCGACCTCGAGCGCCACGGTCTTGGTCAGGCCGGCGATGCCGTGCTTGGCGGACACATAGGCCGACTTGAAGGGCGAGGCGACCAGCGAGTGCGCCGAAGCCGTGTTGATGATACGGCCCCAGCCCTTCTTCTTCATGCCGGGGACAGCAGCGCGGATGGCATGGAAAGCCGAGGACAGGTTGATCGCGATGATCTGGTCCCACTTCTCGATCGGGAATTCCTCGATCGGCGAGACGAACTGGATGCCGGCGTTGTTGACGAGGATGTCGACCGAGCCAAACGTCTTCTCGCCGAGCGCGATCATCTGCGCGATCTCGGCCGGCTTGGTCATGTCGGCGGGCGAGTAGACCGCCTTCACGCCGAAATCGGACTCGATCTTGGAACGCTCCTTCTCGATGTCCTCAGGGGAGCCGAAGCCGTTGATGACGACATTGGCGCCGGCGCCGGCGAAGGCGCGCGCATAAGCAAGCCCGATACCGCTGGTCGAACCGGTCACGACGGCGTTCTTGCCTGAGAGAGTACCCATGTTATTCGCTCCTTTTTGCCGGGGGCGCGGTGACGTCCCCCGTGAGATCGTAGGTCACCATGGTCTCGCCGGACTGCGGCTTCTCCAGCCAATCCTTGTGGCGCATCGACAGATGCACGTCGCGCACGCCGGCTTCCCAATGCTCGACCATGGCGACATGCGAGAAGTCGTAATCCTTGGACGAGGATTCGTAGTTCTTGCTGCGATAGATCAGGTGCACCACCGTGACGGTGCTCTCACGTGCCGCCTTCGAAAGGAATTCGACCGAAGGATCATTCTTGAGATAATCGGGCAATTTGGAAATCAGGTCGCGCACCGCTCTGCGGGCGTTGTGGATCTGCTTGTTCTTGTCGGTGTTCATCCGCGTGCGGCTGGAATAGCGAATGTCCTTTTCGCGCTCGGCCGCTTCCAGCAGCGAATTCGGCAGGTCGCCGCGGGCGCTGAACAGGTCGACCTGGAAGATCAGCATGTCGCGCGCGAGCTCGGCATCGAGCACGTAGTCGAGCGGGGTATTTGAGGCGATGCCGCCGTCCCAGTAATGCTCGCCCTCGATGACGACGGAGGGAAAGCCGGGCGGCAGCGCGCCGGAGGCCATGATGTGCTCCGGGCCGATTTTCTTGCCGAGCTTCTTGAACTCGTAATTGTCGAAATATTTGAAGTTGCCGGAGGTGACGCCGACGGCGCCGACCGACAGGCGCGTCTTGAGGTCGTTGATGCGGTCGAAATCGACCAGCCGTTCCAAAGTCTTCTTCAGCGGCGCGGTGTCGTAATAGCTTTCGGCTTCGCGATGGCCGGGCGGCCAGAGCGGCGCGGGCGGCACGCGCGGGACGAAGAAGCCGGGCACGCCGAAGGTCGCGATCAAAGCGGCGCTGGTCGAGTTGAACAGCTCGCGGCTGTGATCGCTCTTGCCGATCGGCTTCCACGGCACCGGTGCGGACACCATCTCCCAGAATTCCTTCAGCCGCTCGACGCGGGTGTGGCCCTCGTTGCCGGCGATGATGGCGGCGTTGACGGCGCCGATCGAGATGCCGGCGACCCATTCCGGCTCGAAGCCGTAGCCGCACAGCGCCTGATAGGCGCCGGCCTGATACGAGCCGAGCGCGCCGCCGCCCTGGAGGACCAGGACACGTTGCGCATTCGCGGGGACGCTGGCGGATTCCGGGCTATGATCGGTCATGCGGGAACAATAGCAAAAGACGAGCCACCGTGGCGACAGTCGGTCACCGCGTCAATGCATCCCGGGATCAAGTCTGGCTTATCGGTCCGTCGAGGCCAGGATCATGGTCCAGAACACCTTGTATTTGGTGCCGGGAGCATAGCTCGCCGCAATGCCCAATTTTGTGACACCGTTCTTGAGCATGTTGGCACGGTGCGGAGGCGAGTCGCGCCAGCCGGAAAACGCTTCCGCCAGCGTGTGATAGCCGGCCGAAATGTTCTCGACTGCCACGGTCGCGGGATAGCCGCCGGTGGCGAGGCGCTTGGCCAACGGCGCACGGACGTCGTGGTCCATCTTGTTGGCCGCCGCCATGGCCTGGGACTGGGATTCGGCGAGCCGCATCAAATCGGGATCGACCACGACCGTGCCGAGCATGTTGTTCTGGCGGTATTGCGAGATCATAATCGCGGCTGCCTGCGCATCGAGCTGGGCCCCGGGGACGGCCATGTCGGCATACATCGACGGCTGCTGGACCGGCACCTCATTGCCGGCGCAGCCGGCGAGAAGCAAAAGAATGAGAATTGCGGCCGCAGCGCGCATGGATCGGGGCCCCCAAATGAGGGGGCCGTTGTTGCATACCAACCGTGGCTGAAAGGTGAATTTTGAGGAAAATCGACGCAAGTCGTTCCGGGGCGATGCGAAGCATCGAACCCGGAATCTCGAGATTCCGGGTCTGGTCCTTCGGACCATCCCGGAATGACGGACGTTAGCCCGCAAAGATCCTGTAGCGCCTCGGCTCGAGGCCGATGGTATCGCCGGCGCGGAGTTCCTTGTCGCGGGGAGCGTCGATCTCGATGGTTTCGCCGCCTGACAATGCGACCTCCGCGCGCTGCACCGGACCAAAATTGCGGACGTGCTGGACCGCGCCCTCGAATGCGCCGCTGCCGGGCGGGCCGACCAGCATGTCATGTCGCCGCACGAACAGTTTTGACGCGCCAGGCACAAGCCCGTCCGCGGCGAGGGCGAGCGGCCGGTCGCCGAGCCTGATCACGCCGCCATCGACCTGCACCGGCAGCTCGATGGATTCGCCGATGAAGCCGTGGACGAAGGCGGTCGCGGGCGTCTCGTAGACGTCGTCGGGCGAGCCGATCTGCTCGATCTTGCCCTTGTCCATCACCACGACGCGGTTGGCGACTTCGAGCGCCTCCTCCTGATCGTGGGTGACGAAGATCGAGGTGACGTTGATCTCGTGATGCAGCGAGCGCAGCCACCTTCGCAGCTCTTTCCGCACCTTGGCATCCAGCGCACCGAAGGGTTCGTCGAGCAGCAGGATGCGCGGCTCGATCGCGAGCGCGCGAGCAAGCGCGATGCGCTGGCGCTGGCCGCCGGAGAGCTGGCTCGGATAACGGTCGGCAAGCCAGTCGAGCTGCACCAGATCGAGCAGCTCCTTCACCCGCGCACGGATGGTCGCTTCGTCCTTGCGGACGGCGCGCGGCTGCACGCGCAGGCCGAAGGCAACGTTCTCGAACACGCTCATGTGGCGGAACAGCGCGTAATGCTGAAACACGAAGCCGACGTGCCGCTCGCGCGCGCCCTGCGCCAGCGCGTCCTCGCCGTTGAAGGAGACTTCGCCGGAATCCGGCCAGTCGAGGCCGGCGATGATCCGCAGCAAGGTGGTCTTGCCGGAGCCGGAGGGACCGAGCAGCGCCAGCAGCTCGCCATTGTCGACCCTGAGGTCGACGCCATCGAGCGCGGCAAAGCTGCCGAACTTCTTGACGAGATTTTTGACTTCAATGGTCATTGACGTCGTGTCCTTCGTCGAGGTGACGTTCGAGAATTGTCTTGGCGACCAGCGTGATCAGCGCCAGCATCGCGAGCAGCGAAGCGATCGCGAACGCGGCGACGAACTGGTACTCGTTGTAGAGGATCTCGACCAGGAGCGGCATGGTGTTGGTCTCGCCGCGGATATGGCCCGAGACGACGGAGACCGCGCCGAACTCTCCCATCGCGCGTGCATTGCAGAGCAGGACGCCGTAGAGCACGCCCCATTTGATGTTGGGCAGCGTGACGCGGAAGAAGGTCTGCAGGCCCGAGGCGCCGAGCGAGATCGCGGCCTCCTCTTCCTGTGTGCCCTGCTCCTGCATTAAGGGGATCAGCGCGCGCGCCACGAACGGAAAGGTCACGAAAGTCGTGGCGAGCGCGATGCCGGGCACCGCGAACAGGATCTGGATGTCGTGATCCCTGAGCCAGCCGCCGAAATAGCCCTGCGCGCCGAACAAGAGCACGAAGACGAGGCCGGAGATCACCGGGCTGACCGAGAACGGCAGGTCGATCAGCGTGATCAGGAAGGTCTTGCCCGGGAAATCGAACTTCGCAATCGCCCATGCCGCCACGAGGCCGAAGACGAGATTGAGGCCGACCGAGATCGCCGCGACGATCAACGTCAGCTTGATCGCCGCCATCGCCTCCGGCTCGCCGAGCGCGGCGAAATAGGCGAGGATCCCTCGCGAGAAGGCTTGTGCGAACACCACGACCAGCGGCAGCACGACGAAGACGGAAAGGAACAGCACCGCCAGCGAGATGATGATGGCGCGCACCGCGCGTGGCTCGGTCCGCAGGCTGTCCTGCGCTGCGGCAGCGTGGGCCCGCGCCCGTGCATCGGGCGACGTCAGCGACACGGTATCCGCAATCTGCATCGTCATCGCATCCTCCTCAGCGCGCCGGGATCCGGCTCTGCGCCCAGCGCTGCAGCCGGTTGACGGCGAAGATGATGACGAAGGAGACGACGAGCATGACCACCGCGATCGCGGTCGCGTCGGCGTAGCGGAATTCGGACAGGCGGATCACGATCAGCAGCGGCGCGATCTCGGAGACGTTGGGCAGGTTGCCGGCGATGAAGATCACCGAGCCGTATTCGCCGACCGCGCGTGCAAAGGCCAGCGCGAGGCCCGTGAGCAGCGCCGGCGCGAGCGAGGGCAGGATCACGCGCACGATGGTCTGCCAGCGGCTGGCCCCCAAGCTACCCGCGGCTTCCTCGATCTCGGGGTCGAGATCCTGCAGCACCGGCTGCACCGTGCGCACCACGAACGGAATACCGATGAAGATCATGGCGACGAAGATGCCGACCGGCGTGAACGCCACCTTGATGCCGAGCACGGCGAGCGGCGCGCCCAGCCAGCCCTTCTCGGCGAACAGCGCGGTCAGCGCGACGCCGGCGACCGCGGTGGGCAGTGCGAAGGGCACATCGACAATGGCATCGAAGATGCGCCGGCCGGGAAAGCGGTAGCGCACCAGCGCCCAGACGATGATGCTGCCCATCACCAGGTTGACGCAGGCCGCGGCGAAGGCGAGGCCGAACGAGACGCGCAGCGCATTCAGGGTGCGGCGGCTGGAGAGAATATTCCAGAACTGCTCGGGGCTGAGCTCGAGCGATTTCAGAAACAGGCCGGCGAGCGGAATCAGAATGATGATGCACAGCCAGGATAGCGTCAGTCCCATCGTGAGACCGAAGCCCGGCAGTGTCCGGCGTCGTGCTGCGAGTGCGCTCACCAGGTCCCCTGTTAAAGCCCCTTCGACAGCGCCCGATCAGTTCTTGTAGATCTGATCGAAGACGCCGCCGTCGGCGAAATGTTCCCTCTGCGCCTTGGTCCAGCCGCCGAATACGTCATCGATGGTGAACAGCTCGACCTTTGCAAACGAGTTTTCGTATTTTTTAGCGATCTCGGGATCGCGCGGCCGGTAGAAATTGCGGGCGGCGATCTCCTGACCTTCCTTGGTGTACCAGTACTGGAGATAGGCATCGGCGGCGTTGCGGGTGCCTTTTTTATCGGCGACCTTGTCGACGATCGCGACCGGCGGCTCGGCGAGGATCGATTGCGGCGGCGCCACGATCTGGAATTTTTCTGGACCGAACTCCTTCAGCGCGAGGAACGCCTCGTTCTCCCAGGCGAGCAGCACGTCGCCGACGCCGCGCTCCACGAAGGTCACGGTGGCGCCGCGCGCGCCGGTGTCGAGCACCGGCACCTGCTGATAGAGCTTGCCGATGAACTCCTTGGTCTTGTCTGCGGAGCCGTACTTCTTCTGCGCAAAGCCCCAGGCCGCCAGATAATTCCAGCGCGCCCCGCCCGACGTCTTCGGGTTCGGCGTGATCACGGCAACGCCGGATTTGAGCAGATCGTCCCAGTCCTTGATGCCCTTGGGATTGCCCTTGCGCACCAGGAACACGATCGTCGAGGTGTAGGGTGATGAATTCTGTGGCAGGCGCTTCTGCCAGTCGGCCGCGATGAGGCCCTTGCCAGCGATGGCGTCGATGTCATAGGCGAGGGCGAGCGTCACCACGTCGGCCTGCAAGCCGTCGATCACCGCGCGCGCCTGAGAGCCGCTGCCGCCATGCGACTGCTTGATCTCGACGCTCTTGCCGGTCTCCTTCTGATAGGCGTTCACGAACGCCTTGTTGAATTCGGCATAGAGCTCCCGCGTCGGATCGTACGACACGTTCAAAAGATTGATGTCGGCAGCGAGAGCCGAGCTTGCCACGAGACCCGATACGAGCAGTCCTGCAGCGAGCGGAACGATACGGCGCATCATGTCCATCTCCATTCACTTCGGCGACGCCAATGTCAGCGAAGGCACGCAGGCGAAACTCGTGGCGAAACACTCTCAAGTCAACGGAACCGGATTTTCTTGTTCGCAGCGTGGCAGATCGACTGTGCTACGAAGTCTTCATCGTGTGGATGCCGCATTCTGTCTTGGCCCGGCCACGCCAGCGACCCGCGCGCTCATCCTCGCCCTCGGCCGTTCTGCTGGTGCAAGGCATACACCCGACCGAACGAAAACCGGACGCCGCAAGTGGGTGACGCGGCAATTTGGCGCGGACGAAAATCGCTTCGAGTTCCTCGCGCGAGACATTGGCAAACGGATTGAACTTCAACCGTGCGCCGTCGTCCTCGACGACCGGAATGTCGGCACGCGCATTGCCCTGGAAGCGCTTGCGGCCGTTGAGCCAGGCATCGAACGGTTTCAGCGCCCGCGCCAGCGGTTCCACCTTGCGGATGCGGCAGCAGGCGTCGGGGTCGGAAAACCAGAGGTCCCGGTCGGGATCCTCGCGCAACAACGTTTCCTCGGCCGGCTTGATCGAGCGAACGTCCCTGAGGCCCAGCGATTCGATCAGCGCGTCGCGATACGTTAGCGTCTCCTCGAACAGCCACCCGGTATCGAGGAAGATCACGGGGATCGCGGGATCGACGTCCGCCATGACCTTGAGCAGCGTTGCCGATTCCGTGCCGAACGACGACACCAGCGCGAGCTTCTCGCGGCCGACCGTCTTCAGCGCCGCGGCGATGATTTCCGCGGGCGAGGCATCCCGCAAGGCGCGATCGAGCTCCTCAGCCGAAGGCAGCGCAGAGACGGATGACACCTGAGGCGCGATCGCGTTCACGTGCCGACACCCTCGGAATGACGCAGCTGCATGCGCCGGTGCAGCGCCGTGATGCGGCCATCGCCGGTCGGCTGGTAAAACACCGAATAGCGCTTGACCGTCTGCATGAAGGCTTCCGCGTCGGCCTGCTTCTTGACCTCGAACGAATCGAAGCCGGCCCGCAGCATGAACACGAACTGGTCGCGCAGCACCTGGCCGGTCGCGCGCAATTCGCCGCGATAGTTATAGCGTTCGCGCAGCAGCCGCGCCTGACTGTAGGCGCGTCCGTCGCGGAAGGTCGGGAACACCAGCGCGACCACGGCGACCTTGCCGAGATACGGCACCAGCTCATCGATGTCGCGGTTGTTCGGCCAGATCACACCGACCTTGCCGGCGCGCTTGAGCAGGCCTGCGGCATCGCCGAGGAAGCGCTCGGCCGGCACCAGGATGTCGCCGCCCTCGGGCAGCGGCGTGTCGACGGCAAGCTTGACGAAGCTGTCGTCGGCGATCTTTCCGCCGTTAACGAGTGGCATAAACGCGCTCCTTGAATGGTTCGACGCCGAGACGCTTCACGGTGTCCATGAACAGCTCCTCGGGCCGCTCGCGCAGCGCGAGATAGGCTTCCACAATGTCCTCGACGACGTCGGCGACCTCGTCGAACTTGACGCCCGGACCGATCAGGGTGCCGAGCGCGGCGTTCTCGTCGGCGCGGCCGCCGATGGTGATCTGGTAGACCTCCTCGCCGTTCTTCTCGACGCCGAGAATGCCGATGTGGCCGACATGGTGATGGCCGCAGGCATTGATGCAGCCGGAGATGTTGATGTGGAGACGGCCGATCAAATTGGCGAGCTCGTGGTTGGCGAAGCGGCGCGTCAGCTCCTGCGCGATCGGGATCGAGCGCGCATTCGCCAGCGAGCAATAGTCCAGCCCCGGGCAGGCGATGATGTCGGTGATCAGATTGACGTTCGGCGTCGCGAGCCCCAGCTTGTCCAGCGCCTTCCACAGCGCCGGCAAGTCGCGCTTGGCGACATGCGGCAGCGCGAGGTTCTGCTCGTGGCCGACGCGAATCTCGCCGAACGAATATTTGTCGGCGAGATCGGCCAGCGCATCCATCTGCTCGGCGGTGGCGTCGCCCGGAGGCCCGCCGGTCGGCTTCAGCGAGATCGTGACGATGGAATAGCCCTGCACCTTGTGCGGGGCCACCGAGTTCTTGCGCCATGCCTCGAACTCGGGATCGGCCGCGGCTTGGCGCAGCTCGTCCGGCATGTGCGGCAGCTTCTCGTAGGCCGGATAGGTGAAGCGCGAGCGGATGTCCTCGATCACCTCGTCGTCGATCTGGAGCGAGGAGTTTCGGATATGCTGCCACTCGTCCTCGACCTCGCGCGAGAATTTCTCGATGCCGAGCTCGTGCACCAGGATCTTGATGCGCGCCTTGTAGATGTTGTCGCGGCGGCCGTACTGATTGTAGACGCGCAGGATCGCCTCGATGTAGCTGAGGATATCGCGGCCATGCACGAAGTGCTTGATGGTCTTGGCGATGAACGGCGTACGGCCGAGACCGCCGCCGACCAGCACCTCGAAGCCGGTCTCGCCTTTCTCGTTCTTGACCAGGCGCAGTCCGATGTCGTGGATCTTGATCGCAGCGCGGTCATGGTCCGAGGCGGTGATCGCGATCTTGAACTTGCGCGGCAGGAACGAGAATTCCGGATGCAGCGTGGTGTGCTGGCGGATCAGCTCCGACCAGATGCGCGGATCCTCGATCTCGCCCGGCGCAACGCCGGCCCATTGGTCGGAGGTGACGTTGCGCATGTTGTTGCCGGAGGTCTGCATCGCGTGGATGCCGACCTTGGCGAGATCTTCGAGCGCGTCCGGCAGCTCGGCGAGCTTGATCCAGTTGAACTGGATGTTCTGCCGCGTGGTGAAATGGCCGTAGCCGCGGTCGTATTTGCGCGCGACATGGGCGAGCGCCCGCAACTGGTTCGTCGCCAGCGTGCCATAGGGAATGGCGACGCGGAACATGTACGCGTGCAGCTGCAGGTAGACGCCGTTCTGAAGCCGCAGCATCTTGAACTCGTCCTCGGTGAGCTCGCCGGAGAGGCGGCGCTTCACCTGGTCGCGGAACTCCGAGACGCGCTCGTTGACGAGCGTGCGGTCGATTTCGTCGTAAGCATACATAAGAAAGCGCCTTAAACCTGGGCCGGCTGTCCGATGGTCACACCGGTGCGGCGGATCTGCTCGCGCAGATTGCCGGGTTCGATCTTGCCGTCCGCGCCGACCTGCACCGGGGCGATATAGGGGCCGATGGCGCCGACGTCATCGGCTACGGCTTCCGCAAGCAACGCCTTGGCCTCGTCGGAGTTGCGCACGATCGCCGCTTCCGAGAGCTCCGCAGACCAGCTCCTGGCCGCGGTGCGGTAGACCACGATGCCGTCCCAGGTGCGGTTGGCGGTCACGACCGAGGGGCCGGCGATCTTGATCTTCTTCTGTTCGAGGGGGGAGGTCATTCGGCTGCATCCAATAGGTCAGAGATGATTTGTTTTGGGGTTTGGCGGCGAAGTGAGCCGGCATGCCGGACCACGTCGCCGATGATGAGGATGGCGGGACCGCCATGGGTCCGCCGCACGAGCTCGGGCAGATCGCGCAGCGTGCCGATCACGCCTTGCGCGTCCGGTCGCGTGACGCGGGCGAACACGCCGACTGGCGTCTCCGGCGAGCGGCCGGCGGCGAACAGGCCCTCGCGGATCGCAGGTGCCGCCGTCATGCCCATGTAGACCACGACGGTCATCCTGGTGTCGGTCAGCGTCGACCAGTCCACGTTCTCCGCATCGCGCGCCTTGTGCGCGGTGAGGAAGGTGATGCGGGTCGCTTCGTGACGGTAGGTGAGCGGCACCTCGAAATCGGCGGCGCCGCCAAGCCCTGCGGTGATGCCGGGAATGATGGAATAGTCGATGCCGGCGGCGCGCAGCGCTTGGACCTCTTCGCCGCCACGGCCGAACACGAAAGGATCGCCGCCCTTCAGCCGGACCACGCGCTGGCCGGACTGCGCGGCCTCGATCATGCGCTTGTTGATGGCATCCTGGCCGATGCCCGGCTTGCCGACACGGCGGCCGACCGCAACGCGCGTGGTGTCGCGCCGGATGCGATCGAGAATCTCGGGCGAGACCAGCTCGTCATGAAAGACGATGTCGGCGTCCTGCAGCGCGCGCAGCGCCTTGATGGTGAGCAGATCAGGGTCGCCGGGACCGGCACCGACCAGCGCGACCGAGCCTTCCGGCTGGTCCGCGCGTGCGAATGCCGACGGCTCAGAAATGGCCTTGAGCGATGCGGCCGCCTCGCCCCTACGGCCGGCGAGCACGGCGGCCCCGATCGGCCCGTCGATGACGCGCTCCCAGAAACGGCGGCGCAGCGGAAATTCGGCGATCCGCTCATTGATCGATTTGCGAAAGGTGCCGATGAACTCCGCGAGCTCGCCGATGCGCGCGGGCAGCAGCGCCTCGATCTTCTCGCGCACGCGCCGCGCCACCACCGGCGAGGTGCCGCCGGTGCCGACAGCCACCACGACCTCGCCGCGATCGACGATGGCCGGGAAGATGAAGCTGGAATGTTCGAGATCGTCCATGACGTTAACGGGCAGGCCGAGCGACTTGGCGCGAACTGACATGGCGACGCCCACATCGCCCGCAGCGGCGCAGACGATGGCGATGACGCCCGAAAGGTCAGCGGTCAGCGGATCGCTCGATACGAGCTCTACACCCGCCGCGTCTTCCGAGCCGAGGCCGAGGTCATGATTGCCGTCGATCGCGTGCACGCGGATGCGCGCGCCGGCAGCGGCAAGCACGCGCAATTTTGCCCGCAAGAGCTCGCCCGCACCGACGAGGACCACCGGACCGGCCTTGAGATCGAGAAACACCGGCAAGAACCGCATGCGATACTCGCTTCCCCCACATCCGGGGTTGACTGGAATTATTTTCTATATATGTGTCGTTTCTAGCGCGCAAAGAGAAAATTTTTTCTTCTCTTCTGCACCGCAACTATAGAATTTTCGCCTCCAAACGCAAAGTGGCAGAGATGCATCTTCTCAAGGACGATTCCGCTGCTGACGGACTGAGCAGCCCGGCTCTCGCAGAGCGCGTGCGCGCGCAAGAATTTTCCGCCGATCTTGCGCCCAGCATGGACCATCTCGACCAGCTCGAGGCGCAGAGCATCTACATCTTCCGCGAGGCCTTTGCCCGCCTGAAGAAGATCGCCCTCCTGTGGTCGCTCGGCAAGGACTCCAACGTCATGATCTGGCTGGCGCGGAAGGCGTTCTTCGGCCGCATGCCGTTTCCGGCGCTCCATGTCGATACCGGCAAGAAGTTTCCGGAGATGTATCGCTTCCGCGATCATTACGGGAAGGAGTGGGATCTCGATCTGCGCGTCGAGCCCTGTCCGCCGATCGATGCCGTCGACCCGACGCTGCCGCCGGCCGCCCGTTCCGCCGCGCGCAAGACCGAGGGCCTCAAGATGGCGCTCGCCAAATACGGCTTCGATGGCCTCATCGCCGGCATCCGCCGCGACGAGGAAGCCACCCGCGCCAAGGAGCGCGTGTTCTCGCCGCGTGGTCTCGAAGGCAATTGGGACGTCCGCGACCAACCGCCGGAGTTCTGGGACCATTTCAACGCCTCGCCGCCGCAAGGCGCGCATCTGCGCATCCACCCGATCCTGCATTGGACCGAGGCCGACATCTGGGCCTACACCAAGCGCGAGAACATTCCTATCATCCCGCTTTATCTTGCCAAGAACGGCAAGCGCTATCGCTCGCTGGGCGATCAGGACATCACCAATCCCGTGAATTCGACCGCGTCGACCATCGACGAGATCCTGATCGAGCTCGAGCAGACCAAGGTGCCGGAGCGCGCCGGCCGTGCGCTCGACCATGAGACCGAGGACGCTTTCGAGCGCCTGCGCGTCGCCGGCTATCTCTGATCTTAGGAGCACCGCGGCTATGAACATGATCGTCACCCCCACGTCGTCCGCCACGCCGAACGGCACCACGCGTCCGCAAGTGCGCATTGTCATCGTCGGCCATGTCGATCACGGCAAGTCGACGCTGGTCGGCCGCCTTCTGCACGAGACCGGCAGCCTGCCCGAGGGCAAGCTGGAGATGCTGAAGGCCGTCAGCGCGCGGCGCGGCATGCCGTTCGAATGGTCGTTCCTGCTCGATGCGCTGCAGACCGAGCGCGACCAGGGCATCACCATCGACACCACGCAGATCCGCTTCCGCACCAATTCGCGCGACATCGTCCTGATCGACGCGCCCGGCCACGCCGAATTCCTGCGCAACATGATCACCGGCGCCTCGCAGGCCGACGGTGCCGTGCTGATCATCGACGCGCTCGAAGGCGTGCGCGACCAGACCAGGCGGCACGGCTATTTGCTGCATCTGCTTGGCGTGAAGCAGGTCGCAGTCGTCGTCAACAAGATGGACCGCGTCGATTTCTCGGCCGACCGCTTCAAGGAAATCAGCGACGAGATCTCGGCGCATCTGAGCGGCCTCGGCGTGACGCCGACGGCTGTGATCCCGATCTCCGCGCGCGACGGTGACGGTGTCGCCGAACGCACCGACCGCATCGGCTGGTACAAGGGTCCGACCGTGGTCGAGGCGATTGACCGGCTGGAGCCGGCACGGCCGCTGGAGACGCTGGCGCTGCGCCTGCCGGTGCAGGCGATCTACAAGTTCGACGATCGCCGCATCGTGGCGGGCCGCATCGAATCCGGCAGCCTCGTTGCCGGCGACGAGATCGTGATCATGCCTGCCGGCAAGATCGCGAAGATCAAGTCCGTCGAGAGCTGGCCGATGACACCGGTCACGAGCCGTCAGGGCGCGGGCCGCTCGGTCGGCATCACGCTCGACCGTGAATTGTTCATCGAGCGCGGCGACATCGTCGCGCATGCCGGCACAGCCCCGCGCGAGACGCGGCGGCTGCGCGCGCGCATCTTCTGGCTGCACGATAAGCCGCTCAACAAGGGCGACCAGCTCCTGGTCCGCTGCGGCCCGAAGGAAAGCCGCGCCACCGTCGTCACCATCGAGAAGGCGGTCGATCCCGGCGAGCTCTCGAGCAGCGAGAACAAGGCAATCGGGCGTAATCATGTCGGCGAGATCGACATTTCTCTTTCGAACCCGATCGCAACCGATCCCTACACCGAGAACCCGCGCACGGGCCGCCTGGTGATCGAGGTGTCCGGCCGTATCGCCGGCGGCGGCCTCGTGCTGTCGGTCGATGCCGGCCAGCGCGCCGTGCCTGTTGACATCGTGCCGGTGGGATCGGCGCTGCGTGCGGACGAGCGCTCGGCGCGCTATCGCCACAACGGCGCCGTGGTCTGGCTCACCGGCCTGCCGGCGTCCGGCAAGTCGACGCTGGCAAGGGCGCTGGAGCGGCGCCTCTTCACCAATGGCGGCTCGCCGATCCTGCTCGACGGCGACACGCTGCGTGCCGGGCTCAACAGCGATCTCGGCTTCTCTGCCGCCGATCGCAGCGAGAACATCCGCCGCCTCGCCGAGGTCGCGACCCATCTCGCCCGCAACGGCCATATCGCCATCGTCGCCGCCGTCTCGCCGGCCCGCGAGGACCGCGCCGCCGCGCGCCGCATCGCCGACACCGCGTTCCGCGAGATTCATGTCGCGACCCCGGCGGAGGTGTGCGAGGAGCGCGACCCCAAGGGCCACTACAAGAAGGCTAGAGCTGGTGCGCTCGCCTCGTTCACCGGCATCGGCAACGACTACGAGGCGCCGCAGGCCGCCGAGCTCGTGATCGACACGTCGAAGCGGACGGTCGCTGAAGCCGCGGACGAGATCGAGCAGATGCTGAAGACATCAGGCGTGCTGTTCGACGAGCTTGTGGACCTCGCCGCGAATATTTGAGCCTGCCCTATTCGCAGCTGTCTCGTCGCCCGGCTCGACCGGGCGACCCAGTATTCCAGACACGATTGAGGTGCGGAGAAACCGCGGCGTACTGGATTCCCCGCTTTCGCGGGGAATGACAGCGGTGCATCTGGCCACCCCACCTCACCTTGACATTTTGACAAGCCTTTTGGGGGGTCTTCTCACCGCCCCGATTTTGGGGCTAATAAGTCCCGAAAGCCGCCCCTCGTGGGCGCATTTTGCTGCTGTCGGGTCAAAAGCAGCCAAAAACAGCCATTTCCAACAAGAAAGCCCATCATGAAACGCGTCGACGCCCACGGATTGAAGATCGCTCCCGTCCTGTTTGACTTCATCGCCAAGGAAGCGGCCCCGAAAACGGGGATCGCGCCGGATGCGTTCTGGGCCGGGGTCGCCGCCATCATCAAGGAGCTGGGGCCGAAGAATCGCGAACTGCTCGCCTTCCGCGACACGCTGCAGGCCAAGATCGACGATTGGCACCGCGCCAACAAGGGGAAGACGTTCGATCTCGACGCCTACACCGCCTTCCTGAAGGAGATCGGCTATCTCGTCCCGGAGCCGGCGACGCAGAAGGTCGAGACCGCCAATGTCGACGAGGAGATCGGCAAGATCTGCGGCCCGCAGCTGGTCGTGCCCCTCACCAATGCGCGCTACGCGCTGAACGCGGCGAATGCGCGCTGGGGCTCGCTCTATGACGCCTTCTACGGCACCGACGCGATCCCGCACGATCCCTCAGAGACCGGCAAGGGCTACAACAAGGCCCGCGGCGACAAGGTGATCGCCAAGGCCAAGGCGTTCCTCGACGCCGCCGCGCCGCTCGCGACCGGCAGCCACACCGACGTGACCGCCTACAGCGTGGTCGCGGGCCAGCTCGCGGTGAAGCTCAAGAGCGGCAACGCTACCGCGCTGAAGAACGCCGCGCAGTTCGCGGGCTTCCAGGGCGATGCAGCCGCGCCGTCCGCCGTGCTGCTCACCAACAACGGACTGCATGTCGAGGTGAAGATCGACCGCAGCAGCGCGATCGGCAAGGACGATCCGGCCGGCGTCGCCGACATGATCCTGGAGGCCGCCGTCTCGACCATTCTCGACATGGAAGACTCGGTCGCTGCCGTGGACGCCGAGGACAAGGTGCTGGTCTATCGCAACACGCTCGGCCTGATGAACGGCACGTTGTCGGCGGACTTCGAAAAAGGCGGCAAGACGCTGACGCGCTCGCTCAACGCCGACCGCGTCTACAAGACGCCGGACGGCAAAGGCGAGCTCAAGCTGCACGGCCGCAGCCTGCTCCTGATGCGCAATTGCGGTCACCACATGTTCACCGACGCGGTGCTCGACGAGAAGGGCGAGGAAGTCCCGGAAGGCCTGCTCGATGCCGCCGTCTCGGGCCTGCTCGCGATCCACGACCTCAAGGGCAACTCCAAGGTCAAGAACAGCCGCACGGGATCGGCCTACATCGTCAAGCCGAAGATGCACGGCCCGGACGAGGTGTCGCTGACCTGCGAGATATTCGATCGCGTCGAGAAGATGCTGGGTCTGCCCGAGAACACGCTCAAGGTCGGCATCATGGACGAGGAGCGTCGCACCACCGTCAACCTCAAGGCCTGCATCCAGCGCGCCTCCAAGCGCATCATGTTCATCAACACCGGCTTCCTCGACCGCACCGGCGACGAGATCCACACCTCGATGGAAGCGGGCCCGATGATCCGCAAGAACGAGATGAAGGCGCAAGCCTGGATCAAGGCCTATGAGGACTGGAACGTCGACATGGGCCTGACCTGTGGCCTGCCCGGCCATGCCCAGATCGGCAAGGGCATGTGGGCCGCGCCCGACAAGATGGCGGACATGCTGTCGCAGAAGCTCGCGCATCCTCAAGCCGGCGCCACCACCGCCTGGGTCCCCTCGCCGACCGCAGCAACCTTGCACGCGCTGCACTACCACCAGGTCAACGTCATCGCGCGCCAGCAGGAGCTGACCAAGGCCGGCCCGCGTGCAAAGCTCTCGGACATCCTCACCATTCCGGTGTCGAAGTCGAACTGGGCCCCTGATGACGTCAAGCAGGAGATCGACAACAACTGCCAGGGTATCCTCGGCTATGTGGTGCGCTGGATCGACCAGGGCGTCGGCTGCTCCAAGGTGCCTGACATCCACGATGTCGGCCTGATGGAAGACCGCGCCACCTTGCGCATCTCCAGCCAGCATCTCGCCAACTGGCTGCACCAGGGCGTGATCACCGAGGCGCAGGTGATGGAATCGCTCAAGCGCATGGCCGTCGTCGTCGACAAGCAGAATGCGGGCGATCCGATCTACAAGCCGATGGCGCCCGGCTTCGACGGCGTCGCCTTCAAGGCGGCCTGCGACCTCATCTTCAGGGGACGCGAGCAGCCGAACGGCTACACCGAATACATCCTCACCGCGCGCCGCCGCGAGGCCAAGGCGCTTGGATAACGGCGGCGGGCGTGCGACGTCACTCGAATGTCAAAAGCCCCGGCGCGTGCCGAGGCTTTTTTGTTGGACGAAACGTCGCGTTGCGTCGCGGAACTGGCTGCACCGGCCTCGCGTTATCGGGCCATCAACTAATGGGAGATGGTCATGGACTGGAATCGGATCGAAGGAAACTGGAAGCAGTTCAAGGGATCAGCCAAGGAGAAGTGGGGCAAGCTCACTGACGATGATCTTCGATTGATCGAGGGTCGTCGCGAGCAGCTCGAGGGCCGGCTCCAGGAACGCTACGGCAAGGCCAAGGACCAGGTTCGCCAGGACGTCGACGACTGGTTGAAGTCGCTGCACTAAAGCGCGATGAGATTGGGACGAATCGTCATCGCGCTTTAGCTCGTTGTTTGAGCATGATCTTTTCGGAAAACCGCTGCGCACTTTTCCGGATCATGCTTTAGCGCGGCACGAAAAGCCCCGGCGCGCGCCGGGGCTTTTGTTTGGGTCGTAGCCCGCTCCCGCTAAAAGACCGCGAGGTACTTCAATAACGAGACGATGCCGATGATGATCACGATCACGCGCGCGATCTGCTTGGCGCGGCCGTCCATCGGCAGCATGTTGATGAGATAAAGCACGAGAATGACGACGAGAAAGGTGACGAGTACGCCCACCAGCATCGCGAGGCCCCCTTCTGGCAAGTTGCGAACGTTATCTTAACGCCTGTGTCCCGCGCCGGTTCCATCGCAGCAACCCACTGCAACTTCTAGTAAATGCGTACTTCTACCGGCAGGCGGGCTGCCGAAAACTTTACCCTTTTCCTTTCATAGGCAGAAACCGCTCGGGCCATGAGGCACAAGCGGCTTGTGATTGCCGATTCTTGCGGGCCCCACCTTTTCGTCGTTGCTGGGGCGCTTCGACCAACTTCGAAATTGGGAATTGGGGACTTCGATGCTCAATCGCCTGACCGTATCCGCGCTGCTGAAGGCGGTGATTGCGATCACGTCGGTCTGCGTGGTGATTGCACTCTCGCTCACCGCCTACGAGTCCTGGGATCGCCTCAAGACCGCCAACCGCATCTCGCAGATCGCGGACGCTTCCGCCGATCTGTTCAAGGCGATGCACAATCTGCGCACCGATCGCGCGAGCACCAGCCGGCTCCTCAATGCGACCGAGCCGATGGATTCCGAGATCGAGAAATATCTGCGCGCGATCCGCGACGCCGAGATGCCGGCGATGGTACACGCGCTGGAGCTGCTGCCGGACATGGACTTCCCGCAATCGGGCGCGCTGGTGCCGGAGCTCGCGCGCCTCTACAAGTCGCTGACGGAGGAGCAGAAGCAGTTCTGGGAGGAGGTTGCCAAGCCCAAGGACCAGCGTCGCGCCGGCCTGCCGAAGGAATATATGGACACGACGCAGGGCCTACTCGAGACGCTCGACAAGCTCTCGAACATCCTGGCCGCCAGCGTCAACCATCAGGACGCGGAGATCGACCAGCTGCTGTCGATCAAGCAGAATGCCTGGCTGTTGCGCAACACCGCCGGCGAAGCCTCGCTGATCATCTCGACCGGGCTCAACGCCGGCCGCATCACGCCGGAGGCCCGTCTCGCCTACACCCAATATGTCGGCGGAACGGCCGCGGCGTGGAAGGCGCTGGAACTGTCGGCCTCGGGCATGCAATTGCCGCCGGCCCTGTCATCGGCCATGGCGACGGTCAAGACCGCCTATTTCGATCCGCAATATCTGGCGCTGCGCGATCGCCTCGCCAATACGCTCGCCAATGGCGAAAAGGCCGAGTTGACCGCGAACCAATGGACCCCGGTCACGGTGGGCCGCCTCGCCGGCGCGGTGGCCGTGGCCGAGACCGCGCTCGATGCCGCCAAGAGCCATACGCTGGACCAGCGCGGCGCGGCTCAGCGCGCACTGATCGTGCAGCTCATGCTTCTCGCGCTCGCCATCGGACTTGCCGCCGGGGCGATCATGCTGGTCAGCCGCCGCGTCATCCATCCGCTCAACGCTATTCGCGACGCCATGCTCAAGGTCGCCGGCGGCGATCTCGCGGTCGATAGCGGCTATCTCGACCGCCAGGACGAGATCGGCGCGCTCGCCGGCGCACTGGAGACCTTCAAGCAGCAGGCGGCCGAGAAGCTCAAGATCGAAGCGCAGGAGCGCGAGCGCAATGCCGGCGCGGCCGCTCGGCAGCGCGCGGTCGAGGCCTATGTCGGCGAATTCGAGGGCGCGGTGCGCAAGACGCTGGGCGAATTGAGCGAAGCCTCCAGCGAGATGCGCAAGACCTCAGGCGATCTCTCTGCGGTGTCGCAAAAGACCAACGACCGCGTCCAGGTCGCTGGCAAGGCCTCCAACGACGCCTCGATGAGCGTTGACAGCGTCGCCGCCGCCGAGGAGCTTTCGGCCTCGATCAACGATATCAGCCAGCAGGCGGCCCACGCCGCAGGCATCGCCAGCCGTGCCGTCAACCAGGCCCGCGAGACCGATGGCACGGTGCAGGGGCTGGCCCAGTCCGCAGGCCGCATCGGCGAGGTGATCGGGCTGATCAACACCATCGCGGCGCAGACCAATCTGCTCGCGCTCAACGCCACGATCGAGGCGGCGCGCGCCGGCGAGGCCGGCCGCGGCTTTGCCGTCGTCGCCTCCGAGGTCAAGTCGCTGGCGAGCCAGACCGCGAAGGCGACGGAGGAAATTTCCGGTCAGATCGCTGACATCCAGAGGGTGGCGAGCGACGCCATCAACGCGATCCAGACCATCGGCGGCATCATCGGCGAGGTCAATGAAGTAGCCACCGCGATCGCCGCCGCCGTGCAGGAGCAGGGCGCCGCGACACAGGAGATCACCCGCAGCACGCAATTCGCGGCGCAGGGCACCAAGAACGTCTCCGACAACATCACTGGCGTGAAGGCCGACGCCGACACCGCGGCTGGTGCGGCGGAGAACGTCAAGCAGGCCTCGGAGACGCTGGAGACGCAGAGCCGCCAGCTTGGCCAGCAGGTCAGTGATTTCCTGGGCAAGATCCGCGCGGCCTAGGGCACACCGGCGCGACACACTCGGTGTCGTCCCCGCGAAAGCAGGGATCCATCACACAGGAAGTCACGCGCGAGCTGCTAACCCCGAGTTTTCGCCAAACTTCTCCGTGTGGTATCGCGACAAGCGCAAGCGCTCGCGCTGGGGTCCCGGGCTCACCACTTCGGCGCGCTCCGGGACGGCAGTTTTGGCGGAGCAACGAGCGTCGCCAACTCGATGGCGCCGCCCTACTCCTTCGCCACCACGGGCACCTGGCGGAATTTGGCGCGGAGTGATTGCGGCAGCGGGGAGAAGTTCATCGCGACGCCGTGGCGGTCGTTGGCGTTGCGGTTGGCGACGACGAGGCCCTCGGCGCCCGCGACGATGTCGCCCTTGCGCAAGGTGGGATCGTCCTCGACCTTGACCTGGGCGAGCCCGACCGGATCCTTCCCGTTGCAGGTGCAGCCGGCAACGAGCTCGTTGCGGTAGCGGAAGGCGTTGGGCAGGTCGGAATAGGATTTTCCGTTCTCTGTCGTCGCCTCGTCGATATTGCTGCCATAGACCAGCGAGGTTTCGGACGCCGGGCAGAAGCTCTTGCAGGATTGCGCCTTGCTCTCGGCATCGTTGCCCTGCGCCGGGAAGTAACGGCCATCGCAGCCGCGCACGCAATAGGCCGTGCCGCCGCCATAGCTGGCGCGCGCCCGCGGTGCTTCATATCGCGGCATGTCGTCGTCCGGGAACGGGACGCGGATCTGCGGCGGCGGACGCATGCGGAATCCGCCAAACAAGGCCGAGAAGAAATCCTCCGCATGCGCGGACGGCGTCAGCGCGAAGCCGAGAGAAGCGACCGCGAACAATGCTGCCGCGCCACCGGCCAGTTTGCCGATCGAACGTCTGTTCATGTGACCTCTCGCACTCTCAGTTCACGGCCGACGCCGGGATGTTCAGCGCCTGCCGGCCCGAGGGCAGCGTCGTCATCGCCGGGCGCTTGCGAACGGGGTCGCCTCCCTTGGCCATCAGCGGGGCGTTCTTCGGCAGCACCACGACCTTGGCGCCGATATTGACGCGGCTGAACAGATCGATGACGTCCTCGTTGGTCATGCGGATGCAGCCGGAGGAGACGAACTTTCCGATCGTGGTGGGATCGTTGGTGCCGTGGATGCGGTATTCGCTCGAGCCGAGATACATCGCACGCGCGCCGAGCGGATTACCCGGGCCGCCGGCGACGAAGCGCGGCAGATAGGGTTGGCGCGCGATCATCTGGGCCGGCGGATGCCAGTCCGGCCATTCCGCCTTGCGGCTGACGCTCTGCACGCCCGACCAGGTGAAGCCCTCGCGACCCACGCCGACGCCGTAGCGGATGGCACGGCCATTGCCGAGCACGTAGTAGAGATAGGTGTTGCCGGTATCGATGACGATGGTGCCGGCCGGCTCGCTGCGGTCGAAGCTGACGATCTGCTTGCGCAGCCGATCGGGCAGCACGGCATCCTCGTCCCTCGCCTGCGGCTCGTCGGTGACATAGCCCTGGCTGGCATAGCCTCGCGCATAGCTCTGATCTTGCGGATAGAGGGGCGGCTGCATCGGCACATAGCCGAAAGTTTGCGCGCTGGCAGCGCCGAACGGCACTGTCAGCAATGCTGTCGCAAAGGCCACAGCGGTTACGGCGCGCGGCGAGAAGCGGCGACGGACGGCAAGGAACGTTGTCATGTGCTGCCCCGTTGGATCTGTGCATCAGGGGTGATGCGGCTTTCCAGCAAACGCGGCCAAGGCGACTGAAGTTCCGCCGCCGTCTGAGGCAGCGACGTCACAGTCAAGCGAGCGCGACTTCACGAAGCCGCGATGGAACCGCAGCGCCGCGCGCGCGTTGGATGATCAGCAGTGGGCGCGCGGAGGCTTTCCGTGCGGGAGAGATATTGTGCGCGTCCTTCCCAGCGAACGTCTGATTTCCGGTAACGGCGAAGGCGCCCCGCTCCCCGACAGCCATGTCGAGCTGCCGCCGGTCATCCGCCGCACCGAGTTCGTTGCCTTCGCGCTCGCCGGCCTGCTGCTGATCGCGGTCGTGGCCGTGCTCTATGTCGGCAAGCCGTTCTTCCTCCCCGTGGTGATGGCCTTCGTCATCGGCACCATGCTGTCTCCAGCAGCGACGTTCCTGGAGAACCGCAAGGTGCCGCGCGGGGTCGGCGCCGTGCTGATCGTGGTCGCCGTGTCTGCGGTGGTCGCCTTCGTCGTCGCGCTGATCGCCTCGCCGGTGATGGAATGGAGCTCGCGCCTGCCGGAGCTCGGCGCGCAGCTGAAGGACAAGCTGCACGTGCTCGACCGGCCGCTGGCGTTGTGGAAGGAGCTGCAAGCCATGGTCGGCGGCTCGGAGGGGCTGCCGAGCTTCCAGATGCCGAAACTCGAATGGGTGCAGCCGACGCTGGAATTCCTGTCGCCGACCTTCACCGAATTCCTGCTGTTCTTCGTCACGCTCATCCTGTTCATCGCGAGCTGGCGCGATTTGCGGCGGGCGCTGATCATGACCTTCAGCGACCGCGACGCGCGGCTGCGGACGCTACGGATCCTCAACGAGATCGAGGTCCATCTTGGCAACTATCTCCTTACCGTGACCGTCATCAATATCGGCGTCGGGGTTGCCACCGGCGTCGTCTGCGCGCTCACCCGCATGCCCAATCCCGCCGGCCTTGGCGCACTTGCGGCAACCCTCAACTTCATCCCGATCATCGGGCCGATTGCGATGTTCGCCATCCTTGTCGTGGTGGGGCTCGTCGCCTTCCCGACCATCAGCAGCGGCCTGCTTGCCGCTCTCGCCTTCGGCGGCATCACTTTCCTGGAGGGACATTTCGTTACGCCTACCATCATCGGGCGGCGGCTGGCGCTGAATGCGCTCGCCGTGCTGCTCGCGCTCGCGTTCTGGACCTGGCTGTGGGGGCCGATGGGCGCGTTCCTGTCGTCGCCGCTGCTGATCGTCGCACTTATCCTGAAGGAGCATCTTCTGCCGGCGGATGCGCCGCAGTTGCCACAGGACTGACTGGTTTCCGAGAACGGAACTTCCCCGGCGACGAAGCGTTTTCCGGCTATCTCAGCCGTCAACAGTTCGGAGCTCCTGATGTCCACGCCCAACGCCGATGCCGGGATCAGAGACTGGACCGACAAAGCCACCAGAGAACGCCTCGAGAAGGATGTAGCAGCCGTGAAAAGCGATATCGCCACCCTCACCGACCAGATCACCGACGCGCTCAACACCTTTGCGAATTCGACCAGCAAGCAGGCCAGGCGCGGCTATCGCCAGGCGCGCGAGAACATGGATTCGGCGATCGACGACATGTCGGACCGCGGCAGCGCGATGATGGGGGCTGCGCAGGACGCCTACGGATCGATCGAGGAGACGCTGGAAGAGGCGATCACGCAGCGGCCGCTCGCGACTGTCGCTCTCGCGCTCGGCATCGGTTTCCTGATCGGCGCCGCCTGGCGGCGGTAAGGTCCGCGGAACGGATCGAGATAACGGCAGCGCGCCGTGGCGCTGCCCGGCGGCGGCTTGTGGGGGTCTGAGGAGCAAGGCCATGTTTCAGCGCATCATCGACGGGATCAATGCATCCGCAGGCACGACTGTGCGGCTGACCTCGCTCGCCGCAGGCACCGCATTCGCGCTGTTCATCACGACCTGCTTCCTGTGCGCGGCGGCGTTCATCTCCGTGCTCGAGAAATATGGTCCGGTGCAGGCATGCCTCGCGGGGGCCGGCGTCTTCTTCCTGCTGACCCTGACGGCGGCGGTGACCTATTGGGCCTACAAGCGGCAGTTGCGCAAGGAAGCCCATATCGCGGCCGAGCGCGCCGCAAAGTCGGCCGCGCACAGCATGCTTGCCGACCCCATGCTGCTCGCCACGGGACTCCAGATCGTTCGCGCCATCGGGGTCAAGCGGCTCTTGCCGATCCTCGCCATCGGCGGCGTCGCACTGGGCATTATGGCGAGCCGCGCCGGCGTCTCCGACGAGGCCTCGGCCGAGCCGGCGGAGTGACGTCACACCCGGCTGCGGCCGATGCAGATCGCGGCCACCGCGAGCGGCATTGCGAGCGAGATCCACGACAGCGGCAGCCAGAACCCGGTCTGGCCAAGCAGCGCGGAGAGCAGGCCGAAAATGCTCAAAGCTGCGAGCAGCGACGGCCAGCGCCAGATCAGGGCTAGCGAACGGCGTCCGGTCATGCCGCGGCACCTGGCGATCTCAGCGGAAGGGCCGCGGCAGAACCCTTTTGCGTCCTGCTGGCCCGCGACCGCACCAACCAGAGATAAACTCCGCTGGCGAGCACCACGATCGTGACGAGGTCGAGCAGCAGCACTCGGGAGGTCTCTGGTGAGCGGAGAACTAATCGCCCCGCTTTCCGAAAATTGCGTCCCGGGTAGGGTAAAGCGGGCGCCCGCCGACACGCCGGCGCGCGCTTGCGCAATTTTTCACCAGCCGGGACAAAACCGGCCCCGCTCACGCAAACGCTACTCGGATGGGCAGGCGGTTGCCGCTAAAAGCAGCGCCCTGATTCCAAACGAAATATTTAGCAATGAAGCCGTCGGTCAAGGCGAACCTCGCCGCATTCCAGCACGACGCCAGGCTCTATTTGACGCTCGGTATCGCCAACTGGTCGGTGTTCGTCGATCACATCCCGAACAACGTCGTTAATTTGCTGACGCTGCGCAACTTCGGCTTCAGCGGCGCGGCTGACCTGTTCGTGTTCGTGGTCGGTTATGGCGTCGCCGTCATCCATGGACGGATGGCGCTGGAGCGCGGCTATCTCGTCGCGGCGACGCGCATCTTCCGCCGCGTCTGGCGGCTCTACGCGGCCTATGTCGTGCTGTTCGTGATCTACATCGACACCATCGCCTATGTCGCCTCGCAGTCGATGGCGCCGGAGATCATCCACGAATACAACATCTCCGGAATTCTCGAGCACCCGCTGCGCATCCTGGTGCGCGGCCTCGTGCTGCAGGAGGAGCCGCTGAACCTCGACCTGCTGCAACTGATGATCCCGCTGATGGCGTTCTTTCCGCTCGTGCTGTGGGGGCTGCTGCGGCGGCCGAACGTGACGCTCGGCGCATCGATCGCGCTGTATGTGGCGGCGCGCTGGTTCGACTGGAATTTCCACGTCTATCCCGACCAGGAGTGGACCTTCAATCCGCTGTGCTGGCAGATACTGATGGTGCTGGGCGGCTGGTTCGCCGTGACGGGCGCGCCGGGGCGGGCGCTGCGCGGCATGCCATGGCTGCGGATCCTCGCCGGCGCCTACCTCATCTTTGCGATGGCCGTCACCCTGATGCGCCATTCGCCGGCTTTGTCCGCCTACCTGCCGGACCTCTTCCTCAACGGCATCACGCCGACCGACAAGGAAAACCTCGCGCCCTATCGCGTGGTCCATTTCCTCGCGCTCGCCTTCCTCGCGACCCATCTCGTTCCGGCCGATCATCCCGGCCTGAATTGGCGGCCGCTTCAGGCGGTGATCACATGCGGTGAGGAATGGCTCGCGGTGTTCTGCATCGCCGTGTTCCTGTCCTTCGCCGGCCATCTCATCTTGATCACGGGGCCGAACCTGGTGGTGATGCAGATCGCGGTGAGCCTCGTTGGTTTCGCCGCGCTGACCGGAGTTGCCTACTACATCTCCTGGTCCAAGCGGCAGGACTTGCCGGCGGCCTTGCGCCAGCAGGCCTAGAGCCCTGTTCCCATGGACTCGCAACGGAGCCTTGGATTCCTATCTTGACGCGTTTTCTTCACGCGAACCGGGATCCATTCGCTCGGACACGTGCTGCCAAAAGAATCGTGCGATTCTGCTAGGCCGAAAGCGGCGGCTGCGCTATGCCGGGTGTCGCGAGGAGACCGAACGTGGCGATGGCGAAAGGCGGGGGTGAAGAGGCCGGCGGCGCGCCCCGGCGCGGCCGGCCGAGGTCGATCGAGACCACGAACGCCATCCTCGAAAGCGCCTATGCGCTTATGGCCGCCACCGGCCTTGCCGCCACCACCATCGACGCCGTTGCGCGCCATTCCAGCGTCTCCAAGATGACGATCTATAAATGGTGGCCGTCGCGCGAGGCGCTTTTGATCGACGCCTTCCTCCACCACGCCGCGCAGATGCTGCCGCTGCCACCAGTCGGCTCCGGCAGCCCCGCGGCGCGCACCCGCCGCCACGCCGCGGCCTATGCCGAGGCGCTTCAGGGCGAATTCGGCAAGGTCCAGCTTGCTGTCATCTCCGAATGTATTTCGAAGACCGGCTCGGCGGAGTTGTTCTACGCCCACTATCTGCAATTCCGCCGCGACGCGCTGGTGGAGATCATTGCCGCAGGCCAGAACGACGGCAGCATCCAGGCCGAGGGACCGGCGGAAGATCTCTACGACGCGATCTATGGCAACCTGTTCTACCGCTATGTCTTCGGCATCACGCCGATCACGCCTGGGTATGCGCGCAACTTGGTCGACCTGATCTTGCGGCCGAAAGCTTAACTGCGCACGGGCCTTACCGGCGCCGAGATCTTGTCGGTGCGATCGCGCTCGGTCATATCGACCACCGTCTCCATCGGCGCGGTCAGCTCATAGACATAGGAGACATCGGTGAAGAAGCGCTTGGCGGTGCCGCCGAGCGCCTCGGGCGCGACGCGGTCGAGCAGGATCAGGCCGAAATCGGAATCCGGGCGGCGCGTCGCTTCGCTGGTGTTGAACTCCTCCCAGCGGAAATGGAAGACCTCGTCGGGCGCCTCGCCCGTCACGTTCCAGTTGGCGGTGATGTGCGGATGCTTGCCGACCAGCGACAGGCCCTCGTCGGAGTGCGAGGCGAGCTCGAAGAACAACAGCGACAGGCTCTGCGCCGCGCGCGCGCTGACCGCGATGTCGGGACCGGTGACGGCGATGCGGTCCGCATGCGGGATGGCCCGCGCCTCGAACAGGCCCTTCAGCTTGACGCCCTGCCACTGGCTCTCGCTGAGCAGCGAGACCACGTTGGACATGGCGTGGATGCGGCCGATCAGGAGCTCGCGCGCGACGTCGATGTCCGAGCCGTGGCGCAGCGTCCGCGTCACGATCGACTGGATCACCGCCAGGATGTTCTTGACTCGGTGGTTGAGCTCGTCGATGACGGCGGTCAGCCGGCGCTCGAAGCCGATCCGCACCTGGATCTCGCGGCTGAGCCGCAGATTGTTGTAGGCGACATAGCCGAACAGGCCGCACACCATCGCGGTGATGGCAAAGCCGATCGCGGCCACGATGATCGCGGTCTGCTCGGCCCGCCGCGCCGAGTTGGTCTTGGCGTAATAGCTAAGCTGCCAGTCGCGACCGCCGAAGCTCACCGTGCGCGTCGCGGACGGCGCCGGCCCGTCCGCCGCCGCCCCGCGCGTCGAGACCACGCCCTGGTCGTTGGCGATCAGCTCGCCGCCTTCCCGGCGCGGGTCCTTGAGCGCGACCGAGAACAACGACATATCGTCGTTGGTCAGCATCAGCGAGGCGAGCTCGTAGGAAAATGTGACGAAGCCGACCGGCACGGTCGCCCCTTCGGGAATGACGGGTGCTGCGACGATCACGCCGATCGGCCCGTTCGCATGCAGGAGCGGCACGGGGTCGGAGGCGACCGACCGCTTCTCGACCCGGGCGCGGGTGAGCATCGCGCTGCGCACCGGATCCTGATCATAGCTGCGGCCGGGCAGCATCTTGGTCTCGTCGCTGCGCGGCTCGAGATCCATCAACACGTCGATCGGCTGGGTGAGGCCAGTGATCGGCTTATCGTTGTAGTCGCGGATCTCAGGCTTCGGGAAGCCGGCGGCCGCGATCGCGGCCTGCGCCGCTGCGAGCTCGTTCGGTTGAAGGCGGGCAACCCAGCCGGCCACCACGAAATCGGTCTTGAAGGCGTAGATGGCCGAGCGCAGCGGCTCCAGCATGTTCGGCTTGAGCACCGATGGCGCGCGGAACAAGCCTGATGCGACGCGCGCGAGCAGCTCGCGCTCGGTCAGCCGGTCCTGTACGAGGCTAGCGTGAACGTCGATGGCGCGCGCGAGCGCGATCCGGTCCAGCGCCAGCTCCTGGTCGTGAACGCGATAGGCCGCCAGCCCGGAGAGCAAAGCTCCGAGCAGAGCGATGAAACCGATGATGAAACCCAGCCGGACCACGCGACTACTCAGGCGAAAGCAGCAGGTCGACAATAAGCACGGAGCATATGAACGCCGATCGAACGGCCATGTGCCGAAACAGGGTGAACCCCAGTGGCGGAGATAATGAAGGAGGAGGCATCAGTACGCAACTTGGGTCGCCCGAAAAGCTTAATTCGTCCGGCCGATGGTCTGGCCGCGATTAACCTGCCCCCGGGCACCGGAGGTAGTTAATCGCCGTGTCTGAAATTTGTTCCGCGGGGCGCGCTTTGCCCCAGGTGTTAACGGCGAAAAGCGCCTGCGCTACGCCCGTTTCAGGCCGCCTTTGGCCTCGATGAAGCCGACGATGCGGTCGAGCCCCTCGCTCTTCTTCAGGTTTGTCATGACGAAGGGGCGTTCGCCGCGCATGCGTCGCGCGTCCGTATTCATCTTCTCCAGGGAGGCGCCGACATGGGGCGCGAGGTCGATCTTGTTGATGACCAGCAGGTCGGATCGGGTGATGCCGGGACCGCCCTTGGACGGGATCTTGTCACCGGCTGCCACGTCGATGACGTAGATGGTGAGGTCGGCCAGCTCAGGGGAAAAAGTGGCAGCGAGATTGTCGCCGCCGGATTCGATCAGCACGAGATCGAGCCCCGGGAATTTCGCGCGCATGTCCGCGACCGCCGCGAGATTCATCGAGGCGTCCTCACGGATCGCGGTGTGCGGACAACCGCCGGTCTCGACGCCGGCGATGCGGTCCGGCGTCAGCGAGCCCGACCGCACCAGGAATTCCGCATCCCATTTGGTGTAGATGTCGTTGGTGATCGCGGCGATGTCATAGCGCTCGCGCATGCTCTTGCACAGCAGGTCCATCAGCGCGGTCTTGCCCGACCCGACCGGGCCGCCGACGCCGACACGCAAGGGGCCGTGGGATTTCGACATGTGACTAGCTCTCTCCTGATGGATTGAAGGCCGCAACGCTCAAGAGCGAAACAGCCGCGTATATTGCGTCTCGTGCCGCAAGCTGGCGAGATCGGCGCGAAACGTCGAGCTGCCGAGATCGTCCAGCGTCGCATGCAGCGCACGATTGGCGGTGGCGGCCACAGCGGTTTCCAGCTTCACCAGCACGCGCTGGCTGTCGGTCTGGCCAAGCGGAATGAGGCGGCTTGCCGCCGAGATCCAGTTCGAGACCAGCGCATGCAGGAAGGCGTGCAGCGTCGGCGCCAGCGCGACGCCGTGCATCGCGGCGACGACCCCGACGGCGACGGGATAGACCAGTGGCGTGCGGCATGCCGCCACCATGGCATCCAGGCCATCGGCATCCCACGCGGCGCGTGCGATGTCGACGAAGGCGCGTCCCTGCGAGGTCGTCTCGAGCTGCCGCTCGCGCGACGGCACGAAGGCCGCGGCAAGCTCGGCAATGTCGCTCAGGGCGACCTCGTCACCCGCCTCCGCAGCCCGATAGGCATGGACCAGAAGCGTCGCATCACAATAGCCGGAGCCATTGGCGAGCAGCGCCTCGAGCCAGTCGGCGAGCGTCACGGTGTCAGTGATATCACCCGCCTCGACCGCCCACTCGATGCCGCTGGAATAGGAGAAGCCACCTACGGGAAACGCCGGCGACAGCCAAGTCATCAGCCGGTACAGCGCCGCCGCCTCGCCCTCGCCGAGGTCGCCGGCACTGGCCGGCTCATTTGTGGTCATGAGCATGCTTGTGGCCGTGGTGATGGTCTGGGTGGTCGCAATGCTCGTCGTGTTGGTGGTCGTGACCATGATCATGGTGATGATGACCGTGATCGTCGTGCGCGTGATCATGATGGGCATGATTATCGTGCCCGTGCGCACGACCGGCATCGGCATAAGCGCCGCCTTCGGGATCGAACGGCGCCTCGATCTCGACCACACGCGCACCGAGCCCTTTCACCATCGCCTCGATGACGTGGTCGCGGCGGATGCGCAAGGCCTTCGCCATGATCTGCGTCGGCAGATGGCGGTTGCCGAGATGCCAGCCGACGCGGATGAGATGGTGCGGATCGCGGCCGCGGATCTCGAGCAGCGGCTCGGGCGCCGCAACCACCTCGATCAGCCTTCCGTCCTCGAGCACCAGCGCATCGCCGCCGCGCAGCGCGACGGCGTTCTCCAGGTCGAGCAGGAACTCGAGACCGCGCGTTCCCGTCATCACCATGCGGCGGCGGTGCCGATCGTCGAAGTCAAGCACGACCGTATCCGCTGGGGCTTCCGTGAAGCGGTGCTGTCCCTTAACCTGCGTCGCCCGGATCATTCGCTTCTACCCTGTTACCGTACTTCGACCTTCTCGGGCGTGATCACCTCGATCTTGGGTGGCGCGGTAAAGCACTTCACCGCGACGCGGCCGAACGTCTTCATGTGCTCCATGGCACGATGCGGCACCAGCGCCTCGGCATTCTCCCACTGCTCGACGAACACCATCTTGGTGGGATCGGTGACGCTCTCGTGCAGATCATAGGCGATATTGCCGGGCTCCTTCCGCGTCTCCTTGATGCAGGCGGTGGCGGCTGCAATGAATTCGGCGCGCGTCTCGGGCTTGATGGTCAAGGTGGCAACGACGTAGATCACGAGAAATCCTCCCGGCTTTTCTTCTCAAGGTTACGATACCGGGCGGGACATTAGACCAGGCGGGATCGAACGCAAAACCCGAAAAGCCATCCCCGGACATGTTCCGGGGACATGCGTTGACCCGCTATTTCAGTACATGAAATATCGCTGCGCCATCGGCAGCACCTCGGCGGGGGCGCAGGTGAGGAGTTCGCCATCGGCGCGCACCTCATAGGTCTCCGGATCGACCTCGATGTCGGGTGTGGCGTCGTTGTGGATCATGCTCTTCTTCGAGATCTTTCCGCGGGTGTTCTGGACTGCGTAGAGCTTCTTCTCGATGCCGAGCTTTCGCGCGAGACCGCCGGTGACTGCAGCCTTCGAGGTGAAGACGACCGAAGATGCGGTGCGCGCCCTGCCGAAGGCGCCGAACATCGGCTGGTAATGCACCGGCTGCGGCGTCGGAATCGAGGCGTTGGGATCGCCCATGGGCGCTGCGACGATGGTGCCACCCTTGACGACGCAGTCCGGCTTGACGCCGAAGAACGCGGGCGACCACAGCACCAGATCGGCAAGCTTGCCCTTCTCCACCGAGCCGATCAATTTTGACACGCCGTGCGCAATCGCCGGGTTGATCGTATACTTGGCGATGTAGCGCTTGACGCGAAAGTTGTCGTTGTCCTTGCCCTTGTCCTGGGCGAGTTGCCCACGCTGCTTCTTCATCTTGTCGGCGGTCTGCCAGGTCCGGATGATGACCTCGCCGAGCCGGCCCATGGCCTGCGAATCCGAGGACATCATCGAGAGCGCGCCGAGATCGTGCAGGATGTCCTCCGCCGCTATGGTCTCCTTGCGGATGCGGCTTTCTGCGAATGCCAGATCTTCCGCGATCGACGGATCGAGGTGGTGGCACACCATCAGCATGTCCAGATGCTCGTCGATGGTGTTGCGCGTGAAGGGCCGCGTCGGATTCGTCGAGGATGGCAGCACGTTCTTCAGACCGGCGACCTTGATGATGTCAGGCGCGTGGCCGCCGCCAGCGCCCTCGGTGTGGAAGGCGTGGATGGTGCGGCCCTTGAAGGCCTTGATCGTGTCCTCGACGAAGCCGGACTCATTCAGCGTGTCGGAATGCAGCATGACCTGGACGTCGTAGTCATCGGCCACCGACAGGCAGTTGTCGATCGCGGCCGGCGTGGTGCCCCAATCCTCATGCAGCTTCAGCGCACAGGCGCCGGCCTTGATCATCTCTACCAGCGCGGCGGGACGCGAAGCGTTGCCCTTGCCGGAGATGCCCAGATTGACCGGGAAGGCATCGAACGACTGGATCATCCGCCCAATGTGCCAGGGGCCGGGCGTGCAGGTGGTGGCGAAGGTACCGTGCGACGGGCCTGTGCCGCCGCCCAGCATCGAGGTGACGCCGCTCATGAGCGCGTGCTCGATCTGCTGCGGGCAGATGAAATGGATGTGGCTGTCGAAGCCGCCGGCGGTGAGGATCTTGCCTTCCCCTGCGATCACGTCGGTGCCGGGACCGATGACGATGGTGATGCCCGGCTGGATGTCGGGATTGCCGGCCTTGCCGATCGCGGAGATCATGCCGTCCTTGATCGCGACGTCGGCTTTCACGATGCCCCAGTGATCGACGATCAGCGCATTGGTGATGACGGTGTCGGCCGCGCCCTGCTTGTTGGTCACCTGCGACTGCCCCATGCCGTCGCGGATCACCTTGCCGCCGCCGAACTTCACCTCCTCGCCATAAGTGGTGAAATCCTTCTCCACCTCGATGATGAGGTCGGTATCGGCCAGCCGCACCCTGTCGCCGGTGGTCGGGCCGAACATGTCGGCATAGACGGAACGCTTTATCTTGACGGACATCACAAGCCCCGTTTCCGATTGAACTGTTGTCTGCTCACAGCAAAGCCCTCGCTGCTTTCACGGCATCGTCGAATTTCGTGTCGAGCCACGCATTGCCGCCGCGGCAGCCCGCGACCACCTGTTCGGCCCAGCCGGTGTAGTCGGCGAGCTCGTCACGCTCTCCGGCGGTTGGATCGGACTGAATCCGCGCGCCGATATTGCTGATCTTGTCGGCGATCTTGATCAGCTTGGCGCCGGGAGACTTGTGCGGAGCGTCCTCGATCTGCTTCTGCCGCCGCTCGGCCTTCGGCAGGCTCATATCGTCGGTGCATTCGACGACAAGGGAGGCGACACGCGCGGAGAATGTCTGCGCAAGCTCCTCGCGTGTAGTATCAGTGTCCTCTATCGTATCGTGCAGCCAGCCGGCCGCGACCAGCTCGGCATCGGCGCCGTCGGTGGCGGTCGCAAGCAGGTTCGCGACCTCGGCGAGGTGATTGATGTAGGGCTGATTGCCGCGCCCCTTCCGCGCCATCCCGTTGTGGCGGTGCGCGGCGAGCTCGGCGGCTTCGGTGACGAGGCGGATCGGGGAGAGCATGGCAAATTCCTCCGTTTTCGCCTCAACGGTGCCGCGCCATGCTCGTTCCTGCTGAACTCACAGCTTCCCCATCACGTCGCCGCGGAAGCCGTAGATGGTCTTCTTGCCGGCCAACGCGACGAGCTGGACGTCGCGGGTCTGGCCGGGCTCGAAGCGGACGGCGGTGCCGGCGGCGATGTCGAGGCGCATGCCGCGCGCTTTCTTGCGGTCGAACTTCAGCGCGGGGTTGGTCTCGAAGAAATGGTAGTGCGAGCCGACCTGGATCGGGCGGTCGCCGGTATTGGCGACCGTGAGCGTTACGGTTCTGCGGCCGGCATTGAGCTCGATCTCGCCGTCCTGGATGAAGAGTTCGCCGGGGATCATTCTATCCTCCTCGTCATTCCGGGGCTCGCGCAGCGAGAACCCGGAATCTCGAAACCAAAACCTCTGGATTCCGGGTTCGCCCTGCGGCGCGCCCCGGAATGACGAATTAGCAGCTACCTGATCGGCTCGTGCACGGTGACGAGCTTGGTGCCATCAGGGAACGTTGCCTCGACCTGGATGTCGTGGATCATCTCGGGAATTCCCGGCATCACCTGGTCGCGGGTCAGCACCTGCGCGCCTGACTGCATCAGATCGGCCACGGTGCGGCCGTCGCGCGCGCCTTCGAGAATGAAATCGGAGATGATCGCGACCGCCTCGGGATGGTTGAGCTTGACGCCGCGATCCAGCCGGCGGCGCGCCACGATGGCGGCCATCGAGATCAGAAGCTTGTCCTTTTCGCGGGGAGACAGATTCATGAAAAATCTCTTCCATTCAACACGTCAATTCAGCCAGAGCCGCGGCAGCGCCGCACCTGTGCGCGCCAGCACGGCCATCATGTCGGCCCGCAAGCGCGCTGCATCTTGGGCACAGAACCGCGCCATTGCAAAGCCATTCCAGGCCGAGATTCCGACTTCGCCGGAGAATGAGTCCGAGGCCTCGCGGATTTTTTCAACCAGGGCCTCGTCGCCGGGGACGATCAGCGCCGTGCCGATCGCGGCGCCGCCTTTTGCGGCGGCGGACCGGCCAAGTTTGGCGCCGATATTGCCATCGAGCCTGACGGTCTCCGCGAACACCAATTTGCCGCCGCGGGAGAGCCGCCAGCGGTCGACGAACTCGCCCTGCTCCATCCGCTCGCCCATGGCGGTGCGGCCGAATACGACGATCTCGCAAAGCAGGAGCGAGGCGGCCGCGTCGAGCTCGATGTCGAAGCGGCGATGGACCCGGGCACGATCGAACAGGATCGTCTCCTGGGGCAACCAGGCGAGATGCGCGCCAGCGGCGACCTTCAAGGCGATATTGAGCTGCGCCGCCGCGCCAGGCGCGCGATAGACCTTTTCGGCGGCCGCTGTGGTCAATGTCAGGCGCGCGGCATCGGCGACCGCGATCTCGATGTCGAAGCGATCACCGCCGGCAACGCCACCTGCCGTGTTGACGAACACGCCGGAGAGCCCTTCGCCTTCCGGCGAGGGAAAGCGCACACGCAAGGAGCCGGATTCATGCAGGGCCCCGCGTCGCGTCACCCCGTCACGGGCATGCACGCCGAACCGCACCGCGCCGCGGGCGCGGTTCGCCTCGAATAAGATAGACGTGGCTGATAGCTCGCTGCGCATCCGCCTCCCCAGCCGGTCGCGGCAAATTTCCGGGCTACAGCGCCATCTGGCGGCTGATTTCGCTCGGGTCGAGATTGGAGCGGTTGCAGGTGAACTTCACCGCGCCGCGATCCATCACGGCAAAACTGTCGCCGAGTTCGCAGGCAAAGTCGAGATATTGTTCGACCAGCACGATGGCGATGTTGCCGAGATTGCGCAGGTATGAGATGGCGCGGCCGATGTCCTTGATGATCGAGGGCTGGATGCCCTCGGTCGGCTCGTCGAGCAGCAGCAGCTTTGGCCGCATCACCAGCGCGCGGCCAATCGCGAGCTGCTGCTGCTGGCCGCCGGAGAGGTCGCCGCCGCGCCGGCCGAGCATGGATTGCAGCACCGGAAACAGCGAGAACACGTCGTCCGGAATGTGCTTGTCCTCGCGCTTCAGCGGGCCGAAGCCGGTCTTGAGGTTCTCCTCGACTGTCAAAAGCGGAAAGATCTCTCGGCCCTGCGGCACGAAGCCGATGCCCTTGCGGGCGCGCTCATAGGGCTTGAGGCCGGTGATGTCGCTGCCGTCGAGCACGATCGCGCCCGAGGAGATCGGATATTGCCCGACCATGGCGCGCAGCAGCGAGGTCTTGCCGACGCCGTTGCGCCCGAGCACGCACGTCACCTTGCCCGGCTCGGCCGCGATCGAGACGCCGCGCAGCGCCTGCGCCGCGCCGTAGAACAGGTTGATGTCCTTGACCTCAAGCATTGCTCAGCGTCCCAGATAGACTTCGATGACCCGCTCGTTGGACGAGACCTGGTCGATGGTGCCTTCGGCCAGCACCGTGCCTTCGTGCAGGCAGGTGACCTTGACGCCGAGCTCGCGCACGAACGTCATGTCATGCTCGACCACCATCACGGTGTGGGTCTTGTTGATCTCTTTCAAGAGCTCGGCGGTCAGATGCGTCTCCACGTCGGTCATGCCGGCGACGGGCTCGTCGACGAGCAGCAGCTTCGGGTCCTGCGCCAGCAGCATGCCGATCTCGAGCCACTGCTTCTGGCCGTGGCTGAGGCTGCCGGCGAGACGGTTGCGCGCCTCGGTGAGGCGGATCGTCTCCAGCACCTTGTCGATGCGCTCGGATTCGGCCTTGCTGCCGCGCCAGAACAGCGTGCCCTTGACGCTATGGTCAACATTGAGCGCGAGCAGGAGGTTGTCCTGCACGGTCTGGCTCTCGAACACGGTCGGCTTCTGGAACTTGCGGCCGATGCCGAGCTCGGCGATGCGGGTCTCGTCGAGCCGCGTCAAATCGGTGACGCCGTCGAACAACACCGTGCCCTCGTCGGGCTTGGTCTTGCCGGTGATGATGTCCATCATCGTGGTCTTGCCGGCGCCGTTCGGGCCGATGATGGCGCGCATCTCGCCGGGTTCGAGTGTCAGCGACAGGTTGTTGATGGCGTGAAAACCGTCGAACGAGACGTGCACGCCGTCCAGGTAAAGCATCGCGGAGGTCGCGCGGGTGTCCATGACGTTCATGACCGCTTACTCCGCCATCTTCGGTTGGCTGACGCCGTCTTCGGCGGCGGCGCTCGCCGAGGTCGCCGCGCGCTTGTCCTTCGACTGGTCCCACCAGGCATTGAAGGTGCCGACGATGCCCTTGGGCAGCAGCAAGGTCACCAGGATGAACAGCGCGCCCAGCATGAACAACCAGTACGGCGCCAGCACGCCCGAGGTGAAGAAGGTTTTGGCGTAGTTGACGACGATGGCGCCGAGCGCAGCGCCCACCAGCGTGCCGCGGCCGCCGACTGCGACCCAGATCACCGCCTCGATCGAATTGCCGGGGGCGAATTCGGACGGATTGATGATGCCGACCTGCGGCACGTAGAGCGCGCCGGCAACGCCGGCCATGCAGGCCGACACCGTGAACACGAACAGCTTGTAGGACTCGACGCGGTAGCCCAGGAAGCGCGTGCGCGATTCCGCATCGCGCACTGCGATCAGCACCTTGCCGAGCTTGGACGAGACGATCGCGCGGCAGATCAGGAAACCGAGGATCAGTGCGAGGCAGCTCAGCGCGAACAGCGCTGCGCGGGTGCCCTCCGCCTGCACGTTGAAGCCTAGAATGTCCTTGAAGTCGGTGAGGCCGTTATTGCCGCCAAAACCAAAGTCGTTGCGGAAGAAGGCGAGCAGCAGCGCGTAGGTCATCGCCTGCGTGATGATCGATAAATACACGCCGGTGACGCGGGAGCGGAAGGCGAGCCAGCCGAAGCAGAAGGCGAGCAGGCCCGGCACGACCAGCACCATCAGCGCCGCAAACCAGAACATGTCGAAGCCGTACCAGTACCAGGGCAGCTTCTGCCAGTTCAGGAATACCATAAAATCGGGCAGGATGGGGTTGCCGTAGACGCCACGGGTGCCGATCTGCCGCATCAGGTACATGCCCATCGCGTAGCCGCCGAGCGCGAAGAAGGCGCCGTGGCCGAGTGAGAGGATGCCGCAATAGCCCCAGATCAGGTCGATCGCGAGCGCCAGGATGGCGTAGCAGACATATTTGCCCCAGAGCGCGACCAGGTAAGTCGGCACCTGGAGGAACGAGCCTGGAGGCAACAGCAGATTGGAGAGCGGGATGAGGATGCCGCAGGCCGCGACGATCACGAGGAAGATCGTCGCACCGCGGTCCAGCGATCGGGTCAGCATGTGAGGGGTCATGCTTCCACCGCACGGCCCTTGAGCGCGAACAGCCCGCGCGGGCGCTTTTGAATGAACAGGATGATGAGAACGAGAATCGCGATCTTGCCGAGCACGGCGCCGGCGACCGGCTCCAGGAACTTGTTGGCGATGCCGAGCGTGAAGGCGCCGACCAGCGTGCCCCAGAGATTGCCGACCCCGCCGAACACCACGACCATGAAACTATCGATGATGTAACTCTGGCCGAGATTGGGGCTGACATTGTCGATCTGCGACAGCGCCACGCCGGCAATGCCCGCGATACCCGAGCCGAGGCCGAAGGTCAGCGCGTCGACGCGCGAGGTGGCGATGCCCATCGAAGCCGCCATGCGGCGGTTCTGCGTCACCGCGCGCATCTCGAGGCCGAGCGCGGTGTAGCGCAGCATCGCGAGCAGGATCGCGAACACGGCGAGCGTGAAGCAGAGGATCCAGAGCCGGTTATAGGTGATGGTGATCTGGCCGAGCTCGAAGGCGCCGCTCATCCAGGAGGGGTTGCCGACCTCGCGGTTGGTCGGGCCGAACATGGTGCGCACGGCCTGCTGCAGCACCAGCGACAGCCCCCAGGTCGCGAGCAGCGTCTCCAGCGGGCGGCCGTAGAGAAACCGGATGATGCTGCGCTCGATCAACACGCCGATCGCACCGGCGACGAGGAAGGCGAGCGGCACCGCGATCAGCAGCGAAAAGTCGAACAATGCGGGATACCGGGTGCGGATCACCTCCTGCACCACGAAGGTGGTGTAGGCCCCGATCATCACCATCTCGCCATGCGCCATGTTGATGACGCCCATCACGCCGAAGGTGATGGCAAGGCCGATCGCGGCGAGCAGCAGCACCGAGCCGAGCGAGAGGCCGTACCAGGCGTTCTGCACCGTCGACCAGACCGCGAGCGAAGACTGGATCGAGCTGATGGCGCTGGCGGCAGCCTTGGTCACCGAGGCCGGCTGGTCGCCCATGCCCGTGAGCAGAGCCAATGCCTCCTGGTCGCCGCGCGCCTTGAGGGTGCCGACCGCTTCGAGCTTCTCGACCTCGCTGGCGTCAGACTTGAACAGCAGGATCGCCGCGCGGGCTTCGCCGAGCGCCGCCTTGACCGATTTGTTGGTCTCCTTGGCGAGCGCGGCATCGACCGCGTCGAGCGCAGTCTCCTCGTGCGACTTGAAGACGGATTGCGCGGCCTGGAGGCGCGTCGCCAGATCCGGCGACTGCAGCGTCAGGCTGCCGAGTGCTGCATCGACGCTGCGACGCAGGCGGTTGTTGAGACGCACCGCGCTCGCGCTGTCGGGAACGCTGGCGACGGGCTCGCCGGTTGCGGCGTCGACCGACTTGCCGTCGGGGCCGGTGACGTAAACCTTCTTGCTATCGGCATCGGCCATCAGCCGGCCGTCCTGGAGCGCGCTGATGATCGGAAAGGCCAGCTTGTTGCCGCTGCTCGCGATCAAGCCGATCGCCTCTTCGGTGTCGGAAAACTCGTCGTTGGCGAATTTGGCGACCGCATCCTCGAATGGGCCGGCAAAAGCCGGCAGCGCAAACGCAATCAGAATCAGCGAGAGAACAAACGTGCAGAGACGGACAGATAAATCGGTTGGCACTGTGGATCACCCCGGCAGAAGTGGGGAGAAGACGGCGGAATAGCCGTCTTCTCCCATCGTGCGATAGACGTCAGATCCGGATCAGGAGCCGGAGCCGAGACACTTGTTGGTCTTGGTGTTGAAGTTGCCGCACTTCTTGCCGACCCAGTCGCCGATCAGGTCCTTGGAACCGTCGAGCTCCTTCGACCAGGCATCGCCGGCAACGAGGCTCGGGGTCTTCCAGACCACGTCGAACTGGCCGTTGCCCTTGATCTCGCCGATGAACACCGGCTTGGTGATGTGGTGGTTCGGCAGCATCTTCGACACGCCGCCCGTCAGGTTCGGCGCCTCGATGCCTGGAAGCGCATCGATCACCTTGTCCGGATCGGTCGACTTCACCTTCTCGACGGCCTTCACCCACATGTTGAAGCCGATCACGTGCGCTTCCATCGGGTCGTTGGTCACGCGCTTCGGGTTCTTGGTGTAGGTCTGCCAGTCCTTGATGAACTTCTCGTTCGCCGGGCTCTTGATCGACTCGAAGTAGTTCCAGGCGGCGAGATGGCCGACCAGCGGCTTGGTGTCGATGCCGGCGAGCTCTTCCTCACCCACCGAGAACGCGACCACCGGGATGTCCTTGGCCTTGATGCCCTGGTTGCCGAGCTCCTTGTAGAAGGGAACGTTGGCGTCGCCGTTGATGGTCGAAACCACCGCGGTCTTCTTGCCGGCCGAGCCGAACTTCTTGATATCGGCAACGATGGTCTGCCAGTCGGAATGACCGAACGGCGTGTAGTTGATCATGATGTCTTCCTGGGCGACACCCTTCGACTTCAGATAGGCTTCCAGGATCTTGTTGGTGGTGCGCGGATAGACATAGTCGGTGCCGGCGAGCACCCAGCGCTTCACTTTCTCTTCCTTCATCAGATAGTCGACGGCGGGGATCGCCTGCTGGTTCGGCGCAGCGCCCGTGTAGAACACGTTACGCTCGGACTCTTCGCCCTCGTACTGCACCGGGTAGAACAGGATGTTGTTGAGCTCCTTGAACACCGGGAGCACCGATTTGCGCGACACCGAGGTCCAGCAGCCGAACACGACCGAGACCTTGTCCTTGGTAATCAGCTCGCGGGCCTTCTCGGCGAACAGCGGCCAGTTCGAGGCGGGATCGACAACGACGGCCTCGAGCTTCTTGCCGAGCACGCCGCCCTTCTTGTTCTGCTCGTCGATCAGGAAGAGGATGGTATCCTTCAGCGTGGTTTCGCTGATGGCCATGGTACCGGACAGGGAATGAAGCACGCCGACTTTGATGGTGTCGTCCGCGGCCTTCGCACCGGAAATGGAAGCCAGGCCGAGCATCAGGCTGGCGGTCGCGGCGAGCACGCCGCGGCGGCTGAATGACGCCGCTATATCGTGAGTGGATTTGCTAAACATGAGTGTCTCGTCTCCCTGACGCAGGCGTGAATACGCTGCGAAACGGCCCCACGGCCGCCTGCGATTAACGGAATCGCAAGAACCGTGCCATGGGGGAGACACCAACCAACCGATTGATTTCGTTGTTTAAATTGGCAGAAATCAAAGTTTCGCCGTCATCAAATCGCCCAAATATCAGGCAACCCAAATGTATGCGAAAGTGGCAGGCTGGTTATTTTATGGGCAAATTTCAGCCTTTGGCTAAATTTCCGGCACAACTATTTCTGCACCGCAATCGCTGTTTCGGGCGGCCTTGCCTTGAAAGCGCCCCCTCGATGTTCCATATGAACGAGCGAGATCTCTTGCGAATCAAGGGGTCGTAGCAAGCCGCGTGTTCTTAAGCCCCCTGCGGGCCTCTGGCTTGCCCCATATCTCCCAAGCCATCCGACACCCCAAACACGCAGGTGTCTTCTCGACACCCTTTGCGCACGCCGCGCCAGATGCGCTGGGCGTCCGCTTTTGACATGGAAAGAACCCGTCTTTTGACTTCGTTTCAGGACTTCGGCCTCGCCGAACCCATCGCCCGCGCTCTTCGCGAAGAGAATTACGTCACTCCCACCCCAATCCAGACCCAAACCATTCCGCTGGCACTGACCGGCCGCGACGTGGTCGGCATCGCCCAGACCGGGACCGGCAAGACCGCGTCTTTCGCGCTGCCGATCCTGCATCGGCTGCTCGAGAACCGCATCAAGCCGCAGCCGAAGACGGCTCGCGTCCTGGTGCTGTCGCCGACCCGCGAACTGTCGGGGCAGATCCTCGACAGCTTCAACGCCTATGGCCGCCACATCCGCCTGTCCTCGACACTCGCCATCGGCGGCGTGCCGATGGGCCGACAGGTCCGCGCCCTGATGCAGGGCGTCGACGTGCTGGTCGCGACCCCGGGCCGCCTGCTCGACCTCGTGCAGAGCAACGGACTGAAGCTCTCGAGCGTTGAATTCCTCGTGCTCGACGAGGCCGACCGCATGCTCGACATGGGTTTCATCAACGATATCCGCAAAATCGTCGCCAAGCTGCCCATCAAGCGGCAGACGCTGTTCTTCTCGGCCACCATGCCGAAGGACATCGCCGAGCTTGCCGATTCCATGCTGCGAGACCCCGCCCGCGTCGCGGTGACCCCGGTTTCCTCGACCGCCGAGCGGATCAACCAGCGCATCCTCCAGGTCGATTTCTCGGCCAAGCCGGCCTTCCTGACCAAGCTGCTGAAGGACGAAGAGATCAACCGCGCGCTGGTCTTCACCCGCACCAAGCACGGCGCGGACAAGGTGGTGAAGACGCTGGCCAAGGCCGGCATCGCCGCCAACGCCATCCACGGCAACAAGTCGCAGAACCATCGCGAGCGCACGCTGGCGCAGTTCCGCTCGGGCGAGATCCGCACCCTGGTCGCCACCGACATCGCCGCGCGCGGCATCGACGTCGATGGCATCAGCCACGTCATCAACTTCGACCTGCCCAACGTGCCGGAGACCTATGTCCACCGCATCGGCCGCACCGCGCGCGCCGGCGCCGATGGCACTGCGATCTCGCTGGTCGCCGGCGGCGAGGAACTCAGCTATCTCCGCGACATCGAGCGGCTGATCCGCGTGGCGCTGCCGCGTGAGGATCACCGTACCGATGCCGGCCGAGAGGCCGCTCAAGCCCCCGCTGCTGCGCAGCATCGCTCCGGCCGGTCCGGCCGTCCCGGCCAGCGTCCGCATGGCGGAAGGCATGGTGACGGACGGCATGCAGACGGACGACACGGCGAAGGACGTCATGTCGAAGGCAGACCTGTTGATGGCAGGCCCGGCGAAGGCCACAACGCCTCGAAGGGGTCTCGCCGCCGCCGCCGTTCCGGTGGTAAGATGAATTCCTCACCAACCGATCGGCCGGAACCGCGTCCCGCGCATAGCGCAGGCAAGCCTGATGGAATACAAGGCGTTGCCTTTTTGCGCCGCGAGAGTCGTCCCGCCGGTCGACCGAACCGCAATCCTCATTCGCATTAGCCGTCCACGACTGGAGACAACCACATGGCTAAGGAAGAGCTGATCCAGTTCGAAGGACTGGTCACCGAAATCCTCCCCGACGCGCGCTACCGCGTGCAGCTCGACGCCGGACACGAGATCGTCGCCTACACCGCCGGCAAGATGAAGAAGAACCGCATCAAGACGCTGGCGGGCGACCGCGTGACGGTCGAGATGTCGCCCTACGACCTCGAGAAAGGCCGGCTGATTTTCCGCCACAAGGACGAACGTCCTGCAACGCCGGGCGGACCGCCGCGGGGTGGCCCGCAGCGTGGCGGTCAGTTCCGCCGCCGCTGATCGCCTTCGGCGCGCGAGCGCGGAATTAAAATTCTGACCTGTATGCTGATCCGCCGCGGGCATCGCGGCGGATCAAAAAATCGTGCACGTCAGGATTGTTCTGAGGCCCTGTTTCCGATAAAATGAATTAATCGATTTTCGGCCGGACGACATTAGCATCCACCGGTACAGCCGGTTCAGACACGCTGACGACCCTTCCAAAAATTCGATCTAACCTGCCTGCGCGAGCGGGCTTTTACATTGTGTATCTGAGAAGGGACTACCCCCATGAGCATGGGAACCGTGAAGTGGTTTAACGCGACCAAGGGCTATGGCTTCATTGCGCCCGACGACGGCGGCAACGACGTGTTCGTTCATATCAGCGCCGTCGAGCGCGCCGGCCTCGGCTCGCTGCGCGAAGGCCAGAAGGTCTCCTACGAGATCGTGGCCGACCGTCGTTCCGGCAAGCAGGCAGCCGACAACCTCCGCGCCGCCGGCTGAGCGCGCCGGGCCGAGGACGGGATCGCGTCACGGACTAAAGGCAAAAGGCCGCGCGAGATGCGCGGCCTTTTTTATTGATGTCGTGGACCAACGATACTTACGCAATCGCCGCTGCGGAGTCGAACCGGCCTCCTCGATACTGGAAATCAGAACGCCGCAGCCGAGATCAGCCGCTAACAAGATTTCTGCTGCAAGTGCTGTATGCAGGTGCAAGTTGTCGTGGCTGGATACTTCACGTCATAATAGGGAAAGGTCGAATTGCTCGGGCTGTTGGTCGAGCAGCGCGGAAACAGGTAATAGCTGTCGGTCAGCTTCACGGTGCCGCTAATCGTGTAGCCGAGGTTGGGCGTATAGTCGTAGGACACCTCGCTGAGAACGAGCGAGATATTGGCATTGGTCGGATTCTTTGGGTCAGGCGCGGTAAACGACGACAGTGTCATCGTCTGACCAACCGGTCTTGCTCCCGACGCACTGGTTGACCGGCTCCATTGAACCGTCGCCTTGCCGTTACTGTCGGTCGAGACTCCGGAGACCGTGATCGTCATCAGGGAAGCGCCACCCGAACCCTTGATGGGATAAGGAGCCATGATGGCGCTCGAAGCCGAAAGGATGCTGTCCATCCGGGCCGTACTGATCTGCGTGTTCTGCGAAATCATGTCGGCAACACTATGTGCTGTTGCACTGACCTTGACGTTCATGGCCAGCCCATTCCCGAGCTCGACGCCGCCGATATAGAGCACGAGCATGAACGGGACCACGATGGCAAACTCGGTCGCTGCAACGCCGCGAACGTCGGTCCACAGGTGGCACGGGCGAAACGACAGGCCGGCGATCATGGCTTAACTCCCTCTAGGATGCAGGCTCGTTCTGGAAAGCGGCGGACGCCATGATCTGCCGGTTGCCGTTCGACAAATTCGAGAGATTGAAACCGAGCGGTCCGAGGACCACGGGCCACACATAGGTCACACGGAGAACGACGATGTCCCCGGCGTCTCCAGGATTGAACTGCCAGTTATTCGTGACCTGCCCCTGAGCGTTGAAGGTCAACGGAGGCATGCTCGTGTCCGCCGTCGTCCAGGAGTTAGCGACCTGCACGTCGACCATGAGGCCCGAGCAGCTGAAGAAGATCACGACCTGATCGCACACCTTCTGCTTGAATGCGGCCTGCGTCATTTGCGCAGACTGGACTTGCCCTGTCATGATGAGGCGTGCGGATTGACGCACCACGGATTCGAGCAGCTGCTGAGCAAAGAAAACCAGGAAGGTCTGAATCAGCGCGATGATGAGGGCGAGGAACGGCGCGGCAACGAGCGCGAATTCGACGGCCGTTGCGCCATTGCTGTCGCCAAGGAAAGCGGCGCAGCGACCTCTGCGTCTCTTCTTTGTTAGGGCCTCAAGTCCGGTCATGCGGCTGTCCTACTGCGAAAGGCTGGCTGTGCTCGACGCGACCTTGATGAAGAGGTTCGTCAGCGCACTCGAAATATCGCCGCCGGTCTGAACGTGGGCATAGAAGCCAGGCGAGGCGCACGATTGGAGATTTTGCGCGATCGTGCCGCTCGAGGGATCGGGCTGGTCGTACTTGTCGATCCAGCTCATGTACCAGCCGTCCGTTACCGTAATTCCGGTCGTGCTATTTTTGATAAGTTGCAGATACTCCGTGTAGAGGACCGCAATCTTGATGCCCCGTTTCTTGATGGTCGTGCAGATCGACGTGTCCATCGGCTGCTGGCATCGACTGTTGGAGGCAAAGCTCGCGTTGGGGCAAGTCGCGGAGATCTTGTCCTCGACACCGTCAGTGACCAGGAACACCACTTCCTGCGGCGTATCGCCTGAGCTGTTGCTGCCAAGGCCGGGCGTGGGCATGATGCCGTTCAGCGTTGTCAGCGCGCCGAGGATATTTGTCCCATTGTCGGTCTTGCAGTTCGTCGTTGGGACGACGCAGTTTTGGTGATGGACCGGCATCAGCGCGATGTTGGAAACCTGCTTTCCGGCGGAGGTCGGCGTGGTCAGCGTCGCCAGTGTGTTCAAACCCAGGTCGAACGTATAAAGCGCCGCTTTGTAGGTCGTGTTGTTCAGCGCCGCCATGCACTGCATGACGCCGCCTGAAACGCCCGACTGCGGGCAGTTCGACCATGTGTTGAGCAACTGGTTGACAGCGCTTGTCACGAGATCAATCCGCAAGGTGACATTCTTGTTGCGGGCGATGGTCAGGTTGTCTACGGCGCTCGGACAGGGGCTTGTGGCACTGCAGTTGGAGCTGGGAGAAGTTTCATGGCAGGCGAAGCCGCAATTCTGCGAAGATTTCACGACCTGGCTCGCGGGCGCCGTGTAGGCAATGAGATTGGCGATGTCATTATAGGTTGCGCCAATACCCATGGACGGCGAGTCATCCATCAGCAGATAGAAATTCATGTTGGGCGCGCTCGAGGCCTTGGCCGTCGACGTTCCCTGGATTTGCCAGGTCTGCTGGCCAAGAATGCCCGGAAAATTATTGATGGATTGCGCCGTATATGAAACGGTGATCGTGCGCTGGAGCCCGGAATCGACAATATTGATCGTCGGGGTCGGCACTGACGACAGGCCAGGAAGATTTGCCTTCGCCGCGAAGACGGCTGCTGCGGTTGCCTGGACGACGGTGTCGTCGCTCTGCGTCAGCATGGCCGGCCTCACAGCGGCGACCGCCGCGGCGTCCGCGGCCGCGTCCAGTTGCGCTTTCTTACGCAAAGCGAGCGTGTAGTCGAGCGCCATGCCCAGGAGGAAGATGGTCGGAACCAGCATGAGCGCGAAAATGATGGCGACGTTGGCTCGCCGATCTCCCAGGAACCGTCGCATTGTATCGCGAAACATGACCTTATCCCGATTGGCTCCGACCGAGCACGAGGCTTGTCCTCATCAATAGGAGAAGCATCGCGGTTTGCTCTGCCGCGACGTTCCTGCACGGGTCAATCTGGGGATGGCCGCTTAAACAATGCTTACTTCGAATGTGTGAACACGATCTGCGAGGAATCCCATCGCAAGATTGAACTGACATCATTAACCGAGCTTGAATGTTCGAAGAGAAACCGAAATCGGGGCAGGATTTCCTGGCTACGCCGACGCGAGCGACGCCGAGCGCGGAAAAACGCCTGCCGTACGTCCCCTCCGGTCGCGTTAATTCTGCTTGGCAGCCCCACCGCCGCTGGCAGTGCTGGCCAGCGAACCGGCCTGGCTCATGGTGTTGTTGAAATAGCTGTCGCTGTCGCCCAGCGTCACGCGGCGCTGGCAAAGCGGCATGCAGCTGTAGGACTCGCGCTCGATCCCGCGATAGACGGTGACGAGCCGGTCGCTCGGGCCTTCGACCTGGATCTGGCGGTCGACCAGGATCTCGCCGCCGCGGTCGAGCGCGATGAAATTGGTGGCACCATAACCCTTACCGGTCACGATGACCATGCCGCCGGGCTGGAGCGTGACGTCCGCGATCAGCGGATTGCCGACCACGATGGTTGCCACCTTGCCCGGAAGCCGGACCAGCTTGGCCTGATCGACATTGACCGCGATGGTATCGGCGGTCGACTCGGCAAGGCCGGCAGAAGGCGATGCCAGCACCGCGGCCGCAACCAGAAGACAGACGCGCGCATGACGGCGCAGCAACTCTTTACGCATACTCTCACCCCCGGGACGTCACAAACCGGCAGAAGCGATCAGATAACAGCGGAGCCGGTGCCCGACCTCGCTAACCTGCCTTTAATTCGTGAACGTTCCGCAAATTCGCCGACTATTGTTTGAACGGACTGATTTTGCGGCGCTCGAAGCCGCTGCCCTGCCTTTAGCGCCGGAACGGATAGGCGAGCTGGCCGGCGATCTCCTTCGGCATCGTGGCTTCGTCCTTGCCGTACTCCTTCGGCAGCTCCCCCTTCGGCATGCGGAAGGTCCCGAACAGCACGTCCCAGAGCGGGAAAGTGCCGGCAAAATTGGTGTCGCCGCCCTCTTCGAGCGGCGTGTGGTGCCAGCGGTGGAACACCGGCGTCGCCAGCACGTATCTGAACGGGCCGAAGGTCCAGTTCAGGTTGGCGTGCACGAAGGCCGAATGGAAGGTGGTGAACGGACCGACCCAGATCATCACGTTCGGCGAGATGCCGGCCATCAGTAGCACGACGTCGACCCCGATCGTGCCGAGCACCAGGTTCACCGGATGAAAGCGGGCCGCCGAAATCCAGCTGATCTCCTCGGAGGAGTGATGGATGGCGTGGTATTTCCAGAACTCACCGCCATGAAACAGCCGGTGCAGCCAGTACAGCATGAAGTCGGCGAGCACCACGAACAGCACGCCCTGGACCCAGAGCGGCAGTTGCGAGAGCGGGCCGTGGCCATTGTCGTAGAAGGCGATCAGCTCATCGGCGTCGTGGATGTTGAAGAAGATGCCGGCGGTGACGATCAGCAGCCCGATCCGCATGGTGCGGGCGAACACCGGAACGAAGAACCAGTAGCAGATGTCGGTGACGATCTCCCGCTTGCGCCACCACGACGGACCGGGATTGCAGGCCCAGAAATGCTCGAGCACCGTGAAAACCACCGCGAGCGCGAAGGTGACCGGAATCACCTTCTCGATAGTCTCGCCAAGCATCAGGGCGACTTGCATGGGCAGGCTCGACATCGTCGCCTCTCTTCCGAACTCTGTTCCTGCCTAGGCCTACTCCGCGAAATTTAAGGGACGGTGAAGCCGATGCTGCGCTTGCGCGCAGGTCCGGAACCACGAGGAATTGCAACTTGCGCCTTAAGGCGACATTCACTCTGGCCAAAAGCGCGGCGCAGGACGTGTGTTTACGCGATCGAATTAACTCTACCGAAAGAGCTCGGCTCTCATGTTCGGCGCGTCAACGATAGCGCCGAACGCGGCGAACACACACCAGATGGAGTTACGTTCATGAAGAATCTGATTGCGCGTTTCGCGAAAGACGAATCCGGCGCCACCGCCATCGAATACGGCCTGATCGCCGCCGGTATCGCGCTGGCCATCATCACCGTCGTTAACAACCTCGGCAGCACGATGAACACCAAGTTCGGCTCGATCAGCTCGTCGCTGAAGTAAGCCAGCGAGACACGACGGCAAAAGCCCCGGATTCTGGGGCCTTTGTTTTTTTCCAAGACGGCGAGTTCCAGTGGCGTTGCGCAAGTACAGAACCGATGCCGCGGTCGCGGCGAACGAGGCGGAGGCGGCACAGACCGGATCGCCGGCCTATTGGGTCTGCCTTGCGCTGCTGCTTGCGACGGTCGCGCTCGCCGCGCGCATTGCCAGCTTCTGGTGAACGCGCTTTTGGCGGGCTTTTGCCCTCAAGGCCGCGGCCGCCGTTGTCGGTTTGTTTAGCACTACCGGCTAGCATCGCGCGACGCCCGATGCCGTGGCGAACCCAAGCTCAAGACCAGGCCTCAAGACGCAGCCCATGATCCTCGACCTTGCGCGCCTTCTGCTCTTTCCGGCCCTGATGGCCTTCGCCGCCGCGAGCGATCTCTTCACGATGACGATCTCGAATCGCGTGTCGCTGGCGCTGGTGGCGGGCTTCTTCGTGCTCGCTTTCGCCGGTGGCATGGCACCTTACGAGATGCTCAGCCATGTCGGTGCCGGCGCGCTGCTGCTGGCCGTGGCCTTCACCTGCTTCGCGATGGGCTGGATGGGCGGCGGCGACGCCAAGGTCGCAGCTTCCGTCGCGCTGTGGTTCGGCTTCGCACCGCTGATGGACTTCCTGCTCTACGCCTCGCTGTTCGGCGGGGCACTGACGCTGCTGCTGCTCCAGTTCCGGCAATGGCCGCTGCCTTTCGGGCTTGCCGGCCAGGCCTGGCTTGCACGGCTGCACGACAAGCAGACCGGCATTCCTTACGGCATCGCGCTCACGCTTGGCGCGCTGATGGTCTATCCGGAGACCGAGTGGGTGAAGGCGATTGACCTCGCTCGCTTCGCGCTGCGCTGAACACGCCGGGTAAACCAGGCGTTAAGGCGATTTAGATACGCCTCATTAACCATGCTTTGACGAATAGCTGGTCAACTGCCGATTACGGCGGCGGCAGCGTCGCGGCGTTTTGTTGGAAAGTGAAGCGTATGAATAGGGCACGCATTGTCGTCCTGACGGTCGCCATCTGCGCCGGCGGCGTCGCCGCGTATCTGGCGAGCGGCTCGGACAATTCTGCGCAGCTTCCAGTGGCGCAAGCCCCGCAGCTTCCGACCGTCGACGTCCTGGTGGCCAAGAACGACATCGGCCTTGGCCAGACTGTGAAGCCGGACGACGTGCAATGGCAGACTTGGCCGGCGGCGACTGCCAGCTCCACTTTCATCCGCCGTAACGAGCGCCCCGACGGCGCTTCCCAGGTGACCGGCTCGATCGCACGCGCTCCTTTCATCCAGGGTGAGCCGATCCGCGACCAAAAGCTGGTCAAGGCCGAGGGCTCCGGCTTCATGGCAGCCATCCTGCCTAGCGGCATGCGGGCGATCTCGACCGAGATCTCGCCGGAGACCGGCGCGGGCGGCTTCATCCTGCCCAATGATCGCGTTGACGTGCTTCTGACCCGCCGCCTGAAGAACCCCGACCAGAACAGCGGCGCGCCCGATATCGTCACCTCGGAGATCATCCTGTCCAACGTCCGCGTCCTGGCCATCGACCAGGCTCCGAAGGAGAAGGACGGCCAGAACACCGTAGTCGGCAAGACCGTCACGCTCGAGCTCAATCCAGCACAGACCCAGGCGCTTTCCTCGGCCCGTCAGGCCGGAACGCTGTCGCTGGCGCTGCGCAGCATCGCCGACGTCAAGATGAGCGAGATCACGCTCGACGATTCCTTGCAGAAGCGCGATGGCGTTTCGATCATTCGCTACGGTATCCCGAGTTCGACCGCGAAGGCACGATGAGGACTGTCGACATGAAATGCAGGGCAGATTTGGCGACGATGCGAACCTCACCGGTCCGCGCCCTGTCGTTCTCGGCCGCTCTTGCGCTGACGCTGAACCCGGTGCTCACGCCGGTGCTCGCTGCCGACTACCGCCCCGTGGCGCCGGTCGCGGCCGATGGCCAGATGAACGCGCGCTTCCTCTCCCTCGGTGTCGGCAAGTCCGTCGTGATCGACCTGCCGCGCGACATCAAGGACGTGCTGGTCGCCGACCCCAAGATCGCCAATGCGGTGGTCCGCTCGGCGCAGCGCGCCTACATCATCGGTGCCTCGGTCGGCCAGACCAACATCGTGTTCTTCGATTCGGCCGGCCAGCAGATCGCGGCCTATGACATCGCGGTCAAGCGCGATCTCAACGGCGTGCGCGCCGCACTGAAACAGATCCTGCCGAACTCCGACATCCAGATCGACGGGCTCGCCGACGGCGTCGTGCTGAGCGGCTCGGCGGCGAATCCGCTGGAAGCGCAGCAGGCCAACGATCTCGCTGCGCGCCTCGCCGGCGGCGCCGACAAGGTGGTGAACTCGATCGTGATCCGCGGACGCGACCAGGTCATGCTGAAGGTGACGGTGGCCGAGGTCCAGCGCAGCATCGTCAAGCAGCTCGGCATCGACCTGTCCGCGAACCTGAACTACGGCACCTCTGTGGTGAGCTTCACCAACACCAACCCATTCACGGCGCTCGGCCACAACCTCGTCGACGGCAACAATCTTACCGCGAAATTCGGCGGGGCCCCATCGGTGCAGGCCACCCTTCGTGCGATGGAATCCGCAGGCGTGATCCGCACGCTGGCCGAGCCGAACCTCACCGCGATCTCCGGCGAGTCCGCGACCTTCATCGCCGGCGGCGAATTCCCGGTGCCGGCAGGCTATGCGTGCGACCCCACCACGCATGTCTGCACCACCCAGATCAGCTTCAAGAAGTTCGGCATCTCGCTCAACTTCACCCCGGTCGTTCTGAGCGAGGGCAAGATCAGCCTGCGGGTGATGACCGAGGTCTCCGAGCTTACGAACGAAAATGCGATCACGCTGTCCCAGGCCGTGACCTCGACCTCCGTGAACTCGCTGACTGTGCCCTCGATCCGGACCCGCCGTGCCGAGACCTCGCTGGAAATTCCCTCCGGCGGTGCGATGGCAATGGCCGGCCTGATCCAGCAGCAGACGAAGCAAGCGATCAGCGGACTGCCGGGCCTGATGCAGCTGCCGATCCTCGGCACGCTGTTCCGCAGCCGCGACTTCGTCAACAACGCGAGCGAGCTGGTGGTGATCGTGACGCCCTACATCGTTCGCGCGACGGCACCAAAGGACCTGTCGCGGCCGGATGACGGCTTCGCAGCGCCCGCCGATCCGCAGGCGGAGCTGATCGGCAACATCAACCGCATCTACGGCGTGCCGGGCCGGACCGAACCGGCCAAGAGCTACCGGGGCACTTACGGCTTCATTACCGACTGAGGCGGAACGGGGACTTGACGATGATGATTAGACCACCCCAGCTTCGCAAACGCGCCATCGGCCTCGGTGGCGCGCTCGTCGGCATGGCGCTCGCGCTCGGCGGCTGCCAGCACGACGAGGTGACGACCGCCTCCATTCCCGACGACTACAAGCAGCGCCATCCGATCGCAATCGAGGAGCAGAACCGCTCGATTGTCGTCTTCGTCGGCCACGCGCGCGGCGGTTTGACCGCCGCCCAGCGTGCCGACGTGATGGGTGTCGCGTCGGCTTGGTTGCATCAAGGCACCGGTGCGATCCGCATCGACGTGCCGTCCGGCACGCCCAATGCGCGTCCTGTTGCGGACACGATGCGGGAGATCCAGGCCATGCTGGCAGGAGCCGGCATTCCCCCGCGCGGCATCAACGTTCATCCTTACCAGCCGGAAGACAAGCGCTTCCTGCCGCCGATCCGGCTCACTTATTCCAGGATCGCCGCGGTTGCGGGCCCCTGCGGTCTGTGGCCGGAGGACCTCGGCCCCTCGATCAAGAACAAGAGCTGGTTCGAGAACAAGGACTATTACAACTACGGCTGCGCCTATCAGCGCAATTTGGCGGCGATGGTCGACAATCCGTCGGATCTCGAGCAGCCGCGGCCGGAAACACCGTCCTACACGGCGCGTCGCATCACGGCCTTCGAGAAATATCGCAAGGGAACGACGACGGCGACCACCTATCCTGAAGCCGACAGGGCCAAACTCAGCGACACCGGCAAATGATCAGCTACGCTCGCCAGACCCAACAAGAGCAGCCGGAGGCCCCGACCCCGCCGGTGGAGGAGCATATTGCGCCCGCCCCACGCGTGTCGGTCCAGGCCTTCTGCGAGACCGTGGAAACCGCCGCCGCGGTGCAGTCGGCCGGCGAGGATCGCCGTCTCGGCAAGGCCCATCTGAAGATCCAGATGGGCGGCATGGCGGCCGCAATCGAGGCCTACCGCTCCGCACCAACGCCGAACGTGATCGTGCTCGAGAGCGACGGCCGCAACGACCTCCTGGGCGGGCTCGACCAGCTCGCCACCGTCTGCGACGCCGGCACTCGCGTGGTCGTGATCGGCCGCATCAACGACGTCATGCTCTACCGCGAGCTGGTCCGCCGCGGCGTCAGCGATTACGTGCTCGCACCGGTCGGCCCCATCGACGTCGTCCGCTCGATCTGCAATCTGTTCTCGGCGCCGGAGGCCAAGGCGGTCGGCCGCATCATCGCCGTGGTCGGCGCCAAGGGCGGCGTGGGCGCCTCCACCATCTCCCACAACGTCGCCTGGGCGATCGCGCGCGACCTTGCGATGGACGCGGTGGTCGCCGATCTCGACCTCGCCTTCGGCACCGCCGGGCTCGATTACAACCAGGACCCGCCACAGGGCATTGCCGACGCAGTGTTCTCGCCCGACCGCGTCGACACCGCCTTCATCGACCGCCTGCTGTCGAAATGCACGGACCATCTCAGCCTGCTGGCGGCGCCGGCAACGCTCGACCGGGTCTATGATTTTGGCACCGACGCCTTCGATGCCGTGTTCGACACGCTACGCTCCACCATGCCTTGCATCGTGCTCGACATCCCGCACCAATGGTCCGGCTGGACCAAGCGCGCCCTGATCGGGGCCGACGACATCCTGATCGTCGCGGCGCCCGACCTCGCCAACTTGCGCAACACCAAGAACCTGTTCGACCTGTTGAAGGCCTCGCGCCCCAATGACCGGCCGCCGCTGTACTGCCTGAACCAGGTGGGCGTCCCCAAACGGCCCGAAATCGCCGCAGCCGAGTTCGCCAAGGCGATCGAGAGCCAGCCGGTGGTCTCGATCCCGTTTGAGCCGCAGATCTTCGGCTCGGCGGCCAACAACGGCCAGATGATCGCGGAGATATCCGCCAACCACAAGTCGATCGAGATGTTCCTTCAGATCGCCCAGCGCCTGACCGGCCGCAGCGAAACCAAGAAACAAAAGTCGTCCCTGCTTTCACCGCTGATTGAGAAGTTGCGGGGAAAATAAGCCGCCGCATGGAGTTGTTAAGTGTTCGGTAAGCGTAGCGGAACAGACACCGACCTTCGGGCCCCCAAGCCCGGCGCCGTGTCAGAGCCTGCCCAGGCTCCGGCGCCCGCCGTGTCGCGCGCGGCGCCCCCGCCGGCCGTCGCCTCGCCGCCGCTTGCTCCGGCAAAGCCCGCGCCGGCGATGGAATCCCGCCGCTCGGACAATTATTACGAGGTCAAGGCCACCATCTTCGGCGCGCTGATCGAGGCCATCGACCTCGCGCAGCTCGCCAAGCTGGATTCCGAATCGGCGCGCGAGGAAATCCGCGACATCGTCAACGAGATCATCGCGATCAAGAACATCGTGATGTCGATCGCCGAGCAGGAAGAGCTGCTCGACGATATCTGCAACGACGTGCTCGGCTACGGCCCGCTCGAGCCCCTGCTGTCACGCGACGACATCGCCGACATCATGGTCAATGGCGCCAACACCGTCTACATCGAGGTCGGCGGCAAGATCCAGCGCACCGGCATCCGCTTCCGCGACAACCAACAGCTCCTCAACATCTGCCAGCGCATCGTCAGCCAGGTCGGCCGGCGCGTCGACGAATCCTCGCCGATCTGCGACGCGCGCCTCGCCGACGGCTCCCGCGTCAACGCCATCGTGCCGCCGCTGTCGATCGACGGCCCCGCGCTCACCATCCGCAAATTCAGGAAGGACAAGCTGACGCTGGATCAGCTGGTCAAGTTCGGCGCGATCACGCCCGAGGGCGCCGAGATCCTCCAGATCATCGGACGCTGCCGCTGCAACGTACTGATCTCCGGCGGTACCGGCTCGGGCAAAACCACGCTGCTCAACTGCCTCACCAACTATATCGAGCACGACGAGCGCGTCATCACGTGCGAGGACGCCGCCGAGCTCCAGCTCCAGCAGCCGCACGTGGTTCGGCTGGAGACCCGGCCGCCCAACATCGAGGGCGAGGGCCAGGTCACCATGCGCGAACTGGTGCGCAACTGCCTGCGTATGCGCCCCGAACGCATCATCGTCGGCGAGGTCCGCGGACCCGAGGCGTTCGACCTGCTCCAGGCCATGAACACGGGCCATGACGGTTCGATGGGCACGCTGCACGCCAACAACCCGCGCGAGGCGCTGTCGCGCTGCGAATCCATGATCACGATGGGCGGCTTTTCGCTTCCCTCGCGAACCATTCGCGAGATGATCTGCGCCTCGATCGACGTCATCATCCAGGCCGCGCGTCTGCGCGACGGCTCGCGCCGCATCACCCACATCACCGAGGTGATGGGCATGGAAGGCGACACCATCATCACCCAGGACATCTTCCTCTACGACATGATCGGCGAGGACGCCAACGGCAAGATCATCGGCCGGCACCGCTCGACCGGCATCGGCCGTCCGAAATTCTGGGAGCGAGCCCGCTATTATGGCGACGAGAAGCGCCTTGCCGCGGCGCTCGACGCTGCGGAAGTGGCGCCGAAGACGTAAGCAGGTCAGCGCGCCATGAACATGCAGGTCCTCGCCCTGGCCTTCCTCGCCACCGCCGCCGTCGGCGGCATCGCCTGGGTCTTCCTCTATCCGCTGCTGTCGGGGGAACGGAAGGCCGAAAGCCGCCGCGCCTCGATCGCGCGCGCCGAGGCGCCGACCGCGCGCCAGGCCGAGAAAACGCAACGCTCGCGCCGCGAGCAGGTCGAGACCACGCTCAAGGATCTCGAGGCCCGGCGCCTCCAGGAGAAGAGCGCCCCGCTTAGCGTTCGCCTGTCGCAGGCGGGGCTCGACTGGACGCCGCAGAAATTCTGGGTCGTGTCCGCCGTCGTGGCGGGCGTGTGCTTCGCTGTCGTTCTGTTCGGCGGCGGTGGTCTGCTCGGCGCCGGCGGCTTCGCCTTTGCCGCCGGCTTCGGCCTGCCGCGCTGGGCGCTCGGCTTCCTGAAGAAGCGTCGCGAAACCAAATTCCTGGCGGCGCTGCCCGATGCGGTCGACGTCATCGTGCGCGGCATCAAGGCGGGCCTGCCGCTGTTCGAATCAATCAAGGTCGTCGCCGCCGACTCGCCGGAGCCGCTGCGCAGCGAGTTCCTCGCCATCATCGAGACGCAGGCGATTGGCATGCCGCTCGGCGAGGCCTGCTCGCGGCTGTACGAGCGCATGCCGCTGCCGGAAGCCAACTTCTTCGGCATCGTGGTGTCGATCCAGCAGAAGTCGGGCGGTAACCTCTCCGAAGCGCTCGGCAACCTGTCCAAGGTGCTGCGCGACCGCAAGAAGATGAAGGAGAAGATCCAGGCGATGTCGATGGAAGCCAAGGCCTCTGCCGGCATCATCGGCTCGCTGCCGCCGATCGTGATGTTCCTCGTCTATCTCACGACGCCGCAATACATCTCCCTGCTTTGGACTCATCCGACCGGCCAGCTGATGCTGGTCGGCTGCGTCATCTGGATGTCGATCGGCATCATGGTGATGAAGAAGATGATCAATTTCGACTTCTGACGGTGCCCCATGGTCGAGTTCCTCGTTACGAAACTGCATGACGCGCATTTCATGACCATGCTGCTGGCGGCCATCGCCGCCAGCGCTACCGTGTATACGCTGGTGATGCCGCTGTTCGCCGGCGAGGGGCTCTCCAAGCGCATGAAGGCGGTGGCGAGCGAGCGCGAACGCATCCGGCAGCGCGAGCGCGACCGCCTCAACAAGAACGAAAAGGTCTCGCTGCGCCAGACGCCGAAGCAGATCGTCTCCAAGGTCGTCGAAGACTTCAACCTCACCAAATGGCTCGCGCAGGAAGCCGCGCGCGACAAGCTCATCATGGCAGGCTATCGCGGCCAGGCTCCCTACGTCACTTTCCTGTTCGCGCGCATGGTCGCCCCGATCGTGCTGTTCGTCGGCTCGGTGATCTACGTCTTCGTGATCGCGCGCATGGAGCAGGCGATGCCGATCAAGATCGGCATCTGCATCGGCGCGGCCTATCTTGGCCTCCAGGCGCCGATGCTGTTCCTCAGGAACGCGATCTCCAAGCGTCAACTCTCGATCAAGCGCGCCTTTCCCGACGCGCTCGACCTGCTGCTGATCTGCATCGAATCCGGCATGTCGGTCGAAATGGCGTTCCGCAAAGTCGCCACCGAGATCGTCGGCCAGTCGATCGCGTTGTCGGAGGAGTTCACCTTGACCACGGCCGAGCTGTCCTATTTGCAGGATCGCAAGGCCGCCTATGAGAACCTGGCGCGGCGCACCGGGCTCGAGGGCGTCAAGTCGGTCTGTCTCGCGCTTCAGCAGGCGGAGCGCTACGGCACCCCGCTCGGCCATTCGCTGCGCGTCATGGCGCAGGAAAACCGCGACATGCGCATGAACGAGGCAGAGAAGAAGGCTGCCGCGCTACCGCCGAAACTGACGGTGCCGATGATCCTGTTCTTCCTGCCGGTGCTGTTCGTGGTCATCCTCGGACCGACCGGCATCAAGATCTCCGAGCTGCATTGATGCCAGTGCGGGCCGCGCGCCGCCCGCATATCAGGTTCACATTGCAAGATCCGGTTTGATCAGTCAGCCTGGCTGAGCGCAGCGACCGGCGTGCGCTTCGGTGCACCGCGTGGAGTCTCGCTGCGGCTCAGCATATCCTTCAGATAGGCGACGTTGGCCGCGGCCTGGTCCGGCGGCAGGTCCGCCTTCACGATGGTCTCAGCCTCGGTGAAACGGCCCTGGAGACCGACGACCAGGCCGAGGTTCTGCCGTACCCGGCTGCTTGCGCGCGGCGAGGCATAGGCCTGTCGCAGCGCCTCCTCGGCCTTGGGCAAATCCTTCGACAGCATGTAGGACAGACCGAGATTGGAGAGCACGCCGGGATCGCCCGGCGCGATCTTCAACGCGCTCGCGTAGTAGGAGCGCGCCTCCTCGTGGCGGCCCATCTGATCGAGCGCGGTGCCCTGCACCGAGAGCAGGCGCCAGTCGGGATTGTCGGGCGAATGCGCCTTCGACAGCACGTCGAAAGCCTGCTGGAAATTGCCGTTGTCGGCGAGCGCACGGCCGTACTGGGCGAGCAGTGCCTTGTTGCCGGGGTTGGCGATGGTCGCCTGTTCCAGCACGGCAGCGGCCTGGGCGCGCTGGCCGTTGGCGCGCAAGGCCTGACCATAGCCGAGGGCGGCGTCGGGGTCCTTGGGATTGGCGCGATAGCGCTCGCCATAGACCTCGACGGCACGCGCGGGATCTGCCGGCGCGGCTTCCGCCTTCGACCCGATTGAGCCGGTGACGTCGGAGAGCTTTGACATTGCCGTGCAGCCGCCGAGGCCGGTCGCCACCATCGCCACGAGCGAGGCAGACGCGAGAAGCCGGGCAGGACTGAACCGTTGACGCATGACGCTTTGACTCTCGAGCCGATTGATCGAGCCGAACGCGGTCAGCAATAGACTGTTAACCCTAACGGCCGGTTAACGTCAGCCTCGCTGCCCCTCACGGCGGCATCTGCGGCGGCGCTTCGCCGCCGAAGTCCAGATCGAGATCAAGCTGCTTCACCTGTTCGTTCATATCTCGCAGCAATTCAATCCTCTGCCGCGCCTCCGCGGCGACATCGATGTCCGTGCGCGGCATCCCCGGCAATTCGCGCTGAAGATCGTCGCGATGGACCCAGACGCCTGGCGCGGAGCTCATCGAGCCGATCGTCGTCGATGCCGAGCACCGCGGCGCATTGCGCGATCAGCCGCTGCAGCAGCTGCGTCACCGCTACCAGCGCCTCGAGCTCATGCTTGCGCCCCGATCTTGGATAACGCCTGCCGCTGCCCGCTTACGCTCGATACGTGCAGAAATGCGCGACACAATCTAAAATGCTCGCCGATAATGCCACAACCGCCGCGCTAATAAAGCTCTGCGGCTGCGCGACCTTGAACGGCAGTTCTCAGCACGAGATACGAGAGCTGCCCGACGGAATTTTCGTCCGTCCCGATCAATATTCGATGGCGAGGCGCTTGCGGATCTCGTCGATGCGCTTGTCGAGCGCATCGAACCGCGCGTGGACGGAGCGGTCGTGGAGATAAAAGACGTAACCGCCGGCAAGGAACGCGAAGATCCAGTGATGATGCTCGACATAGCCAAAGATGGCTTCGACGGCCTGGCCGATGAATGTGACCACGCTCCACACAACTTCCATCACACGTCCTCCCGGCAGGCTTTCGTACTCGGCCGCTGGCAACCCCGGCACAGCGGACGGCCGCTTTCCGGAACCTAGCATGGCCCCCTTGCGGCGAGTAGCGGCTCGCTGAACGGTGACATGAAAGCCGATTGCGGCCACGGCAAAACTCTGCGAAGTCTCGTGCCTTCGCATGATCTGCTGATCCGGACCCGCCAATGCCTTCTGTCTTCGAGACATCGTCCACTGCTATCCCGATCACCTTCGTCACCAAATCAAGCTGGGATGCCGCGCGCGAAAGCTTGCCGCCGGCGCAGCGCCAGTTCGCCACGGCGAGCGCTTATGCCGCCAAGCCCGGCGGTTATCTGGCGTTGCCGGCGCCTGACGGCGCGATCGCACAGGTGCTGTTCGGTCTCGAGGACGAGGGCGCACGATCGCGCGACCTGTTCCGGCCGGGCGCCCTGCCCGGCCTACTGCCGCCGGGCACCTATCGTTTTGCCAATGCACCGCACGATGCACGTTTGGCGGCGCTCGCTTTTGCGCTGGGATGCTACCGCTTCGCGCGCTATCGCAAAGCCGATCGCCCCGACGTCCGGCTGGTGCCGCCTGACGGTGTCGATGCCGCCGAGATCACCCGCATCGCGGATGCCGCGATGCTGGCGCGCGACCTCATCAACACGCCCTCCAACGACATGGGGCCTGAGGAGCTCGCTGCAGCCGCGCAAGGTCTTGCCAGCGAGTTCGGTGCAAGCTTTGCCTGCACGATCGGCGAGGATCTGGAGAAGGATTTTCCGCTGATCCACGCCGTCGGGATGGCCTCCACCCGCGCCCCGCGGCTGATCGACATCGGCTGGGGCGATCCCTCACATCCGAAAGTGACGCTAGTCGGCAAGGGCGTCTGCTTCGACACCGGCGGGCTCGATCTGAAGCCGTCGAGCGGCATGCTGATCATGAAGAAGGACATGGGCGGTGCCGCCAACGTGCTGGCGCTGGCGCGCATGGTGATGGACGCCAAGCTGAAGGTGCGGTTGCGCGTGCTGATCCCGGCGGTGGAGAACGCCGTCGCCGGCAACGCCTTCCGTCCGCTCGACATTTTCACCTCGCGCAAGGGTATCACGGTGGAGATCGGCAACACCGACGCGGAAGGCCGGCTCGTGCTCGCCGACGCGCTGGCGCTGGCCGACGAGGAGAAGCCGGACCTGCTGATCGACCTGGGCACGCTGACCGGCGCGGCGCGCGTTGCACTGGGGCCGGATTTACCGCCCTTTTACACCAATGATGAGACGCTCGCCGCCGACGTCTCGCGTTGCGCGGTCAGGGAGAACGATCCGTTGTGGCGCATGCCGCTGTGGCCGCCTTATGATGCGTGGCTGGATTCCAAGACCGCCACCATCACCAACGCTCCATCCGGCGGCTTTGCCGGCTCGATCACGTGCGCGCTGTTCCTGCAACGCTTCGTCGAGCACGCCAAGAGCTGGCTGCACGTCGATATCTACGGCTGGACGCCCTCGGCGAAGCCCGCGCGGCCCGAGGGCGGCGAATGCCAGGCCGCGCGCGCCATCTACAAGGTGCTGAGCGAGCGCTATGCATGATCCGCGATTGACGCCGGCGCGGGGCGATCTCGCCGCGAAATATCTCGAAGGCAAGGTTGAGGCGCAGCGCTTCGTCACCGGCGAAGAATTCGAGGTGGTCGATCCGGTCGCGCCTGTGCGCGAGCAGCCGTCATCCGGCGCAATGCTGATGACCGAAGCGCTGCGCGGCGAGCGCGTCACGGTTTACGATCGCAACGGCGAGGGCTGGGCCTGGGGCCAGCTCATTGGCGACGGCTATGTCGGCTGGCTGCCGGACGCGGCGCTGGGCAAGCCATCGGCCGCCCCGACCCACGTGGTCAGCGCGCTGCGAACGCTGGCTTTCCCCGGCCCCTCCATCAAGCTGCCGCCATCGGGCACGCTCGTGCTGGGATCGAAGCTCGCGATTGTGCGCGAGGACGGCAGCTTTGCCGTGGCACATGACGGGACATTTTTGCCGACGACGCATCTCGCCCCGCTCGATCATCGCGAACCGGATTTCGTCACGGTGGCCGAGCGGTTTGTCGGCACGCCCTATCTCTGGGGCGGCAAGAGCAGTCTTGGCATCGATTGCTCGGGGCTCGTGCAGGTCTCGCTGACATCAGCCGGCATCGGCTGCCCGCGCGACAGTGACATGCAACTGGCGGGCCTCGGCCGCGCGCTGGAGCCGCACGAGCGACGCGACCTGCTGCGCGGCGACCTGATCTTCTGGAAAGGGCACGTCGCCATCGTTCGCGACAGCACCACCATGGTCCACGCCAACGCGTATCACATGGCGACGGTGATCGAGCCGATCGCGCCGGCGATTGCGCGGATCAAGCACGCGGGCAGCGACGTCGTCGCGATCAAGCGCCTCTGATTGTCCTTGTCATTCCGGGGCACGCGCGCAGCGCCTGAACTATAGTGCGCAATTGCGCATCTGGGAAACTCGCCTCAATCTCTGGATTCCGGGTTCGCGCTATCGCACGCCCCGGAATGACGAGATCAAGTCGCCGCCGCCCCGTTCCCGGCCGTCTCCAGCCGGAACGCCGCCGCAAACAGCGCGCGCGTGTAATCGGTCTTCGGGTTCTTGAATAGCTCCGCGGCCTGGCCTTCCTCGACCACCTTGCCGCCGCGCATCACGATGAGGTGGCTGGCGAGCGAGGCGACAACGCGCAGGTCGTGCGAGATGAACATGTAGGTGAGCTCGCGCCTGCGCTGGAGCTCGCGCAACAGATCGACCATCTGCGCCTGGATCAGCATGTCGAGCGCGCTGGTCGGCTCGTCGAGCACGACGAAATCCGGCTCCAGCACCACCGCGCGCGCGATGCTGATCCGCTGACGTTGGCCGCCAGAGAATTCGTGCGGATAGCGGTTGCGCGTCTCCGGCTTCAGCCCGACATCCTCCAGCGCCTTGACGACGCGCGCCTCGCGCTCCTCGCGCGACAGCTTCGGCTGGTGCACGGACAGGCCCTCGGCGATGATGTCGGCGACGGACATGCGCGGGCTGAGCGAGCCGAACGGATCCTGGAACACGATCTGCATGTCGCGCCGGAACGGACGCATCTCCTTGAAGCGCAGGCCCTGAATGTCGTTGCCGAGAAAGACGATGCGCCCGTTCGAGGAGATCAGTCGGAGCAAGGCGAGCCCGAGCGTGGTCTTGCCCGAGCCGGATTCGCCGACGACGCCGAGTGTCTCGCCCTTGCGCACGGCAACGCTGACGCCGTCGACCGCCTTGATGTGACCGACCGTCTTGCGCATCAGGCCGCGCTTGACCGGAAACCAGACCTTGAGATCGTCGGCGGACATCACCACCGGCGCATCCGGCTGCGGGGGAGCCGGATCGGGCTTCGGCTCGGCCGCGAGCAGGTCGCGGGTGTAGGGATGCTTCGGGGACTTGAAGACCTGCTCGACCGGCCCCTGCTCGACGATCACGCCGCCCTTCATGACGCAGACGATGTCGGCGATGCGGCGCACGATGCCGAGGTCGTGGGTGATGAAGAGCAGGCTCATGCCGAGCCGCGCGCGGATCTCGGCGAGCAGCGCCAGGATCTGCGCCTGTACGGTGACGTCGAGCGCCGTGGTCGGCTCGTCCGCGATCAACAGGTCCGGCTCGTTGGCAAGCGCCATCGCGATCATGACGCGCTGGCGCTGGCCGCCGGAGAGCTGGTGCGGATAGCTCTTCAGACGTGTTTCCGGTTCGGGGATGCCGACCTGCGTCAGCAATTCCAGCGTCCGCCGGCGCGCCTCTGAATTGCTGGTCGGATTGTGCAGCTGGATGATCTCGCCGATCTGCGCCTCGATCGTGTGCAGCGGATTGAGGGAGGTCATCGGCTCTTGAAAGATGATGGAGATGTCGCTGCCGCGAATCTCCCGCATCTGCTGCTCGCTCTGGTCGATCAGCTCCTGCCCCTTGAAGCGGATGCTGCCCGAGGGATGCGAGGCATTCGGATAGGGCAAGAGCTTCAGGATCGAGAGCGCGCTGACGGACTTGCCGGAGCCGGATTCGCCGACCAGCGCGACGCATTCGCCGCGCTTGATCTGGAACGAGACCTTGTCGACCGCGAGCGTGGTGGCGCCGCCCTGATGGAACGCCACCGAGAGGTCGCGCACGCTGAGCAGGGGCTGGTTGATTGCGTCCATGGCCTTACCTGAACGTCTTGCGCGGATCGAAGGCGTCGCGCACCGCTTCGCCGATGAAGATCAAGAGCGACAGCATGATCGCGACCGAGAAGAAGCCGGAGAAGCCGAGCCACGGCGCCTGCACGTTGGCCTTGGCTTGCGAGAGCAATTCGCCGAGCGAGGGCGATCCCGGTGGCAGACCGAAGCCCAGGAAGTCCAGCGCCGTCAATGTCATCACCGACGAGGAGACGATGAACGGCAGGAACGTCATGGTCGCGACCATCGCGTTCGGCAGCAAATGGCGGAACATGATGACCGGGTTGGAGACGCCGAGCGCCCGCGCCGCCTGGATGTATTCGAAGTTGCGTCCGCGCAGGAACTCAGCCCGCACGAGTCCGACCAGAGAAACCCAGGAAAACAGCAGCAGGATACCGAGCAGCACGAAGAAGCCGGGCACGAGGACCGAGGACAGGATCAGGAGAAGATAGAGCGACGGTATCGCCGTCCAGATCTCGATGAAGCGCTGGAAGATGAGATCGACCCAGCCGCCGAAATAACCCTGCACCGCGCCGGCGGCGATGCCGATGACGGATGAGACGATGGTGAGGCAAAGGCCGAACAGCACGGAGATGCGGAAGCCGTAGATCAGCCGCGCCACCACGTCACGGCCCTGATCGTCGGTGCCGAGCCAGTTGTATTCGAGGTCGCGGCAGCTCTTCAGACCTTTCTTCTCGACCACCGGCTTGCATTGCGCTTCCGTCAGCATCCAGGTCGGCGGCGACGGCGCCGGCGTCGGCAGATCGAGATTGTGGGTATCGTACGAATAACGGATCAGCGGCCAGACGATGACGCCGCCCTTATCCTTGATCAACTTCTGCAAATAGGGGTCGCGGTAGTCGGCGGCCGTCTCGAAATCACCGCCGAAGGTGGTTTCCGAATAAGTCATGAAGGCTGGCCAATACAGACGGCCGTCGAACTTGATCAGGAAGGGCCGATCGTTGGCGATCAGCTCGGCGAACAGCGAGATCACGAACAGCGTAATGAATATCCAGAACGACCAATAGCCGCGCCGGTTGGCCTTGAAGTTCTGCCACCGCCGCCGGTTGAGCGGCGAAGGCGCGAACGGCTTGCGCGTGATCGGAACGACATCGCCGAGCGGCGACTTCGCTGTGGTCTCGATCGGCGTCGGCGCGGTGATTGTCATCAGACCTCCCGCGCCTCGAAATCGATCCGGGGGTCGATCCACATATAGGTCAGATCGGAGATCAGGTTGATCACAAGTCCGACCAGAGAAAAGATGTAGAGCGTGCCGAACACCACGGGATAGTCGCGGTTGAGCACGCTCTCGAAGCTGAGCAGTCCGAGCCCGTCGAGCGAGAAGATGGTCTCGATCAGGAGCGAGCCTGAAAAGAAGGCGTGGATGAAGGTTCCGGGAAAGCCGGCGATCACGATCAACATGGCGTTGCGGAAGACATGGCCGTAGAGCACCCGGTTCTCACTGCAGCCCTTGGCACGCGCGGTCATGACGTATTGCTTGCGGATCTCGTCCAGGAACGAGTTCTTGGTCAGGAACGTCATCGTGGTGAAAGCACCCAGCCCCATGGCGATCAGTGGCAGCGTCAGATGCCAGAAATAATCGATGATCTTCCAGTACCAGGGAAATTGCGACCAGCCGTCCGACGTCAACCCGCGCAGCGGAAACCAGTTGAAGAACGAGCCACCGGCAAACAGGATGATCAGCAAGATCGCGAACAAGAAGCCGGGAATGGCATAGCCAAGGACGAGCACGGTCGACGTCCAGGTGTCGAACCGCGCGCCGTCGTTCACTGCCTTGCGAATGCCGAGCGGGATCGAGATCAGATAGGTCAGAAGGGTCAGCCAGAGGCCAAGCGAGATCGAGACCGGCAGCTTCTCCTTGATGAGCTGAAGCACGCTGACGTCGCGGAAATAGCTCTTGCCGAAATCGAAGCGGGCGAAGTTCCACACCATCAAGGCGAAGCGTTCCGGCGCCGGCTTGTCGAAACCGAACTGCACTTCCAGCTTCTTGATGAAATCAGGATCGAGCCCCTGCGCGCCGCGATATTTCGAGTTGATGGCATCGCCACCTGCGCCGATTTGTCCCGGCGCACGCTGCGCAAAATCGCCGCCGCCCGAAATGCGGGAGCTGCCACCGGTGTCGGCACCGGAGAGTTGTGCAATGACGCGCTCGACCGGGCCGCCCGGCGCGAACTGCACCACGACGAAGGAGACGAAGAGTATTCCGAGCAGCGTCGGGATCATCAAGAGGATGCGGCGGGCGATATAAGCGCTCATGACTATTTCGCCTGCTCGAGCCTGGCCGCCTTGCCACCATCATACCACCAGATGTCGGGGGCGCCGACGCCGTTGGCGTAACGCGGCAGTTTCTGCGGATGACCGAACTGGTCCCAATAGGCCAGCCGGTGCGTCTTATTGTACCACTGCGGGACCCAATAGCGGCCGGCCCGGAACAGGCGATCGAAAGCGCGGCAGGCGACGGTCAACTCCTCGCGGCTGTCGGCGGCCATGATCTTCTCGATCATGGCGTCGATCGCCGGGCTCGCCACTGCTGCGAGATTGTATGATCCCTTGGTGTTCGCGACCTGGGAGGAGAAGAACGCGCGCATGGCATCGCCTGGTGTCGCCGACATGCTGAAGCGCTGGATCGTCATGTCGAAGTCGAAATCTTCCTGGCGCGCCTTGTGCTGCACGGCATCGACGACGCGCACGCTCGCTTCGATGCCGAGCGTTGCGAGATTCTTGACATAAGGCGCATGGTGCGGCTGGAACGAAGGCTCGTCCAGCAGGAACTCGATCTTGAACGGCTCGCCGTTCGGCAGCACCCGCTTGCCGTCCTTGATCGGCACGCCGGCCTCGTTCAGCAATTGCTGCGCCCTGCGGAGCAGGCTGCGGTCCTGCCCGGAGCCGTCGGAGACCGGCGGCGTGAACGGCGCCGCGAATACATCGTCGGGAACCTGGCCGCGATACGGCTCCAGCAGCTTCAGCTCTTCCGGCGGCGGGGGCCCATTGCTGGCCATGAGATCAGAATTCTGGAATGGCGACAGCGTGCGGGCATAGGCACCGTACATGATGGTCTTGTTGGTCCATTCGAAGTCGAAGGCATTGATCAGCGCCTCGCGCACGCGCGGATCTTTGAATTTCTCGCGACGCGTGTTGATGAACCAGCCCTGCGCGCCGGACGGCGTATCATCGGGCACGACCTCCATCTTGACCCGACCGTCCTTCACGGCCGGAAAGTCATACCGCGTCGCCCAGATGCGGGAGGTGAATTCCTCGCGGTAGAGATAGTTCTTGCCGGTAAAACCCTCGAAGGCGACATCGCGGTCGCGATAGAATTCGTACCGCACGACATCGAAATTGTAGCTGCCGCGGCAAACCGGCAGATCGGCGGCCCACCAGTCCTTCACACGTTCGAACTCGATGTAACGATTGACCTCGAACCTGCCGACCCTATGCGGGCCTGAGCCCAGCGGAATCTCCAGCGACGACTCGTCGAACGGGCGGGATGCGTAATATGCCTTGGAGAAGATCGGCAGGCCCGCAACATAGAGCGGCACGTCGCGCGCGCGTCCCTTGGCGAAGGTGACGACAAGTGTCGCATCGTCGAGAGCTTCCGCACTGACCATGTCGCGCATCTGCACGATGATCAGCGGATGCCCCTTGGTCTTCAGCGCCGTCAACGAAAACGCCGCATCGTGCGCGGTGAGCCTGGTGCCGTCGTGGAATTTCGCCTCCGGCCGCATCGTGAAGCGATAGGTGAGCTTGTCCGGCGAGATCTGCACGGATTTGGCGGCAAGCCCGTACATCGCGTCCGGCTCGTCATTGGCGCGCACCATCAGCGGCGCGAAGGTCATGTCCATGCCTTGCGCACCATCACCCTTCAAGATGAAGGCGTTGAGCGAGTTGAAGGTCTGGTAGGACTGGTTGTACGACCGCACCGACGGGATGAGCGAGAACGTCCCGCCCTTCGGCGCGTCGGGATTGACGTAATCGAAATGATGGAAGTCGGCGGGATATTTGAGATCACCGAAGGCAGAGATGCCGTGGGCTTCGGCCGGTCCTTCCGACGCCGCCGCGCCGCGCAACAAGGCGGCGCTGAGTGCACCGCCGGCACTTATGGCCAGCACTTGCCGGCGTGAAAGCTGCGCCATGCCGGGGATATCCTTCACGATTTCTTTGCGATCCGCGCCGCCTTGTCTGCGTCGTACCACCAGATGAACGGGAAGCCGGATTGGCCGTATCGGGGCAATTCCGAGGGCCGGCCGAAGCGGTCCCATCGCGCGGTGCGCACCTTCGTATAGGTCCACTGCGGCACGACGTAGTGATTCCACAGCAGCACGCGGTCGAGCGCCTTGGTTGCCGCGACGAGATCGTCACGATCTCTGGCGTAGATCAGCCGCTCGATCAGCTTGTCGACTGCGGGATTTTTGATGCCGCCGATATTGCGCGAGCCGGCGATGTCGGCCGACTTGGATGACCAGAACTCGCGCTGCTCGTTGCCCGGAGATTGCGACTCGCCCCAAGAGTTGGTGACGACATCGAAATCCCACTCGCGTGTTCTGTTCTCGTATTGGGTCGGATCGACCGTTCGGACGCTGACGGCAATGCCGAGCCGTTCCAGCGACGGCTTGTAGAACAGCGCCACGCGCTCGAAGCTCGGATCCTGGTTCAACAGTTCCAGAGAAAACTGGGCGCCGGTCTTGACGTCGACCAGCTTGCGGTCGCGCACCTCGTAGCCGGCCTCCTTGAACAGGCGCAGCGCCTCGCGCAGATTATCGCGTACGGCTTCCGGACTGCCGCCGACCGGGTTGGTGTAGGCCGTCGTGAACACTTCCGGCGGGACTTCGGCGCGGACGGTTTCGAGAATCTCGAGCTCCTTTCCTTGCGGCACGCCGGTTGCCATCAGTTCGTCGATGCCGTCGAAATAGCTGGTGATGCGCTTGTACTGACCGTAGAAGATCTGCTTGTTCATCTCCTCGAAGTCGAACGCGTAGTTGAGCGCTCGACGGACGCGGGGATCGCTGAACTTGGCGCGGCGCAGGTTCGGCACGAAAGCTTGCATGACGCCCGAGCTGCGGTTGGCGAACTCCTCGAGGATCACGCGTTTTTCGGCGACGGCCGGGAAATCGTAGGCGGTTGCCCAATTCTTCGCGCTGTTCTCGGTGCGCCAATCGACCTGATCGGCCTTGAACGCCTCGATCGCGACGGTGGCGTCGCGGAAATACTCGTAGCGCAGTTCGTCGAAATTGTTGCGGCCGACATTGGCCGGGAGGTCGCGCCCCCAATAATCCTTGACGCGCTCCAGCGCGATCGATCGTCCGGCAACGAACTCCTTGATCTTGTAGGGGCCGGAGCCGAGCGGCACTTCGAGTGTGGTCGCGGAGACGTCGCGCTTGCGCCCTTGCGCGTCGGTCCCCTCCCACCAATGCTTCGGCAAGACCGTGAGCTGCCCGACGATCTGCGGCAGTTCGCGATTGCCCGGCGCGTCGAACACGAACCTCACTTCGCGCTCGCCGACCTTCTCGGCCTTCACCACATGACTGTAATAGGCCGAGTACATCGGGTGGTGCTTCTTGAAGGAATCGAGCGAGAAGATCACGTCATCCGCGGTGACCGGCTTGCCGTCGTGCCATTTGGCCTCCGGCCGCAGACGGTAGGTAACGAAGGAGAAATCGTCGGGGTGGCTGACGGCCTCAGCGAGCGCACCGTATTCGGTCGAGACCTCGTCAAGCGCGGGCGTCAGAAGCGATTCATAGATGAACCCGACGGCCCCAGCGACCTGGCCCTTCACACCGGAGACGACGATGTTGAAATTGTCGAATGTACCGACGGCAATCTGACGCGCGACCCCGCCTTTTGGCGCTTCCGGATTGACATAGTCGAAACGCTTGAAGTCGGCGGGGTACTTGATCTTTCCGAACAGTGACAGCGCGTGGCGCCAGGGTAGCTCACTCGCCTCGGCCGCGCCGATGGCGGGAACGCCGGCGACAGAACCGAGAACGGGGAGCGCGGCAGCAGCGGCGCCGGTGAGCAGGAGATCGCGTCGGGTAATGGCCAAATCAATAGTCCTGTCTTGAAGGAGGCTACTCCTTTAAGTTCCCAATATAGGCGAGGTTTCGACGGAATATGTTGCTTTTTCCTCATGTTGGAAGGCCGGACGGCCACTCGGATGCGGCCAAACGCCCCGATAACGTCATCGCGAGGCCCGGATAAGGAAACGGCCAGGCTTTTCAGCCTGGCCGCATGTTCCAGAAGAGGTTTTTGACGCCCTTATTTCGACGCCGTCGGGATCGGCTGCGGATGATCGGACAGCGAGTTCAGATAGGCGATGACGTCGGCGCGCTCGGAATCCTTGGGGATACCGGCAAAGCCCATCGCGGTGCCCGGGATGAAGCCCTTCGGATTGGCGATGAACTTGTTGAGGTCTTCGAAAGTCCAGGTGCCTCCCTTGGCCTTCATGGCGGCGGAGAAGTTGAAGCCGTTGCGGCCCTCACCTCTAGCTTCGCCGACGACGCCATAGAGGTTCGGACCGACGCGATTCGGGCCGCCCTTCTCGAAGGTGTGGCAGGCGCCGCACTTCTTGGCGGCGGCAGCGCCCTTCTCGACGGAGGCGGTCTGGAGCAGCTTTTCGATCGGTTCGGATGAGCCGGCGGCCGCGCCACCTTCCTTGCCGCCGTGGCCCGCATCTTCCTTGACGGCGATCTCGAAGCCCGGTTTTTCCGGCATCTTGGGCGAGAACAGTGCCTGGGCGGTGAAGCTGGTCACCAGCAGAACGAGACAGGTCCCGAGCACGGCACCGAGGATTTTATTGAGTTCAAACGAGTCCATTTCCGGCCAGGCCCCACACCGCAAGAAGGAAACAGCGGCCCAAGCGGCCGCCAGGACGAGCCTCGGGAGAATCAAAACGTTCCTTGTTGTTTCCCCGAGTTTTGCCATTGAGATATCGGTTTGCCCGGGGTCTGGCAACCCGTATAAGCGACCCGGCTTCGAGCCCGTCCCCACTCCATTTCTCGACGCGGAAAACCTCCCGTTTCCAGGCCCTTGAACCCAGACCTTTGAGCCAATGACCGATCCCCGCATCCTGGTGCTGATCCCGGCCCGCATGGCCGCCACCCGCCTGCCCGGCAAGCCGCTCGCCGACATCGCGGGCCTGCCGATGGTCGTGCATGTGCTGCGGCGCGCCGAGGCCGCTGGGATCGGCCGGGTTGCGGTCGCAACCGACACGGACGAGATCGCCTCGGTGGTGACGGCCCATGGCGGCGAGGCCGTGATGACACGCTCGACCCACCCCTCCGGCTCGGACCGCATCCACGAGGCCATGCAAAAGCTCGATCCGAACGGCACGGCCGAGATCGTGATCAATCTCCAGGGCGATTTCCCGACCATCACGCCGCAGACCATCCGCGAGGTGCTGCCGCCCTTCGACGACCCGACGGTCGACATCGTGACACTGGCCTCGCAGATCCACACCGAGGAGGAGGACCTCGCGCCCAGCGTCGTGAAGGCGATCGGCTCACCAATCGGGCCGAAGCGGTTGCGCGCACTTTATTTCACTCGCGCCACCGCGCCTTACGGCAACGGGCCGCGATACCACCACATCGGCCTTTATGCCTATCGCCGCGCCGCGCTGGAGCGGTTCGTGTCGCTACCGCCGTCACCGCTCGAAAAACAGGAGAGCCTGGAGCAGCTCCGGGCGGTGGAAGCCGGCATGCGCATCGACATCATGATCGTCGACAGCGTGCCCCGCGGTGTCGACACGCCGCCCGATCTCGAAACCGCCCGCAGCATCCTTTCCAAATCCTGAGCCGCTGCTACAAGGCCTCTCATGAGCAAGATGAAGATCGCATTCCAGGGCGAGCCCGGAGCCAATTCCCACATCGCCATCGTCGAGGCCTATCCCGACGCCGAGCCGATGCCCTGCGCCACCTTCGAGGACGCGCTGTCGGCGATCTCCTCGGGTGAGGCGGATCTCGGCATGATCCCGATCGAGAACTCCGTCGCCGGCCGCGTCGCCGACATCCATCATCTGCTGCCGGCCTCCGGCCTGTTCATTATCGGCGAATGGTTTCTGCCCGTTCGGCATCAGCTGATGGCGGTGAAGGGGACCAAGCTCGACGACATCAAGAGCGTCGAGAGCCATGTGCACGCGCTCGGCCAGTGCCGGCGCATCATCCGCAAGCTCGGCATCAAGCCGATCGTGCATGCCGACACCGCCGGCAGCGCCCGCGACATCTCCGAGCGCAACGACAAGACGGTGGCTGCGATCGCCTCGCGCCTCGCCGCCAAGATCTACGGCCTCGATATCCTCGCCGAGGACATCGAGGACGAGGCGCACAACACCACGCGCTTCGTGATGCTGGCACGCGAGCCGAAATGGGCGGCGCAGGGCTCGGGCCCGCTGGTCACAACATTCGTATTCCGGGTCCGCAATTTGCCCGCAGCGCTCTACAAGGCGCTCGGCGGCTTCGCCACCAACGGCGTCAACATGACCAAGCTCGAGAGCTATATGGTCGACGGCAATTTCTTCGCCACGCAGTTTTATGCCGACGTCGACGGCCACCCCGACGACAAGGGCCTGGCGTTTGCGATCGAGGAGCTGAAGTTCTTCTCGCGCGAATTCCGCATCGTCGGCGTCTATCCGGGACATCCGTTCCGCGCGACGTTCAGCGAAGCGCAGGATTGATTTGCATGTCCCGGACGCGCGCAGCGCGAGCCGGGACCCAGGAGCTGCGGTACCCGGACGGGCGATGGGCCCCGGCTCAGCAGCGCAGCGCTGACGGGCGTTGGGGCACGAGAGCGTTACGCGGCCGCTCTAAGCCCGAACGCCTCCGCCAGCAGTGAATAGGACTTCTTCCGCGCCTCGTGATCGTAGACGGCGGTGATCACCATCAATTCGTCCGGCTTGCTGGCATCGATCAGCGGCTGAAGCTGCTTCTGCACCGTCGCCGGGCTGCCGACGAACAAGCGCGAGCGGTTGCGCAGGATCGAGCTGCGCTCGGCCTCCGTGTAGGGATACGCCAGCGCCTCTTCGACGCTCGGCAGCGGCAGGTATTGGCCGCGGTCGCGGCGCAGGCGGTTGAGATCGAACGAGGTCGCGAGCTTCTCGGCCTCATCGTCCGTATCCGCGGTGATGACCGCCACTGCGAGGATCGCGTGCGGGCTGGCGCGCCAGACCGAAGGCTGGAAGCGGTTGCGGTAATGCACCATGGCATCGACGGCGTCATGCGAGGCGAAATGGTGCGCGAAGGCGAAGCCCATGCCGACCTGCGCGGCGAGCTCAGAGGAATAGTCGCTCGAGCCGAGCAGCCAGATCGGCGGCAAGGGCGTGTCGTCGGGCATCGCGACGACGTTGTTGTAGGGATGGCCCGCGGGGAATTCGCGGGTCTCCCACAGGATCAATTCGTGCAGTCGCTCCAGGAAATCGTCGCCCTCGCGGCGGTCGAGCCGGCTGCGCAACGCATAGGCCGTGGCGCCATCGGTGCCGGGCGCGCGGCCAAGGCCAAGATTGATGCGGCCGGGAAACAACGCCTCCAGCATCTTGAAGCGCTCAGCCACCACCAGCGGCGCGTGGTTGGGCAGCATCACGCCACCGGAGCCGACGCGGATATGTTTCGTCACCGCCGCGATCTGGCCGATCATCACGTCGGGCGCGGGGCTCGCCACTGAGGCGAGGTTGTGGTGCTCGGCGAGCCAATAGCGGACATAGCCGAGCCCGTCGACATGGCGCGCCAGGTCGATGCTGTTGCGCAGCGCCGCGGCGGGTTTGGTGCCTGATGTGACGACCGAGAGGTCGAGGACTGAGAGCGGGATCATGGCGTGGTAACGTAATGAAGGCCGGCGCAGCAGCAATGGGCAGACTGCGCAGGGCTGGCGTGTGCCGGCCGCGAGCGCCGGCGGCGGACTGAGCTAGAGAAGTGGGACGAACCCTGCCTCTGCAACGTAAGGTTCACACTGCCCACACGATGACGTCGCTCCAACAGCCCACTTTCGTTGGAACAGCGCGCTGATTTATGAGCATATCGCCAAACTCCTGCTTCCCACCCCACTTTTCATACGCGCGATAATTCGTATGATCTACCACAAAAGTGGGCCACTTCCCATCATCGATGGGCTGTCGAGCGCAACCGCTTTGGCTTATCTTACTCTCCCAATCTAGACCTGACCGCCGGCCGCCAAAATCTGGAGTGAGTGGTGCCATGACCGACCTGACGATTCCTGCCCGCGCTGAGGGGCAAGACGGGCACCTGAAGCGGCCTGCGATCTCGTTCGAGTTCTTTCCGCCCAAGACGGAAGAGATGGAGCGGAATCTCTGGGAGACCATCAACCGGCTGGCCCCGCTCGACCCGAAATTCGTCTCGGTAACCTATGGCGCCGGCGGCTCGACTCGCGAGCGCACTCACTCGACCATCTCGCGCATCCTTAAGGAGACCGCGCTGCTGCCGGCGGCGCATCTGACCTGCGTCGGCGCCTCGCGCGGCGAGATCGACGAGATCGTCGACCGCTATCACGAGGTGGGCGTCCGCCACATCGTGGCCTTGCGCGGCGACCCCGTCGGCGGAATCGGTACACCCTACTCCAGCCATCCCGAGGGCTATCAGAGCTCGGCCGAGCTCGTCGCGGGCATCAAGAAGCGCCACGCCGACATCGAAGTATCGGTGTCCGCCTATCCCGAGAAGCACCCCGAGGCGCGCGACTTCGACGCCGACATCGACACGCTTCAGGCCAAGGTCGACGCCGGCGCGACGCGCGCGATCACGCAGGTGTTCTTCGATAACGACCTCTACTTCCGCTATCTCGATCGCGTCCGCGCCCGCGGCATCACCATCCCGATCGTGCCGGGCATCATGCCCATGCACAATTTCAAGCAGGCGCGCAATTTCGTGACGCGTGCCGGCACCACCGTGCCGGACTGGTTCGCCGCGAAGTTCGAGGGCCTCGATGAGGACGCCGAGACCCGCAAGCTGGTCGCCGCGACCGTCGCGGCCGGCCAGGTGCAGAAGCTCGCCAAGCACGGCGTCGACACCTTCCATTTCTACACCATGAACCGCGCCGATCTCGTGTTCGCGATCAGCCATTTGCTCGGCATCCGCGCCAAGAGCGCCCAGAAGGCTGCGTGAGAGAAAATGACCGTACCCGTTTCCGCCAAGCGAACTGCCCTGCTCAACGCCGCGCGCGAGCGCATCCTGGTGCTCGATGGCGCCATGGGCACGATGATCCAGAACCTGCAGCTCGACGAGGCCGCCTTCCGCGGCGAGCGCTTCAAGAATTTCCATCGCGACCTGCGCGGCAACAACGACCTGTTGATCCTGACTCAGCCGCAGGCGATCGAGGACATCCACGCTGCGTACCTGCGCGCCGGCGCCGACATCGTCGCGACCAACACGTTCTCGACGACCTCGATCGCGCAGGCCGACTACGATCTCACCGACATCGTCTATGAGATGGCGCGCGAAGGCGCCCGCCTCGCCGGCAATGCCGCTCGCCGCGTCGAGGCCGAGGACGGCAAGCCGCGCTTCGTTGCCGGCGCCATCGGCCCCACCAATCGAACCGCTTCGATCTCGCCGGACGTTTCCAATCCCGGCTACCGCGCCGTCACCTTCGACGATTTGCGCAAGTCTTATGGCGAGCAGATCCGCGGCCTGATCGACGGCGGCGTCGACCTCCTGCTGGTCGAGACCATCTTCGACACGCTCAACGCCAAGGCGGCGGTCTATGCGATCGCCGAGATCACCGAAGAGCTCGGCATCGACATGCCGGTGATGGTGTCGGGCACCATCACCGACAAGTCCGGCCGCCTGCTCTCGGGCCAGATGCCGGAGGCGTTCTGGAATTCGGTGCGGCACGCAAAGCCCATCACCATCGGCTTCAACTGTGCGCTCGGCGCGGAAGACCTGCGCGCACACATCGCCGATATCGGCCGCGTCGCCGACACGCTTGTCTGCGCCTATCCGAACGCCGGCCTGCCCAACGAGTTCGGCCAGTATGACGAGACGCCGGAGTACATGGCCCGTCTCGTCGGCGAATTCGCACGCGACGGCCTCGTCAACATCGTCGGCGGCTGCTGCGGCACCACGCCGGACCACATCGCGGCGATCGCCGCCGCGGTCGCTCCCCACAAGCCGCGCATCGTGCCCGAGATCGCACCGAAGCTGCGCCTCTCCGGCCTCGAGCCGTTCGTGCTGACGGACGCCATTCCCTTCGTCAACGTCGGTGAGCGCACCAACGTCACCGGCTCGGCCCGCTTCCGCAAGCTGATCACATCAGGCGACTACACTGCCGCGCTGCAGGTCGCGCGCGACCAGGTCGAGAACGGCGCGCAGATCATTGACGTCAACATGGACGAGGGCCTGCTCGACTCGGAAGCTGCGATGGTGACGTTCCTCAACCTCGTCGCCGCCGAGCCCGACATCGCCCGCGTCCCCGTGATGGTCGACTCGTCGAAATTCTCGGTGATCGAGGCCGGCCTGAAATGCGTGCAGGGCAAGCCGGTCGTCAACTCGATCTCGATGAAGGAAGGCGAGGACAAGTTCATTCACGAAGCGAAGATCGCGCGCCGTCACGGCGCGGCTGTCGTGGTGATGGCGTTCGACGAGGTCGGCCAGGCCGACACGTTCGCGCGCAAGACCGAGATCTGCAAGCGCGCCTACGACATCCTGGTCAACAAGGTCGGCTTCCCGCCAGAAGACATCATCTTCGATCCGAACATTTTCGCGATCGCGACCGGCATCGAGGAGCACAACAATTACGGCGTCGACTTCATCGAGGCGACACGCTGGATCCGCCAGAACCTGCCGGGCGCACATGTCTCGGGCGGCGTGTCGAACCTGTCGTTCTCGTTCCGCGGCAACGAGCCGGTGCGCGAGGCCATGCATTCGGTGTTCCTGTATCACGCCATCAAGGCCGGCATGGACATGGGCATCGTCAATGCCGGGCAGATGATCGTCTATGACGACATCGATCCGGAGCTGCGCCAGACTTGCGAGGACGTCGTCCTCAACCGCGATGCGGGCGCATCCGAGCGTCTGCTGACACTCGCCGAAAAATTCCGCGGCAAGAAGACCGAAGCCAAGGAAGCTGATCTTGCCTGGCGCGAATGGCCGGTGGAGAAGCGGCTGTCGCATTCGCTGGTGCATGGCATCACCGAGTTCATCGAGCAGGACACCGAGGAAGCCCGCAAGAATTCGTCGCGCCCGCTCGACGTGATCGAGGGCCCGCTGATGGCTGGCATGAACGTCGTCGGCGATCTCTTCGGCGACGGCAAGATGTTTTTGCCGCAGGTGGTGAAGTCGGCCCGCGTGATGAAGCAGGCGGTGGCGTATCTCATGCCGTTCATGGAGGAGGAGAAGGCGCGCAACCTAGCCAACGGGATCGGCGCCGAAGGCTCCTCGTCCGCCGGCAAGATCGTGCTCGCGACCGTGAAGGGCGACGTTCACGACATCGGCAAGAACATCGTCGGCATCGTGCTCCAGTGCAACAATTTCGAGGTCATCGACCTCGGCGTTATGGTGCCGGCCGCCAAGATCGTCGAGACTGTGAAGGCGGAGAAGGCCGACATCGTCGGCCTCTCAGGCCTGATCACACCCTCGCTCGACGAAATGGCATTCTTCGCCGGCGAATTGCAGCGCGAAGGCCTCAAGCTGCCGCTCTTGATCGGCGGCGCCACCACCAGCCGCGTGCATACGGCGGTGAAGATCGACCCGAGCTATCGCGCCGGCCCGGTCGTGCACGTTAACGACGCCAGCCGCGCCGTCGGCGTCGCCTCCGCGCTGCTCTCGCCTGAGAAGCGCGAAGCCTATGTCGCCGAGGTGCGCGCCGAATACGCAAAAATCTCGGAGGCGCATCTGCGCGCGCAGGCGGACAAGAAGCGCCTGAAGCTCAGCGATGCCCGCGCCAACCGCGTGCCGGTCGATTTCGCCAGGAGCAAGCCGGTGAAGCCGACCTTCTTGGGGACCCGCAGCTTCGACGAATACGACCTCGCCGAGCTCGTGCCCTATATCGACTGGACGCCGTTCTTCCAGACCTGGGAGCTCGCCGGACGCTTCCCCGCGATTCTCGACGACGCCAAGGTCGGCGAGGTCGCGCGCTCGCTCTATGACGATGCGCGCAAGATGCTCGACACCATCGTCAAGGAAAAGTGGTTTCGGGCGCGCGCCACGATCGGCTTCTGGCCGGCAAATGCGCAAGGCGACGACATCGTGCTCTATGCTGACGAGAGCCGCACCAAGAGCATCGCGACGCTGCACACGCTGCGCCAGCAGCTCGAGAAGCGCGAGGGCCGTTTCAACGCGGCGCTGTCCGACTTCATCGCGCCTGCGGGCGTGCCCGACTATATCGGCGGCTTCGTCGTCACCGCCGGCATCGGCGAGGATGCGGTGGCCGATCGCTTCAGAAGCGCGAACGACGACTACTCCTCGATCCTGTGCAAGGCGCTGGCCGACCGCCTTGCGGAGGCCTTCGCCGAGCGCATGCACGCCCGCGTGCGCCGCGAGTTCTGGGCTTACGCGCCGGACGAGGCGCTTTCGAACGAGGAGCTGATCCTCGAGAAGTATCAGGGCATCCGGCCCGCGCCCGGCTATCCCGCGCAGCCCGATCACACCGAGAAAGCGACGCTGTTCGCGCTGCTCGATGCGGAAGCGACCGCCGGCGTGAAGCTGACCGAGAGCTTTGCGATGTGGCCGGGCTCCAGCGTGTCCGGGCTCTATTTCGCCAACCCCGAGAGCTATTATTTCGGCGTCGGCAAGATCGAGCGTGACCAGGTCGAGGACTACGCCGCGCGCAAGGGCATGACGGTCGCCGAGACCGAGCGCTGGCTCGCGCCGGTGCTGAACTACATCCCGTCGCAGCAGGACAAGACCTTCGCCGCCACGCCGGCGAACGACGAGATGCCGAAAGACCTTGCCTCGCATCCTCCGGGCTGCACCTGCGCGGTCCACCTCGTCTGGCAGAAGAAGCGCGCCGGCGCGGGTTAGGCGCCTGCAAAACCAAGGTAGAGAAAACAACCCCATGCACAGTAGGGATGGGTTGAAAGATCTCAGTAATTTCGGCCTTACCGAAAACAACTTGCTCCGTCGGGCAAAACAGCTGTAATATTCCATCATCGCTAGCCGCGTCGGTGTCGAACTGCGGCAGATGCGGGTATCCCTCATCTCTTGCCACACGCGCGGTCCCCATCCTCCCCTGGAGGGGGAGGATCGGTTCGCATGCAGCGAAGCGGAATGCGAACCGAGGTGGGTGACGGTCTCTCCATCCAAGCGCTGCCCATGTCGAGAGATCACCCCACCCCGCTCGCGCTGCGCGCGATCGACCCTCCCCCTCCAGGGGAGGGTGGCGGCTCACCCCTTCGGCGGGGCGAGCGGCTGCACGATCTCCTGGAATGGCGGGAGCGCCTCGCAACGGTTGGCGTGAGCTGCTAGCGCTGGATAGCGCGCGGCATCGAACAGTCGCGGATGCGCCTCGCGGGTGAAGCGGGTGACGCAGGCGACCGCGATATCGGCATGGCCGATGCGCATCCCCAGCCAGTACGGCGTCGTCACCCTGGCGCGCTCGGCCTCGAGCACACCGAGCACGTCGGAAATCTGCGCCTGGCATCGCTCGACCCATAGCGCCAACTGCTCCTTCCGCAGCACGCGCTCGTAGAGCAGGCTCACCGCCTTGTCGCCGAGGCCGGAGGCGAGCGCGCAGATGCGCAAATGCTTGCGCCGCTCAGTGCCGCCGCGCGGCAGCATCGCCTTCGCCTCGCCGACGAGCTCGTCGAGATAATCGAGGATGATGGTGCTCTCGATCAGCGCCTCGCCGTCGTCGAGCACCAGCGTCGGCACGCGGCGCAGCGGGTTGTACGGCGCAATCTTGTCGGCATCGCCGAAGGTCGACCACGGCCGGTGCTCGAAGGCGAGCCCGTAAAGCTTCAGCGCAATCGCGACGCGCCGGACGAAGGGGGAATCATATTGGCCGATCAGGAACATGGTTCTCGCTCTTCTCGTTCAATGGAGACGGCAGGGCCGATCAGTATCCGCGAGAGCAGCGACGCGGCGCAAGGAAGATATTGGGCATGGAGCATTGAGCTGCATGCAACGGCGCGCTTGACGCGTCACGTGCGGCTCGCGCCTGGCGCGCTCAGAGGCCTAATTGATGTCAACTCTCCGATGCGGTATGAAGGACGCCATCATGACAGCGACAATGGACATCAATCGGGAGCGGATCGCGGCGACCGAGGCGGTCATTCGTCCGCATATCAGGCGCACGCCGCTCATTCAGGCCGACCTCGCTGATTTCGGCCTGCCGGCGGCGCCCGTCACGTTCAAGCTCGAGATGCTGCAGCATTCCGGATCGTTCAAGGCGCGGGGCGCCTTCGCCAATCTGCTGCTGCGGCAGGTGCCAGAAACGGGCGTCGTCGCGGCGTCCGGCGGCAATCACGGCGCGGCGGTCGCCTATGCGGCGCAGCGGCTCGGCATTCCCGCCACGATCTTCGTGCCCGACATCACCTCGCCGGCCAAGGCCGAGCGCATCAGCTTCTATGGCGCAAAGCTCGTGATCGCCGGCAATCGCTACGCCGATGCGCTTGCCGCCAGCGAAGCGCATGTCGCGCAGACCGGCGCGCTGGCCGTCCATGCCTACGACCAGGCAGAAACCCTGCTTGGCCAGGGCAGCGTGGCCCTGGAGCTGGAGCAGGATGCGCCGGGCATCGACACGCTGCTGGTGGCCGTCGGCGGCGGCGGGTTGATCGGCGGCATCGCGGCATGGTGCGCCGGCCGCATGCGCATCGTGGCGGTCGAGCCGGAGCAGTCGCCAACCCTCCATGCCGCCTTCGCGGCTGGCGCGCCGGTCGATGCACCAGCCGGCGGCATCGCCGCCGACAGTCTCGCGCCGCGGCGCGTCGGCGCATTGATGTTTCCGATCGCACGCGCCCATGTCGAGCGCGTCGTGCTCGTCAGCGACGAGGCGATCCGGCAGGCCCAGGCCGCCCTGTGGTCGCGCCTGCGTCTCGTCACCGAACCCGGCGGCGCAGCCGCCTTTGCCGCGCTGCTGTCCGGCCGCTATCTTCCCGCGGCCGGCGAGCGCACCGCGGTGCTGGTCTGCGGCGCCAACACCAATGCGGTGAATTTCGACAGCTAAGCGCGATGAGATTGAGATGAATCGTCATCGCGCTGGCGCGGGCGGAGCAGAAGATGTTTTGAGCGCCTAGAGCAGCGATCCGTCGCTTCCAAAGGCGACAGTCGCGCCATACTCCGTCATTGCGAGCCAACGGGTCCGCGCGTTGCGCGGCCCGATGACAGGCCCAGCGAAGCAATCCAGGATCTTTCCGCAGAGGCGGTCTGGAGTGCTTCGTCGCAAGAGCTCCTCGCAATGACGAGCTGGAGGCAGTTGAGCGCGCCTCGCGGCATCGAGCTGCGAGGCTGTGCCTACGCCTACCCCTCCCCCTCATCGCTCGCGAGCACGCCCTTCACCGCGCGCGCCCAGCCCGCGAGCTTCCGCTCGCGCGTCGCCTCGCTCATGTTCGGCTTGAAGCGGTGCTCGAGGCGCCAATTGTCGGCGAACTTGGTCGGCTCGGGATAGACGCCGGCATTGAGGCCGGCGAGATAGGCGGCGCCCAGCGCGGTCGTCTCCTGGATCACGGGGCGATCGACCGGCGCATTCAGGAGATCGGCGAGGCGCTGCATGGTCCAGTCCGAGGCGGTCATGCCGCCGTCGACGCGGAGCACGACGCTGGCGGTTTCCGAGCTCGGCCAGTCCGCGCGCATCGCGGCCCAGAGGTCGAAGGTCTGGTAGCAGACGCTTTCGAGCGCGGCATGGGCGAGCTCGGCGGGGCCGGTGTTGCGGGTGAGGCCGAACAGCGCGCCGCGCACGCGCGGATTCCAATAGGGCGCGCCCATGCCGACGAAGGCGGGGACGAGATAGACGCTCTGCATGGAGTCCGACTGGTCGGCAAGAGGCCCGGTCTCCGCGGCGTGCTTGATGATGCCGAGGCCGTCGCGCAGCCACTGCACCGCGCTGCCGGCGACAAAGATCGAGCCTTCGAGCGCGTAGGTACGCTTGCCGTCGAGCTGGTAGGCGACGGTGGTGAGCAGCTTGTTCTTCGATACGACGGGAGTCGTGCCGGTGTTGAGCAGGGCAAAGCAGCCGGTGCCGTAGGTGGACTTCATCATGCCCGGGCGGAAGCAGGCCTGGCCGATGGTCGCGGCCTGCTGGTCGCCGGCGATGCCTGATATTGCGATAGCGCCGCCGAACAAATCGGGCGTGCTCTCGCCGAAACGCGCCGAGGAATCCTTCACCTCGGGGAGCATCGAGCGCGGCACGCCGATGATCTCCAAGAGCTCGTCGTCCCACTGGCCGGTGTGGATGTTGAACAGCAACGTGCGCGAGGCGTTGGTGGCATCGGTGGCGTGCACCTTGCCGCCCGTGAGGCGCCAGAGCAGGTAGCAGTCGATGGTGCCGAACATCAATTCGCCGCGGGCGGCGCGAGCGCGCGCGCCCGGGACGTGGTCGAGGATCCAGGCGACCTTGGTGCCGGAGAAATAGGGATCGATGATCAGGCCGGTCTTCTGCGAAATCACATCCTCGCTACCGTCGGCCTTGAGCCTGGCGCAGATGTCGGCGGTGCGGCGGTCCTGCCAGACGATGGCGCGGTGCACGGCCTGGCCCGTGGCGCGGTCCCACACCACGGTGGTCTCGCGCTGGTTGGTGATGCCGATCGCGGCGATGTCCCTTGCCGTGATGCCGGCCTGCTCGATCGCCTCGCGGCAGACCATCACCGTCGAGGTCCAGATGTCCTCCGGCTCGTGCTCGACCCAGCCCGAGGCCGGAAAATGCTGCGGAAACTCGGCTTGCGCCTTCGCCGCGATGGAGATGTCGCCGCGAAACACGATCGCGCGCGAGGAGGTGGTGCCCTGGTCGATGGCGAGGACGAAAGACATGGCGGCTTACCTTGGCGTTTTCTTTGAGCGTTTTCCCGTGAGGGGTCATTGTGTCGCGCCAAAGAAACGGGATTGCCGGCAAGAGGTCAAGGCGGCTCTCCTCTTACCCTCCCCTGGAGGGGGAGGGTCGGCTCACATTGAGCGCAGCGAAATGTGAGACGGGGTGGGGTGACGGTCTCTCCACATCCAACAGTGCCCGTGCGGAGAGATCACCCCACCCCGCTCGCGCTGCGCGCGATCGACTCTCCCCCTCCAGGGGATGGTAAGACAACGGAGCTTTATTTGCGCCGATGTTTCAATTTGATGGCTTCAGCCTCACGTGATCCGTACAGCTCGACGTAAATACGTTCGAGCACCGCATTCAAGTCGGGGGCGACCTCGGAATTCCAAAACCGCACGACACGATACCCCTCATTATCGAGCCATCGCTGCCTGTCGCGGTCGCGCTCTGCAGTACGATCTTCGTTGTGGTGCCCGCCGTCGAGCTCGATGATGAGACGTTTGGCTGGGCAGAGAAAGTCGACGACGTAGGGACCGATCGGCGCTTGGCGGCGGAAGTGCGAGCCTTCGAGCGGAACTTCCTTGAGTGCGCGCCACAGAATCCGCTCGTATGGCGTCGTGTTCGCTCGCAGCCTCTTCGCGGCGGCGCGTCGGATCGATGTCGAGACCATTTTGCGTGGCTTCACCCCACCCCGCTCACGCTGCGCGTGAGCGACCCTCCCCTCCAGGGGAGGGTAAGCGAAGTGCCGCCGCGATGCAATTCCAAGTGGTGTAAGGCTACACCGCCGCCGTCGTCACGCCGCCGTCGATGACGATGGTCTGGCCGGTCATGAAGCTCGAGGCGTCGGAGGCGAGGTAGGCGACGGCGCCGGCGATTTCGTCGGGTTCGCCGATGCGGCGAAGCGGCGTGGTGGCGGTGCGGCGCTTGAGGTTGGCTTCGTCTTCCCACAAGGTGCGGGCGAAGTCGGTCTTGATGAGGCCGGGGGCGATGCAGTTGACGCGGACGCCTTTCGGGCCCCATTCGCCGGCGAGCGAGCGGCACAGCGCGAAATCGGCGGCTTTCGAAATGCCGTAGGCGCCGATCACGGTCGAGCCGCGCAAGCCTCCGATCGAGGAGATGATGACGACCGAGCCGCTGCCGCGCTCCGCCATCTGCGGGATCGTGAGCGCGGAGAGCCAGATGTTGCTCTTGACGTTCGAGCCCATGATCTTGTCGAAGGCTTCATCGGTGATGTCGAGCAGCGGGCCGTAATACGGGTTCACCGCGGCGTTGCAGACGAGGATGTCGATCTTGCCGTAATGCTTGGTGGCGCCCGAGATCAGCGCCTCGACCTCGTTCTTGCGCGCGATGTTGCAGGGGATGACGATGGCATCGCCGCCTGATGCGTTGATGCCGTCGGCGACTTCCTTGCAGGCCTCAAGCTTGCGGGAGGACACCACGACCTTGGCGCCGAGCCTGGCGAGCAGCTCGGCAGAGGAGCGGCCGATGCCGCGGCTGGAGCCGGTGACGACGGCGACTTTTCCGGTGAGATCGAACGGGGTGTTTTTCATATTGCCTCCCTGCGTCCACTTGCTCGGTGTCATCGCCCGACTTGATCGGGCGATCCAGTACGCTGCGGCTGACGTTGCATGAGCAAACTGCTGCCGCGGAGTACTGGATGCCCCGGTCAAGCCGGGGCAGTCTTCGTTTGGCCTAGTCGACTAAACCAACCCGCCCGCATCGGCGACGCGGCGCTGGTGGTAGTCAGTGTCGCCAAAGGTGTTCTCGATCATGGTGAGGCGCTTGAAGTAGTGGCCGATCTTCGCCTCCATGGTCATGCCGATGCCGCCGTGGAGCTGGATCGACTGCTGGCCGACGAATTTGGCCGACTTGCCGATCTGCACCTTGGCCGCGGCGATCGCGTTGCTGCGCTCCCTGGCGTCCTCGAAATCGTTCGCCATGGTCGCGAACATCGACATCGAACGGGCCTGCTCGGTGGCGACGAACATGTCGGAGGCGCGGTGCTGCAGCGCCTGGAACGAGCCGATCGCGACGCCGAACTGCTTTCGCGTCTTGATGTACTCGACCGTGGTCTTGAGCGACTCGTCCATCAAACCGACCGCCTCGGCGCAGAGCGCGACGCGGGCTTCGTCCACGACGCGCTCGATCAGCGCGAGGCTGTCCTCCGGATTGCCGATCGTCGCGTCGCTGCCGACCTCGACACCGGTAAAGGTGATGTCGGCGGCGTGCAGGCCGTCCTGGGTCGGGTAGGACTTCTTGGTGACGCCCTTGGCGTTCGCGGGAACGAGGAACACGCCGATGCCGGTCTTGTCGCGGCGGTCACCCTTGGTGCGGGCGGTGACGACGAGCGTGTCGGCGTTCTCGCCGTTGAGCACGACGAATTTTTCGCCGTCGATGATCCAGCCGTCACCCTTCTTCTTCGCCGTCGTCGAGACGTCGAAGAGATCGTAGCGCGAGTTCTTCTCGAGCTGGGCGAAGGCGAGCGTCTTGCTGCCATCGATGATCCCCGGCACGTGCGCGGCCTTCTGCGCATCGCTGCCGCCATGGCGGAGGAAGCCGCCGCCGATCACGACCGTCGGGAGATAGGGCTCCAGCACCAGCGCCTTGCCGAGCGCTTCCATCACGATCATGGTCTCGACACCGCCGCCGCCGAAGCCGCCATCGGCTTCGCTGAAGGGCAGGCCGAGCAGGCCCTGCTCGGCGAGCTTGCCCCAGACGGCCCGGCTCCAGCCGCCCTTCTCCTTCATGTACTTCTTGCGCTGCTCGAAATCATAGGAATCGGTCAGCAGGCCGTCGATGCTTTCCTTGAGAAGCCGCTGCTCCTCGTTCAGGTCAAAATCCATGTTTCTCTCCAAATCGGCGGGAATTGCCCTGCCGTCGCCTCATCCTCTGTCGTCATCCCCGCGAAAGCGGGGATCCAGTAAACGCAGCCGCCTGCCGTACTCGCGACCGCTGCGGCGTACTGGGTCCCCCGCCTTCGCGGGGGACGACACCGTCATTGTTGACTCAGAGCCCCAGCACCGCCTTGGCGATGATGTTGCGCTGGATCTCGTTGGAGCCGCCGTAGATCGAGACCTTGCGGTTGTTGAAGTAGCTCGGCGCGATCTGGGCGGTCCAATCCATGGCCTCGTTGGAGCCGTCGTCGCCGTGCACGTCGTAGGGCGCGGCGAACGGGCCGATCACCTCCATGAGCAGCTCGGTGGTGGTCTGCTGGATTTCGGAGCCCTTGATCTTCAGCACCGAAGAGGCCGGATTGGGCTTGCCCTTGCCGTGCTTGCCCTCGTCGGCGACGACGCGGAGCTGGGTCAGCTCGAGCGCCTTCAGCTCGATCTCGCAGGCAGCTAACTTCTCGCGGAAGGCAGCGTCCTGGATGATCGGCTTGCCGGCGGATTCGACCTTGCCGGCGAGATCGCGGATACGGCGCAGCCGCTCCTTGGAGACGCCGACGCGGGCGATGCCGGTGCGCTCATTGCCGAGCAGGAACTTTGCGTAGTCCCAGCCCTTGTTCTCCTCGCCGATCAGATTCTCGATCGGGACTTCGACGTCGTCGAAGAAGACCTCGTTGACCTCGTGGCCGCCGTCGATGGTCTGGATCGGACGCACAGTGACGCCCTTCGACTTCATCGAGAACACGATGAAGGAGATGCCCATCTGCTTCTTGGCATTGTTGTCGGTGCGGCAGAGGCAGAAGATCATGTCGGCGTACTGGGCGAGCGTGGTCCAGGTCTTCTGGCCGTTGATGATCCACTTGTCGCCACGGCGCTCGGCCTTCGTCTTCAGCGAGGCGAGGTCGGAGCCGGAGCCGGGCTCCGAAAAACCCTGGCACCACCAATCGTCGACATTGGCGATGCGCGGCAGGTACTTCTTCTTCTGCTCCTCGTTGCCGAAGGTGTAGATGACCGGGCCAACCATGCTGACGCCGAAGGCGAGCGGCTGCGGCGCCGGATAGGACTGCAGCTCCTCGTTAAAGATGTAGTGCTGCACGGAGGTCCACCCCGTGCCGCCATATTGCTTGGGCCAGTGGCTGACGCCCCAGCCCTTCTTGTTGAGGATGCGCCACCACGTCACCATCTCGTCCTTGGTGAGGTGGCGGCCCTCGACCAGCTTGCGCCGCGTATCCGGCGGCACGTTGTCGCGGAAGAACTGCCGCACCTCCTCGCGAAACGCCTGCTCTTCTTTCGTGAATGCGAGATCCATCGGATCCTCCTGTGAGCTTTTATTCCCGCCGTCATTCCGGGGCGCGCGAAGCGCGAACTATGATGCGCAATTGCGCATCAGAGAATCTAGAAGTTTGTGGCTCGAGGTTCCGGGTTCATTCGCTGATGCGAATGCCCCGGAACGACGGGGCCGGTTACTGCAACACTTCGAACAAGCCGGCCGCGCCCATGCCGCCGCCGACGCACATGGTGACGACCGCATACTTGGCCTTACGGCGGCGGCCTTCGATCAAAGCGTGGCCGGTGAGGCGTGCGCCGGACATGCCGTAGGGATGGCCGACCGAGATCGCGCCGCCGTTGACGTTGATCTTGTCGGGGTCGATGCCGAGCTTGTCGCGGCAATAGAGCACCTGCACCGCGAAGGCTTCGTTGAGCTCCCACAGGCCGATGTCGTCGACGGTGAGGCCGTGGCGCTTCAAGAGGCGCGGCACGGCGAAGACCGGGCCGATGCCCATCTCGTCCGGCTCGCAGCCGGCGGAGACGAAGCCGCGGAAGATGCCGAGCGGGTTGAGGCCGCGCTTTGAGGCTTCCTTGTCGCTCATGATCACCGAGGCGCTGGCGCCGTCGGAGAGCTGGCTGGCATTGCCGGCGGTGATGGTGAAGCCGTCGCCGCGCACCGGCTTCAGGCCGGCTAGGCCTTCGATGGTGGTCTCAGGCCGCGGGCCCTCGTCCTGCGACAGCGTCACCTCTTTCATCGACACCGCGCCGGTCGCCTTGTCGGTGACGGCCATCTGCGTCGTGATCGGCGCGAGCTCATCCTTGAACTTGCCGCCCTGCTGGGCGGCGGCGGTGCGGCGCTGGCTCTCCAGCGAATATTCGTCCTGCTTCTCGCGCGAGATGCCGTAGCGCTTGGCCACGACTTCCGCGGTGTCGATCATCGGCATGTAGACCTCGCCCTTGATCTTGAGCAGCGCCGGATCCTGGGCATGGAAGCCGTTCATCTTGTCGTTCTGCACGAGGCTGATCGACTCGCCGCCGCCGCCGACCGCGATCTCGACGCCGTCGAAGATCACCGAGCGCGCGGCGAGCGCGATCGCCTGCAGGCCCGAAGCGCATTGCCGGTCGATGGTGGTGCCGGCGACGGTCACGGGAAGGCCGGCGCGGAGCAGCGCCTTGCGCGCGATGTTGCCGCCGGTCGCGCCCTGCTGGAGGGCTGCGCCCATCACGACGTCCTCGACCTCCTTCGGATCGACCTTGGCGCGCGCGACGGCTTCGCCGATGGCGTGGCCGAGCAGGGTTGCGCCCTCGGTGGCGTTGAGCATGCCGCGATAGGCCTTGCCGATCGGGGTGCGGGCGGTGGAAACGATGACGGCGTCGGTCAAGAACGACCTCCTGATGCAAGTGGGGTGGATTGTGGTGGTTTCTGCTGCTGGCGCAATTCGTGGCGCGACAATTTTCCGACCGGCGTGCGCGGCAGATCGGCGACGAACTCGACTGCCGCCGGCATTTCGTGCTTGCCGAGCTTGCCGGCGAGCTGCGCGCGCAGCTCGTCGAGCGTGAACGGCTTGGCGTCCGGCCTGAGCTTGATGAAGGCCTTTGCGGCCTCACCCCGGTACTGGTCGGGAATGCCGAGCACGATCACCTCGTGCACGCCCGGAATGGTGTAGATCGCCTGCTCGATCATCTGCGGGTAGACGTTGAAGCCGCCGGAGATGATCATGTCCTTCTTGCGGTCGACAAGGAAGAAATAGCCGTCGGTGTCGACATAGCCGATGTCGCCGGTGAGGAAGCGGCCGTCGATGAAGGCCTCCGCGGATCCCGCCGGCTTGTTCCAGTAGCCCTTGGTGACGTTCGGGCCCTTGATGCGGATCTCGCCGACTTCGCCGGGCGGCAGCACGCGTCTGGGATCGTCGAGCGCGACGACGTCGAGCTCGATGCCGGGCAGCATCAGGCCGATCGAGCCCGGCTTGTCCGGGCCGGTGGGCGGATGGCCGGTGCCGGGCGAGCAGGTCTCGGTCATACCCCAGCCGCTGCGCAGCTTCTTGCCGACCTTGCGCTCGAAGAAGTTGGCGACCTCCACCGGCAGCGGCGCGCCGCCGGAGCCGATGGCGGCGAGCGAGGAGAAGTCGCGCTTGTCGAGATCAGGGAGCGCGGCGATCGCGATCCACATCGTCGGCACGCCCGGAAAGTAAGTCGCGCGCTTGACCTCGATGTCGCGCATCACGGCTTCGACGTCGAAGCGCTGATGCAGCGAGATCAGATTGCCGCGGCTGAGCGCGGAGAGCAGCACGACCGTGAGCGCATAGATGTGGAACAGCGGCAGCACGCAGATCACGCGCTCGATCACATCGCCGCGCGCTGCACGGTTCGGCTTGCCCCAGACGTCGTAGATCGACACCGCCGAGGTGAGATTGCCGTGCGTCAACATGGCGCCCTTTGGCAGGCCGGTGGTGCCGCCGGTATATTGCAGCAGCGCGACATCGTCGGCGGTGACTTGCGGCCATTGCGCAGGCACGGTGGCGCCCTCGACAAAAGTCTCGAAGGTGACGATGCGGGGATCCGCAGGGATCGCCGCCTGCGGCGTGCCGACCTTGCCCCAATCGTCGTCCTCGCAGACGACGAGGCGCTCGATCAGGCCCTTCTCCAAGAATTTCAGCGCGGTCGGCAGCAGCGCCTGAAGATTCGAGGTGACGAGCACGCGCGAGCCTGAATCGGAGATCTTGTGTGTCAGCGCGATCTCGCCATCGAGCGGCGACAGATGCGCGACGCGGGCGCCGGCCTTCAGCGCGCCGAAGAAATTGGCGGGGTGATCGGGCGTGTTGCCGAGGAACAGCGCGACGGAGCTGTTCTTGCCGATGCCTTCGCGCAGGAACGCCGCCGCCGCGCGCTCGGCCATGGCTGCGAGCTCGGTATAGGTGATGGGGCGATCGCGGAATTCGAGCGCGGTGCGCGGACCGTAGTCGGCGGCGGCTTTCGACAGCAGGTCAGGCAACGAGCCCTGGGCGATGGTGTCGTCCCAGTGCACGCCCTCGGGGTAAAACTGTTCGCCGGGATGGGTCATGGAGTCCTTAAGCCACAGAGACCGTCATTCCGGGGCGGCTCGAAGAGCCGAACCCGGAATCTCGAGCTTCCGGGTTCGCCCTGCGGGCGGGCGCCCGGGAACGACGCCAACCATCACGCCGCCTTCGATGCCGCGGCCAGCGACGCGAACGTCTTGCCTTCCGCGGCGAGCTTCTTCAGCAAGGGCGCGGGCTCGAGGCTGGGGTCGTTGGTCTCCTTGGCATAGAACGACAGGCGATCGGCGATGTGCTTGAGGCCGACGCTGTCGGCCCAGTACATCGGGCCGCCGCGATAGATCGGCCAGCCGTAACCGTAGAGCCAGACCACGTCGATGTCGGAGGGACGCGCGGCGATGCCCTCTTCGAGGATCTTCGCGCCCTCGTTGATCATCGGGTACATCATGCGCTCGAGGATCTCCTCATCGCTGACGACGCGCTTCTTGCGGCCGAGGCGCAGCAGCGTCTCGTCGATCAGCTTCTCGACCTCGGGGTCGGGCAGCGGCGCGCGGGAGCCGGCTTCGTACTTGTAATAGCCCTTGCCGGTCTTTTGGCCGAAGCGGCCGGCTTCGCACAGCGCGTCCGCGATCTCCGACTTGATGCCGCGATCCTTCCGCGAGCGCCAACCGATGTCGAGGCCGGCGAGGTCGCTCATCGCGAACGGCCCCATCGGCATGCCGAACTTTGTCACCACGGCATCGACCTGCTGCGGCAGCGCGCCTTCGAACAGCAGCTTTTCCGACTGCTTGCCGCGCTGGGCCAGCATGCGGTTGCCCACGAAGCCGTCGCAGACGCCGACCACGACCGGCACTTTTGCAATCTTGCGCGCGATGGCGACGGCCGTCACCAGTGCATCCGGCGCGGTCTTGTCGGCACGGACGATCTCGCAGAGCTTCATGACGTTGGCCGGCGAGAAGAAGTGCATGCCCAAGACGTCCTGCGGACGCTTGGTCGACTTCGCGATCTCGTCGATGTTGAGATACGAGGTGTTGGAGGCGAGCACCGCGCCAGGCTTGGCGAACTGATCGAGCTTGCCGAACACTTCCTTCTTCACTGCCATAGTCTCGAACACGGCCTCGATGACGAGGTCGGCATCGCCGACATTCTCGATGCCGACGACGCCGTTGATCAGCGCCATGCGCTTGGCGGGCGCATCGGCCGGGATGCCGCCGCGCGCGGCGGTCGCTTCCCAGTTCTTCTGCATGATGCCCATGCCGCGCTTGAGCTGCTCCTCGCCGGTCTCGATCAGCGTGACGGGCACGCCGGCATTGGCAAAGGACATCGCGATGCCGCCGCCCATGGTGCCGGCGCCGAGAATGGCGACACGGTTAACGGGCCGCGGCTTGGTGCCTTCCGGAACGCCCGCGATCTTGTTGGCCTCGCGCTCGGCGAAGAAGGCGTAACGCTGCGCCTTGGACTGGTCGCTGGCAACGAGCTTCAGAAAGCCCTCGCGCTCCTTCTTCAGACCTTCGTCGAACGGCAGGTCGATGGCATAGCCGACCGCGTCGGCCGCCGCGAACGGCGCTTCCAAACCGCGCGACTTCTTGGTCATGGCGGCGACCGCGTTGGTGAAGATCGAGCGGTCGGCCTTGGCGGCCGCGATCTTGGAATCGTCGTCGCGCAGGCGGCGCAGCGGACGCTTCTCGGCGATCAGCTTGCGGACGAAGGCTTCGCCGCCGGCGGCCGGACCTTCGATGATCTCCTCGATCAACCCGTGCTTCAGCGCTTCCGCCGCGCCGATCGGATCGCCGCCAACAATCATCTTGACCGCGAGCTCGGGCCCGACCGCGCGTGGCAGGCGCTGGGTGCCACCGGCGCCGGGCAACAGGCCGAGCTTCACCTCGGGCAGGCCGAGCTTGGCTTCCTTCACCGCAACGCGGAAATGACAGGCGAGCGCGACCTCGAGGCCCCCGCCGAGCGCGGTGCCGTGGATCGCGGCAACGACGGGCTTCGGCGAATTCTCGATCTCGGCGAGCACGTCGTTGAGCGCCGGCGGCTTCGGCGGCTTGCCGAATTCGGTGATGTCGGCACCGGCAATGAAGGTGCGGCCGGCGCAGGTCAGCACGATGCCCTTGATGGCGGGATCGGCGACCGCGGCCTTGATGCACTCCAAGATGCCGCCGCGGACTGCCGCGCTCAGCGCATTGACCGGAGGACTGTCGACCGTGACGATGCCGACTTCGTCATGACGCTCAAGCTTGACCACTTCGCTCACGGTGTCCCTCCTTGGTGGGGATTTACTTTTGTTTAGATTTCGCGGTGCGGAATTTAATTCCGCATCTTGACGGCAGGGTTATTTTGAAGCACGTGGCTTGTCAACGACTCCGCGCAAGAAGCAGATCAGGGATGAAGCGTACAGCAAAGAAGACTGCGACCGATCGGAATTTCGTCGTCGCGCTTTCCCGCGGACTGGATGTATTGCGCGCATTCCAACCCAATGACGGCCTGCTCGGCAATCAGGAGATTGCGGCCCGCACCAACCTGCCGAAGCCGACGGTTTCGCGCCTGACCTACACGTTGACGAAGCTCGGTTATCTGACGCCGGTTCCACGCTTCGAGAAGTACCAGCTTGCGCCCGCCGCGATGTCGCTCGGCTACGCCGCGCTCGCCAATCTCGGCGTTCGGCATTTGTCCGAGCCGTTCCGCGAGGAAGTGATGCGCGCGACCGGCGGCGCCGTGGCCGTCGGCGGCCGCGATCGTCACAGCATGATCTATTTCGGGCAGAGCCGCGGCAGCGAGACGGTCGGCGTTCAACTTGACGTCGGCTCCCGCGTGCCGATTGCAACCAGCGCGATGGGCCGCGCCTATTTCTGGGCGCTCGACGACGAGGATCGCGCCGAATTGTCCCGCATGCTGCGCGAACATTACGGCAGCCGCTGGCCCAAAATGCGCGACGGATTGGAGCGCTCCGGCGAGACCGTCGCGAAATACGGCTTCGCGATTTCGGTCGGCGACTGGCACGACGACATCGGCGCCGCCGGCGTCGCACTCAGGCTCAACGACGGAACCGGACCTTACGCATTCAATTGCGGTGCGCCCGCATTCCGTTTCACGGAAGAGCGTTTGATCAACGACATTGGACCGCGTCTGCTTGCGATGGTAAGGAACATCGAAGCGGCACTCGGGGGATTGATGCCGCAATCCAAAAAAGAAATCAGCAAAAAGCTGAAATCAGGAGGAAAAGTTGCGCGTGTGGCCGAGGGGATCAGATAGCCTTTGTCATCATCGGGAGCGGTTCGTATCGCCCCGTCGCCCACTGAACGAAGTGGGCGAGACGAGATGACGCAGGCACAGCTCGCGCGGGGAACATCGCCCCTGCTCGCGGTTCGCGACGTCAGCGTCGTGTTCGGCGGCATCGTTGCGCTCAACGGCGTGTCGTTCGACATGCACAAGGGCCAGATCCTCGGCTTGATCGGCCCCAACGGCGCCGGCAAGACCACGCTCTTCAACTGTCTCTCGCGGCTCTATCAGCCCTCGTCCGGCGACATCCTGATGGAAGGCGTCAGCATCCTGTCGCGGCCGCCGCACCGCATCGCCGAGATCGGCATCGGCCGCACCTTCCAGAACGTGGCGCTGTTTCCGAACCTCTCGGTGATGGACAACGTCCGCGTCGGCGCCCATTCGAAGACCTCCAGCGACATCATCAGCGACTCCTTGAGGCTCGCCTGGGTCCGGCGCAGCGAGGGTGACGTCAACAAGAAAGTGCACGAGATTCTCGCTTATCTCGACCTCGAGGACGTCGCCCACACCACCGTCTCGGGCTTGCCGTTCGGCACGCAGAAGCGTGTCGAGCTGGCGCGCGCACTGGCGGCCGATCCGAAGATCCTGCTGCTCGACGAACCCGCCGGCGGCCTCAACCACGAGGAAGTCTATGTGCTCGGTGACCTCATCCGCCGCATCCGCGACGACCGCCACATGACCGTGCTGCTGGTCGAGCACCACATGGGCCTCGTGATGTCGATCGCCGACCACGTCGTCGCGCTCAATTTCGGCAAGAAGCTCGCGGAAGGCACGCCCGCGCAGGTGCAGGCCGACCCCGACGTCATCAAGGCCTATCTCGGGAGCAAGGACCAATGACGACACTGCTCAACGTCAAAGACCTGCGCGCCTATTACGGCCAGGTCCAGGCGCTCCATGGCCTGTCGTTCTCGCTCAACGAGGGCTCGCTGACGACGCTGCTAGGAGCCAACGGCGCCGGCAAGACCACCACGCTGCGCGCGATCTGCAACATGGTGCGCTCCACCGGTGGCATCGAGTTCGACGGCAAGCCCCTCAACAACCGCTCCACCGAGAGCATCGTGCGGTTCGGCATCGCCCACGTGCCGCAGGGCCGCGGCACATTCACCAACATGACGGTGGAGGAGAACCTCCAGCTCGGGGCCATCACGCGCAAGGACAGCGCCGGCATCGTCTCCGACATCGAGCGCATGTATGCGCATTTCCCGGTGCTGAAGCAGCGCCACACCCAGCAGGCCGGCACGCTCTCCGGCGGCGAGCAGCAGATGCTCGCGGTCGCCCGCGCGCTGATGCTGCGGCCGCGCCTGATGCTGCTCGACGAGCCGTCCTTCGGCCTTGCGCCCCTCGTCGTGCGCGACCTGTTCGGCATCCTCGGCAAGATCAACCGCGAGGACAAGGTGTCGATCCTGGTGGTCGAGCAGAACGCCCAGCTCGCGCTCGAGCTCGCCGACCAGGCCTATGTGATCGAGACCGGACGGATCGTGATGTCGGGCAACGCCAAGGACATCGCGAACAACGAAGAAATCCGCAAATCCTATCTGGGTTACTGAGGGAGCCGGGACAATGGAGCTGTTCACCAACCAAGTCCTGGCTGGGATTGCCACCGGCGCGATCTACGCCTGCATGGCGCTGGCCGTGGTCATGATCTACCAGGCCATCGACCACCTCAACTTCGCGCAAGGCGAGATGGCGATGTTCTCGACCTTCATCTCCTGGCAGCTGATGCAGTGGGGCGTGCCGTACTGGGGAGCGTTCATCATCACGCTCGCGTTCTCCTTCATCGGCGGCATCGCGATCGAGCGGATCCTGTTCAAGCCGCTGGCCAAGGCGCCGGTGCTGACCAACGTCGCCGGCTTCATCGCGCTGTTCGCGATCATCAACTCCTCGGCCGGCCTGATCTGGGACTTCACCATCAAGCAGTACCCGACCCCGTTTGGCTCCTCGCCGTTCCTGGGCAGCCAGCTGATCTCGACCCACCAGGCCGGCATGATCGGCGTCACCGTGCTGCTGCTGCTCGGCCTCTACTTCTTCTTCCAGTACACCAGGATCGGCCTTGCCATGCGCGCGGCCGCCTCGGTGCCTGAATCGGCCCGCCTCGTCGGCATCAACACCAGCTGGATGATCGCGCTCGGCTGGGGCATGGCCTCGGCGATCGGCTCGATCGCCGGCATGCTGATCGCCCCGGTCGTGTTCCTCGAACCCAACATGATGGGCGGGGTCTTGATCTACGGCTTTGCCGCCGCCGTGCTCGGCGGCCTCACCAGCCCGTTCGGCGCCGTTGTCGGCGGCTTCCTGGTCGGCATCTTCGAGAACCTCGCCGGCACCTACATTCCCGGCGTCGGCAACGAGCTGAAACTCCCGATCGCGCTCGCGCTGATCATCTCCGTCCTGGTCGTCAAACCCGCCGGCCTGTTCGGCCGGCACATCGTCAAGCGAGTTTGATCATGAGCGCTGCAGAAGAAGTCGTTGCAGAAGGCCACCAGGCGGTCGAGGCCGTCCCGAAGCGGGCCATGACCTTGGGCACCGGCACCTCGCTGGTGGTGCTCGCCGCGCTGCTGATCGCGCCCGTCTTCGTCAAGAACTTCATCATCTTCCAGATGACGATGCTCCTGATCTACGGGCTCGCGGTCCTGGCGCTGAACATCCTGACCGGCGGCAGCGGCCAGTTCTCGCTGGGACAGAGCGCATTCTACGCCGTCGGCGCCTACACGACCGCGGTGCTGATGGAGCACTTCAACGTCAATTACGCGCTGACCTTGCCGATCGCCGGCGTGGTCTGTTTCGGCTTCGGCTTCCTGTTCGGCCAGCCGGCGCTGCGGCTAAGCGGCGTCTATCTCGCGCTCGCGACCTTCGCGCTCGCGACCGCGATGCCGCAGCTGCTCAAGCTGAATTTCCTCGAGCACTGGACCGGCGGCGTGCAGGGCCTCGTCGTCACCAAGCCCGATGCGCCGTTCGGCCTGCCGATGTCGCAGGACATGTGGCTGTACTACTTCACGCTCGTCGTCACGATCGCGATCTACATCTTCTCGGTGAACCTCTTACGATCCCGCTCGGGCCGCGCCTTCATGGCGATCCGCGACAACGAGATCGCAGCTTCCGCGATGGGCGTCGACGTCGCGCTTTACAAGACGCTGGCCTTCGGCGTATCCGCCGCCATCACCGGCGTCGCCGGCTCGCTCGGCGCCATCGCGGTGCAGTTCGTCGCGCCCGACAGCTACACCATCACGCTCGCGATCTCGCTGTTCCTCGGCATGGTCGTCGGCGGCGTGGGCTGGCTGCCCGGCTCGATCGTCGGCGCCGCCTTCATCATCTTCGTGCCGAACATCGCGGAGGGCATCTCCAAGGGCCTTTCCGGCGCGGTGTTCGGCGTGCTCCTGTTCCTGGTCATCTACCTCGTGCCGCACGGCGCAAGGCAGGTCGCGATCCTCGGCCAGCAGCTCGCCGGCAAGCTCAGGAAGAACTGAAGACTCGTTCGTTAAACCAAGGAGACCCGAATTGCTTTTTGAAAGAACACTGCGAGCCGCCGCGCTGGTCACGGCAACGGCGGCCTTTACTTTCACCTCCGGCGCGGCACTCGCGCAAAAGAAATACGACACCGGCGCTTCCGATACCGAGATCAAGATCGGCAACATCATGCCGTATAGCGGGCCGGCGTCGGCCTACGGCATCATCGGCAAGACCGAAGAAGCCTATTTCAAGATGATCAACGACAAGGGCGGCATCAACGGCCGCAAGGTCAATTTCGTCACCTATGACGACGCCTATTCACCGCCGAAGGCGGTCGAGCAGGTCCGTAAGCTGGTCGAGAGCGACGAGGTGCTGGCCGTGTTCAACCCGCTCGGCACGCCCTCCAACACCGCGATCCAGAAATACCTCAACGCCAAGAAGATCCCGCAGCTGTTCGTCGCCACCGGCGCCACCAAGTGGAACGATCCGAAGAACTTCCCCTGGACCATGGGCTGGCAGCCCTCCTACCAGAGCGAAGCGCAGATCTACGCGAAGTGGCTGATGAAGGAGAAGCCGAACGCCAAGATCGCGATCCTCTACCAGAACGACGATTTCGGCAAAGACTACCTCAAGGGCACCAAGGACGGCCTCGGCGGCAAGGCCTCGTCCATGATCATCCTGGAAGAGAGCTATGAGGTGTCCGAGCCGTCGATCGACGGCCACATCGTCAAGATCAAGGCCGCCAATCCCGACGTGCTGCTGATCTATGCGACGCCGAAATTCGCCGCGCAGACCATCAAGAAGACCGCCGAGCTCAGCTGGAAGCCGCTCCAGATCCTCACCAACGTGTCGATCTCGGTCGGCAGCGTGATGAAGCCGGCCGGCTTCGAGGCCTCGCAGGACGTGCTGTCGGCGGCCTATGCCAAGGATTCCACGGATCCGCAGTGGAACAACGACCCCGGCATGAAGAAATGGAACGAGTTCGTCGACAAGTACATGCCCGGCGCCGACAAGACCGATACCGGCATGGTCTACGGCTATGGTGCGGCCTCGACGCTGGCCAAGGTCCTGGAGATGTGCGGTGACGATCTCACCCGCGCCAATCTGATGAAGCAGGCCGCGAGCCTGAAGGACTTTGCGCCGGACACCCTGCTGCCCGGCGTCAAGATCAACACCAGCGCCACCGACTTCGCCCCAATCTCGCAGCTCCAGATGCAGCGCTTCAAGGGCGAGAAATGGGAACTCTTCGGCGAGATCATCAGCGGCGACGTCGCCTCCGAGTGACAAGCTGACGCAAAGCGCACTTTTCCGGATCATGCTTTCGTCCGAGACAAAGCCCCCGCGAGCGATCGCGGGGGCTTTTTGTTGACGACGCGTGCCAATCTTGTTCAATGCGCCGATCCGAGCCGGGTAGGAGACCGATGACCGCCGTTCGTTTTCAGGTTGCGTCCCGTTGGGTCGCGCTCGCGTTGTGCACTGCGGTGACTGGCCCGGTGCTGGCGCAAAAGAAATACGACAGCGGCGCTTCCGATACCGAGATCAGAATCGGCAACATCATGCCGTATAGCGGGCCGGCCTCCGCCTATGCCGCGATCGGCAAGGCCGAGGAAGCCTATTTCAACAAGGTTAATGCCGAGGGTGGCATCAACGGGCGCAAGATCAAGTTCATCTCCTATGACGACGCCTATTCGCCGCCGAAGACGGTGGAGCAGGCGCGCAAGCTAGTCGAGGGCGACAACGTGCTGCTGATCTTCGGCTCGCTCGGCACCTCCACCAACAGCGCGATCCGCAAATACATGAACGAGAAAAAGGTGCCGCAATTGTTCGTGGCGAGCGGCGCCTCGAAGTGGAACGATCCGCAGCAATATCCGTGGACCATGGGCTGGCAGCCGAGCTACGCCAGCGAGGCGCGCATCTACGCCAAGTACATCATGAAGGAGAAGCCGGACGCGAAGATCGGCGTGCTCTATCAGAACGACGATTTCGGCAAGGACTATCTGAAGGGCTTGAAAGATGGCCTCGGCGCCAAGGCGTCGATGATCGTGATGGAGGATGGCTACGAGACCTCGGAGCCAGCGATCGACGAGCACATCGTGAAGCTGAAGGCCGCGGGCGCCGACGTCTTCATCAGCATCACCACGCCGAAATTTGCAGCCCAAGCGATCAAGAAGGCCGCGGAGATCAACTGGCACCCGGTCCACATCATCTCCAACGTCTCGGCCTCGGTCGGCGGCGTGCTCGAGCCGGCCGGCATTGAGATCTCGCAAGGCGTCCTGTCGGCGACCTACACCAAGGACGGCTCCGACCCGCGATGGAACGCCGATGACGGGATGAAGAAATTCTATCACTTCGTCGCGCAGTACGACCCCAAGGCCAACAAGCTCGACGCCGGCGTGGTGTTCGGCTACGCCGCGGCGCAGACCATGGTGAAGGTGCTTCAGATGTGTGGCGACGACCTCACCCGCGAGAACGTCATGAAGCAGGCGGCGAGCTTGAAGGATTTCGAGCCCGACACGCTGCTGCCGGGCATCAAGATCAACACCGCGCCGGACAATTTCGCCCCGATCGAGCAACTCCAGATGATGCGCTTCAAGGGCCGGAAATGGGAGCTGTTCGGCGATATCATCTCGAGCGAGATGAGCCACTGAGCGTCGCAGCGATGCAATTGAAGATAGCTGTTTCTTCACAGAGCAACTCCAACGGTGAGTTGGTCGCGCAAAAAATCTCACACGCCGGAATATTGACCTTCGCCTACGAAGAGATCGCCGCGCCCGCGGCCGGTGCGGGCGTTCTTCTTGCTGATGGCCGCGGATAGGTATTGAATACGCGACGGAGCGACCAGCAACGATCGCTCCCAACAAGAACAATCGACACAATCAACCATCTAGGGAGAGCAAGATGCCTGCAATGCATGTGCGATTGGGGGCCGTCTCGGCTGCCCTCGTGCTGGCTGCCGCCCTTTCCACGGCAGCGTCTGCGCAGAAGAAATACGACACCGGCGCGTCCGACACCGAAATCAAGATCGGCAACATCATGCCCTATAGCGGTCCGGCGTCCGCCTACGGCGTGATCGGCAAGACCGAAGAGGCCTATTTCCGCAAGATCAACGCAGAAGGCGGCATCAACGGCCGGAAGATCAACTTCATCACTTACGACGACGCCTATTCCCCGCCGAAGACCGTGGAGCAAGCGCGCAAGCTGGTTGAGAGCGAGGAGGTGCTGCTGATCTTCAACTCGCTTGGCACGCCGCCGAACTCGGCGATCCAGAAATACATGAACCAGAAGAAGGTACCGCAGTTGTTCGTCGCCACCGGCGCCACGAAGTGGAACGATCCGCAGAACTTCCCGTGGACGATGGGCTGGCAGCCCAACTACCAGAGCGAGACGCAGATCTATGCGAAATACATCCTCAAGGAGATGCCGAATGCCAAGATCGCCGTCCTGTTCCAGAACGACGATTACGGCAAGGACTATCTGAAGGGGCTGAAGGATGGGCTCGGCGCCAAGGCAGCGTCAATGATCGTGATGGAGGAAAGCTATGAGGTTTCGGAGCCCACAATCGACTCGCACATCGTCAAGCTGAAATCGACGGGAGCCGACGTCTTCGTCAACATCACGACGCCGAAATTCGCCGCCCAGGCCATCAAGAAGAACGCGGAGGTAGGCTGGAAGCCTGTGCATTTCCTCAACAACGTGTCGATTTCAATCGGCAGCGTCATGAAGCCGGCAGGAGTCGAGAACGGGCAGGGCATCATTTCGTCCGCGTATCTGAAGGATCCGACGGACCCGCAATGGAAAGACGATGCCGGAATGAAGGCTTGGAACGAGTTTCTCGACAAGTACTACCCAGATGCAAACCGGACAGATAACTCCGTAGTCTATGGCTATACCGTCGCCCAGACGCTGGTCCACGTACTGAAGCAGTGTGGGGACAATCTGACCCGCGAGAATATTATGAGGCAGGCGGCGGGCATCAAGGATCTTGAACTCGGAATGATGCTGCCAGGCATCAGGGTCAACACGTCGACGACCGATTTCGCGCCTCTCTCGCAGCTGCAATTGATGCGCTTCAAGGGCGAGACCTGGGAACGATTCGGCGACGTCATCAGCGGCGACGTGGGCGGCTGATCTTAACCATTGCTGAAGAGGTGACCCAATCGACTAAAGACGCAGCCCCTGCGGCCTTGTCGCGGGGGCTTTTCCTTGAAGCTTTCGGGCAAATCGTATTGAATTACGGCCGCGTCACCAAAAAACAAGCAAGACAAGAAAAGGAAGCGCACACACACCAAGAAAATAGGGAGATAGGAATGCCCGCTGTCACCGGCAAACTTGCGGCCGCGTCACTGGCGCTCGCGCTCATTGCGGCCTCGACCTCCACCGCATCGGCCCAGAAGAAATACGATACCGGCGCGACCGACACCGAGATCAAGATCGGCAACATCATGCCCTACAGCGGACCGGCCTCCGCCTACGGCATCATCGGGCGGACCGAGGCCGCCTATTTCAAGAAGGTCAACGACGAGGGCGGCATCAACGGCCGCAAGATCAATTTCATCTCGTACGACGACGCCTATTCGCCGCCGAAGACGGTGGAGCAGGCACGCAAGCTGGTCGAGAGCGACGAGGTGCTGTTCATCTTCAACTCGCTCGGCACGCCGCCGAACTCGGCGATCCAGAAATACATGAACTCGAAGAAGGTGCCGCAACTGTTCGTCGCCACCGGCGCCACCAAGTGGAACGATCCGCAGAACTTCCCGTGGACCATGGGCTGGCAGCCCAACTACCAGAGCGAGACGCAGATCTACGCGAAGTGGCTTTTGAAGAACAAGCCGGACGCCAAGATCGCCGTGCTCTACCAGAACGACGATTACGGCAAGGACTATCTCAAGGGCCTGAAGGACGGGCTCGGGTCAAAAGCCGCCTCGATGATCGTGATGGAGGAGAGCTATGAGACCTCCGAGCCGACCATCGACAACCACATCGTCAAGCTGAAATCGACCGGCGCCGACGTCTTCATGAACATCACGACGCCGAAATTCGCGGCGCAGGCGATCAAGAAGAACGCCGAGATCGGCTGGAAGCCGCTGCACTTCCTCAACAACGTCTCGGCCTCCGTCGGCAGCGTGATGAAGCCCGCCGGCTTCGAAAACGGCCAGGACATCATCTCGGCCGACTATTTGAAGGACGTGTCGGATCCGGAATGGAAGGACGACCCTGGCATGAAGGAGTTCCTTGCCTTCATGACCAAATACTTCCCGGAAGGCGACAAGCTCGACAAGGGCACCATCGTCGGCTACGCCGTGGCGCAGACGCTGGTCCAGGTGCTGAAGCAGTGCGGTGACAATCTCACCCGCGAGAACATCATGAAGCAGGCGGCCAGCCTCAAGGACTTCCGCACCGAGGCCCTGCTGCCGGGCATCTATATCAACACCGGCCCGAACGACTTCGCGCCGATCAGCCAGCTCCGTCTCGAAAGGTTCAAGGGCGAGCGCTGGGAGCTGTTCGGCGACGTGATCAGCGCCGACGTCGGCGGCTAAACTAAAGCGCGATGAGATTGGGACGAGTCGTCATCGGGCTTTAGATCGTTGTTTGAGCATGATCTCTTCGGAAAACCGCTGCGCACTTTTCCGGATCATGCTTTAGCAACCCGCGGCCGAGGCGACAGCAAGCCCCTTGCGAGATGATCGCAAGGGGCTCTTGGTTGCGCGCCGATTATGATCACGCGATTGCACAATCGAATGATGGCAAAGCCTGCTTACGCTTTGGCGCCCGATGCGCTAGGCAGGGGATCGGCGACCTCGCCACCATTGCTCCCGTCCGCTTAGGGCTTTTCGTCATGACCGATCGACGTCCCCTGCTCCGCGCGCTCTACGACGCTGCCGTTGCCGCCGCCCATCCGAGCACGATCCTGGCGCCGCATCTGCGCCCGCTGCCGAAAGGCCGCGTGATCTGCCTTGCTGCCGGCAAGGGCGCCGGCGCGATGGCCGCCGCGGCGGAGCGGCATTATCTCGACACGCTGGGGCTCGCGCCGGAGCGCCTCGTCGGCATCGCCACCACGCGGCACGGCTATGGCGTGCCGACGCGCCGCATCCGCGTGGTCGAGGCCGGCCATCCCGTTCCTGACGAGGCGGGCCTCAAGGGCGCGGCCGACACGCTCGCGCTCGCGGGCGAGGCCGGCCCCGATGACCTGCTGCTGGTGCTGCTCACCGGCGGCGGCTCGGCGAACTGGATCGCGCCGGTGGACGGCATCAGCTTTGCGCAGAAGCAGGCGGTCAACAAGGCGCTCTTGCGCTCGGGCGCACCGATCGGCGAGATGAACACGGTGCGCAAGCATCTCTCGCGGATCAAGGGCGGCAGGCTCGCGCGCGCCGGCAAGAATGCCGCCGAGATCGTCACGCTCGCGATCTCCGACGTGCCGCATGACGAACCTTCAGCGATCGCCTCCGGCCCGACCGTGCCCGATCCGACCACGCTCCCCGACGCGCGCGCGATCGTGGCGAAATATAAGCTCGCCATCGATGACGCCGTGCGCCGCGCGCTCGACGATCCCGCCAATGAGAGCTGCAAGCCGGGCGATGCCGCCTTCGCGCGCGCAACGTTCGAGCTGATCGCGCGGCCCAAGCAATCGCTCGACGCGGCGGTGAAGCTTGCGAGGGACGCAGGCTACGAGACCATCGATCTCGGCGCCGATCTCGAAGGCGAAGCCCGCGAGGTCGCGGCCAATCACGCAAAACTAGCGCTTGCGGCCCGCGCGCAGGGCAAGCGCGTCGCGATCCTCTCCGGCGGCGAGCTCACGGTCACCGTGCGCGGCCAGGGGCGCGGCGGCCCCAACCAGGAATACGCGCTGGCGCTCGCCGAGCTGCTCAAGGACACGCCGAACATTTCGGCGCTTGCCGGCGACACCGACGGCGCCGACGGCGGCGCCGGCCACCCGACCGATCCCGCCGGCGCGCTGATCGATGCGGCGACGTTCACCAAGATGAAGGCGCTGGGGCTGCAGCCGCAGGCCTATCTCGACAACAACGATGCGACGACGTTCTTCGAGGCGACGGGAGATCTGCTGCAGCCCGGCCCGACGCTGACCAACGTGAACGATATTCGGGTGGTCCTGGTGGATTGAGATTGCGCTCCTTCCACGGTCATTCCGGGGCACGCGCAAGCGTGAACCCGGAATCTCGAGATTCCGGGTTCGATGCTGCGCATCGCCCCGGAATGACGAAATCACTCAAAACTCGTTCGCGATCTTCGCGAGCATCCCGATCAGCGCCTCGCGGTTGGTCTGGCCGAGCAGATCGTTCAGCCGCGCCTCGTGCTTGGTGGCGACGAGCTTTTTCGCCCGCGTCAGCACGGCCTTGCCCTTGTCGGTCAGGACCAGGATGTGCGAGCGGCGGTCGTTGGTGGAGCGGATCCGCGCGCAGAGGTCGCGGCTCTCCAGATTGTCGAGCATGGCCACGAAATTCGGGCGGAGGATGCCGAGGGTGGAGGCGATCTCGGTCTGGTTACGGCCGGGGTTCTTCTCCACCAGCAGCAGTACCGAGAACTGCGCCGGCGTCAGCTGCAGCGAGGCCATGCAGCGCAAGAAGTTCTCGAACACCTTGAGCTGCGCCCGCTTCAGGACATAGCCCAGCTGCTCGGAGAGCTCGCCGAGCTGGAGGGCCTCGGCCTGCGGTTCGGCCGCATCCTTGCGGCCCTTGGCCGCGTCGGCGGCCTTTTCGGAAGACTTTTCAACGGTTTTGGAAACGGTCATCGCCTCGTGCTCGTAATCCCGCTAAATTCGGGACGGGTCGCTTCCCACCCTTGAGATTATATTTGATAATTGTTATGGACCATATCAAATATCGTCAGCGTTTTTCAATGGCTGTGAGCGGACCGTCCACCGCAATTGCGGAGACCGGCCCGGATTTTTGAGGGGGAGCGTCCGGTCTTGAATACCACCATCATGCTGTTCCTGGTGCAGGACGGCATCACCAATGGCGCGATCTACGCGCTGCTCGGTCTCGCGCTGGTGCTGGTGTTCGCCGTCACCCGCGTCATCCTGATTCCGCAGGGCGAGTTCGTCACCTATGGCGCGCTGACCTATGCCTCCTTGGCTGCCGGCCAGATGCCGGGCACGGCCAAGCTCGCGCTGGCGCTGGGCATCGGCGCCTTCGCGTTCGACCTGTTCGTGGCGCGCAAGGCGCTGCACGGGCGCCTCATTGTGCGCAGCCTCCTCACCAACGTCGTGCTGCCGGCCATCGTGCTGGCGCTGACCGTTTACTTCGCCGCCCAGAAGCCGCCGGTCGCGGTCTGCATCGCGCTGGCACTGGTGATCGTGGCGATGATCGGCGTCTATCTCTACCGCATCGCGTTCCAGCCGCTGGCGCACACCTCCGTGCTGGTGCTGCTGATCGCATCAGTGGGCGTCCATCTCGCGCTGCAGGGCCTCGGCCTGTTGTTCTTCGGCGCCGAAGGCCAGCGCGGACCCGCGGTGCTGTCCGGCGCCTTCACCGCCGGCGCGCTGCGCTTCACCGGTCAGAGCATCACCGTCTATGCCATCACCATCGCCTTCATCGTCGGTCTCTGGCTGTTCTTCGGCCTGACGCTGTACGGCAAGGCGCTGCGCGCGACCGCCGTGAACCGCTTGGGGGCGCGGCTTGCCGGCATCCGCACCACGCTGTCGGGGCAGATCGCCTTCCTGCTGGCGTCCGTGATCGGCGCGCTGTCCGGCATCATGATCGTGCCGATCACGACGCTCTACTACGACTCGGGCTTCCTGATCGGCCTGAAGGGCTTTGTCGCCGCGATCATCGGCGGGCTCGTCAGCTATCCCCTCACCGCCGTCGCGGCGCTGGTCGTCGGCATCGTCGAGGCGTTCTCGTCCTTCTATGCCTCCAACTACAAGGAAGTGATCGTTTTCATGCTGCTGATCCCCGTGCTGCTGCTGCGCTCGCTCGCCGCGCCAGCGGTCGAGGAAGAGAAGGATTGACGGGCATGCAGAGCCGGCTTCCCATTCTCGTCTTTGCACTGATCATGGCGGCGATCCCGTTTGTCCCGGGCATGCCGCCGTTCTGGATCGTGCTGCTCGACAATATCGGCCTTGCCGCCCTGGTCGCGATGGGGCTCGTGCTGCTGACCGGCGTCGGCGGCCTCACCTCGTTCGGTCAGGCCGCCTTCGTCGGCTTCGGCGCCTACACCACGGCGGTGCTGACGACGACCTATGGCCTGTCGCCGTGGCTGACGCTGCCGCTGTCGCTCGTGGTCAGCGGATCGCTGGCGGTGCTGCTCGGGCTGATCACCGTCCGCCTCTCCGGCCACTATCTGCCGCTCGGCACGCTCGCCTGGGGGCTCGGCCTGTTCTACCTCTTCAGCAAGCTCGAGTTTTTGGGCCGCAACGACGGCATCTCGGCGATCCCGCCGCTGTCGGTCGGCGCCTTCAAGATGCTCTCGCCCGGCTCGATCTATTACGCGATCTGGGTCGCCGTGATCGTCTCGGCGCTGCTGACGATGAACCTGCTGGACTCCCGCACCGGCCGCGCCATCCGCGCGCTGCGGCGCGGCCATGTCGCGGCGGAAGCCTTCGGCGTGCACACGCCGCGCGCCAAGCTCCTGGTGTTCATTCATGCCGCGGTGCTCGCCGGCCTTTCGGGATGGCTCTACGCCCATCTCCAGCGCGCGGTGAACCCGACGCCGTTCGGCGCGCAGGCCGGCATCGAATATCTCTTCATCGCAGTGGTCGGCGGCGCCGGCTATGTCTGGGGCGGCGTACTGGGCGCTGCGATCGTCGTGGTGCTGAAGGAGGTGCTGCAAAGCTACCTGCCGCTGCTCCTGCCGGGCTCCGGGCAGGTCGAGACCATCGTGTTCGGCATCATGCTGGTGGCGCTGCTGCAGCTCGCGCCCGGCGGCGTCTGGCCCTGGCTGGTGTCATTCCTGCCCGAACGCGCAGGTGGCAAGAAGCCTGATACCTCGCTGAAGCTGGAGCACCGCCCGCGCTCGTCCGGCGAGTCCAGCATCCTGCTTCAGGTCGAGAAAGCGCGAAAACAGTTCGGCGGCGTGGTTGCGGTCAACAACGTCTCCTTCGACGTCCAGGCCCGCGAGATCGTCGCGCTGATCGGCCCGAACGGCGCCGGCAAGAGCACGACCTTCAACCTGATCACCGGCGTTCTCTCCGCCACCTCGGGCTCGATCTCGGTGCTCGGCAGAAAGGTCGACAAGGCGCCGCCGCAGGAGATCGTCAAGCTCGGCATCAGCAGGACCTTCCAGCATGTGAAGCTGGTGCCTGACATGACCGTGCTGGAGAACGTCGCGATCGGCGCGCATCTGCGCGGCCATTCCGGACCTGTTTCCTCGATGCTGCGGCTCGACCGCGCCGACGAGGCGAAGCTGCTCGCCGAAGCCGCCCGCCAGATCGAGCGCGTCGGACTTGCCGACCAGATGCATCAGCTCGCAGGCAGCCTGTCGCTCGGCCAGCAGCGCATCGTCGAGATCGCGCGTGCGCTCTGCGTCGATCCGATGCTGCTGCTGCTCGACGAGCCGGCCGCAGGCCTTCGTCACATGGAGAAGCAGCGGCTCGCGGCGCTCTTGCGCGAGCTGCGCGACGGCGGCATGAGCGTGCTTCTGGTCGAGCACGACATGGGCTTTGTGATGAACCTCGCTGACCGCATCGTGGTGCTCGATTTCGGCACCAAGATCGCGGAGGGCACGCCCGCGACGATCAAGACCAATCCCGAAGTGATCAAGGCCTATCTCGGAGTGGCGGCATGAGCGCCCTGTTGTCCGTCACCGACGCGCATGTGTCTTACGGCAAGGTCGAGGCCGTGCGCTCGGTCTCGCTCGAGGTCGGGGCCAACCAGATCGTCACCATCGTCGGCGCCAACGGCGCCGGCAAGACCACGCTGCTCTCGGCCATCATGGGCATTTTGCCGCTGAAGGGCCGCGTCGCCTTTGCAGGGCAGGATCTCGCCCGGCTCGACATCGAGGACCGCGTCGCGATGGGGCTTGGCCTCGTGCCGGAGCACCGCGAATTGTTCGTGACCATGAATGTCGAGGACAATCTCGAGCTCGGCGCGTTCCGGATCGAGAAGAGCAGGGCAAAGACCTCGATCGAGCGGATCTACACGCTGTTTCCGCGCCTGAAGGAGCGCCGCAAGCAGCTCGCCGGCACCTTGTCGGGTGGCGAGCAACAGATGCTGGCGATGGGGCGTGCGCTGATGGGCGAACCAAAGCTCCTGATGCTGGACGAGCCGAGCCTCGGGCTTGCCCCAATCATCGTCGCGGACATCTTCCGCATCGTCACCGAGCTGCGCGCTGCCGGCGTGTCGGTGCTGCTGGTCGAGCAGAACGCGCAGGCCGCCCTGAAGATCGCCGACCACGCCTATGTCATGGAGCTCGGCGAGTTCGTGCTCAGCGGCAAGGCCAGCGACATCGCCGCGAACGAGCGGGTGGCGGCGAGCTATCTCGGCTTCCAGCACGAAGGCGCGAGTGTGTTGTAACTTTCTTACCCTCCCCTGGAGGGGTACTCCCGGGGAGGGTAAGCGAGCGGCGGCTTACGTAGTAACCTCCGTCGTCCCCTTCTCCCCCTTCAACGCCGCCACTTCCGCCTCCAGCTCCGCGATCCGCTGGTCCCTCGATGCCAGCGCCGCCGCCACGTCCGGCGCGTCGAACTTCTGCGGGATGTGCTGCGGGCAATTGGTGTCCCAGGCTGCGATCTTGAACAGGATCACCTGCTCCGGCCGGGCCCGATAGCCTTTCGGCATCAGCGCGGCCGTCAACGCCTCGTCGTCCTCGACCACGCGCGCCTCGCCCCAGATCTTCACACGGCGGCGATGGGCATAGTCCATGACGAAGATGCAGGCCTTGGAATTCTCCGAGAGGTTTCCCTGGGTGATGTATTGCCGGTTGCCGGCATAGTCCGCGAAGGCGAGCGTCTGCTTGTCCAGCACCTTGAGAAAGCCCTTCGGACCGCCGCGGTGCTGGATGTAGGGCTGGCCGTCTGCCGCGGCCGTCGCAAAGTAGAAGCTGTTGGCGTCAGCCAGAAACGCCGCGAGGTTTTCGTCGACCTCGGTGCGCCATCCCCGCTGCTCGGCATGGGCATAGCCCTCGCGCGATCCCTTTCGGGTCTGGATCGACTTCACGGCTGGCGAGAAGGCGACGTCGCTGGCATAGGTGCGTACGGCAGTCATCGGAACATCTCCTGAAATTCCGGCGCATTCTCTGCGTCTTCGGCACCTAACGTGGATCTTCCGGGAGTTAAAACAATCTGTCCGCTTGACACTTCATCATTGCGATATATGCAATGATGGCCATGGACCGCCTGGAAGCCATGCACGTCTTCGTCACCGTCGCCGATTTGCGCGGTTTTGCGCCGGCGGCGCGAAAGCTGCGCCTGTCACCTTCGGCGGTGACACGGATGATCGCGGCGCTGGAGGAGCATCTGGGCGCCCGGCTGCTGCAGCGGACCACGCGGCAGGTGCGGCTGACCGACGTCGGTACGCGCTATCTGGAGCGCGCGCGCCGCATCCTCGCCGATGTCGAGGAGGCCGACGGCTCGGCGCGGGAGGAGCGCAACCGGCCGAGCGGGCGGCTGGTGGTGTCGGCGCCGGTCGGCTTCGGCCGGCTGCATGTTGGGCCGGTCATGACCGAATATCTGAAACGCTATCCCGAGGTCGCTTGCGAGCTCAGGCTGTCTGATAACCTCGTTAATCTCGTCGAGGATGCGGTGGACGCCGCGGTGCGCATCGGCCATCTCGCCGATTCCTCACTGGTTGCGCGCCAGGTCGGCGAGATGCGGCGCATCGTGGTGGCCGCACCGGGCTATCTCAAGCGCCATGGCGAGCCGAAGACGCCGGAGGCGCTGCCCGACCATCAGACCATCCAGTTCGGCCCGTCAGCTAGCTGGCGCTTCGTCCAAGACGGCCGCGAGATCGAGGTGACGCCGTCGCCGCGCTTCACCAGCAACAGCGCCGACGCAGCTCTGCAATATGCCGAAGCCGGCGGCGGCGTGACGCGCGTGCTCGCCTATCAGGCCGCAGACGGCCTGAAGCGCGGGCGGCTGAAAATCCTGCTGGCGAGATACGAGCAGCCCCCGATGCCGATCCACATCGTCTATCCGACCTCGCGCCTGCTCTCGGCCAAGGTGCGCGCGTTCATCGATCTTGTGGCGGAGACGGCGCAGTGGCGGTTTGGGTGAGGACCGTCATTCCGGAGCGGTCCGCAGGACCGAACCCGCAATCTCGAGATTCCGGGTTCTCGCTTCGCGAGCCCCGGAATGACGACTAGCCCTTCTTCGGCACCACGCGGAATGTCCCGCTCGCCCGCGCGATCACGGCGCCGTCGGCCTTCACCAGGGCTTGCGCGAAGCAGATCGTCTTGCCGGTCTTGATCACATCGCTCTCGATCGAACACCACTGGCCGATCTCGGCGGAGCCGACGAAATCCACCGAGAGCGAGACCGTCACGAACGAGATGGTCCAGTTCGTCGCCTGCGCACAGCTATAGCCCATGGCGTTGTCGGCGAGCGCCGTGATGAGGCCGCCATGGATCAGGCCGCGGCCGTTGGTGTGCGGCTTTGCCAGCCGCAGACCGATGATGACGGCCTTGTCGGTTTTCTTCGCGTATAGCGGCTCCCAGGGTTCGGTGAGCGGGCTCTTGCGGAACAGCGGCTCGAAGCCGTCGGGGATGTCACTGGAGGTCATGACTGTCTCGCGTGGGTATGGCTGCCGCCATTGAACGCGATGTGGATGACAGTTTCACCGCCTACAAAGTTTTAAACGGAATTTGCGCGGGTGTTTGAAATGCGCGGTGCCGTCGCTTCACGAAAACTGTCATCGCCCGCGAAGGCGGGCGATCCAGTATTCCAGAAGCGGTTGTGATCGAACCGAGAAGCCGCGGCGTACTGGATGCCCCGCCTTCGCGGGGCATGACACCCGCCCTAAAACGGCAACCCCACGTAATTCTCCGACAACGACGTCATGGCGGCTTGGGAATGCGTGACGTAATCGAGCTCGGCGAGCTGGATCCGCGCGCCGATGGTGCCGGTATCCGGGAACTTGTGCAGCATCGACGTCATCCACCAGGAGAAGCGCACCGCCTTCCAGACCCGCGCCAGCGCTTTTGCGGAATAGGCGTCGATGCCGGCGCTCGATTTCTCGTCATAGAACTCGCGCAGCGCGCTCGACAAATAATGCGCATCGCTGGCCGCCAGATTCAGGCCCTTGGCGCCGGTCGGCGGCACGATATGAGCGGCATCGCCGCACAGGAACAGCTTGCCGAATCGCATCGGCTCGGCAACGAAGCTGCGTAAGGGAGCGATGCTCTTCTCGATCGACGGGCCGGTGACGAGGCTATCGGCTGCCTCCTGGTCGAGCCGGCTCTTCAATTCGTCCCAGAAGCGGTCGTCCGGCCATTGGTCGACATGGTCCTCAAGCGAGCACTGCACATAATAGCGGCTACGCTTCATCGAGCGCATGGTGCAGAGCGCGAAGCCGCGGGCGTGATTGGAGTAGATCAGCTCGTGGCTGACCGGCGGCGTCTCGGAGAGGATGCCGAGCCACCCGAACGGGTAGACCCGCTCGAACTCCTCGATCGCCGAGGCCGGCACACTAGCGCGGCTGACGCCATGAAAACCGTCGCAGCCGGCGATGAAATCGCAATCGAGCGTATGGGTGAGGCCGTCCTTGACATAGGTGACACGCGGGTGACTGCCGTCGAAATCATGCGGCTGCACGTCCTTGGCCTCGTAGACCGAGGTGAGACCGGCGGCCTTGCGCGCATTCATCAGGTCGACCGTGACTTCGGTCTGGCCGTAGATCATGACCGTCTTGCCGGTCGCGCCCTTCATGTCGACGCGGTGACGGCAGCCGGAAAAGGCGAGCTCGATGCCCTCATGCACCAGGCCTTCGGCATGCGCCCGCGCGCCGGCGCCGATCTGGTCGAGCAGCGCCACGGTTCCCTCCTCCAGGAGACCGGCGCGGATACGCCCGAGCACGTAATCCGGGCTCTGCCGCTCCAGAATGACGTTGTCGATGCCGTATTGATGCAGCAGTTGCCCAAGCAACAATCCGGCCGGTCCGGCCCCGATGATTGCGACTTTTGTCCGCAATACTTGCTCCTCCCGATTCTGTAAGCTGCGGCGCAGGCGCGCTTGTGGCGTCGATCCGCAGAGGATAATTATATCATATAATCGTTTGGCAAAAGGGGACTGCTCGTCGCCGCACCGCGACAAACCAATGCAACATCGCTGACGTAGATGGCGCGACAGATGCGCGCCAGTTCCGGCTTGAACCCGCCCGCCAATTAGATAACATGTTAATTAACGAGACCGGGCCAGCGAAGCCCGCCGTCGGAAAGAGGGAGAGACGTGTGATGAGGAAAGCCTGTCTGGCTTTGCTGCTGGCAGCAAGCGTGACGCCTGCGTTCGCGCAGGACAAGACCTTCGACCTGAAGGTTTCGCACTGGGTGCCGGCGTCGCACCCGCTGCAGAAGTCCCTCGAGGACTGGGTCGCCGCGGTGAACAAGGATTCCGGCGGCACCATCACGGGCAAGGTGTTTCCGGCGCAGCAGCTCGGCAAGGCGTTCGACCATTACGACATGGCGCGCGACGGCATCGCCGACGTCACCTATGTCAATCCCGGCTACCAGCCCGGCCGCTTCCCGATCATCGGCGCCGGTGAATTGCCGTTCCTGATCTCCGACGCCAAGGGCGGCTCGATGGGGCTCGACGCTTGGTATCGCAAATATGCCGAGAAGGAGATGAAGGACGTCAAATACTGCCTCGCCTTCGTCCACTCGCCCTCCTCCTTCCACTCCAAGACCAAGAAGATCGTGATGCCGGAGGACGTGAAAGGCCTGAAGATCCGCCCGGCGCACGCCACCATGGCGAACTTCGTCACCTCACTTGGCGGCACCAACGTGCAGTCCTCCGCACCTGAGGTGCGCGACATCATCGAGCGCGGCGTCGCCGATGGCGTCACCTTCCCCTGGGGCTCCCTGGTACTGTTCGGCATCGACAAGGTGACCAAGTACGACATGGAGGCCCCGCTCTACACCACGACCTTCGTGTTTGTGATCAACAAGGACAAGTACAATGCGATGTCCGACAAGCAGAAGGCCGCGATCGACAAGAACTGCTCGATCGAGATGGCGGGCGTGGTGGGCGAGCACTGGGGCAAGTTCGAGGACGCCGGCATCGACAAGGTGAAGGCCGAATCCGATCACGAGGTCTACAAGCTCACGGCGGAACAGACAGCGGCCTGGAAGAAGGCGGCGGAGCCGCTGGTAAAGACCTGGGGCGACGGCGCCAAGAAGGCCGGCGCCGATCCGGATGGGGCCCTTAGCGAGCTGAAGGCCTCGCTGAAGAAGTACAACGCGCTGGCGGAGTGAGGCCGCGGCGCGATCGCTCTTTCCTCCCCCTCTCCCCGCCTGCGGGGAGAGGGTTGGGGTGAGGGGCTGCTTCTACAAAGACAGTGACAGCGCGTTCGCGGAGAGTCCTCCTCACCCGAATTCGAGCTGCGCTCGAATTCGATCTCTCCCCGCAAGCGGGGCGAGGTGAAGTCCGCGGCGAGACCGAGAGCAAACAATGAGCTCACACGACGGCACACCTCCCATGAAGCGCTCCTGGATGGACCGCATCATCGACACGATCGAATGGATCGCGGCCGGCTTCGTCGGCATCGTCGCGCTCGACATCTTCCTGTCGGTGCTCTTACGCAACACGCTGAACTATTCGATCCCCGACAGTTTCGACATCGGCCGCATGCTGCTCGGCATCCTCATCTTCTGGGGCATCGCGGCGACGTCCTATCGCGGCACCCACATCACCGTGGACCTCGTCTGGGGTAATGTCGGGCCGCGCTACCAGCGCTGGATCGACGTGTTCGCAACGCTGGTGCTGCTGTTCGTCGTGACGGTGCAGACCTGGACGCTGTTCGACAAGGTGCGCGGCACCTACAACGACAACGTCCAGACGTTCGACATGCACATGCCGACCTGGCCGTTCTTCGCGATCGCCTGGATCGGCGACGTCTCGGCCGTGCTGCTGATCGCGATCCGCACCTACCGGTTGATCTTCCACCCCGAAGACATGCACGACCCCAAGCTGAAGGCGACGGAGTGATCATGAGCACCGATACCGTCGCCGTTATCGGCTTCGTTTCCCTCTTCGTCCTGATGCTGCTCCGAGTGCCAGTCGGCATGGCCATGGGCCTCGTCGGCGTGTCCGGTTTCGCCTATCTCGTCAACGGAACGGCAGCGCTGAAGCTGGTCGGCCAGACCTCGATGCGCACGGTCACGGACTACACGTTCGGCGTCATCCCGATGTTCCTGCTGATGGGCTCCTTCGTCAGCCATTCCGGCATGAGCCGCGAGCTGTTCCGCGCCGCCAACGGCTTTGTCGGACACTTGCGCGGCGGGCTCGGCATCGCCACCGTCGGCGCCTGCGGCGGCTTTGCCGCGATCTGCGGCTCTTCCGTTGCGACCGCCGCGACCTTCTCCGCCGTTGCCTATCCCGAGATGCGCCGCTTCGGCTATCCGCAATCCTTCGCAACCGGCGTGATCGCGGCCGGCGGCACGCTGGGCGCGATGCTGCCGCCCTCCACCGTGCTCGCGGTCTACGGCATCATTACCGAGCAGGACATCGGAAAACTCTTCATCGCCGGCATCATTCCGGGCCTCTTGGCGATGACCATGTACATGATCACGATCTTCCTGATCGGTTATTTCCGCCCCGAGTTCCTGCCCAAGGGCAAGATGCTGCCGTGGCGTGAGCGCTTTGCCGGACTGAAGGACATCTGGGCGCCGGTGCTGCTGTTCGTGTTCGTGATCGGCGGCCTCTACGGCCTGCCCTTCCTGCCGCGCTTCACGCCGACGGAAGCCGGCGGCGTCGGCGCCGCCGGCGCCTTCTTCATCGGCGTCGTGACAGGACGGCTCGACCGCGAGAAGATCCTGGCCTCGCTGCTTCAGGCAACGCGCACCGCGGCCGCAGTGTTCACGGTGCTGATCGGCGCGCTGATCTTCGGCTATTTCCTCACGGTGACGCAGACGCCCCAGAAGGTGACGGAGTTCCTGACCGGGCTCGGCCTCGGCCCCTACGGCGTGCTGACGCTGATCATGGTGATGTATCTCGTGCTCGGCTGCCTGATGGACGCCATGGCAATGATCATCCTGACCGTGCCGATCATCTTCCCCGTGATCACGCATCTGGGTTTTGATCCGATCTGGTTCGGCGTCATCATCGTGATGACCGTCGAGCTCGGCCTGATCCATCCGCCTGTCGGCATGAACGTCTTCGTCATCAAGAGCGTGGTGAAGGACGTCTCGTTCTCCACCATCTTCAAGGGCGTGATCCCATTCGTTGCGACGGACCTGGTGCGATTGCTGATCCTGATCGCGTTTCCGCTGCTGGCAACGTGGCTGCCGACGCGGATGATGGCGCATTGACGAGGTGAAGCGATGACCACGCCGACACTCGGGACCAAATACGTCTTCACCATCACCGCCCGCATCGGCGACGTCGTCACCGCCGGCGAGACCGGGATCGGCGTTCGCCGCATCATTCCGATCATCGGCGGCGAAGTGACGGGTGCGATCACCGGCAAGGTCCTCCCGTTCGGCGCCGACTTCCAGACCATCCGCCCCAACGAGCTGATCGATCTCGAAGCCAAATACGCCTTCGAGACCGACGACGGTGCGATCGTCTATGTCGAGAACAAGGGCTTGCGCTTCGGCCCGGTCGAGCTGCTGCAAAAGCTCAAGCGTGGCGAGCCGGTCGATCCGAAGCTGATCTATTTCCGCACCGTGCCGCGGTTCGAGACGGGACACGAGAACTACCGCTGGCTGATGGAGCACATTTTTGTTGGCTCAGCGGCACGGCATGCGGACCGGGTGGTGATCGATGTGCACCAGGTGATGTGACCTGTTCGTTGACAGATGCGCGCTAATGTGTATAAATACACACCATGAATAGCCGGGACGTTATCTCTGCGCTTCAGAGGGACGGCTGGCTCCAGGTGGCTCAAAAGGCAGCCACGTCCAACTCCAGCACCCGACGAAACCAGGTCGCGTCACCATCCCGCACCCGAAACGGGACATCCCCCTCGGAACGTTGAAGAGCATCGAGCGGCAGACCGGCCTGAAGCTGAGGTGAGCGCTATGCGTCATTACATCGGTCTCATCCATAAGGATGCCAACAGCGATTTCGGCGTGTCGTTTCCCGATCTGCCGGGCCTTGTCACCGCAGGGAGCACACTCGACGAAGCGCGCGACATGGCGGAGGAAGCGCTGGCGCTTCATCTCGAAGGCATGGCTGAAGACGGAGAAGCCATTCCCGCGCCATCGTCGCTTGAGGAAATCATGTCGGATCCAGAGAACCGCGCGGGCGTTGCCATTCTGGTGTCGGTGAAGGACGAGCAGCCAAAGATCGTCCGCGTCAATGTCACCTTGCCCGGCGATGTGCTGGAGCAAATCGACAAATACGCCGAGGCCCACGGCTACACGCGATCGGGCCTGCTTGCGCAAGCCGCCAAGAAGCTAATCACCGACGTCGCCTGAGGCGTCTGCACCTTGCGCGGTTCGGCGCCCGATGCCCAGCGGCGTCTGCGTTCGAAAGGCGGTTCTTCCGCGCAACCACGAGGCCGCCCCACCTTGACTCCCCCAAAGTTCGTTATACAACATAACTATTCTGACAAGGACGCAAATGACACAGGGAAACGCCGAAACCGCGGATGCGGGCGCCTCCGGACTGCTCCGGATCGAGAGGACGGACCGGGTTCTGACCGTCGGCCTGAACCGGCCGGCCAAGCGCAATGCGCTCAATGACGGCATCATCCTGGAAATCGGCGAATGTTTCGCGTCACTGCCCGAGAACATCGGCGCGGTCGTGATCCACGGCATCGGCGACCATTTCTCCAGTGGGCTCGACCTCTCCGAGCTGACCGAGCATGACGCCACCGGCGGGCTCTTGCATTCGCAGATGTGGCACCGGGTGTTCGACCGCATCCAGTACAGCCGCGTGCCCGTGATCGCAGCGCTGAGGGGCGCGGTGATCGGCGGCGGGCTGGAGCTCGCCTGCGCCGCGCATATCCGCGTCGCCGAGCCCTCGACCTATTTCGCGCTGCCGGAGGGGCAGCGCGGCATCTTCGTCGGCGGCGGCGGCTCGGTGCGGCTGCCCCGCCTGATCGGCGTTGCCCGGATGATGGACATGATGCTCACGGGGCGCGTCTACAGCGCGACCGAAGGCGCCTCCTACGGTTTCGCGCAATATCTGACCGAGGCCGGCAACGGTCTCGGCAAGGCGCTGGAACTCGCGACCAAGATCGCCTCCAACGCGCCGCTGACGAACTTCGCCGTGCTCCAGGCGCTGCCGATGATCGCGGAGGCCAACCCTCAAACGGGCCTCTTGATGGAGTCGCTCATGGCGACCGTCGCGCAGAGCGACAAGGAGGCAAAACGCAGGATCCGCGAATTCCTCGAGCACAAGACCGCCAAGGTAAAGCCGAAGCCATGAGCGCGCAGCCGTCCTCTTCGTCCAGCATGGAGCGCGGCGCGAGCACTTCCCCGCTGCGGCCCATTTCGTTCGGCGATCCCGTCGTCAACATCGAGCGGCGCGACGACGGCACGATCTATCTCAGGCCAAAGCAGCCGCTCGGCGACTATCCCGTCCGCATCACCGACCGCCTGCATCATTGGGCGACCGCGACGCCGGACCGCGTCTTCATGGCCGAGCGCGAAGGCGGCCGCTCCTGGCGCAAGATCACCTATGCCGAGCTGCTCACCGCGAGCCGGCATATCGGCTCCGCACTGATCCAGCGCGGCTTGTCGGCGGACCGACCGGTCGTGATCCTCTCGGGCAATTCCATCGACCACGCCCTGCTCGCCTTCGGCGCGTTCTATGCCGGCGTTCCGTTCTGCCCGGTGTCGCCGGCCTATTCGCTGGTGTCGAAGGATTACGGCAAGCTCTCTTACCTGATGAAGCTGCTGACGCCCGGCCTGGTCTTCGCCGACGATGCCAGCAAGTTCGCCGACGCGCTCACGGCCAATGTCTCGCTCGGCACCGAGATCGCGGCGTCCTGGGGTACCGTGCCGGGCCGCGATGTCACCCTGCTCGCCGATCTCATGGCGACGCCCATCCGCGACGATCTCGACGCGGTTCACGGCAGGATCGGCCCTGATACGATCGCAAAGTTCTTGCTGACCTCGGGCTCAACGGGCAATCCCAAGGCCGTCATCAATACCCAGCGCATGATCTGCGCCAATCAGGTGATGCTGCGCGAGACGCTCGCTTTCCTCAAGGACGAGCCGCCCGTCATCGTCGACTGGCTGCCCTGGAATCACACCTTTGGCGGCAACCACAATATCGGGCTGACGCTCTACAATGGCGGCTCGATGTATCTCGACGCCGGCAAGCCGGTGCCCGGCGGCATCGAGGAGACCGTGCGCAATCTCCAGGAGATTTCGCCGACGGTCTATTTCAACGTGCCCAAGGGCTATGAATCGCTGCTGCCGTATCTGCGCGACGACCAGGGCCTGCGCGCAAAGTTCTTCGACCGTTTGCATGCGATGTTCTTCTCCGGCGCGGCGCTGTCGCCGTTCATCTGGAACAGCCTCGACGAGCTCGCGGTCAAAGAGAAGGGCTATCGCGTGCCGATGCTGACCGGCCTTGGCGCGACCGAGACCGCACCGTTCTTCATGTCGGTCAATCCGCGCACCAGCCGCTCGGGCCATGTCGGTCTGCCGGTCTCCGGCAACGACGCAAAGCTGGTGCCGAATAACGGCAAGCTGGAGGTGCGCGCGAAGGGTCCGAACGTGATGCCCGGCTACTGGCGCCAGCCCGACATCACCGCAAAATCCTTCGACGAGGAAGGGTTTTACAAGATGGGCGATGCGCTCAAGCCCGCCGATCCCAACGATCTCAACGCCGGCTTCGATTTCGACGGCCGCGTCAGCGAGGATTTCAAGCTCGCGAGCGGCACCTGGGTGAGCGTCGGCCCGTTGCGCGCCCGCCTCACCGCGGCCTGCGCGCCGCTGGTGCGCGACGTCGTCATCGCCGGCATCAACCGGGACGAGATCTCCGCGCTGGTCGTGCTCGATCTCGACGGCTGCCGCCTGATCAATCCGACGCTGCCGGCCGACGATCTCGTCGTCGCGACACGCGACCGGCTGGTTCGCGAGGCCTTTCGCGAGCGCCTGACCCGTTTCCTCAGCGAGGCCACGGGATCCTCGACCCGGATCACGCGCGCGATCCTGATGGATACGCCGCTGTCGATCGACAAGGGCGAGGTCACCGACAAGGGCTCGATCAACCAGCGCGCGGTGCTGGAGCATCGCGCGGCTCTGATCGACGAGCTCTACGCTGCCAATCCGTCGGACCGTGTGATATCGGTCGCCTAGGAAAGTATCGCCACAGGAGAACCGCCATGTTGTTGAAGGATCAGGCAGCCATCGTCACCGGCGGCGCATCAGGACTTGGCGCTGCCACCGCGCGAAAACTGGCGGCGCAGGGCGCCAAGGTCGCGGTGTGCGATCTCAATGCCAAGCTCGCTGAAACCGTTGCTGGCGAGATCAAGGGCGTCGCCGTGACCTGCGACGTCTCCGATGCCGCTTCCGCTGAAGCTGCGATCGCGCAGGCGACCAAGGCCCATGGCCCGGCGCGCGTGCTGGTCAACTGCGCGGGCATCGGCGTAGCAAAGCGCGTCGTCGGCCGCGACGGCCCGATGGCGCTCGCGGAGTTCGACAAGGTGATCAAGGTCAATCTGATCGGCACCTTCAACATGCTTCGCCTAGCCGCAACTGAGATGTCCAAGCTCGAGCCGCAGGCATCCGGCGAGCGCGGGGTCATCATCAACACCGCCTCGGTCGCTGCCTATGACGGCCAGATCGGCCAGTCGGCCTATTCGGCCTCCAAGGGCGGCATCGTCGGCATGACGCTGCCGATCGCACGCGAGCTGGCGCAGTTCGGCGTCCGCGTGCTGACGATTGCGCCCGGCCTGTTCCTGACGCCGCTGCTCGCCAATCTGCCGCAGGAAGCTCAGGATTCGCTCGCCGCCGCGATCCCGTTCCCGCGCCGGCTCGGCCAAGCCGACGAGTTCGCCGCACTCGCGCTGCACATGGTGGAAAACGCGTACCTGAACGGCGAGGTGGTTCGCCTCGACGGCTCGCTGCGCATGGCGCCGAAGTAGGGCGCGGCGGATGTTCGTGAACCGGCGCGAGGTCCAGATCCAGTGGGGCGATTGCGACCCCGCCAACATCGTCTACTACCCGCGCTATTTCGCGATGTTCGACGATTCGACTTCGACCCTGTTCGAGGTCGCCGGCTTCTCCAAGCAGGATCTGGTCCGCAAATACGGCCTGGTGGGCATCCCCATGGTCGACACGCGGGCCAAGTTCTACATCCCCTCGACCTATGGCGACTGGATCAGCATCGAGACGAAGATCGAGAGCATCAAGCGCTCGAGCTTCGAGGTGAAGCACAATGTCTACAAGGGCGAGGCGCTGGCGATCGAGGGGTTCGAGACCCGCGTCCTGGTCGGCCGCGATCCCAACAACCCCGACAAGCTGAAATCGGCACCGTTTCCGCCGGAGATGGTCGCCAAATTCACGGGAAGCTAAATCGCCGCATCACCAAAAGAGGGGGCTGAATTACCCCCCGATTTCTGCTTTCAAGGAAACACGTCAAGGGAGGAATCAATGAAACGCTTTTACCTGACCGCAGCCATTGCCGCCGCGGCGCTCGCCCTGCCGGCGCTGCCAGCGGGGGCCCAGACCACCGAGATCACCATCGGCATCACCACCACCACGACCGGCCCGGGCGCAGCCCTCGGCATTCCCGAGCGCAACGCGCTGGAATTCGTGCCCAAGGAAATCGGCGGCGTGCCGCTGAAGGTGATCGTGCTCGACGACGGCGGCGATCCCACCACGGCGACCACCAACGCCCGCCGCTTCGTCACCGAATCCAAGGCCGACATCATCATGGGCTCGGCGCTGACGCCGCCGACTATCGCCGTCTCCAACGTCGCCAATGAAGCCGGCATCCCGCACTTTGGCCTGGCGCCGTTCCCGATCACGCCGGAGCGCATGAAGTGGTCGGTGGCGATGCCGCAGCCGATTCCGATCGTCGGCAAGGTGCTGTACGATCACATGAAGTCCAAGGGCGTGAAGACGCTCGGCTATATCGGCTACTCCGACTCCTATGGTGATCTCTGGTTCAACGATCTGAAGGCGCAGGCCGTGCCGATGGGCATGACCATCGTCGACGAGGAGCGCTTCGCGCGTCCCGACACCTCGGTGACCGGACAGGTGCTCAAGCTCGTGGCCGCCAATCCCGACGCGATCCTGGTCGGCGCCTCCGGCACCGCCGCCGCGCTGCCGCAGACCGAGCTGCGCGAGCGCGGCTATCAGGGCCTGATCTATCAGACCCATGGCGCAGCCAGCATGGATTTCATTCGCATCGCCGGCAAAGCGGCCGAGGGCGTGCTGATGGCCTCCGGTCCCGTCATGGACCCCGAAGACCAGCCCGACGAGGCCGCCACCAAGCGGCCGGGCCTCGCGCTGAACTCGGCCTATGAAGCCAAGTATGGCCCGAACAGCCGCAGCCAGTTCGCCGGCCATTCCTACGATGCCTTCGAGATCCTCAAGCGTATCATTCCGGTGGCGTTGAAGACCGCCAAGCCCGGCACGCCGGAATTCCGCGAAGCGATCCGTCAGGCCTTGCTGTCGGAGAAGGAGCTGGCGGCGAGCCAGGGTGTCTACAACTTCACCGAAAAGGACCGCTACGGCGTCGACGAGCGCGCCCGCATCCTGCTCACGGTGAAGAACGGCAAGTACTCGCTCGTGAAGTAGGAGTCGCGACAGTTTGAGACGGCGAGAGCCGGCCCGATGGACCGGCTCTTTTTCTTAGCACTGCCACAGAGGTCGTCATGGCCGGGCTTGTCCCGGCGATCCACGCCTCGCCACATGGCGCGAAGAACGTGGATGCCCGGGACAAGCCCCGGGCATGACGAAGCGGAAGCGCGCTCCTACGCCGCCTGCCGCAGCGGGGTCCAGGCGAACTCGGGATAGTACGTGTCCATCATGCGGTCGACATAGGCGGTGAGGTTCGGAAATCCCTCGGCGCGCTGGCGCAAGGACGATTCGAAGAATGGCGTGAGGATCCCCGCGAGCGCGCCGAAGGCGGTGGCGTCGACGCCGCAGGGCTTGTTGCCCATCAGATAGGTCTTGTCGCCGAGCTGCACCGAGAGCGCGAACAGCGAGCGCACCGCGAGATCGACGTCGTCATCGGGCGCGTGGCGGCCGAGGCCGGAGAGCAGATAATTCTCGGCGACGCGGAATTGCGCGTCCTCGCGCAGCTTCTCGCGGTTGTGCTCCGGCGCGCCGTCGAAGAAATGCGACGGGCCCTTGGCGAAGTTGACCGGATCGACCCAGCGCGCGCCGACCAGCGCCCAGTAGACGTGATGCTCGATCATCCGCTCGAACGCCCAGGCCTGCGCGCGCTCCTGCAAGGAGAGACCGGCGTCGAAATCGAAGCCGTAGCGGCGCTCGATATGGGCGCGGATGAAAGTGGAGTCGGCCACCGCCTCGCCGCCGTCGTCGATGAAAGGCAGCTGCCCCTTCGGGGACGCGGGCGGCATCGCGCGCTCCTTCCGGTAAGGCAGCCCTGCCATCTTGAGCTGCACCTCGGTCTTGGTGACGAAGGGGCTGATTTCCGGCAGGCCGAAGCCGGTGCCAAAGCCGTAAAGCGTGATCATGCGCGTTCTCCTGGTCTACCGAAAACTTGACGGAACCTAGTGCCGGGCTGCTGCCACCATGGTGGCAGCAGCCGTGATATCTTCTGCGAAACGGGCCCCCTGCCAGGCGCGGGCCATGACGTGGCGGACCAGCGCGTCCGCAGCCTGGGTCAGCGAGCGTGCCACCACGCTTGCGAGGGCAAACCGGAGGTCGACGGCGATGAGATCGAGCGAAACGAGGCGGCCGAATGCCGATGCGGACCATGCCTGTACCCGCAGCATCGGAAGTGCCGGGCCGAAATGGGTTGGAACGATCATGGACAAATCCTCTTCAGTCGATGTGTTGTCCCGGTATAGAACCCCCCTGCTGCCAACATCCTGTCAGCAGCAGCGCGCCGCTTTCTGATCCGATCCCGATAAGAGAATTGCCATGAGACGCGCCGACCGGCTGTTTCAGATCATCCAGGTGCTGAGGCGCACGCGTAAGCCGCTGACGGCGGACGCGATCGCGGCCGAGCTCGAGACCTCCAAGCGCACGATCTATCGCGACATCGCGACGTTGATCGGCCAGCGTGTGCCTATCCGCGGCGAAGCCGGCATGGGCTACATCCTGGAAAAGGGTTTTGACCTGCCGCCTCTGATGCTGACACCCGACGAGATCGAAGCCGCGGTGCTCGGCGCGCAGTGGGTGGCGGGCCATGCCGATAGCGCGCTGGCGCGCGCGGCCGAAGACCTGATGGCCAAGATCGCCGACACCGTGCCGGAACGCCTGCGTCCGTTCGTGCTGGAGCCGGCAAGCCGCGCGCGGCCGAGCTGGAACAGGGAGCCGGATCGCCTCGACATGGTGCGCACGCGCACCCAGATCCACGAAGGCAAGAAGATCATGCTGCGCTATCGCGACGAGCAGGGCCGCCCCAGCGAGCGCATGATCTGGCCGATCTCGGTCGGCTATCTCGAAGCCGTGCGGCTGCTTGCGGCGTGGTGCGAGCTGCGCGGCGACTTCCGCAGCTTCCGCACCGATCGCGTGGTGGAGGCGACCTATCTCGACGAGAAATATCCGGAAAGGCGCGACGTGCTGCGCGCGAGATGGCGGCAGAGCCTGGTCTGGGGCCCGCCAAAGGACACGTGAGAACGATGCAAGAAATCGATCTGTCGAGCTGCTGCCAGAGCTGCGGCGCCTGCTGCGGCTATTCGGAGAACTGGCCGCGCTTCTCGATCGAGAGCGACGAGGAGCTTGCAGCGATCCCCGACGCGCTCGTCAACGCACGTCAATCCGGCATGCGTTGCGAGGGCGATCGCTGCTCGGCCTTGCAGGGAGAGATCGGCAAGGCGACGGCGTGCGGCATCTACGCGGTGCGGCCGGAAGTGTGCCGCACCTGCATGCCGGGTGATGCCGAATGCACGATGGCGCGGCGGAAGTTCGGGCTTCCAGAGATCGAACCAGCTTAAGCCGGAACGGCTTCACCGATCTCGTCGTCGAGTTCGTCGTCCAGCGGCGCGAGCACCGAGAGCGGCTTGGTCGACAGCGTGATCGGCTTGCGGCCACCGGACAGCGACGGCGATGATTTGGCCGATTTCTCACGGGACAGCGCGTAGAGCGTCGAGCCGACGCGGCCACCGTTCTCGATCAGGTCGCGCTCGCTGCAGCTTGCAGCGATGGCAACCGCCAGCGAGTGCAGATGGCTGCGGCGATAGCAGAACAGCGCCAGACGGGCGCGTGCCTCAGGGGAAACACTCTCAACCAGCCTCGGCAGGCCACTCTCGCTGGCGCGATACATCTCGCCAAGGAGCTCGTCGCGAACCGGGCAGAAATCGCTTTCAAAAGCGTCACGGCTTGAAAACATTGCAGTTCTCCCTCGTGGTGCGGAAGATGCAGCGCAATTCTCTAATGAAAGGTTAACCACGCTGCCAGGTAGTCACCCGGGGTCCTTGCGCGTGCGCCGCGAATCAGTGGGGCGGCGTAAATTGCCACCGGCCGTCATTCCGGGGCTCGCGAAGCGAGAACCCGGAATCTCGAGAATCTCAGGTGCGCAATTGCGCACCATAGTTCGCTCCTGCGGACCGCCCCGGAATGACGGGTGTGAGCAGTCAGTTCGCCGCCATGAAGATGGAAAGGCCAAAGCCGGTCAGATGGTGCAGCGCCTGGTCGACGCCGATCAGGGTCCAGAACCAGGGATGATGCAGATCGACACCCAGATTGGCCGAGACGAATCCCTTGGCCCGGTCGATGGTGATGTGAATCGCGAAGTCGATGAAGGCGACAAACCAGAATCGCGGCGCCACCATCAGGATCAGCGGCAGCGCAACCGCAAGGTGAATCAGGCAATGCACCAGAAGCGGCAGGGCCCAGCCGTGTTTCTGGTCCTTGCCCTGCGCCATCCAGGCGGTCTGGAGGACGAAATCAGCGATGATGTGCTTGAAGGTGAGCAGCAACATCCAGCCAATGAGCGCTTCGACCGGAACCGCCGATGACATGGGTGGAAACGACAAGCTGACGCCCTCATTGACGTGACAAGAAAGATTGGAGCGTTCAGCGCAACTTCTTCTTGGACCGGTCAAATCGCCGGGACCGCCAATTTATGACACCTCCCGCGACAGAATGCAGCCGGGGGAACCGGAAAATCGCCAACTGTGGCTAACTAGTGATAGGATGAGCAATCGCCGCGGTCGGGAGGAGTAAGGTTAGCTTCGGCTCGAAATTTGCATTCGGGTAGCGGCGCGCTATCATCGATTCAGAGAATATCGTTCTTTTTTCAGTCGTTTAGAAATTGCATGGCGCGCCGCGCGGGCCGCCTGCCACCTATGAATAAGGGCCAGAGCGCTGCCATGAGTACTGAAAAGCCATGAGTACTGAAAACGAGTACTGAGCATGAGTACTGAAGGCCCCGCCTCGTCGCCATCAGAGCCGCAGCCGCGGCGTCCCAAGGTGATCAAAACCAACCAGCAACAGGTCTTGCTTTACGTCGTGCTGACCCTGCTGCTGTCGCTCGCCACCGTCTGGGGCGGTCGCGCCATGCTGCACAATTCGGAGACGCTGACCTTTGCCGTCGGTATCCCCAACAGCGACGAGGCGCTGTTCGCGGCCAAGCTCGCCGCGGTGCTGAAGAACAACGCCTCGCGGTTCCGGATCAAGATCGTCAACAACCCCGACAATGCCAAGGCGCTCGCGCAGTTCGACCGCAAGCAGGCCGATCTCGCCGTGCTGCGCACCGATGCCAAGGTGCCGCTGCGGGCGCGCACGCTCGCGATCCTCGAGCACGATCTCGTGCTGCTGCTCGGGCCCGGCAACAAGAAGATCAAGTCGCTCGCCGAGTTGAAGAAGAAGAAGGTCGCCGTCCTCGCCGAGAACGACTCCGCGCTCGCTTTCGTACGCGGCATCCTCGACATCCCCGACGGTCCGGACGCCGCCAGAGTCCAGATGGCGCCGCAGGGCGCAACGCTCGACAAGCTGCTTGCGCCGGCGAGCGGATACGGCGCGGTGATCGCGATCGTCCACGCCTCGAAGGCGGTGCGGGACAAGGCCTATGAGCAGGTGGCCAAACGCGGCGGCTTCACGCTGAACGCCATCGACGAGGCCAAGGCGCTGGCTCGCAAATTCCCGGGCATTTCCGACGAGACGCTGACCGCAGGCACCCTGTCGGCCTCGCCCGAGATTCCCGACGACGACCTCGAAACGGTCGGGCTGGAATGGCTGCTGGTCGCGCAATCCAGGATGTCGGCGACGACGGCCGGCGATCTCGCGCGCATCGTCTACGAGAACAAGTCCGCGCTCGGGCTCGACAACGGCTTCGCCAGCAAGATCGAGCCGGCCTCGGTCGAGAAGGACGCCTACGTGATGGCGCATCAGGGCGCGGCCGACTACATCAACGACGATACCAAGTCGTTCATGGATAAGTACAGCGACATGATGTATCTGGGCGCCGCCGCGCTCAGCGTCATCGGCTCGATCTTCGCCGGGATCTACGCCAAGATCACCCGTATCGCACCGGAGAAAGCGAGCGAACTCTCCACTGCCATCCTCGACATCGGCGAGCGTATCGAGCACGCCCATTCGCTGGATCAGCTCGAATGTCTCCAGGACGAGCTGGAAAGCATCCTGCGCGGCGCGGTGGTCGGGCTCAGAGACGGCACGATCAGCACCGACGGGCTCGACACCTTCAAGCTCGGCTACGAATTCGTCCGCGACGAGATCGGCATGCGCCGCGACTATCTCAAGCGCCATTGCGGCGAGGCCGACAAGGTCGCAGGCCCTGCCTCGCTCCCCCTGCCGGACGACAGCAATGTCGTGGTGGTGAAGACCGCGCAAAGCGCCTGACCCGAGAGGTCGGGACAACCGCCCCTCTCGTGTCCTGGACAAGCTGCAATGCCAAGGCATTGCAGCGCCGAGCCGGGACCCAGCAAGCCGCACCGTCCGCTGCCGCATGGGCCGCGGCTGTGCAGCGCATCACACCGGACGATGCTTCACATCGCCCGGAGTGTTGCGCTGCGTTCGGGGCGCGAGACTCGATCAATGGCGGCCCGGGAACCGTCTCCTTCCGCAACCGTTGGCTCCCCGTTACAGCCGGAGAACGCACCCATGCGTACACTCCTCATCGTCTTCCTTGTGGGAATGCTGGCGGCGGTTGGCTATTTCGCTTATTCCGCGATGGCGGTCGAAGGGGGCCCGATCCCGACCGAAGGCTATGTCGCCCTGGCGCTCGGGGCCGGGTTTTCGGTCATCGTCGGCGCCGGCCTGATGATCCTGCTGTTTTTCAGCAGCCGCCGCGGCTACGACGAGCCGCCGCACTTCAGGTAACCCCCGCCTCTGTTCCCTCATTAGTGATGCCGCGCCCCCATCGTTGACGGGCCCGGTCCGCGCAGGCACTTTGGCCCCGTGGTCCCAGCCGGAACCGCAAAAGCCAAACCGAGCCGCCCTCCCGCATGCCCAAGCCGCTGATCTCCGCTCTGGCCCAGTTCGCGGCCGCCACGGCCGGCCGCAACATGACCAAGGCGGCCTATGTGGCCGTGGGCGTCGGCGTGCTCAGCATGGTGCTGCTGACGATTGGCCCGGCCTATGAAGCGGCGCACCGCTGGGTTGACACCCTGCTGTGGGCCTGCCTCGCCTATTTCGTGTTCGAATGGGTGGTCCGGCTGCGCCACATGGCACGGACGGAGCGTCTGTCGCTCTACCTGTCCTCGTCCGCCGGCGTTGTCGATGCAATCGGAGCGTTGGCCGTTCCCCTCGCACTGACGCTCGGCGTCGAGCCAAAGACGGCCTGGCTGCTCAGCGTGCTCTGGGTGCTGAAGGTGGTGCCGGGCATTCCCGGCCTGCGCCAGCTTCGCCGCGTGCTGGTGCTGGAGTCCGGACCGCTGCTCAGCGTGCTCGTGATCTTCCTGATGGTGGTCTTCCTCGCCTCGGTGGCCGAATACTTCCTGGAGCGGGACGTGCAGCCGCAGACCTTCGGCAGCGTGCCGGCCGCGCTGTGGTGGGCTGTCGTCACGCTGACCACGACCGGCTATGGCGACGTCGTGCCGGTGACGCCGCTCGGGCGCATGGTGGCGGCGCTGGTGATGATCTCCGGGCTTGGCGTGTTCGGTCTCTGGACCGGTATTCTGGCGACCGGCTTTGCTGCCGAGACAAGGCGCGACAATTTCCTCAAGACCTGGGAATCCGTCAGCAAGGTGCCGTTCTTCGCAGCGCTTGGACCTGCGGCGATCGCCGACGTCACCCACATGCTGCGCACCATGGAGCTGCCGGCGCGCACCATGATCATCCGCAAGGGCACGCAGGGCGACTGCATGTACTTCATCGCCGCCGGCGAGGTCGAGGTCGACCTCCCCGGCAAGAAGGTGCAGCTCGGCGAAGGCGCCTTCTTCGGCGAGATGGCGCTGCTCGGCAACAACGTGCGCGGCGCCAACGTCTCGACCACGAAGGTGTCGCGGCTGCTGGTGCTCGACCTCGTCGACTTTCGCGTGCTGATGGCCCGGCATCCCGATCTCGCCGAGACCATCGACGCCGAAGCAAAGCGCCGCGCGCTGGAAAACAAGTAAATGGAGACAAGAATGTCGGATCACGCCGATGCGGCTTCCAGCCCCGTGCTCGAAATCAGCGGCGCACGCGCCACCATCCGCCTCAACCGGCCCAAGCATCTCAACCGGCTACAAGCGGAAGACCTTGGCGAGCTGCTCAAGCTGTTCGACGCGGTCGAGGCCGACCCTGCGATCCGCGTGCTGGTGTTGACTGGCACCGGGCGCGCCTTCTCGGCCGGTTACGACCTCAACTCGGTTGCGGAGCGCGCGGTCAGCGCCAAGGAGCAGCAGAGCGCGGGCTCGGCGTTCGAGGTGGTCGTCAACCGGCTGGAGGATCTCGGCGTGCCGACGATCTGCCGGCTCAACGGCGGCGTTTATGGCGGCTCGACCGATCTCGCGCTGGCCTGCGATTTCCGCATCGGCGTCGACACCGCCGAGATGTTCATGCCGGCGGCGCGGCTCGGGCTGCATTACTACCGGAACGGCATCAAGCGCTATGTGACGCGGCTCGGCGTCGACAATGCGAAGAAGCTGTTTTTGACCGCGCAAAAGATCAGCGCGCCGGAGATGCTGCGGATCGGCTATCTCACCGCGATGGTGCCGGAGGAGATGCTCGATGAGGAGGTTGACAAGCTCGCCGCTATCCTCGCCGGCAACGCGCCGGAGGCGATGGCTGGCATGAAGCGCGCCATCAACGAATTCGCCCGCGGCGAGCTCGATGAGGCCGCCGCTGACCAGCGCCACCGCGACAGCATGCGCGGCGATGAGATCAAGGAAGGGATCAAGGCGTTCGCGGAGAAGCGGGCGCCAAGGTTTTGAAACTTCTCTCGCTGTCGTCCCGGACAAGCGCGCCATAAGCGCGCGCCGATCCGGGAGAACACCGAGCGTTGAGACGCCGGCTCAGACCCCAGCAGCCTTGGCATGCTCCGCCGCCATCTCGTCATCCGCCGCAGTGATGCGCTGGAACGCCGGCCGCGAGGTCATGCGTTCGGCATAGCGCACGAACACGTCCTTCTTCGGCACGATGCCGAACATCATGGTCCAGCTGAACGCGATGCCCCACAGCACATCGGCGGCGGTCATGCGCTCGCCGAGCAGATAGGGCCCCTTCGCTAGCTGCGCCTCGAGAGCACCCAGCATGGTGTCGTAGTCGGCGTAGGGCGACTGCGTGATCGGCGCGGGCTCGCGCTGCATGAACTTGTCGATCAGGGCCGGCTCGAACGAGGAGCCGTAATAGGCGATCCAGCGCAGATAGGGACCGCGCAGCGGATCGTTCAGCGCGGGCGTCAGCCCGGCCTGCGGGAACAGATCCGCGAGATAGATGGTGATCGCGACCTGCTCGGTCACGAGCGCCTCGCCATGGCGGATCGCCGGCACCTTACCCAGCGGATTGATGGCGAGATAGGCCGGCTGACGCTGCTCGCCGGCCTTCATGTTGAAGACGTGGAGATCGTAGGGCGCGCCCAGTTCCTCCAGCAGCACCCGCGTGCCGGTGGCCCGGCTCTGCGGCGAGTAATACAGGGTGATACGATTGGAATCGGTCATGGCAGATCTCCATCTGGCCGCTGGTGATGGCGCATCTTGTAAGACAGGATACCTGACATCTTGTGTCAGGTATGGTTTAAGGGATCATGCGCGCGAGCCGGATGCTGTCGATCCTCACCACCCTCCAGGCCCGGGGGCAGGTCACTGCGCCCGAGCTTGCCGAGGCCTGCGAGGTCTCGGTTCGCACCATCTATCGCGACATCGACGCGCTCGCGGCCTCGGGCGTGCCTGTCTATGCCGACCGCGGCGCCGAGGGCGGCTATCGCCTGCTCGACGGCTACCGGGTGCGGCTGAACGGACTGTCGCAGAGCGAAGCTGGCGCGCTGTTCCTCGCAGGGCTCCCCGGCCCGGCCGCGGCGCTGGGGCTCGATGCGGCGATGATCGCCGCGCAGAACAAGCTGATGGCCGCGCTGCCGGCCAATCTGCGCGAGGACGCAGGGCGGATGCAGGAGCGCTTTCATCTCGACGCGCCCGGCTGGTTCGGCGAGGTGGAAGAGCCAAAGCATCTGCGCACCATTGCCGGCGCGGCTCTGCGCGGCACCTTGATCAAGATCCGCTACCAGAGCTGGCGCGCCGAGAAACAGCGCCGCGTTGCGCCGCTCGGCCTCGTGCTGAAGGGCGGCAGCTGGTATCTCGCCGGGCAGGTCGACGGTAGCGTACGCACCTATCGCGTCGCGCGCGTTCTCGACTGCACCGCGCTGGACGACCGCTTCGATCGTCCTGCCGATTTCGATCTCGCCGCCTATTGGCAGGCCGCGACGCTGCGCCTCGAAGCCGAGATGCATCCCAATGTCGCGGTCGTGCGGCTGTCGCCGTTCGGCGTGAAACTGCTGGACGCATTGAGCCAGCCATACGTCAAGGCGCGCACGCAGCTCGAAGACACCACTGACGCCGACGGCTGGCGCATTGCGCGCGTGCCGACCGGCAAGACCTCATGGCACGCCGCGTCCGAATTGCTGCGGCTCGGCTCCGAGGCCGAAGTTCTGGAGCCCGCCGATCTCCGCGAGAAAATCGCGGAGATGACGGAGGCGATGTCCGCGCGCTATCGCGCGGCACGGAAAGCCTGATATCGGCGCAGTTCGCCGTGACCGCCGAAACAATCCTGAAACACGATTCTCCCCGTCCCGTGTGAACGCGATCCCGTTTCGGCCCGACCGAGATGCAGGGACACAACAACGGCCTTGCGCCAAACTGGAGAATGAAGATGCTTCGTAAGCTTGCTCTTGGTCTGATCGCTGCCGGCTCGCTCGGTGCTGCTGCTCTCGCGCCCACCGCCGCTTCGGCTCACGGCTTCCATCATCACTGGGGTCCCGGCTGGGGCTTTGGCTATGGCGGCCTCTATGTCAACACCGGCATCAACAACTGCTACCAGGAGCGCGTCGTCCAGACCCGCCACGGCCTGCGCGTTCGCGTCGTGAATGTCTGCGCCTACGGGATTTACTGATATCTCGCCTTCTTCGACAAAGCTCCGGCTGCATCGCGGCCGGAGTTTTGCGTTAGACGCCCTGCCGATGCCGGCGAAACCAAGCCCAGGTTTCGCGCGTCGTCTGGATGTAGCCGCGGCCACGATGGACGATCTCGCCGTCGACGATCGCGTTCAGCTTCGGTAGCGCGTGAAACGGGATCGAGGGATAGGCGTGGTGCTCGACATGGTACGGCATGTTCCACGCGATCCATTTGACGATCGCACCGGTGTAGGTGGTGCGGGTGTTCTGGAAGGCGCTTCGGGTCCGATCGCAGCCGGTGTGCTCGGCGTAGAGATAGGGCCGCAGGAAGAACTGCCCGATGACGAGCGGCACGATCCAGACCCAGAGCAGCAGGGCTGAAGAGAACCACGCCGAGAGCACGAGCAGCAGCGCATAGAGCGCGACATAGGCGCGCGCCTCGGCCACAATGACGGCGCGCTTGTTCTCGGGGATCCAGGGCACGACGACCTTGCCGGCGACGGCATGGCCGAGCATGAGCTGGAGCCGGCCAGCGACCTGAAGCAGGCCGCTATAGGCGATCGCGAGCTGCGTGTCGGATTTCGGCTTGACGCCGACGATCAGCTCCGGGTCCTTCTCGGGGTCCTGGGTGTAGCGATGATGGTCCCAGTGGAACAGGCAGTAATATTCGTAGGGCAATGCGATGATGAAGGCCGAAAGATAGCCGACCGCGAGATTGAGGCCGCGGCTCCTGAACGCGGTCTTGTGCGCGGTCTCGTGCACCGCCATGAACAGGAAGGCGACGAGATAACCCTGCGCCGCCATCAGTGGCAGCGCCCAGAGCACGCCATAGCGCGAGGAGACCATCCAGATCAGCACGCCGACCAATACGATCATGCCGTAATGGCCAAGACTCTGCACGGCGCCCCTGACGTTCGAGCGCACCGACAATTCGCGCAGCATCGCCGGGCTCAGCGGCTTGAGGCGATGGGCGGGCTCGGAGACGGTCGCATCGGTCATGATCAGTCCTGCTTGCTCAGAAGTGCCGCGACCTCGGCCTTGAGAAAGGCCGCGTCCCGCGGATTGTTGACGGGATTGCCGGCGCGATGGCCGTGTAGCGACGGGATCGGATGCAGCACCGCCGATTTGGCGTTGACGAGCCTCGGAAGCTCGGCCTCATTGTCGCGGAGGTCGAAATAGCGATCGGTCGCGCCTGGCATCAGCAGCATATGCGCACTTATTGCGGCCAGCGCCCGGTCGAGATCGCCGCCGAACGCCGCGCATGCGCTGATATCGCCGCGCTGCCAGATGCCGGCCTGCGCCAGCAGGTCGTTGGCGTCGCGGCGGGCGAAAGTCGTGTCCCAGGTGCGGACGAGATAATCCTCGAGCGAGGTGAAGCCGGCCTCGCGCCAGAGCTCGTCGCGGTAGAAGCCGTGCGACATCGCCCAGCCGGCATAGACGCGCCCCATCGCGCGATAGCCGGCAACCGGCTTCTCGACGAAGCGGCCATCGCGGAAGGCGGGATCGGCTGACAGGGCAGCCTTCACGCTTTCGAGGAAGACATGATTGTAAGGCGCGCAGCGCGCGCTGCCGCACACGACTGCGGCGCGCGCGACCATCTCAGGGTGTAGCGCCGCCCAGTGATAGGCCTGCATGCCGCCCATCGACCAGCCATAGACCAGCGCGAGCTTTAAGATGCCGAATCGCTCGGTGAGGAGGCGATGCTGGACCGCGATCGCGTCGTGGTAGCTGATTTCAGGAAAGACCCCGGCGGTGTTCGACGGCGAGGACGACAGGCCATTGCCGAACAGGTTCGGGATGATGATGAAGTAACGCGTGGGATCGAGCACGCTGTCGGGCCCGATCAGCCATTCGGTGTCGAAGTGCTGCGCACTGAACGAGGTCGGATAGAGGATGACGTTGTCCTTGGCCGCGTTGAGCGTGCCGTAGCTCTTGTAGGCGAGCTTCATCGCGGGGAAGATCGCACCGGACTGCAGCGTGACGTCGCCGGCCTCAAAGATCTCGTAGTCGCGCCGCCCGGTCATGGACCAACTCCCTCGCGCGGCCGCAAAACGCGCCCGCCGGGACAACGATGCATCGATCGTGCCGGACCGGCAAACGCATCGTTGCGTCGCTCCCAATAACTGTACATATAGTACAGTTATTGACCGAGGGCAACGCTTTTTTTGCCGTCGCGCGTCAGGTGATGGCGGCGATGTAACGCTGCACCGACGCCGCGAACGCGGCCTTGGCGCCACTCGCGATGTTGCGGTCCCACCAGGCGCCGTAGATGCGGTCGAAGTCGAGCGGCTCGACGGCGGCCGCAATCCGCCGCACCGCGGCAGCGCCGAGCGGCATGTAGTTGGGATAGGAATACATGAAGCTGACGAAGCGGCGGTGCATCGTCACCTGCGCGATATCGCCGGTGAGCAGCGCGCCTTTGCCGTCTGCACCGCGCCCATGGTGCAGCATGGTGGCGCCGGCGAAATGGCCGCCGGTGCGCAGCAGCAGCACATCCTCGGCGATGCGCTGCTGATCGCCGGTCCAGTGCACGATCGAGGGATGCGGCCGTGTCACCCATTGCCGATCGTCCGCGTGCAGATAGACCGGCACGCTGCCGAACGCCTCGCTCCAGTCCGCAACCGCGCCATAATAATGCGGATGCGAGATCGCGATCGCCTTCAAGCCGCCGAGCGAACGCACATGCGCGACTGCTTCCGGCGTTGCCACCGGGATGCAATCCCACATCACGCAGCCATCGCTTAGCGGCACCAGCAGCGCGCGCTGTCCGATGGCAAAGCTCGGCTCGAGACCGAGGCCGGTGAGGCCGAGATCATCACGCCAGACGAGGCGATGGCTGTCAGCCAATGCCTCTCGCGTGAGAAAGGTCTGCCCTTTCCAGCCGACGAACTGCCGTTCGTCCTCGCAGATTGGACATGACGCAGGCGGCTTTTCGCTCGCCGGAAATTGAGCGCCGCAGGTTTCGCAGGTCCAGAGAGGCATGGCCAGGATCCAAGAAGGGACGGCGCGACGTAACACATGTGCGCGGTCGCAGAGCGGGAAGGAACCAACGCTGTCAGCCCAAGTTACGTTCTGGTCCATGCCGGCGCAATCGGCCGGTCATCACGATCAGCTTTGCATGAGACCTCACTCGCCGGCAGGAACATTCCAGCGTCTCGATGACATCGCGCTCCTCACCACCCCGCATCTGGCCGCTGTTTGCAGTCAATTTCTTCATGGCCGACATGCAGTCGGGCATCGGGCCGTTCGTCGGCGTGTTCCTTCAGGAGCGCGGCTGGGCGAGCGGTCTGATCGGCACCGCGCTGACTGTCGGCAATGTCGCGGGCATGCTGGTCACGACGCCGATCGGCGGCTTCATCGATTCCAGCCGCAACAAGCGGCTGTGGGTCGTCATTCCCGGCATCTGCGTCGTTCTCGCCTCCGCCATCATCCTGCTGTCGCAGAATTTCTGGGCGGTGACGTTCTCGCAAGTGGCGCAATCGCTGGCGAGCGCCGCGATCGTCCCGGCGGTGACCGGCATCACGCTCGGCATCGCCAAGCAAAAAGGCTTCAACGCGCTGAACGGCCGCAACCAGGCCTTCAACCACGCCGGCAACATGGTCGGCGCCGCGCTGTCGGGCTATCTCGGCTACAGGTACGGCTATGTCGCCGTGTTCGTGCTCGCGGCCGTGTTCGGTGTCGTCGCGATCGCCTGTGTGCTGATGATTCCCGCCAAGGCGATTGACGATCGCCAGGCCCGCGGCAGCAAGGAGGATGAAAGCAAGAACCCGCCGGATGCCATGTCCGTCCTGCTTAAGCACAAGCCGCTCCTGGTGCTGGCGCTGGCGCTTGCCATGTTCCACCTCGGCAATGCAGCGATCGTCCCGCTCTATGGCCTTGCGGCGGTGGCGGAGGGACAGGCCAACGGCCCGAGCTTCGTGGCGACCACCATCGTCATCGCGCAGGGCGTCATGGTCGTGACGTCGCTGGTGGCCATGCAGGTCGCGGGCAAGCGCAATTACTGGCCGGTGATCCTGGTGTCGTTCATGTTTCTGCCGATCCGCGGCGTGCTCGCGTTCTTCGTCACGGGGTGGTGGGGCGTCGTGCCGATGCAGGTGCTCGACGGCATCGGCACCGGGCTTCAGACTGTCGCCGTCCCCGGCATGGTGGCACGCTCGCTCGACGGCACCGGCCGCATCAATCTCGGCCAGGGCGCGCCGTAATCACGGTGCAAGGCGTCGGTGCAAGCCTCAGCCCCGCGCTCGGCGGCTGGATCGCGCAATGGATCGGCTACGGCCCAACCTTCCTGCTGCTCGGGGGCTTCGGCCTCGCGTCGACGGCGCTGTGGCTGGCGTTCGGGGCGCACGTGAAGAAGTATTGAGACCAATCGTCGCTAAGTCCCAAAACTCGTCTGGACCGCCTTGTCAAGGGTCTCGCCGCCGACGAACCGCTGGCGCAGCTCGCGCTTGAGCAGCTTGCCGCTCGGGTTCTTCGGCAAGGCATCCACGAAGATGACGCGCTTGGGGACCTTGAAATGCGCCATCTGGGCGGCGCAATGCTTGATGACGGTCGCTTCATCCAGCGTCTCGCCTGTCTTGACGACGACGATCGCGGTCACCGCCTCGATCCACCGTGGATCGGGCAGGCCCACCACGGCGACCTCGGAGACGGCGGGGATGCGGTAGATCATCTCCTCGACCTCGCGGCTCGCGACATTCTCGCCACCGGTCTTGATCATGTCCTTGACGCGATCGATCACGGTGATGTGCCCCTCGTCATCGACAGTGGCGAGATCGCCGGAGTGAAACCATCCGCCGCTGAACGCCCCCGCCGTCTTGACCGGATCATTGTAATAGCCGGAGAGCAGATGCGGCGAGCGGTGCACGATCTCGCCGACTTCGCCGACTTTCACATCTTCCATCGACGTGTTGACCACCCGCGTCTCGACATTGAGCACGGGCTTGCCCGCAGAGCCGGCCTTGCGGAGCTGATCTTCCGGCCGCAACACGGTCGCGAGCGGCGCGATCTCGGTCTGCCCGTAGAAATTCCAGAACCTGACGTTGGGCAGGCGGCGCTGGAGCTCGAGCAGCACTTCCACGGGCATGATCGAGGCGCCGTAATAGCCCTTTTGAAGCGTCGACAGATCGATCCTGTCGAAATTCGGCGAACGCAGCATCGCGATCCAGATCGTCGGCGGCGCGAAGAAGGACGTGATCTTGTGCGCCTGGATCAGCGCCAGGATGTTGTCGGCGGTCGGCTTGCCGGTGATGACGCCGGACGCACCGAGATAGACCTGCGGCCCCAGAAACACGTCTAACTGGGCGCAGTGATAGAGCGGCAGCGCGTGCAAGAACTTGTCGTCCACGCTCATGCCGCCGTCGATGATGCAGCTAACATACTGCCACATCACCGCTTCATGGGTCAGCATCGCGCCCTTCGGCAGGGACTCCGTGCCGCTGGTGTAGACGATCTGCGCAAGATCCCGACTGTCCACGGATGCCTCCAGGAACGAGCCGTCAGCATCAAGGAGATCTTCGAAGGTGGTGAGGCCCGCAGGCGCGATGGCGGGATCCTCGCCCGGCAGCCAGATCATCTTCTCGACCGCACAATCCCTGGCGCTTGCGGCCTTCGCGGGCTCGAGGAAGTCAGGGCCGGTCGCGAGCAGCCTGGCGCCGGAGCTCTTGAGGATGAAGTTGATCTCGTCCGGATTGAGCATGAAATTGATCGGCACCAGCACCGCACCGATCCGCGCCACGGCGAAGCGCAGCGCCGCGAAGGCATGCGAATTGCGCGAGAGCACGGCGATACGGTCGCCCTTCTTGACGCTGAGCCCGAGCAGGCCGCGGCCGAGCCGGTTGCAGATCGCGTCCATCTCGGCAAAGGTCCAGCTGATATCGCCGCAGCTCACGGCGAGCTTGTCCGGCTCGCGGCCTGCCGAGCGGCGCAAGAGATCGCCGATGGAGTGCTCGCGCGCTTTCGCGATGATGGCTGCGGTATCGCTCGACATTTCCGTCCCCCCGGGAATTTGCAGTCTGCGCAGGCCAGCCAGGACGTTCGCCAGGTCGCCGCTCTTGCGCATTTTCAAGTTTGCGCAAAGCGTAGTCGGCGCAATCCGCCGCGTCAAATCAGCAGCAAGCTCGGCTCGCGCAGGGGCTGGTCATCACCGAGGCCTGTTACTGGGACCTCAACGACAAGACGTGCGCCTTCGGCAAGCGCTTCCTCGAGCGTGTCAAGCGCATGCCGACGATGAACCGCGCCGCGACCTACAGCGCGACGCTGCATTACTCAGAGCTTGTGCCCCTTCTGGCGCAGCGCCTCGATCAGGCGCTGCTTCAGCTCATCCGCAGCCTTCTGGCTGACGTCCTGGCTCACTTGCGCGCTCGCCTGCGCCAGCGCATCCGACTTCTCCAGAAATTTCTGGCCCGCCGGCTGGGCATAGAAGGCATCGATCTGGCGCAGCTCATCCAGCGTGAAGCTGGCGGCATAGATCGCTGCGATCTGGTCGATCATGGACGCAACGAAGGGGGCGTAGATCTCCGAACCAGGCGCCGTCAGCGCGTCGTAGTCGCGCTCGATCTCCGGCCTGTCCTGGGCGACCACGGGCCGGAGCTTGAGCAGCAGCTGCGGCAGCTGCGTGCGATACTGATCCGCGATCTTCAGCGTGACGACGAGCTTGCGCGCCGCGCCGATAGGCTCCGGCGAGGGCGCTTGCGCGGAGGCACCGCAGGCCAGCAGCAGGAGGGCGCCGGCGATCGTCAACACAGGTCTGGACATGGGCCTCTCCATGAAGATGCACGCGCCGCGATCCCTCAGCGGCTCGCCGGCGCCATGGCGGCGGTCGTCACGGGCGCGCGCTCCAATGCAGTTTCGGGCTCTTCGATCTCCGTCACATTCACGAACAGGTTTGGCACCCGCTTGGCGCGATCGAGCAGCCAGGCGGCGCCGATCATGATGGCGATGCCGGCGAAGGAGACGGCGAGCTGTTCCCATGCGCCCTTGGTGTACTGGGTCAGGATCCAGTGCGCGGAGAACGACAGGAACACGCCGAGGCAAAAAATCGGCAGCGAATGCTGGCCGCAAAGAATGACGGGGCGCAGCCAGATCGTGTGCAGCACCTTCCATTTGCGCGAGATAAAATGCGTCACCCAGATTGCCAGCGCCAGGAAATGCGTGAAGCGCAGCATGTCGAGATCGGTCTTGTCGATCGGGTAGATCGCCTTGATCATCCATTTCGGGATCAGGGCCTCGAGCGCGTGGACGTGCCAGGTCATCACGATGAGCAGGGCGAAGACGAGCCAGGCCGCCGCCAATGTCATTGTCGCCTTCGACCACACCCATGTCGCGATCTTGTCGATCTGGCCGATGCCGCACCAGGCCGCGAACACGAACATCAGCTGCCAGCAGAACGGGTTGAAGTACCAGGTCGCGCCGTGCGGATAGGAGGCGATGTTCCAGTTGAACCAGCGCGACAGGATATAGAGCACGACGGATCCGGCGAGCGTCAGGTTCGGCCGGCGCACCAGGCACCACACGATGAAGGGCGAGGCGAACACCAGCACGATGTAGAGCGGCAGTACGTCGAGATTGACCGGCTTGTATTTCAAGAGGATCGCCTGGCCGATCAGCTCGTCCGGATGAGCCAGGAAGTTGAACACGTTGAACTCGTGCTCGTACATCGGATTGTCGAAGCGGCGCACGGTGCGGGCGATCTGTGCGGTGAACAAGAGGAACAACATGATGTGGGCGACATACAGCTCGGCCGCGCGTCGCCACAGCCGCTTGACCGCAGCGAGAAACCAGCCGCCGGCGATGATCGGTCCGTAGATCCAGCCGACGAGGTAACCCGAGATGAAGACGAAGAACTCGGCGGCGTCGCTGAAACCGTAGTTGCGCAGGGTCAGCCAGGCCACGACGTCGTGCGGGATGTGGTCGAGGAAGATCATCCACAGACCGATGCCGCGAAACAGGTCGAGCCGCAGGTCGCGCTCGACCGGCGCCAACAGAGCTGACTGGTCTCGTGCGATCATGGCCCCGCCTCGCTTGCTGGGCGTCGCGCCAATGCGGCGCCGAAAAATCGGATGCTAAAAAATCGCGATCAAAACGTCACCTAACCCTGCGGCTAGCACCGCAACGGTAGCCGACCGTGACGGACGCGCAAGGGATTTTGTAGGCACGGCCCGGCCGCCACAGCCGAGCCTGCCCTGCGCCGCACAAGCGGCGGGCGGCTGCCCTGACAGGGCCAGCGCCGGAGCGTAGGGCAATCGCTTATGGCTTGCATAATGCGGCGGCATCGGTACTGGGCTCCCTCCGCTTGCGCGCCCCGGAGCGGGGTCGGTCGAGGCGCGGCAGGACACCTCCGGGCAAAGGCAATGGATGCGCGCTGCGCGCCACAACGTGTCGCGCCTGCCCCATCCGCCGTCACGGGCCTGTCGCATGAAGATGATCCGCTGCCTCATTGTGCGCGCGAGTCGCCTTGCCGAAGGCGACCGACGCGCCCAAGGGGGAGGAGCGGCCGATGCCCGTGGGACTGCTGGAAGTCGAAGGCACCATCGAGGTCAGCCAGTTCTGGCCGGAGGGCCGGTCGGACGCCGACACCACAAAGGTGATCGTGAACGTCGCGCCCGACGCGATCCGCTTCCGCAAGAGCGACACGGCGCCGTTCCATCCGACCCATGTGTTCGACAACGCCAAGGTCAAGGGCCGCACCGCGACGCCGCCGATCAAGAACGGCAAGCTTACCATTCGCCTCCAGGGCATCGATGCGCCCGAGCTGCACTATATGCCGTCGCCGCTCTCGGCCGCCGAGAAGAAGGAGCTGACCGATGCCAAGAAGCAGGCCTATCACGAGGTCACCCATTCCTACCGGCAATTCCTCGGCGCCACCGCGAGCAAGGCGCTGCATGATTTCCTCAGCGGCCCCCGCGAAGCGGCACTCGCCTGCCGGGTGTACACCCATGTCGATACGCCGAATGAGGTGTTCGACACTTATGGCCGGCTGGTCGGCGACATCGAGGTGACGGTCGGCGGCATCAAGGTCGACATCAACCACTGGCTGGTCGAGCAGGGGTTTGCCTATCCTACGTTCTACTCGTCGATGAACGATGACGAGATCAAGGCCTTCCTGGCCCTGGCCAAGACCGCCCGATCAAAGAAGCTGCCGGTCTGGAAGCATCTCGCCAAGACGATCGGTACCTTCGACTTCGACCTGATCGAGCCCAAAAAGGGCGAGACCGGTGTGCTCGCAACCGACAAGGGCCCGGTGATCCTGCCAAAGCTCTACCGCCGCTACACCAACTGGTCGGCCCGCAAGAAGGCCAAGGTGACCAGTCAGAATTTCCAGAAATTCCTGAGCGAAGGATCCAGCGGCAAGCCGGACACCTGCTACGAGACCACCGACTTCCTGGCCAATGGCGTGCACGCGGCGACGCCAAGGAATTTCGCCGACTTCGTCGTGGGCGGGAAGACGATCAAGTTTCAGCCGGAAGGGCTGGTGTTCGGGGAAGCGCCATCGACGCTGGTCGGGGCGGACGGGAAGCCGATTACGAAGTTCTGAGAAGAGCACAAGCCCCCAGACAAAAACGGCCCGCTTCAAGCGGGCCCTTTTCGTGTCGAATGCGGTTCATCCGAAATTTGGTTGCGGGGATAGGATTTGAACCTATGACCTTCAGGTTATGAGCCTGACGAGCTACCGGGCTGCTCCACCCCGCGTTAAACCGTTGCACGCCTTCGGCAAAATCCTGGGGACGGTAGAGGTTGAGGCCGGCGCTGTTCGCGTGGCTTGCTCGTCCGTCCCAAAGGCTTCTTTGGAAGGCAACCCCGGGGCAAAGCCCGTTGGGTGCGGGGCGTATGTATCAAGGCGTGCTGGCTTTGGAAAGGGCCGCCGGGACGTTTTTTTTCGACTTTGTGACAGAGCCGTGGGCCGGATTCCGGCCGGTTTGGCCCGCCCTTGCCAGAAGTTCCACAACGGGCCAGCTTCCGGAAACAAAGATCACGGGGGAACGCTGTGACCACTCGCTGACCGGCGCCTGCCCGATGCGCGGCTGGAGAGGACTATGCGGATCACTTCGTAGGGATCGTTCGGATTGCTTCGCTGCGGCCGCTATGGATTGAGCGGTGCTCGTGTCAACCACTCGAATCGGCTCCCCCTCACCCGGCATTTGCTCTCGCAAATTCCGGCCTCTCCCCGCACGCGGCAGGGCAATCGCATATGGCTTGCACGATGCGGCGGCATCGGCACTGGGCTCCCTCTCCCGCAAGCAATCGGGAGAGGCGGAGCAAGCCCGCAGACAATCCCCGTGAAATCATATGCGATAGCCCTGCCGCACGCGGGGAAAGGCGAAAGTGCGCTCAATTCAACAAGAACCCGCCATCAACCGTCACCACGCTGCCCGTCATGTACCGCGACGCCTTCGAGGCCAGCAGCAGGATGGCGCCGTCGAGATCGGACTCGGCGCCGACGCGGCGCTGCGGAATGCGTTTGGCGAGGCGCTCGCCTGCGGGCGTCGACCAGAAGGCGTGATTCATCTCGGTGTCGATATAGCCGGGCGCGAGCGCGTTGATACGAATGTTTTGGCCTGCGAGCTCCAGTGCCATCGCTTTCGTCGCCTGGATGATGCCGGCCTTGGAGATCGCGTAGGGCGAGACGGCCTTGAGCACGCCGGTGCCGAGCACGGAGGCGATGTTGACGATGTTGCCTTCCTGCTTGCGCGCGATCATGCGCCGCGCGATCTCGGTCGCGAGGAAATAAGCGCCCTTGAGATTGGCGCCGATCACCGCGTCCCAGTCGGATTCGGTCTGCTCGGTCGCGAGCTTCTCGATCGCGATGCCGGCATTGTTGATCAGCACCGTGATCGGACCGAGCGCTGATTCAGCGGCATCGACGGCTTTCGCGATCGATGCGGTGTCGGTGACGTCGAGCGCGACCGCGGCGGCTCGGCCGCCCTTGCCGCGGATCTCCTCCTCGAGGCTCTTCAGCTTGTCGGTCTGCCGCGCGGCGAGCGCGACCGCCGCGCCATGCGCTGCCAACACCCGGGCAAACTGCCGCCCCAGCCCCTGGCTCGCGCCTGTCACGAGGATGGTTTCCTTATTGACGTCGAATAGGTCTGACATGACGATGTCCCTGAGCGATTTCCCCGAGCTTTGAAGCCATCAATACCGACGATTTTAACGATCTGAAACCGGAATGATCGGTTCGGCGTTCATTCGTTCCACCTGAGGCAGGGCTCGCAGTGATGAACAGTTTCGATCTCGCGGTCTATGCGGCGCTCGCCATGGCCGTGGGCCTCGGCTTTCGGACCGGCCTGTTGCGCAGCGCCATGACCATCCTCGCCTATCTCCTCGCCGCGCCCATGGCAGTCGCGCTGATGCCGATGATCGCGCCGCAGATCGCCGGCAATCCCAACGCGCCGCTGCTGCAGAACTGGATCTGGTTCTTCGGCATCTTTGTGGTGATCGGCATGCTGCTCGGTCATATCGGCCGCGTCGCGCTGAACGACACCCTCGGCGAAGCCGGCATCGGCGACCGCCTCGGCGGCGCCGCGCTCGGGGCCATCAGGGTCGGCCTCGTCGCCACCACGCTGGTTCTCGTGTTCGACAAGATCGTGCCGGCCAACCGCCAGCCGCCCTTCCTCGCCGGCTCGCATCTGCGGCCGCTGTTCTCGGCGGCCGGGCAGATGGGATTCAAATCACTGCCGCCGGAGGCCGCCGCCGCGATCGACCGCCTCAAGCAGGAGCGTCGCATCTAGTGCATCGCCGCAGCGCGCGCCATGCATTTTGACGCGGGCCGCTCCCTTATCAGCCGAGCCGCAGTTGGCTAGAGTGCGCCATCCAAAACCTGCCTGCTATTTTCGGAGTGAAACAGTGGATCTTGGGATCAAAGGTCGCCGCGCCATCGTCTGCGCATCCAGCAAGGGCCTCGGCCGCGCTTGCGCCATCTCGCTGGCGGACGCCGGCGTTCACGTCACGCTGACGGCGCGCGGCGCCGAAGCGCTGAAGAAGACGGCCGACGAGATCCGCAAGGCCTATCCCGACGTGACCGTCACCGAGATCGTCGGCGACATCACGACGCCGGCGGGCCGCGAGGCCGTGCTGGAGGCCTGCCCGGAGCCCGATATCCTGATCAACAACGCCGGCGGGCCGCCGCCCGGCGATTTCCGCAACTGGACCCGCGACGACTGGATCAAGGCGATCGACGCCAACATGCTGACGCCGATCGAACTGATCAAGGCGACCGTCGATGGCATGATGGCGCGCAAGTTCGGCCGCATCGTCAACATCACCTCGGCCGCGGTCAAGGCGCCGATCGACATCCTCGGCCTCTCCAACGGCGCGCGCGCCGGCCTCACCGGCTTCATCGCCGGCCTGTCGCGCAAGACCGTGATCAACAACGTCACCATCAACGGCCTGTTGCCGGGCCCGTTCGAGACCGATCGTCTGACCGGCACCGCCAAGGCCGAAGCCGACAAGCGCGGCGTCTCCGCCGAGCAGATCCTGGCCGAGCGTGCCAAGCTCAATCCGGCCGGCCGCTTCGGCCAGCCCGACGAGTTCGGCTACGCCTGCGCCTTCCTGTGCGGCGCCAAGGCCGGCTTCATCACCGGGCAGAACATTTTGCTCGACGGTGGTGCGTTCCCGGGCACGCTGTAACCGCGATTGCGGGTGTACTGCCTCGCCCCGTTCCTACGGGCCGGGACGAGCTTCGCTCGCCCTCGGAGGGTTGGGGTGAGGGGCTGCTTTGGCAAAGGCGGCGAGAGTTGGACTCGCGGAGAGTCCCCCTCACCCGGATTGCATCTTCGATGCAATCCGGCCTCTCCCGGGGGAGAGGCGAAGAGAGCCCGCTAGCGGGGCGAGATTAGCAAGATCATCGCTGCTTCGTCGGCTCGTCTTCGTCCCGCTCGCTGGGATCGGAGGAATCGGCGGTGAGGCGCTCGTCGGTCCAGTCGATGCCGAACTCGTCGAGCCCGTCCGCGAGCAGATCGCCCAGCATGGGATCGCCGAGCAGATATTGCACGGTCTCGTGCCGGGGCCTGCGATATTCGCCGCGCGCCTCCACGGCGCGGGCGCGCAAATCGTCCCACTCGTCGATCGTGCCCTCGCCGCGACCGAGCCACGTCAGCGCGACGAGATCGATCTGCTCGTCCTCGTTCAGGGCAGCGATGAAGCTGCCGAGCTCGCTGCCGACGGGATCGGAGCCGTCGTCCTCGAGGACATCGACCGAATCGTCATCGCTGGGGTTGGAGCCGGAATCCGGATCGGAGTCCAATTCCTTGACGTCGAATTCGCGCGCCTTCTCGATGATGAAGGCGACCTTCTCGGCGGAAATCGCAAGCTCTGGCATGGGCTCCCCTCCCGGCGCATCGTGGGCTGGTTCCAGGTTCCCCTCGATAACGCAACATCACGACAGATGATCCATTGCGCTCAGTGGTAGAAAGTGCGCATCTTTCGGCACCAAAGCAAGAAAATGGGGGCATACCGCATGCACTGGAGGGTCGGCAGCGTCAAAATCACCAAGGTCGTGGAAATGGAGACAGTCGGCTCGACGCGCTTCATCCTGCCGGACGCGACCAATGACGAGATCCGGAAGCTGCCCTGGTTGATCCCGCATTTCGCCACCGAAGAGGGCCGGCTGAAGATGTCGATCCATTCGCTGGTGGTCGAGACGCCGACGCGCCGCATCGTGGTCGATACCGGCCTCGGCAACGACAAGCAGGGCCGCGGCGTCCCGACCTGGAATAACCGCAGCACGCCGTTCCTTCAGACGATGACCGCGGCAGGCTTTGCGCCTGAGACCATCGACACGGTGCTGTGCACACATCTCCACGTCGATCACGTCGGCTGGAATACGATGCTGGTCGACGGCAAATGGGTGCCGACCTTCCCCAGGGCGCGTTACCTGTTCGGCAAGACCGAATACGAATTTTGGCGCGACTATACGGCCGAGCCGGACAAGGTCGCGGTGTTCGACGATTCCGTGAAGCCGATCGTCGATGCAGGTCGGGCCGAGCTGATCCCGAGCGACCACCGGCTCTGCGAGGAGATCAGCGTGATCCCGACCCCCGGCCACAGCCCCGGGCACATGAGCGTGCTGATCGAGTCCGGCGGTGAACAGGCGCTGCTCAGCGGCGACGTCGCCCATCATCCCTGCCAGATGGCGCATCTCGACTGGTGCTCGGTCGTCGACAGTGCCCCTGCACAATCCGCAGCGACGCGACGCGAGCTGTTCAGCCGGTTCGCCGACACTCCGACGCTGGTGATCGGCGGACATTTTTCCGCGGGGCATATCAAGCGCGACAGGGACGCATTCAGGTTTGTGGCGCTGGCCTAAGTCTCGTGCCCCGGATGCTGCGCAGCACGGAGTGATGCGCTGCTAAGCCGGGGGCCCATGTGGCCACAATCTGGGTCCCGGCTCTGCGGAGCAGCGTTGCACGCTGCACCGCGTCCGGGACACGGTCGCTCCCACCTGAATCCAGAGGGCTGCAATGCGCCCCCTTTTGAGCGGTTGAATTTCCGGCCGCCCTGTTCCATGAAGCTATTTAACCGATCGGTCCATCTCCAGGGAGAAACGAGAATGAAGCTTGTTCGTTATGGCGAAAAGGGTGCGGAAAAGCCCGGCCTGATCGACAAATCCGGCCAGCTGCGCGACCTGTCGGCGCATCTGAAGGACCTCACGGGCGAGGCTTATTCGCCGGAGAGCCTGAAGAAGCTGGCGGCCCTTGACCCGGCCTCGCTGCCCGCCGTCTCCGGCAAGCCGCGCTTCGGCTCGCCCGTGACCGGCATCTCGAAATTCGTCGCCATCGGCCTCAATTACAGCGACCACGCCAAGGAAACGGGCGCTGCGATCCCAAGCGAGCCGATCATCTTCATGAAGGCCAACACCTCGCTGTCCGGCCCGAACGATGCGGTCGAGAAGCCGCGCGGCTCGACCAAGCTCGACTGGGAGGTGGAGATCGCCGCGATCATCGGCACCCGCGCCAAATACGTCTCGGAAGCCGATGCGCTGAACTACGTGGCCGGCTATTGCGTCTGCAACGACGTCTCCGAGCGCAACTTCCAGACCGAGCGTCTCGGACAATGGACCAAGGGCAAGTCGCACGACACGTTCGGCCCGCTCGGGCCGTGGCTCGCCACCAAGGACGAGATCAAGGACGTGCAGAACCTGTCGATGTGGCTCGACGTCAACGGCCAGCGCCGCCAGACCGGCTCGACCGCGACCATGATCTTCTCGATCGCCAAGTGCGTGTCCTATGTCTCGCAATTCATGACGCTGCTGCCCGGCGACATCATCACCACGGGCACTCCGCCCGGCGTCGGCCTCGGCATGAAGCCACCGACCTTCCTCAATGTCGGCGACGTCGTCACGCTCGGCATCGAAGGCCTCGGCGAGCAGCGCCAGGAGATCATCGCGGCGTAAGGCCGTGCGCGCATCACGCTCCGTCGTCATGCCCGGGCTTGACCCGGGCATCTAGGAATCTCTCCCACGGTCATTCCGGGATGGCGCCTAAGCGCCAGATCCGGAATCTCGAGATTCCGGGTTCGATGCGTCGCATCGCCCCGGAATGACGGTGGAGAAGGCATCGCTCCAGAATCTTTGATTGCAGGGAACAGCCCCGATGAAACTCTCCTTCTCCCCCGCCTCGCCCTTCGCCCGCAAGGTGCGCATCGCCGCGATCGAGCTCGGCTTGATCGACAAGATCGAGCTGATACCCGCAACCGTCGCGCCGGGCACGGCCAATGAGGACTATTCGCGCATCACGCCGCTGAAGAAGCTGCCGGTGCTGATCACCAATGACGGCGACGTCATCTTGGACTCTTACGTCATCGTCGAATATCTCAACGAGCTGGCCGGCGGCAGCTTGATCCCGGATTATGGCCCGCGGCGCTGGAAGGCCAAGACCAATCACTCGCTGATCAACGGCATGCTCGATTCCATGCTGCTGTGCCGCTACGAGAAGATGGTGCGGCCGCAGGGCCTGCAATGGCAGGCCTGGTCGGACGACCATTGGAACCGGGCCTGGACCGGCATGGCGCGCTTCGAGAATATGCCCGAGGTGCTGAACGGTCCGTTCGACATCTCGCAGATCGGCCTCACTTGCGTGCTCGGCTATGCCGATTTCCGCTTCGCCGATTGCGGCTGGCGCAAGGCCTATCCGAAGCTCGACGCCTTCCACCAGAAGATGCTGGAGCGGCCCTCCGTGAAGATCTCGGCGCCGCCTCCGGCGTAATTTGAGCATGATCTCTTCGGAAGACCGCTGCAGACTTTGCGCTGACGCGGCCCTCCGGGTCCGGATCATGCTGTAAACGCGGGAGTTCTCATGAGCCTCAAATATTCGGTCGGCGATCTCACCATCCATCGCATCGTCGAGCAGGAAGCCCCGTTCTTCCCGGCGCTGGAGTTCATCCCCGGACTGACGGCGGAGATCCTGGCCGAGAACCGGGCGTGGATGCGGCAGGCCAAGGCGCTGGACGATGCGGACACGCTGATCCTGTGCTTCCAGTCCTACGTGGTGAAGACGCCGCACCACACCATCCTGATCGACAGCTGCATCGGCAACGACAAGTCGCGGCCGCAGCGGCCGAAATGGCATATGAAGACCGACGACACCTATATGCGCGGCCTCAGCGCCGCCGGCATCGCGGTCGAGGACATCGATTTCGTCATGTGCACGCATCTGCATGTCGACCATGTCGGCTGGAACACGCGGATGGAGAACGGCCGCTGGGTGCCGACCTTCCCCAAGGCGCGCTACGTCTTCGCCAAGCAGGAGTTCGACTACTGGACCGAGCAGAACGCGAAGGCCGAGGTGCCACCCTTTGCCGATAGCGTGCTGCCGGTGGTCGAGGCAGGACGCCACGAGCTCGTCGGCAACGACCATCAGATCGGCGATCACGTCCGCATCGTGCCGACGCCCGGCCACACGCCGGGCCATGTCGCATTCGCGATGGGGCGCGGCAAGGACGATGCGGTGTTTACCGGCGACCTCATCCACTCGCCGCTGCAGACGCTTTATCCGGAGCTGTCGATGAAGTTCGACGTCGACCAGGCCACCGCGGCGAAGACGCGCCGCAGCGTCCTGGAACGCTATTGCGATACTGACACGCTGTGCTGCACCGCGCATTTCCCCACGCCATCGGTGGGGAAGATCCGGCGCAAGGGCAATGCGTTCGTCTGCGAGTCGGTTTAACGCGCCGCGATCGCCCTTTCTGCCCGGGCTTGTCCCGGGCATCCACGCTCTTACAATCGGCGGCAACAAGAACGTGGATGGCCGGGCATAGGCGAGCGGAAGCGACGCCGCCCTTCGGACGGCTATGCCCGGCAATGACGAGGAAACACCATGCCCGATCTCCCCGACATTCGTCTGCCCGCCGGAATCCGCTCGCGTTATGTCGACGGCATCAACGGCTTGCGCATGCATGTGCTGGAAGCCGGCTTCGAGACCAAGGGGCGGCCCTGCATCCTTTTGCTGCACGGCTTCCCGGAGCTCGCCTTCTCCTGGCGCAAGGTGATGCCGGTGCTGGCTGCCGCGGGTTATCACGTGCTCGCACCGGATCAGCGCGGCTATGGCCGCACCACCGGGTGGACCGCGGACTATGATGGCGACCTCACGCCGTTCTCGCTGCTCAACCTCGTGCGCGATGTGCTCGCCCTGGCATCGGCGTTCGGCTACAGGCAGGTCGATCTTGCCGGCCATGATTTCGGCAGCCCGGTCGCGGCGTGGTGCGCGCTGATCCGGCCCGACGTGTTTCGATCGGTGACACTGATGAGTGCGCCGTTCGGCGGCGCGCCGACATTGCCGTTCGATACGGTCGATGGTCCGGCAAAACCTGACATGGAAGATCCCGTGCATCGCGAGCTCGCCGCATTGCCCCGCCCGCGCAAGCATTATCAATGGTACTATTCGACACGGCGCGCGAACGACGACATGCTGCACGCGGTGCAAGGTGTGCATGATTTCCTGCGCGCCTATTATCACCACAAGAGTGCGGACTGGACCGACAACAAGCCCTATCCGCTGCAATCGTGGTCGGCGAATGAACTGGCGAAGCTGCCGACCTACTATGTAATGGATCTGAACGAGACCATGGCCGAGACGGTCGCGAAAGAGATGCCCTCGCCGGCCGCGATCGCCGCCAACCGATGGCTGCCGGACAGCGATCTTGCTTACTACAGCGCCGAATACGGCCGCACCGGATTCCAGGGCGGGCTGCAGTGGTATCGCTACGGCACGTCAGGCATGCTCAATAACGAGATGCGGCTGTTTGCCGGCCGCAGCATCGACGTGCCCTCCTGCTTCATCTCCGGCAAGCAGGATTGGGGCACCTATCAACGCCCGGGCGTGTTCGAGGCGATGCAGGGCCAGAGCTGCACCAGGATGCTCGGCTGCCATCTCGTCGAGGGCGCCGGCCACTGGGTGCAGCAGGAGCAGCCCGCCGAGGTCAGCCGGCTGCTGCTCGACTTCCTCGCAAAGGCCCACATGGCCTGATTTGACCGGCGAACTGCGCCGCCCTATATAGTTTAGAATCGTTCTAAACTAGATAGCAGGGCCGCCGTGAAGACTTTTGCCGATCTGACCGAGCGCGAGGTGCTTGCGGTCGCGATCTCCTCCGAGGAGGAGGACAGCCGCATCTACATGACCTTCGCCGAAGATTTGCGCGAGCGCTACCCGGACACGGCCAAAATCTTCGAGGAGATGGCCGAGGAAGAGCGCGGCCACCGGCACCGGCTGCTCAAGCTTTATGAGGAGCGGTTCGGCCCGCATCTGCCGCCGATCCGCCGCGAGGACGTCAAAGGCTTTCTGCGCCGGCGCCCGATCTGGCTGACCAAGAACCTGCCGCTCGACACGATCCGCAAGGAGGTCGAGACCATGGAGCTCGAGGCCGAGCGCTTCTACGCGCGCGCCGCCGAGCAGGCCGAGGATGTCGGCGTGCGCCGCCTGCTTGGCGACCTTGCAGAAGAAGAGAAGCACCACGAGAACCGCGCGGTGGCGCTGACCGACGAGATCCTGAAGCCCGACGTGCGCGCAGAGGAAGACCGCACGCGGCGGCGGATGTTCGTGCTGCAATATGTGCAGCCCGGCCTTGCCGGCCTGATGGACGGCTCGGTCTCGACGCTGGCGCCGCTGTTCGCGGCCGCTTTCGCCACGCACCAGAACTGGCAGACGTTTCTCGTCGGCCTCGCCGCCTCGATCGGCGCCGGCATCAGCATGGGCTTTGCGGAGGCGCTGTCCGACGACGGCTCGCTGACGGGGCGCGGCTCGCCCTGGCTGCGCGGCATCACCTGCGGCGCAATGACCACGCTCGGCGGGCTCGGCCACACCGCGCCCTATCTCGTGCCCGACGGCTGGCCCAACGCGTTCTGGATCGCGACCGCGATCGCCTGCGTCGTCGTGTTCTTCGAGCTATGGGCGATCGCCTTCATCCGCGCGCGCTACATGGACACGCCGTTCCTCCAGGCCGTATTCCAGATCGTGCTCGGCGGCGCCATCGTGCTCGCGGTGGGGATCCTCATCGGGGCGGCGTAGGTCGCCTCGCAGCGGTGTCATCGCCGGCCTTCTGCGCAAGCGCACTGGGGCGGGCGGGCCAGTACGCCGCGGCGTGTCGGGTCAATCACAACCGTCCCGGAGTACTTCATCGCCCGGTCGAGCCGGGCGATGACAGCTGGTGACATATCAATCGCCATCAAACGGCGGTTGCAGCCTTCGGCCAAACTGCGCATCATCTCATCGGTGAAATCGCAGGAGCATGCCGTGGCCAAATCGGAATGGAGCTACAAGAGTGCGGTCGAGCTGTCGGCCGCATTGACCGCAAAGAAAGTCTCCGCGGTCGAGCTCACAGAGGATGCGATCGGGCGCATCGAACGGCATGACGGCAAGATCAACGCGATCTGTGTGCGGGACTTTGATCGCGCGCTGAGCGCCGCGCGCGAGGCGGACGCCGCATTGGCCCGCGGCGAGCGTAAGCCTTTGCTCGGCCTGCCCATGACAGTGAAGGAATCCTACAACGTCGCCGGCCTGCCGACGACCTGGGGCATTCCCGCGCACGAGGATTTCATCGCCAGGGAAGATGCGCTGCCGGTCACGCGCGTGAAGGACGCCGGCACCATCATAATCGGCAAGACCAACGTGCCGCTCGGGCTCACCGACTGGCAGAGCTACAACGACATCTACGGCACCACCAACAACCCCTACGATCTCGGCCGCACGCCGGGCGGCTCCTCCGGCGGTTCGTCGGCCGCGCTCGCCGCGGGGTATGGCCCGTTGTCGATCGGCTCCGACATCGGCGGCTCGCTGCGCGTGCCGGCGTTCCATTGCGGCATCTACGCGCACAAGCCGACCTTCAATCTCGTCGCGATGCGTGGCCACACGCCGCCGCCGCTGCCGCCGCTGCCGTTCGAGCGCGACCTGTCGGTGATCGGGCCGATGGCGCGCAGCGCCGTCGACCTGTCGCTCGTACTCGACGTGATGGCCGGGCCGGATCCGATCGACGCCGGCATCGCTTACCGGCTCGAATTGCCGCCCGCGCGACATACGTCATTCAGGGATTTCCGCGTGCTGGTGATCGACACCGATCCGGTGCTGCCGACCGATACGAACGTTCGCGGCGCCATCAACCGGCTGGCCGACAATCTCGCCAAATCAGGCGTGAAGATCGCACGCAGCAGTCCGCTGCTGCCGGACTTCGCCGCGTCCTCGCGGCTCTATATGCGGATGTTGATGTCGATCCTGGGAGCGAGCTTCGCGCCCGACATCTATGCCGGCGCCAAGGCGGCCGCGGCTGCGCTGCCGGAAAGCGACAATAGCCTTGCCGCCGAACGCCTGCGCGGCATCGCGCTCAGCCATCGCGACTGGCAGGCGGCGAATGCCGGCCGCACCCGCCTGCGTGCGCAATGGCGCGAGCTGTTCAAGTCCTTCGACGCGGTGATCTGCCCAGTGATGCCGACGGCCGCCTATCCGCACGACCATTTGCCGGACCAGGAACAGCGTCGGATCAAGATCGACGGCAAGGAGCACGTCTATACCGACCAGCTCGCCTGGCCCGGCATCGCGACGCTGCCCGGGCTGCCCTCCACTGCTATCCCCACAGGCTTTGCGCCGGACGGGCTGCCGATCGGCGTGCAGATCGTCGGTCCGTGGCTGGACGACCGTACGCCGCTCAAGCTGGCTGAACTGATCGAGCGCGAATTCGGCGGGTTCGTGCCGCCGCCTTTGTTCAACGACAAGTGAGACCCTCATCCTGAGGAGGCCGCATCGCGCCCGTCTCGAAGGATGAAGGCCGAGACGTAGCAGCGGGTCTTCATGGTTCGAGACGGCGCTTGAGCGCCTCGCCACCTTGAGGGGCAACATGGGAGTGAAACGTCATGAGCCAGGACCTCGAGCAGCTCACCGCACTCAATCGCGACTACGTCGCCTCCGTGCAAAACTGCGACGTCAAGCGCTTCAACGAAATCCTGGCGCCGGAATTCTATTGCTCCAATCCCGACAAGACGCTGGTCGACCGCGCCGCCTTCCTGGAGCAGACCGCGGGGCCGATCGCGATTCGCAATCTGCATGCCTACGACGTTATGATCCGCATCATGGGCGACTTCGCCATCATCCACGCAGCGACGAGCTACACCACGGCGGACGGCCAGCAGGCGACCGGGCGGTACACCGATTGCTGGGCCAAACAGAATGGCACGTGGCTCGCGGTGTCCGCACACGTCTCGCGGTGAGGCGGGCACATCGGGCGTCGCCTCTCCGCTGTCATGCCCGGCGAAGGCGGCGGCATCCAGGACGCCGCGGCAGCAGTTCGTTCGCACCACTCCAGCCGCGGAGTACTGGATCGTCCGGTCGAGCCGGGCGATGACACCGGTATCGGAGTGACACTGGCGAGCGCCAGCTTCAACGCTCAGCTATCAAACACGATCACGCTGCGCAGCGTCTTGCCGGCTTTCATGTTGGCAAAGCCCTCGTTGATCTCGGAGAGCTTCAGCTTGGCGGAGATCCAGTCTTCGAGGTGCAGCCGGCCGCGCAGGTAAAAATCGACGAGGCGCGGCATGTCGAGGCGGAAATGGTTGGAGCCCATCGAGGAGCCCTGGATCCGGCGCTCCCTGAGGAAATCGAAACCGTGCAGCTCGATCTTCTGGCCGAACGGGATCATGCCGACGATGGTGGCGGTGCCGCCCGCGGCGAGCATGGCGAAGGCCTGCTCTGCGGTTTCCTTGCGGCCGAGCACCTCGAAGGAATGCTGGACGCCGCCATTGGTGAGATCGCGCACCTGCTTGACGACATCGCCATCCGCCGGGTTGATGATGTCGGTCGCCCCCAGCTTGGTCGCGAGCTGGAGCTTTGCGGGATTGGTGTCGATGGCGATGATGCGACCCGCACCGGCAATCTGCGCGCCGTTGATTGCGGCCATGCCGACGCCGCCGCAGCCAATCACGGCCACGGTCTCGCCGGCCGTCACCTTCGCCGTGTTCACCACCGCGCCGTAGCCGGTGATGACGCCGCAGCCGATCAGCGCGGCGAGATCGAGCGGCATGTCCTTGCGGATCTTCACGATGGCGTTCTCGTGCACCAGCATCTGCTCGGCGAAGGAGGAGAGATTGAGGAATTGGTGCAGCTTCTCCGGCTTCGACCATTGCATGCGGTTGGAGACGCCCGGCAGCATCTTCACCGTCGCGTCGGTGCAGAGCACGGTGCGACCCGTGGTGCAATTGTCGCAGGTGCCGCAGAACACGGACAGGCACGTGACGACGTGATCGCCCGGCTTCACATAGGTGACGTCGGAGCCGACCTGCTCGACGACGCCAGCGGACTCGTGGCCGAGTACCGCCGGCAGCGGATGCGGATAGAGGCCTTCCATGAAGTGCAAATCAGAATGGCAGAGGCCGGCGACCGCGGTGCGGATCAGGACCTCGCGCGGGCCGGGCTTCGGCAGGCTGACATCCTCGATGACCAGGGGCTTGTTGACTTCATAGAGGACGGCGGCCTTCATCGGTGTTTCCTCGTTGTTATTTTTTCGTTGAGCGGTCGACTCTTCACCTCTCCCTATGGGAGAGGTGAAAGGAGAGCCTACGCTGCCAGAACGAGTTCGCCAACCTCGCTCATGCCGGCATCGCGATCACTCAGCAGCAGCGCTGCGATCTTCGCCTGCGCCGCATTTTCCGTCAGCCGGAACGGATCGCTGGGAGTCACGCGATGGTCGATGACGAGGCGCGACAGCAGCAACCGGCGCGCATCGCCGCGCATTGCGTGGATGCGGTGCGCCTCCCAGGCGAGCGCGACGGCGCTGGCGACGTGATAGAGCAAGCTGGTGGCGCGCCGCGCGTCGGCCTCGTTCTCCGACTTGCCCGCGACCTCGCGTGCGAAGCCGACCGCGCGATCAACCAAGCCGCGCAGATTGTCGCACCAGGCCTGCGGCACCGAGGCGCTGTCGTCGAGGCGGGCATGAAGATCGGCGGCGAGCGCGGATTCAGCGCCGTGCCGACCCACCGCGCGCCGGAGCGCGTCGATGGCGACGATGTTGCCGGTGCCTTCCCAGACCGAGCCGAGATGGGCATCGCGCAAAAGGCGCGGCGTGACGAATTCCTCGATATAGCCGATGCCACCGCGCATCTCGAGCGCATCGCCGCAGACCTTGCGCGCATCGCGCGTCGCGCGGAATTTCAAGGTTGGCGTCAGGATGCGCAACAGGGCCGCGGCATCCTGGCTACCCGCTTCGGCGCGGTCGAGCGCGTCGGCGGTGAGAAAGCTCATCGACAGCGCCTGCTCCACCGAGAGCATGATCTTCAGCACCTGCCGGCGTCCCAGCGGCAGGTCGATGATGCGATTGCCGAACACCACACGGTTCTTCGCCACCGTCATGGCGTCATGATAGGCGCGGCGCATCAGCGCGGCGGATTTGACGCCGTTGGAGAGCCGCGAGGAGTTCACCATCTCGGCCATCTGCACGAAGCCACGGTCGAGCTTGCCGACGGCATAGGCGATCGCGCCTTCGAGCTTGATCTCCCCCGAAGCCATCGAACGCGTGCCGAGTTTGTCCTTCAGGCGCACGATCCGATAATGGTTCTGCGAACCATCGTCGAGGAAGCGCGGCATCAGGAACAGGCCGACACCGCGTGTGCCGGGACCGGCGCCTTCGGGACGCGCCAAGAGCATCACGACTTTGGCATCGGCATTCGAGCAGAACCATTTCTCGCCATAGAGGCGCCAATGGTCGCTCTCTTGCACGGCGCGCGTGGTCAGCGTGCCAACGTCGGAGCCGCCTTCCTTCTCGGTCATGAACTGGCCGCCCTGCGTCAGCTTGCTCATGTCGGTCGAGGTCAGGCCGTCGAGATATTTTGCTTTCAGCGCCTCGTCGCCGAAATTCGAAAGCAGCTTGGCGCAGCCGTCGGTGACGTTGATCGGGCAACCCATGCCGAATTCGGTCTGGTTGAACAGGAAGGTGAAGGCATGCTTGGCCACGACAGGATATTTGTCCGGCCAGCCCATGATGCCCTTGCGGATCGAGAGCGCATGGATGCCGAATTCGCCGAACGCGGCGTTCTCCAGCTCGCGATAGGCCGGGTGATATTCGATCCATTGAACGTCGCGGCCGAACTTGTCGCGCTGGTGCAGCACGGGCGTGTGCCGGTCGGCCAGCCGCGCGCATTCGTCGAGACGGCCGCCGGCAAGTTCGCCGAGGCGGTCGAGATGCGGCTCGATGTGGCGGAACAGATTGTCCGGCAGATGGATGCGCAACAGATCCGTCAGCGCGGGATCGGCACGGTAGAAATTCATGCCCGTGGTATCGGGCGCCAGCAGACCCGATGGCTCGGCCGCGACATCTTTCGGCTGCGCTGTGACCGGCTTGTGCATGCTCGTCCTCTTCGTTTCCGCCCGGCGGCAATTCTTAACGCTTGCCGCTTTGGATGATGTCGATCATGCTCCCATCGCAAAGACGGATAAAGCCGCAAATTGTCAGGGAGGCATGATCGCCGTGAAGGAGCAATTCGCTCTGCGGAATTGTGATCAGCCCGACCGGCGCTCCGGCTGGTTGTCCGCACGAACCATGCATAGATCAGCGGCTTCCCGTCCCCGCGAGATCACGCCAGAGATCACACCATGGAACACCCGAAATACAGGATCGCCCTCATCGTCGGCGCCGGAGAAGGCCTGAGCGCCTCGCTGGCGCGGTTGCTCTCCAAGCAGGGCATCCGCGTCGCGCTGGCCGCGCGCAAGATCGAGAAGCTGGGCGCGCTCTGCACCGAGACCGGCGCGAAGGCCTATGCCTGCAACGCGACCGAGGCCGACGAAGTCGAGCGCCTGTTCGGCCTGGTCGAGCGCGAGATCGGCACGCCCGATCTCGTCGTCTACAACGCCAGCGGCCGCTCGCGCGGTCCGTTCGTCGATCTCGTGCCGGCCGACGTTGCGAACGCGATCGCGGTCAGCGCCTATGGCGGCTTCCTGGTGGCGCAGCAGGCGGCGAGGCGCATGCTGCCGAACAAGCACGGCGCCATTCTGTTCACGGGCGCCTCCGCCAGCGTCAAGGGCTATGCGCAATCCGCGCCGTTCGCAATGGGCAAGTTCGCGCTGCGTGGCCTCGCGCAAAGCATGGCGCGCGAATTGTCGCCGCAAGGTATCCATGTCGCGCATTTCGTCATCGACGGCGGCATCCGCAACGCAGCGCGGACTGAGCCTGCAGACAAGCCGGATTCGATGCTCGATCCCGATGCGATCGCGGAGAGCTATTGGAACGTCTTGCAGCAACCGCGCAGCGCCTGGAGCTGGGAGATCGAGCTGCGGCCCTGGGTAGAGAAGTTTTGAGGTCAATTTGTCATTCCGGGGCGGCTCGAAGAGCCGAACTATGGTGCGCACTTGCGCACCTGAGAATCTCGAGATTCCGGGTTCGATGCTTCGCATCCCCCCGGAATGACGACGAACAAAACGGGGAGGCGACATGACCACCGAAACCACCATCGACACCGGCACCAACGAACTGCTCTGCGTCATCCGTGAAGGCGTCGCCGTCATCACGCTGAACCGTCCCGAGGCGCGTAATCCGCTGTCGGACACGCTGACGCCCGCGCTGCGGACGATGATCCGCACCTGCGGCGAAAGCCCTGACGTCGGCGTGCTGCTGCTCACCGGCGCGGGCGAGGCGTTCTGCGCCGGCGGCAACGTCAAGGGCATGGGCGCGCATCGCGACCCGAAGAAGCTGGAGATGTCGTTCGACGACAAGGTCGCCGATCTCCAGGAGCGGCAGCGGCTGCTCACGGGCGCGCTGGTCTCGGTGCGCAAGCCGACCATCGCCGCCCTGCCCGGCCCCGCGGTCGGCGCCGGTCTCGCCATCGCCATGGCCTGCGACATCCGCATCGCCGCGCAAACGGCCTTCGTCGCCACCGGCTATGCGCGTATTGCGCTCAGCGGCGACTACGGCATCGCCTGGCTCCTCACCCGCCTCGTCGGCACCGCGCGGGCGCGCGAGCTGCTGTTCACCGGCGACCGCGTCGATGCCGCGCGCTGCGAAGCGATCGGCCTCGTCAACCGCGTCGTGCCCGATGACAAGCTGCAGACTGAGGCGTTCGCGCTGGCAAAGTCCCTCGCCGAAGGCCCGCGCCTCGCGCTGCGCTACATGAAGGACAATCTCGACGAAGCCCTGCTGTTCGACTTCGAGACCGCCAGGGATCACGAGGCCGAGCGGCTGATCCGCCTGACCACGACCGCCGATCACAAGGAAGCGGTGCAGGCCTTCATCGAGAAGCGGAAAGCGGTGTTCACGGGGAAGTAGGCCTGGCTAGCTGGCGCTCGGTCGCAACCTCGACCGACTTCACCGACGACGCTGCCAAGTGAAGGCAAAAAAATGCCCGGTGCTGGCTAGGCCAGGCCGGGCTCGGAGTGGTGTCAGGCCGAGGCTGAGGGGCTACCGGCCTGACGGGAAAGGGCGGCGAGACGCCAGCTCGCGCAGGGAATGTCCTTCGGCGCGACGTTGATCTCCTTGTCGAAGCGCACCAGCTTCCAATCATCAGGATGATTGACGAAGCCGAAGCCGGATTTGCGCGCGAGCGAGATCATGGTTTCGTTGGAGCGCAGCGTATCGCCGAACATGTGCTCAGCGCCGAGCGCGGCGGCGCGGCATTCGAGATTCTTCATCAGCGCCGTGGCGACGCCATGGCCGTGCCAGCGATCATCGACCGACAGGCCGAACTCGAGCGTCGAGCTCTCGGCGTGAAAGGCGTAGCGAGCTTCGGCGACAATGGTCTCGAAACCGTCGACCATCATCGTCGCGACCACGGTGAAGCGCTCGCGCTCGCCCACCTGCAGGAAGTCGCGCAACAGCCCCTTCGGCAACTCGCTGATCGCGCCGAAGAAGCGGTTGTAACGGGAGCGGGTCGAGAGCGAGCGGAAATAGTGCTGAAGCTCCTCGGTGTCGCGCGGCTCGACGAAGCGAACGTTGAGCCGCTCACCATGCCGGGTACGCAGCACGTCGGAATATTGCTTCAGGTCTTCCAGGCCAAGGGTGCTCATGACACATGTCCAAGGTGACCAAAGGGACCGCCGGCGCCCCTGATCAGGCGGCGCCGGCCTGGCGGCCATCAGGCCCGCCAGAAGGGTTTCTCAGCCTCGAAAGCGATGTCGCTCCAGGACAGGCCAACGTCATGAAGGTCACGGGCGGTCCAGTTGGCGAGCTCGCGCCGGGTCCGATAGCGCTCGTGCCAGACGTGAAGGGTCTCACTGACCTGCTGGATCAGACCGGGTGCATGATGATTTGTCATCGAATTGTGCGTCAAAGTGGACATGTTCAGCTCCTTGAGCTAACTTGGGCGCTAGTTTCTGCCTCTTAGCGCGCTGCGACAAACGACAATTTGTACCTTTTCGCATGAAATAACGTCATGCATCCTGCTGCCAGATGACTGCCAGATTGCCCTCGCTGAACGGACTGCGGGCCTTCGAGGCCGCTGCGCGCCATCTCAGCTTCACCTTGGCGGCGGCCGAGCTGAACGTGACCCAGACCGCGATCAGTCATCAGATCCGGCGGCTCGAGGAGGAGCTCGGCATCCGCCTGTTCATCCGGCAGAACCGCGCGCTGGCGCTGACGCCGGAGGCGCGCGACTACCTGCCTGGCGTGCGTGCCGCCTTCAACGACTTGCGCCTCGCCACCGACCGCCTGCTGCGCAAGGACGACGACAAGGTGCTTACGGTCTCGACCTTGGCCTCGCTCGCCGCCAAATGGCTGCTGCCGCGGCTGACCGATTTCCAGGAGCAGCACCCCGGCATCGACGTCCGCATCACGACATCGACGAGTCTCGTCGATTTTCAGCGCGACAATGTCGATGCCGCGATCCGCTATGGCCGCGGCCAATGGCCGGGTCTGCGTGCGGACTGGCTGATGGCGGACGAGCTGTTTCCGGTGTGCAGCCCCTCGCTGCTGCGCGGCGACAAGCCGCTGCGCCAGCCGGAGGATCTGCGCAACCATCCGCTGCTGCACACCTCCAACGCCAACAGCGACGACTGGCGGCTGTGGCTGACGGCGGCGGGCCTGCCGGCCGACATCGCGCGGCAGCCCGGCATCACCTTCGACATGATCTTCATGACCATCCAGGCTGCGATCGATGGCATCGGGGTTGCGATGGGGCGGACCTCCTACGTGCAGGACGACATCGCCAAGGGCCGGCTCGTCGTCCCCTTCAAGATCGCGCTGCCGGCCGACGCCGGCTTCTACCTGGTCGCGCCGGAGGGCGGCCGCGAGGCGCCGAAGCTGACTGCCTTCCGCCAATGGCTGGTCGCTGCAACGCAAAATAAAGTCTGAAAAATCATCAGCTTCCGCGGCAAATTCAATTGACTGTGCTCGGCATCATCGCCGCGCTGATCGTCTATCGCGGGCGGCGACAAGGCGGTGCCGACATATGATCCGGTGGCGGGGGCTTTGATGGCGGGTCGTTCCGGGGCGATGCGAAGCATCGAACCCGGAACCTCGGGATTCCGGGTTCGGTCCTGCGAACCGCCCCGGAATGACAGTGAGAGCTACAACTCCACCACCACGTAGTCGCTCTCGACTTTGACCGGAATCGTCTCCACCACGTACGGCCCCTTCACCACGCTCGCGCCTGGCTCGACATGGGCCGGATAGCTCTTCACGCGGAAGCGGCGGGGATCGCAATAGGACTGGCCGGTGCGGATGTCGAACTCCCAGCCATGCCAGGGGCAGCGGATGATCTCGCCGAGCTTGGTGTATTCGATCTCGCCGGGATCTTTGGACTGCGCGAGGCCGATCAGCGGCCCTTCGCACAGCGCTGCGCCCTGATGCGGGCAGCGGTTCATCAGGCCGAAATACTCGCCCTTGATGTTGAAGACCGCGATCGGCCGACCATCGATCTCCAGAAATTTTCGCGTGCCGGGCGGAAGCTCATCGACCGCGGCGATCACATGCCGCGCCATTATGTCTTCCGCATGATCTGATCGAAAAACCGCTTCACACTTTTTCGGATCATGCGGCGATCCCGTAGAGCTTCTTAGCATTACCGAAATAGAACGCCTCGCGATTGGCTTCGCTCACGCCCGCCGGCAGCACCCGCGACGGCTCGTCATAGTCCCAATGCGGATAGTCGGTCGCAAACAGCAGCCGGTCCCAGCCGATCCATTTGATGACGTCGAACAGATCCTCGCGCCGCTCCGGATCCTCCATCGGCTGCGTCGTCCACCACACCTGCTCGCGGATATATTCCGACGGCGGCCGCTTCACATGCGGCACCTCGCCGCGCAGGCGCTGCCAGGCCTTGTCGAGCCGCCACGCCAGCGACGGCGCCCAGCCGAAGCCGGCCTCGATCATCACCATCTTCAATTTCGGGAAGCGCTCGAACACGCCTTCGAGCACGAGGCTCGCCAGCGCCGATTGCTGGCACTGCGAGTGGCCGACCATCTCCTCGATGTAATAAGACGGCCAGCCGGACGGCGTGATCGGGTTGCCGCCGAAGCCGAAGGCGTGCACGCCGACGGGAAGGCCGGCCTCTTCCGCGGCCTGATAGATCGGCCAATAGCGGCGCTGGCCGAGCGGCTCGACGTTGCGGCTCAGCAGCAGCACCTGCACGAAATTCTTGTCGCCGGCGCGCTCGCGGATCTCGGCGGCGGCCGACAGGCCGTCCTCATTGCCGACGACGATGGACGCCTTCAGCCGCTTGTCCTTGCTGGTCCATTTGTCGATCTGCCAGTCGTTGATCGCCGAGCACAGCGCAGCCGACAGCTCGTGATTGCGGATGCCCTGCCCGGTGTTGAGCGGATTGAGCACGCCGAGCTGGACATTGTTGGGATCGAGCAGCTGCTTTTGCATGAAGGAGAGCGACGAGCCCTGCGGGCCGCCTTCCGGCGGATAGGCGTCGCGGCGCGAGGCGTTGGGCTGGGCCTTCGGATAGGGCGGGCCTTCCATCATGCCCTGATAGGCATGGACGCCGTAGATTTCGAGATGATGCTGCCAGCGTTTGGCGAGATAGGGATAGAGCTCGGTGCGGGTGGCGCGGGCCGGATGGATGTCACAGTCCGCGATCGCGGATTTCGTTGTCAGGGGGGAAGCGGCTTCTTGGCTCTCGCGGAACTGGATATTCATCGCCTTGCCTCCTATGGCAGCGGGCTCAGGTCAGGCGGGGAAAAGTTGCATACGGATTGTCGATCATAATCTTGTGCACGAGATCGGGGGAAAGACCCTCGGGCAGCGCGTCCTGGCCGTCGAACTGCCAGTGCGGATAGTCCGTGGAGAATAGGACCAATTCGTCGGACTGCATATGATCAAACAGGCGAATTAATGTCTCAGGTTCCGGCGGCGCATCAAAAGGCTGTAACGAGAAGCGGATGTTGCTGCGCACAATCTCCGATGGCGCGCGATCGACCCAGGGCGTCTCCATTCGCACCCCGCGCCAGAACTTGTGCAGGCGCCAGAGATAGGGCGCGATCCAGGAGATCCCGGATTCCAGCATCACCATTTTCAGCCGCGGATACTTTGCGAACACGCCTTCGACAATCAGGCTGGTGAGCTGGGTCTGGAATGCCTGGGCCTGACCGACATAGTCTTCGATGTGATAGGACCCCCAGCCCACCGCCGTCGGCGGATTGTGATAGGCGGAACCGGCGTGAATGCCGATGGCAAGTTCCAGCCGCTCAGCGACCTCGTAGATCGGCCACAGCGCGCGCTTGCCGAGCGGGGTGTCGCCCATCACGAGCATCAGCACCTGCACGAAGCGCTTGTCGGGCGCGCAGCGCTCGATCTCGGCGACTGATTTCTCGATGCTTTGCGTCGGGATCACGATCGCGCCGCGCAGCCGCGAATCGCGATCGAGCCACTCTTTGACGAGCCAATCGTTCAGCGCGCGGCAGAAGGCGGCCTGCATGTCCTCGGAAAACACCATCTGCACGCCATAGAGCGGATTGCAGATCGCGAGCTTGAGCTGGAAGGGATCGAGCACATGGCGCTGCATGTCGTCCAGGCTCTCACCCGGTTTTCCCTTCTCAGGTCGCCAATCGGGCCGCCCCACGATCGGCGAGTTCTTCGGGTAGGATTGCGAGACGAGATCGACCATGCCGCGCGTCGTCACCTGATCGCGCCAATAGTCGTTCAGGTACGGCAGTAGGCTGGTCAGATGCGGCACGGCCGGATGCACATCGCAATCCACCCCGCCGGCGATCAGGGACGTCATGACGTCTCCCTTCTCACGTTTCCTCGTCTTCTCTCTTCTGTCTGCCATTCAAGCAGGCCTGCCCGCCGCCCGCAACTCGGCCAAGGCTTCTGTCATATGCTAGGAAGGCTGGGCTCAGTTGCGAAGGCATAAGGGGTATTGGGATGAAAGAGCTCGTCGGCATTGCGGAACAAGTCGCGGCCAAACTGATCGCGTGCAAACAGACCATTGCGGTCGCCGAATCCTCCGCCGGCGGCCTGATCGCGGCGAGCCTGCTCGCGGTGCCCGGCGCCTCCGCCTATTTCCTCGGTGGCGCCGTGGTCTACACCCGCGATGCGAGGCGCGTGCTGATGGATATTTCGGATGAGGGAATGAAGGGCTTTCGTTCCTCGTCGGAGCCCTACGCAAAGCTGCTCGCCGAACGGATGCGCAGTCGCTTCAACTCCGACTGGGGCCTCTCCGAGACCGGCGCAGCCGGCCCTACCCGGCAACCGCTACGGCGACGCCGCCGGCCATAGCTGCATGGCGGTCGCCGGACCTGCGGCCGAGGTAATGACGCTGGAAACTAATAGCAACGACCGGTTTGCGAACATGCAAGTATTCGCTGCGACGGCGCTGCAGTTGTTGCTGAGAAAGCTGGGGGAGTAAGTCGCTGAACCATGTGAGCGAGTCGGGCACAGTCTCACGCGAAGGCGGGCGATCCAGTACTCCGCAGCGCCTGTGATGGAATCGATAGGCCTCGGAGTACTGGATGCCCCGGTCAAAGCCGGGGCATGACAGCGGTGGGCGGGCAGACACTACCTCCCCAAATGCCGCATGAAAATCCGCACCACATAGCCGGGCACCCGCGGCGCTTCGTCGTAAATGTCCGACGCGATCCGCTCGATGGTGTCGCGGAGCGACAGGAACTGCGCCTGGCGCGCGCTGCTTTCGGTGCCTTGCATGCCCGCGAGCTCGTCCATCGCCGCGTCAGAGATCTGGCACTGCACGACCTCGTCGTCACGCATCATCGTGAAGCGAAAGGCCAGCCGTTCGAGATCATGGCCGATGATTCTGTCGCGCATGAGTGGCATCAAGTCGTCCCGGGTCGCGCCCCGCGCGGGACAATGCTGAAATTTTGACGACTTGTCACCTGCCCTGGAGTGGGGTTGCGCTTCGCAGCCAACCCACACCGCGCGTTCAATACACGAGCGCCGTGCCGGTCGGCTTCTCCAGCGCCGCAGCCAGGGATTTGTACTCCTCGCAATCGGTTCCGCAAATGGCAGCAATCCGGCTCAGATGATACATCGCCTGCTCGCGATTGCCCTGCTCGAGCTGCCAGAGTCCATAGTACTGCCAGGTCAGCACGTGGTTCGGGTCGGCCTTGAGCGCACGCTGGTACCAGACCTGCGACTGCTCGTAATCGCCGAGCTTGCGATAGGAGTAGCCGATGAGGTTGGCGACGTTCGGATGGTCGTCATGGCCGAGCGACCTCAATTGCGCAATCGCGGCCGCATAGTCGTTGCGCTCGTAGATGGTGTCATAGGCGACGCGATAGCCGGCCGCGAATGCGGGATCGCCGATGCTGGATTGATTGCTTGGCTTCTTGCCCTTCTGCGTTGCTCTGCTGCCGGGGCGCTTCGGATAGGTCGGCTGCGGTTTCTGATCCGAATAGGCGCCGGCGTAGGGATCGGAGGAGCTGATGCCGCCACCGCCGCCGCCACCCCCGCCTCCGCCGGCGGCCAACGCCGGCGCGTTCAACAATGCTGCCGCAAACGTACCCAGCGCGACGAGCCTGATCATCGTCGTGAACATCTCGGTCTCCAGTCCTGTTTCGAGCGGCCCCGGACGAGGTGATAACCCTGTCTCGGCAGCGATATTCCAGGGCGTCGTGCTCACGGAGACGTCAGCGTTCGTACGGCAGGTCTGTTGTCCTTTACTGGAACGCGACTTCGGCGAAGCTGCGGAGCTTTCGCGAATGCAGCCGCTCGGATTCCTGCTGCTTCAGCCGCTCCAGCGCCTTCAGGCCGATCTCGAGATGCTGGCCGACGCGGCGGCGGTAGAATTCACTGGCCATGCCGGCGAGCTTGATCTCGCCATGCAGCGGCTTGTCGGAGACACAGAGCAGCGTGCCGTAGGGGACGCGGAAGCGGTAGCCGTTGGCGGCGATCGCGGCCGATTCCATGTCGAGCGCGACCGCGCGCGATTGCGACAGGCGACGGATCACGTCGCGGCCGGAGATCTCCCAATTGCGGTTGTCGACGCTCGCCACCGTGCCGGTGCGCATCAGGCGCTTGAGCTCAAAACCTTCGAGGCCGGTGACATCCTCGACCGCTTGTTCGAGCGCGACCTGCATCTCGGCGAGTGCCGGGATCGGCACCCAGAGCGGCAACTCGCGGTCGAGCACATGGTCCTCGCGCACATAGCCATGGGCGAGCACGTAGTCGCCGAGCCGCTGCGTGTTGCGCAGGCCCGCGCAATGGCCGAGCATCAACCAGGCGTGCGGCCGCAGCACGGCGACATGGTCGGTGACATTGCGGGCGTTAGACGGGCCTGTGCCGATGTTGATCAGTGTGATGCCGCGATAGCCCGACGCGACAAGATGGAAGGCCGGCATCTGCGGCGCACGCACCGGCGCAGTTCCGCTGGTCGCACCGCCATTCTGCATGATCACATTGCCCGGCGCGACGAAGGAGTCGAGGCCCGCCTCGCCCGACTGGAGCCGTTGCTGGCAGAGCTGCGCGAAGGCATCGACATAGAACTGGTAGTTGGTGAAGATCACGAAGTTCTGGAAATGCTCGGGATCGGTGCCGGTGTAGTGATATAGCCGGCGCAGCGAGTAATCGACGCGCGCGGCGCGGAACAGCGACAGCGGCTCGGGCGCGCCGGGCTGGAGCTCGAAGGTGCCGTCGGCGATGGAATCGTCCATGGTGGCGAGATCAGGCACGTCGAACGCATCGCGCAGCGATCGCGCCACGGGCGAGTTCTCGCTGGTGGTGATAGCGGCCTCGATGTTGATGTCGCGGCGATAGGCGAAGTGGATCGGGATCGGCTCGGCGGATTCGCCGATCTCGACGGGCACGCCGTGGTTCTGGATCAAAAGTCCGATCTGCTCGGTGAGATAGGCGCGAAACAGATCCGGCCGCGTCACGCTGGTCTCGTGCACGCCGGGGCCGGCGACGAAGCCATAGGAGAGACGCGAATCCAGCCGCGCATGCGTCGCGGTGGTGACGCGGACGAAGGGATAATAGGCCCGCACCCGCGTCGTGACGGCTTCGCCATTGACGTAGGCCTCGAACCGGTCGCGCAGGAATTTTGTGTTGCGCTCGTAGATCTCTTCGAGCCGGGCGACGGCCGCAGACGCGTCGGAGAAGGATTCGGTGGCGATGGTGGGGGGAGATTGCATGGTTCGACCGCCGGGTTGCTAGTGCTCGAGTCGAACTATAGCAAAGAAGGCGGTGCCGTAGGGTGGGCAAAGCGAAAGCGTGCCCACGTCTTTCTATCGAAACGTGAAAGGTGGTGGGCACGGCGCGTTGCGCCTTTGCCCACCCTTGATCTTAGCGCGTCACTTCTCGCGGAACGCCCGCATCAGCTGATCGTGCAGCGGCTTCATCAGATAGGACAGCATGGTGCGGTCGCCGGTCTGGACGAAGGCTTCGACAGGCATGCCGGGGATCAGCTTGACGTCGCCGAGGCGGGCGACCTCTTCGGCCGGCATCGAAACGCGGATGGTGTAGTAGCTCTGGCCGGTGCGCTGGTCGGTAGTGACGTCGGGAGAGACGCGGCTGACGACGCCGTTGAGCTCCGGCGTGGTGCGCTGGTTGAAGGCGGAGAGGCGCAGCAGCGTCTTCTGGCCGATCTGGAGCTTGTCGATGTCGACCGGATTGACCTTGGCCTCGACCTGGAGATCGTCGGCCTGCGGCACGATCAGCATCAACGTGTCGCCGGCGGTGACGACGCCGCCGACGGTGTGCACCGTCGATTGCAGCACCATGCCGTCCTGCGGGGCGCGGATGTCGACACGGCGGAGCTGGTCCTCGGCGGCGACCTTGCGCTCGATCAGCTCGCCGATCTTGTCGTTGGTCTCGCGCAAATCCTTGGAGACCTCGCTCACCATGTCCTTGTCGACCTGGATGATCTGGAGCTCGGTCTCGGTGATCTTGCCCTTGGCCTGCGCCCGCGAAGCGATGTACTGCGCGCGCTCGCCATTGAGGCGGGCGCTGTCGCGCTCGAGCGTGGTCAGGCGCGAGATCTGCACCAGGCGCTTCTCGTAGAGATCGCGCACGCCGGTGAGCTCCTGCTGCACCAGGGCGATTTCCTTGTCCTTGGCTTTCTCCTGCGCCTGGAGTCCCTCGATCTCCTCGTTGAGCTGCAGGACGCGCTCGCGGAGCTGCGCCTTCTGGCCGGCGCGGCCGTTGACGCGGACGTCGAACAGCTTGGTCTCGGCGGAGAGCAGCGCCTTGACGTCGGGATCGTCGGCGCGATCGAGCAACGATTGCGGAAACTCGATCTTGTCGATGCCGCGCTGCTCGGCCTGCAGTCGCGCCGTGCGTGCCTGCGCGGCGTCCAGATTCTTGGTGACGATGGCGAGGTTCGCCTTGGTCACGGTGTCATCGAGCCGCACCACGATGTCGCCGGCCTTGACAACGTCGCCGTCGCGGGCGCGCAACTCGCCGACCACGCCGCCGGTCGGGTGCTGCACCTTCTTGACGTTGGATTCGACCACGATCTGGCCCGGCGCGATCAGCGCGCCCGAGATCAGCACCGTGGATGCCCAGCCGCCGAGGCCGAGCACGAGCACCAGCACGATGCTGAGCCCGAGGATCAGGTGGAATCTGATCGACTGCCGCACGGTGTTCGTCGCAGCGGACTTTGTCCCGCCAATGGCCATCGTGCTCATGCTTTGGCCCCACCTTCGCTGACGACCTTGATCGGTGCCGACGGCACCGCGCGCGGCTGGAGCACTTGGGCGAGCACCTGCTCCTTCGGGCCGAAAGCCTGCATGCGGCCGTCGCGCAGCACCAGGATCTGGTCGACCGCCTCGACGCCGATCGGGCGGTGCGCCACCACGATGACGATGGCACCGCGCTCGCGAGCGGCACGGATGGCGCGGGTCAGCGCCTCGTCGCCTTCGGTGTCGAGATTGGAGTTGGGCTCGTCGAGCACGACCAGGAATGGATTGCCATAGAGCGCGCGCGCCAGCGCAACGCGCTGCGCCTGGCCAGCGGACAGCGCAGCGCCCTGCTCGCCGACTTGCGTGTTGTAGCCCTCGCGCATCTTGATGATCATCTCGTGCACGCCGGCCTCCTTGGCCGCGGCGATGATGGCGTCGGACGTCGCCTCGGGATCGAACCGGCAGATGTTCTGCGCGATGGTGCCACCGAACAGCTCGACGTCCTGCGGCAGATAGCCGATGTGACGGCCGAGCGCGTCGGACGACCATTGGTCGAGCGCCGCGCCATCGAGCCGCACCTTCCCACGCACCGGCTGCCAGACGCCGACCAGGGCACGGATCAGCGAGGATTTGCCGGAGCCGCTCGGCCCGATCACGCCGAGGCCGTTACCGGCCTGGAGGGCGAAGGTGACGTCCTGCACGATCAGGCGCTGGTCGCCTGGCGGCACCATGGCAACGCCTTCGACCGAGAGGCGGCTGGTGGGCGCCTGCAGCTGGGTCGGCATCGCCTGGGCCGGCATCTGCTCGAGCAGGCGCGTGAGGCGCTGCCAGCTCTGGCGGGCCGCAACGAAGGATTTCCAGTGTGCGATGGCGAGATCGACCGGCGCGAGCGCGCGGGCCGATAGGATCGAGCCGGCGATGATGATGCCGGCGGTCGCCTCCTGGTGGATGACGAGATAGGCGCCGACCGCGAGCACGGCCGATTGCAGCATCATGCGCAGCACCTTGGCGACCGCGCCGAGCCCGCCGGCGACGTCGCTCGCGCGCTGATTGCCGGCGAGATATTTTTGGTTGGTCTCGCTCCAGCGCTGGTTCATGCGGCCGGCCATGCCCATCGACACCATGACTTCGGCATTGCGGCGGCTGGCGGCGGCGAGATCGTTGCGCTGGGCGGCGAGGCCCATCGCCTCCTTCGCCGGCTGACGGGACAGGAACTCGGTGACCAGCGTCAACCCGACCAGGATGATGGCGCCGACCAGGGCGGTGACGCCGATCATGACATGGAAGGCGAAGCAGATGGCGAGATAGAGCGGCAGCCAGGGCAGATCGAAGAACGCGCTCGGGCCCATGCCGCCGAGGAAGGAGCGGACATTGTCGAGGTCGCGCAGCGGCTGCAGGCCCTCGTTGCGGCTGCCGACCAGCAGCGGCAGGCGCACGATGGTGTCGAACACGCGCTTGTTCAGGGCCTCGTCCAGCGCGGTGCCGATCCGCCCTAGGATGCGGTTGCGGATCATGTCGAGCACGCCCTGCGCCATGTAGAGGAAGCTGGCGAGGATGATCAGGCCGACCAGGGTCGGGATGCTGCGGCTCGGCAGCACCCGGTCGTAGACCTCCAGCATGAAGATCGACCCGGTCAGATAGAGCAGGTTGATCATGCAGCTCATCAAGCCGACGCCGACGAACGCCGTGCGACACGCGCGCAAGGCGTCACCGAGTTCTGAACGGGCGGACGCCAGGTACGGCTGCCATCAGTCTGATCTCTTTCCGGGTAAGAGGGCGAAGCCCCTCATTTCACAGGTTCAGGGGTACTCGACCGGGATTAACATCGTGTTCTCTCTGCAACCAGGGCGGCCGAGTTAATCCAGGGCCCCGATGGGCCACATCTACCCCTGACGGCCCCGCGTGCAAGTCCGGTATTTCACAGGCTTTGCGGCTTTTTATAGCAGATGTTTCCGTCCCTCCCCAGCGCTGCGAGAGGCGGAAAGTTCCAAACTGGGGGCGGCTACAATCTGCCGCCGCCACGTACCAGGCGGACGACCAGCAGCAGGATCACCGCTCCGATGGCGGAATAGACGATCTCGGATACGAGGCCGGTCCCGAGGCGAATGCCTAGCTTGGGAAACAGGAAGCTCGCCACCAGCGCACCGGCGATGCCGACCACGATGTCGCCGACGATGCCGAACCCGGTTCCGCGCACCACCTTGCCGGCGAGCCAGCCCGCCATCAGACCGACGAACAGGATGACAAGCAGGCCTTCGTTGGAAATGTACATCGGTTAAGTCCCTCTCCGTGGATGCCCGCATGGAACGGGAACCGGGATGAATGTGGTCTGAATGCTGTTCCCCAAGTCCCGGTTGCGGCTGCGAAAACAAAATGTCGAAAACAACCCCATGCACAGTAGGAGCCGCGCTGGCACTCGGTGCGGGGTGGAGTGTGACAAGCCGGTGTTGTCGTGGAGGAATTTTGAATAAGCGGGCGAGGGAGTGCGGCCGACAGCCGGGCCAGAACTGGCCAACAGCTAAGAAACCGGCTCCGCCAGCACGCACCTCGCCGCCCGGCCCGGCCCGACCTCCACATTCGCGGGCAGTTGCTCCAGGCAGCGCGGCTCGGCGAGCTTGCAGCGGGGGGCGAAGGAGCAGTTGTGGGGCTTTTCGGCCAGTGACGGCGGGGTGCCGGGGATGGTTTCGAGCCTCTGGCCACGTTTGGCGCCGTGGATGGTGGAGGCGAGCAGGCCCTTGGCATAAGGGTGCACGGGGCTGCGGACGATATCGCGAAGCGTCCCCTGCTCCACGATCTGGCCGGCATACATCACCGCGACGCGGTCGCAGATTTCGATGGCGACGCCGATATCGTGGGTGACGAAGATGACGGACATGCCGAACTCGCGCTGCAGCTCGCGCAGCAGCAAGAGAATCTGGATCTGCACGGTGGCATCGAGCGCGGTGGTCGGCTCGTCCGCCAACAGAATCCTGGGCCGGCAGGCCAGCGCGAGCGCGATCATGGCGCGCTGGCGCATGCCGCCGGACATCTCGTGCGGATAGGCATCGAGCCGGCGTCTTGCCGAGGGAATGCGGACGACATCGAGCATTTCGAGCGCACGCGCGCGCCCTTCCGCAAAGCTCTTGCCCTCGTGGCGCACCACGCTTTCGGCGATCTGCGCGCCGATGGTGTAGACCGGATCGAGCGCCAGTGCCGGCTCCTGAAAGATCATCGACACCGTCTGGCCGCGGAACGACGACAGCTCCTCATCGTTCATGGCGAGCACGTCGCGCCCCATGACGTTCACGGTGCCCATGATCTGCGTGCGCTTCCTCGGCAACAGCCGCATCAGCGCACGCAGCGTCACGCTCTTGCCCGAACCGGACTCGCCGAGCAGGCCCAGCACCTCACTGTTGCCGAGCGAGAGATTGAGATCGTTCACGGCATAGACCGTGCGCTCGCCGGTGAAGCGGATGTTGAGGCCCGAGATCTCGACGAGGTTTGTCATGACGGCAATTTCGGCAATCGATCATGATAATCGGTGACGCGCTGGAACGCGGCGCCGATGGTGAGCAGGGTGGCTTCATCGAAAGAGCGGCCGATCAGCTGCATGCCGACCGGCAGGCCGGTTTTGGTGAAGCCCGACGGCACAGTGAGCGACGGCAGGCCCAAGAAGTTCACCGGGCGGGTGAACAGCGTCAGCCGCTGCAGCAGCGCCGGCGCATCCGGGCCGCCGCCGACATCGCTCTCTTCGATCGTCGGCGCCGGGATCGGGGAAGCCGGTGCGATGATCGCATCGACACCCGCTGTCGCTGCGTTGTGCGCCGCCAGCGCCGGGCCGCGCCAGCGCATCGCTTCGAGATAGGTGATGGCGGGAACGGCGAGACCGTTCTGAAGCCGCATCAACACCTGCGCGCCGTAATCCTGGGGACGCTCGATCATCCAGCGCTTGTGGAAGGCGGCCGCTTCCGCTGCGAGCACGAGCTGGCTCGCCGCGGACAATTGCCGCTGGTCCGGCAGCTCGACCTTGACGATGTCGGCGCCCTCGCGCTTGAGCACCGCGATGGTCTCGTCCAGCGCGCGCGCGACCTCGGCGTCGAGATCGTCGACATAGAACGACGAAGGGACACCGATCTTGAGACCTTTCAGCGAGCCCTTGGTCGCGCCGACATAGTCGGACAGCGGCTCGTGGCTGCAGGTGGAATCCGCGGGATCCGCGCCGGCCATGAGCGCCAGCAGCAGCGCGCAATCCTCCGCAGTGCGGGCGAGCGGGCCGACCGTGTCGAGCGATTGCGACAGCGGCATCGCGCCGGCGCGGCTGACGCGGCCGACGGTGGTCTTGAGGCCGGTGACGCCGCAGAAATGCGCGGGCATGCGGATCGAGCCGCCGGTGTCCGAGCCCAGCGCCGCATAGGTCAAACGCGCCGCGACCGCCGATCCGGATCCCGAGGACGAGCCGCCGGTGATATGGGCGACGTTCCAGGGATTACGCACCGGGCCGTAATGGGCGTTGTGGCCGGTCGGGCCATAGGCGAACTCGGCAAGGTGCAGCGTGCCGAGGCGAACCTGGCCGGCATCCTTCAGCCGCTGCAAGGCGGTGGAGGTCACGGTCGGCACGAAATCGCGGCGGATCAGCGAGCCGCAGGTCGCGACATGGCCGGCGTCGTAGTACATGTCCTTGTGCGCGAGCGGAACGCCATGCAGCGGACCGCGGACATCGCCCTTGGCGAGCTCGGCGTCGGCGGCCTCAGCCGCCTTCAGCGCGGCTTCGGCGTCAATCGACATGAAGGCATTGAGATGCGGCTGCCACTGCGCGATGCGGTGCAGCAACGCGCGCGTCACCTCGTGCGAGGATAGCTGCTTCATCGCGATCGCGCGCGCGACCTCGGTGAGCGTCATCAAGGCAGGCTCAGTGCTCATTTCGACACCTTCTGCGTCTGCGCGATCGGATAGAGCGCGGGCTCGAGGTCGAAGGGCAGCGTGCCGGCGATGGCCTCAAAGCCCTCGAAGGCAGGCCCGATGGAATTTGAGATGCGAACCGCGATTTCGTCATCCACGGGGATGCCGGCGATCTGCGCGATCGGCTTGATCTCTTTCGGTGTCGGTCTTGTCATGTCGTTTCCCCTCTTGGCGCGCGGCTATGGCCTGAACCCGGAATCGCCATGTAGCACGCGGCCTCATGGCCCATCTTATCGAGCGCGGAGAGCTTTGGTGTCGCATTTGCGCAGAGCGGCTCCGCAAACGGACAACGGGTGTGGAAGCGGCAGCCGGGGGGCGGATCGATCGGATTGGGTGGATCGCCCGTGATCGGCGGCCTCTCGGTGCGGCGATCCGGATCAGACGACGGCATCGCCGCGAGCAGCGCGCGCGTATAGGGATGCGCCGGATTGTCCCAGACCTGGTCGACCGGGCCGAGCTCGACGACCTCGCCGAGATACATCACCAGCACGCGATCCGAGATGTAGCGGACGACGTTGAGGTCGTGACTGATGAAGAGATAGGTCAGTCCGAACTCGCGCTTGAGATCGGCGAGCAGATTGAGCACCTGCGCCTCGACCGATTTGTCGAGCGCGGAGACGGCTTCGTCCAGAATGACAAGTCGCGGCGAGAGCGCCAGAGCACGGGCGATGTTGACGCGCTGGCGCTGGCCGCCGGAGATCTCGTGCGGATAGCGGCTGGCGAAGTTTTCCGGGCGCAGGCCGACCTTGCCGAGCAGCTCACGCGCGAGGGTGCGCGCCGCGCCGTCGGCCATGCCGTGCACCTTGGGGCCGAAGGCGATGGATTCCTCGATCGTCAGGCGCGGATTGAGCGAGGCGTAGGAATCCTGGAACACCATCTGCATGCCGCGGCGCAGCTCGCGCAAGCTCAGCGACTGGCCGACGGTCATGCCGTCATAGATGATGTCGCCGGTATCGCGCGGCATCAGATGCATCAGGAGCCGCGCCGTGGTGGACTTGCCGCAACCGGATTCGCCGACGATGCCGACGGTCTCTCCCTTGGCAACGGCGAAGGAGACGTTGTCGACGGCGCGCACGGTGCGCTTTGCTGCGAACAGCCCGCCGCGCACGGGGAAGTGTTTTGTGAGGCCATTGACCTGGAGCAATGGCTGCGCGACGCCGCCGCGATCCTCGACCGGCTCGAGCATTTCAACGGAGGTTGTGGCGTCGGTCATGGCTGCGGTCTCCCACCTCTCCCCATCGAAACAGGGCAATCGCACGTGCTCTGCGCCAAAGCCTGCACGCCGTCATGGCCGGGCTTGTCCCGGCCATCCACGCCTTGCCACGCGGAAAGAAGAACGTGGATGCCCGGGACAAGCCCGGGCATGACGACCTTCCGTGCCGCGCCATTGTCCATCTGCGTCACCATCTCAATTCCTGATGTCCATGGCGCTGCGCAGGCCGTCCGAGAGCAGGTTGAAGCAGATCGAGACCGCGAAGATCATCGCGCCGGGCAATGCTGCGACCCAGGGATTGACATAGATCGCGGTGCGCAGCGTGTTCAGCATCAGGCCCCATTCCGGCTCCGGCGGTTTTGTGCCGAGGCCGAGGAAGGAGAGGCCGGCCGCCAAAATCATCGAGACCGAGATGAGGCTCGTGGCGTAGACGAAGATCGCGCCGAGCACGTTGCCGAGGATGTGCACGCGCATGATGGTGAAGGCGCCGGCGCCGGAGGCCCGCGCGGCCTCGACGAAATCCATGTTGCGCACGCCTGTCGTGACGCTTTCGGCGACGCGGGTGATCTGCGGCACGAACACGATGGTGAGCGCGACGATGGAGTTGAGGATGCCGGCCCCCAGCGCGCCCGAGATCGCGATCGCCAGCAGCACCGAGGGGAAGGCGTAGAACACGTCGACCGTGCGCATGATCGCGGTGTTGAGCTTGCCGCCGACATAGCCGGCAATGATGCCGAGCGAGGTGCCGAAGCAGAACGCGAGGATCACCGGCAGGATGCCGATCACCAGCGATAGCCGCCCGCCATAGATCAGCCGCGCGAGCATGTCGCGGCCGAGCTCGTCGGTGCCGAGCGGGTAGCCGACCGTGCCGATGTGGCGCAGGCGGCGGATCATCGAGCCCTTATAGGGGTCTTCGAGACCGAGCCATGGAGCGAGGATCGCCGAGAGAAAGATCAGCAGCAGCACCAGCGCGCAGCCCATGCTGACCTTGTCGCGCGTGATGCGGCGGCCGACCGTCGCCCAATAGCCGCGCGCCTTGCTCGCGGGCGCGGCCTGCAGCGCGGCGTCGGCAGTGGCGGACAACGGAAGCTCGCTCATTGCTAGCCCCGCTTGATGCGCGGATCGATCGCGGCTTGCGCGATGTCGACCAGGAGATTGAGGACGACGAAGAACAGCGCCAGGATCAGGATCGTGCCTTGCAGCAGCGGCAGGTCGCGCTGGAAGATCGCGGAGTTGAGCAGGAAGCCCGAGCCCGGCCAGGAGAACACGGTCTCGATCAGGATCGAGCCGCCGAGCATATAACCCAGCTGAAGACCCATCACCGCGAGCGCGGTCGGCGCGGCGTTCTTGATGACGTGGCGGAACACACCGCGCTCGTGCAGGCCTTTGGCGCGCAGGGCCTCGACGAAATCCTGCGAGAGGATGTCGCCGGTCAGCGCACGCACGGTGCGGGTGACGATGCCCATCGGGATCACCGAGGTCGTGATCGCCGGCAGCACGAGATATTGCAGATGCGCCCAGTCCCAGGCCCAGGAGTTGGAGCCGTTGGGACCTGCGCCGATCGCGGGCAGCCAGTTCAGCTGCACCGAGAAGATGATGACGAGCAGCATGCCGAGCCAGTAGTGCGGCACGGAAACGCCGGCGATGGCAAAGGAAGTGGCGACCTTGTCGATCCAGGTCTCGCGGAAATAGCCGGCGATCAGGCCGAGCAGGATGCCCATGGTGAAGCCGATGATGGCGGCGGCAATCGCCAGCGTTACGGTGTTGCCGACTGCGCGCATGACCTCGGCGAGCACGGGACGCCCGGTGGCGATGGAATTGCCGAGATCGCCATGCAGCGCGCGCATCAGCCAGAGGCCGAACTGCACCGGCAGCGGGCGGTCGAAACCGTAGGCGGCGCGCAGCTGCGCCGCGAGCTCCTGCGAGGCATCGGCGGGCAGCACCGCGACGAGCGGATCGCCCGGCGTGATGTGCACGAGCAGGAAGCACACCAGCGCGACGCTGATGACGATCGGGATGACGTAGACGATGCGTCTGGCGGTATAGGCGAGCACTTAGGTTACTCAGTCTGGAGCGAGAATATCTCAGCTGTCATGGCCGGGCTTGTCCCGGCCATCCACGTTGCGCTGTCATTCCGGGGCGATGCGCAGCATCGAACCCGGAATCTCGAGATTCCGGGTTCGCCCTTCGGGCGCCCCGGAATGACCGAGCAATTGGAAAGACGTGGATGCCCGGGTCATCTGCGCGAAGACGCGCTTCGCGCTTTTGCGCGGGCATGACGCGTTGTTGGAGCGAGAGCCGCCTCACTAGTTCATCGACACCAGGGAGAAGTCGATGAACCAGCTCTTCGGCTGCACGACGCCGGTCACCTTCGGGCTCATGGCGCGCGGGCCGACGTCGTGGGCGACGTAGAGGAAGGCGGCATCGTCGACGGAGGCCGCATGCAGCTCGGCAAGCGCGGCGTCGCGCGCAGCGGGATCGAAGGTCTGGCGGGCCTTCTTCACCAGCTCGTCGAACTTGGGCTCGTTAATGAAACCCCAATTGTTCGAGACCGGCGGCGCCATGCCCGATTGCAGGAAGCGCACCAGCGCGAAGAACGGGTCCATCGCCGCATAGGTGACGTTGGTCGCATTCGAGCCGTTGGCGCTGGGGTCCTTGGCGCCGCGGCGCCAGTTGGTGAACAGCGTGTTCCACTCGATGACGTCGAGCTTCACGTCGAAATAGCAATCGGCCAAAGCCTGCTGGAGATATTCGTTCATCGGCAGCGGCTGCATCTGGCCGGAGCCGGAAGCCGAGGTCTGGATCTTCACCGTCAGCTTCTTGTTCGGACCGAAGCCGGCCTCCTGCATCAGCTTTTGCGCAGCCGCCTTGTCGTACTTGATCTCGAAAGTCGGTTTTCCCCGCCAGGGATGGCCGGGCTCGAAGGTGCCGGTGGCGGGCACCATCAGGCCGGCGAGCAGGCCGTCCTTGAGGCCTTCGCGGTCGACGCAGAGGTTTGCGGCCTTGCGCACGCGGATGTCATTCCAGGGCGAGCCTTCGATGCGCGAGAACTGCCACGGCCAGACATGCGGCTGCTCGTTGGCGTAGAGCTTGAAGCCGCGCTGCTTGAGCTCGGGCAATGCGTCGGGCGCGGGCGCCTCGACCCAATCGACCTGACCCGAGAGCAGCGCCGCAGTGCGCGCGTTGGCCTCCGGCATGGGCAGGAGCACCATCTTGTCGACCTTGGGCACGCGGGCCTTGTCCCAATAATTCGCGTTCTTCACCAGCTCGAGCCGCTCGCGCGGGGTGAAGCTCGCCATCTTCCACGGGCCGGTGCCGGAGGCATCCTTGGCAAACGCGGTCCAGGCGGCCTGCGACTTCGCCTTGGCGTCCGCGCCTTCAGCCTTGTCATAGAAGGCCTGCCACTTCGACGGGCTCGCCATGAAGAGATTGGTGAGGTTGATCGGCAGAAAGCTGTCGGGCTCCTTGGTGGTGAGCTCGACGGTCATGTCGTCGATCTTCTTGGCCGAGGCCAGCGTCGGCATGCGCGAGGCGGTGACGCCGACCTGGCTGGCATCGAATTGCGGCGCGTCCTGCTTCAGCACCTTCTCGACGTTCCACACCACGGCATCGGCGTTGAATGGCGAGCCGTCATGGAAGGTGACGCCGGGGCGCAGCTTGAAGATCCATTTGGTCTTGTCGGCGTCGTCCACCTTCCACTCGGTGGCAAGGCCGCGGATCACCACGCTCGGCTTGTCGGCGGAGGACAGGTCCCAGCCGGTGAGCGCGTCGTACATGGTGAGGCCGGTGAAGCGGTTGCCTTCAAAGCCCTGGTCAGGCTGACCCAGCGTGCGCGGAATATCGGCAGCCGTCATGCCGATGCGCAGCACCGTTTCCGCAGCGGCCATGCGCGGCCACGCGGCCGCGCTGCCAAGCGCCAAGAGCGCGATCAGCGCCGCCGGTGTCTTCTTGTTCTTGATAAGCATCGCCTCGATCCTTCTTCGGCTTTCGATGATTAATTTTGATGCAATCGTATGCAATGGCTATGCCAAGGAGAAACTTATTCTGCAAATTGCCCCTGCGACGACAAGTCCTTGTGATGACGCATAGGCAAAAGCGACGCGCTGCCTATTCTGGCATCAAGATTGCAAGTTTGGTCCAGAATCCTCCCTGGAGCTTTGGGCCATGCGTATTCGTCTATCGACCAGCCTCGCCGTGCTCGCGCTGGCGCTTTCCGCACTCACCGCACGCGCCGAGACGGTGGTGCGCTATGGCATCTCGATGGCGGACATTCCGCTGACCACCGGCCAGCCGGATCGCGGCGCCGGCGCCTATCAGTTCACGGCCTACACGATCTACGATCCGCTGGTGGCGTGGGAGATGGACGTCGCCGACCGTCCCGGCAAGCTGGTGCCGGGCCTCGCCACCGAGTGGAAGGTGGACGATGCCGACAAGACCAAGTGGCGCTTCAGCTTGCGCAAGGACGTGAAGTTTCACGACGGCAGCGAGTTCAACGCCGACGCGGTGATCTGGAATCTGGACAAGGTGCTCAATGACAAGGCGCCGCAATTCGACAAGCGGCAGAGCGCGCAGGTGAAGACCCGCCTGCCCTCGGTCGCGAGCTACGCCAAGATCGACGATTTCACGGTGGAGATCACGACCAAGACGATTGATTCGTTCTTCCCCTATCAGATGCTGTGGTTCCTGGTGTCGAGCCCGGCGCAATACGACAAGCTCGGCAAGGACTGGGACAAGTTCGCCAGCCAGCCCTCGGGCACCGGCCCGTTCAAATTGACGAAGCTGGTGCCACGCGAACTCGCCGAACTCAGCAAGAACCCGGACTACTGGAACAAGAGGCGCATTCCCAAGGCCGACAAGATCGTGCTGGTGCCCATGCCCGAAGCGCTGACGCGTACCAACGCGCTGCTTGCCGGCCAGGTGGACCTGATCGAGACGCCGGCGCCCGATGCCGTGCCGCAGCTGAAGGCGGCCGGCATGAAGATCGTCGACAACGTCACACCGCATGTCTGGAATTATCATCTCAGCATGCTGCCGGGCTCGCCCTGGACCGACATCCGCCTGCGCAAGGCGCTGAACCTCGCAATCAACCGCGACGAAGTCGTCGGCCTGATGAACGGCCTCGCCAAGCCCGCCAAGGGCCAGGTCGACCCGTCGAGCCCGTGGTTCGGCAAGCCCAGCTTCGAGCTGACATATGATCTCGCCGCGGCCAAGAAGCTGGTCGAGGAAGCCGGCTACTCCAAGGCCAAGCCGCTGAAGACCACCTTCATCATCGCGCAGGGCGGCACGGGACAAATGCTGTCGCTGCCGATGAACGAATTTTTGCAGCAAAGCTTCAAGGAGATCGGCATCGAGATCGACTTCAAGGTGGTCGAGCTCGAGACCCTCTACACGCATTGGCGCAAGGGCGCGGCCGACGAGATGAATGCCGGCATCACCGCCAACAACATTGCCTATGTCACCTCCGACCCGCTCTACGCCATCGTCCGCTTCTTCGCTTCCGACCAGATCGCGCCTGTCGGCGTCAACTGGGGCGGCTACAAGAACCCGAAGGTGGACGCACTGATCAAGGAGGCCAAGCAGACCTTCGACACCGCCAAGCAGGACGACCTGATAGCGCAGGCGCATGCCTTGATCGTGGACGATGCCGTGCTGGTCTGGGTCGTCCACGACACCAACCCGCACGCGCTGTCGCCCAAGATCAAGCACTTCGTGCAGGCGCAGCACTGGTTCCAGGACCTGACGACGCTCGGGGTGGAGTGAGGGCTGGCGCCGGTGTCGTACTGCCGTAGGGTAGGCAAAGCGCAAGCGTGCCCACCAAATGATACGGTGAGAAAGACGTGGGCACGGCGCTAACGCGCCTTTGCCCACCCTACGGGAGCGATGGTTGGTGCTCGCGCCTCACTAAAGCATGATCCCGGAAAAGTGCGCAGCGGTTTTCCGAAAAGATCATGCGCAAACAACAAGCTAAAACGCGATGACGATTCATCCTGATCTCATCGCGCTTTAGGCGGGGACGACCGCGAGTACGTGGCGCCGGCAACCCCAACAATACTCCGCCCTACTTCGTCAGCAGCGCATAGGCCCCGGTCCAGCCTTCCGCCGGCGGATTGACCTGGAAATCCTTGATCCGCGTCTCGTACAGCTTGAACAGCTTCTCCAGCGTGTCAGCATCCTCGCTCTTGCGGCCGCGCGCGATCGCGTCCAGCGCGCCCTGCCAGTCGCGGCTGCGGTAGCAGCCGAGCATCTCGATGGTGATGTTGCGCAGGCGCTGGAAGGCGGCCGAATGCATCACGTCCTCGCGGCCCGCGATGGCGTAGATCACCTCCGGCTCGGTCTTGCCCTTGACCATGATGAAGTCGAGCTCGAGGATCGCGAACTTGTCCTTGGCGGCGAGCGCGGTCCGGGATCCCACGATGATGGGAAAACCGTATTCCTTGGACTGTCCTTCCAGGCGCGAGGCCAGATTCACACTGTCGCCCAGCACCGAATAATTGAACTTGCGGTCCGATCCCATGTTGCCGACAACGCCGATGCCGGTGTTGAGACCGATGCCGACATTGAGCGGGATGTAGACGTGGCCGCCATGGGCCGCCTCCTCCTCGCGCTCCTTGTTGACCACGTCGATCTTCTCGAGCATCTGGATCGCAGCCTCGCAGGCGTTGATCTCGTGCTGGGGATCATCGAGCGGCGCATTCCAGAACGCCATGATGGCGTCACCCATGTATTTGTCGATATAGCCCTTCTGCTCGATGATCACGTTGGTCAGCGGCGTCAGGAAGCGGTTCATCAGCGCCGTCAGGCCTTGCGGATCGTGCTTGTAGCTCTCCGAGATCGAGGTGAAGCCGCGCACGTCGGAGAACATAATCGTCATCTCGCGCTCCTCGCCGCCGAGCTTCAGCTTCTCCGGCGACTGCGCGAGCTGCTCGACCAGCACGGGCGACATGTACTGCGCGAACTGCCCGCGGATCTGCACGCGCTGGCGCTGCTCGCGAACGAAGCTGGAGAAGATGAACGTGATGTAGATCGCGGTCGTCGAGAGCAGCGGATAGGTGAAGTCGATGAGGTAGCGGTACTGCGCGTAGAAGAACCAGGACGTGCCGACGAGGCTCGCGGCGAACATCGCGCCCGCGAGCACGAGGCGAACCGGTCCGAGATTCGGCGTGAAGATAATGACGAGCAGGCCGATGATCAGCGCGGCCAGCAACTCGACGCCGAGCGCGTAGTTGGGCTGCGAGATCACCGCGCCGCTCAGCACGCTCTCCAGCACTTGGGCGTGGATCTCGACACCGGGCATAGTCGAGGACACCGGCGTGGTCTTGATGTCGTTCAGACCGACCGCGGAGGTGCCGATCAGCACCAGCTTGCCATTGACCTTGCTCGGCGACACCATGTTGTCGAGCACATCGGCGGCCGAGACGTAGATCGAGGGATCCCGCCGCGCATAATGCACCCAGAGCTGGCCGTTCTTGTCGGTCGGGACCTCCAGGCCCTTGAGGCGGACGGAGCGCACGCCGGTCTTGTCGGCCCTGACCAGCAGCGTCGGCGTTCCCGTGACGACGCGCAGGATCTCGAGGCTGAGCGAGGGCATGATGTTGCCCTGGGCGCGCATGATCATCGGCACGCGCCGGATCAGTCCATCGCGCTCGGTCCTGATAGTGAACAGGCCGCGGCCGGCCGCGACCTCCTCGATGACCGGCACGTTGCGCAAGAGGCCGGGAAATTCGAACAGGAAACGCTCGGCGTTCTCCTCGCCGACCGTCGCCACGCCCGTAAAGGGAAGCGACTTGTCGAGCTCGGTGAGGGCGTCGGGAAGCCCGGTCTCGCCCAGCACGACGCGCGAGCGCTTGATTGCTTCGGACAGGATCTGGTCGTTGGTCGGCAGCTCGCGCAGCTTGGCGCGGGTGGCATCGTCCAGATACCGCATCTGGCCCGCGACGATGTCCGGATTGAGCCGGTCGGCTTCCGAGAACACCACGTCGAAACCGATCGCGACCGCGCCGTTGCTGGTGAGGGTCTGGATCATGTCCGCGATCCGCGTCCGCGGCCACGGCCACTGCCCGAGCTTGGCGAGGCTCTTGTCGTCGATGTCGACGATGGTAACCGGCCGCGCCGCCTTGTGGCGCGGGTCGAGCAGCTGGAACATGTCGAAGGTGCGCAGCCGCAATTCCTGGACCGGCGGCGGATCCCACAGGCGCAGTCCCGCAAACACGACCAGCAGCACGAGGCACATCACTCGCGCAAGGCCGAGCTTGCGCGCAAACCACCGCCGCAGGATCTTGAGACGCTTCATTTCACTAGGACTTCCTGCCGTGCATCATGCCGTGCGCGCCGATCATGGCGCGCCGGCGCGCGATTGGCTATTCCCCGGATGGGAAGGATCAGGGATTTTTTTGCCGGGGGCGAGCTGCGTGTTCGTCGCCGCAAGCTGGCCGCGCACCCGACCCCGGTGCACATTAGTGGAAGATGAAATCGCTGGTCTTGAGGTTCGCGGCGATCACGTTCTTGAGCAGCAGCGACTCAGTCTCCATCACCGGCGCGCCCTCGCGCTGCGTGACCTGCTGATGCCACGTGACCAAGGTGTCGCTGGTGCCGCCCTGCTGGACAACCGTGAGATTGCCGATGGAGCTGACGTCCGAGAACTGGCGCAGATCGATCTTGTCCAGCCCTTCCGTGAAATCGGTGATGGTGTGCGAGGCAGTTCCCCCGCTCCAGCCCGGCGCGAACACGAACTGATCCTTGGCGCCGCCGCCGGTCAGCGTGTCGCCGGTCGTGGTCGCGAAGATGACGTCCTTGCCGTCGGTGCCTCGCAGGGTGACGCCCTGGCCGGTCTCGCCGGCCTCGTTGAAGATGAAATTGACGGTGTCGGACAGACCGCTGGTCTTGTCCGTCACGGTGAGCGTGATCTGGTCGGTCGGAGGCGGTGAGGCTTCGGGATCGGTGCTGTAGGTGACTCCGGTCTCGAAGCCGAGATTGATATCGTCGCGCGAGCCGGACGCGGGATAGAAATCGACGTGGCTGCGAGTCGGATGCGCGGTCGACACCGCGACGGTGAAGTCGTCGGTCGAAGCGCCTGAATCGGTGTCGGTGACCACGAGATCGTGGATGATGTCGGTGCTGTTCTCGCCGATATGCTCGACGTAGAAGTGCTCGGTGTTGATGACCGGGCCGCTGTCTGCGGGCGCCGGCGTATCGTCGTCCGTGTGGATCGTGATCCGCGTGTGGCCGGTGCCGTCATCGCTGCCGGCGAAGTGCGTGTGGCTGTAATCGGCGCCGGTCAGGGTCAAGCTCATGGTCTGACCATCATTGCCGGTAACCGTCAGCACGCCGCCGGTCGAAGGATCGGCATTGGCGACATAGACCGCGCTGGTGCCGGGTCCGTATTTGATGGTCGACAGGTCGATCGTGTCGGTCGCGGACAGTTCCGCGATCGATCCGCCGAAGCTCGCGGTGTCGATCTGAAGCTCGGCGCCGTCGCCCGCGAGCTTGATCGTCTGCGAGACCGAGCCATCGAGCTTGAGCAGCGCGCCCGCATCGACGGTGACCGAGCCGGTGCCGCACAGCGAGCCGAACAGGGTCAAGGTGCCGTCATGGACCTCGATGGTGCCGGTATTGGCGATGGTCCCCGAAATCGATGCGGTGCCCCAGCTGTCGATCTCGTGAGTGTTGGTGATGTGCAGGCCGGCCCCGAAAATCGAGGCGCCGTTGAGCAGATCGATGACGCCGTCGTTGACGATCGAGGACAGGTTGCCGAACACGCTGGTGCCGGAGACGGTCCAGGTGCCGGCCGCCGCGTTGTCGAAGGTCGCATGTGCGACCGAGATGTTGCCGTTGATCGCGTGGAAGTTGTTGATGGTGATGGCGCCGCCGGTCTCGACGATCGCATAGGTCGTCGAGGTCACGGTGCCGGCGCCTGGTCCGATCGTGCCGGAATTGTCGATCGTCGCCAAGCCCGTGGTGTTTTCCTGGATGAAGATCGCCGTATGGCCGGTCGGAGCCACGATCGAGCCGGAATTGGTGATGTGGGTTGAGCCGGTCGCGCCGGCTTCGTTCTGGGTGACGCTGATGCCGGCGAGGCCTGGTGCTGGTGATGTCGCCACCGTTGACGATGCTGACGTCGCCCGCGCCGCTGGCGATGGCGGCGAGACCAATCGCGCCCGTGGCGGAGCCTTCATTGGTGACGCTGACGTCGCCGCCGCCATGATCGAACGCGCCGATCGCCGTGCCTGCGGCGGTGATCTCGGAATTCTGGCCAGTCTTGACCGTGATGTCGCCAACGCCCCAGGTGAACGCCTCGATGCCGTAGCCGGCATCTGCGGTGATCCTCGCATCGCTGTCGACGACGACGTCGCCGTGGACCGCGTTCGAGAAGGCGCCGGTCCCGCCAGGCTTGTAGCCGGCGATGATTCCGCCCGGCGTGGCGTTGTCGTTGTTCAGCGTCGTGCCGGAATGGATGGTGCCGTGCGCCTCGACCGAGATCGTGCTGCCCACGCCTTGCGCGATCGCGTCCGCGAAACTGACGGCGACGATGCCGGAGCTGCCTGAAGTGATGCTGTCGCCCTTCGCCAGCGTGACGCTGATGTCGCCCTGGTCGACGCTGAAGGCCCTGATGCCGTAGCTCGTCGCGCCCGAGATCGTGACGTTCTCGCCGAGCGTGACCGCCACGTCGCCGGTGCCGCCGCTCAAGCCCGCGGCGTTGATGCCGATGCTCTGGGTGCCGGCAACGGAGATCGTCGTGCCGGCAAAGCTGGTCACGGTGACATTGCCATTGCCGTAATTGTAGGCGTCGATGCCATAACCGGCAGCGGCGGTGATATTGGCGTGGTTGTTGACGACGACCGCGCCGTTGACGCCGGTGTTGTCGTGGGTGCCGATCGTGGCGCCGGTGTAGCCGACCTCGATGCCACCAGGCGAATTGCCGGCGAGGTTCGGGCTGCTGCCGGAGTTGATCGTGCCGTAGGCGTTGATGGTGATCGTGCTGCCGTCCGCCGCGTCGAGCGAGACCGCGCGATTGACGACGACGATGCCCGAGCTGCCGGAGGTGATGACGCTGCCGGCCTCGGTCGTGACGCTCTGGCTGCCGCTGCCATAGCTGCGCGACCGGATGCCGTAGACCGAGCTGCCCGTGATCGCGCCGCCGGCATCGATGGTGATATCGCCGCCACCCTGCGTGACCGCGTCGATGCCGTAGGCGCCGCCCTCGGCGCCACCGCGCTGGGTGATCGAGATGTCGCCGCCATTGGCGCTGTTCAGATTCTGGACGAGAACGCCGACCGAATTCGCGCCGGTGCCGGTCGCCTTGCCGGTGACGTTGTCGACGGTGATGTCGCCGACGCCGCTGGCGCTGTCGCGCAGCGTGATGCCGTTGCCGGCGAGGCCTTTGACGTCCCCGGTCGCCGTCAGCGAGACGTCGCCGGTGCCGCTCTGCGTGACGACGACGCCATTGGCGGCACCTGTCAGAGTTCCCGCGGGCGTAACGACGATGTCGGCAGGCCTGGCCAGCGTGCCGCCCGACGCCATGAAAGTGAGCGCATTTCCGTTCGACGTCGTGATGTCGGCCGTACCCGTGACGGTGAAGGTGCCGCCGGTCGACGATTGGCCGGTGATGGTACCGGTAAAGCTCTGGCCCGCGACCTTGTCGAGCTGGAGCGTGTCGATGCCGCCGGCGAAGGTGACGGTCTGCGCCGTCGCTCCCGCGAGCTCGAGCGTTGCGCCGTCGTCGATGATCACCCTGCCCACGCCGCTGAGACCGCCGGACAGGTCGAGCGTGCCGGCCTGCACTTCGATGCTGCCGGTGTTGTCGACGGCAGCCGAGACCGTGTTGAACCCGGAAACGCCGCAGAGATTGCCGGCATTGCCGAGGCTGCCGCCGTTGATCGAGACGTCGGTGAGAAAGAGCTTCGAGTGGCCGTCGACGGTGATCGTTCCGGTGCTGCTGTTGCTGACAGTGAGATTTGTCAGCTTCAGCACGCCATAGTTGATCGCATCGAGAGAGGCGGTGTTGGAGATATCTTCGCCGGAGATGTCGAGCACACCGCCGTTCGCCTGAACGAGACCGTGATTGGTGATGGCGTGGATCGTGGCAGGATCGATCGTCAGCGTGCCACTGGTGACGGTGATCGTACCCGTATTGGTGATATCGGCATCGTCGATGGCGCTTACGCCGGTCGATTCCAGCGTGCCGGCGATCGTGACCGTGCCGCCATTGATGCTCGCGCCGTTGACCGTCAGCTTGCCGGTGGCATCGACCGTGACATGGCCGGCGTTGGTGACACTGGTGCCCTGGTCGATGCTCAGCCAGCCATTCGCCAGCACCTTGATTGTGCCGGTCGCGGCGTTGGAGACGGTCTCTTGAGCGAACTCGGCCGTGCCCTTGACGTTGACGTTCCCGGAATTGTTCAGCGTGCCGTTCTCGATCAGGCTGGTGCCGTCGAGCTCCAGCGTGCCGAGAATGGCGACGGTGCCGCCATCGACGGTCGCGCCGTCGACGATCAGCGTCGTACCGCCGTCGGCCTTCAACGTGCCGCCGGCATTGTGGATCGCAGCCAGCGTCTTCAGCGTGCCGCCGGACAGCTCGATCGTGCCGGAATTGGTGATCTTGGTACCGGCAGCGAAATCGCCGCCGCCCGCAAGCGTCAGGTGGCCGGCATTGGTGAGCACGCTGGTGCCGAGGATCTCGGCCTTGCCGCCGACCGACATCGTGCCCGTCGCGGCGTTGGTGAGGATCGAGTCCGCGCTCATGTTGAGCGCGCCTGCGATCGTCAGCGAGCTCTGGTTGATCAGCTCCGGCGGCGGGCCGCCGAAATCGTTCATCGTCACCGACTTGGCATAGGCGGCGGTGTCGATCGTCACCGGATAGGACGGGGTCAGGCCGTGCAGTTGATCGGTGATGACGATGACATCGTCATTGATGGTCGGAACGGTACCGGTTTCCCAGTTGGCCGCGTCTTTCCAGAACCCGCCCGAGGGAGCGCCCGCCTTGTCGGTCGCGATCCATACCACGGCGGGCGCGTCGGTGCCCGTGATGGTGACGGTGATGGTCTGCTGCGAGATCGCTCCTTGCGAATCCGTGAGCGTCACGGTGTAGACCAGCGTCAGCACCTCGCCCTTCGGGATGAAGTCGGCGAGATAGACCGGTAGATCGGCCAGCGACCAGTTGATGGTGCCGGTGCCGTCGCCGGTGCTGTCGGCGCCCGACGCGATCGAGACCGACATCGCCTTCGCAAACGCCGCGAGCGGGCCCGGCGGCACGGTGCCGTCGGGAAGGGTCGCGCTGGTGAGCTTCACCGACACCGTGTGCGTGTCGGTGAGGTCGACATCGTTGAAGCTGAGTGTGCCCGAGGTCGGAACGTCGCTGGCGAGCGGACCACCGGGCACGCTGGTGCCGCCCTCGAAGGTGATGGTCGGCACGCTCGTGGTGATCACCGGCTTGTCGTTGGTGCCGGTGATCGTGATGGTGATGGGAATGAGGGCGGATTCAGGATTGACGGCGAAATTGTTGTTGATGCGGACCATGTAGGTCAGCGTCAGCGTTTCACCGGCCGCAAGAAAGTCGAAGACGTGATCGGGGATCGTGTAGGTCCAGACCGCCGAGCCGTTGTTGTTGTTGGCGGCGTCGGGGACGATCTGGATAGCGATCTGGGTCGCCGCGATGTCCTGCTTCTGAAGCGCGGAGAGCGTGCCGGTGACGTCCTGCTGGCCGGCATTCTTGTAGACGTAGTTCGGCGCGGCGGCGAGACTGATCGATACCGTCGGCTGGTCGCCGAGATTTTGGTCGACGAAGGTGATCCGGCCTGAGATCGTGTCGACACCGACGGTGTCGCCGGTCCCGTCCGCGCGGTCGCCGGTCGCGTTCGCGCGCTCGGTCAGCGTGAAGGCCGTCTTCACATTGCCGTTGGCATCGAGGCTGCGCGCATCCGGCGGACCGGGAATGCGGGTGCTGGTCGCCGGTGAGTGGCCTGGCCCCGCGGACGTCTGCGGATTGAGGTTCGTGAAGATCGGGATCGCGGTGGCGCCGGAGGGCGTCTTGATCAGGATGCCGTCGGGGGTTTGCGTGATCGTGTCGGTGAAGTTCGTGGTGAGCTTGGTATTGGTGTTGTTGTCGGTGAACTTCAGCGTGAACACATCCGTGATCAGCTTCTGCACGTCCGGCGACAGCAGCCCATTGGTGATCGAGACGTTGCCGCCGCTGATCTGGATCATCTGGCCGGCCTGGTTGACCGTCGCGATCGGCAGCAGCGTGACCTTGTCGAACAGGATGTAGGAGCCGGTCGTGCCGTTCGGCTCGACCAGCACCTGGAAGCTCGCCTGCGGCTGCGGATCGCCGCCGCCGGCAGGAACGACGAAGTTGATCTGGGTCAGCACCGCCGTGCCGCGGATGCCCATGGTGGCGACCGGCGTGTCGATCTTCATGTCGCCGTGCTTGGCGGTCTCGCCGGCGACGAAGGTGATGGTGCCTGCGACAAGGCTCAGCAGCGAGGAGTTGCTGGACCCGTTGGGGTCGTAGACCATCTCGTTCAGCACCATCCGCGCATTCGAGGACAGGCCGAACACGGTGCCGTCGATGAAGGTGATGCCGATCGTCGAATCGGCGCCGGTCGAGACCACGTCACCTTTCTCGACGTTGTCACCGTTGTTGAGGGTGACCGAGACGCCGTTGCGGATCGCGGTCGCGCTGCCCGACAGCTTGGTGACATGGCCGATGACCTGGGCCGCGGCAACGCCGGAGGCGGCCTGCGCATATTGCACATTGCCCGTCAGCGCGCTGACGACGTCGCCGGTGAGATGGGCGCCGTCGCGCGAGGCGACCGCCGCGCGCTTGTCGCCTCTGAAATAATCTTGAACGACGAACTCGTACCCGTCATGGGACAGCACGAGATCGAGGCCGGCGCGCTTGAACTCGCCGTTGAAGATCAGGTTGGCATCGGGGACGACAACCGCGCCGTCGGGTACGTGCCCCTGCGCCTTGGCGATGAACGGCTTGCCGGTAAAAGAATCGACATGGAGGTCGACGGGCGAGTGGGAACCCTGACCGTCCATAGAGATCGCGGCGTCAAATTTACCAGCGTAATTCAACCAGGCACCGTAAAAAGGGTTAATATTTATGTAAGTATCGACCGACTAAGCTTGCTTAGCATTACCGAGTCGTTAGCGAAACCATCTATTGCTTGTGTGATTTCGTGTCACTTGGCCGCACAAGCGGCGCCGAGCGACGCCGCCACAGTAAAACTGAAGTAGTTTTGGAAACATCCCAAGGTCGAATTTGGCTTATCCGCGCACATTTCCAGTCATCCAAAGTAATCTGTCATAGGTGTCACAACGACAGATACTTGTGTCATCTTTCCTTCGTGGTGCCCCGCAGCATCCTGCGGCAAATACGGGTCTGAATCTGTGACCTAACTAACAGAAGCCGTGAAATAGCGGACTGTTAGCCATGGCATTCAGAATCGCCCGCCTTACAACTTTTGCCTGCAATTGGCCCCGTTTCGCGGCAGCGAGCGCTTCCTAGCCGGCGAATCGTAAAGTTTTACGCAATTTGGACAGGCGCGTTTCAGCCTGTCCTCCGGTTTTGGGGCCCTGGCCGTCCGCGTTAAGCAGAACAAAACGGCCCGCCTCGCACTATCTCCGCGAAAGCAACAAAGGCCGGTGCGTCGAGGTCGAGGGGACCCGGCGAAGCCGGAAGGGGATGTCAGATGGAGACCGCTGCTCGCTCGCGCGCCTGGCGCGCAATCCTTGTCATGTGCGGCTTGATCCTGCTCGGATCGGCGGCCGAGCTTCGCGCGGGCTCGCTGCTGTCGCCCGGAGCGGGCGTCCTCGTGCGCAAATCCGCCGAGCCGTTCGGCGTGTTCGCCTTCGCGATCTCCGGCGGCGCCCTACGGGAGAAATGGTCTGCGCTGAAGGCCAGGCTCGACGACGACATGGTGCAGCTCGCGCTGTGCGACGGCGACCGTGACAATTGTGCTTCGCCCGCGGCGCTGAAGCTGCTCGCCATCGTCGACCAGGCCCGTGCCCGCGACGGCCGCGCCCGGCTAGGTGAGACCAACCGCGCCATCAATCTTGCCATCCATCCCGCCGATGATGGCGCTGACGACGTCTGGAGCTCGCCGCTTGCGACCTTCGCGCGCGGCGCCGGGGATTGCGAAGACTATGCCATCGCCAAGCTCGCCGCGCTGCGCCTTGCCGGCGTTGCCGCCGACGATCTCCGCATCGTCGTGGTGCGCGACGTCAGGGCCGGCGAGGAGCACGCGGTGGTCGCCGCAAAGCTCGACGGCCACTGGCTGATGCTCGACAACCGCCGCATGGCGATGGTCGAGGACGACGCCGCACGGAGCTACCAGCCGCTGTTCGTGCTCTACCAGGCGGCGGTGATGAAATATGTCGACGAGCCGGTGCGGTTCTCGATGGTCGCCGCCGAGGCGCGGTGATCCAGAGTGTATACTCATAGAGGCGCAGATGTCGTCTCTTGGGGTCTAAGCAGAAATGTTCTGCTTAAGCGGAGTATTGCCGTTTTTGTGCAGGTTTTTGGACGCCGGCAACGAGAGACGCTCCGCACGCTCAACTAGCCGGCGTCCAAAAAGCGCCAAGGCACGAAGTCGCGGGAAGTTGGGCACTGGCCGGGCAGCGAGTGCTATGCGGATTTGACGGCGGCGCCGACCTCGATGGTGGACGCGACGGAGGCAGGATGTGACCTGCGGATAGGGTCGCGGGCGAGATTGGGAGCATGCAATGGGCATCTCGGCGGCTGCTCGGAGTGCATCAACGCAGGATCCGGGCACTGCTGGATGCCATTGGGTTGAGCGAGAGCGCTACCGGCGTGGAGCCGGCATATCGGGCCAGGAAAACTGCAAGGCTTACACGCGGTGTTGGTCATGACGTGTCGATCCTGATCGGTGTTGGTCGCCAGCTCGGCGCGCAGCCGGGTGCGAAGGTCTCGATGACGATCATGCGCGCGCCACAGCGGGGACATGGGCACGGCAGCACCCGCGGTGGATCCGGCGCACCATCCGGCTCTTGTTGGGGATCGGCGGCAGACGGGACGACATTGAGGAGTGCGCGGGCGGTTGCGATGCTCTCGGCACGGTTGGTTGAGGCAAAGAGCCCGTAGTGGCGGATGCGGTGGAAACCCTTGGGCAGCACGTGCAGCAGGAAGCGCCTGATGAACTCGTGCGGGTGAAGCCGCATGGTCTTCCAACGGTCGGGGCCGCTGACGCGATAGTCCTTCCAGCGGAACGCAATCGCCTCCTCGTCGGCTGCAACGAGGCGGCGGTTGGAGATGGCGACACGATGGGTGTAACGGGAGAGATAGCGCAGCACCTGCGCGGGCCCCGCGAACGGGGCCTTGCAGTAGACCACCCACTTGATGCTGCGCAGCGGGGCGATGAAGCGCTTGAACGTTGTCTTGTCGGCAAGTCCGGCATGGGTGTTGAAGAACTTCAACTCGCCGGCGTCATGCGCATCCATGAGCATCGCCAGTATCTTGCCCCGGAACAGGCGCGCCAGCACGTTGACATGGACGAGGAAGTTGGAGCGCGCGGCGATCCATCGCGTGGTATCGAGCGAGAGCCCTCCACCCGGCACGATCATATGCACGTGCGGATGGTGGGTGAGCGCCGAGCCCCAGGTGTGCAGCACGGCCGTGATACCGATCCGCGCACCGAGGCGCTTGGGATCGCTTGCGATGGCGAGCGTCGTCTCGGCCGCTGCCTTCATCAGCAGGTTATAGATCACGCGTTTGTTCTGGTAGGCGATGTCACGCAACTCGCTCGGCAGCGTGTAGACGACGTGAAAATACGGCACCGGCAATAGCTCCGCTTCGCGGTCGGCCAGCCATCGGCGTGACGCCGCACCCTGGCACTTCGGACAATGCCGGTTGCCGCAGGAGTTGTACGCGATCTCGGTATAGCCGCACGCTGTGTTCTCGCAGCGTGCGACGTGGCCGCCGAGTGCTGCCGTACGACAGCGCTCGATCGCACTCATCACCTTCAATTGCCCGAGGCTCACATGCCCCTGATTGGCGTCACGCCAAGCAGAGCCGTGATCGCGGAGGATGTCCGCGACCTCCAGAACTGGCCGAGCCACCGCCGGCGGCGCTAGGGCGCTGGCGGCTCCTCACTGTCTCGCTGTCGCCGGCGGCGGCGCGAGGCGCTTAGGCCCTCGAGCGGGCTCTCGATCTTGGCAATCAGTCCGATCGCGACGCGACTGTAGCGGGCTGTCGTCTCAAGCTTGGAATGTCCGAGCAACGCCTGGATCACGCGAATGTCCCTGCCGCGCTCGAGCAGGTGGGTCGCGAAGCTGTGGCGAAGCGAATGCAGCGGGACCGTCTTGCGCAGCCCCGCGGCTTTGGCGGCCTCCTTGAACAACCGGCTGAACTGACGCGTGGTCAGTGGCTGACGTTGATTGCGACCGGGAAACAGCCAGCGCTGTTCGGGCGCGACGCCGTTGTTGGACGCGGTCGGCCCCGCCTTCCACCATTGCCGTAACAGCTTCAGGACCTCCGGCGGCAGCATCACGTGCCGGTCCTTGCGGCCCTTCGACTGCACAACGCGGATGATCTTCTGCTCGCTATCGATGTCGCCCGCCCGCAGCCGCACCACCTCGCCGGCGCGCAATCCGCAACCATAGGCCAGCGTTAGCATCGCTCGCGCTTTCAGGCTCGTCGCCATGGTCAGGACACGCTTGATCTCCTCAGGGCTTAGCACCGGCGGCAACCTCTCGGGCTCCTTGATGTGCCAGACCTCGGCCGCCAGATCGTGACGACGTAGCGTGACGCGGAACAGGAACCGCACCCCGGTCATGATCCGATTGCGGTTGCAGATGCTCATCCCGCTCTCGATCAGGTGCAGCTGAAATTGGCGCACCTCGTCGGGGGTTGCCGTATCGGGCGAACGTTTGAGCCAGGCGGCGAACCGCTTGCAACTGTAAATGTGGCCACGCCGCGTGTGCGGGTTGAGCTTGCGCGCAGCCATGTCTTCGATCATACGCTGACGCAGCGGACTGACTGTGTTGGTATCGCTCATGGAGAGCTCCTTCCTGAGTGAGGGTTGCAACACCTCGATTCTCAGGACGGGGGCTCTCCAGTGCTACCACTATCCTCTCAACTGGCTACCGGCCTCTCGGCTCTTGCTCCCGCGCAGCGGGCTGGAGCGCAGCGACTTTGTGCCTTGGCCCATCGCTACCACGTCCCACGGCCAAGGATATGTCGGCCGTCAGGGGTAGACCGGACCTAACGTAAGCCGGGCCAAACCGTCGCGATTGACCCGAAGACGACATCAATGCTCCGGCACCCCGGCCAAGCTCAGCCCCTCATACAATTGCGCGCGTCCGGCGAGGTAGATCGGATTGTCGCTTGGCAGGTGGGAGCGCACGCGGCGGATGGTGAAACTTGGATTAAGGGCAAGTGCTGCCCGCGCGGCACGCTTGGCCTCCTCGATCGCACCCATCTTCGCTAACGCAGCGGCCAGCCAAAAGTGCGCGAGCGGGTGATTTCGATTGGCCTCAATGCTCCGGCGTAAGCAAACGACCGCCTCTCCATATGCGCCAAGGTGAAACTTGGCCATTCCGACGATCATCAGCCAAATATAAGAACGGGTATCGCGAGGAGACAATCGAAGAGCCTCCTGCACATCGGCTTCGGCCTCGCCCGCGCGGCCAATGTACACCTTGGCGAGACCGATCCAAGCGTGGGCATGGGCCAGATTGCGATCCAACGCCAGAGCCCGTTCGCATTCAGCAATACCCTCAGGCACGCGGTTCGTAAGAACATAGACGACGCCCAATCGCAAGTGCGCCAACGCATGCTGAGGAGCCAACGACAAAACCTTATTTACGGTCGCCTCAGCGGTCCGAAGGAGAGGAGATGGCTCGTCGGTTAACAATGCGGCTACCGCTGCTTCATCCAGGCCTGCGCGACCGACCAGCGCGTCGATGCAGCCCGGGTCTAGCACCAGGGCTCGTTCGAAAAAGCCCCGCGCCTGCGTTAGGTGCTCTGGCGTAGTCCCTCTGTTCGCGATAGCGACGCCCTGGAAATAAAGATCCATCGCATCCGGATCTACCGAGCGTTGGGCTCGCCGCGCCTCTGCCGCAATGAGCTCGGCATTTAGGGCACTAGCCAGCCGAGCGACGATCTCGTCCTGCATATCGAACAGATCAGCGAGAGGCTTGTCGAACCGTTCGGCCCAAAGGTGACTGCCGCTTTCGCTGTCGACAAGCTGAGCGTTCACCCGAAGGCGATCGCCACTTCGCTGAACAGATCCTTCAAGCACGTAGCGCACGTTCAATTCGCGCCCAATCCTCTTTAAGTCGATCGCTGCACCTTTGTATGTGAATGCGGTATGCCGACCGATTACAAGTGCACCCGATATGCGCGACATGTCGGTGGTCAGGGCCTCCGTGACGCCGTCCACGAAATACTCTTGCTCTGGGCCGCCACCGAGATTGGCAAAAGGCAGCACAACGATGGAGAGACGAGGTGGAGAGCATGACGGCAGCGGCGCCCGCTGCGATGTGCTCAGACCGTCCCAGATTATAGCGTAAGATCGCACGGCGCGATCAATGTTCTTGAGAATTTGCTCGCCGAGATCGATGAACTCAACCTCAGCCTTGCCGCGGACATGATCATACGCCGAAGACGAAATACAGATACCGCCAGGCTGCGCCAAGCTCTCAAGCCGTGCTGCGATGTTGACGCCATCTCCGAAGATGTCATGCGGCTCAACGATCACATCACTAATGTTGATGCCGACCCGAAAGGCAATGCGCCATTCGTCAACTTCATGAGCGGTCAGCTCGTTGACGCGGCTCTGGAACTGCACCGCTGCTCGAACCGCTTCGACGGCGCTCGGAAACTCTGCCAAGAACCCGTCGCCAGTGTTCTTGACGATCCGGCCGCTGTGTCCGGTGATTGCTGGATCAACAGCCTTAGCCAAGAGTGCTGTCAGTCTGATGTGTGTCGCCTCTTCGTCATGATGCATGAGCTTCGAATAACCCGCCACGTCGGCGGCCAATATAGCCGCTAACCTGCGCTCAACCCGGACTGGCCGCTCCTGCACCATCACTCGCAATCCAACCCATTCCTATCCTACAACGGGTTGCAAGGATTGCCCATGCACTTATGTCGCCTTTTGGCCCGCTGCTGACCCTCGTATGAGCGACCCTCGTGTCTGGTTAGTAGGTTAGGCCGGAAATAGTCCTAGGCGGGGACGAAGTCGCAGCTTAACCCGAGCCGAAGTTGGATTTTGTCGATCGATATCCCTGTCCCGGCAGCCGGGCGTTCGTTGCGCCGGCGAAGCATGCCCGCTCCGCCGCCGCAACCATTGGCACTTAGCCGGCGCGAACGTAGCCGTAGCGAAGGTTCGAGGGTTGCTTCGCAGCTTGGGTGTACTCAATCTTGAGCGCTGCGAGGCGGTCCTCGGAAAAGGCCGGCATCCTGGTGTTATCGGCCGCCTTCAGTTTAATCTTGTAAAACCTGGTCGCGTTGCCCGCGAAGATCAGCTGCTTGGTGCCGCTGTTAGCGTCGCCGAGTGGCGCAAAGCCGTACTTCTTCTGCATGTCCTCAGGGATTTCGAGCCGGCGCAGCGCCTCGATCTGCCACTGCGGCGAGCCGTACCAGACCGAGTCTGTGCCCCACATGACGTGGTCGACCCCCATGCCCTTGATCAGCGTTCCGACCAGGGCCGCACAGAATTTCGGATGCGCCACGGCCGAGTTGGCAAAGGACGTGCCGAGCTCGGCATAGACGTTGGTGACGCCGAATTTCTGCGGAATTTCCGCGAGATCCGAGGCCCACTGGATGCGGCCGGTCTGCTCGAACTCCGCCCACGCCTTGTCCGGCAGCTCGAGGAATGGCCGTAGCGCCGAGTGATAAATCACGAAGTTCATCTGCGGCCAATCCTTGGCAGCCTTTCCGATGTCCCACGCGGTTGCGTATTCCCACACGCCGGCGAACGACTTCTCGTAATCGGGCGGCAGCAGCCCCTTGTGGATACAGAGCGTATTGATGCCGGCCTTCACCGCTTTTTCGTAGAATGGATACATCAGCAGCTCGTCGTCGAGCCGCCATGGGAACTTGGAGGGCGCCAGCGGATCGCCGATTGTGTAGGACTTCCAGGAGTCCGGCTTGTAGACGTCGATCGCCTTGTCGACCTCCTCCATCCAGCCGGGCTGCTTGGGGGTGATGACACTGTGCGCCAGCAGGCGGCGCGATCCGGCGAAGTCGTTGATGAGTTCGCGCGCCTTGACGATCTGCTCGTTGGACAGAAGCCACCAGCTTGGATCGTCGAACGGCGCGCCGCTCAAGAGTGCCATGTTGGTGTCGCTGTCGTAGTAGATCTCTTTCACGTAGTTCTGAAACTTGTAGCGGGCGAGCGAGGAGACGCCTTCCTCCTTCATCTTCGGATTCCAGTGCTGGCTCGCAAAGTCCGCCAGCCCCAAGAGCTCCTTGTGATCGAAGTCGTCGCGCACGAAATGGGTCTGGACGTCGAAGATGAACTGGCCGGCGAGGGCTTGCGCGCGCGCCAGCATCAGCTCGGGCTCGCGGGCCTCTGCGGGCGCGACCTGGAAGACATTGCCATAGATGTCGTTCATGGCGAGGAATGCCGCCGCCATGCCGCAGCTCGTATGCAGGAACTGCCTGCGGCTCAAGCCGAGGTGCTTGCCGTTCACGTCGGCAAGCTCGTTGATCCGCGCCTCGACCTTCCTTTGCGTAGCGCTTTGCGGGGGCGGCAGATACTCGCCGTTAGAAACAATCTGAGTGGGAATCGGCGTTGCCGCCGATGCCGCCTCCGCGCCCGCGACGAGACGCTGTTCTCGCTCACTGAGCCAGGTACCCATTGTTCTCCTCCCTTTTGGCCATCGACAGTGCTGGTCAGCGCGCGCATGAGGCTGCGCGGTTGGCCACTCCCGATCACTTAGTTGCACCGACTAGTCGTACCCTCCCTTTTCAGCTACGTATGAAGCCATCACACTTGCCTCACGGTCTCTCCATCGCTAAAAAACTACTTGCGGTAGTGACGCGTCATCGCTGAATTGAATGCTCAAACTTCCATTGGCGCAAGCGATGTAATCCGACAGTCACGCTGTCCCAGTGCCGCTCCCTGTGACTGGCACATTGCCGGCGCGCTGCCGTGATGGTTCGGAAATGCAACTGGCGTTACGCTGGCACCGACCGGCGAAGTCGTCGCAAAGCAATACGAGATTCTCAAAGAATCCTTCCGACGTTGAACAGTATAGCTGTCTTATGGAATCCAGATGCGCCCGTTCAGGCACAAATCTTAGAAACAATTAAGACTATCGGAGCTTCATTGGCCATTACCGTGAAAGGGAGTGCCAATCAGCCGCCGGGGAGACATCGAAAAAGCATTCGAAGCGCTTGGCGAAGAGCGGCCGCAGGCTATCATGGTGCTAGTCGACTCGTTTTCGCTTGCAAACCGCGCGCTAATTGGAAAGCTAGCCGCTGAACGGAGACTTCTCACGTCGTTTGAGACAAAGGACTACGTGGCTGCTGGCGGACTGGTCTCGTATGGACTTCCTTATCTGGATCACTACGCGCGCGGTGCTGACTTCGTGTCCAAAATTCTCAAGGGGCCGATCCGCGAGATTTACCGGTCGAACAGCCGACTCGATATGAGCTTGTGATCAATGCGAAGACAGCCAAGCAAGTCGGCTTGGAAATTCCCCCGATGATATATGCCCGCGCGAACGAGGTGATAGAATACGCCGCGCAGGACGGTTGTGAGCCCTCGCATGTCTCCTAGCGGAGCAGCGACGCGTCTCGGGATTACTTAATTCGTACAGCGGCCATCTCATCCGTTCGCGCTGCGTGTCAGCTGCTCGCCCTTCTTGGACCTCGTGCAACGTCTGCTTCTGGGCCGCTGTTCAGGATAAGCGGACATCGCGGATATGAGTTACACACGGACTACTGGCCCTGTAGCCCGGACCTCGTCCCGCCACAAACCGGTTTCGTCGCCGGTTCGGGGGCGCTAGCATGGTGCCTTCTATGCGGGGGGCGAGTGGAATGCGGTTCATCGTGCTGTCTGTGCTTGCGTTGCTGGCGTTGCCGGCGGCACCAGCCTTGGCGCAATCCGGCCCATCCGACCGCTCCGTCGCCGATCGGCTGCCGCTATTTGCCCGAAACAACTGCCAGTCGATTCGCGATCCCGGCAACCAATTGTTCTGCGGCGATCCCGAGCTCGCTGCCGCCGCCGAGAAGCTGAGCATTGCGATCGAGGCGCGGCTCGCGCGCCTGCCCGATCGTCTGCCCGCGATCGAGGAGAACGCGATCTGGATCCGCCAGCGCAATCTCGGCTGCGGCATCGTCGGCCAGACCGCGATCCGCTCCGACGAGTTCGACCGGGTGAAAGCGTGCCTGCTCAAGGTGACCGAGGAGCGCGCCGCGATCGTACGCGACCCGGATTTCGACTGTCTTGCGGCCAACACCGCGGCGGGCGCGCTGATCTGCGCGGACCCGGCGCTGGCGCTCACCGAGACCGAGCTGAACAGCCAGGTGCTCGGCCTGATCGGCAAGCTCGACCCGACCGCGGCGCGCTTTGCCTACGCCGAATACGGCCGCTGGACGCGCGAGCGCGATCGCAAGTGCAATCTTGTCGGCAAGGAGAACGTGCCGCTGGCCGAGCTCGAAACGGCGGAAGGCTGCCTCGCCGACTATCTGAAGCACAAGAGCGAGGAGATCCGCGCGGCGAAAGGCGATCCGAAGAAGGTGTTCGGCCGGCAGATCGCGGCGCGCTCGCCCGACACCGACGCGGTCGATTTCTGCGCCGCGCGGATTCACGCCGCCAATTCCTGCGGAAACTTCCTTCGCATCAACCGCGTCTATGCGATCGACAGCCAGGTCACCGAGCAGGAGGCGCAAATCACCGGCGAGATCGAGATGGCGGTGCTGGCGCCCTTCACCACCTGCAGCAAGGTCGCCTCGACCTGCACCGGCACTTGCTGGAATCCCAGGACGGGCCAGCCGCAGGCGGGGGCCGACAACAAGGAGCGCTCCGGCGAAGCCTTCAACGTCACGCGCCGGCTGAGAATCCAGCGGACCTTTGCGTTCGTCAAAGCCGCCGACGGCTGGCGTTGCCGGGAAGACGAGCTGGCCCCGGTGAATTCGGGGACGGCAGGCGGGGGATCGTAGCTCTTACCCTCCCGTGGAGGGCAGGGCCATCGCATATGCCCAAGAACTTGGGGCACTGAAGCTTCCACAACGTCATGGCCGGGCTTGTCCCGGCCATCCACGCCGCGCCGAGTGGCACACAGAACGTGGATGCCCGGGACAAGGCCGGGCATGACGTCCTCTCGTGAATGTTCGTACGCGATTCCCTTCCAGGGGAAGGCAAGCGAGATCAAAACATCAGATTGTCCTTCACCAGCACCCAGCGGCCGCCCTTGACCTGCTGCACCTGGGTGATGGTGTTGGCGAGGTGGTCGGTCTTGGAGAACTTGGTCGGCGGCGAGTTGAAGATGTCGAGGAATTTTTCGCCGGACTCGAGCGAATCAAGCATCTTCTGACCGGTCAGATCCTTGCCCGCCTTGTCGGCGTAGAACGCAAACGTCATCACCGCATTGTAGCCGATGATCGCCTGCGTGTTGGCATCGGTGCCAAACATCTTCTTGTAGTTGATCAGCCAGTCGTGGACCTTGCCCTTGGCGGTGTCCTCATAGGGAATCTCGAAGCCGCTCGCCGCGTAGAGCCCTTCGACCGCGTCCTTGCCGAGCATCGGCACCTCCATCACGTTGGTCGGTGTTGCGCCAAGGAACGTGACGTCCCAGCCCAGCTTCTTGGCCTCGCCCATGGCCCCGATCGGCTCGCGCAGGACCGCGCCGAGCACCACGAGATCGCAGCCGTCGGACTTCATCTTGGCAATCTGCGCGCTGAAATCGGAGGCGCCGCGCTTGTAGCTGGTGACCGAGGCCGGCTGCACCTTCATCGCGGTGAGCTGCTGGTTGAAACCGTCGAGCACGTTCTTTCCGTACTCGTCGTCCTGATACATGATGCAGGGCTTCTGGAAGTTCTTCCACTCCATCATGTATTTGAGCGCGGCGCGCGTGCTCTCGACATAGGGCAGCAAATTGTTGAACTTCAGCCGCTCCTGCGGCTTGGCCGGGTCGAACTTGAAGGTGAACTCGGCCGCCGTCAGCGGGAACAGCTGGAGCACGCCGGCGTCGAGCAGGATATCCTGCGCGGCGAGAACGGTCGGCGATCCCATCGCGCCCACCATCGCGAAGATCTTGTCGCGCTCGATCAGCTTCTGCGAGGCCAGCACGGCCTTCTTGGGGTCGTAGCCGCTGTCCTCGACCACCAGGCGGATCTTGCGCCCCTGGACGCCGCCGGCCGCGTTGATCTCCTCGACCGCCATCTTCATGCCGTTGGAGACCGGCACGCCCCATCCCTTGATCGGACCCGACAGGTCCTGATGGGTGCCGATGACGATCTCGGATGCCGAGATGCCTTGATTGGTGACCTTGGTTTGCGCCACGGCCGGCAGACTGGCGAGCACCACGGCGCTCACAGCAAGGCCGAATGCGCTGAACGATTTCGACATGGACGTCTCCTCTCCTTTGGGCCCGTGTTGCGCGAAGGGCGGGGGCCATCGCCCATTCGCTTCTTGTCCGCACATGCCGCGATCCAAAGGCGCGGAGCATGCGTCTCACGCCACCGCGCGCTCGCGATACATTGCGTCGATCTCGGCGGCATAGCGCTTGTTCACGAAGCCGCGCTTCAGCTTCATGGTCGGCGTCAGCTCCTCGTCCTCCGGCGAGAGCTGACGCTCGATCAGGTAGAACCGCTTGATGGTCTCGACGCGGGCGAAATTGGCATTGACCCGTTCGATCTCGCGCCAGATCAGGTCTTGAATTTCCGTCGCCCGGCACAGGCTGGCATAATTGGTGAAGGGGATGTCGTGATCCTGGGCGAACTTTTCGACGTTCTCCTGATCGATCATCACGAGGCAGGTCAGATACGGCCGCTTGTCGCCGATCACCACCGCATCGGAAATGTAGGGCGAGAATTTGAGCTGGTTCTCGATCTCGGATGGCGTGATGTTCTTGCCGCCGGAGGTAATGATGATGTCCTTCATCCGGTCGGTGATGCGGACGAAACCTTCGTTATCGATGGTGCCGACGTCGCCGGTGTGCAGCCAGCCGTGCGCATCGATGGTTTCCGCGGTCTTCTCCGGCTGGTTCAGATAGCCCATGAACAGGAAGTCGCCCTTGATCAGGATCTCGCCATCAGGAGACAGCGCGACCTCGCCCCACGACACCGCCTTGCCGACCGAGCCGAGTTTGATGCGCTCCGCCGGCATCATGGTCGCGACGCCGCAATTCTCGGTTTGGCCATAGACCTCGTGCATGTCGATGCCGAGCGCGAGATACCAGCGGATCAATTCCGGCGCGATCGGCGCTGCGCCCGTGAAGGCGATGCGGCAGCGGTCGAGGCCGATCATGCGGCGGATGTTGCGGAACACGACCTGATAGGCGAGGCGGTTGGCGAGGCGCAGCGACAGCGGCGGCGCCCTGCCCTCGAGCCGGCAATCGACCATGCGGTAGCCGACATCGATCGCGCGGCGATAGACCCATTGCTGCAGCGGCGTCGCGTCCTTCAGCGCGATCGTGATCGCGGAATAGAACTTTTCCCAGATCCGCGGCACCGCCAGGAAGACGGTCGGCTGCACCTCGCGCAAGTTGTCCGGCACGGTCTCCGGGCTCTCGGCAAAATTGATCACCGAGCCGAGCGCGACCGAGATGTAGTAGCCGCCGACGCGCTCGGCGACGTGGCAGAGCGGCAGGAAGATCAGTCGGTCCTCGTCCTCCCGTGCCGGGATGAAATCGTTGGCGTGCCGCATCTGATGCGTGACGCTGCGGTTGGCGTGCATCGCGCCCTTGGGCGGCCCCGTGGTGCCGGAGGTGTAGACGAGCACGGCGAGATCGCCGGCGCTGCGGCTGTCGATCATCTCCTGCCACAGCGCCTCGCGTCCGACCATGTGGTTGCGGCCGAGCGCGCGAAACTCGTCGAGCGACATCACCATGTCGTCGGAGAATCCGCTGAGGCCCTCCATGTCGAACACGATGATGCGTTGCAGGCTAGGGCAGCGCGCGCGACAGGCGAGAATCTTGTCGAGCTGCTCCTCGTCCTCGGCGAAGATGACCCGGGTGGCGGAATCGTTGAGGAGATACTCGACCTGAGACGACGAATCGGTGGGATAGATTCCGGAGGAGACGCCGCCGGCGCACAATATGCCCATATCGGCATGGACCCATTCCGGCACGGCATTGGCGATGATGGAGGCGACGTCGCCGGGCATGAAGCCGGTGGCACGGAGCGCGTAGGCGATCTCCCTGGAGATCGCGAGCCATTCGCGCCAGCTCGTCGGCTGCCAGATGCCGAACTTCTTCTCACGGATCGCCGGCCGCTCGCCGCGCGTCTCGGCGGCGAGCTGGAAGCTCTTCGCGATCGTATCAGCGACCGTCAGCACCGCCGGTCGGGCCATGCACGTCTCCTCCTCGTCGCCTTGCCCTCCGCTGCCTGCCTTGCCGGCGGTCTATGTTGGCGGATGGGCCATTCCATTTAACGCCGAATCTTCCTTTAGCGCCAAGTCTCTTCCTTTAGCGCCAAGTCTTCTAGCGCCAAGTCTTCTTCTTTTTCCAGCGCCGCTCGCCCCGCGCGCCCTGTTCCTTGGCGCCAAGGTAGAATTCCTGGATGTCCCGGGAATGCATCAAGCGGTCGCAGGTGTCGTTCATGACGATGCGGCCAATCTCCAGCACATAGCCGTAATGCGCGGTCTCCAGCGCCACCTTGGCATTCTGCTCGACCAGCAGGATCGACATGCCCTGCTCCTCGTTGACGCGGCGGATGATCGTGAAGATCTCCTTCACCAGCAGTGGCGAGAGGCCGAGCGAAGGCTCGTCGAGCAGCAGCAGCGTCGGCCGGTTCATCAGCGCGCGCCCGATCGCGAGCATCTGCTGCTCACCGCCGGAGAGCTGGCCGGCCGGCTGGTTGATGCGCTCCTTCAGCCGCGGGAAGTAACCGTAGACGCGCTCCAGATCCTCCGCGACGCCGTCGCGATCCCGGCGCGGATAGGCGCCCATCATCAGGTTCTCGCGCACCGACAGGAACGGAAACACCTCGCGCCCCTCAGGCACATGGCTGAGGCCGAGCCGCACGATGCGGTCGGCCTCCATGCGCTGGATCGGCGTGCCCATGAACTCGATCGCGCCCTTCTGCGGATCGAGAATGCCGGAGATGGTCTTCAGCACCGTGGTCTTGCCGGCGCCGTTGGCGCCGAGCAGCGTAACGATGCGGCCACGCGGCACCTCCAGCGAGATGCCGCGGATCGCCATGATCGGCCCGTAATAGCTCTCGATGTTGGAGAGCTTCAGGATGATGTCGGCCGCCACGGTCGTATCCATACGTCATGCTCCGAGATACGCGGCGACCACGTCGGGATGCTGCTGCACCTCGGCGGGCGAGCCCATCGCGAGCACGCGGCCGTAGTTCAGCGCGATGACGCGGTCGGAGACGCGGTTGACCAGCGACATGTCGTGCTCCACCATCAGCACGGTGATGCCGAGTTCGCTCTTCATGTCGCGGATCCAGAACGACATGTCGTCGGTCTCCTCCACATTGAGGCCGGATGACGGTTCATCGAGCAGGATCAGTTTCGGCTCCGAGCACAGCGCGCGGGCGAGCTCGATCACCTTGCGCACGCCGTAAGGCAGCCCCGAGATCAGCTTGTCGCGATAGGGCTCGAGATCGAGGAACTCGATCACCTGCTCGACCCGGCGCCGATGCACCTTCTCGTTGGCGCGCACGCTCGGCAGGAACAGCAGCTCCTGCCAGAGCTGCGTGGTCGAATGGCGGTGACGGCCGACCAGCAAATTCGACAGCACCGTCGCGTTCTCGAACAGCTCGATGTTCTGAAACGTGCGGGCGATGCCGAGCCTTGCGATGTCGTAGGGCGGCTGCTCGGTGATGTCCTGGTCCTCGAAGAAGATGCGGCCCGAGGTCGGCCGGTAAATCCGCGAGATCAAATTGAAGATCGAGCTCTTGCCGGCGCCGTTGGGACCGATGATCGAGAGAATCTCGCCCTTCTCCACCGCGAACGACACCGCATCGACCGCCTTGAGACCTCCGAAATGCAGCGACAGGTTCTCGGCGCGGAAATAGCTCATCGGTTCCGCTCCGATTTCACATAGATCTTCTGCCGCTTGAAGGTGGCGCGCTTGTAGAGCGGGAACAGCTGGAAGAAGAGTTTGACCTTCAGCCAACGGCCGTAGAGCCCGAGCGGCTCGAACAGCACGAACAACACGATGATGATGCCGTAGATCGCGCCCTTCAGGCCGTTGAGCGAGGCGAAGGCCGCGGCTTTCGACTGGATATTGGCCGCGGTCGCGGGGCCAGCCCCGAACGTCGCGGCGATGCCGGCGATGATGCCGGGCATGTCGTCTTTGAGATAAGTCAGGAACGGATCGATCATCACGATGAAGATCGCCCCTAACACCGCGCCGTGCAGGCTGAAGCTGCCGCCGATCAGGATCACGATGATGAACTCGATGGAGAGCTGCAGCGTAAACATTTCCGGCGAGATGAAGGAGAGCTTGTGCGCGAACAGCACACCGGCAAGGCCGGTGATCGCCGCCGAGATCGCAAAGGACTTGACCTTGTAGAGCGCGACATTGATGCCCATGCTGCGCGCAGCCGTCTCGGAGTCCCGGATCGCGACGAAAGCGCGCCCCGTCGGCGAGCGCAACAGATTGAGCGTGCCGATGATGGTCAGCACCAGCACGGCAAGGCAGAGGAAATAGAAGGTCGGGCTGTCGCGCGGCACGGTGACGCCGAGCAGGGACAGCGTCTTGACCCGCATGCCCTCATTGCCGTTGGTGACGCTCTCCCAGCGCGCCAGGATCTCCTCGACTATGAAGGCGAAGGAGATGGTGGCGATGACGAGATAGATGCCCTGGAGCCGCAGCGCGGGAAAGCCGACCAGCGCGCCGATGCAGCCGGTCAGCACGCCCGCGGCGAGGAAATAGACCGGGAACGGCACATTGTATTTCTGCAGGTAAGCCGCCGTGTAGGCGCCGATCGCGAGGAACGCCGCGTGGCCGAGCGAAGCCTGACCGGTGAACCCCGTCAGGATCATCAGCGCCACGCCGACCGTCGCATAGATGCAGACGAAGACGAGCTGGCTCATCAAATAGCTGGAGAGCACATAGGGCGCGATCAGCAGCAGCGCGAGCAGGATGCCGTAGGAGACGACATAGCCCGAATGCGGAAACAGCCTGATGTCGTCCTCATAGTCGGTCTTGAACAGGAAGCGCATGCGTTCAGACCTTCTTGCGGACGTGAAGGCCGAACAGGCCTTCGGGCTTGAGCAAGAGCACCGCGAGCAGCACGATGTAGGGCGCGACGTCCTTCCATCCTTCCGCGAGATAGAACCCGGCCATGCTCTCGATCACGCCGATCAGGACGCCGCCGACCACCGCGCCGGGAATCGAGCCGAAGCCGCCGAGCACGGCGGCCGGAAACGCCTTGAGGCCAAGCACGAGGCCGACATTGGAGTGGATGAAGGTGATCGGTGCCAGCAGCACGCCGGCGCAGGTCGCGACCGCCGCGCTGATCGCCCAGACCACCGATACCACCCGCTTGACCGGAATGCCCATGTAATAGGCCGCCAGCATGTTCTCGGAGCTGGCACGCATCGCAGTGCCGAGCGTGGTCTTGTTGAAGAACAAATAGAGCAGCGTGCAGAGGATGATCGTCGCCGCGATCACCGAGAGCTTGTCATAGGCCAGCACCAGCGAGCCGATGCGCAGGACGCCCTGGCTGAACGGCGTGTCGATCTTGAAATCATCGGTGCCCCAGACCATGCCGGCCACCGAGCGCAGGAAATAGCCGAGGCCGATCGTGGCCATGATGATGGAAAATTGCGGATAGCCGAGGATCGGCCGCACCACCACGCGCTCGGCCAGCATGCCGAACAACGCCATCGCCGCCACCGCACCGGCAAAGCCGACCCAGTAGTTCAGCCCCATCATGCCGATGAAGGTGAAGGCGAAGAAGCCGCCCAGCATCATCAGATCGCCCTGGGCGAAATTGACGACCTCGGTGGCCTTGTAGACCAGCACGAAGCCAAGCGCGATCAGGCCGTAGACGCAGCCGAGCGCAACACCGCTGACCAGCTGCTGAACGAAATCCAGCATCGCCGCGCTTCCTCCCGATGCAACCGGCGGTTTTTTGGCCGCCTCGCCGCATCTTGTGTCCAGTCGCTACGCAGTCGTTTCGCCGCGTTCGCGCATTCGTCCCGGGCCAATTCAGCCTGAACCACCAAGCGCTGTCAACAAACGGTGACTTGCCTTTGGTCAAAACCGGATGGTGGAATTTATGGGCCGTAGATTCACGGTGCCGAAACATCTTCGGGTCATGGTTGCGGGCGATGTAAAACCGGATGGTGTGGCCGTCATGAAGCCGGACAAGTCGGCACTCGAAGTCCAAGGGTTAACGAAGCGTTTTGACCGGTTGGCGGTCGACAGCCTCGATCTCACCATCCATGCCGGCGAATTCTATGCGCTGGTCGGCCCCAACGGCGCCGGCAAGACCACCACTTTGCGCATGGTTGCGGGCCTGCTTAGGCCCGATGCCGGCGCGGTCTCGATCTTCGGCATCGATGCGCTTCAAAGTCCGGTGGCGGCCAAGCAGGTGATGGCCTGGGTCTCCGACGAGCCGATGATTTATGACAAGCTGACGCCCCTGGAATATCTCGAATTCGTCGCCGGTCTCTGGGGCATCGCACCATCGGTCTCCGGACCGGTCGCGCAGGAGCTGCTCGCCTCGCTCGGCCTCGCGCCGCACCGGCACGAACGCTGCGAGGGTTTTTCGAAGGGCATGCGCCAGAAGGTAGCGCTGGCCGGCGCGCTGGTGCACGATCCCCGCCTGATCATCCTCGACGAGCCGTTGACGGGCCTCGATGCCGTCTCGGCCCGCCACGTCAAGGGCTTGCTGAGCGAGCGCGTCCGCGCCGGCTGCACCGTCATCATGACGACGCACATCCTCGAAGTGGCCGAGCGGATGGCCGACCGCATCGGCGTGATCGCCTCGGGCCGGCTCCTCGCCGAGGGCACGCTGACCGAGCTACGCCAGCAGAACGGCCACGCCGATACCAGCCTCGAAGATCTCTTCATCGCGCTTGTGACGCTCCAGGAAGCCGCATGAGCTCGGCGACCGCACTGTCCTGGTTCGCCCGCCACGAGCTCCGCCTCGCCTGGCGCGAATGGTTCGCGATGATGACCGGCGGACGGCGCAAGCGGGCGCGCGCCGCAATGATCGGCCTTCTCTTCTTCGCAGCGTTGCTGCACGTGCCGGCCTGGGCCGTGATCGGCCGCTTCGCCGACCTGCAATTGCCGCTCGACAAATCCTCGCTGATCGTGATCTCGGCGACGATCCTCCTCGCCTGGACCTTGATGCTGTCGCAGGCGATCGAATCGGTGACGCGGGTGTTTTACGCCCGCGCCGATCTCGACCTGATCCTGTCCTCGCCCGCGACGCTGGCCAATCTGTTCTCGGTGCGCATTGCCGCGATCGCGCTCACCGTCACGGTGCTGGCGCTGCTGTTCTCGACGCCGTTCATCGACGTGCTGGTGATCGGCGGCGGACCGCGCTGGGTCGCGGCGTTCGGCGTCGTCATCGCGATGGGCCTGTCGGCAGCGGCGATCGCGATTGCCGTCACCATCCTGTTGTTCCGCCTGATCGGCCCGGCGCGGACGCGCTTTGCGGCCCAGATCCTGGCGGCGATCATCGGCGCCGGCTTCGTGATCGCGCTCCAGGTCGCCGCGATCATGTCCTACGGCACGCTATCGCGCTTCGCCATCCTGACCTCTGGGAGCCTTGCCGCCTACGCCCCCGGTGTCGACAGCATCTGGTGGTGGCCGGCGCGGGCGACGATGGGCGACAGCGAGGCGCTGCTGCTGCTTCTGGCGCTCGGGCTCGTGCTGCTCGGCGGCGTGATGGCGATCTTCTCCGGCCGCTTCGCCGACACCGCGATCGATGCCGCGGCTTACGGCAGCTCCGGCCGCAGGCGCGCGAGGGAGCGTCCGTTCCGCGGCGGATCGCGGCAGCAGGCGCTGCGGCGCAAGGAATTCATGCTGCTCTGGCGCGATCCCTGGCTGATCTCGCAGACCCTGATGCAACTGCTCTATCTGGTGCCGCCGGCGCTCTTGCTCTGGCGCAGCTTTGCCGACAGCTCCGCAGCGGTGACGCTGATCACGCCCGTCATCGTCATGGCGGCCGGTCAGCTTGCCGGTGGACTCGCCTGGCTGACCATTTCCGGTGAAGATGCGCCCGATCTGGTCGCGACCGCGCCGCTGACGCCGTCCAGCATCATTCGCGCCAAGATCGAGGTGGTGCTGATCGCCATCGCCGCCATCTTCTGCCCGCTGGTCGCCGCGCTCGCCCTCGCCTCGCCGTATCAGGCCGCGGTCAGCGCCGGTGCGATCGTCATCAGCGCGGCCTCGGCGACCGCGATCCAGCTCTGGTTCCGGGTGCAGGCCAAGCGCAGCCAGTTCCGCCGCCGCCAGACCTCGTCGCGCCTTGCGACCTTCGCCGAAGCCTTCTCGTCGATCGGCTGGGCCGCCAGCGCCGCGCTGCTGCTCGCCTTGCCGATCGCAGGGCTGATCAGCGGATTGATCACTGCCGGCCTCGTCGCCATCACCTGGAAGTTCAGCCCGCGGCGGGAGTGACAGGGAAGTACTCACCCGCTCCTTTGCGGCTGGAGCATTCTGCCTTATGGCTGCGTCATGGGCAGGTGAGCAGTCGATCTGCGGCACTGACGCGCTGTTGATCGCACCCTATTGGCCACGCGTTGCATTGCACGCTAGACTTTCCACTGAAGTCATCGGGGACGGTTTCATGTGGCGACTGGTCTCAGCAGCTCTGGCGCTGTTCGGCGCATACTCCTCGCCTGCCCTCGCCCAGCAGCCACCACAGCGCAGCGAGTGCCTGGCGATGGCCAATGCCGCGCCTCGGGTCGTGTCGGTCGCATTCAGGCCGGCGGCGGCCGCCGCGGAGGTCGAGATCACCTATGCCGGCCACTCCACCTATTTCATCGACACGCCCGGCGGCTTGCGGATTGCCACCGACTATAGCGGCGCCTATCAGGTGGGCCGGCTGCCCGACGTCGTCACCATGAACCGGGCCCACAGCACCCACTATAGTCTCTTTCCCGACAAGCGCATTGCCCATGTGCTGCACGGCTGGGGCGACGACGGCAAGCCGGCCATCATCTCGGAACGCATCGGCGACACTTTCATCCGCAACGTCACGACCGACATCCGCCGCTATTTCGGCGACGATGCCGGCGTCGATATGATCCGCGACGGCAATTCGATCTTCATCTTCGAGGTCGCCGGCCTTTGCATCGGCCATCTCGGCCATCTCCATCACAAGCTCGACGACAGTCACTTTGCCCAGATCGGACGGCTGGACATCGTGATGGTGCCGATCGACGGCACCTACACCATGTCGTTGAGCGGCATCTCCGACATCACCAAACGCCTGCGCGCGTCCGTGGTGCTGCCGATGCATCGCTTCGCCACCCCGCTCGACGAGTTCATGGACCGCATCGGCCAGCAGTTCGAGATCGACCGGCGCGATGCGCGCTCGTTCCGAATGTCACGCGATGCGCTGCCGTCGAAGCCGACGGTGATCATCCTCGACGGAGTCTGACCCGCAAAGGCGGGAACGCATGAACCGCCTCCGACTTGGTTGCTCGAGATCGTCCTCGGTCGGAGCAATCATGAGAAGAAGGTTCCTGATCATCGGCTCATTCGCAGCCATCTATTTGCTATGGGGTTCCACCTACTTCGCCATCACGCTGGGCCTGAAGTCCATCCCGCCATTCCTGTTGATGGCGCTTCGCTCGTTCTGCGGCGGCGTTGTGTTGCTGGCGATGAGCGGGGGACAGGTCGCGAGCGTGTCGTGGCAGGCATGGGCCTTGGCGAGCCTGTGCGGACTGCTGTTCTTCGTCGGCTGCCACGGTGTGCTTGCCTTCGCACAGCAATCGGTTCCGTCGGGCGTGGCAGCAATCGTGCTCGCCACGATCCCGTTCTGGATCCTGCTGATCGACCTCGTGGTCCCTGGCGATCAGCGACCGAGGCCCGTGGCCCTGCTCGCACTCGCGCCGGGCTTCCTGGGCGTGGGACTCGTGGCATGGCAGAACGTCGAGCAGGCCGGCATCAGCATTCTTCCCGTCGTCCTCCTGCTGGCTGCAGCCTTGTCGTGGTCAGCGGGGACCGTGCTGTCCCGGCGCATGTCCAGCCAGACGTCCGCGATCCTGCTATCAGGCATGCAGCTATCGATTGGCGGTGCGGTGCTGTTCGCGATCAGCTGGCTGACGGGCGAGATCGAAAGCTTCAGGCCGGGCGACGTCTCGTCGACGTCGCTTGCAGCGGCGTTATGGCTGATCATCTCGGGCAGCGTGATCGGATTCGTCGCCTACAACTGGCTGCTGGAGAACGTCTCGACCTCGCTGGTGTCGACCTATACTTTCGTCAATCCGGTGATCGCGGTGCTGCTCGGCACTGTCGTGCTGGGCGAGCCGTTCTCGCCCATGATGCTGCTCGGCGCGGGCCTCGTCATCGTCTCTGTCATCGTGATCTGGCGCGCCGAACGCTCAGGGAGCGGACGGACGATAGATGAGGCCGATCGGGGCATCAAACATCTTGCCCTGCGTAAGACCTGATCTTCGCGGGCGGCAATTTTCTCCAAGTCATCCGCGATCCGGTCGTGCTGATCTGCCGACAACAGGAGATCGACATGACCGAATTTGCGAGATTGTTGCACGCCGACGGACCAAATCCGGAGCATGCCGCAGCGCTCCAGCTCTATGGCCGCTTCGTCGGCGACTGGCGTGCCGAGATCACGGCCCATGGCACCGATGGAGCGAAACATATCGCACCGGGCGAGATCCATTTCGGCTGGGTGCTGGAGGGGCGCGCCGTGCAGGACGTCTGGATCATCCCGCGGCCCGCGGGCAGCCCGGCCTTTCCGGTCGCGGGCAATTGGTACGGCACGACGCTGCGGGTCTACGACCCCAGCATTTCCGCGTGGCGGATTTCCTGGTTCGATCCGGCGCGCTGCGTTTTCCGCCAGCAGATCGGCCGCGCACGCGGAGCCGACATCGTGCAGGAAGGCGTGACCGAAGCGGGTGAGCTGATGCGCTGGAGTTTCACCGAGATCACCGAGGACTCCTTCCATTGGCTCGGCGAGGCCAAGCCTGCCACGGCAGCCGAGTGGCGGCTTGTGGTCGATGTGAGGGCGACGCGGCGGTTACGGCAAAGCCGCGATCTGCGCCGGCATCGTCAGTAAGCCGAGAAGACGGCGCTGTTCTCGCAGACCGCGGCCGATTTCTACCGGCTCGATCTGCCGTCATGACGAAAAGAGGGGCCGGGATGTGATCCCGCCCCCTCTTCGTCGTGGCCGCTGGGAAGCGTCCTTGAAACCGTGCTGTTAACCGGCGCCCATCAGCGAAGCCGGACGACGCTCGCCGGTGGAGACGAATATCTTCTTGAGCTTGTTGACGACGCGGATCAGGAAACCGATCATCACCGGATTGGTCTTGCGGCAGAACGCAATCTTCTTGACGTAGCCCTCGACGTGCCATTTGGCATGGGCGCCGTCGCGGAAGTAGATGACGTCGCCGGGACCGTAGCGCTTCGGCGGCATGCCGTCGCTTTCGAGCACGATCGATCCTTCCATGATCATGATCGTCTCGTCGACGTCGTAGTACCAGTTGAAGCGGCCTTCGGTGCAGTGCCAGATGATGGTCGAGGCGGTGCCATCGGCGCTGGTCGACAGGATATGCGAGCGCGATACCGGGTTGCCCTCGATGATCCAGGACGGCTCGATCGGCCGCAGCTCGAGGTCCACATTGCAATTACCGACTTCAATCAATGCGCGCGACATCTGCTTCCCCAGGGAATAAATAATATGTGTGCCGGGTCTCGGCCCGGATCGTTTCCAAAGATGTTGGGACGCTAGTGGCCGGCTTTTAATTCTTTCTTACGCAGGCCCCGCAAATCAGCCGCAAGTTGCATGTGCAAAGCAGCTAGCGCGCCGATTTCTCTGCAAATCCGCGCACATGAACCCATCTTTTCCAGGGTGCGACAAAATGCGCGAAGCAGCCAAGGAGCCCATGCCGATGCCGCTGACGCCCAAGGTCCTCACAGCCAACGACGAGGTCGTCGCCTGGCTCGGCAGCCTCGATGTCTCCTTTGCGCCGGACCAAGAGAGTTGGTTCACGATCGACGGCATCGAGAGCCCCCGGCAGATCGGCAGTGACGGCGCCGGCGGAGCATTTGTCCTGCTGCTGTCGCGGACTGTGCTTTACGTCTCATCGGAAGGCCGCGCCGGGATCATCGCGGAGAACTTCGAGGCGATCGTCCAGCTCCTGATCGCTCGCCCGTACTGGCTCGACACGCGACGCGGCGGCGTGAACGCGCTCGACGCCGGCAGGTGGGCCTCTGGTGCTCACCACCGTCATGGCCGGGCTTCCGGCCATCCACGCCTTGCGGCACAAAGAACGTGGATGCCCGGGACAAGCCCGGACAAGCCCGGCCATGACGAGCAGCGACGCTACTTCGCCCACTCGCCCTTGCGGAACACCGGGACCTTGCTGCCGTCGGCCAGGATGCCGTCGATGTCGGTCTCGGCCGAGCCGATCATCCAGTCGATGTGGATCAGGCTCTGGTTGCCGCCTTGCGCTGCGATCTGCTGCGGCGTCAGCTGCGCGCCGTTGACGAAGCACTTCGAGTAGCACTGGCCGAGCGCGATGTGCGAGGCCGCGTTCTCGTCGAACAGCGTGTTGTAGAACAACAGCCCGCTCTGCGAGATCGGCGAGGAATGCGGCACCAGCGCGACCTCGCCGAGACGGCGCGCGCCCTCGTCGGTGTCGAGCACCTTGTTCAGCACCTCCGCGCCGCGCGAGGCCTTGGCGTCGACGATCTTGCCGTCCTCGAAGCGCACCGCGATGTTGTCGATCAGCGTGCCCTGATAGGACAGCGGCTTCGAGCTCACGACATGCCCGTAGACGCGCCGGCAATGCGGCGTGGTGAAGACCTCTTCGGTCGGGATGTTGGCATTGCAGCTGATGCCGTTCTTGGAGAGCGAGGCGCCGCCTTCCCATTCATGGCCGTCGGCCAGCCCAATGGTGAGGTCGGTGCCCGGTCCCGAATATTGCAACGCGCGGAAACGCTGGCCATTGAGCCAGTTGGTGCGCTCGCGCAGCACCGCATTGTGGCTCGCCCAGTTGCCGATCGCGTCCTCGCGGTCGACACGCGACGCCGCGAAGATCGCATCCGCGAGCTTGCCGATCGCAACGTCTTCCGGATCGTTCGGAAACACCTGCTTGGCCCAGGACGGGCTCGGATAGGCGATGATGTTCCAGTTGGTGTCGAAATTGACGATCTTCTCCAGCGCCGGCTGATAGGCCATCGAATTGGCCTTGCTGGCGCGCGCGACCTTGGACGGATCCTCGCCCGACAGCAGCATCGGATTGTCGCCGACGATGGCGAGCCGCGCGGTGTTCTCTGAGAACGCCTTGGCCATGCCCTCGTAGAGCCAGCCGGCGGCGCGGTCGAAACTCTCGTCGTGACCGTGGCGGTAGCGCGCCAGCGTCATCTCCTCGTCCGACAGGATCGGCGTCACGATGCCGGCGCCGGCCTTGTAGGCATGCACGGCGATCCGCCGCACCAGCGGCAGCGCGATCGCGGGCGCCGTCAAGAGCAGATCCTGTCCCGGCCGCAAGCCCAGGCCCACCTTCACCGCCACCTCGGCCAGCCGGTCGAGCTTCGCGGGATCGATGGGAGTGGCGGAATTGCGGTGATCAGTCATGCGTAATCCTCTGCCGAAAGTCTGTTGTTCAATCTAAGCCTAGCATCGCGAGACACAAGTGCGCGAGCGCCTTGCGACACATGAAAGATACGCAATTTCACCCATCTTGGTTTTCAACGCGTTGCGGATTTCAGCACCCGGTCCACCATGGCAGGCGCAAGACCGAGGTAATTTTTCGGTGAGGTGAGCGCCTCGATTGTGGCGCGGTCGATGCGGCTTGCGACGCGGGTGTCGGACGAGAGCGCGTCCGCCAGCGTCAGGCCCTTCTCGTTGGCAAGCCGGCAGGCGTCGTAGACGACGTCATGCGCCTCCTGCCGGCCGATCTGCGGCGCGAGCCCCATCATGACCGCTTCGGCCACGATCAGGCCGCGGCTGATGGCGAGATTGTCGTTCATCCTCGCCTCATCCACGATGAGGCCGGCGAGCGCAAATTTTGCCTGGTGCAGGGCGCCCGCGGTCAGCACGAAGCTTTCGGGGATCGCCATCCACTCGGCGTGCCAGGGACCGGTGGCGCGTTCGAAATCCTGCACCATGGCGTCCAGCATCAGGCCGGCATGCTGGCGCACCGCCTTGCTTGCCGCGAGCATCAGTTCCGAAGAGATCGGATTGCGTTTCTGCGGCATGGTCGAGGAGGCGCCGCGGCCCTTGACGAAGGGCTCATAGACCTCGGCGAACTCGGTCGAGGCCATGATCATGATGTCAAGCGCGATCTTGCCGAGCGAGCCGGTGACGAGCGCGAGGAAATTCACGGCTTCCGCAAAGCCGTCGCGCGCGACATGCCAGGTCGAGGCGGGCACGCCGAGCTTGAGTTCGGCGCAGAGCGCCTCCTGCACCTCAAGGCCCTTGTCGCCGAGCGAGGCGAGCGTGCCTGCAGCGCCGGCGAACTGGCCGACCAGGACGCGCGGCTTCAGTTGGTTGAGGCGCTCGGCGTGGCGGTCGAACATCGCGAGCCAGATCGCGGTCTTGTAGCCGAAGGTCACCGGCAGCGCCTGCTGGAGATGGGTGCGGCCCGCCATCGGCGTGTCGCGATAGCGCTTTGAGAGCTCCGCAAGGACTTTTCGGAGCTCGGCAATGTCGCGCTCGATGATGTCGAGCGCGGCGCGCAGCTGCAGCACCACCGCGGTGTCCATGATGTCCTGCGTGGTCGCGCCCCAATGCACGTAACGGCCAGCCTCGCCGCACTGCTTCACCATCTGATGCACCAAGGGGAGGATCGGATAGCCGACGATGTCGGTCTCCTGCCGCAGCAGATCGAAATCGAGCGCGGTGACGTCGGTCCGCGCCGCGATCTGGTCGGCCGCCTCTCGCGGGATCACGCCGCATCGCGCCTCCGCCCGCGCCAGCGCCACCTCAACCTCGGCGTAGCGGCCGACCAGCGCGACGTCGGAGAAAATCTCGCGCATCTCAGGTGTGCCGAAGGCGTCGCGGAACAGCATGGAGTCGAGCACGGTGGTGGAAGCGGGAAATGCGGGCATCGGCGTTTCTTCACGGTTGGTGTTTTGGGTGGAGGACAGCTTACGCAGGGTGCGCTGTTCGGCAACTGCGCTCCGTCGCCTCAACATGACGGGAAGAGTGCCTCGCGGCAGCCCAGCTCAATCGCCGCAGTCTCGTCGAGAGTGGTATTCCCCCTGAAATCCGCATGGCAGCCATCACGCAATCGTGCTGAACCCCGTCGACCCTTCGGCGGACTCACAGACTTCAAGTCGAAATCCATTTTGATTTCATCATTGCCAGATGTTGCCGTGAGGATTGAGTTTTCGACGTGCAGTTTCTGTTCCGGGATCACCTTCTCGACACCGACCGGCGCGAGCTGAGCCGCGAGCAGGTTCCCGTGGCCGTGGAGCCGCAGGTTTTCGATCTCGTCGTTCACCTCATGGAAAACCGCGATCGCGTCGTGAGCAAGGACGAGCTGATCGACAGGATCTGGCACGGGCGCAGCGTGTCCGAATCCACCCTGACCAGCCGGATCAACGCGGCACGGAAGGCGATCGGCGACAGCGGCGCAAACCAGGCCCTGATCCGCACCATCGCGCGCAAGGGCTTCCGCTTCGTCGGCGACGTCCAGATCCAGTTCGGCGCGGCCGAGTCCGGCCGTGTCGCCCCGGCGCAGCAGCTCACGCTCGCGCTGCCCGAACGGCCCGCGATCGCGGTGCTGCCCTTCACCAACATGAGCGGCGACCGCGAGCAGGATTATTTCTCCGACGGCATCAGCGAGGATATCATCACTGCGCTGTCGAAGCTGCGCTGCTTCTTCGTCGTCGCGCGCAACTCCTCCTTCGTCTACAAGGGCCGCGCCGTGCACATCCAGGAGGTCGCGCGTGAGCTCGGCGTGCGCTACGTGCTCGAAGGCAGCGTGCGGCGTAGCGGCGAGCGCCTGCGCATTTCGGCGCAGCTCAACGACGTCTCGACCGGCAGCCATCTCTGGGCCGAGCGCTACGACCGCGAGCTCGCCGACGTGTTCGCCGTGCAGGACGAGATCACCGAGGCAATCGTCGCCGCGATCGAGCCGCAGCTCTATGCCGCCGAGAGCTTTCGCGCCCAGCAGAAGCCGCCGGGCAGTCTCGATGCCTGGGACCTCGTGATGCGCGCGCTGTCGCATTACTGGCGCATCACGCGCGAGGACAACGCCGCGGCGCAAGGCCTGCTGGAGAAGGCTGTCGCGATCGATCCCGCCTATGGCAAGGCGCTCGGCCTGTTCGCAACCAGCCATATTTTCGGCGCGCATATGGGCTGGGCTGACATGGCCATGACCGTGCCGGTCGCCGAGCGCGCCGCGGTCGCGGCGGTGGCGGCCGATCGCGAGGATGCCTGGGCCCATCACGGCCTCGCCTACACGTATCTCTTCCGCCGCCGCTTCGACGATGCGCTGGCGGCGTTCGAGCTGGCCTTGCAGCTCAATCCGAATTTCGCGATGGCGCACGCCTTCCATGGCGTGACGCTGTGCTACGCAGGGCGATGGCAGGACGGCGATGCGGCTGCCCGCCGCGCGCTGCGGCTCAGCCCGCGCGATCCGCTCGCCGCGATCTATTGCGGCGTGGTCGCCTATGCCCAGTTCATCGGCCGCAACTATGAGGCATCCATGCAGATGGCGCGGGAATCGATGCGGCAGCGCGCCGATTTCGTCGGCGCCCATCGCGTGCTGACGGCCGCCGCCGGCATGTCGGGCGATCCCGAGCTCGCGGCCTCGGCGCTGCAAGGCCTGAACCGCGCCCAGCCCGGCATTTCGCTCGCCTGGATCACGCGCGAGCTGCCGATGCTGCGGGCCGAGGACCGAGAGCATTATCTGGAAGGATTGCGGCGCGCCGGGATGAGGTGACGCTTTCTCCCTCTCCCGCTTGCGGTGAGAGGGTGAGGGGGAGTTTCCGCAAGGCAGCTAGCAGTCAGACTCGCGGAGAGTCCCCCTCATCCGGATTGCATCTTCGACGCAAGCGGTCCACAGCGGGGAGGCGAAGAGCAGTGCGCGCAGCTACGCTACTCCTGCATCATCTCGCCGCTTCCGCCGAACTCGGCGGGAAAGTCCTTCAGCTTGGGCAGGCCGTCGCGCATCGGCAGCACCGTCTCTGCATAGTTGACGTGAACGCCCGGCGTGAACGCGAGCGTCGGGATGGTCGCGGTGAAGACGTCGATCAGGTCGAGCGGCGGATGGTTGGTCATGAGATGGCCGCCGCACTTCCTGCAATATTTGCGCTGGCTGAGCGGCGTCTTGGCAAAAGTCTCGACGTGCTGGGCGCCTTCGGTGATGCGCACCGCTTCGGGCTTCCACAGGCTGAAGGCGTTCACCGGTCCGCCCGACCACGAGCGGCACGATCGGCAATGGCAATAGCCCATCGCCGCCGGTTCTCCCGTGACCTCGATCGTGACCGCGCCACAGAAGCAGTTTCCGACATGTTTCATTGGGTCGTCTCCATTGAGAATGAGATTGGTGAGGCGAGCAGGCTGCCTGTTCCTGCTCGCCTGGTTCGTCGAAGAAGGGGCGAAGAGACGCCGCGCGCCTTCCTTTCGAAGGACGCGCGCGGTCGGACGCGATGGCTATACTGACCGGCGCCAGGGAATAAGCATCGACACCCGTTGTTTGTACTGCCGGTATTCGTCGCCGAAGAGACCGACGAGATCGTGCTCCTCAAGCGCGATGCCGACAAAAATGTAGATCGTGGTCACGGCCGCGAACAGCAGGTGGCCGAAGGTCATGACCGGCGCCGCCCAGAACGCGATGATGAAGCCGAGATAGATCGGATGACGGACGAACTTGTACAGCATCGGCGTCTTGAAGCGCACCAGTGCCTCCTCCTTGCCGACGAGATGGTTGGTGACCTGACTGAGGCCGAACAATTCGAAATGGTTGATCATGTAGGTGCTCATGAACACCAGCACCCAGCCGGCGAACGACAGCGTGACCAGCGTCACGGCGAGATCCGGATTGCCGACATCCCATACGACCGTCGGCAGTGGACGCCACTGCCAGAACAGGAACAGCAATGACAGGCTCGCGAACAGGACGTAGGTCGAGCGCTCGACCGGCTTGGGGACGAATTGCGTCCACCATGCCTTGAAGCGCTGGCGCGCCATCACGCTGTGTTGAACGGCAAACAGGGTCATCAGCAGCAGATTGATGATGACGGCTTCAGCCGTCGGCGTGTCGGTTCCGGTGTCGATCGTCTTCGGCACCACCAGCCCCATCACGAAGCCGATAGCGTAGAGAATGGTGACCAAAAACACGAGATATGCCGCAATTCCGTACAGAAAGGCGATGAACCTGAAAAGGCGTGAGCCCGCAATGTCCGGGCTGATCGAATGAACCTGGTGATCCATTTGGGTCATAGAACGCTCCGTTGCGCCGAGGCATCGGCAATTTGGTGTTCGCACCATGCCGGATCGGAGGCCCCCAGGCTTTTGCGGGCGGTTGATTTTCGCCTGAGACGACTTTGATTTTTGCTTGAGACGACGGAAACGTGCGATTTCTCTTTGAAAACAACGTGCTCGACGGCGACCTGCGGGAACTGACCTGTGACGGCGCTGCTGTGCCGCTGCAGCCGCAGGTGTTCGATCTGCTGCTGTACCTCGTCGCGCAGCGCGCCCGCGTCGTCACCAAGGATGACCTGATCAGCGCGATCTGGAGCGACCGCATCGTCTCGGATTCCGCGCTGAACAGCCGGATCAACGCCGCGCGCAAGGCAATCGGCGATGACGGTGCGGCGCAGCGGCTGATCAAGACCATCCCGCGCAAGGGCTTCCGTTTCATCGGCGAGGTCCGGGAAGAATCGGCAGCGCCGCTGGCGCCAGCCGAGCCCGCCCCTGCCCGGCCGCGCACTGCTGCGGACCGGCCGGCGATCGCGGTGCTGGCCTTCGAGAACATGAGCGGCGATCCCGCGCAGGACTATTTCGGCGACGGGATCAGCGAGGACATCCTCACCGCGCTGTCGAAGCAGCGCTGGTTCATGGTGATCGCCCGCAACTCGTCCTTCACCTATAAGGGACGCGCGGTCCATATCCGGCAGATCGCCGAGGAGCTCGGCGTCCGCTACATCGTCGAAGGCAGCGTGCGCAAAGCCGACAGTCGCGTGCGCATCACCGCGCAGCTCAACGACGCCACCTCAGGCAGCCATCTCTGGGCCGAGCGTTACGACCGCGAGCTGGTCGACGTCTTCGCCGTGCAGGACGAGATCACCAACGCGATCGCCGCGGCGATCGAGCCGCAGATCCACGCGGCGGAGAATTTCCGCAGCCGGCGCAAGCCGCCGGCGAGCCTGGACGCCTGGGACCTCCTGATGCGGGCGCTGTCGCATTACTGGCGCGTGACGCGGCAGGATCACGAGGCTGCGCAGGCGCTGCTCGAGCGCGCGATCGGGATCGATCCGAACTACGGACAGGCATTGTCGGTGCTGGCGGCGAACCACATGTTCGGCGTGCATCTCGGCTGGGCCGAGCTCGCCAGCGTGGCGCCGGCCGCGGAGGCCGCCGCGCTCGCGGCGGTGCGCTGCGACCATGAGGATGCCTGGGCGCATGCCGCACTCGGCAGCGTGTTCTTCTCGACGCGCCGGCTTTCGAATGCGCTGTCCGAGTTCGAGCAGGCGCTCGCGCTCAATCCGAACTTCTCGCTGGCGCAGGGGTATTACGCGCTGGCGCTGTCCTATGCCGGACGCTCACGGGACTCGTTCGACGCGGCGCAGCGGGCGATCCGGCTCTCGCCGCGCGATCCATCGCTCGCGATCTATCACGGCATCGCCGGCTATGCCCGCTTCACCGAGCGACACTATGACGAGGCCATCGCGCTTGCGCGCGAGGCGATCCGCCACCGCGGCGATCTCACCGGCGCCTACCGTGTGCTCGCGGTGTCCGCCGGAATGACCGGCGACAACACGCTGGCACGGATCGCGCTGGGCGAGCTGCGCCGCACCCAGCCCGGCATCTCGCTGCACTGGATCGCGACGCAGCTGCCCTGGGCCAACGAGGCCGACCGCGAGCATTATCTGGAAGGATTCCGGCGGGCGGGGTTGCGGTGAGACACCCTCGTGGCGTTGTCCATGGCCGACTTGTCTCCCTGACAAGACAAGTAAAAACGGACGCGCTGTACATTTTTTGTGCGAACGCTGTCGAGACTTTCATCTTGCGGCGCCGAATGGGACTGTGTGAGCTTCGATATCGGATGGGGACTGAGATGGGCCGGCCGTCGCTTCGCGCGCGAGGACGTCGCGAAGCGTTTGCGGCCGGCCGCGCTTGAGAAAGATACGATATGCCAAAACGAGTGTTGCTTGGTCTCCTCCTCGCTTGCGGCCTCACGGCCCCGGCGCTGGCGCAAGAGCCAAAAATGGGGGGCGTGATCAATGCCGTGATCCAGCCCGAGCCGCCCGGCCTGATGCTGGCGATGGTCCAGAACGGCCCGGTCCAGATGGTCTCCGGCAACATCTTCGAGGGACTGCTGCGCTACAGCCCGAAGCTCGAACCGCTGCCGGAACTCGCCGAAAGCTGGAGCGTCAGCGACGACGCCAAGACCTACACCTTCAAGCTCAAGAAGGGCGTGACCTGGCACGACGGCAAGCCCTTCACCGCCGCCGACGTCCTGTTCTCGATAGAGATGCTGAAGCAGACCCATGCGCGTGCCCGCACCAATTTGGTGCAGGTCGACAAGATCGAGACGCCGGACGACTATACGGTGGTCTTCACGCTGAAGCAGCCGTTCGGCCCGTTCCTCGGCATCTTCGAGGTCGGCTCGATGCCGATGGTGCCGAAACATCTCTACGAAGGCACCGACTGGAAGACCAACCCCTACAACAACGCACCTGTTGGCACCGGCCCTTTCATGTTCAAGGAGTGGCAGAAGGGCTCGTTCATCCGCCTGGTCAAGAACCCGAACTACCACGAAAAGGGCAAGCCCTATCTCGACGAGATCTACTGGCAGATCATCCCCGATGCGGCCGCGCGCTCGGTGGCGTTTGAGACCGGCAAGGTCGACGTTCTGCCCGGCGGCTCGGTCGAGAATTTCGACGTGCCGCGGCTCTCCAAGCTGAAGGACACCTGCGTCACCGGCGCCGGCTGGGAGTTCTTCTCGCCGCTCGCCTGGCTCTGGCTGAACAACCGTCAGGGCCCGCTCGCCGACAAGCGGGTGCGGCAGGCGGTCATGTACGCGATCGATCGCGATTTTGCTAAGGACGTGATCTGGAACGGGCTCGGCAAGGTGGCGACAGGCCCGTCGGCCTCGACCATCAGGTTCTACACCGACGACGTGCCGAAATACCCTTACGATCCGGCCAAAGCCAAGGCGCTGCTGAAGGAAGCCGGCTACAAGGGCGAGAAGATCCGCCTGCTGCCGCTCGCCTATGGCGAGACCTGGCAGCGCTGGGGTGAAGCGGTGAAGCAGAACCTCCAGGACGTCGGCATGAACATCGAGACGATCGCCACCGACGTTGCCGGCGGCAACCAGAAGATCGGCGATTGGGACTACGACATCGCGTTCACCTATCTCTACCAGTATGGCGATCCCGCGCTCGGCGTCGGCCGCAACTACATCTCCAGCAACATCGCGAAGGGCCAGGTGTTCAACAATGTCGAGGGATACTCCAACCCCGAGATCGACAAGCTGTTCGCCGACGGCGCCACTGCGACCCCGGATTCCAAGCGCAAGGAAATCTACGAGAAGGCACAGAAGATCCTGGTAGAGGATGTGCCGGTAGCCTGGATGCTGGAGCTGCAATTCCCGACCATCACGCGCTGCAAGATCAAGAACCTGATCACCACCGGCATCGGCGTCAATGACGGCTTCAAAGACGCATGGCTCGACAAGTGAGCCTCTTACCTCATCCCCGCTTGCGGGGAGAGGTCGACGCGCCCCGAGCGTGCGAAGCATCGTCTCGCGCGCGGCGGGCGAGGGGGTGCAGGTTCCTCGGCAACGTCCTGCCGTGGAGAGAGGCCCCTCACCCCAACCCTCTCCCCGCAAGAGCGGGGCGAGGGAGCGCACTGCCCCAGTGGCTCCAGGTCACCTCACCAAGATGACTTTCTAAGATGCTCTCCTTCGTTGCCCAGCGTGTCCTCAAGGGCGTGATCGTCCTGCTCGCGATCGTCGTGCTCAATTTCTTCCTGATCCGCCTTGCGCCCGGCGATCCCGCGGTCGTCATGGCGGGCGAAGCGGGGGCCAGTGACCAGGTTTTCGTCAAACAGCTCCGGGAGAAGTTCGGCCTCGACAAGCCGCTGCCCGAGCAGCTCTTCATCTACGTCAAGGGCGTCGCCGCCCTCGACCTCGGCTTCTCCTTCCGCCAGCAGGCACCGGTCGCAAAGCTGATCGGCGAGCGGCTGCCGGCGACGCTGCTGCTGACGCTGACGGCATTCGCGATCTCGCTCGCGCTCGGCGTTCTCTTCGGCACCTTCGCCGCACGCTTCGCCGGAACGTTCCTCGACACCGCCATCACCGTGTTCGCGTTGATCTTCTACGCCATGCCGATCTTCTGGGTGGCGCTGATGGGCATCCTGTTGTTCTCGGTCACCGTGGATTGGCTGCCGAGCTTCGGCTACGAGACGGTCGGCGCCAACTACACTGGACTTGCCCATACGGTCGACGTCGCAAAGCACCTGATCATGCCCGCCATGACGCTCGGGCTGTTCTTCATGGCGACCTACACCCGCATGACGCGCGCCTCGATGCTCGAGGTGAAGCGGCTCGACTTCGTCAAGACCGCGCGCGCGAAAGGCCTCTCCGATGCCGTGATCCAGCGCCGCCATGTGCTGCGCAACGCGCTGCTGCCGGTCGTGACGCTGGCCGGCGTGCACTCCGGCACGCTGATCGGCGGCGCCGTCATCACCGAGACCGTGTTCGCCTGGCCCGGCATCGGGCGCCTGATGTACGACGCGCTTCTGCAGCGCGACTACAACCTCCTGCTCGGCGTGTTCGTGATCTGCTCCGCCATGGTTCTCATCTTCAATCTCATTACCGACCTCGTCTATCGCCTGGTCGACCCGCGCATCGAATTCGCCTCATGAAACAGTTCTGGACAACGATGCTGAAGAGCCCCAGCGGCGTCATCGGGCTCGTCATCCTCCTCTTCGCGATCTCGGTCGCGGTGATCGGGCCGATGCTGTTCCCGAACTCGCCCTGGCGCATGGTGCAGCGGCCGTTCCTGCCGCCCTTCACGCTCTCCACCGTGCCGCTCGGCACCGACGCGCTGGGCCGCGACGTGTTCGCCGGCATGATCTTTGGCGCCCGCGTCTCGCTGCTGGTGGGCCTCGTCTCGACGCTGGCCGCACTGGTCGTCGGAGTGCCCATTGGCGCGATGGCCGGCTATTTTGGCGGCAAGGTCGATGACGCCCTGATGCGCTTCACCGAGTTCTTCCAGACCATTCCGAGCTTCGCGCTCGCGATCGTGCTGGTCGCGATCCTGCAGCCCTCTATGTATTCGATCGTCGCCTCGATCGCGGTGGTCAGCTGGCCACCGGTCGCCCGCCTCGTGCGCGGCGAGGTGCTGTCGCTGCGAACGCGCGAATATGTCCAGGCCGCAATCGTCAGCGGCCAGAGCAACAGCTGGATCATCCTGCGCGAGATCCTGCCCAACGCACTGTCGCCGGTGATCGTGCTGGCCTCGCTGATGGTGGCGACCGCGATCCTCTTGGAATCCTCGCTGGCGTTCCTCGGTCTTGGCGATCCCAATCTGATCTCCTGGGGCTACATGGTCGGCGCGGGCCGCACCGTGATCCGCCAGGCCTGGTGGATCACCGTGTTTCCCGGCGTCGCGATCCTGATCTCGGTGCTCGGCCTCAACCTGATCGGCGAAGGTCTCAACGACGCCCTCAATCCGCGCCTGTCGCGGGAGGGCCGCTGATGACGACCGCCCCGCCCGCCGTCTCCATCAAGAACCTGCGGATCGCGCTGCCCAAGGGCGCCGAGCGTCCGTTCGCGGTCGACGGCGTCTCGCTCGACCTGCGGCCCGGCAGGATCGTCTGCGTGGTCGGCGAGTCCGGCTCCGGCAAGTCGATGTGCGCGCATGCGTTGATGGGACTTCTGCCTGATACAGTGTCCGTCACATCAGGCGAGATCCAGTTCGAAGGCCGCGACCTGCTGAAGCTCGACGACAGCGGCTGGCGGGATCTGCGCGGCCGCCGCCTCGCAATGATCTTCCAGGAGCCGATGACCGCGCTCAATCCGTTGATGCGGATCGGCGACCAGATGGCGGAGATGTTCGAAGCCCATGGCCTGCTGACGCCGAGGGAGCGGCGCGCGAGAGCGCTGGCGCTGGCGCGCGAGGTCGGCCTGCCCGACCCCGAGCGTATCGTGCGTGCCTATCCGCACCAGCTCTCCGGCGGCCAGCGCCAGCGCGCCATGATCGCGATGGCGCTGGCGCTCGAACCGGCCGTGCTGGTCGCAGACGAGCCGACCACCGCGCTCGACGTCACCACGCAGGCGCAGATCCTCAAGCTGATCCGCAACCTGCAGCGCAACCGCGACATGGCGGTGATGTTCATCACCCATGATTTCGGCGTGGTCGCCGACATTGCCGACCAGGTCGTGGTGCTCCGCCACGGCAAGGTCGTCGAGGAAGGCCCCGCCGCGACGGTCTTCAACGAGCCGCAGCACGAGTACACCAAGGCCCTGCTCGCTGCCGTGCCGTCGATGGACCCGCCGGCGCGCAGCGCCCTGGACGATCAGGCCAGGGCCGTCGAGGTGATCGGGCTGGACAAGACCTACGTCACGTCGGGCGGCTGTTTTCGCGAGGACCGCCGCGTCGATGCCGCCCGCGCGGTCAATTTCAACATCCTCAAGGGCGAGACGCTCGGCCTCGTCGGCGAATCCGGCTCCGGCAAATCGTCGGTGGCGCGGCTGGTGATGCGGCTGATCGAGGCCGATCGCGGCACGGTGCGGATCGGCGACACCGATCTCACGCAGCTTTCGGGCAAGGCGTTGCGCGCCGAGCGCCATCGCATCCAGATGATCTTTCAGGATCCGTTCGCCTCGCTCAACCCGCGGCGCAAGATCGGCCACATCATCGCCGACGGACCGATCGCAGCCGGCATCGACCCCAAGGTGGCGTTCGACCGCGCCCGCGATCTCCTGAAGATGGTGGGCCTGGACACCGGCGCGCTCGAACGCTATCCGCACGAATTCTCCGGCGGCCAGCGCCAGCGCATCGGAATTGCCCGCGCGCTCGCGCTCGAGCCGGAGATCATCGTCGCGGACGAGGCCGTCTCCGCGCTCGACGTCTCCGTGCAGGCGCAAGTGTTGAAGCTGCTCGAAGACCTCAAGGCACGCCTTGGTCTGTCGATGCTGTTCATCACTCACGACCTGCGCGTCGCGGCGCAGATCTGCGACCGCATCGCGGTGATGCAGCGCGGCGCCATCGTCGAGTTGAAGCCGACCTCGCAGCTCTTCGCCGCGCCGGAGCACGCCTATACGCGGGAGTTGCTGGCGGCGGTGCCGGGACGGAAGGAATGCGCGCCGGCGGCGTGAGACGCATCGTTGTCGTTCATCAATCTTCGCGATGGTTCCAAAAACTTGCACGCGGTCCGGGGCGAAACATATTCGATCCGGCAGCATTTGCTTGATGAGACGATCCTCGCTGATGACAGCGAGGGGTAAGGTGACACCAGCATGCGTTGCGACGCATGAGGCGCGGTCACGCGCTTTTTATCCGTCGTGACCTGGTGCACCGCTGCAAATCCAAAGCGGCGCCATAGATCGCGATTGAATGATCAACGTCATCTCATGACCGTTTGCCAACCGATATCCGGAGCCAACATGGGCGAAGTTATTCGATTTGTCTCGAAATCCGAGCGGGAGCGCGTTCGTCTCATTCAGGAGGCGCGCGCCATCTACGACAGCATCTTCCCGCCGGGCGATCCGGGCAACGAAGAACAGGACAAGGCAACGATCGGCCGCGACGGGGGGAACCTGTCGTGATCAAGATCATCGCCGTGCTTTGCAGCCTCGCCTCGCCGACCAATTGTCACGAGCAGCTCGTCACCAGCTCCGACTTTGCGCAGGTCTCGGTGCAGTCCTGCCTGATGGGCGCGCCGCAGCTCGCCGAATGGATGAACCAGCATCCCGCCGAGCGCCTGGCGGCCTGGCGCTGTGTGATCGGTCAGCAGAACGGCCGGGGCATTTAACGCCGGCCTGCTTTCCATGGGCGCTTCGCGACAAGAGCCTCCTGGACAGTGACGACGCTCCCTTGCCGGAGTAACCTTTTGTTGCGGCCATTGGCAGCAAGGGGGAAGCCGGATGGAAGTCGCCAGCCTCGTTCTTCCCGTATTCGCGATCATCGTCACCGGCTGGCTCGCCGGCGAGCTCGGTTATCTCTCGCACTCGCTCGCCGACGCGTTGGTGCATTTCGCCTACAACGTGGCGATGCCGGCACTGCTGGTCGTCACCATCGCCCAGGAGCCGGCACGCAATCTCCTGGAATGGCGCTTCCTGCTCGCGTTCGGCGGCGGCTCCCTCATCTGTTTCGCGCTGGTCTTCGTCGCCGTCCGCGGAAAACATGATCTCGCCAGCAGCACGATCCACGGCATGGCGGCGGCGATGACCAATACCGGCTTCGTCGCGCTGCCGATCCTGCATGCGATCTACGGCCAGCCCGCCGTGCTGCCTGCCGCGGTGGCGACGGTGTTCGTGGCCGCCGTGCTGTTTCCGATCACCGTCATCCTGCTGGAGCGCGACGCGCGCGGGCCTTCGCATTCCGCTGGACTCGCAAGACAGATCCTGCTCAATCCGATGGTGCTGTCGACCCTCATCGGCCTCGTCTGGTCGAGTACGGGCTTGCCGATTCCAACAGCCGTCGCGGCCTATCTGAACATGATCGCGGCCGCGCTCACGCCCTGCGCGCTGTTTGCCATCGGGCTCGGCCTGTCGCTCGAGGGACTGCGGTCGAACCTGAAGGCATCGTTCGCGCTTGCGGCCGTAAAACTGGTGATCATGCCGCTGCTCGTCTACGGGCTTTGCGTGATGCTGGGCCTCAATCCACTCTACACCGTGGCCGCCGTCATCTGCGCGGCCGTGCCGACAGCAAAGACCGTGTATGTGCTGGCGCACGAGCACAAGGTCGAGGAGAGGCTGGTTGCGGCCACGGTGTCGGTGACGACAATGCTGTCGGTCGGAACATTGCTGGTCGCGCTCTACCTGCTGTCGGGCCTCGCCACGGGATCGCGCTGAACCACATCGGCCTTATCGGGTGGTGTTGCTCCAGGTCGGCACCGAATTGGTCACGCCGACTGACGGCCAGTTGTACGTGCCGATCGAGGGTGCCGTAACAGTGCCGACCGTCTGTCCGGACGAGCCGTAAGAGGCCCTGGGCTGCGCGACCGGCGCGCCGACGCCGCTATAGGCGGGGGCCACGACGCTGGTGCTGTACCGGCTGGAGCGGTGCTTCTTCGCCTCAGCCGCGAAGGGCACGGCGAGCAGTCCGGTCGTGATGAGCGCGGCAATGGCGAATTTCATGCTGGTCATGGCTGATCCCTCGATCGTTGGGAGCCCCTCCTGCCATGTGTTCATTCGCCGGCGGATGTCCATAGGCACGCGTTCATAACTCCGTGCGCGGGCGAATGTCGCGGTCCGCCTCAGCCAGCCGCGCTCCAGGCAGCAATGATGGATCTCAGCACCGAGGTGGCCGGCAGTGTGATAAACGCTCGACGTCGGCTGCATCGCCCTGGCAGGGCGCGATGGATGAGTTTGTCGTGGACGACCTGCCTTCGGATGGACCCGAATCAGCGGTAGTGCATTGCTCATCAAGCAATGTCACTGGACGACAAGCCACATGACCGGCGCCGAACTGAAGCAGCTCCGCAACGACCTCTCCGAGGCCCTCGGACGGACGCTCACGGCGGCCGATATGGCAAAGCTTTGCGGATTGCCGGAGCAGGGCGGCGCCGACACCATCCGGCGCTGGGAGGTGAGCGGCCCCTCGCCGTCTGCGACCAAAGTGCTGCGCGTGCTCGCGATGGCGAGTGAGCGCTATCCGATCATGGAGAAGTTCGACATCTTCGATCGTCACGACGTGCGCGAGGAAGACCGGCCAGCCAAGCGCGCCGCGTTCCGCGAACAGATGCGCGACGAAGCGCGGCGGCGTCTTGGTTAACGAAAACGACGCGAAGGTTGCTCGACGACTTGCGAATTAAGCCTTCCTTCAGCATTTCTTAAATCCCCATTAAGCACGAAAATCATTTGCGGCCCAACACGTTAGGTTGGGTGCCGCTGTGCCACGGATGTGACAGCATTTTCGACAAAAGCGAGCTATCTGCAGAACCAACGCGGCGCGGACAGCGCGCCTGCCGGGGACCTTTAGTTTTGGAGTTTGGACTATGAAGAAGATTCTGATTGCGACCGTTGCGCTGCTCGTGGCGGGCGCTGCCGCGCCGGCGCTCGGTGCCGATCTCGGTAACCGCGGCTACTATAAGGCGCCCGCGCCGGCCTATGCCGCGCCGATCTACAACTGGACGGGGTTCTATATCGGCGGCCATGTCGGCGGCGCCTTCTCCAGCGACAACAATTTCAACGGCCTCTCCACCGGCAACAACGGCAACGGCCGTTTCCTTGGCGGCGTGCAGGTCGGCGCGGACTGGCAGTTCAACCCGAACTTCGTGGTCGGCGTCGAGGGCCAGTATTCCTGGCTCTCCGGCAGCGTCGGGGCGGTGTTCCCGGGCGGCATCACCTACACCAACGACCAGCGCGGCCTCGGCTCTCTCACCGGCCGCGTCGGCTACACCTGGGGTCCGGGTCTCGTCTATGTGAAGGGCGGCTACGCCTATTCGGACAACAACGAGAAGGTGACCGTCGGCGGCGTGCCGACCGCCTTCGTCATCACCGGCGATCACCGCAACGGCTATACCGTCGGCGCCGGCCTCGAGTACATGTTCGCCCCGAACTGGTCGGCCAAGGCGGAGTACCAGTACTACAATTTCGGCGATGCGCACTTCACCGGAGGCCCGCTGGCGGGCACCGGCAACTTCACCACCGACGACCACACGATCAAGGCGGGCGTCAACTACCGCTTCAATTGGGCGAGCCCGACCGTCGCGCGCTACTGATCGGTTAGCAAAATCTTACCCCCGACCAAGGGCCGGCGTTCTCGCCGGCCCTTCATTTTTTCGTCCTGCGGAACCAATGCAAGCAGTTGCACCGATTGCGATTTTTTAACCGACCCTGCGGATACTGCCGGCCACAAAACAGAAGCAAGAGCGTGGGGGAAATTTCGATGGCGATCCGTCTGGGCGTTGGCCGTTTGCTCGGTCGATTGAAACCTCGCTTCAAAATGCTGAAATGGGGGGTACGCGGCAGTCTGTTTGCGGCCTTCGGCGTGATCGCGGGCATGGGCCTCGTGATCGCAGCCGGCGCTGGCCTCGCGCTGCAGAATCTCGGCGGACGCATGATCGAGCTGAGCGGACAGGATATTCCGCGCCTCGCCGCCAGCCTGCAATTGTCGGCCCTGAGCGCGAGCCTCGCGGCACAGGGACCGGCCCTGCTCGCGGCTCAAAGCGACGAAGCCCTCAGCGAGCGCACCAAGAAACTCAAGGAATTGCAGGAGCAGACGCAGCAGAAACTCAACGAGATCATCGAGCTCGGCGGCGACAAGTCCGTCGTCGCCGGTCTCGGCGAGACGATGAAGAGCATCAACGAGGCGGCCCAGAGCCTGGCCAAGGCAGCCCGCGAACGGCTGGACATCGCAGCGCTCCATGACAAGCAATATGACGCGCTGCGCAGCGCCCAGGGCGCCTTCGTCGGCGCGGCCAGCCCAGCGATGCTGGAAGCGCAGACCCGGGTCAACGCCATTCTCGGCTCGGCAAACCTGTCCCCCGAAGACGCCACCGAAGCCGCGCAGACCGTCGGCCAGCTCGGCAACGTCGTCGCCAGCGGCAATCTCGCGGCCGCCGACATGAGCGCCGCGCTGTCGGCGAGCACGAGCGACAAGCTCGACGACATCCAGAAGGAGTTCAAGACGGCACAAGGACGCCTGCGCTCGAACCTCGACCTGCTGCCGGACAATGAGGGCAACAAGATGCTGCGCGCGACGGCGGAAAAGCTGCTTGCGCTCGGCACCGGCAAGACCGGCGTGTTCAATCTGCGTGAGAAGGAGCTCGACTCCATCGACTACGGCCAGACCATCCTGGACGAGACGCGCAAGCTCAATGTCGGCCTCGGCATCAGCGTGCAGCAGCTCGTCGACGGCGTGCAGAAGGAGACCAATGCCTCGACCTTCCAGGCGCGGCAGGAGATCTCGCTGGCGACATCGGTCATGCTGGCGCTGGGTGCGCTGATGCTGGTCGGCTCGGTCCTGTTCGTGTGGCTCTATGTCGGCCGCAACATCCTGCGCCGGATCACCGGCCTGCAGCGCGCCATGCAGCTGCTCTCGGCCGGCGATCTCGACACCGAGATCGCGCGCTCCAGGCACAATGACGAGATCAGCGCGATGACCGACACGCTGACCGTGTTCCGCGACAGCATGATCGAGGCGCGCGCACTGGCCAGCGAGCAGGACAAGGACCGCGTCGCCAAGGCCGAGCGCGCCGCACGCATGGAGGCCAGGATCGCCGAGTTCGAGAGCACGGTGCGGACCGCGCTCGACAATCTGGCGCAGTCGGCCAACTCGATGCAGTCGACCGCGCAGAGCATGTCCAACACCGCCGATCAGTCCAACGCGCTGGTGAACGCGGTCGCTTCCGCGGCGGAAGAGACCTCGGTCAACGTGCAGACCGTCTCGTCGGGCACCGAGCAGCTGTCGTCCTCGATCGAGGAAATCAGCAAGCAGGTCGTCACCTCCGCCGCAATCGCCAAGAAGGCCGTCGACGAGGCCGGCGCCACCGACACCACGGTGCAGAGCCTTGCCGACAGCGCGAGCCGCATCAGCGTCGTCGTCGACCTGATCCAGACCATCGCCTCGCAGACCAATCTGCTCGCCCTCAACGCCACCATCGAGGCGGCGCGCGCGGGCGAGGCCGGCCGCGGCTTCGCGGTGGTCGCCTCCGAGGTGAAGAGCCTCGCGAGCCAGACCGCGAAAGCGACCGAGGAGATCCGTACCCAGATCGCCAGCATGCAGCAGGTCACGACCTCCGCAGTCGGCGCCATCCAGGGCATCGGCCGGATCATCGGCGAGATCAACGACGTCACGACGACGATCGCCGCCGCGGTCGAGGAACAGGGCGCGGCCACCCGCGAGATCGCCCGCAACATCCAGCATGCTGCGGGGGGCACCAGCGAGGTCTCCAGCAACATCGTCGGCGTCTCCACCGCCTCGGCCGAAGCCGGCGCGGCGGCAGGCGAAGTGCTGAGCGCCTCGGACGCGCTTCGCCGCGAGGCCGACATGCTGCGCGGGGAGATCGACGCGTTCCTCAACAATATGCGGGCGGCCTGATTGTCATTCCGGACGGCGCGTCGCGCCGAACCCGGAATTTCGCAATGACAACTTCTGGATTCCGGGTTCGCGCTCACACGCGCCCCGGAATCACTGCGTTTTGGGCAGGCTTCGACCGGCACACGGAAAAACAACGTCCGGTATGACCGCCATGCGGAGTCCCGGCCGGGCCTTTTTCGGCTGGCGCCCCGCCCGCGCTGGGTTTAAGCCGGTAGCATGAACGCGAAAACCGACACCGTGCAGTCCTCGGCCGAGGCCTTGCGCTACCCCTGGGACCAGCATCCCGGCCCCGATGACGTCGTCGAAGTCAGGCCCGGCATATTGTGGGTGCGGCTGAAGCTGCCGTTCCGCCTCAACCACGTGAACATCTATCTGCTCGCCGACGGCGACGGCTATGCGATGGTCGATGCCGGCTTCGGCAATGAGGAGACGATCGAGGCCTGGACCAAACTGTTCGATGGCCCGCTCAAGGGCGTAAACATCACGCGCCTGATCGTCACCCATTCGCACCCAGATCATGTCGGGCTCGCAGGCTGGATCGTGGAGCGCTTCGGCTGCCCGCTGGTGATGTCGCAGGTCGAATATCTGCAATCGGTTTATCACCAGAACCGCGGCACCGAGGAGCGGCGCAACGCACAGCGCCTGTTCTTCCGCCGTCACGGCATGGACGAGTCGCTCACCGAAAAGCTGCTCGGCCGCGGCCAGGATTATCTCAAGCAGGTGTCGGTGCTACCGCCGTCCTACCGCCGCATCTCGCATGGCGACGAGGTCGTGATCGGCACGCGCCGCTTCAAGGTGATCACCGGCGGCGGCCACGCGCTCGACCAGGTGATGCTGTATTGCGCCGACGACAAGCTGTTCCTCTCGGCCGACCAGGTGCTGAGCAAGATTTCGCCCAATGTCAGCGTGTGGGCGGTCGAGCCCGACCAGAACTCGCTCGGCGAATATCTGGCCTCGCTCGCGAGCCTCACCACCACCCTGCCCTATGACCTGCTGGTGCTGCCCGGCCACGGCGTGCCGTTCTACGGCCTCAAGACCCGCATCAAGCAACTCGCCGATCACCACGAGGAACGCTGCCGCCTGATCGCGGAGGCCTGCCGCGAGGTGCCGCAGACCTCGCGCGCCCTGGTGCCCGTGGTGTTCAACAAGCATGTGCTGGACGAGCACCAGATGGGCTTTGCCGCCGGCGAGCTCGTTGCTCACGTCAACTACATGATCGTCGAGGGCCGGCTGACGGCGGAGATGAAGGACGGCGTGCTCCAGTTCAGGACGACGTGAGCTCTTTCCTCACCTCGCCCCGCTTGCGGGGCGAAGGTGCGCAGCGCCGCCAGGGCCAGCAGCTCACCTCATGTTCGCGATCGCGTGCAGCGCGGCGATGTAGCCGAACGGCCCGAGACCGCAGATCACGCCGGTCGCCACGAACGAGAACTTGGAGTGGCGGTGATATTCGTCGCGGGCGTGGCCGCAGCAGCCCGGCAGATGGTGCGAAGCAGCATTGCACCTCGCGCGAGCTTGATCGGGATCAAGTTTCAATTCCCACGATAGGGCATTTTGCCCAAATGCCCCTCACGCCCAAATGTGGGAAAGCGCATAGACATTGGAGCTGGAAAAGCTCTAAGAAGATGCGGCCCTTTTGGGCAGTTCCGTCTCAGGTTTTGCCGATGGATTACAGCCAGTTCTTCAATTCCGCCCTCGATCGTCTCCACACCGAGCGGCGCTACCGCGTGTTCGCGGATCTGGAGCGGACCGCCGGCCGGTTCCCGCACGCGGTCTGGCACTCGCCCAAGGGCAAGCGCGATGTCGTGATCTGGTGCTCCAACGATTATCTCGGCATGGGCCAGCACCCCAAGGTGGTCGGCGCGATGGTCGAGACCGCGACCCGCGTCGGCACCGGCGCGGGCGGCACCCGCAACATCGCCGGCACGCATCATCCGCTGGTGCAGCTCGAGGCGGAACTTGCCGATCTCCATGGCAAGGAAGCCGCGCTGCTGTTCACCTCGGGCTACGTCTCGAACCAGACCGGCATCGCCACCATCGCAAAGCTCATTCCGAATTGCCTGATCCTGTCGGACGAGCTCAACCACAATTCGATGATCGAAGGCATCCGCCAGTCCGGCTGCGAGCGCATCGTGTTCCGCCACAACGATCTGGCTGACCTCGAAGAGAAGCTGAAGGCAGCGGGTCCGAACCGGCCGAAGCTGATCGCCTGCGAGAGCCTCTATTCGATGGATGGCGACGTCGCGCCGCTCGCGAAGATCTGCGATCTCGCCGAGAAGTACGGGGCCATGACCTATGTGGACGAGGTCCACGCCGTCGGCATGTACGGTCCGCGCGGCGGCGGCATCGCCGAGCGTGACGGCGTGATGCACCGCATCGACATCCTCGAAGGCACGCTGGCGAAAGCGTTCGGCTGCCTCGGCGGCTACATCGCCGCCAACGGCCAGATCATCGACGCGGTGCGCTCCTATGCGCCGGGTTTCATCTTCACCACGGCGCTGCCGCCGGCGATCTGCTCGGCCGCGACCGCCGCGATCAGGCATCTGAAGACCTCGAGCTGGGAGCGCGAGCGTCATCAGGACCGCGCCGCCCGCACCAAGGCGATCCTCAATGCCGCCGGCCTGCCGGTGATGTCGAACGACACCCACATCGTGCCGCTGTTCGTCGGCGATCCCGAGAAATGCAAGCAGGCGTCCGACCTCTTGCTCGAAGAGCACGGCATCTACATCCAGCCGATCAATTATCCGACCGTCGCCAAGGGCACCGAGCGCCTGCGCATCACGCCCTCGCCCTACCATGACGACGGCCTGATCGACCAGCTCGCCGAAGCCCTGCTGCAGGTATGGGACCGGCTCGGCCTGCCGCTGCGCGAGAAGTCGCTGGCGGCCGAGTAGGCGTCCGCTCTTACCCTCCTCTGGAGGGACGGCAGGTGCCCGCTGCGCACGATTGCACCTTAACGACACCTGCAGTTCCCGCTCGCGCCGGACATTTCGCTGTCGCATGCGTCCGCTCAACGCGCTAGATTTACAGCGAAAATGAGATCGGGCGCTGCCCGCGCCCAGGGAGAAGCACGCTCGCCATGCTGCACGACTGGGGCGTGATCGCCGCCGCCTTCGGCTATATCGGCTTCCTGTTCCTGGTGGCGAGCCATGGCGACCGCCGTTCGCCGGCGGGGGCCGGCCGCGCCTCGGGGCTGATCTATCCGCTGTCGCTGGCGATCTACTGCACCTCCTGGACCTTCTTCGGCTCGGTCGGCTTCGCCACCCGCACCTCGACCGACTTCCTCGCGATCTATGTCGGCCCGATCCTGATGATCGGGTTGGGGGCCGGCGTGCTCCGCCGCGTGATCCAGCTCGCCAAGACCCACAACATCACCTCGATCGCCGACTTCATCGGCGCGCGCTACGGCAAGAGCCAGGCGGTGGCGGCAACCGTCGCGCTGATCGCGATCATCGGCTCGGTGCCCTACATCGCGCTGCAGCTCAAGGCGGTGGCCTCCTCGCTGGAGACGATCCTGAGCGAGGACCAGGCGTTCTCCCACATCCCGATCCTCGGCGACATGGCGCTGATGGTGACGCTGGCGATGGCGGCCTTCGCCGTGCTGTTCGGGACGCGGCAGACCGACGCCACCGAGCACCAGCACGGATTGATGCTGGCGGTCGCGACCGAATCCATCGTCAAGCTGGTCGCCTTTCTCGCCGCCGGCATCTTCGTCACCTTCTGGATGTTCTCGCCGCATGAATTGATCGAGCGCGCGATGAAGACGCCGGAGGCGGTGCGCGCCATCAACTATTCGCCGTCGATCGGCAACTTCCTGACCATGACGCTGCTGTCGCTGTGCGCGGTGATGCTGCTGCCGCGCCAGTTCCACGTCAGCGTGGTGGAGAATTCATCCGATGCCGAGGTCGGCCGCGCGCGCTGGCTGTTCCCGCTCTATCTCGTCGCCATCAACGTGTTCGTCATTCCGATCGCGCTCGCCGGCCTCGTCACCTTCCCGTTCGGCACGGCCGATCCCGACATGTATGTGCTGGCGCTGCCGATGGAGGGCGGCGCGGACCTGCTCAGCGTCGCCATCTTCGTCGGCGGCCTGTCGGCGGCAACCGCGATGGTGATCGTCGAATGCGTCGCGCTGTCGATCATGGTCTCGAACGACCTGGTTGTGCCGCTGGTGCTGCAACGGCGGCCGGAGGGCCGCACCGGCGGTGCCGATTTCAGCGACTTCCTGCTGCGCTCGCGGCGCCTCGCGATCTTCGCCATCATGGTGATGGCCTATTTCTACTATCGCGCGCTCGGCAACACCCAGCTCGCGGCGATCGGCCTGCTCTCCTTTGCCGCCATCGCCCAGCTTGCACCGAGCTTCTTCGGCGGTCTGTTGTGGCGGCGGGGAACCGCGCGCGGCGCGATCGGCGGCATGCTGGTCGGCTTCGCGGTGTGGCTCTACACGCTGTTCATGCCGAGCTTCATGGATTCCTCGACCGCAGGCATCCTGCTGCTCCAGCACGGTCCGTTCGGAATCGAGGCGCTGCGCCCGCAAGCGCTGTTCGGCGCCGATTTACCGCCGCTGATGCATGGCGTGATCTGGTCGCTGTCGCTCAACATCCTCACCTATGTGCTGCTGTCGCTGGCGCGCCAGCCGTCCTCGATCGAGCTGGTGCAGGCCGATTTGTTCGTGCCCAACACGCTCGCGCCGATCTCGCCGAGCTTCCGCCGCTGGCGTACCACCGTCACGGTGCAGGACATCCAGACCACGGTCGCCCAATATCTCGGGCCGGATCGCGCCCGGCATTCGTTCGAGGCCTTCTCTGCCAGACGCAACGTGCGCCTGGAGCTTGCGGCGCCTGCCGATTTCGAACTGCTGCAGCACGCCGAGCACCTGATCGCCTCCTCGATCGGTGCGGCCTCCTCGCGCCTCGTGATGTCGCTGCTGCTGCGCAAGCGCACGGTGTCGGCGAAAGCCGCGCTGAAGCTGCTCGACGATTCCCACGCCGCGCTGCATTTCAACCGCGAGATCCTCCAGACCGCGCTCAACCATGTGCGGCAGGGTATCGCGGTGTTCGACGCCGATCTGCAGCTGATCTGCTCCAACCGCCAGTTCGGCGATCTCCTCAACGTCCCCCCGCATTTCATCCAGTTCGGCACGCCCTTGCGCGAGATCCTGGAATTCATGGGCGTGAGCGATCCGGCCGGTGACGCCGATCGCGAGGCGATGATCGAGCAGCGGCTCGTCGCCTACACGACCGACAGCGAGCCCTATCTGGAGCGCCTGCCGGAACGCCACATGGTGATCGAGGTGCTCACCAACCGTATGCCCGGCGGCGGCTTCGTCATCACCTTCACCGACGTCACGCCGACCTTCGAGGCCGCCGAAGCGCTGGAGCGCGCCAATGCGTCGCTGGAAAAGCGCGTGCGCGACCGCACCGAGGAACTGACGCGGCTGAACTCCGAACTGGCGCTGGCCAAGAGCGCGGCGGAGGATGCCAGCAGCTCCAAGACGCGCTTTCTTGCCGCGGCCAGCCACGACATTCTCCAGCCGCTGAACGCGGCGCGGCTCTACATCACGAGCCTGATCGAGCGCCAGCACAGCGGCGAGGAGACGCGGCTGGTCGAGAACATCGACGAATCACTGCAAGCCATCGAAGAGATCCTCGGCGCGCTGCTCGACATCTCCAGGCTCGATGCCGGCGCGATGACGACCTCGATCTCGAGCTTCAAGATGGCGGATCTGATGCGCTCGCTCGAGATCGAGTTCGCGCCGATCGCGCGCGCCAAGGGCCTCGCGCTCGCCTTCGTGCCCTGCTCGCTTCCGGTCGAATCCGACCGCTTGCTGCTGCGGCGCCTGCTCCAGAACCTGATCTCCAACGCGATCAAATACACCCCGCGTGGGCGCGTGCTGGTCGGCTGCCGCCGCCGCGGCTCCTCGCTCAAGATCTGCGTCTACGACACCGGCGTCGGCATTCCCTCGGCCAAGCGCGCCGAGATCTTCAAGGAATTCCACCGCCTCGAGCAGGGCGCGCGGATCGCGCGCGGCCTCGGGCTCGGCCTCTCGATCGTCGAACGGCTGGCGCGCGTGCTCAAGCACGGCATCGCCATCGACGGCAACAAGAGCGGCGGCTCCGTGTTCTCCGTGACGGTGCCGACGGCGAAGGCGGTCACGCATACGGCCGCCGTGACCAGCGCGACGCCGCTGGCGCGCACGCCGATCTCGGGTGCCCTGATCGTCTGCATCGAGAACGACGCGGCGATCCTCGACGGTATGCGCACACTGCTGAAAGCCTGGGACGCCGAGGTGATCGCGGTCGCCGATCCCGAAGGCGCGATCGCGGCGATCGAGAAAGCCGGCCGCCGTGTCACCGGCCTGCTCGTCGACTATCATCTCGATCGCGGCAACGGCATCGCCGCGATCCGCGATATCCGCCGCCGCTTCGGCGACACCATTCCGGCGATCCTGATCACCGCCGACCGCAGCCCGGCCGTGCAGGTCGCCGCGCGCGATGAAAAGATCGCAGTGCTCAACAAGCCGGTGAAGCCGGCTTCGCTGCGCGCCCTTCTCGGCCAGTGGCGAACGCAGCAGATGGTGGCGGCGGAGTGAGTTGATGGAGGTACGCCAGGCTTCGCGACCTAAGGCTCGAGCCGCGTGAAGACGTAATCCCGGCTCTTGGCGCGGGCCTCGTGGCAGCCCCAGCAGGTGCGGTGCTGCGCCTCATCCACCGGCTTGCCATTCACGAAACGGCCAAAGCCCCAGCCACCGGTCGAGGCATATTTCTTGGAATCCTTGACCATCACCTGCACCGTGGTGGCGGCGCCGGGAATTGTCGCGGATGCGAACTCGGGCGACTGCTTTCGCTTCCAGGCGCGCTTGACCAGGATGGTGCCGTCGGGGAACGGAAGGTTTCCGGCTTGATAGGCCTCGATTGCGGTCTGGTTGCCGACAACGGCGCGAAGCTCGTCGAGCGGCGCTGCCTCTTCGGCCGGCGCGATCAGCTCCCACTGCTTGTAACCGGGCGGAATCGTGACGCCGAAGATCGGCGAAGCGGCGGCCGCCGTGTCGCCTTCCGCGAGCGCGATCGAAACCAGATATGGCACGCTCGTCAGGAGAACGACGAGAAGCAGCAAGGTGAGCACGATCACCGTGGAGAACGAGAATCTCTTCTTTTCAGATTCGGTTGGCATCATGAGGTTTCTTCAAGGGGGATCACTGCGCGTCTTTCGGTCCGGACGTACTGGACCGGGGCATTGGATAAATGCTCAGGCGCCGCCAGCTTCGATGACGGCTTTGGCAAAGGCTTGCGGCGCTTCCTGCGGAAGATTGTGACCGATGCCGCCGGTGATCAGGCGGAAATCGTACCGGCCGGAGAACTTCTTGGCGTAGGCGCTGGGGTCGGGGTGCGGCGCGCCGTTGGCGTCGCCTTCCATCGTGATCGTCGGAACGCGGATCACCGGAGCTGCGGCGAGCTTCTTTTCGATCTCTTCGTACTTCGCTTCGCCCTGGGCGAGCCCGAGCCGCCAGCGGTAATTGTGGATCGTGATGGCGACGTGATCCTTGTTGTCCAGCGCCGCCGCGCTGCGGTCGAACGTGGCGTCGTCGAACTTCCATTGCGGCGAGGCGAGCTTCCAGATCAGTTTTGCGAAATCATGCGTGTACTTCTCGTATCCGGCGCGGCCGCGCTCGGTCGCGAAATAGAACTGGTACCACCATTGCAGTTCGGCCGACGGCGGCAGCGGCGCATTTCCCGCAGCCTGGCTCGAGATCAGATAGCCGCTGACCGACACCAGTGCGCGGCAGCGATCCGGCCACAGCGCGGCGATGATGTCGGCAGTGCGTGCGCCCCAGTCGAAGCCGGCAACGACAGCCGTCTTGATGTCGAGCTTGTCCATCAGCGCGATGATGTCGACAGCCATTGCGGCGGGCTCGCCGTTGCGCGGCGTCTCGCTGGAGAGGAAGTGCGTCGAACCGTAGCCACGCAGATATGGGATGATGACGCGATAGCCGGATTTTGCCAGGATCGGCGCGACATCGACGAAGGCGTGAATGTCGTAGGGCCAGCCGTGCAGCAGGATCGCGACGGGACCGTTCGACGGGCCAGCCTCGGCATAACCGACGTTGAGGACGCCGGCATCGATCTGCTTGATCGGACCGAAGGACGCGTTCGACGCTCGGGATCGCTGCGCTTCCGTTTGCGCGAGGGCGAGGTCGATCACGCCGAGGCCGACGGCGACGGTTCCTGCGGCGACGCCAAAAAACTTGCGACGATGCTGGTCGATGAGCTGCTTCATGATGGTGCTACCCGGTTGGTGATTATGATGGTCAGATCAGTGCGACCGTAACGTCGATGTTGCCGCGCACGGCCTTGGAGTAAGGACAGGTCTGATGCGCTTCATCGACGATACTGCGCGCGACGTCATGATCGAGGCCCGGCAGGCTGACATTGAGGCGTGCCCGCAGGGCGTAAGTGCCATCGTCGTGCAGAAGGTCGATCTCCGCATCGATCGCACTTCTCCTGGGAAGCGCGATCTTCCGCTTCCGCGCGGCGATCTCCATCGCGCTTTCGAAACATGCCGACCAGCCGGCCGCGAACAACTGCTCGGGGTTGGTGCCGACGCCTGCTCCGCCCGGCGGCGACAATTTCACATCCAGGCGGCCATCGGAGCTGCGGGACATGCCGTCCCCGCGTCCGCCGCTGGTGTGGGTCCTCGCCGTGTAGAGCAGCTTTGCCGCTTGTGTCATGAAAGTCTCCTTGCCGCCGCGCACTTGACTAGCAGTCAGCTCCGCAGCGCGCTCGTTGGGAGTTGTGAGAAATTGTGAGACCGGCAGGGAACCCGTCAGGGATACCTGCAGACGCGGTCTGATGCCGATGCAAAGCCGGTCTTGCGGGATCGGCGCCTGCTCGTTATGCGGTCGTGCAAATGGGCAAGATTTCGTGATGACTGAACCGGCTCCGCCCGCGGCATCGACATTGTCGTTCGGGCCATTCACCGTGACGCCGCATCAGCGGCTCGTTATGCGCGAGGGCGTCGCGCTGCCGATGGGCGCCAAGAGCTTCGATACGCTGATCGCGCTCATGTCGCGGCCGAACGAGGTCATCAGCAAATGGGACCTGATGGCGCAGGTCTGGCCCGGTATGGCCGTCGAGGAAGCCAACCTGCGCTTCCACATTGCAGCGCTTCGCAAAGCCCTCGGCGACGGGAAAGACGGCGCGCGCTACATCACCACGCTCTCGGGCCGCGGCTATTGCTTCGTGGCACCGATCTCGCAAGCGGAGATTCCCGCAGAACGTCGCACAGCACCGCGGCGCGAGCTCCCGCCGGTCAAACTGCCGAACCGGCTGCAGCGGATGGTGGGGCGTGACGATGCGATGGCAGCCATCTCTGACAGGCTCACGACCTCACGATTCGTCACGATCGCCGGCCCCGGCGGTGTCGGCAAGACCGCTGTCGCAGTGGCGATCGCTCACGACCTGCTCGAAACATTCTCGGACGCGGCGCATTTCGTTGACCTAGCTGCGCTCAGCGATCCCAATCTCGTGATCACCTCGATCCTGCTGATGCTCGGCCTGCCGGCGCAGGCTGACGACCCGCTGCCCGCATTGCTCGCCCATCTTCGGGACAAGCGGATGCTGCTGATCCTGGACAATTGCGAGCATGTCATCGCGGCTGCGGCGTCTCTCGCAGCGGAGATTTTCTGCGCCGCGCCGCATGTCCATATCCTCGCGACGAGCCGCGAAGCCCTGCGCGTCGAGGGCGAGCAAGTCTATCGCCTGGCACCGCTTGCCGTTCCGCCCGACGGCAGCGAGCTGACGGCGACAACGGCGCAGACTTATCCAGCGCTCCAGCTCTTCCTCGAACGGGCCTCCGCCGGCGGCGCGCAGATCGGGCTCGACGATGCCAATGCCGCGATCATCGCGAACATCTGCCGCAAGCTCGACGGTATGGCGCTGGCGATCGAGCTCGCTGCGGGCCGGGTCGAAGCCTACGGCCTGGAGCAGACGGCCACGCTGCTCGACGAGCGCCTCAACCTGCTCTGGCAGGGCCAGCGCACCGCGCCGCCGCGCCAGAAGACGTTGCAGGCGACGCTGGACTGGAGCTACGGCCTCCTGTCCGACACCGAGCGCCTCGTGCTGCGCCGCCTTGCGGTCTTCGCAGGCCACTTCACCATCGACGCCGCGCTGGAAGTCGTGCCGGACGAGCGCGTCGACCGCTCCCGCCTGTTCGACGCCATCGACAGCCTCGTCGCCAAGTCGATGGTCGCACCGCGCCCCTTGGGCGCCATGATGCGCTATCGCCTGCTCGACACGACGCGCGCCTATCTGCTCGAGATCGAGCCTGATGAGGCGGCACTCGCGGCCCGCCACGCAAGTTACTATCGGCGATGGCTGGAACAGGCCGGCGCGATATGGGCCACCGTGCCGAGCGCCGACGAGCGCGCGATCCATTTCTCCGCGCTTCACAATGTGCGCGCCGCGCTCGACTGGTGCTTTGGCGCGGGCGGCGATGCCGGCATCGGCATCGCGCTCGCGGCATCGGCATCCCCCATGTTCCTGGCGATGTCGCTGCTGACGGAATGCCGGCGCTGGTCGGAACGGGCACTGCTCGCGATCGATCCGTCAACGCGCGGCAGTGCGGAGGAAATGCACATCCAGGCCGCACTCGGCCTGACGTTGATGTTCACGCGCGGTGGCAGCGAGGCGGCGCGTGGAGCATTGGAGAGAAGCCTTGCAATCGCCAAGGCGCGCGGCGATGTGCCGAACCACCTCCAGCTGCTCGGCCGGATGCATATCTTTCACGAGCGGATGGGACAGTTCGACGCCGCGCTCGGTTACGCCCAGCAGAGCCTCGAGATTGCCGAAGAGCTCGGCGATGTCGCTTCAATTGCGCTCGCAAGGTCGCTCCTGGGTGTCTCTCTGCATCTGGCCGGCGAGCATCGCGACGCGATGCCCATGCTGAAGGCGGCTTGGCAAGGCCCGGGCACGGAGCGGATCAGCACGATCCACGGCTTCGATCACCGCAACAGGGCCGGCATCTCGCTCGCGCGCGAGCTTTGGTTGCAGGGCCGGCCCACGGATGCTTCGCGACTGGCGCAGCTGACGATCGCCGAGGCTGCGCAGATGGACCATCCGATCACGCTCTGCATTGCGCTGATCTGGGCAGTGTCGATCGATCTCTGGAGCGGAGATCTCGACGCCGCCGAAGCGAACATCGACCGTTTCATCGCGCATGCCAATTCGCGCTCGATGGGTCCGTATCTCGCAGTCGGCCGGGGCGTCAAAGGCGAGATCGCGATCCTGCGGGGCGACGCCGCGGGCGGTGTCGAGACGATAACAGCCTGCCTGCGCGAGCTTCACGACGCCGGCTACGAGTTGCTCACCACGACCTTCAACATCGCGCTGGTCCACGGCCTGCTGGCGCTCGGCCAGATCGAGCAGAGCGCGCGTCAGATCGACGACGCGATCCGCCTCGTCGAGCGGAGCGGCGACCATCTTTACATGCCCGAGCTGCTGCGCATGAGGGCCAGGGTGTTGCTGTCGCTGCCGGAGCCGAACATTGCGGACGCCGAGGCCTGCCTCATGCGATCGCTGAAGCTCAGCCGCGACAAGGGCGCGAAAGCCTGGGAGCTGCGAGCCGCGATTGATTTTGCGCAGCTTCTCGCTGAGCGGCGCGGCCGCAGAGATGCAAGACAATTGCTCCAGGCGGCGCTCGAAGGTTTTGCCGATGGCTCCGAAACGGCCGATATCACGGCGGCCAGCATGCTGCTGGCGACGCTGTAGCGACCTGAAGCGCGATAAGATCAGGAGGAATCATCATCGCGCTTCAGGTTGTTGTTTGAGCAGGATCTTTTCGGAAAACCGCTGCGCACTTTGCGCTAACGCAGCCCTTCGGGTCCGGATCATGCTCTACGCCGTCGGCGTACCCTGCTTCCACTGGCCGCCGGCGATCTTCGCGGCGGCGATCACGGCCTGGGTCCGGCTCTCGACGCCGAGCTTTTGCAGGATCGCCGAGACATGCGCCTTGATGGTGGCCTCGGAGACGCCGAGCTCGTAGGCGATCTGCTTGTTGAGCAGCCCCTCCGACAGCATCATCAGCACCCGCACCTGCTGCGGCGTCAGCGTCACCAGGCGGTCGCGCAGGCGCGTCATGTCGGGATCGGCGGCGGCGGACAGGTCGGTGTCGGCGGGAACCCAGACATCGCCCTCCATCACCTTGAGGATGGCGTCGCGCAAGGTCTCGACGCCGAACCGCTTCGGAATGAAGCCCGAGGCGCCGAAATCGAGCGAGCGGCGGATCGTGGCATTGTCGTCGGAGGCCGAGACGATCACGACCGGAATCGCCGGATATTGCGCACGCAGATAGATCAGGCCGGAAAAACCGGAGATCCCCGGCATCGACAGGTCAAGCAGGATCAGGTCGACGTCGGAGGCCCGTTCCAAAATCCCGGTCAGATCCTCGAACGATCCGGCCTCATCGATCCTGGCCGAGGTCAGGACGCCCGCCACCGCCTGCCGCAGTGCATCGCGGAACAGGGGATGGTCATCGGCGATGACGAGATGGGTCGAGGGAGCGTTCATCGTTCTCTTGCTGGCAATCGCCGGCCAGTAAGCCGGTCCGGGGCCTCGGTCAATTCTTTCCCGACGCGCCGTGGCATGCAAGCAAACAATATCCCTTTGCGGGAACGGGGTTAATCCAAAGTCGGACCCAGTCGTGCCACCTCGCGGCTGCGCGCCGTCAGGTGCGCGTCAGTGCCCAAGGCCGAAAGTCGTATTGGGGCTGGTTTCACGCCGATGTTACCTTGGGCCTAAGACCTGGGTTGATCCGGCATGTCCGGACATCCGGGACGCGAGGAAACGCATTTCGGGGAGCGACTCAATATGTCGACAATGGCTGTGTCTCAGACCGGCGCAGGAGGGATGACGAAGGACGAACGTTTCGTCATTCTCGCTTCCTCGCTCGGTACCGTCTTCGAGTGGTACGATTTCTATCTTTACGGTTCGCTCGCCTCGATCATCGGCGTGCAATTCTTCTCGGATTATCCGCCGGCCACTCGCGACATCTTCGCCCTGCTGGCGTTCGCTGCGGGCTTCCTGGTCCGGCCGTTCGGCGCGATCGTGTTCGGCCGTATCGGCGACATTGTCGGCCGCAAATACACCTTCCTCGTCACCATCCTGATCATGGGTCTGTCGACCTTCATCGTCGGCCTCTTGCCCAACGCGGCGACGATCGGCATCGCAGCGCCAATCATCCTGATCGCGCTGCGCCTCGCCCAGGGCCTGGCGCTCGGCGGCGAATATGGCGGCGCGGCGACCTATGTCGCGGAGCATGCCCCGAACGGCAAGCGCGGTTACTACACCTCCTTCATCCAGACCACCGCGACGCTCGGCCTCTTCCTGTCGCTGCTGGTGATCCTGTTCACCCGCACCGCGACCGGCGAAGCCGAGTTCGCCAAGTGGGGCTGGCGCATCCCGTTCCTGGTCTCGGTGCTGCTGCTCGGCATCTCGGTCTGGATCCGGCTCCGCCTCAATGAATCCCCGATCTTCCAGAAGATGAAGGAAGAAGGGAAGAGCTCGAAGGCGCCGCTGACGGAAGCGTTCGGCAACTGGCAGAACGGCAAGCTCGTGCTGCTGGCGCTGCTCGGCGGCGTCATGGGCCAGGGCGTGGTCTGGTACACCGGCCAGTTCTACGCGCTGTTCTTCCTGCAATCGATCCTGAAGGTCGACGGCTACACCGCCAACCTCCTGATCGCCTGGTCGCTGCTGCTCGGCACCGGCTTCTTCATCGTGTTCGGCATGCTCTCCGACCGGATCGGCCGCAAGCCGATCATCCTCGGCGGCTGCCTGATCGCGGCGCTGACCTTCTTCCCGATCTTCAAGATGATCACCACCAACGCCAATCCGGCGCTGGAAAAGGCGATCGAATCGATCAAGGTCGAGGTGGTGGCGGATCCCGCAGGGTGCGGCGACCTGTTCAACCCGGTCGGTACCCGTGTCTTCACCGCGCCTTGCGACACCGCGCGCGCCTACCTGTCGCAATCGTCGGTCAAGTACTCCACCACGTCGGCCCCGGCCGGTTCCGGCGTGAAGGTGGTGGTCAACGGCAAGGAAGTTCCGTACACGAGCGCCAAGGACAGCAACCCGGCCGTGCTCGCCGCGGTGCAGGCGGCCGGTTATCCCAAAGCCGGCGATGCGGGCATCGTGAAGATGGCACATCCGTTCGACATCTTCCGTCCGCAGGTGGCCGCGACCATCGGGCTGCTGTTCATTCTGGTGATCTTCGTCACCATGGTGTACGGCCCGATCGCCGCGATGCTGGTCGAACTGTTCCCGACACGCATCCGCTACACCTCGATGTCGCTGCCCTACCACATCGGCAACGGCTGGTTCGGCGGCCTCCTGCCGGCAACCGCCTTCGCGATCGTGGCCTCCACCGGCGACATCTATGCGGGTCTCTGGTACCCGGTCGTCTTCGCGGCCATCACAGTCGTGATCGGTTTCCTGTTCCTGCCCGAGACCAAGGACGTCGACATCAAGGCGACCTGATCGAACGCAGCGAACGACAACACGAACCGGCCGCGGAGCGATCCGCGGCCGGTTTCGTTTTGGAAGTTATTGATTGCTGCCGATGAATTGCAGCACCACCTCGCGCCGGTGCGGGCGCGCGCGATGCTCGATCAGGTAGATCGCCTGCCAGGTGCCGAGCGCGAGCCTGCCGTTCAGGACCGGCACCTGGAGCGAGGTCTGCGTCAGCATCGTCTTGACATGGCCGGGCATGTCGTCGGGTCCTTCAGTGTCGTGTGTCCAGCCGGCATTCTCGGGCGCAAGACGCGACAATGCCGCGGTGAGATCGACCAGCACGGACGGATCGGCATTCTCCTGGATCGTGAGCGAGGCAGAGGTGTGGCGGATGAACAGGGCCAGTGCGCCCTCGCGCGCGCGGGCCTCGTCGATGAATTTCGCAGCTTCGCTGGTGAGATCGGTGAAGCCGCGGCCCGGCGTCTGCACGGTCAGCAACGACGATGCGATCGTGGTGGCTTGCACTGACGATGGCGCCGAGCGGGAGATGGATTTGGCTATTGGCATCGAAGTCTCTCAACGCGAAAGGTGCCGTTGGGTGGGCAAAGCGAAGCGTGCCCACGAATCCGCGCGACGATAATCAGGTGGTGGGCACGGCGTAAGAACGCCTTTGCCCACCCTACGGCACCACGTCGCGCGTCAAATCTTCCCCGACACGTCCTTCTGCACGCGGTTGGCCATGTCGATCAGCCGGCGCCAGGCCTTTTCCAGGAACGACATCACGCGGTCCATGTCCTGGTCGCTCGGCAGCGGGATCTCGATCTTGCGCTCGCCCTCGGCGACCTTCGGCTCGGCCTTCTTGAGCGGATCGGATTTCGGCAGCGCCTCCTCGGTCTTGCCCGACACGGTCGGCCCGGCCGCGAGCTGCCCCTTCAGCTTCTCGACTTCGGCTTGGAGCCGGCCGATCTCGGCGTCGAGCGCGGTCCGTTCGTCGGGCACCGCGTAGCAGGCCCAGCCGGCGCCGTTCTTGGTGCAGGTCGACACCGTGCCGGTGCGGGTGTCGAGCCGCAGCACGCCCTCGGGGATCGGCGTCATGCTGTAATGGCCGTTTTCACTGTCGGGCACGGATTGGGCGGCAACGATGCCGCCGCCGGCGGTCATGGCCGCGGCGAACGCCGCCGCTGCAAGCCAAGATGCCGTGCAAGTTGTGGATGGTTTCGCAGGTCTCATCGCGCTCTCCGACGCGCCGGTGGCGCTGTGGCAATTCTACACCCCGGCCCGGCCATCCGCCGCCCAAAACACGCGTCCAACATCAACGATCGCGGAGGCTTGTTTGATCCCGGCAGCACGGCGAAATGGCGACCGCTTCCCCTGATCGTGCCGAGAGCTGCTGCGGTGCGGCGTCACGCTGTGTGCAGCGCTGCCGCGCGCGCCGATATCATGAACAAAATCAGTCAGATAGCTGAAAGCGACGCAATCGTGACTTGGCTTGACTTGATTATAGGCCATCAGTATGGTCCGCGCGGCTTTTGAGGGTGGCGGGCGTAATTTCCATTCAACCGTGGCGTTTCTGGTCTTCGTGGCATGGCTCAAGACACGGGACACGACGAGAATGGAAATCGCGATAGATCGCCTGAGGAAGCTGCGCTTTCCGAACGGCTCGGAAGTCTTGATAAGCGGTTGTCCGAAATTCGCGGCCGCCACATCAAGACCGAGCAACCCACAGGTGACGGTGGAGACGGAGCGGCCAGAGCCTCGGCGATGGCGCTTGGTTTTCGGTTATCTTCGGAGTTGGTCGCCGGTGTCGCTGTCGGAGCGGGGATTGGCTGGGGGTTCGACCGCTTGCTGTCGACGTCGCCCTTCGGGTTTATCGTGTTCCTGCTGCTGGGCTTCGTCGCCGGCGTGGTGAATGTGGTGAGATCTGCGGGCGCGGGTCAAAACAGGCGCGGTGGTTCTTAGCCGATCCGTACAGGAGAGGAATGATCGCGCCGGCCTTGCCGGTGCGGGCCGGCCCGGCCGGCAGACCGAGACCCGCCGGCATCGCCCGGCAGACCAAGAGATGCCGCGCTGATGAAAATCGACCCGATCCACCAGTTCAACATCGAGCCTCTCTTCACCCTGGGCCATATCGGCAATCACACGATCGCCTTCACCAATTCGTCGCTCTACATGCTGGTGGCAGTCGCCATCATCTCGATTCTGATGCTTGCCAGCGGCAGGCAGCTGGTTCCCGGGCGCCTGCAGTCGGTCGCCGAGATCTCCTACGAATTCGTCGCGTCGACCATCCGTTCGACAGCCGGCGCGGAAGGCATGAAGTTCTTCCCGCTGATCTTCTCGCTGTTCATGTTCATCTGCGTCTCGAACCTGGTCGGCATCATCCCCTACACCTTCACGGTCTCGAGTCATCTGATCGTCACCGCCGGGCTGGCACTGCTGGTCTTCTTCACCGTGCTGATCTACGGCGTCGCCAAGAACGGGGTGAAATTCTTCAAGATTTTCGTTCCTCACGGCGTCCCCGGCTACGTCCTTCCGCTGGTCATGTTCATCGAGGTCCTGTCGTTCTTCCTGCGGCCGGTCTCGCACAGCATTCGTCTGTTCGCCAACATGCTGGCCGGCCATATCGCACTGAAGGTGTTCGCGGGCTTCGTCGCCATGCTGGGCTTCTCGCTCGGTGCCATCGGCTGGGTCGGCGGCGTGCTGCCGCTGGCGCTCACGATCGCGCTGTACGCCCTCGAGATTCTGGTCGCGTTCCTGCAAGCCTACGTGTTTGCGATCCTGACCTGCATCTACCTCAACGACGCCATTCATCCGGGACACTGAGCGGTCCGGGGAATTTCCACCCACAACCCAATCTTTCTTCCAAGGAGTCTAAAATGGATCCGGCAGCAGCAAAACTTATCGGCGCGGGCATCGCGTGCATCGGCATGGGCGGTGCGGGCGTCGGCGTGGGCGTGATCTTCGGCAACTACCTCGCCGCGGCCGTCCGCAATCCGTCCGCCGCTCAGGGCCAGTTCGGCAACCTGATCTTCGGCTTCGCCGTGACCGAGGCGCTCGGCATCTTCTCGCTGCTGATCGCTCTGCTTTTGCTGTTCGTTTTCTAAAGAACGACTTCTTCCGCGCCGCTTCATCCGAAGCGGCGCGTGACAGCAACAGGAGTACTCCATGGCCGAGAGTCATGGCGGGGCGAAAGGTCCGGCGACTGACGCCCACACCGAAGCCGATGGCGGTCATCACGGCGGCGGCTTTCCGCCGTTCGAGAGCAGCACCTTTGCTTCGCAGCTGGTGTCGCTCGCGATCTTCTTCGTCGCGCTTTACGTGATCGTGTCCAAGCTCGCTCTGCCGAAGGTCGGCGGTGCGATCGAAGCGCGTCAGAACAAGATCGAGGGTGACCTCGCTGAGGCTCAGAGGCTGAGGGACCAGTCCGAGGCGGCGCTGAAGGCCTATGAAGGCGAGCTCGCTTCGGCGCGTTCGCGGGCGCAGGCGATCGGCAACGAATCCCGCGACAAGGCGAATGCGCAGGCGGAAGTCGAGCGCAAGGCGCTGGAAGAGCAGCTGGCGGCCAAGCTCGCCGAGGCGGAAAAGACCATCGCCTCGACCCGCACGACCGCCATGAGCAACGTCCGCGGCATCGCGGCCGATGCGGCAGGCCAGATCGTGCAGCAGCTTACCGGCATCGTTCCGGATGCGGCGTCGGTCAATGCCGCCGTTGATGCGTCCTTGAAGGGTTAGTCGAGATGTTCTTCGATCCTGAAACCTGGGTCGCCGTCGCCTTCGTGATCCTGATGATCGTGTTCGGCTATCTCGGCGTCTTCAAGTCGGCGATGACCGCGCTCGATCATCGCGCCGCCCGCATCAAGGCCGAGCTCGACGAGGCGAGGCGCCTCAAGGAGGAAGCGGCCAAGGTGCTCGCCGATTACAAGGCGCGCAGCGCAACGGCCGAGCGCGAGGCTGCCGACATCATCGCCAATGCCAAGTCCGAAGCCGAGCGCATCGCGGCCGAGGCCAAGGCGAAGATGGAAGACTTCGTCGCCCGCCGCACCAAGACCGCGGAGAGCAAGATCGCGCTCGCCGAAGCCCAGGCGCTGGCCGACGTCCGCGCCGCAGCCGCGGAAGCCGCCGTGCAGGCCGCCTCGACGATTCTGTCGCAGTCGGTCAAGGGCCAGGTCGCCGACGATCTGCTCGCCAAGGGCATCAACGAAGTCAGGCAGAAGCTGAACTGACAGGATAGCCTTCCCCAATCAACAAGCCGGCGCGACAAGCGCCGGCTTTTGCTTGTGCGAGATGCTTCCTCATCGTCATGCCCGGGCTTGTCCCGGGCACCCACGTCTTCTCCGCAAGATGAACGTGGATGGCCCGGCCATGACGGCTGAATTTCGTGCTGGTAGCTACTTCTTCTTCCCTCGCCCTTTCGGCTCGGGCGAAAGCGCCTGCGGGTCGAAGCCGACATAGAAGATGTAGGAATCGGCGACCGCGGGCGACGGCACCGGATAAGAGAGATCCTCGGCGACGAAGGTGAACGGCACGCTGCCGCCCTCGGACATCTCGACCGTGGTCCGGTAGGCCTTCGAGGCAATCACCTTCTCGCCGACGCCGCCCTGCACCACGGCGACGCGCAGCGGTACCTCGACCGTCGACGGCGCGCCGGCGGGACCCGCGATGACGCGGCCCTGGATGCCGATCCGGGCCGTGATCTCGGCGCCGTTCCGGGTACATTCACGCGCCATCTTGGTGATCGAGGCCTGGAAGCGGACGTCGTTGCCGACCGCTGGCTTGCCGGTGGCGCCGACCCCGTAGGTGGAGGCGCCGGCGCGCACCGTGACCTGCGGGCAATCGACGTCGTCGTCGGCGGCCGGCTGGCCCGGCGCGGGCGCCGGCTTGGGCTGGGCCGGCTCGTCGGACTTGCCGCCAAAGAGGTTCTTGAAGCGATCGGTGAGCGACTGGGCCGCCACCGGCGAGACCGAGGCGAGTGCAATTGACAACGCCAGCGCGACCGCCGTCCCCCGTCGCAACGTCATCCGCGATGACCGAAGCTCCTGCACCATCGACACTCATACTCCATGGACAAACATCGGCCGATCGCCGACCGGCCTTGCGCGTTATATCGTCAAAATCGGCGAACCCAAGGCAGCAAAAGGCCGTCGCAATGCGACTTTGGCTACAGGAATAGCCGGGGTTCAGCCGCGGAAGTCCTCGTGCAGGAGACCGAACAGCAAATGGTCCTGCCAGACCCCGTTGATGCAGAGATAGCGGCGCGCCAGCCCCTCGCGGGAGAAGCCGCACTTCTCCAGCACACGGATCGACGGCGCGTTGGTGGGGATGCAGGCGGCCTCGACCCGGTGCAGATTGAGCTCGCCGAACAGCGTCGGCAGCAGCACGCGAAGCGCAGCCGTCATGTAGCCGCGATGGGCGTGGGGCTGGCCGACCCAATAGCCGATGGTGCCGGCCTGCACGATGCCGCGGCGGACATTGGCGAGCGTGATGCCGCCGACCATCGCGCCGTCGAGCTCGCGGAAGATCAGAAACGGGTAGGAGCGGTCTGCGGCGATGTCCTCGGAATAGCGGCGCAGGCGGCGACGGAAGCCGGATCGGGTGAGATCGTCCGACGGCCAGATCGGCTCCCAGGGCGTCAGGTAATCGCGGCTGCTCTCGCGCAGATGGGCCCATTGCAGGAAGTCCGACATCTGCGGCGCACGCAGCAGCAGCCCGTTGCCGCGCGGAGCAAGGGCGGCGGGTCCACTGGAAGGCAGGCGAAAGAGAGCCATGGTGATGCTTCCCGGGGGCGGAGGCTCCGTGGCGCGGCTCCTAATGCAGCCGCGCCTTGGCGCGCGCCCGCGTCAATCCTTCCGCAAAAGACACCGCCGTGTCCAGACCCCTGCCGCTGCCTAATGCGACAACTGCAGGGCGGCTACGCGAAAGCAGCGCGCGCGCGGCATCCCGGGTCGATTCGACACTGACCGCGTCGATCCGGGCGACCAGTTCCTGCACCGTCTGCGGCCTTCCATAGGCCAGCACATGCCGGGCGAGTTGCTCGGCGCGGGACGAGCAGCTCTCCAGCGCCATCAGCAGGCCTGCCTTCATCTGCGCCTTGGCGCGCGCGATCTCGGCCTCGGTCAGGGTCTCGACCGAATCATTCATGATGTCGACCACGACCTCCATCATCTCCGGCGCGTCGGCCGGATCGGTTCCGGTGTAGAGGCCGAAGAAGCCGGTGTCGGTATAGGGAGCGTGGAAGCTGTAGATCGAATAGCAGAGGCCGCGCTTCTCGCGCACCTCCTGGAACAGCCGCGACGACATCCCGCCGCCGAGGATGTTGGTGAAGACCTGGAGCGAGAACAGCGACAGGTCGGTCTGCGGCACGCCTTCCAGCGCCAGCGTTAGATGCGCCTGCTCGAGCTCGCGATGCACCACCTTGGCGCCGCCCTTGCCGAACTGCGCCGACTGCGGCTTCGGACCCGGCGTCGCCTCGAAGCTTGCAAAGCGCTTCTCGACCTCGGCGACCACCTGCTTGTGATCGACCGCCCCCGCCGCCGCCACCACCATGTCGGGGCCGCGATAATGCGTCGACAGATAGCCGCGCAGCATGTCGCGGTTGAAGCTGCGCAGCGTTTTCGCGGTGCCGAGCAGCGAGCGGCCCATCGGCTGGTCGGGATAGCAGAGCTCGTTGAGATGCTCGAACACGACGTCGTCGGGCGTGTCCTGCGCGGCGCCGATCTCCTGCACGATGACGTTCTTCTCGCGCTCAAGCTCGTCGGGCTCGAAGGCGGGATTGGCGAGGATGTCGGCGAGCACGTCGAGCGCCAGCGGCACGTCGGCCTTCAGCACCCGCGCGTAATAGGACGTGGTCTCGGTCGAGGTGCCGGCATTGAGGTCGCCGCCGACCGCCTCGATCTCCTCGACGATCTCGCGCGAGGAGCGCCTGGTGGTGCCCTTGAACGCCATGTGCTCCAGGAGATGCGAGATGCCGTGCTCGTTCGGCTTCTCGTCGCGGCCGCCGACGCCCGCCCAGACGCCGAGCGCCGCGGTCTCGAGATGGGGCATCTTGTCGGTGACGACGGTCAGGCCGGAGGCAAGCTTGGAGATCTCGACGCTCATCCGGCAACTCCCTGTTTTGCGGCGCGGCTGACCGACAGCACGAACCGCTCGACCTCGGCCTGATCGTTCTTCATCACCTTCATGTGTTCGGATTTGGTCATGAGACCGTCGAGCCAGGCCGGCAGTTGCGGCCGCTGGCCGCAGGCCGCCTCGACCGCGTCAGGGAATTTGGCCGGATGGGCCGTCGAGAGCACGATGCTGGGCACCGTGGTGTCGGTGGTGTCGCGGTCGGCAACAGCAAGCGCCACCGCGGTGTGCGGGTCGACCAGCTCGCCCGCCTCGCGCCAGGCGGCGCGGATCGCGGCCGCGGTCTCGGTCTCGTCGGCGCGGCCCGCGTCGAACTCCTCGCGGATGGCGGCGAGCGTCGCATCGGGCAGCACGAAGCGCCCCGACTGCTTCAGCGAGTCCATGAGCCGGCGCACGCCGGCCGCATCGCGCTTGCCGGCTTCGAACAGCAGCCGCTCGAAATTCGAGGAGATCTGGATGTCCATCGACGGCGAGGCGGTCGCATGCACCTCGCGCACCTCGTAGATGCCGGTCTTCAGCGTTCGCGCCAGGATGTCGTTGACGTTGGCGGCGATGCATAGCGTGCGCACCGGTAGGCCCATGCGCTTGGCGACATAGCCGGCAAAGATGTCGCCGAAATTGCCGGTCGGAACGATGAAGTCCACCGCGCGCGCCGGCGCGCCGACGGCAACGGCCGAGGTGAAATAGTAGACCACCTGGGCAACGATGCGCGCCCAGTTGATGGAATTGACGCCAGAAAGCGAGGTCGCATCGCGGAAGCGATGGTTGTTGAACATGCCCTTCACGAGCGCCTGGCAGTCGTCGAAGGTCCCTTCGATGGCGAGCGCATGGACGTTGGCCGCACCCGTCGTCGTCATCATCCGCTGCTGCACCTCGGAGATGCGGCCGTGCGGAAACAGCACGATGAGATCGACATTCTCGAGGCCTGCGAAGGCTTCGACTGCGGCACCGCCGGTGTCGCCTGAGGTCGCGACCACGATGGTGGTGCGCTGGCCGCGCTTGGCGAGCACGTGGTCCATCAGCCGCGAGATCAGCTGCATCGCCACGTCCTTGAAGGCGAGCGTCGGACCGTGAAACAGCTCCAGCACGAATTGGTGCGGCGCCATCTGGCGCAGCGGCACCACCGCGGGATGACGGAAGGTGGCGTAGGCCTCGTTCGCCATGCGGCCGAGTTCGGCGTCCGATATCTCGCCGGCGGCGAAGGGGCGGATCACGTCGACCGCGACCTCCCAATAGGGGCGACCGAAGAAGCCGGCGATGGTTTCGGTCGAGAGCTGCGGCCAAATGGCCGGCACATACAGCCCGCCATCCCGGGCGAGCCCGGTCAGCATCACGTCGCAGAAGCCGAGTTCGGGGGCCTCGCCCCGGGTCGAGATATAACGAGTCAAACTGCCCTCCAAAGGCCGCCCGGGCCGAAGCTCGATCCGTAAGCCTTTGATTTCACGAAAATACTTGTTAACAGCCAGAGGCTTTGGGCCACCATAAAGTGTTTTGCGGCGTCGGGAAACCGCTTCCCACCGAGGCCTTTGCAACGAAAAGGGCTGCGGCGATGCCGCAGCCCTCTCTTGGAAGGTCTGTCGTTGATGTGTGCAGACCGGTTGGCTCGTGCGGGTGGCGAGGCCCACTAAACTGTCGGCGCCAGCTTTCGTTGCCCGTCATCAGATCGTCAAGAGCGAAAACTGCGTACGCCGAAAGATGTTCCCTGTTTTTCCCGGGATGTTTCGGGCCGGTCCCTGCGCTTTCCCGCGCAGGTTCGTTCCGGACCTGCCACTTTTTCCCGAATTTTTCGGTTGCCTCGGGAACGAATGATCCGGCGGCCGATTGTGTCGGCGGATCGTATCCGCCGTCATCCATGCATTGCCCGGCCGACGGCGGCGCCGATCCGTCGACCGAACCGCTGCATCCTGGAGCAGCCGGTTCGGTCGCTATCGGACCTCAGTTCATCCCGATTTCCACCGCGATCCTGATCAGGTCGGAATGGTTCTTGGCCCCTAACTTCTGCTTGAGAAGAGAGGTGGTGTTGGCCACCGTCTTGTAGGAGATGCCGAGCGCCTCGGCGACCTCGACGATCTTGTCGCCGCGCCCGAGCAGGCGGAGGATCTCGAGCTCCCGCGGCGTCATCTGCGAGGCCGGATTGGCCTTGATCGCGGCGCCGGAGAACGTCACGGCTTCGGCAAGCTGCGGCGAGATGAAATTGTCACCCGCGACCACCTTGCGTACGGCTTTCAGCAGGATCCTGGGATCGTCGCCCTTGGAAACATAGCCCTGTGCGCCCAGCTCGACCGCCCGCACCACGAACGCCGGATCGTCATTCATGCTGAACATGATGATCTTGGCCTCGGGATCGTCCTTGCGGATGCGTCGCATCAGCTCGAAGCCGGAGACGTCGGGCAGGCTGATATCGATCACGGTGACGTCAGGCCGCTTGCTGACATAGGCGCGATGCCCGGATTTGGCATCCGTCGCCTCGTCGATGCGGATCGAATGGTCGGACGCGAAAAGCGTCCGGCATCCGGACAGCACCACAGGATGGTCGTCGACGATCAGAACCTTGGTCGCCGGCTTGGCGGTATCTTGCATCGCGCGCTCTCTTGTTTTTCGACTCATAGACCGGCGGGAACAAATGGAAAGAGCAAATCGCCCCGATGCGCGTTAGAATTGACCTAATGTGGCAACGGCTCTCGTTCAGAACCCAACTGTTTCTTCCGCTCGGCCTGAGCTTTCTAGCCGCGCTGGCCATGGGCGGCGTGCTGCTCCAGACATTCGCGACCGGCCAGCTGGTCGACGAGAACGAGCCGGGTCGCCGTTCGACCCGGACCGTCGCCGTCGCGCTCAACAACGCCCTCGGCGCCTCGGACAATCCACGGAAGATCCTCGATGCGTTCGTCCATTCGCTGGATCCCTCCTCTGATATCCAATTCCGCCCCATGGAAGCAGGTCCCGCGCCCGCTGTGAAGGACCGTCTGCACGATCCGCATGGCGTACCCCAATGGTTCGCCGACCTGATCGTCATTCCGGATATGGATGCGGCCTCACCTGTCATCATCGATGGCAAGCGTGTCGGCGACATCGTCTTCATGCCCGATCTATCGGCCGACCTGTTCGAGAAATGGATCGGCTTTCTGGCGCTGACGAGCCTGATCGCCGTATTGACGGTGCTGACCGGCACGATCGCTTATCTGTTCGCGGAATCGGCGCTGCGCCCTCTGCAAAAGCTCGGCGCAGGCCTCACCCGAATGCGGCGCGGCGATTACGCGATGCCGATCCCGGTGGCAGGGCCGCCGGAGATCCGGCAGAGCTGCGAGGAGGCCAACGCGCTGGCAACGACGCTTGCGCGACTGAGCCAGGACAATCGCGACCTGCTGCATCGCCTGGTGTCGCTCCAGGACGACGAGCGGCGCGACCTCGCCCGCGAGCTGCATGACGAGCTCGGACCGCTGCTGTTCGGCATCCGCGCCAGCGCCATCGCGCTGGCCGAGGCCTCGCCGCAAGCAGGAAATCTCGGCAATTCGGCGCAGGAGGTGATGCGATCGGTCGAGGCGCTGCAGCAGGCCAATCGCCGCATCCTGGACCGGCTGCGGCCGCTCTACATCGAGCAACTGGGGCTCGAGACCAGCGTGCAGACGCTGCTCCAGAACTTTCGCAGGCAGGCGCCGCATATCAGCCTGACGGCCGCGATCGATCCCGCGCTGAACGAGATCAACGGACCGCTGGCCCAGACCGTCTATCGCGTGATCCAGGAGGCGCTGACCAACGTCCTGCGTCATGCCAATGCCCGCAATGCCCATGTGCAGGCAACCAGCGCAAACGAGGCGCTCGCCATCGAGATCTCCGACGATGGCGGCGGCTTTCCGGAGAACAACGTCTTTGGCCGGGGCCTCACCGGCATGCACGAGCGTGTGCGCGCGCTCAGCGGTTCATTGTCACTGCTGCGCGCGGACGAGCGAACCTATGTGCGCTGCCGACTGCCGGTGGATGCGACGCGAGAACAGCCGCCGCAGAGCTAAAGCATGATCCGGAAAAGTGCGAAGCGGTTTTCCGGAAAGATCATGCGTAAACAACAACCTAAAGCGCGATGACGATTCATCCAAATCTCATCGCGCTTTAGAGCATAATGAAATCAGGTTCGGCGCGCTATCCGTGGTTCACCTCTCCCCGTGGGGAAGAGGCGAACAGATTCCCGGGCACGCATCGATGCACCAAAACTTATCGCGTTTTAGTTAGCACGCGCAGCCGTCGTGGGAGTTCTGCGGCGACGGGGTGCACAGGGTGCTGTTGATCTTGCCTTCCGCACTGAAGCGAAACGAGGCGAGGATGCGCAGTGAGCCAGCGACGGAATATTCGAGATCGATGCCGTGCGGCACGGGATTGATTTCTTCGAGGCCGAATCCGACCGACGAGAAGGTGCTGAGCCGGGGTCTCCAGTAGGTTTCGAGCTCGCTTCGGCCACGATAATGCTGCGTGCCGTTGCAGGTGCATTCGAGCCGGGCGTCGTCCGTGTAGAGGTCGAGCAGGCTCGCAAGGTCGCCCGTGCGGCAGGCGTCGACCCAGTCGACGACAATTCCCATCTGATCAATATCGCTCACGCCAACATCCTGTTTGCCGCGAAAACGTGCGCGGGGCTTAGGACCACAGTCGTGAATATGCGCTGAATAATAAAGCCCGGGTGATCCCGGGTTGCTTCCGGAACCTACGGTCATGTCAGGCGGGGCGTCGGCCCCTCATCCAGACGCCGAGCCCGATCAGCACCGCGCCTGCGAGCGCGAACCAGGTGATGGCGTATTGCAGATGATCATCCTTCAGATGCACGTCGAGCGGCCCCGGACGCGGGATGCCGTTCTCGGGCGCAGGCCGCTCCAGATCGATATAGAACGGCGCAACCGCGCCCCAGCCAAGCGCACTTGCGATCGCCAGATGATCGCGCGCGAACCATAGCCGCTTGTCGCGATTCGCCGCCGGCGTCAGCCAGCCAGGGGCCTCGGGAAAGCGCAGATAGCCGGTGAGCGCGACCGGCTGCCCGGTGACGAGCTTCTTTACCGCACGATCCTCGACACCGCGGTCCTGCATCGTGTTGTCGACGAAGCCGGTGTCGATCACGATCATCTCACCGTTCGGAAGGCGCGCAGGCAGGAAGGCCCAGGTGCCGGGGCCGGATGCGTCCTTGCGCACGGCCGAGCCGGAGGAATAGATCATCGCATCAGGCAACGGTGCATAGGTCGCGGTGAAGCTGACGCGGCGGAATTCGTCGTGCGCGGGATCGAGCGCGGTCCATTGCGCCGGCGGCGGCAGCGCGATCGGCGCCTCGGCCAACCGCTCGGTGAGTGCCGCGATCAGCTCGTGCTTGGCGACCCGGCGCTGCAATTGCCAGGCTCCGAGCGAGATGAAGATCGCCGTCAGCAAGAGCGTGAACAGCGCGAAGCCGGCCACGCGAGGCTTGCGCGCCGTCTCGTTCATTTCGCGCGGTCGATCAGCCGGCCCGGCGCCGCCTTGTGGTGGAATTGCAGCGCGATCAGCAGCGACTTCATGGAGCGCAGTGGCAACAGCGTGGTGGCGAGGATCAGCGGCAGCCACAGCACCGCATGCAGCCAGAACGGCGGCTGGTACTTGACCTCGACGACAAGCGCGCAGCCGACCACGATCGCACCGGCCAGCATGATGATGAAGATCGCCGGACCGTCGCCGCTGTCGATAAAGGCGTAATCGAGGCCGCAGCGGTCGCAGGACGGCGCGAGCGTCAGGAAGCCCGCATAGAGCTTGCCCTGGCCGCAGCGGGGGCATTTGCAGGCAAGCCCGCGCATCGCGCTTTGCAGGACCGTGGTCTCGGGCTCGGATGTGCCGGTGGTGTCGTTCATGATCGCGGACTCTATCACAGTTTCCGCCGAGCTTGCGGCGGGCGAAAAGCGAAAGGGCGGCCCTGCGACCGCCCCTTCTGATCAATTCACGACGACTTAGTGCGCGCCGTGGGCCATGGTCTCGGCACCGTGTCCCCACACATAGATGCAGAGGAACAGGAACAGCCAGACCACGTCGACGAAATGCCAGTACCAGGCGGCGAACTCGAAGCCGAGATGCTGCTTCGGCGTGAAGTGGCCGGCATAAGCGCGCGCGAGGCACACGATCAGGAAGATGGTGCCGACCAGCACGTGGAAGCCATGGAAGCCGGTCGCCATGAAGAAGGTGGCACCGTAGACGTTGCCGGCGAAGGAGAACGCCGCATGGCTGTACTCATAGGCCTGCACGCATGTGAAGGCGGCGCCGAGCAAGACCGTGAGAATCAGGCCGTACTTCAGGCCCTGGCGATCGTTCTCGAGCAGCGCATGGTGGGCCCAGGTCACGGTGGTGCCCGAGGTGAGCAGGATCAGCGTGTTCAGCAGCGGCAGATGCCAGGGATCGAAAGTCTCGATGCCGTGGGGCGGCCAGGTGCCGGGGACCGAGCAGGCGCCGGCCTGGGTGCCGAGACCGCAGCCGAACACCGCATCGCGGGTGGCGTGGACGGCGTCGGCCGGGAACAGCGCCGCGTTGAAATAGGCCCAGAACCAGGCCACGAAGAACATCACCTCGGAGGCGATGAACAGGATCATGCCGTAGCGGTGATGGAGCTGCACGACGCGGGTGTGATCGCCCTTGTACTGGGCTTCCTTGATCACGTCGGCCCACCAGCTCGCCATGGTGTAGAGCACGCCGACGGTGCCGACACCGAACACGATCGGCGCTGCCGAGAACATATGGTGCATCCAGGCGATCGCGCCGACCGCCATGATGAAGGCTGAGAGCGAGCCGACGGCCGGCCAAGGAGAGGGATCGACCAGGTGGTAGTCGTGATGCTTGCCTTGCGCGGTAGCCATTTGCGGTCTCTCTCCTCAATCCCGTGCCTGTCCGGCACTTATCCCCTTGTTTCCAACCCCCGTGGCGCGAAGCCCGGCGATCAGAGATTTCCCTTGCGTTTGTCGTCCTCGCCGGATGCGAGCGGCTTCACCACCGGATCCTTCACCGGATAGAACGTGTAGGACAGCGTGATCGTGTTCAGCCCGTCGTTCTCGTGATCGTCGGCGATCGACGGATCGACATAGAACACGACCGGCATCTCGCGCTTCTCGCCCGGCGCCATGGTCTGCTCGGTGAAGCAGAAGCAGTTGATCTTCTGGAAGTAGGACCCGACCGTCAGCGGCGCGACATTGTAGGCGGCCTGGCCCGCGGTGGTGCGCGCGGCCTGGTTGGTGACGGTATAGAACACGGTGACGACCTGGCCGATATTGACCTCGATCTCGCTCTGCTCCGGCTCGAACTTCCAGGGCAGGCCGGGCGCAACGTTGGAATCGAAGCGCACGGCGATCTTCCGCGCGATCGGCCCGTTGGCGGGCGCGGCGGTCGCGACTTGCGTCGTGCCGTTGAAGCCGGTGGCGCGGCAGAACCAGTTGTAGAACGGCACCGCCGCATAGGAGGCGCTGACCATCAGTGCGACCACGCCGCCGCAGATGGAGGCAACCACCACATCGCGGCCCAGCCCGCGGCCTTTTGCCGGCTTACGATTGGCCGGCTTGGCGCTGACGTCCTGCGATATGGTCGGATCGTGATCCATGATTCCTACATCGGCCGGACTAGCACTGCCGGTCCCTTGACCATGGTGACGGCGAAGAACAGCACGACGAGCACGCCGAGCGCCAAAGCAATGGCAATGGAGCGCTGACGACGACTCTTTTTCTGCGCCTCGGTGAGGACGATTCCATCTGGCTCGGGTTTGTCGGCCATTCCTGCCTCATGCGCCCCCAACCATCGGAGCAAGCGCCCGGAACACGACCTCGGCCAGCAGGGTCGCGAACAGCGCGAACAGATACAGGATCGAGAAGGCGAACAGTTTCCGCGTCGCGCGCAAGGACTGGCTGCGCTCGCGGCGGACGTAGACGTTGATCGCGAGCAGCAGCATGCCGGTGCCGAGGATCAGCGAGACCACGCCGTAGACGGCGTCGAAATAGCCGAGCGCCCACGGCGCGGCGGCGACCGCGATCAGCACGATGGTGTAGAGCAGGATCTGCAGCCGCGTCGCGTCGGGGCCCGCGACGTTGGGCAGCATCGGAATGCCGGCGCGCGCGTAATCGTCGGAGCGGAACAGCGCCAGCGCCCAGAAATGCGGCGGCGTCCAGAAGAAGATGATGGCGAACAGCAGCAGCGGCTCGACGTCGACCGTGCCCGTCACCGCGGCCCAGGCCACCACCGGCGGCAGCGCGCCGGCGGCGCCGCCGATCACGATGTTCTGCGCGGTCCAGCGCTTCAAGAGCATCGTGTAGATCACGACGTAGAAGAAGATGGTGAAGGCGAGCAGCGCGCCCGCGATCCAGTTGACGAGGATGCCGAGCGTCATCACCGAGAAGAAGGCGAGGGTCGTACCGAACGCCATGGCTTCAGGACGGGTTATGCGGCCGCGCGGGATCGGCCGGTTCGCCGTGCGCGACATTTTCGCGTCGATATCGCCTTCGAGCGCCATGTTGAGCGCCCCGGAGGCGCCGGCGCCGACGGCGATGCAGAGTAGTGAGGTGATCGCAAGCACCCAGTGGAAATGCCCGGGCGCCATAGCCATGCCGACCAGCGCGGTGAAGATCACCAGCGACATCACCCGCGGCTTGAGCAGCGCGATGTAGTCGCGAACCTCCGCCTCGGAGATGCGCGGATTGATGTCGATGGCGTTGTGGTCGAGGACGGACACTAATCTAGCTCGCTTCGTTATAGAGCCGCGGCGCCCATGCGGGCGCCGCGGAAGATGGCTTACTGCACGCGGGGCAGCACTTCGAACTGGTGGAAGGGCGGCGGCGAGGACAGCGTCCACTCCAGCGTGGTCGCACCCGCACCCCACGGATTGTCGCCCGCCGGCACCTTGCGGGCGAAAGCGTCGATCACGCAGTAGAGGAAGATCAGGACGCCGAAGCCCGAGATGTAGGAGCCGAGCGACGAGACCAAGTTCCAGCCGGCGAAGGCATCGGGATAGTCGACGTAGCGGCGCGGCATGCCCGACAGGCCGAGGAAGTGCTGCGGGAAGAACACCAGGTTCACGCCGATGAAGGTGACCCAGAAATGCGCCTTCGCCAGCGTCTCGTTGTACATGTAGCCCGTCATCTTCGGGAACCAGTAGTACCAGCCGGCGAAGATCGCGAACACCGCGCCGAGCGACAGCACGTAATGGAAGTGCGCGACGACGTAGTAGGTTTCCTGGAGCACGCGGTCGACGCCCGCGTTCGCCAGCACGACACCGGTGACGCCGCCGATCGTGAACAGGAAGATGAAGCCCACCGCCCAGATCATCGGGGCGCGGAATTCGATCGAGCCGCCCCACATCGTGGCGATCCAGGAAAAGATCTTCACGCCGGTCGGAACGGCGATCACCATGGTCGCGGCGACGAAATAGGCCTGCGTCGCCGAGGACATGCCGACCGTGTACATATGGTGCGCCCACACCACGAAGCCGATGCCGCCGATCGCGACCATGGCGTAGGCCATGCCGAGATAGCCGAACACGGGCTTGCGCGAGAAGGTCGAGACGATCTGGCTGATCATGCCGAAGCCGGGCAGGATCAGGATGTACACCTCGGGGTGGCCGAAGAACCAGAACAGGTGCTGGAACAGCACGGGGTCGCCGCCGCCGTCGGGCGCGAAGAACGTCGTGCCGAAATTGCGGTCGGTGAGCAGCATGGTGATCGCGCCGGCGAGCACCGGCAGCGACAGCAGCAGCAGGAACACCGTCACCAGGATCGACCACACGAACAGCGGCATCTTGTGCAGGGTCATGCCCGGCGCGCGCATGTTGAAGATGGTGGTGATGAAGTTGATGGCGCCGAGGATCGACGAGGCACCGGCAAGGTGCAGCGACAGGATCGCGAAGTCAACGGCCGGGCCCGGATGGCCGGAGCTCGACAGCGGAACGTACATGGTCCAGCCGGCGCCGACGCCGTTGGCGCCCGGCTCGCCCTCGACGAAGGTCGACATCAGCAGCAGCGCGAACGAGGCCGGCAGCAGCCAGAACGAGATGTTGTTCATGCGCGGGAACGCCATGTCGGGCGCCCCGATCATCAGCGGCACGAACCAGTTGCCGAAGCCGCCGATCATCGCGGGCATGACCATGAAGAAGATCATGATCAGACCGTGGCTGGTCACGAAGACGTTGTAGGTGTGCGTCTCATGGAAGATCTGCACGCCCGGATACATCAGCTCGGCACGGATCGCGATCGACATCGCGGCACCGATAATGCCGGCGACGACCGCGAAGATCAGGTACATCGTGCCGATGTCCTTGTGATTGGTCGAATAGACGTAGCGCCGCCATCCGGTCGGATGAGCGTGCTCGTGGTCATGTCCGTGGTCTTGCGCGTGATCGCCGTGTGTCGCTGCGCTCGTTGCCATTTTCAAATCCTGCCTTGCGTCCCGTTCGGACCTTTGGAGGTCCCGCCCTTTATGTCGCTTTCAGTCCCTCGAGCCGTCGCCAGGCGCTTACTGCGTCGGGGCGGCCGCCGAGGCGTAGGTGCTGGTGCCGCCGCTCGCAAATTTCTTCTTCGCCGTCTCGACCCAGGAGGCGAACTCCTGATCGCTGACCACGCGGATAGCGATCGGCATGAAGGCGTGATCCTTGCCGCACAGTTCCGAGCACTGGCCGTAGAACATGCCGGTCTTGGCGGCCTTGAACCAGGTCTCGTTCAGCCGACCCGGAATGGCGTCGATCTTGACGCCGAAGGCCGGCAGCGCGAAGGCGTGGATGACATCGGCGCCGGTGACCTGGACGCGAATCACCTTGTTGACCGGCACCACCATCTCGTTGTCGACACCGAGCAGGCGGGGCTGCTTGTCCTGGGCCATCAGCGAGTCGAACTCGAACTTGCCGTTGTCCGGGTAGGCGTAGGACCAGTACCACTGCTTGCCGGTTGCCTTGACGGTGATATCCGCCTTCGGCACGTCGAGCTCCAGGAACAGGAGCCGGAATGACGGCACCGCGATGCCGACCAGGATCAGCACAGGAACCAGCGTCCACACCACCTCGATCAACGTGTTGTGGGTGGTCCGCGACGGCACCGGATTGGCCTTCGCGTTGAACTTCAGCACCACGATCACCAGCAGCGCCAGAACGAACAGCGTGATCAGGGTAATCAGCACAAACAGGAAATTGTGGAACCAGACGATGTTGTCCATCACCGGCGAGCCGGATTGCTGGAGCGTCCATTCCCACGGCGCCGGCTGCCCGAGCTCGGCGAATGCCGCCCCGCCCGTCGCCAGCGTCATGCCAGCCGCCACCAAGGCGATGGTGGCCAATCCCAGCAAATGCCGGCCCACCCGACCCATCGACATCCTCATGCCGTTCGCGCTCCCCTTACGAAATCACCCCAAGTGCGTTTCCCTATTTCTGGGAAACGCTTATTCGATCCGCCCGTCTGACAAACCGCCGCGCAAGAATACCTCTAAGAGGAATTGGGGCCAGATCGCTAGAACGCCGAAATCAAGCCTCTCAAACCATAATTCTTGATCTATCGCAATGCAGTCTTGAGGCCGGTCTGTCAGCGATCACCCGCAGGATATTTCCTAGTAACATCAGACAAAAATACCGTTTCCCGGGATGCTGCGGCTTGACAGCCGCATTGCCCGCGGTAGGCACTGGCGAACAGCCGCGCAGGAACCTGATTCGTGCTGATGGTGGCGGTGTGGGCGGCGCGGAATTTGCTAGGGAATCGCCTTCAAGCCGCCGTCATTCCCGTATCAGTCCGCCAGGTGCGAGCGACCCAGGCGAGCAGAGGGATCGACCCGATGGGGTTTTCGAGATGCATGGCAAGGGAGGCCAAAAGGCAGGCTGACGGCCTCACGTCGCTGGCAGCCCTGCTGGCCGCGGTGGTCCTGCTGGCGCTGCCGGGCCTTTTCGTACCAAGCCTTGCCCATGCGCAGGGCGCGGTGCGCTCGGTCCATGGCGACTGGCAGATCCGCTGCGACACTCCGCCGGGTGCCCAGACTGAGCAATGCGCCCTGATCCAGAGCGTGGTGGCCGAGGACCGCTCCAATGCCGGCCTGACCGTGATCGTGCTCAAGACCGCCGACCAGAAAAGCCGGCTGATGCGGGTGGTCGCCCCGCTCGGCGTGCTGCTGCCCTCCGGCCTCGGGCTGAAGCTCGACAACCAGGATGTCGGCCGCGCCGGCTTCGTCCGCTGCCTGCCCAATGGCTGCGTCGCCGAGGTCGTCATGGACGACAAGCTGCTCGGCCAATTGCGCAACGCCAAGACCGCGACCTTCATCATCTTCGAGACGCCGGAAGAAGGCATCGGCTTCCCGCTCAGCCTGAACGGGCTCGGCGAGGGCTACGACAAGCTGCCGTAGCAGCGCTCACGCCGCGTCGACGCGATAGAGCTCCGTGTCGCACCAGCCGCAGCGGTAGATGCCGCCTCTCCCGGCCACCGGCCCGACCAGCGCCTTGCGCCGGCATGTCGCGCAGACCACGCCGTCCGCGGTGTCGCAGCCAGGGTGAGCTGCGACATAATCCTCGCGTGTGGGATAGGAGGCCCAGAAGCGGCGATAGACGAACTGGTTGAAGAGCAGGACCAGCCCCAGTGCGCCAAAGCCGATGACCAGGCCGTGATACTGATCCCAGAACACAAGCAGGGAATTCCTCATGCTTTTGCCGGCAGATCTCTCATCAAGAGTCGCCCTCGATAGCCGTAATTCCTGAAAGCCGGCTTAAGCGGAAGCCGTACCTATCGTTTCCGTAATGTGACGGCCCGGCCCTCGCGGAACGCGCGGGAAACCATTATCTTGCCCAACATCCCCCGATAATGGACGGACGCATGACCAATCCTGCCACAACCTCCCTGCTCGACCGCGCCAATCTCGATCGCGACCAAGTTCGCAACGAGGTCGCGCGCGGGCTTGCCGGCGCCGACGACGGCGAATTGTTCCTGGAATACAGCCAGACCGAAGCGCTGATGTTCGACAATGGGCGGCTGAAGCAGGCGACCTACGACACCTCGCAGGGTTTTGGCCTGCGCGCCGTCAAGGACGACGCGGTCGGCTATGCGCATTCCTCCGATGTGTCGCTGCCGGCGCTGATTCGCGCCGCCGACGCGGTCGCGGCCGTGCGCGGCGGCTATTCCGGCAGCTTCGCCGCCCCGCCTCCGCACACCAATGTGCGGCTCTATGGCGACGACAATCCGCTGGATGCGCCGGGCTTCGAGACCAAGGTCAAGCTGCTCGCCGAGATCGATGCTTATCTGCGCGACAAGGATCCGCGGGTGCGGCAGGTCAGCGTCAGCCTTGGCGCGACCTGGCAGGTGGTCGAGATCCTGCGGCCCGACGGCGAGAGCTATCGCGACATCCGCCCGCTGGTGCGCGTCAACATCTCCGTCGTCGCAGGTCAAGGCGACCGCCAGGAGAGCGGCAGCAAGGGTTATGGCGGCCGCGCCGGCTATGCCGAATTCATCGAGAGCAAGAACTGGCGCGAGGCCGCCGACGGCGCGTTGCGCGAGGCCCTGGTCAATCTGGAATCGATCCCCGCCCCCGCCGGCGAGATGGACGTCGTGCTCGGCGCCGGCTGGCCCGGCGTGATGCTGCATGAAGCGGTCGGCCACGGCCTCGAAGGCGACTTCAACCGCAAGAAAACGTCCGCGTTCGCCGGCCTGATGGGCCAGCAGGTCGCCGCGAAGGGCGTCACTGTCGTCGACGACGGCACCATCGCCTCGCGCCGCGGCTCGCTGTCGATCGACGACGAGGGCACGCCGACTAACCGCACGGTGCTGATCGAAGACGGCATCCTCGTCGGCTACATGCAGGACCGCCAGAACGCGCGGCTGATGAACATGAAGCCGACCGGCAACGGCCGCCGCCAGGGCTATGCCCATGTGCCGATGCCGCGCATGACCAACACCTACATGCTCGCGGGCGACCGCGACCCGGCCGAGATCCTTGCCTCCGTGAAGAACGGCGTGTTCGCCGCAAATTTCGGCGGCGGGCAGGTCGACATCACCTCGGGCAAATACGTGTTCCAGTGCACCGAGGCCTACAAGATCGAGAACGGCAAGATCGGCGCGCCGCTGAAAGGCGCCATGCTGATCGGCAACGGGCCAACCGACCTGCATCGCATCCGCATGATCGGCAACGATCTGGCGCTCGATACCGGTATCGGCACCTGCGGCAAGAACGGCCAGGGCGTGCCTGTCGGCGTTGGCCAGCCGTCACTTCTGATGGAACGCATTACGGTGGGTGGAACAGGCGCATGAGTGTCGAGAAGGTAACTGTCCCCGCCAAGCGGAAGACCAGCGGCTGGGGCGGCCAGCTGATGCAGCTCGCCGGCATCGTCGCGGCCGTGTTCATCGCCAAGGGCGCGCTCGCCGAGCCGTTCTACGTGCCGTCGGGCTCGATGGAGCCGACGCTGCTGATCGGCGACGCCCTGCTCGCCTCGAAATTCCCCTACGGCTACGGTACCTCGTCGCTACCGATCCAGATCAACCTGCCCGAGAGCGGCCGCGTGTTCGCGGAGACGCCGAAGCAGGGCGACGTCGTCGTGTTCCGCTGGCCCGGCGACCGCTCGCAGGCCTGGGTCAAGCGCGTCGTGGGGCTGCCCGGCGATCGCATCCAGATGCGGCAGGGCCAGCTCTTCATCAACGACCGTCCCGCCGAGTTGAAGCCGGATGGCATCGGCCAGGCCGAGGACGACAATGGCGGCAGCGAGCCCGCCCACCGCTATGTCGAGACGCTGCCGAACGGCGTCTCGCATCTGATCTTCAAGATGCGCGACAACGGTCCGCTCGACAACACGCCCGAGGTGACGGTACCCCCCGGCCATCTCTTCGTGCTCGGCGATAACCGCGACAATTCCGCCGACAGCCGCGTGCCGCTGCGTTCCGGCGGGGTCGGCCTGTTGCCGATCGACAATCTGGTCGGACGCGCGGATGCCGTGCTCGGCTCCTGGGATCTCGGCATGCGCGGCCAGCCGGTGTGGACCTGGCTCTCCGGTTTCCGGCTCGCGCGGTTCTTCACCGCCGTGCACTGAGCTGATCCTCATGACCTTCGACGACGTCAGAAAATTCGCGCTGACGTGGCCGGAGGTCGAGGACGGCACCTCATACGGCACGCCGGCGCTGAAGGTGCGCAAGAAGCTGTTGGCGCGCCTGAAGGAAGACGGCGACAGCCTGGTGATGCCGGATGTGCCGATCGACGAGCGTGCCATGCTGGTCGATCGCCAACCAAAAATCTTCTATTTCACCGATCACTACGCCGACTATCCGATCGTGCTGATCCGCCTGTCGAAGGCCAAGCGCGGGATCGTCGAGCCGTTCCTGCGGCGGCGCTGGCGCGCACTGGCATCGAAGGCGGCGCGGGCCCAGTATGACGCGCGCGAGGGCGCGTGAGCCACGCGATGGACGAGGCGCGCTTTCTCGCACTGGCGCTGAAAAATCCGGTCAATGCCGCGATCGTCGATGAACTCCATCGCCTCGCGCTGCCGGATGCGTGGCTGGTCGCTGGGTGTCTCGCGCAGACGGTATGGAACGTGCTGACGATGCGCGCGATCGACCACGGCATCTCGGATTATGACGTGTTCTATTTCGACCCCGACACCTCGTGGGAAGCCGAGGATGCCGTGATCCGCACGCTGCACGAACGGCTCGGGCATCTCGGCGCCAGGATCGAGATCCGCAACCAGGCACGCGTGCACCTCTGGTATCCCGACAAGCACGGCCTGCCTTATCCACCGTTGATGCGTTCGAGCGACGGCATCGACCGCTTCCTGACGCAGAACACGCAAGTCGGTGTCAGGCGCAGGGGCGATGGCCATGAGGTCTACGCACCGCACGGCTTCGACGATATCGCAGGGCTGATCGCGCGGCCCAATCGGGCGCTGAATTTTTCCGCCGCGAACTACGCCGCAAAGACCGCGCGATGGAAGAGGCTATGGCCGGAGCTGACGGTGATTGCCGCGGAGTGAGTTGTCGTGGGCAAAGCGAAGCGTGCCCACGATTTCTTCGCGATCACGGAAAGATGGCGGGCACGGCGCTTCGCGCCTTTGCCCCTGCGGCACCTTACCTACCGCACCACGCCCGACGTGAATCCCGCTTTGCGGCGCGGCGGCTTGATTTCCTTTTTGAGGAAGCAGCGCGCCTCGCGCCCGGTGTAACCGGGGCGGGCATAGGTGAAGGCGCGACATTTGTTGTCGGCGATACAGGCCGCCTTGCAGGCCTCCTCGCCTTCGCCGTCCTTGAGCTCGAAATTGCGCAGATCGCCGCCGGGGCGGTCGATCGACGTCTCCACGCCTTCGACGCGCGGCTCGATCACGCCGGCACCGCGCACACCGGAGATGCAGCAATTGCCGGGCACACGCGGCGGCACGGCGTTCTTGAGCCAGCACACAGCCGAGCCGCCTTCGACGTCGGGATAGTTGAAGCTCCAGGAACGACAGCGGCGGTCGCGCTCGCAGAGCAGCGCGCAATCCTCGGGATCGCCCGAGGTGACCGGCGCGCTGAAATAGTCGCCGCCAGGCCGATCGAACGCCGTCTGGGCGCGCGCGGGCCAGCTCGCAAATGCGAACGAAAGCAACGCGACGCAGGCCGCGACGCTTGCCAAGACCTTCGGCATGACGGCCCTGGACGGGCGGCCCTTCCCCATCAGAACAGCTTTCGAGTTATTGACGACGCTCAGGTTTTTTCAGCCGGTCATTTGATCGCCGCAAACCTGTATGGGCGATGAACGGCTCAAACTCCTGGGCGTTGGCCTATCTGTCTAGAAAGCGTATTCCGCGTAGGCCGGTTCCACCGAGCCGTTCCAAGGACCGTTGAACTTCTCGAGCATCTCCTCGGCCGGGGTGCGGCCGGAATCGATGATGCGATCGAGCGGCTCTAGATGCCGCGTCTCGTCACGGCCGAGCTGGTCGATCCGGCCGCGCCGGCGCAGGCCGGCATGTGCCAGGACGAGGCATTCCTTGGCGATCTCGAACAGATAACGGTCCTTGATCCGCGCCTTGAAGCCGAAGCGCGGCACGTCGTCGCGCAGGGCCTGACGCTCATGCGCGCTCCAGTGCTTGACGATCTCCCAGGCCGCATCAAGCGAGACATCGTCATAGAGCAGCCCAACCCAGAATGCCGGCAGTGCCGGCAGCCGGCCCCACGGGCCGCCGTCGGAGCCGCGCATCTCGAGATAGCGCTTCAGCCGCACCTCCGGGAAGATGGTCGAGAGATGGTTGGCCCAGTCCGACAGGGTCGGACGCTCGCCGGGAAGGTTGTTGTTGCGGCCGTCGAAGAAAGCGCGGAACGAGGAGCCCGAGACGTCGATATACTCCTCGCCGCGCTTGACGAAATACATGGGCACGTCGAGCGCATAGTCGACATAGCGCTCAAACCCCATGCCGTCCTCGAACGCCCACGGCATCATGCCCGAGCGCGCATTGTCGGTGTCGCGCCAGATCTCGGAGCGGAACGAGAGGAAGCCGTTCGGCCTGCCCTCCGTGAACGGCGAATTGGCGAACAGGGCGGTCGCGACCGGCTGGAGCGCGAGCGAGACGCGCAGCTTCTTGACCATGTCGGCTTCGGAGGAGAAATCGAGATTGGTCTGCACCGTGCAGGTCCGGTACATCATGTCGAGGCCGTATTGGCCGACCTTCGGCATGTAATTGGTCATGATCTTGTAGCGGCCCTTGGGCATCACCGGGATGTCGGCGCGCGACCAGGACGGCGTCATGCCGAGGCCGAGGAAGCCGATCCCGAGCGGGGCCGCGATCTCGCGCACCTGTGCCAGATGCGCCATTAGCTCGCTCTGGGTCTGGTGCACGTTCTCGACCGGCGCGCCGGAGAGCTCGAACTGTCCACCGGGCTCGAGCGAGATCGCGCCGCCGCCGGTGACGTCGTAGAGGCCGATGATGTTGCCCTTCTCCATGATCGGCTCCCAGCCGAGCAGGAGCTTCATGCCTTCGAGCAGCGCGCCGATGCCGCGCGGGCCTTCGTAAGGCACGGGATGGTGGCCCTCGAGCGTGAACGGCGTCTTCTCGTGCTCGGTGCCCATGCGGAATTCGGACGGGTCCTTGCAGCCGGCCTCGAACCACGCGACAAGCTCGTCGCGCGATTGCAGCGGCGTCATATCGATCTGGTCTCGCGCCATATCAAACTCTAATCAAAAGCGCTTCGACCGAATGCGCGCGGGTGACGGGATGGTCCGCGAACCCACCGGGCGCGCAGACGTGCTGGTTTGCCGCGCGATCATCGCGTCGGCGAGGTTTCGTTGACGTTGGCGGCGGGCGGCAGTTTCATCTCGCCGCACGAGCAGCCCAGGCGGTCGAGCAGACCGCAGAGCTTGACGGCATCGGCATCGGACAGTTTCGAGCCGACATATTTCTCGATGGCGGCAGAATAGGCGCCCCACATCCGCTTCTGCAATTCGCGGCCGGCTTCCGTGATCTCGACGAACTGGCCGCGCTTGTCGATCTTGCATTCGCGCCGGGAGGCAAGGCCCTCGTCGACCAGGCGGTCGATCAGGCGCGAGGTCGAGTATTGCGGGATCAGCATCTGCCGCTCGAGCTCGACCGGCCGCAGCTCTCCGCTCGGCGCACGCGACAATTCCAGCAGCGCGTCATACCAGGCGAGCGGCGGGAACCCCGCCTTCTTCAAATCCTGCTCGACGCAATCGAGCACGCGGCTCTGCACCCGCATCAGGCGGATCCAGGCGGCAGTCGCCTCGGTCGATGGTTTGCGTTTCATGGTCCCGCTCAAGCTCGTCGTCCGTCTCTTACCCTATTTGATGCAGCTGCATCAATCTTGACTATTTCATGCAGGCGCATGTAGTCGTTCTTTCGCCTCGGCCAAGCGGCAAGAGGAGGAAATTCCATAAAACTGTAATATTCGCCCGGCGTCGGCTCCCTGTCCCCCGCATCGCTCCTGGAAGCCGGCCTGCCTTGCGAGCTGGTCAAGGTCGAATATCCGGGCCAAGAAGCTCGAAAATGCGAGGATTATCTGAAGCTGAACTCCAAGGGCCAGCTGGCCTCGACAGCGGTGAGATCGTGACCGAAGGTCCGGTGATTGTCCAGATGACCGCCGATCGGGCTTTCGCCTGGGCGCTGGCGCCGCGAAGCAAAGGCGCATCACGTCAGCAGCGGCGAAGAGATGACGGCCCTTCCTTGCGGAACCCGGGAGGGTCTGAGGCGTTGCCATATCAATTTTACGAGCATTGGCAGAGTTAACAATAACTCCGCCGTGTATACTCTGCGAACATTAGCATCCTTGTGAGAGCAATCCAGTTGGCTCAACCTCAGCTAGGGACGCGAATGCGGACCGCTGAACTGGGAAGCTGTCGTGACGATCGTATTTTTCTTATTGCTCGCGAGCGGAATCACCGGACTGGCGACAGGCCTATTCTTCCGGGTCTGGGCGCTGGTGCTCGTCTCGCCGGCCATCGCAATTCTTGCAGCGATCGTTCTGCAGAGCTCGAACTTCGGATTCTGGACGGGCATTCCAATCGTCGTCGGCTGCCTGCTGGTTGGCCAGCTCGCCTATGTGGCGGGGGCGTTCCACCTGCAAAGAGGGGAACTCTCAATGCAGGACGACGCTGACGGCGAACCAGGCAAGCACCGACATCGCCACATCGGCGACCAGGACGAGTAGGGCCAGGCCCACCCACGAGGGAATTTTCCTGCGGCGCCTGAGCGTCTTGCGACGCGACCATGGCCGTCCCAGCAGCAACAGCGGCGAGTATCTGACCGCAACGCCGGCTGCGCTATCTTGAAACACGGTGAGGTTCATTGCGGGACACCTTCGATGCTAATGGTCGCTGTGTGGATTCGTTAGCAAGAGCGGTGCCAGTGCGGAGCGGGCGTGGCCGTAGCGGGGATTTGCAGCGACCCTAGTGTGGCACGGAAACACATGAGCCGATGTGACAGGACGGCAAATGGGTCGGAGCATTGACCGCGGTGACGAGGCCGCGCGGTCTCCCCGTTCGGCGACGGAAAATAAACGGCCGGATCAAGGATCCGGCCCATGTTGTTTCTGCGTCGTCGGCAGGCCGTCAGGCCGCCGTCTTGTTCGGCGCGAACCGGCCGTAGAAGGTTTCGCCCTTCGCTGCCATCTCCTCGAGCAGCTTCGGCGGGGTGAAGCGCGAGCCGTATTTCGCCTCCAGCTTGTGGCAGAGCTCGACGAACGTCTTCGTGCCCATGAAGTCGATGTAGGACAGCGTGCCGCCGGTGAACGGCGCAAAGCCGAAGCCGAGGATCGAGCCGACATCCGCCTCGCGCGGATCGGTGATGACGTGGTCCTCGACCGTGCGCGCAGCTTCCACCGCCTGCACCACCAGGAAGCGCTGCTTCAGCTCCTCGACGTCGAGGGTGTCAGGATCAAGCTGCTTCGGCTGCAGCGCCGAGAGGCCCGGCCACAGGCTCTTCTGACCCTTGCCCTTCTCGGGATAGTCGTAAAAGCCCTTGCCGTTCTTGCGGCCGAGACGGCCCTGGTTCTCGACCATCTCCACCATCAGCTTCTTCTGATCGGGATTGATGGCGTTGGGGCCTAGATCGGCTTCGGTGGCCTTCATGATCTTGAGGCCGAGGTCGAGGGCGACTTCGTCCGACAGCGAGAGCGGGCCGACCGGCATGCCGGCCATTTTGGCGCAGTTCTCGATCATCGCCGGCGGCACGCCTTCGAGGAACATCTCGTTGCCTTCGGCGACGTAGCGGCCGACGCAGCGATTGGCGAAGAAGCCGCGGCTGTCGTTGACGACGATCGGCGTCTTGCCGATCTGCCGGACATAGTCGAGCGCGGTCGCGAGTGCGACGTCGCCGGTGTTCTTGCCGAGGATGATCTCGACCAGCATCATCTTCTCGACCGGCGAGAAGAAGTGGATGCCGACGAACTTGCCCTGGTCCTTGAAGTTCTCGGCCAGCGAGGTGATCGGCAGCGTCGAGGTGTTCGACGCGAAGATCACGTCCGGCTTGAGATATTCCTGCGCCTTGGCGAAGGTCTCGGCCTTGACCTTGCGGTCCTCGAACACCGCCTCGATCACGAGGTCGACGTCCTTCAGCGCGGCGTAGTCAGCGGTCGCCGTAACGCGCGCCAGCAGCGCTTCGGCGTCGCCGGGCTTGGCGCGGCCTTTCTTGATCTGCTCCTCGATCACCTTCTGCGCATGGGCCTTGCCCTTGTCGGCGCTTTCCTGGTCGCGGTCGATCAGCACGACGTCGAGGCCGGCGCGGGCCGAGACGTAGCCGACGCTCGCGCCCATGAAGCCGGCGCCGATCACGGCGATCTTCTTCACCTTGGTCGCGGGCACGTCCTTCGGACGTCGCGCGCCCTTATTGAGCTCCTGCATCGACAGGAACAGGCTGCGGATCATCGCGGCCGCTTCCTTCGAACGCAGCACCGAGGTGAAGTAGCGCGACTCGACGCGCAGCGCGGCGTCGATCGGCAGCTGCAGGCCTTCATAGACGCAGCTCATGATCGCGCGCGCGGCCGGATAATTGTCGTAGGTCTCGCGGCGATAGATCGCGTTGCCGGCCGGGAACATCATCATGCCGGCCTTGGAGAACACCGGGCCGCCGGGCAGCTTGAAACCCTTCTCGTCCCAGGGCGCGACGGCCTTGCCACCGCCCTTGATCCAGTCCTTCGCGGCCCTGATGAGATCGGCGGCGGGAACGACGGCGTGGATCAGGTTCAGCGCCTTGGCCTTCTCGACGGTGACCGGATCGCCCTTGAGCAGGATCGTCATCGCATCCTGCGGCGGCACCAGGCGCGGCACGCGCTGCGTGCCGCCGGCGCCGGGAAACAGGCCGACCTTGACCTCGGGCAGGCCGAGGCGCGTTTTGGGGTTGTCCGCGGCGACGCGATAGTGGCAGCACAGCGTGATCTCGAAACCGCCGCCGAGCGCGAGGCCGTTGATCGCGGCCGCCCACGGCTTGCCTGACGTTTCGATCGAACGCAGCACCTGCGAGAAGCGGCGGCTCTGGTCGAACAGCATCTGGTTCGCGGCGGTCTCGCCCTGCTCCTTCAGAACCTTGGCGTAGGCCTGGTTCATGCCTTCGAGCATGGAGAGATCTGCGCCGGCGCAGAACGCCTCCTTGGCCGAGGTGATGACCACGCCCTTCACTGCGGCATCAGCCGTGGTCGCCTTGACGATCGCCTCCAACTCGTTGGTCGAGGTCTCGTCGAGCACGTTCATCGAACGGCCCGGAATGTCCCAGGTGACGAGTGCAATGCCGTCGGAATCGGTCTCTAGCTCGAAGTTCTTGAAGGCCATTTGGTTGCTCCCTCGGTGCCGCAGCCGATCCCAGGCGCGGCGGTTGAATTCTCGATCTCGTAGGCTGGGCAAGGCGCAGCGTGCCCACCATTTCTTGCTGTGCTCGTGATGGTGGGCACGCTTCGCTTTGCCCACCCTACGGCAGTTACACCCGCTCGATGATGGTCGCGGTGCCCATGCCGCCGCCGATACAGAGCGTGACGAGGGCCGTGGACTTGTTGGTGCGCTCGAGCTCGTCGAGCACAGTGCCCAAGATCATCGCGCCGGTCGCCCCCAGCGGATGGCCCAGCGCGATCGCGCCGCCATTGACGTTGATCTTGTCGTTGTCGATCTCGAAGGCCTGGATGTAGCGCAGCACCACGGAGGCGAAGGCCTCGTTGAGCTCGAACAGATCGATGTCCGACTTCTTCATGCCGGAGCGCGCGAACAGCTTCTCGGTGACGTCGACCGGACCGGTCAGCATCATCGCCGGCTCAGAGCCAATGTTGGCGAACGCACGGATTCTTGCACGCGGCTTCATGCCGTACTTCGCGCCTGCTTCCTTGCTGCCGAGGAGCACGGCGCCGGCGCCGTCGACGATGCCGGAGGAATTACCGGCATGATGCACGTAGTTGACGCGCTCGATCTCGGGATGCGACTGCACCGCAACGCCGTCGAAGCCGCCCATCTGCGCCATCATTGTGAACGACGGCTGCAGCTGCGCCAGCGACTGCATCGTCGTCGAGGGACGCATATGCTCGTCCTTGGCGAGGATAGTGAGGCCGTTGATGTCCTTCACCGGCACCACCGACTTGTTGAAGCGGCCCTCGTCCCAGGCCTTGCCGGCGCGCTGCTGGCTCTGCACGGCGTAGGCATCGACGTCGTCACGGGAGAAGCCATACTTGGTGGCGATCAGGTCGGCCGAGACGCCCTGCGGCATGAAATAGGCCGGTACCGCCATCGACGGGTCCATCGGCCAGGCGCCGCCGGAGGCACCGATGCCGACGCGGCTCATCGATTCGGCGCCGCCGCCGATCACCAGCTCATGCTGGCCGCTCATCACCTGGGCTGCCGCAAAGTTCACGGCGTCGAGCCCGGAGGCGCAGAAGCGGCTGATCTGCACGCCCGGCACGGCTTCGCCGAGACCTGCTTTCAGCGCCGCAAAGCGCGCGATATCAGAGCCGGCTTCACCGACCGGATCGACCACGCCGAGCACGACGTCGTCGACCGAATCTTCCGGCAGGTTGTTGCGGTCCTTCAGCGCCTTCAGCGGCACTGTGGCGAGCGCCAGCGCGGTGACTTCGTGCAGCGCGCCGTCCGGCTTGCCGCGACCGCGAGGAGTACGAACGTGGTCGTAGATGAATGCCTCAGGCATGACGCCCTCCTGATCTGTTGTTCGAATTTCGATGGCGCGGAAGCACCTCAGAACGCTTCCGCCGGCAATTCCATGATGGTGACACAGCCGGACTGGATGCGCGCGAGATTGGCCGCCGTCTCCGGCAGCATCCGCTCCATGAAGAAGCGGCCGGTGACGAGCTTGGTCGAGAGATAGGGCGTAGCGCCGCTCGCGGCAATCTTGGCCTGGGTCACCTTGGCCATCTTCGCCCACATGTAGCCGAGCACGACGAAGCCGAAGAGATGCAGATAATCGGTCGCGGCCGCACCGGCATTGTCGGGCTTCGCCATCGCGTTCTGCATCAGCCAGGTCGTGGCCTGCTGGAGATGGCCGAGCGAGGTGGAAAGCGGGGTAATGAACGGCTTCATCGCCTCGTCGCCGCCGTTCTCCTTGGCGAAGGCCATGACCTCGCCGAAGAACGCCATGATGGCACGGCCGCCGTCGCGCGGCAGCTTGCGGCCGACGAGGTCGAGCGCCTGGATGCCGTTGGCGCCCTCATAGATCATCGCGATGCGGGCATCGCGCACGAACTGCTCCATGCCCTGCTCGGCGATGTAGCCGTGGCCGCCATACATCTGCTGCGCCTGCACCGCGTTGGCGAAACCGTAATCGGTGAGAAAGCCCTTCAGCACCGGCGTCATCAGGCCCATGTGGTCGTCTGCGGCCTGGCGGTCCTTCGGGTCCTCGGAGCGGTGGGCGACGTCGCTCTTCAGCGCGGTCCACATCACGAAGGCGCGCGCGGCCTCGTTGAAGGCGCGGATCGAGAGCAGCGTGCGGCGCACGTCGGGATGCACGATGATCGGATCGGCCGGCTTGTCCGGCGCCTTCGCGCCAGTGAGCGCGCGGCCCTGGATGCGCTCGCGGGCATAGGCGACGGCGTTCTGATAGGCAACCTCGGACTGCGCGAGGCCCTGCACGGCGACGCCGAGGCGAGCCTCGTTCATCATCACGAACATGCCTTGCATGCCCTTGTTCTCTTCGCCGATCAGCCAGCCGGTGGCGTTGTCGTAGTTCATCACGCAGGTGGAATTACCGTGGATGCCCATCTTGTGCTCGATCGAGCCGCAGACGACGCCGTTGCGTGCGCCGACCGAACCGTCGGCATTGACCAGGAATTTCGGCACGACGAACAGCGACACGCCCTTGATACCGGCGGGCGCGCCCTCGATGCGGGCGAGCACGAGATGGATGATGTTGTCGGCGAGGTCATGCTCGCCGGCCGAGATAAATATCTTGGTGCCCGTGATCTTGAAGCTGCCGTCGGCCTGGCGCACCGCCTTGGTGCGGAGCATGCCGAGATCGGTGCCGCAATGCGGCTCGGTCAGGTTCATGGTGCCGGTCCATTCGCCGGCGATCATCTTCGGCACGTAGGTCTGCTTCTGCTCGGGCGAGCCGTGAACGAGCAGCGCCGCGGTCGCACCCATGGTGAGGCCGCCATACATCGAGAACGCCATGTTGGCGGAGATCTGGAATTCGTTGACGGCTTGCGAGAGCGTCACCGGCAGGCCCTGGCCGCCGAACTCGGTCGGCGCCGACAGGCCGAGCCAGCCGCCCTCGGCGACCTGCTTGAACGCTTCCTTGAAGCCCTTCGGCGTGGTGACGCTGCCGTCATCGGCGCGCTTGCAGCCTTCGAGATCGCCCACGCGATTCAGCGGCTGCAGCACTTCTTCGGCGAGCTTGGCGGCTTCGCCCAGGATCGCTTCGCGCACGTCGCTCGACGCATCGGAGAAGCCGGCGAGATTGTCGTAGCGGTCGATCTGGAAGACGTCGTTGAGCAGGAAGTTCACGTCTTCGACAGGGGCTTTATAGATCGGCATTGCGTTCTCCCGGCACGGGCTTGGATTGGTGGAATTCTCTAGGATTGGGCGGCGAGTTGCTCCGCCATCAGGCGATGCAGCATGTTGATCGCCTTGAGCGGACGCACCATCACCTTGAAATGGGTGATGCGTCCCTCGGCGTCGAAGGTGATGATGTCGACGCCGTTGATCTCGATGCCGTCGATGATGGTCTTGAATTCGAGCACGGCGCCGCTCTCGTTTTTCCACTCGCCGACATAGCTGAAGCCGGGACCGCCGAGCACCTTCTCGGCGCTTGCGAGATATTTGAAGGTGATGTCGCGCCCACGCTGCGGGGTGTGCACGACGGGGCTCTCGAACACCGCGTCGGGATGCAGAAGCTCCCACAGCGCCTTGGTGTCGTGAGACCTCATGTAGGCGTACCAGCACTCGAGGCCGATCATTCTCAGGTGCCTCCCTAGGGCCTTGGGCAAAGCTGCGAAAACAACCCCATGCACAGTAGGGCGCAGGTTGATTCCGCTGTTTTTTTGGGTCGAGCCTCCGGCCCGCCCCCCGATTCACCTCATATGCACATTGACGCATATGCACCAATACGCATAAAGTCAAGTCAATTGGTCGGGACCTCAGGAAGGAGCAGCTGCCATGGCGCTGGGCGACGCAATCCTCGCATGCCTGACGGAACGTCCGATGACAGGCTACGAGCTCGCCAAGACATTCGATTCCTCGATCGGCTTCTTCTGGAAGGCCGACCACCAGCAGATCTACCGCGAGCTCTCCAAGCTGCGCGACCGCGGCTATATCCAGGGCCGCGAGGTCGTGCAGACAGGCAAGCCCAATAAGCTCATTTATACGCTCACTCCGGAGGGCCGAACAGCGCTGCGGCACTGGGCCGCGCGGCCGAGCACCCCGCCGTCGATCAAGGACGACCTCTTGGTCCGGCTGCATGCGCTCGACAGCATCGACATCGAGCCGATCCGCACCGATTTGATGGACCGGCTCGAGCACCACCGCGACCGCCACGAGAACTACGAGCGGATTCTGAAAAAGCGTTTCCCTGACGGCAAGGCGGAAGCTGTGCTGGACCTCGGCAATCTCCTGCTGCTGCGCCTCGGCGCCCGGCACGAGCAGATGGTGGCCGATTTCTGCGAGGAAGCGCTTGAGGCGCTGTCGGCGATGTCAGGCAAAGGCACCGTGGTGCCGCTGGAGGATGGCAAGCGGGAGAAGAGCTGAGGCGGGAGGTGATGCCTCCCTCTCCGCTGTCATCGCCCGCCTTGTGCCGCACTTGCGCACACTGGGACGGGGCATGACCCCGGTTGTCAGGCCAACCGGACGAGCGCCTCAACGGCGCCGCTAGTTCCCGCCGCCCAACTTTAAGACACCCGGCCTGCATTCCTTAACCCGTTATTTACCGTAACAGGAAAAAGTCGGTTTTCGAGGCAGACGACCCGCGCCAAATCCGATTGTCTTTGCAACCGGCACGCGAGGGAAGGCTGGAGGCGCCGGGGTGGGGCGCTGAAGTCGGAACCGGACAGAGTCATGAATTCGCGCGTATCGTGGAGTGTTGACGGCATCGATCCATCCGTCAGGGAGCGGGCCGAAGCTGCTGCGCGTCGTGCCGGCATGTCACTCAACGATTGGCTGAACTCCACGCTCGGCGAGACTGCCCCACCGAACTTTCGCCCGCCTTACGATCCGCGCCAGCAACAGCAACACACGCCGAGCCAGGAATTTAGCCAGGCGAGCCGCGAAGTCGCCGACATTCACCAGCGGCTCGACGCGATCACCCAGCAGATCGAACGGATCTCGAAGCCCGCGCCGCGCCAAGACTCTTCTCGTGAAAGACAAGACTCTTCTCGTGACAGAGATGTCTCGCGCGAGCAGGGCGTCGCGCGCCAACTCAACGACGCGATCTCGCGGCTCGATGCGCGGCTGTCGCAAATCTCGCGCCCACAGCCTCAGGCGCAGCAGCCCCAGGCGCCGCGACCGGCGCCCTCGCCGGTCGAGATGCGCCAGCGCCAGGCCGATGCGGTCGAGCGTGCGGCAGCCCAGGTCTATCGCAGCTCGCCACCCCTGAGCCCCGCCTCGCTCGACGTCGCGGTCGCCGAAATCACCGCGCGCCAAAGCGAGCTCGACGGTTTTACGCCGAGGCAGATGCCGCCGCGCGCCGCGCCCTCGATTGCACCCGCAGCACCTTACGCGCCGGCCATGACGCCGCCGGCGCCTGCCTATGCCCCGCCGCCGCAGCAGCCAGGGCCGGATTTCTCGTCGCTCGAGCGCCATCTGCTCAAGATCACGAGCCAGATCGAATCGCTGCAGCGCCCTGACAATACCGAGCAGGCCATCTCCGCCTTCCGCGGCGAGCTCGCCGAGATCCGTCAGGCCATCACCGAGGCGATGCCGCGCCGCGCGATCGAATCGATCGAGAACGAGATCCGCTCGCTGCACCGTCGCATCGACGAGACCCGCTCCAACGGCAGCGACGGCCAGGTGCTGTCAGGCATCGAGCGCGCGCTGTCCGACATCAAGCAGGTGCTGCGCACGCTGACGCCGGCCGAGCAGCTCACCGGCTATGACGAGGCGATCCGCAATCTCGGCGCCAAGCTCGATCTGATCCTGCGCGCCAATGACGATCCCTCGACGGTGCGCCAGCTCGAGGACGCGATCTCGGCGCTGCGCGCCATCGTCTCCAACGTCGCCTCCAACGAGGCGCTGGCGCGGCTCTCCGAGGACGTGCAGCTGCTGTCGTCCAAGGTCGACCAGATCACCCGCGCCTCCGGCCACAGCGACAGCTTCGCAGTGCTCGAGGAGCGCATCGCCGCCCTCACCGCCGCGCTGGAAACGCGCGAGCGGCCGCAGCCGTCCGAGAGCACCGAGCATCTGGAAGCCGCGATCCGCGCATTGTCGGATCGCTTCGACCGCATGCAGGTCGGCAACGATTCCGCTTCGACGTTCGCGCATCTCGAGCAGCGGGTCACGTATCTCCTGGAGCGGATCGAGGCCGCCGCCGATCCGCGCAACGGCAATTTGAGTCGCGTCGAGGACGGGCTGCACGACATCCTGCGCCACCTCGAGCGGCAGCAGGCGACCTATGCAGCGCTGGCGGAGAGTCGCAATTCGGCACCGCCGGTCGATTCCGGCGTGGTCGATCTCGTCAAGCGCGAGCTCTCCGACATCCGCTTCAGCCAGGCCGAGACCAACCGCAGCACCCAGGACTCGCTCGAAGCTGTCCATGGCGCGCTCGGCCACATCGTCGATCGCCTCTCCATGATCGAGGGCGATCTGCGTGCGGTACGCACGGCGCCGCCTGCGCCGCAGCCGGTGTCCATGGCAATGCCGATGGCCGCGCCGATGGAGCCCGCGCCGATGGCCCGCGAGCCGCGGCCGCAAGCGCAGCAGCCGCCGAAATACGATCCGAAGCCCGAACTGCCGAATCCGGCCGCCGCGCAGCACCCGCCGCACTCCACCTTCATCGCCGCCCCGCGCGAATTCCACGCCGCGGCCCCTGCCGCGCCGCCTGCGGTGCCGACGGCACCGCCCGTTCCGCCGCGCGCCATCAGCGAGATCCTGGAGCCGCACACGGCGCCGGCACGCGCCGCGATCGCACCGGAATTGCCGCCGGATCATCCGCTCGAGCCGGGCACCCGGCCGGGTGGCCGAGCCGCGACGCCTTCGGAGCGCATTGCCGCCTCCGAAAGCGCGATCAGCGAAATCCCCGCCGCGCCGAAAGAGCCGGTATCGTCGTCGAGCTTCATTGCCGCCGCGCGCCGCGCGGCCCAGGCCGCAGCGGCGCAACCGCCCGAGAAGCCCGGACGCGCCGCCAAGGCTGCGGCCCGCGCCAAGGACAAGGGCCAGGAAGGCGGCTCGACCATCACCTCAAAGATCCGCTCGCTGCTGGTCGGCGCGAGCGTGGTCGTGATCGTGCTCGGCACCTTCAAGATGGCGATGAACCTGCTCGAGGGCGGCAGCCCGGCGCCGGCGCAGCAGGAGATGGAGACGTCGTCCCCCGCACCCGCGCCGCAGCCGGCACTGCCGCCGGTCGAGACAAAGCCCACGACGCCCGAGCAGATCACGCCGTCGATGACTTCGCCGACGCCGATCGGCCGCCAGTCGCAGAACAATGCCGCGCCGGCCCCGGCGGACAATTCCGGCAGCACGGCTTCGGTCGAAATCCCACCGGGGCCCGCGGTGCCGCCTCCGCCCGCGGCGTCGAGCGATGTGACCGGTGCGCTGTCGGGCACGAGCCGCGCCAGGCTCGGAACGATCCAGGTGCCGCCGAGCGAGAAGCTGCCTGACGGCATCGGCGGGCCGGGCCTGCGCAGCGCCGCGATGAAGGGCGATGCGACCGCGGCCTACGAGATCGGCCTGCGCTTTGCCGAAGGCAAAGGCGTCGCCACGAATTACGACGAAGCCGCCAAATGGTACGACCGCGCGGCGCAGGCCGGCGTGGTGCCCGCGACCTTCCGCCTCGGCACGCTTTACGAAAAGGGCCTCGGCGTGAAGAAGGATGCCGACATCGCCCGCCGCTACTACACGCAGGCCGCCGAGCGCGGCAACGCCAAGGCGATGCACAATCTCGCGGTGCTCGATGCCGACGGCGGCGGACGCGGCGCCAATTACAAGAGCGCGGCGCAATGGTTCCGGAAGGCGGCCGATCGCGGCGTCGCCGACAGCCAGTTCAACCTCGGCATCCTCTATGCCCGGGGCATCGGCGTCGAGCAGAACCTCGCCGAGTCCTACAAATGGTTCAGCCTCGCGGCGGCGCAGGGCGATGCAGATGCCGCCGGCAAGCGCGACGACGTGGCCAAGCGCCTCGACCCGCAATCCCTCGCCGCCGCCAAGCTCGCGATCCAGACTTTCAGCGCCGAACCGCAGCCTGACGATGCGGTCAACGTTCCCACCCCGAACGGCGGCTGGGACAGCGCGCCACAGGCCAGCGCCAAGCCCGCGCCGAAGCAGGTTGCGACGAAGCGTTCGGCCTCGGCGGCGCATTGAAGTGATGAGGAAGGTCGGGGCGCGTCGCGCGGTGCCCACCTCTCCCGACGGGGCGAGGTGAACCGAGTCCTTTGGCTCGCAGCGGTTCAGACAAGCTTATCGCGACCATTCACCACGCACAAAAATCCTGGTCCCTCCTCGCTTCGAATTCCGCTATTGAGGGGCTCGGCAAATCGTTCGACCGTCCGGAGCAACCCGCGATGATCGATCCGTCTCGCCGGAGCGTGGTCCTTCGATGCAGCTCTATCTCCCCATCGCCGACCTGCCGGTCAATATCTTCCTGGTGCTGGCGATGGGCGCCGCGGTCGGCTTCGTCTCCGGCATGTTCGGGATCGGCGGCGGTTTTCTGATGACGCCGCTTCTGATCTTCATCGGCATCACGCCCGCGGTGGCCGTCGCTTCGGTCGCGAGCCACATCGCGGCCTCGTCCTTCTCCGGCGCGCTCTCTTACTGGCGGCGGCGCGCAATCGATCCGGCGCTTGCGAGCGTGTTGTTGTGCGGCGGCGTCACCGGCACGGCGCTGGGGGTGTGGGCCTTCACGCAACTCCGCGCGCTCGGTCAGCTCGACCTGATGATCGCGCTCTCTTACGTCGTGCTGCTCACCACGGTCGGAAGTCTGATGTTCTCCGAAGGTCTGCGCGCCTTGATGCGTATCCGGCACGGTGCGGTGCCGCCGCGGCGCACGCATAACTGGGTCCACGGCCTGCCGCTGAAGATGCGGTTCAAGCGCTCGAAGATCTATCTCTCGGTGATCCCCGTGGTGATCGTCGGCATCGTGATCGGCTTCATCGGCGCCATCATGGGCATCGGCGGCGGCTTCATCCTGGTGCCGATCATGATCTATCTCTTGAGGGTGCCGACCTCGACGGTGATCGGGACGTCGATGGTCCTAACCCTGGTCACGATGCTGTTCGCGACCATGCTGCATGCGGTGACCAATCACCTCGTCGACGCGGTGCTGGCGCTGATCCTGATGGTCGGCGGCGTCACCGGCGCGCAGTTCGGCGCCCGTGCCGGCCAGAAGATCCGCGGCGAGCAGCTACGGCTGCTGCTCGGCTTGCTCATCCTCTCGGTCGGCGTGCGCTTTGCGATCGAGCTGGTGATCCGGCCGGAGGATCTCTTCACCATCCGCGAGCTCGGGGTGACCGGATGACGCGCGCGCTTCTCGCACTCCTTCTCGTCCTGCTGCTCGGCTCGGCCGCGCGCGCCGAGCGGCTGATTGTGTCGGTCTCCAATCACCGCGTCACCGTGACGCCGAACTATTCGGGCGAGGAGCTGGTGCTGTTCGGATCGGTCGAGCGGGACGCCACCACGCCGGCCGACCGCACCGCCTATGATCTCGTCGTCACCGTGATGGGTCCGCGCGCGGACATGGTGACGCGGCGCAAGGAACGCAGATTCGGCATCTGGATCAACACCGACTACCGGCAATTCCTGGAGGTGCCGAGCTATCTGGCGCTGTTCGCCAACCGGCCCTTCAACCTCATCACCTCGCCCGAGATCGCGCGACGCCAGCAGATCGGGCTCAACAACGTGCTACTGACGCAGCGCGTCGGCGGCGACTATGCCGACGTGGTGCCGGATGATGCATTCCGCTCGGCCTTCATCCGCCTGCGGACCGAGCGAGGCCTCTACCGCGAGGATGCAAGCGCGGTGACCTTCCTGACGCCGACGCTGTTCCGCACCGGCATTCCGCTGCCGGCGGAGGTGCCGATCGGCACCTACGAGGTGGAGATCAAGCTGTTCGCCAACGGCGCGCTGATCACCAAGACCGAGACCGCGTTCGAGATCGTCAAGATCGGCTTCGAGCAGTTCGTCGCGACCAGCGCCCGGCAGCACGGGCTGATCTACGGCCTCGTCACGGCCGCGATGGCGCTGATGACGGGGTGGATGGCGTCGATTGTTTTCCGGAAGGATTGAGTGGGGGGGGGGCGAGCCACTCACTTGCCGTCATGGCCGGGCTTGTCCGCATCCATGTTCTCAGATACGGCGACAAAGACGTGGATGGCCGGGTCGAGCCCGGCCATGACGAGGAGGAGGAAGCGCACACGATGGCTTACTTCACGGCGCCTCGATCACCGTCGGCACGCCCGGCTCCAGCAGGCGCAGCCGCGTGCCGAAGCCGAGCACGTCGAAGGTCTTGCGCAGATCCTCGCCGTTCTGGCGGAAATGCGCCCAGCCCTCGATGTGAACAGGCACGATCATCGCATCCGGAAAGGCGCGCGCGGTCTCGATGGTGTCGTTGGTGTCCATGGTGAGATGGAACGGCCCGCGCGTCTGCGCGGCGCCTGCGAACGGCATCACCACGCCGCATTTGAAGCGGCGTGCGACCTCGGCGACGCCGTCGAACCAGGTTGTGTCGCCGCTGACATAGATGGAATGCGTGTCCTTGCGGCTCGACTGCACCACGAAGCCGATGACGTCGCCCGACAGCGGCTCGATGCCGGCCGGTCCGTGACGCGCCGGCGTCGCGGTGATCGTCAGCGTGTTGCCGTCGTCGTCCTTCAGATGCGCGGTCGCCCAGGGCGCAAGGCCCTCGACATGGCCGCCGAGGCGTTTTGCGCCAGCTTCGGTCGTCAGCGCGCGCGGCGCTTTCAGCAGATAGTCGCGGCCGGAATTGTCGAGATTGTCGGAATGCTGATCGTGGCTGAGCAAGACGGCATCGATCGGGCCGATCGCATCCGCTTTCAATGCGGGACCGATGGTCTTCTCCAGCTTCACATGCGGCAGCTGGTAAGCGCCGGGCGCATCGAAGGTCGGATCGGTGAGCAGGCGAAAGCCGTCGATCTCGATCAGCGCGGTGGGGCCGCCGATCAGGGTGATGCAGATGGGCATACGAAAGCTCCTCTTACGCAGCGGCCTTTGCCGGCCGCGTGACCAGGTAAATGCCGAGCGCCACCGGAACGATCCCGAGCAGGTCGCGCATCTCGATGTGCTCGCCGAGCACGATGTAGGCGAACAGCATGCCGAGCGGCGGCATCAGGAAATGATAGGCGCTGGCGGCGGTCGCGCCACACACTTTCAGGAGATGAAACCAGAGCCAATAGGCAAGGATCGAGCCGCCGAGCACGAGGAACGCGAAGGCGCCGATCAGGCTCGGCGTGACATCGATCGCGTGGACGTCGGCGAAGGTGAGCGCGACCGGCGTCAGCACGATGCCGGCGGCAAGGTTCTGCACGCCGTTGCCGATCCACAACGAGCCCTTCGGCGCCAGCAGCTTGAACAGGACGGTGCCGGCGACGATCGAGGCCAGGGAAGCCAGCGTGAAGATGATGCCGTGCAGACTATCGGTGCCGATCGACAGGCGATGCCAGACGATCAAGGTCACGCCGACGATGCCGAGCGAAAGTCCGCTCGCCTTGCGCCAGGTCATGCCCTCGCCGAGCAGCAGCGCGGCGAGCGCGGCGGTGAAGACCGGATTGGCCGAGACGATCAGGCCGCCGAGGCCGGCGGAGACCGATTGCAGGCCGGTGTAGCCAAGCCCGAGATAGAGCGCATTGTTGGCAATGCCGAGCACGGCGAAGACGGCGGCATCCCGCCATGACAAGGACCAGTCGCCGCGAACCATTGTGGCGCCGAGGATCAAAATGCCGGCGAGCGAGAAGCGCGCTGCGAGCAGGATCAGCGGCGGGCAATGGGTCACGCCGATCTTGCCGGCGACGAAGGCGTAGCTCCAGAGCAGGCAGAACAGGCCGATATAAAGCGGCAGCACGTTGAAGCGGCTGCGGGGGACGGACATCGAAGGGGCAAGCGACACGACATTTCTCCTCGGCCCTCGAAATAGGGACCCCGCTTGCCATTTGGAAATTAAATGATTAACTGCAGATCAGTGGATTTTCGAATGGAGGCGGCCATGCTCGATCTCGAGCTCCTGCGCAGCTTCGTCTCGGTGGTCGAGGCCGGCGGCTTCACCCGCGCCGGCGAGCGCGTTCACCGCACGCAGTCGACCGTCAGCCAGCAGATCAAGCGGCTGGAGGAGGATGTCGGCCAGGTGCTGTTGCACCGGGACGGCAAGGACGTGCGTCCGACCGAAGCGGGCGAGCGGCTGTTGTCCTATGCACGGCGGCTGCTCTCGCTTGCCGAAGAAGCGCGCGACATGCTGCGCGAGCCCGGCGGCGAAGGCGCGATCCGGCTGGGGATCCCTGAGGATTTCGCGGCGTATCGACTGACAAAACTGCTCGGCGCGTTCTCGCGCTCGCATCCGGGCCTGCGGTTAGATGTGCGCGCGGACCAGAGCAAGAACCTGTCCCGCGATCTCGAACGCGGCGAGCTCGACCTCGCGCTGTTCAAGCGCGGCGCCGGCGAGAAGGGCGCGATCGCGGCGTGGCCCGAGCGGGTGCATTGGGTCACCAGCAAGAGCCATCCGATCGACGTCAACGTCTCGTCGGTGCCGCTGATCGGCTTCCCAACCGGCTGCCTCTATCGCGCCGGCGCGATCCATGCACTCGAAAGCGCCGGCCGCGCCTGGCACATGGCCTATTCGTCATCGAGCCTCGCCGGCATCCAGGCCGCCGTTGCCGCCGGCATGGGGCTGAGCATCCTGTCCGAGATGTCGATCCAGTCCGATCACCGCGTGCTCACCGCCAAGGACGGCTTTGCGCCGATCAACAAGACCGAGGTCGCGCTGATGGCCGCGCCGGATGCGAGCCCGGCAACTCTGCGCCTTGCGGATCGTCTCGCCGAGTTCTGCGATAACGTGCAGGCGAAGGCCGCCTGAGCGCGCGAGCTCAACCTCAATTGGCCGCCGACAACAGCCTGTCGCCGCACGCATTGGCGTAGAACTTGCCGCCGCATTGACGCTTGATGGCGGCGCAGCGGGCTGCGGGCGAGGCATTTGGCGGGACCGTGAAGCCGCAGGTCAGGCCATCGGCGCTGCGGCTGGACCTGCCGGCGGCGAACGCCGCGCTCGAGGCGGAGATGCAGACAACGAGCAGGGCCGCAGCGGCGATCTCGATCAGCAGTCGCACCATGGCGTCTCCCTCCACACTGATGGCTGAATCCGAGAGCAATCTAGCACGGAATCCAAGTTTCTCCGTGCATGCCCGGGTTCCCAAACCGGCCCATTCCTTGCATAATTTTACGTCAGCGCAGTGCATCGGCGCGCCGGCGACGGTTCCGGCGCAGCGGCAAGACGCGTAGGGTGAGTAGCAGTTTTTCGACCAGGAAGTGACGGCCTTGCAAGATCAATCGTACCAGCCCAGTTTTCCCGCGCCCGGGCAGCCCATCGACGAACTCGCGCTGGCCGAGATCAAGGGCGCGATCCTGGCGAAGCTGCGCCTTGCCATCGGCAAGGACGCCGGCATGGCGACGAAGCACGACTGGTACCAGGCTGCAGCGCTGGCGCTGCGCGATCGCATCGTGCATCGCTGGCTCACCGCCGAGAAGCGCAGCTACGATGCCGGCAGCAAGCGCGTCTATTATCTCTCGCTCGAATTCCTGATCGGCCGTCTTTTCACCGACGCGCTCAACAACATGGGGCTGCTCAAGATCTTCGAGGTCGCGCTCGGCGATCTTGGCGTGTCGCTGCCGGACTTGCGCAAATGCGAGCCGGACGCGGCGCTCGGCAATGGTGGCCTCGGACGGCTCGCCGCCTGCTTCATGGAGAGCATGGCGACGCTGTCGATCCCTGCGATCGGCTACGGCATCCGCTACGATTACGGCCTGTTCCGCCAGATCATCAATCAAGGCTGGCAGCAGGAATATCCCGACGAATGGCTGAGCTTCGGCAATCCCTGGGAATTGCAGCGGCCCGAGGTGATCTACGACGTCAATTTCGGCGGCGGCGTCGAGCATGTCGACGACAAGGGTCGCGACCGCGCGATCTGGCATCCGGGCGAGACCGTGCAGGCGATCGCCTACGACACGCCGATCGTGGGCTGGCGCGGCCAGCACGTCAACGCGCTGCGGCTGTGGTCGGCGCGCTCGCCCGATCCGCTCAAGCTCGATGCCTTCAACAAGGGCGACTACGTCAGCGCCAGCGCCGAGCAGGCGCGCGCGGAGGCGATCTGCAAATTCCTCTATCCCAATGACGAAAGCCCGGCCGGCCGCGAGCTGCGGCTGCGCCAGGAATATTTCTTCGTCTCGGCCTCGCTGCAGGATCTGGTGAAGCGGCATCTTGCGTCCGACGGCCAGCTGCGCAGCCTGTCGTCCAAGGTCGCGGTGCAGCTCAACGACACCCATCCGAGCCTCGCCGTCACCGAGCTGATGCGCATCCTCGTCGACCTGCACAATTTCCGCTGGGACGAGGCCTGGAAGATTACGGTCGCCACCCTCTCCTACACCAACCACACGCTGCTGCCCGAGGCGCTGGAGACCTGGCCGGTCGAGCTGTTCGAGCGCCTCTTGCCGCGGCATCTGGAGATCATCTACCGCATCAACGTGCAGCACCTCGCGCTCGCCGAAGCGCGCGCGCCCGGCGACATCGACTTCCGCGCCTCGGTCTCGCTGATCGACGAGAAGAGCGGCCGCCGCGTGCGCATGGGCCAGCTCGCCTTCGTCGGCTCGCACCGCATCAACGGCGTCTCGGCAATGCATTCGGACCTGATGCGCGAGACCGTGTTCCACGATCTCAACCATCTCTATCCCGGCCGCATCACCAACAAGACCAACGGCATCACCTTCCGCCGCTGGCTGATGCTGGCGAACCCCAAGCTCACCGAGCTGTTGCGCGAGACCTGTGGCGAGGCCGTGCTCGACGATCCGACCCAGCTCTCGCTGATCGAGGCGCGCGCCAGCGACGTCGAGTTCCAGAAGAAATTCCGCAGCGTCAAGCTGCACAACAAGATGGCGCTGGCGCGCCTGATCGGCGAGCGGCTCGGCATCAAGGTCGATCCGAACGCGCTGTTCGACGTGCAGATCAAGCGCATTCACGAATACAAGCGCCAGCTGCTCAACGTCGTCGAGACGGTCGCGCTGTACCAGGCGATCAAGGACGATCCCAACGGCAATTGGGTGCCGCGGGTGAAGATTTTTGCCGGCAAGGCCGCGGCGAGCTATCGCTATGCAAAACTGATCATCAAGCTGATCAACGACGTCGCGGACGTCGTCAACAACGATCCCGCGATCGGCGGCAAGCTCAAGGTCGTGTTCCTGCCCGACTACAATGTCAGCCTCGCGGAAGTCATCATTCCCGCGGCCGACCTCTCCGAGCAGATCTCGACCGCCGGCATGGAAGCCTCCGGCACCGGCAACATGAAGCTGGCGCTGAACGGCGCCATCACCATCGGCACGCTCGACGGCGCCAATATCGAGATCCGCGACCAGGTCGGGCCTGAGAACATCGCGATCTTCGGCATGGAGGCCGGCGACGTGATGATCCGCCGCAAGCAGGGGCTGGATGCCTCCGACGTGATCCGCGGATCGCCGAAGCTGCAGCGTGCCATCAACGCGATCGGCGCCGGCGAGTTCTCGCCCGGCGATCCCGGCCGCTTCGAATCCATCGCGCACGCGCTGCGCTACCTCGACCATTACATGGTCAGCGCCGATTTCGATTCCTATTACGAGGCGCAGCGCAGCGTCGATGCGCGCTGGCTGGTCTCGCCGGCCTGGACGCGCGCCTCCATCCTCAACGTCGCCCGCATGGCGTGGTTCTCCTCCGACCGCACCATCCGCGAATACGCCCAGGAGATCTGGAACGTGCCGGTCAGTCCGATCACGCCGCCGTTCCAGGAGGCCAAGGACCAGCGCGGCGCCACGGCCTGATTTTTCCGCGGCGTGAAATCGGCGTTACGCGACAGGTCATTGCACAGACAGACGATGGCTGTGATATGACGACCGTCATTCCGGGGCGGCTCGCAGAGCCGAACCCGGAATCTCGAGATTCCGGGCTCGATGCTTCGCATCGTCCCGCAGTGACGGACGAAAACAAAAATGCACGCCAAGCTTCCGCACCCCTTCGACGACGCCACCCGCATCACCGCGGGTGACTCGCGTTGGCAGGGGCACACCAGCGACGACTACTGGGCCTTTGTCGGCCCGTTCGGCGGCGCCACGGCCGCGACCATCTTGCGCGCGCTGATCGAGCATCCAGAGCGCGCTGGCGATCCGCTGGCCCTCACCGTCAATTACTGCGCGCCGATCGCCAAGGGCCCGTTCGATCTCGACATAAGGCTGGTGAAGGCCAATCGCTCCAGCCAGCACTGGAGCGTCGAACTGTCGCAGGGCGGCGGCGAGGTCGCAACGCTCGCGACCGCCGTGTTCGCCGAGCGCCGGCCATCCTGGGAGCACCGGGTGGCCAAGATCCCGGACGCAAAGCCGTTCGAGCAGACGCTACCATTTCCGAAGATCTCGGCGTCCTGGGCCAACCAGTATGAATTCCGCTTCGTCGAGGGCGAGATGCGCATCGGGCCGCCGCAGGCCGAGCTCGCCAGCACCTTCTCGAAGCTCTGGATCAGCGACCGTGAGCCGCGCAGGCTCGACATGCCCTCGCTGATGTCGATGTCGGACGCCTTCTTCGGCCGCATCTTCCACGCCCGGCGTGAGCTGGTGCCGTTCGGCACGGTGTCGCTGACGACCTATTTCCACACCGACAGCGCGGAGCTCGCCGCGGAGAACATCACGCGCGTGCTTGCGACGGCCGATTCCAAGATCATGCACAAGAGCTACGCCGACCAGAACGCCGAGCTGTGGTCGCCGAACGGCAGGCTGCTCGCGACCACGACGCAGATCGCGTATTTCAAGGCGTAGGTGTATCCACAGAGGAGCCCTTGCGACGAAGCAATCCAGATTGCCTCCGCGGCGGGATTCTGGATTGCTTCGCGGAGCCGGTCAACGGGCCGCGCTTCGCGCGGCCCGTTGGCTCGCAATGACGAGCGGAAAGAGCGTTCACGAACAAAAAGGGCGGCCCTGCGGCCGCCCTTTTGCATTGAAGACGGAGCGATTACTCCGCCGCGAGCTTCACGTCCGGAGCGGCGGCGCGCACTTCGGCATCCACCTGCGATTCGAACTTGGCAAAGTTCTTCTGGAACATGCCGACCAGCGCGCGGGCGGTCTTGTCGAACTCGTCCTTGTCCTTCCAGGTGTTGACCGGGTTGAGGATCTCAGCTGGCACGCCCGGCAGCGCGGTCGGGACCGCGAAGCCGAAATATTTGTCGGTACGGAATTCGACGTTGCGAAGCGAGCCGTCGAGCGCGGCGGTGAGCAGCGCCCGCGTCACCTTGATCGGCATGCGCGAGCCGGTGCCGTACTTGCCGCCGGTCCATCCCGTGTTGACCAGCCAGCAATCGACATTGTGCCGGGCGATGAGGTCGCGCAGCATGTTGCCGTAGACGGATGGATCGAGCGGCAGGAAGGGCGAGCCGAAGCAGGTCGAGAATTCCGGCTGCGGCTCGTTGCCGAGACCGCGCTCGGTGCCGGCGACCTTGGCGGTGTAGCCGGACAGGAAGTGATACATCGCCTGCGCCGGCGACAGCTTGGCGATCGGCGGCATCACGCCGAAGGCATCGGCGGCGAGCATCACCACGTTCTTCGGCTGTGGTGCGCGGCCGGTGCGCGAGGCGTTCGGGATGAAGTCGAGCGGATAGGCCGAGCGCGTGTTCTCGGTCTTGGAGCCGTCGTCGAAATCGACGACGCGGGTGTTTTCGTCGAGCACGCAGTTCTCGAGCACCGCGCCGAAGCGGGTCGAGGCCGCGAAGATCTCGGGTTCGGCTTCCCGCGAGAGCTTGATGCACTTGGCGTAGCAGCCGCCTTCGAAGTTGAAGACGCCGTTCGGGCCCCAGCCGTGCTCGTCGTCACCGATCAGCGTGCGGTTCGGATCGGCCGACAGCGTGGTCTTGCCGGTGCCTGACAGCCCGAAGAAGATCGCGGTGTCGCCATTGGCGCCGACATTGGCCGAGCAGTGCATCGGCATCACGCCGCGCTCGGGCAGATAGTAGTTCAGCGTGGTGAAGACCGACTTCTTCATCTCGCCGGCATAATAAGACCCGCCGATCAGGACGATCTTGCGGGCGAAATCGATCGCGACGACGTTCTCCGACTTGCAGCCGTGCCGTTTGGGATCGGCGCGGAAGCTCGGCATGTCGATGATGGTGAGCTCGGGCGTGAAGCTCGACAGCTCGACCGCCTCGGGGCGGATCAAGAGCGTGCGGATGAACAGCGAGTGCCAGGCGAGCTCGGTGAAGACGCGCGTCTTGATCCGGTAGGCCGGATCGGCGCCGCCGTAGAGGTCCTGCGCGAACAGCGTCTTGCCTTCGGCGTGCTTGAGGAAGTCCTGGTAGAGCGCCTCGAACTGCTCTGCGGTGATCGACTGGTTGCCGGCCCACCACATCTTCTTGTCGGTGGTGGCGTCACGCACCGTGAACTTGTCCTTCGGACTGCGGCCGGTGAACTCGCCAGTGTCGGCACAGAGCGCGCCGTCGGCGGAGAGCACCGCCTCGCCCGCGGAGAGCGAGTATTGATAGAGTTGCGGCGCACCGAGGTTCCAGTGAACCTGCTTGAGATTCCTTAAGCCGAATTTGTCGGCGCCGAAGGCACCGTTGCGCACGCCCGTCTCTTGCACGAAAACATCCTCCTCGAACCCGCGATACTCAGCGGCCAAGCTTGTCACCATCGCGGTCACCGCTAATAATAGACCATCCGGCCTCGGCTGGGTGACCTAATACTGATGAACGCTGGCGTTGCCAAGCTGATCCCGCAGGATTTGGTCTATTCAAGGACCGCGCCAAATGCCGGGCATGTCAGCTCTGAGCAGGCGCGTCATAGAATCGCAAATGGTCGCGGAATCGCAAATGGTCGCGCAACCAAATGCGTATTTCTGCGTTGTTCAAGGTTGTTGCGATGCACAACCTCGCACCCGGCCTATCGTACCTCTCCTTCGCCGATGAGTGCGAACGGTCCCCACCTGGTGGGATAGGCGTTGCGCGGTGACGACGTGTCATCAACATAGGTTAACATCGCGCGGCGCAAGGCTTCGGCGCGCCCGATCTTTGGTTCGTTTTTGAGCAGCTCGAAAGTCGACGTGGTTAGTCGCGTGGCAGCTTCCGAATCCACCGCCCAATGCGAGACCAGCAGCGCGCGGGCGCCAGCGTAGAAGAACGCGCGCGCCAGCCCCGACAGCGCCTCGGCACCGGGCTTCTCGCCGGCGATCGTGTTGCACGCCGACAGCACCACCCAATCGGCATTGTGCTTGAGCTGGGCGACTTCGCTCGCGGTCAACAAGCCATCGTCGAGCTCGGTGGGCTGATCGGGAATGGAGAGCGCGAGCGAGGGCTCGCCCAGTCCCTTGACGTCGCCGGCAACGAGGCCGTGAGTGGCGAAGTAGATGATGCTGTATTGAGCAAGCGCTGCACGCTTCAGCGTCGTCTCGCTGGCGTCCCGGCCGAGATGAATGTCGGCCTCGGTGGCGCCGACATCCTTCGCCACCGCGTTCAGCTCGTCGGCGGTGTCTGGCAGCTGCGGCAACGCCTTTGCAAGCAGCGCGCGGTCGACGCCGGCGCCGCGCCAGAAGTCGGTATAGGCGATGGTCGTAATGCTGCGCGCCGCGAGCTTGCCGCTTGCGGCGCGCCGATCCGCCGGGCCTTCCAGCGCAGGGTTGAACACGGGATCGCCAAAGCCGGTCATCGGCTTGACGCCCTGATCCCGGCGCGCAGACGCGCGCAACGATTTCAGGCTGATCACCGACGGCAGCACCGACACCGCCTGACGCCGCAACAACCAGGCGCCGCTGCGATAGCCTTCGAGCGTGTCCGGGATCGCAGCCTGCGGCTTCTCCGTGACCAGCAAGTGAAACGGCAACGCGGTGAGCCCCGCCGAGGGCACCACCAGCAGGTTGCGCTTGTCTTTCGTCAGCGCCTCGACCGGGCCGAGCAGCGCGACATAGAGCTCGTTGGCGAGCGCGAGATCGAACAGCCCCGATTTGCCGGAGCCATCGCGCGCCTTGCCGACATCGAGACCCCTACGGAATGCGCTCACCTTCTGCGTCAGTGCGTCCGCGCCGAGCGGAATCTCCTTCCAGTCGACGGCCTCGCGCGTGATCGCGATGACATAGCTCTGCTTGTCGACGACGGAATAGAGCACCAACGCCTCCTCGGCGGACAGCAAGGGCTGGATGTCCTTCAACGCTAGCGGCAGCGGACTGGAGAGCGAGGCGTAGTCGGGAAACTCGATTGCGAGCGTCTTCTGCAAGCCCGCACGTTCCTTCGCGATCGCGGCGATCCGCGCGTGGCTGCGCTGCTCGGCGGCCAGGTCGCGCTGGGCGGATTGCTTCGACACCGCGCTGACGATCGCCTTGTCGAGCGCCTCGGTCTCGGCCGCGAGGTCCTGCTCCCTGCGCACCAGCTCGGCGAGCCGGTCGCTGCCGGCGGCGAACCGAACTGCAAGCTTGTTCACGGCGGAAGCGGCGGAGGATTGCGTGCCGCGCCGGATCGCGGCCAGCGCCTGATTCAGCGCCCTGTCGTCCGCCAGCAGGGATTGCTCGCGCGCAGCGAACAGGATCGGCAACACCACGCGCAGCTGCGCGCGGTTGGCCGCGAGCGTCCTTTCAGCGAGCGGCAGCGCATCGGCCGTTCGTCCCGACGCCTGAAGGAACGCGGCGAGAGTGCTGGTCGAGGTCGCGACATCGGGATTGTCAGGCCCGAGCGCACGCTCGCGGATCGCGAGCGCGCGGCGATAAAGCGGCTCGGACTCGGAATAGCGTCGCTCGTGCTGATAAAGCCCCGCGAGATTGTTCAGCGAGCGGGCGACGTCGAGATGATCCGGTCCGAGCACCTTCTCGCGGATTGCGAGCGAGCGCTTGATCGGCGCTTCGGCCTCGGCATCGCGGTTGAGATCGCGATCGACTTGGCCGATGTTGTTCAGGACCGTGGCGACCGCGGGATGCTCGGGCCCGCCGACCTTCTGATAGATCGCGAGGGCGCGTTGGAACAGCGGTTCGGCCTCGGCATGCCGCTCCTGTTTCACATAGAGCGTGGCGAGATTGTTGAGCGCCCGGCCGACATCGGGATGCTCGCGCGACAGACCCTTTTCGCTGACGGCCAGCGCACGCTTGAACAGCGGCTCGGCTTCAGCGAAGCGGCCCTGCCGCTGATAGAGCGCGGCGAGATTGGTCAACTCCGCCGAAACCAGTGGCGTTTCGAGGCCGAGCGATTGTTCCATCAGCGCGAGGGCACGTTTGTAGAGCGGCTCGGGGAGATCATCGCGGCCCTGGCCGGCATAGACCTGGCCGAGATTGTTGAGCGCGGCGGCAAGTTCGCGGCCGTTGTCACTCTCCAGGCGCGCCGCCATGCCTTGCGCGAGCGGCAGCGCCTCCGAATAGTTGCCGGCACTGATCAGCGCATTGATCCGCGTGCTTTCCGCGGCAAGAGCTTTCTGAGCAAGACCTTTCTGAGCAAGACTTGGGGTGGTAAACGATATCATGGTCGCGAGCGCCAAACCCGCACCCAGCGTCAAACGATGGCGTGTCATGAACCCTCTCGCGGCCGACTTCGAACCATTACGGTCTTGGGGCGCAGCGACCGAGGGCAGGGTTCAAGTGGCTGCGCTTCAGTCCACCTCAGAGCAGGATCCGGAAAATTGCGCAGCGGTTTTCCGAAAGATCATGCTCAAACAACAACCTGAAGCGTGGTGATGATTCATCCAAATCTCATCACGCCTTGGAGCGCGCTTCGCCAGCGAGGCGGACCAGCATCTTGCGCAGGGCCGTGCCGTCGGTCACCCGCTCCGGAAAATCCAGCCGTAGCGCGGTCTGGCCATCCTGCATGTCGAGACCCTCGGGGTCGCAGCCGGTGCAGCGCCAGTCGCCGGCGGGGGCGCCGAGGAGCCTTGTTGCGTAGAGGCCCATGGCGTCGCGATGATCGGCGTTCATGTGCTCCACGGCCCCCTCCTCGGCCGCAAGCAGATCCTCGGCGCCCGTGAGGTCGGTGAGGAACTGTTCGGGCTTAAGATCGATGATCCGGCCGAAGCCGGCGACCAAATGGGTTCCGGTCGGGCGGATCCGGAAGAAGGAGAAATCCTTAAACGAAACAAAAGCTTCTGCCGACGGATGGGCATTGAGATACCTCCGCTGGAGGAGCTCGTTGTCCGCCCCGGCCGCTTCGGCCCGGCCCGACAACATGATCCGGGCGCCCTCCAGGGGATCGCCGGCGGCACGCTCGTCCAGCATCAGCGAGACCCGGTTGTCGGCCAGGATATTCCTTGTGTGCACGGCCAGACCCGAAATCAGCAGGATCGGCGAGCCGTCAGGATGGCTCGCCAGATTGACCAGGGAACAATAGGGATCGCCCGAGCCCGCCATCAACGTGGCAAGGGCACCCTGCCGCGACCGCCGCAGCAGCGACTTGGCAAGCTTTTCGGGAGCGAAATCGGGGGTCGGTTGCATCGGCTTTCTCGGCTCAGGTGGTTGCAAGGGGGGTCTTTTTTCGGCTAAACGGGGGTCTGGTTATGGGTCGAGACGCGGCGAATCTGCCGTGTTTCGTGGAACTTGGTCACACTTCAGCCCAGCTTGCATTGCTCGGTGACAAGGTTCGTATGCCACTTCGGCACCCATGTATGCGGCGCATCACTGGATTGCTCGCCGTTTCAAGCCACGACCCAAACGGAAAGCAGAAAGCAGAGGCTCATGCCCACAATCGCTTTGGTCGACGACGACCGCAACATTCTCACATCCGTCTCGATCGCGCTGGAAGCCGAAGGCTACCGCATCATGACCTACACCGACGGTGCCTCCGCGCTCGATGGTTTCCGCACCACGCAACCCGATCTTGCCATCCTCGACATCAAGATGCCGCGCATGGACGGAATGGAGACGCTGCGCCGCCTGCGCCAGAAGTCCGACCTGCCGGTGATCTTCCTGACGTCCAAGGACGAGGAGATCGACGAGTTGTTCGGCCTCAAGATGGGCGCCGACGATTTCATCCGCAAACCATTCTCGCAGCGCCTGCTGGTCGAGCGCGTCAAGGCGGTGCTGCGCCGCTCGGCGCCGAAGGACCCGACCGTTGCGCCGAAGGAGAACGACGCCAAGGCACTCGACCGCGGCCTTTTGCGGATGGACCCCGAACGTCACACCTGCACCTGGAAGAACGAGCCGGTGACGCTGACCGTTACCGAATTCCTGATCCTGCAGGCGCTCGCGACCCGGCCCGGCGTGGTGAAGAGCCGCAACGCGCTGATGGACGCGGCCTACGACGACCAGGTCTATGTCGACGACCGCACCATCGACAGCCACATCAAGCGGCTGCGCAAGAAGTTCAAGGTGGTCGACAACGAGTTCGAGATGATCGAGACGCTGTACGGCGTCGGCTACCGCTTCAAGGAAGCCTGAGGCTCAGCGCGCCTTCGCGAAAGATTGAGAGCATCGCCGGTTCTGATTCCATCACGGCCGGGATGGCTCTTTGGGTGATTGCTTGAGCATGATCCTTTCGGAAAACCGCTGCACACTTTTCCGGATCATGCTCTAGGATGCGAGGACCCTTCCGCACGAGATGTCCTAACGCGGGCGTAAGCATTGCTTGACCGAACGCAGCCTGACGAGAACCAGAACGCCGGGGATATCGGATCCAACGGCATTCCGGAGCACGTTGCCGACGACAAGCCGGCCGCGCAGGGCTGGCGGCCGCTGAACTGGCTGAAGCGCGCCGGGCAGTTCTTCTTCGCGCTGTCCTTTTCGAGCCTGACCCGCCGCATCGTCTCGCTCAACCTCGCCGGCCTCGTCGCGCTGGTGGCGAGCATCCTCTATCTGTCGCAATTCCGCGCCGGCCTGATCGACGCGCGCGCGCAGAGCCTGCTGGTGCAGGGCGAGATCATCGCCGGTGCGATTGCGGCCTCGGCCACCGTGCAGACCAACGCCATCACCATCGATCCCGACCGCCTGCTCGACCTCAAGACCGGCGACAGCTATGGCGGTACGGACGATTCGCTCGATTTCCCGATCAACCCGGAGCGCGTGGCGCCGGTGTTGCGCACGCTGATCTCGCCGACCAAGACCCGCGCGCGGATCTTCGATCCCTATGGGACGTTGCTGCTCGACAGCCGTGACCTCGACAACGTGCTGAGCTTCCCGCTGCCGCCGCCCTCGCAGAAGCCCGGCCTCGTCGAGCGCGGCATGGTCGCGATCCGCACCTGGCTGAACCGCGGCGACCTGCCGCTGTATCGCGAGCTCGGGCGCGAGAACGGCAACGGCTATGCGGAGGTGAGCGACGCGCTCCAGGGACAGAAGCGCTCGATGGTGCGGGTCAATTCGCGCGGCGAGGTGATCGTCTCGGTAGCCGTGCCCGTGCTGCGCTCGCGTGCCATCCACGGCGCGCTGATGCTCTCGACCCAGGGCGACGAAATCGACCAGATGGTGACCGCCGAGCGCCTCGCCATCCTGAAGGTCGGCGGCGTCGCCGCCGCCGTCATGATCATGCTGTCGCTGCTGCTGGCGAGCACGATCGCCGGGCCCGTGCGCCGGCTCGCCGACAGCGCCGAGCGCGTCCGCCGGCGCATCAAGGCCCGCATCGAGATTCCCGACTTCACCCGCCGCCGCGACGAGATCGGCCACCTCTCCGGCGCACTGCGCGACATGACCAGCGCGCTTTACAGCCGCATGGAAGCGATCGAGATGTTCGCCGCCGACGTCGCCCACGAATTGAAGAACCCGCTGACCTCGCTGCGCTCCGCGGTCGAGACGCTGCCGCTGGCGCGCAACGAGAACAGCCGCGCGCGCCTGCTCGAGGTGATCGAGCACGACGTCAAGCGGCTCGACCGCCTGATCTCGGACATCTCCGACGCCAGCCGTCTCGATGCCGAGCTCCAGCGTCAGGATGCGATTCCGGTCGATCTGCGCCGCCTGCTGACGACGCTCGTCTCCGTCGCCAACGAGACCAAGCTCGGCCACGACGTCGCGGTCGAGACACGGTTCGAGGGCCGCGGCCCGACCGACATCTTTGCCGTGAGCGGCCACGATTCGCGGCTTGGACAGGTGGTCTCCAACCTGCTCTCCAACGCGCAGTCGTTCTCGGAGCCCGGCAGCAAGGTGCGCCTCACCTGCCGCCGCGTGCGCGGGGAGATCGAGATCGTGGTCGACGACGACGGCCCCGGCATCCGCGACGATGCGCTCGAGCGCATCTTCGAGCGCTTCTATACCGACCGGCCGCATCAGGGCTTTGGCCAGAACTCCGGCCTCGGCCTGTCGATCTCCAAGCAGATCGTCGACGCCCATGGCGGACGCATCTGGGCCGAGAACCGAGCCGGCCCGGTGGACGAGGATGGCGCGCCGACCGTTGCCGGCGCGCGCTTCGTGGTGAGGCTGCCGGCGCTATGAGCGACGGCGGGCCCAGCATTCACGCCTCCGCAGTCAAGGTGGGGACTCTGGCGGTGCTGATCCGCGGTCCGTCGGGCTCCGGCAAGTCGCGCCTTGCCTTCGATTTGATCATGGCGGGGCGATCAGGCTTGGTCGAACGGGCCGTTCTGGTGGGCGACGACCGTGTCCATCTGGCGACAGTCGGCCAGGAAATTGAAGTCAGTCCCGCGCCGACACTGGCCGGCCTGATCGAGATCCGGGGTCTCGGAATCCGGCGCTGCGATTTCGTGAAGCGTGCGACCGTCGGCCTCGTGGTTGATCTGGACGCCCAGGACGCCGAACGACTGCCGCCCGCCGAATCCCTGAAAACCAGCATTTTTGGTGTCGAAATACCGCGAATCCCCGTCGGCCGCGACTATTCGTCCCTTCCATTGGTTGTTGCGGCCTTGACCACTACCAAGAGTTAACCTTCTGCTAAGCCGTCAGGCGATTGTTTGAAGGGAAATGGTAACCATATGAACCCCACTATCGCGGCCGAGTAGACCGGCGCAGCTCCCCTCATCCATCCGTCTAGATTCAGGGAGATACGCAACATCCCCTCTTGCGCGGGGGCTCTGGATGGTCAAAGTGGCGCGTTCGTGCGGTGCACCAAAAGCGCCCGCGAGGAGTTTTCCGATGATTGGTCTAGTACTTGTGACCCACGGGCGCCTTGCCGACGAATTCAAGGCAGCGCTTGAGCATGTCATGGGCCCACAAAAGCAAATCGAAGCGATCACGATCGGCGCCGAAGATGATTCCGATCTCTGCCGAAGCGACATCATCGAAGCGGTTAACCGCGTCGATTCCGGCGACGGCGTTGCGATCCTCACCGACATGTTCGGGGGCACGCCGTCCAACCTTGCGATTTCCTGCATGAGCCGGCCCAAGGTCGAAGTGCTCGCAGGCATCAACCTTCCCATGCTGGTGAAGCTTGCCAAGGTGCGCGAGGAGCGTTCGCTGCCCGACGCAATCGCGATGGCCCAGGAAGCGGGCCGCAAATACGTCACCATCGCCAGCCGCGTGCTCGCCGGCAAATGAGCGAAGAGGCGCCACAAGCGGGGACGGGCGTGCCCGCGGGCGCGATCTCCAAGGAGCTTCTGATCATCAACAAGCGCGGCCTGCATGCGCGGGCTTCGGCGAAGTTCGTCCAGGCGGTCGAGCGCTTCGACGCGCAAGTGTGGGTGACGCGCGGCGGCGAGACCGTCGGCGGCACCTCGATCATGGGCCTGATGATGCTGGCGGCGGGACCCGGCACGACGATCACGGTCGCGGCGACGGGTTCTGAGGCGGAAGCTGCGCTTGCCGCGATCACAGAGCTCGTCGAGAGCAAGTTCAACGAAGAAGGGGTTTAAGCCGCACCGTATTCCGGGATGGTGCCACAGCACTAGACCCGGAATCTCGAGATTCCGGGTCTGGTGCTGCGCATCGCCCCGGAATGACCTTCGGTCACTTTCCGGGCGGGGCGATGTAGATATTCCAGCTCATCGACGGGCCGGCCTTGCCGTGGGTGAACCGGCGCGTGGTCATCACGATGCGCTCGGCGTTCGGCGCGACTTCGGACACCCATTTCTCGAAGGCCGGCAGGCGGCCGTCGGTCGGGTCGAACACGCCGATGAAGCCGTCCTTTTTGGCGTTCTCGCGCGAGGTCAGCCCGGAGTCCCAGGCCTCTAGCGGCATCAACGCCGCCGGATGATCCGGGCTGTAGAACACCAGCGGCTGGATCTGTTCCATCGTGCCGGCAACGACGGCCCAGCGCGAGCCGAAGCGGGTGTGCCAGGCCTGCGTCAATTCGCGCGCGAGCTCCGAGCGCGCGCCATAGATCTGTGCGTTGCCGGCATTGGCCGCCATCTCGCGCGCGGCGATCCAGGGCGAGGCTACGAGCGTCGCGACACTCAGCACGAGCCAGATCGCGGCGATGTTGAACAGCACCGCGCTCTGCACCCGCAGCACCGGGATCGCGACCAGCGCCAGCGGCACCAGGAAGAACAGCGAGATGCCCCAGTCCGTCTTCATGTAGATCCTGAAGGCGAGCGCGCCGAGCGGCGGGCCGACCGCGACGATGATCTGGACGATCCAGACATTCAGCGCCTGCGAAAGATTCACGCCTGGATTTTCACCGCGCGCCCAGGCCCGCGTGACGATGCGCGAGGGCGCACGCACGAGCAGCTTGAGCCAAGGCGGCACCAGGGCCATCGCCAGCGCGCCGAGCGCCACCGGCAGCGCGAGCAGCGCGACATTGTGCAGGGCATAGCCGGCCACGAGCTGATGCACGAGGCCAGCATCATCGAGGCTGTAGGTGTCGCCGGCATAGGTCAGCGGCACGAAATGCGCCTCTGCCAGCCAGACGATGTGCGGGATCATCGCCACCACCATGGTCGCGATCGCCACCCACGGCGCCGGCGAGGACAGCAAGCGCAGCCGCTCGGGATGAATCAGCGCGGCAAGGCCGATGGCGCCGATCATGGTCAACACCCAGTATTTCGTCATCAGCGCCAGCGCGCCGGCGAGGCCGAGCCAGATGCCGGATTGCCACGTTCTTTTCTCGAAGGCGTCGAGATAGGCGAGCGCCAGCAGCGGCAGCGTGACGAGCTGGAGCAAGTCCGCGTTGTACTTGAAACCCTTGAAATTGAAGATCGGGTAGAGCGCGACCATCACCACGACCAGGAACGCGCGCCGCGCATCCACCACGCGCAAGGCGACCAGCCAGCAGATCACCATGCCGACGCCGACGGTCGCCATCGCCAGCGCGTAGGTCGCCCAGTCCGCCGCCGGGAACACCTTGAACCAGAGCCCCGCGATCCAGCCCGACAGCGGTGGGTGCTTGCCGTAACCCCAGAGGAATTGCTGACCCCAACCGTAGGCTTCTGCGACGTCCATGTGAACGTCCTGCGCTGCCTTGAGATTGATCAGGATGAAGGTCCAGAGCACCGCATGCAGGATGGCGAGCTGCATCACCAGCCACAGCCGCGCCTCGGGGCGGATCGCACAGGCGACCAGCCAGGACCGGAAGCGGTTGTAACTCAAGCGGGTCTTCGCCCGCGCTCTGGCCGTGGGAAGTGAGGTGGTCGACATGGCCCGCTTGCTAGCGCGTTTTGGCCTCGCTTGGAATCAGCTTGGCGTGAACAAAGACCCTGAAAATACAGCAATATGGTTGCCGCACGGGGATGTGAGTGGTATCCCGCGCCCATGACGACCGCCCCCATTTCCAACATCCGCAATTTCTCCATCGTCGCCCATATCGACCATGGAAAATCGACGCTGGCCGACCGCCTGATCCAGATGACCGGCGGGCTCTCCGACCGCGAGATGGCGGGCAAGGAGCAGGTGCTCGATTCCATGGACATCGAGCGCGAGCGCGGCATCACCATCAAGGCGCAGACGGTGCGCCTGTCGTATCGCGCCAAGGACGGCAAGGATTACATCTTCAACCTGATGGACACGCCCGGCCATGTCGACTTCGCCTACGAGGTCTCGCGGTCGCTGGCGGCCTGCGAGGGTTCCCTGCTCGTGGTCGACGCCAGCCAGGGCGTCGAAGCGCAGACGCTCGCCAACGTCTACCAGGCGCTCGACAACAATCACGAGATCGTCCCGGTCCTGAACAAGGTCGATCTTCCCGCGGCCGAGCCCGAGAAGATCAAGCAGCAGATCGAGGACGTCATCGGCATCGATGCCTCGGACGCAGTGATGATCTCGGCCAAGACCGGCCTCGGCGTGCCTGATGTGCTGGAAGCCATCGTCACCCGCCTGCCGCCACCGAAGGGCGATCGCGACGCGACCTTGAAGGCGCTGCTGGTCGACAGCTGGTACGACGTCTATCTCGGCGTGGTCGTGCTGATCCGCGTCGTCGACGGCGTCATGAAGAAGGGTAGCCGCGTGCGCATGATGGGCACGGGCGCGGCCTATGACGTCGAGCGCGTCGGCTTCTTCACGCCGAAGATGCAGCAGGTCGAGGAGCTCGGCCCCGGCGAGATCGGCTTCATCACCGCCGCGATCAAGGAAGTCGCCGACACCCGCGTCGGCGACACCATCACCGACGACAGGAAGCCTGTCGCGGACATGCTGCCGGGCTTCAAGCCGGCGATCCCCGTGGTGTTCTGCGGCCTGTTCCCGGTCGATGCCGACGACTTCGAGACGCTGCGCGCCGCGATGGGCAAGCTGCGCCTCAACGACGCCAGCTTCTCCTTCGAGATGGAGACCTCCGCCGCGCTCGGCTTCGGCTTCCGCTGCGGCTTCCTCGGTCTGCTCCACCTCGAGATCATCCAGGAGCGGCTGTCGCGCGAGTTCGATCTCAACTTGATCGCGACCGCGCCGAGCGTCATCTACAAGATGAAGCTCACCGACGGCACCGAGCTCGAGATCCACAATCCCGTCGACATGCCCGACGTGGTCAAGATCGCCGAGATCGACGAGCCCTGGATCGAGGCTACGATCCTCACGCCCGACGAATATCTCGGCAGCGTGCTGAAGCTGTGCCAGGACCGCCGCGGCTCGCAGAAGGAGCTCACTTACGTCGGCTCGCGCGCCATGGTGAAATACGACCTGCCGCTCAACGAGGTCGTGTTCGACTTCTACGACCGCCTAAAGTCGGTCTCCAAGGGCTACGCCTCGTTCGACTATCATCTCACCGACTACAAGCCGGCCGACCTCGTCAAGATGCAGATCCTGGTCAACGCAGAGCCGGTCGATGCGCTCTCGATGCTGGTCCACCGCACCCGCGCCGAAGGGCGCGGCCGAGCCATGGTCGAGAAGATGAAGGAGCTGATCCCGCCGCACATGTTCCAGATCCCGATCCAGGCGGCGATCGGCGGCAAGGTGATCGCGCGCGAGACGGTCCGCGCGCTGCGCAAGGACGTCACCGCAAAGTGCTACGGCGGCGATATCACGCGCAAGCGCAAGCTTCTGGAGAAGCAGAAGGAAGGCAAGAAGAAGATGCGGCAATTCGGCAAGGTCGACATCCCGCAGGAAGCCTTCATCGCCGCGCTGAAGGTGGATAGCTGAGCCGGGAGGTGGGACGGACCCCGTCTCCGGGCCGGGCAACAGCCGGTCCCCGGCCGGCAAACAAGTTGCGAAAACAACCCCATGCACAGTAGCCGCCCCTTGGCGGGATTGCGCTTTTTCGATTTTACGAAATCCATTTGCTCCGTCGGGCAAAACAGGCGTATGGTGGCAGCATCGCAGGGTGTGTGATGCGCGCGCTCATCGCAACGTAGCATCTCGACTGCCGGTGGCGTTGGTCGTCATTTTCTCCGGAATGCCCCTGCGCGCTCAGGGACGTGCATGTTTCAAGCATCAATCATTCAACCCGACGGAGTTATTTCATGGTCCGTTCAAGCATCACGCGGCGCAGGCTGCTTGGCGCTGCAGCAGGCTCGGCCTCTGCATTGGCCTCAAGCGCATTCGTCACTCCGGCCCGCGCGCAATCGACCCAAAGAACCTATGTGCTCGTCCCCGGCGCATATTACGGCGCCTGGTCCTGGCATCGCGTCACGGAACGCCTGCAAAAGCAGGGGCATCGCGTCTATCCGCTGACGCTGACCGGATTGGCGGAGCGCTCACACCTTCTGAACAAGGACATCACCCTCGACACGCACATCGCCGACATCGCCAATCTCGTCGAATGGGAGGACCTGACGGACATCTGCCTCGTTGCACATTCCTATGGCGGCTGTCCGGCATCGGGCGCGCTCGAACGCATCGGAAGCCGGGTGTCGTCCATCGTCTGGGTCGATGCGATCAAACCCGCGGACGGCCAGTCGTTTCGAGACCTGGTCTCCTTCCCGATCGAAGAGGGCGCGATCAGCCGTCCGGCTCCCAAAGCGCTGCCTCCGAATGCATTCAACGATCCGAAGGATGTTGCCTGGGTGTTGTCGAAGGTCACTCCACACCCCATCGGCACATTCCTGCAGCCAGTCAAGCTTTCGGGAGCACGCGAAAAGGTCGCCAAGAAAACCTATATCCGCTTACCGAGATTCCAGCTCGCCGCCATGGACAAAGCGGCAGCGGAGTGCAAGGCGGACAGTTCCTGGACCGTCCTCGAAAACACGACGTCCGGCCACTCGGTCATGATCGTCGAGCCTGAATGGTTGACCGAGGTGTTGACCAAAGCAGCTTGAGACCGGTCTGACCAAGCTCGATGGGGTGGAGCTGTTGCGAAGCCCATCGCCTGACTGGCCGGCGCGGTATTCGTCATTGTCGGTAGCTCGATTCGATTGTCAGGAAGCTTGACGGTGTCGCTTCCGCCTTCGCTCTTTCGAGCTACGGCGGACAAGCCGCTCGACCCATCCGAACTCCGCCCGTCCCATCAAGTTGCGCCTGAGGAACCATCCAGGTTGGGTGACGTTTCCGACGGTGACGGGCACCGGGATGATGAACGGCCGGTCGTGCGCGAGCCGGACGAATGCTGCTCGAAGGGGCGGCGGCTTCCGCGTGGAGCAAGCTCTCGCTGTGGACTGAGCAGGAGACAAGCATGACCCTCATATGGCTTGGTGCGCTCCTTGTTTTGGTCGGCGTGCTCCAGATGGCATTTCAGCCGATCTGGCGAGGCCGGCTGAGCGGTACCAAGCGACTTCGCTCCGGACTTGACACGCTGGAACCTACAGCGCCGGGCGGCGGCTTCGGCATCAAATCGAACTGGCCCGGCCTCGTGCTGGTCGCACTTGGTGGCGCTTCCCTGCTGGCCGCAGCCGTCATCTGAGAGCTCGGATGGGTTGAACTCTTGCGAAACCCATGGCCCCGGCGCGGGTACGCAATACCTGGTCATCCTTGTCACCTCGATCCAATCGGGAGCATGAAGCTCGATGGGTTTCGCTTCCGCCTTCGCTTTTCGAGCTACGGCGGACAAGCCGCTCGACCCATCGAGCTACGAGCCAAGAATTCTATTTCGGAGCGCTGGTCTGGCCAGCCGAACCCGTGGTCTGCTCACCTCCCGGTCGACCCGGAGCATGCGCCGCAGCACCTGGCTTGTCTTGATCGGCTACGTATCCGGACTCTCCGGAGTTGCGGGTCTTGATCCCTTTGTCCGCATCACGCTGCATCTGCTCGTTTGGCTCGCCAGCCTTGGGCCCTTGGTCTACATCGCGCCGCATCTCCTGCTTGGTTTGTTCACTGGGGGCGGCCTTTTGCTCCTGGGCCGTTGCCTGGAAGGTCATTGCGCTTCCGGCAACGACGATCAACGCGAGAATTGCTGTTCGCATGTTCATCCTCCACGGCTTGCTCCCCCTGAACACGCGAACTTCCCAAGGTTTTCCTTGTTCCAACGCAATTGCCGAAAGGCGCATCTTGCGATCGGTCGTAGGGTCGGCAAAGCGACTTGGCACTGGATTGCGCCGGGTCGTGCTCGGAATGCAATTCGAAGATGTAGCGAAAGTCGAATCGCGCTTGGAAAGTGAAAATTAGTTTTGCGTCATAATCGTAATGACTCCGACGCAAAAAAAGAAAATAGGGTGTAATCAACAAAAATATAACGGGAGGAGTAGATGGACACTGCGGGTCGCCTGCGCGCGATGGCACTATTATGCCGTCAGACAGCCATGCGTCATCCTGATCGAAGTTGGAAGCTGCTCGCCGAAGCTGAGTATTGGGAGCATTTGGCCGATGATGCGGCGCTCGATGGTTTCGAACATCGTCCGGCTGGGTCACCGCTTCATCGAGAGCCTAGCATCACACAACCAGCCGCGGCCGTCGCAGGGTGAATGCGAACAACATAGTTTGTTAGGCTCTGTGTGCCTAACTTGAAGAGTGCCGCCCACCGCCGATTGCGGCACATTGGAATGGGAATGCCGGCCCCGGCTGTTACCCCCATCCTGCGGCTGGGGCCGTTTTGAACTTCACAGCATCGTTCAAACCCGGTCCACAACCATGCTTAGAGGCATTGCTATAGCGCTGTTCGGAATGGGCATCTTTTCTCAGCTCGACCGAGCGCTCTTCTATGGTCGCAATACCGAGGCCGCGCTCAGTCTTATACGGGACATCAGCCGGGGCTTCGGGCTGTAGCGCACCGTGCGTGCCGCGTTGATCAGACAGCGCCTCGCCACGACCCGACGGACGATCACCGCGATTGCAGGCTCTGCTCTCGATTGTCACGCCCGCGAAACGGTTCTGCTTCACCACCCGCTCCATGGGAGGCGGCGATGGCACTTTGCCGGAACGGCGGCTGGGCAGGCTGGGCCGCCGATAATTCCTGACAATACATCCGGTCGATGGTGTGCTGCATGAGCGCATAACAATCGCATGCGACGCGCTCGAGCCGCGCCCGATCAATTTTCATAAACCCGCGCCGGTCGGACGGGACGGCGCCGGCCGCGCGCAACCTGTTCATCGTCAGGGTCACTGTCGGGCGACGCACTCCGAGCAATTGCGCAAGCGCCTCCTGCGTCACGGGAAGGAGGTCATCGGCAAGGCGATCATGAAGCTGCAGGAGCCACCGCGCCATGCGCCCGTCAACCCGGTGCAGCGCGTTACATGCGGCAACGTGCTGGAGCTGCAATAACACCGCGCGGGCGTGAACCTGCACGACATTCCTGATCGCCGCGCTCTGCGCGTAGGCAGCCCGGAATTTGGCGGCGGAAATCAGCGATGCTGTGCCGGCCACGCGAGCAACCGCGGTCACGGACGAAAGCGACGGGCCGAGCACCGAGAACGAGGCCAACGCGCCTTCGCGTCCCATCAAGGTGGTCGCGACCGACTGCCCGTCGGGCATATCGAGCATGAAGGCGATTGCGCCGCTATGGGGAAAATAAACCGGGTCGAGCTCATCGCCCGATCGCACCAGGACAGTATCGGGTGCGAACGAGACCTTCTGGAAGTACGGCGTCAGTAAGGCGAGGTCCGCCGGCGGCAACGCCGCCAGCAGCCGGTTTCCATCAATACCAGTCCGGGGGACGGTCGCGATGCTTTCGTGCGAAGGAACACCCAATGGGCGACGGCCGCCACTTGCTTCATCTGCCATGATGACCCGAAATACGCGTTACCAAACAAGATCATCCAAACAGAGCCATCTGTCGAGATCAAGCACGGATCATTGCGGACAGCTCACCGACATCTTCGCGAGAGCTCGCATAAATCATACTATTGCCGCTCAGCAGACCATCGCCCTGATGGGGAGGCAGCTCGTTGATGATTGAGCCCTGGCAAAATCATCGCCCTGACGGGCAGGGCTATCGCATGTGGCTTGCACGATGCGGCGGCATCGGCACTGGGCTCCCTCTCCCGCTTGCTTGCGGGAGAGGGAGCAAGCCCCCGATCAGGCCAATGGTTCGCATCCCTATCGTCTCCGACCAATCGCGATGGCGGATGTAGCACCTCCCGCCGACAACCTTGCCGTTTACCGGGAATTCCGCGAAGCTGGGCAGCGTAAAGGCGAGACGGACTATTTCAGGGAGGACGCATTCCATGAAGATCTTAGTAGCAACCGCCTTAGCTTCATTGTTGGTGACGACCGCAAGCGCTCAGGACTCCCCCTTCCGCAAGGAGCTGAAGCGGGGCGATCTGACCGGCACCAACATGGAAATCATCACGAGCATCAGCGAAATAAAGCCCGGAGAGACGTCGACCCGGCACATCCACCATGACGACGAATCCTATTACTTCCTCGAAGGAGGCACGATCGAACTGCCGGACGGAAAGCAGGTGCCGATTCCAACGGGTTCGGTCGGCTTGAACGTCCGGGACGTACCGCACGGCGCCTACAAGGTCGTTGGTGACAAGACGCTCAGGCTGCTGACCGTCCACGTCGTCGACAAGGGCAAGCCGCTCTACGACACGCCGGCGAAATAGCACGGAAGATGGACGGGCTCTGCGAAGCGCGGCCCGCCGGCGGTTGACGCAGCCGCGCTCCGACGCTAAATGGCCATGTCGGAAAAGGCAGACTTGGTCTGGTAAGCCCAAGTCCTTTCGGTAACGAAAGCTCTGGTCTTTGGCCTCGCGCCCGAGATCCCCACGACGAACAACGGTCGCCGGTCAGGTGATCCCTCGTTCGTCCGTGAGGTCTCGGGTTCGGGAAACGCTCCGGTCGAACATCGACAGTCGAAGATCGACAACGGAGCTTTTCATGCAAAATCCCGACACCATCCCCTATGACGTCATCATTGCCGGAGCAGGTCCGGTCGGCCTGTTCCTGGCCTGTGAGCTCAGGCTTGCGGGCTGCTCGGTGCTGGTGCTGGAGAAGGCGCAGGATCCGCATTCGCCGCTCAAGGACCTGCCGTTCGGGCTGCGCGGGCTTTCAGTGCCGACCATCGAGAGCCTGGATCGCCGCGACCTGCTGGACGATCTCACACGCCGCGCCGCCGGCCGCGGCACGCCGGCGGCCGCGCACTGGATGCAGCAGCAGCGCCGCCCGGGCGGCCATTTCGCCGGCATCCAGTTCTTCCACGACCAGATCGACAGCGCGCAATGGCCGTATCGCCTGCCCAGTCCCATCGGCAGCGTCGCAGCCGACATGGCGAGCATCGAGGCCGTTCTCGCCACGCGCGCGGGGATGCTGGGCGTCGAGATCCGGCGCGGCTGCGGCGTCGAGTCTCTCACGCAATCGGACGATGGCGTCACCGTTGCAACGGCTGTCGGCATGGCCGAGGGCCGCTGGCTGGTCGGCTGCGACGGCGCACGCAGCATGGTGCGAAAGGCCGCCGGTATCGGTTTCTCCGGCACTGATCCGGAATTCACCGGCTATTCCGCGCTGGTCGAGCTGGCCGACCCGGCCGCGCTCACGCCGGGCCGCCATTACACGGCGTCGGGCATGTACACATATGCGGCGCCCGGCACGATCGCCATGGTCGACTTCGACGGTGGCGCCGCTCACCGCAGCGAACCGGACCGCGACCATTTCGAGGCGGTGCTGCGCAAGATCTCGGGCCTCGATGTAAACGTGATTGCCCTTCGGCTCGCCACCACCTGGACCGACCGCGCCTATCAGGCGACCTGCTATCGCAAGCGCCGCGTCCTGCTGGCGGGCGATGCTGCCCACGTCCATTCGCCGCTGGGCGGCCAGGGCCTGAACCTCGGCCTTGGCGACGCCATGAACCTCGGCTGGAAGCTCGCCGCGACCATTCGCGGCAATGCTTCGGCCGGCCTGCTCGACACCTATGCGGCTGAGCGCCAGCCGGTCGGAGCACAGATCCTCGACTGGTCGCGCGCCCAGGTCGCTCTCATGCGTCCGAGCAGGAGCTCGCGCGCGCTAGAGGCGATCATCCGTGATCTCATCGGCACGCGCGACGGCGCGACCTATTTCGCCGAGCGCGTCTGGGGCGTCTTGCTGCGCTACGATCTCGGCGATGCCCATCCGCTGGTGGGCCGCAGCGCGCCCGATTTCGTACTGGCCGGTGGCAGACGGCTGGGCGAGCTGCTCAGGACAGGACGAGGGCTGCTGCTGGACTTCGACGTCCGACCATCGCTGCAAGCGCTTGCGCGCCGCTGGAGCGGCCGGATCGATCATGTTGCCAGCGAGCCTGAGGATCGACTCGGGTTGAGCGCCTTGCTCGTGCGCCCGGACGGAATCGTGGCATGGGCCGGCGGGGAGCCGCCCGATCTCGAGGAAGCGGCTCGCGCCACGGTGCGATGGTTCGGTCAACCCGATTGATGAGAAGGTGCGCCGTCGCGCCCGCCCCTACGACGCCTTCTGCTTCGCCTCGACGTAGCGTGTAAAATTGTCCAGGATCGCCTGCCAGCCGCCTTTCTGCTGCTCGACCGAGTGGGTCGCTTCGGCATCGAAGACGACGCGGACAGTGACGCCCTTCGGGCCGGGCACGAACTCGACTTCGGCCTTGCGATCGCCGAAGGCATATTCGATCAGCTTGTGCTCGACGATCGTCGTGTAGGTGCCGGCGAAGTCGAAGCCCATGCTGCCGTCCTTGGCCTCCATGCGCGAGGAGAAGGCGCCGCCCTCCCGCAGGTCGACCGTCGCTCTGGTGGTGTGCCAGTCGTCGGACGCGGCGTTCCACTTCACGATGTCGGCAGGCGTCGTATAGGCACGCCAGACCTGATCGATGGGGGCGGCGACGCTGGTTTCGACGGTGATCCTCATGGGCATTGCTCCGGTTGCGACCTTGACGGCTCGAATCGACAAAATCACGTCACCTGCGCCGGGTCCATCTCCAGCACGTCCGGGACGTGTCGACATAAAGACGATCGAGACCGGTCCATGCCGACATGGCCCGGCCGTCAATGCGCAAAAAAGTTGGAAAGCTGTCATTCCCCGGCAAAGCTAGCGACGGGGCGCCGAGAGCTCGTAATTGATGCAGTCCATTTTGATGTCGTATGGACCCTGATAGATGCCATCGCTCACCCACCGATAAACCTTGCGGTAGGTGGTGATCTGCTCGGAGCGCGGTTGATTGCCGGCCGGACGGTTAACATCGGAAATCGTCTTCGACGACGTCTCAGTCAGGGTCAGCTTCTCGTCGGGATGACCGTCACGCTTGAACACCATCGTCGTGGCAAGCCCCGAATTGTTGTCGGCTGCGCTGAAGCGCGAGCTCAAAAGCTCATCGTTGACCGCAGCAAGCAGCGGCCCGCCGACCCAGCCCTTCGGCAGCATGATCAGCGAGGAGCGATTGAAGATGATGATCGGTGCATCGCCGCTGGGCAGCACGCCCCGGCAGCCGTAACGCCATTCGCTGGCGATGGCAGGCGCGGCATTCGCCGCGACGGCGAGTGCGATCAGGCCTGCGAGAATGGAGCGAACCGGACGATTTTCGGCGGTGGCGGGAATCAAGTTACGCATGGCTGGTCAAATCGGCCTTGTCTTCGCGCGAACTCGGCGTGGGACGGCGCACTGAGCGACGGGCTCAGGACGAGCGCTGCGACCGCGACTCGGATCGATGCTTTCAAGGCCTTCATCGCGCATTCCTTCGTCGCGGCTTGTCGGGGCTTGCGCGCCATTGGTGCGCCCGGACGCCGGAAAGGTTCAAAGCAGGCGCGGCGCTGGCCGAGGGCAGCATGCTTCAAGCCACCAGCGCGGCGGCCTCGTCGGCGGCGTCGATGCCGCGCTGTGCGGCCAGGAGGCTGATGATCTCCGCGTTGGGGCGGGCCTTGCTGAACAGAAAACCCTGGCCTTCGTCGCAGCCCTCGGCGCGGAGGCAGCTGAGCTCGGCTTCGGTCTCGACTCCCTCGGCGGTGATGGTGACGCCAAGGCCCTTGCCGAGGCTGACGATGGAGCGGATGATGGCCTGCGCTTCGCGGTTGGCGCCGAGGTCGCGCACGAAGGACTGGTCGATCTTGATCTTGTCGAACGGAAAGCTGCGCAAATAGCTGAGGCTGGAATAGCCGGTGCCGAAATCGTCCATCGAGATGCGCACCCCGAGCGCGCGCAGCGCGTGCAGCGTCGCCAGCACCTGCGCGCTCTTCTCCAGCAGCAGCGTCTCGGTGATCTCGAGCTCGAGCCGGCGCGGCGGCAGGCCGGAGTGCTTCAGCGCGTCCGTCACCATCGAGAGCAGATGGCCGCTGCGGAACTGGAGCGGCGACAGATTGACGGCGACGCGGACGTCGTCGGGCCAGCTCGCGGCATCGAGGCACGCCCGGCGCAGCATCAATCCGCCGAGCGGATTGATGAGGCCGGTATCCTCGGCGACCGGGATGAACTCGGCGGGCGAGACCATGCCGCGCTCGGCATGCGGCCAGCGCACCAGCGCCTCGAAACCGGTGATGCGCCCACTCTGAAGGTCGATCAGCGGCTGGTAATAGGGACGCAGCACGTCGGCCTGGATCGCATCGCGCAGCTCGACCTCGATCTTGCGGCGGCTCTGCGCCTTGGCATCGAGCGCGGCCTCGAAGAAGGCGAAGCTGCCGCGCGCATCCTGCTTGGCGCGCGACAGCGCCATGTCAGCGCTCTTGAGCAGCTTCTCGGACTCCTCGCCGTCACCCGGCGCCATCGCGATGCCGATCGAGGCGCCGATCACCACGGAATGGCCGTCGAACAGATAGGGATCGGAAATGGCCTCCAGCAGGCGTTTTGCGAGACCCACCGCATCTTCGGGCCGCGCCAGCCCGCTCTGCACGATCGCGAACTCGTCGGAGTTGAGGCGCGCCAGCGCATCCTCGTCGCGCAAGGTCGAGCGCAGCCGTTTGGCGACGCCGCGCAGCAGCTTGTCGCCGATCGCATGTCCCAGCGTGTCGTTGACCGCCTTGAAATTGTCGAGCCCCAGCATCAACACCGCAACCTTCTCGGCGCTGCGCCGCGTGTGCAGCAGCATCTCGTCCACCTGCTGGCGCAGCAGGTTGCGGTTTGGCAGGCCGGTGAGCCCGTCATGCTGGGCCATGAAGGCGAGCCGCGCCTCGGCGCGCTTGCGCTCGGTGATGTCCATCAGTGCGAGCAGCACCGCGGGCCGCTCGGCATAGGTCAGTTCGCGCGAATAGATCGCAAGATCGATCAGCGCGCCGTCGGCCTTGACGTGCTTCCAGGTGCGGCCAGCCTGCTCGACGCCGGTCGGGTCGGTGGTCCAGGGCGGCTCGCTCTCGAAGGCCTGAAGGCTGCGGATCGTCAGCTTCTCGAACTCGGCACGGCTATAGCCGTAATGCGCGATCGCGGCGTCGTTGACGCCGAGGATGCGCTCGTCGTCCAGCGCGCAGACGATCATGGGCACGGGATTGCCGTCGAACAGCAGGCGGAACGAGGCCTCGCGCTGCTTCAATTCGGTGATGTCGACACGCAGGCCGACAACGCCGCCGTCGTCGGTCAGCCGCTCGTCGATCAGGATGACGCGGCCGTCCGCCAGCTTCTGCTCATGGCGCGCGCCGGGCTGATAGAGCTTTTGCAGCCGCTCGGCAATCCACTCGTCCTCGTGACCGATGGCCTCGGGATAGTCGCCGCGGGCGACGCCGACGCGCAGCGTGTCTTCGAGACGCGCGCCTTCGGCGAACAGGTCCGCCGTCTTGCTGTAGATCTCGGCGTATTTTCTGTTCCAGAGCACGTAGCGGCCCTCGGCATCGAGAAACACGATGCCCTGGGGCAGGATATCGATGGCCTGGCGCAGCCGCTCGTGGGCCTTGCGCGCATCCGCGACCGCGGCCTCCGCCTCGGCGCGGCTCCGCACCAGCTCATCTTGGGCAATTGGCGGATGCGGCGCGCGCGCGAAGCGCGGCTTGCGCGGCGCGCCGGCAGCGCGCGATTTGCGCTTTCGCTTTGTCGGATTTCGAGACCCCAAACTCAACTCACATGTCCCAGTCGCGCCCAGCGCCCGAAAGTCTTGGGGCAAGTGTCTGAAAAAAAAGTAATCTTGGGCGGAGCGGCCACGGTGGGTTCCGGTCCCGCGCGCACCTTTCTGCCTGTTTGCAGGGCGCAGTCCGCAGCTGCGGACGCGCCAGGCCCGCCGGGGCGTCGCAATCAGCAAGCGATCCGGCGCAAAATTGCGCGCCCGCGTGAATCATTTCCGGGATCGTGCGCGATTGCATGCGGGCCGGGTCTATTCCGCACGCCGCGCACGAATTTTGGTCAATGCAGTCTAAGGTTATCGTGGCGTTAAAAAATCGGCCGGCCGGCACAGGATTCTGCAATGGCTCGTTGGAAATATGGATCATGGTGTTGCGCGCCGTGAGGCGGCGCAAGCCGAATCTTAACCCTGACGCGGCGTTGGGTTATAAGGATGTCAGCATGAGTCCCCGCCGCATCGCTCCCCTCCTGCTCGTCATGACGCTGCTGGCCGCCGGCGGCGCGCTGGCCCAGGACAAGGGCAGCGTGAGCCCAAAACCGCTGCCGCCGCTGGCCAATCCGAACGATCCGCATCTCGGCGCCAAGGAGCTGTTCGCGCGAAAACTGCTGCCATCGACGGGGCCGGCGCATGTCATCGGCTCCTACACCAAGGGCTGCATCGGCGGCGCCGTGCAGATGCCGCTCAACGGCGACAATTGGCAGGTGATGCGGCTGTCGCGTAACCGCTATTTTGGCCATCCTGATATGATCGCGCTGATCAAGCGCCTGGCTGCCAAGGCGCACAAGGACGCGGGCTGGCCGGGCATTTTGGTCGGTGACATCGGCCAGCCGCGCGGTGGCCCGGCGCTGTCGGGCCATGCCAGCCACCAGATCGGCCTCGATGCCGACATCTGGCTGACGCCGATGCCGGACCGCCGGCTCTCGCGCGAGGAACGCGAGGAGATGTCGGCGGTGATGATGGTGCGGCCAGACCGGCTCGACGTCGACCAGAAGGTGTTCACACCCGGCCATGTGCTGTTACTGCGCGATGCGGCGCAGGAGCCGGCGGTGCAGCGCATCTTCGTCAATGCCGCGATCAAGAAGGCGCTGTGCCGCGAGGCCAAGGGCGACCGCTCCTGGCTGTCGAAGATCAGGCCGTGGTGGGGTCACGACTATCACTTCCATATCCGCATCCGCTGCCCGGCGGGCGCCGGCGACTGCGAGGGCCAACCATCGCAATCCGAGGACGAGGGCTGCAAGCCGTCCGACCTCGATTATTGGTTCAGCGACGCCGTGCTGCATCCCAAGCCACCGCCGGAACCGCCGAAGCCGAAACCGCCGATGACGCTGGCGCAGATGCCCGCGGCCTGCAAGGCGGTGCTCCATGCGGGGGATGCGAAGCCGTAAGGCGAGCCACTGCCATCAGCCGACAGCCGTCGTCCCGGACAAGCGCGCGCCGCTCAGGGGCGACAGCGGTGGTTGGAGCGCGCTTGGCCGGAATGACGAACGAGTTGATTGTTCGTATCGCGACAATGCGTCAAAGCGCGACGAGATTTGGATGAATCGTCATCGCGCTTTAGGTTGTTGTTTGCGCATGATCTTTTCGGAAAACCGCTTCGCACTTTTCCGGATCATGCGCTTGGTCGTCTTTGACCTGGGGCCGGGGCCTGCTATGTTTGCATCGCGATATCCCCGCCGGCCGTAAGTCGTTGCGGGGACACGTGGAACAGCGCTTCCGCCGGTCGCGACCGAACCCACCAACGCCAGATCTGCGCGTGCGTCTGCACGCGCGAGCTCGCACGGAGCGCATCCATGATTCGTATCGCCGGACTATTCACCGCCTTCGTCATCCTCGTGAGCGCGAGCCTCTCGCCGGCCAGCGCCGAGGACAAGACCATCACCGTGTTCGCCGCGGCCTCGATGAAGAACGCGCTCGACGAGGTCGACGCCGCCTACACCGCCAAGACAGGCGTCAAGTTCAGCGTCTCCTATGCCGCAAGCTCGGTGCTCGCCAAGCAGATCGAGCAGGGCGCGCCGGCCGACGTGTTCGTCTCGGCCGACACCGACTGGATGGACTACGCGGCTTCCAAGAAGACCATCAACGAGGCTTCCAGGGTCAACCTGCTCGGCAACAGCATCGTGCTGATCGCGCCGAAGGATTCCAAGGTCGACAACGTCGCCATCGCGCAAGGCTTCGACCTCGCAAAACTCGCCGGCGACGGCAGGATCGCGACCGGCGACGTCAAGTCGGTGCCAGCAGGCAAATATGCCAAGGCGGCGCTGGAGAAGCTGGGCGCCTGGCAGGCCGCGGAGCCGAAATTCGCCATGGCCGACAGCGTGCGCGCTGCGCTGACGCTGGTCGCTCGTGGTGAGGCCTCGCTCGGCATCGTCTACTCCACCGACGCCAAGGTCGAGCCCGGCGTGAAGATCGTCGGCACCTTCCCGGCGGATTCGCATCCGGCGATCATCTATCCCGTCGCCGCGACCACGAGTGCGAAGCCGGAGACGAATGATTATCTCGCCTTCCTGCGCTCGGCCGCGGCCAAGACCATTCTGGAAAAATACGGATTCAAGTTCCTGGTCAGCCCGACGACTTGATGCCCACGACTTGATGCTCGACATCTCTCCCACCGAATGGACGGCGATCCTGCTCTCGCTCAGGGTCGCCGTCATCGCCACGCTGGTCGCAACGCCGTTCGGCATTGCGCTGGCATGGCTGCTCGCCCGCAGGGATTTTTGGGGCAAGTCGGTGGTGGACGCCCTCGTGCATCTGCCCTTGGTGCTGCCGCCCGTCGTCACCGGCTATCTGCTGCTGCTCACCTTCGGCCGCCGCGGCCTGATCGGCGGCTTCCTCGCCGATCATCTCGGCATCGTGTTCGCGTTCCGCTGGACCGGCGCCGCGCTCGCCTGCGGCGTGATGTCGTTTCCGCTGCTGGTGCGACCGATGCGGCTGTCGATCGAGGCGATCGACCGAAAGCTGGAGCAGGCCGCCGAGACGCTCGGCGCCGCGCCATGGAAAGTGTTCTTCACCGTGACGCTGCCGCTGGCACTGCCCGGCGTGCTTGCCGGCATGGTGCTGGGCTTTGCCAAGGCGATCGGCGAGTTCGGCGCCACCATCACCTTCGTCTCCAACATTCCCGGTGAGACCCAGACGATTTCGTCGGCCATCTATTCGCTCATCCAGACGCCCGACGGCGATGCTGCGGCGGGCCGGCTCGTGATCGTCTCGATCGTGCTGGCGATCGGCGCGCTGATCGCCGCCGAATGGTTCGCCCGCCGCGCGACGCAGCGCCTGCACGGGAATTGACCATGTTGCGCGTCGACATCGAAAAGAGGCTCGGCGAGTTCTCACTGTCCGCAACCTTCACCGGCGAGGGGCGCGTCATCGGCCTGTTCGGGGCATCGGGCGCCGGCAAGAGCTCGCTGGTCAACATGATCGCCGGCCTGCTGCGGCCCGATCGCGGCACCATCGTGATCGACGGCGACACCGTCGACGACACCGCGGCCGGCATCCATGTGCCGACCTACCGCCGCCGCATCGGGTACGTGTTCCAGGATGCGCGGCTGTTTCCGCATCTGAGCGTCGGGCAGAATCTCGACTACGGGCGGCGGATGAACGGCCTCGCACCTGACCCGGCCCAGCACAGGCGCATCATCGACCTGCTCGACATCGGCAAGCTGCTGGATCGCCGCCCCGGAAAGCTTTCCGGTGGCGAGCGCCAGCGCGTCGCGCTTGGCCGCGCGCTGCTGTCGAAACCGCGCCTCTTGCTGCTCGACGAGCCGCTCGGCGCGCTCGACGAGGGCCGCAAGCTCGAGATTTTGCCTTATCTGGTGCGGCTGCGCGACGAGGCCAATGTCCCCATGGTGTATGTCAGCCATGACGTCGCCGAGCTGCGCCAGCTCGCCACGCAAATCGTGATATTGAAGCAGGGCCGCGTGACGTCGTTCGGCGGCGTGAAGGTGCTGAGTTAGTGCGATGTGCGTGTGCTGGTGAGAGCCGCCCCGTCCTTACCTCAACCATGCCCCGGCTCGACCGGGGCATCCAGTACGCCGCGGCTTCTCCGTGTCCACGCACCGCCTCTGGAATACTGGATTGCCCGCTTTCGCGGGCAATGACAGCTGGTGTATATGTCTACCAGCCGCGGTCGACGTTGCGCACCTCGCCGGTGCGTGCATCGACATCGACCTCCATCCAGCGGCCGGTGCGGTCGCGGCCTTCGATCTGCCATTCATCGCCGAGGAAGTTCGTGTGCGAGACCGTCGCGATGCCGATGTCGGTCGCGACATCGAGCGCGACTTGCATCGAGATCTGGTCGCCGGTGTCATAGGCCATCGCCGGCGCCGCCGATCCGAGACCGATCGCGACGATGGCAGGAAGGATGAGACTTCGCATGGAACTGCTCCTGTCAAAGACGTTGATCGTCAGGCGAAGAACGAGCAACGCAGCAGGGTGTTCCGGAATCAGCGGTCACAAAGGCGCGGAAATCGTCGGCGGTTGCGGCGATTTGGTGGCGGTTTCTCGTCATTCCGGGGCGCCCGAAGGGCGAGCCCCGAAATGACGGAGAGGTCAGACCCCCGCCACCGAGGTCCACACATCCGCCAGCTTGCGGCGCAGCGCCTGGCGGCGCGTCAGCGGCGCGGGCGGCTCTTCGTCCTCGGGCAAGCGCAGTCCGACCACATTGACACGTCCCCCGGAAATGCTGCGCGCGACCAGCACGATCGCGTCCAGCGGCAGCTCGGCGCCCTCCTTCGGCGCGCGGTCGAGATGGACGTCGAAATAGTCGGCGAGCGTCAGCCTGCTCTCGTCCTCGCTGACCTTTACGCCGTAGATCTCGGCGAGCTCGGCCAGAGTATGCTCGCCTGACACCATGAAGTCGCCGAGCAGATGCGGGTCCGGCGCCGTGCTCGGCTGCATGTCGACGAAGAAGCGGTCGAGCGCCTCGGCCTTTTCCGGCGGCGCCAGCAGATAGATGTAGTCGCCGGGCGCGATCGGATCGGCTTCCGTCGGCGTCAGGATGTTCTCATTGCGGATCACGAGCGTCGGCTTGGACCAGGACGGGACCAGGCCGCGGCGGAAATAAAGGCTCTTGGATCGCACCGGATAGCCGACGAGCTGCTGCTCGAGCTGGCCGGGCAGGTCGAGCTCGACGCGCCGCGGGCCGCGATCGGCGCGCGGCAGCGCGACGTGCAGCTTGCGTGCAGCCGGCGCCAAGGTCCAGCCCTGCAGCAGCAGCGAGATGATGACGACGACGAAGGCGACGTCGAAATAGAGATAGGCCTTGGACAGGCCGACCAGCATCGGAATCGAGGCCAGGAAGATCGCAACCGCGCCGCGCAGGCCGGTCCAGGCGATGAAGATCTTTTCGCGCCAGTTGAAACGGAATGGCGCGAGGCACGCGAAAACCGCAAGCGGCCGCGCCACCAGCATCAGGACCAGCGCGACGGCGATCGCCGGCAGCACGCTGGCGCCGAGCCGGCTCGGCGAGACCAGCAGGCCGAGCAGCACGAACATCACGATCTGCGCCAGCCAGGTTGCGGCATCGAGAAATGTCACCACCGAATTATGCGCGCGGGTCGGCCGGTTGCCGATGATGATGCCGGCGAGATAGACCGCGAGGAAGCCGGAGGCATGCATGATCTGCGAGCCGCCGAAGATCACCAGCGCACCGGTGGTGACGAACGGCGCATGCAGGCCCTGCGGCAACGCCACCTGGTTCAGCGCGATGACGACGAGCCGTCCGCCGATGACGCCGACCACGGCGCCAAGCACCGCCTCCTGCACAAATTCCATCACCACATGGCCGGGCGAGCTCGAACCGAGCGAGATGTACTCGACCAGCATGAGGGTAAGGAAGATCGCGAACGGATCGTTGGTGCCGGATTCCGCCTCCAGCGTCGCGCCGACCCGCGGGCGCAGGCGCAGGCCCTGGGTATGCACCAGCAGGAACACGGCCGCCGCGTCAGTCGAGGCGACCACGGCGCCGACCAGCAGCGATTCCGCCCAATTGAGATCGAGCGCGAATCTCGCGAACGGCGCCGTGACCAGCGCGGTCAAGAGCACGCCGACGGTGGCAAGCACCAGGGACGGGGCGAGCACGGTGCGGATGCTGGCAAAGCGCGTCTTCAGGCCGCCGTCGAACAGGATCAAAGCGAGCGCCACCGAGCCGACCAGATAGGTGGTGCCGACGTCGTTGAACTGGATCTGCCCGGGGCCGGAATCCCCGGCGAGCATGCCGATGGCAAGAAAGACGAGCAGCAAGGGCGCGCCGAAGCGGAGCGCAAGCAGGCTCGACAGGATACCGGCCATCACCAGGACGGCGCCGAGCAAAATGGCGAGGCTGAAAGAGTCGAGGGAGGCCATGCGGTGCTGCGGGTTACTCCGGGTGATCGGCGAATTCAGTCAGGAGGCCACCGGCCGGGCACTCCCTCGCCCCGCTTGCGGGATCGGGACAAGCATAGCTCACCCTGAGAGGGCGGGGTGAAGGAGAGTCTCCGCAAGGACGGTGGCAGATGGACTCGTGGAGAGTCCTCCTCACCCGAAATTCAAGCTGCGCTCGAATTTCGGCCTCTCCCCGCAAGCGGGGAGAGGCGAAGCGCGCCGCCCTCGACGGAATTTCCCATCTCAAAAACATGTGCTTACGCATCCTTATCGTCGGCGCTCCCCCGCGCCAACCCATTTTCGCGCCTCGCGGCAATCTGCCCGTGTTTTGCGGCCTTAACGCGCTTCACTTCACGGTGTATCGATGGCCGGGCCGCACCCTTTGTGGGATTGTGCGGCACCCTCGAATCAACTCCTTCCGACCGCCTCCCCCGACGAGACCGATGGACATGGACCTCAAAGACTTGATGGAGTTCGTGCAGACGACCGCGCGCAGCGTCGGGGCGGAGATTTCCTCGCCCTGGTTCTACCTGCAATTTGGTCTCATTCTCGCGGCAACGGGCATCGCCTATGCCGCGGAAGCCGGCATTCGCAATCGCGTCGACATGACATCGCTGGCGATGGGCTGGCCGCTGCCGCTTCGGCACTTTTCGCGGGTGATGATGTCGAGCGCCTCGACGGCGGTATTCACTCTGCTGGTGATCATCTCCCGCCTCGTGATGTACCATGCGACCTGGCCGAGCCGCAGCTATCTCCTGATGGTCGCGGCCAAGCTGGGCCTGGCGTGGCTTGCGATCCGGCTGGTGACCTCGGTGCTGCGCAACGCCTTCATCGTCAAGCTGGTCTCGATCACCGCCTGGTTCGTCGCGGCACTGTCCATCATCGGCCAGCTCGATGCGACGGTCGATCTGCTCGATTCCTTCGCCATCGTGCTCGGCGGCCTCAGGCTGACGCCGCTCCTGGTGATCAAGGCCGGCGCGCTGCTGCTGATCGCGCTCTGGGCCACCAACATCGCCAGCAATTTCGCCGAGAGCCGGATCAACTCGACCACCGACCTGACGCCGTCGGTGCAGGTGCTGCTGGTCAAGATCATCCGCATCGGGCTCCTTGCCGTCGCCATCGTCATTGCGCTTGGCGCCGTCGGCATCGACCTCTCCGCGCTCGCGGTGTTCTCCGGCGCGGTCGGCGTCGGCATCGGTATCGGCCTGCAGAAGATCGTCGCCAATTTCATCTCGGGCATCATCCTGCTCGCCGACAAGTCGGTGAAGCCGGGCGATCTCGTCACCATCGGCGACAACACCGGGCGCATCAGCGCGATGAAGACGCGCTATATTTCCGTGGCCGCCGGCGATGGCCGCGAATTCCTGGTGCCGAACGAGGATCTGGTGACGCAGAAGGTCGTCAACTGGACCTACACCGACAAGAACACGCCGGTGAAGATCGCCTTCGGCACCAATTACGACGCCGACCCCAGGCTGGTCACCAAGCTCGCCGTCGAGACCGCCGCCGCCCATCCGCGCGCGCAGAAGGGCAAGCCGCCGAACAGCATTTTGACCGAATTCGCCGAGGCCGGGATGAAGTTCTCGCTGACCTTCTGGATCGCGGACCCCGACGGCATGGACAACGTCAAGAGCGACGTGATGCTGGCGCTGTGGGACGCCTTCAAGCGCGAGGGCATCCGGGTTCCCTATCCGGTCCGCGAAATCCGCATTCGCGGCGGCGCGCTGCCGGTCGAAACCACCGTAGAAGTCCCGAATTAGGCCCGCTTTCGGGCGCAAAGACCAGGCTCAGCTTGCATGACAGCAGGCAATCATTAAATTGGGGCCTGAAATCAAGCCTTTCCGCCGACATCAGCCCGGAAGACCGCACAAGCATGAGCTACGTCGAAGCCACCGATACCTCCCTGCGCAAGACCGGACAGATCAAGCTGCACGGGCCGAGCGCCTTTGCCGGCATGCGCAAGGCAGGAGCGCTGGTGGCGAAGTGCCTCGACGAGCTCACCGACATCGTCGCCCCCGGCGTGCCGACCTCGAAGATCGACGAATTCGTCCGCGACTTCGCCTTCAGTCACGACGCCTATCCGGCGACGCTGATGTATCGCGGCTATCGCTACTCAACCTGCACCTCGCTGAACCACGTGGTCTGCCACGGCATGCCCGGCGACCGTCCGCTGAAAGAAGGCGATATCGTCAACATCGACGTGACCTTCATCGTCGACGGCTGGTACGGCGATTCCAGCCGGATGTATGCGGTCGGCCCGATCGCCCGCAAGGCGGAGCGGCTGATCGAGGTGACGTATGAGGCGATGATGCGCGGCATCGCCGCCGTAAAACCCGGCGCCACCACCGGCGACATCGGCCACGCCATCCAGAGTTTTGTCGAGCCGCAGGGCATGAGCGTGGTGCGCGATTTCTGCGGCCACGGCCTCGGGCGCATGTTCCACGACGAGCCGAACATCATTCACATCGGCCGGCCCGGCGAGGGCGTGCAGCTCAAGCCCGGCATGTTCTTCACCATCGAGCCGATGATCAATCTCGGGAAGCCGCATGTGAAGATCCTGTCCGACGGCTGGACCGCGGTCACCCGCGACCGCTCGCTGTCGGCGCAGTTCGAGCATTCGGTCGGCGTCACGGCCACCGGCGTCGAGATCTTCACGCTCTCGGAGCGGCACGGCGAGAAGCAGATCGGCCAATAGTACCTCGTCATTCCGGGGCGCTGTGCAGCAGCGAGCCCGAAATCTCGAGATCCCGGGTTCGGTACTTCGTACCGCCCCGGAATGAGAGCGCAGCATTCGTCTTCTATCGCCGCCGGCGGAACGACGACGGCGGCCGCTTGTAAGTCGCGGCAAAGGCATCGTTGAATCTGCGGACACTGCCGAAGCCCGCCGCGAACGCAATCTCCGCCAGCGTCATGTCGGTCTGGTCGATCAGGCGCTTGGCTTCCTGCACGCGCCGCGTCGCTGCGATCTCGCTTGGGCTCGCGCCGGCATGGCGCATGAACAGGCGCAGCAGATGGCGCGGTCCGACGCCGAGCGCTTCCGCGAGGTCCGCCATCGATGCGCGATCCAGAAAGCCGTCATTGATCAGGCGCATCCCGCGCGCGACGGTGGTGGCCGTGCCCATCCAGGCGGGCGAGCCCGGCGCCGTTTCCGGCCGGCAGCGCAGGCACGGGCGGAAGCCGGCCCGCTCGGCGGCCGCGGCGGTTGCATAGAAGGTGACGTTCTCGGAACGGGCCGGGCGAACCGGACAGACCGGCCGGCAATAGATGCGCGTCGAGCGAACGCCGGAGAAGAACAGGCCGTCGAAGGCCCGGGCCCGCGCCAGGCGCGCGCGATCGCAGGTCTCCCAGTCGAGATGCGGTGGCAGCGTCTGCCGATGCGTTGGGCCTGTCGCCATCAGCGAAGAATAATACCCGTGCGGAGCGCCGAGTAGCCGGAATCGGACTCGATCGGACGATGAGGTCCGAATTCAGCCAGCCTGTCCGGCCGCTCCGGACCATGATGCCGACACACCTCGGAGCACATCGCATGAGCACAACGGCACCACAGGCAGCGTCGGCGCAAACCCGTCTCGCATGGGAAATCGGCCTGTTGCTGCTGCTCTCGCTGATCTGGGGCAGCTCCTTCACGCTGATCAAGCTGGCGGTGCCTACGATTCCGCCAGTCACGATGGTCGCCGTCCGCGTGACGATCGCGGCCATGCTCCTGCTTCTGCTCGCCATCGCACAGGGACACGCCCTTCCCCAGAAGCAGTCGATCTGGGCCGCCTTCCTCGTGCAAGGGCTGCTGCAAAGTGCATTGCCGTTCACGCTGATCAGCTGGGGTGAGGTCTCCATTCCGAGCGGCCTTGCCGGCGTGCTCAATGCGACCCCGCCGATGTTCGTGCTCGCGATCGCGGTCATCACCGGGCGCGGGCGGCAGGCCGTCAGCGGCCGGAAAATCATGGGCGTCGGTCTCGGCCTCGTCGGCGTGGCGGTCACGATGGGCCTCGATGCGCTGTCCGGGCTCGGCACGGCCGCGCCGCTGGCGCAGGCGGCGGTGCTGGGCGCCAGCTTCTGCTATGCGCTCGCGCCGATCTGGGGACAGCGCTTCTCGAAGCTTCCCGCCATCGTCACGGCGGCCGGCGCCATGAGCTGCGCCGCGATCCTGATGCTGCCGGCAGCTGCCGTGCTCGAACGGCCATGGGCGCTACCCCCGCCGCCCGCGGACGCGATCGCGGCGGTGATCATCCTCGCGGTCATCTGCACGGCTTTGGCGATGGTGATCTATTTCCGCTTGATCCGCACGCTCGGCCCGCTTGGCACGACCAGCGGAAGCTATTTGCGCGCAGGCTTCGCCGTAGCGCTCGGCATCGCCTGGCTGGGCGAGCGCTTCACCTGGTCGAGCATGGCCGGAATGGCGCTGATCCTCGCCGGCGTCATGGCCATCACGGTGCCGCCATTTGCCCGAACCAACCGGGGCAATTGAAGGTTGCAAAAACGGCGATCCGCGGCGATGCTCTCCGCCGATGCCCGCCAAGCCAGACCACGACAAGAGCAAGCCGGAAGACGCGCCGCACTATCTCGGCCATCGCGAGCGGCTGCGCGAGCGCTTCTACAGCGCCGGCGCCGATGCGCTCAGCGACTATGAGCTCCTGGAGATGGCGCTGTTCCCGGCGCTGCCGCGGCGCGACACCAAGCCGCTGGCGAAGACGCTGATCAAGACCTTCGGCTCGTTCGCCGAAGTCGTGCACGCGCCCGTGGCGCGCCTGCGCGAGGTCGACGGCATCGGCGAATCCGCGATCAACCAGCTCAAGCTGATCGCGGCGGCGGCGCATCGCGTCGCCAAAGGCGAAGTCAACAGCCGCAACGCGCTGTCGTCCTGGAACGAGGTGATCGACTATTGCCGCACCAGCATGGCCTTTGCCGAGAAGGAGCAATTTCGCCTGCTCTTCCTCGACAAGCGCAACCAGCTGATCGCCGACGAGGTGCAGCAGACCGGAACGGTCGACCACACCCCGGTCTATCCGCGCGAGGTGATCAAGCGCGCGCTGGAATTGTCGGCGACCGCGCTGATCCTGGTGCACAACCATCCCTCCGGCGATCCTTCGCCCTCGCAGGCCGACATCCAGATGACCAAGGCGATCATCGAGATCGCAAAGCCGCTGGGGATCGCGGTGCATGATCACATCATCGTGGGCAAAGGCGGGCATGCGAGCCTGCGCGGGATGCGGTTGATCTAAAGCGCGATGAGATTTGGATGAATCGTCATCGCGCTCTAGATTGTTTACGCATGATCTTTCCGGAAAACCGCTTCGCACTTTCCGGATCATGCTTTAGGGCGCCAAATCAGGTGACAAGAACGGCATGAGCGACTGGCTGCACAATCTGCCGGTGCCCGTGATGGCGCTGGTGATCTTTGGATTTACCTATTCTCTGTCCGCGGCGATCTTCGCCGGTATCGCGCTGGCCGCGACGGAGGAGCGCGCCAAATCGCTGAAGGCGATCTCGCCGGGAATGCTGCCGGTGCTCGGCATCATCTTCGGCCTGTTCGTCGCCTTCACCGCGGCGCAGGTCTGGGGCGACAGCGACCGGGCCAGCGCCGCGGTGAGCCGCGAGGCCAGCGCGCTGCGCAGCGTGGTGCTGCTGGCCGCCGGCCTGCCGGCGGAGCAGGAGACCAAGCTGCACGATCTCGTCCGCGACTATGTCGGAAAGGCGGTGGCGATGGAATGGCCGATGATGGCGCATCAGCAGGCCTCGCTGAAGGTGACGCCGCCGGCGCTCGCGGAAGCCCTGCAGCTCGTCGTCGCCATGACGCCGCAAAGCACGGGGCAGGCGAACGTGCAACGCGAGCTGATCGCCGCGCTGGAGCAGGCGCTGGATGCGCGGCGGCAGCGGATCATCGTCAGCCTCGCCGCGGTCAATCCGGTCAAATGGTGGTGTCTCTATCTCCAGGCCGCCTGCGCGCTGCTGGTGATCGGCCTCGTCCATTGCGACAACCGTTTGGGATCGGCGGTCGCCATGGGCCTGTTCGCAACCGGCGTCGCCACCTCGGTGCTGCTGATCGCTGCCCACGACCGGCCGTTCGCAGGACAGATCTCGATCCAGCCGGAGCCGCTGCTGCAGATCATGCCGGAGGGCGCGAAGAGTTAAGACGCGAGCGCTCGAGCCTTAATAGCAATAGTAGCAATAACGGGGATCGATCCGCGCGTAATAGCCGTCGGGGCGACGCACGTAGCGGCCGCTGCTGATAGGCGCAATAGCCGGAGCGAGGGCGATAACCTGGAGCCCTCAAGCTCGCTTTGGTTGTGTATTCGTGGTACGGTTGACGACCACGCGCGCTGATCTTCTGTTGCCGAAGCACGCTTCAGTCATGCGAGGGAGGCGAGGATGACGGGTACGGCCAAGCATCGCTCTGGATGCACCCTCTTCGCACGTCTCCTGCTCGGAGTGGGCATATTGCTCACTGGCATGCCTCCGGATCATGCGGAGGAGGCGCTGAACTCGCGTGGCGAGGCGCTCTACCGCACGCGCTGCTCATCGTGCCACGAGGGTGGCGTGGCACGCGCGCCTGACGCCAACGCGCTGCGACAATTCAGGCCCGAGCGGGTGAGCTTTGCCTTGATGTTCGGCATGATGAGCCAGCAGGGACGCGACCTGAGCCAACACGAAATTCAGGACATCGTTCGCTATCTCGTCGGGACACCACCGGTGCAGCAGCAGCAGCTACCGGATTCCACATGCGGTGAGCGGGGCCCCGCGCTTGCGGACGCTTCGTTGCCGCGCTGGAACGGGTGGGGCGTCGATATCGCTCAACACCGGTTTCAACCTACTGTCATGGCCCAGCTTTCGCCTGACGATGTTCCGCGCCTGAAGCTCAAATGGGCGTTCGGCTTTCCCGGCGATACCAGAGCCTACGCGCAGCCGACGGTTTGGGGCGGTCGGGTCTTCGTGGGCAGTGCAGGGGGCAAGGTCTATGCGCTGGATGCCAGACTTGGCTGCCAGCGCTGGGTGTTCGACGCCGGCTTCGGCGTACGCACCGCGATCACCATCGGTGAGGATGAGCGGGGCACGACCGCCTATTTCGGCGATCAACGCGGTGAAGCTTATGCGCTCGATGCCGAAAGCGGGAAGCTGCTGTGGAGGAGACGTGTCGATGCGCATCCGGGGGCCGTGATCACGGGCGCGCCGACCTTGGCCAATAATGTGCTTTACGTGCCAGTCTCCTCCGTCGAAGAGGTATTGGCGATCGATCCACGCTATTCTTGCTGCACCTTCCGCGGCCTGATTGCCGCGCTCGACGCCAGGACCGGCGAAGTGCTGTGGCGCGGCTATGTCAGCCCGCCGGCCCAGCCAATCCGCCTCAACGAGATCGGTGTCCAACTCTTCGGACCCTCTGGCGGCGCGATCTGGTCGTCGCCTACCATCGACCTCAAGACAAATCGGATCTATGCGACGACGGGCGACAGTTATCTGGACCCGGCCTCCACGACCTCCGACGCGTTTGTGGCCTTCGATCTGGGCACCGGTCGGCTGACCTGGTCGCGGCAGATGACCGAGGGTGATGCCTACAACATCGCGTGCGACGGCCAGTATCGCGCTAATTGCCCCGGCACCAAGGGTCCCGATTTCGATTTCGGCTCCTCTCCGATCCTGGTCGATCTACCTGACGGACGTCGTGCGCTCGTTGCAGGCCAGAAATCCGGCATGGTGTACGCAGTCGATCCGGACCGCGATGGTGCCATCATCTGGCAGCGCCGGGTGGGACTCGGCAGCACGCTTGGCGGCGTGCAATGGGGCTCGGCTGCGGATGATGCTAACGTCTATGTCGCGGTGTCGGATGTCGGCCTGAAGGCCGTGCCGCCCGCCACCGCCGGGGCGCAGAAGTCGGTCTTTGGGATTCCCATGAAGCTCGATCCAAGTCAGGGCGGCGGACTGTACGCGATGAACCAGGCGACGGGCGAGATCGTCTGGCACGCGGCACATCCGGGCTGCGGGGATCGGCCGGGATGCAGCCCTGCGCAGTCGGCTGCGGTAACCGCGATTCCTGGTGTGGTGTTCTCCGGCGGACTGGACGGCCACCTGCGGGCCTATGCCGCCAAGAGCGGCGAGATCATCTGGGACGTCGACACCATGCGGGACTATGCGACCGTAAACGGCGTGTCGGCGCATGGCGGATCGCTCGATGGACCGGGACCGGTAATCGCCGGGGGCATCCTCTACGTCAATTCGGGCTACACAAATTATGGTACCGCGCCCGGCAACGTACTGCTCGCCTTCTCCGTGGACGGAGAGTAGGCGGGAGGTTTTCGCCCAACGCGGTTGGAATTCACGAGAAAGATCCGCTGTGCGCCGCCGGCGCGAGCCGGTCAGCCGGGTTCGATCCAGCGCTGCACGGCCTCGGCCGTATCCGCGGGCGTCGTGTTGAAGCAGATCGCCGCGTCCGGTGCCAGGCGATGGACGAGATTGAGCACCTTCTCGAACATCAGCAGCCGATCCTTCGGTTCGCGCAGGCCCGCGCCGATCACGATGCAGTCGAAGCGCTCGTCGCGCAGCGCCGCGGTGACGGCGGCTTCCGCCGTCGCATCGAGGTCGATCAGGCAGCTCGTGACCTCGAAGCCAAGATCGCGCAGGCGCAACAGCTGCGCCTCGATATAGTCGCGCACGAGCTCCGGCGTGAGCTGCGGGAACGCGCCGTAATCCGCGTTGCCGGGTTCGATGCCGATCGCGAGGACGCGCTTAGCCATGCAGGGCTCCTTGGCGGACCTTCTACCTCATCAACCGGCTGACCGCCCTGCCAGTTCCCTTTGGCGAGCCGCCCGGCCCGTGCCGGTCCCCGCCCCGATCCTGCCGCCCGTTTCCCGTACAGGCTGTAAGGCAGTTCACATGCGCCGGGCGAACAATCTGCCACATTGCGGGGGATCACGCTGGAGTCACGCGCTGATCACGGCGCCTGATTCAGTCTGACCTCCGACCCCGGCCAATTTCATCAGTTTCGCAATTTCAGCGCTTTCACGGGAGCAGGACATGAAGGTGTCATTCGAGGTCATCAAGGACGAATACGAACGAAACTGGTCCAATATGAGGATCAGGCCCGGGCGGGCCGACGCCGCCACCGAGGCGGCACGCAAGGCCATCAACCACAAGGACACCTACACCGAGATCCAGAACAAGACCGACGTGCCCTGGTGGTTCGTCGCGGTGCTGCACTCGCGTGAATCCAGCTTCAACTTCAACACCTATCTCGGCAATGGCCAGGCGCTCAATCGGATGACGACCATCGTCCCCAAGGGGCGCGGCCCGTTCGCCTCGTTCGCCGAAGGCGCCGTCGATGCGCTCAGGCTGGAGGGATTCGTTGGCGCCCGCGACTGGGGCATCGCGAAGACGATGTTCCGCCTGGAGAAGTACAACGGCTTCGGCTATCGCGGCCGCGGCGTCAACTCGCCCTATCTCTGGTCGGGCTGCAATGTCTACGGCCCGCCCGAGCAAAGGGGCGGCAAGTTCGTCGGCGACGGCTCGTTCGACCCGGGCACGGTCGATCCGCAGCTCGGCGCTGCGGTGATCCTGAAGGCGATGATGGAGCTGGATGCGTCGATCACTTTCGACGATACCCCGACGATGCTGAGCCATCTCGAACCCGAGGAGCAGATGGCGTCGACGGCGCTGTTGATGCAGAAATACCTCAACGACCTCGGCGCCGATCCGATGCTGGACGAGGACGGCATCGTCGGACCGAAGACCAAGGCGGCGGTGGCGCAATTTCAGCAGCGGCACGGCATCACCGAAACCGGCGTGCTCGACACGATCACGGTTGCCGCCATCACGCGCGCGGCGCAGCAGCCGGCTACGCCCGCGCCGACCGGCGACCTGTCGCAGATCCTGAAGCGGCTGGAGGATCTCGCGCAGCTCCTGCGGCGCGGCGCGCCGACGATCAGTACGCCGCCGGTGACCACGCCCCCGCCTGCCAGCGATCCGATCATGCTGTTCGAGCGGCTCTTCGCCCTCATCAACAACAAGACGGCGCCGATCTCCGGAACGACCAATCCGGCCAATCCTGCTGCCGTCGACCAGTTGAAGCAGGCCGTCGATCTGCTCAGCACCCTGCTCAACAAGGACGGAAAGCCTGTCCTCGGCCAGGTCAACGGCGCGCTCGGCGAGACCATTGGCAAGCTGCTCAACGGCAAGAAGACCGCGCTCGGCCTCGGCGGCGCGGTGCTGACCGCGCTGCTCTCGTCGGTGACGGCGAGCCCCAATGCGGGAGGCATTGCCGGACTGCTCGGCACCATCGTGTCCGCGGTGCCGGGCCTCGGCCAGTTCGCGATGCCGATCTCGCTGGCGCTCACCGCGTGGGGCGTGCTCGGCAAGCTGGAGAAATGGGCGCAAGGCACCGCGCCGCCGCCGAAGCCGACGACGTAGACAGATGGATGAAACTCGGGTGCTTCTCCAGAAGAGGTGCACTCCCTCGCCCGCTTGCGAGCGGGAGAGGTTGCAGCGAGCTCCCGCGCCGCCTACTGGCGCAGCATGATCAGGGGATCGGCGGTATCGGGGACGCGCCGCCACTGCGCGTTGTCGTCGGCCTCGAACTGCCAGGTCTCGCCTGATTTCGACATCAGGATGATCTGGCCGCGCTCGAGCCGCCATTGCGTCGGGTTGAACTGCGCGATCGCCGCGTCGCATTTCGGCTTGAGGAAGACCTGGAAATTGTCCTGGCCGGCCTCGGTGTTGGTCAGCGTCAATCCGCAGATCGGCTGGCCGTTGCCGCGCACCATGGCCCAGTCGCCGATCATCTGGTCCATCGATTTGGCCATCGAGCGCGCGGCAGCGAGATCCTGCAGGATGTAGACGCCCTCGCCCTGACGCGGACCTTCGAAGATACCGGCCTCGACCTCGGTGAAGTCGATCACGGCCTCGCCGGTCGCATTCTGCAAGCGGACGATGTCGAGGCCCTTGATGCTCCAGGCGACGATGTCCTTGGTGAAAGGCAGCGCGGCCTTGCAGGCGGGCTCGAGCTCGAGCTTGTAGCCCCCAGCTGTGGCATCGCCCTTCAGCGTGACGACGCAGGTCTTGCTGCGCTCGGTGGTCGAAAGCTCCCACTGCCCGGGCATCGATTTCTTCAGGGTCGTCGCATCCTGCGCATGCACAGAGCCGATCGCGGCAACGCATGCTGCGATGGTGAATGCAACGACTCGAAGAGCTCTCATCAGCGCCCCTTGAACGGCGTTTCGGCCACCGGCGTCAGCGGCGGCTTGCCCGCAAACCAGGACTTGAGGTTGTCGACCACGAGCTGGTCCATCGCATTGCGCGTGACCACGGAGGCCGAGCCGATATGCGGCAGCAGCACGACGTTCTGCATGGTCTTGAGCTCGTCCGGCACGTTCGGCTCAGCCGCGAACACGTCGAGGCCGGCGGCGAGGATGGTGCCTGATTTCAGCGCCTGGACCAGAGCCTGCTCGTCGACCACGGAGCCGCGCGCCACGTTGATCAGCACACCGCGCGGGCCGAGCGCCTTGAGCACCTCGGCATTGATCATCTTGTTCGTGCTGGCGCCGCCCGGCACGATCACCATCAGCGTGTCGACCGCCTTCGCCATCTCGATCAGGTCGGGATAGTGCTTGTAGGTGACGTCCTTGGACGGATTGCGGGAGTGATAGACCACCGGCACCAGCGAGGCATCGAGCCGGCGCGCGATGGCCTGGCCGATCCGGCCCATGCCGACGATGCCGACCTTGCGATCGCGCAGCGAGCCGACGCTGAGCGGATAGTTCTGGGTCTGCCAGAGGCCGGAACGGACGTAACGGTCGGCTTTGATGAATTCACGCAGAGTGGAGATCAGAAGGCCCATCGCGACGTCGGCGACCTCCTCGGTCAGCACGTCGGGCGTGTTGGTGACGATGATGTTGTGCTCGGCCGCGTATTTGGCGTCGATATGGTCGTAACCGACGCCGAAGCTCGCCACCATCTCGATCTTGGGCAGCTGCGACAGCGACTCCTTGTCGGCGCGGACCGTGTGATAGGTCACCGCCACGCCGCGGATCTTCTCCCGGACGGCCGGCGTCAGCCGCTCGAGGTCACCGCGCGTCTCGGCCTTGTGCACGACGAAATGATCGGAAAAGCCGTTCTCGAGGATCGGCCGGACCGGTCCATAAATCAGAAGATCGATCTTTTCGGACGAAATCGAACCGGTAGACATCAGCTTTCCTTTCCAAGCTCGCTTTCGTGCCAGCGCCGTAAAACGAGGTGGGAAACTAGCGCCAGCACCCCATAGATGACAATCCCGGCCAGCGACAACAAAAGCAGCGCCGCGAACATCCGGGGTATGTTCAATCGATAGCCGGATTCGGCGATCCTGTAGGCGAGGCCCGAGCCGGCCCCGGCCGTGCCCGCTGCGATCTCGGCGACGACCGCGCCGATCAGCGACAGGCCGCCGGCGATACGTAATCCCCCGAGGATATAGGGCAGCGCCGCCGGCAGCTTGAGGAAGCGCAGAGTCTGCGGCTTTGATGCACCATAGAGCTGGAACAGGCCGGCGAGATTGCGGTCGACCGAATTGAGCCCGAGCGTGGTGTTGGACAGCACCGGGAAAAACGCGACGATGAAGGCGCAGGCGACGACAGCGGTCTGCTGCTCCAGATAGATCAGGAGCAGCGGTGCAATCGCGATGACAGGCGTCACCTGGAGCACGACGGCATAGGGGAACAGCGAATATTCGACCCATTTCGACTGGTTGAACAGCAGCGCCAGCGCGATGCCGCCGATGCTCGCGGCGACAAAACCTTCGAGCGTCGTGAGAAGCGTGGTGGCGAGCGATTGTGACAGCACCGCCCAGTCCTTGATCAGCGTCAGGACGATGACAGAGGGCGCCGGCAGCACGTAAGGCGGGATCTCCCTGATGCGGACCACCAGCTCCCAGACCGCGAGGCCGGCGGCGAACACGATGACGGGAAGCACGAAACGCAGCGCGCGCTGCGCGGCGGATGGCTCTGCGGTGATGGAGCTTTGCGCATTCATAGCGTCGACTGCCCCGAATAGGACGGCGCCAGCGCGGCCGACACTTTCCGGCAATAATCGGAATAGGCGGCAGAGGTGCGAAACTCCTCGCCGCGCGGCTCGACCGTCTCGATGCGGATGTCGGCCTGGATGCGGCCGGGCCGTGCCGTCATCACCACGACGCGCTGCGACAGATAGACGGATTCGAACACCGAATGGGTGACGAAGATGACGGTCTTGCGAAGGCTGCGCCACAGCGCGAGCAGGTCGTTGTTGAGACGAAAGCGCGTGATCTCGTCGAGCGCGGCGAACGGCTCGTCCATCAGGAGGATGTCGGGATCTGTGACGAGCGCACGCGCCAGCGAGACCCGCATCTTCATGCCGCCGGACAGCTCGCGTGGGAATGCCTCGGCAAAATCGGCAAGTCCGACGCTCGCCAGCGCGTCATCGGCCCTCGAGCGCGCTTCGGCCTTTGGCACACCTGCAAGCTTCAGCGGCAGCCGCACGTTCTCGCGCACGCTGGTCCAGGGCATCAGCGTTGGCTCCTGAAATACAAAACCGATGCCGTGGCCCGGCTGCGGTGTGCCCTCGTGCCGCGCCACCCGCACGGTGCCTGACGAGGGCGCGCTGAGCTCTGCGATGATGCGCAGCGCCGTCGACTTGCCGCAGCCGGACGGGCCGAGCAGCGAGATGAACTCGCCCTTTCGGACGGCAAGATCGAGCGGGCCGAGCGCCATGACGCCATTGTCATAGGCCTTGGTGACGCCGCGCAGGCTGACGGCGAGATGCGTCAGGCCGGTCTCGACCACGGGCGAAGTTTTGGCTGACGACATCGCGCCTGCGTTATGGCTTGCTCGGGCGCAGCTCGACGCCCACGCCCCTGTTGACGAAGCGCAGCGTGTAGGATTTGCGGAAGTCGAGATCGGCCTTCACCACGCCCGCCTTCACCATCTTGTTGAAGAAGGAGGTGTAGCGCTCGTCGCTCATCGCGCCGATGCCGTTCTTCAAGGCGTCGCCGGAATCGACAATGCCGTATTCCTTCATCTTGGCGACAGAGTATTTCAAGAGCTCGTCGGTCATCTCCGGGTTGAGCTGCTTGATCATGGCATTGCCGGCGGAATTGTCGCCGTAGATGTAGTTGTACCAGCCGATCATGGAGGCATCGACGAAGCGCTGCACCAGGTCCGGCTTCTTCTCGGCGATGTCGCGGCGGGTCTCGATGAGGGTCGAATAGGTGTTGAAGCCGTAATCGGCGAGCAGCAGCACGTTGGGCTTGAAGCCGGCGGCCTTCTCGACCGCGAACGGCTCGGAGGTGACGTAGCCCTGCATCGCGCTCTTGGGATTGGCGATGAAGGGCTGCGGGTTGAAATTGTAGGGACGAACGTTCTTCTCGCTGAAGCCGTATTCAGACTTCAGCCACTGGAAATAGCTGGTCATGCCTTCCTTGGAGACGAACAGCGTCAGCGGCTTGAGGTCCTCGATCTTGGTGACCTTGGCATCGGGCTGCGTCAGCATCACCTGCGGGTCCTTCTGGAACACCGCGGCGATGGTGACGACGGGAACGTTGTTGGCGACCGCGTCGAACGACATCAGCGTGTTCGCGGCCATGAAGAAATCGATCTTGCCGGCGATCAAGAGCATCCGGTTGTTCTCGTTGGGCCCGCCGGGGACGATGGTAACGTCGAGGGGCCGTATTTCTTGTAGGTGCCGTCGGCGACCGCCTGGAAGAAGCCGCCATGCTCGGCTTCGGCGACCCAGTTGGTGCCGAAGGTGACCTTGTCGAGGGTTTCGGCGCGCGCCGGCGCAAGAGTGACGACGGCGGCCACCAAGCCCGCCGTTAACGCTCGCCGCAGATGAGAGGGGGTCATGATGGCACTCCGTCGATCGCTTCTAGCCGACACCAAACCAACGCGATAAAACCGCATGAAGTTCGGGGACGCGAGCCGGCCTGGCCCGCGTCCCCTCATAATCCCAAATTACGTGACAAATACGGGCAAAGAAACCTTGATGATGCCGTCCCGCGACTGGACCGGGATCCGCTGGGCCGACGCGACCCCGGCGGAGGCGGCGCGCTGGATCGCGGTGCTGCCGCTGGCGGCGACCGAGCAGCACGGCCCGCATCTGCCGCTCGAGACCGACGTGCTGATCGCCGACGCTTATCTGGCGCGCGTGCGCGAGCTTCTGCCTGCAAGCGTTCCGGCCAGCTTTCTTCCCGTTGAACCGGTCGGGATTTCCACCGAGCATATCGACTATCCGGGCACACAGACATTGCCGACCGAAACCGCGCTGAAGCGATGGACCGCAATCGGCGAGGACGTCGCGCGGCGCGGCGTGAGGAAGCTCGTCATCATCACCAGCCATGGCGGCAACAGCGCGGGCATGATGCTGGTGGCGCAGGATCTTCGCGCGCATCAAAAACTGTTCGTGGTGACGACATCGTGGTCGCGGCTCTCAGGAGCAGACACATTGTTCCCGGCCGAGGAAGTGCGCCACGGCATCCATGGCGGCGCCATCGAGACCTCGATCATGCTGGCGCGCTATCCCGATCGAGTCCGCAAGGAAGCGATCGCGGATTTTCCGGCAAGCAGCATCGCAATGGAGCAGCAATATCGCTGGCTCTCGACGCAGCGCCCCGCACCATTCGCCTGGCAGGCGCAGGATCTCAACGCCAGCGGCGCAGTCGGCAACGCGACGCTGGCCATTGCCGAGAAGGGCGAGCGGCTGCTCGACCAGGGCGCGGCGGCCTTCTGCGAGCTGCTCGCCGAGGTCGATAAATTCGACGTGAACAGGCTCGCCAAGGGACCGCTCGGCTAGCACGCATCCTCTTGGACTCGCTCGGGAAAGAGCTTCGCGCCAGTTGAGCCTGCGGCGCTTTCGAACCGGACACGACAAGTCTCCGTCCAATTGGACACGCGGACCACAATGGACCGCCTCAACCCGGATGGAGTTTCCCATGTCGATCAAGACCAAGATTGCCGCCACAGCTCTCGCGGCCCTCGCCGTCACCGGCACCATGGCGTCCACCACTTCGCAGGCGCAGGCCAAGCCGCCCGGCTGGGTCTTCGGTGTCGGCGCCGGTATCGCCACCGCCGCTGTGGTCGGCTCCGCGATCGCCGCCAGCAACGACCCCTACTATTACGGCTATCACCGCTGCGGCTGGGTCGCCCAATACAACGCCTTCGGCCAGTACGTCGGCCGCGTTCGCACCTGCTACTGATTGAGGTACCTGAGGCCGATCTCACACGTGGATCCTGCGTCCGACACGGGCGCCTCATCCACCCCGTGTCGTGCCCCCGACCCGCCCGGCTGTTCCCCCCGGGCGGGTCATCCATTTGGGGAGCCTGGGAATTTGTTGCAGTCCCGTCACACAAGGGTGCGAACCACGACCTGCGGCAATCCGCACTAGTTGCTATTGCGAATTACTCGCAATAAGCTCCGTAGCACCTGCAGGGACTTGGGAAGAAAACGCGTCGAAACCGGATCATCCGGGGCAACGGCGAGGACAATCGGGACCTGATGACAGGATCGCCGCGAATCGGCAGGGATATCGCAGCGGGTGGGTGCATTCGCGTTTGGGGGCGTTCGTTTGACGTTGAGAGGTCACCGTTACAGGTATTTGCGCACGGCCGCGGCGATGGCCTCGGGCGTGCTGGCTTGTCCCGCCGCGAGCTTTGCTGCCGATCTGCCGCTGAAGGCGCCGGCGCTGAGAGCGGTTTATGATTGGACCGGCTTCTATATCGGCGCGCATGCCGGCTACAGCCGAGGTTCGTCGCACTTTGCCCTGAACGACGGCACTGCACGCGGCGACGGCAGCGTCTTCAGCGGCATGATCGGCGGCGTGCAGGCGGGCTACAATTACCGCTTCAACTCCGGCTGGCTGGTCGGCGTGGAAGGCGATTTCTCGTTTCCCAGCTACATCACCTCGAATTCGATCGTGTCGTTCCTGGCAACGCCGGCCAACACGGTCACGCAGCACTGGGACTACACCGCCAGCCTGCGCGGCCGCGTCGGCTACACCAGCGGCCCGTGGCTCGTCTACGCCACCGGCGGCTTTGCGTGGATGGGCGAACGCTATTTCGACGCGCCGGCCGCCGGCCAAGCTGTGCCGAAAATCCTGAACACGCGGCCCGGCTGGATCGCGGGCGCCGGCGTCGAATACGGCTTCGCACCGCATTGGAGCGCGCGGCTCGAATATCTCTACAGCCGCTTCGACGGCGCCAACGTCGCCTTCTCCACGGGGGCTCAATACAGCTCGTCTTCGCTCGACGTCCAATCAGTCAGGCTTGGCCTCAACCGCAAGGTCGATTGGCCGGGCCTGCCGGGCTACAACCCGAACAGCTCGCTGATCGACACGGAATCGGATCGCTGGGAAATCCACGGCCAGAGCACCTATCTGCCGCAAGGCTATCCGTCGTTCCCCGCCCTCTACAGCGGACCGAACTCGCTCTCGCCGTCGCGGCAGGCCAAGGCGACCTGGAGCAACAGCCTGTTCCTGAACGCAAGGCTGTGGGACGGCGGCGAGGTCTATTACAATCCCGAGCTGCTCCAGGGTTTTGGGTTGAACGACACGGTCGGGGCTGCCGGCTTCCCCAATGGCGAGGCGCAGAAGTCGAACTTTGCCTACCCGCACTACAACACCTCGCGCCTGTTCGTGCGCCAGACCTTCGGCTTCGGCGGCGAGCAGGAGGAGCTTGCGAGCGGGCAATTGCAACTCGGCCAGAAGGTCGACGTGTCCCGCCTCACCGTGCAAGCCGGCAAGTTCGCGGTGATCGACGTGTTCGACGGCAATGCCTATGCCAAGGACACCCGCAAGGACTTCATCAACTGGTCGATCTGGGCGCCCGGTGCCTTCGACTATTCCGCCGACAAGGTCGGGCTCACCTACGGCGTCACCGCCGAGCTCAACCAGAAGCAATGGGCACTGCGCGGCGGCTATTTCCTGATGGTCGCGGAGTCCAATTCAAATCACTTCGACACCAGGGTCGGCGAGCGTGGCCAGTACGTGCTCGAGCTTGAAACGCGCTTCTCCCTGTTCGGCCAGCCCGGCAAGCTCAGGACCATGGGCTGGGTCGACAGCGCCAACATGGGCAGCTTCCGCGAGACGCTCGACAACCCGGCGCTCAATCTCGACATCGCGCAGACCCGGCGCGGCCGGCTCAAGGTCGGCTATGTCGTCAACCTCGAGCAGGCGATCACCGAGGATCTCGGACTGTTCGGCCGCTGGAGCTGGAACGACGGCAAGACCGAGACGCTTGCGTTCACCGACATCAACCGCAGCCTGTCCGGCGGACTGTCGATCAAGGGCACCAAATGGGGCCGGCCCGACGACGTGATCGGCATCGGCGGCGCCATCAACGGACTGTCGCAGGACTATCGCGCCTTCCTCGCTGCGGGCGGCCTCGGCGTGCTGGTCGGCGACGGTGCGCTGAACTACCGCAACGAGCGCATCCTCGAAACCTATTACGCCTACGCCCTGAACAAGAATCTCACCCTCACCGCCGACTACCAGCTCATCGTCAATCCCGCCTACAACGCGGATCGCGGCCCGGTGTCGGTATTCTCCGGACGGCTGCACGGCGAGTTCTGAGCTGCGGCGCGCGCCTCGTCCTTCGAGACGCCCGCTTCACGGGCTCCTCAGGATGAGGCTAAGCGGCATCGGTGCCCGTCGGAATTGTTGCTACGCACTCCGCCTCATCCTGAGGGCCCGCTGCAGGCGGGCGTCTCGAAGGATGCGCCACAGAGACGCCGCTCTTCAAATCCGGTCGCGCGCCCCGGCGGCCAGGTGTGTTCGATCCTTACGCCGCGCGGATCGCGTCCAGGAATTTTCCGACCTCGACCTTGAGACGGCCGCTCTCGCCGGACAGCGATCTGGCCGCCGTGAGCACGTTGGAGGAGGCCGATCCGGTCTGGCTCGCGCCGCGCTGCACGTCGACGATGCTGGCGGAGACCTGCTGGGTGCCGCGTGCGGCCTGCTGCACATTGCGGGAAATCTCCCGCGTGGCCGCGCCCTGCTCCTCGACAGCCGAGGCGATCGCGGACGCGATCTCAGACATGCGGGTGATGGTGTCGCCGATCGCCTTGATGGCGCCGACGGAGTCTTCCGTCGCCGTCTGGATTTCCGTGATCTGCTGGCTGATCTCGCCGGTGGCCTTGGCGGTCTGCTCCGCCAGCGCCTTGACCTCGGAGGCGACGACAGCGAAGCCGCGCCCGGCTTCGCCCGCGCGCGCCGCCTCGATGGTGGCGTTGAGCGCCAGAAGATTGGTCTGGCCCGCGATCTGGCTGATGAGCTCGACGACGTCGCCGATCCGGCCCGCGGCCCTGGCGAGCTCGCCGACATGGCCGTTGGTGCGCTCCGCCTGCTGCACCGCCTCGCCGGCGATGCGCGCGGAGTCCTGGACCTGACGGCTGATCTCGTCGACCGAGGAGGCCATTTCCTCGGCCGCCGCGGCAACCGTCTGCACGTTGGTGGAGGCCTGCTCCGAGGCGGCGGCAACGGTCGCGGTGACCTTTTCCGATTGATCGGCCGAGCTGGTCAGCGTTCCAGCCGAGACCTCCAGCTCCGACGATGCCGACGAAACGGTATTGATGACGTCACCGATCATGGCCTCGAACTCGCGCGCGAGCTGGTCCATGCGCTGGCTGCGCTTGAGCCTGGCCTCGGCCTCGACCGCGGCAGCCTCGTCGGCGGCCCTCTTGGCGAGCAGCGAATCCTTGAAATGCTGGAGCGAGCCGGCCACCTGGCCAATCTCGTCGTTCCGGCCGGTCGCGGGGATCTCGACCTCCTGCCGTCCGGCGGCGAGCGTTCCGATCACGTCCGCGAGCCGGCCGAGCGGCGTCACCACGCGGCTGCGCAGCATCATGGTCACGCCCGCGAGCGTCCCGAGCAGCGCCAGCACGGCGACGGCGGCGAGCGCGAGCATCGCCAGCGCGCCATCGCGCGCGGCCGCGGCGCGCTCGGCCGCTTCCGCCAGCGCGGCGTCGCGCACGCCGTAGAACATCTGGATGGCCGGCACGATGACGCTCGCGAGTTCGTCGGCGCTGATGCCATACTTGCCGTCCGCTCGCGCGGCAGGCATCTCCTTCTCGACCGCAAGCGCGGCCTTGCCGAAATAGGACTCGGTTGCCGCCTTCAATGCGGCGGCGATCCGGGGCGGGCTTCCGAGCTGGTCGACGCTGGCCTCGATGTGTTCGCGATCGGTCTCCACCCGGCCCTGCATGCGGTCCATCAGCGAGAACTCGGCTGTCGTGAGCGGCCGCCGCGCGCTCAGCGCCGGCGACAACGTGGCGGCGCGGCTGCCGGCGGAGACGCGCAGATCTTGAGCCGTGCGTGCCAGGCTCAACAGCGCCGCAAGCGAGGAGTCGGTATTGACGACCTTCCCCTCCAGCCGGTTCATGATCGGCTCGATATTGGCGATGACCTCGGCGACGCCGGGCAGGAAGCCCTTGATCACGGCGCCGTCGCGCGCAGCGAGAGGAACGCTCATCGCGCGATCAGCCGTCGTGGTGATCTCCTTCAGCCGGCGCAGGGTGCGGTCGAGACTGTCAGCCATCGATGCACCGTCATCCAGCACCATGACGGCCCGCCTTGCGCCTTCGAACGAAGCCTCGGCGGCCTTGGCGGCCTTCGCGGCACCGTCGATTTGGGCCTGCGTCGCGGCGCCTTCCTGGAAGATCGGGGAGATGTAGGGGGCGCGAAGACCGGCGACCTGCTGGCTGACCATCAGCGTCGCACCAAAGGCCTCGACCGTCTTGATCGCGTCGGAGCGGTTCGTGAAGATGCGGGTCTGGGGTACGAGCACCTCGGCGCCGAGAATGACTGCAAAAACCGTCACCGTCAGCATCGACAGTGCGAAAAGCTTCCCGATCCGCATCCTTGGGTCCCCGAATACATTCCTGCAAATGTCGACAACCTAGCTGCCCGCGGCTAAGAGCCCGTTAAGCAACGGCATGCCCGTAGTTCCGCGGATGTCGTGTCGTCGCGGGCGCGCACCGCCAAAAGGTTCCTGCAGGGTGGATGCGACAGAATTGCCGGCATCTCATCGCAAAATACCTATATCAATGCTTGTGCCGCCGGCCGGCCACACTTGCTTACAACCGGAACGTCAATGCTCTCCGTCGAACTCGTGATCGTCGTCGTCCTGATCGTCATCAACGGCCTCTTGTCCATGTCGGAGCTGGCTGTGGTGTCGTCCCGCCCGGCCCGGCTGTCGCTGCTCGCGGCCAAGGGCGTGCGCGGCGCCGAGCGGGCGCTGACGCTGGCGGCCGATCCCGGAAAATTCCTCTCGACGGTGCAGATCGGCATCACGCTGGTCGGCGTGCTCTCGGGCGCGTTCTCCGGCGCCACGCTCGGGCAGCGGCTGACGCAATGGCTGCTCGAGCTTGGCCTGTCCGCCGGGATTGCCGACATCATCGGCGTCGGCATCGTCGTCACGCTGATCACCTACGCCACGCTGATCGTCGGCGAGCTGGTGCCGAAGCAGGTGGCGCTGCGCGACCCCGAAAGCATCGCGGTCAGGGTCGCGCCGGCGATGCACCTGCTGGCGAAGATTTCGCTGCCGCTGGTGTTCCTGCTCGACGTCTCCGGCAAGCTGATCCTCACGCTGCTCGGCCGCGGCGGCAAGGCCGAGGAGAAGGTCTCGGAGGACGAGATCCACCACCTCGTCAGCGAGGCCGAAAGCGCCGGCGTGCTCGAGCCGGGCGAGAAGGAGATGATCGCCGGCGTGATGCGGCTCGGCGACCGCCCGGTCGGCGCCGTCATGACCCCGCGCACCGAGGTCGACGAGATCGATCTGAACGACCCGCCGGAAGAAATTCGCGAGATCATCGTCAAGAGCCCGCATTCGCGCTTTCCGGTCTCGGACGGCGACCGCGACAAGCCGATCGGCGTGCTCCAGGCCAAGGATCTGCTGATCGCGCATATGAACGAGCGCTCGCCGGATTTGCGCGCGCTGGTGCGCGAGGCGCCCGGCATTCCGGCCTCGGCCGACGCGCGCGACGTGCTGACGATCCTGAAGGCCGCGCCGGTTCATGTCGGCCTCGTCTACGACGAATACGGCGCGTTCGAAGGCATGGTGACCGCCGCCGATATCCTGGAATCGATCGTCGGCGCCTTCCATTCGGAGGAGGGGCCGCCGGAGCCGGCCTATGTCAGGCGCGAGGACGACTCGCTTCTGATCTCCGGCTGGATGAGCCGGTGGACGAGTTCGGCGAGCTGCTCGGCATCGAGCTGCCGCCGCACCGCTACAACACGGTGGCAGGCCTCGTGCTGCAACAGTTCAGCGTGCTGCCCAATGTCGGCGACGCCTTCGACTTCGGCGGCTGGCACATCGAGGTGGTCGATCTCGACGGCCGGCGCATCGACAAGATATTGGCGAGCCGGTTGAGTGAGGTGGAGACGGGGTGAGGCTGACCCTCCGCTGTCCGCGGGGCTTGAGGCTGGAGCTCGCGTCAAACGCGGAGCTTCACCCGAACTTCACGCCGATCCGCTTTTCCTTGCGCCACACCACGGTGCAGGGATGATGCGTGCCATTGGCGGTGACGAACAGGGTGAAATGTTCGGGGATGCCGACCGGGCTGGTGACGTCGAGCGCGGCGCCGGTGTCGGAGAAATTGCGAACGGTGCAATCGATCGCGCCGCCGCCGAACTCGATCGTTCCGGCTTTCAACACCCGATGTCGGGCCTTGTCGCGTCGCTCGTCCATGGGAACAATCTAGACCCAAAGTTGAACCGGAGGTTAAGCCCATCCTCCGCTCGCAACCATTTTCCAGTGCGCCGCCGCCGGCTTCTCACAGCGCCGGCTGGAACGTCTCCGCCTGCGCCATGCGCCAGGCGTCGCGGAAGCGCGGATCTTCCGTGCCTTCGAGCAGCTCGCCCGGGCGCAGCGCCGGATAGAGCTGGGCGAAGGATTTCACGTCGGTGGTCGAGGTGCGCTGGGTGAAGTGGATCGGGCGCAGCTCCTGCGGATGGGTGAGGCCCGCGGCGGCAATCAGCTCGGTCAGCGAGTGTAGCGTCGCGAGGTGATAATTGTGCACGCGATCGATCTTGAGCGGCACGTAGAGAGCGCGCGCCCGGGTCGGATCCTGGGTCGCGACCCCGGTTGGGCAGCGGTCGGTGTGGCAGCTCAGCGACTGGATGCAGCCGAGCGAGAACATGAAGCCGCGCGCCGAATTGCACCAGTCGGCGCCGATCGCCATCGCACGCGCCATGTCGAAGGCGGTGGCGATCTTGCCGGAGGCGCCGATCTTGATGCGGTCGCGCGCATTCATGCCGACCAGCGCGTTGTGGACGAAATTGACGCCCTCGCGCATCGGCATGCCCAGATGGTCCATGAACTCCAGCGGTGCGGCGCCGGTACCGCCTTCATTGCCGTCGACGACGATGAAATCCGGATAGATGCCGGTCTGAAGCATCGCCTTGCAGATCGCCAGGAATTCCCAGGAATGGCCGATGCACAGCTTGAAGCCGGCCGGCTTGCCGCCGGAGAGGCGGCGCATCTCGGCGATGAACTGCATCATGCCGACGGGCGTCGAGAAGGCGCGGTGCGAGGCCGGCGAGATGCAGTCCTCGCCCATGGCGACGCCACGGATCTTGGAAATCTCTTCCGACACCTTTGCCGCCGGCAGCACGCCGCCATGGCCGGGCTTGGCGCCCTGGCTGATCTTGAGCTCGACCATCTTGATCTGGTCCTCGCATGCAACGCGCGCGAAGGCTTCCGGATCGAACGTGCCGTCGAGGTGACGGCAGCCGAAATAGCCAGAGCCGATCTCCCAGATGATGTCGCCGCCCATCTCGCGGTGATAGGGGCTGACGCCGCCTTCGCCGGTGTCATGCGCGAAGTTGCCCTTCCTGGCGCCCGCGTTCAAGGCGCGCACGGCATTCGGGCTGAGCGCGCCAAAGCTCATCGCCGAGATGTTGAACACCGAGGCCGAGTAAGGCTTGGTGCAATCGGGACCGCCGATGGTGACGCGGAATTTCTCCTCGGCATGCGTCTTCGGCGCCACCGAGTGGTGCATCCATTCGTAGCCCTCGCGGTAGACGTCTTCCTGGGTGCCGAACGGCCGCTTGTCGAGCTGCATCTTGGCGCGCTGATAGACCACCGCGCGGGTGTCGCGCGAGAACGGCATGCCGTCCTTCTCGCTCTCGAAGAAATACTGCCGCATCTCCGGGCGGATCTCTTCGAGCAGGAAGCGGATATGCGCCGAGATCGGATAGTTGCGCAGCACCGCGTGGCTCTTCTGCATGAGATCGCGGACGCCGAGCAGCGTCAGGGCGCCGAAGATCGCGATCGGGATCTGCAGGATGTCGAAGATCTTGCGGTCGGCGATGCCGATGCCGACCAGAAGCGCAGTGACCACCGCGCAGGTCGTCAGCACGATGAAGCGCGGCGAGAACGGCAGCAGCAGGGTCTCTAGCATTCCCTCTTCCGCCAGTGGCAGACGTTTGGGCGATTCTTGCTTGTTGTTGGCGTCGGCCACGATCCCTCCTCTGGTCAGCATGAGGGCGGTACGATACGCCCGCGCCTGTCATACGGATATGACGCGGCCATTGTTTCAGGCTAGCGAATTCGGCCGAGCAAGATCAACCAGCCCGGCGGGCGGGTTTTGCAGTGCAGCAGAGAAGCGGGACGGCCGGGCTAATGGCCTGGACCAGCTCCCTTTGGAGCGCAGACGCGTTCCCACAAGTTCAGCTGTCGTCCCGAGCAAGCGTCAGCGCAGACGCGGGACTCGCGCGGCGATCCCGGATCGGCGCTCCGCGCTGGACAACGCTACGCGTTGCCAAGAGCTGCGCTTGTCCGGGACGACGAGTTGGGCGCCAGGATCGCGCCATCCTTTCAGCGGCGCCTACCGCTCGACGAACGCCTTCTCGATCACGAAATGGCCGGGCTTGTTGCCCGAGCCCTCGATGAAGTCGCGGCTTTCTAACATCACCTTCAGCTCTTCCAGCATCGCCGGGCTACCGCACATCATGATGCGATCGGTCGCGATGTCGAGCGGCGATTGCCCGATGTCGTTGAAGAGCTGCTCGGAGTTGATGAGGTCGGTGATGCGGCCGCGGTTGCGGAAGGGCTCGCGAGTCACGGTCGGATAATAGACCAGCTTGTCGGCGAGCAGCTCGCCGAACAGCTCGTCCTCGCGCAGGGACGCGACGAGCTTCTCGCCATAGGCGAGCTCGGAGACCTGGCGGCAGCCATGCACCAGCACGATGCTCTCGTACTGGTCATAGACGTCGGGGTCCTTGATCAGGCTTGCGAACGGCGCAAGGCCGGTGCCGGTCGAGAGCAGCAGCAGCCGCTTGCCGGGAATGAGATTGTCGGTGATCAGCGTGCCCGTCGCCTTGCGGCCGACCAGGATGGTGTCGCCTTCCTTGATCTTCTGGAGGCGCGAGGTCAGCGGACCGTCCTGCACCTTGATCGAGAAGAACTCGAGCTCTTCCTCGTGGTTCGCGCTCGCCATGCTGTAGGCCCGCAGCAGCGGGCGGCCGTCGACCTCGAGGCCGATCATGGCGAATTGGCCGTTCTGGAAGCGGAAGCCGGTGTCGCGCGTGGCGCGGAAGCTGAACAGCGTGTCGGTCCAGTGCTGGACGGAAAGAACCTTCTCTCGGTAAAACGCGCTCATGATTTTCGATATTCCGAATAATTGCGGTTTTAGGGCAAAAGCATTGCCGGCCCTGAAAACGGGGCGGACACCATTGCCATGGCGGAGGATTTCGCGTGTGTGATCTACGCCATTGAGGCCAATAATCAACCTCGTTCCGAATGCAATTGATGCCGATCAAACCGGCATTTGGCGCAGAATTGGCTGCATCATTAACGGTTTTGCTGCCGGGCCTCGTTTAAGGGCAATTTCTTTTCCCGAGGGCGATCGATGGCAGCACTTAATTTCCATCGCGCTCGCGAGAATTTCATTAAGAATAGCTCTGATTTTCACCCCGGAATGGCGCCGATTCCCGGATTTTTGCGGCTTTTGGCGACACGATACGGTCGAGACAGATGGCGAGCGGCGAGCGGATCTTCGTCCAGGCGATCAGGCGCTATTGCGCGGACCACGGCATCGCGGTCGATGTCCGCGCCGGCGGCTGGCTGATCGCGATGCACCTCGACGATCAGCGCCGCTTCGCCTTCGGCTACGATATCGGCCTCAACAGCGCCGTCGCCCATCGTCTCGCCAACGACAAATCCGCTACCGCCGATGCGCTTGCGCTTGCGGGCGTTCCCTGCATTCCGCATCACCTCTTCCTCAATCCGAAGCTGGGCAAGAATGTCGTCGGCGCCACCTGGCGAGAGCAGATGCTTGAGCTGCTTGGCGACCATCCGCAAGGCGTGGTGGTGAAGCCGAACGAGGGGACGTCGGGACGATCGGTGTTCAAGGTGACGACCGAGGCGGAACTCGACCACGCCGCCAGCGAGGTCTTTGCGATGAGCACAGGGCTCGTGATCTCGCCCTATGTCGCGATCGAGGATGAGGTCCGTGTCGTGCTACTTGGTGATGCGCCCCGCATCGTCTACAGCAAGCAGCGCGGCGCGGATTGGCGACACAATCTCGATGCCGGCGCAAAGCCGGTGCTGCTGGAGGACGGCGAGATTCGAACGGCCTGCGCGAAGCTCGCGATCGATGCCGCGAGCGCCATCGGCATCACCTTCGCCTCGATCGACGTGGTGCGCGTCGATGGGGCCTGGCGGGTGCTCGAGATCAACTCCGGCGTGATGATGGAGGCGCTGGGCAAGCTTCATCCGGAACTGGTGCAGGCGACCTATGACGCGGCGCTGGACCGGGTGTTTAAGGATGCTTCCGCGAGCACCAAACCATCACCGTCATCCTGAGGCGGCTGCTTCTTCAGCGGCCCTCGAAGGGCCACGGCCCGGGCTGTCGCTGCATCCCGGCCGCTCATCCTTCGAGGCTCGCCCAGCGTGCTCTGCACCGCCAGGCTCGCACCTCAGGATGACGGGATAGCGAGCTAATTATTCGCGCTGGCGGAATCGTCCATGGCCTTGAAGGCTTCTTCCAGCTGCAGCGAGATCGGTACGTTCAGCCGCTCGCCGGTGGGTAGCCTTGCCGTGAACCATTTATTATAGAGCGGGACGAGGTCGCGGTTGGAGCCGAGCTTGCGGAAGGCGCGTTCGACCACGGCGGAGAGCTGCGGCTCGCCCTTACGGAACATGATGCCGTAGGGATCGTAGGACAGGTAATCGCCGGTGACGCGGAACTTATCCTGCGCCTTGTGGCGCGCGATCAGGCCGGAGAGCAGGATATCATCGGTGGCGAACGCATCGGCCTTGCCGTCGACGAGCATCTGATAGGACTGCTCGTGATCGGCGCCGGTGACGATGTTCAGCCCGAGCGAAAACTTCTTGTCGGCCGCCTGGATCGCCTGCTCGTTGGTGGTGCCCTTCGTCACCACGATGGTCTTGCCCTTGAGGTCGGCCAGCTGCCGCACACCGGACGCCTTCGGCACCATCAGCTTGGTGCCGGCGACGAAGATCAACGGCGAGAACGCGACGCGCCTGGCGCGCTCGGCGTTGGCCGTGGTCGAGCCGCATTCCAGATCGACCTTGTTCTGGAGCACCGCGTCGATGCGGTCGTCCGAGGTGACCTTGACGTAGTCGATCTTCAGATTGGGATCGTCGACCTCGATGCCGATCTCCTCGACGATGGCCTCGCACAATTCGAGACTGTAGCCGATCGGCCGGCCCGACTGGTCGAGGAAGGAGAACGGCGGCGAGCTCTCGCGATAGCCGAGCCGCACGGTGTGACTGTTCTTGATCGCCGACAGCGTCGGGCTAAGCCCTTCGCTGCCGGTCTGCGCGGCGGCGCCGGTTGTCAGCAGACACGCTGCCAGCAACAGGCCGCCCGATATCGCCAATGAGCGGCGCATGATGCACCTCCGTCAATGGCCGGCCATCGCGGGCAATTCGCCGGGCACCATATCCGGCGTCGCCACCTCGCCCGGTCCGAGCTCGTGCTCGGGCCCGAGCTCGCCTTCCCACTTCGCGACCACGGCGGTGGCGAGCGAGTTGCCGATCACGTTGGTCGCGCTGCGGCCCATGTCGAGGAAGGTGTCGATGCCCATGATCATCAAGAGGCCGGCCTCGGGGATGCCGAACTGCGCCAGCGTCGAGGCGATCACCACGAGCGAGGCGCGCGGCACGCCGGCGACGCCCTTGGAGGTGATCATCAGGGTCGCGAGCATCGCGAGCTGCGTCGCGAGCGACATCTCGATGTGATAGGTCTGCGCGATGAAGATGCTGGCGAAGGTGCAGTACATCATCGTGCCGTCGAGGTTGAAGGAGTAGCCGAGCGGCAGCACGAAGCTCGAGATCCGCGACGAGGCGCCGAACTTGGTGAGGCCCTCCAGCGTCTTCGGATAGGCCGCCTCCGAGCTCGCGGTGGAGAAGGCGATCATCAGCGGCTCGCGGATCAGCCTCAGGAGATGGCTGTAGCGCGGCCCGATCACGACGAAGCCGACGACCACCAGGATGGCCCACAGGATCGCGAGCGCGAGATAGAAGCCGCCCATGAATACGACGAGCTTCCACAGCACGCCGAGACCGTTCTTGGCGACGGTGGCGGTGATGGCGGCCCACACCGCGAGCGGCGCGAACAGCATCACATAGCTCGTCACCTTGAGCATGATGTGGGCGACGTCGTCGATCATCGCCAGGATCGGCTTGGAGCGCTCCGGCATCGAGCCCATCGCCACCGAGAAGAACACGGCGAAGATCACGATTTGAAGGATCTCGTTCTGCGCCATCGCGTCCGCGATCGAGGTCGGGATCAGATGAGTCAGGAATTTCTCGATCGAGAAGGCCGAGACCGGCAGTCCGGTCGATTGCCCCGCCGCGGGAAGCGTGCCTGGGAAGTTCGCGCCGGGCTGGAGCAGATTGACCATGACGAGGCCGAGCAGCAGCGAGACGAAGGAGGCGGTGACGAACCAGCCCATGGTCTTGGCGAAGATGCGTCCGAGCCGCGAGCCGCTGCCCATATGCGCGATGCCACCGACCAGGGTCGCGAACACCAGCGGCGCGATGATCATCTTGATCAGGCGCAGGAACATCATGGCGATCAGGTTGATGGAGGACGCCCACTCGGCGCGCGTATCGGGCAGGAAGTTGAAGATCGCCGCCCCCATGACGATGCCCAGCACCATCGCGGCCAGAATGTATTGCGTAAACCTGTTCGACATTGAAAGACCCCCACTACATCGGCCGCTTCATGATGTCGCAGATATCACGGCGACGCAACACGCTTTGCGTGCACCTGCTCGGGGCGAGATGTTCCCATTGCGCGAAAAGGGCGCGCGATCTAGCCTTCATGCAGCGCACAACGAATGTGGCTTGCACGTTTTCTTTGCGGCGGCTGCATCAATAATCGTCAAACAAATGAAGAGGGAAACGCCATGAGCGGCAGCATCAATCGCCAGATCCTTCTGGTGGAAAAGCCCAGCGGCAAGCTCGGCCCCGAACATTTTCGCATGATCGATGGTGCGATGCCGGAGCCGAAGGACGGCGAGGCTTTGCTGCGCGTGCGATACATCTCGCTCGACGCCGCCAACCGCGCCTGGATGCACGGCGCGACCTATCGTTCGGCCGTGGAGGCCAACAGCGTGATGGCCGGCGGCGGTATCGCCGAGGTCGTCAGCTCGAAGGCCGAGGGACTCGCGGCAGGCGACATCGTGTTCGGCGACACCGGCTGGCAGGAATATGCCGCGGTGGCGGCAAAGCATCTGACAAAGATGCCGAAGCTGGAGCCGATGACGCATCTGCTCAGCGTGTTCGGCATCGCCGGCCTCACCGCCTATTTCGGCTTGCTGGAGGTTGGCAAGCCCAACGAGGGCGAGACCGTCGTGGTCTCCGCGGCCGCAGGCTCGGTCGGCTCGATCGTCGGGCAGATCGCCAAGATCAAAGGGTGCCGTGTGGTCGGCATCGCCGGCGGTGCCGACAAGTGCAACTGGCTGACCTCCGAGCTCGGCTTGGATGCGGCGGTCGACTACAAGGATGGCGCGGTGTTCAAGGCCTTGCGCGCGGCGGCGCCGAAAGGGATCGACGTCTATTTCGACAATGTCGGCGGCGACATTCTGGAAGCATGCCTGCCGCAGATGAACAATTACGGCCGCATCGCCTGCTGCGGTGCGATCTCGCAATATGACGGCGCGCCCTCAGCGCACGGCCCGCGCGGCGTGCCCGGCCTGATCGTGGTGAAACGGCTGGTGATGCAGGGCTTCATCGTGATGGACTACATGAAGGACAGCCAGCGCGCGCTCGCCGACCTCCAGGCCTGGGTGAAATCCGGCAGACTGAAGGTGCAGGAAGACATCATCGAGGGCCTCGAGAACACGCCGAAGGCGCTGATCGGATTGCTGGCCGGCGAGAACCGCGGCAAGCGCATGGTCAAGCTCTGACGACGCAGTAAGGTCGCAATTGCACAGCTAGTATTGACTTGCGGTAGAGGTCGAAGCGGCCAATGATGCCGCTTGCGACACATTACGCGCGACGATTGTTTGCATCACTTTTAATAAAGCGTCGGCATTACCGACAGGGCAGGAATTCACCCCAATGTTCAACACGTTGAAACATGCTTCAACGCGCACCGCGTTGCTCGCGGCGACGCTCTTCGCAACTGCAACAGGCGCATTCGCGCAAGCCCCGACCGAGGCGCAGAAGAGCGCCATCCGCTCCGCATGCCGCTCGGACTTCATGGCGCACTGCGCGAGCGTGACGCCGGGCGGCGTGGAAGCCTATCAATGTCTGGCAAAGAACATGTCCAATCTGTCGGCGGGTTGCCAAACCGCGGTCCGCGCGGTCGAGCCCGCTGCGGCTCCCAAGACCGAAGCTGCTCCCGCAAAGTCTGAGCCGGCCAAATCCGAACCAGCCAAATCCGAACCAGCCAAAACGGAAGCTGCGCCGGCCGCCGAGCCTGCGGCCAAGCCGGCAGCGGCAGCCGCTCCGAAGGCCGCGGCCGCAAAGCAACCGAGCAGCACACAGGTCGCTGCGGTCAAGAGCGCGTGCCGGGCGGATTATCCCAAGTTCTGCGCCAGCGTGCCGCCCGGCGGCGCCCCCGCGCTCGAATGCCTGGAGAAGAACAAGGCCAAGGTTTCGCCGGCCTGCGAGAAGGCCGTAACCGCCGCAGCTGGTGGCGGCGGCGTGGCAGCCGCAGCGCCAGCGGCCGGTGCTGCACCGGCTGCGGCGCCGGCCGTGATCGCGTTACGCCCGCTGCGGCCGCGCGAAGAGCTGTTCATCGTCCGCTCCGCCTGCGGCGCCGACATCCGCTCGCTCTGTACCGGCGTCGCGCCCGGCGGCGGCCGCATCATCCAGTGTATCTCCAACCAAGCCGCGTCGCTGTCGCCCGCGTGCAAGGACGTGCTCGCACCGTTCGCGGCGCGTTAGCCAACGCACACTTCACGCGCCACTGCGCGGCGTCTATCGCGCGGGCTGCGCCGGCCCCAACGCTGCCGTCGCGTCCGCAAGCCGGTTCCGGTGGCTCGCTGCACCCGGGTGCTGGTGGACGGGGTCGACGTGAAGCGCTGCCTCTGACCGCCCGGGTGGCCAATCCGGCCCGGTTTGGCTATGGTTCGCATCTAGCGGTCTCGGACAGGCGCAAACGCGTGTCCGAGAGCGGGCTTCGACGCGCCACGCCTTACCGATAATTCCGCTGGCGTGGGAGGCCGGAGCACATTAGTCTACCCCCAAGATAGTAAGTATACTGTCAATTAGGGAGGAAGACGTTGCGGATCGCCGTGATTGGCGGGGGGCCCGGCGGGCTCTACTTCGCCTATCTCTGGAAGAAGCGTCACCCCGAGGATCAGGTCGACCTGTTCGAGCAGAACCCGGCCGACGCGACCTGGGGCTTTGGCGTCGTGTTCTCCGACCAGGCCCTGGAGTTCCTGCGCGCCGACGACCCCGAGACGGTCGACGCGATCGCCCCGCACATGGAAAGCTGGGAGAACATCACGCTGAGCCTGCATGGCGACAGCGTCGCCATCGACGGCGTCGGCTTCTCCTCGATCGGACGGCTCGAGCTGTTGAGATTCTTGCAGCAGCGCGCGCTCAATGTCGGCGTCACGTCGCGGTTCGACACGCAGATCCATTCCATCGACCAGCTCAACGGCCACGATCTGATCGTCGCCGCCGACGGGCTGAACTCGCTGGTGCGCCGCGCCTATGAAGGCGATTTCGGCACCTCGCTGTCCTACTCCTCCAACAAGTTCGTCTGGTACGGCACCTCAAAGCGCTTCGACACGCTGTCGCAGACGTTCGTGAAGACTGATCGCGGCGTCTTCAACGCGCATCACTACCGCTACTCGCCGAACATGAGCACCTTCCTGGTCGAGTGCGACCACGCGACCTGGCAGGCCTATGGCTTCGCCTACAAGGACGTCGAGCAATCCAAGGGCGTCTGCGAGGAGGTGTTTGCCGACACGCTCGGCGGCCACTGCCTCGTCTCAAACAAGTCGGTGTGGCGCAACTTCCCCTGGGTCTGGAACGAGCACTGGTCGTTCAAGAACATGGTGCTGATCGGTGACGCGCTGCATTCGGCGCATTTCTCGATCGGCTCGGGCACGCGGCTCGCGATTGAGGACGCCATCGCGCTGATCAAGGCGCTGGAATCGGATGCGCATCTGTCGACGGCGCTGCATCGCTACCAGGCCGCGCGCAAACCGATCGTGCAGAAGCTCGTCAACGCCGCCCGCACCTCCGCCTTCTGGTACGAGCATTTCGCCGAGCACATGCAGCTCGAGCTGATGGACTTTGCCTACAGCTACATCACCCGCTCCGGCCGCATCGACGATGCACGCCTGCGCCATATGTCGCCCGCCTTCATGGCGCGTTACGAGGCCACCAGAAACGGCGCAGACGCCGGCGGCGAGGCTACGGCATGAGCAACGTGATTCCTGACCAGGTGCCGGCCGACAGCCCGGGGGCGCGCGAGATCGGCTTTGCCGTTCCGGACATTTACAACGCCGGCCGCGTGCTGTTCGACAATCTCGGCAAAGGCCGTGGCGACAAGGTCGCGCTGATCGGGCCGGCGGGCACGCGGACCTATGCCGAGCTGTGCGCGGAGGCATGCCGCTGGGGCAACGGCTTTGTCTCGCTTGGCTTGAAGCGCGGCGACCGTGTGCTGCTGTTCCTCGACGACACGCCGGCCTATCCGGCCGCCTTCTTCGGCGCGGTGCGCGCCGGCTTCGTGCCGCTCTTGATCAACACACTGACGCCGCCGGACCTCTTGCAATTCTATCTCGCCGATTCCGCCGCGGCGGTTGCCGTGGCGGACGCCGAGTTCTGCGCGCGCTTCAATGCCGAGGCGTGCAAGGATACGAAGCTGCACACGCTGATCGTTGTCAATGGCGATGCGCGCGGGGATGCCGCGCCTGCGGCGCTCGCGGCGGCAAGCTGGCTCGCGCAATTCCCGGCTGAACTGGCAGAAGCTCCGACGCATCGCAACGAGATGGCGTTCTGGATGTACTCCTCCGGCTCGACCGGCCGGCCCAAGGGCATCGTGCATCTCCAGCACGACATGGCGTATAGCGATGTCGCCTTTGCGCGGAACGTGCTGAAGCTGACGCCGGACGACATCTGCTTCTCGGTGCCGAAGATCTTCTTCGCCTATGGTTTCGGCAACTCCGTCACCTTCCCGTTCTCGGCCGGTGCCGCGACGCTGCTGCTGCCGGGCCAGCCGAAGCCCGCCGCGATCTTCGCAGCGATCGAGCAGTACAAACCGACGGTCTTCTTCGGCCTGCCGACGCTGTACACGTCGCTGACCAAGGCGGAGGGCGCGGACAAAACGAATTTTTCGTCGCTGCGCATGTCGCTCTCTGCGGCCGAGGTGCTCTCGGCCGAGGTCTTCAACGGCTGGAAGACGCTCACGGGGCTGGAGATCGTCGAAGGCCTCGGCTCGACCGAGGTGCTGCACATCTATCTCTCCAACCGTCCCGAGCGGAAGAAGCTCGGCGCCGCGGGCCTGCGCGTGCCCGGCTACGAGGTCGCGCTGCGCGACAAGGATGGCCGTGACGTCGGCGACAACGAGGAAGGGATTCTGTGGGTACGGGGTGATTCCAACACGCCGCTGTACTGGAACCGGCCGGACAAATCCGCCGAGACGATCCGCGATGCAGGGTGGATCTACACCGGCGACCGCTTCGTGCGCGATGCCGACGGCTTCCATTTCTTCCGCGGCAGAGCGGATGATCTGATCAAGATCTCCGGCCAGTGGGTCTATCCGCTCGAGGTCGAGCTCTGCCTCGCCGACCACCCTGATATCCGCGAATGCGCCGTGTTCGCCGCCGAGCTGCCGGACCGGCGCATGACGCTGAAGGCGGTGGTGGTGATGAACAACCGCGCGGTGGACCAGGGCGAGACGACGCGCCGGCTGCAGGATTACGTGAAAGGCAAGCTGCTGCCGTACAAATATCCGCGCGAGGTGATCTTCACCGACGAGCTGCCGAAGACGGGCACGGGGAAGATCGACCGCCAGGCGTTGCTCAGGATGTGAGACCGACGGAAGTGAGGGGCGCGCTTGCGCCGCCACACATCCGCTGTCATCGCCCGCCCTGTGCGCACTTGCGCACTGGGGCGGGCGATCCAGTATTCCCAGAGAGCGAGGGTACGGAGAAGGCGCGGCGTACTGGATTCCCCGCCGAAGCCTGTCATCGGGCTCGCCGAAGGCGAGACCCGGTGGCGGGGAATGACACCGTTATTGTTGCGAAGGCAGCATTTTACTCACCCTGCCTTGCCCAGATGCTCCAGCGCATCCTCGGCCCGGAGCGGCACGCGCGAGGCCTCGTTGTTGAGGTCGACGAGCTGTGTCAGCAGCCCCATCAGCGCCTTGCGGTCGGCGGGCTTCAGCGGCTCCAGCATGCGGGCCTGGGCGCGTTCGACGGCGGGGATGATCTCGCGCAGGATCGCTGCGCCAGCCTTGGTCAGATAGAGCAGCTTGATCCGCTTGTCCTCGGGCGCCGGCTTGCGCTCGACAAGCTCCTTGGCCTGGAGCCGCTCGATCACGCTGCCGAGCGTCGAGCGGTCGAACGCGATCACTGCCGACAGCCGCGTCGCGTCGATGCCGGGATGGGTATGGATCGCGATCAGCGCCGCGTATTGCACCGGCGTGAGATCGAACGCCTTGCACTCCTCCATGAAGATCGAAACCGCGATCTGCTGCATGCGCCGGAACAGGTAGCCCGGCGCGGCATAGACCGCGTCGATCGTGATGGGAGCCGCAGGCTTACTCGGCATCGGCCTGCTTCTCCGGTGCGGCATTGGCGAAGGCCGGCAGCGCCTTGGCCGCAGCCTCGGCCTTGAGCAGGCGCGGATAGGCTGAGACATCGACGCCGAAGCGGCGCGCATTGGCGAGCTGCGGCACCAGGCAGAGGTCGGCGAGCGTCGGCGCATCGCCGAAGCAGAACGGACCGGGCTCGTTCTTGATCAGCGTCTCGCAGGCCGACAGGCCCTCGCGGTTGACCCAGGCGGCCCAGTCCTGGACCTTCTCCTCGGCCAGGCCGAGCTCGCGCAGCCGCGCCAGCACCTTCAAATTCTGCACCGGATGGGTGTCGCAGGCGATTGCCAGCGCGAACGCCCGCACCTTGGCGCGGCGCAGCGGATCCTTCGGCAGCAGCGGCGGGTTAGGATGGGTCTCGTCGAGCCATTCGATGATGGCGACCGATTGGGTCAGAACTGCGCCCGCATCGTTCTCCAGTGCCGGCACCAGGCCTTGCGGGTTGATGGCGAGATAGGCGGGCGCGCATTGCTCCCCCTTGCGCAGGTGATGCGGCAGGTGCTCGGCGCCGAGGCCCTTGAGGTTCAGCGCGATCCGCACGCGATAGGCGGCGCTGGAGCGGAAATAGCCGTGCAGCTTCATCGAGACCCTCCCTTTTGATTTGCGCCGTCATTCCGGGGCGACGCGCCAGCGCCGAGCCGGAATCTCGAGGTTCCGGGTTCTCGCTTTGCGAGCCCCGGAACGACAGCCTCTGGTGACCGTCCGCCGCGTTGACGCTACCTAGATCGTCAGTATACTGTCAATCAACAAAACGAACGGGAGCGCACCATGGAAGCCGTGACCAAGACGCCCGAACGCGAGGCGTTTTACAAGAAGATCGACGGCGAGAATCTCACCGCGCTGTGGACCGTGATGAGCGATCTGATCACGCCCGAGCCGAGGAGCGCGTGCCGGCCCCACCTCTGGAAATTCGACGTCATCCGCGACTACATGACCGAGGCCGGCAAGCTGATCACGGCCAAGGAGGCCGAGCGGCGCGTGCTGGTGCTGGAGAACCCGGGCCTGCGCGGACAATCGAAGATCACGACCTCGCTTTATGCCGGCGTGCAGATGGTCGTGCCCGGCGACGTCGCGCCCGCGCACCGCCATAGCCAGTCGGCGCTGCGCTTCGTGCTCGAAGGCAAGGGCGCGCACACCGCCGTAGACGGCGAGCGCACCGCGATGGAGCCCGGCGACTTCATCATCACGCCGTCGATGACCTGGCATGATCATTCCAATGAAACTGATGAGCCGATGTTCTGGCTGGACGGCCTCGACATTCCGCTGGTGCAGTTCTTCGACTGCTCGTTTGCGGAGGGTTCGAAAGAGGACCAGCAGAAGATCACAAAACCGGCCGGCGACAGCTTTGCGCGCTACGGCCACAACCTCCTGCCGGTCGATGTGAAGCGGAGCTCAAAGACGTCGCCGATCTTCAGCTATCCCTACGCCTACACCCGCGAGGCGCTGGAGAAGGCTCGCGCGAGCCAGGAGTGGGACGCCTGCCACGGGCTGAAGCTGAAGTTCAGCAACCCCGAGACCGGCGATTTCGCGATGCCGACCATCGGCACCTTCGTCCAGCTGCTGCCGAAGGGTTTTAGCACCGCGCGCTATCGATCGACGGACGCGACGGTGTTCTGTCCGATCGAGGGACGCGGCCGCAGCCGGATCGGCGATGCCGTGTTCGACTGGGGCCCGCGCGATTTGTTCGTGGTGCCGAGCTGGCATTGGGTGACGCACGAGGCGGACGAGGATGCCGTGCTGTTCAGCTTCTCGGACCGGCCGGTGCAGCAGAAGCTGGATTTGTTTCGGGAGGATCGCGGCAACGCGTGATGTGGGGTTCGCGCGCCTCACATCCGGTGTCGTCCCTGCGAACACGTGCTTTCGCAGGGACGACAGCGTGGCTACCGCCAGTGCAACAGCCGCATCTCCAGCCAGCCGATCACCTTCCCCACCGCGAGGCCGAACACCGACAGGATCACCACGCCCGCGAGCAGTTGATCGGTCTGCATCAGATTGCCGGCTTGGAGCACGAAGGCGCCGATGCCGAATTGCGCGCCGATCATCTCGGCGCTGACGACGAGCAAGAGCGCAACGGAGGCTGTGATGCGGAAGCCGGCAAGAATCGCGGGCAGCGCGCCGGGCCAGATCACCTTGCGGACGATGGTGGCGAAGGGCACGTTGAAGCTTTGCGCCATGCGGATGAGATTGCGCGGCACCGCATCGACGCCGCTATAGACCGAGATCGCGGTCGAGAAGAACACCCCTAACGCAATGGTCGCGATTTTCGGCTCTTCGCCGATGCCGAGCCAGAGGATCAAGAGCGGCAGCAGCGCGATCTTGGGAATCGGGAACAGCGCCGAGATGAAGGTGATGCCAACGCTGCGCGCGAGCCTCGACAGGCCGATAGCGAATCCGACCGCGACACCGGCTGCGGTCCCGAGCAGCCAGCCGACGCCGATGCGCAGGAGCGAGGCCGAAAGATGCTGCCAGAGCGCGCCTGAGATCGCGAGCTCGTAGATCGCCCGCACGATCGCCGATGGCGCCGGCAGGAACAGTGGGTTGACCAGGCCGGTGCTGCCGGCCGCCTGCCAGATCGCGATGACGAGCGCCAGCGCGATCCAGCCGCCGAAGCGGCTCGACGCGGGCACGAAGCCTGCGCCGCGGAAGCGGACGCGCCGGGTCGTTTCGTCCTTTGCGAGAGTTTCCGCCGGCGCCCGATCAAGCATGCTGCACCTCGCGCTCGGCATCGATGGCTTCGCTGCGGATCAGCGACCAGATCTGGTTTTGAAGCGCCAGCAGCTTTTCCCGCGCTGCCGCTTCGCCGCGCGCCGCGCGCGTCATCGGCACCGTGACGACCTCGCGAATGCGACCCGGCCGTCGCGACAGCACCACAATGCGGTCGGCAAGCCGCGCGGCCTCTTCCAGATTGTGCGTGACATAGACCGCGCCCATGCCGCCGTCGGCGAGCAGGCGGACGAAATCCTCCATCAAGAGCTCACGCGTCTGCGAATCCAGCGCCGACAACGGCTCGTCCATCAGCAGGATGGCGGGCTTCACCGCCAGCGCGCGCGAAATACCGACGCGCTGGCGCATGCCGCCGGAGAGCTGCTTTGGATAGGTCTGGCGGAAATCGGTCAGGCCCGTGCGGCGCAAGGCGTCGTCCACCAGCGCGCGCCGTTGCGTGACCGAGAGCCGGGAGTGCAGCAGCGGAAATTCGACGTTCTCCTCCACCGTGGCCCAAGGCAGCAGCGCAAAATCCTGGAAGACGAAGGTCAGCGGATTGAGACTGTCCGCCGGCGGCGCGCCGCGCAGCTCGGGCGCGCCCGACGTCGGCTGCAGCAGGCCGCCGAGGATCGACAGCAGCGTGCTCTTGCCGCAGCCGGAGGGACCGACGATCGCCACCACCTCGCCGGCGCCGACGGTAAACGAGATATCGTCGAGCACGGCGAGATCGCCGAAGCGATGGGTGACGTGGTTGGCAATCAGGTCCATGAATTACGCCCTGTTCTCTCCCCGTCATCCTGAGGTGCGAGCATCGCGATGCGAATGCATCGCGATGGGAGCCTCGAAGGATGACGGCGATGGTGGGGTGCATGCGGCATGAATCAATCCGCCTTCACATAATCCTTGGCGATGATCGCATTCGCATCAAAACCCTTGTCGGCGAATCCCTGCTCCTGCAGCCATTTGATCTGGTTGTCGACGTTCTTCACGTCCAGCTTGCCGTCCGGATCGATATAGGCGCAGTTGCCGACCACCTGCTCGACCGGCAGGTTGGTGTACTTGGCGATGATCTCCAACAGCGGCTTGGTCTTGTCATTGATCGGGGCGACGCCGTCCTTCATGGAAGCGAGAATGACGTCGTGATATTCGCGGTCGGCTTTTGCGAGCACGCCGAGGAATTTCGTCGCCAGCGCCTTGTTGGTCAGCGTCTTCGGCGAAGCGAACACCGCACCCAGCTGCCAGGGCGTCTCGTCGCCGACCCAACCCAGGAATTTTGCACCGCCTTCGTCCATCAGTTTTCGCGCGGTGGAGACCGGCAGCAGCGCCGCGTCGACCGTCTCGCCCTTGAGCGCGGCAGCCGCGTTCGACAATGACTGCAGCGGCACGATTTTCACGTCGGCGAGCTTGAAGCCGTATTTGTCGGCGAGCAGGCCGAGCGAATAGTGAAACGACGAGCCGACCTGCGTGACCGCAATGCGCTTGCCGGCGAGGTCCTTCGGCGTCTTCAGGCCGGCGGCATAGGCATTGTTGCTGGCGAAGTAGCCGATCAGGGGATAGCCGGCCTTCTCGCGGCTCATGCCGCCGATCACCTTCAGCACGCCCTTGCCGGCGAGATTGTAGAGGCCGGCTGTGAAGGCGGTGACGCCGAAATCGACGTCGCCCGACGTGGTGGCGACGGCGATCGGCTGCGCTGCATCGAAGAACTTCAGCTCGACATCGAGGCCGGCGTCGCGGAAATAGCCCTTGTCCTGCGCGATGAAGACGGGCGCAGAGGACGACAGACGGAGCACGCCGACCTTGGCCTTCAGCGCGTCGTCGGCCTGCGCCGCGCCCATGGCCATGATCGCCAACAGGCCAGCAGCTGCGAGCCGTGCAATTCCGATCATCCCGTTTCCTCTCGCGTTTGTCTTGCAGACCGTCACAGGCCCTCGGGCACCATTTGGTCCCGCCCGATGAAGGCGCCCTGTTGTTTCAACGTTTCCTGCAATTTTTCAATGGGGATTTCGCGCGGAATCCGGTTTCCCGAGAGCGCCAGCGCGGCGGCGGAACCGGCTGCCTCGCCCATCACGAAACATGCCCCGGAGACCCGCGCAGCCGACTGGCCCTCATGGGTCATCGAGGCACAGCGGCCGGCGACCAGGAGATTGTCGACGCCTTCCGGCACCAGCATCCGGTAGGGCAGCTCGTTGTAGCCGCGCGATTCCGGGATCGGCGGGAAGGTGAAGACGACATCGCCAGGAACATGGGCCTCGATCGGCCAGCCATTGACGCCGATGGAATCCTCGAACGAGGCGCAGCCGAGCACGTCCTCGCCGCTGAGCTGATAGCCGCCCTTGATGCGGCGCGTTTCGCGGATGCCGAGCTGCGGCGGCAAATCGACGATGTAGGATTTTTCAAAGCCCGGCACGGTGCGCAGGAATTCGAAGGCGGCGAGCGCCTGCTTGCGGCCCTCGATCTCGCCGCGGGTGAGATCGTCAGGCTCGACACCGTTGATCGCATGGCCGTCCTCACGCGCGACTTGCGTAAAGTTGACCCGCCATTCGATGCCGGATTTTTGCGGCCGCACGATCGCGCTCTTGCGCGGAAATGTATGCGTGCCGGCGGCAACCGCCTTTTCCATCAATTGCGGGATGGTCCGCCAGGCATCGCCCGCCTTCTCCGGGTCGATGCCGTTGAGCCGCAGCATCATCGAGGGATAGAGGGGATGGCCGTGCTCGTCGCCGATCTCGTAGGGCGCGCCGGCCCAGATTGCGAGATCGCCGTCTCCGGAGCAATCGATGAAGATCTCCGCGCGCACCGCCTGCCGGCCGGCCTTGGTCTCGACCAGCAGCGCATCGATGCGGCTGTTATGGCCCATCACGACGCCGGCGCCGAGGGCGTGGAAGAGGATGTGCACCTTGTGGCTGGCGAGCAGCTGATCGGCCGCGATCTTGTAGGCCGCGGTGTCATAGGCCTGCGCAAACACTTTGCCGAGGATCAGGTGCGGCGCATTGAGGCCGCCCAAGCGGTCGATCCGCGCCAGCAGATCCGACGCCATGCCCTGCACCAGACGATGCGCCTTGCCGTAGACATTGCCGTGCAGGCCGCAAAAATTGGTGACGCCGGCGGCGGTACCCATGCCGCCCAGAAAACCGTAGCGCTCGATCAGCAGTGTCTTCCGCCCCGCCCGCGCCGCGGAGGCCGCCGCCACAATGCCGGCCGGCCCGCCGCCGAGGACGACGACTTCATATTCGCCGTAGAGCGGCACCTTCCGTGCCGGTTCTTCGATCATGGCCCGCATGGTGCGTTCCTTCCCAAAATTCCTTGCTTGCAGGCGACTATGAATTAACGCGCAGAAGGCTACAATCCACCAGAATACGCGATCAGCTTTCGCAAATCGAGAAAGGTCGAATATGGACATCCTGGTGAACCTTCAGGCCTTCCTCGCCACCGCCGATGCCGCCGGCTTCTCCGCCGCCGCGCGAAAGCTCAACGTCTCGACCTCCGTTGTCGCCAAGCGCGTCACGCAGCTGGAGGCACGGATCGGCACCCCGCTGTTCCACCGCTCGACTCGGCAGTTGCGGCTGACTGAGGCCGGACAACGCTACGTGCATCGCGCGCGCGGCGTCGTCACTGACGCCACCGATCTCTTGTCGCGCATGGGTGAGAAGGGCCATGACTTGGTCGATCACCTCCGCATCAAGGCGCCGACCTCGCTGACGGTGGCGCGGCTTGCGGATGCCTTCAGCGCCTTCCAGACCCAAAACCCGCGGCTCAAGCTGGAGATCGTGCTGATCGACCGCCCGGTCGATCCCGTGACTGAAGGATTCGACATCGCCATCGGCGCCTTCCCGCATTCCTTCGGCGGCGTGGTCGACGAGCCGCTGGTGCCGTTGAAGCGGCTGCTCTGCGCTTCGCCGGCCTATTTGAAAAAGCACGGCACGCCAAAGCATCCGCGCGATCTCGTCGAGCATCGCTGCCTCAGCTTCATGCCGACAGGTCCGGAGTGGGTGTTCGACGGGCCGCGCGGCCGCATCAGCATCCAGGTCAGCCCGCTGCTCTCCTCCAACGAGGGACATGTGCTGGCGCGCAGTGCCATCGCCGGTAACGGCATCGCGCTGATGTCGCATTATCTCGTCGCCGATGCCTTGCGCGACGGCTCACTGAAGCCGGTGCTGCGCGACTTTCCGATTCCGGAATTGTGGGTGAAGGCCGCCATCCCCGAGCGGCGCCGCAACGCCGCCGCGGTGCAGGCGCTGCTGACGCTGCTGAAAACATCGCTCGCGCCGTCGCTGTGAGCCGCGGCGAGTGTCACAAGATGCCTGTTGCTCTCGATCGAGGGAGCTGAGAGAAGGTCGGCGATGGATTCGATGCTCTTGAAACTAGCCCTGCCCGCCCTGGTCGTTCTCGCGATCTCCAGCGCTCCCGCCGCGGCGTTGGAGCAAAACTGCCGCTTCATCCAGGCCAAGCCGGATCGCGAGGCCTGCTACAAGCGGCAGGAGGAAGAACTGGCCGCCAAGCGTAAACCCGTGGCGCCGATGGACGAGAGCAAGACGTTTGAATCGCTGCGCCAGATGCGACAGGATGACGACGCGGTCTATCGCAGCATCAACAACATCTGCCGCGGCTGCTGACGTTCAGTCTTTGCCGCCGCCCCAATTCGCAGCGCGCTTCTCGGCGAACGAGGCCAGCCCTTCCGCCGCTTCGTTGCTCTGGCGCTTGAGCGAATGCAGCTGCACGAGCCGTTTGTAGGCGGCATCGTCCACCGCCATACCGCCGAACGAGCTTTCCAGCGCAAGCCGCTTTGTCTCGGCCATCGCTTCCGGACCGTTCGCCAGCAATTGCTCGACTACCTTGGCGCCCGCCGCTTCGAGTTCAGCGAGCGGCACCACCTCATGCACGAGGCCGACGCGGCGGGCATCCTCGGCGCCAAAGCGCTCGCCAGTGAGCGCGTAACGGCGGACCTGCCGGACGCCGATGGCATCGCAGAGCTGCGGGATGATGATCGCGGCGGTCAGGCCCCAGCGCACTTCGGTGATCGAGAACAGGGCGTTGTCGGCGGCGATCACGACGTCGCAGGCCGCGATCACGCCGGTGCCGCCGCCGAAGCAGCCGCCCTGCACCAGCGCGACCGTCGGGACGGCCAAGGTGTTGAGGCGCTGCACGGCCTCGAAGGTCGCCTGCGAGGCCGCCTCGTTGGCCTCGGGCGATCGTGGCCGCACGCCGTTGATCCATTTGAGGTCGGCGCCAGCCTGGAAATGTTTCCCGTTGCCCTTGAGCACGACGATGCGCAAGGCCGGTTTCTTGGCCAGATCGTCCATGGCCGCGAGCACGCCTGCGATCAGAGCACCGTCATAGGCGTTGTTGACCTCCGGCCGGTTCAGCGTGACGGTCGCAACCCCACGCGCATCGAGGGTCCACAGGACGGGGTTGGCAGTCATCGGCGATCCTCCGATCATTCGTTGGGCGCGCACTATGGCCGAGGCAACGCATCCTGATCCATATCTTTCCAGCGTGGGAAGGCCGCGCCCATCGCATGGCGGCTTGTGTCATGCTGCCGCCGGGCGGCATCTAGGGATCAGAGACGAGACATCACATGCGCATCTGCATTTTCGGCGCGGGCGCCGTCGGCAGCCACATTGCGGTACGGTTGGCGCGCGCCGGTCATGAGGTCTCCTGCGTCATGCGGGGCGCGCATCTGGAAGCCGTGCGGGCGAACGGCCTGAAGCTGCGTGTCGGCGATTCCGAGGTCAGTGCCAAGGTGAACGCATCGGGCGACCCGGCCCAACTCGGTCCGCAGGACGTCGTGATCTCGACGCTGAAGGCGACCGCACTGACCGGGCTGGTCTCCAGCATCAAGCCACTACTCCAGGACGATACCGCCATCGTATTCGCCCAGAACGGCATTCCCTGGTGGTACGGCATCGGCCTGCCGCCGCGGCATCCCGCCCCGCCCGACATTTCCTTCCTCGATCCGGGCGGGCGGCTGCGCGCCTGCATCCCGAAGGAGCGGATCATCGGCGGCGTCATCTTCTCCTCCAACGAGGTGACCGCGCCCGGCGTGGTGCAGAACCTGACGCCGGACCGCAATCGCCTGCTGATCGGCGAATGCGACGACCGCAACTGCGAGCGCATCACGAAGCTCCGTGGCGTCTTCAACGACGCGCGGCTGGAATCGCCGCCGGTGGCCGATATCCGCGAGGCGATCTGGTCAAAGCTGCTGACCAACATGTCGCTCTCGGTGCTGTGCCTGCTCACCGGCCAGACTGCGCGCGGCGTGCGCGACGATCCCGCCTTCGCCGAGGTGATTCCGCGCATGCTGAACGAGGCCAACGACATCGCCCAGCACTTCATCCCCGAGGTCAAGCGGGTGACGCGCAGCGGCCCCGCTCCCAACCACAAGCCGTCGCTGCTCCAAGATTACGAGCTCGGCCGCGCCATGGAGATCGACGTGCTGGTGAAGGCCCCCGCCGCCTTCGCGCGCACCGCCGGCCTGTCGACACCGACGCTCGACCTGATCGCCGCGCTCGCGATCCAGAAGGCGCGTGACAAGGGGCTCTATTCCGCGTGAAGCGCGGCGCGCTTCACGTCATTTTGGGAGCATGATCTGGTCGGAAACCGCTGCACACTTTTCCGGATCATGCTCGAGCCTCAGCCGAGCCCCTCGATCCAGGCCGCAAGCGCGTCGAGCACCTCTGTGAGCGCCTCGTCATTGGTGCGGCCGGATTTCTTCAGCACCGCGAAGGAATGATCGCCGCCTTCGATTTCATGCAGCGTCGCCGTCGCCCCGAGCGCTGCGATGACCGGCTTGAGATGTCGGAGATCGGCCAGCCCGTCGCGCGTGCCTTGCAGGAACAGCATGGGGATCGCGACTTGAGCAAGGTGCTCGGCGCGCTCGGATGACGGCTTCTTGTCGGCATGCAGGGGAAAGCCGAGAAAGGCGAGCCCCTTGACGCCAGGCAGCGGAGACTTGGATTGCGCCTGCGAGGTCATGCGCCCGCCGAAGGATTTTCCACCTGCGACGAGCGTCACGCCGGGACAGAGCCGCGCCGCTTCCTCCACCGCCGCGCGGATGGCCGCGTGCGCGACAGCCGGCTGGTCGGGACGGCCCTTCTTCTCCTCCATGTACGGGAAATTGAATCGGAACGTCGCGATGCCGCGCTCCGCCAAGCCTGCCGCGACCTTCTCCATGAAGGCATGCCGCATGTCCGCGCCCGCGCCATGCGCCAGAACGTAGCAGGCGCGCGCCTTGTCCGGCTGCGTCAGGATCGCCGAGACCATGCCGATTCGCTCGATGTCGAGCTTGAGCTCCGCCATTCTGGCCGGCACGACGCGTTACCCCTCGATCTTCGGGCCCGCGCTGCCCGGTGGCCAGAGATAGTTCAGCACGTGATTGAGCGTCGTCATGATCTCGCGGTACCCAGCCTCGCTCTTCACTGAACCGAATTTATCTTCGAGGGCAAGCTTGGCAAAACCGTGAACGGTCGACCAGGCTGCCGCGGCCGCGGTCTTCGCCTGCCTGGGCGTCGCACCGACGAGCTCGGCGATGATGATCTCGAACTCGCGGCCGGCCGCCCGGCTCGCCTGCCTGAGGCGCGGATCGTCGGCGACGAGGCGCTTGTTGGCAAACATCATCTGGAAGCGGCCGGGATGTTTCAGCGCGAATTCGACATAGGCGAGCCCTTGGGCGTGGAGCTTGCCGCGCGCATCCTGCTTGCGGGATGCAGCATCCCGCAGCGCGTTGGCAAGCGCGTCATAACCGCGGATCGCTACCTCGGTCAAAAGACCCTGCGCATTGCCAAAATGATGCGACGGCGCGGCCGGGGACACGCCGGCGCGGCGGGCGGCCTCGCGCAGGGTGAATCCTTCGGCACCGCGCTCGGCGAGAATGGCTTCGCTGGCGGCGATCAGCGCTTCCTGCAGCTCACCATGATGGTAGCCGGCTTCCGGCCGCTTCGGGGCCTTGCTGTTCGGCTTGGCGGGCGCGGACGCGATCGGTTTCGTCATGCGCGAACTTGACACTGTTCAGATTGAGAGCTATGCATCTTAACACTGTTTAGATTGATCCGTCGGGAGTTCGAAATGACCGAAATGCAGCCTAGCACCGCGAGCTCGCCGGTAAAACGGCGCCATCTGGTCGGCGGCGCCGTTCTCGGAATGCTCGCGAGCGCGGTCGGCGGCCTTGCCGGCGGCATCGCGCTCGGCCAAGGCGCGGCGCTGCCGCAGCAGAAGCCGAGCGGCCGCCAGCGTTTCACCGACAAGGTCATCATCGTGACCGGCGGCACCTCCGGCATCGGCCGCGCCGCCGCGCTGATGTTCGCCGCCGAAGGCGGCAAGGTCGTGTTCTGCGGACGCAATGTCGAGCGCGGGACGAAGGTGGAGGACGCGATCAAGGCTGGCGGCGGCGACGCCGCGTTCGTTCGGGCCGACGTCCGCAACGAGGCCGAGGTCAAGGCATTGGTCGACAAGACGATCGATCTTCATGGCCGCCTCGATGTCGCTTTCAACAATGCCGGAATTTCCATCGAAAAGCCGCTGCATCAGTACAGTGCGGCCGAATTCGACGACGTGATCAATACCGACCTGCGCGGCGTGTTCCTGTCGATGAAGTACCAGATTCCGCACATGCTACAGAAGGGTGGATCGATCGTCGTCACGTCGTCATCTAACGCCATCGCCACGACGGCAAAGCGCTCGGCCTATTCCGCGGCCAAACGCGGGCTCGTCGGGATGGTCCAGGCCGCAGCCCTCGAATATGCCCAGTACGGCATCCGCATCAATACGCTGATCCCCGGCACCACGGATACGCCGTTCATCCGCAGGCTCGCCGGCATGGAAAATCTGCCCGATGCAGCCTGGCACGTCGCCCTCGCGCAATGGGCCAAGAACCACGTGCCGGGGATGCAGCGCGTAGCGACCGCGGAAGAGATCGCGGCCTTCGCCCTCGTGCTCGCCTCGGACGATCATCCCTACACGACGGGCGGCCAGTTCGTCGTCGACGGCGGCAAAACCGCGCAGGCGGGATAGCGCATCGGCGGGCGCAGCCTCAAGACACAATCATTGGCGGCTCCGGCAGGCGTAGCAAGGCGGCGGGCTTGCGCCCGCGCCTGGCCTTGTGGCACGGCTGAGTGCACATCGCCGTCAACGATCGAGGCCATCATGTCCTACCGCTCCTCCTGGATGACCGAAGAGCTCGACGTCTTCCGCGACCAGTTCCGGAAATATCTCGCCAAGGACCTGGCCCCGCATGCCGAGAAATGGCGCGAGCAGAAGATGGTCGATCGCTTCGCCTGGCGCGGTCTCGGCGAGATGGGCGCGCTGCTGGCGAGCGTGCCGGAGGAATATGGCGGGCTGGGCGCGACCTTCGCCTATGACGCCGCCGTGCTCGACGATCTCGAAAGCACGGTGCCGGAGCTGACGACCGGCGTCTCCGTGCACAGCGCTATCGTGGCGCATTACATCCTCAACTACGGCTCGGAGGAGCAGAAGAAGCGCTGGCTGCCGAAAATGGCCTCGGGCGAGATGGTCGGGGCCATCGCCATGACCGAGCCCGGCACCGGGTCGGACCTGCAAAGCGTCAAGACCACCGCGAGGAAGCAGGGCAATTCCTACGTCATCAACGGCCAGAAGACCTTCATCACGAACGGCCAGGCCGCCGATCTCGTCATCGTGGTCGCGCGCACCGGCGAGCCCGGCGCCAAGGGCATCTCGCTGATCGTGGTCGAGACCGCGGGCGCTGACGCGCTACAAGCGCGGGCGCAACCTCGACAAGATCGGCCTGCACGCCTCCGACACCTCGGAGCTATTCTTCGATAACGTCACCGTGCCGCCGGAGAACCTGCTCGGCAAGGAGGAAGGCCAGGGCTTTGTCCAGCTGATGCAGCAATTGCCGCAGGAGCGCCTTGCGCTTGCGGTCGGCGCCGTCGCCTCGATGGAGCGGGCGGTCAAACTCACCACCGAATACACCAAGGAGCGGAAGGCGTTCGGCAAGCCGTTGATGGACTTCCAGAACACCGCCTTCAGGCTCGCCGAGCGCAAGACCGAGGCGATGATCGCGCGCGTCTTTGTCGATTGGTGCATCGAGCGGCTGATCGCAAAGGACCTCGACACCGTCACGGCGTCGATGGCGAAATACTGGTGCTCGGACAAGCAGGTGCAGACCGCGGACGAATGCCTCCAGCTGTTCGGCGGCTACGGCTACATGCAGGAATACCCGATCTCGCGCATTTTCATCGATTCCCGCATCCAGAAGATCTATGGCGGCACCAACGAGATCATGAAGCTGCTGATCGCGAGGTCGTTGTAGTCTGCAACGACAATTGCTCAGGCTCTTCCGAAAGGAACTTGACGCCCAGACGGCGGAGCAGCGCAGAAGAGTCTCCGCAGCGCAATAGACGACGAGGTCCTACCACGAGCAAACCTGATCCGCTCAGTTCGGATGCCACCAGCGGCCGCCGATGACGACGCCTTCGGAGACGATCTTGCGGTCGCCGATCAGGTGCTCGCCGACGACGTCCTCGTAGTCGAACTGGCCGTGCTTGACCGTAACAAGCGTGGCGTCGCCGACGCTGCCGGGCTTGAGGCTGCCGAGCTCGGGCCGGCGCAGCGCCATCGCCGCATTCACCGTCGAGGCCGCGACCACTTCGGACAGCTCCATGCCCATGCACAGGAATTTCGACATGGTCGTGACCTGGTCGAAGGCCGGGCCGTCGATGCAGAGCTGATGGATGTCTGAGGAGATCGTGTCCGGATAAAAGCTGTTGGCGAGCATGGCGCGCGCGGTCTTGAACGCGAACGAGCCCTTGCCGTGGCCGATGTCAAACAGCACGCCGCGCTCCCGCGCGTCCAGCACCGCTCTTTTTACCGTACCCTGCGCCGTCGCCGGCGTGTTGGGGAATGGGCGGAACGCATGGGTGAGAACGTCGCCGGGACGCAGGCGAGCCAGCACGTCCTCATAGCTCGGCGGCGGATGGTCGATATGCGCCATCAGCGGCATGCCGACCTCGTTGGCGACCTCGAGCGCGATGTCGAGCGGCACCGCGCCTGACGTGCCAGAGGAATGCAGGCCGACGCGGACCTTGATGCCGACGATGAGATCGCGGTTGGCATCGGCCACCTTGGCCGCCTCGACCGGATTCATCAGCCGCAGCTCCTCGCTCTCGCCGACCATGATCCGGTGCGAGAAACCGAAGATGCCGGCATGCGAGACGTGCAGATAGGCGAGGATGCGGACCTGGCTCGGCTCGATGACATGCTTGCGGAAGCCGGCGAAATTGCCGGGACCGGCGCTGCCGGTGTCCACCGCCGTGGTGACGCCCGAGAGGCGGCAGAAATCCTCGGCATCGATGCCGAGCGAGGTGCCGCCCCAATAGACGTGCGTATGCAGATCGATCAGCCCCGGCGTGACGATGAACTGCGAGACGTCGCGCACCTGGGTGCCCGGGTCCGCCTTGAGCCCAGTGCCGATCGCGGCGACCTTGCCGCCCGAAAATGCGACATCCGTCACGGCGTCGAGCTTCTGGGACGGGTCAATCACCCGCCCACCGCGCAGGATCAGGTCGAAAGGCATTCTGGTCTCCGGATGTAGCTGTGAAGCGGCTGACCATCCGTCAGCCGAAAGAGGGGAAGCCTGCCACTTCTAGCAATTTCTACGCCGGAGTCCTTTGGCAAACGGGGACGATGTCCCATACCAAATGGCGATACGAGAGATTGGTCTAGAAACGCCATCTCCCGCTGGCATGTGCAAACATTGGTGCCGGCTACCTTGCGCCGCGCTTTCGCCGCCATGTCGGCGTGACACCGGAGCCGCAAGCGCTTTGCACGGTTCGTGGACGTGAGAGCAACCCGATCGCGCCCGCCGGCAGACGACCGCGTCAGCGATCAAGCGAGAATGGCGATCCCGGGAAGACTCGAACTTCCGACCTACGGTTTAGGAAACCGCCGCTCTATCCGGCTGAGCTACGGGACCGCGTTGAAGTTGTTGGCGAATTCTTCGAACGTCGGATCCTGCTCCGAATTCGCCGCTTCACATCGCCATTCTCTAATGAAAGAGCAGCCGGACATCAAGCGAACGCTTGCGGCGGCGAGGCCGGGAACCGGACGCCGGCCCTCCGGGGCATCTCGCTGAAGCTGCCGCTTCCTGGCAGCAACCGATCACCGCACCCGCCCAGCTGCCGGCCGGACTGTGCCCCGTGCGGTCAATTTGAGCTTGACGCATCCTCGATTGCGTCAAAAATCCAGCCGTGACATTGGCCGCTGTTGTTGTCCGTGCCGACCGCGCGCAGCCGGCGCTGTTTTCCTGGAGGCGGCTGCAATATTGCGATGGTGCCGAGCGCTGGAAAAAAAGCGCGGTCCCGAATGTGGGACGGCAATTTAGGGAGGATCATGAAGAGGGAGGTCTCCGGCAGATCGATCGTGCGCTGCGCATAGACGCGGCTTCCGAGACTACCGTCCGCGCCAAGCGCGGTGATCATCAGAAGGTCCCCGCGCAGCTCGACAAGGATGATCTCCTCGTGAGTTTTACTGGTCGGAACGTGCGGAGCGTCGCAGGTTGAGAAACGAAGTTCGTTCTTCATTCGGATTGTGAAGTCGGCCATTCCGTTGCCCCGGCTGCTGATTGACTGGCATTGAGAGAGATTGCAGGGGCTGGCGGGTAAACTGTCGGGGCGATGTCCCGGTGCCGAAATATCTAGCTCTAGGTAGCCCACCGTTGCCTCTTGGTGCTGGTTGCATCCCGTTGGCCGGAGTAGGCCTTGCGTGTGAGAGCATCGTGAAGGGCCTCATCGCGATGACGAAAGATCATTTCACGGTGAAATAACGGGAGATATCCTTAAAGATCGGCGAGGTAGATGCGAGGACGCCATGGCATCACATGGGACCATTTCTTCTACGCAATTTCGCAGGACCGCTCATTTTCAGCCACGCTCGAGGGACTTGGGAGAAGACCCCTGCGGCTTCTGCCACTTCATCTCGACGCCTGCCGACGAACAGCGCTTCACGCTTGACGGCGTCCGATTTGACCCGTCGGATCACGATCAATGGGCACGAGCCGAGAGCCTGATGAAAAGGCTCGCGCATCTAATCAGGTTCAATCCGGACGAGAACAAAGCGAAGCCAAATCCGCAGTCAGATCGGCTGCTGCCAGACAATCCCGCAGGCGGGCTAGAGAGCGAATCCGCGTCCTTGTCGGCGGCAGCGATCGGCAAGAGCGGGAGCGGCGGCGCCAACATCTTCGTATTCCTGGCGGTATCGAGGGCCCCGAACGAAGTATCAGCCTGACCACCATTCGGCGGTTTCTCAACGACAGACAACGCGTCACCCCAGCATGACAACCACGTAGCGTGAAAGGAGAGAAGCGATGGCCTATCCGAGAATCAACGTCAGAAACATTCCAGGCAATCACGAGAATTGGGGCAAGCTGGTCAAAACCTGGTCCACGGGCAAGAACTACGTCCGGCATGTGATCACTGACAAGGATCCGTTTCCGGCCGACGTCGATCCCAAGGGCGAGTTTCCCAGGCCGACGAGCTTCCGCGAATTCGTTGCGCAGGCCCAGGCCGCCGGCGTTCAGCTGTTCTTCGACGACGGCGAGCAAAATGCCGAGGTCACGGGCAACGAAGCCCTGAAGTTCGAGATGATCGACGTTGAGCCAGATACGCACTACGTGAAGCTGCCACACCGCGACAGGATCGCGGAGTCCGAAATCCGGCTGCTGCGTTCAGGCGTGCCCTATCCATTGCCGGGATTCTACGACCGCATCGAGGGCAGGCCGCCGCTGCCTGAACAAACCAGCAGCCCGAGCCAGAAGGCAAAGCTTCACGCCGAGCGGGTCGGCGAATACACGATCAATACCTGCGGCTGAGGACTGCGCTCACCACGGTCCGAACTCGATACCCTCGACGGGAGCGCCGGCCGCGGCAAGACCGGAGGCCAGGCGTTCCCAGTCTGCACGGATCGCGATCGGAAAAACGTGCAACAGCCAGCGCGTGATGTTCTCGCGCGTTGGTTTCTGCTGGCCGTGCCAATCTGCCGCAACCCGCTCCATCGCCTTCTCCAGATCCGCTCTGGCCTCGTCGAGGCGGCCGAGATGCGCCTTGGCCGCGCATTCCCATATGATGAAGGCCGGCGACATCCCGAGATCCTCGCGAGAGGCATCGCAACATCCCGCATAGTCGGAGCACAGAAACTTGATCGCGCCGGAATAGGCGATCTGCGGCGCCGTGGGCACCGGCGTGATCCGGAGCGATGCGGCCGAGAGCTTCGCTGCGCGGTCGTATTCGCCGCAATACGCACAGATCTGGCCCGACGCCATCAAGGTCCAGGGATCGTTTTCGTTCAAATCGACGGCAAGCGCTGCGTGCAGCGTCGATTCGTCGATGCGGCCGAGCAGCTGGTAGGTCCACGCGAGCGCCAGCTGCGCACGCGAATCCAGCGGATCAAGCTGGATCGCACGCTGTGCTATTCGCAGCGTCTCGGGATGCTTGCTACGATCGCGAAATTGTCCTGGAAGCGCGATATGCGCGATGTTGCGGTACTGAACGAGGCCGCTCAAGGCGGGAGAGAAATCCGGCGCATCGGCAAGCAGGCTCTCGATCAAGGCCGCGGCCGCCGGCCAGTCCTTCGAGGCCATTTGCAGCAGCAGGGCTTGGCCGCGCAACCATCGATCGTGGATCTCCAGGGTGATCTCGCCTCCGGCTGCAAGACGACGCAGCCGCTCGGCCGAGACGTGGATGTTCAGCGCCATCGCGATCTGGCGGACGATCCGCTCCTGCGTTTCGAACCACTCCGTCAGCGTGATCGAATGGCGCTCGCTCCAGATGCAGACTGAATTGGCCGCATCGCGCAGGGTGACGACGAGCCGAACCGTGCCGTTCAGCTCATAGGTACTGCCTTCGACGATGTATTCCGGCGGAGACGACCAGGTTCTCGGCTCTGATTCCCAGAGTGGCGGCAATGTCCGCACCGACCATTCGCGAAAGCGCGCGAGGCAGGCGACGAACTCGTGACGAAATCCGTCGACGAGGTGACGCATGCCCTCAGGCACGCCGCTCGCCTGAAACGCGCACACGGATATGAGCAGCCGCTTCGGGGCGGGGGCGAGCGTTTGCGACACGCCATGCAGGCTCCGGGCAATCACCGGGGCCTGCTGTTGCTCGCCCGGTCCCGGCATCTGCTTGATGCGAACGATCAGCTCTTGAGTCTCCTTGGATGGCTCGATGTCGTAGTCGGCCTCCAGAAGGTCCCAGAGAGATTTATAGATCTTCAAGGCTCCGCCGACGTCGCCCCGCGCCGCGCGCGTCCGAATGAGGTGCTGGCAGGCGATTTCGTGCGTTGGATCGAGGTTGAGCAGAGCCAAGGCCGCGTCAGTTGCTTCACGAGAGTCCCCCTCACGGGGCAACAAGCGCTCGAGCGCGAGCGTCAATCTGTCGTGGAACAGCTGGCGCTTGGTCAGCAGCCAGACCTGGAAGGCCGGATCGAGGTTGTCGAGACCGGACAGCAGAGTTTCCGTGATGCGCGGGGTATCGAGCAGTCGCGGATGCACGGTGCCTTGGGCTGCAGCCGCAAGCACCTCGTCGACGTCGCAACGGCGCCGGTCGCGGGAGAGCGACAGGTTTTGCTTGTCAGCCCGGAATCCCTCAAAGCCAGCATTATCGAAGGCAAGCCTGAGGTCATGGACGACCTGCCGCAACGAAGCCCGCGCATGTTCCTCGTCGCTCTCACTCCACAACAAGCCGACCAAGCGTTCGCGTGTATCCTGCGTGTTGTCTGAAAGAGCGAGATAGGCTGTCAACGCCTTGGCCTTGCGCGTCGCGAGTGAAATCTCACGCTCGTCGACTTTGGCGGCGAAATCGCCAAGAAGGCGCAGGGCCAATTGACCGCTCGCCAGCGCTTCCTGAATCCCCGTTGCCACCTCTGATGCTCCACCAATTGCCGGAGTCATGGTCAACCACGCTTACCCAATCCTATGAAACGCAACCAACCGGCGTCCAGCGATATCTTGGCTTCTAAAATAGTGGAATCTCCTGCCCGGCAAGAGCCGAACACTCGCGCGCAAGGGAAAAGCGCTTCGTCGCAACCGCTGCCGAAAAAGGTTGCAGATCGGGCGAAACGGCCCTTGCGACGGCAACGCCAAGATCGTGCCGGGTATGATCGACAAGAAAGAGCCGAATACCTCGATCCCGCAGATGGCTCACCAGCCCCTTTAGTCCGCCGGCCGCCGTCGGCAGGCACGCAACGTCCGGCGATATCGCCCGCGGTTGAAGCAATGCGCAATCCTCTGCCGCGAACGCTGCGCGACGCAGATGGCGACGATCCGCTTCATTGAGTGCGGCATCGCCACTCTCGGCCCGCTTGACTGCTGCGACCGGTGCAGACAGCTCCATCTGGCACATCTCGAGCACCGCAGCCCTTGCCGCCTCGCTCGCGGCCAGCCGTGACGACAGTCCACATGCCATGTCCCGGCCGTCGCGCCCCAAAGATACGGCCGCAACGACGGGAACGCCGATATCGGTCGTGATATCGAGCAACATGGTCCGCCGCGCCGACTCGCCGTTGCGCAATCGCCCGATCAATTCAGCCGCGGCTTTGGTAGCCGGATGCTCCAACGCAAAGCCCTTCGGGCGGTGGCCACCCAGCCACCACATCGCGGCGGCGTCACGCTCACAGAGTTCCAGAACCGCGCGCAGCGCGGCGGCGTCGAAGCTCGGTCCCGCGGCTGCACCTGACGACAATGCGACGACCGGGTCGATCGCCCTTCGCTCTTGTGGCCGCCTCAGGCAGAGATCGGCCGGCAATAGGCCGGCTTCTCCGGTTGCAGCGTCAACCGCATTGACGCAGTCGATGGGCCGGTTCGCGCCTGACACGGCCTGGCCAACCCAGCCATCGGAGACGAGTCGCGTTCGATCGCTCGCGGCGACCGCTGCCGCGATGTCCCCCGGCCGCTCGAACTGGGAAAGATACTCGGCTGCCTCACCGAGACATGACACCAGCGCTGTCGCTTGCGTCTCGCCATTTCCTGTGACGCTTAGCCGCGCCCCAGCGCGAGCCGCCGCCGCCTGATCAGGCGCGATGACGATCTCGCCGCCAATGCAGTGAAAGCCCGGGGCAAAGGGCGATGCGATCGAGAACGCGCGGCTCAGACGCCCCGTGAGCGCGACGAGCTCGGCCGATGCGAGACCAGCGATGCTGTCCAGCAGCTTGGCGTCAGATTGTGAGCGCAAATCCAGGGCAGCGAGATTCATCGATCGATCCCGGCCAGTTCTCGGTCATTCGCACCAGCATACTAGCTTAAGACGCACGCAAGCCAAACAACCCGCGCAAGTGCGCGTGTCCTCATCACAGCCCACAACCCGAATTCGGTCCCTCGAAACAAGCGAGTCGGTCAGACGAGCGTGAAAAATCGCGCTGAACGGCGATTCTGACTGCTTCCCGGATCACCCCGTCTCTCGTGACAGGTCACGCTGCAATGACGCCTGCCTGCTTAAGGTGCCTGCATCCGATGTGGACGATTGGTCGCAACACGCGTCAGGAGGCGCACCATGAAATTGAGAACGTTGACAGAATCGCACGTTGCGATGTCGGAGGCACCAGGCCGCCGCACGCGAGGGGATCTGCCGGCACTCGAGCGCAGATGGGGCGCGGTGCTCGCCGTCGATGTCGTCGGCTATTCGCGGCTGACGATCCTGGACGCGGAATTGGCCTATTTTCTATACAAATCTCATCGACGTGAGCTGCTCGATCCGAAGCTCGAGGAGTACGGAGTTCGATTCTTCAAATCGACCGGCGACGGAATCCTGGCCGAATTCGAGACCGCAATTGACGCGACCTACGGTGCCGTCGACATCCAGAAGGGGATGATCGAGCGCGGATAAGGGTCGTTGATGACCTCGCGCATCCCCCACGATCTGACGTCGTTGTTTCCAGAGACCCACAGAAGCAGGAAACTCGGCAGGATGATCGCGCAATTCCTCAACATTTAAATAACCTCAGCATCAAAGGAATGAGAGAACTTCGGTCGAAACAAAAGTCGCAGAATCATATTCGAAAATCGCAATGACCGATTCGACTTGCGATCGGCTCAGCCACTGCCTTGACCTACGCCCCAGATCAGGACTTGCCGTAAGCGCCCTGGTAACGGCCCTCGCGAATCGCCTTCATGGTCTCCTCCTCGCGCGCGACCTGGGCGCGCACGGCTTCCAGCAGCGCGGCGGCGCCGGCGGCGGGAAACGACACCACGCCATCCTCGTCGCCGACAACGACGTCGCCGGGCGAGATCACGCTGCCGCCAACCGTGACAGGCACGTTGATCTCACCGGGGCCGTTCTTGTAGGGGCCGCGATGGATCACCGCGCGGGCATAGCAGGGGAAGTCGTCGGCTGCGAAGGCCGCGACATCGCGGATGGCGCCGTCAATGACGTAGCCTTCGGCTTTGCGCCACTGCGCGATGTTCTTCATGATCTCGCCGATCAACGCCCGCGTCTCGTCGCCACCGCCGTCGACCACGATGACGTCGCCGGGACCGACCAGCTCCAGCGCACGGTGGATGGCGAGATTGTCGCCGGGGCGGGTGCGCACTGTGAAGGCCGTGCCCACCAGCTTGCCACCGCGATGATAAGGCTTCAGCCCCACCGCGCCCGGCAGCCGGGCGAGATTGTCCGAGATGACCGAGGTCGGCGCACCGCGAAAGCCCGCGATGATCTCGGCGGACGGCTTCGGAACGCTGTTCGCTGCAATGGTGATGGTCATGTGCAGACATCCTTCCTTTACTCGGCGTGCGCCCGCGCCTTCGCCGGCATGATCCGGAAGGCGCGTCCTTCCTTCATCCACGCCGCGCGCTCGTCGCGCAACAGTGTTCTGCGAACCTTTCCTGAATCATCGCGCGGCGGCGCGCTGACGATCTCGAAGCTCTCGGGGTGCTTGTAGCGGCTGAGCCGGTCCTTCAAGAAGTCCGCCATGCCGTCGGCGATCGCCTGACCGTCGGCATTGGGCTCCGGCTCGATGATGGCGTGCACGCGCTGGCCCAATTCCGAATCTGGCAAGCCGACCACCACGCAGGAGCGCACGCCGGGCGCTTCAGACACCGCGGCCTCCACCTCCGCCGGATAGATGTTGGCGCCGCCACGCAGCACCATGTCGGCGAGGCGGTCGCCGAGATAAAGATAGCCTTCCGCATCCAGCCGGCCGATGTCGCCGAGCGATTCCCAGCCGTCAGCGCGGCGCTTCGGCTCGGCGCCGAGATAGTGATAGGTGGCGTCCTTGCCGTCATTGTTGAGGAAGTAGATCTCGCCGGTCTCGCCCGGCGCGACATCGTTGCCGTCCTCGCCGATGATACGCAGTTTTGCCATCTCGCCGATCTTGCCGACCGAGCCCTTGTGCGTCAGCCATTCCGTGCCTGATATGATGCAGGAGCCCTGCCGCTCGGTGCCGCCATAAAGCTCCCATATCCGCTCGGGCCCGAGCCAGGAAATCCAGTTCTCCTTCAGCCAGGGCGGCATGGGTGCGGCCATGTGAAACACGGTCTGCAAGCTCGACAGGTCGTAGGCATTGCGCACATGCTCCGGCAGCGCCCAGATCCGGTGCATCATGGTCGGGACGAAATTGACCCATTGCACGCGCTCGCGTTCGATTTGACGCAGCGTCTCCTCGGCGTCGAACTTGGTAAGGCCCGTGAGCTTGCCGCCCACGAACAGCGCATAGTGCGACACGATGAACGGCGCATTGTGGTAGAGCGGACCGGGATTGAGCAGCGAGACGCCGATAGGAATGTTGAGCGGCGGCGCTGCAGCCGTGTCGGTGACTGCCGGTTGATGATCGAGGATCACCTTCGGCCGGCCTGTCGAGCCGCCTGAGGTCATCGCTTTCCAGCAGCGCGCCACCGGCGGGGTGAGCGGCTCGTCCGAAAAGCCTGCCGGCACGAAATCCGCAGGCAAACGGTTCGGTGCATTCCAGTCGGCTTCACCGCCAACCACCAGCGCCGGCTTCAGAATGTCGAGCACGGCGGCGGCTTCGCCGCGCGGCAGCCGCCATGACAACGAGGTCGGCGTCGCCCCGCACTTCCACACCGCGAAGGACGTCTCGAAGAACGCGTTGCCGTTGGGCAATCCGATCGCGACGAAGTCGCCGGGCTTGACGCCTTTCGCGGCGAACGCCCGCGCGCGCCGGTTGGCGCCGCGCTCGAGTTCGTCCCATGTTAGGGTATCCTCCCCGTGACGGACGGCGATCGTCCCTTGCGGCTTGCGCTCGGCGTACCAGCGCGGCACATCGGACAGGGGCAGCAGCATCGGGCGTTTCCACTTCTTTTTGGCGTCTTGTTGTTGGCGTCGCCTCATCATAAGGCGCCTTGCGGCATGGACTGTAACAGCGAGCCGTCAGGGCGCTGTAGCTTCGAGGCCACGTCAAGCAAAAAATGTCAGCATTCCAGCCATGAAATTCCCGAGTTCCATGGGTGACAACCCGGCGATAAAGGGGCAAAAATCCGGCTCGGCTCAGTTCGGGTTGAGTCGTGTAGGGAATGCTCTCGTAGAATGTCGATTGTGGTTGCATCGCGTCGTGCGGCGCCGCTTCTCGTTGCCGCAGCAGGATTTTTTCTGCTGATGTCGTCGCATGCCCAAGCGCAATGGTGGAAGCGCGCGCCGGTTGATTTCGAAGAATGCGCCGACGCCGCCGAGAAGGCCGCAACCAAGACCGAGAAGACGGCCCAGCTCGCCGACTGCAACGCCAAATTCGCCGGCCGACGCAAGCCGGGCGGCGGCTATTCCTATTACGACTTCCTCCAAGACCGCACCTTCGATATCGCCGGCCCCAATCCGACGCCGGAAGAGCAGAAGAAGATCGACGAAGCCTATACCGCCTATCTTGCCAAGCAGCGCCGCAGCAATGAGGCGGCCCAGGCCACCGCGCGTCAGCAGCGCGAGCAGCAGGACCAGCAGGTTCAACAACTCCAGCAGGTCGCGCTGCGCACCGACGTCGAGCGCGTGCCGGTCCCGGTCGAGCGGCCGAAGGTGCAGCAGGCCGTCGGCCAGCGAAAGGGCGCACCCTGCACCAAGGGCTCATTCTCCTGCGAATGGCCGCGCCTGTCGGAAGGCTTGAACGAGCTGAAGAAGCTGTTCAATCCGACGCCGAGCAAGCCGGCGAAGAAGGGGTAAGCTGGAGCCACAAACTCCGCTGTCGTCCTGGACAAGCGCAACTCCCAACAGCGCGTAGCGTGGTCGGGAGCGGGGCGCCGATCCGGGACCCCGGCGCAGCGTGTGGCGTCAATTTGTGTGCTTCTTCTTGGTCGGCTTGTGTTTGACCATCGGCGCAGTCGCAGGCACCGTTATGGTCGGTGAACTACCCAGTTGCGACCTGCTCTCCTGCAACCGCCTGTCATAGCCGGGTGAGGTCACGACCGTCGGTGGCCTCGCGTCAGCAAGCGTCGACGCGCCGCAGAGCGCGGCGAGCGCAAGCCCGGCCATCGAAAAACGCTTCATTGCGCACCTCCTCCCTCAGGCCGTCCCGCGGATCTGCTGCGGCGTCAGCCGCGGCGGGCCGTCACCTGCGACTTCCGCCTGCTTGATCAGCGCAACAATGCGGCGCATCAGCGGCACGTCGACATGGTTCTGCTCCGCGAGCGCGATCACCGCGCCCTGGAGATAGTCGATCTCGGTCTTGCGGCCCTGCTTCAGATCCTGCCACATCGAGGAGCGCGCCTCGGGATCGATCTTCATCGTACGTCCGAGAATCGCGTTGAAGATCGGGTCGGGCAGTCTCAGCAAGGTCGGCGTCCAGCTCATCGGGATCGGCGTTGCCGACACCGGCGTGATGCCAGCGGCCTTCAGGGCGGCCAGGCCTTCGGCCATCTGGTCGGCGAACAGCCTCCGCCAGCTGCGGTCGGCCAGTTGCGCGGCGAGCGGCATGCCGGACAATGCGCTGAGGGCGTTGTTCAGATTGATGATCAGCTTGCCCCATTGCACGCCGCTGATGTCACTGCTGGCGCGCATCGCAAGACCGGGCACCGACAGCGCCGCGGCGGTGTTCGCCTCGTCCTTTCCGATATGAATGTCGCCGGAGGTCGAACGGTGGAAACGCCCCTCGCCCATCGCGATCACGTTGAACGGCACCATGCCGGCGAGCACGCGCCGGCCGCCGAGACGCTCGCGCAGCAGCGCGACATTGCCGATGCCGTTCTGAAGCGAGACGACCACCGCGTCCTGCGGCGCATGCCGGGCGATCTGGCCGGCGACATCGGCGGTGTCGGCGCTCTTCACCGTCACCAATACGATGCCGGCACTATGGAAGATGGCCGGGTCTTCCGACAGCGCAAGCTGGCCCGCACCAAGCTTTTTCTCGGAGCCGTCGAAATCGGTCAGCCGCATGCCGAACCGCTCGATCTCGAACTTCACGCGCGGCCGCACCAGCAGCGCGACGCGGCGGTCGGATGCGGCCAGCATGCCGCCGACGAAACAGCCTATGGCGCCCGCGCCAGCCACCACGATGGGTCGATCCGTAACCACTCGAGCTTGCTCCCTTGACGACCCGCCTTCGATAACAGAGCCAACGCCGGCTGCCCATTGGTTGCGATGCATTCGCCTTGTAACCGTCATGAGAGCCCCATATGTTCTCGCCCCGGGGGCTGTCAGCGGCGAGCGCTCGCCGACCGAGACGCCAAAGGAGAGCACCATGGGTCTACTCGACGTCCTCAACGGCATGCAGAACGGCCCGCACGGATCGCGCACGGGCGAGCAACCATCCTCCGGCGGCATGTCGCCGATGACCATGGCGCTGCTCGGCCTGCTCGCCTGGAAGGCTTTCAAGCACATGACCGCAGGCCAGCCCGGCGCCGCGTCCGCCCCGCAGCAGCGCTCACCGCTGCCGCCGCCAACCCCGGTGAATACCGGCAGCAGCGCGCTTCCCGGCGGCAGCGGCGGTCTCAGCGACCTGCTCAAGGGCGGCCTCGGCGGCCTGCTCGCAGGCGGCGCCGCCGGCACCGTGCTCAGCGGCGGCCTCGGCGATCTCCTCAATCAGCTCCAGCAAAGCGGCCACGGCGAGGCCGCGAATTCCTGGGTCGGCAAGGGCGAGAACAAGCCAATCGCGCCCGGCGATCTCGCGAGCGCGCTCGGCGCCGACCAGATCGAGAGCCTGTCTGCCCAGAGCGGCCTGTCGCGGGAAGAGCTGCTCTCCGGGCTCAGCCAGTACCTGCCGCAGGTGGTCGACCATCTGACGCCGGACGGGCGGCTGCCGACGGAGAGCGAGCTATCGGGCAGAATCTAATCAAATCTGGTCTGCGAATTCAGGAAGGGGAGCACTGTCATGAGTTTCGGCGGCCTGTTGTGGATCATCATCGTCGGCTTCGTCGCCGGCCTCATCGCGCGCTGGCTGGCGCCAGGCCCGAACAACCCGAGCGGCTTCATCCTCACCACCATCCTCGGCATCGCCGGTGCGTTTCTCGCCACCTTCGTCGGCCAGGCCATCGGCCACTACAGTCCCGACCAGGGCGCCGGCTTCATCATGGCCACCGTCGGCGCGGTGGTGGTGCTGTTCATCTGGCACCGGCTGGTCGCGAGCGGCGTGATCAAGGGGTAGCACGCTAAGGCGCCAATAGTAGAGAGAGAGAGAGGCAAACTGCCTCCTCGCCGTCATGCCCGGGGCTCGACCCGGGCATCCACGTCTTTCGGTCGGCGCGGCGACACGTGGATGGCCGGGTCAACCCCGGCCCTGACGTGGAGAGAGCGGGATAGCCATCACGTAATCAAATGCATCCCCGCATCCATGCGTACGACCTCGCCGGTCATGTTGCTGGAGGCCGGCATCGCCAAGAAGCAGACGAGCTGCGCGATGTCTTCAGCGCTTGAGGCAACCTTCAGCGGAACCTTCGCGATCACGCTGTCGCGCACCTGCTTGGCGCCAGCCTCGCCGCGGCCCTTGGTAAACCAGGGCGTGTCGATATAGCCGGGGCAGACCGTGTTGACGCGGATCAGCGGCGCCAGCGCGCGCGACAACGACAGCGTCATGGTGTTGAGCGCGCCCTTGCTCGCGGCATAGGCGATCGACGAACCGACGCCGCTGATGCCGGCGACAGAGGACACGTTCACCACCGCCGACGGCCGTCCCGACGCCTTCGACCCGGCCTCGAGCAGGCTGCGCGCTGCGCGCACCATCTGGAACGGACCGATGGTATTGACACCGTAGAGGCGCTGGAAATCTTCGGCCGACAAGCCGTCGAGATCGGCGTGAGCGACATGCTTGGTGGTGCCGGCATTGTTGACGAGGATGTCGAGCCGACCCCAGCCGCTGGCCGCCGCGGCGATCTTGCGGCAATCCTCGTCCTTCGAGACGTCGCCCTGCGCGACCAGCACCTCCGCCGCACCGGCCTTGCGGCACACATCCGCGGTGGCCTCGGCTTCCTTCTGGCTCGACGAATAGTTGATGACGAGCCGCGCACCGCTGCGTGCGAGAATTTCCGCGGTCGCGGCGCCAAGTCCGGATGCGGACCCCGTCACGATTGCGCACAAACTGTCCTTGGCCATCCGGATTTCCTTCCCCTGTATCTGATGCAAGCCTTGGCCCTGTTTAGCGAGTTTGCCGCGGCCTGCAAATCGAGCAAACTCCGCTAAGCGGAATTAACTTGTCGCCCATGCCCGCGCCGCAGGTTGACCTGCGATCAACGCTTGTCAGGGCCATGGCTTTTTCCGATCATCGGGCGCAAGAAGACACTGTGCGCCGGCCCATCAAGCCGGAGGCGCCAATGGCAAAACACGGGGAACGCTGTGGCGGAGAGTGACAATATCGTCGTCGAGACCGCGGAGAAGATCTTCGCCGATCTCGCCGATCCGCAAACCATTAACAACGACAAGACGAACTCGTGGCAGGCGCCGCTGTGGCAGGCGCTGAGCGAAGCCGGCCTGCCACTGTCCTGGGTCCCCGACGATCTCGGCGGCTCCGGCGCGAGCCTTGCCGACGGTTTTGCCTTGCTGAACGCCGCCGGCCGTTTCGCAGTCGCGGTTCCGCTGGCCGAAACCATGCTGGCAGGCTGGCTGCTAGCGCAGGCCAAGATCACTTCGCCCGGCGGCGAGATGACGGTGCTGCCGGCAAGCCCAAAGGATCGCATCGCGATCGATGCCGACGGCGCACTCTCCGGCCGCTGCCGTGGCGTGCCGTTCGCCAAGGCGGCGAAGCATTTTGCGGTGCTGGCGCATGGCAAGGACGGCGTTTCCATCGCGCTGATCGATGCGAGCAAGGCGCGGATCGAATCCGGTCTCAATGTCGGCTACGACCACAGCGATACCGTGACGCTCGATAAGGTTCAGCCGGTCACCATAAAGCCCGCGCCTGATGGCGTTGACCAGACCAATCTGATGCTGATGGGCGGCGTCGCGCGCAGCCTGCAGATTGCAGGCGCGCTGGAATCGATGCTCGACATCTCCGTGCGCTATTCCAACGAACGCGTCGCCTTTGAGAAGAAGATTTCGAAATTCCAGGCGGTGCAGCACAATCTCGCCCGCCTCGCCGGCGAATCCGCCGCGGCGCTCGCGGCGGCAACCTCCGCGGCCGACGCGATCGCGAATGCAAAGGCCTTTAACGACGAGGTCTATCTCGAAGCCGCCTCGGCAAAGATACGCTGCGCCGAAGCCGCAGAGAAAGGCGGCGGCATCGCGCATCAGGTCCATGGCGCGATCGGTTTCACCATGGAGCACATCCTGCACCGCTATTCGCTGCGCGCGCTGGCCTGGCGCGACGATTTCGGCTCGGAGAGCTACTGGGCCGTCGAGCTCGGCAAGCTGGTTGCCGTCAGGGGCGCCGACGAATTGTGGCCGCTCGTGGCGTCGCGCTGATCGGAGAGAGAACACATGACCGCTGCCCTTCGTTTCGATCCGATCCGCCTGCCCGAGAAGTGCGAGCGACTGCGCAAGGAAGTGCGCGCCTTCCTTGCCGAAGAGATCGCCGCCGGCACCTTCGATCCGCACAAGCCCAATCGCGAAGACACCGACGCGCCGGAATTCTCCCGCCGGGTCGGCGCCAAAGGCTGGCTGGGGATGACTTGGCCGAAGAAATATGGCGGCCAGGAGCGCTCTTTCCTCGAGCGTTACGTGGTAACCGAGGAGATGCGCGTCGCCAACGCGCCGACGCGGCGCTTCTTCGTCGCCGACCGCCAGAGCGGGCCGGTGCTGCTGAAATACGCGCCCGAGCACATCAAGATGGAGATCCTGCCGCGCATCTGTCGCGGCGAGATCTGCTTCGCCATTGGCATGAGCGAGCCGAACTCCGGCTCGGACCTGTTCGCGGCGAAGACGCGCGCGACCAAGACCGACGGCGGCTATCTCATCAACGGCACAAAAATCTGGACCTCGTCGGCCCATATCGCCGACTACATGATCGCGATCTTCCGGACCTCGCCGCCGACCAAGGAAAACCGCCGCCACGGCCTGACGCAGTTCCTGGTCAAGATGAAGCAGCCGGGCATCAAGGTGAACCCGATCGGCCAGATCACCGGCCAATACGAATTCAACGAGGTCGTCTTCACCGATCACTTCATCCCCGACGACCATGTCCTCGGCGAGGTCGACGGCGCCTGGAAGCAGGCCACGAGCGAGCTCGCCTATGAGCGCTCGGGGCCGGAGCGTTTTCTCGAAACCTATTACGTGCTGACCGAGCTGGTCCGCGCGGTCGGCCCCAATCCGGACACGCGCAGCGCCGAGGGCATCGGCCGTCTCGTTGCGCAGCTCCACACCATGCGGCGCATGTCGGTCTCGGTGGCCGGCATGCTGGAGGCCGGCAAGGAGCCGGTGGTCGAGGCCTCCATCGTCAAGGACATCGGCACGGTGTGGGAGCAGCAGCTTCCGCACCGGGTGCGCGACCTCGCCGCCTTCGTCGAGGAGACCGCGACCAATCGCGAGACGCTGGAGCGGCAGCTCGACTTCGCGATCAAGACCGCGCCGAAACTCACCATCCAGGGCGGCACCACGGAGGTGCTCCGCGGCATCATCGCCCGCGGCCTTGGACTCCGCTAGATGGGATCGAAACTCCGGCGCCGCATTTCGTTCAGCGCTCCCATGGGGAGAGGTGATTCTTCGCTACTGAGATACTGGAGATGAAAATGAGCAGGTATACTGATATCGGCGTCGAGAAGGTCGGGCACGTCGGCACCATCGAGATCCGCCGTCCTCCGCTCAACTTCTTCGACATCTCGCTGATCAACCAGATCGCCGATGCGCTCGACGAGTTCGACCGCGACATCGAGATCCGCGCCTCCGTGCTCTCCGCGCAAGGCAAGGCGTTCTGCGCCGGCGCCAATTTTGGCGATCCTGCGCGACAGGCGCAGGAAGCGCGCGAGGCCGAGCCGAAAGCCAAGGGCGATCCGGCCGACAATCTCGGGCCGATCAGCCATCTCTACATCCAGGCAGTGCGCATCTTCCGCGCCAAGAAGCCGATCGTCGCCGCCGTGCAGGGTGCGGCCATCGGCGGCGGCCTCGGCCTCGCGGTGTCGGCGGACTTTCGCGTCACCTGCCCCGAAGCCCGCTTCTCCGCGAACTTCACCAAGCTCGGCTTCCATCCCGGCTTCGGCCTAACGGTGACGCTGCCGGAGCTGATCGGCAAGAACAACGCCGAGCTGATGTTCTACACCAGCCGCCGGGTCACCGGTGAGGAAGCCTATAAATGGGGCCTCGCCAACGAGCTGGTGCCGCGGGACCAGGTCAAGGCGGCCGCGATGAAGCTCGCGGGCGAGATCGCCGAATGCTCCCCGCTCGGCCTGCTCTCCACCCGCGCGACGATGCGCAATGGACTTGCCGACCGCGTGATGGCCGCGACCAACCACGAACTCGCCGAGCAGACGCGGCTGCGCGCGACGGAAGATTTCAAGGAGGGTGTCAAGGCCACGGAAGAGCGGCGCGTGGCGAACTTCAAGGGGCGGTAACTCGCCCCTTCATGCCAACTCTGGCCTGGTCCCCTATCCACGCAAAAACGCCTGGCAACTGCGTTGCCAGGCGTCTTTTCTTGTTCAGGACAACGGTCGGGCCGCGCCTGGCCTTACGACTCGATCTTCACGTATTCGAAATCGCCCGGCTTGTTGTCGATGCCGACCTTCGGCGGTGAGATCCAGGAGGCGAACTTGCCGGTCTCGGTGACGGGCTGCATCAAGGAGGTGATGAAGTCGCCATCGGCCGTCGACGGCAACCACTCGTCCCTGCGCCTGGCCCAGGTCGCCTCGTCGATCAAAATGCCGTCGGGCGTGGCATGGATGTCCTTGAACTCGCCGATATGGCGATGGAAGGCGACGTTGGGCAGCGTCAGCTTGTAATCGTAGCCCGCGGTCGAGATCACCTTGTTCCAGCGCAGCATGCCCTTGACGCAGTCCTGGCTGTAGTCGTCGCGCAGGCGCATGTTGAGCGCGGTCAGCGCCGGCTCGTCGACCAGCTTGATCTCGCCATTGATGAACTTGAGCACCGGATAGGTGGCGTTCTTGAGCTGGTGGTCATCGTCGATCTGGGTCTCGTGATAGCGGCCCTTGATGCCGGCATTGAAGGCGTTGGCCGCGTTGGTCGAGACTTCCGAGCCGAAGAGATCAAGAGACAGCGTGTAGTGCAGGTTCAGCTTCTTCTGGATGGTCGGCAGGTCGATCACGCCGAGCGCGCGGACCTTGGCAATGTCGGTGGGATCGGTGATGCCCGCTTCGCGCATGGCATCGCAGGTGCGCTGCACGACACGGGTGATGCCGGTCTCGCCGACGAACATGTGGTGCGCTTCTTCCGTGAGCATGAAGCGGCAGGTGCGCGACAGCGGATCGAAGCCGGATTGCGCGAGGCTGTGCAACTGCATCTTGCCGTCGCGGTCGGTGAAATAGGTGAACATGAAGAAGGACAGCCAGTCCGGCGTCGCCTCGTTGAAGGCGCCGAGCATGCGCGGCGCATCGGCATCGCCGGAGCGACGGCGCAAGAGATCGTCGGCTTCCTCGCGGCCGTCGCGGCCGAAATACTTTTGCAGCAGATAGACCATCGCCCAGAGATGGCGGCCTTCCTCGACATTGACCTGGAACAAATTGCGCATGTCGTAGAGCGAGGGCGCGGTCTTGCCGAGATGGCGCTGCTGCTCGACGGAGGCGGGCTCGGTGTCGCCCTGGATCACGATCAGGCGGCGCAGCATGGCGCGATGCTCGCCCGGGACTTCCTGCCAGGCCGGCTCGCCATAGTGCTCGCCGAACGGCACGACCCGATTTTCCTCCTGGGGAGCAAGGAGGATGCCCCAGCGATATTCGGGCATGCGGACATAGTCGAACTTGGCCCAGCCGCGGGGATCGACCGAATACGCCGTGCGCAGGTACACCAGCGACTCCTGGAAGCCTTCCGGCCCCATGTCGCTCCACCAGTCCATGTAGCCGGGGTGCCAGCCCTCCAGCGCTTTGAGCACCTGGCGGTCTTCAGCGAGATTGACGTTGTTGGGGATCTTGGTCGAGTAGTCGACGTTCATGATGTTCATGTTCATGGCCGTGCTCCTTGATCGGTCTCGTGTCCCGGACGCAGTGCGGCGCGAAGTGCTGCACTGCTGAGGCGGGACTATGTCTGGTTCGTCTGGATCCCGGTTCTGCGTCGCACCGCTTCGCGCTGCGCCGCGCTCGGGACACGAAAGTCATCAAACCCGGGTCATATCGAACTTCGGCTTCTGCCCGCTGCCGTAGCGGCGCAGCGCGCCTTCCTCGCCGACCGCGTTGGGACGCTGGAAGATCCAGTTCTGCCAGGCGGTGAGGCGCGCGAAGATCTTTGATTCCATCGTCTCGGGGCCGACGAAGCGCAGGTTCGCCTCCATACCGGTGAGGCTGTCGGGCGAGAAGCTGGCGCGCTCCTCCAGGAAGAGGCGGACCTCGTCGTCCCAGTCGATGTCGTCGAGCGCGAAGGTGACGAGGCCGAGCTCTTCCGCCTGCTCGGCGTCGAGCTCGGTGCCGAGCGTGGCTTCCGCGCGTTCGACATCGGACGGATCGGCCTGAAAGCGTGACTCCAGCCGCGTGAGACCATGGCTCATCGGATAGGGGCCGAAATTCATCGCAGACAGCTCGATCGATGGCGGCGGACGGTTGTCGCCCTGGCGCGTGCCGATCAGCATGTAGGAGCGGTCGGCGGCGAAGACGAGCTCGGCGAGCGTGCCGGCAAAGCAGGAGCCGGGCTCGACCAGCGTCACCAGCGTGCGCGAAGTGACGTCGATGCGCTTCAGCACCCGCTTCCAGTAATGCCTGATCTCGTTGACCAGCCAGTGCGCCTTGTTGGCTTCAAGGAAGGCATCGCTCGCGAGCACACGGGCGCGATCGCCATGGCTCTTGAACACGAGCATGGCGATCTCGAGCTCGTTGATGCGCAAATGCAGGATGGCATCGTCGAGCTCGCGCGCCACTTGCAGCGGCCAGAACGCCGCGCCCTGCGCCATCATGCCGTCGATGTCCGCGGGCGGCGCAACTTCCGGCGCCTTGATCGAGATGGTGGCGATGCGCGCGGCGCGGTCGATGTCCACGCTGACGAAGCCGTAGCGGATGCTGGTCTCGTCGATGACGCGCTTGAGCTGCTTCAGCGCGATGCCCTTGCCGCTGCCGGCGCGCTTCGACTTGCCGGCGAATTCCTTGGCGCGCTCGGCGATCTTGGCTTCCAGCTTCGAGTTCGGCGCGATCTCGTCGACCAGGCGCCACTGCACGGCGCGCTTGCCCTTCACGCCCTCCTCGATGGTGCAGAAGAAGTCGGCGTGGTCGCGGCGCACCTTGCGCTTGTCGACGACGCGGGTGAGGCCGCCGGTGCCAGGCAGCACCGCGAGCAGTGGCACTTCCGGCAGCGCCACGGCAGAGGCGCCGTCATCGGCGAGGATGATGTGGTCGGTCGCAAGCGCGAGCTCATAGCCGCCGCCGGCGGCGGAGCCGTTCACCACGGTGATGAAGTGCTGGCCGGAATTCTCGGAAGAATCTTCCATGCCGTTGCGGGTCTCGTTGGTGAATTTGCAGAAGTTCACCTTGTGGGCATGGGTCGAGCCCGCGAGCATGCGGATGTTGGCGCCGGCGCAGAACACGCGGTTCTTGGCCGAGCGCATCACCACCACCTTCACCTCGGGATATTCGAAGCGCAGGCGCTGAATCGCATCGGCAAGCTCGATATCGACGCCGAGATCATAGGAATTGAGCTTGAGCTGATAGCCCTCGAACAGGCCGCCATTCTCGTCGACGTCCATGGTCAGCGTCGCGACGTCGCCATCGACCGCGAGTTTCCAGTGCTTGTAGCGGGACGGATCGGTCTGGAAATCGATGAATGTCGCGCCGCCTGCGAGGCGCCGATCTTCCCCGGCCATGGGTCACCCTTGAGCTCGTCTTGGTTACCGTTAGATGCACAATAATGCATCTTATGAGAGGCGTCCAGCCCAAATCTGGGCTTCACATGCACTTTGCTTCATCTGAGGGACAGGAGGACCGCAGATGGGACCACCCTCCCGGTCACGCAGCCTGGAGCCCTCGATCATCCCGCAACGCGGCCTTTGCAAACTGCTCGATGGCGTCAAGCGTTGGCACCAGCGCTTCGCGGTGAGGAGAATGCCCGGCGCCTGGAATGATCGTCACATCGACCGGGCAGTAACACTCCTGCTGCGCGATCTGGACCTGACGCAGCGTCCCATATTGGTCGTCAGCGCCTTGCACAACCAGGATGGGAACGCGGATGTAGGCCAGATGGTCCGAGATGTCCCAATCGCGGAATGTCGGATCGAGCCAGGCGCCGTTCCAGCCATAGAAGGCATTGTCGACGTCGTTGTGCCAGCGCGCGAGCTTTGTCTTCAGGTCGGTGGTCTCGAAGGTGGTCTTGATCGCGGCGATCGACTTGACCGAGATGTCCTCGACGACGAAATGCGGCGCGATCAGCACGAGGCCGTTCAGGCGATGATCCTGATGCGCGCCGGCATAGATCGTCGCGATCGAAGCGCCGTCGGAATGGCCGAGCAACAGTCCGCGCTTGAAGCCGATCGCATCGAGCAGCTTCGGCAGCACGTCCAGCGCCTCGCGCTGCATGTAGTCGAGCGGCCGTGGCAGGGTCACCGGGCTCGACTGGCCGTAGCCCGCGCGTGAATAGACGAAGATGCCGGCGCTGGTGACTTGCTGTAGCTTCTCGGGGAAATCCCCCCAGAGGCCGACGGAGCCGAGACCTTCATGCAGCATCACGATGATTGGAGCGTCGGCGGATGAGGGCGCGAGCCATTTGTATTCGAGGCTGGCCGTGCCGATGCTGAGGAAGCCGGTGGGGGTGAGATTGGTCATGCTGTCGTTCCCGCTCATTCCGTCATTCCGGACAGCTCGCAACGCGAGCTGATCCGGAATCTCGAGATTGTCTTGGAGGCTCGAGATTCCGGGTTCGATGCTTCGCATCGCCCCGGAATGACGAGCGATTAACTCGCCCCTTCCCGCAATTTGAACCGCTGGATCTTCCCCGTCGCCGTCTTCGGCAAGGAGTCCACCACGTCGATCCAGCGCGGATATTTCCACGGGCCGATCTTCTGCTTGACGTGCTCTTTCAGCATCTCCTGCAAGTCCGCCGTCGTCGCGCCCGGGCGCAGCACGACGAAGGCCTTCGGCTTCAACAGGCCTTCCGGATCGGCTTCGGGCACGACGGCGGCTTCCAGCACGGCGGGATGCGTGATCAGCGCGCTCTCGACCTCGAAGGGCGAGACCCAGATGCCGGAGACCTTGAACATATCGTCGGCGCGGCCGCAGAAGGTGTAGCGGCCATCGGCGTCGCGGACATATTTGTCGCCGGTGCGGGTCCACGGGCCCTCAAAGGTGCGGCGGCTCTTGTGGCGTTGGTTCCAGTAACCCTCGCCCGCCGAGGGCGCATCGACCAGGAGCTCGCCCACCTCGCCGTCGGCGACGTCCTGCCCGGCCTCGTTGACGAGCCGAACCGCGTAACCGGGCACCGGCTTGCCGGAGGAGCCGTATTTGATGTCGCCGGGCGCATTCGACAGGAAGATATGCAGCAGCTCGGTCGAGCCGACGCCGTCCAAAATGTCGACGCCGAAGCGCGATTTCCAGCTGTTGCCCACGGATTCCGGCAGCGCCTCGCCGGCCGAGGTGCAAATGCGCAGCGCCTTCCCGCCGCGCTCTGCCTTCATCGTCTCGTCGTTGAGCATCGCGGCGAACAGCGTCGGCACGCCGTAGAAGATCGAGGGGTTATAGCGGTTCATCAGGTCGAACATCCGCGCCGGCGTCGGCCGCTCGCTGTTCAGAATCACGGTCGCGCCGACCGACATCGGGAAGGTGAGCGCATTGCCGAGGCCATAGGCGAAGAACAGTTTTGCCGCGGAGAGGCAGACGTCGTTCTCGCGGATGCCGAGCACCTGCTTCGCATAGGTGTCGGCGGTCGCCTGTAAATTCGAATGCAGATGGCGCACCCCTTTGGGCATGCCGGTCGAGCCCGACGAATAGAGCCAGAACGCCGGCTCGTCCGAATGCGTCGCTGCGGTCGTGAACTGGTCGCTCTCACCGGCCATCTCTTCCGCGAGCTGCTTGTGGCCATTTTGCTTGGCACCGGAGACGACGACATGCTCGAGATCCGGCATGCGGCCCACCACGTCCTTGATGACGGGGTAGAGCGCTTCTGACACGAACAGCACGCGGGCGCGGCAGTCGGCGAGGATGTACGCGTATTGGTCCGCGGTCAGCAGTGTGTTGAGCGGCACCGGCACGATGCCGGCGCGGATCGCCCCCAGGAACACGATCGGGAAGTCGACCGTATCGAGCATGATCATCGCCACGCGCTCCTCGCGGCGGACGCCGAGCCGGCGCAGCATGTTGGCGGCGCGCCGGGTCTGTTGCTGAAGCTCGCCATAGGTCAGCCGCGAGACGGTGTCGTCGAAGACGAGCTTGTTGGCTCGGCCCTCCTCGACGTTGCGGTCGAGCAGCCAGGTCACCGCGTTATAGGATCCCTCGCTCACGGTCGTCTCCCCAATTTAGAATTATAATTCATAGAAAGACATTGTGACAGCTTGCTGTCAATGCCAGCAGGCATTATGTTTCATTAAAATGCGCCGCAGGACACCTGTAAAGAAGTCATCCGCTGAAGAAGGTTCATGACCGACAGTCCCGACGCCGAATCCCGCTTTCTCGAACAGCTCGGCCAGCGCGTGCGCACCATGCGCGCGCTGCGCGGCATGTCGCGCAAAGTGCTCGCCAAAGTATCGGGAATTTCAGAGCGCTACATCGCGCAGCTCGAGGGCGGCAAGGGCAATGTCTCCATCGTGCTCTTGCGCCGCGTCGCCGACGCGATGGGCGCGCATCTTGAAGACCTGCTTCCCTCTGCCGATCCAACGCCGGACTGGCAGATGTTTCGCGATCTCTTGCGCAAAGCCACGCCGGCTCAGATCGTGCAGGCAAAAGACCTGCTCACTGGGGGCAGCGCAACCGCGCCGCGCCGCGCGCCGTTCTGTGGCATCGCGCTGATCGGCCTGCGCGGCGCCGGCAAATCGACGCTCGGGCGAATGCTGGCGAAGAAGATCGGCTGGAGCTTCGTCGAGCTCAACAAGGAGGTCGAGCAGCAGAACGGCCTTTCGGTCGCCGAGATCATCGCGCTGTACGGACAGGAAGGCTTTCGCCGCATGGAGCAGGCGGCGCTGCAGCAGCTGCTCGGGCGCAACGAGCTGATGGTGCTGGCGACCGGCGGCGGCATCGTCTCGGAGCCCCTGACCTTCGATCAGATCCTGACCTCGTTCTACACGATCTGGCTGAAGGCCGAGCCGGAGGAGCACATGGCCCGCGTCCGCCGCCAGGGCGATCTTCGCCCGATGGCGGATGATCGCTCCGCAATGGCAGAGCTGCGCAATATTTTGCTGAGCCGCGAGCCACTCTATGCGCGCGCGACGGCGGTGGTGGATACGGCGGGGCTGAGTGTCGATGCCGCGGCTGCAAGGCTGATCGATGCAGTGCGCCCGGTGCTGCAAAACGAGGCCCGCAGCTTCGGGCTGCGCAGCGTGGCGCTGTAGGGCCGATCTCTTGCGGCACATTCCGCTGTCGTTCCTGCGTTCGCAGGGACGACAGCGGAGTTTGCGCGCGACCTCCGATAACCCTATATCCGAGCGCAGCGGTAATCTTCAGGACTTCACGATGACCTCCAGCGACGTCGCTATCTCCATGTTCGAGCGGATTGGCGGCAGGGCCACGATCGACGCCCTCGTCGACCGCTTCTACGACCGCATGGACACGCTGCCCGAGGCAAAGATCGTCCGCGCGATGCACGCGGACGACCTCGGCCTGATCAGGGACGTGCTGAAGCGCTATCTCACCGAATGGACGGGAGGTCCAAAGCTCTATTCGCCCGAGAAAGGCCATCCGCGGCTGCGTCAGCGGCATATCGGCTTTGCCATCGGCGACGCCGAGCGCGATGCGTGGATGCTCTGCATGCGCGGTGCGATGGAGGAAACGGTGACCGATACCGTCGCGCGAAAAGACCTCGACCGCGCGATATCGGGCCTCGCCGACTGGATGCGCAACCGGCAGTGACAGCATCTCTCCGGCGTGGCCGCGGAACGGTGCGTTCGATCGACTAAAGCGCGATGAGATTGGGATGAATCGTCATCGCGCTTTAGGTTGTTGTTTGTGCATGATCTTTTCGGAAAACCGCTTCGCACTTTTCCGGATCATGCCTTAGATCGACCAGTAGTTCGGATGCTGGTACGACCGCGAGCGGTCGCCCCAGTCGAATTCATCGCCATCGACTTCGCAGGGGCCACTGCGCAATTGCTCGGACGTCAGATCGACCTGAAAGGCCTGACGTCCCGGATCATATTTCAGTGCGCTCCATTGCACGGGATAGTGATGGTGCGTACCGAGCAGCCTGCCGGTCTTGATCACGGCGTAGGCGACCGTTCCGCTTACCTTGTCGAGCATCAATCGCTCGATCGTGCCGAGCTTCGTGCCGTCGCAGCCGTAGACGGCGACGTGCTCGACGCGATCGCTGGGAACCATGGTATGGTGCATGGCGTCCTCCCTGGGTTCTTGCGTTGCGTGCACTATAGCGCGATCCAGCGAGTCCGCGTAGCCACTTGGCGCCTGCGAACGCTGTCGAAATCGCCTCCAAGCGGCCCCACCGCTAGCGCCTACTTGACCGCCGCGAATTTCCGAACACGCCTCGGTACCAATATTTTCTGGGATCCTTGAACCAAGCGCGATTTGCTGCGGTTTCGAACTTGGCAAGCTGCCGCATGTCGGCGCGATAGCGATACAAGAGCGCAGCAAACTGCCGCAGGTCGTCCTGGCCGGGACGGCGCTTGAGGCGAACAACGAGCCCGTCACCGCTTTCGGCGGCCACGCTCGCAACGCAGCGAATGCTGGACAACCAGTTGAAGAACAGGCGCTCGTCGGCCCGGTGATAGAAAATGACACCCCTATCGACTTGGGTGAGCTTGAGCAGTTCGCCGGAGGCGCGCGCCATGTGCTCGATCCTATAGAAGTTGCGCCCGCACGGCCTCCGCACCCTCGCGCAGCAGCGGCAGGAACCGATCGATCAACTCCTGCGCCGGCACGCGGTCGACGTGGGTCCCCATATTGATGGCGGCGACGATCACGCCGTCGTAGCGACGCACGGGAACCGAGATCGAGCGGAAATGCGGCTCCGCCTCGCGATCGACCAGCGAATAGCCCTGCGAACGGTCGGCGGCGATGCGCGCCAGCAGCGTCTTGGGATCGGTCACCGTCTGCGGCGTCAATGCTTCGCGCTTCATCGCCTTCATGCGCACGGCGAGATCAGCATCGTCGAGCTGACCGAGCATGGCACGCCCGACTGAGGTGCAGAAGGCTGGCAGGCGGTAGCCGATTTCGAGCCCGCCGGAGAACATGCGCGCCGGGCTGCTGCGCGCGATGAACACGACCTCGTCACCGTCGAGCACCGCGAGCGAGGAGATTTCGTTGGCCGCAATCGCAACGCGATCGAGCACGGGCTGAAGCACAGAAACGAGCTGGTTGGATCGCAGGTACGACGCCGCGAGCGTCAACACATGCGGCGTCAGCGAAAACAGTTTTCCATCGCCGGAGACGTAGCCGCCGCGCTGAAGCGTGAACAGCATGCGCCGCGCAGTGGCACGCGGCAGATCCGCGGCGCGGGCGAGATCGCTCAGCGTCATCGGACCCGTCGTCGTGCCAAAGCACTGGAGCAGGCGCAGGCCGCGATCGAGGGCTTCGACGAAATCCGTCGCGCGCTCGTCGGTCTCGCTCCGCTTCAGCTTGGGCATGGCGCCGGGACAATCCTGCAAAATAATGCTTGCTGCTGATCCTAGGCATGTCATAATTCGCCCATTCGTTCAATAGGCGAACAAAACGCCCCTCCAGAAAAAGGACGCGACCGCCATGATGAGCCAGGAGCAGAACGACCTGATCACCCGCACCGGGCCGAAGGATCCATGCGGCAGACTGATGCGGAGTTACTGGCAGCCGGCGGCGCTGGTCGATGAGCTCGAGGGCGCGCGCCCGATCCGTCCCGTGCGACTGCTCGGCGAGAATCTCGTGCTGTTTCGCGACGAGACCGGGCGCTACGGCCTGATCGACCGCCACTGCGCCCATCGCGGCGCCGACCTCGCCTTCGGCCGGCTGGAGCATGGCGGCCTGCGCTGCGCCTTCCATGGCTGGCTATTCGATGCCACGGGCCAGTGCATCGAGACGCCGGCCGAGCCGAAGGACTCAAAGCTGTGCCAGAACATCCGCCAGCGTGCTTATCCCGTGGTCGAGAAGAGCGGCATCCTCTGGGCCTATCTCGGCGAAGGCGCACCGCCGGCATTCCCGGAGATCGACTGCTTCGTCGCGCCTGATACTCACACGTTCGCGTTCAAGGGCCACATGGCCTGCAACTGGCTGCAGGCGCTCGAAGTCGGCATCGATCCCGCGCACGCCTCCTACCTGCATCGCTTCTTCGAGGACGAGGACACCTCCACCGCTTACGGCAAGCAGTTCCGCGGCGCCTCCGCCGGCAGCGATCTGCCGATGACGAAGATTCTGCGCGAATACGATCGGCCGATCATCAATGTCGAGCACACCGAATACGGCCTGCGCCTGATCGCGCTGCGCGAGATCGACGAGGAGCGCACCCATGTGCGCGTCACCAACCAGCTCTTCCCGCACGGCTTCGTCATTCCCATGAGCACGGAGATGACGATCACGCAGTGGCACGTGCCGGTCGACGACGAGAACTGCTACTGGTACGCGATCTTCACCAGCTATTCGAACCCGGTCGACAAGCAGAAGATGCGCGACCAGCGGCTCGAGCTCTATGAGCTGCCCGACTACAAGTCGCGCAAGAACAAGGCCAACGACTACGGCTTCGATCCGCACGAGCAACAGACCGCGACCTATACCGGCATGGGCACCGACATCAACGTCCACGACCAGTGGGCGGTGGAATCGATGGGCGCGATCCAGGACCGCACCAAGGAGCATCTCGGCCAATCCGACAAGGCGATCGTGCAGTATCGCCGCCTGTTGCGGCAGGAGATCGAGAAGGTCACGGGCGGCGAGAAGCCGATGTTGTTTCTGGACGAGGCCAATGCGCGCAGCATCCAGGGCCCGGCCACCATGGACGGCATCGGCCCGACGCGCGGCTGGGAGACCTACTGGATGGAAGTCGACGTCAAGCGCCGCCGCGGCGCGCCCTGGACCGCGCCGGTGCCGAAGGACATCGCGGACAACGTGCACCGGCTGACGGCGGCAGAGTGACGATGCCGATCACCGCCGGCGGGCCGCGGCGGCGGCTCCACATTCTCCGCTGTCATGCCCCGCGAAGGCGGGGCATCCAGTACGCCGCGGCCTGTCGTGGATACGTTGCCGTCTCTGGAATACTGGATCGTCCGCCTTCGCGGACGATGACAGTGTACGCTATACTCTCATCGAGCGAGAAGGAATTAACGACGTGACTTTCGTCGCGCGTCATGCGTTGTGGTCGGATGAGCAGAAGGACGCAGCTCAGCGCATGCGCCGCATCGCCGAGGAGAAGAACCTCGAAGTCATCCGCCTCGCCTTCCCCGACCAGCACGGCATCTTGCGCGGCAAGACCATCATCGCCACTGAAGCGATCGCTGCGCTGGAAAGCGGCTGCTCGATCACCACCACCATGCTCGCCAAGGACACCTCGCACCGCACGGTGTTTCCGGTGTTCACCGCGGGCGGCGGCTTCGGCATGAAGGAGATGGAGGGTGCGGCCGACGTGCTGATGGTCGCCGATCCCACCACGTTTCGCGTGCTGCCATGGGCACCGGCGACCGGCTGGGTGTTGTGCGATCTCTATTTCGGCGATGGCCGCCCGGTGCCGTTCGCGACGCGCAACCTTTACCGGCGCGTGCTCGATGAGCTCGGCGCGCGCGGCCACGATTTCGTCGCGGGCCTCGAGGTCGAATTCCACATCTTCAGGCTCGACGATCCGCACATGGGTGCGGAAGACGCCGGTCAGCCGGGCACGCCGCCCTCGGTGAGCCTGCTCAGCCACGGCTACCAATATCTCACCGAGCAGCGGTTCGATCAGATGGAGCCGGTGCTGGAGATTTTACGGCGCGACATCATCGCGCTGGGATTGCCCTTGCGCTCCGTCGAGGTGGAGTTCGGACCGAGCCAGTGCGAGTTCACCTTCGCGCCGAGAAGGGGGCTGGAGCCCGCCGACAATATGGTGCTGTTTCGCAGCGCCGTGAAGCAGATCGCCCGCCGCCACGGCTATCACGCCACCTTCATGTGCCGGCCAAAACTGCCGAACGTGTTCGCGAGCGGCTGGCACCTGCACCAGTCGATCGTCTCGCGCGCGAGCGGCGACAATCTATTCATGGCAAAGGACGGTGCGGAGCCGCTCAGCGCGTTCGGCAGGTCCTATCTCGCCGGCCTGCTCGACCACGCCCGCGCCTCCACCGTGTTCACGACGCCCACCATCAACGGCTACAAGCGCTACCGCTCCTATTCGCTGGCACCGGACCGCGCGATCTGGGGCCGCGACAATCGCGGCGTGATGATCCGCGTGCTCGGGGGCGCGGGCGATGCCGCCACGCGCCTGGAGAACCGTATCGGCGAGCCCGCCGCCAATCCCTATCTCTACATGGCCTCGCAGGTTCTCTCGGGCCTTGATGGTGTCGATCGCAAGCTTGATCCCGGCCCTTCGGCGGATACGCCCTACGAGACCAAGGCGCCGCTGCTGCCGAAATCGCTGCGCGATGCGGTCAGTGCGCTGAAGGACGACCCGTTTTTCCGCGAAAAGCTTGGAGCCGAGTTCGTCGACTACTACACCCACATCAAGAACGCCGAGATCGAGCGCTTTCTCGCCGAGGTGACCGACTGGGAGCACCGCGAATATTTCGAGGTGTTTTAACTGCCCCGCTGAACCTCCCTCCGCGGGGCGAACAGGCTCGTCGTCTCACACGGTCGTGAGGTGGCTTCGTCGTCGTTGTTCCGACGACATCTTGCGGCCCTCTGACGAAGCCATTTTCCATTCCGGCGAAAACCGCCGGAAAGACGCAGGGTTTAGGGTGGTGGCCATGATCAACAGTGGAGTTCGATCATGTGGGGTCAATTGTTCAGCCTGATCTATCGCCTGTCCTGCCGGGCCACCCTGATCGAGATCGGCACGCACCGGCTGGCGCGCTAGCAATGCGATTTGGGTAAGACCTCTTGTCAGATAACAGGGATTGCCATGCGCAAGCTGATCCTGATCGCCGCAATGTCGCTGCTGGCGAGCCAAGCCGATGCAGGCGGGTCGCGAAGTCTGAGCCTTGCCGCCACCAATGCAGGCCAGCAACCGACCGAGCAGCCCGCCGCCGCGGCAGCGGTCACGCCGCAGACAAGTCAGGCACCGCCGCAGCCGGCAAATGCCCAGACCGCAACCACCGCACCAACGCCCGTTCCGACGGCGACGACGTCGCCAGCCGCAACGGCTCCAACCGCGCAATCAACGGCAGCGGCAGGCACGACCGGGACGACCAAGCCGAAGCGCCACCAGCCTTCCATCGAAACCCGCGTGGTGCGCGAGTTGCACCGTCACGGGATCTATTGGTGATCGGTAGCCGAGCGTTGCGATGCCGTCGGTAGTGCGCCGCGGTAGCAATATCCGGCCTGGCACGTGGGCTCGCGTCAGATGCCCAGATATTTATGCTGCAGATCCGGCTCGGCCATCAGCTCGTTTGACGTTCCGCTCCACACGGTCTTGCCCCGCTCGATGATGTAGTGGCGGTCGCAGATGCGGGCGAGGTGGTCGACGTTCTTGTCGACGACCAGAATCGACTGCCCGCGGCTCTTGAGCAACGACAGGCAGTTCCAGATCTCTTCGCGGATCAGCGGCGCGAGGCCCTCGGTCGCTTCGTCCAGGATCAGCAGTTTTGGATTGGTCATCAAAGCACGGCCGATCGCCAGCATCTGCTGCTCGCCGCCGGAGAGCTGATTGCCCATGTTGGCGGCGCGCTCGGCAAGGCGCGGGAACATCACGTAGATCGCCGCGAGCGTCCAGGGATTGTTGCTGCCGAAGCGATCGGCGGCGGCCGCAACCAGGTTTTCGCGCACGGTGAGGTTCGGGAATATCTGGCGTCCTTCCGGGACGAGGCCGATGCCGAGCTTGGCAATCCGATAGGACGGAAGCTGCCGCACTTCGGCGCCGGCAAATCGGATCGCGCCTGATCGCGCCGGCGTCAGGCCCATGATGGAGCGGATGGTGGTGGTCTTGCCCATGCCGTTGCGGCCCATCAGGGAGACCATCTCGCCTGCTCTGACCGACAGCGACAGGCCGAACAGCACCTGGCTGAGGCCGTAGCAGGTCTCGATGCCGTCGACGTCGAGCAAGGTGTCAGCCATGGTGCGTCACCACATGCTGGTCGCCGAGATAGGCGCGCTTGACCTCGTCATTGGCGCGGATCGCGGCCGGATCGCCGGAGGCGATGACGCGGCCATAGACCAGCACCGAGATACGGTCGGCGAGCGCGAACACCGCCGGCATATCGTGCTCGACCAGCACGATCGAGACCTCTTTGCGCAGCTCCTGGAGCAATTTCACCATGCGCTGGGACTCGGTGACGCCGAGACCCGCCATCGGCTCATCCAGCAGCAAAAGCTTCGGCTTGCTCGCAAGCGCGACCGCAAGCTCGAGCTCGCGGCGTTCACCGTGGCTGAGCCTGTTCACCACAACGTCGGCGCGATGGCCGAGGCCGACGCGGTCGAGCGCAGCATGCGCGGCGTCGCGCAGGCCCTTCTCCTTGCGCGCATTGGCGAAGAAGCGGAACGACGTGCCGGCATGCGCCTGCGCCGCCAGCGCGACGTTGTCGGCGGCTGTGAAGTCGAGCAGCAGCGAGGTGATCTGGAACGAGCGTGCGAGGCCCAGCGCGCAGCGGCGATAGGCCGGCAAGTAGGTTATATCGCGCCCCGCCAGCGACACGCTGCCGGAATGCGGCTCGAGATGCCCGGTGAGCTGGCTGATCAGCGTGGTCTTGCCGGCGCCGTTCGGGCCGATGATGGCGTGCAACTCGCCGGCCGAAACGTCGAGCGAGACGTTGTCGGTGGCGGTGATGCCGCCGAAGCGGCGCACCAGCTTTTCGACGCGGAGCAAGGGTTCAGCCACGGCCAGCCCTCCCCAGCATGCCCATGATGCCGCCGCGGCCGAACAGGACGATCAGCAGCAGCAGCGGTCCCATGATCAGCGCCCAATATTCGGTGATCTGCGACAGGAACTCTTCCAGCAACAGGAACACCACCGTGCCCATGACGGGGCCGAACAGCGTGCCCATGCCCCCCAGGATCACCATCACCATGAGGTCGCCGGAACGCGTCCAGTACATCACGGCCGGGCTGACGAAATCGGTGTTGTTGGCGAGCAGCGCGCCGGCGAGGCCACACATGGTCCCTGAGATGATGAAGCAGACCAGCTGGTAACGCTTGGCGGGAAAGCCGATCGCCTGCATGCGCTGCTCGTTGGAGCGTAGGCCCTGCACCACGAGGCCGAAGCGCGAATTGACGATACGCCAGATCAGGAAGATCACCGCGAACAGGCAGGCGAGGCAGAGATAATAGAACTGCATGCGGTCCGAGAGGTTGATCAGGCCGGAGAAGTCGCTGCGCTTGTAGACGGTGAGGCCGTCGTCGCCGCCGTAGCGTGCAAGGCCCGAGGCGACGTAATAGGCCATCTGCGCAAACGCCAGCGTAATCATGATGAAATAGACGCCGCGCGTGCGCAAGGAGAGCGCACCGATTACGAGCGCGTAGAGCGCAGACGCCGCCAGCGCGACCGGAAACTGGATGAAGCCGGAACCTATGCCTTCCTGCGCGAGCATGCCGACAGCGTAGCCGCCGATGCCGAGATAGGCGGCATGGCCGAAGCTCATCATGCCGCCAAAACCCATGATGAGGTTGAGGCTTGCGGCTGCCAGCGCCAGGATGACGATGCGGGTGAACAGCGTCAGGAGGAAGATATTGCCGGATAAATACGAATAGAGCGGCAGCAGCACGAGGCCCGCCAGCATCAGGGCCGTGACGGCCTTGCTCACGCTCAAACCCTTCATCGACGCAAGCTCTTCATCGGCGATGGGCCGGAAACAGCCCCTCCGGCCGCACCACCAGCACGATCGCCATCAGGAGATAGATCAGCATGGACGACAGCGCGGGTGCGGCGGTGGATGCGGCGGCGCCGCTCAGCACTTGCCGAAGCAGGTTCGGCAGGAAGGCCCGGCCGAGCGTATCGATCATGCCGACGAAGATGGCGGCGAGGAAGGCGCCACGGATCGAGCCGATGCCGCCGATCACGATGATGACGAAGGCGAGGATCAGGATGTTCTCGCCCATGCCGATCTGCACGGTCAGGATCGGCGCTTGCATCAGGCCAGCGAGGCCGGCGAGCGCGGCACCTAAGCCGAACACCAGCGTGTAGAGCAGCTTGATGTTGATGCCGAGCGCACCGATCATCTCGCGATTGGAGGCGCCGGCGCGGATCAGCATACCGATGCGGGTGCGCATCACGCCGAGATAGAGCAGCAGCGCCACCAGCAGCGCCACGATGATGATGGCGAGGCGATAAGCGGGATAATGAATGCCGGGCAGGATCGGCACCGGCACGGTGAGCCAAGCCGGCAGCGGCAGCGCAAGGCCCGCCGGGCCCCAGATCAGCCGCACCGCTTCATTGAAGAACAGGATCAGGCCGAAGGTCGCGAGCACGTGGTCGAGATGGTCGCGGCCATAGAGATGCCGCAGCGCGGTCACCTCCAGCACGATGCCGAGCACCAGCGTCGCGCCAAGCGCCATCAGCGCGCCGAGCAGGAAGCTGCCGGTCCAAGCCGCGAAGGTCGCGGCGAAATACGCGCCCATCATGTAGAGCGAGCCGTGCGCGAGGTTGACGAGATCCATGATCCCGAACACCAGCGTCAGACCGGCGGCGAGCAGGAACAGCAGCAGGCCGAACTGCAATCCGTTCAAGAACTGTTCGACGACGAGCAGCATCAAGACTCTTTCAAGCGCACGCGATATCGCGCCGATGTTCGAACACAGTCGCCATCAGTGAAAGAGCTCCCCCTGCCTCTTCAAGGCGGAAAAATGGGTAATGGCAGTATCGTTCCGAGGCAAGAGCGATTCTACACCAGACATGCACTTTGTTGCATGCCGATGCATGCGATCGAATGCTGCCGTGCAAGAACGCTGCCGTGCAGCATGGGGCAACCTGCCGCACCCAAACGATAGCCCTCTCCCCGGAGCGCGGGGCGAGGGCGTGAATGTCATCAGGAGAGATAAGCCTCTAGTGCGACGTCATCTGGTGGGGACGCTCATCCGGCTCGGCCAGCATGCTGTTGGCCGTCGAAGCCTCCAGCGCCGCCATCCGGAACAGATAGGCGAGCGTCGCCAATCCGGAGTCGTCCGCCATCTGCGCCAGCTCGAGCGCCATATCGGACATGTAGCCGAGATTCTCGTCCTTGGTCTGCGCCATGATCTGGCTGTCCCGCATCATGTTCGACATCTCAAGCGCTCTTTCGTTGCGCGGCAGCGAGGCCGCAAAGGTTGGCACGGGCGATGCAGTCGATCCGCGGACCGTCCTGATGCACGACATTCTTCATCCCGATCCGCTCGCGAACGACGTCGAGCGATTCCTGGCGAACCTCGATCGTCGCCGCGATGGTCCAGGAATCCTCGATCAGCGCCGGCAATCCCAGCGGGGTGACGACGAATCCGATGTCGTGGAAGCGCGGCAACCACCAGGTCTCCATGACCAGACAGAGCCGCTCGATCCCTTGATCGAGACAGAACTCCTGCGCGGCCGCCATCAATTGCAGATTGAGCGCACCGTCGCGGCGCTCGCGCGACACGAAAAAGCGAGACCACTCCCAGACCAGCGGGTTCGCCGGGCATCCCCGCACCGCGGCCAGGTGCGGGAAGACCTGGCTCATCATGGTCGGCTTGGTAGTGGGGTACAGGCGGTAGCCGCCGAGCACGCGGCGGTTCTCGAGCGACAGCATGTAGACGGAATCGTCATTGTCGTAGGCGTCGATCTCGCGGCCATCGGGCTTGCGCAGCGCCTCCCACTTCCGTTCCTCGACAAAAATCTCGTGGCGCAGCCTGAAATGCTGATCGAGGACGTCCTCGTACCGGTGCCGGTTTACGGCAGAGATGACGTGAATCATCGACTCCCCCATGGCTTGAAATAATGGGGGAATCCTCATGGAAAACGGCCAGAGGGACTATTGGGAAATTTCCCAGTACGCGCCGATTTCAGGGCGTGATGATTCTTTGCCGGATCGCGAGCGCAACCGCATGGGTGCGGTTGACGGCGCCAAGCTTGCGCGCGGCAGTTGCAAGATGCTCTTCGGCGGTGCGCTGCGTGATGTGCAGGATCTCGCCGATTTCCCAAGCCGACTTGCCCTGCGAGGCCCAGGCGAGCACCTCGCGCTCGCGCGGGGTGAGACGCGCGGAGGGATGCGGCGCCGGTGCGAGCAGGCGGCGAATATGGTCGAAGCCGTACATCGCGATCAGGTGCAGCGCCGGCTTGCTGCGAGCGTTGAGATCGAGGTGGACGCCGCCGAGCGAGACGCCCGCTTCATAACCGGTCAGACCGTGGATCGGCACCACGAAGCCGCGCGACATGCGGAAGTCAGCGGCCCGCCGCATCACTTCCGCAGCGCCCGGCTCGAACTCCGCATCGTAAGGAGCTTCCGACCATTCGAACGGATTCACCGTCTGCCGGCACTTGCGGATCACGGGATCCACGCGGTCGTAGCTCTTTTCAGTGTAGAGGCTGAACCACTCCGCCGGCCAGCGCTTGGCGAGCACCATCTGGGCGAAGCGCTGATCGGGATTCGGCAAACCGGTGACGATGATGTGCTCAAAACCGTACCGGCTGAACGCGGTTGCAAGCGCGTCCATGGTGTCAGGAACCCTGGTATGGGCTCCCAAACCCTCGATGAAGTCGAGCGCTTCCCGTCCATAGTCTACGGCGGACATCGGTGCGTTTCCTGACCCACGACGTCCGCTATAGCACGTATTCGGGGGCTCCCTCAATTCGCCGCTCCCGTAGTTTTCCGGTGCCCGCGCGCTCTGAACATTTAATCTACTTGTGGAAGAAGTGGCCTCAAGATACACCTGCAAGCGTCTGAAGCGGGAAAACCACGATGAAAGACGAGGACATCGCCCTCAACAGCGTGCTCGGCCTGGAATTGAACCGCGTGTTTTTCGCCGTCCGTGAAACGGCAAACAAGCAGAAGATCATCGAGTTCGCGCGCGAGGTGCTGCAAAGCGAGCGCACCAAACCGGCAGACACCGCCTCGCCCGAAGGCCCGGCGAGCTAGCCCACGCAGTTGAAGCAACGGCGCCGATGGAACAGATCGCGCGGCGACGCCACCCCTCCATTTGAACGCGCAGAGTTTAGTCGAAACACTCTCACCGCGAATTCTCGCGCGATTGTCGTTCGTGGGCCCGCTACTCTCTCACCGTCCCCTCGGCGATAGACTATCGCGGATGGCTTCTTGGTAACGGCCAGAGCAAGCGCCTCGTCCTTCGAGACGACCGCTTCCAGCGGTCTCCTCAGGATGAGGCTAAGCAGCATTGGCCCCGTTGAAATTGCAGCCGCGCACTCCGTCCTCATCCTGAGGGCCCGCATCGGCGGGCGTCTCGAAGGATGGGCTGCGGGCGAGCCATCCGCGGCAGTTCTTTGTATGCGATAGCCCTGCCCTGGAGGGGAGGGTGAAGCATCCGCCATCCACATCGCCGGTCACTTGCCGCTGGCTGACACCGCGGCTCTCGTGAGATGATCGCGCCACGATCTCTCTCGGATGCCAATCCTTCGGATACCACGACCATGATGACGCTGCGCCAGGTTGAAGTGATCCGTGCCGTGATGGTGACGGGCACCATCGGCGGCGCGGCCAAGCTGCTCAACGTCTCGGCGCCGGGGATCAGCCGCCTCGTCAAATACACCGAGCGCTCGCTCGGCATCCGCTTCTTCCAGCGCCAGAACGGCCGCTATTTCCCGACGCCGGAAGCCGAGAACATCTTCGAGCAGATCAACGGGGTCTACAAGAAAGTCGACGATCTCTCCGAGATCATCTCCAAGATCGGTCGTGGCGGATTGTCGGAGCTGCGCATCGGCTCGGTACCGAGCATCTCGCAGGTGATGGTGCCGCGCGCGATCGAGCGCGTCCGGCGCCGCTATCCAGATCTCGGCATCGACATCAACATCCTCAAGCTCGAGGAAGCCATTGACTACCTCATGCTCGGCCGCGGCGAGTGCGTAGCGATGAGTTATCGCCTCGAACATTCCGGGCTCGATTTCATGCCGCTCGCCTCGGGCGAGCTCTACTGCATCGTGCCGCCCGGCCACGAACTCGCCGGCCGCAAGCAGGTCTCCGCCGCCGAGATCACCCGCTACCCGCTGATCGGCATCGATCCCAAAGACCCCTACGGCCGGATCATGGCCGAGATCTTCGCGCGCAACCGGCTCGACTACAACATCACCATCCGCGCGCGCTTCGGCACCACGGTCTGCGCGCTGGTGAAGGCGGGGCTCGGCATCGCCATCATTGACCAGTTCACCGTGGCCCATGGCGGCTATCCCGGCATCGAGCTGTTGAAGATCACCGAGCCGACGCGGTTCGACACCTATATCGCGGTCAAGCGCGGCGCGCCGCTGTCGCTGCATGCCGAATATTTCATCGAGGCCCTGCGCGCCGAGATGCGCGCGGTCGAGCCGTCCCGCGGCAACGGCAAGGCCGCCTCGTCACGCGGACGGAAGAAATAACACGATGTTAGGTTTGCCGGATAAAAGGGTAATTGTGTTAGGCGGGGGAAAGGCTATCGTCGGACTTGGAAGTGCGGGTATTTCGCGGCTAATGGCCGGAATTCACCGTTCACCATCGGGCGATAGTCAATCATGTCAAAGCGCGGACCTGCCGCACCCAAGAAACTCCTGACCGGCCTGATCGGCGCGCCGATCGCGCATTCCGCCTCCCCTGCCATGCATGAGCGCGCCGCCGAGGCGCTCGGCCTGCGCGGCCATTACCAGCTCATCGAAGTCGCCGGTGCGGACGCGACCGGCCTCAGCATGATGCTCGAAGGTGTGCGGCGGCTCGGCTTTGCCGGCGTCAACGTCACCTATCCCTACAAGGAAGCGGTAGTCCCGCTGCTGGACGAGCTGGCCACGACCGCGGCCACCATGGCCGCAGTCAACACCGTCGTGGTCAAGGAGGGCCGGCTAATCGGCCACAATACCGATACCACTGGCTTTGCGCGCGCCGTCAAACCGCTGCTGGCGCCTGCCGGAAATGCGGTGGCCGTCATCGGCACGGGCGGCGTCGGCAAGGCGATCGCATTTGCGCTGGCAAGCCTCGAGGTCGCTGACCTGCGCATCTTCGACAGCGAGCCGGCGCGGGCCGAGAAACTCGCCGCGCTGCTGGCCAACCACGGCGGCGCGCGGGTGGCCGGGAGCGTCGAGGACGCGCTCGACGGCGCAACCGGCCTCGTCAACGGCACGCCGGTCGGCATGCTGCCGAACCGTGACACCCCGGTCGCGCCGTCGCTTCTGCGCGAGAACCTCTGGGTCGCCGACGCCGTCTATTCGCCGCTAATCACGCCGCTCCTCGCCGCAGCGCAAGAGAAGGGTGCGCGGATCATGACCGGGCGGGAGCTTGCGATTTACCAGGCCGCCGACGCCTTCGAACTGTTCACAGGCCTTGCCCCGTCGCCCGAAGTCATGGGAGAGGCTTTCGACGCCGTGATGGCCGCGCGCAGCGCCGCATATCAGGCAGCTTGAAGCGAAGCGGCCGGATACAAGGCCGCTTGCAAAATTGAACCGGAGAGGAGAGGACGATGAAATCAACGCTACTGGTGGGCGCGCTGCTCACCGCAATCGCGGCCACGGGCGCCTTTGCCCAGGCGATCAAGCTCGCCGACGTTGCCGAGCTCTCGGGCGGCGGCGCCACGGTCGGCACCAACTGGAAGAACGGCATCGACCTCGCCATCGAGGAGATCAACGCCAAGGGTGGCGTACTCGGCCGCAAGCTCGAGGTCACCCACGCCGACTCCCAGTCCAACCCCGGCGTTGCCCGTGCCCAGGTGCAGAAGGCGCTCGACGCCGAACCTTACGTGCTGCTCGGGCCCGGCTATTCCGGCTCGGTGAAGGTCACCGCACCGCTCGCGGCCGAAGCCGGCATCACCCAGATCATGGGTGGCGAAGCCGCCGAGTTGACGCAAGCAGGAAACAAGTTCCTGTTCCGCACCTCGTTCGGCCAGCAATCCTCGATGCCGAAGGTCGCAAAATACATCCACGACGAGATGAAGGCGACGTCGGTCGCGGTGGTCTGGGTCAACAACGATTTCGGTCGCGGTGGCCGCGACGTCATCGTCAAGGAGCTCGACCGGCTCGGCTCCAAGGTGGTCGCCGACCTCTCGACCGAAGCCGGCCAGGCCGACTTCGCCGCCGACGTCGGCAAGATCAAGGCCGCCAATCCCGACGCCGTCTTCGTCTATCTGAACGAGGAGGAGAGCGCGCGCATCCTCAAGGAGCTGAAGCGCCAGGGCGTCACCGCGCCGCTGATGGGCGAGACCACGCTGATCGGCCAGAAGGTGATCGAGCTCGCCGGCGATGCCGCCAACGGCGCGCGCGGCCATGTCGGCCTCACCACCGATGCGCCGGTCGACCTGATCAAGGCGTTCCGCGAAAAATTTTCCAAGAAGTACAATTACGTCCCCGATCATAACGGCCTGAAGGGCTATCTCGCGGTCTACATGGTGAAGGCCACCACCGAGAAGATGGGCAAGGTCGATCCCAAGGCGTTCGCCGACAGGCTGCATGGATTGACGATCAAGGCCGCGGAGGAGCCCGGCATTCTGATGGACGTCACCTTCGATGCGAACGGCGACATCGATCGCCAGAGCTTCCTGGTCGAGGTCGTCGAAGGCAAGCAGGTCGTGAAGCAGGTGCTGCCGAAGGTGAAGTGAGGTCTCTCTTCCTCCCTCATACCGGTCTTCGCGGGGCGAGATCTTTCGTCGCCCTCTCCCCGCCCTTCGCGGGGAGAGGGAAAAGAGAGAGAACGGGGAGAGGGAGAGGAACGAGGGGAACATGTCCAATCTATTCGATCTACTGGTCGCGGGACTTGCCACCGGCGCAATCTATGCGCTGGTTGCGGTCGGCTTTACATTGCTGTGGCAGACCTCGCAGACCATCAATTTCGCGCAAGGCGAGTTCGTGATGCTGCCGGCATTTCTGATGCTGGCGGCGATGCACGCCGGCGCGCCGTTCTGGCTCGCGATCATCCTCGGCATCCTGCTCTCGATGATTCTGCTCGGCCTCGCCTTCAAGATGCTGCTGGTCGACCCGATGATGCGTCATGGCGTGCTGCCGCTGGCAATCGCGACCATGGCGCTGGCGATCGGCATCAAGGAAGCCGTCAAGCAGTTCTTCAGCGCGGAGGCTTCGCCCTTCCCCTCGATCGTTCCGACCGGTGACATCTCCATCCTCGGTCACGCCGTTCCGCTGCAAAGCATCGGCGTGCTCGTCGTTGCCATCCTCGCCGTTCTTGGGCTGACGGCGCTGCTCAACCGCACCTCGCTCGGCCACCAGATGCAGGCTGCGGCGCAGAACCCGACGGTGGCGCGCATCATAGGCGTTCCAGTCGAGCGCATGATCCTCTTGACCTTCCTGATCAACGCCTTCCTGGTCGCATTGGCCTCGCTGCTGATCACGCCGATTTATCTGGCCAAATTCTCCTCCGGCGAGGTGCTGGGCCAGGCCGCCTTCATCGCGGCGATCGTCGGCGGCTTCAACCAGGTCCGCGGCGCGATCGCCGGCGGCCTGCTGATCGGCGTGCTCGACAATCTCGCCGCCTCTTATGTCTCGACGCAGTATCGCGCGGCGGTGCCCCTGATCTTCCTGATCGCCGTCATCCTGTTCCGGCCGCAAGGATTACTCGGCCGCGCCGAGGAGCGCACGGTATGAACGGCTTCGCCAACCCTCTGAAGATCGCGCTCGGCCTCATCGTCATCGCCGGCCTGGTCATCGTTCCCATGAACTTCAACCGCTACGGCCTGTTCATCCTCAGCCAATGGGCGGTGATGACCATCGCCGCGATGGGCCTCAATCTCACGCTCGGTTACGCCGGCCAGGTTTCGCTGGCGCAGGGCGCCTTCGTCGGGATCGGCGCCTATGCGGCGGCGATCATGACGACCCATGGCTGGCCGCTGCCGGCCGCGATCCTGGTTGCGATTGCTTTAAGCTTCGCGATCGGCTGGGTGCTCGGCTATCCCGCGCTGCGCGTGCAACACCATTACCTCGCTTTCGTCACGCTTGCCTTCTCCACCCTGGCGTTCCTCGTGTTCCGCAACGAGAGCTGGCTCACCGGCGGCATCTACGGCATCTCCAACATCCCGCGCCCGCACATCTTCGGGCTCGCGACCAACAAGCCGCTGCCGTTCTATTATGTCTGCCTCGGCTCGCTCGCGATCGTGTCGCTCGCGATGTGGTGGCTGATCCGCTCGCCCTGGGGCCGCGCCTTCATGGCATTGCGTGAAAACCCGCTGCGCGCGCAATCGCTCGGCATCGACACGCGGCGCTACACGTTGATGGCGTTCGCGATCGGCTCGGCGCTCGGCGGCGTTGCCGGCACGCTCTATGCACCGCTGACCCAATATATCGACCCCGTGCCCTTCAACCTGTCGCTCTCGCTCGATCTCCTGATGATGGTGATCGTCGGCGGCGCCGGCTTCTATTTCGGCCCGTTCCTGGGGGCGATGATCGCGGTGCTGCTGCCGGAATGGCTGCGCTTCACCGAAGGCTATTATCTGATGCTCTACGCCGTCGCGGTGATGCTGCTGCTGATCTGGTCGCCGACCGGCATTCTGGGAATCCTCGATCGCTACATGGCCGCGCGGCGCACCAAGGCCGCGTCTGCCTTGCGTGCCGTCGCGAAGTCGCGCCTGGAGACGGTGCAATGAGCGCGGTCCTCGAAGTCACTGACATCAAGAAGAACTTTGGCGGCATCAGCGCCGTCGACGGCGTCTCCTTCGATGTGCGCGAGGGCGAGATCCTCGGCCTGATCGGCCCGAACGGCTGCGGCAAGTCCACTCTGTTCAATTGCATCCTCGGCCAGCTCACGCCGTCAGGCGGCGAGGTCAGGCTCGACGGCAAGCTCGTCACGGGCCTCCGTCCTTCCGAGCTGAACAAGTTAGGGGTCAGCCGCACCTTCCAGCTCCTGCAGGTGTTCCCAAAGCTCTCGGTGCGCGAGAACCTGATCCTTGCCGGGCAGGAGCACCAGGGCAACATAGCCTCGCGCCTGGTCGGCCGCTCCGACGCCGGCTTGACTGATGCCGCCAACCAGATGATCGGCTTCTTCAAGCTCGACCATCTCGCCGACGAGCCCGCCGGCGGCCTCTCCTACGGCCAGCAAAAGCTGCTCGACGCCGCCATGGCCTTCATGGGCGGACCGCGCCTGGTGCTGCTCGACGAGCCCGCCGGCGGTGTCAACCCGTCGATGCTGGCGGATTTGAAGGAGCGTCTGGTCGCGATCAACCGCGAGAAGAACGCGACCTTCGTCGTGATCGAGCACAACATGGAATTCGTGATGTCGCTATGCTCGCGCGTGATGGTGATGGCGGAAGGCAAGGTGCTGGCGATGGGACGGCCGGACGAGGTGCGCAAAAACCCCGCCGTGATCGAAGCCTATCTCGGACATTAGGGAAAGCAGGCCATGAGCGATCCGATCCTCTCGGTTCACAATCTCGTCGGCGGCTACGGCAAGATGACGATCCTGAACGGCACGAGTTTCGCCGTGCCGCCGGCGACCATCACCACCATCATCGGCCCCAACGGCGCCGGCAAGTCCACCGTGTTCAAGGCAATCTTCGGCCTGCTGAAGCTGCGCGAGGGCAAGATCAGCTTCGCTGGCCGCGACGTCACCAATTTGAGCCAGCGCGCGCTGCTCAATGCCGGCATCTGCTATGTGCCGCAGGGACGCAACATCTTCCCGGAGCTCTCGGCGCGGCACAATATCGAGCTCGGCGGCGTCGCCGCCGGGAAGGGCCTCGATTTGCCGAAGCGGATCGAAGCAGCGCTCGACCTGTTTCCGGCGCTGCGCCGCAAGTCGGCGCAGCAGGCCTCGACGCTCTCGGGCGGCGAACAGAAGCAGCTCGAGATCGCCCGCTCGCTGCTGCTCGATCCGAAGCTCGTTCTGATCGACGAGCCCTCGATCGGCCTGTCGCCTCTGATGGTGCAGCAGACCTTCGACATCCTCAAAAACCTGCGTGACCGCGGCGTCACGATCCTGATGATCGAGCAGAACGCACGCTCGGCGCTGGAAATGTCCGACATCGGCATCGTGCTCGAGCTCGGCCAGACCCGCATGGTCGACAAGGCCGATCGCATCCTGAACGATCCGCGGATCGGCCAGCTCTTCCTCGGCGGTGCCATGGAGGAGAGTGCGGCATGAGCGCGCAAATGCGTATCGCAGTCGCCGGGGCCGGCCTGATTGGCCGCCGCCACATCGAGTTGATCGCGGCATCAACGGACTGCGTGCTGGCAGGCATCGCCGACCCCTCGCCTGCCGCAAAGGACTATGCGCAATCGCACGGCGTGACCTGGTATGCGGACCATCGCGCGCTGCTGGAGCAGGACAAGCCCGACGGGCTCGTCATCGCCTCGCCCAACACGCTGCACCTTCCGATCGCGCTCGATTGCGCGGCGGCGGGCGTGCCGGCTCTGATAGAGAAACCGGTGACTGAGACCGTTGCCACGGCGCAGCACCTCTGCGCCGCGATCAAGCGCACCGGTGTGCCGATGCTGGTCGGCCATCACCGCCGGCACAATCCGATCATCAAGGCCGCACGCGAGACGGTGTCGATCGGCAGGCTCGGCCAGCTCACCGCGGTGGTCGGGCTATGGCTGCTCAAAAAGCCCGACGACTATTTCGAGGTCGCTTGGCGCCGCGAGCAGGGCGGCGGACCGCTACTGATCAATCTCATCCACGATGTCGACAACCTCCGCTTCATCTGCGGCGAGATCACCGAGGTGCAGGCGCTGACCTCGAACCGAGCGCGCGGCTTCGCCGTCGAGGACACCGCAGCGCTGCTGCTGCGCTTTGCGAACGGCTCGCTGGGGACCGTCACCGTATCGGATGCGACGCCGGCGCCGTGGAGCTGGGAGCTTTCCTCGGGCGAGAACGCTGCATACCCTAAGCAGGATCAGCCCTGCTACATCTTCTCCGGCACCGCGGGATCGCTGTCCGTGCCGAATATGGAGCTGTGGTCCTATGCGGAGCGGCCCGGCTGGTACGCGCCATTGTCGCGCGAGAGCGTCGCGCCGCCGCGCCTTCGATCCACTGGTCGAGCAGCTCCGCCATTTCTGCGCGGTCATCGCCGGCCACGAACAGCCGCTGATCTCGGCCGAGGATGCAATGGGCACGCTCGCCGTCGTCGAAGCCGTCACAGAGGCCGCGCGCACGGGCCAGGCAATCTCGCCGGGGCGGATCATGGAGCAGGCAGCATGAACAAACGCGCGATCGCGACCGTCTCTCTCTCAGGCGCCCTGGACGAAAAGCTCCGCGCCATCGCTGCCGCCGGCTTCGATGCCGTCGAGATTTTTGAGAACGATTTGCTGTCGTTCGGTTCGGGTCCGCGCGAGGTGGCGCAGCTCTGCAAGGACCTCAAGCTGGAGATCTGCGCTTTCCAGCCGTTCCGCGATTTCGAGGGCATGCCGGAGCCGCAGCGCACGCGCAATTTTGCCCGCGCGATGCGCAAGTTCGACCTGATGCAGGAGCTCGGCACCGATCTCTTGCTGATCTGCTCCAACGTTTCGCCCAACTCGCTCGGCGGCATCGACCGCGCCGCGGATGATTTCCGCGAGCTGGGCGAGCGCGCCGCCAAGCGTGGCTTGCGCGTCGGCTACGAGGCCCTTGCGTGGGGGCGCCACGTCAACGACTACCGCGATGCCTGGGAGATCGTGCGGCGCGCCGATCATCCCGCGATCGGCGTCATCCTCGACAGCTTTCACGCGCTGGCGCCGGGCTTTCCGACCCGCGCGATGGCCTCGATCCCCGGCGACAAGATCTTCCTGGTGCAGCTTGCCGATGCGCCGAAGCTCGAACTCGACATTCTCTCATGGAGCCGGCACTTCCGCTCCTTCCCGGGTCAGGGCGACCTGCCCGTCGGCGAATTCATGAAGGCGATTGCGGCGACCGGCTACGCGGGGCCACTGTCGCTCGAGATCTTCAACGACCAGTTCCGCGCCGGCTCGGCGGCCCAGACCGCGGTGGACGGCCTGCGCTCGCTCATCCTGCTGGAGGACCAGCTCGCGCCCGATTGGCCGAAATTTGCCGGCGAGCCACTGGCGCCGAAGGCCAAGAGCGGCGGCACCGGGTTCATCGAGTTTGCCGTCAACGAAGCCAAAGCCGGCGATCTCGCCCGCCTGTTCTCGCAGCTCGGTTTCCGAAAGTCCGGCAAGCATCGCAGCAAGGCAGTGGAGCGCTGGTCGCAGGGCAAAGTCGAGCTCGTGATCAATTGCGAGACCGATGGCTTTGCGCATTCGCACTATGTAACGCACGGGCCCGGCGTCTGCGCCATCGCGCTCGATGTCGACAATGCCGGCCTTGCCATGCAGCGCGCCGAGATGCTGAAGGCGCGGACGTTCTACCAGCCGGTCGGACCCGGTGAGCTTGAAATTCCGGCGATCCACGGCGTCGGCGGCAGCCTGCTCTATTTCCTCGACCAGGCCGGCAAGAACTGGGACACGGATTTCGAGCCGGTTGCGAGCGATGCCGCCAGGGACGCCCTGCTCGCCGTCGACCACATCGCGCAGTCCATGCCCTACGACGAGATGCTGTCCTGGCTCTTGTTCTACACCGGCATTCTCGATCTCAAGCGCCTGCCGCAGATGGAGATTGCCGATCCCAGAGGCCTCGTGCAGAGCCAGGCCATCATCAACGCCGATCAGAGCCTGCGCTTCGTGCTCAACGGCTCCTCCGCCAACCGGACGCTGCCGGCGCGCTTCATTTCGGAATTCTTCGGCTCAGGCGTGCAGCACGTCGCATTTTCTTGCAACGACATCTTCGCGACGGTCGCGGAGATGCGCAAGCGGGGCGCGGATTTCCTGGACATCCCCGACAACTACTACGACGACATCGAGGCCAAATACGACCTCGCCCCCGAGCTGATGGCGCAACTGCGCGCCAACCACATCCTCTACGACCGTGAGGGTGACGGCGAGTTCTTCCAGGTCTACACCCACATTTTCGACGAGCGCTTCTTCTTCGAGATCGTCGAGCGCAGGAATTATCAGGGCTTCGGCGCGGCCAATGCCGGCATCAGGCTCGCCGCGCAAGCCCGCGAGGTGCGGCCCGCCAGCATGCCGCGAGTGTAGGCGTCTTCGCCTCTCCCCGCCTGCGGCAGGGCAATCGCATATGAAAACGGCGTGATTTTTGGCGCTACCGTTTCCATCGTCGCCATCCACGTCTTCACTCTTGCAAAACAAGACGTGGATGGCCGGGACAAGCCCGGGCATGACGAGTTTGTGGAGCGATCGGCTGCTCACAAGACACATCGAACCTGCAGCATTATCCGCATATGCGATTGCCCTGCCGCTTGCGGGGAGAGGGAAAGAGCATCAGCCTCACTTCATCGGGCACTTGTCGTGGAAACGATCTTGGTCGTTCTCCACGATTGTCGCGACGGTCTTCAGCGCGAGCTGGCCTTCGGCATCCTTCACCACGTCCTGGAGGTAGAAGCTCTGCACCGGGATGTGGTTGTTGCCGTATTTGAACGCGCCGCGCAGCGACTTGAAGTTGGCCTTTTCCATCTCGGCCTTCATCGCGTCCTTCTTGCTGGTGTCGCCCTTCACCGCGACGACCGCGCTGTTGATCAGCTGCGCCGCGTCATAGGTCTGCGCGCCGTAATAGGTCGGGCGCAGGCCGGCGTACTTCTTGCGGTAGTCGGCGACGAAGCGCTTGTTCTGCTCGTTGGGGAGGTCGTTGACCCATTCCTGCGCGCCGGGGACGCCGAGCGCGTTGTCCTTCTGCAACGGCAGCGACAGCTCGTCGACGGTGAACGCCGTGTAGAGCGGCATCGTGCTCTTCAGGCCGGCCTGCGCATATTGGTTGAGGAACTGCACGCCGGCGGCACCGGGATAGAACACGAAGATCGACTCCGCGCCCGAGGCGCGTGCCTTGGAGAGCTCGGCGGAGAAGTCGAGCTGGCTCGGCCACACCGTGTATTCCTCGCCCTTGATCTCGCCCTTGAACGTGCTCTTCACGCCCGCCAGCATGTCCTTGCCGGCCGCGTAGTTCGGGCCGATCAGGAACACGCTCTTGACGCCCTTCTGGTTCATGTAGAGGCCCATGGCGGCGGGCGTCTGGTCGTTCTGCCAGGAGGTCGAGAACACGTAAGGCGAACAGAGCTCGCCCGCGAGCTGCGACGGGCCGGCATTGGCCGAGATCAGGAAGGTCTTCGAGTCCACCGCGGTCTTCAGCGAGGCCAAGAGCACGTTCGACCAGATGTAGCCGACGATGAAATCAACCTTGTCGGACTGAACCAGCTTCTCGGTCTTCTGCTTGCCTACGTCAGGCTTCTGGCCGTCGTCCTCATAGATCACCTCGACCGGCTTGCCGTCCATCTTGCGCCCGAGATGATCGAGCGCGAGTTCGAACGAGTTGCGCATGTCGTTGCCGATCACGGCGGTCGGGCCGCTGAAGGTCGAAACGAAACCGATCTTGATGGTGTCGCCGGCGAATGCCGGGCTCGCCAGCACCAGCGCCGCTGCGCCCGCCAGCCAGAATGCCGTCCTCATAACCACTCCCCTCCTTATTATCGATCCGATCCCGGGAACGGGGTGATCGCCGCCCCGGGGCCAGTCTCCATTGAAATGCAAAATCTGTCGCGCCGCCAATGGGTCAGCGCCCGCCTCTGCACCATATTTCGCCCCAATCGGGGATGGCAAGAATTATAATGCTACTTACTTCGGCCAAGGCCTAGTCAAGCCTGCGGCGCTTTTTCGCGGGGATATCGATACACCGGGCCTATGCAGCGATTGGTGATGGCTATTGGACCGCGGCGCCCGATCCGCACTTAAATGAAGGAAGAGAGCAGCGAGATTCGAGGGCGCATCATGACCACGACACCGCATCGCGTCGTCATCGTCGGAGCCGGCTTCGGCGGACTGGAGACGACTTACCGGCTTGCGGGCGCGCCGGTCGAGATCACGCTGATCGACCGACGCAACCATCATCTGTTTCAGCCGCTGCTCTACCAGGTCGCGACGGCCTCGCTCGCGACCAGCGAGATCGCCTGGCCGATCCGGCACCTGATGCGCGACCGGCGCGAGGTGACGACGCTGTTCGCGACCGTCAGCGGTGTCGATGCCGCGCGTCGCTGCGTCCTGATCGACGACGGCAGCGAGGTACGCTACGACACGCTGGTGCTCGCGACCGGCGCGCGCCACGCCTATTTCGGCCATGACGAGTGGGAGGCATGGGCACCAGGCCTGAAGACGCTGGAGGATGCGACCACGCTGCGCCGGCACATCCTGGTGGCGTTCGAGCGCGCCGAGCGCGAGACCGATCCGGCGCGGCGCGCCGCGCGGCTGACCTTTGTGATTGTCGGCGCCGGCCCGACCGGCGTCGAGCTTGCCGGCACCATCGCCGAGATGGCGCATCACACTCTGCCCGGGGATTTCCGCAACATCGACACGACCAAGGCGCGCGTCGTGCTGATCGAGGCCGGCCCGCGCGTGCTGGCGGGCTTCGCCGACGACCTCTCCGCCTATGCGCAGGCCTCGCTGGAGAAGATCGGCGTCGAGGTCGTGCTCGGGCAGGCCGTCACCGAGATCAATCGCGAGGGCGTAGTGTTCGGCGGCAAGCTGCTCGAGGCAAAGACACGAATCTGGGCCGCCGGCGTGCGCGCCTCGCCCGCCGCAGAATGGCTCGGTGCGCCGGCCGATCGCGCCGGGCGCGTAGAGGTCGAGGCCGACCTCACCATTCCCGGCCATCCCGACATCTTCGCGATCGGCGATACTGTCAGCATCAACGCCTGGGACGGCAAGCCGGTGCCCGGCATCGCGCCGGCGGCCAAGCAGCAGGGACGACATGTCGCTGAAACCATCAAAGCCCGCCTGCGCGGCGAGACCAAAGGCGCGTTCCGCTACAAGCACGCCGGCAGCCTCGCCCAGATCGGCAAGCGGCTCGCGGTGATCGATTTCGGCAAGGTCAAGCTGCGCGGCACCATCGCGTGGTGGATCTGGGGCATCGCCCACATCTACTTCCTGATCGGCCTCCGCCATCGCCTCAGCGTCGCACTGAGCTGGCTGTGGATCTACGCGCGGGACCAGCGGGCCGCACGGCTGATCACGCAGGGATCAAGCAAGGTGGCATAACCGATGCTCTCGTGTCCCGGACGCGGCGCGGCATGAAATGACGCGACGCAGAGCCGGGACCCAGAATTGTGGGCCCCGGCTCTGCGTTGCATCGCTGCGCGCTGCGCCGCGTCCGGGGCACGCGACCGCCTACTTCACCAACTCACACCCGCCCTCCGCCAGCGGGCGGAAGGCCTGGTCTGCGGGAATCTTCGAGACCAGCTTGTAATAATCGTAGGGATATTTCGACTCCTCTGGCTTCTTGACCTCAAACAGGTACATGGGATGCACGACGCGGCCGTCCTGGCGGATCGTGGTGTCGCCGAACAGCTTGTCCTTGCCTTTGAACTTCTTCATCTCGGGCACCACGTCCCTGGCATTGTCGCTGCCGGACGCCGCGACCGCGTTGAGATAGGCGAGCGTCGAGGCATAGACGCCGGCCTGGTTGCCGCTCGGCATCTTGCCGTTCATGCCGGGCCGGACCGCAAAGCGCTTTGCGAAAGCGCGGGTGTCCTCGTTCATGTCCCAGTAGAAGGCTTCCATCAGCTGGAGCCCTTGCGCGACCTTGATGCCCATGCCGTGAATGTCGTTGATGAAGAGCAGGAAGGCGACGAGCTTCTGCCCGCTTTGCTGAATCCCGAACTCGGCGGCCTGCTTCACTGCGTTGATGGTGTCGCCGCCGGCGTTGGCAAGGCCGATCACCTGCGCCTTCGAGCCCTGCGCCTGCAGCAGGAAGGAGGCAAAGTCGGAGGTGCCGAGCGGATGTTTCGAAGAGCCGAGCACCTTGCCGCCGTGGCCCTCGATATACTTTTGCGCTTCAGCCTCGATGCCCTTGCCGAGCGCGTAGTCGACCGTGAGGAAATACCAGTCCTTGCCGCCGCGCGACATCATGGCGGCTGCGGTGGTGTTGCCGGTCGCCCAGGCATCGTTGACCCACTGGATCGTATTCGGCGAGCAGGCCTTGCCGGTGAGATCCGAGCTTGCCGTGGACGACGCCAGGAAGGTCATGCGGCTGTCGCGCAGCAGCGTGTTGATGGAAAGACCGACGGCCGAGTTCGGCACGTCGACGATGGCATCGACGCCCTCGACATCGAGCCATTTGCGCGCGATGGCATTGCCGACATCGGCCTTGTTCTGGTGATCGGCATAGACGATCTCGACCTTGATGCCTTTGCCGCCGCCGTTGAAATCTTCCGCCGCCATGCGCGCGGCCTCGACCGAGCCCATGCCATTGGTGTCCTGGAAGATGCCGGAGATGTCGTTGAGCACGCCGACGCGCACGACATTGTCCGAGATCTCCGCACTCGCAGCACTGCTCATCAGGCCTGCGGCCAGCGCAAGTGTCCACCTCAGCCGTTTCATCGTTCCCTCCTTGATGTGTTTGGGCCGGCCGTTGCCGGAACATTCTTGAAAGTCAGCTTCTTGAAGGTCAGACTTTTGAGAATCAGACCTGCCGCTCCGGCAGTCTCAGCACGATCCCGTCGAGCGCGGGCGTGATCATGATCTGACAGGATAGCCGGCTGTTCGGCAGCCGCTCCGCCGCGGTGCCGTCGAGCAGGGCGTCCTCGTCGCCGGCGACCGCAGGCAGACGCGCGAGCCAGGCTTCGTCGACATAGACGTGGCAGGTCGCGCACATGGCGTTTCCGCCGCATTCAGCCAGAATGCCGTCGAGGCCGTGCCGCGTCGCGGCCTGCATGGCGCTTTCGCCGCCTGAGGTCTCGACGCGCTCGGACTTTCCGTCGGGATGAATGAAGGTGATGGCGGGCATGAAACTCCTCGTCAGGCCGGGGTGATGGTAACAGGCAGGCTGTCGAGCCCGCGCAGCGTGTTGTTGAAGCGGCGCTTCGGCTCGCCCGTGATCTCGATCTTCGCGACGCGGCGGGCCAGTGCGGTCAGCATCACCTCGCCTTCGAGGCGGGCGACGAGCTGGCCGACGCACATGTGGATGCCGGAGCCGAAGCCGACATGGCCGGAGGTACGGCGGGTGATGTCGTAGCTATCAGGCTTGTCCCAGCGGCGCGGGTCGCGGTTGGCGGCGGCGAGGAACATCAGCACCTTTTCGCCCTCGCCGATGCGCGCACCGGAGATCTCGACATCCCGCGTCGTCGTGCGGAAGAAGGTCTGCACCGGGCTCTCGAAGCGCACCGCCTCCTCGAAGGCGCCACGCGCCAGCGAGAGATCATCGCGCAGGCGCTGCCACTGATCGGGAAAGCGCGCGAGGCAATAGACCGCCGCGCCGATGCCGTTGACTGTTGTATCGAGCCCGGCGGAGAGCAGCGAGCGCACCAGCAGCGGCGCCTCCGTCGCCGTGATGGCGCCCTCGTCCACCTGCGCATGAATGCAGGCGCCGAAGCCGCCGGGTGCAAGGTTCTCGCGCTGGCATTGCTCGGCGACGTAGGCTTGATGCGGCATCGAACGTTCGATCGCCTCCTGGCGCAGCTGGTTGGGCGGGCCGAAGGCGTTGAACACGACGCTCGCATAGGGAATGAGATGCTCGCGCCCCTCCGGCTTCAGCCCGAGCGCATCCGGAAAGATCGAGAGCGGATAGGCTTCGGCGAGATCCGTGATCGCATCGAAGCTGCGCTTGTCCAGCAGCGCAGCGACCCTCTCCTCGGCCGCTGCGGCGAAGCGATCGCGCACCTGCTTCATCACGGTCGGCGAAAGCACCTTCGACAGCACCGCGCGGGTGCGCGTGTGCGCCGGCGGATCGGCCTCCAGGATCAGGCTCGGCGGCCGCCATGGCGTCTCCTTCTTGAAGTCGGACAGGCCGACGCCGCGGCTGGAGCAGAAGGTGGCGGGATCGTTGAGGACGGCATGGACCTCGGCATAGCGCGCCACGCCGTAGACGTTCCACTTATCGAGATAGACCACCGGTCCCGTCTCCCTCAGCAGCTCGTGCGTGGGATACGGGTCGGCAAAAAACTTCATGTCGAACGGATCCACGTCGAGATGTGGGACGGCCGGCGAACCATTGGCCGCTGGGGAGCCGCTTGCGCTCATTGAAGTCCTCCGTCACTTTGATCTTGTGAAACGCGGCCGCATGCCCTTAGGTCTAAAGGCAGCTTGCGAGTCAAAATCCCGACATGCCGACGCCTTCGACCCGATCCCGCCCAAGACCCGCGTCCGTCGAAGCCGGACCGACGCTCGATCTCGATCGCTACGTTCCGGCTCTCATCACCTTCATCGCCAACAAGCTGTCGAACAGCGCGACCGCGTTCTATCAGCGGCAGTTCGGCGTCAACGTCACGGAATGGCGGATCATGTCGCTGCTGGCGATCGAGCCCGGCATTCCGGCCTCGCGCATCTGCCACGTCATCGGATTTGACAAGGGACCGGTGAGCCGGACGCTGGCGGGCCTCGAGAAGCGCGGGCTGGTCTCGATCCGCACCGACCCCAACGACGGCCGCACTCATTCGATTTCGCTGACGGCGAAAGGTCGCGCCACACATGACAAGGTGATCGTCGCGGCGCTCGACCGCGAACGCCGCCTGCTGTCCTGCCTCAACAAGGACGAGCGCGAGGTGCTGATCGACCTGGTCCGCCGGCTGCACGAGAATCTCGGCGCGGTGACCGGCAGCACCGAGACCTGACAGGCCGCGCGTCAGGCGCCGTCCCCCGTCATCCCCAGGCAAGCGCCGGCGTCTGCCGACGGCAGCATTCCAGCCGCGCATCGTTTCCTCCAGGATCAGACGCGGCGGTTCCCCCACCGTCGTCCTCGCCTGGAGTGGTTCGCACAAATTAGTTGCCTAGGCAACAAAAAACGGCAGGATATTACGGCAGGATGGCTGGCGTAACTAACCGGCTCGTCATTCCGGGCGCGCGTAGCGCACCTCCCCAATCCATGGCGCGATACCCTGTGCGGTGAGATGGATTCCGGGGCCGCCGCCAAAGGCGCGCCCCGGAATGATCGCTAGATCGGCCTCAGCGTCACGATGCATCGGCTCCACCAACTACAGCCCCACCCACTCTCCGGACGCATCATCATTCAACCGCGCCACCGCATCGATCCGCCGCGTCAACACCGCGCGCTGGTTGATGTACCCCTTGTCGGTGATCTCGCCGCCATCGACCGAGGGCGGCTCGGCAAGAAGCAATGCGCGCGTCGCATGGCCGGAGGAATTGGCGCCCTGCTGCTTCAGCCTTGCGAGCCCTTGCGCGATCGCGGCTCTCACCTTCACATGTCCAAGCACTTCATTTACACCTGCCGTCTCGGGTAAACCCGCATGCGCGCGGCACGCCGCGACATTCGGGAACACCAGGAAGCGCACCTCGTCGCCGCCATGACCGGTCACGACGATGTCCTGCGCGAGCGGCGCCAGCGCGGCGATGCCGGCGACGCGCAGCGTGCCGACGCTGACCCAGGTGCCGGAATTAAGCTTGAAATCCTCGGCGACGCGGCCATCGAAGAACAGGCCCCGCTCGGGCCGTGCGCTGTCGGCAAGCTTCACGGCATCGCCGATGAGGTAAAAGCCCTCGTCGTCAAAAGCCTGCTTCGTCAACTCGGGGGCCTTCCAATAGCCCGGCGTGACGTTAGGGCCGCGCACCCGCACCTCTAGCTTGTCGCCTGACGTGACGAGTTTCAGCTCGGTGCCGGGAATGGGCACACCGATATTGCCGGAGCGCTCGGCCAAGAAATGGCAGTCGGTGGCGAGCGGTGAGGTTTCCGTCGAGCCCCAGGCCGAGACCATCGGCATCGCGCGGCCGACGGTCTCCATGGACAGCTGCGCGAGTGCGTCCCACAGATTCTGCGGCAGCGCGGCGCCGGCATAGAAGGCGAACTTCACCTCACTGAAAAAGCGGCGGCGCAGCTCTTCGTCACCGCGCAGCGCCGCAATCAACATGTCGAAGCCGCGCGGCACGTTGAAATAGACCGTCGGCATCACGCTCTTCAGATTGGCGAGCGTTGTCGCGAACAGGCCGGGCGCGGGCTTGCCGCCGTCGATATAGAGTGAGCCGCCGTTGCGCAGCACGAGATTGAAATTGTGGTTGGCGCCGAAGGTGTGGCTCCAGGGCAGCCAGTCGAGAATGACGAGATCGCCGCGGCTCTGTTCGAGGAAGGTCCAGGTTTGCGCCTTGGCCTGCTGGCTCGAGGTCAGCATCCGCTGGGTGTTGATGACCGCCTTGGGCGTGCCGGTCGAGCCTGAGGTGAACAGGAATTTTGCGATCGTATCCGGCGTCACCGCGGCGAAGGCTCGTGCGACATCCGGCGTCTCGGGCGTTGTCGCGATGGTGCGGAACGCGAGCGCATCGGCGTCATCGGCATTGCCGCTGATGATGTGCGCGTTGTGCAGCGGCTTGATGGCGGCCAGCGCTGGCGCGAACGGCTGGAGCGCAGAGACGTAGATCGCGCCGGGCTCGAGCAACGCAATCATGCTCTTGAGCTTGTCGAAGTCCTTCGACATCAGCGAATAGGCCGGCGAGATCGCGGCCGAGGGCACACCGACATGCTGGGCCGCGAGCGCGAGCAGCGCGTGGTCGATGCTGTTGTCTGAGAGAATGACAACGGGGCGCTCCGTGCTGAGCCCCTGCGCCAGAATCCACGACGCTGTCGCGCGCACCCGCCGCAGAGCACCAGCGTAAGTCACGGTGGCCCAGGGCGTATCGGCGCGGCCGCGCTCGGCAAGAAAGATCTTGTCGGGCGTCTGCCGCGCAAAATGCTCCAGCCAGTCGCCGATGCAGCGTGCGCTCTCGCGCAGGGGCTCCGGCGAGCGCAGCAGGATGCTGCCGTCGGCGCGGTGCTCGACCACGGTTTTGGGCGTTGCGAACAGGCTCGAAGCGTCACCGCGGGTGGCTGACGTCATGGTCTCCTCCTCGCCCGAATCCGGGATCGGTCGCAGCCTCGTTCCGGACTGCTTTGGTCATAATGTTGGGCAGAGAAATTGTTGTCGTCAACAACAATCTTTCGCTCCGGCGGCCGAGGCGCTAAGGTTACGCGGCAGGAGACCCCACGTGACAGCCACCGCAGCCCAGACCTCTCCCCGCAAACGCGCCGGCAACGGCGACGCGCGACGGATCGACGCGGACGAGATCGGCCTCGACGCATTGGTCGGTCACGCCGGCTATGCGGTGCGGCGCTTCCAGATCTGGATCTTTCAGGACTTCATCAGGACGCTTCGCGCGGTCGACATCCGCCCGACACAATATTCGGTGCTGACGGTGATCGGCGCCAATCCAGGTCTGTCGCAAATGGCGGTGGCCAAACGCCTCGGCATCGAGCGCGCCCGGCTGGTGCACCTGCTCGACAGCCTCGAAGAGCGCAAGCTGGTGAAGCGGATCAAGTCGAAGGCGGACCGGCGCTCGCACGCGCTGCACCTCACTGCGCAGGGCGAGACGGCACTGGCAAAGTTCAAGCGCCTCGCCGCCGAGCACGAACGGCATGTCGAGGCCAAGATCGGCAGGGAGAACCGGGAGCGGCTGCTTCGTATCCTCGCCGACTTCACCTGACCGAGACTGCCCACGATTTGAGCAAATGCCCGCAACAGGGCGTTGGCATGACGGCCCGCTCGCTCATCAGCGCATCTCCCAAGCCATTGATCTCACGTTAATTTCCGGAGCGAGCGCGCTGCCCGGATAATGTACACAATGGCACATCGCTTGCTTCAATCCGGGTGAGACCTGTTGCCGGAGTTTTGTGACCATGGGGGCTGAGCAGCCTGAAACGATCGCCGCGATCGTGGCCGCGCATCGCGCGGGCACGATGACGCCAGCGCAGACGGTCGCGCGGACCTATCAGCGCATCCGCGACCACAACGATCCGGCCGTATTCATCAGCCTGCGCGACGAGAAGGACGCGGTCGCAGAGGCCGGGAAGCTCGCCGCGCGCGCCGATGCAGAGAGCCTGACGCTCTACGGCGTACCGGTCGCAGTGAAGGACAATATCGACGCGCTCGGCTTTCCGACCACGGCGGCCTGCCCGGCTTTCTCGTACATGCCGACGCACGACTCGACCGCGGTGGAGCGGCTGCGCGCGGCCGGCGCCATCATCATCGGCAAGACCAATCTCGACCAGTTCGCAACCGGCCTCGTCGGCGTGCGTTCGCCCTACGGCATTCCCAAAAATTCGATCCGCGAGGATCTCATTCCGGGCGGGTCGAGCTCGGGCTCGGCCACCGCCGTCGGTGCGGGGCTCGTGCCGCTGTCGCTGGGGACTGACACGGCCGGCTCAGGTCGCGTGCCGGCGATGCTCAACAACATCGTCGGGCTGAAGCCGAGCCTCGGCATGATCTCGACCGCGGGCCTCGTGCCGGCCTGCCGCACGCTCGACTGCATCTCGGTGTTCGCACTGACGGTGGACGACGCCGCGCTTGCGCTGTCGGTGATGGCCGGCCCGGATCAGGCCGATCCGTTTTCGCGCGACCGGCCGTTGGGCGCCATAACATCGGTCCCAGCGAATCTGCGCCTCGGCGTACCGCGCAATGGGCAGTTGATCTTCTTCGGCGACAAGAAGGCGGAAGCTGCCTATGCCGACGCGCTGAAGCGCTGGACCGCGCTGGGCGCGACGCTGGTCGAGTTCGATCTCGAGCCATTCTACGAGACGGCGCGGCTGCTTTATGAGGGACCCTGGGTCGCCGAGCGTTATCTCGTGATCAAGGATCTGCTGGCGTCCGCGCCCGATTCGATTCACCCGGTGACGCGCGAGATCACCGCGGCCGGCGCACGGCTGACGGCGGCGGAGACGTTCTCCGCACTCTACCGCCTGCAGGGCCTGCGCAAGATCGCCGAGCGCACCTTTGCCAACATCGACGCGCTGGTGCTGCCGACGGCGCCCACCGCCTATACGACGGCGCAGGTGCTGGCCAATCCGATCGAGCTCAACAGCCGGCTCGGCACCTACACCAATTTCGTGAACCTGCTCGACCTCTGCGGTCTGGCGCTTCCCGCTTCGATCCGGGCTGACGGCATCCCGTTCGGGATCACGCTGCTTGCGCCGGCGGGACGCGATGCGCTACTCGCGAGCATCGGGCGGGTGTTCCATGCGGATACGAAGCTGAGTGTCGGGGCAAAGGGTGTTGCGCAACCTGCGCTCGCGCCTCTGCCGGCAAGGGGTGGCGACGAGATTCCGATCGCCGTGGTCGGCGCGCATCTCTCCGGCATGGCGCTGAACCGTGAATTGACCGCGCTGAACGGAAAGCTGATCGAGGCGACGAAGACAGCGGCGGACTACAAGCTCTACGCACTACCTACCACGCCGCCGAAGCCGGGCATGCTGCGCGTCGCGGCCGGCACGGGCGCGTCGATCGAGCTCGAGATCTGGTCGCTGCCCGCGGCTGCGTTCGGCAAGTTCGTAAATGCGATTCCAGCGCCGATGGCGATCGGCACGATCCGGCTCGCCGATGGCCGCAGCGTGAAGGGATTTCTGGTCGAGCCGGAGGTGCTCGCCGAGGCGCGGGATATCACGGCGCATGGCGGCTGGCGCGCATATGTGAAGGAGGCCTCGACAACATAGGTCTCGTAGGGTGGGCAAAGCGAAGCGTGCCCACGACCGCCGCTAGCCGAGAGAAATGGTGGGCACCGCGCTTTGCGCCTTCGCCCACCCTACGGCAGCGGGTGCGCGGCTCACACCGACACCGCGTAGATCTCATACTCCCCGCGCACCAGCTCGATATGCGCACGCATGGCGCCAGCGGCGCCGTGCTTGTCGCCGCGCATGATGGCGACGACGACGCGGTCGTGCTCGGCTTGCGACTTGGCCAACCGGCCGAGATTGCGGAACTGGGCGCGGCGGAACGGCTGCACGCGCACGCGCGTCGCCAGCGTGATCTCGGCGATGTAGCCGTTCTGCGATCCCGCATAGATCGCGTTGTGGAAGCGTTCGTTGACCTCGTGGAAGCGGTCGGGATTGCCGGCATAGCTGAGCAGCCGGAGCTCTTCATGGATGGCCTCCAGGCCGTGACGTTCGGCGGCCGACATGCGCTCGGCGGCAAGGCCGGCACAGAGCGCCTCGAGCTCGGCCATCGCCTCGAACATGCTCTTGAGCCGCTCGATCGAGGGCTGCGCCACCACCGCGCCGCGATGAGCGCGCGCTTCGACGAGGCCGCTTGCCACCAGCTGGCGCAGCGCCTCGCGCACCGGCGTGCGCGAGACGCTGAAGCGCCGCGCGATGTCGGTCTCGTCCAGCGGCGCACCAGGCGCGAGCGCGCCGCGCACGATCTCGTCGGCAAGCTGGAGGCGCAATTCCTCGGCCCGCGTGACCTTCTGCAGCGACGGGAGTGCACGGTCGACGCGGGGCACCATCGGCTCGGCCGGCAGTGTCCCGGGCGGGAGATCGTCAAGCGTCATACGGTCAGGTCTCTTTCGACTCGTCGATGATGCTGACATGGGCAGCGACGACGCGCCAGCCCTCCAGGAAGCGAATCCAGGTCTGCATCTGCCGGCCGACCTTGCCGGGCGCCGTGTCGCGATAGAACAGGGTGGAGGCCACGGCCGTGTCGCGGCCATAGCTCGTGATGACGGTTTTCGCGGTGCGGCGGTTGAGGCCGACCGGCGAGCGCGCGGCGCGGAAGCCGGAGATCGCCTCATAGCCATAGAGGTTCTCGCCGATACCGTAGCGCAGCGTGCGCGGATCGTTGCGGAAGAGTTCGCCGAGCACGGCAACGTCGTTGCTGACGAGGGCCTGCTCATAGCGCTCGAAGGCGGCCTTCACTTCCGCGATGACCTCGGGAAGATCGATCTCCATTTCAAATTCCTCTTGGTGGCGACGCAGATACGACGCCCATCTTTTCCAACGCGTACGCGACGCGGAGCGCAATGTCCTCGCGCCACGGCGCGGCGATGATCTGCACCCCGATCGGCAGCGGCTCGAGCGCCACCGGCACCGCGACCACCGGTAGGCCGATGAAGGAGATGGGCTGGGTGTGGATGCCGATATTGGCGCGCACCGGCAGCTCGACGCCGTCGAGATTGAAATTCACCTGGCCGAGCTTCGGCGCGGTGCAGGGCGTTGCCGGCGCGAGCAGCACGTCGACGGATTTGAAGATCTCGGCGAGTTGGCCGCGATACCAGCGGCGGAATTTCTGCGCGCGATCGACCAGCGCTGCCGGCACCATCGCGCCGGCGATCAGCCGGTCGCGCACGGCCGGATCGAAATCGTTGGGGCGCTTGCGCAGACGGTCGAGATGCAGTGAGGCGCCTTCGGTGGTGGTGATGACATAGGCAGCGGCGCGGGCGCGCGCGGCTTCAGGCACGTCCACGACTTGCGTTGCGCCGAGCGCCTTGGCGACGCGGCTGACCGCCTCGAGGGCTTCAGGAAAGACGTTCTTCTGAAAATAACCGCCGGCAATCGCAATGCGCAGATCCGAGACCGGATTGGCGAGCAGCGGCAGCGACGGCTCCAGCCCACGCGTGGTGCAGGCGCCATCGTCCGCATCCGGTCCCTGCATCGCGTCGTAAGCGAGCGCGAGATCGGTGACCGAGCGCGCGAGCGGGCCGAGATGATCGAGGCTCGCGACGAACGGGAACGAGCGCGCGCGCGACAGCCGGCCATAGGTCGGCTTCAGCCCGAAGATGCCGCAGAACGACGAGGGCACCCTGATCGAACCATTGGTGTCCGAGCCAAGCGCGATCGGCACCAGCGCGCCGCCGACAGCGCTGCCGGAACCACCGGAGGAGCCGCCGGTCATCCGCGTCGTGTCATGCGGATTGCGCGAGGGCCCGTCATGGACGTTCTCGCCGGTGAAATCGTAGGCGTATTCGCCCATGTTGAGCGCGCCGACCAGCACGGCGCCGGCGGCTTCCATGCGCTCGATCAGCGTGGCATCGCGCTTGGCCGGCGCGAGGTCGCGGTTGATCTTGGAGCCGGCCCGGGTGGGCAGGCCGGCGACGTCGAACAGGTTCTTGACTGCGAAGGGCACGCCGGCGAGCGGGCCCACCTTCTTGCCGGCAACGATGTCGGCATCGATCGCACGCGCCTTGGCGCGGGCGCGATCGGCGGTGACGTCGGTGAAGGAGTTGAGGATGCCGTCGTGCTGCTTGATACGCGCGAGAGCTGCTTCGGTGGCATCGAGCGCCGACATTCTGCGGTCCGCGACCGCGCTCGCGATCTCCGCGGCTGTCATTTCCGGCTTGGTGGTCATGGCATCATCAGGCCGTGAAGATCGGCGCCGGCTCGGTCTCGTCCGGCAGCGCGAATTCGTCGATGAGGCGGGCGAGCCGCAGCGAGACTTCGAGATTGGCGCGCACCGCGGGCCGCCAGGCCTCCTCGACCGGCAGCGCCAGCGCTTTCGATACGGCGTCGATGTAATCGTCCAGAGGTTCGGCCATCACTCTCTCAAGCTGATCTCAGTGCACTCTCAGTGCATTTGCAACGGCGGATGCGGGATCGCCGTCAAAAGCTCCTTGGTGTAGTCGTCCTTGGGATCGCTGAGGACCTGCTCGGAAGAGCCCTCTTCGACGATCCGTCCCGTCCGCATCACAATGACACGATCGCACAGCAAGCGCACCACATTCAAATCATGCGAGACGAACAAATAACTCATGCCTAGCCGCTGCTTGAGGTCCTGAAGCAGGTTGAGCACGACGGCCTGCACCGACACGTCCAGCGCGGCGGTCGGCTCGTCCAGGATGACGAGCTTTGGATGCAGCGCGATGGCGCGGGCGATGCCGACGCGGGCCTTCTGGCCGCCGGAGAGCTGGTGCGGAAACCGGTCGAGCAGATTGTGCGGCAGGCCGACCATGGTCGCCAGTTCCTCGCAGCGGGCGCGGAGCGCGTCGCGGCCCTTGATGTCGCCGAGCTGCAGGATCGGGTCGGCGATGGCGCGGACGGCGGTGAAGCGCGGATTGAGGCTGTCGGTCGGATCCTGGAACACCATCTGGATGCGGCTGCGCTGCGGCAACTGGGCAAACGAGGCGGGTGCCATCTTGCCGATGTCCTCGCCGTCGAACTGGATCAGGCCGGAGGTCTGGTCCAGGAGGCGCATCACCATCATCGATGTCGTCGATTTGCCGCAGCCGGATTCGCCGACGAGGCCGACGCTCTCGCCATGGTCGATCGAGAAGCTGATGCCGTCGACGGCGCGGAAAACATCGGGCTCGACGGGTGGCTTGCGGCCGAAGAGCTTGCCGAGCACGGCCGTGGCGCCCTGGCGGGGGTATTCCTTGACGAGCTTGTCGATGAGGAGGAGGGGTTTGGGATTCTCGTCACCCCCGGGCTTGACCCGGGGGTCCATCGACACAGACGAATCTTTCGAAGCGTGATGGATGGCCGGGTCAAGCCCGGCCATGACAGCGGTGCTCTCCTCTTCGGGCAGGAGATCCCGCAACGACACGCCGAGCCGCGGCGTCGCGCGCATCAGCTTCTTGGTGTAGGGGTGCTGCGGGTTCGCGAAGATGTCGGCGGCCTTCGCGGTCTCGACGACGCGGCCCTTCTCCATCACCACGACGCGGTCGCAATAGGCGGCAGCAAGGCCGAGATCGTGGGTGATCAGGATGGTCGACATCGCGCGACGCTTGGTCAGCTCGACAATCAGGTCCATTTACCGCTTTCTGCGTGGTGACGTCCAATCCAGTCGTCGGCTCGTCCGCGATCAAGAGCTGCGGATTGCAGGCGAGCGCGAGCGCGATGACGACGCGCTGGCACATGCCGCCAGACAGCTCGAACGGATAGGCATGGTAGCGCTCGCGCGGACGGGCGATCTTGACCTGCTCCAGCGCCTCGATCGCCTTCTCGCCGTGATCGCCCACTTGCGCCTGCTGCACATGGGTGCGCAGCACGTCCTCGATCTGGTCGCCCACTTTCCGGATCGGGTTCAGCGCCGCGCGAGGGTTCTGGAAGATCATCGAGACTTCGCGGCCGCGCAGGTCGCGCATCTGGTCCTCGCTCGCAGCCTTGACGTCGATGCCGGAGAACATCACCGATCCCTCGGCGATCTTGCCGGCGCGATCGAGGATGCGCATCACCGCGTAGGAGGTCACCGACTTGCCGGAGCCGGACTCGCCGACGATGGCGAGCGTCTCGCCCTTGGCGACGGAGATGTTGACGTGCTGCACGGCTTTGACGATGCCGCGGCGGGTGGTGAATTCGACGGTGAGATCCTGGACGTCGAGCAGCGGCTGGGCGGTCACGAATCCCTCCCGTCGCTTATGAGATCGAAAACAACCCCATGCACAGTAGAGCCACCACTGAAATCATTGGAGATTTTTTGCCGACCCATCACGTCCTCCGTTGCGGGTCGACGATGTCGCGGAGGCCGTCGCCGAGGAGGTTGAAGCAGAACACGGCGATCATCAGCGCGAGGCCGGGGAACAGAGCGATCCACCATTCGCCTGAAACCATGAAGCCGGCGCCTTCGGCGACCATGATGCCCCATTCGGCCGTCGGCGGGCGGACGCCGAGGCCGATGAAGGACAGGCCCGCGGCATTCAAAATGGCGTAGCCCATGGTCAGCGACATCTGCACGATCATGATCGGCATGATGTTGGGCAAAATGTGCACCAGCAGGATGCGGAATTCGCCGTTGCCGGACAGCCGCGCGGCCTGCACGAAGCCGGCGTTGCGGCGGACATTTGCTTCGGCGCGCGCGACGCGGGCGTAGAGCGGGAAGTTGACGATCGCGGTGGCGAGGATGATGTTCTGCACGGTGTTGCCGAGCGCGGCGACGATGCCCATCGCCAGCACGAACAGCGGGAAGGCCATGATCGTGTCGGCGATGCGGCCGACGATGCGATCGGTCCAGCCGCCGAAATAGCCGGCCGCGATGCCGGCAAGGCCGCCCATCAGAAACACCAGGGCGACGGAAGCGACCGCGATGAAGGTATCGAGCCTCGTTGCCACGATGACGCGGCTGAAAATGTCGCGGCCGAGCTGGTCGGTGCCGAACCAATGCGCCGCCGACGGCGGCTTCAGCGCGGCAGCCGTGTCGGAGGCGAGCGGATCGTACTGCACCACATAGGGGCCGAAGATCGCCGCGATCAGGATCAGGATCAGCAGCGCGAAGGCAAAGCCGGTGACCTTGTTTTCGCTGAGGACGTAACGAGTTTGTTCGAGGATTGCTATGAGTCCTGAGGTACGGGCAGGGCCGGCGGGTTCAACGGCTGGCGCAACGGAGCTCATTGTGTCCCCCTAGCCTTCAAGTCTGACGCGCGGATCGATCACGCCGTACAAGATGTCGATCACGAGATTCAAAAGGACGTACATGACCGCCATGGTCAGCACAAAGCCCTGCACCGGCGCGAAGTCAGAGGAGATCAGCGCTTCCACCGCATAGGAGCCGATGCCGGGCCAGGCGAACACCTTTTCGACCAGCACGTTGGCCCCTAACAGGAACGAGAACACCATGCTGAGTGTGGTGACGACCGGGAGCATCGCGTTGCGGAAGGCGTAGGTGACGATCACGGTCGATGGCGACAGCCCGCTGGCGCGCGCGGTGCGGACGAATTCGGACGCAAGCACCGCCAGCATCGAGGCGCGGGTCATGCGCGCGATCGGCGCCAGCGAGAAGATCGCGAGCGTCGTCGCAGGCAGGATCAGCTGGCTCAGCGCCGAGCGGAACGCCTCGAAGTCGCGCGCAATCAGCGTGTCGATCAGATAGAAGCCGGTTACCGTCGGCGGTGCGCTGTAGAACACGTCGAGGCGGCCGAGCGGCGCGGGCGACCAGCCGAGCTGGAAATAGAAGACATAGACCAGCACGAGGCCGGTGAAGAAAACAGGGAGCGAGACACCGGCCGTCGTCGTGACGCGGCAGAGATGGTCGATCCATGATCCCGGCCGTGTTGCCGCGAGAACGCCGAGCGGGATGGCGATCACGATCGAGACGATCAGGCCGAGCAGTGTCAGCTCGGCGGAGGCCGGCAGGCGGTTGCGGATCTCGGTCGCGACAGGCTGGCCTGTGGTCAGCGAGTTGCCGAAATCGCCATGGGCGAGGTCGTTGGTGTAGCGCAAGAACTGCTCGATCAGCGGCCTGTCGAGGCCGAGCTTCTTGCGGATCTGCTCGACGGCTTCTTTCGTTGCGGCGGGACCGGCGAAGTAGGCCGCGGGATCGCCCGGCAGCGCGCGGGTCAGCAGGAAGGTGACGATGACGACGCCGATCAGCGAGGGAATCGCGAACATCAGGCGCTTGCCGATCATGGTCAGCATGGGGTGCTCCTGATGTGGAATTGAGATAGCGCCGCGCGCTCCGCTGCGCCCCCTCTCCCCTTGTGGGAGAGGGTTGGGGTGAGGGGTGGCCCCAAGCGACGTCGGAGTTCGTGGCTACCCCTCACCCGTCTCGCCGCTACGCGGCGAGCCACCCTCTCCCACGCGGGGAGAGGAAATGAGAGAGCGGTGCTCACCTCACCCATGCCCCTCACCCCTTCGCCATCGCGCGATAATCCAGGCGGCGGTGGAACCAGTATTGATAGCCGCTGATGTTCTTCTGCATCGCGACGTTGACGAAGGGCTGGTACAGCGGGATGCGCGGGATGTCGGTGTAGGCGAGATCGACAAAACCCTTCACGTCGGCATCGTAGGTCGCGGTGTCGCCGGTTGCCGCAGCGGTGCGTGCGCCGTCGATCAGCTTGTCCATCTCCGCCGACTTATAGCTCATGGTGTTGAAGACGGAATTGTTGCCGTGATAGCACCAGTAGAAGAAGTACTCGGGGTAATCGAGCCAGCCCGAGAACACGTTGGTGAAGAGCGGCATTTCCTTCTTGTTCAATTCGGTGCGCCAGTTGGCGCCGGGCACCTTGTTGATGGTGGCCTTGATGCCGAGCTGGGCGAGGCTCTCCTGCACCAGCACGCAGAGCGGCTCGTTGACACCGGCGAAGTTGAGGTCGAACGAGATCGTGGTCTCGAAGCCGTTGGCGTAGCCGGCTTCAGTCAGCAGCGCCTTCGCCTTGTCCATGTCGGTGTTGTATTTGTGCGGCTGCGGCCAGGCGACTTCCGTCGCCTTGTCCTTGGGCGCGCCGAACATGGGATTGCCGAGGCCAAACAGCACCGCGTCCATGATCTTCTGATAGGGCAGCGCGTAGGCGACGGCCTGACGGACCTTGGGATTGTCGAACGGCGGCTTGGTCACGTTCATGCCGATATACTGGATGCCGTTGGAGAACGGCAGCGACACCACGTTGAGCTTGCCGTTCGCCTTCATCTCCTGGAAGTCCTTGAACGGCAGCTCGTAGGAGATGTCGGCGTCGCCCCGCTCCAGCAGCGCGCGGCGGTTGCCGGCCTGCGGCACCATGCGCCAGATCACGCGCTTGATCTTCGGCAGCGGACCGCCCACCCAATCCTCGTTTCGCTCCATGACGACTTCGGTGCCGGCGGTCCACTTCGTCACCTTGTAGGCGCCAGAGCCGGCGGTCTGCTGCTTGGTGAACTCGAGTCCCCAGGGATCCTTCTCGCTGGCGTTCTTCTTCACGAGCTCGGAGTTGACGATGCAGGGCACGATCACCGCGAGATCGGGGATCGTCAGCCTGTCCTTCTTCAGGAAGTCGACGCGCACGGTATGGTCGTCGATGACGACGAACTGCTCCGGCTTGGTCAGCGAGCCCGCGCTCATCTGGAAGGTCGGAAAGCCGCCGACGCTCACCGCGCGATCCAGCGACCACTTCACATCCTTAGCCGTGACGGGCGTGCCGTCGTGGAATTTGGCGTTCTTCTTCAGCTTGAAGGTGACCGACATGTCGTCGATCTTGAAGTCTTCGGCGAGCTCGCCCTTGAACTTGTCGCGGTCGTAATAGGGCACACCGCCGGGACCGGCCTTCATCTCGTGGCTGATCAGGCGGTCATAGCAATTCCAGGACACCTCATAGCCGGGCACGTTGGTGCCGACGCCGTGGATGTCGAGATTGTTAGGGCCGCCTTCCGAGACGATCAGCAGCGTCTCCGAACGGGCATCGGCCTTGACCGAGGACATCACGAACGGCATCGCCGGAAGCGCCGCGCCGGCGGCCAATCCAGACACGGATTTGAGGAAATCGCGGCGCTTCATGGGGTGCTCCAACTCAGAGGTTTCTGGTTGGAACTGGATTCGCAAGGTTCGTGCCAAGGCTTAACGAGGTATTATCTTGGCGCCAATCGATTGAAACATTTGATGATTCTTCACTTTCGCTGGATCGCGCAGGCCGCGGGAGCCCTCCTCATTGCATACAAAGCGGGGAAATTGATCAAATATTGAGCTGACGAGGATGGACGCCCATGCGAGAGGCGATCGTTATTCCGAGCGGCGCGTGGCATCGAGCCCGGAATCCATTTGAAAGTGCGACGCGTGGGACGATGGATTTCCCGGCTCGCCGCTTCGCGGCGCCCGGGAATGACGGAGAGAGGTGCGGCCGGAGCGCTCAGCTCGGCCAGATCAATTCCTGCAGCTCGATCAGATTGTTCGCCTTGTCCTGCCAGCCCTCGATGCAGATGTGGCTGTTGAGATCGCTGGCACGGTGCAGCAGCATCAAGGCCATCAGGCGGCGCTTCAGCGCGCCGTCCGGCCAGGCATAGCCGAAGCCTTCGAGCAGGCTGCGCACCCTGCCCGGCCGCCCCGCCGCCATGAAGGCGCTGGGGCCGAGCAGATCGTAGTCGCGCCAGCCCGCGAGCACGTCGCCGAAGTCGAACAGGCCGGCCAGCGACCATTCGCCATCGTCGCAGGCGAGCAGGAAATTCTCCGGAATATATTCGCCGATCAGGATCACCGGCGGGGCATTCATCGGAATCAGCTCGGCGGCATCACGGAGGAGATCGTCGAGCCCTTTGAGAAACTTCGGCGCAAGGCCGAGGCGCTCGTGCCTGTTACGGCAACCCTGCATCTGGGTGCGCATGAAGGCGTCCCAGCGCGGCTCGATGTTCGCGAGAGGGCCAAGCGGCGCGCGCTGCACGGCGGCGATGGTCTCGCCGATCTGGCGCAGCACGTGCTCCTTCTGGTGTTCCGGCAGGCGCGGCCAGGCCTCCGAACCGAGCGTGCCGGCAAGGCGCGTGATGACGAGATAGGGCCAGCCGTCACGCATCCCTTCGGCGACGATCTCGGGGATCGGCAGATGCAGACGCCGTTTGAGCTGCGTCAGCGAGCCGCGCTCGGAGACGAATTGCGCGCGCAGCAGCGGCGGGAAGATCTTCAAGATCAGGCGCTCGCCGAGCCCGAGCACGAGATTGGTGCCTGTGGCGAACACATGCGGTGCGCTCACATCGAGGCCGTGGCTGCGCGCGATGTCGATGGCGATTGGCAGCCATTGCGGCGGATCGGAGCGAAAGGCGCGGAAGGACTGAGTGTCAGCGAAGTTGGGTAGTGTCATAGCGCACTTAATGCATAGAGATCGTCATGCCCGGGCTTGTCCCGGGCATCCACGTTCTTCAAGCTGCGGCCAAGGCGTGGATGGCCGGGGCAAGCCCGGCCATGACGGCGTGGAAAGATCTCGCACTACAACCACTGCCAGGATTTCCATCCGGTTTTTACCGCTCGGGGCTGGCGCGTTCGAACTGGCGGAGCAGCTTGTTGCCGCGCTCGACCGCGGAATCGAGCGCCGATTGCGCGCTCTTCTGGCCGGCAAAAGCCTGCTCCAGCTCGTCCTCGATCGCGCCGCGGATCAGCACGAAGGAGCCGAGCCTTATGCCCTTCGAATTCTCAGTCGGCGGATGCAGCGTGATCTCCTCGAACGAGATCGCCGAGCCCGGATTGCGCTCGTAAAAGCCCTGCGCGCGCGTCAGCTCGTAGGCGGCGCGGGTGATCGGCAGATAGCCGGTGTTCTGGTGCCAGGCAGCCTGCACGCCGGGCTGCGACAGATAGGCGAAGAACCGCGCCACGGCCTTGTATTCATCGCGCGGCCGGTCGCGCAGCACCCACAGCGTGGCGCCGCCGATGATCGAATTCTGCGGCGCGTCCTTCACATCGGGCCAGTACGGCATCATGCCGTAGCCGATCTCGAATTTCGAATTCGCCTTGATGTCGGCGCGCGTCGCCGAGGAGCCGATGAAGATGCCGCACTCGCCCTTCTGGAAGCGCGGCTCGGCCACCTGCCCGCGGCCGCTGTAGTCGAACGCCTTGGTCTGCTGCCATTCGGCGAGCTGAGCGACGTGCTTGACGACGACGGGATTGTTGATGGTCAACTCGGCATCGAGGCCGGCAAAGCCGTTGGTGCGGGTCGCCAGCGGCAGATTGTGGAAGGCGGAAAAATTCTCGACATGGATCCAGGACGGCCAGGACGTGGTGAAACCGCACACCGCGCCGCGCTCGCGCAGGCGCCTTGCGGCGGCACCGAGCTCGGGCCAGGTTCTTGGCGGCGTCTCCGGATCGAGGCCGGCATCGCGGAACATGGTCTTGTTGTAATAGAGGATCGGCGTCGAGGAATTGAACGGGAAGGACAGCAGGTTGCCGCTCGCGTCGGTGTAGTAGCCGGAGACCGCGGGCAGGTAATCGTTCAGCGAGAACGGCTCACCCTGGTCCCGCATCAGGCTGTACACCGGATAGATCGCGCCCTTGGCCGCGGTCATGGTGGCGGTGGCGACCTCGTTGACCTGGACGATCGCGGGCTGGCTGCGCGAGCGGAAAGCGAAGATCGCCGCCGTCACCGTCTCGGTGTAGTTGCCCTTGTAGGTCGGGACGATGCGGTAATCCGGCTGCGAGGCGTTAAAGTCGGAGGCGAGCTTTTCTAGCTGCCGGCCGAGTTCGCCGGACATGGCGTGCCACAGCGCGATCTCGGTGGCGGCATGCGCCGGGGCGGCCAGCGCGAGAGCGGCAAAGGCGGCGAGGACCTGCGCAAGGCGCAATGCTGACATCACGATGGCTCTTCCCGTGTCGCACGACCGAAGCGGCCGCCCCTGCTTACGGCGCGGCATTTGCGGTTTCAACTGGGAATGAGGTCCGCTCGCGCCGCACAATCACCAGGCGGGGCCGAACCGGGATGGCCTTCCCTTAACCATCTGCTGGAGCCCCGCTCAGATCGGGCTCCGGATTCCCAGTCTTACGCGTTTTCTTTACGCGAACCGGTATCCACTTCGCTCGAAAACGCTTTAGATTGCATTGAACCTTTTGGTCCCGCCATAGACTCCATCTCTGAGGGGTTGAGTGTGCCAGTGCTGAACCGTGCCGAACTCTCGCGGGCCGGGGTGATCTTCGTCGCGCTTCTGCTCGCCATCGGTGCGACGGGCGCCGCGGCGCGCGAATTTCGCGCCGCCGACACCCAGACCGAGGACTATCCGACCGTCCAGGCGCTGCGCTACATGGGCGACCTGATCAGCGAACGCACCGGCGGCCGGCACGAGATCAAGGTATTCCACTCTCGCCAGCTCGGAGAGGAAAAGGAGACCATCGAGCAAACCCGGGCCGGCGCGATCGACCTCAACCGGACCAATGTGGCGCTGATCGGCAATTTCGCTCCGGCCATGAACGTGCTCGCGATGCCGTTCCTGTTTCGGTCCATCGAGCACATGCAGAAGGTGCTGGACGGGCCTGTTGGCAACGAGATCCTCGGCAGCTTCGAGCCGTACGGGTTCGTCGGGCTCGCCTTCTACGATTCCGGAGCGCGGTCGATCTATAACGGCGTCCGTCCGGTGAAGAGCATCGCGGATATCAAGGGCCTGCGGATCCGGGTGCAGCAATCGGAGTTGATGAGCGAGATGATCCGCTCGCTCGGCGCCGTGCCGGTCGAGCTCCCTTACGGGCAGGTGCTCACCGGGCTTGCGACTCATCTGATCGACGGCGCGGAAAACAACTGGCCATCCTTCGTGACCACGGATCACTACAAATATGCGGGCCATTACACGTTGACCGAGCACACGATGAGCCCGGAGGTGCTGGTGATCTCGCTCAAGGCCTGGCAGAGCCTCTCGGTGGACGATCAGAACATCTTCCGCGAGGCAGCGCTTCGCTCGAGCCGGTTCATGCGCCAGAAGTGGCGCTACCTCGAGGAACAGTCGCAGCGCAAGGCGGAAGCCGCCGGCATCACCGTCGTCAGCGACATCGACCGCAAGCCGTTCGAGGAGGCGATGGCACCGATCTACGCCAAGATTGCGCGCGATCCCGCCGCGGCCGCGCTGATCGAACGCATTCGCAAGGTGGAGTGAGCCGCGTTGGCTGCGCTTGGACATCGCGATCATCCAGACCGGGCGCCCGGCCCGATCGGGCAGGTGCGCGTACGTCTCGTCGGCCTGCTCCGGGCCGTGCCGATCCGCTGGCGCATTCTGTCGATCGCGGCCCTGAACTCGGCCGTGGTGGTGGTGCTGGTCGGGATGATCTGGAACGGCGCGCAGGTGCTGGGCTCGGCCTGGGGCGACGTCCGCCAGGTGCGCGAGTCCGACCGTATCCTGGCGCTGCTCGAGAGCGAGACCGGTCGGCTGCAGAACCTGATCCACCGCTACATCAACCAGCCGAGCCCGGACCTGTTCGCCGAGATCCTGCTGCTGCGCGAGGCGGTGCTCGGCACGCTGACCAGCCGGGCCGCCAAGGACCCGATGCTGTCCGGCTCGGTCGAGGAGCTCGAGCGCACCACCGACCGCTTCCTCAACGGCTTCGGCGAGCTGCGCAGCGTGCAGGCCACCATCGCCAAGACCTATGAGGAGCAGGTGCAGGGCCCGGCGAGGGACATGGCCGGCCTCTATTCCATCATCGAAGGCGCCACCGGCCATCGCGACGCGCTGATCTGGCCCTCGCTCGGCAAGTCCCGCGAGGCCTTCACCGCGATGCTGGTCGCGGCCAATTCCTACTATCTGTCGCAGTCGTCAGGCGCCGCCGACGATGCGCGCCACAACACCGAGACGATCGAGAAGACCATTCCGGTCATGCTCGATCTCGCCGACAACGACCTCCAGAAGATGGCACTGCGAAAGCTCGCGACCCGCACCACGGCGCTGCGCGAGGGCTTCGCAAAGCTGTCCGAGCAGCTCGCGAGCCGCACCGAGCTGCTCCGCAACACCATCGACGCCAGCCAGGCCGAGGCGATCGGCGCCATCGACGATCTCTCGACCAAGATGCGCCAGCGCGAGCAGAAGGCGCAGGAGACCTTCGACCGCACGCTGGCCGACATCTCCCGCCGCGTGCTCTCGATCGCGGTGATCTTCCTCGGCATCATCCTCACCGCGGGCGTCTTGATCGCGCTGTCGATCCGCCTGCCGCTCCAGCAGATCATGGCGGCGATGCGCGCCATCACGCTCGGCGACCTCGACCGCGAGGTGCAAGGCACCAAGGCGCGCGACGAAGTCGGCGCCATGGCGCGCGCGGTGGAGGTGTTCCGCGAGAACGCGATCGCGAAGCGCGAGACCGAGGACGAGCTGCGCGCCTCCAAGGAGAAGGCCGAGAGCGCGCTGCTCGAGCTCAACGCCGCGCAGCAGAACCTGATCGACGCCGAGCGGCTCGCAGCGCTCGGCGGCCTCGTCGCCGGCGTCGCGCACGAGGTCAACAACCCGATCGGCATCAGCCTGACGGTGGCCTCGAGCTTTGCCCGGCGCACCGAGATCTTCGAGGCCCAGCTCAAGGGCGAGGGCGGCCTGCGCCGCTCGCAGCTCGACGAGTTCGTGCAATCCTCGCGCGATGCCTCGCAGCAGCTGGTTGCCAATCTCACCCGCGCCGGCGAGCTGATCCAGTCGTTCAAGCAGGTCGCGGTCGACCGCTCCCATGCCGAGCGGCGGCAGTTCTCACTCAGCGAAGCCACCGACCAGATCATCGCGAGCCTCCGCCCGGTGCTGAAGCGCTCGCCGATCACGCTCCAGGTCGACGTGCCCGAGGGGCTGCTGCTCGACGGCTATCCCGGCTCCTACGGCCAGATCCTGACCAATCTCTTCCTCAACGCGGCCAACCATGCCTTCGCCGACGGGCGCGCCGGCACCATCACGATCTCGGCGCGGCCGCGCGGGACCGACGACATCGAGATCATCTTCACCGATGACGGGGCCGGCATGACCCCCGACGTGCAGCGCCAGGCCTTTGACCCATTCTTTACCACCCGGCGCAACGAAGGTGGCACGGGACTCGGCCTTCATATCGTCTATAACCTGGTGACCCAGCAGCTTGGCGGACGCATGATGCTGGAATCCAAGCTGGGACAAGGCACAACTTTTCGGATTATCATGCCGCGAGTCGCCAAGGGCGGCGCGCGAAGCACAGAGACTGACGGGACTTCTCAATGGCCGAACAGGACGATGTCCTCCACCTGATCGACGACACCGGTACCGCGCCGGAGGACCAGAACGCACGGAAATGGAAGATCGCTGTCATCGACGACGATCCGGCCGTACATGACGGCACCCGCTTCGCGCTGTCCGACTACAGCCTGAACGGCCAGAGCCTGGAGATCCTCTCGGCGCACTCCGCGGCCGAAGGCCGCAAGCTGATGGCCGAGCACCGCGACATCGCCGCGGTGCTGCTCGACGTCATCATGGAGACCGACGTCGCCGGCCTCGAGCTGGTCGAGTTCATCCGCAACGAGCTCAAGAACGAGACCGTGCGCATCATCCTGCGCACCGGCCAGCCCGGCCAGGCGCCGGAGCGGCGCGTGATCGTGCAGTACGACATCAACGACTACAAGGCCAAGACCGAGCTCACCGCCGACAAGCTGTTCACCTCGCTGACCGCGGCGCTGCGCTCCTACCAGCAGCTCGAACGCATGGTGCAGACGCGGCGCGGGCTCGAGATCATCATCGACGCGGCTTCCACGCTGTACGATTTCAAGTCGATGCAGCGGCTCGCCGAGGGCGTGCTCACCCAGCTCGCCTCGCTGCTCAATGTCGACTGTGCCGGCATCCTGGTGCTGCGCGACAATGGCGGCGTCGATCCCGAGCTCTCCGTGCTTGCGGGCAGCGGCTGCTACAGCCGCTTCATCGGCACGACCTCTTCGCGGGCGCTCGATCCTGACCTGCGCGAGCTGGTGGAAGCCGCATTCCAGCGCCGCAAGAACGAATTCGCCGACCATCGCAGCGTGATCTACTTGCGCACCGGAAGTGGCCGCGAGGTGGTGGTGCTGCTCCAGGCCGAGCGCGAATTGTCCGAGACCGACCGCTCGCTGGTCGAGATCTTCTCCAGCCGGCTCTCGATCGCCTTCGACAACGTGATCCTCTATCAGCAGCTCCAGGATGCCAACACGCAGCTGGAGGACCGCGTCGCCCAGCGCACCCGCGCCCTGATGCAGGCCAATCGCCGCCTCTCGGCGCAATGGCTGAGGCTGCAGCGCGCCAACGGCTTCAAGAACGAGATTCTGGGCACCGTCGCGCACGATCTGAAGAATCCGCTCGGCGTCATCCTCGGCCGTACCGAGATGCTGAAGGAGCTGATCTCGACCGGCGCCTCGGCCAGCGGCGTCGTCTCCCAGGTCGACCACATCCGCGATGCGACCAAGCGCCTGACCACGATGGTCGACCATCTGATCTCGGACGCAATGGCCGATGCCTTCGACATCACCATCCGCCGCGAGCCGGTCGACGTCGCGGCGCTGGCGAAGGAGGTCGCCGACGCCAACCAGCCGCTCGCGGTCAACAAGCAGCAGACGATCCACGTCACCGCGCCGCCCAACATCGTCACCATGTGCGACATCGACCGCATCCGCGAGGCGATCGACAACCTCATCAGCAACGCGATCAAATACTCGCCGATCGGCGGCAAGATCGGCGTCGCCGTGACACATGAGGGCAACGACACCATCATCCGGGTCAGCGACGAAGGCGCGGGCCTGTCGCCGGAAGATCTCGGCCGTCTGTTCGGCCGGTTCCAGCGGCTGTCCGCCAAGCCGACCGCGGGGGAGAGCTCGACGGGGCTTGGGCTTTCCATCGTCAAGCGTATTATCGACATGCATGGGGGCGAGGTGACGGCCGCGAGCGAAGGCCCCGGCAAGGGCTCGACCTTCACCATCACCCTGCCCGCGACCGAGGTGCCGTGATTTGAGTGCCGAGATCCAAGATCCTAGCTTCTGAAGTGACATGACCCAAAGCCAGCACATCATGATCGTCGACGACGAGGCCCCGGCCCGGGAGATGGTCGGCGATTACCTCAAGATGCACGGCTTCACCGTGACGCTGTGCGACGGCGGCAAGTCGCTCCGCGCCGCGATCCAGGGCAGCATGCCCGATCTCGTCGTGCTCGACCTCAACATGCCCGAGGAAGACGGGCTCTCGATCATCCGCGACCTCAAGAGCCGCATCAACGTGCCCGTCATCATGCTCACCGCGACCGCGAGCCCGATCGATCGCGTCGTCGGTCTCGAGCTCGGCGCCGACGACTACGTCGCCAAGCCCTGCGAGCTGCGCGAGCTGATGGCACGCATCCGCTCGGTGCTGCGGCGGAGCACGCCGGTGAAGGCCGCAGCAGCGGAGACGGCGGCGGCGAAATCCGACAAGGACCAGCTGGTGCGCTTCGGCACCAAATGGCTCGATCTCGAAGCCCAGGCCTTGCGCGACGACGAGGGCAACGAGCATCCACTGACCGCATCCGAGTTCGGACTGCTCAAGGTGTTCGCGGCCAATCCGAAGCGCGTGCTGTCGCGCGAGCGCCTGCTCGAGCTCGCCAATGCGCGCGACGCCGAAGCCTTCGACCGCGCCGTTGATCTGCGCATCATGCGTATCCGCCGCAAGATCGAGCCCGACCCGACCAAGCCCGCCGTGATCCGCACCATCCGCGGCGGCGGTTATCTGTTCTCGCCGGCGGGCGAGAAGCCGTAGGCGCTAACGGCGCGCCAGGTGCCGTAGGTGGGCAAAGCGAAGCGTGCCCACCGTTCTCTCCACACTTGCGAAAAGATCGTGGGCATGGCGCCTCGCGCCTTCGCCCGCCCTACGAGATCGCCGTCCTGGCTGCGCGTGTCGCCCCGAGACGACGGCATTGGGTGCGGCGCAAGCGAACGCAAGAGCCCGAAATTCGTTCCTGCCCCGCCAAATCGCGCAGCCCGTAGTTTCCGTACATTGAAATTCCACGACTTTTTGCCTCGAATGTTTCGTCGCGTCCCTTTCGACGAAACAATTCGGCGGCGCACGAAACCATTTTCCGCTTTTCGTGCAGACGTCCCGAAACGTTGGCTGATTAACACTTTGGTCCAAGGAAACGCCGCTCGGTTGCGGCGCACCGGGGAGCTAAGTCAATGCCGAACGTCATCGCCATCAACGCCCAGGCCAGCCAGAGCATCATTGCTGCTCAAGCGACCTCGGACGACATGCTTCTGGAGAGCATTGCCGACGGCAACCGGACGTCCATGCACATCCTTTATTGCCGACACAATGTGCGGGTCTACCGCTTCATCCTGCGCATCGTGCGCGATGCCACCACGGCGGAAGACCTCGTCAGCCAGGTGTTTTTGGACGTGTGGCGGACCGCCCGGCAATTCCAGGGCCGCTCGCAGGTGTCGACCTGGCTGCTCTCGATCGCCCGCTTCAAGGCGCTGACCGCGATGCGCCAGCGCCGCTTCGAGGACATCGACCAGGAGGACGTGCGCCAGATCCCTGACGACACCGACACGCCGGAGACCTCGCTCGACCGCAGCGACACCAGCGCCATCCTGCGCGCCTGCGTCGCAAAGTTGTCGCCCGCGCATCGCGAGATCATCAACCTCGTCTACTATCACGAGAAGTCGGTGGAGGAGGTCGGGCGGATCATCGGCATCCCCCAGAGCACGGTGAAGACCCGCATGTTCTACGCCCGCAAGCAGCTGGCCGATTTGCTTAAGGTCGCTGGCGTCGACCGTTTCGCTGCATAAGCTTAAGTATTTTGAAGGGGATAGGACCGAACTTCAGGCCCTTTCCCCGGACACGGAAGTGTTACCGCCGACGAAACAATTGAAACGAAGCACAACATCAGGCGGAAAAACTCGCCTCCTATAAAGCTCACATACGGTTCTCGTTAAACCTCCCAAGGACCTCCAGCGACCCGGACGATGCCCCCGTCCGGGTCGTTTTTATTTGGGATTTGAAGGCAGTTCTGACCGCATCGTCGTCGTGGCGGTCGCCCGTCACGACTGCGTGACACGGCGTAACGACCGCCGCATCCAATCCGAACTGCCCTCGTGATCTCCATCACGAGGGCTCCATGCTCGAACTCCTGTTTGCTGTTCTCGCCGGCATCCTCACCATCGCCGCGCCGTGCACCTTGCCGATGCTGCCGATCCTGCTTGGCGCCTCGATCGGGCGCGCGGGGCATCTGCGGCCAGCGATGATCGCGCTCGGCTTCGTCATCTCGTTCTCGGCCGTCGCGCTGCTGCTCGGCGCGTTCACGCGGGCATTGGATTTCGATCCGAACGTGCTGCGCGAGGCTGCCGCGATTCTCCTGCTCGGGTTCGGCCTGCTGATGCTGTGGCCAGCGCCGTTCGAATGGCTGTCGATCCGGCTGAATGGCTGGCTCGACCTTGGCGCGGCGAGCGGCGTGCAGCGCGAGGGTGCGATCGGCGGGCTCGTGCTCGGCACCACGCTGGGCCTGGTCTGGACGCCCTGCGCAGGGCCCGTGCTCGGCTCGATCCTGACGCTGGTTGCGACCTCGAAGAACCTGGCCTGGGCCGGCACACTGCTGGTGGCCTACGCGATTGGCGCTGGGGTCCCGATGCTGGGAATAGCCTATGGCGGGCAGGCCGCGACGACGCGGGTGCGCAGCCTCGCGCGGATCTCACCGCGGCTGCAGCAGGGTTTTGGCGTCATCGTGATCGCTTTCGCGGTCGCCGCCTATTTCCAATACGACACGCTGATCGTGGCCTGGCTCACCGGCTTCTATCCCACTGGCCAGATCGGCCTGTGATCCCTCGCATCTCAACGGAGAACACGTCCATGACTGTCAAGCTGCTCGCCGTTTCCGCCGCCCTGGTCGGCATGGCCGTCACCGGCGCCATCATTCCCGGCATCTGCGACGAGGCCGTGCGCGCAACGCCTGTGGTCGCCGCCGCAGCAGCGCCGATCCAGGTCGCGGCCGCGAGCCGACAGGCCGCACCCGACTTCACCGGCATCAACACCTGGTTCAACTCGAAACCGCTCAGCATCGCCGACCTGCGCGGCAAGGTCGTGCTGGTCGACTTCTGGACCTATGGCTGCGTCAACTGCGTCAACACCCTGCCGCACGTCACCGAGCTCTATGCCAAGTACAAGGACAAGGGCCTCGTCGTGGTCGGCGTGCACACGCCGGAATTCCCGTTCGAGCGCTCGGCCTCCAACGTCCAGGCCGCGCTGAAGCGCCACGGCATCACCTATCCGGTGGCGCAGGACAATGACTCCAAAACCTGGAACGCCTATCGCAACCAGTATTGGCCGGCGCAATACATCATCGACCAGAGCGGCAAGATCGTGTTCCAGCACGAGGGCGAAGGCGCCTACGACCAGATCGACCGCACTGTTGCCGGGCTGCTGAACGCCAACAGCTGATGCTGCATCCGCGGCATTCGGTTGCAGCTTGACTCGAAGGACCGGTCCATGGAGTTTCGCGGGCGACGGAATCAGCCGCCCGCAATGGACGACCCGACCACCAGCACCGACATCCGCCTTCGTGAAGGCTCCTCGATCGCGCAGCGGCTGGTCATGGCCGGCTCGGCCGCCGCCGTCGCGCTGTGCTTCACGCCGGGCCTGTTCACGCACGATTTGCTGGAGGTGATCATCTCGGTGGTCGCGCTGCTCGTGGGAACAGGGTTCGTCGTCGGCATCATGATGGCGCCTGCGGTGGTGTGGATCATCACGCCGAACGAGATCTTGATCGGGCAGCAGCGTCCGTTCGGAAAGCTCAAGACGCGGGTCGTCGGGAAGGGAGACATCACGGGGTTGCAGGTTCCGGGCAGCAAGCGGGTGAAAGCCCGCTTTCAGCTCGTCTTCACGCTCGCGTCCGGCGAGCGCCTGACCTCCCCGCCGATCTCCGACGTCACGCATGTACACGACACCGTGGCGCGGATCGCCACGCAGTTCGACGTCCCCAATGTCGAGGCACCTCGCAATCCGCTCGATGCCAGCAATCCCGAGATGCATCTCGGCGAGCCGCTCGAGGCATTCTCCGCGCGGGACATCCGCATCGTCGCACTGATCGCCGTCGCATTGTCCGCCGTGCCCTACGCCTACAAGCTCTGGCGCGGATGGCCGCCCAGCCATGTCGACATCCTGCTGCTGCCGCTCGGCGCGCTCGCAGCCTTCGCCGTCCATCGCTATGCCAACCTCGCGACCGGCGCGTTCTGGATCATCCGCGAGAGCGATATCCGCGTCGAGCGCCTATGGGGCGACGGCACGCCGCGCGTTGACCACATCGAGGGGCCCGACGTGAAGACGATCAGTGTCGAGCGCCGCGGCCGGTCGGAGGACGAGCACTGCATCGTCACGATCCGCCTGCACTCCGGGCGACGGTTTCGCAGCCCCCGCATCGGCTCGCGGGTCGAGGCCCGCGCGGTCGGGACCGAGATCGTGCGGCGGCTCGGGATCGCGGCGGAGAGCAATAAGATTTAGCTGCGGGAGAGGGAGCTCACCTCCCAAGCGGCCACAATCTAAGCTTTTCGCGCCATCCCCTGTTCGTGGCATTGCTCCGGGCGCGTCAAAAAACCATAGGCATTCTCGTGACATACCAGCCGGGCGCGCCATCGACTTGCCATGAACTTGGCCCTGAGATTTGATGGTTCCGAATGATTTGCGCTGTGGCAGCGGGGAGAGCTTCACATGACCGATTTTCGTCGCCTGACCGGGACGTTCTTGGCCGCGATGGGACTGATCCTGTCCGCACCGCAGGCCTTCGCCCAGCAGCCCGACCGTGGCGACGAGCCGGGCCTGATCGCCGATGACAGCTACCAGCTCGATCCGGAATGGCAGAAGCAGGTGGTCTATTTCCGCACCACCGAGGCGCCGGGCACCATCATCGTCTCGACCGCCGAACGGCACCTCTATCTGGTGCAGCCGGGCGGGCGCGCGATCCGCTACGGCATCGGCGTCGGCCGCGATGGCTTCCAGTGGCAGGGGCTGGTGACCATCACGAACAAGAAGGAATGGCCGGACTGGACGCCGCCGCCGGAGATGATCCAGCGCCAGCCCTATCTGCCGCGCTTCATGGCCGGCGGCCCCGGCAACCCGCTCGGCGCCCGCGCCATGTATCTCGGCACCACCGTCTACCGCATCCACGGCACCAATCGCCCCGACACGATCGGTACCAAGGTGTCGTCGGGCTGCTTCCGTCTCGTCAACAACGACGTCGCCGATCTCTACGATCGCGTTCCGGTTGGCACCAAGGTGATCATCCGGCAGAAGCCTGAGCTGTAATCCTATCGCTCGCGCATGATCCGTCCGGATCATGCTCTGCGCCCTCCTCAAGATTCCTTTTCCCGATTTTTCGAGAGAGCAACATGATGCGCACATTTCGAGGCGGCCTGCTGATCGGGCTCGCGGTCGCCGTGCTGGTCGCCGTTCTGGCCATCGCCTATGAGTTCTACGACACCCGCACCCTGAAGCGCACGGTGCGCCGCGGCGAGGTGCTGTGCGGCGTCAACAAGGGCCTGCCGGGCTTCTCGATCCCCGACGACAAGGGCAACTGGACCGGCTTCGACGTCGATTTCTGCCGCGCCGTGGCGGCTGCCATCTTCAACGATCCAAGCAAGGCCAAGTTCGTGCCGCTCGATGCCAGCGAGCGCTTCAAGGAATTGCAGAGCCGGAAAGTGGACATCCTCTCGCGCAACTCGACCTGGAGCATGGCGCGCGAGCTCGACTACGACCTCTATTTCCCGGCCGTCGCCTATTACGATGGCGCAGGCTTCATGCTGCCGCGCGCGCGCAACAAGGAGACCGCGCTGGACCTGACCGGCAGCAAGGTCTGCGTGCAGGCCGGTACCACCACCGCGCTCAACGTCGCCGATTACTTCCGTGCCAACAACATGAAGTATGACGAGGTGAAGTTCGACAAGCTCGACGACGTGGTGAAGGCCTACGACACCGGCAAGTGCGACACGCTCTCCGCCGACGTCTCCCAGCTCTATGCGCTCCGGCTGAACCTCTCCAAGCCGGGCGACCACATGATTCTGCCGGACATGATCTCCAAGGAGCCGCTCGCCCCCGTCGTACGCCAGCGCGACGACGACTGGATGATGATCGTGAAGTGGACGCTCTACGCCATGATCAACGCCGAGGAGCTCGGCGTGTCCTCGGAGAACATCGACGAAGCCCTGAAATCGAAGAAGCCGGAAGTGATGCGCCTCGTCGGCACCGAAGGCAATTACGGCGAGCAGCTCGGCCTCACCAAGGACTGGGTGGTCCGCATCATCCGCCACGTCGGCAATTACGGCGAGATGTACGAGCGCAACATCGGCGAGAAGTCGAAGCTGAAGATCCCGCGCGGCATGAACCAGCTCTGGAACGCGGGTGGCGTGCAGTATGCGCCGCCGATGCGGTAAGGCGGTCTCACACCGTCATTGCGAGGAGCGCAGCGACGAAGCGATCCAGACTGTCTCCGCGGAAAGATTCTGGATTGCTTCGCTGCGCTGGCAATGACGAGATTGGGACAAGCGCTCTCCACACTCTCAACTGTCATCGCCCGGCTTTGACCGGGCGATCCAGTATTCCAGAGACGTCAAACGTATGCGGAGAGGCCGCGGCGTACTGGGTCGCCCGGTCGAGCTGGGCGACGACACCGAGGGTGTGGCGCGCCTCGCGCCCCAACCGCGCCTCAATACCCCCGCGCCCGCGCCAGCTGCTCGGTGTGGTAGTTGGCATCGCCGAACAGCTCCTCGCACACCCGCGCACGCTTCATGAAGAAGCCGATGTCGAACTGGTCGGTCATGCCCATGCCGCCATGCATCTGCACGCCCTCCTGCACGGCGCGTGTGGCGGTGGTGCCGGCGCGGGCCTTGGCCACGGCGACGCTCGATGCAGCCTTGGCGACGTCGGCGTCCAGCGCCTGGAGCGCCTTCATCGTGGCAGCGCGGGTGATCTCGATGTCGATATAGAGCTCGGCGGCGCGGTGCTGCAGCGCCTGGAATTCGCCGATCAGCTTGCCGAACTGCTTTCTGTTCTTCAAATACTCGACGGTGCGGCCAAACACTTCGTCGCTGAGACCGACCATTTCGGCTGCGACCGCGCCGCGGCCGATATCGAGCACGCCGTCGAGCAGGCTCGCGCCCTGATCGACCTCGCCGAGCACGCTGTCGGCATTGACCTCGACATTGGCGAATTCGATTCGCGCCGCGTTGTGCGAATCGACCATGATGGTGCGCTCGATGGCGACGCCCCTGGCCTTGGGGTTGACCAGAAACAGCGTCAGGCCGTCGCGCTCGCCGGCGGAGCCGGCGGTGCGCGCGGCGACGATGAGCAAGTCGGCGACGTGGCCGTCAACCACCAGCGCCTTGGCGCCGGAAAGCTTGAAGCCGTTCCCGGCGCGCACGGCCTGCAGGTTGGTCTGGAGCGGGCGGTGCTTGGCGCCCTCGTCGATCGCGAGCGTCGCGAGCAGCGAGCCGTTCGCAATCTTCGGCAAGGCTTCCGACTTCTGCGCAGCGTTGCCGCCGCGGTTCAGTGCGGAGGCCGCGACCACGCTGGTGGCGAGGAAGGGCGACGGCATCAGGGTGCGGCCGATCTCCTCCATCACGATTCCGGCCTCCATGACGCCGAGACCGGAGCCGCCGAACTCTTCGGGCACCAAGAGGCCGGCAAAGCCCATCTCGGCGAAGGAGTGCCACAGTTCCTTGGAGAAGCCGACGGGATCCTTGGAGTCGCGCAAAGATCGCAGGTGCGACACCGGCGCCTTGTCGCTGATCAGCCCGCGCGCTGAGTCGCGGAGCATGGATTGTTCTTCGGTGAGGACGAGGGCCATGTGCAAAGTCTCTAATGTCTCTGAAATTTGTTGCTGTCATTCCGGGGCGCGCGACAGCGCGAACCCGGAATCTCGAGGTTCCGGGCTCGTCGCTACGCGACGCCCCGGAACGACGCAAAGCCTCACGCCCCCGGCAAATCCAGGATGCGCTTGGCGACGATGCCGAGCATTACCTCGGACGTGCCGCCCTCGATCGAGTTGGCTTTGGTGCGCAGCCAGGCGCGCGGGCGGGCGCCTTGCTTGGAGCGCTCGCTCTCCCATTCCAGCGCATCGACGCCGCCGGCCGACATCAGGATCTCGTAGCGGCGCTTGTTGAGTTCGGTGCCGTAATATTTCATCGCCGAGGAGAACGCCGGATGCGCCTGCCCGGCCTTGGCGAGATCGACCGCACGCTCGGCGCAAGCCGCGAGCGCGGCTTCATCCACGTCGAATGTCGCGATCTGGCCGCGCAGCATCGCATCGTCGAGCCTGCCTTGCGCGTCGGTGCCGACCGAGTCGGCAGCGATCTGGCCGAGTGGACGGCCGACGCCGCGCTCGCCCATGCCGGAGATCATCGCGCGCTCGTGCTGGAGCAGATATTTTGCGACGTCCCAGCCGCGGTTGACGGTGCCGACCACATGCGACTTCGGCACGCGGACGCCGTCGAAGAAGGTCTCGCAGAACGGCGAATAGCCGGAGATCAAGAGGATCGGCTTGGTCGAGACGCCCTTCGAGGTCATGTCGAACAGGATGAAGCTGATGCCGTCGTGCTTCTTGGCCGCGGGATCGGTGCGGACGAGGCAGAAGATCCAGTCGGCGTAGTTGGCGTAGGACGTCCAGATCTTCTGGCCGGTGATGATGAAGTCATCGCCGTCGCTCTCGGCGCGGGTCTGGAGCGACGCGAGATCGGAGCCGGCGTTCGGCTCGGAATAGCCCTGGCACCAGCGGATCTCGCCCGCCGCGATCTTCGGCAGATGCTCCTGCTTCTGCGCCTCATTGCCGTATTTCAGCAGCGCCGGCCCGAGCATCCAGATGCCGAAGCTCGACAGCGGCGGGCGCGCGCCCATCCTGGCCATCTCGGCGCGCAGCACCTTGTGCTCGGCGGCGCTGAGGCCAGCGCCGCCATATTGCTTCGGCCAATCCGGCACGGTCCAACCCTTGTCGCGCATGCGCTCGAACCAGATGCGCTGCGGCTCGGACGAGAACTTTGCGTTGCGCCCGCCCCAGAACACGTCGGCGTCCGACGTCACGGGCTTGCGCATCTCCGGCGGGCAGTTGGCTTCCAGCCAGGCGCGCGTCTCGGCGCGGAATTTCTCGAGATCGGCTGTCTCAGTCTCGCTCATGGTCGTTTCCATCAATCAAAATCGACGTGTTGGGCGGGACTCTGGGCCATCGCACCGTGGAATTCAACCACTTCCGTGCCGCGCATCGGCTATAGTCTCCCTCACGGCGAGGCTTGAAAACAAATGGGAAACCAGAATGCGCCTAAAGCTTCTTTCGCCTGGCGAAATGAACGAGAGCCAGCGGCAGACCTATGACGAGTCGATCGCCGGCAAGCGCGGCAAGCCGCCGGCGCCGATGATGGCTTGGCTCAACAGCCCGGAGATGGCGCGCCATGCGACGCGGCTCGGCGAAGTGCTGCGCTTCGATACGATCTTTCCGGCAAAACTCTCGGAGATCGCGATCCTGGTGACGGCGCGGCACTGGACCGCGCATTACGAGTGGTATGCGCATAAGCGCCTTGCGCTTGCGGGCGGCATGGATCCGAAAATCATCGACGCCATCCGCGACCGCCGCACGCCCGAGTTCGACGATCCCATGGCTAAGACGATCTACGACCTCGCGAAGTCGCTGCATGAGGGTCACGGCGTCGAGAAGGGCCTCTATGATGAGGCGGTGAAGCTGCTCAGCGAGCGCGGCGTCGTCGAGGTGATCGGACTGTGCGGCTACTACACCATGGTGTCGATGACGCTGAACACGTTCGAGTTCGGCTTGCCCGAGGGCGAGGTGTCGGAGCTCAGCTAGCGGGGTGAAAATTGAGTGCAGTCGGCGTTTACCTCTCCCCGGCGGGGAGAGGTAAACCTGCGCCTCGGCCGGCACCGAACCATCAATTCAGCCCAATGGATTTCCCGTTCGGAAACGCTGGGTTTCGGGATCAACCGGTAGCGCCGTCCCGAAGCGCGGCCTATGTGGAGTTCAGAAACGGAGCAGCCACATGTCGCAATCATCCGCCATCGCCGCCGGTACCAGGATCGGCCACGTCCATCTCAAGGTCGCCGATCTCGATCGCGCGCTCGGTTTCTATTGCGGCGTGCTCGGCTTCGAGCTCATGCAGCGGATGGGATCGGGCGCGGCCTTCATCTCGGCCGGCGGCTATCATCACCACATCGGGCTCAACACCTGGGAAAGCAAGGGCGGCTCGCCGCCGCCGCCGGGCACGACGGGACTGTTCCACACCGCCATCCTCTATCCGACGCGCCCCGCGCTGGCGGATGCGCTGCACCGGGTGCTCACGGCCGGCATCGCGCTGGATGGCGCTAGCGACCACGGCGTCAGTGAGGCGCTGTATCTGCGCGATCCCGACCAGAACGGCGTCGAGCTGTACTGGGACAAGCCGCGGGAGCAATGGCCGTTCGGGGAGGATGGGAAGCTGGCGATGTTCACGAAGCGGCTGGATGTCGATGCGCTGCTGAAGCAGCGCGAGCGGTGAGTGTGTGTGCGGCGGTCGCGCTCAGCGCAGGAATCTCATGACCCATCCCGCGGCATAGAGGCCGAGACCGAATATTGCATGCGTGAGCAGGGTGTTGAGACGCACCATGTTTGGACGTGGCGCCCGCCGCGCCGCAAGGCCGAGCCCAATGCCTGGTTGCATGATCAGGAAAGGAGCCGTTGCGCTACCGATCCCCACGATCATTGCGGGACCGATCGCCGGGGAACGCAGCCAATCGAGTCCCCAGATGGCGAGCAAGATCGCCGCGAACACGATGCCGATCAGGTAGTGAGCGGCCCATCCGATCAGGCGTTCGCCGCGAACCGATGCCGCCGCCGCGATAGCTTTATGGAAAAATCGACCACGCGCCAGGTGGATCAACCAGCGACCAACGAGGCCGTAGTCGAGCGAAGGGATCGCAAAGAGGTATGAGCGGACGAGCGCCCAAACGTCGGTCGCGGCCGTCGCGGCGCAGCCGACCAGGACAGCGCATGTCAGGAGATCCAGTACTCTAGGCATCTGGCACCTCGCCAGAAGCAGCGGATGGGGTCTCTGCATCGACCATCCAGCATGCGGCGGTGAAGCAGATCGCGTCTTTCTGGACATAGCCGTCGAAAGCCGGACGCACCGCCTCGACGATTGTCCGACGTAGCTGGGGATCCGCATCCTGCAGGATCGTTCCGACAGGGCCGAGCCAGCTGATGTAGCGAACGAGCTCGCTCGCAGGAAAGCTGCAAGGGATGTCGACGGCCCGAATCTCGATCCGCGTCCATCCGGCCGCCCGCAGGATGCGTTCGATCCGGCGCGGATCGGCGAAGGCGAACTGACCCGGGCCGTCCGGGCGGCGGGCCGGAAGTTCCGGCAGGAGAGGCGCGGCGGCGCGCTCGGCCGTGGTCATGAACGGAGTCTCTGCTGCGCTTCGCCAGGCAATGAAGCGCAACCTGGCTCCTTCGACGGTGGCGCGCCTCAGATTGCCGAATGCCGCGATCGGATCCGCGAAGAACATGACGCCCAGGCGCGAGACGATCGTATCGAAGCTCCCGGGCTCAAATTCGTAGCTCTGCGCATCGCTGCAAACAAAGTGGGCTGGCGTGCCCTCGTGCCGTGCACGGCTGAGGGCTGCTCCAATCATCGGCGCCGAAATGTCTATTCCCACGGCGCGGCCGTGCTCGGCGAGTCTTCGGGCAATGGCCACCGTGACGCCCCCGGTGCCGCAGCCGACGTCGAGCACGCGGCGCGCCGCTCCCGCCGGTACGACCTCGCAAAGGGGCGCCTCGAACTGGCGGAACATCTGGTCGAGAATGTCTTGCGCTTCGGTCCAGGCGCGCCCGGCCGGCCCGTTCCAGAGCCTCATCTGCTCGTAATCTGTTTGTTGCACAACGTTCATGGTCAACTCCCGTCTTGCCTGGCCGCGTCGGACCACTGCATAGTGCCAGTTCAAGTTGACTTGAGGTCAAGAGGATGAAGACGATCGACATAGCGGAGGTGGCGCAGAGCTCCGGCATTCCCGCTTCAACGCTGCGCTTCTATGAAGAGAAGGGATTGATCACCTCGATCGGAAGGCGCGGCTTGCGTCGGCTGTTCGATGCAGGCGTGATGGAACGACTGGCACTGATCGCATTGGGACGCTCAGCCGGATTCTCGCTCGACGAGATCGCCCGGATGTTCGGACCTGACGGGCGGCCGCGCATTGATCGTCGGAAGCTGGCGACCAAGGCCGAGCAACTGGACGGGACAATCCGCAGATTGATCGCCATGCGTGACGGGCTGCGGCATGCCGCCGTCTGTCCCGCCCCAAGCCACATGGAATGTCCGACATTCCGCCGCCTGATGCGGGCGGCGACATCCGGCGCAATCGAACGAAAGTTCGCGGTGCCGCAGCCGTTGCACGGAACGACCAGCAAGCGTCGCGCGCGCTGAGCCGCAGCCTAAAGCGCGATGAGATTGGGATGAATCGTCATCGCGCTTTAGGTTGTTGTTTGTGCATGATCTTTTCGGAAAACCGCTTCGCATTTTTCCGGATCATGCCTAGGCGACGTCTCGCCCCCGCACCAGGATCAGCGCCGCGGCCGCCACTTCCAGTACGATGCAGAGATAGAACGGCAGCACATAGCCGCCGGACCAATCGCGCAGCAAGCCGACGACGCCGGGGCCGAACGCGTAGGTCACCTGGTTGATCGCCGTGTTCAGGCTGATCAGCACGCCGAACGAGGCGGGGGCGAACTCCTGCTGCACGATCAGCGACGGCAGCGTGATGAGGTTGCCGACCGAGAAGCCGAACACCGCGCAGGCCGCGATCAGCACGTAGTCGTTCTGCACATTGATGACGACGCACAGCGCCGCCGCCTGGCTCAGGAACGACAGCGCCGAGGCGAGCCGCTGGTTGAGGCGGTCGATCACGAGCGAGAACAGCACGCGGCCGACCACCGCCATTGCCGTCAGCACAGCAACCGCCATCGCGGCCCGCTCGCGGCCGACCACGGGATCGAGGAACGAGATCAGGTGAACGATGAAGCCGACCTGCGCGAACAGCACCAGCGCAAAGGCAATCGTCACCGTGAGGAAGCCGACATCGCGCAGTGCCCAGGCGCGGATCTCCGTCGACGATTGCGGCTTCGCTCTTGCCGCCAGCTGCCAGCCGTGAAGATCGGGCGGGCGGCCGACGACGAGCAGGATCACCGGAACGAGCAACACCAGCATGGCGCCGGCGGCGGCGTACATCGCGCCGGCAAAGCCGATACGGCCGATCAACATCACCAGCAAGGGTACCCCGACGATGCCGCCGAAGCTGGCGCCGTTCAGCGCAAGGCTGATGGCCATGCCACGCTTGTGGTCGAACCAGAGGCTGATCGTGTTGGTGATCATGGCGAGACTCGTGCCGGCCCAGCCGAAGGCAAGCACGGCGTCGGCGAGATACAGCTGCCAGGGCTCGCGCACCGCGCCGATCGCAACCGAGGCAGCCGCCATCGCCAGCGTGCCGGCGATGAGGCAGATGCGCGGGCCATATTTCCGGACGGCTTCGCCGACGAAGACGACCAGCAGCGCGCCGAACAGATAGAAGAATGTGGTGCCGGACGAGATCAGCGAGGCCGGCCAGCCCCGCGCGCGCTGGAGCTCGGCGACATAGACGCTCTGACCGTAGAAGCCGAGCCCCCAGCCGAAGGTCGCGAGCAGGAAGCAGACGGCGACGATGCGCCAGCCTTCGTAGCGAAGGGAGGATTCCTCAATTGGAATTGTGTGGCGGGGATTGTTGAGCATTTCTTTGCTCCTCGCCGTCATTCCGGGGCGATGCAAAGCATCGAACCCGGAATCTCGAGATTCCGGGTCACCCTTCGGGTGCCCCGGAATGACGGTGGAAATTGAAGGACCATTGATGGCCTGATGAGCCTGTTCATGACGGCCATCATGTAACGACGCCGACCCGAAATCACTTCGAGCTGGATCGAACTATCGACGCTGCTGACAATCTCCCGCCAACTAGTTGCGCATGGCCTTGTCGGAAAACCGCTGCGCACTTTGAGCTAACGCGGCCCTTCGGGTCCGGATCATGCGTCACACCGCGTCCGGGAACTCGCCCATGGCCGCCTCCAGCCGCGCCTTGCGGCGGCGTGCCCAGGAGACCAGCGAGAGCACGGCAAGGCCCAGCACCACCGGCGGGAACACCACCATGTTCACCGCGGACCAGCCGAAATTGGCCAGCAGCTGGCCAGAGGAGAACGAGCCGAGCGCCATCATGCCGAACACCAGGAAATCGTTGAAGGCCTGCACCTTGTTGCGCTCCTGCGGCCGGTGCGTCTCGAGCACCAGCGCGGAGGCCCCGATGAAGGAGAAATTCCAGCCGACGCCGAGCACGATCAAGGTGGCCCAGAAATGCATCGCGGTGAGGCCGGAGAGGCCGATGCCGGCGGCCCCCGCTTCCAGCAGCAGCCCGGCGGCGACGATTCTCGGCGCGCCGAAGCGCGCGATCAGCGCACCAGTGAAGAAGCTCGGGCCGTACATGGCGACGATGTGCCATTGAATGCCGAGATTGGAATCGGACACGGACAGGCCGCACATCTTCATGGCGAGCGGCGCCGACGTCATCACCAGATTCATCACGGGATAGGAGATGACGCCGCATAGCGCCGCTGCGATGAAGCGCGGCTGGGTCACGATGGTGAGCAGCGGCCGGCCGCCGTGCAGATCGGCCGGCCCGGGCTTGGGCATATCGACGCCGGCGACGATGCCCATCGCCACCAGTGCGACGCCGGCCTGCACCAGGAAGCTGAAGGCGAACAAATAAGGCGACCAGACGTCCATGGTCCATTGCACGAGCTGCGGGCCGAGCACGCCGGCGAACACGCCGCCCGCCATCACCCACGACACGGCCTTGGGCCGATAAGCGGCGCTGGCGCCATCGGCGGCGGCGAAGCGATAGGACTGCGCCACGGCGCCGTAGAGGCCGCCGAGGAAGGTCGCGAGGCAGAACAGCGCGAACGAGCCGTGCAGGATGGCGAAGCAGCCGAGCAGACCCGTCAGCGCGCCAAGGCCGGTGCCGACCACGAAGGCGGCGCGGCGGCCGAAGCGGCGCGAGATCGCGCCGGTCGGCAGCGTGCCGGCGGCGAGGCCCACCACGTACATCGAGATCGGGACTGTCGCGAACGACATGTCGGGTGCGAGCGTGGCGCCGACGATCGCGCCGGTGGCGAAGATCACCGCCGAGTTGGCGCCGGTCAGCGCCTGCGCGGCCGCGAGGCGCACCACATTGGCACGCACGCGTGCGTCGTCGGCGATCTCGTTGGCTGTCGTCACGTCCAGCATCGGCTTTTCCGCCCCAAGGGGCTCTCAAGGAGCGCGTTGATTCCCGGCACTATGGAGGGGCGCGGGAGGGCGGACAACCAGCGCAAACGGGCGCGGGCCATGCCTCTGACGCAATCAGGCCGATCATACCGGAGCACGCCCTTGACGGCTTGCGCTCGATCAAATCCTATCCGCCGCCCCTTCCAGGAGTTTCGTCCATGTCCGCCGACGACAGGCCCACGCTTCAAGCTCCCGACGACGATCCCTGGCTGTGGCTGGAGGAGATCGAAGGCAAGCAGCCGCTTGATTTCGTCGAGCGGCAGAATCAGCTGACGCTCGCCGCCTTTGGCGGCGCAGCGTTCGAGCGCGACCGCGACGTCCTCGCCGCGATCTACGATCGTCCCGACAACATTCCCTATGTCAGCCGGCGCGGCCGCGATCTGCACAATCTCTGGAAGGACGCCACCAACCCGCGTGGCCTGTGGCGACGAACCACGCCGACGGAATTTCGCAAAGCGAGTCCCGCGTGGGAGACGATTCTCGATATCGACCAGCTCGCAGCACAGGAAGGCGAGGACTGGCTGCTCAGCCAGATCGCCACGATGCCGGGAAGTTCGCGGGCGATCCTCAGCCTGTCGCGCGGCGGCAGCGACGCGGTCACCTTGCGCGAGTTCGACGTCGCCACGAAGAGCTTTGTCGCTGATGGATTTACGCTGCCGGAGGCCAAGGGCGGCGTCGACTGGCTCGATGCCGACACGCTCTTGCTGTCCAGTGCTTATGGCGAAGGCATGACGACGAGTTCGGGCTATGCGCGGACCGTCCGGCTGTGGCGGCGCGGCCAGGCGGTCGAGCAGGCGAAGGTGATCATCGAGACCGCCGCCGATCACATGATGATCTACGGCATGAGCGACGACACCGGAGCAGCGCCGCGGGTCTGGATCGTCGACCAGATCGATTTCTTCAATCACGCGATCTGGCTGCGCGATGCGGCCGGCGCGACGACGAAGCTCGATCTGCCGACCGGCATCCGGATGCAGGCCCATGGCGACTGGTTCGCGATCAAGCTGCGCAAAGACTGGTCCGTCGAAGGCCGCAGCTATGCCACCGACACTGTGCTCGGCATCTCGCTGTCAGCGTTCCTCGCCGGCAGCCGCGATTTCGCGGTGCTGTTCGAGCCGGCGCCGCGGCGCGCGCTGCAAGGCCTGTTCTGGGCCGCCGGCAAGCTGGTGCTGTCGATACTCGATGAGCTCCAGCCGCGCTTCGACATCTGCACGCCGTCGGCGACCTCATGGAGCCGAAAGACGCTTCCTGGCCTGCCGCAGATCGGCGTCGTCGACGTCTGGCCGCTCGACCGCCATCCCAGCGAGAGCAATGGCGACCTGCTCGCCAATGTGCAGGACCCGCTGACGCCGCCGTCGCTGCTGCTGCTCGAACGCGGCGTCGAAAGCCCGATCGTGCTGAAGCAGGCGCCGAAGACGTTCACCGCCGACGGGCTGATCGTGACGCAGCACGAGGCGATCTCGGTCGACGGCGAGCGCATTCCCTATGTGCAGACCGGGCCGGCGACCGAGACCGGCGATGCGCCGGTCTACATGAGCGCCTATGGTGGCTTCGGGCATTCCGTGAAGCCTTACTACAACGCCGCGCTCGGCAAGCTGTGGCTCGAGCGCGGCGGCACTACGGTGCAGGCGAATTTGCGCGGCGGCGGCGAGTTCGGCACGCGCTGGCACGATGCCGGCCGGCTCGCCGGCAAGAAGCTCTCGCATGACGATTTCGCGGCCGTCGCCGCCGATCTCGTCCGCCGCGGCGTGACGAGCGCAAAGCGCATCGCCGCGCAGGGCGGATCGAACGGCGGCATCCTCATCACCAACATGCTGGTGCGCTATCCCGCGCGCTTCGGCGCGCTGTTCTGCACCATCCCGCTGATCGACATGCGCCGCTACACAAAACTGCTCGCGGGCGCGAGCTGGATCGCGGAATATGGCGATCCCGACAAGGCGGAGGAGTGGGAATGGCTGAAGACCTATTCCGCCTATCACAACGTCAAAGCCGGCCAATCCTATCCGCCAATCCTGATCGCCACCACGCGGCGCGACGACCGCGTCCATCCCGGCCATGCGCGCAAAATGGCGGCGAAGCTGCAAGCGATGGGCTATGAAGCCTGGTTCTACGAGCCGGCCGCCGGCGGCCACGGCTACGGCAAGGACAACAAGGAGCGCGCCGGCTTCGAGGTGATCGGCTTCCGGTTCTTGAAGCAGAAGATCGGGTGGCGGGACGAGAGCTAGCGCCGTCATGGCCGGGCTTGTCGCGGGCACGACGTCCCGAGTTAGCCTCTCGAAAACACCAGCGTCAGATTGTTTGCGGGCATCTCGATGGTATCGACCAAGCGAAGGCCTGCGGCCTTCGCCAGGGTCTCGACGTCGCCGACGTCACGAACACCCCATTCGGGATTGCCTTCGCGTAAAGACGTATCGAACACGGCGTTGCTGAGCGCGGTGTGCTTGCCGTCGCGCTTGAACGGGCCGTAGAGGAACAGCTTGCCGTCGGCGCGCAAATAGCGGCCGGCGCCGGCGAACAGGCCCTCGGCCACGCTCCATGGCGCGATGTGGATGACGTTGGCGCAGAACAAGGCGGCAAGGCTTGTGGGCGCCTGCCCGCTTCGCATCTCCGGACACCAGTCGGGATCGGTGAGATCGATCCGCAGGGGCGGGCGGATGTTTTGCAGGCCCGAATGGACGCGCCAGGCCTCGATGCTCTTCAGATGTCGCTGGTTGAGATCGCTCGGCCACCAGACGAGGCCGGGCGTCTGGCGGGCGAAATGGACCACGTGCTGGCCGGTTCCACTGCCGACCTCGACCACGTTGCCGGTGAGGCCAGCCAGATGCTTTTCCAGCGCCGCCCAGAGCGGCTCGTGATTGCGATGGAAGGCCGGCGCATCGAGCCGCCCGTCCGGTTCGACCCGTCCGCCGTCCCTGCCAAATTCGACGACATATTCAGTCAAAGTGAGGTCCCCTTGAAAAACCGAGAACGCGATGAAAACAGGATGAGCGCCCAAACGCCCTGGAAACAGCCGCCGCCCCATGCCCATTGGGGCCAAATCGACCGAACAAATAATCTCTTCAGTTGCAATGCGGAAGATATTAACTCCAATTTGCCGCGTGCATAGTCTTGATTGTCAGGGGCAGCCCTTTGTGCTTTGGAACGCCTATTTCGCGATCGAGACCATCGCCACAACGCCCTCGGAATGACGCCTTGACCGCCCTTGTCCGGATGCCCGTCCTGTTCCTCCTGCTGGCCATCGCCGCCGGCTTCGCAAGCCCTGCGCAGGCACAATCCGCCGTGACCGAGGGCCAGAAGCTCGCCTTCGACCGCGGCAAGGGCAATTGCCTGACCTGCCACGTGATCAAGGGCGGCGACCTGCCGGGAACGATCGGCCCGGAGCTGAAGGACATCAAGTCAAAATACCCCGATCGCAACGAGCTGGTCGCGATCATCTTCGACGAGACCAAGCGCAACCCGCAGACCATGATGCCGCCGTTCGGCCGGAACCGGATTCTGACCGAACAGGAGATCAGCGCGATCGTTGATTTCCTGCAAACCCTGTGACTTCAGGCATCCCAGGAGAGTTGAGATGACCACCACCACCGGCCCTCTTCCGACCCGGCGCCTGATCCTTCAGGGCGCAGCCGGCGTCGCGCTGCTCGGCCTTGGCAATCTGCCGTTCGGGGCTACGTCGGCGCTCGCGGCGGCGAACGACAAATATCCGGAAGAGGCGTTCAAGCTGAAGAACGAAGCGGACGCGATCAAGGCGCTCTACGGCAAGACCGCCGAGCCCTCGGACAAGATCAAGCTCGATGCGCCGGAGATCGCCGAGAATGGCGGCGTGGTGCCGATCTCGGTGACGACGACGCTCGACAAGGTCACCTCGATCTCGTTCTTCGTGGCCGAGAACCCGAACGCGCTGGCCGCGTCCTACAGGATTCCCGAAGGCACGCTGCCGGGCGTCGCCAATCGCCTGAAGATGGCCAAGACCACCAACGTGACCGCGATCGTCGAAGCCGACGGCAAGCTCTACAGCGCGACCAAAGAGGTCAAGGTCACCGTCGGCGGCTGCGGCGGCTAGGCGAGGGAGATCGACATGGCATCCAGCATTCGCGTCCGCGCATCCGCCAACGGCGACATCACCGAGGTGCAGACATTGATCCAGCATCCCATGGACACCGGTCTCGTCAAGGACTCCAAGGGCGAGCTGATCCCCGCGCATTTCATCCAGCGGCTGAAGTTCGAATGCAACGGCAAGGACGTCTTCGTCGCCGATTGGGGCACCGCGGTCTCCAAGGACCCCTACCTCAAGTTCAGCTTCAAAGGAGCCAAGAAGGGCGACGAGCTCAAGATCTCCTGGATCGACAACAAGGGTGCGTCGGACACGACCACCGCGAAGATTTCGTGATGAAGGCCCGCACCTCGCTCCTGCTTGGCTCGCTCAGCGCCGCGCTGGTCGCGTTCGCGCTGACCTCACCGCACGTGACCGCGGCCGACAAGGTCGATCCGGTTGCCGATGCCAAGGCGTTCCAGAACTTCTTCTTCCAAAAATTTCCGGACGTGAAGCACGAGGATTTCGTCAACGGTCCCTATTCCATGAACGCCGATATGAAGCGGCAGTGGCAGGAGAAAGAGGAATTTCCGCCTTACGAGTTCGCGCTCGATGCCGGCAAGGAGATGTTCGCGACGCCGTTCAAGAACGGCAAGACCTATGCCGACTGCTTCCCGAACGGCGGCATCGGCATTCGCCAGAACTATCCCTATTTCGACACCAAGGAAGGCAAGGTCGTCACGCTGGAGCTCGCGCTCAACCGCTGCCGCGAGGCCAATGGCGAAGCGCCCTACTCCTACGTCAAGGACGAGATGGCCTCGCTGACGGCGTACATGGCCTACACCTCGCGTGGCAAGCCGATGGACATCAAGATTCCCGACGATCCCCGCGCGCTCGCAGCCTTCGAGAACGGCAAGCGCTATTTCTACACCCGCCGCGGCCAGCTGAATTTCTCCTGCGCGAGCTGCCATGTGCAGAGCCCGGGCGAGCGCATCCGCGCCGAGATCCTGGCGCCGGCGCTCGGCATCCTGAACGCGATGCCGATCTATCGTTCCGAATGGAGCGGCATGGGCACGATCAGCCGCCGCTTCGTCACCTGCAACAGCCAGACCCGCGCGGTTCCGCTGGAGCCGCAGTCGGACGAATATCGCGACGTCGAGTATTTCCTGTCCTACGTCGCCAACGGCCTGCCGATTTCAGGCCCGGGAGCGCGGCCATGAAGCTGTCACTACCCTTGGCCATGCTGCTCGCCCTGAGCCTCGCGCCATCCGCACGCGCGGCCAACGAGGCTGACTACAAGGCGGCTTATGCCGCTGCCGAAGCCGCCTCCAAGGAGGCCGCCGGCATGCGCAACCAGTGGACGGTGACCGTATCGGCGCTCGCCGCCGCGAGGAAGGCGGCCGACGGCGGCGATTTCGACCGGGCGGTTGCCGCCTCGAAGGAAGCCGAGGCGCTGGCGAAGGCGTCGATCGTCCAGGCGACGTCCGAAAAAGAAGCCTGGAAGGCCATGGAAATCCGCTAAAGCGCGATGCGATTAGGATCGCCATCGCGCTTTAGCTGTTTGTTTGAGCATGATCTTTTCGGAAAACCGCTGCGCACTTTTCCGGATCATGCTTTAGACTTGAGCGCGTTGAACTGTCGTAGCCGAGCATAGGCGCGGAGAATCTGGGATGGCCATCCGCCGCCGCGAATTCCTGAAGAGTACAGCCGCTGTCGCCACCTCGCTCAGCCTGCCTCGGCTCGCGCGCGCCGCGGAGGCCGCGAGCATTTACGACCTCGAACGGTTCGGCAATGCGCGGATCCTGCACACCACCGACACGCATGCGCAGCTCAACCCGGTCTATTTCCGCGAGCCCAGCGTCAATATCGGCATCGGCGAGATGGCGGGGCGGCCGCCGCATCTGGTCGGCCGCGCCTTCCTGGAGCGGTTCGGCATCCGGTCCGACAGCGCCGATGCCTACGCCTTCACCTGCTTCGAGTTCGAGAAGTCGGCGGGCCGCTTCGGCAAGCTCGGCGGCTTTGCCCATCTGAAGACGCTGATCGACCGTTTGCGCGGCGATGCAGGCGAGAAGCGCTCCATGCTTGTCGACGGCGGCGATCTCTGGCAGGGCACCGGGCTTGCCAACATCATGCAGGGCCGCGACATGGTCGAGGTCGCCAACCTGCTCGGCATCGAGGCGATGACAGGACATTGGGAATTCACCTATGGCGAGCAGGCGCTGCGCGACAATCTCGAGCGCTTCAGGGGCGAGTTTCTGGCGCAGAACGTTTTTCTCACCGAGGAAGCCGCGTTCAATGATGCGCCCGCCTTCGACAAGGCCAGCGGGCGGGTGTTCAAGCCCTCCATGATCAAGGAGCTCGGCAGCCACCGCGTCGCGATCATCGGCCAGGCGTTTCCTTATGTGCCGATCGCCCATCCCAAACGGTTCACGCCCGACTGGACCTTCGGCATCCGCGAGGAAGAGCTGCAGAAGCACGTCGATGGCCTGCGCAGCACCGAAAAGGTCGATGCGGTCATCCTGCTCTCGCACAACGGCATGGACGTCGATCTCAAGCTCGCAAGCCGCGTCACCGGCATCGACGTCATCCTCGGCGGGCATACCCATGACGCCGTGCCGCAGCCCATCCCGGTGAAGAACGCCGGCGGTACGACGCTTGTCACCAATGCCGGTTCCAACGGGAAATTTCTGGGCGTGCTCGATCTCGCTCTCGACAAGGGCAAGGTCGGCGATGTCAGATATCATCTGCTGCCTGTTTATTCCGAGCTGCTCAAGCCCGACCCCGCCATGGCCGAATTGATCGGCCGGCTGCGCGCGCCGCATATGACCGACTGGGCGGATAAGATCGCCACCCCGGACCGTCTGCTCTATCGCCGCGACAATTTCGCAGGACCCATGGACGAGCTGATCTGCACCGCGTTGCGCACCGAGCTCGACGCCGAGATCGCGCTGTCGCCGGGTTTTCGCTGGGGCGTCACCGCGCTGTCGGGCCAGGCGCTGACCATGGAAGATGTGCTCGCGGAGACCGCGATCAGCTATCCCGAGACCTATGTGCAGGAGATGACCGGCGCAGAGATCAAGGATGTGTTGGAAGACATCTGCGACAACCTTTTCAACGCCGATCCCTATTACCAGCAGGGCGGCGACATGGTGCGCGCCGGCGGGCTCAGCTACACTTGCAGCCCGACCAACGCGATCGGCAGCCGCATCTCGGAGCTGAAGCTCAATGGCGGCAAGACGCTGAGCGCCAGCCACCGCTACAAGGTCGCGGGCTGGGCCTCGATTAACGGCCAGCAGGGCGCGCCGGTGTGGGATGTCGTCGCCAAATATCTGCGGTCGGGCCGAATGTTTCAGGAACGGCTCGGCAGTGGCGTCACGCTGAAGGGCGTCGATGGCAATCCAGGCATTGCGGGATAGGAATGATGCGGTCGCAAATTCTTCGCGTGCTGATGCTGCTCGCCTGGATGACGATGCCGCAGGCTTTTGCCCAGCAGGTGCCGCTTCAGGACAAGCCGTTCGCCGAGCACAAGGTCGCGCTCCAGCTCTCCGACGGCGATGTGAAGAAGCAGGCGCTGGTGCTCAGCGTCGCCAACAATCTCTTGAAGGCTTACGAGCCCGACAAAGTCGCGATCGAGGTCGTCGCGTTTGGTCCCGGCATCGATCTTCTGCTGTCAGGCAGCGAGCGCCGCAAGCAGGTCGAGAGCCTGATCGCGCAGGGCGTGCGCTTCGACATCTGCCTTAACACGGTGGACACGATCGAGCGGGAGACCGGGAAGAGGCCGGAGTTCATTCCCGCCGCGACACCCGTGCAAGTCGGGGTCGGGCAGATCCTGTTTCTGGCGGAGAACGGGTACACGGTGGTGAGGCCCTAGGGCCCGTCCGGAGTTTGGAGACACGCCACCTCGCCCCACGAGTGTCATTCCTCGCGAAGGCGGGGAATCCAGTACACCGCGGCCCGTCCGTATCTCTCACCAGAGTCGTGGAATACCTGGATCGCCCGGTCAGGCCGGGCGATGACTATGGTGAGTGGGGCCAGATAAAAATCTTCCAAATTTCACCATTTATACAGTGAATTGCTTCTATTTCCGTCCCGCCCCGTAGTACAATCCTCGAAATCAGTTCCACGCCGGGTCCCTGCCATGATCTTCCGTCAGCTCTTCGACAGCGTTTCGGGCACCTACAGCTATCTGCTTGCGAGCCGCCCTGGCGGCGAGGCCCTGATCCTCGATCCCGTGCTGGAGAAGGTCGACCGCTATTGCCAGCTGCTGCGCGAGCTCGACCTCAAGCTGGTCAAGGCGGTGGACACCCATCTGCATGCCGACCACGTCACCGGCCTCGGCGAGCTGCGCGACCGCACTCATTGCATGACCGTGATGGGCGACCAGACCAAGGCCGACGTGGTGGCGATGCGGGTGGCGGACGGCGACAAGGTGACGATCGAGGGCCTGTCGCTCGACGTGATGTACACGCCCGGCCACACCGACGATTCCTATTCCTATCTGATGGGCGACCGCGTCTTCACCGGTGATACGCTTTTGATCCGCGGCACCGGCCGCACCGATTTCCAGAACGGCTCTTCGCGCGCACAGTATGAGTCGATCTTCAACCGGCTGCTGAAGCTGCCGGATGAGACCCTGGTGTTTCCGGCGCACGACTACAAGGGCGACACCGTCTCCACCATCGGCGAGGAGAGGCGCTACAATCCACGCCTCCAGGTGCGCTCGGTCGACGAATATATCGAGCTGATGGCCAACCTTAAGCTGCCCAATCCCAAGATGATGGACGTGGCGATCCCCGCCAACATGCATGTCGGCCTGCACCAGGAAGAGCTGGAGAAAGAGGGCCGCGTGCTCAGCGCGGTCGAGGCGATCCGCTCCCTCGGCCGGCCGGACATCCTCCTGGTGGACTTACGCGAGACCAATGAACGGATGAAGCACGGCATGCTCGAGGGTGCGCTGCACACACCCTATCCGTCGGTCGAAGAGAGCCTGAAGCCCGGCGGCATGCTGCGCGAAGTCGCGGCCGCGACGGGCCGGCGCGTCGTGTTCTTCTGCGCCTTCGGCGAGCGCTCGGCGATGGCGGTGGCCGCTGCAAAGGAAGCGGGACTATCGAACACGGCGCACATTGCCGGCGGCATCGATGCCTGGAAGAAGGCGGGCGGGCCGGTGGTGCACTGACGCCTTCGTCTTGCGGCAGATCAGGGAACCCCACATATCTTCCGGATAAATCGGGTGAAGCATCACCATCCGGGACCAGCCATGGCCAAAACCGCCAAGCCAAGCGCGCCGCCGAAGACGAAGACGGCTGACGACAAGCCAAAGACATCCCCACCTCCGCGCGAGTCCGATGACGATTACGAAGACGGCGACATAGCCACGCCGAAACGTGATCGTTACGGCAATGATGACGAGCCGTTGTGAGCGCGCTGTCGTCCCTGCGAACGCATGCTTTCGCAGGAACGATGGCGTGGAGGCGCCCCGACGCCCCTCACTTCCCCCACCCGCACTACCTGCCATGCGCCTGCGTTCATGGACAAATAACCGCTCTCCCCGATAGTTTGACCATCCCCTCCAGGACGTGAAACGGAACTGCAATGGCTGACGTTCTCGCCGCACCGCAACAAGGCAAGGCGGACAGCGCGCTGCGCACGTTGACGGGAATCTCGATCGCGCATTGGGTCAGCCATTTCCATATGCTGGTCCTGCCGATGCTGTTTCCCTTCCTGAAGGCGAAGCTCGGGGTCGGATATATCGAGCTCGGCTTCGCGCTGACGGTGTTCGCGGTCGTGTCCGGCCTGACGCAGGCGCCGACCGGCTATCTGGTCGACCATTTTGGCGCGCGAAAGCTTCTGCTGGGGGGCCTCACGCTCGGCGGCCTCGCCCTCATCCTGCTCGGCCTGCATCTCAGCTACCCCGCGCTGATCGCCTGCGCGGTGCTGCTCGGGCTCGCCAACAGCGTCTATCACCCCGCCGACTACGCCATCCTGGCTGAGCACATGGACGAAGCGCGGATGGGCCGCGCCTTCTCGGTCCACACCTTTGCCGGCTATTTCGGCGGCGCGGTGGCGCCGGCGATCGTTGCCGCGCTGGTCACCGTCTCCGGCGGCGTCGGCGCGCTGATCGCATCGGGCGCGGTCGGCATTGCCGTGGCGCTGCTGCTGGTCGTCATGAGCATTCCCGATGCCGGCGCACACAAGAAGAAGCCCGGCGAGGCGGCCGCGCCGAAGCAGGCCGTGATCACGCCGGCTCTGATCATGCTCACTGCGCTGTTCACGCTGCTCAGCTTGTCGGTCGCCGGCATCAACAATTTCGGCGTGGTGGCGCTGATGAGCGGCTACGGCGCCTCCTATTCGATCGCCAACGTCGCGCTGACCGCGTTCCTTGGAGCCAGCGCCGCGGGCGTGCTCGCGGGCGGCTTCCTCGCCGACTACACCGAGCGTCACGGCTATGTCGCCGCCGCCTGCTTTGCCGCCAATGCGGCAATCGTGCTGCTGATCGCGCTGGTCACGCTGCCGGCCTGGGCCTTGACCGCGACGATGGCGACCGCAGGTTTCCTCTCCGGCGTGATCGCGCCGTCGCGGGACATGCTGGTGCGCAACGCCGCGCCTCCCGGCGCCGCCGGGCGCGCCTTCGGCATCGTCTCCACCGGCTTCAATCTCGGCGGCATCGTCTCACCGCTGCTGTTCGGCTGGATCATGGACCAGAGCGCCCCGCATTGGGTGTTCGGGGCGTCCGTGATCTTCATGCTGGCGACGGTGGTGCTGTCGCCGTTCACGGAACGGAAGCCGGCAAAGACTTAAGCAGCGAATTCAGTCGTTGTCCCTGCGGCGCTCCGCTTCGCTGCGCTTGTCCGGGGCGACGAGCCGATAAATCAAAACACAACAACAAGCGAAACGGGAAGAAACACCATGAGCACCCCTGATCTCGTGATCCGCGGCGGCACCGTCGCGGACGGAAACGGCGGCGAGCTGTTCGAGGCTGACGTCGCCATCTCCGGCGGCAGGATCAGCGAGGTCGGGAAGGTCTCCGCCAAGGGCCGCGAAGAGATCGACGCGCGCGGCAAGCTGGTGACGCCGGGCTTCGTCGACGTTCACACCCATTACGACGGCCAGGTCACCTGGAGCCAGGACATCACGCCGTCCTCGCAGAACGGCGTCACCACGGCGATCATGGGCAATTGCGGCGTCGGCTTCGCGCCGTGCAAGCCGGCCGACCACACCCGCCTGATCCAGTTGATGGAAGGCGTCGAGGACATTCCCGAGCCGGTGCTGAGCGCGGGCATTCCCTGGGCGTGGGAGAGTTTTCCGGACTATATGAACTGGCTCGGCAAGCGCGATTTCGACATCGATGTCGGCGCGCAGCTACCGCACGCTGCGCTGCGCGTCTATGTCATGGGCGAGCGCGGCGCGCGCCGCGAGCCCTCGACGGCGGAAGACAATGCGACGATGGCGAAGCTCGCGGGCGAGGCGGTACGATCCGGCGCGCTCGGCTTCTCGACCTCGCGCACGCTCAACCACCGCACCTCGACCGGCGATTTCACCCCGACGTTGAAGGCGGGCGAGGACGAGCTCACCGCAATTGCCGGCGCGATGCAAGCCGAGGGCCGCAGCGTGCTGCAATTCGTGCTTGATCTCTCCACCATCCACGAAGATCTGCCGATGATGCTGCGGGTGGCGGACGCCACAAGATGCCCGATCTCGTTCTCGATCACGCAGAACGACAAGGCGCCAAACCGCTGGCGCCAGACGCTGGACGAGATCAACGCGGCGGCAAGGCGCGGCCTTTCCATTACCGCGCAGATCGCGGCACGTCCGGTTGGACTCCTGCTCGGCCTCGAGCTGTCACGCAATCCGTTCCAGACCCATCCGAGCTACAAGGCCATCGCCCATCTGCCGCTGAAGGAGCGGCTGGCGCGGCTGCACCAGAGCGAGGTGCGCAAGGCGATCCTGAGCGAGACGGCGACGTCGACTGACGATCCGCTGTTCTTCCGTCCCAACTACGACAAGATGTTCCTGCTCGGCGATCCTCCCGATTACGAGCAGCCGCCGGAGAACGCGCTGGGACCGCAGGCGCGCAGCCAGGGCCGCCAGCCGGAGGAGCTCGCCTATGATGCGATGCTGTCGGACGAGGGCCGCGGCATGCTCTACGTGCCGTTCCTCAACTATTCCGACGGCAATCTCGATGCGACGCGCGAGATGCTGGTCGATCCGCAGTCGGTGCCCGGCCTGTCCGACGGCGGAGCGCATTGCGGCATCATCTGCGATGCCAGCTTCCCGACCTATCTGCTGACGCACTGGACGCGCGACCGCAAACGCGGCGAGAAGCTGACGATCCCGTTCGTGGTCGCTGCGCAATCGCGCAAGACCGCGCTCTCGGTCGGCCTCGCCGATCGCGGACTGATCTCGCCCGGTTACAAGGCCGACCTCAACGTGATCGACTACGACCGGCTGCACCTGCATCCGCCGAAGGTGCATTACGACCTGCCGGTCGGCGGACGGCGATTGCTGCAGGATGTCGACGGCTATGAGGCGACGATCGTGTCGGGCGTGGTGACGCGGCGACAGGGTGAGGCCACCGGCAGACGGCCAGGGAAGCTGATTCGGGGCGCGCAGGGTCTGGCGAACTAAAGCGCGATGAGATTGGGATGAATCGTCATCGCGCTTTAGGTTGTTGTTTGCGCATGATCTTTTTTTCGGAAAACCGCTTCGCACTTTTCCGGATCATGCTTTAGAGAGGCATTGCCGCTTACCCTCCCCTGGAGGGCCCTCCAGGGGAGGGTAAGTGAGCGCGGCCCTCTTACGTCGGCGAGACCGCGCCCTTCAGCGGGGCGGGTTGCGCCGGCGCGCCACCCGTGAGCCTGGCGCGCTCCGTGTTCGGCCAGAGCAGCAACAGGCCGAGCAGGCCGGAGCCGACCATGATGGCGGCGTTGATGGTGAAGCCGGTCATGTAGCCGTCGAGCATGCTGCCGGCGCGCTGGATCACGGTGCCCATCACGTTCGGGGCAATGATGCCCGAGAGCGTGTAGAGCGCGCCGTAGATCGCGAGGATGGCGCCGCGCTGCGACACCGGCGTGAACTCGCCAAGCATGGGCGGGCAGACGACGTAGATCGCACCGCACAGGCCGGAGCCGACCACCAGCAGGGCGATCTGCAGGCCCGCGCCCTGAACATGCGGCATCATCGCCAGGATCAGCCCGCCGATCACCAGCGGCACCGAGCCGAGCACGCCACGCGCGACGCGCGTGTTGTAGCCGCGGGCCATCATCACCTGCGAGATCCAGCCTGTGAGGATCACGATGGTGGCGCCGAACACCCAAGGCAGGATCGAGACGAAGCCGGCCTGGCTCTGCGAGAAGCCGAGCCCCTTGACGATAAAGGGCGTGAACCAGGTGAGGCCGAGCGACAGCGCCCAATAAGCACCGAAGGTCGCCGCGACGCAGCCGATGAAGGTGCGCGAGGTGAGAAGCTGCAAATAGGGGACGGTCGGTTCGGTCGCGGCCGCGACCTGCGTGCTCTCGATCGGGCCTTCCTTGCCGAGCGCGAGCCAGGCCGCAACCCAGATCAGGCCGACGACACCGAGCGCGCCGAAGGCATAGTGCCAGGAATGATTGACGATGACCCAGTTCAGCGCCGGCACCGCGAGGATGACGCCGAAGGCCGAGCCTTGCGAGAGGATCGCGGTCGGCAGCGTGCGCTTCTCGTCGGGGAACCATTTGTAGATCGCGTGCGCGGCGACCGAGAAGGCCGGGCCTTCGCCCGCGCCGAGCACGATGCGGCAGATCAGGAGCGTGGTGAAGGAGACGGTGCCGACCATCGGAAACTGCGCCAGCGCCCAGATCACCGCCAGCGCCAGCAGCACCCAGCGCGTCGGCACCTTGTTGACGATGAAGCCGACCACGATGGCCGAGATCGAGAACAGGAAGAAGAACGAGGAGCCGAGCAGGCCGAATTGCTCGGCGCTGAGCTTCATGTCGGTCATGATCGGCACGCCGGCGAGGCCGACGACGATCTTGTCGGCGAAGTTCACCAGCATGAAGAGAAAGAGCAGAAACGTGACCGTCCAGGCGCCCTTCGGCGTTTGCCTTGTCGTCTCCCTGGACGTCCCTGCCGTCGTACCTGCCGCGGACGGCGTTCCCTGAGCGCTCATGATTCTCCCCGTCTATGTTTTTTGGCACATTTTTGATTTGGCCTGCTTGAAGCTAACAACGGCTGCGAGAGCAACGCAACCCCGGCATTTCCCCACCAAGTGTGCTACGCAACATTTCCGTTAATTCCGCCCGGCGCCATTCATCGTGCTGACGATCCGAAATCTCTCCAAGACCTTCGCCTCGGCCGGCGAGCCGGTTCACGTGCTGCGCAGCGTCGACCTCGACCTCAAGGCGGGCGAGCGCGTCGCGCTCACCGGCGAATCCGGTAGCGGCAAGAGCACGCTGCTGCACCTGATCGCCGGCCTCGATGCCGCCGACAGCGGCACAATTCGCCTGGAGGACACCGAGGTCACCAAGCTGTCAGACGCAGGCCGGGCCGAGCTGCGGCGCGACCGTATCGGCCTCGTATTCCAGCAGTTCAACCTGATCCCGTCGCTGTCGGTCGGCGACAATCTCGCCTTCCAGGCGCGGATCGCCGGCCGGCACGATGCGGCCTGGACCAAGGAGCTGGTCGAGCGGCTCGGGCTCGGCCAGCTGCTCAGGCGCTATCCGGAGCAATTATCAGGCGGTCAGCAGCAGCGCGTCGCGATCGGCCGCGCCTTGGCGACGAAGCCCTCGCTGCTGCTCGCGGACGAGCCGACCGGCAATCTGGACGAGGCCACCGCCGACGACGTGCTGGCGCTGACGCGCGACCTCGTCGCGCGCACCGGCTGCGGCTTCCTGATGGTGACGCACAGCCTGCATCTGGCCGGCACGCTTGATCGGCACGTCACCTTGCATGCGGGACGGATCGCATGAGGCGCGCGCTGTGGGTCCTCGCCGTGCTGCTGAGCCACTGGCGCCGTCACAAGATGCAGTTCGCAACGCTGCTGATCGGCCTGATCGCGGCGACCGCCTTGTGGAGCGGCGTGCAGGCGATCAACCAGCAGGCCCGCAATGCCTATGACCGCGCCGCGGCGACGTTCGGCGGCGTGCGCACGGCCATGCTGGTGGCGCCGAACGCGGCGACGTTCTCCCAAGATTTGTTCGTCAAGCTCCGCCGCGCCGGCTGGCCGGTCTCCCCGGTGCTGGAAGGCCGCGTTCAGGTCAACGGGCGCTCGATGCGGCTGCTCGGCATCGAGCCGGTGACGATGCCGGCCGATGTCGGCAACGCACCGCGCCTCGGCGCCGCGGATTTGAGCAGCTTCGTTGCTCCGCCGGGCCAGACGCTGGTGGCGCGGGAGACGCTGACGGACTTGCAGGAGCAGGAGGGCGCGGCGCCGCCGATCAGCAACGGCGCAAAGCTGCCGCCGCTGCGCGTGCTGCCGCAGCTCGTGCCCGACGCGCTGGTGGTCGACATCGGCGTGGCGCAGCGGCTGCTGAACAAGCCGGACCAGGTCTCCCGGCTCCTCATCGGCAAGCCGAAGGGCAAGCCGGCGCCGCTGCAAGACATCGTCGGAGATCAGCTGCAGCGCGCGGAGCCGAATTCGGAGACCGAGCTCGAGCGCCTCACCGACAGTTTTCATCTCAACCTCACCGCGTTCGGTCTGCTGTCGTTCTTCGTCAGCCTGTTCATCGTGAACTCCGCCGTCGGCCTCGCCTTCGAGCAGCGGCTGCCGATGCTGCGGACGCTGCGGGCCTGCGGCGCCTCGGCGCGGCTGGTCAACACGGTGCTGGTGATCGAGCTGGTGGCGCTGGCGCTGGCGGCAGGCCTGATCGGGCTCGTCTGCGGTTACTTCATCGCGGCGGCGCTTCTGCCCGACGTGGCGGCCTCGCTGCGCGGGCTCTATGGTGCGCAGATCCCGGGACAACTCACATTGCGGCCTGAATGGTGGCTCGCCGGCATCGGCATCAGCGTTGCGGGCGCGCTTGTCGCGGCGGCGACCAGCCTGGTCAAGGCGATCAGGATGCCGGTGCTGGCGACCGCGCAACCGCGCGCCTGGCAACAGCGGCAGCGCCGCTGGCTGGTGCGGCAGAGCCTTGCCGCCTGCGCCGTATTCGCGATTGCGCTGCTGCTGCTCCAGTACGGTGTGTCGCTGATTGCGGGATTCGGCGTGCTGGCGGCGCTGATGCTCGGGGCGGCACTGATCCTGCCGGCCTTCCTTGAAATCATCCTGCTCATCGGCCAGCGCAGCGCGCAAGGGCCGCTCTCGCTGTGGTTCTGGGCGGACAGTCGGCAGCAGCTCTCCGGACTGTCGCTGGCCCTGATGGCGCTACTGCTCGCGCTCGCCGTCAATGTCGGCGTGTCCACCATGGTGGAAACCTTTAGCCGCACCTTCATCGGCTGGCTCAACGGGCGCCTCGCTGCCGACGTCTATATCAGCGCCGCCGACAACGCCCAGGCCGTCGCGATCCGCAGCTGGTTGGGGGAGCGCAGCGATGTGCAGGCCGTGCTGTCGGGCGGACGGGCCGAGACGCAGGTTCAGGGCCAGCCGGTGGAATTGCTTGGCCTGCCCGATCACGCGCTCTATCGCGAGCGCTGGCCGCTGCTGGAGACAGCGCCGCGCGCCTGGACCCAGCTGGTGCCGGGCAATGCCGCCTTCATCAGCGAGCAGCTCAGCCGCCGCCTCAACGTCCGCGTCGGCGACGTCATCGAGGTGCCGGCGCCGGGCGGGACCTGGGAGCTCGACATCGTCGGCATCTATGCCGACTACGGCAACCCCAAGGGGCAGCTCGCGGTGAATGTCGCGGCGCTGATCCGGCAGTTTCCGCAGACGCCGCAGACGCGGATCGGCCTGATCGTCGCGAAGGACGATATCGCCGGCCTGATCGCGGCGCTGCAAAAGCAGTTCGCGCTCGACGACCGCAGCGTCGCCGACCAAGCGACGGTGAAGGCGGAATCGATCCGCATCTTCAACCGCACCTTTGCGGTGACCTCGGCGCTGAACGCCTTCACGCTCGGCGTCGCCGGCATTGCGCTCCTGACCAGCCTGCTGACGCTGGCGAATTCGCGCCTGCCGCAGCTCGCGCCGCTCTGGGCAATCGGCATCACGCGGCCGCGTCTTGCCGCGATCGAGTTGACCAAGACGCTGTCGGTCGCACTGTTCACCTCGCTCCTGGCAGTACCCCTCGGGCTCCTGGTGGCGTGGTGCCTGATCGCGATCGTCAACGTCAAAGCGTTCGGCTGGCGCTTGCCGTTCCATGTGTTTCCACTGCAGCTGGTCGAGCTGGTCGCAGTGGCGCTGCTCACCTCGCTGCTGGCTGCGCTGCTGCCGATGCTGCGGCTGGCGCGGATGCAGCCGGCGAGTCTCGTCGAGGTGTTTGCCAATGAGCGCTGATCGGATATCCCGGCGCGCCTTTGCCGGCGGCATCGCCGCGCTCGCTCTCGCACGCCGTGCGAGCGCACAAGGTTATGCCGGGCTCGGCGAGACGGCCGACGGCTTTGCCAAGGTGACGCCGGGAAAGGCCTTTGCTTTCCCCGCCGATCACGGGCCGCATCCGGAGTTTCGCATCGAATGGTGGTATCTCACGGCGAACCTCGTCGATAGCAGCGGCGCAGCATGCGGGCTGCAATGGACGCTGTTCCGGCAGGCGGCGCAGCCGGGGCAGCAAGGCGAAGGCTGGGCCAATCAGCAGATCTGGATGGCGCATGCCGCAGTGACGCGTGCGAGCACGCACCGCTTCCACGAGGCCTTCTCGCGCGGCGGGATCGGACAGGCCGGCGTCACGGCAAAACCGTTCGCGGCCTGGATCGACGATTGGGAGATGAAGAGTTCTGAGCAGACAGGCGATCGCACGCTGGCGCCGCTCTCGCTAAAGGTCTCGGGCACCGACTTCAGCTACGCGCTGACGCTGGAGGCCGATCGTCCGGTGGTGCTGCAGGGCGATCACGGCTACAGCCGCAAGTCCGAGCGCGGGCAAGCGTCGTATTATTACAGCCAGCCGTTCTATCGCGCGCGGGGCACGCTCACTATCGACGACAAGCCGGTCGACGTCTCGGGCCAGGCCTGGATGGACCGCGAATGGAGCAGCCAGCCGCTCGATGCCGACCAGACCGGCTGGGATTGGCTGTCGCTGCATCTTTCGTCCGGCGACAAGCTGATGCTGTACCGGCTGCGCCAAAAGGACGGTCAGGACTATCCGTTCGGCAACTGGATCAGCGCCGCCGGCGACACGCAGATGATTGCGAGCAATGATATCCAGATGAGTCCGAGAGCGACGGCCGAGATCGCCGGCCGCAAGCTGCCGGTGGAATGGCAGATCGCGATTCCCTCGCGCTCCTTCTCGATCCTCTGCAAGCCGCTCAATCCGAAAGCATGGATGGGGACAGGCTTCTCCTATTGGGAGGGGCCGATCAGCTTTTCCGGCACGCATGACGGCGTTGGCTATCTCGAGCTGACCGGCTATTGAAGCGCGGTCTCAAGAGGATTCCCGATGTATCATCTCACCGCCCTCGTCACGCTGCTGGCGATCGCATTTTATTTCTTCACCTGCATCAACGTTTCGCGCTCACGCACCCAGACCGGCGTCAAGGTACCGGCGATGTCGGGCCACCCGGATTTCGAGCGCGCGTTCCGCATCCAGATGAACACGCTGGAATGGATGCCGATCTTCCTGCCGGCGCTCTGGCTGTTCGCGATCTATATCGGCGATGCCATTGCGGCTGCGATCGGCGCCATCTGGATCATCGGCCGCGTCGTCTATTTCATCGGCTATTCGCAGGCCGCCGCAAAGCGCGGCCCGGGTTTCGCGATCCAGGCGCTGGCCGCCATCGCGCTGTGGGCCGGCGCGCTCGGGGCGGTGGTGTTGAGGTTGATGTGAGGGATGATTGTAAGCTGTCATTCCGGGCGATGCGAAGCATCGAACCCGGAATCTCGAGATTCCGGGTTCGGCGCTGGCGCGCCGCCCCGGAATGACGCTACGCGTCACTTCGTCAACGGGCAGCCGCTGTCCTTGGCGGTGAAGAACGCCTTGTCGCCGGGGACGGTGGCGAGCAGCTTGTAATAGTCCCAGGGCTTCTTCGACTCCGAGGGCTTCTTGACCTCGAACAGATACATGTCGTGGACCATGCGGCCGTTCTCGAGCACCTTGCCGCCCTGCACGAAATCGTCGTTGACCGGCAGCTCCTTCAGCTTCTTGGAAACGGCCTCCGCATCCTTGGTGCCGGCGGCCTTGACCGCCTTGAGGTAGCTCAGCGTCGCCGAATAGGTGCCGGCGTGGATCATGCTCGGCATCCGCCCGGTACGCTTGAAGAAACGTTCGCCGAGATTGCGGGTCTTGTCGTTGAGATCCCAGTAATAGCCCTCGGTCAGCACCAGGCCTTGCGCGGCCTGGAGGCCGAGGCCGTTCACTTCGGCGAGCGTCATCAGGAGTCCGGCGAGCTTCTGGCCGCCCGAGACGATGCCGAACTCGGCCGCCTGCTTGATCGAGTTGGTGGTGTCGAGGCCGGCATTGGCGAGGCCGACGATCTTCGCCTTCGAGCTCTGCGCCTGGAGCAGGAAGGAGGAGAAGTCGGAGGAGTTGAGTGGCACGCGCACCGAGCCGACCACCTTGCCGCCATTGGCGGTGACGATCTCGCTGGTATCCTTCTCCAGCGCATAGCCGAAGGCGTAGTCCGCGGTGAGGAAGAACCAGGTGTCGCCGCCGGCCTTCGTCAGCGCACCGCCGGTGCCGACGCCGAGCGCGCGGGTGTCGTAGGCCCAGTGGAAGCCGTAGGGCTGGCAGGCATCGCCGGTGAGGCGCGAGGTCGCGGCACCGACGACGATGTCGACCTTCTTCTTTTCCTTGGAGAGCTCGTGGACCGCAAGCGCGACCGAGGAGGTCGTCAGCTCCGTGATCATGTCGACGTTCTCGACATCATACCAGCGCCGTGCGATCGAGGTCGCAAGGTCAGGCTTGTTCTGGTGGTCGGCGGTGACGAGCTCGATCTTCTGGCCCAAAACCTCGCCGCCAAAATCCTCGATCGCCATCTTGGCGGCCTCGACCGACCACTTGCCGCCGTAATCGGCATAGACGCCGGACTGATCGTTGAGGATGCCGATCTTGACGCCTTGCGCGGAGGCCGGCGCCGCCAGCAACAGGGCCGACATTGCGACGGCGGTCAAAAGGGCTGATTTCATGAGTTAGCTCCCAGCAGTGTTCTGTTTTTGAAATCGCGCGGATAGTAGTGAAGAACCGCTGCCCTGCCCACCCATTTCATGTTGGTCGTTAGTATGGAGGGAGCGCGCGCACCAAACAAACGGAGTCGCCCCGGACAAGCGCAGCGCAGATCCGGGACTCATAACCACAGGCAGCGGTTCGGCCAAGACTCGGAGTTACCAGCCTCACGCCACAACCTCTCGCCGGGATTATGGGTCCCCGCGTTCGCGAGGACGACACTGTAATTGTGGACCCACCAATGGCCCACACGGGCCATCGCTAAGCCACCACCTCCGGCTTCTTGTCGCGCCGCCCTTCGGCGAGGTTCCGCACCACCACATAGAAGATCGGCGTGAACAGCAGGCCGAACAGGGTGACGCCGATCATGCCGAAGAACACGGCGACGCCGACCGCCTGCCGCATCTCCGAGCCGGAGCCGGACGAGATCACCAGCGGCAAGACACCGAGGATGAAGGCGAAGGACGTCATCAGGATCGGCCGCAGACGCAGACGGCAGGCCTCGATCACGGCCTCCAGCCGCGGCTTGCCCTCGAGCTCGATGTCGCGCGCGAATTCGACGATCAGGATCGCGTTTTTCGCCGCCAGCCCCACCAGCACGACGAAGCCGATCTGGGTGAGGATGTTGACGTCCTGACCCATGATGCGCACGCCGATGGTGGCAGCGAGCAGGCACATCGGCACGATCAGGATCACCGCGAACGGCAAGGTCCAGCTGCCATATTGCGCGGCGAGCACGAGGTAGACGAACAGCACGCAGATCGGGAACACGTAGAGGCCGGCATTGCCGCCGGTGACCTGCTGATAGGATAGATCGGTCCACTCGAAGGTGAAGCCGCTCGGCAAGGTGTCGTCGGCGAGCTTCTTGATCGCGTTGAGCGCGGTGGTCGAGCTCGTCCCGGGCGCCGGCTCGCCCTGCAATTCGGACGCCGCATAGAGATTGTAACGCGCGACGCGGTCGGGTCCCGAGACATCCCTGAAGTCGACAACGCTGCCGAGCATCACCATGTCGCCTGAGGCGTTGCGCGTCCGCAGGCGCGCAAGATCAGCGGGCTCTTTCCGGAACGGGAAATCAGCCTGTGCGGTGACGTGATAGGTCCGGCCGAACAGGTTGAAGTCGTTGACATAGGTCGACCCGAAATAGGTCTGGATGGTGTCGTTGATGTTCGCGATGGGCACGCCGAGCTTCTGCGCCTTGGTGCGGTCGATGTCGACGAACAGCTGCGGCGTATTGGCCGAGAACGGCGAGAACACCGAGGCGCCGAGCAGCGCGGGCGACTTGCGCGCGGCGGCGACGAGTTCATCGGTTGCGGACGCCAGCAGCTCAGGCCCGCGGCCCTGCCGATCCTGGATGCGAATGGTGAAGCCACCGCCGGTGCCGATGCCGGGCACCGCCGGCGGCGGAATCACGATGATAAAGGCGCCCTGGATCGCAGCGAGGCGCTTGCGCAGCTCGGCCGTGATGGCGTTTGCCGTCAGGCCCTTCTTCAGCCGCACCTCGGGCTCTTCGAACACCGGGAACAGCGCGGCAGCATTGCCGGCCTGTGTGCGCGTGGCGCCTGAGAAGCCGGCGAAGGCAGCGACGCGGATGATGCCCGGCGTATCCAGCGAGATCCGCTCGATCTCGCGCACGATTTCGGTGGTGCGCGCGAGCGACGCCGCGCCCGGCAATTGCACGGAAATGATGACGTAGCCGCGGTCCTGCGCAGGGATGAAGCCCTGCGACGTGGTCCCGATCAGCCAGCCGGCGCTGCCGATGAGCACGACATAGACCAGCAGCATCACCACCGAATGCCGGATCACGAAATTTGCGAGCCCGGCATAGCCATGCGACAGCCGGTCGAACAGGCGGTTGAACACACCGGTAAAGGCGCCCCACGCGCGGGCGATGACATTCCAGGCGGCCGGCGGCCGCTTCTCCTCGTGCGGCACCAGGATCTGCGAGGCCAGCGCAGGGGACAAGGTCAGCGAGCAGAAGCAGGAGATCGCGGTCGCGACCGCGATGGTGACGGCAAATTGCTGGAAGAACTGTCCGGAAATGCCGCCCAGGAACGCAGTCGGCACGAACACCGCGCAGAGCACCAGCGCAATCGAGACCAGCGCGCCGCCGACCTCCTCCATGGTCTTCAGTGCGGCATCGCGCCGGCTGAGGCCGTGCTCGAGATGCCGCTCGACGTTCTCGACCACCACGATGGCGTCGTCGACCACGATGCCGACGGCGAGCACGAGCCCGAACAGCGTGAGATTGTTGATGGAGAAGCCGAGCGCCGCCATCACCGCAAAGGTGCCGACCAGCGACACGGGAATCGCGATGATCGGGATGATCGCGGGCCGCCAGCCCTGCAGGAACACCAGCACGACGACCACCACGAGCAGCATGGCCTCATAGATGGTCTTGATCAGCTCGTGGACGGATTGAGCGATGAACTCGGTCGGGTTGTAGCCGATGTTGAAGTCGAGGCCCTTCGGGAAGCTTTGCTTGAGCTTCGTCATGGTGTCGGAGATGTTTTTCGCCGTCGCGAGCGCGTTCGACCCCGGCCGCTGCGTCACCAGCATCGCGACCGCGGATTTGCGCAGCAGGAAGCTGTTGGTCGAATAGGCCAGCGCACCGAGCTCGATGCGGGCGACGTCGCGCAGGCGCACCGTACGGCCGTCGGAGCCTGCCTTGATCAGGATATCCTCGAACTGCTTCTGGTCCTTCAATCGCCCGGTGAAGACGAGGTTCGGCTGGAAGGCGCGGTCGGCGATCGGCGGTTCGGCAATCTGTCCGCCGGCGATCTGGACGTTCTGGGCGCGGATCGCGGCCAGCACCTCGGTCGAGGTCAGGCCGAGATTGGCGATGCGGTCAGGATCGAGCCAGAGCCGCATCGAATAGTCGCGCGCACCAAAGATCTGGATGTCGCCGACGCCGTCGATGCGCAGCAGCTGGTCACGGACCTGGAGCAGCGCGTAATTGGAGATATAGAGCTGGTCGAACGTGTCGTCCGGCGACAGCATGAACACGACCATCAGGATGTCGGGCGAGTTCTTGCGCGTGGTGACGCCGTTGCGCTGGACTTCTTCAGGAAGCCGCGGCTGCGCGATCGCGACGCGGTTCTGCACCAGCACCTGGGCCTTGTCGAGATCGGTACCAAGCTTGAAGGTGACGGTGATGGTGAGCTGGCCGTTCGAGGTCGCTTGGCTGTAGAGATACAGCATGTCCTCGACGCCGTTGATCTCCTGCTCGATGGGGGCTGCGACCGTGTCGGACACGGTCTGCGCGGAGGCGCCGGGATATTGGGTGGTGACGACCACGGTCGGCGGCACCACTTGCGGATATTCGGAGACCGGCAGCGTGGTGTAGGCGAGCGCGCCGACGATCAACAGCACGATCGACAGCACCATCGCGAGGATGGGCTGGTTGATGGAGAGACGGCCAAGATTCATGACTTGCCACCGGCCGGGGCTTGAGCAGTCTGCGGGGCGACCTTGGCGCCGACACGGGCGCGCTGAATGCCGTTGACGATGACGCGATCGTCAGCCTTCAGCCCTTCGCGGATCACGCGCAGGCCATCGTCAAGCGGACCGAGCACCACGGGCCGCGCCTCGACGGTGTCATCGGGCTTGACCACGAACACGATCTTGCGGGACTGGTCGGTCGCGACGGCGGCGTCCGGAATCAGCAGCGCTTCATACGGTGCGCTGCCGATCAGGCGGACGCGGCCGAACTGGCCGGGCAGGATCGACAGATCCGTGTTCTTGACCACCGCGCGGCTGCGCAGCGTGCCGGTGGAGACATCGAGGCGGTTGTCGAGGAAGTTGATGGAGCCGTCGTGCGACGGCTTGGTCTCGCCGGCGAGCGTCACCTGCACCGGGTTCGCGGTGTCGCGCGAGCTCGGGCGCTTACCCTCGAACCACAGCTTGCTGTATTTGATGAAGGTCGCTTCATCCATGTCGAAATAGACGTAGATCGGATCGAGCGTGACGATCGAGGTCAGCAGCGTCGAGGCGCCATTGTCGCTGCCCTGCACGAGATTGCCGGGGCTGACGAGATGGCGGCTGGCCCGGCCGGTGATCGGCGCGGTCACATGGGTGAACTCGATGTTGAGCCGGGCGGCCTTCAGCGCGCCTTCGGCCTGGGTCTCCGCGGCGTGCGCGGCCTGCAAGGCCTGGCGGCGCTGGTCGACAACCTGCTCGGAGACCGCGCTGGTCTGAACCAGGTTCAGGCCGCGGTCGAGCTCGCGCTTGGCCAGTTCCACCTTGGCGCGCGCATCGGACAGCTGGCCGTCGGCCTGCTCGGCCACGGCCTCGAACGGACGCGGATCGATCACGTAGAGCAGATCGCCCTGATGCACGATGGCGCCGTCCTGGAATTCGACCGAGTTGACGAAGCCGCCGACACGCGGGCGCACCTGCACCTCTTCGACCGCCTCGAAGCGGCCGGTGAACTCGTCCCAATCGGTGACGGTGCGCTTGACCGGCTGGGCGACGGTCACTGGTGCGGGCGGCGGCGCAGACGCTTGCGAGGCGGGCTGGCCGCAGCTGGCGAGCGCGAAGCAAGCAGCGACAAGGCCGGCGATGGCGTACGGCCGCGGCTGAACGAAATCGTGCTTTTTGACAATTGGCTCGCTTCCGTCCGGTCCAGTCATCCCAGGTCCTCGCATCAAAGCCGCGGAAAAAAGCAGGTTCGCGCCTGCTCGCGGGCGACACAAGATGGGCGGCAATAATGAACTCTTCAAGACCAATGCGCGTGCAATAGTGCAACGCATGGCCTGACCGGATGGCGGGTTGACAGGGAGTGAGATGGGCGTGGCGGCGACCTTCCTTCGCCTCTCCCCTCTCCCGCAGGCGGGGAGAGGGAGAAGAGCGGCCAGCGTCTTCGCACATGACGAAGCGCGGGCGCTCGGCTAGACTTCCCTTTGCAAAAAAGACGAATTGTCCGGGGAGGACAGGCGTGCACCAGGGACGTGTCGTTTATGGCGCGATCGAGGAGGTCGTGTTCGGCCATCCCGCGGCTGAAGCCATCGTCGCGCAGATGGACCGGCTCGGGACGCGCCGCGCCTTCCTGATGGTCTCGGGGACACTGAACCGGCAGACCGACGAGATTGCCAAGATCAGGGACGCGCTCGGCGAACGCTGCGCCGGCCTGTTCGACGCCATGCCGGCGCACACGCCGCGCGAGGCGGTGATCGCGGCGACAAACGCGGCGCGCGAGGTGGGCGCCGACCTCATCGTCACGGCGGGCGGCGGCTCGATCACCGACGGCGCCAAGGCGGTGCAGCTCTGCCTTGCCAATGGCATCAGCGATATCGACGGCATCGACCGCATCCGGGTGCACAGGGGTATCGCGCCTAAGATGACGCCGCCGAGCGTGCGCCAGGTCAGCGTGCCGACCACGATCGCCGGCGGCGAGTTCAGCTCCATCGCCGGCGTCACCGACCGCGCCGCGCATGTGAAGCAAATGCTGCGGCATCCGCTCACGGTGCCGCGCGCGACCATCCTCGATCCCGCCATCACCGTGCACACGCCGGAATGGCTGTTCCTGTCCACCGGCATCCGCGCCGTCGATCATTGCGTGGAAGCGATCTGCTCGCGCGAGACGCATCCCTATGCCGACGCGCAATCGGTCAAGGGACTTGCCATGCTCGCCGACGCGCTGCCGCGGGTGAAGGCTGATCCTGGCGATCTCGACGCGCGGATGGATGCCCAGATCGGCACCTGGCTGTCGATGGGTGCGCTGGCGGCCGGGGTGCCGATGGGCGCGAGCCATGGCATCGGCTATGTGCTGGGCGCGGCGTTCGACGTGCCGCACGGCTACACCTCCTGCATCATGCTGCCGGCGGTGATGCGCTGGAACGCGCGCGACAACGCCGAGCGCCAGATGATCGTCGCAGCCGCGATGGGCTTTCCCGGCCACAACGCCGCCGACGTCCTCGATGCGTTCATCCGCTCGCTCGGCATGCCGCGCAGCCTCGCCGAAATGCGCGTCACGCCGGAGCATTTCGACGCTATCGCCGAACAGGCGATGCGCACCAACTGGATCCCGCGCAACCCGCGCAGGATCGAGGGCCCCGACGACATCAGAGAAATCCTGCTTCTCGCCGCATGATCCAAGCCGGAGGATAGATGTACACAGGTCATCACGCCCGGCTCCGCCCGCTGCAGCCCGCCTTCATCATGGCCGCGACAGGCGAGGCCGTCACCTATCGCGAGCTGGAGGCGCGCAGTAACCGCCTGGCGCATCTGTTCCGCAGGCACGGCTTGAAGCGGCTCGACCACTATTCGATCTTCATGGAAAACAATGCGCGCTATCTCGAAGCCTGCGGCGCGGGCGAGCGCTCCGGTCTCTACTACACCTGCATCAACTCGTTCCTGACGCCGGGCGAACTCGCCTATCTCCTCGTCAACAGCCAGTCGAAAATCCTGATCACCTCCAGGGCGAAGCTGGACATCGCGCGCGAGGCCATCAACGCTTGCCCTGATGTGAAGCTCTGCATCGTCGCCGACGGTCCCGGCGAGAGCGAGCGCATCGTTGGGCTTAAGGACGTTACCGCCGATCTGCCGGCAACGCCGATCGCGGATGAGTGGCTCGGCACCGCGATGCTCTACTCCTCCGGCACGACCGGACGGCCGAAAGGCATTTTGCGACCGCTGCCGGAGGAGCCGCCGAAGCACAATCTGCCGCTGTTCGATTTCCTGACGAAACTCTGGCACTACCGCGAGGGCATGGTCTATTTGTCGCCAGCCCCGCTCTATCACTCGGCGCCGCAGGCTGCGGTGAACCTCACGATCCGCATCGGCGGCACCGTGATCATCATGGAGACGTTCGATCCCGAGCGCTATCTCGAACTGGTGCAGCAATGGGGGATCACCCACACTCAATTGGTGCCGACGATGTTTTCGCGGATGCTGAAGCTGCCGGAAGAGGTGCGCAAGCGTTACGACCTCTCCTCGCTGGAGATCGCGATCCATGCCGCCGCGCCCTGCCCGCCGCAGGTCAAGGACGACATGATCAGATGGTGGGGACCGATCATCCACGAATATTACGGCGCGACCGAAGGCCTCGGCTTCACCGCCTGCAACAGTGAGGAATGGCTGGCGCATCGCGGCACCGTCGGCAAGGTGCTGCTCGGCGATCTGCATATTCTCGACGAGAACATGCAGGAGTGCCCGACCGGCACGCCTGGACAAGTATGGTTCAAGACGGCATCGCCGTTCGAATATTTCAACGATCCGGAGAAGACCAGGGAGGCGCGCTCGCCGGACGGCAGCATGAGCACGGTCGGCGACGTCGGCTATGTCGACGAGGACCGCTTCCTGTACCTGACTGACCGCGCCACCTTCATGATCATCTCGGGCGGGGTGAACATCTATCCGCAGGAATGCGAGAATCTCTTGATCACCCATCCCAAGGTCGCCGATGCCGCCGTGTTCGGCGTGCCCAATGCCGATCTCGGCGAGGAGGTGAAGGCGGTGGTGCAGCCGATGCCGGGCGTGGTGCCGGGACCGGCGCTTGCCGAGGAGCTGATCGCGTTCTGCGGCCAGTCGTTGTCGCGGCAGAAGGTGCCACGCTCGGTCGATTTCGAGAAGGAGCTGCCGCGGCTGCCGACGGGCAAGCTGTACAAGCGGCTGTTGCGGGACCGGTATTGGGGGAACAAGACGTCAAGGATCGTGTGAAATGCGCTTCGCTTCGCCCCGCGTGCGGGGAGGCCGGAATGCGCGCGGAACGCGCGGATTCCGGGTGAGGGGGGACTCTCTGCGAATCCAACTCTCATCGCCCCTGCGGAAACTCCCCCTCACCCCAACCCTCTGCCCGCAAGCGGACGAGGGAGCGCACCTTCGCTGCGGCTCCAGCACCGCATGACACGATGCCCGTTCGCACCTGCACTCTCACATGATGAGAGTGTGAAGCCCCTGCGGCCTTCCGTCATCCGAATTGTCGAGGCGGCAAGCGGCCTTACGGGTTGCCTCGTTTTATGCGCGTCGCTATCGTCCTGACAAACAGGCCCAAAAGGCCCAAAAGAACTAATGTCCAGGGAGGACGAGGATGCGGAGCGTGCGGGCGCTTGCCGCGACGGCGGCGCTATCTTGGCTGGCGTTTTCGACCATTGCAGTCGCCGGCGAGCCCAAACAGGGCGGAATCCTGCGGATGTATCACCGCGACAGCCCTGGCAACGCCTCCATCCATGAAGGCGCGACCTATTCGCTCAATGTTCCCTTCATGCCCGTGTTCAACAACCTCGTCATCTACAAGCAGGACGAGCCCCAGAACAGGATGGATAACATCGTGCCCGAGCTCGCGGAGAGCTGGGCCTGGGTGAACGACAACAAGACATTGACCTTCAAGCTGCGCCAGGGCGTGAAATGGCATGACGGCAAGCCATTCAGCTCGGCCGACGTCAAATGCACCTTCGACATGCTGATGGGCAAGGCGCAGCAGAAGTTCCGCCAGAATCCACGCAAGAGCTGGTACGAGCAGGTCAACGATGTCTCGACCAATGGCGATTTCGAGGTCTCCTTCAACCTGAAGCGGCCGCAGCCTTCACTGCTGGCGCTGCTCGCCTCGGGCTACACGCCGGTCTATCCCTGCCACGTCTCGCCCGGCGACATGCGCACGCATCCGATCGGCACCGGCCCGTTCAAGTTCGTCGAGTTCAAGGCCAATGAATCGATCAAGCTGACGCGCAACACCGATTATTGGCGCAAGGGCCGGCCCTATCTCGACGGCATCGAGTTCACCATCATCCCGAACCGCTCGACCGCCATCCTCGCCTTCGTCGCCGGCAAGTTCGACATGACGTTCCCGACCGAGGTCAGCATTCCGCTGCTCAAGGACGTCAAATCGCAGGATCCGAGCGCGGTGTGCGTCGTCGAGCCCAACAATGTCGCCACCAACATCATCGTCAACTCGACCGCCGCGCCGTTCGACAATGCCGACATCCGCAAGGCGATGGCGCTGGCGCTCGACCGCAAGGCCTTCATCAACATCATGTTCGAGGGTCAGGGCGACATCGGCGGCACCATGGAACCTGCGCCGGCGGGGCTTTGGGCGATGCCGAAGGAGATGCTGGAGAGCATTCCCGGTTACGGCCCCGACGTGAACGCCAATCGTGAGCAAGCCAGAAAGCTGATGCAAAAGGCCGGTTACGGACCGGACAAGCATCTCGCGGTGAAGATCTCGACCCGCAACATCCCGGTCTACCGCGATCCCGCAGTGATCCTGATCGACCAACTCAAGAGCATCTATATCGACGGCGAGCTCGACGTGGTCGAAACCGCGAACTGGTTCCCGAAGGTCGCGCGCAAGGACTACATGCTGGGCCTGAACCTCACCGGCAATGCCGTCGACGACCCGGACCAGTCCTTCTACGAGAACTATTCCTGCGGCTCGGAGCGGAACTACACCAATTATTGCAACAAGGAGATCGAGAAGCTGTTCGACGTGCAGTCGCAGGAGACCGATATCACCAAGCGCAAGAAGCTGGTGTGGGAGATCGACAAGAAGTTGCAGGAGGACGTCGCCCGCCCGATCATCTTCCACGCGCGCACCGGCACGTGCTGGAAGCCCTACGTCAAGGGCGTGACGGTAATGTCGAACAGCTCCTATAATGGATACCGCTACGAAGACGTGTGGATGGACAAGTAGCGGCGGGCGGCTGACGGGTTCGGCAGGAGGCGATGCATGTTTGCCTATCTGGTGCGGCGCCTGTTCCTGATGCTCGTAACCCTGTTCGGGATCTCGGTCGTCATCTTCTTCCTGCTGCGGATCGTGCCCGGCAACATCGTCGACATCCTGTTCGCCGCCGCCGGCTATGTCGATCCCGCCGACAAGGCCAATCTGGAGAAGGAGCTCGGCATCGACCAACCGCTGGTCGTGCAGTATTGGCATTGGATCAGCGGATTCCTGCGCGGCGACTTTGGCTACTCCTACGTCTCCGAGAAGCCGGCTCTCCAGGAGATATTGCCACGGATTCCGATCACCGCGCGGCTCGCCGGCCTTGCGCTGTTGTTCTCGGCATCGATCGGCGTCCCGCTCGGCGTCATCAGCGCGGTGAAGCAGGGCACGCGGCTCGACTACGCCTTGCGCGTCGTCAGCCTCAGCGGCCTGTCACTGCCCTCGTTCTGGCTTGGCCTTCTCATTCTCACCGCGTCGGTGGCGATGTTCGGCCAAATGCCGATCTTCAATCCCAATCCGCAGACCTGGCTCGAGGCGTTCGCGACCTACGCCGTGCCGGCCGCCGCCGTCGGATTTCGCAGCGCGGCGCTGACCATGCGCATCACGCGGTCTTCCATGCTGGAGGTGCTGCGGCAGGACTATATCCGCACCGCGCGCGCCAAGGGCGCCTCCGACGCCGCCGTGAACTATCACCATGCGCTGAAGAACGCGATTCTGCCCGTCATCACCGTGATCGGCATCGAAGCGGCGTTCCTGATCGGCGGCCTGATCGTCACCGAGACCGTGTTCAATATCCCCGGCGTCGCGCGTTTCCTGGTCGAGGCGATCCGCTGGCGCGATTATCCGATCGTGCAGAACCTCGTGATGTTCATCGCTGTCGTCGTCGTGTTCGCCAACTTCACCGTCGACATGCTCTACGCGGTGTTCGATCCGCGGATCAGGTACACGGATTAGGAGAGCTGTTTGGCCGCGATCGACTATGACGTTGAGCTGAGACGCGCCGGGGCGCATGCGACCGCGGGCTGGCGGCGCGTGCTGTTCATGGCGCAGCGGCACGTGCTGGGCGCGGCCGGGCTCGTCATCATGACGGTGTTCGTGCTGACCGCGATCTTCGCCGACTTCATCGCGCGCTACGATCCCCTAACGGTCGACGCCGCGCGCGCGCTGGCGCGGCCGAGCTGGGCGCACTGGATGGGGACGGATTCGTTCGGCCGCGACGTGTTCAGCCGCATCATCCATGGCGCGCGGATCTCGCTCGCGGTCGGCATCGGCTCGACCGCGCTCGGCGGCACCATCGGCGTCGTCGTCGGCCTCACCTCCGGCTATCTCTCCGGCTGGGTCGATCTCGTGTTCCAGCGCGTTTCCGACGTCCTTCAGGCGCTGCCGCTGCTGGTGCTCGCCTTGATCATGACGGCGGCGCTCGGCCCGTCGCTACCGAACGTCATCATCGCCATCGCCATTCCGCTGATCCCGACCGTGTCGCGCGTCATCCGCGCCAACACGCTGGCGCTGCGCGAGCAGCCCTTCGTCGAAGCCGCCAAATCGATCGGCATGAGCGAGGTGCGCATCGCGCTGCGCCACGTGCTGCCGAACACGCTGGCGCCGCTGATCGTGCTCGCCACCGCCCAGCTCGGCTCGACCATTCTCACCGAGGCTTCCCTCTCCTTCCTCGGCCTCGGCATTCCCGAGCCTTATCCGTCATGGGGCCGCATGCTCTCCGAGTCCGCCGCCGAATATGTCCGCACCGCGCCGTGGCTGGTGATCTTCCCAGGCATCGCGATCAGCCTCGCCGTCTTCGGCGCTAATTTGTTCGGTGACGCCCTGCGCGACATCCTCGATCCCCGGCAGCGCGGCTGATGGCGAAAGAATCCGACCTTGTGCTCGATGTGAGGAACCTGAGGACGGTGTTCTTCACCAATTCGGGTCTCTTCAAGGCCGTCGACGACGTCTCCTTCACGGTGAAGCGCGGCGAGACGCTGGCGATCGTCGGCGAATCCGGCTGCGGCAAGAGCGTCACCGCGTTGTCCCTGATGCGGCTGGTGCCAGATCCGCCCGGCCGCATCGTCGGCGGCTCCGTCTCGCTGGAGGGCACCGATCTGCTGGCACTGGACGAAGCCGAGATGCGCAAGATCCGCGGAAATCGCATCTCCATGATCTTCCAGGAGCCGATGACCTCGCTCAATCCGGTGATGCGGATCGGTGACCAGATCGCCGAAGCGGTGCGGCTGCACCGGAACATCACGGCCAAGGAGGCCCAGAACATCGCGGTCGAGATGCTGCGGCTGGTGCGCATCCCCGAGCCGGAGCGGCGGGCGAAGGAGTATCCGCACCAGCTCTCCGGCGGCATGCGTCAGCGCGCGATGATCGCGATGGCGCTGGCCTGCCGGCCGGCCCTGCTGATCGCGGACGAGCCGACCACCGCGCTCGACGTCACCATACAGGCGCAGATCCTTGCCCTGATCCTCGACCTCCAGAAGGAGCTCGGCACCGGGCTCGTGCTGATCACGCACGATCTCGGCGTCGTCGCGCAGACCGCGCAGCGCGTGATCGTGATGTATGCGGGCAGGAAGGTCGAGGAAGCCAGTGTCGAAGCGCTGTTCGCCGCACCGAAGCATCCCTATACGCGCGGGCTGATGGCCTCGATCCCGGCCGTACCCGCATCCGGCGTCGCCGCGCAGGCGCGGCTGAACGAGATTCCCGGCACGGTGCCGTCGCTGGTCCGGTTGCCGAAAGGCTGCGCCTTCGCGCCGCGCTGCAAGCTCGCGATCAAGCGCTGCGAAGCCGAACATCCGCCGCTGGCGGACTGGGGCGGCGGCCATCTCGCGGCGTGCTGGCGCGCGGCTGAAGTTGCGGAGGTGGCATGAGCCGGGCTTTGCTCGAGGTCACCGACCTCAAGAAATATTATCCGGTGCGCGCCGGGGTGCTGCGCCGGCAGGTGGGCACCGTACACTCGGTCGACGGCGTCTCGTTCTCGCTTGGCGCCGGCGAGACGCTCGGCCTCGTCGGCGAATCCGGCTGCGGCAAGTCGACGGTGGCGCGCAGCGTGCTGCGGCTGGTCGAGCCGACCTCGGGCCAGATCCGTCTCGAAGGCGAGGACATCACGCATCTGTCCAAGACCGCGCTGCGCCAGCATCGCCGTTCGATGCAGATCGTGTTCCAGGACCCCTTTGCCTCGCTCAATCCGCGCATGACCGCGGGCGACATCGTCGGCGAGCCGCTCGCCGTGCACGGCCTCGCGAGCGGCAAGGCGCTGGAGGCGCGCGTCGCAAAACTGTTCGAGCAGGTGGGCCTGCGGCCGGACCAAATGCGCAATTTCCCGCACCAATTCTCCGGCGGCCAGCGCCAGCGCATCTGCATCGCGCGGGCACTCGCGCTCGAGCCGCGGCTGATCGTCTGCGACGAGCCGGTCTCCGCGCTCGACGTCTCGATCCAGGCGCAGGTGATCAACCTGTTGATCGACCTGCAACGCCAGCACGGCTTCTCCTATCTCTTCATCGCGCACGACCTCGCCGTGGTCGCCCATATCAGCCACCGCGTCGCGGTGATGTATCTCGGCCGCATCGTCGAGATCGCCGGCAAGGACGAGCTGTTCAGGAATCCGCGCCATCCCTACACGCAGGCGCTGCTTGCTTCGGTGCCGATCGCCAATCCGCTCGCGAAGAGGCTCGCGCCGCTGGTCGATGGCGACGTGCCGAGCCCGGTCAATCCGCCGCCCGGCTGCGCGTTTCACACGCGCTGCCGGTTTGCGATGGAGCGGTGCAAGACCGAGCGGCCGGCGCTGATGGATGCGGGCGACGGACACCAGGTCGCGTGTCTACTCAATGAGGGGACCGGGCGGCCAGCGTAGGTCTCGTGTCCCCGCGAAAGCGGGGACCCAGTGCCGCTCGTATGCTCGAAGACATGGGTCCCGGCTCGCGCTTCGCGCGTCCGGGACACGAGGCTATGCCCCGATCTCCGCCACGATCCTGCCCGTGGTCACCTGCTCGCCCTCGGTGACGTCGATTGCCGAAACCACGCCGTCGATGCCGGCCTTGTGGACGTGCTCCATCTTCATCGCTTCCAGCGTCATCACCGGCTGGCCGGCGGTGACGCGGTCGCCCGGCTTGACCAGCACCGCGACGACGCGGCCATTCATGGCGGCGCGGACCCTTCCGTCGCCGCCGTTGCTCGCACTGGCCTTCGGTGCGGCGAGGGTGAGGTCGGTGACCGCGAGCGGAATGCCGCGGTGCTGAACGAACAGGCGATCGCCATCGCGCAGGAATTTTGCGCTATCCATCACGCCGTCATGGCGGAAGCGGATCGCGTCGGCATAGAGCTGGTCGATCTCGAACTTGTCCTGGCGACCTTCGGCGGCGACACTATAGCTGCCATCGCGCTCGCGCGTGATTTCGAGGTCATGCGCCTGGCCGGCGATCTCGATTTTTGCCGGCAGCGGGAACGGCGCCGCGAGGCTTCGCCCGCTTTGCCACGACGGCGCCCGCGGATTGGTGACGTAGAGCAGCAGGCCCGCGAGCCCGGTATCGAATGCGGCGTTCGAGCGTGGTGCCAGCAGCTCGCCCCGATGCGCGCCGATGAACGCCGTCGTCGCCTCGCCCTTGACGAAGCCGGGATGACGCAGGCACGACATCAGGAAGGCCTGGTTGGTGGTCACGCCGAACGCCGTGAGTTGCTCGAGGCCAACGATCAGCCGCCCCCTCGCCTCCTCGCGCGTCGCGCCGTGGCCAATGATCTTGGCGATCATGGAATCGTAGAACGGCGGGATCTCCGAACCCGATTGCAGCGCGTGCTCGAAACGGACGCCGTCAGGCACCTGCCAGCGCGCCATGCGGCCGGACTGCGGCATGAAATCATGCGCGGCATCTTCCGAGCACAGCCGCACCTCGATGGCGTGGCCTGTGAAGCGGATGTCCTGCTGTTTCACCGGCAGCGCCTCGCCGCGCGCGATGCGCAGCTGCAGCTCGACGAGATCGAGCCCGGTGATCGCCTCGGTGACGGGATGCTCGACCTGGAGGCGCGTGTTCATCTCCATAAAGTAGAACGCGCCGCTGGCATCGAGCAGGAATTCCAGGGTGCCCGCCCCCTCATAGCGCAGTGCTTTCACTGCGGCGACCGCAACCTCGCCCATTTTCGCGCGCAGCTCGGGCGTCACCGCTGGCGACGGCGCCTCCTCGATCAGCTTCTGGTGGCGCCGCTGTACCGAGCAATCGCGCTCGCCGAGATGAATGGCGTTGCCATGGCTGTCGCCGAACACCTGGATCTCGATGTGGCGCGGATTCTGGATCGCACGTTCGAGAATAACGGTGGGATCACCGAACGCGGCCTTCGCTTCGGAACGCGCGCTGCGTAGCGCATCGGGGAAAGACGCGGCATCGGTCACAAGTCGCATGCCACGTCCGCCGCCGCCGGCGACGGCCTTGATCATGACGGGGAAGCCGATCCTTTTGGCCTCCGCGAACATGATCTCGTCGCCCTGCTCCGTGCCCTGATAGCCGGGCACGATGGGCACGCCAGCCTTCTTCATGATCTCCTTGGCGCCGGCCTTATTGCCCATCGCCTCGATCGCCTGGGGCGACGGGCCGATGAAGACGAGGCCTGCATCCTTGCAGGCTCGCGCGAAATCTTCGTTCTCGGCGAGGAAGCCATAGCCGGGATGGACGGCATCGGCGCCACTCGCCCTGGCGGCCGCGATGATCGCGGGGATGTTGAGATAGGATTGCGCCGGCAAGGCTTCGCCAATGCGCACGGCCTGGTCGGCCTGACGCACATGGAGCGCGTCACGATCGGCATCCGAATAGACCGCGACGACGCCGAGGCCCAGCCGTCGCGCGCTACGCATCACGCGCAGTGCGATCTCGCCGCGATTGGCGACCAGAACCCTATGGAACGGGCGGTGCTGCACTGATCCGTTCCTCATGGGCGGGCCACCGAGAACTGCATGCGCTGGGGCGTCCGCCGATCGCCCTCGCGGCAGATCGCGAGCACTTCGGACAGCACCGCGCGGGTGTCGCGCGGATCGATCACGCCGTCGTCGAGCACGCGGGCGCTGGTCGAGAACACGTCCATCTGGCCGTCGAACACGCCGACGATGTGCGCCTTCATGGCCTCCAACTTGTCCTTCTCGATCGGCTTGCCGCGGCGGGCGGCAGCGGCTTCGGTCACGATCGCCATGGTCTCGGCGGCCTGCTCGCCGCCCATCACGGCGGTCTTGGCGTTCGGCCAGGAGAAGCAAAAGCGCGGATGGAAGCCGCGGCCGCACATGCCGTAATTGCCGGCGCCGAACGAGGCGCCGCAATAGATGGTGATCTGCGGCACCGTCGCCGAGGTCACCGCCTGGATCATCTTGGAGCCGTGCTTGATCATGCCGGCTTCTTCATAGGCCTTGCCGACCATGTAGCCCGTGGTGTTGTTGAGATAGAGCAGCGGCGTGCGGGTCTGGCAGCAGGCCTGGATGAAATGCGTCGCCTTGTTGGCGCCGGCGGGATCGAGCGGACCGTTGTTGGTGATGATGCCGATGGCCTGGCCCTCGATGCGGGCATGGCCGCAGACGGTGGCAGGGCCATAGTTCGGTGCCATCTCGGTGAAATCGGAATCGTCGATGATGCGCGCGATCACCTGCTTCATGTCCACAGGGCGCTTGTGGTCCATCGGCATAATGCCGAGCAGCTCGTCCTGGTCGTAGCGCGGCGGCTTGAACTCCGATGCGGCGCGGCCCGGCCGCTCCCATTCCAATGCCGCCATGATCTCGCGCGCGATGCGCAATGCATCGCGGTCGTCCTCGGCGAGATAATCGCCGAGGCCGGAGATTTGCGTGTGCATCTCGGCGCCCCCGAGCTCCTCCTCGGTCGCGATCTCGCCAGTTGCGGCCTTCAGGAGCGGCGGACCGGCGAGGAAGGCGCGGGTGCGGCCGCGGACCATGACGATGTAGTCGGACAGGCCCGTTTGATAGGCGCCACCCGCGGTGGAGGAGCCGTGCGTCACGGTGACGACCGGCAAGCCGGCGGCCGAGAGCCGCGCCAGATTGCGAAAGATGTTGCCGCCGCGGACAAAGTCCTCGACGCGGTAGCGCAGCAGGTTGGCGCCAGCGCTCTCGACGAGCTGCACATAAGGCAGCTTGTTCTCCAGCGCGAGCTCCTGCACCCGCAGTGTCTTGTCGAGGCCGTAGGGCTGCAGCGCACCGGCATCGATGCCTGAATCGCTGGCGCTGACCATGCAGCGGATGCCGGAGACGAAACCGATGCCGGCGATGACGCCGCCGCCCGGCACGCTCTTGGCCGCATCCGGCACGTCGAACATATAGCCGGCGAGGGTCGACAGCTCGATGAAGGGCGCGCCGGGATCGAGCACCAGCGCGACGCGCTCGCGCGGCAGCAATTGTCCACGCTTGTGGAAGCGATCTTTTGCGGCAGCGGACGCGGCGCGCGTGCGCTCTTCCAACGCGCGCATGCGGTCGATCAGCGCGAGCATGCCGTCGCGGTTGGCGTGGTAGGCGGCGCTGCCGGGGGAAATGGTGTTTTCGAGAATGGACATAATAGACCCTGATCGTCATTCCGGGGCACGCGCAGCGTGAACCCGGAATCTCGAGGTTCCGGGTTCGATGCTACGCATCGCCCCGGAACGACGGAGATGTTCAGCGATTCGTCCCAAAGATCTTCCGCGCCTCGGCCGGGCTCGCGATCTCGCGGCCGGCGCGGCGGGCACAGGCGGCGATGGCCTCGATCAGCTGGCCGTTCGACGTCACCTTCTTGCCGTCGGCGAGATAAAACGTGTCCTCGAGACCGGTGCGCAAATGGCCGCCGAGCTCGGCGCAGCGCTGATGCAGCGGCCAGATCTCCTCACGGCCGATCGCCGTGACCTGCCAATGCGCTTCGGGACGCTTCAGCTTGATCAGGATCGGTAGCAGCTCGGGATCAGCGGGCATGCCGGAGGCGACACCCATGACGAAATTATACTCGAGCGGGCCCTTGTACATGCCGACCTGGTGATACATGCCGACACAGCGGACGATGCCGACGTCGAAGCATTCGAACTCGGGGATGGTGCCGACTTCGTTCATAACGTCGAGATAGTCCTTCACCTTCTCGACCGCGTTGTCGAACATCATCGGCGGCCAGGCCCACGTGTTGTCAGCCTTGACCTTCAAATAATTCAGCGAGCCGGCGTTGCAGGCGGCGATCTCTGGCCTGGTCTGGCGGATGCAGTCGAGCGCACCAGAGTAGTTCGGCCCTGACACGCCCGAGGTGTGGTTGATGACGACACCCGGGCAGGCTTCGCGGATCGCCTGCTGGATCTCCTTGGAGACACTGACTTCCCACGACGGCAGATGCCCTTTATGCGGCGCCTGCTGGCGCAGATGGATGTGCATGATGGAGGCGCCGGCATCGAACGCAGCCTTGGCCTCGCGCGCCATCTGCTCGGGCGTCACGGGCACGTTGTGCTGCTTCGGGTCGGTGAGCACGCCGTTCAGCGCGCAGGTGATGACGGCCTTGTCGCTCATGCCAAAAATGTCTCGCACGTTGAGAATTCAACGTTTGCGATCATGTGATGCGGGGCATGAGGCTTCTTGCGCGGAGAAGCTAGCCAAAGACGAGCTGTCGTAGGGTGGGCAAAGGCGCTCTTGCGCCGTGCCCACCACATTTCCGCATTGAGAAAGATCGTGGGCACGCTTCGCTTTGCCCACCCTACGAGAGCCGTGCTAGCCCGCCTCCGCGAGCCGCACCGTCTCGGTGCTGCGATAGATCGCGAGATCACGCGAGCCGACGAAGATCGCACGCGGCTTCAATCCATAGAAACGACGGATCGAATGGCTGAAATGGGTGCTGTCGGGATAGCCGATATCCTGCGCGAGATGGGCGAGGTTGAGATCCTGGTTGGCGAAGTGCAAGAGATACCGCGCGCGTTTCCAGGCACGGAAGGAGCGGAACGAGATGCCGGTCTCTTCCTTGAACAGATGCAGGAAGCGCGAGGCAGAGAGGCCGGCTTCAGCCGCACATGTATCGGCCGTCACCGGCTCGCCGGAGAAACGCTCGATGCGGGCGACCGCGCGCATCACGCGCGGGTCCAGCACGCGGCGCGGCAGGGCCTCGCCAAAACACATCTCGTCGAATTCGGCGGTGGTGATGTCGCCGTAGCGGCGCTGGCGCAGCAGCGCGTACGCAGCCAGGATCTTGCGGGCATAGACCGCCCGGTCCGGCCCCATCAGCCGCTGGGCCAGCGCTTCCAGCACGCCATCGGGCATGCTCTCAGGCTCCAGCGTGACGCTGATTGCGGTGCGGTAGTCACTGGCGATCGAATGGCGCTGGTTCGGCAGCGTGACGAACAATTCGCCGGTGGCGAGAGCGTCGTCGATGGTCAGGTGGAGATTGCCCTTCACGGCCACATAGACATGGCAGCAGCCCGGAGTCCGCTTCCGGGGCCTGCCGAGCAGGCCGGCGTAAAAGACTCGCTCGGGCGTGATCAGCATCAGATGGTCGGATTCGCGACCGCTATAATCCATTGGGCATCCTCCTCGCACGGCTCTTTGGCCGCTGCGGACGGAGGTCACCTTAGCGGAAATTTGGGCGCTGTCACGACGGGATAGCGCTGTCATGAAAACATGCGCCGTCGTTCCGGGGCGGTCCCACCCGGTCCGCCAAAGCGCGGCAGATGTCGGCACGGCATTCCGCTTCGCGCTCTTTGCGCGGCCCGGAATGACAGCTTCCCTTACGCCCTCACGCGCGGCGCAACATTCTGCTCAAGGCCGGCCTTCTGCTCCGCAGCAACCGCGCGCTTGAAACCATCGCGCTGCTGCAGGCGCGCCCAATAGGCTGCGACATTTGGCCCGAAGTCCTTGGCGAGCCCGATATTGTCGGCGAGGCGGAGCGCATAACCGATGACAATGTCAGCGGCGGTGAAACGGCCCGCGCACAATGTTTCGGCATTGGCCGTCGCTGCCTCGACGGCGCGCAGCCTGCCCAGAAACCATTTGGCGTAATCGGTGGCGACCTGCGGAACGCGGCGCTCTTCCGGTTCGAGCTGGGTGTATCGGAGCACCAGCGTTTGCGGGAAGGTTAACGTGGCATCGCTAAAATACATCCAGTTCAGGAACGCGCCATAGGAGGGATCTTCGGAGCCGACCATCAGCGGCGTCGGGCCGTATTTGATGCCGAGGTAATGGCAGATGCCGGACGATTCGGTCATCCGCGTCTCGCCGTCGATCAGATAAGGGATGGTGCCGAGCGGATTGATGCCGAGATAGTCCTTGGCAAACACCCGCGGCGGGAACGGCAGCATCTTCAATTCATAGGGCAGCCCCATCTCCTCCAGCATCCAGAGCGGACGGAACGAGCGCGCGGCGTCGCAATGATAGAGCGTGACCATCAGGCGTTCCCCCTCAGAGCATGATCGGTGTGAAGCGGTTTTCCGACAAGATCATGCTCAAACTCAATGACTTCCCGGCAGCGTGCCCATCATCTTGCACAGCACCATCAGCATCACCTCGTCGGCGCCGCCGCCGATCGAGGTCAGGCGGCTGTCGCGATAGGCACGGCTGACCGGCGTTTCGTTGGTAAAGCCCATTCCGCCCCAATATTGCAAGCAGGCATCAGTGAGCTCGCGGCTGAGCCGGCCGGCTTTCAGCTTGGCCATGGTCGCAAGCCGCGTCACATCTTCGCCGGCGACCAGCTGCTCGGCGGCGCGATAGATCAGCGCGCGCAGCAGCTCGACCTCGGTCTGCATCTCCGCAAGCTTGAAATGGACGACCTGATTATCGAGGATCGACTTCCCGAAGGCCTTGCGATTGCGCGTGTACCCGATGGTCTGATCGATAATGTATTCGTGCGCCTTCAAACAGGCCGCCGCGCCCCACAGCCGCTCCTCCTGGAACTGGATCATCTGGTAGGTAAAACCCTTGCCCTCCTCACCGATCCGGTTGCGCTTGGGCACGCGGACATTGTCGAAAAAGATCTGCGCGGTGTCCGACGAGCGCATTCCCATCTTGTCGAGCTTGCGGGCAACCGTGACGCCCTTGCTCTTCATGGGAACGCAGATCAGCGACTTGTTGCGGTGAACGGGTCCATCGCCGGTGTTGGCGAGCAGGCAGATCCAGTCCGCCTGGGTGCCGTTGGTGATCCACATCTTGCCGCCATCGATGACGTAGTCGTCGCCATCGGAGCGCGCATTGGTCTTGATTGAAGCGACGTCGGAGCCCGCGCCGGGCTCGGAGACGCCGATGCAGGCGACGTAATCGCCTGATATCGATGGGCTGAGGAATTCGCGCCGCACCTCGTCCGAGCCGAACCGCGCCAGCGCCGGCGTTGCCATGTCGGTCTGCACCCCGATCGCCATCGGCACGCCGCCGCAGGTGATTGCGCCAAGCTCCTCCGCCATCATCACTGCATAGGAATAGTCGAGGCCCGAGCCGCCGAACTCGACCGGCTTGTTCAGCCCGAGGAAGCCGAGGCTGCCCATCTTCTTGAACAGCTCATGCGCCGGGAAGATGTCGGCCTTCTCCCATTCATCGACATGAGGATTGATCTCGTGCGCGATAAATTTTTGCAAGGAGCGGCGAATGTCGTCGTGGTCGGCGGTGAATAGCATTTTTTCCCTTTTGTCATTCCGGGGCGCGCATAGCGCGAACCCGGAATCCAGAGATGAGTCCTATAATATCCAGATTCCGGGTTCGACGCTTCGCCTCGCCCCGGAATGACGGTGAGTTCACAACCCCATCTGCCGCGACGCCAGATCCTTCATGATCTCCTCGGTGCCGCCGCCGATGGCGTTGACCTTGACCTCGCGGTAGATCCGCTCGGCCTTGATGCCGCGCATGAAGCCAGCGCCGCCGAAGATCTGCACGGCTTCCGAGGCGCAGAACGCCATGGTCTGGGTCGCCTGGTTCTTCATCATGCAGATCTCGGCGACCGGGCTCTCGCCCTGCTCCAGCCGCCAGGCCAACATCTCCAGCATCGCCTGGCTTGCCGCAACCTTCTGTGCCATGTCGACGATCTTGTGGCGGATGACCTGGTGCTGGGCGAGCGGCTTGCCGAAGGTCTTGCGCTCCTTGGCGTAGGCGATCGCCTCGTCGAGACAGACGCGGGCGAAGGCGGTGCAACTCGCCGCCATGCCCATCCGCTCGCTGTTGAAGTTTTGCATGATGATCTTGAAGCCCTGGCCCTCCTCGCCGATCAGGTTCTCGGCCGGCACCCGGCACGCGTCGAAATGCAGCGTAGCGGTGTCGGAGGCCCACCAGCCCATCTTCTTCAGCTTGGTGCGCGACAGGCCGGGCGTATCGCCCTCGACCAGGAGCAGGCTGACGCCGCCCGCGCCCTCGCCGCCGGTGCGCACCGCAACGGTCAGATAGTCGGCGCGTACGCCTGACGTGATGAAAGTCTTCTCGCCGCTCACGACGTAGTGATCCCCGTCGCGCCGCGCCCGGGTGCGGAGGTTCGCGACATCAGAGCCGCCGCCCGGCTCGGTGATCGCGAGCGCGGAGATCTTCTCGCCGGCCAGCACCTGCGGCAGCACCCTCGCCTTCACCTCGGGCCGCGCGGCCCGCGCGATCGGCGGCGCGCCGATGGTGTGGCTCATCAGGCTGGCGCTGACGCCGCCGGCCCCGGCGCGCGCCAATTCCTGGCTCGCGACGATCTTCATGAACTGGTCGGCGGCGATCCCGCCATATTCCTCGGGGAAACCGAGCCCAAGAAGGCCGATCTCGGCCGCCTTGCGATAGAGCGTACGGGGGAATTCGCCGGCCTCGTCCCATTCATGGGCGAACGGGGCGACCTCCTTCTCGACGAAGCGGCGCATGACCTCGCGGAAGGCGTCGTGCTCGGCGGTATAGAACGGACTCTTCATCACAACTCTCGCCCTGCTGGCGGATTCGGCTCATTCACCATGGCCGGAACATTTGCCGTTCACTTGCGCAGAGTGGCTGACCGGAGGAACCGCTCCACCGCACCCATGGCCTAGCAACTCAACGCAAGACGATTTTCACCCCTCGCAGGCCAACTCCGGATCAAAAAAGACTGCTGCACAGACTCCGGCTGGCCCCAGGCCATGCCGGGCATGGTGCACGGAACCAGCGACGCGAGGCGGCACAAGACCGCCCAGGGAGGGATTTTTGGCCGTTCGTTATTACGACTGGATCGCCCACCATGGCCGCCGCACGCCAAACAAGGTTGCGGTGATCGACCTCGCCAGCGAGCGCCGCTTCACCTATTCGCAGCTCGATGGCCGCGTCTCGCGCCTCGCTTCGTTCTTCCGTGACACGTTGAAGGTCTCGCGCGGCGATCGCGTCGCCGTGCTGGCAATGAACACGACCGATACGCTCGAGGTGCAGTTCGCCTGCGGCCGGCTCGGTGCCATCTTCGTGCCGCTCAACACCCGCCTCACCGTTCCCGAACTCCAGTTCATCACCGGTGACTGTGCGCCGAAGGTGATGATCCACGACACCGATCTGGCCGAAACCGCGCTCGCCGTCGCCAAGCTTTGCGGCGTCGCGACCAGCCTGCTGCTCGGCCCCGGCGGCGCCTACGAGGCCGGCATCGCCGCCGCAAAGCCGCTCGACCGCGCCGAGGAGGTCACGCTCGATGACGTCTCGACCATCATGTACACGTCGGGCACCACGGGGCATCCGAAAGGCGCGACTATCACCCATGGCATGACCTTCTGGAATTGCGTCAATCTCGGCGGCCCCGCCTGCATCGGGCCGTCTTCGGTGTTGCTCACCGTGCTGCCGCTGTTCCACACCGGTGGTCTCAATTGCTACACGAATCCGGTGCTGCATGCCGGCGGCACCGTGATGATCATGCGCGCCTTCGATCCCGGCACGGCGCTCGGCCTGATCAATGATCCCGCGCAGGGCATCAACGTGTTCTTCGGCGTGCCCGCGATCTACCAGTTCATGGCGCAGCATCCGGCCTTCGCAACGACCGACCTGTCCCGGCTGATCGTCGGCGGTGTCGGCGGCGCGCCGATGCCGGTGCCGCTCTTGAAAGTGTGGGAGGCGCGCGGCGTCGCGCTCCAGCAGGGCTACGGCATGACCGAGACCTCGCCGGCCGTGTTGGTGCTCGATCGCGAGGATGCGGCGCGCAAGGCGGGCTCCGCCGGCAAGCCCGTGCTGCACACTGAGGTGCGCATCGTGCGGCCCGACGGCAGCGATGCAGATGTCGGCGAGCTCGGTGAGCTCTGGGTGAAAGGCCCCAACATCACGCCCGGCTATTGGAACAGGCCGGAGGCCAACAAGACCTCCTTCACCGACGGCTGGCTGCACACGGGCGACGCAACACGCGTCGACGACGAAGGCTTCTACTACATCGTCGACCGTTGGAAGGACATGTACATCTCCGGCGGCGAGAACGTCTATCCGGCCGAGGTCGAGAACGTCCTGCATCAGCTTTCCGCGATCGCCGAAGCCGCGGTGATCGGCATTCCCGATGCGCAATGGGGCGAGGTGGGCCTTGCCATCATCGCGGTCAAACCGGGCCAGCGGCTGAGCGAAGCCGAGGTCTTCGCGCATTGCGCGGCGAACCTCGCGCGCTTCAAATGCCCGCGCCAGGTCCGCTTCGTCGATGCACTGCCGCGCAACGCCACCGGCAAGATCCACAAGCCGACCTTGCGCAAGGAATTCTCGGTGGCCTCCGAAGTCGACAAGAAAGCCGCCAATGCCTGACCGAAGCGCCCCTCGCGGGCGCTTTTATGTTTTGAAAGTGCCTGCTCCACCCCAAGAGACGTCGAAGGAATTTCCATGAAGAACAAGAAACTCTCCCTGCTCGCCGCGGCAACGGCCCTGACATTGCTCTCGGCTCACGGCGCTTACGCGCAGAAGAAATACGACACCGGCGTCACCGACACCGAGATCAAGATCGGCAATGTCGAGGCCTATTCCGGTCCCGCCTCCGCTTACGGCATCATCGGCAAGACCGAGGAAGCCTATTTCAAGATGGTCAACGACCAGGGCGGTATCAACGGCCGCAAGATCAACTGGATCTCCTATGACGACGGCTATTCGCCGCCGAAGACGGTGGAGCAGATCCGCAAGCTGATCGAGAGCGACGAGGTGTTTCTCGTGTTCAACGCGCTGGGCACGCCGACCCAGACCGCCGTGCAGAAATATCACAACGCCAAGAAAGTGCCACAGCTGTTCCTTGCCACCGGCGCCAGCAAGTGGAACGACCCGAAGAACTTTCCATGGACCATGGGCTTCCAGCCCAGCTACCGGGTCGAGGCCCAGATCTTCGCAAAATACATTCTGAAGGAGAAGCCGGACGCGAAAGTCGCGATCTTCTATGCCAATGACGATTTCGGCAAAGACTACCTCGCCGGCATCAAGGACATTTTCGGCGACAAGGCGTCGAAGCTGATCGTGGCCGAAGAGAGCTACGAGACCTCGGAGCCGTCGATCGACGCCCACATCGTCAAGCTCAAGGGCACCGGCGCCGATGTCTTCGTCAACATCGCGACCCCGAAATTCGCGGCTCAAGCCATCAAGAAGATCGCGGAGCTGGAGTGGAAGCCGATGCACCTGATGACCGACGTCTCGGTCTCGATCGGCGCGGTGATGAAGCCGGCAGGCCTCGAGGCCTCCGAAGGCGTGCTGTCGGCCGGCTATCTGAAGGATGCGTCGGATCCGCAATGGAAGGACGACGAGGGCATGAAGAGGTTCATGAGCTTCATCGACAAGTACATGCCGGGCGCCAACATCTCGGACGCCAATCTGGTCTACGCTTACGCTGCGGCCCAGACCATGGTGCAGGTGCTGAAGCAGTCGGGCGACAATCTGACCCGCGAGAACGTGATGAAGCAGGCCGCAAGCCTGAAGGACTTCGTGCCCGACACGCTGATCCCCGGCATCAAGATCAACACGTCCTCCACGGACTTCGCGCCGATCGAGCAGCTCAAGATGTGGCGGTTCAAGAAGGGCCAATGGGAGCTGTTCGGCGACATCATCAGCGCCGAAACGGGCGGCTAAAGCATGATCCGGAAAAGTGCGAAGCGCTTTTCCAGAAAGATCATGCGTGAACAACAACCTGAAGCGCGATGACTATTCATCCAGATCTCACCGCGCTTTAGGCTCCCATCACGGCGGCGGATGATGGCGCGTCGTTCGCCCTCGCCCGCCCGATGCGCAGCCGGTGCCGGACCTATTTCTTGCCAATCATACCGACAGAAACACTGCGAACGGCTCTTCCACCGTGCGCCGCAGATGCTTTCGGTACAATGCATGGTTGCCGTCGTCGGGACCGACCCGTCCCAGGGACGGCTTCGGGACGTTCCGGAGCGGCACGTAGGCGATCGGGGCCGCGACCGGCGTGAGCTGCGAGCCGGGGCCGGCGCGGAGCGTCGAGATGATGCCGTACATCTCGCCATTCACCGTCGGCCGCGACACCGTGATCACCCGGTGCTGACCGTGCTTGATGATGACGAGATAGATGAAGCCGGACTGATGCGGCACCGCGACCTCGCCGGTATGCTCATAGGCGGCATCGGTCCGCTCACCCTCGCGAAAAACCAAGGAGGAGATCTTCGGCTCCCAGACGATCTCGGTGCGATAGGCAAAGATCGCATTCTGGTCGCCGAACGACGGCCGCAGCGTGATGTAGACGTCCTCGAGCCAGGTCACCGCGCGATGCGCATAGGAGCCGAGGCTGTCGGGCGCGACATCGTTTGCGGCCGCGGGCGCCACCACGACGGCATTTTTGCGCAGGGAGACGCCCAGGGCCTGCTCCAGCCGCACGGTCGTCGCCAGCGTGAACGGCCGGCGACCGCCGAGCACCTTCTCCAGGGTCGACAGGCTGAGCTTGGCCTGCTCGGCCAGCGCCTGGCGGGAGATCCGGCGTCTCGCCAGCTCCTCGCGAATGGTCTCTGCGATCTCGCGGCTCTGCTCGTCCGAAAGCTGCCTGTCGTTGAGTTTGTCCTGCGTCTGCATCGTGGCCCTGCTCCAGGAGACCTATTCTAGCAGGGCGGACAAACCAGCACAAAACCGCACATGGCGACCCCGGCGGCGGCCGGGCCGGGCCGGCCGCGGCGGAAGATTGCCGATCATTCTGCTCGCGACATCAGCGCCTCCGGCAGATGCTTTGGGCCAGCGAACATGCTTCGGGAGCAGGCCAAATGGACACCTACGACACCGCCGACAGCGACGATCACCCCATGCTCGGCCGGTTGATCAAGCTCGGATTGTTTCTCCTCGTGCAGGGCATCGCGGTGATGCTGGTGGCCTTCGTGGCCCTGCTGGTGAGCTTTGAGCCCGGATGGTCGGCGACGACGCAGCAGGCCAGCTTGCTCCAACCTGGCGACGCCAAATCTGGCACGCTCCTGCTGAAGGAGGATGGCGCCTATAGCGAAGCGATCCGCCTCGGCACCGATGTCGACATCACGGTATCAGGTCCGACGCTGCGCGCCCGCATCACCCAAATCTTCCGCAACCCGACGAAGGATTGGGTGGAGGCGACCTATGTCTATCCGCTCGCGACCGGCGGCGCCGTCGATACGCTGAAGATGGTGGTCGGCGACCGCGTCATCCTCGGCGACATCAAGGAACGGCAGCAAGCTCGCATGATCTACGAGCAGGCGCGCCGCGCCGGCCAGAAGGCTGCGTTGACTGAGCTGGAGCGGCCGAACATCTTCACCAACTCGGTCGCCAATATCGGTCCCGGCGAAACCGTGCTGGTGCAGATCGAATATCAGGAGCCGGTGCACCAATCCGGCAACGAATATTCGTTGCGGCTGCCGCTGGTGGTCGCGCCGCGCTACAATCCGGCGCCGATCGTGCAGAGCGTCGACTTCCGACAGGACGGCTCGGGCTGGGGCGCGACCAGCTCGGATCCGGTGCCGGACCGCGAGCACATTTCGCCGCCCGTGCTGAATCCTGCGAACAATGCGCCGGTCAATCCGACCAGCATCACGGTGCGCCTGAAGGCCGGCTTCGCGCTCGGCGAGGTCAAAAGCCACCACCACCACGTCAAGGTCGAGGGCCCGGATACCAAGACGCGTGTCGTCACGCTCGCTGATGGTGCTGTGCCTGCCGACCGCGATTTCGAGCTGACCTGGAAGCCGGCCGCGGAGAAGGCACCCTCGGTTGGCCTGTTCCGTGAACGTGTCGGCGACGCCGATTATTTGCTCGCCTTCGTCACCCCGCCCAGCGCCGAGCAGGCAATGCAGAAACCACTGCCGCGCGAGGTCGTGTTCGTGATCGACAATTCCGGCTCGATGGGCGGCACCTCCATCGTTCAAGCCAAGGCGAGCCTGCTCTACGCGCTCGGCCGCCTCCAGCCCAATGACCGCTTCAACGTGATCCGCTTCGACGACACCATGGACGTGCTGTTCTCAACCTCTGTGCCGGCCGATCCCGCGCATCTCGGCGAAGCACTCGCCTTCGTGAATGGATTGCAGGCGCGCGGCGGCACCGAGATGGTGCCGGCCATGCGCGCCGCGCTGGCCGACAAGCTCGGCGACACCAACATGGTCCGCCAGGTCGTGTTCCTGACCGACGGCGCGATCGGCAACGAGCAGCAATTGTTCGAAACCATCGCGGCGATGCGCGGCCGCTCGCGCGTGTTCATGGTCGGCATCGGGTCCGCGCCCAACACCTATTTGATGACGCGCGCCGCCGAGCTCGGCCGTGGCGCCTTTACCCATATCGGCTCGGTGGAGCAGGTCGAGGAGCGCATGCGCGGCCTGTTCGCCAAGCTGGAGAATCCGGCCGTGACCGGCCTCAGCGCAAAATTCTCCGACGCCAAGGCCGATGTGACGCCGGCGATCATTCCCGACGTCTATCGCGACGAGCCGCTGGTGCTGGCGGCAAGACTCGACAAGCTCGCGGGCTCGCTCGAGATCAAGGGCCGTGTCGGCGACCGGCCGTGGTCGGTGACGCTGCCGCTGCAAAACGCCGCCGAAGGCAAGGGCCTGTCGAAGGTCTGGGCGAGGCGCAAGATCGGCGATGCCGAAGTCGCACGCACCCTGCGCGAGATGACGCCCGAAGACTCCGACAAGGCGATCCTCGCGCTGGCGCTCGAGCACCAGATCGTCACGCGCCTGACCAGCCTCGTTGCCGTCGACAAGACGCCGAGCCGTCCCGAAGGCGAGCCGCTCAAGCTGAGCGAGCTGCCGATCAACCTGCCGGCCGGCTGGGATTTCGAGAAGATCTTCGGCGAGCGTCCGCATCTGACGCCGACGCAGCTGCGCGAGCGCCACGCAGATGCGCGCAACCAGCCTTCGGCAAGGCGGCCGACCCCCGCCGCGCCCGATGCGATCCGCCTGCCCAAGACTGCAACCTCGGCCGAGCTGAAGATAATCGCAGGCTTCATCCTGATCATGCTCGCCCTGATCCTGTTCGTGTTCAACCGGCGTCGGCCCTTGCTCACCGACGCTGTTTGAGAGAGGAGCCCCCCGACCTCCTCTGTTAGCGCGCGCGGTCGCCCGTCCCGTAACCAACGGCCGCGCGCGCCTTTTTCTGACGCGCATGAAAACAATGCCCCGCCTCATCTCTCCCGTGGTCTTGGCGCTAATCGGCCTCATCCTGTTCGGCGACGGCGCCTACATCCACGCCAAGGCATGGCTCGCGCAGGTGCTGCTGGAGCGGGCGTTCGAGCGAAGCATTGCGGCGGGCCAGGCGGTGAAGCCCTGGTCGTGGGCCGACACCTGGCCGGTCGCGCGGATCGAGGTCAAACGGATCGGCGCCAGCGCCATCGTGTTGGAAGGCTCGAGCGGACAGGCTCTCGCTTTCGGACCCGGCCATATCCAGCACACGGCTGATGCGGGCGAGCGCGGGATTGCCGTCTATGCCGCGCATCGCGACACTCATTTTCGCTTCCTGCGCAATGTTGCGATGGATGACATCATCGATGTCACGCGCAGCGACGGCCAACATTTTCGCTATCGCGCAGATTCCTCGGCCGTGGTCCGTTTCGATGAATCGGGTATCGACGCGACGGCACAAGGATTCGAGCTCATTCTCGCAACCTGCTGGCCATTCGACGCAGTCACCTCCGGACCCGAGCGTTACATCCTGCATGCAACATTGATTGGAGCCGACAGATAGATCGCCCACCGGGCTGGCGACACGCACTGATACGAACTTCATTCCACCACACGGCATGAAACCCACATGGTTGCCACAGCGAAGGACTGGCCGTAGAACAGAGTGATGCGCCACCAAATAAGAACAACAGGTGAGGTCACGCCATGGAAGCCCATGTGTCTGCTGCGTCCGCATCCCGCCCATGGTCTCCGCCACCCGATGCAAGCGATGTCGTCAAAGGCATCCACGCCATGCTGCACCCGCACAACATCGTGCTGGTGGGCGCCACCGACAAGCCGGGCAATTACGCCGAACGCATCTGGAACAATCTGGTCAAATACGGCTTCGAGGGCGGGCTCTATCCGGTCAATGCCAAGCGCGAGACCATCTGGGGCGTGCCCTGCTACAAGGACTTTGCGAGCCTCCCGGAAAAGCCCGACCACGTGCTCGTGCTGGTGCCGGCGCGCTTTGCCGTGCAGGTGATCCGCGATGCGGCTGCGGCTGGCGCGCGCTCGGCCACCATCGTCACCTCGGGATTCAGCGAATTGCAGGATGCGGAGAGCCAGAAGCTCGCTTCTGAACTGCAGGCGGCCGTGCGCGAGACCGGCCTGGCGGTCACAGGCCCGAACTGCCTTGGTAATCTGAGCGCCGGCGAAAAGCTGTTCACCAATATCGACGACCGCATCGTCACCATGGAACAGGGCGCGGTGGCGATCGCCGGACAGTCCGGGGCGATCGTCATGGCGATCCGGCAGGCGCTGGAAGATCGCGGCGTCGGTGTCGGCTACATGGTGACGACAGGCAACGAGACCGGGCTCGAGACGCCGGATCTGATGCGCTATTTCGCCGAGGATCCGAGCATCAGGGTGATCGTCGTCTACCTCGAAGGCGTGCGCAACACCAAGGCGTTTCGCGATGCCTGCAAGGCGGCGCGTGCCGCCAGCAAGCCGGTGATCGCGCTCAAGCTCGGTTCGTCAGAGGGCGGCCGCGCCGCGGCGATGGCGCATACCGGCGCGCTTGCCGGCTCGATCGAGACCTTCGATGCCATTGCGACGCGCGAAGGCGTGATCCGGGTTGGCGGGCTCGACGAGCTGATCGAGACCACCGAATGCTTCGTCCACTCAGTCGTGCCCAAGGGCGACCGGCTCGCTGCGGTCACGCTATCCGGCGGCAAGCGCGGCATGCTGATCGACGCCTTCTATGCCGAGCGCCTGAACTTTGCTCCGCTCAGTCCACATGTCAGTGCGGAGCTGGCAAGAATGCTCGGGCCGGGATCGATCGTCGGCAACCCGCTCGACGCCGGCTTTGCCGCGGTGGTCGATCCCTCCGTCTACATGAAGTCGATCAAGCTGATGATCGATGATCCCGATATCGACATCGTCATCATCGATGCCGAGCTGCCCAAGGCGCCACACGAGCAGCGCGAGCGCAATTTGCGCATCGTCAACGAGATGGCGAGCCGGGCTTCGAAGCCCGTAATCTACATCAGCGCGATGTCGATCGGCTTCACCGAGTTCACCAAGGGCTTGCGCAAATCGCTGCCGCATCTCGCGGTGATGCAGGGCATGGACCGCGCGGTGACCGCGATCAAGTCGTTGCTCGCTTATTCGAAGCTGCGCAAGGAGGTGCCCGACATCGTCTCCAGCTCCAAGCCTGCCGCACGCGCGATGCTGGAGAAGGCGTTGAAAGCGGCGAACGGCGCCGCACTCGACGAGGTCGCCTCGAAGAAGCTGCTGAAGGCCTATGGCATCCCGATCTCCAAGGAAGCCATCGCGCAGACCGCGGCGGAGGCTGCGAAGATCGCGAAGCAAATCGGTTTTCCGGTCGTGGCGAAGGTCGTCAGCGCCGAGATCCTGCACAAATCCGACATCGGCGGCGTGGTGTTGAACCTCAACAGTGCAGCCGAGGTCAAGAAGGCCTTCGCCGACATTACTGCGCGGGTGGCGAAGCTGAAGGGCAAGCCGAAGCTCGACGGCATTTTGATCGCGCAGCAGGTTAAGGCAGACCTGGAGCTCGTGGTCGGCGCCTCGCTCGATGCCGAGATGGGACCTGTGGTGCTGTTCGGCACGGGCGGCATCGACATCGAGCTGATGAAGGACGTCGCGGTTGCCGGCGCGCCGCTGGACGAGGCCGAGGCGCGGCTGCTGATCGGCCGCACCAAGGCCGGCATCAAGATGCGCGGCTATCGCGGCAGGCCGGCCCTGCAGGAGGCTTCCGCGGTGAAGGCGCTGGTCGGACTGTCCAACCTGATCACGGATGCCGGCGACCGGATCGCCTCGATCGACATCAATCCGTTCCTGATCAATGCGAAGACGGGCGTGGCGGTAGATGCCCTGATTGTGCTGAACAATGCCGTGGCGAAACGCGCGGCCGGACACTGATGCCATTGGGCGGATTAGTCGTTAACCCGTCCCGCGTATCATTGCGGCCTTCTTCCAACCTCCTCGTTTTGGCCGTAAAATCTCCCGCATGGCACGCGCGAGCAATCTGGTCGTCGGAACCGCGACGCTGGCGGTGATCGCCGTGGCGTTCGGCGGCCTGCTGGGCGTGCAGAAATGGCGCACGATCCAGAGCCGCAGCCAGCTGCGCGTGGTGTTCGAGGGCGGTTCTGCCAGCGGCCTGCGCCGCGGCGGGCCGGTGAATTTCGACGGCGTGCCCGCGGGCCAGATCCTCTCGATCAAGCTGGACAGTCCGCGCCGGATCGTGGCGCTGGTGACGCTCGACAACACGGCGCCGATCCGCAAGGACACCGTCGCGGGCATCGAGTTCCAGGGCCTCACCGGCGTTGCCGCGATCTCGCTGATCGGAGGCGCGCCCTCCGCGCCGCCGGTGCCGCTGGACTCGGACGGCATTCCCGTGCTGACGGCCGATCTCAGCGATGCCGAATCCATCGTCGACACCCTGCACAGCGTCGACCGCACCATCGTGAGCAACGCCCCCGCGATCAAGGAGGGCCTGCGCACATTCGAGAGCACCACCGCCGACCTCCGCAGCAAGGGCGGCGAGATCGATGCCGTGATGGCCAAGGTCGACAGCGCCTTTGCGGGATTCGATAAAGCCGTCACCAAGATTGAGAGCGTGGTGCCCGGCTTCGCCGACGGCAAGGCCGACGAGCTGTTCGAGAAGGTGCAGGGATTGCGTGAGCTCGCGGACACCATGCGGAAGAAGTCGGCGAGCTACATCGAGGACGTCCGCCGCTCGCTGCTCGACATCAGCGAGGCCGCCAACAAGATGGCCGGCACCCCCATCGCGCCGCGCCCCCCGCGCCGGCCCGAGCAGCAGAAGCGGTGATTCCCCTTACCCTCCCCTGGAGGACGGCGCCATTCAGCGTGGTCTGCGATCCGTTGAAGAATTGCTGCGCGCCGGCGGGACTCGCCGCCGCCGCCGCGCTGAAGGCCAGAACGACCCAGAATGCCGCGCGAACTGCAGTTGCAGTCCGGCGCGTGCAATCCCGCCCGATCGATGGCAGCCCACCCACCCCCAGCGCCCTCAACGGCGCTCCCGGCGGCGCCGCCGGCAAATTAGGCGACCGGGTCCCTACGTGGAACTACGGAAGCGGCGGAATCGCCGGACGGCGCCACAACCGGAGTTCATTCAGCGGACCATGTTGCAACTACACCACGCTTTGCCGCGCAGAATGATCCATCCGCCCATGTGCAGCGTGTGCTATCCTGTTCCAGAGTTGACCGCCGTTCACATGAACGTCGACGGTGTGTGGCGCTCGCCAGCGCACCTCACCCGTACACAAATGCCTTGTCGTCCAGATTCGTCTTCGGAATCTCATCCTTCTCGGTCCAGTAATCCTGGCTGTGCTGCCATTCGGGCTTGTCGCCGCGCTTCGGCAGCAGGTTCATGTTGCGCATGATGTAGCCGGGGTTGAAGTTTTCCGGATCGATCCAGGGCAGGATCGGCATGTTGTGGTCTTCGGGGCGCAACCTCACCTCGACCTTCTTCGCACCCTTCGCCTTCATGTGGCCGAGTAGCCGGCAGACGAAATCGGCGACGAGATCGACGCGCAGCGTCCAGCTGGCGCGGAAATAGCCGAACACCCAGGCCATGTTCGGCACGCCCGTGAACATCATGCCACGATAGGTCACGGTCTCGCCGAATGCGAGTGGCTTGCCGTCGACCTCGAAGGCGATGTCGCCGAGCGCCGAAAGATTGAAGCCGGTCGCCGTGATGATGATATCGGCCTCGAGCAGCCTGCCAGACTTGAGCTGGATACCGTTCTCGACGAAGCACTCGATCTCGTCCGTGACGACGGACGCCTTGCCGCTGGCGATGCCCTTGAACAGATCGGCATCCGGCACGAAGGCGATGCGCTGGCGCCACGGCCGATAGCTCGGCGTGAAATGCGTCTCGACGTCGTAGTCGGGGCCGAGCACTGCGCTGATCTGGCCGATCAGCTCCTTCTTCACCTGCTCGGGCTTGGCGATGCAGAGCTTCGTGAACGCATCCTGTTCGAACAATATTTTGCGCCGGACGATCTCATGAATCCAGGTTTCGTCGACCTGAAGCCGGCGCAGCTCCTCGGCGATCTCGATGGCGTTGCGGCCCAGCCGGAAATAGGTCGGCGAGCGCTGCAGCATGGTGACATGCGCGCATGTGTCTGCGATGTTCGGCACCAGTGTCGCCGCGGTCGCACCCGAGCCGATCACGATCACTTTCTTGTTCGCGAGATCGATATCGTCAGGCCAGGTCTGCGGATGGACGATGCGGCCCTTGAAGCGATCCATGCCCTTCCATTCCGGCGTGTAGCCTTCCGAATGGCGATAATAGCCCTGGCACATCCAGAGGAAGTTTGCCGTGAAAGTCTTCGCCTCGCCGGTGTCCGTCGTCACCGCCTCGATGGTCCAGAGGTTTTGTTCGCTCGACCAACTCGCCGAGTTGATCTTGTGCTTGTAGCGGATATGCCGGGCGATATCGTTGTCGTCGATCACCTCTTTCATGTAGGTGAGGATTTCTTCCGCGGTCGCGATCGGCGGCCCGACCCAGGGCTTGAAGCTGTAGCCGAAGGTATGGAGATCGCTGTCGGAGCGAATGCCGGGATAGCGATGCGTCGACCAGGTGCCGCCGAACGTCGCCTGGGTTTCCAAGATGACGTAGCTCGTGTCCGGCAGCTGCTTGGTGATGTGATAGGCGCTGCCGATGCCGGAGATGCCGGCACCGACGATGAGCACGTCGAAATGTTCAGAAGCCTGTTTGGCGGTGGCGTGACTGCGAACAGCGACATTCATTGTTGCTTCTATGCCTTGTCTTTTTCAGGCCGCCTTATTGGCGGCGCGTTTCCTCCGCGACGGGCATGGTCGCCCATCGCGCTTCCCTCGCAAAATGGCATAGATCAAGTCGCGATCAAGCTACAACGCCGCGCCCCAGCTCCGCGCGGTCTGCAATATCCAGTCGCGATAGAGCGTGAGCGGCGTGACGCCGGTCAAGCCGCCGCAGCCGGCGGCGCCATTCGGTCCCGTGGACCAGCTGATGAGACCCACAAGCACGGGACCACTCGGCTTGTCCTCGAACACGGGCCCGCCGGAATCACCAGTGCAGGCGCCGATTCCGTCGCGAACACCGTTGGTTACGGGATCGACCAGCCGGATCTGGAGCGTGCCGGGCTGCCCCGTCGCGACGAGACCGGCAACGCGCGTGGTGCCGCCGCTCTTGCCATCACCGCGCACGGTGACGCCGATGCCGGCGAAGCGGCCGCCGACCTGGATCGGAATAGTCGGAGCGCCGACCACGACCGTCGATTTTCCCTTGAATGGAATATCGAGCTGCAGCAGCGCCACGTCGGCGGTGGCACGATGGGCCTGCATCGCCTGCATGTTGAAATTCGGATGGATCGCGACGGAGCGCACGTTCAGCAATTGCGGCTGACCGCCGGTGCCGCGATCGACGATCTTGTAGTCGGCGCCGGGTTGTACGCAATGGGCAACCGTCAGCACGATTTTCGGCGCGATCAGGCTGCCGGTGCAGAAATTGCCGCGCGAGCCCACGATGGTGACGACCGCGCGCGCAACGCCATCAGCCTGCGGCGTGCCGCCGCCGACGATGGCGTAAGCGGGTGTGGCGAGCAGAGCGGCAATGATTGGGGTTGCGAGCTTCATCATGGGAACACGTATTGGAGCGGCATCGATGCGGGCGCGGATGCTTCGGACTGGTCCTTGCCGATAGCGCATGCTAGCGCTCTTGGAAAGGAATTGACGAGGGCAGGACAGTGGCGATCCAGGCTGTGATCTTTGATTTTGGCGGCGTCTTGACCAGTTCGCCGTTCGAGGCGTTCACGCGGTTCGAGACGGAGCGCGGCTTGCCTGCCGACATCATCCGCCGCACCAACGCTGCCAATCATCTGGAGAACGCCTGGGCCAAGTTCGAGCGGGCCGAGGTCGATATCGACACCTTCGATGCCTTGTTCGCGGAGGAGTCACGCGCACTCGGCGCCGAGGTGCGCGGCCGCGACGTGCTGCCGCTGCTCCAGGGCGATCTGCGTCCCGACATGGTGGAGGCGTTGAAGCGCATCAAGACGCAGTTCAAGACGGGCTGCATCACCAACAATCTGCCCGCCAACGCGATCGGCAGCATGACCGGGCGCACGCTCTACGTTGCGGAGGTCATGGCGTTGTTCGATCACGTCATCGAGTCCGCCAAAATCGGATTACGCAAGCCCGACCCACGCATCTACCAGATGATGGTCGAGACCCTGAAGGTGGATCCGAAGCATTGCGTCTATCTCGACGATCTCGGCGTCAACCTGAAGCCGGCGCGTCAGATGGGCATGACTACGATCAAGGTGACGAGCGGCGCGCAGGCGATCGCGGAGCTCGAGAAGGCGACGGGACTGGAGCTGAGCTAGCGCGTCATTCTCGGTCATTGCCGCAGCCGTGGCGAGATCTCGTCCAACCAAGACTACTTCGCCGCAGCAGAGATCCGTTCCGGAAACGCCGCCGCCAGCGAGTCACGATCCGGCTTCAGCACGCCGCGCTCGGTGATCAGGCCGGTGACGAGGCGCGCGGGCGTGACGTCGAAGGCATAATTCGCGACCGGCGAGCCCTCGGGCACGATGCGGACCGTCTCCAGCCTTCCATCTACGGTGCGGCCGGTCATGTCGGTAACCTCCGTGCCGCTGCGCTGCTCGATCGGGATGTCGCGGATGCCGTCATCAACGGCAAAGTCGATCGTCGGCGATGGCAGCGCGACATAGAACGGCACGCCATTGTCGTGCGCGGCGAGCGCCTTCAGATAGGTGCCGATCTTGTTGCAGACATCGCCGTTGGCGGCGACGCGGTCGGTACCGACGATCGCGAGGTCGACCATGCCGTGCTGCATCAGGTGCCCGCCGGTGTTGTCCGGGATGACCGTGTGCGCCACGCCATGATGGCCGAGTTCCCACGCGGTCAGCGAGGCGCCCTGGTTGCGCGGGCGGGTTTCGTCGACCCAGACATGGATCTTGATGCCCCGCTCATGTGCAAGATAGATCGGCGCGGTCGCGGTGCCCCAGTCGACGGTGGCGAGCCAGCCGGCATTGCAGTGGGTCAGCACATTGATCGCCTTGCCCGGCTTCTTTGCCGCGATCGCCTCGATCAGCGCAAGGCCATTGCCGGCGATGCCGCGGTTGATCTCGACGTCCTGCTCGACGATCTCGTCGGCGCGCGCATAGGCGGCTTCCGCCCGTTCAACGGGATCGATCGGCGCTAGCGTCGCGCGCATCTCATCCAGCGCCCATTTCAGATTGATCGCGGTCGGCCGCGCCATGATCAGCGTCTCATAGGCGCGCTTCAGGCCAGCATCGGAGGCATCCTCGCGCATCGCGAGCGCCATGCCATAGGCCGCGGTGGCGCCGATCAGCGGCGCACCGCGCACCAGCATGTCGCGGATAGCGATCGCCGCATCCTCGCACGAGGTCAGCTTCGCAATGACGAACTCGTGCGGCAGCCGGCGCTGGTCGATCGCGCCGACCGACCAGCCGTCGCGCTCGCGCCAGATGCTGCGAAAATGCTTGCCGTCGACCTTCATGGCGTTCTGCCTTTTCGTTCTTCTTGTGTCTCACCCGCGCAGGATGCGCCCGGCCACCGCATCGAGCTTCTTCAGAAGCTCGGGATCGCGGGCCTCGGGCGCGGTGATCAGCGCGGTGTCGAGCGCGCGGTCCGAGCCGATCGGGCACGGCTCGTGCTCGCGGGGAAACTCCTTTGCCAGCCGTGCCACCAGCGCCTTGGCCTTGTCGGCGTTCGAGTTCAGCACGCGAATGATGTCCTGCACGGTGACTGCATCGTGATCGGGATGCCAGCAGTCGAAATCCGTCACCATCGCGACGGTGGCGTAACAGATCTCCGCCTCGCGAGCGAGTTTCGCTTCCGGCATGTTGGTCATGCCAATCACGGAATAGCCCAGCGCCTTGTAGGTCATGCTCTCCGCATAGGTGGAGAATTGCGGTCCCTCCATGCAGACATAGGTGCCGCCGCGCGCGATCGCGATGCCCTCGGCTTCAGCCGCCGCGGCAAGATGGATGCGCAGGCGCGGCGAGACCGGATGCGCCATCGACACATGCGCGACGCAGCCGCGGCCGAAGAACGAACTCTCGCGCTTATGGGTGCGGTCGACGAATTGATCGACGAGAACGAACGTGCCCGGCGGCAGTTCCTCCTTGAACGAGCCGCAGGCCGAGAGCGAGATCAGGTCGGTGACGCCGGCGCGCTTCAGCACGTCGATATTGGCGCGGTAGTTGATGTCGGAGGGCGAGAGACGGTGGCCCTTGTCATGCCGCGGCAGGAATACGATCGGCAGGCCGGCGATGGAGCCGCGGCGGAGCGGAGCCGACGGCTCGCCCCAGGGGCTCTTGATCACCTCTTCGTGCGCGCCTTCGAGGCCCGGCAGATCGTAGATACCGGAGCCGCCGATGATGCCCAATACCGCCTGCGCCATGCCTGCTCCACCCTGTCCGCTAAATGCGACATGGTTAAGCTATGCCAGTTTTGCGGCGGTTTTGGAACGGGGATGGTGGGGCGGATAGCGGCCCTGTGTGAGGGCGAGGCAGCGCCTCATATTCAGTATCGTCCCTGCCTAGTGCGCAATTGCGCACGGGCGCAGGGACCCATCACCACACGCAGTTATTCGCGAAGACGAGTGGTTCCGTACTGCGACCGTCAGCCGTCGAAAGATCTCGCGGTATGGTCCCTGCGTTCGCAGGAACGACACCAAGGAGGTGGTGGCGTCTGTGACTTACGCCGCCGTCGCGAGCTTTAGCTGGGCCGCGACCATCCGCTCCAGCGTCTCAACCGACTGGAAATTCTCGGGCGTGATCTCGGATTGCGGGATGGTGAAGTCGAACTCGGCTTCGACGCCCAGCATCAGGTTGACCATGTCCATCGAGGTCAGGCCGACGTCGACGAGCTTGGCCTTGGGCGTGACAGCGGCGCTGAGCGAATTCTGCTCGAGGATGCCCTTCACCAGCTTGATGATGCGGTTGCGCAATTCGGTGTCGAAGGACTGCATCGGTAAATTCCCATCTGTCATCAAGGTCGGATCGCTCGCCGGCTACGATGGGCAGGGACGGCCGATCCCGCAATGGGCGTCACCATTACTTCGCGTTTCTTAGTAAACGATGACTCAGATTGTCTGGAATTCGCCCTTTTTCCAGAACCCTAACGCGGCCTTCGAATTTCCGGCGATGCAAACAACCGGACCTTAACTGTCCATTCGGAATTGGGCTTCGTTTACCCTCTATTTCATCGACGAATTTGAATTAAATCCGTAGCCTCGTCCCACAAGCAAAGATGGTCGGGGGATTGCTCTACACGGCGTCGCGAATGATGCCGGCGATCCTGAACGGCAAACCGGAGGCGGACGAGTATGAACGTGCGTGAAGCGGTCCTCACTGTCGACGATACACGAACGGGTTTTCTCGAACAGGGTCCTTCCCTGATCGAGCGCGCCGCCCGGACCGCCGCAGCGGCGGCGGCCGACGCAGACGAGGTCGATCGCGACGCCCGGTTCCCTCACAAGGCATTCGACGTCGCGCGCGAGCAGAAGCTGCTCGGCGCCATGATCCCGGTCGAGTTCGGCGGCTTCGGCGCCTCGATCCACGACGTCACCGACATCTGCTACACGCTCGGACGCGCCTGTGCCTCGACCGCGATGATCTACGCGATGCACACGACGAAAGTCGCCTGCGTCACCAGGCATGGCCACGGCATTCCCTGGATGGAAACCATGATGCGCCGGGTTGCGCGCGACCAGTGGCTGCTCGCTTCCTCCACGACCGAAGGCCAGAACGGTGGCAACATCCGCGCCAGCGCGGCGGCGGTCGATCACGCCGGCGACACCATCTCGCTGGTGCGCGACGCCACCGTGATCTCCTACGGCGCCGAGGCCGATGGTCTCGTCACCATCGCCCGCCGCGCCACCAACGCCGCGGCTTCCGATCAGGTGCTGCTGGCGCTCGCCAAGGACGACTATTCGCTGAAGCAGACGCAGGGCTGGGAAACGCTCGGCATGCGCGGCACCTGCTCGATGGGCTTCGAACTGAAGGTCGATTGCCCCGCCGACCGCGTCTTCCCCGAGGCCTACGACAAGATCCACGCCCAGACCATGACGCCGTTCGCGCATCTGTGCTGGTCGTCGGCCTGGGCCGGCATTGCCGCCGCCGCCGTCACGCGCGCGCAGGCCTTCATCCGCAAGGCGGCGCGCTCGTCCGGCGGTCAGATGCCGCCCGCCGCCGCCCATTTCACCGCTGCAAAGATGTCTCTGGCAAAGCTGCGCGCGCTGATCGCGGCCAATATCGATGCCTTTGCTCGCGCCGAGCACGACGAGCGTGCGCTCGGATCGCTCGACTTCCAGTCCTCGATCACGCTGCTCAAAGTGCAGGCCTCCGAGCTCGCGGTCGAGACCGTGATGCATGCGATGCGCACCGCCGGCCTCTCCGGCTATCGCAATGACGGCGAGTTCACCATGGGCCGTCACCTCCGCGACGTGCTGTCATCGCCGATCATGATCAACAACGACCGCATTCTGGCCAACGCCGCGACATCGACGCTCATGAGCGGCGTGCCCACAAGTCTTCATGACTGAAAACAACAAGAACAATTTTAAGATAGCAGGACATCATCCCATGAACATTGCCGTCCTTCCCAACTCGCCCGAGACCGCGCCCGAGATCACCGATCCGCTCGATCATCTCGCCGACAAGCTGTTCCACCGCATGGGCTCGGACGGCGTCTATGCCCGCACCGCGCTCTATGAGGGCGTCGTCGAGAAGCTCGCCGCGCTGATCACTCGGCATTGCGAGGCCGGCACCGAAGCGCTGCGCTTTCCGCCGGTGATGAGCCGGGCCCAGTTGGAGAAATCCGGCTATCTCAAGAGCTTTCCGAACCTGCTCGGCTGCGTCTGCGGCCTGCACGGCACCGAACGCGAGATCAACGCCGCGGTGAGCCGCTTCGATGCTGGCGGCGACTGGACCACCTCGCTCTCGCCGGCCGACCTCGTGCTCTCGCCTGCCGCCTGTTATCCGGTCTATCCGATCGCGGCGAGCCGCGGACCTTTGCCGAAAGGGGGCCTGCGCTTCGACGTCGCCGCCGACTGCTTCCGCCGCGAGCCGTCGAAGCACCTCGACCGGTTGCAATCGTTCCGGATGCGCGAATATGTCTGCATCGGCACGCCCGATGACGTCGCCGATTTCCGCGAGCGCTGGATGGTGCGCGCGCAGAAAATCGCGACCGACCTCGGCCTGACCTTCCGCGTCGACTATGCCAGCGACCCGTTTTTCGGCCGCGTCGGCCAGATGAAGGCGGTGAGCCAGAAACAGCAGCAGCTCAAGTTCGAGCTCTTGATCCCGCTGCGCTCGGAAGAGCAGCCGACTGCATGCATGAGCTTCAATTATCACCGCGAACATTTCGGCACGACTTGGGGCATCCAGGACGCCAATGGCGAGCCTGCGCACACCGGCTGCGTCGCCTTCGGCATGGATCGCCTGGCCGTCGCCATGTTCCACACCCATGGCACCGACCTTTCCGCGTGGCCCGCCACGGTGCGGGAGATCATGGGCATGCAGCCGCAGATCGCGGCTGAAGCCCATGGCGAAGGCTGGCGCTAACCAAACTCACGAGGCCTCCCATTTCCACGGGCAAGACGAGCGTGATCCACACCAAGGTCCGATGCCGCGAGATCACCGAAGCCGACGTCGAGGCGGTCGCGGACCTGTTGACGCGCGGCTTCGTCGGCCGCTCGTACAACTATTGGATCCAGGGCCTGCGCCGACAGGCCTTCCGGCCCGTGCCAGAGGGCTACCCCCGCTTCGGCTATATGCTCGACAATGACGGCACGCCGGTCGGCCTGCTGCTGCTGATCTACACGGCGCGGAAGGTCGGCGAGGAGACCGCCATCCAGTGCAATTTGTCGAGCTGGTATGTCGATCCCGCCTACCGTAACTATGCGCCGCTGCTGACCAAGATCGCGCAGCGGCACAAAGAGGTCACCTATCTCAATATCAGCCCGGCGCCGTGGACCTGGCCGATCATCGAGACCCAGGGCTTTCGCGCCTATTGCCGCGGCATCTTCTTCTCCGTGCCGGCGCTCTCGCGCGCCCCGCGCTGGAGCGAGATCGAGGTCATTCCGCAGCACGCCAAGACCATCGAGGGACTTTCCGCCGAGGAGACCGAGCTGTTGACGCGGCATGCGCGCTACAATTGCCTCAGCCTGGCCGTCCGCACGCCTGACGGAACGTTCCCGTTCATCCTGCAACCGGTGCGCATCCGCCGTGGCTTCATCGCGCCGCCCGCGATGAAGCTGATCTATTGCCGCAGCGCCGCCGAATACGCCGCCTGCGCCGGCCGCATCGGCCGGCTCTTGCTGCGGCTCGGCAAGATCTCGGTCGCGATCGATGCCAACGGCCCAATCCCCGGCCTTGCCGGCATTTATACGGAGCGGCGTGGCCGCAAATATTTCAAGGGCCCGCATCGCCCGCAGCTTGGCGATCTCACAGATACCGAGCTCGTTCTGTACGGGCCGTAGTGGACGCGCGGACCGCGCACTCTCGGGCCAGCTCTGGCTCGCGGGCTCCTCCGGATTCGCCTGCCGGCACACGCCTTTTCCTATCGCCAGTCACCCTCCGTAAACTACTGCGCTTAAGGGAATTTTCCCGCCTGTTCGCTAGCCTCGGCGTCCGAATTGCGCTGCGTTAAGTCTATTGCCCGCCGAGATCCCGCCGATCCCATGACGTCGACCCGCGACAACGAGCTTGGTGCACGCCGCGAGCAGGGCCCGGAGGCGCTGGTTGCGCTGAGCCAGCTTGCGCTCGACCACATGGAGCAGGGCGTCTGCGTCTACGACGCCGACAACCGGATCGTGCTGGTCAATCAGCGCTACCTCGGCCTGTTCGACATGTCGGCCGACATCGTGCGGGTGGGCACGAGCTACCGCGAGGTGCTTGCGCACAGCGCGAGCCGCGGCAACTTTCCCGAGAACGAGCTCGACGCACTCTATTCGGCGCGGATTGCCCAGATCGCAGCGGGCAAGCCGTTCCGGACCGAGCAGCGGCTTGCGAGTGGCCTTGTCATGTCGCTCGAGCTGAAGCCGCTCCCCGGCGGCGGCTGGATGACGATCTGCGACGATGTCAGCCGCCTCGCCCGGCTCGAAGCAGAGCTGCGCGTGCAGACCGAGCGTAGCGAGCACGCGCTCGCCAACATGTCGCACGGCCTGATCATGTATGATGCCGACAGCCGCGTCGTGGTTTGCAACGAACGTTTCCTGAACCTCTACAATCTCGATCCCGACGTCGTGAAACCGGGTGTCGCGCATAGCACGGCCATCGACCACTGGCTCTCGCGCGGCAACCTGCCGGGCATGTCGGCCGACGAATTCCACCAGACCCGCCTTGAGGACGTGCGCGGCCGGAAGGCAAAGACCTTGCTGGTGATGCGCTATGACGGACGGATGGTGCAGGCCGTCTCGCGCTTTCTCCCCGACGGCGGCTGGGTCACCGTGCACGAGGACGTCACCGAGCGGCTGCAATACGAGGAGACGCTGCGGCAGCAGAATTTCATGCTCGATGCGGCCCTGGAGAACATGGCGCACGGACTCGCCTTCTACGACAGCGACATGCGCCTGCGCGTCTGCAACAACACTTACCGCACCATCTATCGGCTGTCGCCGGAGGAGACCAGGCCCGGCACGCATCTCGGCGAGCTGATCGAACGATCGATGGTGAACGGCGCGTTCTCCTCGGAATACAGCCCGCAGCAGATCCTCGAAGCGGCCCGCGCCCGGATCGCCAGCCGCGACTCCTCGCCGATGCGCCGGAGCATGTCGAACAACACCGTGATCTCGGTGCGCTATTGCGCGTTGGCCGAGGGCGGCTTCGTCGCCACCTACGAGGACATCACCGAGCGCGAGCGTGCGGTCGAGGAGCTGAGCGAGCAATATCGCCGCTTCGACGCGGCGCTGAACAACATGAGCCAGGGCCTGTGCATGCTCGATGCCAGCCTGCGTATCATCGTGTGCAACCGCCGCTATATCGAGATGTACGGCCTCTCCCCCGACGTGGTGAAGCCCGGCGTCTCGATGCGCGAGATCATGGAGCACAGCTGCGATCTCGGCATCCATCCGAATACGACCGCGGCCAAGCTCTATGCCGATTATGTCGAGCGGCTGCGCGAGGGCGAGCACACGCTGCACCGCCATTTGAGCGACGGCCGCATCATCAAGCTCAACCACAAGCGGATGGAGCATGGCGGCTGGGTCGTCACCTATGAGGACGTCACCGAGCGCCACAAGGCGCAGGCGCGGGTGGCACACATGGCGCGCCACGACTCCCTGACTGACTTGCCCAACCGCACTCTGTTCCGCGAGAAGATGGGCGAGGGGTTGAACCAGGTGGCGATCGCCGGCGGTGCGATGGCGGTGCTGTGCTTCGACCTCGACAATTTCAAGACCGTCAACGACCGCCTCGGGCCATGCCGCCGGCGACCGGCTGTTGCGCTGGGTGGCGGGGCGACTGAAGGAGAATGTCGGCGAGCACGACACCGTCGCGCGCCTCGGCGGCGACGAGTTCGCCGTGCTCCAGCGCGGACCGCAGCCGGAATCGGCCGAAAAGCTCGCGCGCCACCTGGTCGAGATCATCGGTCATCCGCCGGCGCTGGAAAGCCAGTCGATCCATGTCGGCGTCTCCGTCGGCATCGCGATCGCGCCCGATCACGGGCTCGATGCCGACGAGCTGATGAAGTGCGCCGACCTCGCGCTGTACCAGGCCAAGGCCAAGGGCCGTGGCGCCTATCAACTGTTCGAGCCCGAGATGGAAGAGCAGGCGCGCAGCCGCCACGCGCTGGAGCACGATCTGCGCGCGGCGCTGGAACGGCGCGAATTCCACCTGGTGTTCCAGCCGCAGGTGCGGCTCGACACCACCGAGCTCACCGGCTTCGAAGCGCTGCTGCGCTGGAAACATCCCTCGCGCGGCTTCGTCTCGCCGGCCGAGTTCATTCCGATCGCGGAAGAGAACGGGCTGATCGTCCAGATCGGCGAATGGGTGCTGCGCACGGCGTGCGCCACGGCCGCCTCATGGCCCGATGTCACCGTCGCGGTCAATCTGTCACCGGTGCAGTTCCGCTCGCGCGGATTAGTGGCGATGGTCACGAGCGCGCTGGCGGAGGCCGGCCTGGCACCGCAGCGGCTCGAGCTCGAGGTCACCGAGACGGCGCTGCTCGACGACAGCGAGGCGACGATCGAGATCCTGCATCAGCTTCGTGCGCTGGGCGTACGCGTCAGCCTCGACGATTTCGGCGTCGGCTATTCCTCGCTCAGTTACTTGCGCAAATTTCCGTTCGACCGCATCAAGATCGACCGCTCCTTCGTCGGCACGCTCGGCGAAAGCCCGGAGAGCGTCGCCATCGTCCGCACCATCGCCAGCCTCGGCTCCGTGCTCGGCGTCGAGACCACCGCGGAGGGCGTCGAGACCATCGAGCAGCTCGACTTCGTGCGCGAATGCGGCTGCACCGCGGTGCAGGGATATTATTTCGGCAAGCCCTGCCCGGCGGCCGAAGTCGGACGTACCATCGAAACGCTGAACGCGGTTCGGCGCGTGGCGTAAAGCGCGCGACGCAATCAGCTTTCGCCGGCTTCCTTGAGCCGGTCGCGCAGGACGCCGATCACGCGGCGGGCCGTCTCGATCTCCTTCACCGACAATCCATCCGACAGGCCATTCACCCACGGGACCTGCAAGCGGCCGGCGGCATCATAGATCTGCCTGCCCCTGTCGGTGAGCACCACAAGCTGCGCGCGGCGGTGATGCGGGTTGGTCTCGAACACGACGAGACCATCCCGCTCCAGATCGTTGACGATGCGCTGCACGTTCTGGCGATTGGCGCCGAGATTGCGTGCCAGCCAGGCGACCGGCTCAGGCCGCTCGGCATCGACGATCGCCCCGAGGATCTGCCAGCGCGCGCTGGTGAGGCCGAGCGAGGCCACCAGCCGGTCACCTGCGGTCAGAAGCAGGCCGTTGGCCCGGAACAGGTCGAGGATCAGGTCGGTCAGGGCATCGCCCGCCGGGGTCCGCTTGGGCTTGGTCATTTGTAACGATTGATCCGTATTGACATCGTCATGTCAAATGTCTATGTCGTAACTCACCGAATTGACATGATGGTACCAAATTAGACGGAGCGATGCCATGCCGCAGATGCGCCCTCTCGACCCCACCTTCCCGATCGACCGCCAGATCGCGCTTGATGCCGGCCCCGTGGTGCTGGTCAATCTGTTCACGCTCGATGCCGCCGATGAACAGGGCTTTCTGACGAGCTGGCAGGACGATGCCGCTTTCATGAAGCGGCAGCCGGGTTTCATCTCGACCCAGCTCCACCGCGCCGTCGGCGACAATCCGACCTATCTCAATTGCGCGGTGTGGGAATCCAACGCGCATTTCCGCGCGGCGTTCACCAACCCGGAATTTCGCGCCAAGATCGCGGACTACCCGGCGTCAGCCGTGGCCAGCCCACATCTGTTCCAGAAGGTCGCGGTGCCGGGCATCTGCGTGGCGTAGCTGCGCTCGCAATGACGCGGGAAAGAGTAGATCTTACGGGCGCAATCGTAGGATGGGCAAAGGCGCGCTAAAGCGCGATGAGATTGGGACGAATCGTCATCGCGCTTTAGGTTGTTGTTTGCGCATGATCTTTTCGGAAAACCGCTTCGCACTTTTCCGGATCATGCTTTACCGCCGTGCCCACCATCTCGCGACGAATGCAACGGTTGTGGGCACGCTTCGCGTTGCCCGGCCTACGGCACCTCAGCTTGCCGCGGGCAGCGCGCTGTCCGGCGGCGCGCCCCACGGGCGCTCGGCTGAGGCGAGGCCGATCAGGCGCCCCTGGATGTAGTCGCAGCCCCAGTCGCGCAGCATGTTCGCGGCCTCTTCGTCCTGCACCCATTCGGCCACGGTCTTGATGTCGAGCCGGCGGGCGAGGTCGATCAGGGTCTGCACGAAGGCGCGGTCGTCGGCGGAATGGGTGATGTTCTGCACGAAGGCGCCGTCGATTTTCACGATGTCGACGCCGAGCTTGCGCAGATTGCGGAACGAGGTGTAGCCGGCGCCGAAATCGTCGATGGCGATGCGGCTGCCGAAATGCTTGAGACGGCCGACAAAAGCGCGGACGTCGTCGATGTCCTGGATCGCGACCGTCTCGGTGATCTCGACGATCAGCCGCTCCGCAACGCCGGGATGGGCCTGCATCAGCGATTCGATTCCCGCCCACCAGTCCGGATCCATCGTCGTATCCGGCGAGATGTTGAGGCTGAGGCAGATGCCGGGCGCGGCGGCGAGCTCGGCGACCACGAGCTCGAGCACGCGGTGATCGACCAGGCGGATCAGGCCGAGCCGCTCCGCCACCGGCACGATGTCGGGCGCGAGCAGCACCTGGCCGTCGCCCTGATCCATCCGCACCAGGCATTCGTGGAACGCGCGCTCGCGCGAGGCGGCCGCGACCACCGGCTCATAGGCGAGCTTGATGCGGCGCTCGTTCAGCGCGGTGACGATCTCGTCGGTGACGCGGATGTTGACGCGGCGCTGCGCATCCCGCGCGGCATCGGGGCGCCAGGCCGCGAACGAGCCGGCGCGGCGACGCTTGGCGGCATCCAGCGTCTCGTGGGCGCGATTGACCGCCTCGTCGGTGCTGCGGGCATAACGCGGCACGCTGACCGCGCCGATCGAGGCCGTGACCGAAACCGGGCCGGATTTGGTCGGCACCACCTCGTCGCGGATACCGGCGAGAAAGCGTTCAGCGGCAACATTCATGTCGTCGACCGTGCAGTTCTTCAGGATCAGGCCGAACTTGTTGCCGGAGAAGCGCCCGAGCACGTCGCCGCCGCGCAGCCGCGCGCGGATGCGCCTGGCGACGTCGAGGATCACGGCATCGGCGACGTCGAAGCCGAAGGCGTCGTTGACGCGGGCGAGATGATCGATGCCGACCAGCATGAAGGCCGCAGTCGATCGGAAGCGGGTCGTCTCCTCGATCGACTCGGCCAGCGCCGCGATCAGGTGGGAGCGGTTCAGCTCGCCGGTCAGCGGATCGAGCCGGGCGAGCTTGGCCAGCTCCTCGTCGCGGGCGTGGCGCTCATTGTTGATGCGGACAGAGCCGATCGCCCGCGTGGGGCGGCCATCGGGGCCGGCGAACCAGCGCCCGGTCTCCTCGATCCAGATCACGGGATCGGCGGCGCTCATGCGCACGCCGTACTCGACCCGGTAAGGCGTGCCATCGGCGCCGTGCACGGCGGAGGTCTGCGCCAGCGCGGCGCTCCGCAGCGATTGCGAAGGCTCGATCAGCTTGGCGAATTCGGCGCCGGTGGCGAGCCGCTCAGCGGGGATACCGGGGAAGACGGCGCTGACCTGCTCCCCCCAGACGATCACATCGCTGGCGATGTCCCAGGCGAAAACGGCCTGACCGAGCGCGGCCAGGATGTCGGAGGCTTGCGGCAATGCGGGGGTCAAAATCGCCTCGTTTCGGGACAGCGGGGAGTCCAGAGCCGGCACAGGATAGAGCCAGATTCGTCCCCGACCCTAGGCAAAGTTGATAAACAATTTGGAAACCACGTTTCCGCGTGCGGCGGAACCAAACCGGCCTGCCCGGCATAGGCCTTGCGAGTACTGACACGCACCCGGCGCCAGCGTCTCGAAACGCGACATCTTGGCCGGATCAACGGTGATTGCGATGTTGGGTACTGATCGATCGAACGTAGTGGAAGCCGGCACGGGCACGGCCCTGGTGCCGGTCATGCCTACACTTGCGTGGGTCCTCAAGGCGCCGCTGCCGCGCCCCGATCCGAGCTTCGTCACCCAGCTCATCGCCAATGCCGAGCACCTGCCCCAGACCACCCGGCTGCGCCGCGCCTCCTCCGAAGACGCGCGCATGGCCTATGGCAGCAAGCGCCCGCTCGGAAGCGTCACCGCACGCACGCGGCAGGTGGCTTGATCGGATCGAATCTTTCGAAGCGAGGCCGTCGTCCTTCACCTCTCCCCGCGAAGGGCGGGGCGAGGGAGCGCACCGACATTGCGGTGGGACTAAGCCAAACTCAGAGAAATCAGCGCGGAGCGTCGGGAGACGACGGCGTGCCGTTGCCCGGCTGCAGATGCGGCGAGGGGATTTCCGGCGAGGGCGGAATGCTCTGGGCCGGCTTCGGCGCGGGATGATCCATCAGCACGGATTCGGCTACCGACTGGGCCGAGGGCGCGGGCGGCACGACAGGCGCTGCTTGGGGCGCGGGCGCCGGCTCGAATTTGGGCTCGGGCAACTTTGGCTCGGGCGAGGCTTCGTCCGCCGGCGGCTCGGCCTGGCGCTTGCCCCTGCGCGCAGCGGGCACTGTCGTCTCAGCGACATAGGTGACGCGGCGGCGCGTGCGCTGGGCGACGCCGCCGAGGAAATCGGCCATCGCGAGCAGCACCAGCAGAAAAAAGGTGGAGTTGCCGAATTTGGGCCACATCACGAATTCGGCCGCGGCCGCGCCGAAGATGATCAACGACAGCAGATGATCCATCAGGAATTTCGAGCCGGGCCGCGCGCCTTTGACCACTTCGAGCAGCAGCAGCAGCACGCCCAGCGCGAGCAAGAGATCGGCGAGCGTCACCGGCCAGGTCTCGCCCGTGATCATCGGCACCTTGAACAGCACGTCCGTGAAGGACACGCTCGGCATCAGGAAGGCGATGATGTTGTAGACCGCGAGCGGAATCAGGAGCAGCGGGAAACCGACCATCGGCGAAATGCCTTCTCGATCAAGATATCCAGACAGGACAATGCGGCGGCGAAGCATTGGCTCCGCCGCCGTCACTGTCATATCTCATGGGTTGGCCGAAATCAGGCAGGTCAAATCGTCCTGCCCAAGAAAGGTCCTTAGGACTCTTTCTTCTTCAGGACCTGACGGCCCTTGTACATGCCGGTCTTGAGGTCGAGATGGTGCGGACGACGGAGCTCGCCAGAGTCCTTGTCTTCCACATAGGTCGGCTTCTTGATCGCGTCTGCCGAGCGGCGCATGCCACGGCGCGACGGCGAGGTTTTTCTTCTCGGAACGGCCATTTCAATATCCTCTAGGGATTGGTGTCATCAGGGCATCGTCCGCGAGGGGACGGCTCAGCACCCGCAATACGAGGCGAGCTGAATGCCGATCAAGGCCGCGCTTATAGAGGAAGGCTGGCCGTAAAGCTAGGCTCTTGGGCCGGAAAATATGCCCCAAATGGGCCCGAAATCAGCGATTTTCGCGCCAGCACGTCACGAGCGAGCTCGCCTGTCCCCGCGCCATGTAGGTCGCAGCCAGCCGCCTGACACCGGGGCCGGGGGTCCGAGCACTGCGTTTGACCGGGTTCGGCAGGATCGAGGCCAGCAGGGCGGCTTCCCGGGGCGAGAGGTTCTCGGCCGATTTGCCGAAGGCATAGGCGCTGGCCGCCTCCACCCCGAACTGGCCCTGCGGGCCGAGCTCGGCAATGTTGAGGTAAATCTCAAGGATCCGCGCCTTGGGCAACACGAAGTCGATCCACAGCGCCAGCGGAAATTCCAGCGCCTTGCGGACGAAATCCCGGCCCTGCCAGAGGAAAAGGTTTTTCGCCACCTGCTGGGTGATGGTGGAGGCGCCCCGGAAAGCGGTGCCGTCCTCCCTGGCGTCGTCGATCGCCTCGCGCAGCGCGCCCCAGTCGATGCCGTGATGCTTGCAGAAATGCGCGTCCTCGGCCGCCACCACCGCGCGCGGCAGATAGGGCGACATATCAACCAGATCGATCCACTCCCGCTGCATCGGCGCGCCGCGCAAGCTGCGCCAGGCCATCAGCGTCGAAACCGGATGGCCAATGCGATAGAACGGCGCGATCAAATAGGGCGTGAGAACCACGATCGCGAGCAGCGCCAGCAGGATTTTAACGATGCGCAAATCGATCTTTCCGGCGGAAAACGAAACGCGGCCACGAGCCCGGCATTAAGTCTGTGATAATTCGGGCCTTTTCCAGCACTTTTTACGCCTTCCAAACGATTGACTGGGGCTGGCGCATAAAGGATTGTCCGGCCGAAATTTAGTTCTGGAGCCCTTCTTGATGACCGGCACGTCCCCGTCCGATTTCGCCAAGCGTCTGGACAAGACCGCTGATGATACCGAGGCCCTGCTCGGGCGCCTCTTGTCGGACGACATCCTGCACGATGAAATCGCCCGGCCAAAGCGACTGATGGACGCAATGCGCTATTCGAGCCTCAACGGCGGCAAGCGCCTGCGGCCGTTCCTGGTGGTCGAGAGCGCCGCCGTGTTCGGCGTTCCGCGCGAGGCCGCGCTGCTCGCCGGCGCCGCGCTCGAATGCATCCATTGCTATTCGCTGATCCACGACGACCTGCCGGCGATGGACAATTCGGACCTGCGCCGCGGCCGCCCGACCCTGCACAAGAAGACCGATGACGCCACCGCGATCCTCGCCGGTGACGGTCTCCTGACGCTCGCCTTCGACATCATCACCCGGGACGAGATCCATCGCGACGCCAATGTGCGCCTGCTCTTGACCCGCGCGCTGGCGCGCTGCGCCGGCATCGGCGGCATGGTCGGCGGCCAGATCCTCGATCTCGCCGGCGAAGGCCGCTTTGGCGGCAACGAGCCGATCGATGTCGCCCGTATCCAGCAGATGAAGACCGGCGCGCTGTTGCGCTACGGCTGCATCGCCGGCGCGATCCTCGGCCAGGCATCGAGTGCGGAATATCAGGCGCTCGACGATTACGGCCGCGCGCTCGGCGAAGCGTTCCAGATCGCCGACGATCTGCTCGACGTCGAAGGCGATGCGGCTGCGCTCGGCAAGCCGGCCGGCGCCGATGCCGCGCTCGGCAAGACCACCTTCGTTACCCAGCTCGGCATTGAAGGTGCCAAGCAGCGCGTACGCGACCTGCTCGCGCGGGCCGACAGCGCGGTCTCGATCTTCGGCGATCGCGCCGCCGTGCTGCAGGCTGCCGCACGGTTTGTCGCCGAGCGGAAGAGCTGACGCGAGCGTACGATCTTCGCCTCGCCCCGCCTGCGCGGAGAGGCCGGAATCTGCGACAGCAAATTCGGGTGAGGAGGACTCTCCGCGAGTCCAACTCTCACCGTCTTTGCGGAGGCTACCCCTTGCCCCAACCCTCTCCACGCAAGCGGGGCGAGGGAGCAGACCGCCGCCGCAGCAACAGTGAGAGAGCCATCATCATGGCCACCGACAAAGAAGATCCCGCCCTCGCCCGCTTCCGCCAGATGTCGCGGCCGGTGCGGCTGATCTATGCGCGGCCGCGGACCTTCATCTCGCTTGGCGTCGGTGTTCTCGTCTGCCTGCTGCTGCCGGGCTCGCACCGGCTGGTGACGCGGCTGTTGTTCGGCTGGGATGCGCTGATCGCGGTCTATCTCGCGCTGGTTTACACCATGATGCTCTGCAACGATCATCACCACATTCGTCGCGCGGCTGCGATGCAGGACGACGGTCGCTTCGTGATCCTGCTGGTGACGGCGATCGGTGCGTTCGCCAGCATTGCCGCGATCCTTTCGGAGCTCGGCACGGCGCATCGCGGCGCGGCCGAGCTGACTATCGCGATTACCACCATCGCGCTGTCATGGGCCGCCGTGCACACCACCTTCGCGCTGCATTACGCACATGATTACTACCGGAACGCCAAGCCGGGCGGCCTGCAGTTTCCGAGCGGTGACAAGGAAGACCACGCCGACTATTGGGACTTCGTCTATTTCTCGTTCGTGATCGGCATGACCGCACAGGTCTCCGACGTTGGCATCACCGACAAGACCATCCGCCGCACCGCCACCGCGCACGGCATCGTGTCCTTCATCTACAACACGGCCTTGCTGGCGCTGACGGTGAACATCGCGGCGAGCGCGATCTCGAACTGATCTGCCGTTCCTGCGTTTCGCGGGGACGACAGGGAGAGGCTTCTCACCCTAAAGCGCGATGAGATTTGGATGAATCGTCATCGCGCTTTAGGTTGTTGTTTACGCATGATCTTTCCGGAAAACCGCTTCGCACTTTTCCGGATCATGCTTTAGTGACACACTTCGGCATTGGCATCGTTGCCGGGGCCGCCACCGCCGCGATATTCGAGATGACAGCCGCGGTTGACCGGACGGCAGCCGCCGCTGTTGCAGAACACCTGCCCGCCACCCGAAGGGCGGCTGGCACCGGCGGCAGCGGCAATGCCGGCAGCAGCACCATAGCCGCCCGCGGCGCCGGCAGCCTGACGACGCTGCCGTGCGGGACGCTCCTCGCTGTCGTCGCGTTTGGCGGACGAGGGCTTGGCCGGCTTGGCGGCACGCTGCTTCTCGCATTCGTTGTCGTCGTTGACGGCATAGCCCTCACGGCAGACGATCTTGGTGCATTTGTCGCCGTCGGCCTTGAAGCCGTGCTCACAGACCAGCGGGCAGACGCGCGACTGCTTGGCCTTGACGGTATCGAGCGCGTCGGTACTTGCCACCTTCACGTCGAGCTTGGTGCCGGCATAACGGTTGAACTGCGATAGCGATCGCTGCGAGGACGTGTTCCAGTTGCCGTCGGCCTGTCCGGAGAAGCAGCCGACGCGGCCGAGCTCGGTCTGCACCGAGCGGGTGAGATCGGCTGCCGGCGCCGCCGGCGCCAGCGAGGCGACGTTGGTGCCACCAGGGCTTGCGGTACTGGCCGGCGCAGCGCTCGCCGCTGTCGCGGCGAGGTTGACGCGCTGCTGCTCGGCGGCGGCCGCCTGCTGCTGCGCCTGTTCCTTGGCTTTTCGCGCCGCGATCTGCGCCTGCTCGGCCGCCTTGGCGTCAGCCGCGGCCTTGGCCTGGGCTTCCTTCTGCGCACCGAGGGCCGCGAGACGATCGCGCTCGGCCTCGGCCTGCTTCGCCTTCTCGGTCGCCGCCGCATGAGCCTGCTCGGCGTCGATTTTCTCGAGCTGGAGCTTGGCTAGGCTCGCATAGAAGCCGTCGGGATGCTGGGCGAGAAACGCTTCCCATGCCGCCCGGTTGCCGACCTGGAGCGAGAGTTCATAGTCGCGGCGAATATCGGCCTGCGGGTTCGGCGCAGGCACCGCCGGCCCCGCCGCCACCACCTTGACCGGCACCAGCGGCACGTCATCGCCGCCGAGCGAGCCGTACACGAACGGCTCCTGCTTGTTGCCGGTCGACTTGAGCACGTCATCGCGCACGAAGCCGAAGGCGCGGCGGACATCGAGGCCTGGCGTCGTCAGATGCTTCGAGAGCGCGACCGTGAACGGACTGTTGGCGCCATCGCCGTCTTGCGCGGTGAAACCGGCCTTGGCCGAGTAGGCGATCAGCGTGTTCGGGCTGGTCGGCTCGACCTGGGCAAGGCCGCGGCCGATGCCGCGCGTTGCAATCGTACGCTTCATGGTCTTGCCGAACGGATTGTCGCGGCAGGCATCCAGGATCACCAGGCGCAGCTGCTTGGCGGGCTCGACGGCGACCAGGACACGATCGAGCGACAGCGCCTCGTCGTACACGTCGGTATCGCGCTCGAGCTTGGCGTCGACAGGGATCAGATAGTTGGAGCCTTCGACCTCGATGCCGTGACCGGCATAATAGACCACAGCGATGTCGGCATCGCGGGTTGCATCGGCAAAGTCGCGCAGCACGCGCCGCGTGTCGAGCGCCGAGAGGTCGTGACGGGCCTCGACGACGTCGAAGCCCGCCTCCCTCAGTGTCTTCGCCATCACCGCACCGTCATTGACGGGGTTCGCCAGCGAGGGCGCATGCTGGTAGGCCGAGTTGGCGAGCACCAGCGCGACGCGCTTTCCGGCAAAAGCGGGCCCGGCGCCGAACAGCAGCGCGGCGGCGAGCAGAAGCGGGCATAGTCTGAGCAGATTGCGCATGACACGACTTCCGAAGTTCAGAGGCGGTTCGAGCCCCTTTGGGACCGCTTTAGCAGGACCTGCTGCTGGCGCTTGTGATGGAGGTCACGAAGGCGCCGGCGGCGGGCCGAAAGACCCTTTATGTTTGTCGCGCCAGTGCGGTCGGGGTTCGCCGACAAAGTTCGCTCGCCCGGTTCCCCTAGCCCTCTCCAAGGTGCCCCCGATATTGCGGCAGATTGTCCGTAATCTCGTGCCAGGGCGCCTTCGAGCCGACGAAGATGTGGGCGGTCGGCCGGATCGAGGGGGCGTCGACCAGGGTTCCCATGGCGACATGGACCCATTTCCCCTCACGCACCCGGGAATAAAGCAGCGAGCCGCAGCGCGCGCAGTGGGCGTCGTGGGTGATGTCGTCACCATAGATGAGGCGCTGGTCTGCGCCTTGGACAAGGCGGAGCTTGTGCTGCTCGATCCCGGCGAACGCCTTGAAGGCGGAGCCGGTGGTGCGGCGGCAGTTCGAGCAGTGGCAGTTCATCGCGTAGGCGAACGCGTCCGCCACCTCGAAGCGTACACTGCGGCAATAGCATTCGCCGGTGAGGATGCGAGCGTTCGAATTTTCTGATCCGGTCACGACAACGTCTTCGCGCAAATGGCTGACACACCCATAGCGCATTCTGATGTGTACGAGTAAGTTCCTCGCAAGACATCATGCAAAGGGATGACCCATGAGCCAGAACCGCTCGAGCGTCGAAGCCGTCGTGCAATCGTATTTCGATGGGCTCTATGAGGGGGACGCCGACAAGCTCGGTGCCATCTTCCACCCCTCCGCCGATTTGCGCTGGGTCGAGAACGGCGAATTGCAGGTGCTGACCGTGCCCGACTGGCTCGACCGCGTGCGGAAGCGTCCCTCCGGCAAGGCCGAAGGCAAGCCGCGTGAGGATTTCATCGTCACCATCGACCGCTCCGACGACAAGACCGCCTTCATCAAGGTCCGCTGCCAGCTGCCGCCGCGCTACTTCACGGACTATCTGGTCGCAATGAAGCTCGCCGACGGCTGGCAAATCGTGTCGAAGTCGTACCGGTATGATCTGAGAGAGTGAGGGCTTCTCTCAATCGACCTTTCACTGCCCAGAATCTGACGTGCTCGTCCGCCATTCTCCATCATTGCGAGCGCAGCGAAGCAATCCAGAGTCTCTCCGCGGTGATAGACTGGATTGCTTCGCTGCGCTCGCAATGACGGTGTGGAAATATCGTTCGCCTTTCCTCGCTCCTCCCCAATTGTCCAAAAGGCCCCCATGCTGCTCGATCGCCGTTCCCTGCTCGCCTCTCTCTGCTGGATGGCCGCTGCGCCCGCTTTTGCCGCGAAGGCGCCGCCTGAGCTCGAATCCTATGAGCGCGAAAGCGGCGGAAAGATCGGGGTCTATGCGGAGAATCTCGCCACAGGCGCAAAACTCGCCTGGCGCGCCGACGAACGCTTCGTGATGTGCTCGACATTCAAGGCCTCGCTCGCGGCCTGCGTGCTGGCGCGGGTCGATCGCGGCGAGGAGCAGCTTGCGGCCATGATCCCTTACGGCCAAGATGACCTGCTCGACTACGCGCCGGTCGCCAAGCAAAACCTCGCCGCCGGCAAGATGTCGGTCGCTGACATGTGCAAGGCGATCGTCGAGCTCAGCGACAACACCTGTGCCAATCTGCTGCTGGCGCGGGTCGGCGGGCCCACCGCACTCACCGCGTTCTGGCGATCGCTCGGCGATGCCACCTCGCGGCTTGACCACAACGAGCCCGAGCTCAACCGCTCCCCGCCCGGCGATCCCCGCGACACCACGACGCCGGTGGCGATGGCCGGCAATCTGAAGCGGCTGATCGTGGGCGAGGCGCTGTCGCCGGCCTCTCGCGCACAGCTCACCGAGTGGATGGTGAACTGCAAGACCGGCGCGAACCGGCTGCGCGGCGGCCTGCCCGCGGACTGGAAGATCGGCGACAAGACCGGATACAACGGCAAGGATGCCGCAGGCGACATCGCCGTCGTCTGGCCCAAGCCTGACAGCAAGCCGGACATGCCGATCCTGATCGCGGCCTACACCCAGGGCGGCGCGCCGAACGCCGCCCAAATCCAAGCCGTATTTGCACGCATCGGGCGCATGGTGGCAGAGCAGCTGGTGTGAGCCGCGCCGCATTGACCTTGCGATTGCTTCCGGGCCAAGACAGGCCATGATCGCAGCGAAATTCCAGACCTTTCTCATCCTGCTCGCGGTGCTGGCGGGCACCGCGCTGGTCGCCCGTCGCTTCAACATCGCGCCCGCCATTTTGCTGATGCTCTCCGGCGTCGGCCTCGCCTTCGTGCCGGGCATGCCGCCGGTGGAGCTGCCGCCGGAACTGGTGCTGCTGATGGTGCTGCCGCCGCTGATCTACTCGGCGAGCGTTGCGATGAGCTGGCGCGAGTTCAGGAACAATCTGCGCCCGATCGTGCTGCTCGCGGTCGGCGCAGTGATCTTCACGGCGGCCATGGTGGCCGCCGCCACGCACTATCTGATCGGCCTGCCCTGGACGATCGGATTCCTGCTCGGGGCGATCGTCGCGCCGCCCGACGTGGTGGCACCGCTCGCGATCGCGCGCCGCCTGAACCTGCCGCGCCGGCTCGTGGTCATTCTCGAGGGCGAAGGGCTCGCCAACGATGCCACCGCATTGATCCTCTACCGCTTCGCGCTCGCCGCCATCATAGTCGGCCACTTCTCGCTGCCGCTGGCGGCCGGCGAATTCGCCCTTATCGTCGCCGGCGAGATCGCATTCGGCATCGGCGTCGGCTGGCTCTCCCTGCGTTTCCGCAAATGGTCCAGGGACCCGCAGGTCGAGCTGACGCTGTCGCTGATCACGCCCTACGTCTCCTACTGGCTGCCCGAGCATGTCGGCGGCTCCGGCGTGATCGCCACGGTCGCCTGCGGCCTCTATGTCAGCTGGAACGGCCCGCTGCTGATCTCGTCGGCGACGCGCCTGCAGGGCATCTTCTTCTGGGATCTCATCATTTACCTGATCGAGGGCCTGCTGTTCCTGCTCACCGGCTTCCAGATGCGCGCCCTCTATGAGAAATCGAAGACGTTCCCGCTCGACGACATTCTGATCGCGACCGCCGTGGTCCTGATGATCATCGTGATCGCGCGCTTCGCCTGGCTCTATCCCGCGACCTATCTGCCGAGAATCCTCTCGAAGTCGCTGCGCGAGCGCGATCCCTCGCCGCCATGGCAATGGCCGTTCGTGCTCGCCTTCACCGGCGTGCGCGGCGCCGTGTCGCTCGCGGCCGCGCTGGCGCTGCCGTTCACGCTGCCCGAGGGCGATGCCTTCCCCTATCGCGACCTGATCCTGTTCGTCGCCTTCGGCGTCATCTTCGTCACGCTGATCGGCGTCGGTCTGACGCTGCCGCCGCTGGTGCGCTGGCTCGGCGTCGCCGAGGCCGGCCGCAGCGAGCACGTCGCCGCCCACGAGGCCGAGATCGCGGCGCGCCGCCAAGCGCTCGATGCCGCGCTGAAATCGCTGGACGCGCTGACCGCGGAGAAGGAGGTGTCCGACGAGGTGATGCGGCTCCTGCGCGCGCGTCACGAGATTCGCCTCAACCAGCTCCCCGATGCGCTCGATCCCACTCAGCACGACGTCTCCGCCGCCGGCACCGCGCTGACCCGCGAGCTGATCGCCGCCGAACGCAAGTTCATCCACGAACTCCTGCGCGACGGCCAGATCACCGACGAGACCAGACGGCGGATCGAGCGCGATCTGGACTTGGAGGAGGCGAGCCTGGCGAACCGGGAATATCGGGGAGGGCCGCTGTAGCAGCCTGTCGTTGCGAGCGTAGCGAAGCATTTCCGCGGCGGCAGTCTGGATTGCTCTGCTGCGCTCGCAATGACGGTTGTTGAGACAGCGGAGCGATCTACCGCTTCTCGCAGAAATCCCTGACCCCGGCCGCAACGGCCCTCGCAATCATCTCCTGCCGCTCAGACGAGTTGAGCTCCATCTCCTCGTCGCGGTTGATGATCGAGCCGGCCTCGAGCAGCACGGCAGCACTCCTCGTCCGCGACAGCACGATGAGCCCATCATAGCGGTATACGCCGACATCCTTGTCGAGCAACTGATGCCGGTAACGGCCCATCAGTGGCAGCGTGTACTGGCCGGCGTAATGCAGGCCCTGCTCCTTGAGCTGCCTGCCGATCATCCGCGCCAGCAGCAGGCTGGTGGCAAAATGCGGATTCTGCTTCGACACGAACAGCGAGTGACCCGAGAAGCGGTCGCTGAAATAGCTCTTCGCGCCGTCGAATTCCCAGGTCTCGAGCAATTTATCCGGCACCGAATCGTGATGGATCGACAGGAAGAGATCGGTCCGGCTGTCATTGGCGGCACTGACCCGTTTGAATAGGCTCGGCCGCGCCTTGCCATCCGTGACGAGCAGGCGGGTGGCGGCAAAGCCTTCGGACCTGAGCTTTGCCGTGATGAGTTTTGCGAGAACGAAGTTGAAGCCGAACTCCGGATCATTGCGCGCGCTGAGCGCGCCATAGGATTCCGGTGTGTGTCCGACGTCGACGACAATCCGGAATCTCCGCGGCTCGCATGTCTCCGGCGCAGACGTTTTCGGTTTCGCCTTTGCAGCCTTCCGCGCCGCGGCCGCCTGGCCATGATCAACTGGCGACAGCAAAAGCGGGATCAGCGCAAACGCGACAGCGACGATGGCGCGCCACGGCTTGCTCACACCGGCCTTTCCCCCTTCACCGTCACCCGTGTGCCGGAGCGCGTGTGCGGCCAGTAGTCCCACATCGCGCGATGCTGGGTGCAGCGGTTGTCCCAGAACGCGATGGCGTTCTCGGTCCAGCGGAAGCGGCACTGGAACAGCGGGTTCTCGGCATGCTGGTAGAGATAGGCCAGCATGGCGTCGCTCTCGTCGCGCGGGATGCCATTGATGTGGCGGGTGAAGCCGCGATTGACGTAGAGCGCCTTCTTGCCCGTGACCGGATGCGTGCGCACCACCGGGTGCTCGGCGTGGGGATAGGAGGGACGGTCGGCGACGCCATAGTTCGCGTAGAGCCCGCGATAGATCGGCTCGCCGTCGTGCAGCGCGGTGAGGCCGTCGAGATAGGCCTTCATGCGATCCGACAGCGCCTCATAAGCGGCGTACATGTTGGCGAACAGCGTGTCGCCGCCGCGCGGCGGGCACTGCTTGATGTAGAGGATCGAGCCCATCGGCGGTTCGAGATCGCAGGACACGTCGGAGTGCCAGCCCTCGCCATTGGCGCGCGGCGAGTTCTTGTCGGCGTAGATCTTCATCAAGGCCGGATCTTCGTCCTCGTGCGGCGCGGCCGGATGGAAATGCAGCTCGCCGAACTTGCGGCCGAAGGCGAGATGCTGCTTCGGCGTGATGTGCTGGTCGCGGAAGAAGATCACGAGGTTTTCGGCGAGCGCGCGATGGATCTCGTCCATCTGCCGGTTGGAGCGCGCGTCCCCCTCGACGAGCTGGCCGATATCGACGCCGGAGATTTCCGCGCCGATGATGGGCGTGAGCTTTTCGACCGCAATGGTCTCGTAAGCAGCGCCTTCGTCCGCGCTGTGGCGATAGCGCGGGCCCTGCTTGCCGGCGAGTGAGCTCATGGGTGTTGCTCCCAATCATTGTTGATTGGGAGCCATCGTAGCGTGCGGCAATAGATACGCAATCTGCACCGCAAACTCAGCTGTCGTCCCTGCGAAAGCAGGGACCCATAGCCACAGGATTGAATTTGGCGAAGACTCGGAGTGACAGTCTGCCCAACCACGACGCCCTGTGGTTATGGGTCCCTGCTTTCGCAGGGACGACAGCGGAGTGTGGGGTGCTAGCGAGCGAGTGAAATCACTCCGCCGCGGTCACCGGGACCTTGGCGCCCTGGCCGTAGCGCTGGTCGATGTAGTCGATCACCAGTGCCTTGAAGTCGGCGGCGATGCCGGGGCCGCGCAGCGTGCGGAACTTCTTGCCGTCGACGAACACTGGCGCGGCCGGCGCTTCGCCGGTGCCGGGCAGCGAGATGCCGATATTGGCGTGCTTGGATTCGCCGGGGCCGTTGACGATGCAGCCCATCACCGCGACGTTGAGCTGCTCGACTCCGGGATATTTCGTCTTCCAGGTCGGCATCTCGTCGCGGATGAAATCCTGGATCGAGCGCGCCAGCTCCTGGAACGTCGTCGAGGTGGTGCGGCCGCAGCCGGGGCACGCCGCAACCAGTGGCACGAAGGTGCGGAAGCCCATGGTCTGGAGCAGCTCCTGACCGACCTGCACCTCGCGGGTGCGGTCGCCGCCGGGCTCCGGCGTCAGTGAGATGCGGATGGTGTCGCCGATGCCCTGCTGCAGCAGGATGCCGAGCGCGGCCGACGAGGCGACGATGCCCTTCGAGCCCATGCCGGCCTCGGTGAGGCCGAGATGGATGGCGTAATCCGAGCGCGCCGCGAGGTCCTGATAGACCGCGATCAGATCCTGCACGGCCGAGACCTTGGCCGAGAGGATGATGCGGTCCTTCGGCATGCCGAGCTCCTGGGCCCGCGCTGCCGAGAGCAGCGCCGACTGCACCATCGCTTCACGCGTCACCGCGCGCACATCGCGCGGATTCGGCGACGCGGCGTTCTCGTCCATCAGCTTGGTCAGCAGCTCCTGATCGAGCGAGCCCCAATTGGCGCCGATGCGCACCGGCTTGTTGTTCTTGTTGGCGATCTCGATGATGTCGGCGAACTGGGTGTCGCGCTTGTCCTTGAAGCCGACATTGCCGGGATTGATGCGGTACTTGGCGAGCGCCTCGGCGCAGGCCGGATGCTCGGCGAGCAGCTTGTGGCCGATATAGTGGAAGTCGCCGATCAGCGGCGTGGTGATGCCGCGCTTGAGAAGGCCGTCGCGAATGTGCGGAACCGCGGCTGCGGCCTCCTCGCGGTCCACGGTGATGCGGACCATTTCGGAGCCGGCGCGCGCCAGCGCTGCAACCTGGGCGATGGTGCCGTCGATGTCGGCAGTATCGGTGTTGGTCATCGACTGCACGACGATCGGCGCACCGCCGCCAACAGTGACGTCGCCGACCTTCACCTGGGTGGTCTGGTGCCGGGGCGCCGGGCCCGCGAGGTCGGAATCGATGGAGTTTTCGAGCTTGTTCATGGGGTCCAAATATCAGGTTTGGGTGGCATTCAGCAATGCATCAGCCGGCGCCGCAGCCGTTTGGCGGTATCCCTTTGAGTTCGAAGTTCCCTCACTCGCGGCGCCTCTGAGCGAACTTCGAATTCAAAGGAATACCAAGAACTTATGAATCGAGTGCGGCCTCCGGTTCAGGAGCTCCCTTATGGGCTCGCGGCACCGGGAGAGGGAGCTCCTGAACGGCCGCACTCGGACGGTTAACGAGGAAAAGCCCAGCAATTACAAGGACGGCGGCCGCCCCGAAAGCCAGGCTCAGGGTGTCGTGCATGATGAAATAGCTACCCACCACGCCAAACAAAGGGGTGATGAAGGTAAAAGCGGACAATTTGCTGGCCGAATAGGCCTTCACCAGCGCGAACCAAAGCGTGAACGTGGTTCCCACCACCCAGATCGCCTGGAAGGCCATCAGGCTGAGCGACAGCGGCGACGGTGGGTGGGTGATGGTCTCCTCGAACAGATATGCCGCCAGCCCGAGGATCGGGATCGAGGTCGCGACCTGGTAGCCGAGCGCCTTCTCGGGAGCTGCTAAGCGCAGCCTTGTGCCCTTGGCGACCAGTGTGGTCGCCGCCCAGAGCGCCGCGCCGCCGACGATCAGGAGATCGCCGAGCAGGACATGCGCGTCCACATTGGGTTGCGGAACGCCGATCGCGAGCGCAACGCCGGCAAAGCTGATGGCGAGGCCGAGCCATTGCGCAGCCCCGAGCCGCTCGCCGAGCACCTGATAGGAGCCGAGCGCCACGAAGAACGGCGCGGTGTAGAGGAACACCACCGCGCGCGAGGCAGAGGTCAGACGCAGGCCCTGGAAGATCAGCACGAACTCGATGCCGAACATCAGTCCTGCGATCAGGCCAGGCTTCCAGGTGCCGTCGCGCTCGAAGAACTTCACGCCCCGCAACCTGCCGATGATGAACAGCACCGGCAGCGCGCCCATGGAGCGGATCATCGCCTGCAGCATCGGCGGGATGTCCGGCAGCACCAGCTTCACCGCGATCTGGTTGAAACCCCAGGTCAGGCACAGCATGAGCATCAGGGCAATGGCGCCGGCACTGAGGGGACGACCGGCAGACGGGATGGCTTGAGGTGCGGACATGTCTTCCTGTGATCCGGCTTTGCGCCGTTGTTGGTTTATGCAGCTTTCTGACAATGGGTGCAGACGCCCGTGATCTCCACCACGGACAATTTGGGCGCAAAGCCCGAGCCGCGCGCCGCGGCGTTGATATCCCCGGCGAAGGATGCCGAGGGTATCTCGCCGACGAGGCCGCAGCGCTCGCAGATCAGGAACGCCACCGCCGAGGTTGAATCGTGGTCGTGGGCGGCGCAGGCGAGATAGGCGTTGCGGCTTTCTATGCGGTGCACGAGGCCGTTGGCCATCAGGAAATCGAGCGCCCGGTAGACCGTGATCGGCGCAGGCCGCGCCATCGACTTGGCGAGCTCGTCGATCACCTCATAGGCGCCGAGCGGGCGATGGCTGGAAAGCAAAGCTCCCAGCACCTGACGGCGGATCGGTGTGAATTTCTGCGCACGCAGCTTGCAAACGGCCTCGGCATGCGCCAGCGCGTCCGCAGTGCAGCGGCCGTGATCGTGGTCGGGCGCAGGAAAGGCCGGCTTTGCGAGGGTCATGTCGGCAGCGTTCTAGCATTTCGGGGAGGGAACCCAAAGCGCGACGCGGAATGCGGCTGCCCGCCATGCTCTTGCCGCGGGACAGCCTCCCGGCGATCCGCCATGAAATAATCATAAGCTTGCTTATTATATCCCAAGCTTATTGGAGGCCAAGCTTATGAGCCGCGGGTCGGTTGACCAGAATTTCCTTTTCACGCTCGGCGAGCTCTACCGTCTGCTGCGTGTCTATGCCGACAAAGAGGCCTCTCGCTTCGGCATCACCCGCGCGCAATGGGCCGTGCTGACCAAGGTCGAGCGCAGCGAGGGCATGAAGCAGTCGGAACTCGCTGAGCTGCTGGAGATGCAGCCGATCACGCTGACGCGGCTGATCGACAAGCTGTGCGACAACGATTGGATCGAGCGTCGCAGCGATGCCTCGGACCGCCGCGTCAAGCGCCTTTATCTGAAGAAAGCCGGGCGGCAACTGCTCGGACGGATGAGCGGGCTGAAGTCCGAGCTCACGGCCAACGCCCTCGACGGCATCAACCCGGCGGACGCCCACCGCCTTCTCACCCAACTCGAAACAATCAAGGAAAACGTGCGTAACGCGATCCAGAGTAGCGGAGCGGAACAGGCGCGTAAGGAGCAGCGCTATGGCTGATCAGGTCCTCAAATTCCAGCCCGAGCAGAAGATCGACGGCGGCAAGCCGACCAAGAAGGCCGGCACCGATCCGCGGCGCCGCTTCATGGCCGGCCTGCGCCGCTATCGGCGCTTCCTGCTGATGGTCGTGCTGCCTGTTGTGGTCGCCATCGGCGGCCTCACCTTCTATCTCAATGGCGGCCGCTATGTCGGCACTGACGATGCCTATGTCGGCGCGCAGAAGGTTCTGGTGACGCCTGACATCTCCGGCAAGATCGATAAGGTCGTGGTCAGGGAAGGCCAGCTCGTCCAGCAGGGCGACGTGCTGTTCGAGATCGACCCCGTGCCGTTTCGCCTCGCGGTGGATGAGGCCAAGGCGCAGCTGATGCAGGCGCAGACCACGTACGACAATCTTCGCGCCAACATCAAGATCTACGGCGATATGCTCAACCTCGCCCAGCAGGGCGTCGACCTCAAGCAGCGCGACGTCGAGCGCAAGCAGGCGCTGGTGAAGAACAGTTACGGCTCGCAGCTCGACCTCGACAACGCCGCGAACGCGCTGGTCACGTCGGGGTCGATCGCACAATACGTCAAGCAGCAGATCTCGACGGCCAAGACGCAACTGCTCGGTGACACCGACCTGCCGCTGGAAAAGTTCCCGCCCTATGCGCAGGCCAAGGCCAAGCTCGACAATGCCGAGCGCAATCTCGATCACGCCGTGGTGCGCGCGCCGATGAGCGGCGTGGCGACGCAGGTCGAGCAGATCCAGCTCGGCCGCTACGTCAGCGCCGGCACGGCGGTGTTCTCCATCATCGATGTCGCTCATCCCTGGGTCGACGCCAACCCGAAGGAGAGCGACCTCACCTATGTCACCGAGGGGCAGCCTGTGACCCTCGAGGTCGACGCATTCCCGAACCACGTGTTCAAAGGCAAGATCGGCTCGCTCTCGCCCGGCACCGGCGCGCAATTCGCGATCCTGCCGCCGCAGAACGCCACCGGCAACTTCGTCAAGGTGGTGCAGCGCGTGCCGATCCGAATCTATTTCGACGAGACCGACAAATATGTGAGGAAGCTGAAGGCCGGCATGAGCGTCTATGCCACCATCGACACCGGCCACAAGCGCTCGCTCGCCGGACTGTTCGGCCTGTCGGCGACGGCAAGCCAGGATAAAGACCACGACAAGGACTGATCCGATGTCCGGCCCCAATGCCAGCCTGATGGTCCCCGGCCTGCGCCGGAACATGGTGACGATCTGCGCCATGACTGCGACCATCATGCAGGCGCTGGACACCACCATCGCCAACGTCGCCCTGCCCTACATGCAGGGCACGCTGTCGGCCTCGCAGGACCAGATCAACTGGGTGCTGACCTCCTACATCGTCGCCGCCGCAATCATGACGGCGCCGGTGGGCTGGATCGCCAACCGCTACGGCCGCAAGCGCATCTTCATCATCTGCTCGGCCGGCTTCACCATTGCCTCCGTGCTGTGCGGCCTCGCGCAGGACATCAACCAGATGGTGCTGTTCCGCCTGCTGCAGGGCGTGTTCGGCGCCGCGCTGGTGCCGCTGTCGCAATCGGTGATGCTTGACTACTACACGCTGCAGGAACGCGCCAAGGCGATGTCGATCTGGGGCATGGGCGTGATGATGGGCCCGATCATGGGCCCCTCGCTCGGTGCCTGGCTCACCGAGACCTATTCCTGGCACTGGGTGTTCTTCGTCAATCTGCCGTTCGGCGCGATCACCGTGATCGGGCTGATCATCTTCATGGATGAGACCAAGAAGGATCTCACTCTCAAGTTCGACTGGCTCGGCTTCGCCGCGCTGGCGATCGCGATCGGCGCCCTCCAGCTCGCGCTGGACCGCGGCGAGCAACTGGGCTGGCTCGAGTCGAACGAGATCATCGCGGAATTCATCGTCTCGGCCGTCGCCTTCTACTTCTTCCTGGCGCACTCCTTCACGACCTCGACGCCGTTCATCCGCTTCGCGCTGTTCCGGGATCGCAACTTCGTCACCGGCTGCATGTTCATGATCGTGATGGGCCTCGTGCTGTTCTCGACCATGGCGCTGGCTTCGCCCTACATGCAGAACGTGATCGGCTATCCCATCATCACCGCCGGCCTGCTGCTGGCAAGCCGCGGCTTCGGCACTTTCTTCGCCATGATGCTGGTCGGCCGCATGATGCGCTATTTCGAGGCGCGCACGCTGATCATCACGGGCCTGACGCTGACCGCGGGCTCGCTGTTCCAGATGACCGGCTGGACCGACCTGACCCAGGTGCCGGAGATCGTGACCGTCAGCGTGGTCCAGGGCTTCGGCTTCGGCCTCGTGTTCGTGCCGCTCTCGACCGTGTCGTTCCTGACGCTGTCGAACGACCTGCGCACCGACGGCACCGCGATGCTGACCCTGATGCGCAACGTCGCGAGCTCGGTCGGCATTTCCGTCGTCATCGCCGAGCTGACGCAAGGAACGCGGCGAACCTATGCGATCCTGTCCGAGCACATCAACCCGTTCAACCACGCGCTGCAGATGCCTGACGTGCGCGGCATGATCAACCTGTCCACCGACGCCGGCCGCGCCATGGCCGACAGGATGGTCGGCGTGCAGGCGCAGATCATCGCCTTCGCCCACGACTACCAGCTGGTGATGTTCTTCATTCTCTGCACCATCCCGCTCGCCCTGCTGATCGGCTCCACCAAGGCCGCGCTGCGCAAGCAGGCCGCGGGGCCGGAGCATGCGGTGATGGAGTAGGACACACGCCAGTCTCATGCCCCGGACGCAGCGCAGCGCTGCTTCAGCGTTGCGCTGCTGGGCCGGGGCCCATACGGCGCCATGCTGGGGTCCCGGTTCTGCGGCGCACCGCTGCGCGCTGCACCGCGCCTGGGACAAGCAGCCGCTACAACAACTCCTCGCAGCCCAAATCCTCGACCGCCATCATCACCCGCTCAAGGTTGTTCCACCAGATCAGCGGCGGGATGTTGATGCTCCATTGGCAGACCGGCTTGGTGATCTGCCAGAGCACCGACAGACGATAGTCCTGATCGAGCGCGCCGCGTGTGTAGCCGGTGACGCCATTGGCCATCAGCGTCTCGTGATAATGATTGAGCAGCGGCCGCTCGAGCGCCTGCCTGCGGTCCGGATACCATTGGATCGCCATCATGTAGGCGAGGTCGGTCGTCGGCACGTTGACGCGCCACTGGTCGAAATCGAAGATGCGCACGGTGTCTGCGATACCGGGGCGCGGCAGCAGGAAATTCCAGATATGGGCATCGCCATGGGCAATGCTGATATGACGCCGTGACTGATAGCGCTGGGACAGCCGGGCCGAATGCTCGATCAGGCGGCGATAGAGGGTGCGGCGCTCTTCGCCGAGACGGTCGCCGAGGAGATCGGCAAAACGGTCGTAATGACCGGCGAAGGTCTCCATGTGCTGCGCGCGCTCCTCAGCGCTCGCCCAGCTGCCGACGGTGTCACCAAGACCGGGATGGTCCCACCATGCCGCATGCCAGCGCGCCAGGGTCGTGACGATCGCCATCGCCTGCTCGCGCGTCGGCGGCAGAGGCCATTGGGTCGCGATCACATGGCTGTCGGTGAGATCCTCGAGCAGAAGGTGCCAGGCCCGGCTCTCCTCGTCGAAGCTCCCGTCGAAGCAGCGCGGCGCGAGCCCCCGCGGCATGCTCGGCGCAAGCTGCGTGTAGAAAGCCACCTCGTGCCGACCGGCATCGGCAAGTGATTTCGCGAAGGCGGCATGCGCGGTCTTCAGGATCAGCGATTGCGGCGCGCCGCCGGCTTCACCGACATAGCGCAGGCCGAGGCGGATGATGTGCGACACAACGGTGTCGCGCTGGTGCAGCACCTTCACCTCGCGCACGGCGCCGGCGTCCAGCGCACCCGCCTTGCGCAGGGCAGCCGTCAGATAGCTGGGCTCCGTGACCGCCGGCAGTGGTGAGGATGTCATGAATCGCGCCCCCCGGTGCTGCAGCCATACTGCATGATCACCCGGGGAAGCGCCAGCGCGCGTCGGCCGCCTTCACAGGAAGGCGGCGAGACGTCACACGTCGAAGAACACCGTCTCGTTGTCGCCCTGGAGCCGCAGGTCGAGCCGGTAGACCGGCTTCCCGGCTTCGCGCACCGCGGTCAGCGTGGCGCGGCGATCGGCCGGCACCAGCGCCAGCACGGGGTCGGCGGCGTTGCCGGCCTCGTCGCTGAAATAGATCCGGGTGTAGAGATGCCGCAGCATGCCGCGTCCGAACACCGCTAGCAGGACATGCGGTGCCTGCGGCTTGCCATCGGGATCCGGCACCACACCCGGCTTGATGGTGTCGAAGGAATAATTGCCGTCCTTGTCGGTGCCGCAGCGGGCAAAGCCACGGAAGCTGGCGTTCGGCAATGCGCGCTTGTCCTGCGGGTCGGCAAAGCGTCCCTGCGCATCCGCCTGCCAGATCTCCAGCATGACATCGGGCACGGCGACGCCGTCGCCGTCATACACCCGGCCCTCGATGCGGATGCGATCGCCCGTGACGTCGGGCGTCAGCGTCGAGTTGGTGAACGCGTCGTTCCAGGCGTACTCGCCGTTCGGCGTCAGGCCGTATTTGAAGAACGGACCGACGGTCTGCGATGGGGTGATCCCGTTGGGCTTCACAGAATCCTGCACTAGTGATTCTCCATAGGCGTGGCGTTCTTGCCGCGCAGCACGATGTCAAAGCGGTAGCACAGCGCCCATTCGGGCTGGGTGTTCTCGAGGTCGAACGACGACACCATCCGCGCCCGCGCCTTCTCGTCCGGCACCGAGTTGAAGATCGGATCGAACGGGAACAGCGGATCGTTCGGGAAATACATCTGCGTGACGAGGCGCGTGACGAAGGAATGGCCGAACACCGACAGATGGATGTGCGCGGGACGCCAGGCGTTGTGATGGTTGCCCCAGGGATAGGCGCCGGGCTTGATGGTGACGAAACGGTAATAGCCGTCGGCATCGCTCACGGTGCGGCCCGCACCGGTGAAATTCGGATCGAGCGGCGCCGGATGCTGGTCGCGGACATGGACGTAGCGGCCGCAGGAATTGGCCTGCCAGATCTCGACCAGCGAGTTCGGCACGCCGCGGCCGTCCTCGTCGCGGACATGGCCGTGCACGATGATGCGCTCGCCGATCGGCTCGCCCGCATGCTGAGTGGTGAGGTCATTATCGCCCTGGCGCACCGTCTCGTGGCCGTAGACCGGGCCGGTGAGTTCCGACAGGGTGTGGCGCATCGGGATCAAGGGCTTGTTCGGCGCGCGCTTGATCGAGCTCTTGTACTCGGGCGACAGCGGCAGCGGATGCGCCCTGTTGCTGTCGGTGGGATAGATGAATGTCATTGGCGAACTCCTCCCCGGCCATTTTGGTCCTGCCGGTCAACGCTTCCGCCAATCATTATAGGACATAACTAATTTGGGGAAGCGGGTTTCGGCGGCTTCCTTGCAGCTGTCATTCCGGGGCAGCCCGTCAGGGCTGAACCCGGAATCTCGAGATCCTCAGGTGCGCAACTGCGCACCATAGTTCAGGTGCAAGTGCACCGCCCCGGGATGACGAACGCTGCGTTTCATCAATTCAGCTTCTCGATCGCGACCGCGACACCCTGGCCGACGCCGACGCACATGGTGGCGAGCGCGAGCTTGCCGCCGCGCTTCTCCATGCCATGCACGGCGGTGAGCGCGAGGCGCGCGCCGCTCATGCCGAGCGGATGGCCGAGTGCGATGGCGCCGCCATGCGGATTGACGTAGTCGGCATCGTCGGCGACGCCGAGCTGGCGCATGCAGGCGATGCCCTGCGAGGCAAAAGCCTCGTTGAGCTCGATCAGGTCGAAATCGTTGATCTTCTTGCCGAGCCGCTCCATCAGCTTGCGGGTCGCGGGCACGGGGCCGATGCCCATGATGCGCGGCGGCACGCCGGCCGAGGCGAGGCCGAGGATGCGGGCGCGCGGCGTCAGGCCGTGCTTCTTCACCGCGGCTTCCGAGGCCAGGATCATCGCGGCGGCGCCGTCGTTGACGCCGGAGGCGTTGCCAGCGGTCACCGTGCCGGGATTGCGCACGATCGGCTTCAGTTTTGCCAAGCCTTCCAGCGTGGTCTCGGGGCGCGGATGCTCGTCCTTGTCCACGGTGATGGGGCCGGACTTGCCGCCGGGAATGGTGATCGGCGTGATTTCTTCGGCGAAATAGCCGGCCGCGATCGCCTTGCCCGCGCGCTGCTGCGAGCGGATCGCGAAGGCGTCCTGGTCGGCGCGCGAGACCTGGAATTCCTCGGCGACGTTCTCGCCGGTCTCCGGCATCGCATCGACGCCATACTGTGCCTTCAGAAGCGGATTGATGAAGCGCCAGCCGATCGTGGTGTCGAAGATCTCGGCGGAGCGTGAGAATGCTTCCTGCGCCTTGCCCATCACGAAGGGCGCGCGTGTCATGGATTCGACGCCGCCGGCGATCGCAAGCTCGATCTCGCCGGAACGGATGGCGCGGCCCGCAGCGCCGACCGCGTCGAGGCCGGAGGCGCAGAGGCGGTTGAGCGTCTGGCCGGGAACCGAATCCGGCAGGCCTGCCAGCAGCAGCGCCATGCGCGCGACGTTGCGGTTGTCCTCGCCGGCCTGGTTGGCGCAGCCGAAGAACACTTCGTCCACTTGCGCCCAGTCGAGATTGGAGTGCTTGGCCATCAGCGCCTTGATCGGGGCGGCGGCGAGGTCGTCGGCGCGCACCTTGGCGAGCGAGCCGCCGAAGCGGCCGATCGGGGTCCGCACGGCATCGCAGATAAAGACGTCACGCATCGTTGTTCTCCCTGAATGCCGCGATCCGGCCAAATTCTTCAATGTCGGCGGAGTTTTAGGAGGGTGCCCGCGGCAGGTCAATTGACGGTTTCGCGGGTGGCATATTCGAAACTCTCCGTCATTCGGGGCGCCCCGAGGGCGAGCTATGGTGCGCAATTGCGCACCTGAGAATCCATAACCACGAGCCGGCGGTATTCCGGGCCTGCGCTGTCGGCGCATCCCGGAATGACGATGAGAATGTGGCAGCTCCTCGCCTGATGCGGACAACGTGGAAAACCTCCCCTCTCCGGCCAAACCGATAGGAGCAGGTGCCGAAATTTTGTAGGTTGCGCCGCCCATGACCATGCAACAACCGATACCCGTACTGCCGCCCGACGAAGCGCCCGCGCCACAGGCGGAAGCCGCCGCGCGCGTCACGCCGATGATGGAACAGTACCTCGAGATCAAGGCGGCGCATCAGGGCCTCCTGCTGTTCTACCGGATGGGCGATTTCTACGAGCTGTTCTTCGAGGACGCCGAAATCGCCTCCAGGACGCTCGGCATCGTGCTGACCAAGCGCGGCAAGCATCAGGGCAACGACATCCCGATGTGCGGCGTGCCGGTGGAGCGCTCCGAGGATTATCTGCACCGCCTGATCTCGGCCGGCCACCGGGTCGCGGTCTGCGAGCAGACCGAGGACCCTGCGGCGGCGAAAGCGCGCGGCAACAAGAGCGTCGTGCGCCGCGGCGTGGTTAGGCTGGTCACGCCGGGCACGTTGACCGAGGACACGCTGCTCGATGCGCGTGCCAACAACTACCTGCTCGCGATCGCGCGGGCGCGTTCGTCCGCCGGCGGCGACCGCTTCGGCCTCGCCTGGATCGACATCTCGACTGCCGAATTCATGGTGACGGAGGTTTCCGGCGGCGAGCTGGCGGCGACGCTGGCGCGCATCAACCCGAACGAGGCGATCGTCACCGACGCGCTCTATAACGACAGCGAGCTCGGCCAGACCCTGCGTGAGCTCCCGGCAGTGACGCCGCTGACCCGCGACGTCTTCGACGGCGCCACCGCCGAGAAGCGCCTCTGCGACTATTTTGCGGTCGCGACCATGGACGGCCTCGCGCAGCTGACGCGGCTGGAAGCCACGGCAGCTGCCGCCGCGGTCACCTATGTCGACCGCACCCAGGTCGGCAAGCACCCGCCGCTGTCGCCGCCCGCGCGCGAAGCCTCGGGCGCGACCATGGCGATCGATCCGGCGACGCGCGCCAATCTCGAGCTGACGCGGACGCTCGCCGGCGAGCGTCGCGGCTCGCTGCTCGATGCCATCGACTGCACCGTGACCTCCGCCGGCTCGCGTCTGCTGGGGCAACGCCTCGCCGCACCGCTGACCGATGCGACGGCAATCGCGCGGCGGCTCGATGCGGTCGGCACCTTCGTTGCCGATTCTGCTGCGCGCGAGGACATCCGCAGCATCCTGCGCGGCGCACCCGACATGTCGCGCGCGCTGGCGCGCCTGTCGGTCGGCCGCGGCGGCCCGCGCGACCTCGCGGGCTTGCGCGACGGCATCATCGCCGCCGATCAGGCGCTGACGCGGCTCTCGGAACTCGAGCAACCGCCGCAGGAGATCGCGGCGGTGATGGCCGCCTTGCAGCGACCGTCGCGGGAACTCGCAGCCGAATTTGCCCGTGCCCTCGAGGAGCAATTGCCGCTGATCAAACGTGACGGCGGCTTCATTCGCGCGGGCTACGAGCCTGCGCTGGATGAAGCGCGAAACCTGCGCGATGCCTCGCGCCTCGTGGTCGCCTCGATGCAGGCGCGCTACGCCGACGACACCGGGGTCAAAGCGCTCAAGATCCGCCACAACAACGTGCTCGGCTATTTCGTCGAGGTGACCGCGCAGCACGGCGACAAGCTGATGTCGGCGCCGCTGAATGCGACCTTCATCCACCGCCAGACCCTGGCGGGGCAGGTGCGCTTCACCACGTCGGAGCTCGGCGAGATCGAAGCCAAGATCGCCAATGCCGGCGACCGCGCACTCGGCCTCGAGCTCGAGATCTTCGAGCGGCTCTGCGCCAAGGCGCTCGCGATCAGCGACGATCTGCGCGCGGCGGCGCAAGGCTTTGCGCTGCTCGACGTCGCGACGTCACTGGCGAAGCTCGCCGTCGACGAAAACTATGTGCGGCCAGAGGTGGACTCGTCGCTTGCCTTCGCGATCGAAGCCGGGCGCCACCCTGTGGTCGAGCAGGCGTTGAAGCGCAACGGTGAGCCGTTCATCGCCAATGCCTGCGATCTGTCACCTAGCCCTGCGCAAAAGTCCGGCCAGCTCTGGCTGCTCACCGGTCCGAACATGGCGGGTAAATCCACTTTCCTGCGCCAGAACGCGCTGATTGCCTTGATGGCGCAGATCGGCAGCTTCGTGCCGGCGACGCGCGCGCGGATCGGCATCATCGACCGTCTGTTCTCGCGCGTCGGCGCCGCCGACGATCTCGCCCGCGGTCGTTCCACCTTCATGGTGGAGATGGTCGAGACCGCGGCGATCCTCAACCAGGCCGGCGAGCGCTCGTTGGTGATCCTGGACGAGATCGGCCGCGGCACCGCGACCTTCGACGGTCTTTCGATCGCCTGGGCCGCGATCGAGCACCTGCATGAGAGCAACCGCTGCCGCACGCTGTTCGCGACGCATTATCACGAGCTGACCGCGCTCTCGGCAAAACTGCCGCGCATGTTCAACGCCACGGTGCGCGTGAAGGAATGGCAGGGCAACGTCGTGTTCCTGCACGAGGTGCTGCCGGGCTCGGCCGACCGCTCCTATGGCATCCAGGTCGCAAAACTCGCCGGCCTGCCGCCGGCCGTGATCACGCGCGCCAAATCCGTGCTCTCCAAGCTGGAAGCGCAGGACCGCGGCCAGACCGCGCGGGCGCTGGTGGACGACCTGCCGCTGTTCGCCGTCCCCTCCCGCGCCGCCGCGGAAGCTGCGCCGCCGAGCGAGGCCGAGCTGCTGATGGACGCCGTGAAGGCGCTGCACCCGGACGAGATGTCCCCGCGCGAGGCGCTCGAAGCGCTCTATGCGTTGAAGGCCAAGCTGCCGAAGCAGTGAAAAGTGCCGCAGGGTGGGCGAAGCGCAGCGTGCCCACCCTGTCATAGCCAAGACTGAAAGGAGATGGTGGGCACGGCGCGAAGAGCGCGCCTTCTGCCCACCCTACGAAACTGCCGCCAGCCGCTTCCGTCGTCCGTTCCACCACAGTGTCAAATTCCAGCCGATGCAGGTGGCGAGCCCCATGGTGAGGCCGATCGCGGAGCCAAAGTTTGCGGCACCGACATGCAGCACCGCAATCGCCATGCCGAATCCGAGCAGGCCCCACGCGGAGTTGGCGAGCACGGCGGCGGTCGGCGGACCGCCGATGCGCGGATGCAGGATCACCATGATGCTGGTGAACACGATCGGGTAGAGCGCGATAACGCCGCTCACCCGCGGGCCGACCCAGCCCGAGGTCGAGACCACGATGGCGACCAGCGTCGCCACCAGCGAGGCGCGGAACGGAAGGTCGTACCAGCGGCGCGTCACCAGCGGCATCTTCGCATGACGGTAGTTTGCCAGCAGGGGAATGCAGATGCCGAAGGCGACCAGGTTCACCGCAAGGCCGGCCGTCAGACTCCAGTCGAACAGGCGGATGATGGAGGCGAGCACGATCCACACCGCGACGGCGCTTCCACAACTCACCAGCAGATTGTTCCGCTGCGCCAGCACGACGTAGGTGAGCCCGAGGACGATCGTCGCAGCGTTGACCGGAAGGCTCGCCAGCGCGCCTTGCGCAATGAAGGCGGCGTCGTGGTCGATGGCGAGGAAGACGTAGGACGGACCGGCCGAGATCGGCAGCGTCGCCACCAGCGCGCCGATCACCGGGCCGGAGCGTTCAGTGATGATCGACGCCGACACCACGAACGCCGCCGCGATCGCCATGCGCAGGACAAGGAGGAGAATGAAGTGGAACTCGGGAGGCATTTTTTGTTTGTCATCCCGGACAAGCGCAGCGCAGATCCGAGACCCATGGCCACAGGCTTCGCTGTGTCAGACGATTGTAGTGATCAGTTCGGCAATACAATCGGCCTTTGGGATTATAGGTCCCGGCGTTCGCCGGGACGACACCAATTGTGGAGTAGCGGCTTTCGCTCCTCATATCCGCTGCATCGACACCGAAACCTTCGGGCCGTTCTTGATGGTCTGATAGACCACGCAATAGCGCTCGGTGAGCTTGAGCAGCAGATCAAGCTTGTCCTGCGGCGCGTCGGTGTCGACCTCGAAGCGGAGACGGATCTCGGCGAAGCCGACCGGGGTCTCCTTGTCGATGCCGAGCGTTCCGCGGAAATCGAGATCGCCCTCGGCATAGACGTTGCCGGTCTTCAGCGGCACCTCGATCGCGGTCGCGACCGATTTCAGCGTGACGCCGGCGCAGGCGACGAGCGCTTCCAGCAGCATGTCTCCGGAGCAGAGCTCGAGGCCGGAGCCGCCCGTGGCGGGATGCAGGCCGGCCATCGCGATGGCGCGACCGGTCTCGACTTTGCAGGCGATGCCTTCGCTGTCGGTGGAGCCCTTGGCCTTCAGCGTGATCATCGCGGCCTTGGGATCGGTCTTGTAGCGTTCCTTGATCGGGGCCTGCATCTGGCGCAGTTCGGCAGCGTCCATGTTGTTCTCTCCCGGAAAATACGCCTGCCGATGTACCGGCTTAAGGAGCGAATGTCACCACCACATGGCCTCACCGGGACCCTGGGTTGCGTCACGGTCGGGCACGCTGCGGTCCAGCGAGCGGTCGAGTGACGTCAGCACACTGCGCTTGAAATTCTCGAACAGCGGCGAGTTGCGATCCCGCGGCCGGCCGAGATTGATCTCGATCTGGTCGAACAGCCGGCCGGGCCGTGGCCGCATCACCAGCACGCGGTCGGCCAGCACCACAGCTTCGTCGACGTCATGCGTGACGAGGATCAAGATCGGGCGCGTGTCGGCCCAGAGGTCGAGCAGGTGATCCTGCAGATCCCTGCGGGTGAAGGCGTCCAGTGCGGAGAACGGCTCGTCGAGCAGCAGCACCTCGGGCTGCGGCACCAGCGCCCGTGCGATCGCGACGCGCTGCGCCTGCCCTCCCGAGAGCTCGCGTGGCCAGGCTTGTGCCTTGTCGGCGAGCCCGACGCGCTCGAGCGCACGCGCGACCTTCTCACGGCGTTCGGCAGCCGGTAGGTCGGCAAGGCCGAAACCGATATTGTCGGCGACGCTGAGCCAAGGGAGAAGCCGCGGCTCCTGGAAGATGATGCCGATCTTGGCATGCGGCGAAGAGATTGCCTCACTGTCGAGCGTCACTGTGCCCGAGCTGGCGCAGTCGAGGCCGGCGATGGCGCGGAGCAATGTCGACTTGCCGCAGCCGGAGCCGCCAACGATGGCGATGATCTCGCCCTGCCCGATCTCTGCGGAGAAGCGCGCCAGCGCCTGGACGCCATTCGGATAGGTTTTGCTGACCCGGTCGAGCGCCAGCATCGCATTACGCTCCCTTCGCGCGGGAGAAGGTGTCCTGCCAGCGCAAGAACGGCGCGGCGACGGCCTCGATCAGCCAGTCGGTGAGCTTGCCGAGGATGGCGAAGATTACGATGGCGGCCAAAATCTGCGCGGGCTTGCCGAGCTGCTGGCCGTCGAGCAGGAGATAGCCGAGGCCTTCGGAGGCGCCGATCAGTTCGGCCGCCACCACGAACATCCAACCCAGACCGAGGCCGACGCGCAAGGACACGACGTAAGCCGGCAGCACCGCCGGGAGCAGGATGCGGCGGATCATCGCGAAGCCGGAAAGGCGGAAAGTGCGGCCGACCTCGACGATCTTGCGATCGACCGAGAGGATCGCGCCCATCACGCCGAGATAGACCGGGAAGAACACGCCGACCGCGATCAGCGCGATCTTCGAGGTCTCGAAGATGCCGAGCCAGAGGATGAAGAGCGGCACCCAAGCGAGCGAGGGAATCGCGCGCAGCGCCTGCACGGTCGGATCGAGCAGCCGCCGCGCCAGCGACCAGTAGCCGGAGATGGCGCCGAGCAACGTTCCCGCGACAACGCCGAAGGCGAAGCCGAGCCCAACCCGCCACAGCGTTGCGGCGATGTGGCGGACCAACTCGCCGGAGCGGGCGAGCTCGGTGATGGTGGCGAAGACGCGCGAGGGCGGCGGCACCAGGCGCCCGTTGGACCAGCCGAGAAACACCACGAGCTCCCAGCCGAGCGCGAGGGTCAGCGGCAGCAATAGTCCCAGCATCGGCCGCCCATAGCGCGACAGCCGCGAAGGCGCGGCAGCGCGTTCGGCTGGTTCCGAGGTTTGTTGCAGGACTGGCGCGTCGGAGATCATGTCCGGTAGGAAGCGCGTCTCGTGGGGGAATGCAAGGGCGCCTCTTACCCTCCCCTCCAGGGCAGGGCCATCGCATATGGATTTCACGGGGATTGTCTGCAGGCTTGCTCCGCCTCTCCCGCTTGCGGAGAGGCCGACGCGCTCGCAGAGCGCGGCGGGTGAGGGCTCTTTCCTCTTGGGGATTATCCCGTTGTGGAGACACCCTCTCCCCAACCCTCTCCCGCAAGCAAGCGGGAGAGGGAGCCCAGTGCCGATGCCGCCGCATCGTGCAAGCCATATGCGATTGCCCTGCCCTCCAGGGGAGGGTAGGAGCGCACTAGTTCGTCGGCAGCGGGACCTGGTCGTCGATCAGGGCATCGAGCGTAGCCTTCACGTCGACCTTGGCGTCGACGACGCCGGCTTGCTGGAGCGCGAGGCCCGCGGCGAGGATCGACTCGCGCTGGGGCGCGCCGATGCGGCTGTGGGTGAGCTCAGTGCGCTCCTTGAGCTGCTTGTCGACGACCGCCTCGGGCAATTTCGTGGCTGCAATGAAGGTCTTCTTCAGCTCGTCGTAATTGGCCAGCGAATATTTTCGCGCCTCCTCATACACCGCGAGCACGCGGCGGGCAGCATCCGGATAGTCCTTCAAGAACTGCTCGCGCACATTGAGGATGCCCCAGGTGTTGGCGTCGGCCTTGCGGTAGAACAGCTTGGCGCCTTCCTCGACCTCGGCCTGCGCCATCATGGGATCGAGACCGGCCCAGGCCTCGACGTCGCCGCGGATCAGCGCGGTCTTGCCGTCGGCATGCTGGAGCAGCACCGGCGTGATGTCCTTTTCGGTGAGACCAGCACCAAGCAGCGCGCGCACCAGGAAGATGTGCGGATCGGTGCCGCGCGTCACCGCGACGCGCTTGCCCTTCAGATCAGCGACGCTTGCGATCTTGGAATCCTTGCCCGTGACCAGCGCGGTCCACTCGGGGCGCGAATAGACATAGATGGACTTGATCGGATTGCCGTTGATGCGCGCGACCAGCGCCGCCGAGCCCGCGGTCGAGCCGAAATCGATCGAGCCGGCGTTGAGGAATTCGAGCGCCTTGTTCGAGCCGGCCGACTGCACCCAGGTGATGGTGATGCCGTCCTTGGCGAACTCCTTCTCGAGCAGCCCCTTCTGCTTCAGGACCATCGACACTGGATTGTAGGTCGCCCAATCGATGCGGATCTCCTTGAGCGGATCGGCGGCCTTTGCCGCGGGGGTCACGGCGAGCGCAATGGCTCCCGCAAGCAGAATGCGTCGTGTCATCCAGGTCATACCCAGGCTCCTCCAAAACTTCATTGTTTTTCAATGAGTTACATCTAGAGGTCAACGAGAAAATCCGCCCCATGAAACGTACTGGCCGAGAACAGATTTGCCCAAAGCCGCACCTTTCCAGCATGGAACGACTATTGCCTGAGAATGGCGGGTGACAGCGCCCGCCGCCTCTTATATCCGATGAGACTCTATATTCGGTGAGACATGGATAGCGTCGCGACTGAGCAGAAGCCTGAGGTGGACGATCGCTTCGACACCGCGCGGATCACCGCCGCGGTCGACGCGCTTGCCGAAAAGCATGAGGGGCGCGAGGACGCGTTCCGCACCGCGGTCGCGCAACTGCTCAAGGCCGAGCTGATTGCGGCGCGCGCGGCGGCCCAGGCGATCTTGCTGAAGGACCGTCACGGCCGCCGCTGCGCCGAGCGTCTGTGCCATGTCCAGGACGAGATCATCCGCATCCTCTATTCGGCGGCGACGCGTCATCTCTATCGTTCGCCGATCCCGAGCGGGGCCGAGCGGATGGCGGTGGTAGCGACCGGCGGCTATGGCCGCGGCCTGATGGCGCCCGAATCCGACATCGATCTCTTGTTCATCCTGCCCTACAAGCAGACCGCCTGGGGCGAGCAGGTCGCCGAAGCCATTCTCTATTGCCTGTGGGACATGGGGCTGAAGGTCGGCCATGCCACGCGCTCGGTTGATGAATCGATCCGGCAGGCGCGCGGCGACATGACCATCCGCACCGCGATCCTGGAGACGCGCTTCCTCACTGGCGATCAGCCGCTCTATGACGAGCTGGTCGAACGCTTCGACAAGGAAGTGGTGCAAGGCACCGCGTCCGAGTTCGTCACCGCCAAGCTCGCCGAGCGCGAGGAGCGGCACCGCCGCGGCGGCCAGTCGCGCTATCTGGTCGAGCCTAACGTCAAGGACGGCAAGGGCGCGCTGCGCGACCTGCACACGCTGTTCTGGATCGCCAAATACGTCTATCGCGTACGCGACACCGACGAGCTGGTCGAGCGCGGCGTGTTCGACGCGCAGGAGTACCGCACCTTCCACCGCTGCGCCGATTTCCTCTGGTCGGTGCGCTGCAATCTGCATTTTTACTGCGGCCGCGCCGAGGAGCGCCTCTCCTTCGACCTCCAGCGCGAGATCGCGATCCGGCTCGGATACACCTCGCATCCCGGCATGCAGGATGTCGAGCGCTTCATGAAGCACTACTTCCTGGTTGCCAAGGAAGTCGGCAACCTCACCGCCATCCTCTGCGCCAAGCTCGAGGACCAGCAAGCCAAGCCCGCGCCGGTCTTGAGCCGGATGATGGCGCGGCTGCGCCCGGCGCCGGCGAAGCGGCGCGTGCCTGACAGCGACGACTTCATCGTCGACAACAACCGCATCAACGTCGCCGCGCCCGATATTTTCAAGCACGATCCGGTCAATCTGATCCGCATCTTCCGCCTCGCGCAGAAGAACAACCTCGCCTTCCATCCGGACGCGATGCGCGACGTGACGCGCTCACTCGGGCTGATCAACGCGCAGCTGCGCGAGAACCCCGAGGCCAACCGGCTGTTCATGGAGATCCTGACCTCAGACAATGCCGAGATCGTGCTGCGCAGGATGAACGAGACCGGCGTCCTCGGCCATTTCATCCGAGCCTTCGGCAAGATCGTCTCGATGATGCAGTTCAACATGTATCATCACTACACCGTCGACGAGCACCTGATCCGCTGCATCGGCTTCCTCCAGGACATCGAGCGCGGCGGCATCGAGGAGTTCACGCTCGCCAGCGATCTGATGCGCAAGACCCGGCCCGAGCACCGCGCGGTGATCTACATCGCCACGCTGCTGCACGACGTCGCCAAGGGCCGGCCCGAGGACCACTCGATCGCCGGCGCCAAGGTGGCGCGCCGGCTGTGCCCGCGGCTCGGCTTCAGCCCGGCCGACACCGAGCTCGTAGCCTGGCTGATCGAAGAGCACCTCACCATGTCGACGGTTGCCCAGTCGCGCGATCTCTCGGATCGCAAGACCATCGAGAATTTCGCCGCCGTGGTGCAGTCGGTCGAGCAGATGAAGCTGCTGACGATCCTGACCACTGCCGACATCCGCGGCGTCGGTCCGGGCGTCTGGAACGGCTGGAAGGCGCAGCTCTTGCGCTCGCTTTACTACGAGACCGAGCCGGTGCTCACCGGCGGCTTCTCGGAAGTCGACCGGGGAAAACGCCTTGCCGCCGCGCATGCCGAATTCCGCATGGCTTTCGCCGAATGGCCGAAGGAAGAGCTCGATGCCTATATCGCCCGGCACTATCCGGCCTATTGGCTCAAGGTCGAGCTGCCGCGAAAGATCCGCCACGCCCGCTTCGTCCGTTCCAGCGAGCAGGCCGGCCACAAGCTCGCGATCAATGTCGGCTTCGACGAGATGCGCGGCGTCACCGAGCTGACGATCTTCGCCGCCGACCATCCCTGGCTGCTCTCGATCATCGCGGGAGCCTGCGCCTCTGCCGGCGCCAACATCGTCGACGCCCAGATCTACACCACGACCGATGGCCGCGCGCTCGACACCATCTCGATCTCCAGGGAATACGACCGCGACGAGGACGAGGGCCGGCGCGCCACCCGGATCGGCGAGATGATCGAGGACGTGCTGGAAGGCAAGCTGCGCCTGCCTGAAGTGGTGGCGCGGCGCACAGTGCGCAGCAAGGCGCGCCCCTTCGTGATCGAGCCGGAAGTGACCATCAACAACCAATGGTCCGACCGCTACACCGTGATCGAGGTCTCCGGCCTCGACCGGCCCGGCCTGCTTTACGAGCTCACCACCGCGATCTCGAAGCTCAACCTCAACATCGCATCCGCTCATGTCGCGACCTTCGGGGAGCGCGCGCGCGACGTGTTCTACGTCACCGACCTCCTCGGCGCGCAGATCAACGCGCCGACGCGGCAGTCCGCGATCAAGAGCGCGCTGACGCATGTGATGGCCGGCGACAAGGCGGTTCAGCCGGCGGCGTGATTTTCTCCCGTCATTCCGGGGCGCCCGCAGGGCGAACCCGGAATCTCGAGATTTCCAGGTGCGCAATTGCGCACCATGGTTGGATGCTTCGCATCGCCCCGGAACGACGGAGTTCTCAGACCTCCACCCCTTCATGCCTGAGCAGCCACCTCTTCCGCTCCAGCCCGCCGCCATACTTCACCAACGAACCATCCGCGCCGATCAAGCGGTGGCAGGGCAGCACGACGCTAATCGGGTTGGAGCCGTTGGCGTGGCCGACGGCGCGAATGGCCTTCGGCATCTCGATCCTGGCGGCCATCGCGCCGTAGCTCATTGTCGTGCCGACGGGGATCTTTGCCAGCGCGGTCCAGACCTTCTGCTGGAACGGCGTGCCGGCGATGCGCCACGCGATTCCCGAGAGCTGGGCGAGATCACCTTCGAAATAGCGCGACAGCGCCGTCCGCGTCTGCGCGGGCGCCGGCTGATCGGTCATATCCACCGCGCCGTAATGCAGGCGCAGCAGCTCGCGCATCCGGTGCTCGTAATCCTCCCAGTCGAGCGCGCGAAGATTGCCCTCGGCATCGGTGACGAGCAGCGCGATCCCGATCGGCGTCGGCAGGCGATCGAGGCGGAAGCTTACAGACGGTCTGGTTGATCGGGCGGCCATTGCGGCACCATTGCGTCGAAACACACATCGCGTTTGCCACGGCGGCCATGCTAGCGTCCACCCGAAAGCTGACGCTTTGGGGGAGCTCAACTTGATCCTGATCGCCAATGTCCTGGTGGTGCTGGTCGCCGCACTGCACGCTTATTTCATGGTCCTGGAGATGTTCCTCTGGACCAAGCCGACGGGTTTGAAGGTGTTTCGCAATACGCCCGAGAAGGCCGAGGTCACGAAGGTGCTCGCCGCCAACCAGGGACTTTATAACGGCTTTCTCGTCGCCGGCCTGATCTGGGGTCTGGTCCACGGCAATCCAGCGTTCGCATTCCAGATCAAGGTGTTCTTCCTCCTCTGCGTGATCGCGGCGGGCGTCTATGGTGCCGCGACCGTCAGCACGCGCATCATGATCGTGCAGGCGCTGCCGGCGGTGGTCGCGCTGGCTGCATTGTTCCTCGCTCAATAGTCCCGACCTGAGACGCTACAACGCAGCGCCGCGATCCTTGCGCGGCACCTCGCGTTCCTCCACACTCTCCCGCAGCGATGGCGACCGTTGCAATCAACGGAAAAAGACCATCGGCCGAAAATTCCGTCTGGAGGAACAACCCAACATGAAGACTCGCAGAGCCTATCTAGCTGCCACGGCGGCGCTCGCCTTGGCGTTCTCCGCCAGCCAAGCCTTCCTGAGTGAAGCCCTCGCACAGAAGAAGTACGATACCGGTGCGAGCGACACCGAGATCAAGATCGGCCAGACCGTGCCGTTCTCCGGCCCCTACTCCGTCTACGCCAATATCGGCAAGACGCAGGCCGCCTACTTCAAGATGATCAACGATCAGGGCGGCATCAACGGCCGCAAGATCAATCTGATCCAGTATGACGACGCCTATTCGCCGCCGAAGACCGTCGAGCAGGTGCGCAAGCTCGTCGAGGGCGACGAAGTGCTGTTCACCTTCCAGATCATCGGCACCGCCGCCAACGCCGCCGTGCAGAAATATCTCAACGGCAAGAAGATCCCGCAGCTGCTCGCCTCGACCGGCGCTGCCCGCTTCAACGACCCGCAGAACTATCCCTGGACCATTGCCTATAATCCCAACTACGTGTCCGAGGGACGGATCTACGCCAAGTACATTCTCAAGGAGCATCCCAACGCCAAGATCGGCGTGCTCTACCAGAACGACGACATGGGCCGCGATTATCTCGCGGGGCTGAAGAGCGGCCTCGGTGATAAGGCCGCCAGCATGATCGTCGGCGAGGTCTCCTACGAGGTCACCGATCCGACGGTGGACTCGCAAGTCGTGAAACTGAAGTCGATGGGCGCCGACCTTTTCTACGATGCCTCGACACCGAAGTTCGCGGCGCAAGCCATCAAGAAGGTGGCCGAGCTCGGCTGGAACCCCGTGCATATCCTCGACATCAATGCGAGCCCGATCTCGGCGACCCTGAAGCCGGCCGGCCTCGACATCTCCAAGGGCATCATCTCGACCCAATACGGCAAGGAGCCCAGCGATCCCCAGTGGAAGGACGATCCGGGCGTGAAAGCGTTCTTCGCCTTCATGGACAAGTATTTCCCTGAGGGAGACAAGCTCAACACGGTCAACACCTATGCCTATTCGGTCGCCGAGCTGCTGACCCAGGTGCTGAAGCAATGCGGCGACGACCTCACGCGCGAGAACGTGATGAAGCAGGTCGCCAGCATCAAGGACTTCACTCCGAGCCTGGCGCTGCCCGGCATCAAGATCAACACCGGGCCGAACGACTACCGCGTCAACAAGCAGATGCAGTTGATGAAGTTCAACGGCGAGCGCTGGGAGCTGTTCGGACCGATCATCGAGGACACCGGACCGTCGGGTTAGGTCTCTCGCTGTTATTCCGGGGCGATGCGACAGCATCCAACCATGGTGCGCAATTGCGCACCTGGAAATCTCGAGATTCCGGGTTCGGCTCTCCGAGCCGCCCCGGAATGACTGAAAACGAAGGCGTGGATGGCCGGGTCAAGCCCCGGCCATGACGGTAGAGAGCGATTCGCTCCACCGCCATCAAGTCGGTATCTCGCCAAAATTCTTCCCGATCGGCAGCACGGCGTGGCGGATCAGCCGCGAATCCTCCACCGCGGCCTGCCGGTGCTTGACCGCCTCGCGGTAGACGGGATCGCGGATCATCTCGACGAAGGCGGCGACACTCGGATATTCGGCGATGAAGCAATGGTCCCAGCGTTCCTCTTGCGGGCCGATCAGCATCAGCTCGAACCTACCCTGCCAGACGATGCGGCCGCCGACGCGCTCGAACACCGGGCCGCTCTCGCGGCCATAGGCCGCGTAGGCTTCCGCGCCGCTCGCCTTGCGGCCGTCGGGGTAGGCCGCCTCTTTGCGCAGGCGCACCAAATTGAGCATGTGGATCGGACCCGGGCGGTCGTTGTCCCGGAATCGCGCGAAGATCTCCTTGGTCGGATCGATGTGGCCCATGCGAACTCCCTCTTCTTTATGCAGGCGATCCTAACTCCCGCGCCTGGGAAGCGGAACTGCGGTGGGCGAATGCCGCATCTCCTAATCGCGCGTTAACGCCAGGGTAACCGGGCCTTAAACAGCGACCGCTAGCGTGCGGCGGGGCGGGCTGACCGGGCGTTTCGCGTATGGCGTGGGGAAAGAAGAAGAGTGGGCGGAAAGAGCCGTTGTTCGGCTTGCCTGCTGCGCTCGCCGATCTGCGCCTCACGGCCGCGGACCGCATCCCCGGCGGCGACGACGCGCCGAAGAAGTCCACGAAATCATCCGCCAAGCGCAAAGCCGAGGAGCCGGACGAGGAGCCGCCGCCGCGCGAACGCAAGGCGCCGGTCGGCCGTAGCGGCGCCAAGCGCCGGTCGAAGTCGCGTGGCGGATTCGGCCTCGGCCGCCTGGTCTATTGGGGCGCGGTGCTGAGCCTGTGGGGCGTGATCGCCGTGATCGGCGTCGTGATCTATGTCGGCGCTCATCTGCCGCCGATCCAGTCGCTGGAAATCCCCAAGCGTCCGCCGACGATCCAGATCGTCGGCATCGACGGCAGCATGCTGGCGCAGCGCGGCGAGATGGCCGGCGCCAATGTCGCGCTGAAGGATCTGCCGCCGTATCTGCCGAAGGCGTTCATCGCCATCGAGGACCGCCGCTTCTATTCGCATTTCGGCATCGACCCGATCGGCATCCTGCGCGCCCTCGTCACCAATGTGCTGCATCGCGGCGTGTCGCAGGGCGGCTCGACCCTGACGCAGCAGCTGGCGAAGAACCTGTTCCTGACCCAGGAGCGCACCATGCAGCGCAAGCTGCAGGAGGCGGAGCTGGCGATCTGGCTGGAGCGCAAGCACTCCAAGAACGAGATTCTGGAGCTTTATCTGAACCGCGTCTATTTCGGCTCCGGCGCCTACGGCGTCGAAGCCGCCGCGCAGAAATATTTCGGCAAGTCGGCCAAGAACGTCACGGTCGCGGAAGCCGCGATGCTGGCGGGCCTCGTCAAATCGCCCTCGCGCCTCGCCCCGAACCGCAACCCCGAAGGCGCCGAAGCGCGCGCGCAAGTCGTGCTCGCGGCGATGGCGGATGCGAAATTCATCACCGACGCGCAGGCGCAGGCCTCGATCGGCCATCCCTCCTACAACGTGAAGCCGGCCGGCGCCGGTACGGTCAATTACGTCGCCGACTGGATCGGCGAGGTGCTGGACGACCTCGTCGGCCAGATCGACGAGAGCATCAAGGTCGAGACCACGATCGATCCGAAGCTGCAGAGCATCGCGGAGGCCGCCATCATCGACGAGCTCGCGGCCAAGAGCGTGAAGTTCAATGTCAGCCAGGGCGCGCTGGTGGCGATGACGCCTGACGGCGCGGTGCGCGCCATGGTCGGCGGGCGGAACTATTCCGAGAGCCAGTACAACCGCGCGGTCACGGCCAGGCGCCAGCCGGGCTCCTCGTTCAAGCCGTTCGTGTATCTGACCGCGCTCGAGCAGGGCCTGACGCCCGACACCGTCCGCCAGGACGCGCCGATCGAGGTCAAGGGCTGGAAGCCCGAGAACTACACCCATGAATATTTCGGCGCGGTGACGCTGACCCAGGCGCTGGCGATGTCGCTCAACACGGTCGCGATCCGCCTCGGCCTCGAGGTCGGGCCGAAGAATGTGGTGCGCACCGCGCACCGGCTCGGCATCTCCTCGAAGCTCGAGCCCAACGCCTCGATCGCGCTCGGCACCTCCGAAGTCTCGGTGGTCGAGCTGGTCGGGGCCTATGCGCCCTTCGCCAATGGCGGCTTCGCGGTGACGCCGCATGTCGTGACGCGGATCAGGACGCTCAGCGGCAAGCTGCTCTACATGCGCCAGCCGGACGAGCGCAACCAGGTGATCGATCCCCGCTATGTCGGCATGATGAATGCGATGATGCGGGAGACGCTGATATCGGGCACCGCCAAGAAGGCGGAAATCCCGGGCTGGCCGGCGGCCGGCAAGACCGGCACCAGCCAGGATTATCGCGACGCCTGGTTCATCGGCTACACCGCCAGCCTCGTCACCGGCGTCTGGCTCGGCAATGACGACAACTCGCCGACCAAGAAGGCGACCGGCGGCGGTCTGCCGGTGGAAGTCTGGTCGCGCTTCATGAAGACCGCGCATGAGGGTGTGCCGGTGGCGAACCTGCCGAGCTCACCAGGCGGCTGGGGCCTGTCGAACCTCGCGCAGGCGGCTTCGCAGATCTCGGCGCCGACACCGGCCACGCCTGGACCTGCACCGGCGCAGGTCGGCAATGGCGGCTATCGCCCGCCACCGCCGACGCGCGCCAATGTGCGGCCGGAAGCCGCCGCGGGGCTGGATGGCTGGCTGATGGACCGACTGTTTGGCGGGAATCGCTAGCTTCGGCTTGAGGTCATCGCGGCCTTAAAACACAAACTGCGAAAACAACCCCATGCACAGTAGCCGGTGATATCAGGCACTGTGCGCGGTGAATGGCGCGAAGCGCTTGACGCGGCGGGGTAAATCACGCGTCTTGCGCAATCATCGCGGAGTGTGGCGAGAATCGAGCAAGGCGCGCCGATGTTGCCGCGCCCTCTGGTGTCATTCCCCGCCACCGGGTCTCGCCTTCGGCGAGCCCGATGACAGGCTCCGGCGGGGAATCCGGTAGGCCACAGCTTCTCGATTCGATTACTGGCGTCGCGGAATACTGGATCGCCCGCCTTCGCGGGCGATGACGGTGTTTGCTGGGCTGGCAGTGGACGACACCGAGTGCGTGGTCAGAAGTCCGCCCTAATCCTCGACCCCATACCGGTGCAGATCATTGCCGTAGGTGTCGAGCCACTTCTTGGCACGCTCCATTGACGGGCAGATCTTGCCGCAGACGCGCCAGAACCGCGCCGAGTGGTTCATCTCGACGAGATGGGCGACCTCATGGGCGGCGAGATAGTCGAGCACGAAGGCCGGGGCGAGGATCAGGCGCCAGGAGAAGGACAGCGAGCCCGCCGAGGTGCAGGAGCCCCAGCGGCTGGACTGATCGCGGATCGAGAGCCGCTTCACCCTGACACCGAGCTCGGCAGCATAGGCTTCCGCCGAGCGCTGCAGGTCGCGGCGCGCCTCGCGCTTGAGGAAGTCGCTGACGCGGCGATCGACATGCTCGAGCCCGCCGGCGACGCAGAGAATCTTCTCGCCGCTATCGCGAATCTCGGTCCACACCGTGCCACGCTGGCCGGCGCGATGAACAATGCGATGCGGCGTGCCGCGAAGCGGTATCACTGTGCCAGGCTGAAACGGCGCAGCCTTCGGCAGACGGCCGAGACGAGCCGCGATCCACGCGCCGTGACGCTGCGCGAAGTCTTTTGCTTCGGCGAGCGTGCCGCGCGGCGGCATGGTGAGGATGGCTTCGCGATCGCTCGGATGAATTCTGAGCGTGTAGCGGCGCGCTCGGCGATGTCTGCGCAGGCGAATCGCAAAGAATTGCGATCCATGGGTGATAACGAGGGTCTTTGGTTCGTGGGGCCGCCGATAAAGGAGCGCGCGTGTGGCCATGTCTGTGAGTCCGGGGAGCAGGAGTTCGCCCGGATTCTGCCATAACCGCCGCCAGGGAAAGCGCTCGGCGCAAAAACAAATCATTTGCCCAATATACAGGGGTCTGACGTCCGGGAGACCCTACAGACTGGGGTTGGAACCCGCTTTTTTCGCCCCCGCTGGCCGCATGCGACACCCCCAAGGAGTGAGGTCAGACTCACTCCTAGAACGCTACCTGAATACCCCGAATCTGACGGGAACCCGACCCTCCCGGAGCCTCCCGAGGGGCCCGAAATTTCGACGGGAAAGCCGAAATTCGCAACTTAGCCGTCCCGATGTAGTCGGAACGGCTCTCGTTTCTTCCTTTGCCGCGTTTTCTTTACGTGAACCGGCCGCCACTTCGCTCGAAAACGCTCTTACTCGGCCGCGAGAGCCTGCAACGAGGTCGGATTCGCCGCCGAGACCATGAAGTCATGGATGCGCGGCACAATCTCCGACTTGAATCGCGATCCGTTGAACACGCCGTAATGACCGACGCCCTTCTGGACATAATGAACGCGGCGATGATCGGGGATCGAGCTGCACAAAGTGTGCGTCGCTTCGGTCTGACCGAGGCCGGAGATGTCGTCGTTCTCGCCTTCGACCGTCATCAACGCGACTCGAGTGACCTTGGAGGGATCGACACGCGTTCCACGATGGGTCATCTCGCCCTTCGGCAGCGAGTGTTTCACGAACACGGTGTCGACGGTCTGGAGGTAATACTCGGCGGAGAGGTCCATCACCGCGAGATATTCGTCGTAGAAGTCGCGATGCTTGTCGACGAGGTCGCCGTCGCCTTTCACCAGATTGGCGAACAGGCGCTTGTGGGCGTCCATGTGGCGGTCGAGGTTCATGCTGATGAACCCGTTGAGCTGGAGGAAGCCCGGATAGACATCACGCATCATGCCCGGATGCGGGAACGGAACCTTGGTGATGACGGTGTTGCGGAACCAGTCGATGCCGCGCTCCTGCGCGAGCTTGTTCACCGCAGTCGGATTGCGACGGGTGTCGATCGGACCGCCCATCAGCGTCATCGAGGTCGGCACGAACGGATCGCGCCGCGCTTCCATGATCGAGACGGCCGCGACGACAGGCACGGAGGGCTGGCACACCGCCATGACATGGGTGTTGCCGCCGAGGACGTGCAGCATCTCGATGACGTAGTCGATGTAGTCGTCGAGATCGAAGCGGCCCTCGCTGAGCGGCACCATGCGTGCATCGGCCCAATCGGTGATGTAAACTTCATGCGCCGGCAGGAAGGCCTCGACCGTGCCCCGCAGCAGCGTGGCATAGTGGCCGGACATCGGCGCGACGATCAGCACGCGCGGCTGCGGGCTGCGCAGCGGACGGGCGAACTTGCGATCGAAGTAGAGCAGCTTGCAGAACGGCTTTTCCCAGACCGAGCGGACCTCGACGGGGACGCGGATGCCGTTGACCTCGGTGTCGTCGAGACCCCACTCCGGCTTGCCGTAACGGCGCGTGGTGCGCTCGAACAGTTCGCAGGCGGCGGCGACCGACTTGCCGACCTCGGTGCGCGCCCAGGGATTGAGGGGATTTTGAAACAGCAGCTTGGTCGCATCGGTGACCGCACGCGCCGGATTGAGAGAGGCCTGTGCCATCTCGTACATCCAGTACATCGGCGTCGTCAGGACCGGACTGCCTTCTGCAGCCAGGGGCGGCGCGCCGCCGAACTCACCAATAGGCATCGTCAAATTCCTCTTCGCATCGCAGCATACTGCCGAATGCGTAATATTGCGTCAATCCATGGTTCCGTACATCTACGTAGCCGATCACGTTAAATCGGCATGAATCCACGAGAAAGTGACGTTATTCACCGCCCGAGAGCAGCGAGCCGTGCTTTTTGGCGCTGCGCAAAAGGGCAAGGAATGCCCCAAAAGAAGCGACCAGAAGTACCGCATTGATGAGCAACGCATCCAGCATCAGATCGCTCCTAAAGGTGTTCTCGATCAGCAGCGCGCGCATCCCTTCGAACACGTAGGTCGGCGGCAGCGCCCAGGCGACATATTGCAGCCAGACAGGGAGCACGCTGACGGGATAGTAGATGCAGGCGAGCGGCATGATCGCGAACATCAGCGTCCAGACGATGCTCTCGGCGCCGAGGCCGTTCCGCAACACCAGGCCCGAGACGAAGATTCCGACCGACCAGCTCGTGAAGATCAGATTGCAGAAGAACGCGATCAGCGGCAGGCCGAGGGCATAGACGTTGAAGTGAAACAGGAACAGCGCCAGCAGCGTCATCGGGATGACGCCGATGGCGAGCCGGATCAGGCTCATGATCATCAGCGACAGCAGAAACTCGATGGGCTTGAGCGGGCTCATCATGAGGTTGCCGAGGTTTCGCGCCCACATCTCCTCCAGGAAGGAGATGGAGAAGCCGAGCTGGCCGCGGAACAGGATGTCCCAGAGGATGACGGCGCCGATCAGCGTGCCGCCGGCGCGCGCGAAGAAATTGGCGTTTTGCGCGATGTAGAGCTGGAGGAAGCCCCAGGTGATGACCTGCAGCGCCGGCCAGTACAGCAGCTCGAGCAGCCTGGGCCAGGACGACAGCAGCAGGTACCAATAGCGCAGGATCATCGCGCCGATGCGGTGCGGGGAGATGCCGCGGTGGAGGGAGATGTCGGTCATGGCATGCTCCCGCACAGGGATAGAAATGCCGCCCACGGTCTATCCAAGGCGTCATTGCGAGGAGCTCGCGACAAAATTGCGAAGCAATTTTGCGCCGATGCGACGAAGCAATCCAGAGTCCTTCCGCGGAACGATTCTGGATTGCTTCGCTTCGCTCGCAATGACGAAAGGAGCACCCGCTTCCCCGTCATCTCGCCGCCTCCTTTGTGCCGTTCACCCGGCCGCGCGCGACGTCCAGGAACACCTCCTCCAGCGTGGTGCGGTTGTAGCGGGCCATGATGGCTTCCGGCGTGTCGTCGTCCTCGATGCGGCCGCGCTTCATGATGATGACGCGGTCGCAGAGCCGCTCGACCTCGAGCATATTGTGGGAGGCCAAGAGGATGGTGGCGTTGTTCTCCTTCCGATAGCTCATCAGATGCGCCCGCACCCAGTCGGCGGTATCAGGATCGAGCGAGGCGGTCGGCTCGTCCAGCAGCAGCAATTCGGGCTGGTTGATGAGCGCCTTCGCCAGCGCGACGCGGGTCTTCTGCCCGGCGGAGAGCTTGCCGTTGGCGCGATCGATGAAATCGGTGAGGTCGAGATCGTCGGCGAGTTTGGCGATGCGGTCGGAGAGATGCTTGACGGCGTACAGCTTGCCGAAAACTGTCAGGTTCTGGCGCACCGTGAGCCGCATCGGCATGTCGACATAGGGGCTCTCGAAATTCATCCGCCCCAGCACGGCAGCGCTCTGCTCGGGCATCTCATGACCGAGCACCTGGACGCGGCCGGAGGTCGGCAGCACCAGGCCCATGATCATGGCGATGGTCGTGGTCTTGCCGGCGCCGTTACCGCCGAGCAGCCCGGTGATGCTGCCGCGCGGCAGCGCAAACGAGATGCCGTCGACGGCGCGGGTCTGCTTGTAGACCTTGACCAGATGATCGACCGCAATCGCCGGGGAGCTGTGCTCCGCGACAGTCGACCGACTTGAAGCCTTGCCATTCTCGGTCATGCTGGCCGTTCTTCTGCTATTGCAGCGGATAGCGCAAGGCTTGTATCCGGTGGTTCCGCCAGCCCCGCGCTTGTGATCGAGAAGGCACCGCCACATTGGCCGATATGACCGAAATCGCCGCTTCCGGCTTCCGCCCCGCGCAGCGGCATATCCGGCTCGACACGATCCTGCGGCTGCGCTGGCTCGCGGTGCTCGGCCAGCTCGCCGCGATCTTCATCGTAGCGCAGGGGCTGGAGTTCAACGTCGAGATCGTCCCCTGCGTCAGCATCATCGCCCTGTCGGCGGCGCTCAATCTGGGACTCCAGACCGCGGCGAATCCGATGCAGCGGCTGGAGCCGATGCAGGCGGCGGGGCTGCTCGCGCTGAACATCGTGGAGCTGGCCGGGCTGTTGTTCTTCACCGGCGGACTGCAGAACCCGTTCTCGTTCCTGTTCCTCGCGCCGGTGCTGATCTCGGCGACCGCGCTGCCGGCCCGCTTCACCTTCGGCCTCGGCCTCCTGGCCGTTGCCTGCGCATCGATCCTGTTCTTCTTCCATTTTCCGCTGCCATGGGATTCCGACGATCCCTTGGTGCTGCCGCCGATCTATCTCGTCGGCGTCTGGCTCTCCATCGTGCTCGCGATCGGCGTCACCAGCCTCTACTCGTTCCAGGTGACCGAGGAGGCGCGCAAGCTTGCGGACGCGCTGGCCGCGACCGAGCTGGTGCTGACGCGCGAGCAGCATCTGACCCAGCTCGACGGCCTCGCCGCCGCCGCCGCGCACGAGCTCGGCACGCCGCTCGCGACCATCTTCCTGATCTCGCGCGAGCTGGAAAAGACCGTGATGGATCCGGGCTTTGCCGCCGATTTGAAGACGCTGCGCGAGCAGACCCAGCGCTGCCGCGACATATTGAGCAAGATCACGCAGCTCTCCTCCACCGGTGCGCCGTTCGATCGCATGAAGCTGTCGGAGCTGATCGAGGAGGTGGTGGCGCCGCACCGCGATTTCGGCGTCGAGATCAAGGTGCGGATCGCAGTGACGGCCGCCGCCGAGCCGGTCGGCTCGCGCAATCCGGCGATCCTTTACGGCGTCGGCAACATCATCGAGAACGCGGTCGATTTCGCCCACACCACCGTCGAGGTGAACGCGTGGTGGAACAAGGACGCGATCGAGCTCGTAATCTCCGACGACGGCCCCGGCATTCCGCCCGATATCCTTAACCGGATCGGCGAGCCCTATCTGTCGCGGCGGCGCACCCAGGATGCCGGCGGCGGCCTCGGGCTCGGCGTGTTCATCGCGCGCACCTTGCTGGAGCGCACCGGCGCCAAGGTCTCGTTTACCAACCGTACATTCCCGGAACACGGCGCGGTGGTGCAGGTCACATGGCCGCGAGAGCGATTTGAGGCTATCGAGACGCTCGAAGAAACAATAGGATAGACCGCGACCTTGCGTCGCACAGCAGGGCCGCTCGACTATCGGCGGCCTTGGCACCGCCCGATTGCGACGCCATATGTCAACGCGCTGGAGAGAGGACAACACCTTGAACGCCATCGCCGAACTGAACGAACAGACCGACCGCTCGCTGCTCATCGTGGAAGACGACAAGCCGTTCCTGGAGCGGTTGTCGCGCGCGATGGAGACACGCGGCTTTGCGGTGACCTCGTGCGACACGGTCTCCGACGGTCTTGCCCAGATCGGCAAGGCGGCACCGGCATTCGCCGTCGTCGATCTCAGATTAGGTGACGGCAACGGCCTCGACGTGGTCTCGGCGCTGAAGAAGAAGCGTCCCGATGCGCGCGCCATCGTGCTGACCGGCTATGGCAACATCGCCACCGCCGTGACCGCGGTGAAGATGGGCGCGATCGATTATCTCTCCAAGCCGGCGGATGCCGACGACGTCGTCGCCGCGCTGCTCTCGACCAGCGCCGAGAAATCCGAGCTGCCGACCAACCCGATGTCGGCCGACCGCGTCCGCTGGGAGCACATCCAGCGCATCTACGAGATGTGCAACCGCAACGTCTCGGAAACGGCGCGCCGGCTCAACATGCACCGGCGTACGCTGCAGCGGATCCTGGCCAAGCGCGCGCCGCGGTAAGCTTCCGCCTCAAGCAATCTATCACCGTCACCCCGAGGTGGCCGCGTCTTCAGCGGCCCTCGAATGGCGACGGCCCGGCTGCATCGGGGCCGTGCATCCTTCGAGGCTCCCCATGGGACGCCTTGCGTCCCATGCCTCGCACCTCAGGATGACGGGTCAGCAGCTCTGCTCGTTGCTATTCCCAAAAATCCGCGTGGCCTTGCGGGTCGACCAGGCGGTTGATCCGCAACGCCGCCGCCATCGCAAAGCGCACCGTCATCTGCTTGCGCGTGGCCGCAGCAAGCTTGTGCTCGGGCGCCTCGCACTGCATGTGCGCGCCATAGGCGTCGGCGATGATCAGGCCGGTATCTTCAGGAAAGATCTCGCAGGGCAGATCCTGCGTGAAGGCGAAGAACAGCCGGTCGCAATGGGCGCGGTATTCGTGCCATTTCTGATCGGCGCGCAAATCCTCGACCGACGATTTGATCTCGACGATCCAGATCTCGCCGCGCTCGTTCAGCGCCACGAGATCGGCGCGCCGGCCCGAGGGCAGCGGCAATTCGCTGATGCAGGAGAAGCCGAGCGAACGGAGCAGCCGGGACGTGCCGCGCGCAATCGCGAGCGCCGTCTCGGACTGGCGGCGATCCGGCGGCGGCACGAGGGTGATGCGGGCCGTGTTGTCCATCGCCGGGAGGATAGCCGATTCCATAAAGGGCGGACACCGTCTCGCGCACCCCGGGACGACAGTGAGTATGCGGACACGCGCGGAACCTCACCTGCCCCACGCACTTATCACGCAGCCGCCGCATCCGGGCGGAACCAGCCAGGCTGCACGCATGATCGACGATCTCTGGTACAAGAACGGCGTGATCTATTGCCTGTCCGTCGGCACCTATATGGATGCGAACGGCGACGGCATCGGCGATTTCAAGGGCCTGCTCCGCCGGCTCGACTACCTGCACGGGCTCGGCATCACCACGATCTGGCTGATGCCGTTCCAGACCTCGCCGGGCCGCGACGACGGCTATGACATCGCCGACTATTACAGTGTCGATTCCCGCTACGGCACGCTCGGCGATTTCGTCGAGTTCACCCATGGCTGCCAGCAGCGCGGCATCCGAATCATCATCGACCTCGTCGTCAACCACACCTCGGACCAGCATCCCTGGTTCAAGGAGGCGCGGCGCGACAAGAGCTCTCCCTATCGCGACTGGTATGTGTGGTCCGACAAGAAGCCGGCCAATGCCAACAAGGGCATGGTGTTTCCCGGCGTGCAGAAATCGACCTGGACGCGCGACGAGGAAGCCGGCGCGTACTACTTCCATCGCTTCTACGATTTCCAGCCCGACCTCAACACCTCGAACCCGCGCGTGCAGGCCGAGATCCTGAAGATCATGGGCTTCTGGATCCAGCTCGGCGTCTCCGGCTTCCGCATGGACGCGGTGCCCTTCGTGATCGCGACCAAGGGTGCAAAGGTAAAGAAGCCGGTCGAGCAATACGACATGCTGCGCACATTCCGCGAATTCCTGCAATGGCGGCAGGGCGACGCCATCATCCTCGCCGAAGCCAACGTGCTGCCGGAAACCGACCTTGAGTATTTCGGCCGCGATGCCGACCGCATGCACATGATGTTCAACTTCCAGGTCAACCAGCATCTGTTCTATGCGCTGGCATCCGCCGATTCCCGCCCGCTGGCCAAGGCGCTGAAAGCAACGAAGCCGCGGCCGGCCTCGGCGCAATGGGGCATGTTCCTGCGCAATCACGACGAGCTCGATCTCGGGCGGCTGACGAAAGCGCAGCGCGAGGCCGTGTTCAAAAGCTTCGGCCCTGACAAGGACATGCAGCTCTACGACCGCGGCATCCGCCGGCGCCTTGCACCGATGCTCGGCGGCGACCGCAGGCGGCTCGAGCTCGCCTACAGCCTGATGTGCACGCTGCCGGGAACGCCCGTGATCCGCTACGGCGACGAGATCGCGATGGGCGACGATCTCTCGCTGCCCGAGCGCAATTGCGCGCGCACGCCGATGCAATGGTCGACCGAGCCGCATGGCGGCTTCACCAAGAGCGACAAGCCGGCGATCCCCGTCATCGACGAGGGACCTTACGGCTACCCGCACCTCAATGTCGCAAAGCAGCGGCGCGATCCGAACTCGATGCTGAACTGGACCGAGCGCATCCTGCGCATGCGCAAGGAGGTGCCGGAGATCGGCTGGGGCGATTTCACGGTGATTCCGACGCGCGATCCCGCCATCTTCATCATCCGCTACGACTGGCGCAGCAACTCGGTGCTGTTCGTGCATAATCTCGACGAGAAGCCGCGCGAGATCGCGTTCTCGGCCGGGCTGCCGGATGACGCCGGCAAGCTGCTGATCAACCTGCTCGCGGAAGACCACAGCCACGCCGACAAGCGCGGCCAGCACCGCGTCGTGCTGGAGCCCTATGGCTATCGCTGGTACCGCGTCGGCGGGCTGGACTATCTCTTGAAGCGCGATGATATCGACGAGCATATGGTGCGGGGGAAGAAGCATTCGGGATGATGTAGGCTTGCCGTCGTTTGCTCCGCCGTCTCAACGCTCGTCATTGCGAGCGCTTCGCGCCCCGGGACGACAGTAGCTACGGCGGCGCGACGATCACACCCTCATTGCCGCGCAAATCCAGCACGCCTTCGAGCCGCTCACCCTCGCGATCCAGGAACGTCGACAGCAATATCTCGCTGCCAAACCGGATCGCGCTGGTCGTCACCGCGATCGGCTCGCGACCGAGATTGAGCGCCACGATGATCGACCTGTCCTCGGCCTCGCGGCGATAGATCAGGAGATCGCCTTGCGCGGAGATCGGGTGATAGTCGCCCGAGACCAGCTGCGGACTTGTGCGCCGCAAGGCGATCAGGCGCCGGTACAGGCTGAGGATCGAACGCGGATCGGCGTCGAGATTGACGACGTTCTCGCGGATGTGATCCTCAGGCAGCGGCAGCCACGGCCTTGCTTCCGAGAAGCCGGCGTAATTCGACGCGTCCCACTGCATCGGCGTGCGGCAGCCATCACGGCCCACCCCGAGGCCGGGCACGTTCTTCTCGAAGGGATCGCGCACATCCTCGGGCGCGATCGCGAGCTGATGCATGCCGATCTCGTCGCCGTAATAAAGCGTCGGCGTGCCGCGCAGGGTCAAGAGCAGCATGGCGGCGACGCGGGCCTGCTCCGGCCCGACGCGGCTCGCGACACGCGGACGATCGTGATTGCCGAGCACCCAGTTCGGCCAGGCGCCCTTCGGCAGCGCCTTCTCGTAATCCTCGACGATCTTCTCGATCGAGCGCGCGCTCCAGAAGGTCGAGAGCAGCGCGAAGTTGAACGGCATCTGCGCGCCGGTGAGGTCGTTGCCGTAATAGGCCATCAGGCGGTGCAGCGGCAGGTAGATCTCGCCGATCAGCACGCGCGCTGCATATGCATCGGTGACGCGCCGCATCTGCGCGATCACCTCATGCACCTCCGGCTGGTCGGTGGAATATTGGGTCAGGATTCTCTCGTTCGGCGGCCTGCCCTCGACGTAATGCGGGTTGGGTGGATTGTCGCGGAATTCGGCGTCCTTGATCAGGTGCCAGATCACGTCGACGCGAAAACCGTCGACACCCTTCTCCAGCCAGAACCGCATCACGTCGTAGATCGCCGTGCGTACCTCGGGATTGCGCCAGTTGAGGTCCGGCTGCTGGGCGAGGAAGGCGTGGTAGTAATATTGACCCGTGGTCTCGTCGAACTGCCAGGCGCTGCCGCCGAATTCGGAGAGCCAGTTGTTCGGCACGCCGCCGTCCGGTTTCGGGTCGCGCCAGATGTACCAGTCACGCTTGGGATTGTCGCGTGAGGACCGGCTCTCGATGAACCAGGGATGCTGGTCGGAGGTGTGGTTCGGCACGAGGTCGAGGATCAGCTTCAAGCCGTTGTCATGCGCGGCGGCGAGCAGCGCATCGAAATCCGCCATCGTGCCGAACAGCGGCTCGATGCCGGTATAGTCGGAGATGTCGTAACCGAAATCGGCCATCGGCGAGGGGAAGATCGGCGACAGCCAGATCGCGTCGACGCCGAGCGATTTGACATAAGCAAGCCGGCGCAAAATGCCGGCGAGATCGCCGACGCCGTCGCCGTTGCTATCCTGAAACGAGCGCGGATAGATCTGATAGAAGATGCCGTCGCGCCACCAATTGTCGCCGCCCTGTGCCATGCCGGAGGTACCCTGAAAATCCGTGTCTTGCGCGGGAGAACGCGAAAGCAGCGCCCCGGTTCAGATTGGCGGGGCAATTGGGACAGCCGTGTGACGGCAGTTGCGGCTGTTCCCGGGGCCGCGCGAATCTTTTGCTTGGCGGCATGGCAAAAATCGGCATTGTGAGGCCATGACCGAGCAAAATGACACCCAAGAATCCTCGCGAGCGAGGGCGGGCGCGATCATCGTCCCCGTGACGCTGTTCGAGCAGAACTGCACCATCATCTGGGACGAGCCCGGCAAGAAGGCCGTGGTGATCGATCCCGGCGGCGATGTGCCGAAGATCCTGGATGCAATCAAGCAGACCGGCGTCACCGTGGAGAAGATCTGGCTGACCCACGGCCATATCGACCATGTCGGCGGCGCGGCGGACTTGCGCGATGCGCTGAAGGTGCCGATCGAAGGCCCGCATGTCGCGGACAAGTTCCTGCTCGACAATGTCGTCGAGAGCGGCGCGCGCTTCGGCATGACCGGCGTGCGTAATTTCGCGCCGGACCGCTGGCTCGAAGAAGGCGATACAGTCTCGATCGGCGGCCTGTCGTTCGAGATTTTCCACTGCCCGGGTCATTCACCCGGCAGCGTGGTGTTCTTCAACAAGGAGATGCGCTTTGCCCATGTCGGCGACGTCTTGTTCGCGGGCTCGGTCGGACGCACCGATCTGCCCGGCGGCAGTCACGCCACGCTGATCAACTCGATCAAGACCAAGCTGTTGCCGCTCGGCGACGATGTCGGCTTCATCTGCGGCCATGGCGCCGGCTCCAGCATCGGCCAGGAGCGGATGACCAATCCGTTCATCACCGGCGAGATGTGAGATATTCCCCGTTGTTCGGCACATCGACCGTCCGCGATCGATAGATCATAAAGTATGGTCCCTGCGTTCGCAGGGACGACAGCGGGGCTGGCCTACTTCATCAGCCCCGCGGCTGTCAGCGCGCGGGTGATGATCTGGCCGAGATCGAAGCTGCGGGATTTCTCGCGCTTCGGCGCGGGTTGCTCGGCGGCGGCGGCGCGGATCGAGCGGGCGAGATGGGGCGCGGGAGGCAGCGCCGGCTTTGCGTCCGCTTTCTTCGCGGCGTCCGGAATCCAGCCGGTCAGGCCGAAGAATTTTGCGATGTGATAGGACGAGGAAATGCCGGCCTCGATCAGGAACGCGCCCTCCATGCCATAGCGCTGGTCGTTGTCGGCCAGCCCAAGCGGCGTGCCGTGCGCCATGTCGGTGATGGCGTAGGACTCGACCAGCGTCTCGCCGTCCTTGTTCCACCAGGCCTGGCGCGGATAGCCGTCGACATTGGTCTCGGCCATCGGCACCGCGGGCAGGTCATGCAGATCGAGCCACTGCTTGACGATCTCGCTGGCATTGCCGGGATTGACGGTGCGGTCGGCGCTGCCGTGCCACACCGAGACCTTTGGCCAGGGCCCGCGATGATTCGAGGCATTGCGGACGAGATCGCCGAGCTCGCGTGCGGACCGCACCGGCGAATGAAACATGCCGTCGAGCGCCTCGCGCAAATTCGAGGCGATGCCGTAGGGAAGTCCCGCGATGATGGCGCCGGCCGCAAAAACTTCCGGATAGGTCGCGAGCATCACAGAGGTCATGCCGCCGCCCGCGGAAAGACCGGTGATGAAGACGCGCCTGGCATCGATGCGATGCGTCGCGGCCATATGAGCGATCATCTCGCGGATCGAACGCGCCTCGCCGCTGTCCCGCGCGGTATCTTCCGGATTGAACCAGTTGAAGCAGGTGTTGGCATTGTTGACGCGCTGCTGCTCGGGCATCAGCAGCGCGAAGCCGTAATGCTTCGCGAGCGTCGACCAGCCCGCGCCAAGATCGTAGCCGGCAGCGGTCTGGCCGCAGCCATGCAGTACGACGACCAGCGCGCGCGGCTTCTGCAGCTGCGCCGGCACGAACGCGAACATGCGCAAGTTTCCGGGATTGGCGCCGAAGTCCGTGACCTCTTGCAAAGGACTGGATGAATCAGCGCTGCGGCCGAACTCGGCAAAGCGCAGACCGTCCAGCTTCGGCAGACGTCTCAACAGATCGACATTTCTAGCTAGCGACACGGCAACTTCCTGGTGGGCGACTTTCAACGTTCACCCAAACCAAATAGTTGCTGCAGCGCAAAATAAAAAGGCCGTGTGCTGTCAATCACCCGAAATCACGCAAAAACTCGCAGGAATCACCTCGTGTCGGCCGCACTGCCTCAACTTCATGCAGGTGCGCGGCGCATCCACGACAGGAATGCGGCGCAGATCAGGATTAACGTCACAAACAACGCGAGCGAAACGAGAAATCCTGCGCGCGCTGATTGCAGTGCCTCGATCGCGAAGAACACCGCACCGATAGCGGCCACTCCGGCCGCATTTCCGATCTGCGCCGTCGTGCCGTACGCGCCGGAGGCGGAGCCTGCCGCGACAGGCTTGACGGTCGACAGCACCGCGCCTGAGAGCGGCGCCATCACAAGTCCCTGACCATAGCCGAAGACGATCATGGTGAGGGCGAGCGTGATTGCCGTCGGCGATTCCATCGCGCCCGCAACGAGCGCGAGCGCGGCGAGGCCCGCGATCTGCAATGCGCAGCCCTCGATCAACACTTTGGTGCCGCGATGGCGCGCCCGCACGCCGCTGTGGCGCGAGGCAACGACGAAGGCGAGCGCGAGCGGAATGAAGGCCGTGCCGGCTTCGAGCGGCGGGATTCTGAGCCCGCGCTGCATGTACAGCGTCATGACCAGATAGAAGGAGAGATTGGCGACGAAGAAGAAGAAGGCGGCGCCGAGCCCGCGCAGGAAGGCGGCATCCGCGAGCAGAGTGAGATCGACGAGCGGCATGCCGCCGGCGTGCGCGACAGCGTGCTCGAGCTTCAGGAACGCCAGGAGGATCACGCCGCCGAGTGCCATCACCACCCACAGCCACGGCGCCCAGCCGACGTCGTGGCCGAACAGCAGCGGCCCGATCAGGCAGAGCAGGCCCGCGAACAGGACGACGCTGCCCTTGACGTCGAGCCTCGTGTCTGGTTGCCGCGGCGCGGAGGGCATGATCTGCCAGGCTGCAAGCGCGATGAGGAGGCCGCATGGGACGTTGACGAAGAACACCGAGCGCCAGCCCGTGTGCGCGAGGTCGATCGTGACGAGGAGACCGCCGAGCAGAAAGCCGGCGGCACCCGCGAGCCCCAGCACGATGCCGTAGATGGCGAAGGCGCGGCTGCGCGTCTCGTCGGTGAACAGCAGATGCAGCGTCGCCAGCACCTGCGGCACCATCAGCGCCGCGGTCGCGCCCTGCGCCAGCCGTGCAATGATCAGCTCGACGCCGGATTGCGCAAGACCGCACCAGAGCGAAGTCAGGGTGAAGCCAAGCACGCCGGCCAGGAAGACGTTCTTGGTGCCATGAATGTCGCCGAGGCGGCCGCCGGTGACGACCAGCGTCGCATAGGCGATCAGATAGATCGCGATCACAGATTCGATCTGCGCCGGCGTCGCGTGCAGATCGACCGCGATGGTCGGGATCGCGACGTTCACAACGAACGCGTCGACGCCGAACATGAACTGGGCGGCGACGACGATCGTCAGCACCCACCAGCGGCGGGTCGAATCGATCGGCTTTGTGACGGTTTGATGCATTGGCGCGCGGGCTTTCGGAAATCTATTTGCACGCGATGCTCGCAGATCGGCGTCATCTGCGCGATTACCTCAGAGGTAAGGCTTGTTCTCCCCGTGCCGCACCGGCGCGATTGCTGCATGTCGGTTCCCGCTGATTTTGCAGGGGGTTCGGAAGTCTCCCACCCTGATCGAGCCGCGGCCGGCCTTCCTCGGTTTCATCGACAAGGAATTGATCGACGTTCATGCACGAATTGCGCGACCGCAATGTCGCGCTGCGGATCGGGCAGGCCGTGCTGAACCTCAAAGCCGGCATCGACTACTTTCCAGAACACGGTCAACTATCCGACGCTGGCCGAGGCGTCGAGATCGCTGAGCTCGATGCGTGGAACAGGATGACGCGGTAACTTCACTCACTTCTGGTCATCGCCGGGCTTGTCCCGGCCATGACGGCTGTGGGAGCGTGTGCGCGCAATAAACCGGGAGAAGCGGAGAAGAGAGCGGTCTACGCCACGCATGCCTCCATTCCGTCGCGCGGGACATCACGCGATTGCGTTCGCTTCCGCCACCACGTAGCCTCATCACTTCAACAACCAGAAAATTCAGCCGGAGAGAACGCCATGGCGCGCCTGAAGTTCGGAGCCTTTCTTGCCCCGCATCATCCGATCGGGGAACATCCGATGCTCCAGTTCCGGCGCGATCTCGACCTGGTCGAGCAGCTCGACGCGCTCGGCTATGACGAGTTCTGGTGCGGCGAACACCATTCCTCCGGCTGGGAGATGATCGCCTCGCCCGAGATGTTCCTGGCTGCGGCGGGCGAGCGCACCAAGCGGATCAGGCTCGGCACCGGCGTGATCTCGCTGCCCTATCATCATCCCTTCAACGTCGCCCAGCGCATGGTGCAGCTCGATCACATGACCGGCGGCCGCGCCATCTTCGGCTCCGGCCCCGGCGCGCTGGCGTCGGATGCACATACGCTCGGCATCGACCCGATGACGCAGCGCGACCGCCAGGACGAGGCGATCGGCATCATCCGCCGCCTCTTCAACGGCGAACGCGTCACCGCCAAGACTGACTGGTTCACCATGAACGACGCCGCGCTGCAGATCCTGCCGTTGCAGGAGGAGATGCCGTTCGTGGTGGCCTCGCAGATCTCGCCGTCAGGCATGACCCTCGCCGGCAAATACGGCATCGGCATCATTTCGCTGGGCTCGATGACGACGCAGGGGCTGATGTCCTTGCAGCAGCAATGGCAGTTCGCCGAGGATGCCGCCAAGAAGCACGGCACAACGGTGAACCGCGCCGACTGGCGCGTGCTGCTGACCTTCCACATCGCCGAGAGCCGCGAGCAGGCCCGCCGCGAAGCCGCCGCCGGGCTGATGCGCTGGCACAACGAATATAATGTCGGCACGCTGCAGCGGCCCGGCCTCACCGCATTCTCCTCGCCCGACGAGGCCGTGGACAAGACTGCTTTCGTCGAGGGCGCGGCCTCCACGATCGGCACGCCCGACGATCTCGTCAAAACCATCAAGAACGTGATGCAGGTGTCCGGCGGCGTCGGCGCCATTATCGGCTTCGTGCACGACTGGGCCAATCCGGAAGCCACGCGCCGGAGCTGGGACATGGTGGCGCGCTATGTCGTGCCGGAGATCAACGGCTATATCGACGGCCTGCGCAAGTCGCAAAAATTCGTGATCGAGAACCGCGCGATCTTCGAGCGCGCGGGACAGGCCGTGATGGCCAAGATCATGGAGAACGAAAAGGCCGCCGAGGCGCTGAAGGTGACCGGCCCCGGCCGCGTCGCGATTCCCGCCGTCAACGCACCTGATCTGCAGAAGGAAGCAGCGAAGCGCTAGGCCAAGTTGGCGTTACGATCGTAACCTCGTTCACGCGCAAGACATATTGGCCTGTGCTATGCTGACCTCTCAGCTTGGCGCAGGCCGCAATGTTGCCGCGGTCGCGCGATGTCTATTCGGTCCGCCAACCGGAGCAAGCGTCATGTCGATCCAGAATGTGGCCACGCCCGCGCTCCAGTACACGGCGCCCAGACGCAACGAGCTGACGCATATCCCTGGCGACGAAGGCTGGCCGATCATCGGCATGACCTTCAAGGTGCTCGCCGACCCCAAGGGGCATATCGAGCGCAACGGTGCCAAATATGGCCCCGTCTATCGCACCCACATTTTCGGCGAGACCAACGTCGTGCTGCTCGGCCCCGAGGCCAACGAGCTGGTGCTGTTCGACCAGCACAAGCTGTTCTCGTCGACGCACGGCTGGAACAAGGTGCTTGGCCTGTTGTTTCCACGCGGCTTGATGCTGCTCGATTTCGACGAGCACCGGTTGCATCGCAAGGCGCTGTCGGTCGCGTTCAAGTCCGGGCCGATGAAGTCCTACCTGTCCGATCTCGATCGCGGCATCTCCGCGCGCGTCGCGCAGTGGAAGGCCAATCCCGGCGAGATGCAGCTCTATCCGGCGATGAAGCAGCTGACGCTCGATCTGGCCGCCGCATCCTTCCTTGGCGCCGGGATCGGGCCGGAAGTCAACGAGATCAACCGCGCCTTCGTCGACATGGTCGCGGCCGCCGTCGCGCCGATCCGTCGGCCCCTGCCCGGCACGCAGATGGCGCGCGGGGTGAAGGGCCGCAGGCGCATCGTCGCCTATTTCCGCGAGCAGATTCCGCTGCGACGCGGCAACCACGGCGGCGACGATCTGTTCTCGCAGCTCTGCCGCGCCACACATGAGGACGGTGCGCTGCTCTCCGAGCAGGACATCATCGATCATATGAGCTTCCTGATGATGGCGGCGCACGACACGCTGACTTCGTCGCTGACCTCCTTCGTCGGCGAGCTCGCCGCCAATCCGGACTGGCAGGAGAAGCTGCGGGCCGAGGTTCTGGCACTCCGGCTCGCGCCGGACGCACCGAGCAGCTTCGACGATCTCGACAAGATGAAGCTGACGGAGATGGCCTTCAAGGAAGCGCTGCGGATCAAGCCGCCGGTGCCCTCGATGCCGCGCCGCGCGATGCGCGATTTCAGCTTCAAGGGCTACAGGATTCCAGCCGGCACCGCGGTCGGCGTCAATCCGCTCTACACCCATCATATGAAGGAACTCTGGCCGGAGCCGGATCGGTTCGATCCCATGCGCTTTACCGAAGAGGCCCAGCGCAACCGCCATCGCTTCGCCTTCGTGCCGTTCGGCGGCGGCGCGCATATGTGCCTCGGCCTGCATTTCGCCTACATGCAGGCAAAGTGCTTCGCGCGGCACTTCCTGCAGAACATCGAGGTGTCGCTGAATGAGGGCTACAAGCCGGACTGGCAGATGTGGCCGATCCCGAAGCCGAAGGATGGGCTGAGGGTGAGGATGAGGGCGGTGTGAAGTCAGCACGACGTCATTCCGGGGGCGCACGAAGTGCGAACCCGGAATCTCGAGATTCTCAGGTGCGCAACTGCGCACCATAGTTCGATGCTCCGCATCGCCCCGGAATGACAGCGGATATCGCAGGTGGCCAAAGGCGCGTAGCGCCGTGCCCACGACTTTCACATAGGGACATTTGGTGGGCACGGCGCGCGAAGGGCGCGCCTTTGCCCACCCTACGGCAGCGTCGCCCGAGCCGTTACGCCCCGTCGTCAAACGCCTTGCGCAACGCGCTCAAGCCCTGCTGTTGCTGGCTCCAGTTGCGGCCGCCGGTCATGGCGCCGTCGATGACGAGGTCGTGCCCGTTGATGAAGCTGGATTCGTCGCTGGCCAGGAACACCGCGGCCTGGGCGATGTCGTCAGGCAGGCCCGCGCGCGGGATCGGCTGCGCGGTCTTGTAGACCTCGCGCATCACGGCCGGCGTCTTCTCGGCGGCATCAGTCGATAGCCCCAGCGCCTTGCCGAAAATGCCGGTCGCGATCGCGCCGGGCGAGATCGAGTTGACGCGGACGTTGGACTCGCCGAGCTCCATCGCCACGCATTTGGTGAGATGGATCACCGCCGCCTTGGCCGCGCCATAGACGAGCGACGAGGAGAAGCCCGCGAGACGGCCGGCGATGCTGCCATTGTTGATGATGCTGCCGGAACCCTGCTTCTTCATGTAGGGCGCGGCATGCTTCATGCCGAGCATGACGCTGCGCACCAGGGTCGCCATCGCCGCGTCGAAACGCTCGACCTCGAGACCCTCGATGCCCCCGGTCTGGGCCGGGCCGCCGGCATTGTTGAAGAGACAGTCGATCCGGCCGAATTTTTCCACCGCGAGCGCGATCAGCGCCTGCATCTGCGCTTCGACCGTTACGTCCGTTTGGCGGAAGATGCAGTTTGCCCCGAGCCGCGTTGCCAGCGCCTCGCCTTCCGGTATACGCCGCCCCGCGATCACAATTTTGGCACCTTCGGCAACGAAGACTTCCGCAGTCCGCAAGCCGATGCCGCTCGTCGCGCCCGTGATCACCGCCACCTTGCCGTCCAGCCTGGCCATGGAATGTCCCCGTTTTTGAACGTTTTGATGCCAAATGGCGGACACCGCGCATGACGGCTCCGCGATGGTCACTATTCCTGCCGGCTTTCGCCAAGGCAAGCTTTGCTTGCGCTGGCGACATGCGTAACATTCGCACCGAATGCACATCGCGACCGGGCCGCGCATGGAGAAGCTGATCGACGAATTCCGCAAGGGCTGGCTGGGCATCGCACCGCCATCGCTCGGCCTGAGTCTTGCCTTTGCGGTTGCCTGCGTGCTGGTTGCGACGCTGGCGCGCTGGGGCCTCGCGCAAGTGCGGCCCGACGTCTACTTCACCCCCTACTTTCCTGCCGTGTTCTTTGCCACCGCTTTCGGCGGCTTCCGGATCGGCATCTTGACGGCGATCGTCGGCGGCGTGCTCGGCGTCGTCGTGAATTTCGGCGATGCCTTTGCCGATCGTGCGCGATTTGCCCTCCTGGCGCTGTATTGGGCCGTCTGCGCGCTCACCATCTGGGGCGTCGAGCACTATCGCTCGCTTCTGGTCGAGCAGCGCCGGATTTCCAGGCGCCTGATCGAGGAGGAAGAGTATCGCAAGCTCCTGGTCGAGGAGCTCCAGCACCGGCTGAAGAACAAGCTGTCGACCGTGCATGCCGTGATGCACCAGGTGCTGCACGACCAGCCGCAGATCTGGGCCCGGATCGATCCGCGGCTGCGGTCGCTGGCCGCGACCGACGATCTGATCTCGCGGGTCGACAAGGGTGGCTGCGACATCCGCGATCTGCTGATCGCGGAGCTCGGACCTTACGGCCATGTCCGCTTCACGCTCAACGGCGACCGGCTGTTCCTGCCGCCGAAACTCGCAGTCACGCTGTCACTGATGTTTCACGAGCTCGCCACCAACGCCGGCAAATATGGCGCGTTCTCCTCGCCGCGCGGCTTGTTGCAGGTCTCGTGGACCGTCAACGGCGATCGCCTGACCATCACCTGGGATGAAACCGAAGGGCCGAGCATCGGCGAGGTCTCGGCGCCGGGCTTCGGCACCAGATTGCTGAAGTCGGCCCTGTCCGCCTTCGAGGGCAAGACCGAGATCTCGTATCTTCAGACCGGCCTGCATTGCATCATGCAATGCCGCATCCCGAAGAGCGGCTAGGCGGATAGCGAACGTTATCGACTCACCGAACCATCCACAGCGTTATGGCCGGGCTCGTCCCGGCCACCCACGCCTCGCCACGCGGCTGGATGCCCGGGCATGACAAGCTCTGATCACGCAACGAGACTCGATCCAGGCGAAAGCGATCCGCGCACACCACACGCGCTTTCGCAAGTGACATTGACGCTCTGTTAATGACGATCGACAGCGTGTGTCGCATCGCTGCAAGTTTCCTCGAAAACACCCACGTATTTCTGCGGATCCCTTAACCAAACCTAAGAGGGAACCACGCAAGATCGCGGCCATTGCAAAGGCGCGCTGAAACAACAAGATTCATGACTTCTATGAACGACAAAAAATATTCCGGCGTGAGCGAAGCCGAGCTCGGATTTCTCAAGGAAATCGTTAGAATGCTTCCTGCCGGCCTGACCGTGCAGGACGCCGAAGGCAGGCTTCTGCTGGTCAACGATGCCGCAGCCGCCCAGCTCGGCATGGACGGCAGCCGTCCCTCGCCCGATCTTTCGCCACGCCGCGAAGCCTGCCGTCAGGCGCTGAGCGCCGGCCAATGCGTCGTCACGGAGGAAGCGCTGCACGAGGGCGCCGCGCGCCAGGTGCTGCTCACGACCCATCGCCCCGTGCGCCTCGCCGGACGCGAGCTCCTGATCTCGGCCTCCTCCGACATCACCGAGCAGAAGAATTTCGAGGACCAGCTGTTTCGCTCGGCCTATTTCGACGAGCTGACCGGCCTGCCCTCGCGGCGTGTGATCGAGCATCGCGCCAACAGCCTTCTGGCGCGCGATCGCGCTGGCGAGCCCTTTGCGCTCGCCTTTCTCGACGTCGACAATTTCAAGCACATCAACGACTATTACGGCCACGCCGTCGGCGACGCGCTGCTGGTCGAGCTGTCGAAGCGGCTCGGGCGCGACTTGCGCGATTCCGACATGCTCTCGCGCATCTCCGGCGACGAGTTCCTGCTGCTGCTCGCCCCAATCCAGAGCCAGGAGGAAGTCGCCGAATTCATCCAATCGACGCTGGAGCGGCTGACCGCACCGTTCTTCATCGACAATTCGGAAGTCTTCGCCTCGACCTCGGTCGGCATCAGCCTCTATCCCGACCATGGACGCAATTTCGAGACGCTGCGCCAGAACGCCGACATCGCGATGTACCGCATCAAGAACGATGGCAAGGGATCGGCCGCCTTCTTCGATTCCAGCATGGAGCGCGAGGCGCTGGCGCGGATGAAGATCGAGCAGTCGTTGCGGCTCGCCATCCTCGAAAAGCGTTTCTGCTGCGCGTTCCAGTCCAAGGTCGACATCCGCACCCAGGCCGTAAAGGGCATCGAGGCATTGGTGCGCCTGCGCGACGACGAGGGCGTGATCCAGGCGCCGGGCTCGTTCATCAACCTCGCCAGCGAGCTCGGGCTGATCGACGAGCTGACCCATCTGGTGCTGGCCGAGATCGTCAAGTCGATCGACCTGATCAACGATACGTTCGGCCCCGAAGCGACCATCAGCATCAACGTCGCGGCCAGGCAGGCCGGCAATCCCGAATTCATGCGCAGCTTCGCGCAGGCGCTCGACGACACCGGATTTCCCAAGCGGTTCATGATCGAGGTGACGGAAGACGCCTTCGTCACCAAGAATCATTTCCAGGCCGAGATCCTGCCGATGTTCCGCAAGCTCGGCGTCGGCATCTCGATCGACGATTTCGGCACCGGCTATTCCTCGCTGTCGGCGCTGGCCGACATCACCGCCGACGAGATCAAGATCGACCGCTCCTTCATCACCGACATCCATAAGCGTCCGCGCAGCCAGGGCATCCTGCGCGCGATCGAATCCTTGAGCGAGGCACTCGGCATGACCGTGGTCGCCGAAGGCCTCGAATCCTACGAGGAGCTCGCCTATCTCCAGGCCGCGACCAAGATCCGCTACGCCCAGGGCTATTACTTCTCGCGGCCGATCTTCCTGGAGGAGCTGAAGCTCGCAACGCCGCTCTCCAGTGAGGCGCGCGTCAACGTGGCGAGCCGCCCGATGCAGCAGAACCGCCAGGGCTATTCGCGGGCGGGCGGTTACCGAAGGTAGGCCGACAGCGGGCTGCGCCTGCCCGGGACGACGGCGGAGATTCGACCGTGCTCCAATCACCATTTCCCCCTTTGAAATTGCTGCGCTTTTGCTAATACACAGGCGGACCTCCCCTGGGATATGTCATGTCCGCCTCGTCCTCCGTCAGCGACCCCGCCTATCTTCGTGCGCGCGCGATGGAGACGCTGTTCGAGCGGCTGGAGAAGCTCTGCGAGGGCGCCATCGCGATCGATCGCGGCGGGCGGGTGGTCTACGTCAACGAGAAATATCTTGCGGCGCTCGGCCTCAAGCATACGTCCGAGGCGATGGGACGGCCGATCGAGGAGGTCATTCCGAACAGCCTGATGCGGAAGGTCGCCGAGACCGGCGAGCCGATCCTGCTCGACATCATGGAGCTCGGCGGCGAGCAGCTGGTCGTCACCCGGATGCCGATCGAGGACGAGACCGGCAAGGTGATCGGCGCGATCGGCTTCGTGCTCTACGACCATCTCGAAAGCCTCAAACCCCTGCTCGCCCGCGTCGCCCAGCTCGAGAGCGATCTGCGGCTGGCGCGGCGGCAATTGTCCAACGCCCGCGCGGCGCGCTTCACCTTCGCCGACTTCGTCGGCACGACGCCGGCGATCGCGCAGGCCAAGCAGCTCGCAAGCCGCGCCGCGCGGCAGAACGTGACCGTGCTGCTCACCGGCGAGACCGGAACCGGCAAGGAGATGCTGGCGCAGGCCATTCACAATGCCTCCTCGCGCGCCGAGAAGCCCTTCGTCAGCGTCAATGTCGCGGCCGTTCCCGACACGCTGATCGAATCGGAGTTCTTCGGCACGGCGCCGGGCGCCTATACCGGCGCCGACCGCCGGGGGCGCGAGGGAAAGTTCCGCATCGCCGACGGCGGCACGCTGTTCCTCGACGAGATCGGCGAGATGCCGCTGCAATTGCAGGCCAAGCTCCTGCGCGTGCTGCAGGAGCGCGAGATCGAGCCGCTCGGCTCGGACAAGATCTCCAAGGTCGATGTGCGTGTCGTCGCCGCCACCAATGTCAATTTGCGCAAGCGCGTCAGCGACGGCGCGTTCCGGCCCGATCTCTACTATCGCCTCAACGTGCTCTCGATCGATTTGCCGCCGCTGCGGCAGTGCCTGGACGATCTGCCCGACATCTGCGCCCGGCTGATCGAGGACATCAGCGCATCCGGCGACTACGTCAACGCCAGGATCACGCCGAGCGCGCTCGCAGCGCTCGCGCGCTACGACTGGCCCGGCAATGTCCGCGAGCTCCGTAACATCCTGGAGCGCGCGCTGATCCTGAGCGATTCCGGGCGGCTGACCGGCGACGATGTCGCGCGCATCCTTCCCCTCGGCGCCGAGGTCAGGCTCGCGGCGCCTTCGCGCCCGACCGGGCGCGTGGTGCCCTATGCCGAAGCCGAGGCCGAGTTCGAGAAGCACACGCTCGAACAGGCGCTCGCCGCCAGCAACGGCCAGATCGCCGAGGCCGCGCGGATGCTGCGGATCTCGCGCGCGACCTTCTACAAGAAGCTGGCCAAGTTCGGCCTCGCCTCGGGCCCCGCCTCCGTCTGAGTTTCGAGACTCAGTGTGTCCGGAGTCTCGGATTCCGGACAGGGCGATTTACACCTTCAGTTCGGCACGGGCGCTGAATCTGCTGGATTTTCCGGCATTTTGCCCAGGCCCTCGGCATCTGGCGCGACGTTTGCTCTTTGCTTTGCACAATGACGCATGCCGCACATGCGCATTCGCAAAACCAGGGAGGACGCCAGATGAGTGGAGCGATCACCGTCAATGAACTCGGGGCAAAGCAGCCCTCGCACGTCACGGTCGCCACCGCGAGCCTGATCGGCACGGCCATCGAGTGGTACGACTTCTTCCTCTACGGCACCGCCGCGGCGCTGATCTTCAACAAGCTGTTCTTTCCGACCTTCGACCCGATGATGGGAACGCTGCTGGCGTTCGCGACTTACGCGCTCGGCTTCATCGCGCGCCCGCTCGGCGGCGTCGTGTTCGGGCATTACGGCGACAAGATCGGCCGCAAGACCATGCTCTACCTGACGCTGCTGATCATGGGCGCGGCGACCGCGGCGATCGGCTTCCTGCCGACCTACGAGACCGCCGGCATCTGGGCCGCGATCCTGCTGGTGACGTGCCGGCTGATCCAGGGCTTTGGCCTAGGGGGCGAATGGGGCGGCGCGGTGCTGATGGCAGTGGAGCATGCGCCCGCGGACAAGAAGGGTTTCTATGGCAGCTGGCCGCAGCTCGGGGCGCCGCTCGGCCTCGTGCTCGGCACGCTGGTGTTCTCGGTGGTGTCGGCGCTGCTGACCGACGCCCAGCTCTATGCCTGGGGTTGGCGCATCCCATTCCTGTTCTCGATCGCGCTGGTGCTGGTCGGCCTGTGGATCCGCTTCACCATCGCGGAATCGCCGGAGTTCCAGAAGGTCAAGGACACCAAGCAGGAGGTGAAGATGCCGATCCTGGAGGCGATCAGGATGTACCCAAAGAACATCCTGCTCGCGATGGGCGCGCGCTTTGCCGAGAACGGCTTCTTCTACATCTACGCCACCTTCGTGCTCGCCTATGCCACGCAATCGCTCGGCATGAACAAGCAGGACATGCTCAACGGCGTGCTGATCGGCGCCGCGATCGAGACCTTCACCATTCCCGCCTTCGGCGCGCTCTCCGATCGCGTCGGGCGGCGGCCGATCTACATCTTCGGCGCGGTGTTCTCGGCGCTGATGTCGTTCCCGCTGTTCATGCTGCTTGCGACCAAGAACCCGCAATATGCCTGGATCGCGATCGTGCTCGGCCTCGCTGTCGGCCATGCCGCGATGTACGGCCCACAAGCGAGCTTCCTGTCCGAGCTGTTCGGCACCAAGGTGCGCTATAGCGGCGTCTCGCTCGGCTATAATCTCGCCTCGATCTTCGCCGGCGCGCTGTCGCCGCTGATCGCGACGGGACTGATGACGGCCTACGCGCCGGCGACCTGGCCGATCTCGCTCTACATGATCGCGCTCGCGATCATCACGGTCGTGTCGGTCTATTTCGCCACCGAGACGCGCAAGACGGCTCAGCCCTGAATGGGCTGAGCGCGGCCCCCCGCGACGCCGGAGCGGCTGGTCGCCAGCCGCTCCACGCGCTACGAATAGAGGCAAGCGAGAAGAACGGGCATGCGGTCCGCGACTGACATGGGAGGTAATGCCATGAGCCAGCATCCTGCCTTGCCCTATTTGCGCAACGCCGAGAAGGGCAAAGTCGTCAGCGCGGCGGAAGCGGTCATGCTGATCCGCGACGGCGACGCCGTGGCGACCGGCGGCTTCGTCGGCATCGGTTTTGCCGAGGAGATCGCGATCGCGCTGGAGGAGCTCTATCTCTCCAACGAGGGCGATGCGCCCTATACGCAAGGCAAGCCGCGCAATCTGACGCTGGTCTATGCCGCGGGCCAGGGCGACGGCAAGCATCGCGGCCTCAACCATTTCGCGCATGAGGGCCTGGTCCGCCGCGTGATCGGCGGGCACTGGGGCCTTGCGCCAAAGCTGCAGCAGCTTGCGATCGCCAATCAGATCGAGGCCTATAACCTGCCGCAGGGCGTGATCACGCACCTGTTCCGCGACATCGCGGCCCACCGGCCCGGCCACATCAGCCGCGTCGGCATGGGCACCTTCGTCGACCCCCGGCACGGCGGCGGCAAGCTCAATGCGCGCACCACCGAAGAGCTGGTGGAGCTGATCCGGATCGGCGGCGAGGACTGCCTGCTGTACAAGACGTTTCCGATTCATGTCGGCATCATCCGCGCCACCACCGGCGATGCCGACGGCAACCTCACCATGGAGAAGGAGGCGCTGACGCTGGAAGCGCTCGCCATCTCCATGGCCGCGCATAATTCCGGCGGCATCGTCATCGCCCAGGTCGAACGCGTCGCCGAGAGCGGCAGCCTCAATCCGCGCCAGGTCAAGATCCCCGGCGTTTTGGTCGACTGCGTCGTCGTGGCGAAGCCTGAAAACCATTGGCAGACCTTCGGCACGCCCTACAATCCGGCCTATTCGAGCGAGATCCGCGTCCGCGCCGCCTCGCTGCCGGTGATGCCGGTCAGCGAGCGCAAGATCATCGCGCGGCGCGCCGCGCTCGAGCTGAAGGCGAACAGCGTCGTCAATCTCGGCATCGGCATGCCGGAGGGGATCGCCTCGGTCGCCAATGAAGAGCGGATCATCGATCTGATCACGCTGACGGCGGAACCCGGCGTGATCGGCGGCATTCCGGCGAGCGGCATCGATTTCGGCGCGGCGATCAACACCCAGGCCGTGATCGACCAGCCCTACCAGTTCGACTTCTACGACGGCGGCGGCCTCGACGCCGCCTTCCTTGGCTTGGCGCAAGTCGACCGCGCCGGCAACCTGAATGTCAGCAAGTTCGGCCCGAAGCTCGCGGGCGCGGGCGGCTTCATCAATATCAGCCAGAACGCCAAGGAGGTCGTCTTCGTCGGCACTTTCGGCGCAGGCCGGCAACGTATCGCGGTGAACGACGGCAGGTTGTCGATCCTCGAGGAAGCCAGCTCACGCAAATTCGTCGATCATGTCGAGCACGTCACCTTCAGCGGCGCCGTCTCGGCGGCGCGCGGGCAACGCGTGATCTATGTCACCGAGCGCTGCGTCTTCGTGTTGCGCCCGGACGGAATCGAGCTCTCGGAAGTCGCGCCGGGCATCGACATCGAGCGCGACATCCTGCGCCTGATGGACTTCAAGCCGCTGATCCCGCGCGATCCCGCGCTGATGGACGAGCGGATCTTTCGCGATGGCCTGATGGAGCTGCGCGAGCGGTTGCTCACCGTCCCGCTCGACCAGCGCTTCACGCTGGACGAGCAGCAGAACCTGTTCTTCGTCAATCTGGAACGCTATCCGCTGCGCAGCCGGGCCGAGATCGACACCATCGCTGATATCGTCGAGGCGAGGCTCGCGCCGCTCGGCCGCCGGGTCTACGCCATCGTCAATTATGACAACTTTTCCATCCTGCCGGAGCTGATGGACGATTATTCGGCCATGGTCCGCAGCCTCGTCGATCGCTTCTATTCCGGCGTGTCGCGCTACACCACGTCGGGGTTCCTGCGCATCAAGCTCGGCGAAGCGCTGGAGCGGCGCGGCGTTGCGCCGCATATTTTCGAGAGTGCGGACGAGGCGCAGTCGGATCGGCGTCAAGCCGAGGGAGCTGCCGCCGCCGGCGCATCCCACGCCCTGCGGCAGGCTCAAAAATGATGCAGGCTCGTAGGCCGACGCGCTTCGCCGGAAGGTGCAATTGCAATATCTGCGAGCTTGTGCAAATCGCTGTTGCCGAGAAACTTTGAATCAGGAGGGACCATCGTGCGTCGATCGCTCATCATAACAACAACCATTCTTGCCCTCGCTGCGGGCACCTCCGCACGGGCCGACGACCTCAAGGTCGCGCTGATCTACGGCAAGACCGGTCCGCTGGAGGCCTATGCCAAGCAGACCGAGACTGGGCTGCAAATGGGTTTTGAATACGCTACCAAGGGCACCATGACGATCGACGGCCGCAAGATCGTCGTCATCACCAAGGACGATCAGGGCAAGCCGGACCTGTCCAAGGCCGCGCTCGCCGAAGCCTATCAGGACGACAAGGCCGATATCGCGATCGGCACGACCTCGTCGGCCGCCGCGCTCGCCATTCTCCCCGTCGCCGAGGAGAACAAGAAGATCCTGATCGTCGAGCCCGCTGTCGCGGACCAGATTACCGGCGAGAAGTGGAATCGCTACATCTTCCGCACCGCGCGCAACTCCTCGCAGGACGCGATCTCGAACGCGGTCGCGATCGGCAAGCAGGGCGTCACCGTGGCGACGCTGGCGCAGGACTACGCGTTCGGCCGCGACGGCGTTGCCGCCTTCAAGGAGGCGCTGGCCAAGACCGGCGCGACGCTCGCCGCCGAAGAATATGCTCCGACCACGACCACGGACTTCACCGCGGTCGGCCAGCGTCTGTTCGACGCGCTGAAGGACAAGCCGGGCCGCAAGATCATCTGGGTGATCTGGGCCGGCGCCGGCAATCCGCTGGCCAAGCTCCAGGACATGGATCCGAAGCGCTACGGCATCGAGCTCTCCACCGGCGGCAATATCCTGCCGGCGCTCGCCGCTTATAAGGGCCTGCCCGGCATGGAAGGCGCCACCTATTACTACTACGACATCCCGAAGAACCCGGTGAACGACTGGCTCGTCGCCGAGCACCAGAAGCGCTTCAACGCGCCGCCGGACTTCTTCACCGCCGGTGGGTTCGCCGCCGCGATGTCCGTCGTCGCCGCCGTCACCAAGGCGAAGTCGACCGACACCGAGAAGCTGATCACGGCGATGGAGGGCATGGAGTTCGACACGCCGAAGGGCAAGATGGTGTTCCGGAAGGAAGACCATCAGGCGCTGCAGAGCATGTACCACTTCAAGGTCAAGGTCGATCCGAACGTCGCCTGGGCCGTGCTTGAGCCGGTGCGCGAGCTGAAGATCGAAGACATGGACGTTCCGGTGAAGAACAAGCGCTGAGCTTTCTTTCTTCACCTCCCTGCGGGGGAGGCCGGGAGAGGGCTCTCACCTCTTGGGAGTCCTCGCCTCGCGGAAACACCCTCTCCCCACCCCCCGCAAGCGGGGGAGGGAGCCCACCGAGATCGCGGACATATCTTCATTCTGTCACTTGCAAAATCTCAATGCCCCTCACCCTCGAAACCCGCGACCTCACCATCCGCTTCGGCGGCCATGTCGCGGTCAACAGCGTCACCTGCACGTTCCGCCCGGGCGAGTTGACCGCCATCGTCGGGCCGAACGGTGCCGGCAAGACCACCTATTTCAATCTGATCTCGGGCCAGCTGCGCGCATCGAGCGGCAGCATCCTGTTCGACGGCACCGACATCACCCAGCATTCCGCGCCGCTGCGGACCCGTGCGGGTCTCGGCCGCGCGTTTCAGCTGACCAATCTGTTCCCGAACCTGTCAGTGGAAGAGAATGTCCGCCTCGCAGTGCAGGCGGCCAACGGCACCCATTACGACATGCTGCGGCCCTGGATGGTGCGCCGCGACCTGATCGCGCGCGCCGATGCCATCCTCGACCAGGTCGCGCTCGGCAATCGCCGCGGCGTCGCCGCGACCGCGCTGTCGCATGGCGATCAGCGCAAGCTCGAGGTCGCCCTGATGATCGCGCTGGAGCCGAAAGTCTTCATGTTCGACGAGCCGACCGCCGGCATGAGCATCGACGAGGTGCCCGTTGTCCTCAACCTGATCGCACAGCTCAAGCAGGACAAGAGCAAGATCATCCTGCTGGTCGAGCACAAGATGGACGTGGTGCGCTCGCTCGCCGATCGCATCATCGTGCTGCATAACGGGCAGCTTGTCGCCGATGGCCCGCCAGCCGAAGTGATCGCCTCGCCGATCGTGCAGGAAGCCTATCTCGGCGTCGCCCCGAAGAGTGCCGCATGACCGACCTTCTCAAACTTGCCAGCGTGCACACCCATATCGGGCGCTACCACATCCTCCAAGGCATCGATCTCGCCGTCCCGCAAGGACAGGTCACGATGCTGCTCGGCCGCAACGGCGCCGGCAAGACCACGACGCTTCGCACCATCATGGGCCTGTGGCAGGCCTCCTCCGGCGTGATCACCCTCGCAGGCGAGCGCATCGAGAGCCGCGCCACGCCCGACATCGCGCGGCTCGGCGTCGGCTATGTGCCCGAGAGCATGGCGGTGTTCTCCGATCTCACGGTGAAGGAAAATCTCGTCCTCGCGGCGCGCGACGCGCCGATGGACGACAGGCAGCTGGAATGGATCTTTGGCTTCTTCCCGGCGCTGCGCCGGTTCTGGCTGTCGCGGGCGGGAAGCCTGTCAGGCGGGCAAAAGCAAATGTTGTCCATCGCACGCGCCATCATCGAGCCCCGGAAGCTGCTGCTGATCGACGAGCCGACCAAGGGCCTTGCGCCCGCCATCGTCATGGCGCTGATCGAGTGCCTGAAGGAGATCAAGCGCAAAGGCGCGACGATTCTCCTGGTCGAACAGAATTTCTTCGCCGCCCGCGAGCTCGGCGACAGCGTGCTGGTGATGGACAACGGCACCATCGTCCATCGCGGCGAGATGGCGGCGCTCGCCGCCGACGTGCCGCTGCAGGAGCGGCTGCTCGGCCTGAGCCTGGAGGCGCATCAGTGACTGACCTTGCCGCGACCGACCCGCTGCCGAAGCCGAAGCGCGACATCGCGCCGATCCTGCTGCCGGTCGCGCTCGCACTTCTGATGATCCCGCTGATCGGATCGACCTCGTCCTGGCTGACACTGACCGCGGCGAGCCTCGCGATGGGCATGATGATCTTCATCATGGCCTCCGGGCTTACTCTCGTTTTCGGCCTGATGGACGTGCTCAATTTCGGCCACGGCGCCTTCATCGCCGTCGGCGCTTATATCGCAACGCTGGTGCTGGCGCCGTTCGCCGCCTCCATCCAAGCGGATTCGCTCTGGATCAACCTGGCGGTGCTCGCCCCGGCCGCGCTGCTCTCGATGGCGGTCTCCGGCGCGCTCGGCCTCGTCGTCGAGCGCGTGCTGATCCTGCCGGTCTATGGCCAGCACCTGAAGCAGATCCTGATGACCACGGGCGGCCTCATTGTTGCAGAACAGACGCTCTATGCGCTGTGGGGACCGCAGATCATTCCGATGCCGCTGCCGGCCTCGCTGCGCGGCTCCTTCATCCTGGGCGACGTCGCGATCGCCAAATACCGCGTACTGGCGATGCTGATCGGCCTCGCCGTCTTCATCGCGATCCAGCTCGTGCTCAACCGCACCAAGCTCGGCCTACTGATCCGCGCCGGCGTCGAGAACCGCGAGATGGTCGAGGCGCTCGGCTATCGCATCCGCCGCCTGTTCCTCGGCGTGTTCATGACCGGATCGGCGCTTGCCGGCCTCGGCGGCGTGATGTGGGCGCTCTACCGCGAGCAGGTCCACGCCTCCATGAGCGACGATCTTACCGTGCTGATCTTCATCGTCGTGATCATCGGCGGTCTGGGCTCGATCGGCGGCTGCTTCATCGGCGCGATCCTGGTCGCCATGGTCGCCAATTACGGCGGCTTCCTGGTGCCGAAACTCGCCCTCGTCTCCAACATCCTGCTGATGGTCGCCATTCTGATGTGGCGTCCGCGCGGCCTCTATGCGGTAACCAGTCGATGATGATTCTTTCCGGCGATCCGCCGCGCAGCCGCATCCTCACGCTCGTCCTCGTCGTCATCATCCTGGCGCTGGCGGCGACGCCATTCCTGTTTCCAGGTGCCAAGGCGCTGAATGTGGCGGCCAAGATCTGCGTCTTCGCCGCGCTGGTCGCGTCCTACGATCTGCTGCTCGGCTATACCGGCTCGGTGTCGTTCGCCCATACCATGTTCTACGGCATCGGCAGCTACGCCATTGCCATCGCACTGTATGGCATGGGTCCCAATTGGGCGGCGGTCGCCACCGGCATCGTCACGGGCCTGCCGCTGGCCGCACTGCTCGCGCTCGCGATCGGCCTGTTCTCGCTGCGGGTCGCCGCGATCTTCTTTGCCATGATCACGCTCGCGGTCGCCTCCGCCTTCCAGGTGCTGGCCTCGCAGCTGTCCTGGCTGACCGGCGGCGAGGACGGGCGCAGCTTCCAGCTGCCCGAACTGCTCCGCCCGGGCACGGTGCTGATCTCCAAGAGCCTGTTCGGCTTCGAGATCAACGGCCGTATCCTGACTTTCTATCTGGTGTTCGCGATATCGGCCCTGATGATCCTCGCGCTGCTGCGGGTGGTGAACTCACCGTTCGGACGCGTGCTGCAAGCCATCCGCGAGAATCGTTTCCGCGCCGAGGCGCTCGGCTTCCGCACCGTCTTCCACCTCACCTATGCCAACTGCCTCGCGGCGCTGGTTGCCGCCAGCGCCGGCATTTTGAACGCGCTGTGGCTGCGCTATGCCGGCCCCGACACCTCGCTCAGCTTCTCGATCATGCTGGACATCCTGCTGATGGTCGTGATCGGCGGCATGGGCACGATCTACGGCGCCATCATCGGCGCCACCATCTTCATCCTTGCGCAGAACTATCTGCAATCGCTGATGGGCGTTGCCTCGAAGGCGGCCTCGGAAGCCGGCCTGCCGCTGCTGCCGGGCCTGTTGCATCCCGACCGCTGGCTGCTGTGGCTGGGGCTGCTGTTCATCGCCAGCGTCTATTTCTTCCCGACAGGCGTGGTCGGACGTCTCCGCAGTGGCGGCGGCGATAAGAGCACCGGCGCCTCGCATTAGGCCGCGATTAATGATGCAGCGCAGCGGTTGGTGTGCGCCTCACACAACCGCCGCGTGATTCCCGTCCTGCTGCATCAGAGCGCGTTGGCGCAACCGGATTAATGCTTAGGTAACTGGCTTTCCTAATGTTTGCGCCATTTGTGCGGTGTATTTCTGTCCCTCCAGGGAGGGGGAATGCACCAGGTCTTTGCACGGATGACAGCCGGAATGTCCCTAGCCGCTCGGCGCGGCTGGGAGGCAGCGCTTCGGCGCGGACCGGTGCTGTGGCTGACCCTGTGCGGCGTGTTGCTGGTCGCGGGGATTTTCGCCGTCACGGCCATGGCTGTCGGCGAATTCCGCGAACGGACCCTGGTCAATCGCGAGCGCGAGCTGGAAAACACCGTGCAGCTGATCGCGCGCCACTTCGATCAGCAATTCGAGGATTCCGACGTGGTTGCCGCCGATCTGATCGGGCAGATGAACCTGCCGGAGATCAATTCAGCCGCCATGTTCCGCGAGCGCATGTCGGGACCGGCCGCGAACCGGATGCTGCGCAGCAAGATCAACTCGGTCTCCTATCTCGGCGACATCGCGATCTACGACGCCGACGGCGAGCTGATCAACTGGTCGCGAAGCCAGCCGCTGCCCAAGATCAACATCTCCTCGCGCGCCTATTTCCAGACCTTCAAGTCGGATCCGATGTCCGAGCCGGTCATCCTGGAATCGGTCCGCAGCTTCATCATCGGCAAATGGACCACGATCGTGGCGCGCCGGCTGCACGTCGGCAGGAGCTTCAAGACCGCACCGCTGATGCAGAAGGTGTTGACCAGGGGTGGCCAGCAAACGCTTCGCGTCAGGAGCCCCCTCGACGGCGAGGAGCGGCTCGGCTCGGCCGCCTCGCTGAACCATTTTCCGCTGGTCATCGTCGCCACCAACACCATGAGCGCCGCGCTTGCGGACTGGCGGCAGCAGACGGGCTTCATGGTCACGACCGCGACGCTCTCGGCCGCCGTGATCGCGATGATCCTCTATCTGATCATCCGCCAGATCAACCGGCAGAACCGAGACGCCCAGGCACGGATCGAAGCGGAGCGGCAGCGGCTCGACACCGCTCTCAACAACATGTCGCAAGGGCTGATCCTGTACGACGCCAACGGCTACATCGTCATCTGCAACCGCCGCTATGCCGACATGTTCGGCCTCTCCCACGACGTCATCAAGCCCGGCTGTCACATTCTCGAGGCGATGCATCACCGCAAGGAGCGCGGCGCGTTCGATGGCGACGTCGAGGCATTCTGCGCCGACGTGATGCGGGTCGTCGCCGAAGGCACGGTCTCCGCGCGAACCCATCATCTGCCGAACGGCCGCGCCTTCCACGTCATCAACACCCCGCTCGCGCAAGGCGGTTGGGTCGCCACGATCGAGGAGATCACGGACCGGCGCAATCTGGAGCAGGAGCGCGACCGCAACTACACGTTCCTGCGCGAGATCATCGACCATATCCCCTCGCAGATCACGGTGAAGGACGCCCGGACGCGGCAATATCTGCTGGTCAACCGGACCGCCGAGGAGCAGTTCGGCCGATCGCGCGAGGCCATCGTCGGCAAGACTCCCCTCGACGTCTACCCCGAGGAGACGGCAAGGCGCGTCACAGAGGACGACAGCGAGGCGCTGCAAGGCGCCGACACCGGATTGTTCAAGGACGAGCATCCCTGGCCGAGCCTGACCAAGGGGATGCGCTACATCACCTCGACGCGGATCAGCATCCGCGATGATTCCGGCGAACCGCGCTACCTCATCAGCGTGGTCGAGGACGTCACCGAGCGACGGCGCGCCCACGACAAGATCGCGCACATGGCGCATTACGATGCGCTCACCGACCTGCCGAACCGCACACTGTTCCGCGAGCAGATCGAGCGCGAATTGGCCAAGGTGGCGGAGGGCTGCCAGTTCGCGCTGCTCTATATCGATGTCGACGAATTCAAGGGCATCAACGATTCGCTCGGCCATCATGTCGGCGACGAGCTGCTCAAGGCGATCGCGACCCGCCTGCGCGGCTGCCTCAAGAAGGATGATCTGATCGCGCGGCTCGGCGGCGACGAATTCGCCGTCATCCGGACCGGGATCCAGTCCTCCGCGGAGGTGCTGTCCTTCGTGACGCGGATCTATGAGGCGATCCGCCAGCCCTATCACTGCCTCGGCTATCAGCTCTCCACCGATGCCAGCATCGGCATCGCGCTGGCGCCGCAGGACGGGACCGACCTCGACCAGCTCATCAAGAACGCCGACCTTGCGATGTACGGTGCCAAGGCCGAGGGACGCCGCACCCACCGCTTCTTCGAACCGGAGATGGATGCGAGCGCCAAGGCGCGCCTGGCCATGGAGCAGGATCTGCGCTGGGCGCTGGTTAATGGCGGCTTCGAGATCCACTACCAGCCGCTGGTCGATCTGCGCTCGGGCGAGGTCTCGGGCTGCGAGGCGCTGCTGCGCTGGCGGCATTCCGAGCGCGGCATGGTCTCGCCGGCGGAGTTCATTCCGGTGGCCGAGGACACCGGCCTCATCAACGAGCTCGGCGACTGGGTGCTGCGCACCGCCTGCAATGAGGCCGCGACCTGGCCGGCGCATGTGCGCGTCGCGGTCAACGTCTCGCCGGTGCAGCTCAAATGCGACACGCTGGCGCTGCGGATCGCCGGCGCCCTCGCCGCCTCCGGGCTGGACCCGCGCCGGCTCGAGCTCGAGATCACCGAGGCCGTGCTGATCCGCGACGACGAGGCCGCGCTCTCGATCCTGCATCAGCTCCGTTCGATCGGCGTGCGCATCGCGCTCGACGATTTCGGCACCGGCTATTCCTCGCTGAGCTATCTGAAGCGCTTCCCGTTCGACAAGATCAAGATCGACCGCTGCTTCGTCGCCGACATCGCGGAGACCAGCGGCGCGCCCGTCATCGTGCAGGCGGTGGTGAACATCGCCGCCGCCAGCAACATGACCACGGTCGCCGAGGGCGTCGAGACCAAGGCCCAGCGCGAGATGCTGCGTAACCTCGGCTGCACGGAGATGCAGGGCTACCTGTTCAGCGCGCCGAAACCGGCCGCTGACGTGCGCAAGCTGTTCGGCCCAGGCGTCGCCTCGCCCAAAGCCTTGCCGGTGGCGGCGGTGGCCTGATGACAAAATCGCGCAAGATGGTCGACGATGCCGATTCCTACGCCGTCCGGCTGATGCAACAACTGGTAGTGCCGGCCGTCCCTCAGTGCCGGGCGTCGCCAGCCACATTCCGGGCGAAGCCGACGGCGGCCCGGACCGGGTGCTGCGCCGCCGACGAGGCGCTACATGCGGCCAAACGGCTCGGCCGCAACCGCGTCATCGGCGCCGACCGCCTGCTCGCCGAATTCGTCGGCCTCCGCCGCGCGGGGCGCGCCAGTTCCGGCCCCGGCGCGACGCAGATCGGCCTGAGATGCAGATCGGCCTGAGATGATGTCGGCGAGAAGCGGTTGCCCGCTTCCCGCCAATCGGCTAATGAGGCCCGATCAGCACCCGTAGCTCAGCTGGATAGAGCGTTGCCCTCCGAAGGCAAAGGTCACACGTTCGAATCGTGTCGGGTGCGCCAATAAAATCAGCAAGATACGCGACATTCGCCGTTCTTGGCGTCCCGCCGGGTAAGCACTAGGTAAGCAGTCCGACTTCAGCCACCTGTGTTTTCTCACAAGCTTTTCCGGAATATTGTGCGTCAACTCGGACGAGAGGCGCTGAGCCGGGCCGTCCTTCCGCAGAGAATTTCTCATTCCTCGATCGGACGTTTAGATTTCCGAAGCGGCGAGCATCGTACTGTTGCATCAGCTGGAAAGTCCCGCCACGTAGGCATCTGGCAATCCCATCTTCCGTGCGACGCCTTGCAAGGCAGCAACATATTCGGGATTCCCGCTCGTCCGCTGCGGCGAAGACGGCAAGTTGAAACAAAGGGCGAGTTCGGCCGTGCCGTCCGCCAACTGCGCCAGCACCGGCTCCGGCCGGTAGGCAGCGACACTAGGATCTGAATATAATTGGTCGACCTCGGCGTGAGTAAGCCGCATTGTCGTGCCGTAGACTCGACCGTGTCCGCTCGCGACCAGCGTGGCACGCGCACCAAGCTTCAACGCAAAACCCTCGACAAACGCCTGCCTGACTTGGCGCGGCCGCAGCCCCTTAGCTTCGAGAGCGTCGGGATCCATAAACAACCCATAGAAGAAGATTGTAACCTGCTCCGCCATGCTTGCCCCAGAAAGATGGTTTGCCCCCGCGACCCGTCCAGAGGCAGGTCCTGTGGCCGGTGCCGCGCCCTTCCTGACGGATAGCACGGCAGGCAAAGGCTAGCATAAGCGCAGCCGCAAGGGATCACTTGCTTGGTTGCTTAGCCGCAGGCCCGCTCTTGTTGCCTGGCAGTCCTTTGATATTAGAAGTGTCTTGCTGCGAGGTCGTCGGATTCTGCTGAGTGCTGGAGGAGCCAACGGTATCGCCTGGCTTCAACGCTGGGCCATTTTTGTTGCCTGGCTGGCCGGCTATCCCTGCGCCGGAGTTTTGGGCGCTCGGAGCGCTGGAGACGTTCGGTTGAGTAGTTTGTGCGGTCGCCGCGCTGGCTGAAAGAGCGAATGCGATAGCAATGGTGCTCACGGTGCATTTCATGACGCTTCCTCCTAATTTTTGGCGCGCAGGCAGAGCCTGCCGCGAGCAAACAACATCGGGCTGTGGCGCACGTTCCTTTTGGCTCCAGGAGTTTGTCGGAGCCCCCTTTTTTCGGCGGCTGTTGTCGCGCGAAGAGCTAAATGTCACTCGCGGCCGTTGATTGTTTCGCGTCCCGAGTGCGGAAATTGCCAACGTTGTCACCACGCTCTCCCATTCGAACGACAAACCTGCTCCCCCTATTATTTGGGCGATAACTGGCAAGGAACCTGTCCTAACGCGAGTCCGCCAATTGAGACCGCCTTACCCAATCGGCATGATTAGGAGAGTGCTCAAGGCAACGGCGGTCAATCCCGAAATCAGCGTGTGCACCATCCATCCAAGCGCGACGCGATGCGCTACCACGAAAGCTCGCAGCGTGAACCAGCGCCGCTCGCTGGTGCCATGGTGGATTCACATTTGTGGTCGCGGGAACCTCACGCAGCGGGAAGATTCGGCAAACCGGGGCTGGCTTCATAGTTCACTTAGATCGTTTTCACCCGGTTCATTGACCTTGCGCGGGCCGCAGCGATTGAGTTCGCTGCGGCCTTTGTCATCAAGTGTCTCCGCGAAAAGAACGGCCGGCCAAGCCCAATCATGAGCGGCCTTGCGGGCCACGAGAATCTCCACCAGGAAGCCGCTTTCGGTGTCCCGGCCCAGAGGGCCACGCCCAAGGAGGTATTGATGAGCGTTTGTCCTATTTGCGGATCTGATGCAGGAGAGCTTCCGAGAACCGGCGATGCCGAAGGGTTCGATCGTCACCAGCATGGACCGTTCAAGGTCTCCCTTGTCCGAGAACGATCCCCTCCTTGCCGTTGAGGCCAGTCCCGCGGCTAGGCGAGGCGCAACTTCGCTGACGAACCGAGGCGTATGAACTGGGGCACAACAGTTATTTGCGGGATGTCATCCGACATTTGACTGATTATTACACGAGCACATGAAACTCTTGCCATGTACTCCACGACACGCCGTCGCTGGCTCTCACCCAGAGATCGTCCGACACCGTGCCGCTTTGGAAACTCGTCGCGGCGAGCTGAGCTGCATTGACGTTGATTGCAGTGTTCACTGGCTGGACGGTCCCGGATATGGCCCAGTGGCCGCTAGAGACTGAGGCTGTGGAATCCCAGAACTGGTATTGCGTGATACTGTCCCCATCGGGATCGGAAACCGAGAAGAGCGACGATGCCGCAATGCTCTGGCTGGGTGCGGCATGGTAGTCCGGTGCGGTAACGACGGGCGCCCTATCCAAGGGAGCATTGACGTGAAACTCCTTCCACGGCCCCCAGGCAAAGCCGTCGTAAGCGCGAGCCCAGAGATCATCTGCGCCTGATCCACTCTGGAAGGTCGTGGTCGAGAGCTGCGCTGACGTGACACCGATAGCGACGTTCGCGGCCTGCGCAACGCCCCCGACCACCCAATGCCCGCTGCTCGGGTCAGTCGTCGAGTCCCACAGTTGATAATTCGTGACAGTGTCTCCATCCGCATCAGAGGCCGAGAGCAGAGCTGAAGCGGCGACATTCTGATTGTGGGTCGCTGTGAAATCCGCTGCGGTCACGACGGGAGGATTGTCCAGCGGAGCGTTGACGTGAAACTCCTTCCAGCTGCTCCAGCTCGTGCCGTCGAAGGCGCGAACCCACAGGTCATCCGATCCTGATCCACTCTGGAATGACGCATTCGCCAGCTGGGCGGCGCTGACATCAATGCTCCGGTTCGAAGGCTGTGCAGCGCCAGCGACCACGAAATGCCCGCTCGCGGAATCGGCGGTCGAATCCCAAAACTGGTAGCCGGTGATCGCGTCGTGATCAGCATCGCTAGCCGTGAACAGGGTACCAGCAGCGATGTTCTGTCCATGGATAGCGTTCACATCGGATGCATTGACCACAGGAGCGTTGTCGATCGGAGCATTGACGTGGAACTCCTTCCACGCGCCCCATAGCGTGCCATCATTGGCCCGCACCCACAAATCATCGGATCCGGAGCCGCTCTGGAACGTCGTCGTTGCCAGCTGCGCAGCGCTTACGTCGATGGCGACATTCGACCCCTGCGAAACGCCGCCGACAACCCAATGACCGCTGGAAGGATCCGTTGTCGAGTCCCAGAGCTGGTAGTTGGTTATCGTGTCCCCATCCACATCAGTTGCAGTGAACAGGCCGGAGGCCGCGATGTTCTGGTTGTGGGTCGCGGCAAAATCACTCGCGCCGACTACGGGAGCATGGTCTGCGAAGGGGGTCGCCGTAAACGGTACCCAAGCTCCCCATACGATTCCGTCATTGGCTCTGACCCAGAGCTGGTCCGCCGCAGAACCGAATTGGTAGCTGGTTTGCGCGAGCTGAGCGGCAGTGATGTCGATCTCCGTATTGGAGGCCTGGACTGCTCCATTGACGACCCAATGGCCGTTGCCGTTGCTGTCCCACAGCGCATATTGCGTGATTGTATCGCCGTCGGCATCGCTCACGCTGAAGAGGGTCGTAGCAGCAGCCGATGTCTCGCCGCGGATCGCGGCCACGTTCGAAGCCGAAACGACTGGAGGGTTATCGGTCGGCACCGAAACCGTGAAAGATTGCCATTTGCCCCATATGACGCCATCGAAAGCCCTGATCCAAAGTTGATCAGAGGCCGCACCGGCCTGGTAAGTGGTGTTTGCAAGTTGGGCTGCGCTAATGTCGATCTCTACGTTCGTTGCTTGCGGAACGCCGTTGACGATCCAGTGGCCGTTGCCGTTCGTGTCCCACAGCGCGTATTCGGTGATCGAATCCCCGGCGGCCGTACTCGCGGTGAATAGTGACGACGCTGCAAAACTCTGGTAGCGCGTGGCACTAATATCGTGCGCGGCGACGATCGGTGCGGTACGGATATTGTAGCCGATATCCTTCAGCACCCCCAGATCCAGCGCGGAGATGGCGTATTGGTAGTCGTAATAGAAAACGATGCCGTTCATGAGATCCAATGTAAGCGGGTCCTGAACGGTAGATGGCGTGGCATTCAAGTCGGATTGCTGGTTTCCAAAGTGATAGTAATTTTCGCCTGCCGTGCTGTTGCTCGTAATCGGCACGGGACCGCCGTAAGCGGCTTCAGCATTCGCACCGGTAAAATAGACTTGTCCTGATGCCGTTTTCGAAAGGAACGTGTCGAACGTAGACTCGTAGTTGCCGGGCAGCGCACCTGACTGATTGTACCAGCCAGACATGCCAAAGCCGTGCATCAACTCGTGCAAAAAGACGACAATGGGATTGTACTCGTTGCTCGGTACTTGGCTGCCGTATGTAAGCCCTGAGGCGAGATCGAGGTACTTGAAATATCCAGGATCGATCGTGATCGTTATGTCGCTCGTCGTACCGCTTACATGATGACCGGTTGTGAGCTCGTAGAGAGCGGACGATTCATAGACCGACAGACCTTGAGCCGTGGTCCCCGTATATGCGGACGAGGTAGGCCCTCCCGCCTCTCGTCCCTCCTGAGTAGCAGCCACATTTAGCGCGACCACCAGGGTGCCCGTTCCCAAAATATATTGGGACCAGACTCCAAGCGCCTGCTCGATGTCGTAAATCAAAATGGGGTCTGCGGAGCCGCCGGCGTTGGACGGATCGCTCAACTGGACAGAGTAGTTCCAGGACATGGCTCGGCACCCAATCGGACAAAGGAGTCCTACAATCCAAGCCTGTTATGGCCCATAAGGTCAACTATCCAGGTTATGAAGCATGTTTTTTACGGGAAATTGACCGCACCGGCCTTCGCCGTCACCTCCGGTGCTTCCGCGGCACCGCCGCTTGATGCAGTCGCGGGCGCGTCTGGAGGCTGACGAAGGTGGAGCCGACGCAAAGAAAGAGGATGCGAGCCAGCGTTCGCGGCGGAAAGGGAGCGGGTCTCGGTATGTGTCCTCCGTCACGGCAATGCGACCGACGTAACCGCACTCTCCTCGCGTCGCGCGCGGAACCGCCTTGACCCCAGAGCGACGATCGCGACACCGGACGAGGGCCGGGCGCGGCCCTCGTCCTCGCTGAACTCAATGCCTTACATGCTCGAACACCACGATCACGCCGGTCGGCTCGGGCTCATGGGCCATCAGGCGCGTCAGGTCGGCATCGCCCCAATCGGCGAGGCTGACGACTTCGCCGCTCTCGCGTTCCGTGCCCAGCGACGGGGTGGGCTCGAGCACCTTGAGGCCCATCTCGTCGACGAAGAAGGTGTGCTCGCCGAACATGCTGTTGAGCTGGGGCATGGCGGGATGCTCGTCGGGCAGCACCTGAGCGCCGAGTTGGTTGACGGTCTGCTTGACCTGTTCGGACGTTAGCTTCATCGGGGCTGCTCCGTGTCTGTCGTGTCCGGTTTCGTCGGCTCGGGCCTAAGGTCCGGGCCGGAGCAGGCGTTCCCTGCGTCGTGGCCGCCTGGCTCAACTGCCGAACAGGCACTGGGCACAAACGTTCCTGCGAAATGCAATTCGTGATCGCGGGGTTTCATCGGCCGCGCCCGCGGCACAGAAGCGCCACACGATGTGCACGATCCGGCTAGAGCGCGATGAGATTGGGATGAATCGTCACCGCACCCTCGGTGTCGTTTGAGCGCGATCTTTTCGGAAAACCGCTGCGCACGTTTCCGGATCATGCTTTAGCGCAAGCGAAAAACGCTACGCGCTGTGGTTCTCGCCGACCGAGAGCGCGCAGATGCGTGACAGATATGTATAGGGCAGGCCGGTCTCCTCGGCCCAGGCGTTGAACTGCGCCTGCACCTTGGCGAGATCGCCTTTCGACTTCACCTCTTCGGCGATGTCGAGCCCGGCCTCGCGCAGGCAGGCGACGACGTCCTTTGATGTCACGAAGCCAGCCCAGCCGACGAAGCGCAGCAGCATCTGGCCGGTGTTGCCGCCGAGCCGGCTGCCGCGCTTGGCGAGGAGATCGAGCAGGCCGACCTCGTTCGACGGCGGCCACTTCGCCAGAAACTTGCCGAAGCTGCCGTGCTCCTTCGCGATCCCCTGCACGAAGGCGGCGTTCTCCCGCACCGACATGATCTTGGCGCCGTTGCGCACAATGCGCGCGTCGCGCAAGAGGCCCTCCCAATAATCCTCGGGCTGGAAGCTCAGCTTGGCCGGCTGGAAATGCAGGAAGGCCTCTTCAAAGCCGTCCCATTTCGAGTCGATCACACTCCAGGCAAAGCCCGCGCAAAATACCCGCTTCGTCATCTCGGCGAGGATAGGGTCGTCGCCGAGCTTTGCGAGACCCTTCAGGTCGGGCTTGTCAGGCATCAGCTTTTCGAGCGCCTTGGGCCCGCCCTTGCGCGTCTCGGCGCGGGCACGAATGGTCTTGAAGGAGGTCATGCGGACGCCCGTGTTGAGGGTGCGCCGCGACATCAGAATTCGGCGATCCGGTCCAGCCCTGCGCCGGCAGGCCCCTTGCGCGCTGCAGCGCGCCGCAGCATGCTCCCGCTCATTGGACTGACCTGAAGGAGCGGCCGTGCTGGTCTGCTTCTTGCTTTATGACGTTTGGAATTCCCAGACATTTTCAATCGCGAACGGATTTTCGATGCGCTGCCTGGTCGTGGCCGACCTGCACTATTCGCTGCCGCAGCTCGACTGGCTGGTCAGCGCGGCCCAGGAGTTCGACCTCGTGATCTTCGCCGGCGATGCGCTCGACATCGGCTCGATGGTGGATTTCCGCGCGCAGATCGTGGTGGTGAAGAAGTACCTCTCGCTGCTCGCGGCGAAGACCCGCGTCATCCTCTGCTCCGGCAATCACGATCTCGACGAGCGCAATGCGGAAGGCGAAAAGATCTCGCGCTGGATATCCGAGGTGCGCGAGCTCGGGATTGCCTGCGACGGCGACAGCCTCACCATCGGCGACACCCTGTTCACGGTATGCCCGTGGTGGGACGGGCCGCTGGTCAGGCAAGGCATCGTCGAGCAGCTGCGGGAGGCCGCGGCCAATCGGCCGCCGCACTGGATCTGGGCGCATCATGCGCCGCCGGCGAACTCACCGACGAGCTGGGGCGGCAAGCGCTTCTTCGGCGACGTCGAGCTGGTGCAATGGATCATGCAGTATCAGCCGTCGATGGTGATCTCGGGCCATGTGCATCAATCGCCCTTCATCACCGATGGCTCGTGGTTCGACCGGCTGGGCCAGACCTGGGTGTTCAATGCCGGCCTGCAGCCGGGCCGGCCGCCGACGCATATCGTGCTCGATCTCGATGCGGACAAGGCGTTCTGGCTGGCGGCGGGCGAAGCGCAGTGGATCGACCTGAACGCACCGCTGCAGCGGCCCGCCAACTCGATCGAGGAGCCGCCGGACTGGCTTACATTCTTGGATCGGATTGCCGATCCGAGCCTGGCGAAACCTCGAGCGGCGGCAGGTTGATCATGCTCTGGAGCACCTCGCCGACCATGGCCAGATGAGTGCCGTGGCCGGCATATTGCCGCTTGAGATCGGCGAGATAGGTGTTGGCGGCGTTGAGCCGCTGCGCCAGCATCTTTGCGATCAGCAGCGCCACCTCGGGGGTCTGCTTCAGGAACGAGGCCGCATCCTCGAACTCGTAGACGACCGCGTCGGAGCAGGCCCGCACCGTCGCGGTGTGCGGCAGACCCAGCAGCACGGACATCTCGCCGAGCACCGCGCCGGGCTCGGTGACGGTGGCAACCACCATCTCGCCCTTGAGCACTTCGAGCTTGCCCTGCATCAGCACATAGAGATGGCCGGAGGCGCCGCCCTCGGTCACAAGGTGCGTGCCGGCCGCGACCTGCCGCTGGGTCCCGCCGGTGCAATAATCCAGAATTGCGCGCATCCTGCAAAACTCCCGTCAAGTGGGCAGTAGAGCACGATCCGCGCCGCAGGCTTGCTCAAATTTCCGGCATGGCTTGAGGCTATGTTTGCGCACGATCTTTCCGGAATGGCGCTGCGCTCCGGATCAGAGCTAAAGCGCGATGAGATCAGGATGAATCGTCATCGCGCTTTAGCTTGTTGTTTGCGCATGATCTTTTCGGAAACCGCTGCGCACTTTTCCGGATCATGCTTAGCGCGACAGGCGCTTGGCGAAGTGGTCGACTGCCAGTCGCCGAGGCCGGTGGCTGGGACTTGCAGATCTAACCGAGACGGTGCACGCGCGGCTTGGACATGGCTGCCAAAGTTGCGGCCGAAACGACCCGCGCGTTGCCCTGTGCCGCGCGTCACACACGGCGCATCGGTGTCATCGTCCGTCCCGCTTCTATGAAGAATCCCAATCCCCCGACTGAACTTGAAACTATCGTGCGTGACTTGCTGCGGTGCCTCTTGCTCGGCGCCGTTTCACGATCACGCCCGAGAGAGCGAGGGCACCTCCTCCGGCAAAATGGCTTGGAGGCCACCGAAGCGGCGCTCGCGGCCATGGAAGGAGGCCAACGCCGCGGCGAGATCGCCGGCGTCGAATTCGGGCCACATCCGCTCGGTGAAGTGCAGCTCGGCATAGGCGCCTTCCCAGAGCAGGAAGTCGGACAGGCGCTTCTCGCCCGAGGTGCGGATGATGAGATCGACGTCGCGAAGGCCGGCTTCGCCCGTGACCAGCTGTGAAAAGGCTTCACGGGTGAGGCTGGTCAGCGCCGCCGCCTTGGCCGCGGCGTTGAGTATGGCCTCGCGCGCGGAATAGTCGACGGCGATGCGCAAGTGAAGCGTGGTGCCGTGGGCGGTTGCGGCCTCGGCGCGCGTGATCGCGTTGGCGATCCCGTCAGGCAGGCGGTCGCGGCGGCCGATCACGGTGAGACGCACGCCGTTCCTGACCAGGCTCTGCACCTCGTTGGCGAGATAAAGCCGCAGCAAGGTCATCAGCGCGGCGACTTCCGCCTTGGGTCTTCGCCAATTGTCGGTGGAGAAGGCATAGAGGGTCAGCGTGCCGATGCCCTGCTTGGGCGCGGCCTCGACGATGCGGCGGATGGTCTCGACGCCGGCTTCATGGCCGCGTACCCGCGACAGTCCGCGCCGCGTTGCCCATCGGCCGTTGCCGTCCATGATGATGCCGACGTGTAGCTTCTCGTTGCGAGAGGTGATGTTGCTGGACGTCTTGTCACTTTGCATTGCAAAGTCTCCGGTCAAAAAGGAGAGGATCAGGTCGAGACCATGCCGAGGTGGCCGAGCGGCGGCGCCTCGCGGCCAGCGGCCCTGGCGGCGTCGCGCACCAGGCGCTCGAGCACGGCGAGATAGTCGAGAAAGCGGCGGCGGCCGGCCTTGGTCAGCCGGCAGGTCGTGTGCGGGCGATTGCCCTCATAGCCCTTGGTGACCTCGACGAGCCCGGCCTCCTGGAGCACGGCGAGATGCCGACTGAGATTGCCGTCGGTGAGGCCGCAAAGCTGCTTGAGATCAGCAAACGCCAGTCCCTTGGGATGGGCCATCAGCGAGGTCAGAAGCCCGAGCCTCGCCTTCTCGTGGATCACGCGGTCCAGCCCTTCATAGGAGAAGGGCGCGTTGTCAGTCTTCGACATCATGGTCTCCGGACGCGAAATACAGGATGGCCGCCATTACGGATTGCCCGATCACGAAGGGCAGGCCCATCGTCCATGGCGACAGCGTGTGGGTCCGGCTCGCGAGCACCACGACCGCAAAGCCGGAGATGAAATACCAGGCGCCCGCGAGCGCGACGGTGCGCGGCAGCGAACGGACCGAGGCGAAGATGCCAAGCGACACCAGGATCTGCCACAGGCCCGGCAGCAGCCACAGGCTCTCGCTCGCGAACTTCCACATCACGACGGCTAGCAGGATGCCGGCGACGGCCGCGGGCAGGAACTGCTCGACCGCCTGATGGATCATGGCGTCGGCCAGACCCGAATGATGACGGCGCGAGCGCGCCCGCATCTCGATGCCGATGATCAGGACGGAGAGCGCGGCGGCGATGAACCAGCCGAAGAAGAAACCGATCGGCTCACTTGTGGGATCACCGAGCAGCCAGAATTGCAGGATTGCTGTGATCAGTGCGACGGCGCCGGTGGCAGCCATCGTCGCCGGGCCATAGCCGCGGAACGCAGTGCCCGCCGCGATCTGGCTGCGGATCGCCACGATGTCGGCCAGTGCCTTGTCGAGATCGCGCATCGGCAACGCCAAACCTCGCTCCACCCGTGCTGGTCGGGATTGCTGCCCCGTTACTTTGTATCGCAAAGTATATAGCAGTGCAAAGTAAACGCAAGGGCGCGATCATTCGAATGAGACCTGACCGGGGCAGACAACTGCGGGTTGCGCGCCCCTGCCCCGGCCGCTAAGATGTTCCCATAATGTTCTTGGGGGAAGAGTATGTGGCTTAAGTCATTTGTCGTTGCGTCTTGCCTGCAACTCAGTGTCGTCGGCATGGCGCAGGCGGCGGGGCCGTTCGGCTCAGTCAATGTGGGCAACTGGATCGGCGGCGCCTTCAGCAATGACGAGACGGGCGCCTTCTCCCATTGCGCGGCTACCGCGCCTTACGCCAATGGGGTGAGTCTCGTCGTCGCGCAGAATGCGGCCGGCTCCTTCCTTCTGAGCTTTGCCAGCCCCGGCTTTCACTTCAACAAGGGCGATACCGCGCCGGTCGACTTCATCTTCGACGGCCAGGAGCAGGCTAGATTGTTCGCGACCGCCAACGCTCCCAACATGGTGACGACCATCCTGCCCCTCAACGTCGCTCGCACCTTCCAGAAGGCAAGCCTGATGGTGGTGGCGACCAACGGCAGCAAGCCGCTCCAATTCGTGTTGACGTCGACAGCGCCCGTGGTCGCAGCGCTGGCAAATTGCGTCACACGGGTGAAAGCGGACGGGCTCAGCAAGGCCGGGGATTTCGCCAAGGGTGCCGCGAAGCCAGCGGTCACGGCGGATAAGCAGGTCTCACCGCCGGCCGGCAAGTCCGCCAAGTCCAAGACCGGCACCGGCTTCGTGGTCAGCGCCAATGGGCACATCGTCACGAACAACCATGTGATCGAGGGCTGCAGCGACCTCAAGGGCAATCTCACGGGCGAGGCCGCGATGGCGTTGCGCGTCGTATCGAGTGATGCAAACAACGATCTCGCCCTTTTGCAGGCGCCGCCGACAGCGACGTTCAAGGAGTTTGCCCGGATCCGCGACCGCTCGATCCGCTCCGGCGATTCCGTGGTCGCGATCGGCTTTCCCTACCACGGGCTGCTAAGCTCGGACTTCACCGTGACCACCGGCATCGTGAGTTCGCTCAGCGGCATGCGCAACGATTCGCGTTTCCTGCAGATCAGTGCCCCCGTACAGCCCGGCAACAGCGGAGGCCCGTTGTTCGACACGACGGGGCAGATCGTGGGCGTGGTCACGGGAAAGCTCGACACTCTGCGGATCGCGGTCGCAACCGGCAACATTCCCGAGAACATCAACTTCGCCATCAAGACCGGCGCGCTGCGCGACTTCCTCGATAATTCCGTGGTGCCCTACCAGACCGCCGAACCCAAGGGCGAGCTCAAGACCACCGACATCGCCGGCAACGCGCGGCCCTATACGATGCTGATCTCGTGCAATGCCACGGAGCAGGCCGACGCGAAGCGGTGAAGCTGGTCAAACAACGAGCCCCTGTCATCCTGAGGTGCGAGCGGCGCGATGCCAAGCATCGCGCCGGGAGCCTCGAAGGATGAACGGCCCGGATACGACTGGGCCGTCGCCCTTCGAGGCTCGTCCTGCGGCGCACCGCAGGACGAGCACCTCAGGGTGACGGTGATAGATTAGAGTTTGCGGCAGCAACCCGCTCTCTCACCCGTGGCAGCACGCCGCCTTCGCGGCTTGCGGCTCGTATTGGTCGCGCAGGCGGACCCAGTCCATCGGATAGGGCAGGCCGTCCTCGTGGCGGCCGAGCGGGGTGAGGTCGAGGTACTGATAGGCGGCGTTCATCATGTCGAGGCCGCGGGCGAAGCACGAATAGGTGTGAAAGACCTCACCGGCGTCGTTCCGGAAGAACACGCTGATGCCGGGGAGTTCGGGGCCATAGAACGGCGTGGTGCCGAAATTGTATTTCAGGACACCCTTGTCGATCTCTTCGCGCGTGAACGAGACCCCGTAATCGCGATTGAAGTCGCACCCGCCTGACGAGACCCAATCGAACGTCCAGCCCATCCGCCTCTTGAAGGCTTCGAGCTTTGCGACCGGTGCCAGCGAGATCGCCACCACGGTGGTATCGCGCGCGGCCAGATGCGGCGCCATGCGATCGAGGCCGTCGGCCCAGAAGGAGCAGCTCTTGCAGGCCGCGTCCCAGTCGGGTGCGAACATCACGTGCTGGACCACAAGCTGCGGACGGCCCTTGAAAAGATCGCCGAGCCTCACCCTGCCGGTGGGAGCCTCGAACACGTAGTCCTTGTCGACCCTGACCCAGGGCAACGCACGGCGCTCCTCGGCAAGGCGCTCGCGGGCCTGGCTAAGCTCCTTCTCATGCGCGAGATGAGCCTTGCGCGCTGCGATCCATTGTTCGCGCGAGACGATCTGATGAGGCTGCATGGCATTCTCCTCTGAGGGACTTCAGGTAACAAAGGCATCGAGCTTGTCGAAGAACGAGCTCCAGCCGCGCTGGTGGTTGTCGCGTGCGGTCTCGTCGAAGAACTGGGCGTGATGGAAGACCATCAGCGTACCGGCGCTATCCGGCTTGAACGTGATCGTCACCAGGGATTCGCGTGCAGGGGTCGAGTGCCAGGCCCAAGTGAAGACCAGGCGCTCGTTCGGCACGACCTCGCGATAGATGCCTCTCGCTTCGAAATATTCGCCGTCATCGCGTGTAAAGCTGATGCGAAAGCGGCCACCGGAGCGGACGTCGAGCTCGGCCTCAAGCGTCGCCGGCTTCATGTTCGGCGGCCCGAACCATTGCGCTAGCTGCGCGGCTTGCGTCCAGGCGGCGTAGACTTTTTCCGGCCGCGCGCGGAGCCGGCGCGTGAGCGTGAGGCTTGGTCGTTCGGTGGGGCGAGCGGCCGGGCGGGGATCGGCGTCGACGGCTGCGTTGGCCATGTGTCTTCCTCCACGAAAGCGGCAAGGCGGTCGAACGACTCCGACCAGAACTGTGCGTAGCGATTGAGCCAGTTCATCGCCTGCTCCATCGGCTGCGCCGTGAGCCGGCACGACACCGTGCGCCCGGTCTTCTCCCGCACGATCAGGCCTGCATCCGTGAGCACATCGAGATGCTTCATGATCGCCGGCAGCGAGACCGGAAACGGTGCGGCGAGCTCGCTCACTGACAGGCCGTCCTGCTCGCCGAGGCGCGCCAGCAATGCGCGGCGCGTCGGGTCAGAGAGCGCGGCAAAGGTGCGGTCCAGTCCGTCGTCCTGATACTTAACCATGTGGTTTAGTATAGGCGCGAGCAAAGATGCGTCAAGTGGAAACCGGCGGGCGCAGGTCCGCACGACTGCGTGATCGGGCGGCGATCCGTGCGAAGCGCGATCAGTACGGCGCCACGGGCCTCATGCGACGCTGCAGCCGCGGTTGGGGGAGCGGTTGCTGGCCATAGGCAAAGCGGGGGTTGCGGTCGCAATACAGCAGCCGGCCGGACACACTGGCGAGGCATTGCTCATAGGAGCTGTAGGCGCATTCGCCGGGATAATCATACTCGCCGCCCTGCGCGCACCAGGGATAGTCGCGGGCGGCGGCCGGCGCCGCCGTGACGAAGCCGGCAAGAACGGTCGCGCCCAACGTCAGCAGTGCCAATTGCGTCTTGCGCATGATCCCAACTCCTCTCCTCGCGGCATGAGATGCGCGCCTTTCTCTCATCAGGTCTCGCGGCGCCGCCTTATTCCGCCGCAACAGAACAAGATACGCAAGAAAAAGCCCTGCCGAACGGCAGGGCTCCATTCCCGGTCATCACAAGACCGCTACTCGACCTTGAGGCCGGCGAACTCGACGACCTTCTTCCACTTCTCGGTCTCGGCCTTGATCTCCTCGCCGAACGCCTCCGGCGTCTGCACCCGCGGCTCGCCGCCGAGCTCCACCAGGCGCTTGGTCATGTCGGGCTCCTTCATCAGCGTGTTGATCTCGCTGTTGAGCTTGGCGATGGTCTCCTTCGGCGTGTTCTTCGGCGCGCCCATGCCGAACAGCGCGCTGGCCTCGTAGTCCTTCACGGTCTCGGCGATCGCCTGCACGTCCGGCAGCTGCGGCGAGCGCTGCGCGGTGGTGACGCCGATCGCGCGCAGCGAGCCGGAGCGGATGTGCTGGATGATCGAGGGCATGTTATCGAAGATCACCTGCACCTGGCCGCCCAGCATGTCGGTGATCGCGGGCGCGGCGCCGCGATAGGGCACGTGCTGCATCTTGCAGCCGGTCATCGCCATGAACATCTCGCCGGACAGATGCACCGAGGTGCCGTTGCCGGACGAGGCCATATTCACCTTGCCGGGATTGGCCTTCACATATTCGATGAACTCGGCGACGTTCTTGGCCGGCACGTCCTTGTTGACGGTCATCACGTTCGGCACGCGCTGGAACGAGGCGACCGGCGCGATGTCGCGCACGAAGTTGAACTTGAGGTTGGCGTAGAGCGAGGCGTTGATGTAGTTGGCCGGATTGACCAGCTGCAGCGTGTAGCCGTCGGGCTCGGCATTGACGACCGATTCGGTACCGATGTTGTTGCCGGCGCCCGGCTTGTTCTCGATCACGAATTGCTGGCCGAGCTTCTCCGACAGCCGCTGGCCGATCAGCCGCGCCAGGATGTCGGTGGCCCCGCCCGGCGGATAGCCGACCACCCATTTCACGGGCCGGGACGGATAATCCGCGGCAAGGGCCTTCGACAGCGGGCTGGCTGCAAGAGGCGTGGCGGCAAGCAGACCCAGCGCGGTACGGCGAGTGATCATCTCAAGGGTTCTCCCAGGTGGTATTCTTCAAAGCGTGTTGTTCTTCAAAGAGCGTTGTTCTTGAAGGCCGGATATCTTGAAAGTGTCGTCGATGCGGTTGTAACAAAGCTTACCGCAGGCGGAAAGTGCACCTGGCGCATCACGACGAAAGGATAAGGCATGACAGTCAAGGTCGAAGCCCTCGATCATCTCGTGATCAACGTCGCCGACGTCGCGGTGACCGCCGAGTGGTATCGCAAGATCCTCGGCATGGAAGTCAAGCTGTTCGACCCTGGCGGCGGCAAAGCGCCGCGGACATCGTTGGAATTCGGTAACCAGAAGATCAACGTCCGGCCGCGCGATGCCGACAAGGTCGAGTGGTTCACCGCCGAGCACCAGACCGCGGGCAGCGACGATCTGTGCTTCCTCACCTCCGCTGCGCCCGACGACGTCGTGGCGCATTTGCAGGCGAACGGCGTCGCGATCGAGGAAGGCCCGGGCCCGAGGCAAGGCGCCCGCGGCACGCTGCGCTCGGTCTATTGCCGCGATCCGGACGGGAACCTGATCGAGATTTCGTCGTACGAGGATTGAGGCTGATAGGGCTCCCCTGCCGACCCTCACCGCCGTCATTGCGAGCCAACGGGTCCGCGCGAAGCGCGGCCCGATGACAGGCTCCGCGAAGCAATCCAGAATCCCTCCGTGGACGGACTTGGATTGCTTCGTCGCAAGGGCTCCTCGCAATGACGGGGAGAGAGCGCGGGCCACCTCGAGCATCTCCTCCGATTTGCTCCCCGCGTCATCCAATGGCAGAAAGACGCAATAATCCAAAGAAAGCCGCCAGCAAGATGCAGGCTGCACGGGAGGAGCCATGGCCATTCAACAGACCGCAGCCGGAATCGTGGGGCCATTCGACGGGCTCGACGTGCCCTGGCTGCTCAAGCTGCGCGCGGAGGTACGTCGCGATCACCCGTTCCTGATCTGGGCGCCGTTCGATGCGCCGGCGCGGCGCTGGAGCTATGGCGAGTTTCACGAGCGGGTCGGCGCGCTCGCCGCGGGGCTGGCGAAGCGCGGCGTGACATCGGGCGAATATGTGCTCATTCACCTCGACAATTGCATCGAGGCGATGCTGGCCTGGTTTGCCTGTGTCGAGCTGGGCGCCATCGCAGTCACCACCAACACCCGCTCGGCGCCGGCCGAGATCGAATATTTCGCCGATCATTGCGGCGCGGTCGCCGCGATCACGCAGCCGGCCTATGCGGAGATCGTCGCGCGGAATTGCCGCAACATCCGCTGGATGGCCGTGACCTCGCATGATGCCGGCGCGGCGTCTGTGCAGGCGGTGTCGCGCGGCGACAGCTTTGAATCGCTGTTCGCCGACAGTGCCGACCGTCCCAAACGTGCGACCGACCCGCTCGCGCCGTGCAGCGTGCAGTACACCTCGGGCACGACGTCGCGGCCGAAGGCGGTGCTGTGGACCCACGCCAACGCGCTGTGGGGCGCCAAGATCAACGCCGCGCATGAGGACCTTCACGCCGGCGACGTGCACCAGGCATACTTGCCGCTATTCCACACCAACCGCCCTCGCCTACTCCATGCTGGCGACGCTGTGGGTCGGCGCCACCTGCGTGATCCAGCCGCGCTTCTCCGCGAGCCGGTTCTGGAACGTCGCGCGCGAGCACGGCGCGACCTGGACCTCGACGATTCCGTTCTGCATGAAGGCGCTGCTCGAGCAGGAGATCCCGAAAGACCACAAATTCCGTTTGTGGGGCACCGCGATCAACGAGCCGCCGGCCTTCGCCGCCTTCGGCGTCAAGATGATCGGCTGGTGGGGCATGACCGAGACCATCACCCATGGCATCCTCGGCGAGGTCGACCAGCCCAACATCCCGATGTCGATCGGCCGCGCCGCGCCGGAATATCAGATCCGCATCACAGATGATGACGGACGGCCGACCGCCGTCGGCGACACCGGCAATCTCGCGATCAAGGGCATCCCCGGCCTGTCGCTGTTCGCCGAATATCTGCACAACGAGAAAGCCACGCGCGAGAGTTTTGACGAGCACGGCTTCTTCCTCACCGGCGACCGCGTCGAGCGGCTGGAGCACGGCTTCATCAAGTTCGGCGACCGCGCCAAGGACATGCTGAAGGTCGGCGGCGAGAATGTCGCGGCTTCCGAGATCGAGCAGGTGATCGCGCTCGTGCCGGGCGTGCGCGAGGCCGCCGTGGTGGCGAAGAAACATCCGATGCTGGACGAGGTGCCGGTCGTGTTCATCATCCCGCAGGGCGGCGTCGCGGGTGCCGCGCCCGATCTGCAGGACCGCGTGATGGAGGCCTGCCGCAAGAGCCTCGCCGACTTCAAAGTGCCGCGCGAGATCAGGCTCGTCGACGACATGCCGCGCTCGACGCTGGAGAAGGTGGCGAAGGCTGAGCTGCGGAAGATGGTGGGGTGACCACACTCGTTCCGAGCGGTGCGAAGCACAGAACTATGGTGCGCAGTTGCGCACCTGAGAATCTCGAGATTCCGGGCTCGCGCTTCGCGCACCCCGGAACGCCTCGTCAAAAAATCAGAACGACCCCAGCGCCACCGGGCGGAACGCCTGCAGCAATTGCTGGTCCAGCTTGCCGCCCATGCTTTCCATCATCGCAAAGGCGCGCGAATGGGTGAAGGGCATGCGGTAGGCCCGTTTCTCCACCAGCGCCGCGTAGATATCGACGATCGTCGTCAGACGCACGATGTCGCTGATCTGGTTCGACGACAGGCCGTTGGGATAGCCGCTGCCATCGAGGAATTCGTGGTGATGCAGGATCACGTCGAGCATCTCCGGCGGAAAGCCGCCTTGCGCGGCGAGCGCGTCATAGCCGCGGCGCGGATGCTGGCGGACCTCGGCCATCTCCTCGTCGGTGAGCTTGCCGGGCTTGTCGAGCAGGTTGGACGGAACGAAAGCCTTGCCGACGTCGTGCAGCAGCGCGGCACGGGTCAGGCGACGCTGGTCGTCCTCGCGCATGCCGAGATGCTGTGCGAAGGCAACCGCAAAGCCGGTGACGAACAGGCAGTGGCGATAGCTGCCGACATGGTGGCAGCCGACGGTGGTGAGCCATTCGCGCAATGACGAGTGCTTGATCGCCTTCAGGATCTTGCTTTCGGCTGCGATCACGTCGTCGAAGGTCAGGGGCACGCCGAGCGGCAGCTTCTCGAACATCTTTGCCAGCACCGCATGCGCGGCCTCGACGCCGCGGTTGAGCGTCTTGCCGCGGTCGGTCGCGTCGTAGACGGCGGTGTCGGGAAAAGCGGCGCGAATGCGCTGGAGAATGGCTTCCGACTGCAGCGGCCGCGAGATGGTATCAGTCGCGCCGAGCGCCCAGGCCTGCATGGTGCCGTGATGCAGGGCATCGGCCAGCACGAACAGCCTCGGCATCGAACGATAGGCATCACCGCGCAGCTTGTTGCGCACCCGCTGCACGCTCTCGGGCGAGCGCAGATTGATGTCGACGACGAGACCGGAGAGATCGCGCGAGGGCTGCTCGGGAATGCCCTCCGTCGTCACCGTCGAGACATCGCCCACCGCCTTCAGGATGCTGGCGAGCTCGGTGCTTTCGTCGCTCCGGTCGGAGGCGAGCAGAAGCCGGCGTTTGGCGGCGGGTTTGGCTGAGGCGGTCATGGCTTCCCCAAAGCACGGGACTGGATTTGGCGTCAGCCTAAGCCGGATCAGGTTCTCCGCCCCTTAAGAGGCGTGCTCAATGGAACCCTGAGGCATTGCCCGCAATTTTAGGGAACTGGGCGAAAAACAACCCCATGCACAGTAGAACGGGCATTGATGGATAAGGGAAATTTTTTGCGGCGCTGTCCGCACCCTCCGCCGTCATCACCCGGCTTGACCGGGCCGATCCAAAGCGAGCCCTTCTCTGAAGGGTGAAGTACTGTGTCGCGGTGAGAAAAAAGAAAGGGCGGAAACAATGCCGAAGATCGATCGGGACGGCGTCGGTATCTACTATGAGGTTCATGGCGACGGGCCGCCGCTGCTGCTCACCCACGGCTATTCCTCGACCTCGGCGATGTGGCATGGGCAGATCGATGCGCTGGCGAAAGACCACCAGCTGATCCTGTGGGACATGCGCGGCCATGGCCAGTCCGATTATCCCGACGATCCCAACGCCTATAGCGAAGCGCTGACGGTCGGCGACATCGCGGCGATCCTTGATGCCGTTGGCGCGGAGCGCGCGATCATCGGCGGGCTCTCGCTCGGCGGCTACATGTCGCTGGCGTTCTATCGCACGCATCCGGAACGCACCCGCGCGCTGCTGATCATCGACACCGGCCCGGGTTTCAAGAAAGATGACGCGCGCGAGGCCTGGAATGCGCGGGCGCTCGCCACCGCGGACAAGCTCGATCAGGAGGGGCTTGCGGTGCTGAAATCGGCGACGCGCGAGCGCGCCACCGCGAACCATCGCGACGCCAGCGGCCTCGCGCTTGCGGCGCGGGGCATGCTGACTCAGCGCGAGGCCCGCGTCATCGAGCTGTTGCCCGAGATCAAGGTACCCAGCCTGATCGTGGTCGGCGCCGACGACACGCCGTTCCTGGCGGCGTCGGACTACATGGCGGCGAAAATTCCCGGCGCACAAAAGGTCGTGATCCCCGCCGCCGGACATGCCGTCAACATCGATCAGCCCAAGGCTTTTGTTGACGCCGTGATGCCTTTCCTGAAGAACTTGCCGGCATAGGCCCTCGGACAGGAACACAGGCAATGAAGCGGGCGATGTTGGCAGCCAGCGCGATGTTGCTCTCGATATCGGCGCAGGCCGAGCCGTTCGGCGGCGTGCGCCAGCCCTTCGTCACGACCTTGTCGAACAACATCCCGCTCGCCTTCGGCATGGACGCCGGGCAGACCGCGCGCGCGCTCGGGCAGCCGCTGCAATATGTGCGGGGACGGCCCGGGAACGAGATCTACCTTGCGCTGCGCAACATCGGCGGCAGCGGCCTGGTCCCCTACCGCCACCGCCTATTCCTGCAATTTCGTCATGGACGGCTGGCAGGATGGAAGGAGGACTACGGCGAGAACTGGATGTGGGAGTGAGGTGTCTCCTCATCCTGAGGAGCTTGCGCAGCAAGCGTCTCGAAGGATGAAGGCCCCCGCTGCTGCATCCGGGCCATTCATGCTTCGAGACGCGCTGACGCGCTCCTCAGGATGAGGAGCGGGCGCTGAAATTTCGGATCGAACCATCAAGAAGGACAATTCGCGTGGGACAGGACATCAAACTGACGGCCTCCGACAATTTCCAGCTCGGCGCCTATCGCGCTGACCCTTCCGGCACGCCGAAGGGCGCGGTGGTGGTGATCCAGGAGATCTTTGGCGTCAATCACCACATCCGCTCGGTCTGCGACCGTCTCGCGGGCGACGGCTATGTCGCGATCGCGCCGTCGATCTTCGACCGCACCTCGCCGGGCTTCCAGTCCGGCTACACGCCCGACGAGATCGCTGAAGCGCGCAAGTTCGTGGCAAATCCCGATTGGGAGGCGATGCTGCGCGACACCCAGGCCGCGATCGATGCCGTGAAAAGCGTCGGCCCCGTCGGCATCATCGGCTTCTGCCTCGGCGGCAGCATCGCCTTTGTCGCGGCGACGCGATTGTCCGGCCTCAAGGCTGCGATCGGGTATTACGGCGGCGCCGTCGTGCGCTTTGCCGACGAGAAGCCGAAGGTTCCGACGCAGCTGCATTTCGGCGAGAAGGACTCCGGCATCCCGCTGACCGATGTCGAGACCGTCAAGGCAAAGCGGCCGGATGTGGAGGTGTTCATCTATCCGGGCGCCCAGCACGGTTTCCATTGCGACGAGCGGCCGAGCTACGACAAGGCGAGCTCGGAGATCGCCTGGCCGCGCAGCATGGAATTCTTCGCGAGGCATTTGAAGTAGCGCCACTCGTCATGCGCGGGCTTGACCCGCACATCCATCAGGCAAGTCTTTTTTGCCAAGCCAATGGATTGCCGGGTCAAGCCCGACAACGACGTCCTCAGCAGAAATCGGGTGGCTGCATGCTGCCGCCCGGCGATAGAGCTGGCCGATCACGCCAACTGACGCCGGGAACCCATCATGCAGCAGGCCAACACGAACATCGTCATCCGCAATCCGTTCGGCACCATGGACGTGCCCGCGCCTGATGATCGCGAGGTCATGGACTATGCCGCGAGCGCGGCACTTGCCGGCGATGCGGGCGACGTCAATGCGGCGGCATGGGTGTCCATTGTCGCGCCCTCCGATCCGCTCGAAGGCGTCTGGGCGAGCCGCTGGAACGGCGGCGCCGATCCGAGCATTGCGGGCGACACGCCGGAGAAGTGGAAAGAGGGGCGCGCGGAAGTGCGCGTCATCGGCGAGCGCATCTATCTGCGCTTCGACTGGGATCGTGGCCGCCGGCACGGACTGATCGATGCTGCGCGCGAGGGTACGCGGCTGGTCGGGAAGTACATCAACCTCACCAACCCGGCGATCACGCGGCCGTGGGTCGGGCTCGTGGTCGATGATACGCGGATCGACGGATGCTTTCCGAACGGGCGGCTGGATTTCAGGCGGTGAGCGCGGACACAGCGCGCTCGTCTATCCCTCCGTCATTCCGGGGCGCGCGGAGCGCGAGCCCGGAATCTCGAGCGTCAGAACCAGCGCTCGCCGACGAACACGGTGTCGCCCGGCGCGAGCGGCGTGCCGAGCGGGACGACGGCGCGCATGGCGCCGCCCGCTTCGGTGTGCGTGACGGTGACCATATCGCGCTTGGCGCGCGGCGAGAAGCCACCGGCGATCGCGACGGGCGCTTTCGACCGTCATGTTCGGCACATAGGGATACTGGCCGGGCGCGGAGACTTCGCCAAGAATGAAGAACGGACGATAGGCGTCGATCTCGACGGCGACCGAGGGCTCGCGGATGTAGCCGTTGCGCAGGCGCGCGGCGATCTCGCCGGCGAGCCCCGCGGTGGTGCGGCCACGCGCCGGCACGGCGCCGATCAGCGGCATGGTGATGGAGCCGCCGGCATCGATGGCGTAGCTGTTGGTGAGACCTTCCTGGCCGTAGACCACGACGCGCAGCTTGTCGCCGGCGTCGAGATGGTAGGAGGTGTCGTAGCGGACGGGCGCCGCCACCGGCGCGGCATAGCCGACGGGCATCGGCGCAGGCGAGGAGGCAAAGGAATTGCTGAGCGCGGCGATGGCGCCGCCGCCGTTGTTGGCAACGACGACCGGTTGCGGAGCGCCATAGGCCATGGCGTCGAGATCGGGGCGCGGCTGGACGTATGCGACAGGACCGGTTGTCTGCATGCAGCCGCCAAGGGTCAGCGCGGCGGACGCTGCCCAACAGGCTGTCAGGATCGACCATCGAAACGCGCGTGCAACCGGCACCGGACCTATCCCTCGAAACGAGACGGCTCCACTGATGCACCGGTTATGGTTAATAAAGCGTTGAGCGGGTGGTTGCGGCGCTACCGCGCTGTCATTCCGGGCCGTCGCGCCGGCGACGAACCCGGAATCCAGAGGTTGTGGCGCGAGATTCCGGGTTCGCGCTGACGCGCGCCCCGGAATAACGGCACAGACTACGACTTACACGCGCACACCAACCCCGATCGGGCAGGACACGCCGGTACCGCCGAGGCCACAATAGCCGGCGGGGTTCTTCGCCAGATATTGCTGATGATAATCTTCGGCGAAATAGAATTCGCCGGCGGGCGCGATCTCGGTGGTGATGGCACCGAGACCTTTCGCGGCGAGCGCCTTCTGATAGAGCGCCTTCGACTCGTCAGCCGCTTTCTTTTGCGCATCGGAATAGGTGTAGATCGCGCTTCGGTACTGCGTGCCGATGTCGTTGCCCTGGCGCATGCCCTGCGTTGGGTTGTGGTTCTCCCAGAACGTCTTCAGCAGCTTCTCGTAAGGGATCTTGTTCGGATCGAACACGACCAGCACCACTTCGGTGTGGCCGGTGCGTCCCGAGCAGGTCTCTTCATAGGTCGGGTTCGGCGTGTGGCCGCCGGCATAGCCGACGGCGGTGGTGTAGATGCCCTCGCCGAGCTCCCAGAATTTGCGCTCGGCGCCCCAGAAGCAGCCGAGACCGAACACGGCCTGCTCGAGGCCGGCCGGATAAGGCGGCTTGAGCTTGCTGCCGTTGACGAAATGCGTGGTTGCAGTCGGGATGGCCTGGGCACGGCCGGGCAGCGCCTCGGCTGCGCTCGGCAATGCGGTGCTCTTGCGCATGAACAGCATGATTGAGTCTCCGGAACGAGCGTCCGTCGCGCGAGCCAGATGCTCGGGCGGCGTGCTCGCCATCAGGTGGGAATATAGGTGTCTACGTCAGCGAGGGCAGCGTTGTTACGTCGCGCCTTCGCGCGGTTCAGCCACGCGGGAATTGAAGATCAATCCCGGGAATATCCGATCAGCGGCTTGCGCGGCCGGAACAGGATCATCAGCAAGATGCCCAAAATGCCGAGCACGGCGAAGACCGGTTGATCCAGCACCAGGCGGATCACGGAGGTCCAGAGCCAGGGCGCCTTGGCTTCGACCCAGGTCCGGAAGGCGGACTGGCTGGCCTGGTTAATGTCGTTCCAGAACTGGCCGAAACGGGTGAAGCGCAGGGTCTGGTCGGCCACCCAGCGGGCGCCGTCATAGACCATGAAGATGAACCCGCCGGCGAGCAGCAACAGCCCAATCAGTCGGAAAAAGCCGCGGATCATGCCTCACCCCAGATGGTCGTCCGATCGGTCGACCCGTATACCGCCCGCCAGCCAATAGCCAAGCGACGGCAGAAATTCAACCGCTTCAGGGCGTTACACCCTTCCTTGAGCCCCCAGCAGTGCCGTTTTCCGGCCCCGGAAAGCGTTGACGGTGCCGCAGACCCCCTCTATAAGGGCGCCAACTGGCGGCGGGCGCAATCCCGCCGCCGCTGTTCTTTGAGCAGTTGCAGGCTCTCTGAGGCCTCATGTTCCGGGAACGGCCCAGCAACCGAACACCCTAAATCCGAGCGTCGATTCCGCGGTCAAGCAGCCGGCGCTACCCGACCAAGACGCGACCGGTACCGCAAAGGATATTGAGACCATGGCCAATACCACTTCCGCCAAGAAAGCGACGCGCAAGATCGCCCGCCGCACTGCCGTCAACAAGTCGCGCCGCACTCAGATGCGCGGCGCAGTTCGCACCGTCGAGGAAGCCATCAAGACCGGCGACCGCGCCGCTGCCGTGAAGGCGCTGGCAACTGCCGAGCCCGCCCTGATGCGCGCCGCGCAGCGCAATATCATTCACAAGAACAACGCCAGCCGCAAAGTCTCGCGCCTCACCGCGCAGATCGCCAAGCTCGCCAAGTAAGGCGGCCGAGCAAACCGAGCGAGTCATTCGATCGGTTGAAGCGACATCGCGTTCGTCACATCAGCCCGGCCTCGTGCCGGGCTTTTCGTTGTCTGTCACAATTCACGCAAGCAGTCGCTCGACCAACGATCGACGTTGCAAGATTCATCTCGACGGCAGGATGATACGTCCGTAGTTTTACCGCGGACGATTTTGCAACAGCGGAAACTTTCACCGCGCTGCGAAAAACCCTTGCGGGACGGGCTTAAGTTGAATTCGCTCGCGCGCGAGTTCTGCACACCGTAGATTCACAGGAGTGGATCCATCGGTGGAGTTACCCTGTGAAACGCGACTCAAAAAACGATGTTTCGCGAACAACTTATCAACATAGTGACAGCAAGCATTTGGAAAACGCCCCGGCAAAGTCGGCGCGTGAAGGTTTTTTGAATTTTTTTTGGCCGCTGTACGCGGATTGTCACACAACGCGTCTCGTCTTCGATTCTCCACGCGGATTCAAACTCTTGGTCTCAGACCTGTGAACAACTCGCGCGCCGCGTTAACGCTGGTCAAGATTTTAGATGCCTCAAGTGTGAATCAATTCCGTTGCGAGTCTTTCCGCTTAGTGTATTCCTTAAGTCGTCAGCGGCGCCCACGATCTTGAGACCAGCGCGGTATCGGAAACGGGGCGAGCGTGCAAATCGGCGGCGGTGGGCACGTTGGCAACGCATCAACAAGCGATAGTCGGTTCAAACCCACAGCACTGTGGGAACGGTAGCTCTTTGTCTGAATGTCTCCAAGCAGGATTTCGTCCTGCTCGCGCCAAGCGCAAATGAGAGATGTCGTAAAGCTACTCCGGCGCGCATGAGGCGAAGTCGAGCGGACAACTAGTACTCGGGCAGGCATCCGCGACACCATTGCGCCGCGGTTGTCTATTGGACACGTAGGACCTTGCCGTGAGCAATCACGGCAGGACGGGGAGGTATCATGTTTTACGGACGCAACGCGGTATTGAAACACGTTTCCTATTCCTATTCCAATGATGCCGGTTTAGATCAGTCCGACCTCCAGCCCCCCGCCTGCGACGGAGCGCCGAGTACGCGCTGACCTCGCGAACCCTCCATCTCTGACATCGCTGACCGGACGCGGCGTTCACGCCGAACGGTCGAGCCATGCCCGAGGCTGGACTCGCTCTGAGGTCGCGCCATGACAGAACCCCTGATGGCAGGAACTCTGCATGGCGCTCACCACGCAACTAAATCTCCCAAGAGAAGTTTTTTGACGATGAACACATCGGAACAGGATCGCTGGTCGCGCGTGAAGAACCGGCTGCGCTCGAACGTTGGCGAAGACGTCTATACGAGCTGGTTTGCGCGCATGGATTTGGAAGGCGTGCAGGACGAGAGCGTACGGCTGTCGGTTCCGACCCGCTTCCTGAAGAGCTGGATCCAGGCCCATTACGCCGAGCGCGTGCTGTCGTGCTGGCAGGCCGAGATGCCCGAAGTGCATCGCATCGATCTCACCGTCCGCTCCGCGGTGCGCCCGCTGGCGGCGCCGAAGGAAGCGCCCGTGCCAGTCGAGACGCGCCGCGCGCCGGCGCCGGAATTGCGCTCGACCGCGACCGCGCCGGTCTCGGCCAATCATGATGCGCTCGGCGGCTCGCCGCTCGATCCGCGCCTGACCTTTGCAAGCTTCGTCGTCGGCCGCTCCAACACGCTGGCGCATGCCGCAGCGCGCCAGGTCGCAGAGGGACGTCGCGGCGACGCCGTGATGTTCAACCCGCTCTACATCCATGCCGGCGTCGGCCTCGGCAAAACGCATCTGCTCCAGGCCGTGACCTGGGCCGGCAATTCCGGCAACGAGCGCAAGGTGCTGTATCTCACCGCGGAAAAATTCATGTACGGCTTCGTCGCCGCGCTGAAGACGCAGACGGCGCTGGCCTTCAAGGAAGCGCTGCGCGGCATCGACGTGCTCGTCATCGACGATCTGCAATTCCTTCAAGGCAAGTCGACGCAGGCCGAATTCTGTCACACGCTGAACGCGCTGATCGACGCCGGCCGTCAGGTCGTGATCGCGGCCGACCGTCCGCCGTCCGATCTCGAAAGCTTAGATGATCGCGTCCGCTCGCGTCTCGCCGGTGGTCTCGTGGTCGAGATGGGCTCGCTCGGCGAGGAGCTGCGCCACGGCATTCTAAAGTCGCGCGTCGCGGCGGCCCGCGCCCATCATGCGACCTTCGACGTGCCGGAGGAGGTGCTGCATTATCTGGCGCGCACCATCACCCATAATGGCCGCGACCTCGAAGGCGCGATCAACCGCCTCTTGGCCCACTCCAAGCTCAACAACCAGCCGGTGACGCTGGAGATGGCCGAGCGCGAAGTGCGCGACCTGGTCCGGCCGCAGGAGCCGAAGCGGATCAAGATCGAGGACATCCAGCGCGTCGTGGCGCGGCAGTATAATGTCAGCCGCTCCGACCTCTTGTCGTCGCGCCGCACAGCCAATGTGGTGCGCCCGCGCCAGGTGGCGATGTATCTCGCCAAGACGCTGACCCTGCGCTCGCTCCCCGAGATCGGCCGCCGCTTCGGCGGACGCGACCACACCACGGTGCTGCATGCCGTGCGCAAGATCGAGGCGCTGGTCTCCAAGGACACCGCGCTCTCGGAGGAAGTGGAATCGCTGAAGCGCCAGCTTCAGGAATAAACGCCTATTTCTTTCTGCGCAGGGCTGACTGCATCCTAGCCTGCATCGGAGATCGTCATGCCCGGGCTTGTCCCGGGCATCCACGTTCTTGGTGCCGCGAGGAAAGGCGTGGATGCCCGGGACAAGCCCGGCCATGACGCGCGGAGACGTCCGTGCCCCTGACGAGGGCGTTGAGCTTCGGCACGAAAACATCGGTAAATCGTGGGGAACCACCCCCCAATCCCTTGAATCCGGGGGCTTTCCGCGCCACCTTGCGCGACCCTGAGGGCTTTGGTCATATCGGCTGGATGATCCGGCTTTCGGGGATCTTCGGTGCCGAGGCGCGCGTCCCGCCGCCCGGCCTTCTCAATGCTGTGTTTTCCTTGGGGATCGGGCGAGTAGTGCAATGAAGGTTACGGTCGAACGCGCGCAACTCCTGAAATCGCTGGGCCATGTCCACCGCGTGGTCGAACGCCGCAACACGATCCCGATCCTCGGCAACGTGCTGGTCCGGGCCGAGAATGCGAAATTGTCGCTGAAGGCGACCGACCTCGACCTCGAGGTGACGGAAACGCTCGCTGCGGAAACCGCAACCGCCGGTTCCACCACCGTGCCGGCGCACATGTTCTACGACATCGTGCGCAAGCTGCCGGATGGTTCGCAGATCGTGCTGGAGGCCGACGGCGACCGCGCGGTGCTGGCGATCCGCGCCGGCCGCTCGCGCTTCACGCTCCAGACCCTGCCGGAGAATGATTTCCCCGATCTCGCCGCCGGGGACATGTCGCATTCGTTCTCGCTGGCCGCCAAGGACGTCAAGCGGCTGATCGACCGCACCCAGTTCGCGATCTCGACGGAAGAGACGCGCTACTACCTCAACGGCATCTACCTGCACGCCGCAGGCACCGCGAAGGCCGCCACCTTGCGCGGCGTCGCCACCGACGGCCACCGCCTCGCCCAGCTCGACCTGGTGCAGCCCAAGGGCGCCGAGGGCATGCCCGGCGTGATCGTGCCGCGCAAGACCGTCGGCGAAGTGCAGCGCCTGATCGAGGACACTGAAGCCGAGATGACCATCGAGCTGTCACAGGCCAAGATCCGTTTCACCATCGGCAACGTGGTGCTGACCTCAAAGCTGATCGACGGCACCTTCCCCGACTACGGCCGCGTGATCCCGCAAGGCAACGACAAGGAGCTCGTCGTCGACAAGAAGGATTTCGAGAACGCGGTCGACCGCGTCTCCACGATCTCCAGCGAACGCGGCCGCGCCGTGAAACTCTCCCTGTCCGCGGGCAAGCTGGTGCTGTCGGTGACCAATCCTGACTCGGGCAGCGCGACCGAAGAGCTCGAGGTCGAATACGCCTCCGACGCCCTCGATATCGGCTTCAACTCCCGCTATCTGCTCGACATCGCCGCCCAGATCGAAGGCGACGTCGCCACCTTGAGGCTCGCCGACCCCGGCTCCCCGACCCTGGTGCAAGACCGCGACGACAAGAGCGCGCTGTACGTGCTGATGCCGATGCGGGTGTGAGAGGCGTGCTCCTCGCGGACATCGGAGACAACCCCTCACCCGCCGCTGCTTCGCGTCGGCACCCTCTCTCGCAGAGAGCGAGGGTAAAGCACCAGTTCCTCGGCTTGAAAAAGCGCGATGCGCGTTGTCGGGCCCTCTCCCCTTGTGGGAGAGGGCAGCTCCGCAGGCAGGTATATATTCGGTCGGGTGAGGGGTTGATGCCGCAGGATCCGTCCCATCGGCCATTCCCAAGCATCTCCGCCAACGTGCGAAGAACATGCGGCACGAGCCGACGGACGCAGAGAGGGCAATGTGGCGCTTGCTGAGGGATCGTCGGCTCTCCACATTCAAGTTTCGTCGACAGGTGCCGTTCAGAAACTACATTCTCGATCTTGTCTGCTTCGAGAAATCGCTGGTGATCGAGATCGACGGAAGCCAACACGCAGAATCACGGAAGGACGCGACTCGTGAGGCCGTGCTTGCCGCCGAAGGGTTTTGGACTTTGCGCTATTGGAACAACGACGTGCTACAGCAGCCCACCTCTGTGCTGGAGGATATCCTTGCAAAGCTTGCCGGGCGGTAAGATACCCCTCACCCGTCGCCTCACTTCGTGAGGCGCCACCCTCCCCCACAAGGGGGGAAGGCACTGCCCGGCAATGACGAGCTAAGATGACCCCCTCCCGCATTCACCGCCTGACGCTGACGCATTTTCGCAATTACCGGGCGGCGGGGCTCGAGACGGCGGCTGACATGGTGGCGCTGGTCGGGCCGAACGGGGCGGGCAAGACCAATTGCATCGAGGCGGTCTCGTTCCTGTCGCCGGGACGGGGCCTGCGGCGCGCCACGCTGGAAGATGTCGCCGACAACCAGGGCGACGGCTCCTGGGCGGTGTCGGCGCAAGTCGAGGGCGCGCTGGGGCTGGCGACGCTCGGCACCGGCATCGAGCCGCCGCGCACCGATGCCACCGTGAGCCGGCGCTGCCGCATCGACCGCGAGCCGGTGAGTTCGGCGGCCGCCTTCGGCGACCATATCCGCATGGTGTGGCTGACGCCGGCGATGGACGGGCTGTTCATGGGCGCGGCCTCGGAGCGGCGGCGCTTCTTCGACCGCCTGGTGCTCGCCATCGACAACGAGCATTCCAGCCGCATCAACGCGCTCGAACGCTCGCTGCGCTCGCGCAACCGCCTGCTCGAGACGCGCAATTACGACGACCATTGGTGTGACGCGATCGAGCGCGAGACCGCCGAGCTCGCTGTGGCGGTCGCGGCCACGCGCGGCCAGACCGCCGCACGGCTCACCGGCATGCTCAACGCACGCGCGCAGGCCTCCGCATTTCCGTCGGCGCAGATCGCGCTCGACGGCTGGATGGAGAACGCGCTGCTCGAGGAGACCGCGACCTCGGTGGAGGACCGCTACCGCCAGATCCTGCGCGACAACCGGCCGCGCGATGCCATCGCCGGCCGTACCACCGACGGTCCACACCTCACCGACCTCCAGGTCGTCTATGCGCCGAAGAGCATGCCGGCGCGCGACGCCTCGACCGGTGAGCAGAAGGCGCTGCTGATCGGCCTCGTGCTGGCGCATGCGAACCTGGTCGCCGAGATGACCGGCATCGTGCCGCTGTTGCTGCTCGACGAGGTCGTCGCGCATCTTGATCCGAACCGCCGCGCGGCGCTGTTCGACGAGCTGCGCAAGCTCGGCGCGCAGGTTTGGCTGACCGGCGCCGACCCGGCCGCCTTCGCCGAGATCGGCGCCGGCGGCGAAGTGTTTGACGTCGAGAGCGGACGAGTCTCGGCCCGGCGATAGACCTTGGCATTGAACCCGGCCGTTTTCCGCGGCGACTAGCTCTGTGAGGCCGCGCCGACGCTGTCGCAGCCGCTGCAAATCGCGCGATCACATCAAGCGCGACATCCTTGATATCCTTGGAGAGCAAGATGCGGACGGTAAGGCTCGGGACGAAAATCCCGGCACGATGGCGGGCGTTCGTGTGCGGCCTCGCCTCTGCGTGCTCGCGGCCAGCGCCAGCGCGTGGGCGCCGCACGTGGTTCACCTCTCCCGACGGAGAGGTGAACCACGTCCTTTCGGCCCCCCGAACCGTTTACTGGAAGATCCTCGGACAGCCTCACCGATCCCGTGAAAACACCGCCTTCGAGAGCCCCGGAACACGACCTCGATTCGCGCTTTTTGCAGCGCCCAGAATCGGCTCCCACCGGCCTTGAAAATCGGTCAAAAAACCCCATCTTCCCAAAGGGTTGCCGGAAGATACTTTGCGCTAGGCGCAGGCCCTCTTTCATGGCACAAATAACCTCAAATCAGCGCCTTTTGCGCCGCTGATTCGGGCGACATCTCGAAGGCCTCTCATGACAGAACCAGCTCGGCAGCCGCGTGCCGAAAACGAGCCCTCCAACGCGAGCGATTACGGTGCGGAATCGATCCGCGTGCTCAAGGGTCTCGATGCCGTCCGCAAGCGCCCGGGCATGTATATCGGCGACACCGACGACGGCTCGGGCCTGCACCACATGGTCTACGAGGTCGTCGACAACGCCATCGACGAGGCGCTGGCGGGCCACGCCACGCGCGTCGAGGTGATTCTCAACGCCGACAATTCCGTCACCGTGCGCGACGACGGCCGCGGCATTCCGGTCGACATCCACAAGGGCGAAGGCATCTCGGCGGCCGAGGTCATCATGACCCAGCTCCACGCCGGCGGTAAATTCGACCAGAATTCCTACAAGGTCTCCGGCGGCCTGCACGGCGTCGGCGTCTCCGTCGTCAACGCGCTGTCGAGCAAGCTGATGCTTCGCATCTGGCGCGACGATAAGGAGCACTATATCGAGTTCGCCCATGGCGATGCCGTGGCACCGCTGGCGGTCGTCGGCGATGCTCCCGGCAAGCGCGGCACCGAGGTGACGTTCCTGGCCTCGACCGAGACCTTCAAGAACATCGAATATGACTTCGCCACCCTCGAGCACCGCCTGCGCGAGCTCGCCTTCCTCAATTCCGGCGTCCACATCGCCCTCTCCGACATGCGCCACGCCGTCGAGAAGCGCGAGGAGATGTACTATTCCGGCGGCGTCGAGGAGTTCGTCAAATATCTCGACCGCAACAAGAAGGCCCTGGTGCCGACGCCGATCATGGTGCGCTCGGAGGCCAACGGCATCGGCGTCGAGGCCGCTTTGTGGTGGAACGACAGCTACCATGAGAACGTGCTGTGCTTCACCAACAACATCCCGCAGCGTGACGGCGGCACCCATCTGGCCGGTTTCCGCGGCGCGCTGACGCGCCAGGTCAACGGCTATGCCGAGGCCAACGCCAAGAAGGAAAAGATCGCGCTCACCGGCGACGATTGCCGCGAAGGCCTCACCGCCGTCTTGTCGGTGAAGGTGCCGGATCCGAAATTCTCTTCGCAGACCAAGGACAAGCTGGTGTCCTCGGAAGTGCGCCCCGTGGTCGAGAACGTGCTCAACGAGGCACTCCAGGCCTGGTTCGAGGAGCACCCGTCCGAGGCCAAGATGATCGTCGGCAAGGTGATCCAGGCGGCCGCCGCGCGCGAGGCCGCGCGAAAGGCGCGCGAGCTGACGCGCAAGAGCCCGCTCTCGGTCTCCTCATTGCCCGGCAAGCTTGCCGACTGCCAGGAAAAGGATCCGGCCAAATCCGAGCTCTTCATCGTCGAGGGTGACTCGGCAGGCGGCAGCGCCAAGCAGGGCCGCAACCGCGAATTCCAGGCCGTCTTGCCGCTGCGCGGCAAGATCTTGAACGTGGAGCGCGTCCGCCCCGACAAGATGCTGTCGTCGGAACAGATCGGCACGCTGATCACGGCACTCGGCACCGGCATCAGCGACGACTTCTCGGTCGAGAAGCTGCGCTACCACAAGATCATCGTGATGACTGACGCCGACGTCGACGGCGCTCACATCCGCACGCTGCTGCTCACCTTCTTCTACCGGCAGATGCGCGACATCATCGACGGCGGCTATCTCTATATCGCCCAGCCGCCGCTCTATAAGGTTTCGCGCGGCAAGTCCGAGCAATATCTGAAGGACGAGCGGGCGCTGGAAGACTATCTGATCGACGCCGGTCTCGACGACTGCGTGTACATCCCCGGCACCGGTGGCGACCGCTCGGGGCGCGATTTGCGCGCGCTGGTCGACGACGCCCGCGTGGTCCGCAGCATCCTGCGCAATCTGCACAGCCGCTATAACCGCAAGGTGGTTGAGCAAGCCGCCATCACCGGCGTGCTGAACAAGACGATCTACGGCAATCCCGAGAACGCGACGGCCGCCGCGCAGTACATGGCAAGCCGGCTGGACAACCAGGCCGAAGAGGTCGAGCGCGGCTGGGTCGGGCAATTCGTCGAGGGCCAGGGTTTTGTGTTCGAGCGCACCGTGCGCGGCGTCAAGGAAGCGGCCGTGATCGACGACGCGTTGCTCGGCTCGGCCGAGGCCCGCAAGCTCGACGAGTACACGACCAAGCTCCAGGACGTCTACGCCCGCTCCGGCAAGCTGCGGCGCAAGGACAGCGAGCACGTGGTGCACGGCCCGGTCGATTTGTTCGAGGCGGTCACCGATGCGGGGCGCAAGGGCATCACACTGCAGCGCTACAAAGGTCTCGGCGAGATGAACCCGGAGCAGCTCTGGGAGACCACGCTCGACACCGAGGCCCGCTCGCTCTTGCAGGTGAAGGTCAAGGAGGTCGACGAGGCCGACGACATCTTCACCAAGCTGATGGGCGACGTGGTCGAGCCGCGCCGCGACTTCATCCAGGAACATTCGCTCAGCGCGACGATCGATATCTGAGGCCGGTTAAGCCGAGGGCTCGCTGCAACCTCTCCCGCTTGCGTGCGGGAGGTCGGCGTGGCCCGCCAATGCGAAGCATCGTCCGGATCCGCGCGTTCCGCGCGCCTCACCATGAGGGATCAACAGCCGTTTCGGAGCGGCAATAGCGCCCACCACAATTGCTCCCGCGCGCGATTCTCTGTAGTTTCCGCCCGAAACAGCCCGGCCCCCAACAGGACAGAACCAAGTGGCGCCCATCCAATACATCGTCGAGGGCGGTCACCGGCTCTCGGGCTCGATCGAGCCGTCCGGCAACAAGAATTCGGCGCTGCCGATCATCGCGGCCGCCCTGCTCACCGAGCATCCGGTGACGCTTCAGAACGTGCCGCGGATCCGCGACACCGAGACGCTGGTCGAGCTGGTCCGCTCGGTCGGCGCGGCGGCGGAGTGGATCGAGCGCAACACGCTTCACATCCACGCCAAGAGCATTCGCGCCGCCGATCTCGATCCCGAGCTCTGCGTGCGCATCCGCGCCTCGATCCTGCTCGCCGGTCCCCTGCTGGCGCGCTGCGGCGAATTGATGCTGCCGCCGCCCGGCGGCGACGTCATCGGCCGGCGCCGGCTGGACACGCATGTGCTGGCGCTGGAGCAGCTCGGGGCCAAAGTCACCGCGACCGACCGGCTGGAGTTCCGCGCGCCGAGGCTGACGGGCGCTGACGTGTTCCTGGACGAGCCCAGCGTCACCGCGACCGAGAACGCGCTGGTCGCGGCGGTCGCCGCCGACGGCGTTACTTATTTGCGCAACGCGGCGTCCGAGCCGCATGTGCAGGACCTCGCCAACTTCCTGGTCGCGCTCGGCGCCAGGATCGAGGGCATCGGCACCAACACTATGACCATTCATGGGGCGGCGACGCTGGGCGGGACGACCTACCGGATCCAGCCCGACCACATCGAGGTCGGCTCGCTGATCGGGCTTGCCGCCGTGACGCGCTCGCCCTTGCGCATCACGCGCGCCGGCGTCGAGCATCTGCGCTCGATCCGCATGGGGTTCGAGCGGCTCGGCATCGTCTGCCGCGTCGAGGGCGACGATCTCATCGTGCCCTCCAACCAGACATTGAAGATCCAGGACGATTTCGGCGGCCACGTGCCGAAGCTGGAGGACCAGCCCTGGCCCGCCTTCCCGGCCGATCTGATGTCGATCGCGATCGTCACCGCCACGCAATGCGAGGGCGTGATCCTGATGTTCGAGAAGATGTTCGAATCCAGGATGTTCTTCGTCGACAAGCTGATCGGGATGGGCGCGCGCATCGTGCTCTGCGATCCGCACCGCGCCATCATCGCCGGTCCCAGCCGGCTGCACGGCGCGACGCTGAGCTCGCCCGACATCCGCGCCGGCATGGCCATGCTGCTCGCGGCGGTGTGCGCCGAGGGCACTTCGACGATCAACAACGCCGACCAGATCGAGCGCGGCTACGAGCGCATCGAGGAGCGCCTCAACGCGCTCGGCGCCAAGATCAAGCGCGTGCCGGAGCGGAAGGGGTGAGGCCGCTTCCACTTTCAGAAATGCCCCGGACGCGCCGCAGCACGTCGGTGATGCGCTGCTGAGCCGGGGCCCATACAGCAAAGAGCTACACTCGTGACTCCTGGGTCCCGGCTCGCGCTTCGCGCGTCCGGGACACCAGAGCCATGTTTCAACTTGCGGCTACGGTTTCGAGCTCGCTGATAGAGCATCCCTCACCCATCTCGTGCCCCGGACGCGGCGCAGCACGTCGGTGATGCGCTGCTGAGCCGGGGCCCATACGGCAAAGAGCTACACTCGTGACTCCTGGGTCCCGGTTCGCGCTTCACGCGTCCGGGACCCGAGAGCCATGTTTTCGACCAGCGGCTGTGCTATTCACCCGCCATGCTCGACACCGTCCAACATCATTCGCGGCCGCAGGCCGGCGTGCCGCAGAACCATCTCGCGCAGGAACTGGTCGAGACGCTGCGGCTGGCCGTGCCGATGATGCTGACGCAGCTCGGCCAGATCGCGATGATCACCACCGATCTCGCGCTGATTGGGCGGCTCGGCGAGGATTCTGTCGCCGCGGCCGCGCTGGCGCATACGGTCTATTTCGTCAGCTTCACCTTCGGGCTCGGCCTGATGTCCGCGGTGTCGCCGTTGGCGGCGCAGGCATTCGGCGCCGGCGATGTCAGGCGGATCCGCCGCTCCTTGCGCGTCGGGCTGTGGGCCGCGCTGCTGATCTCGCTGCCGATGATGGCCTCGCCGCTCTATGGCGAGCAGATCCTGCTGGTGCTCGGCCAGGCGCCGCAATCGGCCGCGCTCGCCCAGCGCTATCTCAACGGCCTGGCCTGGGGCATCGCGCCGGCACTCGGCTTCATCGCGCTGCGCAGCATGATGAGCGCGGTGAACCGGCCGCAGGCGCCGCTGTGGATCACCATTGCGGCGATCCCCGTCAATGCCGCGCTGGTTTATTGCCTGATCCACGGCCTGTTCGGCCTGCCCGAGCTCGGCCTGTTCGGCGCGGGGCTTGCGACCACGCTGGTCAATCTCGGCACCTTCGTCGCCGCGCTCGCCATCGCCGCCTGGCGCAAGCCGTTCGCGGATTATCATCCGCTCGCCCATCTCTGGCGGATCGACTGGCCCTTGATGCGCCAGCTCATCGTCGTCGGCGCGCCGATCTCGTTCTCGCTGCTGCTGGAATATGGCCTGTTCTCTTCGGCGGCATTGCTGATGGGGTTGATCTCGACGGCCGCGATCGCCGCGCACCAGATCGCGCTCCAGATCACCGCCGTGCTGTTCATGGTGCCGCTCGGCATCGGCATGGCGGCGACGGTGCGGGTCGGCCAGGCCTTCGGCCGCAACGAGCCGCTTGCGGTCACGCGCGCGGGCCTCGTCGCGGCCCTGCTCGGCATCGTCCTGGTCTCCGCCCTGACTGTCGTCATCATCAGCGGCCGTTATCAGGTTGGGCGGCTGTTCTTCGGCAGCGGCGAGGCCAGCGCGCCAACGGTCGAGCTGACGGCGACGCTGCTGGTGGTCGGCGCGACCTTCTTCATCGCCGACGGCCTGCAGACCATCATGGGCGGCGCGCTGCGCGGCATCAATGACACCAGGATGACACTGGTGTTCGCGGCGATCGGCTATTGGTGCGTGGCATTTCCCGTCGGCTGGGTGCTGGCTTTCAACGCCGGCTTCGGCGCGGTCGGCATCTGGATCGGGTTCTCGGTCGGGACGTTCGTCTATGCCGGCCTCCTGATCTTGCGCTTCCACATGCTGACGCGCAAAATGGCGGGATGATCGGGACCGTCCGCGAAGTCGCTCCTAATGTCGATGCCGGCGCGCTGCTGTCGGGCGCCCAGTTCATCGATGCCTTTCGTGTCGAGGTCGGCGCGAGGCAATTGAGCGCCCGCGAGGCTTGCACCCAAATGGTGCTGCACGGGCCGCGCTGGATCGATGCGCTGACGCGCTTGCGCAACATCCTGGTGAAACCCTTCGGACTGAAGACGTCGGGCGAGGGTGCTCCGGCTCCGCACGGGATGATCGGCCTGTTTCCAGTGCTGAGCGAGACGCCGGAGCGGCTAATCGCCGGGTTTGACGACTACCATCTCGATTTTCGCGTCGTGGTTGACGTCACCGGCGAGGCGGTGGACCGGCGCGTGACATTGACCACGTTGGTGCGGACCAACAATCTGCTCGGACGTGCGTATCTCACGTTGATCGTACCGTTCCACAAGCTCGTGGCCCGCAGCATGATGGCAGACATCGTGGAGCCGGTCCGATGACCCTGTCGGTCGAGCTCTTCTACTCCTACCGGAGTCCCTTCAGCTATCTGGCGCTGCCGAAAACGCTGAGGCTCGTCGAGCAATATGATCTCGCGGTGAACCTGCGTCCTGTCTACTTGCACGGCCTGAGCAAGCGCCTCGTCCTTCGAGACGACCGCTCTGCGGTCTCCTCAGGATGAGGCTAATCGGGATCGGAGCCTGCTGAAATGGCGGCCACGCACTCCGTCCTCATCCTGAGGAGCCCGCGCAAAGCGGGCGTCTCGAAGGATGGCCGCAGGGAAGCCGCTTCCATGTGCCATTGCCCTACTCCGCCACGCGCGCGGACTTGCCGCTTGCTGCCTCCGACCATTCGCCGACGACGCGGTCGAGATCGCAGAGGTTCTGGTGCATCTGCTCCAGCGAGAAGCCGAGCGCGAAGAAACGCTCCGCGGTGTCGCCGGGATGGCCGCGGATCAGGCCATCCTGGCGCACGGCGGCGACCGCCTCGGCATAGTGCTGAAGCGCGACGTGGACGGGATGGATCGGCGGCGCGCCGGCGCCCTCGCGCAAGGCCGCAGCGGCCGCGCGCAGGAAGCGCGCGATCACCGTGGAGACCTCCGTCAGGGGCGCAGCGAGCCGCATCTGCACCTCGACCGGCAGCGGCACCACGGTGGCGCGGCCGATCATCACGACGTCATGGCGCAGCCGCAGCACGGTGCGCAGCAAGGGACCCGTGTCGGGCCCGCTCGACAGCCGCGCGGCGCGCTCGCGCTCGGCCTCGGCGCCGATGGCGTTCATGCCGACCATCGCGGTGCCGATGCCGTCCTGGATCCGGTGCAGCGCGTCGTTGTCGCGGCCGCGCGTCAGGCCGGCGAGCAGCTCGGTGAAGGCATCGGCGATCAGCTCGAGCAGCTTTGCCGCACTGGCGCGGATCTGCCGTACCGCGCGCGAGGGCAGCACCAGGAACGACACGAGCAATCCGGTGACCGCGCCGACGCCGACCTCGCTGACGCGGTCGATCGCCGAGGTCATGGGATCGGAGTGATGCATGGTCGGAACCAGCAGCACGATCACGGCCGTCACCGTCGCGGCGCTGAGGCTCGGATTGATCGCGGCGATGAAGGCGAGCGGGGCGACCGAGAGCACCAAGAGGCCGAGCAGACCCGCCTCGCTCGAGTAGGGGATCAGGATCGCGATGGCGCCGCCATAGATCGCGCCGCCGATGGTGCCGAGCACATAGTCACGCGTCGCCTTCAGCGAGCGCCCGACGCTCATCTGGGTCACGATCAGCGAGGTCAGGACAGCCCAGAGCGGCAGCAAGAGATGCAACGCGGTGGCGATCGCATAGGCCGCGGTCGCGGCCACGGTGACGCGGATCGCCAGTCCCAGCTGCGTGCGTCGTGACCGGATCCGCTCGAAAGCCTTCTTCGCGAATGTCATCGTCAGAAGCCCCGCTCCAGTCCCTCGCAACCAAGCCAAAGCATAGCTGATGCCCGCGGAAGCAAGGCGGCTTGAAAGGCCAAATCAGCCCGCCTAACTTGCGCGCCAAAACGAGGAAACACGATGGCCCACGAAACCGCAACGCTCGCCGCCTATGTCGTCAATCTGAAATACCAGGATATTCCGGCGGAGGTGCTGGATCGCGCCAAGGTGCTGACGCTGGACTTCCTCGGCAGCGCCATCCGGGCTCGCAGCGAGGCGGAATCCACCCCCTCGATCCTGAAGATGCTGGAGGCGCTCGCGCTCGACACCAAGGGCGAGTCCACCGTGTTCGGCGACACAAAGACCTGGACGCCGGCGGTCGCAGCGCTGCTCAATGGCGCGCTGGGCCATTCCCTCGACTTCGACGACACCCATGCCGATTCATCGCTGCATCCGAGTGCGCCGGTGGTTCCGGCCGCCTTTGCCGTCGGCGAGATGGTCGGCGCGTCCGGGCGCGACGTGCTGACCGCGATCGTCGCGGGCTATGAGGTGTGCTGCCGGCTCGGCAACGCGCTCGACCCGACCTCGCATTATGCGCGCGGCTTCCATCCGACCGCGACCGCCGGCATCTATGGCGCCGCCGCGGCGGCTGGAAAGCTGTTCGGCTTGTCCGAGAAGCAGATCATCTCCGCCTTCGGCGTGTCCGGCAGCCAGGCCGCGGGCTCGCTGCAATTTCTGGTCAACGGCGCCTGGAACAAGCGCTACCAGGTCGGCGCCGCCGCGATGAATGGCGTGATCGCCGCGACGCTGGCGCGCAATGATTTCGTCGGGTCGACCGAATCGGTCGAAGGCAAGCACGGCCTGCTCGCCGGCTACACCGACGATGCGCATCCGGACAAGGCGGTGGCCGAGCTCGGCAAGAGCTACGAGACCATGAAGATCGGCGTCAAACCCTATCCGAGCTGCCGCTACACCCATGCTGCGATCGACGCGCTGATCGCGATGCGGCGCGACCACAATCTGACCCCCGACCAGGTCAAGCGCGTCGAGATCGGCCTGCATCGCAACGGCATCACCCTGACCGGCGATGCGGCCACCAAGCGCCATCCGCGCTCGATCGTCGGCGGTCAGTTCTCGATGTTCTTCACCGGCGCGCTCGCGCTCGATCAGGGCTCGTTCGGCTGGGACGATTACAACCGCCTTGGCGACGCCGCCATCGACGCGCTCGCCGACAAGTTCGACGTGGTGCAGGACGACCGGCTCGAGGTCGGCCGCACCCATCCGTTCGGCGCGCGCGTCAGCATCACCACGGATGATGGCGTCCATGAGCGGCTCTACGCCGATCCCTCCGGCGAGCCGACGTCGTTTCCCGACACGCAGGCCATGCAGCAGAAGTTTCTGACCTTGGCCCGCCCGGTGCTGAACGCGCGGGCGGAGAAGTTTGCCGACGCGATCATGACGCTGGAGCGGTTCGACCGCGTGGCGCAGGCGACGGAGCTTGCGAGGTAGGAGGCGTCTCTTCGCCTCGCCCCGCTTGCGTGGAATGCGCGCGAACTCTCCGCGAATCCGACTCTCACCTCCCTCGCGGAGACTCCCCTTCACCCCAACGCTCTCCCCTCAAGCGGCAGGGCAATCGCATATGGCTTGCACGATGCGGCGGCATCGGCACTGGGCTCCCTCTCTCGCTTGCGGGAGAGGGTTGGGGAGAGGGTGTCTCCGCAACGGGATAATCCCCCAGAGGAAAGAGCCCTCACCCGCCGCGCTCTGCGAGCGCGTCGGCCTCTCCCGCAAGCGGGAGAGGCGGAGCAAGCCCGCAGACAGTCCCGTGAACTTCATGTGCGATTCCCCTGCCGCAAACAGGGCAAGGGGGAAGAGGTGGGGTGCGTCGCCGCCACCACATCGCGTACGAGATCGAACACGCCGTCTGCTTCCGGCGGCCAGTTCGGCGAGCGGCCCATCCGCACGATCACCAGCTTCTCGGACGGGATCACGATGGTGTACTGCCCGATCGTGCCCTTGGCGAAGAAGGCATCGCGCGGCCAGCCGTGTGTGACGCGAAAGTTGGCGCCAAAGCTGTCGCCCTGGTTGGTCCAGAAGCCGGCGCCGATGCCGACCCATCCGCCCGGCGTCGCCGTGGCCGAATAGTTCACCCAGCCCTCCGGCAAGATGCGCTTGCCGCCCACGATCCCGTCATCGAGATAGAGCTGGCCGAAGCGCGCCCAGTCGCGCGCGGAGGCGAGCATCTCGCTCGAGCCCTCGATCGTGCCTGAACCGTCGAGCTGGAGCGTGACATGGCGCATACCGAGCGGCGCGAACAATTCGCGGCGCGCAAAGCGGAGCGCATCTGCGGGACTGCCGCCGGCGGCATTGCGGATCAGATGCGAGAGGATGAGCATGTTGCCGTCGTGATAATTCCACGCCGTGCCCGGCGCGGTGGCAAGCGGAATGCTCTCGGCATAGGCCGCCATGTCGGTCTCCATGAACTTCATGCGGTTGACTGGCTCGAACGCCGAACCGAGCGAGGCCTGCAGCGAGCTGCCGAGCGCGAGGCCCGCGGTATGGCGCAGCAGCTGATCGACGGTGATCACACGGCGTGGATCGTCGGCATTCTTCCAGGCTGCGACCGGCGCGGGCGCGTCGAGCTTCAGCTTGCCCTGGCGCACGAGGATTCCAATGAGCGCCGAGATCATGGACTTCGTCATGGAGAAGCTGAGCAGCGGCGTCTCCGGCCCGGTGCCGTCGGCGTAGCGCTCGGCGATGATGCGGCCCGACTTCATCACGACGATCGCGCGGGTGCGGCGGTAGGGCGGCTGCGCGGGCTCGGTGAAGGCGCGATCGAGCGCCGCAGCGAGCTCGGGAGTTTGCGGCGGCACGATCGAAGGGCCGGCGATCTCCGACAATAGCGCGGGCTGCCTCTCGTCCGGCGGTGGCGCGACGTCGGTGATGCCACTGCCGTGCTCGAGCGTGCAGCCGAGCCCCTCGCGATAGACGGCGTGGCTGCGGCCGACGCCAAACAGCGTCACGGTGACGTCCTTGCGCGCGCGGTCGACGTGATAGTCCATCGCCCAGGTGATCAGCCCGGTCCCGGGCATGGCGTCGTTGGTCTCGGTGAAGTTGCGGCGAGGGTCGAGGCCGGAGACGAACGTCTCCGAGCACAGGATGTCGGCGACGAACCCGGTCGCGACCTTTGGTACGTCGCGGGCCCGTGCGGCGCCGAGCGCGAGGCCGGCAGCGGCGATGGTGGTGGTGAGGAGGACGATCTGGCGGCGGCGGGTCACGGCTTTTCTCCGGCTGGGGACGTGGCGGGAGGAAGCCGGAACCGGCGGAGGAGCGCTCGCCGGATTTGGAACAGGGCCTGATTGAAGTCGTAGCGGGCTGGTCGATTTTGAAATAGTTCAGCGATTACAGCGCCTTAAAATCTAGACCGCATTCACCTTCAGCCGCCGATACTCCGTCGGCGTCACGCCCGTGACTGCCTTGAAGGCACGATTGAACGGGCCGAGCGACTGGAAGCCGGCGTCCATGGCGATGGTGATGACGGGGACTTCGGCCTGGGCGGGATCGGCCAGCGCGGCCTTGGCTTCCTCGATGCGGTGGTTATTGAGGAACACATTGAAGTTGCGGTAGCCGAGGCGCTGGTTGATCAGCCGGCGCAACCGGTATTCGGGAATTTTCAGCCGGCCCGCCAGCGCGCCAATGGTGATGTTCTCCTGGCGATAGATCCGCTCGTCCGCCATCAGCCGCATCAGGGCTTCGATGAGCTTTTGATCGACGGCGTCATCCGTGGCTTGCGGACTGAAAACGACCGCTGGCGCGGCCTCCGCGGCAACCGAAAACAGATCGCCTTCATCGACGCGCATCATCGTACAGGCAATGGCCGCGACGATGCCGGCGAGCACACCGGCGTTGATCGTGTTGCCGACGTCGCCGACGCTGTCGGCAACCAGGATCTGAAGCACTGCATTCAGCCCACCATAAAGTGCGGCGGCGCAGGCAATGAAGACGCGAACATTGCGGCGGCGCTCAACCAGATCGGCTGGCCACGACTTGATCATCTGCGCGACTGCGAGCGCGATGAATCCCAGCACGATCAGATTGACGACCTTCACGGAGAATCGCGCGTTTCCGCCCGGTGCGATCCAGAGACATCCGGCAAAGCTGAACGCAGTCACCGCAGCCCAGATCATCCCGTGCCACCAGCGCAGGCGGAACTCATCGTCGAACAGCGCGCGTGTGAACAGCCAGAACACGACGATATTGCCGGTCGACAGCGCGATCAGCGGCGCGTGCCAGCCTGCGGCCAGAGAAGAGACGCCGACCGAGTAGCTCGCCGCATGCGCGGCCGATCCGAGTGCGAAGGCCGTGCCGAGCCGCCCCGCCAGCACGTTGCGGAAATCGGAGACCAATGATGCCGCCAGCACCAGCAACAGCGCCACGCTGGCGGCGCGGAAGGCGAGTTCGAGGTTGGTCAGCAGCATCCGGTCGGTCCGCTTCGTCGGCGCCATGAACTTAGGTCAGATCGGAGATCGATTCAATTTTGCCGGCGCCACAAGGCCCGCGACGTGATCCAGGCGTCGGCAGGCTTGCCGAACAGGTCGATCTGTCGCTCCTTCCGTGCACCCAGGCTGCGCGCCACGGCTTGCGATGGCACGTTCTCGCTCTCGATGCAGTGCATGATCTCGTCGATCTCAAAACTGTCGAACGACCAGTCGATCGATGCGCGGGCCGCCTCGACCGCATAACCCTTGCCGCGATACTCCCTGGCAATGCCCCAGCCGACCTCGAAGGCGGGCCAGCCCGGCGGGCACCAGGGACCGACGCGCCCGACATATTTGCCGCTGGATTTCTCCTCGACCGCGAACATGCCAAAGCCATAAAGCGCCCAATGCCCGGACATCACGGCGGCGTTGCGCCAGCCGCCGATCTCGGTGGTCACGGGCTTGCCGTCCGGCGCGATGAAGCGGGCGGTGCCGGGATCGGTCAACATGGCGGCGTTCGGCGCGACGTCGCTGGCGCGCCACGGCCTCAGGATCAGGCGTTCCGTCTCTATTCTGGGACCGGTGGCCTGGAGCAGAACGGCGCCATGCTTGAGCGGCGGAATCATCAGTCTCCTCCCGTTCCCATCATTGTTCTGCTACGATCATACCAGCAAAGAACAGGAGTCCACCATGAGCTGGCAGCCCTTCAACGATCCGGTGCTCGGTGATCCCATGTCCTGCGACGCGCTCGATCTCGTCATCGTGCCGCGCACGCGCGATCTCGGCGACGGATTTCAGGTTCGACGCGCGCTGCCGCATGGCAAGCGGCAGATGGTCGGGCCCTTCATCTTCTTTGATCATTTCGGACCGGTGCAGTTCGTCTCCGGCAAGGGCATGGATGTGCGGCCACATCCGCATATCGGGCTTGCCACCGTCACCTACCTGTTCGACGGCGCCATCATGCATCGCGACAGCGAGGGCAACGTCCAGGAGATCTCGCCGGGCGCGATGAACCTGATGACGGCCGGCCGCGGCATCGCGCATTCCGAGCGCACACCGGATGCACAGCGCGCGTCCGGGCAGAAGATGCTGGGCCTGCAAAGCTGGATCGCGCTGCCGGCTGGATCGGAAGAGATCGCCCCCTCGTTCCAGCATTACGCCGCGGGCGATTTGCCGATGATCTCCGAGCGCGATTTCACCGCGCGAGTGATCGCGGGCTCCGCCTTCGGCATCACCTCGCCCGTGTCGATGGTGTCGCCCTGGTTCTATACCGAGGTCACGGCGGTGGCGGGCGCGACCGTGCCGCTCGACCCCGATCAAGAGGAGCGCGCGATCTATATCGTCGACGGCGAGGTCGAGATCGCCAATGAGCGCTTTGAGGGGCCGCGGCTGCTGATCTTCCGCCCGGGCGACCGCATCACCGTGAAGGCGCTCAAGGCGACGCGGATGATGTTTCTCGGCGGCGATGCGCTGGAAGGCCCGCGCCACATCTGGTGGAATTTCGTCTCCTCCAGCAAGGAGCGCATCGAGCAGGCCAAGCAGGACTGGAAAACCGGCCGCTTCGCCGCGGTTCCGCAGGAACATGAGTTCATTCCGCTGCCGGAATAGGCTAATCCGGTTTCCGGCCGCGCCATCAGACGCGGCCGGACGTCCCGTGCGAAAGCTTACCCGATGGCCACCATGCTCTCCAGCAACCTGCCGCTGCCGAAGATCGGCCGTGGCAAGGTGCGCGATATCTACGCCGTCGACGACGACCGCCTGCTGCTCGTCACCACCGACCGCATCAGCGCCTTCGACGTCGTGATGGGCGAGACCATCCCGATGAAAGGCGCGGTGCTGACGCAAATCAGCGCGTTCTGGTTCGGCAAGCTCGAAGGCGTGGTGCCGCATCACATGATCAGCGCCGACACCGACGAGATCATCGCCGCCGTGCCTGCGCTGAAGCCGCATCGCGCCGAGATCCTCGGCCGCGCCATGCTGTGCAAGCGGACCAGAGTCTTTCCGATCGAATGCGTCATCCGCGGCTACCTCTCGGGCTCGGCCTGGAAAGAGTACGCGGCCAGCGGCACGCTCGCCGGCGAGAAGCTGAAGGCAGGTCTCGTCGAAAGCGAGAAGCTGAAGCCTTCGATCTTTAGCCCGGCGACCAAGGCCGAAAGTGGCCATGACGAGAACATCACCATCGCGAAGATGCGCGAGGTCGTCGGCGAAGAGGTCGCCTACACGCTCGAGAGCATGACGCGCGCGGTCTACACGCTCGGCGAGGAGCTGGCGCGCGAGCAGGGCATCATCATCGCGGACACCAAGTTCGAGTTCGGTCGCGACAAGGACGGCCGCATCATCCTGATCGACGAGGTGATGACGCCGGATTCCTCGCGCTTCTGGGCGGTCGACGCCTACAAGCCCGGCCAGCCGCAGGCGAGCTTCGACAAGCAACCCTTGCGCGACTATCTCGACGTCGAGCGCCGCGCCGGCCGCTGGAACGGCGACGCCCCAGCGCCGCCTCTGCCGGCCAGCGTGGTGGAGGCTACCAGCAAGCGGTATCTGGAGGCGTATCGGCGGGTGACTGGTAAGGAGCTGACGATTTAGGCCCTCGCAGCCTCAAAAACCGGATGCCTCGCCCGGATGAGCGAAGTGCAATCCGGGCCACGAGGAGACGTCGGCTGCCCAACTCTCCAGATATGTCCGGCAGAGCGCGACGAAACATCGTGGCGAGGGACATCCCCATGGTCCTCGATCCCGATCTTCATCAACGGCCGTTGAAAGACCGGACCGTCCGGTTGCGCTAGGGTCGCAGCCTCCGACCATTCAAGCAGAGGATGCGGGCGACCAGCGCGTGGCAGATTCGACAATTCATTCCACTTCGTTTCTCCGCTTAAGCCCGATCGTCACACGCGCGCTGCACGACGTGCTCGGTGGCGCCGCCGCAAGCGTCCTGACCGTCACCCTGGGGCTCTCTTATGCGGTCCTGATCTTCGCCGGCCCGCTGGCGCCCTATTTGAGCTACGGCGTCGGCGTCACCTTCGTGGCATCAGCGGTTCTCGCTCTCGTCATCGGCGTCGGAAGCTCGTTACGGTTTGCGATCGCCGCGCCGGAGGCCTCGACGGCCGCCGTGACCGGGATCGTCGCCTCCTCCCTGGTCGAACGGATCGTTGAAGCGGACCCCACTGCGCCGCTCCTGGCTCCGCTCCTCGTCACCTTCGGTCTCGTCAGCATTGCCACCGGCCTCGTGCTCTGCGCTTTCGGAGTGACGCGGATCGGCCGGGCCATTCGCTACGTGCCGTATCCCGTGGTCGGCGGCTTCCTCGGCGCGACGGGCTGCCTGATCCTCCTGGGAGCTATCAGGGTCATCACCGACCAGCCACTTCAGGTGGCGACGCTCGGAAGCTTCGCCAATACGACCACGGCGCTCGAGATCGCCGCCGCCTGCGCGATGGCCGCCGTGCTCTATCTGACCTGGCATCGCTCTCGCGCGCCAATGGGGCTGCCGCTCATCCTGATCGCAGGGACACTCGCCGCGCATCTTGCGCTTTGGCTCGCCGGCATTGCGCCGGCAGACGCGCGGGCGCTGGGGTGGACTTTCCATCCGCCGGAGCAGATCGGGCTGGTGTGGCCGTGGTCAGTGCAGGCGCTTGCCGATCATCCCTGGTCCACGCTGCCGGAGCTGTTCGGCAATCTCATCGCCGTGATCTTCGTCACCGCGTCGAGCACGCTGTTCAACACCACCGGCGTCGAGGTCGCGACGCACCGCGAGGCCGACCTCGAGCGCGAGTTGAATGTCACCGGCTTTGCGAACATCCTTTGCGGCGCGCTGGGCGGATACACCGGCTGCATCTCGGTCAGCCGTTCCATCCTCAACTTCTCCGCCGGCGGGCGCGGCCGGCTCTCCGGCCTCAGCGCTGCGGCGATCTCGGCTTCGATGCTGGTCATCGCGCCGACGCTGCTCGGCTTCATGCCGAAGCTCGTGCTCGGCGGGCTGCTGGTCTATCTCGGCAGCGACACGCTGCACAAATGGATCGTGCAGTCGCGGCGGCGGTTGTCGAGGCCGGAATATCTGTCGCTGCTCGCGATCATCCTCATCATCCTGAAATGGGGATTCATTGCCGGAATCCTGATCGGCGTCGTGATCGGCTGTGGGATCTTCGCCGTGAGCGCCTCGCGCATCAGCTCCGTCAAGTTCGGCTTCGACGGCTCCGAATATCGCTCTTCCCTCGACCGATCGCGCCAAGAGCGGGCGCTGTTGGCTGCCCACGGCAGCAACATCCAGGGCCTGAAACTGCAGAGCTACCTGTTCTTCGGCTCGGCCAATCGTCTGTACCAGCATGTCAAGGCGCTGCTACACCTGCATCCGGAGTGCCGCTTCCTGGTGTTCGATTTCACGCTCGTCACCGGCATCGACTCCTCGGCCGCCTACAGCTTTGACCAGATCAAGCGTGCGGCGCGGGAGCGTGGCGTCGAACTCGTGCTGGTGCATCTTCCGACCAGTGCGGCCAAGGCGCTGCGCGCCAGCGGCTTCATCTCGCACGAGGTGCTTGTCGTTGAGGAGCTCGACCATGCCCTGGAGCGGTGCGAAAACGAGATCATTGCCCTGCATCGCGGCCATGCGCAGGAGGAGGCCTCCTTGCGCGACTGGTTCACGCAGATCCTCGGCGACGAAGACGATGCCGCACAATTAAGCCGCTGCTGCGAACGTCTCGAGGTCGTCGCCGGCGAGGTCATCGTGCAGGCCGGCGATCCCGCGGATTCCATGCATTTCGTCCTCGACGGCCGCGTCGGCGTCATGGTGCCCGCCGAGGACGACCGCACGACGCGCGTGCGCAGCCTCGGCCGCTACACCACGATCGGCGAGATGGGCCTCGTGTCACACGCCCCGCGCAGCGCGACGATCCAGGCTGAAGTCGACAGCGTGCTCTACGTGCTGAACACGCACCAGTTCGACGCCATCAAGGAGGAAGATCCCGCGCTCAGCCACAAGCTGCTGACCTATTTCGTGTCAGTCATGGCCGAGCGGCTGACGTTCGCGAACCGGACGATCGCGGTGCTGCGGCGGTAAGAGTTGTGCTGCCAAGCCCCGTGATAAGGCAGTTGGCGTGACCCATTGCGCGGCCTTGGCACAATGGCTCCGGGCGCCCATTTCCAACTATGGTCATGCGTACCATTGGTTCTCCGAGCACGACAGGCGCTCGAAAGCGAGGGCCTTAGACCCCCGCCATCATCACGTATTTGATCTCGACATATTCTTCCATGCCGTGGCGCGAGCCTTCGCGGCCAAGGCCGCTCTCCTTGACGCCGCCGAAGGGAGCGACTTCCGTCGTGATCAGGCCGGTGTTGACGCCGACCATGCCTGATTCCAGCGCTTCGGCGACGCGCCAGACACGGCCGAGATCGCGGGAGTAGAAGTAGGAGGCAAGACCGAACGGCGAGGCGTTGCACATCGCGATCACGTCGGCCTCGTCCTTGAAGCGGATCACCGGCGCGAGCGGGCCGAAGGTCTCTTCCTGCGAGACCAGCGAGTCCGGCTTGACGTCGGCGAGCACCGTCGGCTCGAAGAACGAGCCGCCGAGCTCGCTGCGTTTTCCGCCGGTGACGATTTTGGCGCCGCGCTTCACCGCATCGGCGATGTGGCGCTCGACCTTGTCGACGGCCTTCATGTTGATCAGGGGCCCCTGGGTGACGCCGCTTTCGGTGCCGTCGCCGATCTTCATCGCCGCGACCTTCTTCGAGAGCTTTTGCACGAACTCGTCGTAGATCTTGTCCTGGGCGTAGATGCGATTGGCGCAGACGCAGGTCTGGCCCATGTTGCGGTATTTCGAGACGATGGCGCCTTCGACCGCCGCATCGATGTCGGCGTCGTCGAACACGATGAACGGCGCATTGCCGCCGAGCTCAAGGCCGAGCCGCTTCACGCCGACGGAGGCCTGCTGATAGAGGATCTTGCCGACCGCGGTCGAGCCGGTGAAGCCGACGAAGCGCACCGCCGGATGCTCGCACAACACCTTGCCGATCGGCGGCGCATCGCCGGTGATGATGTTGAGCACGCCCTTTGGGATACCGGCCTTTTCCGCGAGCACGGCCAGCGCCAGCGCCGACAGCGGGGTCTCGTTGGCGGGCTTAAGCACCACGGTGCAGCCCGCGGCCAGCGCCGGCGACACTTTTCGCGTGATCATGGAGTTTGGGAAATTCCACGGCGTGATCGCGCCGCAGACGCCGATCGGCTGCTTGATGGCGAGCAGCCGCGCATCGGGCCGCTGCGTCGGGATGGTCTCGCCATAGACGCGGCGGGCCTCTTCGGCGAAGAACTCGATATAGGCGGCGCCGATGTCGACCTCGCCGAGCGCTTCCGACAGCGGCTTGCCCTGCTCTGAGGTGAGGATCAGCGCGAGGTCCTCGCGGTTGGCGATGATCAGCTCGAACCATTTGCGCAAAATGTTGGAGCGCTGCTTTGCGGTGTGCTTGGCCCACGCCGGGAACGCACGCTCGGCGGCTTCGACGGCCTTGGTGGTCTCGTCCGCACCAAGCTGCGGGACCTTCGCGATCTCGACACCGGTTGCCGGATTGTTGACGGCGAAGACGGGCGTGCCGACCCAGGCGCCATCGATGTAGCAGGCCTCCTTCAGCAGCGAGGGATCCTTCAACCGGTCGCGCAGGGTGGTGGCTTGCGTGGCGCGTGCGGCGGCGGTCGGGGTCATGGCGTTGCTCCTCGGACATCGATTTGGTCCCGAATATAGGGGCAGGCGGTGCGCAATGCACCGCCCGGCAACGCACATCTGATGGGAGCTAAGCTGGGAGCAGCGTTTACCTCACCTCTCCCTAAGGGAGCGGTAGGCATCGTGAGCTCGGCAACAGCTCAACGCGGTCGTCGGTGGTTACGCCGCGCCGCTCATATAGGTCTCGCGCCGGCCAATCATGCGCTCGGCGGCCGCCTTGGCATCCGCCTTCGAGGAGGTCGCGCAAGTCCGGTATTCGAGATCGGGAACGTCGGAGGTATCGCGGCGGCCAAACCAGGATTTCGAGCCGACCGGCAGCAGCGCCAGCGACTGCGCGAGATTGTCGACCGCGCCGAACGAGTAGAGTGCGCCGGTGCCGGCGATCCGGACCTCGTAAATGCCGGGCGAGATCGGCGCCTCCAGATTGTCCCCTCGTCCGGGACGGGGATAGCGCTTCCATTCGCTCCAAGTCGAAATCATTTGAGGTCCCCTCGCGGTCATGGACGGCCGCAAATTGCATCAAGTTCTAACGTCAGGCGCTGATCGGGCCATGTGCTGAACGCCGCAACGCACAAAATGTTTCAAGTGCTTCAAACATTGAAAACATATCGCCTATGCCCATCCAAGGTCATGGTGAGTTGCGGCCGTCCACCGCAAATTGCAGTTCAGCGCGTCTTGTCGTCCTGCGGCGACAGCGCACCGTCAAGTCACGACATCGCGACCGGCGCGCAAGTTGAGATACTTGCCGCACGCGACCTCCGGGAGGACAATCGATCACTTCCAACAATAATCAAACCGGAGGAAACGCGTATGCGAAGCCAAGCTGAGATCGACGAGATCCTGCGCCAGAAGAGCGACGCCAAGGAAATCCCCGGCGTCGTCGCCATCGCCGCGAGCGGCAGCGACGTGCTGTATCACGGCGCGTTCGGCAAGCGCGATTTGTCGAAGCCCGATGCGATGACCGAGGACAGCGTGTTCTGGATCGCCTCGATGACGAAGGCGGTGACATCGGCGGGCGCGATGCAGTTGGTCGAGCAAGGCAAGCTCTCGCTCGACGCGCCGATCGGCGACGTGCTGCCCGACCTCGCCAAGCCGCAGGTGCTCGAAGGCTTCGACGCCGCGGGCGAGCCGAAGCTGCGGCCGGCGAAGGGGCCGATCACGCTGCGCCAGCTCATGACCCACACCGCCGGCTTCTGCTACGACATGTGGAACGGCGAGTTCGCGCGCTACATGGAGAAGACCGGAACGCCCGGGATCATCACCTGCCAGAACGCCGCACTGAAGACGCCCGTCATGACCGATCCCGGCACGCGCTGGGAATACGGCACCAACATCGATTTCGTCGGCAAGGCGGTGGAAGCCGTCAGCGGCAAGCGGCTCGACGCTTACCTGCGCGACAACATGTTCGCACCGCTCGGCATGAGCGACACCGGTTTCAAGATCACCGACGACATGCGCAAGCGCCTCGTCGGCATGCATGCCCGCGGCGCGGACGGCCAGCTCGCCTCGATCCCGTTCGAGCTCGAGCAGACCCCGGAATTCCACATGGGCGGCGGCGGGCTCTATTCGACTGCCGCCGACTACATCAAATTCACCCAGATGATCCTCAACAAGGGCCACGGCAACGGCAACCAGGTGCTGAAGCCCGAGACGGTCGCAACGATGGGGCAGAACCACATCGGCGATCTCGCCATGGGCAAGCTGACCACGGCGGCCCCGATGTACACCAACGACGTCGATCTCTATCCCGAGCAGGTGAAGAAATGGGGCCTCAGCTTCATGATCAACACGGCCAGGACCGCTGAGGGCCGCAGCGCGGGCAGCCTCGCCTGGGCGGGCCTCGCCAACACCTATTACTGGATCGACCCCGCGCGCGACGTCACCGGCGTGATCCTGATGCAGCTCTTGCCGTTCGCGGACGGAAAGTGCCTTGAGGCGTTCGCGGCCTTCGAGCGCGGCGTGTATGCCGGGCTCGATGCGGGCAGCGGGAAGAAAGCGGCGTAGTTGCGCGTCTCTGTCCCCGCGTCATGGCCGGGGGCTTGTCCCGGCCATCCACGCCTCACCGAGTGGTACGAAGAACGTGGATGCCCGGGACAAGCCCGGGCATGACGGCTGAGTGCTTGACGCGCGCCTGCATCAACGTCGTCATTGCGAGCGCAGCGAAGCAATCCAGCGTCTTTCCGCGGAGACAGACTGGATTGCTTCGTCGCTGCCCTCCTCGCAATGACGGGGAGAGAGCGAGGGCCTAAACCGTCAGCCCACGCTGCTGGGCGAGCTGCTTCAAGGACACCTGCGGGCGGGCGCCGATGTGCTGGATCACTTCGGCGGCCGCAAGCGCGCCGAGCTCGCCGCACTGCTTGTGCGACAGATCGCGCGCGAGGCCGTACAGGAAGCCGGCCGCGAACAGATCGCCGGCGCCGGTGGTATCCACCAATTGCTTGATCGGCGAAGCGGGAGCTGCGACCGCGTCAGTCGGCGTCACCACCACGCAGCCCTTCTCGCTGCGGGTGACGACGCCGAGCTTAACGTCGTTGCGCAGCTGCTTCAGCGCGGTGTCGAAATCCGAGGTCATATAGAGCGAATGCAGCTCGGACTCGTTGGCGAACACGATGTCGACGGTGCCGCCCCGCATCAATCCCAGAAACTCGTCGCGGTAGCGATCGACGCAGAACGAATCCGACAGCGTCAGCGCCACCTTGCGCTTGGCCTCATGGGCGATGCCGGCCGCCTTGACGAAGGCGTCCTTGGCGTTCTTGGGGTCCCAGAGATAGCCCTCGAGATAGACGATGCCGGCCGCCGCGATCTCGGCCGGATCGATGTCGGCGGGCGACAGGTCCTGCGCGGCGCCGAGATAGGTGTTCATGGTGCGCTCGCCGTCATCCGTGACCAGGATGTAGGAGCAGCCGGTGGCGGGGCCGTCCTTCGCGGCGGGCGTGTTGAAAGCGACGCCGGCGGCGCGGATGTCGTGGACATAGAGCTTGCCGATCTGGTCGTCCTTGACCTTGCCGACATAGGCGGCGCGTGCGCCCAGGCTGCCGATGCCGACGATGGTGTTGGCGGCCGACCCCCCCGAGACTTCCGTGGCCGGGCCCATGTCTGCGTAGATCGCGGCCGCCCGCGCCTCGTCGATCAGGGACATGCTGCCCTTCGTCATCGCATGCTTGGCCAGAAAAGCCTCGTCGGTCCTGACCAGCACGTCGAACAGCGCGTTGCCGATGCCGAGAACGTCATATTTCACGTCAGCCATTCACCTTGATCCTGTTTGGCGGATTGCGATACCCGGCAAAATCCGCTTCCTGTCGGCCTGAAATCCGGCTCGCGGCCTATCACGACCGGGCCTGCACGGGCAAGCAACGGTATTATAACGGGCCATGATCCGCTCCTTCCTGACCGTCTCGACGGGAACACTGGCCTCGCGGCTGCTGGGCTTTGCCCGCGATTCCCTGATCGCGGCGCTGCTCGGCACCGGGGCGGTGGCGGATGCGTTCCTGGCCGCCTTCCAGCTCGTCAATGTGGTGCGGCGCCTGCTCAGTGAGGGTGCGCTGAATGCGGCGCTGATCCCGGCCTGGTTGCGCGTCCGTGAACGCGAGGGCGAGGCGGCCGCCTCCGCCTTCGCAGGCCGCGTGCTCGGCACGGTGAGCGTGGCGCTGATCGCGCTCTCGATCGTCATTGCGCTGGTGATGCCGCTGATCGTCACGATCATCGCGCCGGGATTCCTCAGCAGCGGGACGCTCGATCTCGCGGTTCAGAACGCGCGGCTGATGCTGCCTTATCTCGCCTTCGCCGGCCCGGTCACGGTGCTGATGGGACTGTTGAACGCCCGGGGGCGGTTTGCGTTGACTGCGTTCTCGCCGCTGCTGTTCAATATCGCGCTGATCGCCGTGATCGCGATGCTGCTCGCCTGGCACGCCGATGCGGTGCTCGGGGCGTGGATGCTGGCGGCGACGGTCGGCATTGCCGGCCTGCTGCAACTCGCGATGCTGCTGTCGCAGCGAAGCGGACGGCTTGCGACGCCGCTGCGCGTCAGCTTCGACAAGGAGATGCGCGGCTTTTTCGCCAAGGCCATCCCCGGCATGATCGCAAGCTCGGGGCCGCAATGGCTGATGGTGGCCGGCGCGATTATCGCTTCGGCGACGCCCTCCGCCGTGTCCTGGCTCTATTTCGCCAAACCGCCTGATCGAGCTGCCGCTCGGCATCGTCGGCGTCGCCATGGGCACCGTGCTGGTGCCGGAGCTGACGCGCGCCGTCGGGAGCGGCGATCGCGATACGGTGGCGCATGCGGAATCGCGCGCGCTGGAGCTTGCCACGGGGCTTGCGCTGCCCGCCATGCTCGGCCTGATCGTGCTGGCCGAGCCGATCGTGCGGCTGCTGTTCGAGCATGGCGCCTTCGGCGCCGAGGACAGCGTCGCCACTGCACATGCGCTGATGTGGCTGGCGCTGGGTCTGCCTGCCCACGTGCTGATCAAGGCGCTGTCGCCGGCCTTCTTCGCCCGCAGCGACACGATGACGCCGCTCATGGCCACGGCCAAAGGCTTTGTCGTCGCGGTCGCTCTCGCCGTCCTGCTCGGCCATGTCTTCGGCGCGAGCGGGATCGCCGCGAGCATCGCGGCCGGCGCCTGGAGCAGCGCGCTTTCGCTGCTCCGGAAAGGCAACAGCAAATTCGGCTTCTCGGTCGATGCAGCCGCGCGAAAACGGCTGCCACGGATCGTGCTCGCCGCGGTCGCCATGGGCGGCCTGCTCTGGCTGACCATGGATCTCATCCCTGACGAAGCGCACGGCCTGATCCGCTTCATCGTCCTGGGCGCGCAAATCGGAGCCGGGATCGCCATCTACGGGCTGCTGCTGCAAATCCTCGGCGCCGCCTCCTGGCGCGAGGCGGTCAGTGCCTTGAAGCGGCCCGTCACGAAGGACCAGCGCGCCTGAAGCAAGCGAATTACCCTTGACGGGGCAGCGCCGCTGTTGGAAACGACGGCCGAATACCTATGGGAAGGCTTACCATGCCATTCGTTGAACGGGTCTTTTCGGGCGTCCAGCCGACCGGCAATCTGCACCTCGGCAATTATCTCGGCGCGATCGTCAACTTCGTGAAGATGCAGGAAACCCACAACTGCATCTATTGCGTCGTCGACATGCACGCGATCACGCAAGGCGTGGACGTCTGGGGCGGCCCGGCCGAGCTCGCGCGCAATACCCGCGAGGTGACCGCGGCCTTCATCGCCAGCGGCATCGATCCCAAGAAGCACATCGTGTTCAACCAGAGCCAAGTCTCGGGCCATGCCGAGCTCGCCTGGATCTTCAACTGCGTCGCTCGCATGGGCTGGCTCGGCCGCATGACCCAGTTCAAGGAGAAGGCCGGCAAGGATCGCGAGAACGCCTCCGTCGGGCTGTTCGATTATCCCGTGCTGATGGCGGCCGACATCCTGCTCTACCGCGCCACCCACGTTCCGGTCGGCGAGGACCAGAAGCAGCATCTCGAGCTCTCGCGCGACATCGCGCAGAAGTTCAATAATGACTTCGGCGAGTCGATCCGCAACAACGGCGCCAATGACGGCCTGTTCTTCCCGCTGCCGGAACCCTTGATCACGGGCCCGGCGACGCGCGTGATGAGCTTGCGCGACGGCACCAAGAAGATGTCGAAGTCGGACGCGTCCGACAATTCGCGCATCAATCTGACCGACGATGCGGACACCATCGCGCAGAAGATCCGCAAGGCGAAGACCGATCCCGAGCCGCTTCCGACCGAGGAGAAGGGCCTGGAAGCGCGCCCCGAGGCGGACAATCTCGTCGGCATCTTCGCCGCGCTCTCCGGCCGCCCCAAGGCCGACGTGCTCAGGGATTTCGGAGGCGGCCAGTTCTCCAGCTTCAAGAACGCGCTGGCTGAGCTATGCGTGACCAAGCTCGCGCCGATCGCTGGCGAGATGAAGCGCCTCGTCGCCGACCCCGGCCATATCGACACCATCCTGAACGACGGTTCCGATCGCGCCCGCGCCATCGCCGAGGAAACCATGAACCTGTCGAAGGACATCGTCGGCTTCATCCGCCGGCGCTAAAGCGCATCCGCGACATACGGCCGGCGTCAGGGCGCCGGCCGCTTCTCCCCTCCCCAATTTTGCGGGAGTGTGGCAGCATGCCAGCCGTGCACATTCCGGGACATGCATGACCAGCAAGCGACTTTGCTTCGAGCCGGGTCACAAGCCCAAATGCCTCGTCATCGTCGACGACACCGCCGAATGGGATCGCGCGGTCTACTATGCGAGCCGCTGGGCGATCCGCGCCGGCGGCGGCGTGGTGATGCTGCGCATCATCGAACCCGAGCAGCAGAGCCAGGAATGGCTGGGGGTCGCCGAGATCATGCGCGCCGAGGCGCATGAAGCGGCAGAGGCCGCGCTCGACCGCGCCGCCGGCAGAGCGAACGGCATCGCCGCGATCACGCCGGAGCGGGTGATCCGCGAAGGCGCAGCGATGGAACAGCTGCTCGCTGTCATCGACGAGGACCCTGATATCGCCATGCTGGTGCTCGCCGCCAGTCCGGGCGCCGAAGGTCCCGGGCCGCTGGTCGCACTGCTCGCGCATGAGCTGGGCACGTTCCCGGTGCCGGTGACGATCATCTCGGGCGCGCTCAGCGACCAAAGCGTGGATTCGCTATCGTAGGCTTGCAGCCAGCCCAATATTCGTCATGCCCGGGCTTGTCCTGGCTTGTCCCGGGCATCCACGTTCTTGGCGCGACGAAGCAAGGCGTGGATGGCCGGGACATAGGCGAGCGGAAGCGACGCCCTCCTTCGGACGGCTATGCCCGGCCATGACGTCGCGGAGGCGCTTTAACTCCCTAACCCCCTGAAATAACAGCAAAACACCCTCGCCGCCCCTTGATCGTGCGTTCGCCGTCGCCATCTGCTAGTGGATGGAGCACGCGCCGGCCTTGAACCGGCGACGTCTGGAGAAAACCATGTTCATTCAAACCGAAGCCACCCCCAATCCCGCCACGCTGAAGTTCATTCCCGGCCGCGTCGTGGTCGACGGCAGTCCGATGGAATTTTCGAGCCGCGAATCGGCGGCGCGCTCGCCGCTGGCGGAAAAGCTGTTCGACGTGCCCGGCGTCACCGGCGTGTTCTACGGATCGGATTTCATCACCGTGACCAAGGCGAGCGGTGAGTGGCAGCAGCTCAAGCCCGCGATCTTAGGTGCCATCATGGAGCACTACATGTCCGGCGCGCCGCTGCTCGCCGACGGCACCGCGACCAGCGATAACGATCTCGACGACCAGGACGAGTTCTTCGACGAGGCCGATGCCGAGACGGTCGACATGATCAAGGATCTGATCGAGACCCGCGTGCGGCCGGCGGTCGCCAATGACGGAGGCGACATCACCTTCCGCGGCTTCAAGGACGGAATCGTCTATCTCAACATGAAGGGCGCCTGCTCCGGCTGTCCGTCGTCGACCGCGACGCTTCAGCACGGCATTCAGAACTTGCTGAAGCACTTCGTGCCCGACGTGGTCGAAGTCCGGCCGATGTAAAAGGTGCCGTAGGGTGGGCAAAGGCGCGTTTGCGCAGTGCCCACCATGTACCTGCGATAGAGATGGTGGGCACGCTTCGCTTTGCCCCCTACGAAATGCGGCGCTGTCGGGGGCTACGAATAGTGAATGACGAATGGCGGATAGGCGTCTGCTTCGCTAGACTGATCGTTATTCGCCACACGCCATTCGTTTTTCCATGTTGATCCTCGCCATCGATACTGCGCTCGACGCTTGCTCTGCGGCCGTGCTCGACACCGAAACGGCCGAGCTGCAAGCGCAGGAATCCCTGCCGATGAAGCGCGGTCATGCGGAAGCGCTGATGCCGCTGATCGCGCGGGTGATGAAATCGGCAGATCTTGCGTTCACCGCGCTCGACCGCATCGCGGTCACCACCGGCCCCGGCAGCTTCACCGGCCTGCGGGTGGGCATCTCGGCGGCGCGCGGGCTTGCGCTCGCAGCCGGCAAGCCGACGGTCGGAGTGACCACGCTGTCGGCCTATGCCGCGGCTATCGTCAGCCGGAACGAGGCGGCGCCCGTGATCTCCGCGATCGATGCCCGGCATGATCACGTCTATTTCCAGATCGTCGCCGGTGATGGCAGCCAGCTGGTGCGGCCGGGCGTTGCTGCCATCGACGAAGCCATCGCGGCCTCGCAGTTCGGCGCCCCGCATCTGGTCGGCAATGCCGCACACATCCTCGCCGAGCGCTGGCCAACAGACGCAGCGCAGCCCGTTGCGGTGGACGCGCAACCCGCGCCGGATATCGACTGGGTCGCCTGGCTTGGCGCGGCGGCCGCTCCCGAGACAAATCCGGCGCGGCCGTTCTATCTGAAGGCGCCCGACGCAAAGCCACCTGCGCTGCCGCCGCTCGCACAAGCCGCAACCTCATGATGAGATGGCTTTCGGAGTGGTGGCGCGGCGGCACCGCCGCCGTCGAGCCCGCCTCCGCGCGCGATGCCGCGCGGCTCGCACAGCTGCATGGCGCGTCGTTTGCGCGCGGCTGGGGCGAAAGCGAATTCGAAAGCATGTTGATCGAGCGCAACACGCTGGTGCATCGCTTGCGCCTCGGCCGCAAGACGATCGGCTTTGCGGTGTCGCGGATCGGCGCGGACGAGGCAGAGATCCTCTCGATTGCGGTCGACCAGGCCCATCGCGGGCCGCGGCCTCTCCCGGACACTGCTGATGACCCATCTCGGCCACCTTGCCGGGCGCGGTGTGCGCACAATATTTCTCGAAGTCGAAGAAAATAACCAACCGGCGCGGCGGCTCTATGATGGGGCCGGATTCGTGGTGGTGGGGCGCCGCGAACGCTACTATAAGCAGGCCAACGGGGAACAATTGAACGCCCTTCTGATGCGACGTGACTTGTCGTAACATCGATGGCAGAAAGCGCCCCGCCAGGCAGACACATCATGACCGCACTGAAACCTTCTTCCGCTTCCAAGGCGTCCGGCATCGAGGCGCGCTGTGCCGCCACCGGCATGCGCATGACCGAGCAGCGCCGTGTCATCGCCCGCGTGCTGGCCGAGGCGGTCGATCATCCCGACGTCGAGGAATTGTACCGGCGCTGTGTCGCCGTCGACGACAAGATCTCGATCTCGACCGTGTATCGCACCGTCAAGCTGTTCGAGGATGCCGGCATCATCGAACGCCATGATTTCCGCGAGGGCCGCGCGCGCTACGAGACGATGCGCGACAGCCATCATGACCACCTCATCAATCTGCGCGACGGCAAGGTGATCGAGTTCACCTCCGAAGAGATCGAGAAGCTGCAGGCGGAGATCGCCCGCAAGCTCGGCTACCGCCTGGTCGACCACCGGCTCGAGCTCTATTGCGTCCCGCTCGACGACGACAAGCCGACGAATTGATGAACCTATCTTTCGGCGAGCTCTCTTCCCCTCTCCCCGTTGGGGAGAGGTGGCAGGACCCGCATCGCCCAGATCATTTCAACCTCGCCGCACACTGAATGCCCATAGATCTCATCATCTTCGATTGCGACGGCGTGCTCGTGGACAGCGAGGCGATCTCCTGTCGCGCGCATGCCGATGTGCTGACGCGGCACGGCTATCCGATCACGTCGGCAAAGGTGTCCGAACGCTTCCTCGGCCGCTCGACAAAACAGGCTAATCTCGAGATCGAAGCCGAGCTCGGCCGTAAATTGCCCGAAGCCTATCACGGCGATCTGCAGGACGAGCTGTTTCGCGCCTTCGAAGCCGACCTCGAAGCGATCCGCGGCATCCACGACGTGCTCGACGTCCTTACGCAACGTGTCTGCGTTGCCTCGAGCGGTTCGCATCCGCGCATGCAAGTGAGCCTAGGGAAGACAGGGCTCTATGATCGCCTCGCGCCAAACATCTTTTCGTCCTCGCAAGTGACGAACGGCAAGCCCGCACCGGACCTGTTCCTGTTCGCGGCCAAGGAAATGGGCGTGCCGCCCGAGCGCTGCGTCGTGATCGAGGACAGCCTGGCCGGCATCGCCGGCGCGCGGGCCGCCGGCATGACCGTGTTCGGGTTCTGCGGCGGCAGTCATTGCGGCGCCGGCCATGCCGAGACCCTGCGCCGGGCCGGGGCCGACCTGACCTTCTCCGACATGCATCAATTGCCGGAGCTGGTCCGGCAGGTCGCGGCGGACGCCCTCGCGGGGTGATTTCGGCCGCTCAGCGTCATTCTGGGGCCCGCACGGCGCGCGTGAAATGCGGAATCCAGAGGTTTTGGCGCGAGATTCCGCCCTCGCGCTGGCGCGAGCCCCGGAATGACGGCTGAAAGTGCCCCGTTCGCTGGATTTTCGGCCCTCCAGCCTATATCTGAGGGCCGTCCTCCACCTCAATGCCGGGTTCCATGACGCCGCCGCGCAAGCTGCACATCAAATCATATGGCTGCCAGATGAACGTCTACGATGCCCAGCGCATGGTGGACACGCTGGGTCCGGAAGGATTCGTGGAGACTGATAGCGCCGAGGACGCCGACCTCGTCATCCTCAACACCTGCCATATCCGCGAGAAGGCCTCGGAAAAGGTCTATTCCGAGCTCGGCCGGCTGCGCGTTGCCAAGGACGAGGCGGCGCGCTCCGGCCGCGCGATGCAGATCGCGGTCGCCGGCTGCGTGGCGCAGGCCGAGGGCGAGGAGATCGTGCGCCGCGCGCCGGTCGTCGACGTCGTGGTCGGGCCGCAGAGCTATCATCACCTACCTGATCTGCTGAAGCGCGCCGGCCATGAAGGCCGTGCGATCGAGACCGAGTTTCCGGCCGCCGACAAGTTCGGCTTCCTGGCGCAGCCCAAGCCTGACGCGATCCGCGCGCGCGGCATTTCCGCCTTCGTCACGGTGCAGGAAGGCTGCGACAAGTTTTGTACGTTCTGCGTCGTGCCGTACACGCGAGGTTCGGAAGTCTCGCGCCCGGTCGCAAAAATCGTCGACGACGTGAAGCGGCTCGCCGATAACGGCGTGCGCGAGCTCACGCTGATCGGCCAGAACGTCAACGCCTATCATGGCGAGGGCCCCGACGGAAAAATCTGGCCGCTCGGCCGCCTGCTCGAGCATCTGGCGACGATTCCCGGCATTGCGCGGCTGCGCTATTCGACCAGCCATCCCCGCGACGTCGATGACAGCTTGATTGCAGCCCATCGCGATCTCGAGGCCTTGATGCCGTTCGTGCACCTGCCGGTGCAGTCGGGCTCCGACCGGATTCTCGCCGCCATGAACCGCAAACATACCGCCGATGATTATCGGCGCGTCATCGACCGTTTCCGTACCGCGCGCCAAGACATTGCTTTTTCATCAGATTTCATCGTCGGCTTCCCCGGCGAAAGCGAGCAAGATTTTCTCGCCACCCTCGCGCTTGTCACGCAAATCGGCTACGCTGCGGCATATTCGTTCAAATACTCCGCCCGGCCGGGAACGCCGGCTGCGGATATGCAGGAGACGGTGTCCCCCGCCGAGATGGACCAGCGATTGGAGCGGCTCCAGGAACTGATCGACAGCCAGCAATCGGCCTTCAACAAGGCTGCGATTGGCTCAACGGTCGACGTGCTGTTCGAACGTCCGGCGCGCAAGGACGGCCAGATCGTCGGCCGCACCGCATTCCTCCAGCCCGCCCATGTGATGGCCTCGCCCGACATCATCGGACAGATCCTGCCGGTCAGGATCGACAGGCTCGAGCGCTACAGTTTCCTTGGCGAGCTCGCCACAACGCGCAGCGCGCGCGAGCCCGCTTTATCGCAAGCCACTGGAGCCTGAACCCTTGCCCAAAAGTGCATCGGATTCGTCTTCTATCGCTCCCAGCCGCAAATTTGACCGCGACATGCAAGTTCCGCCCGAGACCCAGGTCGTCATCGACTTCGACGACAACCGTGCCGCATCCGCGCTGGTCGGCCCCTACGGGCAGCACCTCGCGCAGATCGAGCGGCGGCTCGGTGTCGTCGTGGACTCCAAGGGCAACCACATCACCATCGGCGGCACGCGTGACGGCTGCGACGCGGCGCGGCGCGTGCTGGAGATGCTCTACGCGCAAGCGGTGAAGGGACAGGACCTCGACCAGGGCGAGGTCGAAGGCGCGATTCGCGCCGTGATCGCGCAGGGGTCGCTGTTCGAGTTCGACGCCAAATCGGCCAAGGCGACCTTCGACAGCATCAACTTGCGCAAGCGTCCGGTGCGCGCGCGCACCCCCGCGCAGGATTCCTACATCCGCGCGCTGAAGCGCCACGAGCTGGTGTTCGGCATCGGGCCCGCCGGCACCGGCAAGACCTGGCTCGCCGTGGCGCATGCCGCGCAGCTGTTCGAGCGCAAGGAGGTCGACAAGATCATCCTGTCGCGTCCGGCGGTGGAAGCCGGCGAGCGGCTCGGCTTCCTGCCCGGCGACCTGCGCGAGAAGGTCGATCCTTATCTGCGCCCGATCTACGACGCGCTTTATGACCTGATGGATGCGCGCATCGTCGAACGTGCGCTGCAGACCGGCGAGATCGAGATCGCGCCGCTCGCCTTCATGCGCGGCCGCACGCTGACCAATGCCGCCATCATTCTGGACGAGGCGCAGAACACCACGTCGATGCAGATGAAGATGTTCCTGACCCGTCTCGGCGAGAACAGCCGCATGATCGTGACCGGCGATCCCTCGCAGATCGATCTGCCGAACGGCCAGACTTCGGGCCTGGCTGAAGCGACGCGCCTCTTGAGCGGAGTCGAAGGCATCGCCCAGGTTCATTTCAAAGCCGAGGACGTGATCCGCCACGAGCTCGTGGCGCGCATCGTCGCCGCCTATGAAGGTTCGCCGCAGCGGCCGGCCGCGCAATCCTGACGAGATAGCAACCGGACCAAGTGGGCGCCGACACAGCGCCTTTCGTCCCAGACAACACAATGGCCCATCCCAACCTTCCCATGACCGAGGTCCTCGTCGTTGCCGATTGCTGGCAGCGCGAGCCCGATTCCGAAGCCGTCATCCAGCGCGCGGTTGCCGCCGCCGCCGAGAGCGTCGATGAAGACGTCGCCGACGCGGAAGTGGCTGTGATGCTGACCGATGATGCCGGCATCCGCACCCTCAACAGCAACTGGCGCGGCATCGACAAGCCGACCAACGTACTGTCGTTTCCCGCGCTCCAGCCGGAGGGCGAGCGGAAGGAGGGCGATGCGCCGCGCATGCTCGGCGACATTGCGATCGCCTATGAGACCATGCGGCGCGAGGCGAACGAGGAACACAAGCCGTTCGACCATCATTTGAGCCATCTCGCAGTGCACGGTTTTCTGCATCTGATCGGCTACGACCACGAGAACGACGACGACGCCGAGGAAATGGAAGCGCTGGAGACGCAGATCCTGGCGCACCTCGGCATCCCCGATCCCTATGCCGAGCGTCCGGGGACGCATTGAGATGCCGGATTCCGAACCAATCCACGACAACCCGCGCAACACGGCCAATCTGCCGGCCGTGGTGACGCCAGGCGAGGTGATGCGGCCGACCGCGGAGGGCTGGCTGCTGCGCGCCATCCGCACGCTGTTCGGCTGGAAGGCCGGCTCGGTGCGCGACGACCTCCAGGTCGTGCTCGACGCCACCACGCCCGACGACACCGGCTTCTCCGCGGTCGAGCGCACCATGCTGCGCAACATTCTCGGCCTGCACGAGCGCCGCATCGCCGACGTCATGGTGCATCGCGCCGACATCGTCGCAGTGAAGCGCGACATCCCGCTCGGCGAGCTGATGGACCGCTTCGAGAGCGCCGGCCATTCTCGCCTCGTGGTCTACAACGAGACGCTCGACGATCCCGTCGGCATCGTCCACATCCGCGACCTGCTCGCCTTCATGACCGCGCGTGCGCGCGTGTCGGAAGCCGCCAAGACCAAGCGCAAGAAGCCGCTCCCGGCGGGCCTCGACCTGCGGGCGGTCGACCTCGCATTGCCGCTGGAGGATGCGCGCATCATCCGCAAGCTGCTCTACGTGCCGCCGTCGATGCGCGCGATCGACCTGCTCGCGCAGATGCAGGCGACGCGCATTCATCTGGCGCTGGTCGTCGACGAATATGGCGGCAGCGACGGGCTGGTTTCGCTGGAAGACATCGTGGAGCAGATCGTCGGCGAGATCGACGACGAGCACGACAGCGACGAGCCACCGTCGATCGTGCGCCTGCCCGATAACGCCTTCATCGCCGATGCCCGCGCCAGCCTCGACGATGTCCGCACCGTGATCGGCGAGGACTTCGTCACCGGCGAGGCCGGCGAGGAGGTGGAGACGCTCGGCGGCTATCTCGTCAGCTTCGTCGGCCGCCTGCCGGTGCGCGGCGAGGTGATCTCGGGCCCCGGCAATTACGAGGTCGAGGTGCTCGATGCCGATCCGCGCCGCGTCAAGCGGCTGCGCATCTCGACCCGCAAGGAACGCCCGGCCCCGCGCACCCAGCGCGAGAGCCGCCGCCGCGAGGCTACGCCGGACGGCAGTCAGCCGCCGGCCGGCGACACGCCCACCCCGCCGCCGAGCGAGGGGACCGGCCAGCAGTGAGCGCGCTCCAGCGACTTCGGCAGATCGCGCTGGCCATCATCCTCACGTGGGGCTGGAAGCGTGCGCTCATCGCGATGGCGGCCGGCGCGCTGTCGGTGCTGGCATTGGCGCCGTTCAATATATTCCCGGTGCTGCTCATTACTTTTCCGGTGCTGGTCTGGCTGATCGACGGCGCAGGCGCCGGACGATATGGCGGCGTGCCCGCCGCGGCGCTGACCGGCTATTGGTTCGGGCTCGGCTATTTCGTTCCCGGCCTCTACTGGATCGGCTACGCCTTCTTTGTCGATGCCGATGTGTTCGCCTGGCTGACCCCCTTCGCCGTGCTGGGCCTGCCCGCCTATCTCTCCATCTTCACGGCGATCGGCTTTGCGCTCGCGCGCCTGCTCTGGACCAAGAACGCCACGCGCGTGCTCGCGCTCGCGGCAAGCCTCACCATCAGCGAATGGCTGCGCGGGCACGCGCTGACGGGCTTTCCCTGGAACGCGTTCGGCTATGCGCTATCCGAGCCGCTGCCGCTGGCGCAGACGGCGTCGCTGATCGGGCTGTGGGGCATGACGTTCCTGACGGTTGCGATCTTTGCGAGCCCCGCGACGCTGATCGACCGCACGCCCGATCGCCGCCTGCAATGGCGCGTGCCCGCCGCTGCGATTGCGCTGCTGATCGTCATGGGCATCTTCGGCGCGGTCCGCCTGTCGCTGCATCCGACCACCATGGTCGCGGGCACCAAGCTGCGCCTGATGCAGCCGGACCTGCAGCAGGACGCGAAATTCAACTACGCCGCCAAAGCCGAGGTGATGAAGAAATACCTCGCGCTGTCGGACCGCGCCTCCGGGCCGCAATCGACCGGCGTGCGCGATGCCACCCTCCTGATCTGGCCGGAATCCGCCTTTCCGTTCTTCCTGACCCGCGAAGCCGACGCAATGGCGCAAATCGCCGAGCTGTTGCCGAAGGGCACGACGCTGATCACGGGTTCGGTTCGCGCGCCCGATTTGCCGCGCGGCGTGCCGGTCACGCGCGCCTACAATTCGATCTATCTGATCGATCACGACGGCAGCGTGCTCTCCGTGTACGACAAGCTGCATCTCGTGCCGTTCGGCGAATTCCTGCCCTATCAGGATCTGATGGAGAAGCTCGGCTTCGAGCAGCTCACGCGCGTGCGCGGCGGCTTCATTCCCGGAACTGTGCGAAACGCACTTTCAGTGCCGGGCGCGCCAAGCGCACTGCCGCTGATCTGCTACGAAGCCATCTTTCCCGGCGAGGTTGCCGGACGAAGCGAGCGGCCGGGCTGGATCGTGAACCTCACCAATGACGGCTGGTTCGGCATCTCGACCGGTCCTTATCAGCATCTGGAGCAGGCGCGGATGCGCGCGATCGACCTCGGATTGCCGTTGGTGCGCTCCGCCAATACCGGCATCTCCGCAGTGATCGATCCGGTCGGGCGAACGATTGCCAGCCTCGGTCTCGGCATCGAAGGCATTTTGGATGCAAGCCTGCCCGCCGCGATCCCGCCGACCGTCTATGCGCGCGTCGGCGATGCGCCCGCAGCGATGCTCGTCGCGCTGGCGGTATTTCTGGCGCTCCGCCGCCGTGGGACCAAGCGGCACCCCTGATCGCACTCGCGCCGCGGGCCGCGGCCGGAATCCTTTGACAACCGCGGTCCCACGGTTGACAGACTGCACGCGGGTTCCCCATTCTGCACCGGCTGCGAAAGACAGCGGTGCATTGCTAAATTTCTCCGCAATGTGACCCAATAACAGGGTTTGATTTTGACGATGCTGGCACCTGAGGCAACTTGCCGATTGCGCTGAGGGTGGTGTTTGGAGGCTGAGGAAATGTCGAAAGCGCCCAACCCTGTTGACAAATATGTCGGCAGTCGCGTGCGTATGCGCCGCATCATGTTGGGCATGAGTCAGGAAAAGCTCGGTGAAGCTTTAGGTCTGACTTTCCAGCAGATTCAGAAGTACGAGAAAGGCACCAACCGCGTCGGCGCGAGCCGCATCCAGCAGATCGCCGAGATCCTCCAGGTGCCGGTGTCGTTCCTGTTCGAGGGCGGCCCGAGCGGCGTGCCGGGGCCGGACGGCTTCAGCGAAGGCGCCTCACCCTCTTACGTCTCCGACTTCCTCGCGACCTCCGAAGGTCTCGCACTGACCAAGGCGTTCACCCGAATCACCGACTCGAAGATGCGCCGCTCGATCGTCGATCTCGTCGAGCAGATCGCCGCGCGCGAAGGCCCCGACAAACGCTGAGGCGCCGCTTCGATCCGATTTGAGGCTGCGCGAAATCTGGCCTATGTCGTGATTTGCGGCCGCGTTTTGCTGCGCGCCCTCTCCGATGATGCAGCTCGAAGGCACAGATGCGTTCATGACCAGCGCCAATTGGTTCGATTCCCAAACTATTCTCGATGGCATCCGCCGCTGGGTGGAGATCGAGACGCCGACGGACACACCTGAACAGGTGAACAAGCTGATGTCGCTGGTCGCGGAGCAACATCGCGACCTGCCCGTCACGCTCGAACGCGTCGCCGGCATCGACGGCTGCGGCGATCATCTCATCGCGCGTTCGGCGTGGGGCAGGATCAGCCAGGCGTCCTGGTCCTCAGCCATCTCGATACGGTTCACCCCATGGGCTTCATCGAGCGCCTGCCGTTCAAGGTTGAAGGCGACAGCGCATTCGGTCCCGGCATCTACGACATGAAGGGCGGCGCCTACATCGCCCATCACGCCTTTCGCGCGCTGTGCGCCGCTGGCAATCGTTCGCCGCTCGGCATCACCCATATCTTCACCTCCGACGAGGAGATCGGCAGCCCCACCTCGCGTGCGCTGATTGAGAACGAGGGACGCAAGGCCAAATACGTGCTGGTGACGGAGCCGGCGCGCGAAGGCGGCAAGATCGTCACGGGGCGCAAGGGCGTCGGACGCTTCCGCGTGTTCATCAAGGGCGTGCCTGCGCATGCCGGCACGCGGCCCCAGGACGGCCGCAGCGCCGTCCGCGAGCTCGCCAACGTGATCCTGGCGCTCGAAGGCATGAACGATCTGGAGCGCGGCGTCACCGTGAATGTCGGCGTGGCGCGCGGCGGCACACGCCCCAACGTGACCCCGGAAGAGGCCTTTGCTGAAGTCGATCTGCGCGTGCCGAGCTTTGCCGACGCAGAAGAATTCGTCGGCAAGATCCTCGGGCTGACATCGAAGACCGAAGGCGTCAGCGTCACCGTCACGGGCGAGCTCAATCGGCCGCCCTACGAGAAGAGCAACGCCGGCGCCTCGCTGTACGAGCATGCCAAGACGCTCGCCGCCGAAATCGGCTTCGAGCTGATCGACACCCATACCGGCGGTGGCTCGGACGGCAATTTCACCGCCGCGCATACCGCGACGCTCGACGGCCTCGGCGTCGACGGCAAAGGCGCGCACACCCATTATGAGCAGCTCTACGTCTCCTCGCTCGCGCCGCGCGCGCGGCTGCTCCATCGGCTATACCAGACGCTGCGATGAGCGAACGCAAATCAGATCCCAATCGCGAGGACAGCGAGCGCGCCTTCTTCGGACGCCGCAAGGGCCACAAGCTGCGGCAGCACCAGGCCGCGCTGGTCGATCAGCTGCTGCCGCATCTCGCGCTCGACATCGAGGGCGAAGCGCCGGCGAATGCCGCAGAGATCTTCGATCCCGCGGCAGACGATGTGCGGCTCGAGATCGGCTTCGGCGGCGGCGAGCATCTTGCGGCGGAAGCGCAGCACTTCACGACCACCGGCTTCATCGGCTGCGAGCCGTATGTCAACGGCATGGCCAAGATCCTCGCGCAAATCGAGGCCGGCAACATCGGCAACATCCGCCTGTTCGCCGGCGATGCCGCCGAGCTGCTGGCCTGGCTGCCTCCGGCTTCGCTGTCACGGATCGATCTGATCCATCCCGACCCCTGGCCGAAGCGCCGGCACTGGAAGCGGCGCTTCGTCCAGGACAGGATGATCGCGGCGATGGCGCGCGTGCTGAAGCGTGGCGGTGAATTCCGCTTCGTCTGCGACATCGACGATTACTGCGCCTGGACGCTGTCGCATCTGGCGCGCTCTCCCGATTTCGTCTGGCTTGCCGAGCGCGCCGACGATTTCCGCCAGCCATGGGCGGGCTACACCATGACGCGCTACGGCCGGAAGGCCGCGCGCGAGGGGCGCAAGGCGGCGTATTTGCGGTTCAGGCGGGTGTAGCCGTTATTCCGGGGCGATACGCAGCATCGAACTATGGTGCGCAATCGCGCACCATAGTTCGCGCTCGCGCGCCCCGGAATGACATTTCAAATCGTCTGGCGGTTGCGCCAGAAATTGACGACGCGCTCGGCCGTCGCCGGCATCAGGCGGGAGAAGTTCGTGCGGGCCGCCTCGATGTCGGCGTCTGCAGGCGTGCGTTGCGGGCCGTACCAGAGCAGGACCAGCGCGCGCACCGTGGGCCAGCCGAGATTCAGCACACGACCCAGCACCAGGATCGGATCGTAGCGATCGCCCGCGATCAGGCGATCGAGGATCGAGAGGCGGACGCCGGACATTGCCGACAGCGAAGCGATCGATTCCTCGTATTTGTGCGCCTTGGCGAAGCCGAGCAGCGCGCTCTCGCCGAGATGACCCTCGCGGCGCAGTGCGAGCACGGTACGCTGCGCGTCCGAATAATCGCGGCGCGGTCCCGGCGGTAGCGCCGCCTCCTCGATCGCCGCCATGGCGCGCTTGATCTCGACCTGGCGCGCGGGATTGACCACGGTGGAGAGACGGCGGCGGATGACGTCGAGCGTGCCGTCGAGCAGCTCCTTCAGATTCTCACCCGAGAGATCGCTGCGCTGGCCGATCTTGAGCGTCAGCACGCCATCCTGCGCCGCGCGCCTGATCAGCTCGGAATAGCCGCCGGGCGAGAACACCGCGCCGCCATTGCCTGCGGCGCGACGCACCACGTCGCGATCGCCGCGCTCGATCAGCACGTCGGTGATGACGGCCGACAAAGCAGGGCGCTCGGTCATCGCCAGCAGATGGCCCTGGCCCTTCAGCCGCGCGATCTCGACCAGAGCGGCATCGTCGAGCACGGGCGAGCGGCGCAGCACGGGGCCGGCCACCATGATCTCGTTTTCGCGCGCCAGCTGGTTGACCAGATGCGGCGGCGCATTGTTCAGGCGCGAGAAGCGCTCGGCGAGATCGATCCGCGAGGCGAGCTCGGCATGGGGGACGAGATCGATCAGGAGATTGTCGAAGAGATCAATCAGCTCGGGACGGAGCCTTTCGGGATCCTGGAAGAACAGGTCGGAGATGGCACGCGCGATCTCGCCGCGACGCCTGGGGTCGCCGCGTTTGACGATATCGTCCAGTTCGGGAATGAGCGACGTGGCAACGGTCATGAAAACGCAAACTCGTACAGGGCACGCCGCGGATGCGCCCTTGGTCCAAGTCGCCCCACAATCGGGGAATTTAGGCCTGCTTCATGAAAGAAGCGTTGCCTTAAGGGGGCCGCGAATCGGGCGCAAAAAGGCTCCTCGCCGCTGCGATGGGCCTTGTCCGAGCGGGCGGAAAGGGCTATATCAGCGCTAATTCATCTTCTCATACGATCCGCGTAGTGAGAGTGGGCCCGAAAGGACCCGCTCTTTTTTATTACCTGGGCGCGGCTTGGTGGAAGATGCGGCCCGACGCGCTGTCGGGAAAGTTCCGAAGCGGGCTTTGTTAACCAAGCCTTAACCCAAGCGTTAACCAACGAGCGCCTTGATCCTTGCGATGACCGGACCGACCACTGGTTCAACCGATGCCGAGTTGCTGGCCGAGCCGAGGCTCGTGGTCGAGCCGGGCGTGGCGGCACGGGTGTCTGCGGTCGCAACGCCTGTGCTGGAAGGCATGGGCTACCGCCTGGTGCGGGTCCGCATCTCTGGCGAAGCCGGCTGCACGGTGCAGATCATGGCCGAGCGGCCGGACGGATCGATGCAGCTCGAGGATTGCGAGGCGATCTCGCGGGCGCTGTCACCCGTGCTCGACGTCGCCGATCCCATCGACCGCGCCTACCGGCTGGAAATCTCATCGCCAGGCATCGATCGTCCGCTGGTGCGCCGTTCCGACTTCGAACGTTTTTCCGGGCACCTCGTCAAGATCGAGATGGCTGTCGCCCATGAGGGGCGGAAGCGGTTCCGCGGCACGCTCGGCGCTGTCGAAGGCGACCGCGTGCATCTGCACCGCGACGACGTCAAGGCCGGCGACAATCCCGACGTCCTTCTGACGATGGAAGATATCGGCGAGGCGCGGCTGGTGCTGACCGACGAGCTGATCGCGGAATCCATGCGCCGCGGCAAGGCCGAGGAGCGCCAGATGCGCCGGGATCTCGGCCTGGAACCGCCGCAGGCACCGCACGCCAAGATCAGCGAGAAGACCACTAGGAACACCAGGCCGAAGAAGAAGCCGGCCCCGACCAATACCAAGAAACATCGCCTGGCCGCCGAACGCGCGCGGCGTGGCGAGATCGAGCCTGACGAAGGAGACTAGCCATGGCAGTCAGCGCCAATCGACTTGAATTGCTCCAGATCGCCGATGCCGTTGCGCGCGAGAAATCGATCGACCGCGGCATCGTCATCGCGGCGATGGAGGACGCCATCGCCAAGGCCGCGCGCGCCCGTTACGGCAGCGAGACTGACGTTCATGCCGAGATCGACCCGAAGAAGGGCGAGCTGCGGCTGTCGCGCCACATGCTCGTCGTCGACAAAGTCGAAAACCATTCCAACCAGATCTCGCTGGCCGATGCGCAGCGTGCCAATCCCGGCGCCCAGGTCGGCGATACCATCGCCGACACCCTGCCGCCGCTGGAATATGGCCGCATCGCCGCGCAGTCGGCCAAGCAGGTGATCGTGCAGAAAGTGCGCGAGGCCGAGCGCGACCGGCAGTATCAGGAGTTCAAGGATCGCATCGGCGACATCGTCAACGGCGTCGTCAAGCGCGTCGAATATGGCAGCGTGATCGTCGATCTCGGCCGTGGCGAAGCCATCATCCGCCGCGACGAGATGCTGCCGCGCGAAGTGTTCCGCAACGGCGACCGCGTCCGCGCCTACATCTTCGACGTGCGCCGCGAGACGCGCGGCCCGCAGATCTTCCTCTCCCGTACCCATCCGCAGTTCATGGCGAAGCTGTTCGCGCAGGAAGTGCCTGAAATCTACGACGGTATCGTCGAGATCAAGGCGGTGGCCCGCGATCCAGGCTCGCGCGCGAAAATCGGCGTGATTTCCCGCGATTCCTCGGTCGATCCGGTCGGCGCCTGCGTCGGTATGCGCGGCTCGCGCGTGCAGGCGGTGGTGAACGAGCTGCAGGGCGAGAAGATCGACATCATCCCGTGGTCGCCCGACATCGCCACCTTCGTGGTCAACGCGCTGGCGCCGGCCGAAGTCTCCAAGGTCGTCATCGATGAGGATCGCGAGCGCATCGAGGTCGTGGTGCCCGACACCAACAACCAGCTCTCGCTCGCGATCGGCCGGCGCGGCCAGAACGTGCGTCTGGCCTCCCAGCTCACCGGCTGGGACATCGACATCCTGACTGAGCAGGAGGAATCGGAGCGCCGCCAGGCCGACTTCGAGAACTCCACGCGCGTCTTCATGGAATCGCTCAACGTCGACGAAGTGGTCGGCCAGCTGCTGGCGTCCGAAGGCTTCACCTCGGTCGAGGAACTCGCGATGGTGGACCTCAAGGAACTCGCCAGCATCGAGGGCTTCGACGAGGAGACCGCGCAGGAGCTCCAGAGCCGTGCCCGCGAATATCTCGAGCAGCAGGAAGCCGAGATCGAGGCGAGGCGCAAGGAGCTGGGCGTCGAGGACGCCGTCAAGGACGTGCCCGGCGTGACCTCGAAGATGCTGGTAAAGTTCGGCGAGAACGACATCAAGACGGTCGAGGATCTCGCCGGCTGTGCCACCGATGATCTGGTCGGCTGGACCGAGCGCAAGGAAGGCGGCGAGCAGGCCAAGCATCCGGGTGCGCTCGACGGCATCGACATCTCCCGTGACGATGCCGAAGCGATGATCATGCAGGCGCGCGTCAAGGCCGGCTGGATCACCGAGGCCGATCTCGCCAAGCCCTCTGAAGAGGCCGAGGCAACCGAAGATCAGCCGGCTTAAGGGCGACGGAGGATGTCGCCCGGATGCTCGCCAGCACTGACAGCGAACTCGACCATGGGCCGCGGACCGAAAGGTCCGCGACCATGCGCATGTGCGCGGTCAGTCGCGAGGTCCGGCCGATCGACGAGCTAATCCGCTTCGTCGTATCCCCTGACGGGCAGATAGTTCCCGATCTCAAGCGCAAGCTGCCCGGGCGGGGCATGTGGATCACTGCCTCGCGCGAGGCGGTTGCGGAAGCCGTCCGGCGTCACCAATTTAGCAAAGCCTTCAAGCGCGAGCTGCGCATCCCTCAGACGCTTCCCGCCGATATCGAGGCGCTCCTGGTTCGGAGTGTGACGGAAGCCCTTGGGATCGCCGCCAAGGCGGGCCAGGTCGTGGCCGGCTTCGGCAAGGTCGAAAGCGCGCTTCGGGAAGGCACGGTCGAGGTCCTGATCCACGCCAGCGACGGGGCCGCGGACGGAATCCGCAAATTGGACATGCTGGCGCGTCAAAATGCCGGAAATCGCGGCGCCAAGCCGCCGATTCCCGTCGTCACCGCACTGAAATCGGTAGAATTGGATTTGGCACTAACCCGGTCAAATGTGATACATGCTGCCCTGCTCACGGGCCCGGCGAGCAAGTCATTCCTGTCGCGTAGCCAGATGCTGGTCCGATACCGGATGGCGGACGCTGACAAGACTGCCGAGAAACCCGGCCAGGATTTCTGAGAAGAAACGACGACCCGATGGGACGGTGCGGGAACGCACAACACTAACAAGATCAGGATTAGGACTGCTGAATGGTTGATACCAAGACCCCTGGCGACAAGAAGCTGAGCGTTCCGAGCAAGACGCTATCGCTCAAGCCGCGCGTCGAAACGGGCACTGTGCGCCAGAGCTTCAGCCATGGCCGCAGCAAGCAGGTCGTGGTCGAGAAGCGCGGCAAGCGCCGCATCGACGGCACCCCAGAGCCGCAGACTCCCGAGGCGCCGAAGCCCGCGCAGGCTGCACCCGCGCCCGCTCCGTCGCGCCCCTCGCCCCCGCGCAATGCCGGCTCCGGCGTGGTGCTGCGCACGCTGACCGAGGACGAACGTTCGGCCCGCGCCAGCGCGCTGGCCGATGCCAAGCTGCGCGAAATCGAGGAACGCCGCCAGGCCGAGGAAGAGGCCCAGCGCCGCGCCGTCCGCGAAGCCGCCGAACGCGCCGAGCGCGAGGCCGCCGAATCCCGCCGCAAGGCCGAGGAAGAGCGCCACCGTCACGAGGACGAGGCCAAGCGCAAGGCCGAGACCGAGGCCAAGAAGCGTTTTGGCGAAGGCGACCAGCCCGCCGCCGGCGCGCGTCCGACCGCTGCAGCCTCAGCCCCGGCGACCAGCGGTCCGCGCCCCGCGCCCACCACGACGCGACCTGGAGCAACGACGACCGCTCGTCCGGCAAGCACCACTCCGTCACGGGGAGGCCCTGTGGGTCGCGCCCCCGCCGTTGCCGCGGGACCGGACGAGGATGATGGTCCGCGCCAGATTCGTCGCGGTCCCGGCGGCGCTGCGCGTCCCGCGGCAGCTCCCAAGGCCACCCACAAGCCCGGCCCGCAGAAAGAACGCGGCCGCCTGACCGTCGTCACCGCGCTCAATGCCGACGAGGTGCGCGAGCGCTCGATCGCCTCGTTCCGCCGCCGCACCCAGCGCCTGAAGGGTCACGCCTCGAACGAGCCGAAGGAAAAGCTCGTCCGCGAAGTGACGATTCCGGAAGCGATCACGATCCAGGAGCTCGCCAACCGCATGTCCGAGCGCGCGGTCGACGTCATCCGCATGCTGATGAAGCAGGGCGCGATGCACAAGATCACCGACGTGATCGACGCCGACACCGCGCAGCTGATCGCCGAAGAGCTCGGCCACACCGTCAAGCGCGTCGCCGCCTCCGACGTCGAAGAGGGTCTGTTCGACCAGGTCGACGATTCCACCGACACCGAGACGCGTTCGCCGGTCGTGACAGTGATGGGCCACGTCGACCACGGCAAGACCTCGCTGCTCGACGCGCTGCGTCATGCCAACGTCGTCTCGGGCGAAGCCGGCGGCATCACCCAGCATATCGGCGCCTATCAAGTATCCTCGCCCGAAACCGGCAAGAAGATCACCTTCATCGACACGCCCGGCCACGCCGCGTTCACTGCGATGCGCGCCCGCGGCGCCAAGGTCACCGACATCGTCGTGCTGGTGGTTGCGGCCGATGACGGCGTGATGCCGCAGACGATCGAGGCCATCAATCACGCTAAGGCGGCGAGAGTGCCGATCATCGTTGCCATCAACAAGATCGACAAGCCCGAAGCCAAGCCCGAGCGCGTGCGCACCGAGCTGCTCCAGCACGAGGTGCAGGTGGAATCCTTCGGCGGCGACGTCGTCGACGTCGAGGTGTCCGCCAAGAACAAGACCAATCTCGACAAGCTGCTCGAGATGATCGCGCTCCAGGCCGAAATCCTCGACCTCAAGACCAATTCGGAGCGTCCGGCCGAAGGCACCGTGATCGAAGCCAAGCTCGATCGGGGCCGTGGTCCGGTCGCGACCGTGCTGGTCCAGCGCGGCACGCTCCGTGTCGGCGACATCATCGTCGCCGGCGCCGAGATGGGCCGCGTCCGCGCGCTGATCTCGGATCAGGGCGAGACGGTGCAGGAAGCCGGCCCCTCGGTGCCGGTCGAAGTGCTCGGCTTCAACGGTCCGCCGGAAGCCGGCGATCGTCTCGCCGTGGTCGAGAACGAAGCCCGCGCCCGCCAGGTCACCAGCTACCGCGCGCACCAGAAGCGCGAGAACGCGGCGGCCTCGATCTCCGGCATGCGCGGCTCGCTCGAGCAGATGATGTCGCAGTTGAAGACGGCGGGCCGCAAGGAGTTCCCGCTGATCGTCAAGGCCGACGTGCAGGGCTCGCTGGAAGCGATCCTCGGCTCGCTGGAGAAGCTCGGCACCGACGAAGTCGCTGCCCGCATCCTGCATGCTGGCGTCGGCGGCATCTCGGAATCCGACGTGACGCTCGCGGAAGGCTTCAACGCCGCGATCATCGGCTTCTCGGTTCGTGCGAACAAGGAAGCTGCCGCGGCCGCCAAGCGCAACGGCATCGAGATCCGCTACTACAACATCATCTACGACCTCGTGGACGACGTGAAGAAGGCGATGAGCGGTCTGCTCGCGCCGACCTTGCGCGAAACCATGCTGGGCAATGCCGAGATCCTGGAGATCTTCAACATCTCCAAGGTCGGCAAGGTCGCCGGCTGCCGCGTCACCGACGGCACCGTGGAACGCGGCGCCAATGTGCGCCTGATCCGCGACAACGTCGTCGTGCACGAAGGCAAGCTGTCGACGCTGAAGCGCTTCAAGGACGAAGTGAAGGAAGTCCAGTCCGGTCAGGAATGCGGCATGGCCTTCGAGAACTATCACGACATGCGTGCCGGTGACGTGATCGAGTGTTATCGCGTGGAGACGATCCAGCGCTCCCTGTAAGTCCAAATCTTACCGAAGCGCCCGGATCTTTTTGAGCTGAAATTGCGGGAGTGCGATGGCCGGATTTTTCCGGCCATCCACGCCTCATTCGTTTCAACAGGACAAATGACAATGCTCGTGTCCCAAACACGGGCACGACGAGGTGATTTTCGACGATGCCCCGCCACCACCAGAAGAAAAGTTCCGCGCCCGGCGGCTCGCAACGCCAGTTGCGCGTCGGCGAGCAGGTTCGCCATGCGATGGCCGAGATTCTGGCGCAAGGCAATGTGCATGATGCGGACCTCGAACGTCACATCATCACCGTGCCGGAGGTACGGATGTCGCCCGACCTCAAGCTCGCGACAATCTACGTGATGCCGCTCGGTGGCCGCGACACCGAGATCGTGATCGCTGCGCTCGAGCGCAACAAGAAGTTCCTGCGCGGCGAAGTCGCGCGGCGCATTAACCTGAAATTTGCACCTGACATTCGCTTCCGCGTCGACGAACGATTCGACGAAGCGGAACGGATCGAGAAGCTTTTGCGAACACCTGCGGTGCAGAAGGACCTGGAACAGGATCCGGATTCGGATCGGGAAGAAGAGCAATGACGATGGACCCCGTACACGGCACGATCGGCGTCAACGATGCCGATCAGCGCGACGTGACGAAAAATGATTTTGCGGATCTCGGCGGCGATTCCCGGCCGCATCAGGAGCCGCGGCGCGTCAACAACGATCCGCGCGCCAGGCAGCAGAAGGGCAACCAGGTCCGCCGCGACCGCCGTGACGTCCATGGCTGGGTCGTGCTCGACAAGCCGATCGGCATGACCTCGACGCAGGCCGTCGCGGTGCTCAAGCGCCTGTTCAACGCCAAGCGCGCCGGCCACGCCGGAACGCTCGACCCGCTCGCCTCGGGCGGCCTGCCCATTGCCCTTGGGGAAGCCACCAAGACCGTCCCCTTCGTCATGGACGGTCGCAAGCGCTACCAGTTCACCGTGTGCTGGGGCGAGGAGCGCGACACCGACGACATCGAGGGCCGCGTCACCGCGAGCTCCGACCAGCGCCCGACCCGGGAAGCCATCCTGGCGCTGCTGCCCCGCTTCACCGGCGTGATCGAGCAGATTCCCCCGCGCTATTCCGCGATCAAGATCCAGGGCGAGCGGGCCTATGACCTCGCCCGCGACGGCGAGGTCGTGGAACTGGCGCCCCGCCCCGTCGAGATTCACCATTTAACCCTTGTCGATCAACCGGATAACAACCGGGCCGTGTTCGAGGCCGAGTGCGGCAAGGGTACCTATGTCCGGGCGTTGGCCCGCGATATGGGCCGGATTCTCGGCAGTTTCGGCCATATCTGCGCGCTGCGGCGGACCCTGGTCGGTCCATTTGACGAAAACGACATGATTCCGCTGGATCAGTTGGAGGCTTTGTGCGATAGAGCCGCGTCCGGCGAGGGCAGCCTCGCCGATGCACTCATGCCCGTTGAGACCGCGCTGGACGACATCCCGGCACTGGCCGTCACTCGGGCTGATGCGGCAAGGCTCCATCGGGGCCAAGCCGTTTTGTTGCGCGGACGGGATGCGCCCACTTGTAGCGGCACAGTCTATGTCACGGTGGCAGGCCGTCTTTTGGCGCTTGCCGAAGTCGGCAATGGCGAAATCATCCCCAAGCGTGTGTTCAACCTGACCGGCCTGACTGCCAGCCCCGGTCGCAACGAGAGAAATTGACGATGTCGATTGCCGCAGAACGCAAAGCGGAAGTCATCAAGACGAATGCCACCAAGGCCGGCGACACCGGCTCGCCCGAGGTTCAGGTCGCGATCCTGTCGGAACGCATCAACAACCTGACCAACCATTTCAAGACCCACGTGAAGGACAACCATTCGCGTCGCGGCCTCTTGAAGCTGGTCTCGACCCGCCGTTCGCTCCTCGACTATCTCAAGAAGAAGGACGAGGCGCGGTACAAGGCGCTGATCGAGAAGCACAACATTCGTCGTTAAGTGTTCCTGCGCGCGCCACTGGCGCGCGTTTTTGCGTGGTTTCGAACGAAAGCACTTATTTAAAGGTTTTTGATCGAGGCTGCGTGCGCGGCGGATGCGGGCCCAAAGCGCGATGAGAATCGTTCTTTGGATCGTTGTTTAAGCATGATCTTTCGGAAAACCGCTTCGGACTTTTCCGGATCACGCTCGAGTGACGGCAAGCATCCGAGGCATGATCGGCGAGCACCGCGGTTCGGTGTTCGCGTTCGTGCCGACTGACAGTCCAGCAGCAATCCGGCGGCTGGACACAACGGGCAAGGCGCCCGTATGACCCGAAAGGATGGACGCCATCCGACATCCAAAAACCATGGCAGGATCGCAGGACGCTGATCGCCCGCTTCGATCAGCGTCCCGCAATCTTGCGCATGGTTTTTGTTTTTCGAGCGCCGTCCCTTCTTTCGAGAACCCATGAAAGAAGACCTCTATGTTCAATAAGCATTCAGTCGAGATCGACTGGGGCGGACGCCCTCTCAAGCTGGAAACCGGCAAGATCGCGCGCCAGGCCGACGGCGCCGTCATCGCCACCTATGGCGAGACCGTGGTGCTCGCCACCGTCGTCGCCGCGAAGGCGCCGCGCGAAGGCGTCGACTTCCTGCCGCTGACCGTCGACTATCAGGAGAAGGCCTACGCCGCGGGTCGCATTCCCGGCGGCTATTTCAAGCGTGAGGGCCGTCCGACCGAGAAGGAGACGCTGGTCTCCCGCCTGATCGACCGTCCGATCCGTCCGCTGTTCGTCGACGGCTGGCGCAACGAGACGCAGGTGATCGTCACCGTGCTCTCGCACGACATGGAGAACGATCCCGACGTCGTCGCGATGGTCGCGGCCTCGGCTGCGCTGACGCTGTCCGGCGCGCCCTTCAAGGGCCCGATCGGCGCCGCCCGCGTCGGCTTTGCCAATGACGAATTCGTCCTCAACCCGACGCTCGACGAGATGGTCGACACCCAGCTCGACCTCGTCGTCGCCGGCACCGCCGACGCCGTGCTGATGGTGGAATCGGAAGCCAAGGAGCTGAACGAAGACATCATGCTCGGCGCCGTGATGTTCGGTCACCGCCACTTCCAGCCTGTCATCAACGCGATCATCGAGCTCGCCGAGAAGGCTGCCAAGGAGCCGCGCGAAGTCACCGCGATCGACAATTCGGCGCTCGAGAAGGAAATGCTCGGACTGATCGAGCAGGAGCTGCGCGCCGCCTACTCGATCCCCTTGAAGCAGGACCGCTATGCCGCGGTCGGCGTCGCCAAGGAAAAGGTGATGGCCCACTACTTCCCGGAGGGCCAGGAGCCGAAATACGACAAGCTCCGCGTCGCCGGCGTGTTCAAGGAGCTGGAAGCCAAGATCGTCCGCTGGAACATCCTCGACACCGGCAAGCGCATCGACGGCCGCGACGTCAAGACTGTGCGCAACATCATCGCCGAAGTCGGCGTGCTGCCGCGCGCCCACGGCTCGGCGCTGTTCACCCGCGGTGAGACCCAGGCGATGGTCGTGACCACGCTCGGCACCGGCGAGGACGAGCAGTACATCGACGCGCTGTCGGGGACGTACAAGGAAACGTTCCTGCTGCACTACAACTTCCCGCCCTACTCGGTCGGCGAGACCGGCCGCCTCGGCGGCACCAAGCGCCGCGAGATCGGCCATGGCAAGCTGGCCTGGCGCGCGATCCACCCGGTGCTGCCGCCGCACCACGAATTCCCCTACACGGTCCGCGTGGTGTCGGAGATCACCGAGTCCAACGGCTCCTCATCGATGGCTTCGGTCTGCGGCGCCTCGCTCGCGTTGATGGACGCCGGCGTGCCCTTGAAGCGGCCGACCGCGGGCATCGCGATGGGCCTGATCCTCGAGGACAAGCGCTTTGCGGTTCTCTCGGACATCCTCGGTGACGAGGACCATCTCGGCGACATGGACTTCAAGGTCGCCGGCACCGAGCAGGGCATCACCTCGCTCCAGATGGACATCAAGATCGAGGGCATCACCGAGGAGATCATGCGCGTCGCCCTTGGCCAAGCCAAGGAAGGCCGCATCCACATCCTCGGCGAGATGGCCAAGGCGCTCACCGCAGCGCGCGCCGAGCTCGGCGAATACGCGCCGCGAATCGAGACCTTCAAGATCCCGACAGACAAGATCCGCGAAGTGATCGGCACCGGCGGCAAGGTGATCCGCGAGATCGTCGAGAAGACCGGCGCCAAGGTCAACATCGAGGACGACGGCACCGTGAAGGTCGCCTCCTCCGATGGCGAGGCGATGAAGGCCGCGATCAAGTGGATCAAGTCGATCGCGTCCGAACCGGAAGTCGGCCAAATCTATGACGGTACTGTCGTCAAGGTGATGGAGTTCGGCGCCTTCGTGAACTTCTTCGGCTCCAAGGACGGCCTCGTCCACATCAGCCAGCTCGCGGCCAACCGCGTGCAGAAGACCTCTGACGTCGTCAAGGAAGGCGACAAGGTCAAGGTCAAGCTGCTCGGCTTCGACGACCGCGGCAAGACCCGCCTGTCGATGAAAGTGGTCGACCAGACCACTGGCGAGGACCTCGAAGCCAAGGACAAGGCCGCCGAGGGCGAGAAGGCCCCGCGCGAAGCCGCCGGCGAGTAAATCGCTCTACGACATCAAAAAAGAAAGGGCGGCCAAGAGAGAGGCCGCCCTTTTTGTTGTGTGCTCGTCCCAGGAGAGCTGCGCGCCCTCTCCCGCAAGCAAGCGGGAGAGGTGCAAAGCCTCACGCCGAGATGTCGTAGCGGTCGAGGTTCATCACCTTGGTCCAGGCCTTGGCGAAGTCCTTGACGAACTTCTCCTTGGAATCCGAGGTCGCGTAGACCTCGGCGAAGGCGCGGAGCTGCGAGTGCGCACCGAAGATGAGATCGACGCGGGTGCCGGTCCACTTCACCGCGTTGGTCTTGCGGTCACGCGCCTCGTAGGTGCCGTCTGCGACCGGCGTCCACTGCGTGCTCATGTCGAGCAGATTGACGAAGAAGTCGTTGCTGAGCGTGCCCACCTTCGAGGTGAACACGCCGTGCTTCGACCCGTTCGCATTGGCGCCGAGCACGCGCAGGCCGCCGACCAGCACCGTCAACTCGGGGCCGGTGAGCTTCAGAAGCTGCGCGCGATCGACCAGGGCTTCTTCCTGCTGCATGAACTGCTGCCGCTTGCCGACATAGTTGCGGAAGCCATCGGCCCGCGGCTCCAGCGGTGCGAACGAGGCCGCATCGGTTTGCTCCTGCGAAGCATCCATGCGGCCCGGCGTGAACCCGACCTTGACGTCGACGCCGGCATCCTTGGCGGCCTTCTCGACCGCCGCGGTGCCGCCGAGCACGATCAGGTCCGCGAGCGAGACCTTCTTCGCGCCTGACGAGGCGTTGAACTCTTTCTGGATCGCTTCGAGCTTGCCGAGCACCTTGGCGAGCTGGGCCGGCTGGTTCACCTCCCAGTCCTTCTGCGGAGCAAGACGGATGCGCGCACCATTGGCGCCGCCGCGCTTGTCCGAGCCGCGGAACGTCGAGGCCGACGCCCAGGCGGTCGAAACCAGCTCGGAGACCGAGAGGCCCGAAGCCAGGATCTTGCCCTTCAGCGCCGCGATGTCCTGATCAGAGACCAGCTCGTGATCGACCTTCGGAATCGGATCCTGCCAGATCAGCGTCTCCTTCGGCACCAACGGACCGAGATAGCGCTGGATCGGGCCCATGTCGCGATGGGTGAGCTTGAACCAGGCGCGGGCGAAAGCGTCCGCGAACTGATCCGGGTGCTCCAGGAAGCGGCGCGAGATCTTCTCGTAAGCGGGATCGAAGCGCAGCGAGAGGTCCGTCGTCAGCATCGTCGGCCGATGCTTCTTCGACTTGTCGAAGGCGTCAGGAATGATCGCATCGGCACCCTTCGCCACCCACTGATTCGCACCGCCCGGGCTCTTCGTCAGCTCCCATTCGTACTTGAACAGGTTCTCGAAGAAGTTGTTGCTCCACTTGGTCGGGGTCTGCGTCCAGGTCACCTCGAGGCCGCTGGTGATGGCATCGCCCGCGAGGCCCGAGGCATGCTTGCTCTTCCATCCGAGGCCCTGGTCTTCCAGCGCGCCCGCTTCCGGCTCCGGGCCGACCAGCGACGGATCGCCGGCACCATGGGTCTTGCCGAAGGTGTGGCCGCCGGCGATCAGCGCGACGGTTTCCTCGTCGTTCATCGCCATGCGGAAGAAGGTCTCGCGGATGTCCTTGGCCGCGGCGAGCGGATCCGGCTTGCCGTTCGGGCCTTCCGGATTGACGTAGATGAGGCCCATCTGCACGGCGCCGAGCGGCTCGGCGAGCTGGCGTTCGCCGCTGTAGCGCTCATCGCCGAGCCAGGTGCCTTCGGGGCCCCAATAGAGCTCTTCCGGCTCCCAGACATCGGCACGGCCACCGGCGAAACCGAAGGTCTTGAAGCCCATCGATTCCAGCGCGACGTTGCCGGCGAGCACCATCAGATCCGCCCAGGAAATCTTGCGGCCGTATTTCTGCTTGATCGGCCAGAGCAGGCGGCGCGCCTTGTCGAGATTGGCATTGTCGGGCCAGGAGTTCAGCGGTGCGAAACGCTGCTGACCGGCGCCGGCGCCACCGCGGCCGTCGGTGATGCGGTAGGTGCCCGCGCTGTGCCAGGCCATGCGGATCATCAGACCGCCGTAATGACCGAAGTCGGCGGGCCACCATTCCTGCGAATCCGTCATCAGGGCGGTGAGGTCCTTGATGACCGCGTCCAGGTCGAGCGACTTGAACTCCTTGGCGTAGTCGAATTCCTTGCCCATCGGATCGGACAGATCGGAATTCTTGTGCAGCACCTCGATGTTGAGCTGCGTCGGCCACCAGTCGCGGTTTGTGCGCGTGGGTTTTCCGCCCGAAAACGGGCACTTCGAAGTGTCGTCCATGAATACCTCCTCTGGCGGCGTCGAACTCGCGCCTTGACCAGGTAGAACCACTCTAAGCGCCGCCTCCTATCAGGTGAAGTTGACTTTAGTGATCGCTGCGATAGGATTTTCTGATGATCAATCTGACGCTGCGCCAGCTCCGATATTTCGATGCGCTGGCCCGTCACGGCCATTTCGGCCGCGCGGCGGAGGCCTGCTCGATCTCGCAGCCGGCCTTGTCGATGCAGATCAAGGAGCTGGAGGAGGCGCTCGGCGGCCTGCTCCTGGAGCGCAGCGCCCGGCAGGTGGCACTGACCCGGTTCGGCGAGGAACTCGCCCAGCGCGTCCGCGAGATTTTGCGCTCGGTCGACGAGCTCGGCGATTTCGCCCGGGCGTCGCGGGACCGTTTTGCCGGCCGCCTGCGCATCGGCATGATCCCGACGATCGCGCCCTATCTATTGCCCAAGATCACGAAAAATCTCACGCGCCTGCATCCGGAGCTGGACATCCGCGTGCGCGAGACGATGACGCCGCGGCTGATCCAGGAGCTGGTCGAGGGCCGGCTCGACACTGCCATCGTGGCGCTACCGGTATCGGAGCCCTCGCTGACCGAGGTCGCCTTGTTCGACGAGAAATTCCTGCTGGTGCGCCCGGGCTCCGATGAGGGCACACCTGTGCCCTCGCGCGAGATGATGCGCGAGATGCGCCTGCTGCTGCTCGAGGAGGGACACTGCTTCCGCGACCAGGCGCTGTCGTTCTGCAACATGCAATCGGCGCCGCCGCGCGAGATGCTGGATGCGAACTCGCTATCGACGCTGGTCCAGATGGTCAGCGCCGGCATCGGCGTCACCTTGATCCCTGAGATGGCGGTGCCGGTGGAGACGCGATCGGCTTCGGTCTCGCTAGCGCGCTTCCGCGACCCGCAACCCTCGCGCACCATTGGGATGGTCTGGCGCAAGACCAGCCCGCTGGCGCGCCAGCTCCTGCAAATCTCCGAGGTGGTGTGCCTGTCGGCCGGCAAGGCAAGACCGCGCCAGGCCGCGCGCAGCCCGCGGGCTTGAGATGCCGCATCTGGTCATCCGCCCCGCGCGCACCGGGGAATATGACGAGATCGGCCGGGTCTGGATGGAGAGCTGGGTCTCGACCGGGCTCGCCGAGGCCAGCGACTTCCTGCTCGCGAACCTGCGCGCGCGGATCCGGCGCGAGATGGAGAACGGCTGGAGCCTGTACGTCGCCGACGACAACGGCACCATCGCAGCGATGCTGGCGCTGCATCTGCCAAAGCTCTGTCTCGACATGCTGTTCGTCGCGCCCGCCTATCAGGGACAATCAATCGGGCGGCAATTGCTCGCCTTCACGCGCACGCAAATGCCGGACGAAATGCATCTTCGTTGCGTGCGCGAGAACGAAAAGGCCTGGCGCTGGTATGAGCGCGAAGGCTTTGTGTTCGAGAAGGAAGAGATCGAACCGTCGAACGGGTTTGTGATGAAGTACTACCGGTGGAAGAAGGGAATCTCTCCATGATCAAACTCTACTGGTCGCCCCGCTCGCGCTCGTTTACGACGCTCTGGTTGATGGAAGAGAGCGGCCTGCCTTATGAGCGCGTGCTGACCGACATCTCGACCGGCGCGCAGAAGGCGCCCGAGTTCCTCAAGATCAATCCGATGGGCAAGGTGCCGGCACTCAGCGACGGCGATGCTGCGCTCGGCGAAGCCGCCGCAATCTGCGCCTACATCGCCGACCGCTATCCCGAGACGAAGCTGGCGCCGGCCGTGACCGATCCACGCCGCGCGCGCTACCTGCAGTGGCTGTTCTTCTCGCCCGGCTGCATCGAGCCGGCCATCATCCAGATCTTCACCAAGATCGAGGTGCCGACCTCGACCGCGGCCTGGGGCAGCGCGACGCAAGTCTTTGACGTGCTGGAAGCTGCGCTCGAGAAGGGCCCGTGGATTCTCGGCGAGGAATTTTCGGCCGCCGACGTCACGGTCGGCTCGGGCCTGAACTTTGCGGTTCGCTTGTTCAAGATGGTGCCGTCGCGCCCCGCGTTCGACGCTTATATCGCGCGCTGCATGGCGCGGCCCGCGTTTCAGCGCGCGGAGAAGATCGCGGCGGGCTGAACAGCCCGCTTAGAGTTTGATCTTGAGGACGGCGAGCCCGGATTGCTGGACCAGTCCGGAGGACGTCGCCGACAGGCCATAGCGGAGGCCGAGATCAAAACCCTTGCCGTCGGCCGCAACGAGCCCCAGCGCGGTCGAGGGTGGCAAAGGAACGCAAGCGACGTGCCCAAGTACCAGATGGTGGGCAAGCTGCGCTTGGCCCACCCTACGGAAAATCGCGGCTATTCCGTCTTCAAATCGTCGGGGCGCGGCATCAGCACGATGTTGTAGCCGGAATCGACATAGTGGATTTCGCCGGTGACCCCGCCTGACAGCTCCGACAGCAGATACAGCGCCGAGCCGCCGAGCTCCTCGAGCGTGACACCGCGGCGGAGCGGCGAATGCTTTTGCATGAAGGCGAACATGGCGCGCGCCTCGCCGATGCCGGAGCCGGCGAGCGTGCGGATGGGGCCGGCGGAGATCGCGTTGACGCGGATGCCGCGCGGTCCGAAATCGGCGGCGAGGTAGCGCACGGAGGCTTCCAGCGCCGCCTTGGCGACGCCCATCACGTTGTAATTCGGCATCGCGCGCTCGGAGGCGCCGAAGGTCAGTGTGATCATGCTGCCGCCGTCGGTCATGAGCTCGGCCGCGCGTTTTGCAACCTCCGTGAAGGAGAAGCAGGAGATCACCATGGTGCGCGAAAAATTCTCGCGGCTGGTGTCGGCGTAGCGGCCCTTCAGCTCGTTCTTGTCGGCGAAGCCGATCGCGTGAATGACGAAATCGAGCTTGCCCCATTTTTCGCGGAGTGCAGCGAAGGTGGCATCGACGCTGGAGATGTCCTCGACGTCGCACGGCAGCACCAGATCGACGCCAAGGGATTCCGCCAGCGGCTTGACGCGCTTGCCGAGAGCCTCGCCCTGGAAGGTGAAGGCAAGCTCGACACCGTGGGCATGCAGCGTCTTCGCCATGCCCCAAGCGATCGAATGATCATTGGCGATGCCCATGATCAGACCGCGCTTGCCTTTCATCAAACCTTCCATCTCGTAATTACGCTCCGCTCTCCGTCATGCCCGGGCTTGTCCCGGGCATCCACGTACTCTCGCAGCTAGTAGCAAAGACGTGGATGGCCGGGACGAGCCCGGCCATGACGAAAACTACCAGCGTATGCAAGGCCTCACGCATCCAGCCGGCTGAACACCAGCGTGGCGTTGGTGCCGCCGAAGCCGAAGGAGTTCGACAGCACGGTGCCGATCTTGGCGTTGTCGATCCGCTTGCGCACGATCGGCATGTCGGCAAACACCGGATCGAGTTCCTGGATGTGCGCGCTCTCGCAGATGAAGCCGTTGTTCATCATCAGCAGCGAATAGATCGCCTCCTGCACGCCGGTGGCGCCGAGCGAGTGGCCGGTCAGCGCCTTGGTCGCCGAGATCGGCGGACACTTCTCGCCGACGCCGAACACTTTGCGGATCGCCTCGATTTCCGGAGGATCGCCGGCGGGCGTCGAGGTCGCGTGCGGGTTGATGTAGTCGACCTTGGTCTTCACCGTCGACATCGCCATGCGCATGCAGCGCTCGGCGCCTTCACCCGACGGCGCAACCATGTCGTAGCCGTCCGAGGTCGCGCCGTAGCCGACGATCTCGCCGTAAATGCGCGCGCCGCGCGCCTTGGCATGCTCGAGCTCTTCCAGCACCAGCACGCCGGCGCCGCCGGCAATGACGAAACCGTCGCGATTGAGGTCGTAGGGACGCGAGGCGGTGGCGGGCGTGTCGTTGTATTTCGAGGACATCGCGCCCATGGCGTCGAACAGCACGGACAGCGACCAGTCGAGCTCCTCGCAGCCTCCGGCGAAGATGACGTCCTGCTTGCCGATCTGGATCGTCTCATAGGCGTTGCCGACGCAGTGGTTCGAGGTCGCACAGGCCGAGGAGATCGAGTAGTTCACACCCTTGATCTTGAACCAGGTCGCGAGCGTCGCGGAGGCCGTGGACGACATCGCCTTCGGCACCGCAAACGGACCGACGCGCTTCGGGCCCTTGGTGCGGGTGATGTCGGCGGATTCGACGATGGTGCGCGCCGAGGGGCCGCCGGAGCCCATGATGATGCCGGTGCGGATGTTGGAGACCTCGTCGGGCGACAGGCCGGAGTCCTGGATCGCCTGCTCCATGGCGATGTGATTCCACGCCGCGCCCTGTCCGAGAAAGCGCATCGCGCGGCGGTCGACCACCGTCGCGGGATCGATCGTCGGCGCACCCGCGACCTGCGAACGGAAGCCGAGTTCGGCATATTTCTCAGCCCGCGAAATGCCCGACTTCGCCTCGTGAAGGCTCGCAAGCACTTCCTGGGTGTTGTTTCCGATCGACGAGACGATGCCCATCCCGGTGACCACAACCCGCCTCATGACAGCCTCGCCTTAATCGTTGTCTTCTTGCTAATGCGCTCAGCCCAGGCTCGTGCCCTGCTTGAACAGGCCGACCTTCAGATCCTTGGCGCGATAAATAATCTGGTCATCGACCGAAAGCCACCCGTCGGCGATACCGAGCACCAGCTTTGAACGCATCACGCGTTTGATATCGACGTTGTACACAACCTTGCGGGCCTCGGGCAGCACCTGGCCACCGAACTTCAATTCGCTGAGGCCGAGGGCGCGGCCACGACCTTCGCCGCCGATCCAGCCCAGATAGAAGCCGACCATTTGCCACAGCGCATCGAGGCCGAGGCAGCCGGGCATCACCGGATCATTCTTGAAGTGGCAGCCGAAGAACCAGAGATCGGGCTTCACGTCGAGCTCGGCGCGGACCAGGCCCTTGCCGAACTCGCCGCCGGTGTCGGTAATTTCCGTGATGCGGTCGAACATCAGCATCGGCGGCAACGGCAGCTGGGCATTGCCTGGACCGAACATCTCGCCGCGGGCACATGCCAGCAGATCTTCATATTCGTAACCGTTGCGCTTGTTCAGCATGCACGAGCCTCTGTTCTAATCCCGATTGAGCGGCGTTTTTTGGCGAAAATGGGCCCCGTCTCGATCGGAGAGCAACGCCAAGTGCCACCGCCGGGCGCCGCTCCCGCAAAGGCCGCCCGGATGGACTGCCGGCCTGGCTTTCCCTGCCTGGCCGCACCAAAATCGGCTAGCGGAACCGCGCGCTCTCTAACACACGCCATTTCGGTGGCAAAGCGCTGTCATGAAGGTAAAATGACGGGGGTCCGCGCCCAGTTCCAAGGGTGATTAGAACCTCTCTAGTTGCGAGAAACTTGCATCTGCATCTATCTGTCCATATATTGCAGATAGATAGTGTCAATGCGTGCCGAAATCTGGAAATGAGCGAGAATACACCGCATCATCACGATGACGATGCCCACACGGCGACCCTGCTGTCCGGCCGCCAGCCGGCGCTGACCGGCTGCCCGTGGCACGACGTCAACGAAATGCTTCAGTCGGCCGGCCTCCGCCCGACGCGCCAGCGCATGGCGCTCGGTTGGCTGCTGTTCGGCAAGGGCGCGCGCCACCTTACGGCTGAAATGCTCTACGAGGAAGCGACCCTCGCCAAGGTCCCGGTGTCGCTGGCGACCGTCTACAACACGCTGAACCAGCTCACTGACGCCGGCCTGCTCCGCCAGGTCAGCGTCGACGGCACCAAGACCTATTTCGACACCAACGTCACCACCCACCACCATTATTACCTCGAGAACAGCCATGAGCTGGTCGATATCGAGGATCCGCATCTGGCGCTGTCCAAGATGCCGGAGGTGCCGGAAGGTTACGAGATCTCCCGCATCGACATGGTCGTGCGGCTGCGCAAGAAGCGCTGAGATCGGTCCGAAGCTGCCGATTTGATCGACATGGTCGGGCTTATTCCGCTCCCGGCCATTGTCGTTCTGACTCGTCATTCCGGGATGGCGCGCCAGCACCAGACCCGGAATCTCGAGATCCCGGGCTCGATGCTTTGCATCGCCTTGGGATGACGCTTCGCGTCAATTCACCTGCTCGTCCGAATAGACGCCCCAGAGGCGTTCCTGCTGGATCCAGCCGTCAAAACCGTTGCCGGTGACGCGGCACCAGTTTGCGGCACACTTTTTCACCTGGGTGATCACGCCGGCCTGGAGCCTTGCTGCAACCGCGCTTTCGGGATCGGCGCGATCGTAGATCGGTGCCAGATCGTCCTTGTGCTTCATGGTGACGACTGCGGTGCGGCGGCCCGACAGCAGCGAATGATAGACCCAGCCCTCGGCGCCCTCGGAATCACGCACCCGGCGCCAGTTCTCGAACTCCGCCGTGATCTCGACCGGCAGGCCGGCGCGGGTGTAGACCCAGGCGACGTCATTGTCCTTGGTCGGACCGGCGCGGACGTTGACGTGGTCGGACTTGAGGCTGACATAGCGCGGCACGGGCAGCCCGCTGGCAGTCTGGGGCGTGTTGTCCTTGGCCGAATGCGAGGGGCCGACCGAGGCGCCCAACCAGGTACAAACGAGGGCCATCACCGAACAAAAACGCCCCAACGCCATCAACCCGTCTCCTGTCGAAGACCCGGTCGGGCCAGGTCCTCTCCCCAAATTCCATACCCGCCTTTGCGCCCCACCCGCCCCACGCGGGTGTTCCCGAAGCTGACCCGTGGTTCTTGTCTTGGCCCGGCCTTCTGCTAGAGAGGACGGGCAGTTGAACAACCAGTTTGCCCCGATTTTCCGGCCGGAAATGTCGGGAGAGCTTCAAGGAAACGCCGGGGACGACACGGCAAGGGCAGTGTCGAACAACCGGGTTAATGAGGCCTGAACGGCCAGCCTTTGGTGACAGAGGCGGCAGCGAGCGCCTCATGAGGGCAGGACATGTCGGTGAAGAAAAAGCCCCTCGTCGTGGTGACGCGCAAGCTGCCGGACTCGATCGAGACGCGGATGCGCGAGCTGTTCGACGCGCGGATCAATCTCGAGGACACGCCGATGTCGGGCGAGCAGCTCGCGGAAGCCGCGCGCACCGCCGACGTGCTGGTTCCGACCGTCACCGACCACATCACCGCCGACATCGTCAACCAGCCGGACTGCAAGCTGCGCCTGATCGCTAATTTCGGCAACGGCGTCGACAATATCGACGTCGAGGCCGCGCATGCCCGCGGCATCACCGTCACCAACACACCGAAGGTCCTGACCGAAGACACCGCCGACATGACCATGGCGCTGATCCTGGCCGTGCCGCGCCGGATGATCGAAGGCGCCTCGATCCTGACCGAGGGAAAGCCGTGGGCGGGTTGGTCGCCGACCTGGATGCTCGGCCACCGCATCGGCGGCAAGCGTCTCGGCATCATCGGCATGGGTCGCATCGGCCAGGCGGTGGCGCGCCGCGCCCGCGCCTTCGGCCTTCAGATCCACTATCACAACCGCCGTCCCGTCGCCCCGAAGATCGCCGAGGAACTTGGCGCGACCTATTGGGAAAGCCTCGACCAGATGCTGGCCCGGATGGACATCATCTCGGTGAACTGTCCGCATACGCCCGCGACCTATCACCTGCTCTCGGCGCGGCGGCTAAAGCTGATCCGCAAGGACGCCTATATCGTCAACACCGCGCGCGGTGAGGTCACCGATGAGGACACGCTGATCAAGCTGATCGAAGGCGGCGAGATCGGCGGCGCCGGCCTCGACGTCTACGAGCACGAGCCGGCGGTGAACCCGAAGCTGGTGCGGCTCGCCAAGGCCGGCAAGGTAACGCTGCTGCCGCATATGGGCTCGGCCACGATCGAAGGCCGCGTCGAGATGGGCGAGAAGGTCATCATCAACATCCGTACCTTCCTCGACGCCCACAAGCCGCCGGATCGCGTGCTCCCGAGCATGCTGTGAGGGCCCGGCTAATTCGCGATTTCAAGACCAACCGCCACGTCCTCCCCTGTGCGGGCAAGCCGACGCAGTCGCGTCTCCTCCATCGCTGACGAAAGATCTCGGATGAGGTCCATAAGCTCTGGTGCGAGTTGACCCGTATTCACGACCTTGATGACGTAAGGAGGCTTAAGGGCATTCATTCCGCTGCCGAAAATTGAATCCAAGAAGGCGGCCACGCTATCCCCATGCCTTCCGGTGCCCCCATTGCTGCCTTGAGGGATCGAAAGTCTTGAGCTGTTTTCCAATCAGTTGCGTCGAGTTCTACTGTTTGCACACGCGCTACTCGCGATGGATGCTTAGATCGTCGAACACCGGCCCGTCGCCATTGAGCGGATTGGCCGGATCGCGCGTGTAACGCAGCGTCTCGAAGCGCATCGCGCGCGCATCGATCATCAGGAGGCGGCCGACAAGGCCGTCGCCGAAGCCGACGATCTCGCGGATCGCCTCCAGCGCCATCATCGAGCCGAGCACGCCCGCAAGCGCGCCCATGACGCCAGCCTCGGCGCAGGCCGGCACGGTGCCGGGCGGGGGCGCCTCAGGGAACAGGCAGCGATAGGTCGGATTGAACTCGCCCTGCTCGTTTGTCTCGTGCGCGCGGATGGTGGTGAGCGAACCGTCGAAAGTGCCGAGCGCCGCCGTGATCAGCGGCCGCTTCGCGAAGAAACAGGCGTCGGAAACGAGATAGCGCGTCGAGAAATTGTCGGAGCCGTCGAGCACGAGATCGTAGTCGCCGACCAGCGAGAGCGCATTGTCGGCATTGAGCCATGTGGCGTGACCGACGAAGCGGACATGCGGATTGAGCGCGGCGATCCGCTCCGCCGCACTCTCGACCTTGTGGCGGCCGATATCGGGCGTGGTGTGGATCACCTGACGCTGGAGGTTCGACAGCGAGACCACGTCGTCATCGACCACGCCGAGCGTGCCGACGCCGGCTGCGGCTAGATACATCAAGGCGGGCGCACCGAGCCCGCCCGCGCCGATCACCAGCACGGAGGCCTTTTTCAGCGCAGCCTGGCCGGGACCACCGACATCGCGCAGCACGATGTGGCGGGCGTAGCGTTCGAGTTCGTCCGGGCTCAGCATCGTCGTACGTCTCTCCTACCACGCCCTCGCTCTAACTCCTCGTGGTGAGGAGACGCGAAGCGCCGTCTCCGCACGATGCGTCGCATCGCCGGGCGAACCATGAAGGCCCGCTGCGGCAGCCCGGCCTTCATCCTTCGAGACGCCGCTCCGCGGCTCCTCAGGATGAGGTTTTGGCCCTTATTGCAGGCCTGAACCACCCCAACATTGTTCGCGACCAACGAGATGTGCTTCAATGGCTTGGCGTTCAATGGGCTGGCTGGATTTGTCATGAGATCGATGCTTGCGGCAACACTGATGTTGGCGTCTGCCACGGCTGCGAACGCCCAGATGACGACGCCACAGGTCCCCGGCACCAGGCCGAAAATCGTCCAGACCGTTCCGATCAAGCCGCCCGCCCCCCAGACGCCGTCGGAGACGGCGGATGGCATGACGCAAGGAGAGCGCCTGGCGCTCCAGTCCGATCTCGCCTGGGTCGGCCAGTATAACGGTGCCATCACCGGCGATGTCAGCACGCGGATGGTCGAAGCCATCAAGGAATACCAGAAGCTCAAAGGCGGCAAGCCGACCGGCGTGCTCAACCCGCAGGAGCGCGCCGCGCTCGCCGAGACAGCGCGGCGGAAGCAGGAGAGCGTCGGCTGGAAGATCGTGACCGAGATGACCAGCGGCGCACGGCTCGGCATTCCCGCAAAACTGGTGCCGCAGCAGGTGACCGACGCCAACGGCTCGAAATGGACCTCGCCGACCGGCACGGTGCAGGTGTTGCTAAGCCGCCGCAAGGAGGCGAACCCGACCACGGCTAAGCTCGCGGATGCGGAGAAGAAGGAGCCGGCCGGCCGCAAGGTCGACTACACCGTGGTCAAGCCCGACTTCTTCGTGCTGTCGGGATTGCAGGGCCTGAAGAAGTTTTACGTCCGCGGCACCTTCAAGGGCGACGAGGTCCGCATCATGACGATCCTCTATGACCAAGCCACCGAGAACACGGTCGAGCCGGTCGTGATCGCGATGTCGAGCGCGTTCAATGCGTTCCCGTCGGGGCCGCAAGCCGGGCCGCCGCCGCGCAAGAGCGTCGAATACGGCACCGGCATCGTCGTCAGCGACGACGGCGCGATCGTCGCGGACCGCCTCGTCACCGATAGCTGTCTCGCGATCACCATTGCCGGCTATGGCAGCGCCGACCGGCTCGCCGACGACAAGGAGCACGATCTCGCGCTGCTGCACATCTACGGCGCGCGCGGCCTGAAGCCGCTCAGCCTCACAGGCGGTGGCATGAAGGCGAGTGTCGATGTCGTCGGCATCGCCGATCCCCAAAGCCAGGGCGGCGCCGCCAACATATCGAGCGTCAAGGGCGCACTGGCGCCGGTCACGAGCAGCGACTCGGCATTGTCGCCGCCGCCCGCGGTCGGATTTTCAGGCGGCCCGGCCATCGATGGCGACGGCAAGTTCGCCGGCATCGCGCTGCTGAAGCCCGCGATGGTTGCAGGACCTGCGACGACAGTGCCGGCATCGCAGGCGGTGATGGTCAGCGCGGACACCGTGCGCGACTTCCTGAAAGCGAACGCGGTCACAGCGAACGGCACCTCGACCGACGCCAGAGCCGCCGTCGTGCGCGTGATCTGCGTGCGGAAGTAGGCAAGCGCGACACTCCCGGACCCGCGGCGCGTGCAAGTCATGCGCGCGAGTACGGGTCCAGTGTTGGTACGGATTGGCTGGCATTCCCGATTCTGCCATCATCGTTACCGTTGATTCGGACATCCGCGATCCTTTGGATCGGGCAGGGCACGTCCTGAGCGAGAAGAGCTCAGCATCGAGAAGCGATGCACGTTCGCGTGGCGTTACCCCAACGACCCAGACATTCCAAAGGATTGAACTTTCCATGCATACGATCGTACTGGCCACCCAAAAGGGCGGCAGTGGCAAAAGCACGCTCGCCATCGGACTCGCGCTGGCAGCCAAGCAGGCCGGCTTCACCGTCCGCCTGATCGAGACCGATCCGCAGGGCACGCTGTCGAACTGGGCCCGCCGCCGCAACAACGACGACGTCGTCGTCGAGCCGATCTATCACGCCGCCGATTTCGCGCCGCGCGTCAAGATGCTGGCGGACAGCGGCCTGCAGGTCGCGATCGTCGACACCGCGGCCGGCCTGTCCGCCGTGACCACCGCCGCGATCCGTCATTCCGACCTCTGCCTGATCCCGTCCCGGCCGACCGTCGCCGACATCGAGGCGACCGTCTCGACGCTGAGCGTCGCGCGCGCCTGGAAGCGGCCCTACAGCTTCGTGCTGAACCAGACCCCGATCCGCGGTCAGCGCATCGACAACGCCGCGGGCGCGCTCGCCGAGGAAGCCGCGCTCGATCTCGCGGAGGTGCTCGCACGGCCGCTGATCGTCATGCGCAACGACCACCAGGACTCGCTCGCCAGCGGCCTCGCCGTCAGCGAGTTCGCGCCGAACGGCAAGTCGGCCGACGAGATCCGCGGCCTCTGGCGCTGGATCGAGAACCGGCTCGAGCTCGAGGCTACGACCAATGTCCTGATCGACCAGGTCATCTCGGCCGCCAACGGCATGTTGCACGTCGCCGCCGAGCTTGTGGCGGACGAGACCACGACACTGGCGTACTGAGCGGGGCGATCGCTCGGGCGCCAGGCGGCTCTTCCCTATCCGGTGACACAAGCGACGAAGCAATTCGGTCACCAGCCCGGCCGGATTGCTTCGCTGCGCTCGCAATGACGGCGTGGTGGGATCGTCGTCTTCGCCGAGACTCACGACCTCCCGGCTGCGATCCATCTCATTTCTGACATTTCGGACACCAGAAGGTCGACCGGCCATTCTGGGTGAAACGCTTCACCGTGCCGCCGCAGCCGGGCGTCTTGCATTTCTCGCCCTCGCGGTCGTAGACCTTGAAGGAATGCTGGAAGTAGCCGAGCTCGCCCGAGGTCTGGCGGTGATCGCGCAATGACGATCCACCGGCCTTGATGGCGTCGTTCAGCACGGTGTGGATCGCGCTGACCAAGCGCTTCGCGTGGTCGGTCGGCTCGCCGCCGCCAGCGCCCTTGCGACCCTTGGTCGCGAGCGTCGCGGCGATCCGGCGCGGCGACAAATGCGAGCGGTGCAGCGCTTCGCAGACATAGATGTTGCCGAGACCCGCGACCACGCGCTGGTCGAGCAGCGCGGCTTTGAGGCTCGTGGTCTTGCCTGCGCAGGACCGCGCCAGCATCGCGGCGTCGAATTCGTTGCCGAGCGGTTCGGGGCCGAGCCCGCGCAGCAGCGGCTCATCGTCGAGCGCGTTGCGCGCAATCACTTTCATGTAACCGAAGCGGCGCGGATCGTTGAAGACGATGTCGGCGCCGGAGGACATCCGAAACAGCACGTGGTCGTGTGCTGAATCCTTGCCCTTCGGATAGCGAAACTCGCCGGGTGCCGCGTCGTTGTCCGGCTTGACGACGCGAAACGAGCCCGACATGCCCAGATGCATCAGCAGCACGTCGCCGGAGGCAAGATCGGCCATGAGATATTTTGCGCGGCGGCCGAGGCCCGTGACGACTTGCCCCTTGAGCCGGGCCACGAAGTCCGGCTGGAACGGAAAGCGCAGGTCAGGCCGGCGGGCCTCCGCCCTGAGGATTTTCGCGCCCTCCATGACGGGCTGAAGGCCGCGGCGGACGGTCTCGACTTCGGGCAATTCAGGCATGGTCAGGCATTCACCTTATGAAGGCGGTGTGATAGCGCCATTGCGGCGGGCAGGCTATGGTCCGCCTCGTGGAGTAGAGTAATGGATCGGCCGGGCGAAACCACGCATTTTGGCTTCAGGGACGTGCCCCTGGGGGACAAGCAGACGCTGGTGAACGATGTGTTTCACAGCGTGGCGTCGCGCTATGATTTGATGAACGACCTGATGTCCGGTGGCCTGCACCGGGTCTGGAAGGACATCATGATCAACACGCTCAACCCGCCCAGGAGCGATCGGCCGTTCGCGTTGCTCGACGTTGCCGGCGGCACCGGTGACATCTCGTTCCGCGCCGCCAAGGCGGCCGGCGCGGGCTTCCATGCCACCGTCTGCGACATCAACACCGACATGCTGGCTGTGGGCCGCGAGCGCGCCGCCAAGCGCCATCTCGACACCCAGGTCGATTTCGTCGAAGGCAATGCCGAGGCGCTCGCCTTCGCCGACCGCAGCTTTGATGCATATACGATCGCTTTCGGCATCCGCAACGTGCCCCGGATCGACCTGGCGCTGCGCGAGGCCTATCGTGTGCTGAGGCCCGGCAGCCGTTTCCTGTGCCTCGAGTTCTCCACCGTCGAGGTGCCCGGGCTCGACCGGATCTACGATTTGTTCTCGTTCAAGGTGATTCCGCCGCTCGGCCGCATGGTGACGGGCGATGCCGAGTCCTATCAGTATCTCGTCGAATCGATCCGCAAATTTCCAAGGCCCAACGTCTTCGCCGACATGATCCGCGACGCCGGCTTCGCCCGCGTCAGCTGGCAGACATTGTCCGGCGGCATCGTCGCACTGCATTCGGGCTGGCGTTTGTGATCTCTGCCTTCACCCACATTGCGCGCCTGATCCGCGCCGCGTTCGTATTTGCGCGCGAGGGCGTGTTCGGCTCGGTCGATCCCAGCCTGGTGCCGCCGCCCGGCCAGCTCGCGCTGAAACTTGCGCGCATCGTCGAGCGGCGAGGCGTCAAGCAGGGCCCGCGAATCTCGCGCGCGTTGACGCGGATGGGTCCGGCCTATCTCAAGCTCGGCCAATTCCTGGCGACGCGCCCCGACGTGGTCGGCTTCAACATGGCGCGCGACCTGGAAAGCCTTCAGGACCGCTTGCCGCCGTTTCCGCAGGCAGAGGCGGAAGCTGCGATCGCGACGTCGCTGGAGCGGCCGCTCAAGGACGTGTTCGTCAGCTTCGGCCCGGCGGTCGCAGCTGCCTCGATCGCGCAGGTGCATCGCGGCGAGGTGCAGCGCGATGGCATTCGCAGGCCTGTCGCGGTCAAGGTGCTCAGGCCGAACGTTGCCGCGCGCTTCCGCCGCGATCTCTCCGACTTCTTCTTCGTCGCGCACAAGGCCGAGACCTATTCGGCCGAGGCGCGGCGCCTGCGTCTGGTCGAGGTCATCAACACCATGTCGCGCTCGGTCGCGATGGAGATGGACCTGCGGCTCGAGGCCGCCGCGCTGTCGGAGATGGCGGAGAACACGCAGGACGACCCCGACTTCCGCGTGCCGACCGTCGACTGGGACCGCACCACGCACAACGTGCTGACCATGGAGTGGATCGACGGCATCGCGCTGAACGATCACAAGCGCCTCGAAGAGGCGCAGGTCGATCTGCCCGATCTCGGCCGCAAGGTGATCCAGAGCTTCCTCCGCCATGCGCTGCGCGACGGCTTCTTCCACGCCGACATGCATCCGGGCAATTTGTTCCTGGACGAGGCCGGCCGCCTCGTCGCGGTCGATTTCGGCATCATGGGCCGGCTCGGCATGAAGGAGCGGCGCTTCCTCGCCGAGATCCTGCTCGGCTTCATCACCCGTGATTATCGCCGCGTGGCGGAAGTGCATTTCGAGGCGGGCTACGTGCCTGCGCATCATTCGGTCGAGAATTTCGCGCAGGCCATCCGCGCCATTGGCGAGCCCATTCACAACCGCACCGCCGAGGAGATCTCGATGGCGCGGCTGTTGACGCTGCTGCTCGAGGTCACCGGCCTGTTCGACATGACGACGCGGCCCGAGCTGATCCTGCTGCAGAAGACCATGGTGGTGGTCGAAGGCGTCGCCCGCGGCTTCGATCCCAAGCTCGATATCTGGAAGATCGCCGACCCCGTGGTGCGCGAGTGGATCGAGCGCAACCTCGGTCCGATCGGCCGCGTGCAGGGCGCGCTCGCCGGCGGCGGCGAGCTCGCCCGCGTGATGATGCGCCTGCCCGACATCGCCCAGCGCTCGGTCGCGGTGCTCGAGCAGCTCGAGACCATGACCCGGGAAGGCCTTCGCCTGTCGCCGGAGAGCATCGCCGCCATGGGCCGGAGCGAGGGCCGCAAGAATCGCTGGCGCACCGTGGCGCTCTGGATCATTGCCGCGACCTTCATCGGAATCCTGATCGCCGTCCGGAATCTTTGATTGCAATGCAATCGCGCAAATGATAGCATTGCTATCATTCCGTGCTGGAGGGCTGTCATGGCAAGCCTGACCATCCGCAAGCTCGACGACGCCGTCAAAACCTATTTGCGGCTGCGCTCGGCCAAGAACCACAGGTCGGTCGAGGAAGAGGTCCGGGTCATCCTGCGGGAGCTGATCGAGGGCCGCGAGGAGCCGCTGACGCCTTTTTCGGCGCCCCCGGCGCTATCCACCGCCCCCACGCCGCAGCGCACCGGCGCGGTTCCTGAGGTCAGCGTCACCCTGATCATCGGCGGCGGCATCGCGGCGTACAAGTCGCTCGACCTGATCCGCAGGCTGAAGGAACGCCGCGTCGAGGTCCGCAGCGTGCTGACCAAGGCCGCGCAGCAATTCGTCACGCCGCTCGCGGTCAGCGCGCTCTCGCATGAGCGCGTTTATACCGATCTGTTCGATCCTCAGAGCGAGTTCGATGCCGGCCACATCCGCCTCGCGCGCGACTGCGACTTGATCGTGGTGGCTCCGGCGACCGCAGACCTCCTGGCGAAGATGGCCAACGGCCATGCCGACGATCTCGCCAGCGCCATCCTGCTCGCGACCAACCGCAAGATCCTGCTGGCGCCGGCGATGAACCCGCTGATGTGGAACAACGCGGCGACGCGGCGCAACGTCGCGCAGCTCCAGCGTGTCGGCGTGGTGCTGATCGGGCCCAATTCCGGCGAGATGGCCGAAGCGGGTGAAGCCGGTGTCGGCCGCATGTCCGAGGCGATCGAGATCGCCACCGCCGCCGAGCGGCTGCTGCGGCCGCCAGTGCCGAAGCCGCTCGCCGGCAAGCGCGTGCTGATCACCGCGGGTCCCACCCACGAGCCGATCGATCCGGTGCGCTACATCGCCAACCGTTCCTCGGGCAAGCAGGGTTTTGCCATTGCCGCCGCAGCACAAGCCGCCGGCGCCGAGGTGATCCTGGTGAGCGGCCCGGTCGATCTCGACGATCCCGCCGGCGTCACAGTGAAGCACGTCGAATCGGCACGGCAGATGCTGGAGCAGGTGCAGGCCGCGCTGCCCGCCGACATCGCGATCTTCGCCGCTGCCGTCGCCGACTGGCGCGTCGCCAATGAGGGCGAGCAGAAGCTGAAGAAGACCGCAGGCAGCATGCCGCAGCTTCAGCTGGTCGAGAATCCCGACATCCTCGCCACGATCTCGAAGCTGACCGACAAGCGCCCGCCGCTGGTGATCGGTTTTGCTGCCGAGACCGAACACCTCATCGACAACGCGAAATCAAAGCTTCAGCGCAAGGGGTGTGACTGGATCGTCGCCAACGACGTCTCACCCGCGACCGGCGTGATGGGCGGCGACCGCAACACCGTCCACCTCATAAGCCGCAAGAATGGTGAGAAGGACGGCGAGATCGCTGTTGATTCCTGGCCCGTGATGACCAAGGAACAGGTTGCGATCGAGCTGGTCGCGCATGTCGCAAAAAGCGTGACCGGTAAATCCCTGGAGTCCGCATCTTGAGCACGAAAGTCGCGGTCGAATTGCAGCGCCTCGCCCATGCCGAGGGCCTGCCGCTGCCGGCCTACCAGACCGCCGAGGCCGCCGGCCTCGACCTGATGGCCGCAGTGCCGGAGAGCGAGCCGCTGACACTGGCGCCCGGCCAATATGCGCTGGTGCCGACGGGCCTTGCGATTGCGTTGCCGCCCGGCTTCGAGGCCCAGGTGCGACCGCGCTCGGGCCTTGCCGCCAAGCACGGCGTCACCGTGCTCAACGCGCCGGGCACGATCGACGCGGACTATCGCGGCGAGATCAAGGTGATCCTGATCAACCACGGCACCGGGCCGTTCGTGATCAAGCGCGGCGAGCGCATCGCACAGATGGTGGTCGCACCCGTGGTGCAGGCCGCGCTGGTTCCGGTGGCGAAATTGTCGGAAACGGATCGCGGCGCCGGCGGATTTGGTTCAACGGGACGCTAGCCGAGCTGCGAGTTGGATTCACCTCTCCCGCTTTAGAGGTCGCGGAGCGGAGCGACGCGGGTGGGGGCGTAGCTTCGATCCGGGCGCGCGCTTCGCACGACAAGCTAACACACGGCAATTCCAGCCAAATCACCCGCAGAGCTACGCGAGCCTGGAACCCAGCGCCCCGCATTTTTTTGGGGCCGCCTTTGCGTTCACGATCTGGACTCTTACCGCCGGAGTCGCGGTGGGGGTATTGTCGTTTGATTCGCGTGCGGCGGGGGTTGCCGCGCGCAAATCCGTGCGGTCTTGGGGCAACTATGTCAGGCGTGATCGTGTCGATGCGTCGGACGCTGCTGTCGTGCACATCGTTGGCGCGCAACAGCTTGTTGGGAGGCGCTCTCGCAGCGCTGCTGCCGGCTGCGCCGGCCAAGGCCGACGACCTCGTCGACACCCTCTCCACATTGCTGGATTTCAACCGGCAGGAACTCGCAGTGCTTGCCACCGCGCTGGCCCTGCTCGGCTTCTCCGTGATGGCCGCGATCCTGTTGATGCGCACGCGCGTGCGCACCGCGAAGAACGAGGCGCGGCTGCGCGCGCGGATCGGGGAACTCCAGCTCCAGGCCGACCGCTACGGCGCGCTGCTGTTTGCCGAGCCGCAGATCATGATCTCCTGGCCCGCCGGCGACAACCGCGCCCAGATCACGGGCGACATCTCGATGGTGCTGCCGCGCGATTCCTCGCCGCAGCGCGTGCTGGCGTTCGGAACCTGGCTGCCGCCGGAACCGGCGCTGCAGATGGACCACGCGGTCGATGCGCTGCGGGAGCGTGGCGACGGGTTCCAGCTGACGCTGACCACCGCACATGGCCACACGCTGGAGGCCATCGGCCGCGCCATCGGCGGCCAGGCCATTGTCAGGATTCGCGAGCTGTCCGGACTGCGCCGCGAACTGGCCGAAACCCATCTGCGCTACAAGGCGCTCTCCGACGAGACCGAGATGCTGCGCGGCTTTGCCGCTGCCGCACCGTGGCCGATATGGGCCAAGGCCGCGAACGGCGCGCTCACCTACGCCAATCCGGCTTATGTCCGTGCGACCGAGGCCGCCAGCATCGCCGATGCCCACGAGCGCAAGCTCGAGCTGCTCGACAGCGCCGACCGCACCGCGATGGAACGGGGGCTGAAGGACGCGGCCACTTTCACCTCGCGGCTGCCGATCGTCGTCAGTGGCGAGCGGCGCATGTACGACGTGCGCGCGGTCAATGTCGGCAGCAGCAGTGTCGGCGTCGCGATCGACGCCAGCGAAGCGGATGCGCTGAGCTCGGCGCTGGTGCGGATGGCCGAAGCACATCGCCGCACACTGGACCAGCTCTCCTCCGGCGTTGCCGTATTCGATGGCCAGCGGCGCCTTGCCTTCTACAACGATTCCTATCGGCGGCTGTGGGACCTCGACCGCACCTTCCTCGACGCCAATCCCGACGATTCCAGCGTGCTCGACCAGCTCCGCGCCGCGCGCAAGCTGCCGGAGCAGCCTGATTTCCGCGCCTGGAAGGCCAAGCTGCACGAGGCCTATCGCGCGGTCGAGGCCGCCCACGACACCTGGTATCTGCCCGACGGGCGCGCGCTCTCCGTCGTCACCACGCCGAATCCGGAAGGCGGCGTCACCTATCTGTTCGACGACGTCACCGAAAGCCTCGATCTCGCCCGCCGCTTCGACGGCCTGATCCGCGTCCAGCGTGAGACACTCGACAGCCTCGCCGAAGGCGTCGCGGTGTTCGGCAGCAACGGCAAGGCCCAGCTGTTCAACCCGGCCTTCGTCCGGATGTGGAAGCTCTCCAGCGACGCCATGCGTGACGAGCCCCACATCCAGACCGTCGAGGGCTGGTGCCATCAGCTGTTCGACGATCCCGTGGTCTGGCGCCAGATCCGCGAGGCCATCACCTCGATCGAGAACCGCGGCGATGTGCCGCTGAAGCTGGAGCGCAAGGACGGCAGCGTGCTCGACGGCATGATCCGCCCGCTGCACGACGGCGCCACCATGCTGACGTTCCAGGACATCACCGACACCGAGAATGTCGAGCGCGCGCTGCGCGAGCGCAACGAGGCGCTGGAAGCCGCCGACCAGATGAAAGTGGATTTCGTCCACCACGTCTCCTACGAGCTGCGCTCGCCGCTCACCACCATCATCGGCTTCGCGCATTTCCTCAGCGATCCCTCGACCGGGCCGCTGACGCCGAAACAGGCCGAATATCTCGACTACGTCACCAAATCGACCAACGCGCTGCTGGCGCTCACCAACAACATCCTCGATCTCGCTACCATCGATGCCGGCGCGATGAAGCTGGAACTTGGACCCGTCGACGTCAGCAAGGCCATCGAGCTCGCCGCCGAAGGTATCCAGGACCGGCTCGCCACCGACCGCATCCGCCTCAAGGTCGAGATCGCGCCCGATATCGGGACTTTCATCGGCGACGAGAAGCGCGTGGTGCAGGTGCTCTATAATCTCCTCGCCAATGCCGTCGGGTTTTCTCCACAGGATTCCACCGTCGGCATCAGCGCGCGGCGCACAGAGCGCAGTGTGGTCTTCACCGTGACAGATTCCGGGCCCGGAATACCCGCCGACATGAAGGACAAGGTCTTCAACTGGTTCGAAAGCCGCTCGCAAGGCTCGCGTCACCGCGGCGCCGGGCTCGGCCTGTCCCTGGTGCGCTCCTTCGTCGAGCTGCATGGCGGCAAGGTGCGGGTGGATTCGATCGTCGGCCGCGGCACGGTCGTGATCTGCGAGTTCCCGACCGACCAGGCGGCGCATCGCGACGCCGCCGAATGATCGCGCCAACCACATTCTCCGTCGCGCTTCACAACGAGACGGCCACCGCACAATTGATGGCCGATCTCGCGCTGCTGGTCGGCCCCGGCGATGTCATCACGCTCACCGGCGATCTCGGCGCCGGCAAGACCGCAGCCGCCCGCAGCCTGGTCCGCTACCTCGCCGGCGAGGACGAGCTGGAGGTGCCGAGCCCGACCTTCACGCTCGTGCAGGGCTACGAGCTGCCGCCCTTCCCGGTGATGCACGCCGACCTCTACCGCGTTGAGGACGAGAGCGAGCTCGAGGAGATCGGCCTGTCGCCGCTGCCCGATGCGACGCTGGTGCTGATCGAATGGCCCGAGCGTGCGCCGTCGGCGATGCCCGAAGACCGTATCGACATCGCGCTAACGCACCGGCCGGCGCTAGGCTCAAATGCGCGCGCGGCCGACATCACCGGTTACGGCAAGGCCGCCGCCACTGTTGCGCGGCTGCAGGCGCTGCGTGAGTTCCTGGATGCGTCGGGCTACATGGATGCAACGCGCAAGCACATGGCGGGTGACGCCTCCACCCGCTCCTATGCGCGGCTGCGGCGCGACCACGAGATCGTCATCCTCATGAACTTTCCGCAGCGGCCTGACGGCGCTGCGCTCTATAACGGGAAATCCTACAGCGCGGCGGTGCATCTCGCAGAGAACGTCAGGCCGTTCGTCGCCATCGACGAAGGCCTGCGCGCGCAAGGAATCTCGGCGCCGACGATCTACCATGCCGATCTCGATCATGGCTTCCTGATTACCGAGGATTTCGGCAGCGAAGCCGTCGTCGAAGGCGATCCACCGCGCCCGATTCCCGAGCGCTACGAGGCCGCGACCGACGCGCTCGCCATGCTGCACGGCAAGACGCTGCCGGAGACATTGCCTCTGGCGGATCAGACCTATGCTATTCCGGTCTTTGACATCGAGGCGCTGCTGATCGAGATCGGCTTGATGCCGGAATGGTATCTGCCCGACCGCAACGCGCCGCTGAGCGCCGAGGCACGCGACGAATTTTTCGCGATGTGGCGCGAGCTTCTGCAGAAGCCGCTGGCCGCGCCGAAGACCTGGATCATCCGCGACTATCACTCGCCCAACCTGATCTGGCTCGCGGACCGCGCCGGTATCGAGCGCGTCGGCGTGATCGATTTTCAGGACACCGTGCTCGGGCCGCAATCCTACGACGTCGTCTCGCTGCTCCAGGACGCCCGCATCGACGTGCCTGAAAACATCGAGCTGACGCTGCTGTCGCGCTACATCAAGGCGCGCCGCTCGGGCGATGCGGGCTTCGACGCGGCAGGCTTTGCCGAGCTCTACGCCATCATGTCGGCGCAGCGCAACACGCGCCTGCTCGGCACCTTCGCCCGGCTCAATCGTCGCGACGGTAAACCGCATTATTTGCGCCATCAGCCGCGGATCTGGACCTATCTCCAGCGCTCCCTGGCTCATCCAACGCTCAGCGCTTTGCGCGACTGGTATCTCGCCAACGTGCCGCCGCCGGTCGCCCCGACCGGAACCTGATTTACGGCCTGTTAGCCATCCCATCGGTATCATCGCCCGCAGGCAGCCGGAGAATGACGGGGCTGGAGCAAGGGCAGATGGCAGTGAAGGCGGACCAGCGCGGCAACAGCCGGGTTGTTTTCGAACGCGGGATTCCGGCCCAGATGATGGGAATCGACGGGACCTGGCGGCGCGACTGCACCATGGAGGACGTCTCCGAGAGCGGCGCCAAGCTGACCATCGACGGCTCGGTCGAAGGGCTCCACCTGAAAGAATTTTTCCTGCTGCTGTCCTCAACCGGACTCGCGTACCGGCGCTGCGAGCTGGCCTGGGTCAATGGCGACCAGATCGGTGTCAATTTCCTCAAGCTCGGTGACAGGAAGAAAAAAAAGGTGCGTTCCACATCTGTTGGAGCGTAACGGCAACACCCGTCGCACAACCGTCACGGCGGCTGGCTAAGGCGGTTGAGATGCGGTGCGGCGCGGTGAACTCCGTGCTAGGATTGCTGCGAACGCGAAATCGATAGGTCAGAGAAAGCAGATCTGAGAAAGCAATTGATGCCCGTCAAACCGACCAAAGCCATGGTGCTCGCTGCAGGATTCGGCCTGCGCATGCGTCCGTTGACGGATAAGATGCCAAAACCCCTGGTGCGGGTGGCCGGCCAGCCGCTGCTCGATCATGTGCTCGACAAGCTCGGTCAGGCGGGTGTCACCGACGCCGTCGTCAACGTGCACTATCTGCCCGACCAGATCATCGACCACACCGCATCGCGGCAGCATCCGCGTGTGACCATCTCGGATGAGCGCGACCAGGTGCTCGGCACCGGCGGGGGCGTGATCAAGGCGCTGCCGCTGCTCGGCGATGCGCCGTTCTTCCACGTCAATTCCGACACGCTGTGGATCGACGGCGTGCGCTCCAATTTGGCGCGGCTTGCAGAAAATTTCGATCCGGCGCGGATGGACATCTTGCTGCTGATGGCGCCGACCGCGACCAGCATCGGCTATAGCGGCCGCGGCGATTACGGCATGACGCCGGATGGCGCCCTGCGCAAGCGCAAAGAAAAAGAGATCGTCCCGTTCGTCTATGCCGGCGCTGCGATCCTGTCGCCGGCGATCTTCACTGACGCGCCGCAGGGCGAGTTCTCGCTGACAAAGATGTTCGACCGCGCCAACGAGCAGGAGCGCCTGTTCGGCCTTCGCCTCGACGGCGTCTGGATGCATGTCGGCACGCCCGATGCGGTGCACGCCGCGGAAGAGGCGTTTTTGGAGAGCGTGGCGTAGGGCCGCTCCAAGCACCGCGCCGTAGGGTGTGCCCACCATTCAAGCTCAGAAAGCCGGTGAGAGACGCGTGGGCACGGCGCGCAAGCGCGCCTTTGCCTAACCTGCGGCACTGCCCGTCATTCCGGGGCGCGCGTAAGCGCGAACCCGGAATTTCGAGATTCCGGGTTCGATGCTGCGCATCGCCCCCGGAATGACGGTGGGAGAGCGGGGACGACTCCCTCCCGGCGCATGACCATTCGCCCCCGCCTCCCTATATTGCCCTGACCCCGAATCAGGCAGCCCATGCGCGTCGTCAGCGTTCCCCTCTCAGTTCCGTTCCTGCGCACGGTCGTCTCGCGCCTGCTCGACGGCCAGCTGGTCGGCGGCTTCGAGGCGCGCAAGGAACCGGCGCGGCTGGCCGATGCCACGCTGTATCTGCCGACACGGCGCGCCATGCGCGTCGTCCGCGAGATCTTCCTCGACGAGATGAAGGCGGACGCAGTGGTGCTGCCGCGCATCGTCGCGCTCGGCGACATCGACGAGGACGAGCTCGCTTTCGCCGACGAAGGCGAACAGTTCTCGGGCACGATGCCGATCGAGATCCCGCCGCGGCTCGGCGAGCTGGAACGGCGGCTGACGCTGGCGCAGCTCGTCGCCGCCTGGGCCAAGGGCCCGGTGCTGTCGCCGCTGGTGGTCGGCGGCCCCGCCTCCACGCTTGCGCTTGCCGGCGATCTCGCCCGCCTGATCGACGACATGGTGACGCGCGGCGTCGACTGGAGCGCGCTCGACGGGCTCGTGCCTGATAATCTCGACCGTTACTGGCAGCACTCGCTCGAATTTTTGCGCATCGCTCGCATCGCCTGGCCTGCGCATCTCGCCGAGATCAACCGCATCGAGCCCGCGGCGCGGCGTGACCTTCTGATCGCAGCGGAAGCAAAGCGCCTGACCGCGCATCCCCATGGTCCCGTGATCGCGGCCGGTTCGACCGGCTCGATGCCGGCCACCGCAAAATTCCTCCACGCGGTCGCATCGCTGCCGCATGGCGCCGTGGTGCTGCCGGGCCTCGACACCGATCTTGACGAGGATGCTTGGCGCAGCATCGGGGGTTTGCGCGATTCGCTCGGCAAGTTCGCCGAGCATCCGGCCTCGAATCATCCGCAATATGCCATGCACGCGCTGCTGGAGCGGTTCGGCATAAAGCGCAGCGACGTCGAGATCCTCCAGCCGCCGGCGGACGGCGGTCGCGATCTGCTCGCCTCCGAATCGATGCGGCCGTCGGCCAAGACGGAAGTCTGGCACGACCGGCTGAAACAGCCGGATGTTGCTGCGAGGATCGCGGGCGGCATGAAAAACCTCACGGTGGTCGAGGCCTCCAATCCCGAGATGGAAGCACTTGCGATCGCCATCGCGATGCGCGAGGCGCGGCATCTCGACAAGTCGGCGGCGCTGGTGACACCGGATCGCGCGCTGGCGCGGCGGGTGATGGCGGCGCTGACGCGATGGGATCTCGCCTTCGACGATTCCGGCGGCGACGCGCTGATGGAAACCTCCGCCGGCGTTTTCGCGCGCCTTGTGGCGGAAGCGGCGATCAAAGGATCGGAGCCGCCGACGCTGCTGGCGATGCTGAAGCATCCGCTGTGCCGGCTCGGCCGCGCGCAAGGCGCATGGAGGACGGCGATCGAAGCCCTCGAGCTCGCAGTTCTGCGCGGCACGCGCCCGCCTGCCGGCACCGGCGGTCTCCTGCGCGAATTCAACCGCTTTCGCGACGAGCTAACAAAACTGTGGCGCGGCGAGGTCTCCGCGCTTCATAAGGCCGAGCCGCGCGCGCATCTCAAGGCCGAAGACCTCGATCGAATCCAGGCGCTGATCAATGTCTTGCAGAGAGCCCTGGCGCCGATCGAGAGCCTGCCGCCGTCGAAGCCGCATGATTTCGCCGAGCTCGCGCACCGCCATCGCGAGATCATGATCGAGCTGTCGCGCGACGAGCAGGGCATCCCGCTCGCCTTCGAGGAGCGCGAGGGCCTCGCACTCGCGAGCGCCTTCGACGATCTCCTGCGCGGCGGCACCACCAGCGGATTGATGGTGCCGCTGCCTGACTATGCCGACGTGTTCCAGACCGCATTCAGCGATCGCGCGGTGCGGCGGCGCGACAGGCCCGGAGCGCGCCTCCAGATTTACGGTCCGCTGGAATCGCGCCTGATGCAGGCCGACCGCGTCATCATCGGCGGCTTGATCGAGGGCGTGTGGCCGCCGGCGCCGCGCATCGATCCCTGGCTCAGCCGGCCGATGCGGCACGAGCTCGGCCTCGATTTGCCGGAACGCCGTATCGGCCTCTCCGCTCATGACTTCGCGCAGCTGCTCGGCGGCGATGAGGTGATCCTCACCCATTCCGCCAAGGCCGGCGGCGCACCGGCCGTGGCCTCGCGCTTTCTTCATCGGCTCGAAGCGGTCGCAGGTGACGATCTCTGGAAGGCTGCTGTTCGCGCCGGCGAAAAATACGTGCAGTTCGCCGGCGCGCTCGATCAGCCCGCCGAGGTCAGGCCGATCAAGCAGCCCGAGCCGCGGCCGCCGCGCGCGAGCCGGCCGTTGAGCATGTCCGTCACCGCGATCGAGGACTGGCTGCGCGATCCCTACACGATCTACGCAAAGTACATCCTGCGGCTCGACGCGCTCGATCCCGTCGACATGCCGTTGTCGGCGGCCGACCGCGGCTCGGCGATCCACGATGCGATCGGCGAGTTCACGGAGACCTATGCCGCGCGTCTGCCCGACGATCCCGCGCGCGTTCTGCGCGCGATCGGCGAGAAGCATTTTGCGCCGCTGATGGAGCGGCCCGAAGCGCGGGCGCTGTGGTGGCCGCGCTTCCAGCGCATCGCGCGCTGGTTCGGCGAATGGGAGATTGCGAGGCGTGATGCGATCGAGGCGATCACGGCGGAGACCCGCGGCGAGATTTCGATCGCGCTCCGCAACAACCGCAGCTTTCGCCTCTCCGCCCGCGCCGACCGCATCGAGCGGCGCCAAGGCGGCGGCTACGCCATTCTCGACTACAAGACCGGCCAGCCGCCGACCGGCAAGCAGGTCCGCATGGGTCTGTCGCCGCAACTCACGCTGGAAGCCGCAATTCTGCGCGAAGGCGGTTTCCCTGAGATCGACGCGGGCGCGTCCGTCAGCCAGCTCGTCTACGTCCGCCTGAGCGGCAACAATCCGCCGGGCGAGGAGCGCATCCTCGAGCTCAAGTACAAGCCCGGCGACGAGCCGCAGCCGCCCGATACCGCTGCCGCAGAAGCGCGGGCCAAGCTGGAGGCACTGATCCGCGCCTTCGAGGACGAGAACCAGCCCTACACCTCGCTGAACCTGCCGATGTGGGCGAACCGCTACGGCACCTATGACGACCTCGCCCGGATCAAGGAATGGTCTGCGGCCGGCGGCCTGGGGATCGAGGAATGGTGAAGCTGCCGCGTCCCATTCCCGACGAAGTTCGTGCGCGGCAGGCGCGCGCGTCCGATCCGACCGCGTCGGCCTTCGTGTCGGCCAATGCCGGCTCGGGCAAGACCCATGTGCTGGTCCAGCGCGTGATCCGCCTGTTGCTGTCTGGCGTGCCGCCGGAAAAGATCCTCTGCATCACCTTCACCAAGGCCGCCGCCGCCAACATGGCCGAGCGCGTGTTCACCACGCTTGGCCATTGGGTCACGCTCGACGATGCCGGGCTGGACGCCGCGATCCGTGCCGTCGGCATCCCGCATCCGAGCGCAAAGTTGCGCCGCGACGCGCGAAAACTGTTCGCCTGCGCGCTGGAGACGCCCGGTGGGCTGAAGGTGCAGACCATCCACGCGCTGTGCACGCGCCTGCTCCAGCAGTTTCCGTTCGAGGCCAATGTGCCGGCACGCTTCGCCGTGATCGACGAGCGCGATCAGAACGACATGATGGAGCGCGCCAATCTGAAGGTCCTGCTGGAAGCCGCCCGCGATCCGGAGACGATCACCGGCCGCGCACTGCTCACCGCGATGGCGAGTGCCGCCGACGTCACCTTCAAGGAGGTCGTGCGCGAGGCGTGCCTCAGCCGCGACCATTTCATGGCCTGGACCGACGAGGCCGGCAACGCTGAAGCTGCTGCTGCGCAGATGGCGGCGGTACTGGGCGTCGATGCAAGTGATCGCATCGAGGACGTCGAGACCGAGATCCTCGATGGCCCGTTCCTGCCGCGTTCGCGCTGGGACGACATCGCCTTTGCGCTGGAGGACGGCAGCAAGTCCGACAATGACCAGGCTACGCGCCTCCGCGAGGCAAAAGTGTTTTCCGGCGCGGCGCAGGTCGATGCCTATCTCTGCCTCTTCCTCACGGATGAGAAGCTGCCCCGCAAGGCGGTTCTGACGAAGAAGTTTGGCGAGCACAATCCATCCGTCGCGCGTCTGTTCGAGAACGAGGCGCAGCGCCTCGCTGGACTGATCGAGAAGCGCCGCGCCGTGACCATGCGCGACCGCACCGCGGCCCTGCTGCACATCGCGACCGCGGCGGCGGCAAACTACCGCCGCGAGAAGCAAGAGCGCGGCCTGCTCGACTATGACGACCTTATCGACAAGACACTGGCGATGCTCAACCGCGTCTCCTCGGGCTGGGTCCATTACAAGCTCGACCGCGGCGTCGATCACGTCCTGATCGACGAAGCCCAGGATACCAGCCCGCGGCAGTGGGACATCGTCGCGCATATCATCTCCGAGTTCACCGCCGGTGAAGGCGCGCGCGAGGGGCTGAACCGCACGGTGTTCGCGGTGGGCGACGAGAAGCAGTCGATCTTCTCGTTCCAGGGAGCGGCGCCCCACGAGTTCGACGCGCGCCGGCGCGAGCTGCATCGCAAGTTCACCGCGGCCGGGCTGAAATTCGATCCGGTCGCCTTCACCTATTCGTTCCGCTCGGGCGCGGCGATCCTGCACTCCGTGGACCATGTCTTTCGCGATCCTCAGATCTACAAGAGCATCCACTCGGTCGAGATCGGCCATCCCCTGCACAACGCGCTGGCCGACGCCGGCCCGAGCGTGATCGAGCTGTGGGACCTTGCGGAAGCCGATGATAGGCAGGAGATCGAGGGCTGGCGCGCACCATTCGATGGTGTCGCCGCCACCAGCCCCGAGATCAAGCTCGCGCGTCGCATCCAGACCGAGATCAAGCGGTTGGTCGAGAGCGGCACGCTGACCGGGCACGAAGGCGAGCGCCGTCCGCTGCGCTATGGCGACATGCTGATCCTGGTGCGTCGACGCGGCAACGCATTCGATGCGGTGATTCAGGCGCTGAAGCACGCTGGCGTCCCAGTCGCCGGCGCCGACCGGCTCAAGCTCACCGAGCACATCGGCATCATCGACCTGATGAATCTCGCCGATGCGCTGCTACTGCCGCAGGACGACCTGGCGCTCGCGGTGGCGCTGAAGAGCCCGCTGTTCGAGCTCGACGACGACGATCTGTTCCAGCTCGCCCATGCCCGCAAGGGATCGCTGCGGCGCGCGCTCGGCGAGCATGCGGCGGAAAGCGAGAAGTTCAGGGCGGTGCTGCGGCGCCTCGAGGCCTGCGAGGTCCGTGCGCGCGAGGAGACGCCGTTCGCCTTCTACGCCTGGCTGTTAGGGGGCGACGGCGGGCGCGCGCGTATCCTGCGCCGGCTCGGCCATGAGGCCAATGACGCGCTCGACGAGTTCCTGGAGCTGGCGCTGAGCTACGAGCGCAAAGCGCCGGCCTCGCTGCAGGGCTTCATGGCCTGGCTGCGCTCGGCCGACACCGAGGTGAAGCGCGACATGGAGATTTCGCGCGATGAGGTGCGGGTGATGACCGTTCACGGCGCCAAGGGCCTCGAGGCTTCGGTCGTGTTCATGGTTGACACCACGTCGTCGCCCGCGGACTCGCAGCGGGTCCGTTTGATCAACGTGCCGCGCGGCAATGGAGGCGAGGTCGTGGTCTGGGCCGGGCGCAAGGCCGACGACCCCAAGCCGGTTGCCGACGCGCGCAAGGCAATGCTGGAGGAGACCGAGGACGAATATCGCCGCCTGCTCTATGTCGCGATGACGCGCGCGGCTGACCGGCTGATCGTCGGCGGCTGCATGCCTGGCAATATGAGGACGGTCCGCAAGCTGAGCTGGTACGACCTCATCGACACCGGGCTCGCCGCATCGGGCCTGAACAAGGAAACGATCGAGACGCCGCTTGGGAAGGTGACTCGATTCGCCCGTCCCGAGGATGTCGCAGCGCTCGGCACACCAGCAACATCAGCGGACCAAACGATCATCCTGCCGGATTGGCTGCGGACGCCCGCGCCGCATGAGAGCGCGGAAGATGATCCCGTGCGCCCCTCCGGCCAGTTTTCCGGAGAAGGCCGCTCGGTGCGATCAGGCGAATCGGTGCAGTCCCGCGCGTTGGCACTGCAACGCGGCACGCTGGTGCACCGGCTGCTGCAATCCCTGCCCGACATCGCCTCGGAGCGCCGGCGCGAGGCCGCGCTCGGCTTCATGGCGCGCAACGCCTCGGACTGGTCCGAGGCCGACCGCACTGCACTCGCCGAAAAGGTGCTCGCCTTGATCGCCGAGCCGCGCTTCGCCCCAGTCTTTGCCGCCGGCAGCCGGGCGGAGGTCGCCATTGTCGGCAAGCTCGATCGGCCGGACCGTCCTCCGGCGCTGGTATCGGGCCAGATCGACCGGTTGGTCGTTCGTCCGAATGAGGTTCTGATCGTCGATTTCAAGACCAACCAGGCGGCCCCCAACAGCGCGGCGGAGGCGCCGGCGGCCTATGTCCGACAGCTCGCCCTGTACCGGGCGGTGCTGGCGCGGCTTTATCCCCAAAAGCCCATCCGAGCCGTCCTGCTCTGGACCGAGGCCCTTGAATATATGGAGATTTCAGCCCCCGCGCTGGACGCGGCGCTGGCATCCCTTCATCTCGGCGTGAGCGTCCTTGACCCGGCAAGGGGCCGTTCATAGGTTGACGCCATGATCCCGGGCGCGATTCCCATTCGCGCCGATTCTTTCAACCGAGTGAGGTACTGCAATGGCCGTTAGCAAGGTTTCCGACGCCGATTTCGAAGCCGAAGTGCTCAAGGCGAACGGCCCCGTAGTCGTCGATTTCTGGGCCGAATGGTGCGGCCCCTGCCGCATGATCGCTCCTGCCCTCGACGAGATCGCCGGCGCAATGGGCGACAAGGTCAAGATCGTGAAGCTCAATGTCGACGAAAGCCCGAAGACCGCGTCCAAATATGGCGTGATGTCGATCCCGACCCTGATGATCTTCAAGGGCGGCGAGATGGCCTCCCGCCAGGTCGGCGCGGCGCCGAAGGCGAAGCTCCAGCAGTGGATCACCTCCGCGGTCTGATCCACGCGATTTACGATTATTTTCGACAACGGCCGGCGAAATGCCGGCCGTTTGCGTTGGTGGGACGTGTCCTGTGCATGACGAGTCCCGCCCTTGCCCGCCCCTCCTCCAAAACGTGCGAGAAAGTCCGCCTCCCTCGTTGCGATGGAGGCGCGGTCGGTCGACGCCATCCCGCGCGGCAAGGAGTGGCAATACGAGCCGAAATGGGATGGTTTTCGTTGCCTGCTGTCGCGTGATGGCGCTCACGTCGATCTGCGCTCGAAATCCGGCGAGGACCTCGCGCGCTATTTTCCTGAAATTGTCGCCGCGGCGCTGGCGCTGAAGGCGGATCGCTTCACGCTCGACGGCGAGATCGTGGTGCCGCAGGGCAAGGGCTTTTCCTTCGATGCGCTGCTGCAACGGATACATCCCGCTGCAAGCCGCGTGACGAAGCTCGCGCAGCAAACGCCGGCGCTCTATCTCGTCTTCGATCTGCTCGCGACGGCCAGGGAGAAGCAGCTTGCCGAAAAGCCGCTAAGCGAGCGACGGACGGCGCTGGAAGCATTTGCCAAGGCCCATCTGAAAGGCAGCATCTTCCGTCTCTCGCCGGCGACAACGAGCTACACCACCGCGAAAAAATGGCTGGCGCAATCGGGCGGCGGTTCGGACGGTGCCATCGCCAAGCGCCTCGACCTGCCTTATCAGGCGGGAAACCGCGACGGCATGCAGAAGATCAAGAAATTCCGCAGCGCCGATTGCGTGGTCGGCGGCTTCCGCTACGCCACCAACAAGATCGCCGGCCGCAGGGTGGTCGGCTCGCTGCTGCTCGGGCTCTACGACGACAAGGGCCTGCTGCACCATGTCGGCTTCACCTCGGCGATCAAAGCCGAGGCCAAGCCTGACCTGACCGACCGGCTGGAGGCGTTGATCGGCGAGCCCGGCTTCACCGGCAACGCGCCGGGCGGACCGAGCCGCTGGTCCACCGAGCGCTCGGCCAAGTGGTGCCCGCTCAAGCCGAGGCTGGTGATCGAGGTCTGCTACGACCATTTCAGCGGCGAGCGTTTTCGCCACGGCACCTCGATCCTGCGCTGGCGCCCCGACAAGGCCCCGCGGCAATGCACGTTCGATCAGTTGAAGCAGAAGGTGGCCGATCCGATGAATCTGCTGGAGTAGCCCGCACGCAGGCGGGCTACTTGATCCACCCCGTTGCCAGCGCGTTCGCCAGCTCCGGCTGATTGTTGCGGCGGGCGAGTGCGGCTACCGCCTCATGATCGTAAGCTACATGGCGGAACGTCACCTGCCAGTCGCCGTCAGCGAGTTCGAGAATCGCATAGCGCGCGTCCGGCGTGCCGGCTTCGACGACATGCGGGAACGGGTGCTTGTCGCGATAGCCGGGGCTGCCGACGCTGCCGGGATTGACGATCAAGCGGCCGTCCCGAAGCCGCACGGCGCGGGCGAGATGGGTGTGAGCGCAGAGGATCAGCGGCTGTGAGATACCTTGCGCGAACTGCTCGATGCGATCAAGCGGCGACAGCGCCACGGTGCCATCAGGGTGCACCGTGTCGAGCCAATAGATCTCGTCGCTCTCAGGCGTCGCGTGACAGAGGAAGACCTGATCGCGAAACACCCGCGTCATCGGCTGTGCACGCAGCCAGTCGAGCTGCGTGGCATTGAGCTGCGCGTGCGCTGGACGGTCCCACGAACCCATCTTCTCCGGCGGACGATCGAGCAAATAGCGGTCGTGGTTGCCGAGCACGTGCACAGCATCGAGCGCCATCAGGATCTCGATGGTGCGCCGTGCATCGAGCGGGCCGCTCAGCATGTCGCCGAGGTTGACGATGTCGGCGATACCCTGGGCGCGGATGTCGGCGAGCACCGCCTCCAGCGCGAGATCGTTTCCGTGCACGTCGGCAATCGCGGCTAAACGCATTGTTGTCCTCGCTCTCGCGCCCCGGACGCAGCGCAGCGTGGAACGGTGCGCTGCAGAGCCGGGGCCATGTCGCGGCACGGGTCCCGGCTCAGCGGAGCAGCGTTGCCAGGACGATGCTACGCATCGCCAAGGCTGCACGCGTCCGGGACACGGGACCGACTATGCAGGAGGCGTGCCGTTGATGGCGAGCACGTGGCCGGCGAGATAGAGCGAACCGGTGATCAGGATGCGCGGCGGCACCTCATAGGCGAGCTTCGCCAGGGCGCGGAGCGCGGCCTCAATGCCGGGCGCGGGCTCGACGCGCATGCCGAGACTGCGCGCGGCATCCGCGAGGCGGTCAACCGGCAGCGCGTTCTCGGCATCGGGAATCGGCACCGCGATGATGTGACGGGTGAGCCCGGCGAAATTGGCGAGAAAACCCTGCGCGTCCTTGTTGGCCATCATGCCTGATATGACGACCAGCGGCCGCGACACCCGCTCTTCGAGATCGCCGAGGGCTGCTGCCGCAACGCGTCCGCCTTCGGCATTGTGACCGCCGTCGAGCCAGATTTCCGAGCCCTGCGGTCCCCAGGAGAGCAATTCGCCCGAGGTGATGCGCTGCATCCGCGCCGGCCATTCCGCACCGACGATGCCGGCCTCGAATGCCGCATGATTGATCCTGAAATTCGAAATCGCGCGCAGCGTCGCAATCGCAAGACCTGCATTGTCGAACTGGTGGCGGCCGAACAGGCGCGGCGCCGCGAGATCCATCAGGCCGCGCTCGTCGGAATAAACAAGGCGCCCGTGCTCGACATTGACGTGCCAGCTTTCGTTCGCGGCAAACAGCGGCGCGCGCATGCGCTTTGCGTGCGCCTCGATCACGGCCATCGCCTCGTCCGCCTGCTCGGCGCAAATCACCGGCACGCCGCGCTTGATGATCGCGGCCTTCTCGCCGGCGATCGACGCCAGCGTATCGCCGAGAAAATCCATGTGGTCCATGCTGATCGGGGTGATGACGCAGGCCGCCGGCGTATCGAGCACGTTGGTCGAATCGAGTCGGCCGCCAAGGCCGACTTCGAGCAGCACGACATCGGCAGGATTATGCGCGAACAGAAGGAAGGCGGCAGCCGTCTTCAGCTCGAACACCGTCGCAGGCTCGCCGGCATTGACGCGCTCGACTTCTTCGAGTGCCGCGCGCAGCTCGTCATCGCCGACGAGCACGCCGCCGCCGGCGCGGCCGAGGCGAAAACATTCGTTGATGCGGACGAGGTAGGGCGAGGTGTAGGCGTGGACGCGCAAGCCGGCGGCTTCCAGTGTCGCGCGCAGATAGGCGAGCGTCGAGCCCTTGCCGTTGGTGCCGGCGATGTGGATCACCGGCGGCAGCTTGCGTTCGGGGTGTCCGAGCCGCTCGAGCAGGCGGTGCATCCGCTCGAGCCCGAGATCGATGCGTTTCTGATGCAGGGCCGACAGCCGCCCGATCACTTCGCCGAGCGACGGCTTTGCGCTGTCAGGGGACGCGTTCACGCGTGGGGCGCAGCCGGCGCTGTCTCAGCCGCCGATACGATCTGGGCGGGGCTGACGACTGGCTGCACTGCTTTCGACGCACCATCCTGCGCCGGCGCCTTGGTCAGCAGGCGGCAGAGCCGCGCCAGGGTCGGACGCAGCTCGTGGCGATGCACGACCATGTCGACCATGCCGTGCTCCTTCAGATACTCGGCGCGCTGGAAACCCTCCGGCAGTTTCTCGCGGATGGTCTGCTCGATCACGCGCGCGCCGGCAAAGCCGATCAATGCGCCGGGTTCGGCGATGTGCACGTCGCCAAGCATGGCGTAGGACGCGGTGACGCCGCCGGTGGTCGGGTTGGTCAGCACGACGATGTAGGGCAGCTTTGCCTCACGCAGCATCTGCACCGCGACCGTGGTGCGCGGCATCTGCATCAGCGACAGGATGCCTTCCTGCATGCGCGCGCCGCCCGAGGCGGCGAACACGATGAACGGCGACTTCTTCTCGACCGCGAGCTCCAGCCCGCGCACGATGGCCTCGCCCGCGGCCATGCCCAGCGAGCCGCCCATGAAATCGAAATCCTGCACGGCGACGACGACGGCCGCGCCTTCGAGCTTGCCGTAGCCGACCTTGATCGCGTCGTTGAGGTTGGTCCGCGCCCGCGCATCCTTGATGCGGTCGACATATTTCTTCTCGTCGCGGAACTTGAGCGGATCGGGCGTCACGTCAGGCAGTGCGACATCGAACCAGGTCTCGTTGTCGAAGATCGACTTCAGACGCGCCACCGCGCCCATGCGCATGTGGTAGTTCGAGCCGGGGATGACGAACTGGTTGGCCTCGACGTCCTTGTAGAACACGAGCTGCCCGGAATCCGGGCACTTGATCCACAGATTCTCCGGCGTCTCCCGCCGCAGCATGTTGCGGATCTTCGGCCGGACCACATTGGTAAGCCAGTTCATGGTTTGCTCCGATGTGCGAGCCCGCAGGGGATCGCCTGAAGAGATATATGGCGGCCGGGCCGCTGCCCGGCAAGCCGCCGTGTCGTCCGCGTTAGAGCATGATCCGGAAAAGTGTGAAGCGGTCTTCCGACAAGATCATGCTCAAACTAAAGAGCTAAAGCGGAATTATGGCCTATTCGGCCGCCTGTTTCGCAGCCCTAACGCCCTGGGCCAGGGCCGCAGTCAGCTCAGCCACGGCGTTAACTGTTTTGGCGGTCGCCCGCCCCTCGGCATCGAGGCTGTTCTTGAGCGCATCGACCAGCGCGGTGCCGACCACCGAACCATCGGCCTTCTCGGCAATGGCGCGCGCCGCCTCCGGCGTGCGGATGCCAAAGCCAACGCAGATCGGCAGCTTGGTATGCCGTTTGATGCGCGCGACAGCTTCACCGACGGCATTGGCATCCGCCGCTGCTGCTCCGGTGATGCCGGCGATAGAGACGTAGTAGACAAAGCCCGACGTGTTCGCGAGCACCGCGGGTAGGCGCTTGTCATCGGTGGTCGGGGTCGCCAAGCGAATGAAGTTCAGGCCCGCCTTCAGCGCGGGAATGCAGAGCTCGTCGTCTTCCTCCGGCGGCAAGTCGACGATGATCAGGCCGTCCACGCCTGATGTCTTGGCATCAGCCAAAAACTTGTCGACGCCATAGATGTAGATCGGATTGTAATAGCCCATCAGCACTAGCGGCGTGACGTTGTCGTCCTTGCGGAAGTCGCGCACCAGCTCCAGCGTCTTCTTCAAGGTCATGCCGATCTTGAGAGCGCGCAGACCAGCCGCCTGAATCGAGGGACCATCCGCCATCGGATCGGTGAAGGGAATGCCGAGTTCGATGACGTCGGCGCCTGCCTTGGGCAGCGCCTTGACGATATTGAGCGAGGTCGTGAGATCGGGATCGCCGGCCATCACATAGGTGACGAAGGCCGAGCGGCCGGCCTTCTTGAGCTCGGCGAAACGGGTGTCGATACGCGTGGTCACTTGCTCTTGCCCCTCAGGATGTCGCCGACTTGCGGGACGTCCTTGTCGCCGCGGCCGGAGAGATTGACGACCATCAGGTGGTCTTTCGGCCGCTTCGGCGCGAGTTCCATCACCTTGGCGATGGCATGTGCGGGCTCGAGCGCGGGGATGATGCCTTCGAGACGCGACAGCAGCTGGAACGCGCCGAGCGCCTCGTCATCGGTCGCGGAGAGATAATTGACCCGGCCGATCTCGTGCAGCCAGGAATGCTCGGGGCCGATGCCGGGATAGTCGAGGCCGGCCGAGATCGAATGCGCGTCCTGGATCTGGCCGTCTTCATTCATCAAGAGATAGGTGCGGTTGCCGTGCAGCACGCCGGGACGGCCGCCCGCGATCGAGGCCGCATGCAGGTGCGTGAGCCCATGGCCAGCGGCTTCGACGCCGAAGATTTCGACGGAGGGATCGTCGAGGAAGGGATGGAACAGGCCCATCGCGTTCGAGCCGCCGCCGATGCAGGCGACCAGCGAATCCGGCAGCCGGCCCTCGATCTCCTGCATCTGCGCCTTGGTCTCGTTGCCGATGATCGACTGGAAGTCGCGCACCAGCGTCGGATAGGGATGCGGGCCGGCGACCGTGCCGATGCAGTAGAAGGTGTTGTGCACGTTGGTGACCCAATCGCGCAGCGCCTCGTTCATGGCGTCCTTGAGCGTGCGCGTGCCCGACTGCACCGGAAACACCTTGGCGCCCAGCATTTCCATGCGAATCACGTTGGGCTGCTGCCGCTCGACGTCGACGGCGCCCATATAGACCACGCATTCCAGGCCAAAGCGCGCGCACAGCGTCGCGGTCGCGACACCGTGCTGGCCGGCGCCGGTCTCGGCGATGATGCGCTTCTTGCCCATGCGCCGCGCCAGCATGATCTGGCCGAGCACGTTGTTCACCTTGTGCGAGCCGGTGTGGTTGAGCTCTTCGCGCTTGAGGTAAATCTTCGCACCGCCGAGATGCTCGGTCAGACGCTCGGCGAAATAGAGCGGCGAGGGCCGGCCGACGTAGTTCTTCAGATAGCCGTTCATCTCGGCCTGGAAGGCCGGATCGGCCTTGGCCGCGGTATAGGCCTTCTCGAGTTCGAGGATCAGCGGCATCAGGGTTTCGGCGACGAAGCGTCCGCCGAAAATGCCGAAATGGCCACGCTCGTCGGGGCCGCTGCGGTAGGAGTTTGGTTTGGCGATGTTCATCGTACGCTCAACTCTTGACTTGCATCTTGGGTGGCGCGCGCCGCGCGAATGAAGGCCTCGATCAGTGCCGGATCCTTGACGCCGGGAGCGCTCTCGACACCGGAGGACACGTCGACGCCGCCGGCGCGGGTGACGCGGAGCGCTTCGGCGACGTTGCCGGCATCGAGCCCGCCCGAGACCATATAGGACAGTTTCAGATCGAGATTTTCCAGGAGGTGCCAGTCGAATGGCGCGCCCAGGCCGCCGGGCCGGGTCGCATCCTTCGGCGCCCGCGCGTCGAACAGGATACGGTCGGCGACCGCGGCATAGCCGGGCAGCACGGCGAGATCGGCCGCGGTTGCGACCGGCACCGCTTTCATTACAGGGCGGCCGAACCGCTGCTTGATGTCACGCAGCCGCGCCATGCTTTCGTTGCCGTGGAGCTGAAAGATATCCGGCGACAGCGCATCCATGATGTTGTCGAGCGTGGCATCATCGGCATCGACGGTGAGTGCGACCTTGAGCGCGCGCCGCTTCACCTGGCGGCCGAGGTCACGGCCGGCTTCCAGCGACAGATGCCGCGGCGACGGCGGAAAGAACACGAACCCCACCATGTCGGCGCCGGCGTCGAGCGCGACGTCAAGCGTCTCGCGCGTGGACAGGCCGCAGATTTTGACGAGCTGGGACATGGTCTCAAAGCGGTTAGCGGCCGCAAGGAGCAGCCGGAAACGGGTTTTTCGGTCGGGGCCGCTTCTACAACGTCGCGCGCTGCTTGTCTCGCCCGACAGGCCCGTAAAGGCCGAGCCCCGAGGGGGCGGGAAGGCGCTGGGGCTCGGGCTTTGCTGCGGCCATCTGGGCTCGCAGATCGGCCAGCTCGACCCTGGCAGCCCGCGCATCCGCATCGTTCCGCCGCGCTGCCCGCCGCCAGCGCCGCTGGCCGAACCAGACTGCACAGCCGCCGGCGACGACCCCGATGGCGGCCACCAGGATCAGCAGCAGGAACAGCGGCAGCCGCACCGCGAAGGACGGATCGTCGGTGACGAAGGGATCGAGGGAGACCGTGACGAAATGCCGGTTGGCGACGGCGAAGGTCACCAGGATCAGGCCCAGCGGAATCACGATCAGCGCGGTCAGGAACTTTCGCATCGCGATCGCTCGTCTTGAATCAAGCTTGCTGCCGCATGATGCGGCCGTTCGGTTAAGCGCCGACGACAGCCTTAGTCTGCAGCGCCGGGATCCGGATGGTCGCGGTTCAGCCGCTCGCGCATTTCCTTGCCGGTCTTGAAGAACGGAACGCTCTTCTGGTCGACGGGCACGTGGGCGCCGGTGCGTGGATTGCGCCCGGCGCGTGCAGGGCGATGCTTGACCGAGAAGGCACCGAAGCCGCGCAGCTCGACGCGATCACCGCGCGCGAGGGCCGCTACGATCTCTTCGAGAATCGCATTCACAATGTTCTCGACATCCCGCTGGTACAGATGCGGGTTGTGCTCGGCGATACGCTGAACAAGTTCGGATTTGATCATCGAGAGATAGGACCCGGAAGCGTGCGGATGACCATTTCCGTGAAAATACTGTGATCTGTCAAGACGCTAAATCAAGGTTGAGCGTCGCGAAAATGCGTGACAAATGCCGGAAAAGCGGGCTGAGCGGCCACCCGCCAAGCGGGAAAATCCTCCGGCCCTCGCCCGGTTCCGTCAATTCGACGCCGCCGGCTGCCACAGGGCCAGCATTCCATCCATTCCGACCCGATCCACGGCCTGCACCACGCCGGCTTGCCCGATCTGATGCGCAATCGAGCCTAAACCAAGCGCTTCCAGCGTCACGGCCGCCGCAGTCTTGAGGAACGGCAGATCGGAAAAGCGCGGCTGCAGCTTGTAATCGCGCACCGAAAGACCCTTCTTGACGCCCTTCTGCTCGACCAGCCAGGTCACCGCCGTCTTCTCGTCGCCGATCTGATCGATCAGCTTGAGATCGACCGCCTGGCGTCCGGTGAAGACGCGGCCGTCGGCGACTTTTTCGAGCTGCGTGTCATCCATGCCACGCCGTTCCTTCACCAGGCCCTTGAACCAGGCATAGGAATCCTTCACCAGCGCATCGAGCGCGGCCCGGGCCTCGGGACTGGTCGGCTCAAAACCGTTCGGCGCGGCCTTCAGCGGCGAGGATTTGACCTCCTCCACCTTGACGCCGATCGTCTTCAGGAGCTCGGCGACATTTGGATACTGGAACAGCACGCCGATCGAGCCGACCAGCGAGCTCTGCTGCGCGATGATGTGGTCGCTCGCGATCGCGGTGATGTAGCCGCCGGAGGCAGCAAGGCCTTCGACCACGACGACGAGCGGCTTCTTTGCTTTGAGCCGCGTGAGCGAATCGTAGAGTTGCTCGGAGCCGGCGGTGGTGCCGCCCGGCGAGTTGATGTGAACGATGACGGCCGCGGCCTGCGAGTTCTCCAGCCGCTCCAGCGCCTGCGTGCGATCAGAATCGCTGCGGATCAGGCCTTCGATCTGCACCCGCGCGATCGAGCCCGCGGATGCGAAGGTGCCGCGCGCGCCGGGTGTTGCGACCAGCGCGAAGCCCGCAATCGCCGCGATCGCGATCAGCGCGGCCATCACGCGCCAGAACGTCAGCTTGCGACGGATTCTGCGGCGATCGACGATGATGTCCGAATCGAGCGACATCGGAATATCTCCAAATGAAAGGCGCGTCCAAGTGAAAGGCCTGGCGCGTTGTGCCGTCACAGCGTGACGATTGGCTTATCTCGATACATCAATTGCGGCGCAATTTGAAGAAAACAAGGCTGTACCTGCGTAGCCCGGAAGGCCGCCACATACTGCGCTGTCGTCCCGGACAAGCGCTTAGGGCGTCCTTGTCCGGGACGACAGCGGGGTAGCCGGCAACAAAAAAGCCCCGGCTCGCGCCGGGGCTTCGATGTCAGCAAAACGAAGGCTTCGCTTACTTGCTGTCGCGGTTCTTGAGCGCGGTGCCCAGGATGTCGCCGAGCGTCGCACCCGAATCGGAGGAGCCGTACTGCGCGATGGCTTCCTTCTCTTCGGCGACTTCGAGCGCCTTGATCGACACCTGGACCTTGCGGGCCTTCTTGTCGAACTGGATCACGCGGGCATCGACCTTCTCGCCGACGGCGAAGCGTTCGGCGCGCTGGTCGTTGCGGTCACGCGCGAGCTCCGAGCGCTTGATGAAGGTGGTGAAGTCGGTGCCGGCGATCTTCACCTCGATGCCGCTCTCCTTCACTTCGAGCACTTCGCAGGTCACGACCGCGCCCTTCTTGACATCGCCCGGCTCGGCGAAGGGATCGCCTTCGAGCTGCTTGATGCCGAGCGAGATACGCTCCTTCTCGACGTCCACATCGAGCACCACGGCCTTCACCATGTCGCCCTTCTTGTAGTTGTCGATCACCTGCTCGCCCGGAAGCTTCCAGTCGAGATCGGAGAGATGGACCATGCCGTCGACGTCGCCCTCGAGACCCAGGAACAGACCGAACTCGGTCTTGTTCTTGACCTCGCCCTCGACGACCGAACCGGTCGGGTGACCTTCGACGAAGACCTCCCACGGGTTGCGCATGGTCTGCTTGAGGCCGAGCGAGATGCGGCGCTTGACGGAATCGACTTCCAGCACCTGCACGTCGACTTCCTGCGAGGTCGACACGATCTTGCCGGGGTGCATGTTCTTCTTGGTCCACGACATCTCGGAGACGTGGATCAGGCCTTCGATGCCCGGTTCGAGCTCGACGAACGCACCGTAGTCGGTGATGTTGGTGACGCGGCCGGTGAAGCGGGCACCCAGCGGGTACTTGGCTTCGATGCCCTGCCACGGATCGTCCAGCAGCTGCTTCATGCCCAGCGAGATGCGGTGCGTCTCGTGGTTGATCTTGATGATCTTGACCTTCACGGTCTGGCCGATCGAGAGCACCTCGGTCGGATGGTTGACGCGGCGCCACGCGATGTCGGTGACGTGCAGCAGGCCGTCGATGCCTCCGAGATCAACGAACGCACCGTAATCGGTGATGTTCTTGACCACGCCGTCGATGACCTGACCCTCTTCGAGGTTCTGCACCAGCTCCTGGCGCTGCTCGGCGCGGGTCTCTTCGAGAACCGTGCGGCGGGACACCACGATGTTGCCGCGGCGGCGGTCCATCTTGAGGATTTGGAACGGCTGCGAGTTGTTCATCAGCGGCGCGACGTCGCGGATCGGACGGATGTCGACCTGCGAGCGCGGCAGGAACGCCACGGCACCGTCGAGATCGACGGTGAAGCCGCCCTTGACCTGGTTGAAGATGACGCCGTTGACCTTCTCGTTGTTCTGGAACGCCTTCTCGAGCTTGCCCCAGCTCTCTTCGCGGCGCGCCTTGTCGCGCGACAGCACGGCTTCGCCGAGGGCGTTCTCGATGCGATCGAGGAACACTTCCACCTCGTCGCCGACCTTGAGGTCAGAGTCACGGCCGGGGCCGGAAAATTCGCGCAGGGCCACGCGGCCCTCGGTCTTCAGGCCGACGTCGATGACGGCCATGTCCTTTTCAATTGCAACCACCCTGCCCTTGACGACGGAGCTTTCCTGCAGGTTGCCACCTGCGAAGGACTCGTCGAGCATCGCGGCGAAATCGTCGCGCGAGGGGCTATAGGTATCAGCAGAAGTCGAAGCCATTTGTTCTCCAGTTGCGGATGTCTTGCCGGCCGTTGGGTTCAAGGGCGCATCGCACGCGCAGTGTCGGAAGGTCCGCAAAACCTTCGAGCGACCGCTCGTTGCTCCGGCCTTGCAGCAAGAACAACGGAAGCGGGCCGGCTGAGGCCCGCGCATTCGATACGTGGAATTCTTGTGTCCGGAGCCTGGATCGCGCCGGTCCCCAAACCAGGGACCGAAGGTATCGACCTCAAAGAGCGGGAGCGGGCACTTCCTCCAATGACGGCGGCGGCTTAACCCCGCGACCGGCCCGCTCGGACAGCCTCGATAATGTCGATGGCGGCCCGGACGCCGCCTTCTATATCCAGTTGGGAGTTATCTAGCAAGTAAGCATCGGGGGCCGGTTTTAAAGGCGCAATCGGCCGGTTCTTGTCACGCTCGTCGCGCTGGATGATGTCGGCGAGCACGGCCGCCTCGTCCACTTGCTCGCCCCTCGCCCTCGCCTCCATGGTCCGGCGCCGCGCACGAACCCTGGGGTCGGCAACGACGAAAATCTTTACGTCGGCATGCGGGCAGATCACGGTTCCAATGTCCCGGCCGTCCAGCACGGCGCCGGGCGGATCGGCGGCAAATTGCCGCTGGAAATTGAGCAGGACCTCGCGAACCCTGGGGATGGCCGAAACGATGGACGCGCCCTCACCGGCCTCCTGGGTCTTCAGGGCGGGATTGCCGAACTTTTCGGGATCGAGTTCCAGCGCCGCCTGCACCGCCGCCGCCTCGTCCCGGAGATCATGACCCGACTGCATCAGGGCATAGGCCACCGCGCGATAGATCACACCGGTATCGAGATGACGGTAGCCGTAATGATGGGCAAGGCGCTTGCCGAGCGTCCCCTTGCCCGAGGCGGCGGGCCCGTCGATGGCGATGATCATGAAAACTCGGCCCCTAGCGAACGCATCATCGGAATGAAGTCCGGGAAGCTGGTGGCGATGAAGGCGGTATCGTCAACGGTCACGGGCTGGTCGGATGCGCACCCCATCACCAGCGCGGACATCGCGATGCGATGATCCATATGGGTCGCGACTGTGCCGCCGCCGGGGACATGGCCACGGCCCTCGACGATCAGATCGTCGCCGGAGATTTCGACCTTGACGCCGTTGACGCGGAGCATGTCAGCCGTGGCCTCGAGACGGTCGGATTCCTTGACGCGCAGCTCCTGCAGGCCGCGCATGATGGTCGTGCCTTCGGCGAAGGAGGCCGCGACCGCCAGCACGAGATATTCGTCGATCATCGAGGGCGCGCGCTCCGGCGGTATCTCGACGCCGCGCAGTTTTGACGCGCGCACGCGCAACTGCGCCATCGGCTCGCCGGCATCGCGCCGCACCTCGCTCTCCTCGATCGAGGCGCCCATTTCGCGCAGCGTGGTGAACAGGCCGGTGCGCAGCGGATTGGTCATGACGTCGGACAACACGATGTCGGAGCCTTCGACGATCAGCGCCGCGACGATGGGGAATGCCGCAGAGGACGGATCGGCGGGCACGACGACGTTGGCACCATGCAGCTCGGGCTGACCGACGAGCGTGATGCGGCGGCCATGCTGGCCTTCCGGCACCGAGGTGATCTCGGCACCAAAATGCTTCAGCATCAGCTCGGTGTGGTCGCGGCTGGCCTCGTTTTCAATGACCATGGTGGTGCCAGGCGCGGCCAGGCCCGCCAGCAGCACGGCCGATTTGATCTGGGCCGAGGCGACCGGAGTCTTGTAGGTGATCGGCAGCGGATCGCGCGCGCCCTGGACGGTCAGCGGCAGGCGGCCACCCTCGCCGCCGGAAACGACCCTGGCGCCCATCTTTTCGAGCGGATCGAGAATCCGGCGCATGGGGCGGCTGCGCAGGGAGGCATCACCGTCGAAAATCGCCGAGATCGGGCAGCCGGCCACGGCGCCCATGACCAGCCGGCAGCCGGTGCCCGAATTGCCGAAATCCAGCGCCGCGCTGGGCTGTGCAAAGCCTCCGACGCCGACGCCCTGAACCTTCCAGGCGAAATCGCCGGTGCGCTCGACCTGAGCGCCAAGAGCCTGCATGGATTTGGCGGTGTTGAGGACGTCCTCGCCTTCCAGCAAGCCCGAAATCCTGGTCTCGCCGACCGCAAGCGCGCCGAGGATCAGGGCGCGGTGGGAGATCGACTTGTCCCCGGGCACCCGCACTTTCCCGGTCAGTGGACCGCTGGCGCGCGACCGAAGGGGCGTCGGCTTGTCGGAATGGGTCACATTATGTCCTTGGATAGGCCCGAAACATCCCTGCGGGGCTCGCGGGGGCAGGTATCACATGGTCTCTCCGTCGTCACGGGCATGTCTTTCTCCCGTAATGCGCTATTGACAGCGGGCCGCCAACTAGCCAAGTGAAGCACCGCTTTTCAGACATTCCCAGGATTCCTGCCGTGGCCAAGTCCGAACTCGGAACCAAACGTATTTGCCCGACCACGGGCAAGAAATTCTATGATCTCAACAAGAATCCGGTGATCTCGCCCTATACCGGCGAAGTGGTTCCGATCGCCCCGATTGCCCCTGCGCGCGCGCCCCGTGGCGCCGAAGCCCGCAACATGGCCCAGGATACCGCGCCGGAGCCGGCTGAGGCCGAAGAGTTGGTCTCCCTCGAGGAGGCCGATGCCGAGGAGAACACCGGCAAGGTCAAGGCCGTGGTGCCCGAATCGGAGGACGATATCGAGGTCGACGAGACCCTCGACGACGACGATGACGATGATTCGACCTTCATTGCCGACGAAGAAGAGGGCGATGAGGACGTCACCGACATCATTGGTGATGTCGGAGGTGATGAAGAGACTTGAGATCAGCCCTGATCTGTGAAAAAGGGTGCACCGCGCGAGTCGGAAGGCTCGCCGGTCGGGAGTGATCCCCCAGGGTCATCCCGCGATTTAAGGGGCCATAGCTCAGCTGGGAGAGCGCTTGCATGGCATGCAAGAGGTCGGCGGTTCGATCCCGCCTGGCTCCACCAGCCTTCGCTGGCTTCGCCAGCTTCGGCTCGGCAAGCCTTATCGCAGCGAAGGCTGCCGCGGCGCGGCCCGAAGGGCGAAGCCGGCCTCCACGAATTCCCCTACTCCCCGATCACCGCATTGAGCCGATCCCTCAATGCGACGATCTCATCCTTCATTGCCACCAGCTCCGACACCGAACAGTCCGAGGCCGCCAGAATCGATTGCGGCACGCTGCGTGCCTTTTCCTTCAGTGCGTGGCCCTGCGGCGTCAGGGCGATCAGCACTTGTCGTTCGTCCTCGCTGGAGCGGGTACGCCTGACCAGATGCGCGGCCTCTAACCGCTTCAAGAGCGGCGTCAGCGTGCCCGAATCCAGGAACAGCTTCTCGCCGATGTCCTTGACCGGGACGTCGTCGCGCTCCCACAGCACCAGCATCACCAGATATTGCGGATAGGTGAGGCCGAGCCGGTCAAGCAGCGGCTTGTAGACGCGGTTGAAGGCATGCGCGGCGGAATAGACCGCGAAGCAGATCTGGTTGTCGAGGCGCTGCGGGTCCAGCGCCGGCACTTTCCGGGGCATCACGAATCTCACGACGTTTCTCCCATCCTGGGGCCGGCCGGCGGCAGATTCAATTGCGGACAATTAAATGTGAGGCTGCACAATTTCAATTGCGCGCAATCTAATTGTCCGCGATATAGACGGGGTCCCAACCCGGAACCCCAAGGGAGACGAAAATGTCCGTGAACGTCCTCTATAAGACCAGCGCAAAAGCCACCGGCGGCCGCGACGGCCATGCTGCGACCCTCGACGGCGCACTCGACGTCAAGCTTACCACGCCGAAGGAGCTCGGCGGTGGCGGCGGCGCCGGCAACAATCCCGAGCAGCTGTTCGCGGCCGGCTATGCCGCCTGCTTCATCGGCGCGATGAAGTTCGTGGCCTCGCAGGGCGGCCCGAAGGTTCCGGCCGACGCATCGGTCACCTCGACCGTCGGCATCGGCCCGCGCTCCGAGGGCGGCTTCGGCCTCGACATCGACCTCGCCGTCTCGCTGCCGGGTCTCGCCCGTGCGGAGGCCGAGGCGCTGGTTGAGAAGGCGCACCAGGTGTGCCCGTACTCCAATGCCACGCGCGGCAATGTCGACGTTCGCCTGACGGTCGTCTGATCTGACGATGGATTGGCTGGCCCGGGATCCCCCTCGGGCCGGCCGCTTCCGCTTGATTTGCCGCGCCGCGGGATTGGCGCGCGGCGGCGCATGCGGCTCTACGCCCGGCGCCATTGCTGGCGCAAACAAACCTCGCTAGGCCTGTGACCAAACGACCGACACAGGGAAGCGAAGGCATGACTGAAGCCGCCAGTTCTGGGGCAGCATTGGGCGCAATGAGCGGGCTGCGCGTCATCGATCTCACGCGCGTACTCGGCGGTCCCTATTGCACCCAGATCCTCGCCGACCACGGCGCCGACGTCATCAAGGTCGAGCCGCCGGCGGGCGACGAGGTGCGCGAATGGGGTCCTCCGTTCCACGAGGAGGACGCGGCCTATTTCGTCGGCATCAATCGCAACAAGCGCTCGATCGGCCTCGACCTCGCCTCCGAGGGCGGCCGCGTGGTGTTGCTGAAGATGCTGGAGACGGCCGACGTCCTGATCGAGAATTTCAAGCCCGGCACGCTGGAGAAATGGGGCATCGGCAACGAGGTCTTGCGCGAGAAATTCCCGCGCCTCGTGCATTGCCGGATCTGCGGCTTCGGCGCCGATGGCCCGCGTGGCGGCAATCCCGGCTATGACGCCATCATCCAGGCCATGACCGGCATGATCGCGGCGACCGGCTCGGTGGAGAGCGGCCCGATGCGGATCGGCGTGCCGCTGGTCGACATCACCACCGGTCTTTATGCCGCGATCGGCATCCTGATGGCGCTCTCCGAGCGGCAGCGTTCGGGCAAGGGCCAGTTCCTGGAAACGACGCTGTACGAGACCGGCCTTGCCATCATGCATCCGCACACCGCGAACTATTTCATGCATGGCAAGCCGCCTTCGCTCACCGGCAACGAGCATCCGAACCTCGTTCCTTACGCGATCTTCCCGACGAAGACCGACAACATCTTCATCGGCGTCGGCAATGACGGCACCTTCCGCAAGCTCGCCAAGGAGATCGGCAAGCCCGAGCTCGGCACCGATCCGCGCTTTGCCCGCAACAAGGACCGCATCGCCAACCGCGAGGCACTCCGCGCAGAGCTGGCCGCGGTGTTCAGCCAGCACGAGGCCGAGCCGCTGTGCAATCGCCTGCTTGCGGCGGGTCTGCCTGCCGGTCCGGTGCAGAAGATCGACCAAGCGTTGACCAACCCGCACACGATCGCGCGCGGTGATGTCATCGAGAAGGACTGGTACAAGGGCGTGGCCTCGCCGATCCGGCTCGACCGCAGCAAGCCGAGCCTGCGCCGCCTGCCGCCGAAATTCAGCCAGCACGCGGCCGAGGTGCTGGGCGAGTTCGGCTACTCCAAGTCGGAGATCGACGCGATGGTCGCCAAGGGCGTGGTCTGCGGGCCCGAGCGCAAGCGCTAGGGTCCGACCGCCTCACTCGGCAGATGCCGCACTGCGGCGCGAGCCGCGCATGTGCAGCGCGAACGCATGAGGCTGCCCGCGTCGCATTCGCCTATTTGACGGCTTCCCTTTTCCAGCGCTTGCCGCTTTCGTTTCGGCCGCTTACACAGTCATGTGAACGTCATATGGCGCTGCTAGCGCAAGCGCCTCTTCATTGACGGGCAAGGGAGGTTTTCTTGATGACTCTTCGACATTTTGGCGCGGCTGCAGCTGTTGCACTCACGGTTGGTCTCAGCGCCTCGCCGGCCTTGGCCCTGACCGAAATCCAGTGGTGGCATGCGATGACCGGCGCCAACAACGACGTCATCGTCAAGCTCGCCAACGATTTCAACGCCGCGCAGAGCGACTACAAGGTGATCCCGACCTACAAGGGCAACTACGCCGATACGATGAACGCGGGCATCGCCGCGTTCCGCGCCGGCAACGCGCCGCATATCATGCAGGTGTTCGAGGTCGGCACCGCGACCATGATGGCCGCGACCGGCGCCGTGAAGCCGGTCTACAAGCTGATGGCCGAGACCGGCGAGAAGTTCGATCCGAAGGCCTACCTGCCCGCGATCACCGGCTACTACTCGACCTCGAAGGGCGAGATGCTGTCGTTCCCCTTCAACTCGTCATCTACAGTCATGTGGGTCAATCTCGACGAGCTGAAGAAGGCCAATGTCGAGATCCCCAAGACCTGGCCTGAAGTGTTCGAGGCCGGCAAGAAGCTGAAGGCGGCCGGTCACGACACCTGCGGCTTCTCGGGCTCGTGGGTCACCTGGGTCAATCTCGAGCAGCTCTCGGCCTGGCACAACGTGCCGCTCTCGACCAAGGCCAACGGCCTCGACGGCTTCGACACCGTGCTCGAATTCAACGGCCCGCTCCAGGTCAAGCATCTCGAAAACCTGGTCGAGCTGCAGAAGACCAAGGTCTACGACTATGCCGGCCGCACCAACACCGGCGAAGGCCGCTTCACCTCAGGCGAATGCCCGATCTACCTGACCTCGTCGGCGTTCTTCGGCAACGTCAAGGCGCAGGCCAAGTTCAACTTCACCGCCGTGCCGATGCCGTATTATCCGGACGTGAAGGGCGCGCCGCAGAACTCGATCATCGGCGGCGCTTCGCTCTGGGTGATGGGCGGCAAGTCGGCCGACGAATACAAGGGCGTCGCGAAGTTCCTGACCTTCCTCTCCGACACCGATCGCCAAGTCTACATCCACAAGGCCTCCGGCTATCTGCCGATCACCAAGGCGGCCTACGCCAAGGCGAAGGAAGAAGGGTTCTACAAGGACCAGCCCTATCTCGAGACGCCGCTGCTCGAGCTGACCAATAAGGAGCCGACCGAGAACTCGCGCGGCCTGCGCCTCGGCAACATGGTGCAGCTGCGCGACGTCTGGTCGGAAGAGATCGAGCAGGCGCTGGCCGGCAAGAAGACCGCCAAGCAGGCGCTCGATGCCGCCGTCGAGCGCGGCAACACGATGCTGCGGCAGTTCGAAAAGACCGCCGTCAAGTAAGGCGATCAGCGGCAGGCCGGTCGCCGGCCTGCCGCTGCTGGGGCATCATGCAAAAGCAAGCCATTTTCCAGTCAAAGCTATTGCCCTACGCGCTGGTTGCCCCGCAACTCGCGATCGTCCTGATTTTCTTCTACTGGCCGGCCCTGCAGGCCGTGATCCAGTCCTTCCTGCTCCAGGACGCCTTCGGCCTGTCGTCGAGCTTCGTGTGGTTCGACAACTATATCGAGCTGTTCAAGGACCCCGCTTATTTCGCCTCGATCGTCCGGACTTTCTTCTTCTCGTTCGCCATCGCGATCTCGTCGCTGTCCTTTGCGCTGCTGCTCGCCGTGATGGCTGACAAGCCGCTGCGCGGCTCGATGCTCTACCGCACGCTGCTGATCTGGCCCTATGCGGTGGCGCCGCCCGTCGTCGGCGTGCTCTGGATCTTCATGCTGCATCCCTCGCTTGGCGTGCTCTCGCGCTACATGCGCGGCCTCGGCATCGACTGGAATCCGCTGCTCGACGGCAACCAGGCCGCGGCGCTGATCATCCTCGCCGCCGCCTGGAAGCAGATCTCCTACAACTTCCTGTTCTTCCTCGCCGGTCTCCAGAGCATCCCGAAGAGCGTGATCGAGGCCGCTGCGATCGACGGCGCGCGTCCGATGCGGCGGTTCTGGACCGTGATCTTCCCGCTGCTGTCGCCGACCATTTTCTTCCTGCTGGTGGTCAACATCGTCTACGCCTTCTTCGACACGTTCGGCATCATCGACACCATGACCCGCGGCGGACCCGGCACGTCGACCGTGACGCTGGTCTACAAGGTCTATTCCGACGGCCTGCTCGGCGGCAATCTCGGCAGCTCCGCGGCGCAATCGGTGATCCTGATGATCATGGTCATCGTGCTCACCGCAATCCAGTTCCGCTTCGTCGAACGCAAGGTGACCTACTGATGGTCGAGGAAGAGGGCATCAGGCGCTACGTCGCGCACATCATCCTCTGGATCGGGATCGCCATCGTCGCGTTCCCGGTCTACATCGCCATCGTCGCCTCGACCCAGGACAACGCGCTGATCGCCAACGGGCAGATGTCGCTGCTGCCGGGCGGGCACTTCCTCGAGGTCTACTACCAGACCATCTTCATCGGCACGAGCGGCTCGACCCGCGAGCCGGTCGGCAACATGATGCTGAACTCGCTGGTGATGGCGCTGGCGATCGCAATCGGCAAGATCGCGATCTCGATCATCTCGGCCTATGCGATCGTGTATTTCCGCTTTCCGTTCCGGATGGCGATCTTCTGGATCATCTTCATCACCTTGATGCTGCCGGTCGAGGTGCGCATCTATCCGACCTACAAGATCGTCGCCGACCTGCACATGCTCGACAGCTATGCTGGTCTGGCGCTGCCGCTGATCGCATCGGCGACGGCGACGCTGCTGTTCCGCCAGTTCTTCATGACCGTGCCGGACGAATTGCTGGAGGCCTCGCGCATCGACGGCGCCGGTCCCTTGCGCTTCTTCTGGGATACGCTGCTGCCGCTGTCGCGCACCAACATGGCGGCGCTGTTCGTGATCCTGTTTATCCTCGGCTGGAATCAATATCTCTGGCCGCTCTTGATCACCACGCGCGACGACATGCAGACCATTCAGGTCGGCATCCGCAAGATGATCACCACCACCGACGCGCTGACCGAATGGCCGATCGTGATGGCGACCGCCGTGCTGGCCATGCTGCCGCCGGTGTTCGTCGTCGTCGTGATGCAGAAATTGTTCGTGCGCGGCCTGGTCGAGACGGAAAAGTAAGAAGCGAGTTTTCATGGCTAACGTCACCCTGCGCAACGTCCGCAAGACCTACACCGGCGGCTTCGAGGCCATCAAAGGCGTCAACGTCGATGTCGCGGACGGCCAGTTCTGCGTGCTGGTCGGCCCCTCCGGCTGCGGCAAGTCCACGCTGCTGCGCATGGTCGCGGGGCTCGAGACCGTCACCGGCGGCGAGATCGACATCGGCGGCCGCGTCGTCAACCAGGTCGAGCCCGCCGATCGCGACATCGCCATGGTGTTCCAGAACTACGCGCTCTACCCGCATATGAGCGTCTACAACAACATGGCCTATGGCCTGCGCAACCGCGGCATGGCCGAGGCCGAGATCAAGACCCGTGTCGAGCAAGCCGCCCGCGTGCTCGAGCTCTCCGCTATGCTGGAGCGCAAGCCGCGCCAGCTCTCCGGCGGCCAGCGCCAGCGCGTCGCCATGGGCCGCGCCATCGTGCGCCAACCGAAGGTGTTTTTGTTCGACGAGCCGCTCTCCAACCTCGACGCCAAGCTGCGCATCGCGATGCGCGTCGAGATCCGCAAATTGCAGCGGCGGCTCAACACGACGTCGATCTACGTCACCCACGACCAGCTGGAAGCAATGACGCTCGCCGACATTCTTGTCGTGATGAACGGCGGCCAGGTCGAGCAGGTCGGCAATCCCTTGGCGATCTACGAGAAGCCGGCGACGACCTTCGTCGCCTCCTTCATCGGCGCACCGCCGATGAACCTGATGTCGACGCGTCCCGAGGAGATCAAGTCGCAGCTCGGCGGCAGCGCAGGTGAAGCCGGCATCCTCGGCATCCGCCCGGAGGATTTCGTCATCACCGATGAGACACCAGCCGGCGGCGTGGTGCTGCCGTTAACGGTCGAAGCCATCGAGCGCGTCGGTGCAGAGACCTTCGTCTACGGCTCGCGCGAGCAGGACGATCAGCGCGTCGCCGCCACCCCGGGCGAGCTGCCGCCCGGCGAGGTCATCGTCCGCATCCCTGGAACTGAGGCCCCCGCCATCGGCGCGAGGATCCGCGTCGCTGCAGTCCGCTCAAAACTGCATCTGTTCAGTGGCGACGGGCGGACGCGGATCGAGGCGTGAGCGGTTCCGAGGGCCCTCACCAAGAGCGCGAAAACAACCCCATGCACAGTAGGAAGGGGTCCTGTTTTCATTGAGATAAATCGCCCCCGAATTCGTCATGCCTGCGCCTCCGGGCGCTGTGACGAATTGTAAGCATTTTGTGCGATGGCAGAGCCGTGGGCGGCAGAAGCGCCCATCCACAACCCCCGCTACGTCCTTGAACGGACACGGGGATATGACCATATTGCTGACCAAGGGGTGCCTTGACGGGGCCCCGAAGCACCAAAGTCGCTTCGAGAGGACTTTGTAAACTATGTCTCGTGTTCCCACGCTTTCCAGTCCGTTCCTTCTGGGCTTCGACGAGATCGAGCGCGTGCTCGACCGCGTCGTCAAAGGCGCCGACGGCTACCCTCCCTACAATATCGAGAGGTGTGACCGGACGGACGGCCAGCCCGAGCGGTTGCGCATCACACTGGCGGTCGCCGGATTCACCCGCGATCAACTCGATGTAACCATTGAGGAAAACCAGCTCGTGATCCGCGGACGGCAGCAGGACGACAAGACCCGGCAATACATCCATCGCGGCATCGCCGCGCGCCACTTCCAGCGCACCATTCGTGCTGGCAGAGGGGATGCTGGTGCTGGGTGCGGATCTGAAGAACGGGCTGTTGTCGATCGATCTGGCCCGGCCTGAGCCGGAGAGGATCGTTAAGACAATCGCTATCAATGAGCACGAATAATGGAACGAGTAGCGGACTCGACCGCTTAGTTCGTTAGAGGAGTCGAGACCATGAGTGAAGGTCACGTTGCGTTCGAATACGAAGCCAAGAACGTCTCGCCGGAGACGCTGGCCACCCTTGGCGAAGGCCATATCGCCTATGTGAAGCAGATCCGCTCCGAGGACGTTCCGGGCCTGTTTCCCGAGGCGCCGAAGATTGCGCCGGGCCTCAAGCTGTTCGCCCTCCACGCCGCCGACGGCACGCCGATCATGCTGACCGACAGCCGCGAAGCCGCAATCGCCAACGCCTGGAGCAACGAGCTGCAAGCCGTCAGCGTGCACTAAGCGCGTCGCACGAAGAGAGTTTTGGCGGGCATGCCTTCGCAGGAAGGCATGCCCGTTTTGCTTTTGATGCGATAGTCCGCTGCCCTCTCCTCGTCATTGCGAGCGCAGCGAAGCAATCCAGAATCTTTCCGCGGAGGCAGTCTGGATTGCTTCGTCGCAAGGGCTCCTCGCAATGACCGAGCGTGAGGCAGGAATTCGCACCTCTCTCTCATCACTTCAGATAGCCGAGCCCCTCGCGCGCCGTGACCACGGCCCATTTGTCGGTCGGCGGCAGCGCGAGCACGCTGCTGAAATCCGCGCGCGCATGTTTGGCGTCGGATCGCATCATGTAGAGAAGGCCGCGATTGACCAAGATATCCTGGTTCTTCGGATCGAGTCGAAGCGCCTCATTGGTGACGGAGCAAAGCAGACCGAGGAAGCGCGCTGTCGAACCGCAATTCATGTCTCAAAAATCCAGCGCCCAAGCCGTGCCGGCCGGACGCGTGCGGAATTGAGAGATAGCGCCCGGCTACCAAATAAGTCGCAGACGGCGCGGCTCGGCTTCGATCGGGCGAGAGGGCTTACGCCGCCGTCGCCGGCGGCAGCGCCAGCACCGAATAGATCGCCTGGGCGTCGCGCGAGGCGCGGAGCTTCTTGGCGATGTCCTGGTCGCGCAAGAGGCGGGCGATGCGGGCGAGGGCCTTGAGGTGATCGGCGCCGGCGCCTTCGGGGGCGAGCAGCAGGAAGACGAGATCGACCGGCTGGCCGTCCATCGCCTCGAAATCGATCGGGCGATCGAGCCGCGCGAACAGGCCAAAAATCTTTTCCAGCTTGGGCAGCTTGCCGTGGGGAATGGCGACGCCATAGCCGACCGCGGTGGTGCCGAGCTTCTCGCGCTGGAGCAGTACCTCGAACACGGAGCGTTCGTTCTGTCCGGTCAACTCGGCGGCCTTGGCCGCAAGTTCCTGAAGCGCCTGCTTCTTGCTGTTGACCTTCAATGCCGGGAGAATCGCCTCGGGTGCGACCAGATCGGTAATCGGCATGGAAGCTTTCCGAGGTGAATTAGACCGTCAGGTTCCGATTTGGCCTGCGTGGGAATAACCGCGCCGGGCCGGCGTCAAGAAGGTGAAGCAGGAGGGGGACTTAGCCAGTCCCTAGTCCTGATGTGGGGCGCTTCTACTCCAACGCAATCCCGGTGCCAACTCCCGCGTAGGGCTTTGCCCCGGTCATTGTTAAGGGCTGCGGATGGTACGGGGTCTCGGGCCTGCCCCCCTGCTGGCCCTAGGCCCCGGCCTTGCCATCGCCCTTTCCGCCCGGCGGGTCGATCCAGCCGACATTGCCGTCGGCCCGGCGGTAGATGATGTTCACCCGCCCGCTGGAGCCATGCTGGAACACCAGGCACGGCGCCCCCGTCAGGTCCAGTTCCATGACGGCCTCGCTGACCGAGAGCTGCTTCAGGGCGGTGGTGGACTCGGCGATGATCACGGGGTTGTAGCCGGTGACCTCGTCCACTTCCTCGCCCTCGCCCGGCGCTTCCAGCACGTAAGCCGTTGCGTCGAGGGCGGCCAGCGCCGCGGAGGCGACATGGGCCTTGCGCGCCGAGCGGTCCTTGAGCCGGCTCTTGTAACGCTTGAGCCGCTTCTCGATCATGATCAGCGCCTGGTCGGCACTGGCATAGGCGTCCGGCGCATTCGAATCGGCCTCCAGCGTAATTCCCGAATCCAGATGCAGCGCGCAGTCGGTGCGGAAGCCGAAGCCGTCCTTGGACAGCGTGATGTGGCCGGAATAATTGCCGTCGAAATATTTGCGCAGGACCTCTTCAGTCCGGTCGGTCACGCGGCCACGCAGGGCCTCGCCGACGCTGACGCTCTTGCCCGAAATCCGAAGAGTCATGGTGATGCCTCGCTTGGTTTGCGCCCAGCCAGGATGACGCGTCATCGCAGCTGGGGTTGTTCCCTGCGCATGATCTTTTCGGAAAACCGCCGCACATTTTTCCGGATCATGCGCGTGCTTGGATCGGTCGCGATGGGGGGATGAGAGTAGCGCGATTTCGCGCCAGCGCAATCAGGCCGGTTCGGTGTTGCGGGAGCGGTCGGACAGTGCGTTGGAGAGGACGTTACCAAGGGCGCTCTGCTTGTCGCGGCGGCGTTGCACCGAGGACGGAATGCGCATGGCTTCGCGGTACTTCGCGACCGTGCGGCGGGCTATATCAATGCCCGAGGCGCGCAAGCGTTCCACGATGGTATCATCCGACAGGATCGCCGAGGGTTCTTCCGCATCGATCAGCTGCTTGATGTGATGACGCACCGCTTCGGCGGAGTGCGCCTCGCCGCCGTCGGCCGAGGCGATCGACGCCGTGAAGAAATATTTCAATTCGAATGTGCCGCGATTTGTCGCCATGTATTTGTTGGCAGTGACGCGCGACACCGTGGATTCGTGCATCTGGATGGCATCGGCGACCGCCTTCAGATTCAGCGGCCGCAGATGCGCGACGCCATGGGTGAAGAAGCCGTCCTGCTGGCGCACGATCTCGGTCGCAACCTTGAGGATGGTGCGGGCGCGCTGGTCGAGCGCGCGCACCAGCCAGGTCGCGTTCTGCAGCGCGTCGGTGAAATAGGACTTGTCGCCGTCCTTGCCGATCTTCTTCGACAGCTCGGAATAGTAGGTCTGGTTGACCAGCACGCGCGGCAAGGTGTCGCTGTTGAGCTCGACATGCCAGCCGCCATCGGGACCCGGGCGGACATAGACGTCGGGCACCATGGTCTGCAAACGGGCCGAGCCGAACTTCATGCCGGGCTTGGGATTGAGCCGGCGGATCTCGCCGATCATGTCGGCGATGTCCTCGTCGTCGACGCCGCAGAGCTTGCGCAAGCTCGCGATGTCGCGCTTGGCCAGCAGATCGAGATGCTCGACGAGGGCCTGCATCGCCGGATCGTAGCGGTCGAGCTCGCGGAGCTGGATCGCGAGGCATTCGCTCAGGTTGCGGGCGCAGACGCCGGGCGGGTCGAATTTTTGCAGCACGGCAAGAACGTCCTCGACGTCCTTTTGCGATGCGCCAAGACGCTCGGCGGCCTGGCCGAGGTCGGGCGGCAGATAGCCGGCCTCGTCGACGAGATCGATCAGATACTGGCCGATCATGCGCTGCGCGGGTGCGGTGAAGGCGACCGAGAGCTGCTCGGCGAGATGATCCGACAGCGTCATCTCGGCCGCAACGAAGGCCTCGAGATTGTAGTCCTCGTCGCCGGAGGCGCCGCCGCCCCATTCGGTGTAGACGCTCGGCGCGGCGTCCTGCGCGTTGCGCGCGGCCGCCTCGGCCGGCTCCTCGGAGAAGACGTTGTCGAGGCCCGTGTCCAGGGTCTGCTCGATCTCGGCGCGGGTGCCGAGATCCTTGCTCATCCATTCTTCCTGGCCCGGCTCGAAAGCGTCGCCGCTGCCGCCAAAGCCGTCATCGCCGCCCTGGCTGCCTGAATCTTCGCCATCATTGTCGCTGAACTGGCCAGCCTCGGCCGGGGCCTCGCCGCCGGGGGCATCGTCGCTGGCCCGCTCCAGCAGGGGGTTGCGCTCGAGTTCCTCCTCCACGAAGGTCGTGAGATCGAGATTGGACAATTGCAGCAGCTTGATCGCCTGCATCAGCTGCGGCGTCATGACCAGCGACTGCGATTGCCGGAACTCTAATCTCTGCGTAAGCGCCATGAAGCAAGAACCGATCCAAAAGTTGGTCCGATTTTTGCTTATCCTAGTCCGAGCCCGATGTACACGTCTTGACGAATGGGAAAAACGGGCTAGAGGCGGAATTCCTCGCCGAGGTAAAGCCGGCGAACGTCGGGATCGGCGACGATCTCGTCCGGGCTTCCCTCCGTCAGGATCTCACCGGCATAAACGATATAGGCACGATCGGTGAGACCCAGCGTCTCGCGGACATTGTGATCGGTGATCAGCACGCCGATGCCGCGGTTGGTGAGATGGCGGACGAGGTCCTGAATATCGCCGACCGCGATCGGATCGATGCCGGCGAAGGGCTCGTCGAGCAGCATATAGTTCGGGCGCGTCGCCAATGCGCGCGCGATCTCGACGCGGCGGCGCTCGCCGCCTGACAGCGCGATCGAGGGCGATTTGCGCAGGCGCGTGATGTTGAATTCGTCAAGCAGGGAATCGAGCTGCTGCTCACGCTTCTTGCGCGAGGGCTCGACCACTTCGAGCACGGCGCGGATGTTCTGCTCGACGGTGAGGCCGCGAAAGATCGAGGCTTCCTGCGGCAGATAGCCGATGCCGAGCCGCGCGCGCTGATACATCGGCAGTTGCGTAACGTCGTGGCCGTCGAGCTCGATCGCGCCACGATCGGCCTTGATCAGCCCGGTGATCATGTAGAACACGGTGGTCTTGCCGGCACCATTCGGACCGAGCAGACCGACGGCCTCCCCGCGCCGCACATAGATGCTCACGCCACGCACCACCTGCCGGCTGCCGAACGCCTTTTCCACGCTATGCACAGCCAGAAAGCCGGGGCGGCGCAGCAGCTGCGGCCCGCCGGCGCCATTCGGCTTCGCGGCGCTCCGGACCGGGTGAACCGTGCGCGGCGGCTCGGGTTGGTAGTCGGCCTGATGGTCGCCTTGATAGTCACCCTGGAACTGGTCGGGCGCGTGCATCGGCTGGTCACGAGCAATCGGCGGGGCGTCCCGCACCGGGCTGGTCACGAGACCCCCGACGCTGTCCCCAAGCGCGGTGATATCCCGCGCAAATCCTGGCCGGCCGCGTTTGGCGGGGCGCCGACGGAACATGCTGAATAGATCGACCATCCCCGCCTTCCAGCCTTTCGCGGTTTTTGCGCGGCGTTTGCGCAGCGTTCGCGCGATCTGCCGCGCCGGCCTCTCGATTCGCCGGCACAGCATGAATGAAGGGATGTCTCATGCCCAGTGAAACACGCCCGAAAAGCGGCGGACCCCGCTTCGAAAGCCCTGGCCGCTAGATACAGTCTCGCTACGCAAGCTTCAACCTCGGATCGGCGCCATCCGACCCAAGTCCATGAACTTGCTTTCAGAATTCACTTTTTGCCGATGCCGGGCAGCAGCGAGGGCGGGGCCGCGCCGGGCTTGGCCGGACCGCCCGAGCCGCACTCACTGCCGCCGCCCTGCGGCAGCAGGACCTGAACGCCCCGGCCGCTGTCGGATTCCACGCGGGACACGCCGGTGGTCATGTCCACGGTCAGCCGGTCGCCGCGCATGACGTTCTTGCATTGAGTCATGACCACCTGGCCTGCGCCGCCGCCAAACATCGTGATGAGGTTGGTCTTGGTGTCGAACACGGCGGTCTCGCCTGTCACCACCTGGTCCTTCTGGGTGACCACGACATTGCCGCGCGCCTCCAGCCGCTTGATCGAGGAGCTGCCGCCGGGGCCCGGCGTTGCCGACTGCATCGGCGCACCCTTCGCGCCCTTCGCTGCGGGCTGCGGCGCGGCCGGCTTGTCGCCGCCGCCGGATTCGTAAAACACCACCAGCGTCTTCGAGGTCATGGTGGTGTCGCCCTGGATGACTTTCACATTGCCGGAGAAGGTCGCCTCCTTCTTCTTGTCGCGCATCTCGAGCGAGGCGGCCTCGATCTGGATCGGCTGATCGCGGTTCTGCGAAAAGCCCTGCAACGCGTTCGGCGTGCCCTGTATCGTGCTCTGCGCGATCGCTGCACCTGCCGTCAGCGCGATGCCGACAGCTAGCGCCGTCGCACCGAGGATGGCGCACCCTTTGACTTTGCTGCGCGGAAAAAACCTGATCATGAAAATCATCTTGAATTGGCAGACTTGTTCTTTGACTTCGCCGGTGGCGGCGCTGTCTGCTCGACGGGGGCCGCGGCATCATCCGTGCTGATCTTGTCGAGATGCATCACGACATTGCCCTCGAAGCGAATGACGTCGCCGCCTTCCGTAATTCGTAAGCGATCTGCGGTCAGCGTGCCGTTGGTCAGCTTGACGTCGACGCGCTCGTCCGAGGAGACCGTGCCCTTGCCCATGTCGACGAAGGCCGAGTTCAGCCGCGCCTCGTAGCCGGTCGAGGTGCGCAGGAAGATATCCTTGTGCAGGTCGAGCTGCTGCTGCTTGTTGTCGAAGCGGCCGGTGCGGGCATCGAGGAACAGGGTGGATTGATCCTCCATCAGCACTTTGGCGCGCAGATCGGCGAGATCGACGTGATCGGGATCGGTGATGTCCTGCGTCGCCGCCTTGGCCCAGAGCTCGTAGGGCCGCTGGTCCGGTGTGAAGCCGGACATATGCGGGGTTTCCATCGTGATCTTGGTGCCGGTGACCACGAGACTTCCAGAGTCGAGCTTGATCGGGATCTGGAACGGATTGAGGAAGGTCGAGACGGCGACGATCGCGGCCAGGGACACGATCACCGTCACCGGGACCGCGATGCGCAGAATCCGCACCAGACGGCTGTGGCGCGCCGCGCTGGCAAACTTCGCCGCAAGCGCGGCGTCGTAGGTGGGATTCTGGGCCGAATTCACTGCTGCTCCAGAGTGTCGCTCGCTCTGTCCGGTTGGGTGCGCCGCATTGTACCCGGCGCCGCCACGATATGCAGCCGGCGACAGGCCGTTACGAAAGTGTCCGAAACGGGGCGATTACCTCGGTCCGCTTGCTCCCGTCGTTCCGGGGCGATGCAAAACATCGAACCCGGAATCTCGAGATTCCGGGTTCGGCTCTTCGAGCCGCCCCGGAATGACATCGTAGACGCCTCAGGAATGCGCAAAAATGTCCTCTTCGGCCCAGCCCTGCAGGTCGAGCAGGGCGCGGGTCGGCAGGAATTCGAAACAGGCCTTGGCCAGCGCGGTGCGGCCTTCCCGCACCAGCATGGCATCGAGCCGCTCGCGCAGGGCATGCAGATGCAGCACGTCGGAGGCGGCGTAGGCGAGCTGCGGCTCGGACAGGCTGTCGGAACCCCAGTCGCTGGACTGCTGCTGCTTGGAAAGGTCGATATTGAGCACCTCGCGGACGAGGTCTTTCAGGCCATGGCGATCGGTATAGGTGCGGGTCAGGCGGGAGGCGATCTTGGTGCAGTAGATCGGCCCGGTCATGACACCAAACGTCTGGTACAGCACCGCGATGTCGAACCGCGCGAAGTGGAAGATCTTCGTGATGGCCGGATTGGCCAGCAGGGCCTTCAGGTTCGGCGCGTCGGTGTGCCCCTTGGGGATCTGCACCACGTCGGCGCTGCCGTCGCCGGGCGAGAGCTGCACCACGCAGAGCCGGTCGCGGTGCGGGTTCAGCCCCATGGTCTCGGTGTCGATCGCCACCGCCGAGGTGTAGCGGGACAGGTCCGGCAGGTCGCCGCGGTGCAGGCGTACGGTCATGGTGGGTCAAAACCTCGATCGAATCGGTCTGTCGGCATCATAGGCTAATCGGATGGCCCGCGATGTAGCCACTGGGGGCGGGCCGCGCAAGCGCCTGACAGCTCAGATCGCGGCCAGCATGATGCAGATCATTGCCGCGACCGTGATGCGGCTGGGGCCGTCACGGAAAGCGTAGATGATCGGATCATCGGGCATCTCGCGGCGATGCGCCATCATCAAGGCGCGGCCGAACCAGTAGAGCAGCAGCGGATTGAGCAGCCACAGCATCCAGGGACGGCCGTACAGCGGCGTCACCGCGGTTGACGACACATAGAGCGAGAACACCGTCACCGCGTTCATCGCGCTCGCCGCCGCCATCGCGGCGATGACATGGAGGTCGGTGATCCTGTAATCGCGATTGGAGGGATCGGCGAGGCCGGCGCTCTCGCGCATGCTGAGCTCGCTGAAGCGCTTGATCAGCGCGAGCGAGGTGAACACGAACAGCGAGAAGATCAGCAGCCATTCCGACAGCACCACGCCGACGCCGACCGCGCCGGCAACGATGCGCAGGCTGTAGAGGCCGGCGAGCGTGACGACATCGACCAGCATCTTGCGCTTGAGCACGAGCGAATAGGCGATGGTGGTGGCGAGATAGATGCCGAGCACGCCGAGGAACAGCGGCGAGATGCAGAGGCTGGTGACAACCGCGAACAGCCAGAGGGCAGGGATCGCGAGCAGTGCTGAGGAGATCGGAAGATCGCCTGACGCAAGCGCGCGATGGCGCTTGGTGGGATGCTGGCGGTCGGCGGCAAGATCAAGCAGATCGTTCATCAGATAGGCGCCGGATGCACAGGCCGAGAACGCCATGAACGCCAGCAGCGCATAGCCGAGCGTCGCAAGATTCATCTGATGCGCGGTGATCGCAGGCACGAACACCAGCGTGTTCTTGGCGTATTGGTAGACGCGCAGCGCGTTCGCCCAAATCTTCAGACTAGAAGCCTTCAGGCTGACGCGGCTTCGGCCACGGCTCTCGACGCGTTCGATGGAGCCGCGATCGAACGGCAGTCTGTCACCGGCAGCAAGACCGGCCGGCGTCACGACGCCATCAAAGCCGAGATGCGCGGCGATGCCCGCGGCATGTCGGGCGAAACGGCCTGCCACCAGATAGATCTTCTCGCCCCGCGCCCGCGCCGCCAGCGCCTGGTTCAGCACGCCGGACGCGTAGGGCAGGTGGGCGTAGTCGATGTCGGCCTGCGCGAGGACATCCGTGAGCGCTGCCATGCCTGGTCGTCCGCCCGCGCCGAAGCGGGCCAGCAGGCGGCCGGGGCTGGAGAACAGCACCTCCATGAGCAGTTCGGAGCGCAGCAGCGCGCCTTCGAGGTCGATGACCAGCGTCCGCGCCGCCGCAACCGACGGCTCGGGCGTGCCAAAATCATGCTGCCGGGCGGGCTGCTCCATCCGAAAACGCTCTCAACTGCCGCAAAACTGACCGGCTTCCGGCCGGGAGCAGGGAAATGGACGGTGGCGAGCCTAGGGGGCATTCGCTAAGGGCGGCTTAATTCGGCCGGAGGGGGCGGCCGGCCCGACGGGACGGTCAAGTCAAATCGGCGTGTCGAGCTGTTGCATCGATCCCACAACCCGGCGTGAGCTTCGTGTTCCGGCACCGCCTTTGCCGTGTGCGCCGTGGAAATCCTCACCATTCACCCTATCTGCCAGTTTCGCGCGGCGCCCTGCCGCGCCCATCCGCGAACCAGGTACCCATGACCGAACAGACGCTCGCCGCGCCGATCGATGATCAACAGGAACGGCAGCGTGGCTTTTCGCGCTACCAGTCGCTCCTGATCGCGCTGCTCGCTTTCACGCAATTCACGATCATCCTCGACTTCATCATCATGTCGCCGCTCGGCGCCATCCTGATGCCCGCGCTCAACATCACGGCCACCCAGTTCGGCGTCGCGGTGTCTGCCTATGCGTTCAGCGCAGGAATTTCCGGCGTGCTGGCCGCCGGCTTTGCCGATCGCTTCGATCGCAAGCGCCTCTTGCTGTTCTTCTATGTCGGCTTCACGCTCGGCACCCTGCTCTGCGCCGCCGCGCAGAATTACCATGTGCTGCTGCTCGGGCGGATCGTGACCGGATTGTTCGGCGGCGTGATCGGCTCGGTCGTGCTCGCCATCATCACCGATCTGTTTCCGCTGCATCTGCGCGGCCGCGTGATGGGCTTCGTGCAGACCGCGTTCGCCGCGAGCCAGGTGCTCGGCATTCCCGCCGGCCTGTTTCTCGCCAATCACTGGAACTGGCATGTCTGCTTCGTTGCGATCGTCGGCCTGTCGATCGCGGCGATCGCGGTCATCGTCTTCGCGATGGAGCCGGTCGACGCGCATCTGAAGCTGAAGCAGGACAGAAATCCGTTCCGTCATCTGATCGCGACCGTCGCGGAGCCGCGCTACACGCTGGCCTTCGGGGTCACCACCTTGCTGGCGACGGGCGGCTACATGCTGATGCCGTTCTCCAGCGCCTTCACCGTGCACAATCTCGGCATCGACATCACGCATCTGCCGACGATCTATCTCGTCTCCGGCCTGTTCAGCATCGTCACCGGGCCGCTGGTCGGCCGCGCCAGCGACGCGTTCGGCAAATACCCGACCTTCGTGTTCGGCAGCGTGGTGTCGGTGATCATGGTGCTGATCTACACCCATCTAGGCCACGTCTCGCTCGTGACCGCGATCCTCGTCAACGTGCTGATGTTCGTCGGCATCTTCTCGCGCATGATCCCGTCGCAGGCGCTGATGTCGGCGATCCCCGATCAAAGCCAGCGCGGCTCCTTCAGCGCGAGCAGCGCCTCGCTCCAGCAGCTTTCCGGCGGCCTCGGCTCGGTGCTCGCCGGCGCCATCATCGCGCAGGCGCCTGACGGCTCGCTGCTCCATTTCGACCGGATCGGCTACGTCGTCGTCGCATCGGCCGCCGTCGCGCTGGTGGCGATGTATTTCGTGCAGAAGGCGGTAGCGGAGCGGGCGGGGAAGCGGGTGGTGTGAGGGACAGGGCCGATCTGGTTCCACAAGAACCCACGCGCCGATGATTCTACGATCGCCGCCCTGGCATCCCTAACGATCGGAGGTAGCTCTGTTTTGGGTCCAAACCCCGCAAAATGGTGCCCAGGAAAGGACTCGAACCTTCACGGCCGTTAAGCCACTGGCACCTGAAGCCAGCGCGTCTACCAATTCCACCACCTGGGCATGCCGTTTGGGGCACGGAGGCGGTTACTACGGTTCGGTGACGCCGTTGTCAATTCATGCTTGCCCGGTTTTGGCGATGCGGATTGCGCATCGCAAACCGGCCCGATACAAGCCTGATATCTCGCACGCTTCCTGCAGGAATGGACCCCATGGCATCGAATCTGGACACGCTGGTCACGGTTTTCGGCGGATCGGGGTTTTTGGGCCGGAATGTCGTCCGGGCGCTATGCCGGCGCGATTACCGGGTCCGTGTTGCAGTGCGGCGGCCGGAACTAGCCGGGTACCTCCAGCCCTCGGGCAGGGTCGGGCAGGTCCACACCGTGCAGGCCAATCTGCGCTATCCGGCCTCGGTCGAGGCGGCGCTGCGCGATTCGCATGTCGTGATCAATCTCGTCGGCGTGCTCGCCGAGAGCGGCGCGCAGACCTTTGACGCCGTTCAGGCCAAAGGCGCCGAGACCGTCGCCAAGGCGGCCGCGGCGGCGGGCGCCGGCCTGATCCATGTCTCCGCGATCGGCGCCGATTCCGAATCGCCCTCGCACTATGCCAAGGCCAAGGCGGCCGGCGAGGCGGCGGTGCTGGCCGCGGTGCCATCCGCGACGATCTTCCGCCCCTCCGTCATGTTCGGCCCCGAGGACCAGTTCACCAACCGCTTTGCGGCTCTGGCGCGGATGTCGCCGGTGCTGCCGCTGATCGGCGCCGAGACCAAGATGCAGCCGGTCTATGTCGGCGACGTCGCCACCGCGATCGCGGATGCGGTCGACGGCAAGGCCAAGGCGGGCGCCACCTATGAGCTCGGCGGGCCTGAAGTGCTGACCATGCGCGAGATCATCGAGGCCATCCTCGAGATCACCGACCGCAAGCGGATGCTGGTACCGCTATCGTTCAGGCTCGCCCGCTTCCAGGCCGCCTTCCTGCAATTCGCGCCGGGCGCTTTCAAGCTGACGCCGGACCAGGTCACGCTGCTCGAGCGCGACAATGTCGTGTCGGATGCGGCGAAAGCTGCCGGGCTCACGCTGGAAGGCCTGGGCATCACGGCTGATTCGCTGGAGGCCATCGCCCCGCAATATCTCTGGCGCTTCCGCGCGGCCGGCCAGTTCCAGCGCATGAGCGTGTGAGACGTCTCTCTCCGTCGTCATGGCCGGGCTTGACGAGTTTGTGGGACGAACGGGGCGAGGGGCAGACCGCCGCTGCGGCCACAGCCTCAAAACTTCAGCTTCTTGAAGATCGCCTCAGGCAGCGCCTTGATGATCAGCATCACGAGGCGCCATCTGCCGCTGACATAGATGACGTCGGTCTTCTTCTCGACGGCCTGAAGAATCGCGTCGCCAACGACAGGCGCTTCGACGGTGAGCGGGCCGATCAGCTTCATGCCTTCCGTCATCTTGGTGCGGACGAAGCCCGGTTTTACGGTGACGACATGCACGCCCCCGCGGCTGGCGCGGGCGCGCAGGCCCGAAAGGAAGGCGGAGAAGCCTGCTTTGGCCGAGCCATAGACATAGTTCGAGGCGCGGCCGCGATCGCCGGCGACAGAGGACACGCCGACGATCGTGCCAGCGCCGCGGCCTAAGAATTTTTCCGCGAACAGGCCGAGGATCAGCGACGGGCCTTCGTAGTTGGAACGCATGATCGTGGTGGCGTGGGCGAGATCGCTCTCGGCATCCTGCTGCACCCCGAGCAGGCCGATGATCGAGATGACGACGTCAGGCAGCGCGGGAAGGGCGGCGACGAAGCCATCGAACGAAGCGGTGTCGAGCACATCGAATTTATGGAGACCCACCTCGACGTTGTAGCGCGCGCGCAGATCGGCCGCATCAGGCTCCAGCACCGCGACGTCGCGGCCGGCGAGGGCGACGTCGTATCCGGTCCTGGCAAAGGCGCGCGCGGCAGCGCGGCCGATATCGGAGGAGCCACCGAGCACCAGAACGGTCTTGCGTGACGTCACGGCTTACACCTCATCGAACAGGCGTTGCGAAAGCTTGGAGCGGATGCTGCCCTTGGGGTCGAGCGATTTGCGGATCGCGTTGAAGCGCGACAAAGCGGGATAGCCGGCCTCGAACGTCGCGCGCGACTGGCGCGCGTCTTTCGCCAGATAAAGCCGGCCGCCGGCCGCAACGACGAGACGATCGATCTCGTCGAGAAAATTCAGGATGTCGCCCTTTACCGCGAAATCCAGCGCCAGCGTGTAGCCGGGCAGCGGAAACGACAAGATGCCGTCACCCTGGCCGAGCTTCTTGAGCACTGCGAGGAAGGAGGCATCGCCGCGCCTTGCGACACGGTCGAGGATCTCGCCGAGCACGGCGCGCGCGCTGGCTTGCGGAATCACGCATTGATGCTGGAGGAAGCCGCGCTTGCCATAAATGCGATTCCAGCCGGCGATCGCGTCGAGCGGGAAGAAATAGGGATAGAGCGAGACCACATGGCTGCCGCCGGCGCGCCGCGCGCCCATGCGGTAGTAGAGCTCGTTGAAGGCGCGGATGCTGAAGCGGTTCAGCGTCATCGACGGCAGGTCGACGGGCACGGCGAAGGCGGGATTCTTGCCGGCGGGAAATGCAGCGGCACCTTCCGCGAGCTCGTCGCGGCGCGCGTGCTCGCCGAGATAGATCAGCGAGCGACCGAGATCACGCCCGCGCGCAGCGCAATCGATCCACGCCACCGAATAGGTCGACGCATCGCCCGCATCCAGCGCGCGCATCGCGGCGTCGAGATCGGATGCGGAGATCACGCGCTCGCGGATCCAGCCCGTTTCCACCGCCCGCAGCCGCATCGTCGCTTCGAGGATGATTCCGGTCAGGCCCATGCCGCCGATGGTCGCAAAGAAGGCATCGGAATGTTCTTCGCGCGAAGCTTCGATGATCTCGCCTTGGCCGGTGCGCAGCAGGATGCTCTCGACATAGCGGCCGAAGCCGCCCTCGCAATGGTGATTCTTGCCGTGCACATCGGCGGCGATCGCGCCGCCGACCGAAACAAAGCGCGTGCCGGGCACGACGAAAGGCAGGAACCCGCGTGGACCCAAGGTGTCGATCAGATCCGACAGGAGCACGCCGGCTTCGAGACGGATACGCCCGGTCGCGGGATCGAACGACCTGATCCGGTCGAACCCGGTCATCCCGATCGTCTTGACAGCGCCGATCGCGGCGTCGCCATAGGCGCGGCCGTTGCCCCGCGCCACGGAGCCGGCCACCACGGCTTCACCCAGCGCCGCGAACGAGCGCGGACGCAGCACGTCGCTATCGACGACTGGAAAGCGCCCCCAGCCGCTGACGAGGGTCATGGTTCAGCTCCGCCTGCGGGCCACCCCGCTCCGGAAACTGCCTAGCCGTCAAAAGCTTATATTGCGTTGAAACCACGCATCCAATCGCGAGCTCGACGCCCACCTCTCCCCGGCGGGGACCACCTCTCCCCCGGCGGGGAGGTGAGCCATAGCACAACGCCGGCCCCGACGTTTGGTCCGGCAGTCGTTACTTTACCGCCCCAGCGCCAGCGCGATCAGGCCGAGGGTGCCGACGATGACGCGCCACCAGGCGAACACCACGAAACCGTGGCGGGTGACGTACTCCAGGAACGTCTTGACCACGATGATCGCGGTGACGAACGACACCACGAAGCCGATGGCGACGATGCCCATGTGGTCCATCGTCATCTCGGAGCGGTTCTTGTAAAAATCGTAGGCAAACGCGCCGATCATGGTGGGGATGGCGAGGAAGAACGAGAACTCCGCTGCCGCGCGCTTGTCGGCCCCCAGGAACATCGCGGCGACGATGCTGGCGCCGGAGCGCGACACGCCCGGGATCATGGCGACGCACTGGGCAATGCCGATATAGAGGTACATCAGCAGCGGGAATTTGGTGGCGTCATGCTCGCGCGGCTTGAGGTCGAGCTTGTCGACCCAGAGCAGGATGGCGCCGCCGACGATCAGCGTGAAGCAGACGACCCAGGGATTGAACAGCACGCTCTTGATGTATTTGCCGGCGACGAGGCCGACGATCACGGCGGGCAGGAACGCCACCAGCACGCCGATCACGAAACGGCGCGCATAGACATCGCCCGTGAACAGGCCGATCGCGACATCCCAGAGCTTCCTGAAGTAGAGCCCGACGATCGCGAGGATCGCACCCAACTGGATCAGAACCGTAAACGAATCCCAGAATGCGCCTTCGCCGAGGCCGAAGAAGCGCTCCGCAAGCAGCAGGTGGCCGGTCGAGGACACGGGAAGGAACTCGGTCACCCCCTCGATGATGCCGAGGATCACTGCCCGTATTGCATCTGACATATTTACGGTCCATTTCGGCTGGAAAAGCGGGGCTCTTCTCGCCTATTCCCCCCAATGCTGCAATCGCAAAATGCGACACCGCGCTCTTGCTTCGCAGTTTTGAGGGACTAGTGTGGCGCCGCACAAACATTGATGGATTCTTAAGCACCATCAAATAGTCAAAGGCTTCATGTTTACACTGTTTCATCATCCGTTCTGTCCGCATTCGCGCTTCATCCGCCTGATCGCGGGCGAATACGGGCTCGATCTGAAGCTGATCGAGGAGCGCAGCTGGGAACGGCGCGAGGCATTTCTGCTGCTCAACGCGGCCGGCACCACGCCCGTGCTGGTGGACGACGAGCAGCCGCCGATCCCGGGCGCGGCCATCATCGCCGAGTATGTCGATGAGGCCTATGGCGCCGGGATGGGGCCCAAGCGCCTGATGCCGGAGACGACCTTCGAGCGCGTCGAGGTGCGCCGGCTGATGGCCTGGTTCAACGAAAAGTTCTTCGAGGAGGTCTCGCACCCGCTCGTCACCGAGCGCATCTACAAGCGCTTCATGAGCGAGGAGAATGGCGGCGGCCCGCCTTCGGCCGACGTGATGCGCGCGGCCAAGGCCAATGTGCGCTATCATCTGGCCTATATCGGCTGGCTGGCGCAGACGCGCAACTTCCTCGCCGGCGACCGGCTGACTTACGCGGATCTCGCCGCCGCGGCGCATCTCTCGGCGATCGACTATCTGGGCGACGTGCCATGGAGCGAGGACGACGCAGCAAAGGCGTGGTACGCGCGGGTGAAATCCCGCCCGTCATTCCGTCCGCTGCTCAGCGAATGGCTGGCCGGCGTGCCGGCATCGCGCACCTACGTGGACCTGGATTTCTGAACTGCGATCCAACTGAACTGAAGGCGGCGCTGGCGCGCGAGGCGCGCGCGCTCGGCTTCGACTGCATCGGCATCACAGCGCCTGGCACGATCGAAAAGGCCGGCACGCATTTCCTCGAATTCATCGCCGCGGGCGGCCATGGCGACATGGACTGGCTCGCGAACCAACCGGAGCGCCGCGTCGATCCGCGCGGGCTGTGGGCCGACGTGCGCAGCGTCATCATGCTCGGGGTCAATTACGGCCCCGACTCTGATCCGCTAGCGATCCTGAAGGAGCGCACGCGCGCGGCAATTTCGGTCTATGCGCAGGGCGACGACTATCACGACCTCATCAAGAAACGCCTGAAGGCGCTGGCGCGCTGGCTGGTCGCAACCGCGCCGTCGGAAGTGAAAGTGTTCGTCGACACCGCGGCGGTGATGGAGAAGCCCTTGGCGCAGGCCGCGCATCTCGGCTGGCAGGGCAAGCACACCAATCTGGTCTCGCGCGAGTTCGGCTCATGGCTGTTTCTCGGTGCGATCTACACCACGCTGGAGCTGCCGCGCGATGTCGCCGAGATCGATCATTGCGGCTCGTGCCGGGCCTGCCTCGACATCTGCCCGACGGCGGCTTTTCCCGCGCCCTACAAGCTCGATGCGCGGCGCTGCATCTCCTACCTCACCATCGAGAACAAGGGACCGATCCCGCACGAGTTTCGCAAAGCGATCGGCAACCGCATCTATGGCTGCGACGATTGCCTTGCGGCGTGCCCCTGGAACAAGTTCGCGCAGGAGGGTCGTGAAGCCAAGCTCGCCGCGCGTGATGAATTGCGCGCGCCTGGTCTTGCTGAGCTTTCACGGCTCGACGACGCAGCGTTTCGTGCGCTGTTCACGAAGTCGCCGGTCAAGCGCATCGGCCGCAACCGCTTCTTGCGCAATGTGCTGATTGCGATCGGTAACTCCGGTGAGGTGGTGCTGGCCGAAGAGGCGCGGCGATTGCTCGATGATGCGAGCCCGCTGGTGCGTGGGGCGGCGGTGTGGGCGCTGGGGCAGTTGCTGGAGCGACAAGAGCTTGAAGCGATGAAGAGCGCTGCGTTGGACGGAGAGTCCGACGAGGGCGTGCGTGAGGAGTGGCGAGCCGCCTCTTGATCCACGGCCGCCGCGAAGGCGGGGAATCCAGTACGCCGCGGCTTCTCGACTCAATCACCGCCTTCTCGGAGTACTGGATCGCCCGCCTTCGCAGGCGATGACACCTGTGTTGTGGCTGCCTCGCGCGCCCGCTCTCACCACCCTTGATTTCCGCGCCCATTCCCTCAAAAGTCGCGCACCATGACAACAAACATGCCTTTCTTCACGCGCGACGGCGATACCTTCCATCCGACGGAAGTGGCCAATGGCCCGTGGGACCCGAAGTCGCTGCACGGACGCGTCATCATCGGGCTGCTCGGCTTTGTCATCGAGGAGCGCCATTCGGGGCCCGAATTCGTGCCGGCGCGCCTCACCGTCGACATGTTCCGGCTGCCGACCATCGACAAGCCGATTCACGTGACGACCCGGCTGGTGCGCGACGGGCTGCGCATCCGCGTGGTGGAGGCCGAATTCTTCTCGGGCGGCGTCAGCATGGCGCGCGCCTCGTGCCAGCTGCTGCGCAAGACGCAGAATCCCGACGGCAACATCTGGTCGCCGCCGAACTGGGACGTGCCGAAGCCGTCAGACATTCCAAAACCTACCGATCCCAGGCTCGGCATGAACGGCAAATGGACAACGCGTCCCATCGTTGGCCATATGGGCTCGCTCGGCCCGCGCCGGCTGTGGATGAGCGAGGTGCGCGAGCTCGTCGCCGGCGTGCCGATGACACCGTTCGTGCATGTCGCTGTTGGCGCCGACTTCGCCAGCCCGTTCGCAAACGCCGGCGACAAGGGGCTCGGCTACATCAACAGCGACGTCACGATCTATCTGCACCGGCTGCCGGTGACGAACTGGATCGGCTTCGACGTGGTGAACCACCAGGCCACCGAGGGCGTGGCGATCGGCGAATGCTGGCTCTACGACGAAGAGGGCCCGATCGGCACCGCGACGGTGGCGGCGCTGGCGCAGCGCAAGCCGATGGCGAAGCCGTCGTCGCCGTAGCCCACCGTCATTCCGGGGCATCGCGCAGCGATGAACCCGGAATCTCGAGATTCTCAGGCGCGCAATCGCACACCGTAGTTCGATGCTTCGCATCGCCCCGGAATGACGGGAGGAAAGCACTAGCCAAGATGCCGCTTCATCTCCGGCCGCGCCTTCAGCTCGGCGCCCTGCCTGGCGACAATCTTCGCGATCCGCTCCGGCGCGAACTTCAGGTCGACGAAGGCCGGCGCGGTGTTGGCGACCTCGTGATAACAGGCGATCTTGCCGTCACGCAGCGTCATGATCGCGACGCCCTCGAACATCGCCCGCGCGCCATTCGCTTCCGGCAAGGTTGATCTGTAGCTGAATGTGTAGCGCGCATAGAGCGTGGTGCCGTCAGAGACAGGATCGTGCATCTCCCAGCGGAAATCGGTCGCCGTGCGATAGAACCAATCGTCGATCAGCGCGGCGATCTTCTCACGGCCAGCGAAGGCGCCGTAGAAAACGTCGTGATAGACGCCGTCCTGCGTGAAGAGCTCCGCGAAGGCACGTCCGTTGCGCTGCTCGACGGCATCGCAGAAGGCGCGCAGCATGGCGGTCGTGGTCATTGGCGTTGCTCCCGTTCTCCGTCATGCCCCCGCGCAGGCGGGGCATCCAGTAGGCCGCGGCCTCTCGGTCAATCACAGCCGTCTCTGGAATACTGGATTGCCCGCCTTCGCGGGCAATGACAGCGAATTCTAAGGCAACACTTCACCCGATCTCGGCCACTGCCGCAAGAATCCGCGCGATGTCGTGCGGGCGGGAGAGGCGGTGATCGCCGTCCTGGATCATGGTCAGCACGACGTCGTCGGCCGGCAGGCGATGCGTCAAGGCAAACGCATGCTGCCAGGGCACATCTGGGTCCTGAGCGCCTTGCAGGATGCGCACGGGGCAGCCGAGATCGATCGCGCTGCCGAGCACGAGATGATTGCGACCCTCCTCGATCAGGTTCCGCGTGATCGGGTAGGGAGAGCCGTCGCCATAATCCGACGGCCGCAGCCAGAAGCCCTTGCTCTCGATCTCCTTCTTCACCTCGGGCGAGAACTTCTTCCACATCAGCTCTTCGGTGAAATCGGGCGCCGGCGCGATCAGCACGAGGCCGGCCAGCGACGCTTTACCGGAACGCTTCCTGATCTCGCGCGCGAGCAGCAGCGCGATCCAGCCACCCATGGAGGAGCCGACCAGGATCTGCGGTCCCTCGCAGAACCGCTCGAACACCGCGATGCTGTCCTCGAGCCAGCTGCCGATGGTTCCATCGGCGAAATTGCCGCTGGATTCACCATGACCGGAATAGTCGAATCGGACCGCGGCACGTCCGTGCTCGCCGGCCCAGGCATCCAGCGCCTGGGCCTTGCCGCCCTGCATGTCCGATTTGAAGCCGCCGAGCCAGACCAGCCCCGGGCCCTGACCATGTCCTTGTCCGCGCCGGCTGCGCACCGCGATTTTGCGCGCGGACGGACCCTCTCCCACATCGATGAAGTCGAGCACGGCATCGGGAATTGCTTGGGTCATGGAACGTTTACTCTGACTGTGCGGTTTCAGCAGTCCGGGCCGCGCGCGATTGAGCGACCGCTGCCGGCATTGTCCCTTTGGGACGCTTGCGGAACAGAAGCAAGGTGTCTATTTCGATCAGCGTGTCGTCAGGCGTGGCCCAAATGCCTCGCATTTGAGGGTTTTTCGTCTCGTGCACACGCGACTTGCTTGCCCGCAAACGCTTCTTCCTTCAAAATAGCCGCTTCTTTCACAACTTTGGAGAACCACCCATTCGCCGTCCTAATAAAGCTCCGCCCGCTGCCAGCAAAGACGGGCCTCGCATCAATGATGATATTCGCAATGCGCAGATCCAGCTGATCGACCAGACCGGTGAGAACAAAGGCACGGTCGAGACCGTCGTCGCCATCCGGATGGCCCAGGAAGTCGGGATGGATCTGGTCGAGATTTCGCCGAATACCAGCCCTCCCGTCTGCAAGATCATGGACTACGGGAAGTACAAGTATTCCGCTCAGAAGAAAGCCGCGGAAGCCCGCAAGCGGCAGAAGACCGTCGAGATCAAGGAGATCAAGCTCCGCCCGATGATCGACGATCACGATTACGACGTGAAGATGCGCGCGATGCAGCGGTTCTTCGAAGAGGGCGACAAGGTCAAGATCACGCTGCGCTATCGCGGCCGCGAAATGGCGCATCAGGAGATCGGCACCAAGCTTTTGGACAAGATCAAGACCGACGTCGCCGAGCTCGCCAAGGTCGAGCAGGACGCGCGGTTCGAAGGTCGCCAGGTCGTCATGGTGCTGGCACCTCGCTGAGACGAGCTTTCAGCGGACTTTGAGAATTCGACGGCCCGTTCGGATCTCCGGCGGGCCGTTTTGTTTTGGTGCGCGTTGTCGGAAATAATTGCCATTTTGGTCCTGCTTCCAGCGACACGGCTGGGACATGAGGGTGACAACTTGCAATAGTCGGCGAGCCGGTTCCGGCGGTTCATCATTGCCAATCGGCCTGTCCTCTGTCATAAGCCCAGCCTTCATCGCCCGGCTGATTTAAGGGCTGCCGTGGCGGTGTTCGTGCGGGTGTCGCGCTTGCTCGCGAAAACCTGAGCACAATCAACGCTCTAACGAGCATTTTTGACGGCCAACCGCCTTCGCGGGCGGATTTCTGTGGCCATTAGGAGAGCCAAATGCCCAAGCTGAAGACCAAGTCGGGCGCTAAAAAGCGCTTCAAGGTGACTGCCACCGGCAAAGTGATGCACGCCCAGCGCGGCAAGCGTCACGGCATGATCAAGCGGACGAAGAAGCAGATCCGTCAGCTCCGCGGCACCCGCGTGCTGTTCAAGACCGACGGCGACAACGTCAAGAAGTACTTCTTGCCGAACGCCTGATCGCGTCGACGATCACTGCCATCCGTGCCGCGCATCCCGCGGCGATCCGATAACCGAAGTCATCTCTGAAGGATTTTGTCATGTCTCGCGTCAAACGCGGTGTGACCGCCCACGCCAAGCACAAGAAAGTCTACAAGGCCGCCAAGGGCTTCTACGGCCGCCGCAAGAACACCATCCGCGCCGCCAAGCCGGCCGTGGAGAAGGCCCAGCAATACGCCTTCCGCGACCGCAAGCGTCGCAAGCGCACCTTCCGCGCGCTGTGGATCCAGCGTCTCAACGCCGCTGTGCGTCCGTTCGGCCTGACCTACAGCCGATTTATCGACGGTCTCGCCAAATCGGGCATCACCGTGGACCGCAAGGTGCTGTCGGATCTCGCGATCCGCGAGCCCGCCGCGTTCCAGGCGATCGCCGAGAAGGCCAAAGCCGCACTGGCTGCTTAAGGCTTACGCTAGCGGGCCCTGTGGCCCGCAGCCTTCAGCGCGCGTTGCGAGTGACGCTGGGCGGCCTCCGCCCGGCAGAAGGCTGTCGCCGAGATATACATCGTGCCGGACTTGTTCCGGTATTTCCGGTCGCAGCCTGCCAGCTCGCGTTGATAGCTGAGCTTTTGCGGCGGCTTCAATTGCCCGGCGAAATCGGCCTCGCACTTTTTCTCGACCGCTCCGCCGAGCTGCACGTCGCCGCTGGCGCCGTAGGCGCAGGCCTCGAACAGCATCATGGCACGGTCGCAGCTCGGTGCCGCGTTGAGGACGGCGACGATGTCGTCCATCGACGTCGATTTGGCCGGGCATTCCTCGGCGCCGTAGGTCACGTTTCCGAAAAGAACCATCGCCAGAGCGGCGAGGCAGGATCGCAGACGCATAGTCCCTCCTTTTGACTTCAGGTTGGTCCCAGCCATGCCCATAGGGTTCAAATGCCCTGCATTTACGACGGCTATTCGGCTTGACGTTCCGGCCCGGCTGCGGCCACAACCGGCAGCCTTTTGAAAGGATCCGACCGTGTCCGACCTCGCAACGCTCGAAACATCCATCCTCGACCAGATCGCTGCCGCCGGCGACGAAGCCGCGCTCGAAGCGGTGCGCGTCGCAGCCCTCGGCAAGAAGGGCTCGATCTCGGCGCTGCTGGCCACCCTCGGGAAGATGTCGCCGGACGAGCGAAAGACGCAAGGGGCCGCGATCAACCAGGCCAAGGACAAGGTCACCGAGGCGCTCGCAGCACGGCGCGACGTGCTGAAGTCGGCGGCGCTCGATGCGCGGCTCGCCTCCGAAACCGTCGATGTCACCTTGCCGCTGCGCGATGCGCCGGCCGAGGCCGGCCGCATCCATCCGCTGAGCCAGGTCTGGGACGAGCTGACCACGATCTTCGCGGATATGGGATTCTCGGTCGCCGAAGGCCCCGATATCGAGACCGACGACTACAACTTCACAAAACTGAATTTTCCGGTCGGCCATCCCGCCCGCGAGATGCACGACACCTTCTTCTTCCATCCGAAGGAGGACGGCTCGCGCATGCTGCTGCGAACCCACACCTCGCCAGTGCAGGTGCGCACCATGCTGAGCCAGAAGCCGCCGATCCGCGTGATCTGCCCGGGCCGCACCTACCGCATCGATTCGGACGCGACCCACACGCCCCAATTCCACCAGGTCGAAGGCCTCGTCATCGACAAGCATTCGCATCTCGGCCACCTCAAATGGATCCTGCACGAGTTCTGCAAGGCCTTCTTCGAGGTCGACCACATCAACATGCGCTTCCGGCCGTCGTTCTTCCCGTTCACCGAGCCGTCGCTTGAAGTCGACATCCAGTGCCGCCGCGACAAGGGCGAGATCCGCTTCGGCGAGGGCGAGGACTGGCTCGAGATTCTCGGCTGCGGCATGGTGCATCCGAACGTGCTGCGCGCCTGCGGCATCGATCCCGACGAGTACCAGGGCTTTGCCTGGGGCATGGGCATCGACCGCATCGCCATGCTGAAATACGGCATCGCCGATTTGCGCCAGCTGTTCGACAGCGACGTCCGCTGGCTCTCCCACTACGGCTTCAAGCCGCTGGAAGTGCCGACGCTGGCGGGAGGGCTGAGCACGTGAGGGTGGCAAATGGCCCTACGAAAGCTCTCTCCGTTCCCTCCGCGGAGACAAGCCTCTCCCTGACCCGCAAGCGGGGGAGGGAACGGATAGGGCGTGCGCGTGGTGTTCGTCACAAGGGTACGTATCCTCTGTCCACCCGACAGCTCGAACTCCCTCCCCCGCTTGCGGGGGAGGGTTGGGGAGAGGGTGTTTCCTCGATGGGGCTGCCGATGGTCGGTCCCAAGCCTCCGAACTGGAAAGTACCGGCTAAGCTGCGCGCGAACGCGCGCGCGCTTCGGCGCAATTCGACCGATGCGGAACGTATCCTCTGGTCGGAGCTGCAGGCCGGCCGATTGAACGGCGCGAGCTTCCGCCGCCAATTCCCGATCGAGCACTACGTCGCCGATTTCATCTGCCACGCGGCCAAACTCGTCATCGAGCTCGATGGCGGCCAACATTTCTCGGACGAAGGCGAGCGCGCCGACGCTCATCGCTCTGCCGCGATCGAAGCGAAGGGCTTCAGGGTGCTCCGCTTCAGCAATCTCGATGTCATGACCAACCGCGCCGGCGTTCTCGAAACAATCGCGACTATCATCGCGGAGAGAGCCCCCACCCCACCCCTCCCCCGCAAGCGGGAGAGGGAGCAGACCGTCTCCGAGGAGAAAGAGCAGCCATGAAATTCACCCTCTCCTGGCTGAAGGATCATCTCGACACCGACGAGCCCTTGGAAAAGCTCGCCGACAAGCTCACCATGATCGGCCTCGAGGTCGAGAACATCGAGGACAAGGCGAAAGCGCTTAAAGCCTTCACCATTGCGAAGGTGATCTCGGCGGAGCAGCATCCGAATGCGGATCGCTTGCGGGTCTGCATGGTCGACACCGGCGACGGTGGCGCGCCGGTGCAGGTCGTGTGCGGCGCGCCGAACGCGCGTGCGGGGCTGGTCAGCGTGTTCTCGCCGCCCGGCACCTACATTCCCGGCAAGGACATCACGCTCGGCGTCGGCACCATCCGCGGCGTCGAGAGCCGCGGCATGCTGTGCTCGGCAGCCGAGCTGCAGATCTCCAACGATCATGACGGCATCATGGAGCTGCCGGCGGATGCGCCGATCGGTGCAGGCTATGCCGAATGGGCCGCGCTCGGCGATCCCGTGGTGGAGATCAATCTGACGCCGAACCGGCAGGACTGCACCGGCGTGCACGGCATCGCGCGCGATCTCGCCGCTGCCGACATGGGCAAGTTCAAGGACCCGACGATCAAGTCGATCAAGGGCGAATTTCCTTGTCCCGTGAAGGTGACCGTCGAGGACGCGACGCTGTGTCCGGGTTTCGCGCTCCGCCTCGTGCGCGGGGTGAAGAACGGCCCGTCGCCGGACTGGCTGCAGAAGCGGCTGACCGCGATCGGGCTGCGCCCGATCAACGCGCTGGTCGACATCACCAACTTCATGACCTACGACCGCGCGCGCCCGCTGCACGTGTTCGACGCCAAGAAGGTGAAGGGCAATCTCGTCGTGCGCCGCGCCCGCGACGGCGAGACCCTGCTGGCGCTCGACGGCCGTACTTACAACCTCGATCCCGCCATCTGCGTGATCGCCGACGAGCACGGCGTCGAATCGCTCGCCGGCATCATGGGCGGCGAAGCCTCGGGCTGCGACGAGAACACGACTGACGTGCTGATAGAGTCGGCGCTGTGGAACGAGATCAACATCGCCCAGACCGGCCGCAAGCTCGGCATCAATTCCGATGCGCGCTACCGCTTCGAGCGCGGCGTCGATCCGGCCTTCATGGTGCCGGGCCTCGAGCTTGCGACCAAGCTCGTGGTGGACATGTGCGGCGGCACGCCGTCCGAGAACGTCGTGGTCGGCAAGGCCTTTGGCGACGACCGCGTGATCGATTTCCCGGTGACGGAGGTCAAGCGCCTCTCGGGCATCGAGGTGCCGCAGGCAGAGATGAAGCGCATCCTGACCCATCTCGGCTTCATGATGGCGGGCCCCGGCCCGGTCGTGAAGGTCGCGGTGCCGTCGTGGCGCTCCGACGTGCACGGCAAGGCCGACATCGTCGAGGAGATCGTCCGCATCTTCGGTGTCGACAAGGTGCCGATGACGCCGTTCGAACGCGGTGACGACGCGCGCAAGCCCGTGCTGACCCCGCTGCAGCTCCGCACCCGCCGCGCCAGGCGCGCGCTGGCGAGCCGCGGCATGGTCGAAGCAGTGACCTGGTCGTTCATCAGCAAGACTGCGGCAAATTTGTTCGGCGGCGGCCAGCGCGAGCTCGAAGTGGCGAACCCGATCGCCTCGGACCTCTCCGACATGCGCCCAACCCTCTTGGCGGGACTCATCTCGGCAGCACAGGCCAACGCCGATCGCGGCTATGGCGACGTGGCGTTGTTCGAGGTCGGTCAAGTCTTCAAGGGCGATGGTCCGCAGGATCAGTTCATGGCGGCGAGCGGCGTGCGCCGTGGCCTTGCGTCCTCGGAAGGTCTCGGCCGGCACTGGACGGGCTCGGCGCAGGCCGACGTGTTCGACGCCAAGGCCGATGCGCTGGCGGTGCTGGCGGGCGCCGGTGCGCCGATGCAGGCGCTTCAGATCGTGGCCGGTGGCCCGCCGTGGCTGCATCCGGGCCGCTCCGGCACGATCCAGATCGGGCCGCAGAACGTGCTCGGCACTTTCGGCGAGGTGCACCCGCGCGCGCTCGAGGCACTCGGCGCCGACGGCCCGCTTGTCGTATTCGAGGTGATCCTAGACCGCATCCCCGAGGCCAAGAAGAAGCCGACCCGCGCGAAGCCTCTGATCGAGCTGTCGGCGTTCCAGCCTGTCACGCGCGATTTCGCATTCATCGTGGACCGTGCCGTGAAGGCGGGCGACATCGTGCGCGCCGCACAGGGCGTCGACAAGAAGCTGATCACCGGCGTGAACGTCTTCGACGTCTACGAGGGCAAGGGGATCGATGACGGCAAGAAGTCGATCGCGATCGCGGTGACGCTCCAGCCGCGCGAGAAGACCCTGACCGATCAGGAGATCGAGGCCGTGGCCGCGAAGATCGTGGCGGAGGTCACGAAGAAGACCGGCGGCACGCTGCGGGCGTGATGCTCTGGAATAATGGAGCATGAGTATCGCCGACTTCCTTCCGAAGGACGTCAGCCTCACCATTGCGATGGCGCTTTGCGCCGTCGCTTTTGTTTCGGGCACCGCGCGCGGCTTCTCCGGCTTCGGCTCGGCGCTGATCTTCATGCCGCTGGCAAGCAGCATCGCCGCGCCGCGTCTCGTTGCTGCGCTGCTGCTCGTGATCGATTTCGTCGCCGCCGCGCCTTTGCTGCCGGATGCGTGGCGGAAGGCGGACCGAAGAGCGGCGGCCGCCGTGATCGTGCTGGGCGCGCTGATCGGCGTGCCCGTCGGCACCTATTTCCTCAGCGTGCTCGAGCCCGTCACCACGCGCTGGATCATCTCCTGCTTCGTCGCAGCGCTGCTGCTCCTGCTGCTGTCAGGCTGGCGCTATCGCGGCAAGGACCACCTCTGGCTCTCGGTCGGCATTGGCGGCCTCTCCGGCTTCTGTAGCGGACTGGCGCAGACCGGCGGCCCGCCGATCATCGGCTACTGGCTCGGTCGGCCCATCGCACCCATCGTCGCACGCGCCAACATCGTGCTGTTCTTCGGCGCCTCGGACTTCTTCTCGATGGTGAGCTACGCGACGACGGGCCTGATCAGCCGCGAGTCGCTCGTGCTCTCGCTGATCGTCGGTCCGGTCTATGCGCTCGGCGTCGCGTTCGGCGCATCGCTGTTCGGTCGCGCCAGCGAAAAGGTGTTTCGCGGGATTTGCTACGTGCTGATCGCGATGGCGGTGATCGCCGGGCTGCCGGTGCTGGATGGGGTGCTTCGCTAAGTCTCACTGGGCTGAGACCCGCCCAGCGCCTCGATGGCGGCGCGTTCCCTTTCTCCTTGTGGGGCGGGGCAATCGCATATGCGGATAATGCTGCAGGTTCGATGTATCTTGTGAGCAGTCGATCGCTCCACAAACTCGTCACGCCCGGGCATAGCCGTCCGCAAGGACGGCGTCGCTTCGCTCGCCTATGTCCCGGGCATCCACGTCTTGTTTTGCAGGAGTGAAGACGTGGATGGCCGGGACAAGCCCGGCCATGACGATGTGGAAACGGTAACGCCAAAAATGACGCCGTTTTCATATGCGATAGCGCTGCCTTGTGGGGGAGGGAACGGAGAGAGCGCTGCTGCCTCGCTCGACGGCCGAGTATGTTGCCGCTTGGTTGCCTCTGCCCTATCCCCGCGGCGCCCGCCGCTTCTTCGTCGACTGCGTCGGCACCTCCTGCTCGTCCCTGATCGCGCCGATCTTGCGCAGGGCTGCATCCGCGGCGCGCTCGCCGCTTTCCCAGGCGCCATCGACGGTGCCCCACAGCGTCTCGTGGGTGGCTTCGCCGGCGAGGAACATGCAGCCGATCGGCTCGGCCAGGACCTTGCGCGAGAGCTGGCCGCCGGGCGAGGCAGCCGACATCGCGCCCATGACATAGGGCGAGGCATTCCAGCGCGTCGCGCTGGTCTTCTGCACGGCGGACGCGGCCTCGCTGCCGAACAGCTTTGTGATCCATTCCTTCGCGAAGGCCGCCATCGCCTTCTCGCCCTGCTCGGAGAGATCGCGGCCGAAGGAGCCGCCGACGTCGATCGAGCACAGCGAGGATCCGCCGATATTGGCGTATAGCAGTGCCGTGCGCGTCGAGTTGCTCTGCTCGATCAGGATGTCGTCGCGCGACAGTCCGAGCGGGTTGCCGGGCAGCTGCAGCATGATGTGATCGTAGCTGCCGAGAGAGAGCTTGGACGCGGCGTCCAGCGTCCGCTTGGGAAAGATCGGGCCCGAACTTGATCGCGCCCGAGGTCAGCACGTTGGTCGAGACCGTGATGATGGCCGCACGCGCGGCGATCTTGCCGCTTTGCGTCTCCACGCTGACGTCGCGATTGCTCCAGACGATCCGGCTCGCCGGCGTCGACAATGCCACCGGCGCCTGCTCGCCGAGCCTGGTGATGAGCGTGCCGAGACCCTGGCGGCAGGCGATGGGAGCATTGCGGTCCTGCGCGCGGGCCTTGTCGATCGCGGACAGCTCCTTCAAATCCTTGCCGGCGAAGCTGGCCCCAAGCATGAACTCGGCCGCGCCGGCCCAGTCGCCGAGGTCCTTCGGCAGCGCGGAGGCGCAGGAGGTATCGAGCTTGCCGCGCGCGGCCTCGTCGATGGCGCGGTTGGCGCGCACCAGCGCCGCGAGGAATTCCTCGGTCTCGCCGGCCCGCGCATTGCGGCGGCCGATGCGCATCTTCTGCCCCGCCGGCGCCTGCACCACGTCCAGCCCGGCGGCCCGCGCGAGGCGGATCATCGGATTGGTTTCGGGATTGTGCATCCAGCGCGCGCCGCGGTCGAACGGCGTGTCGAAGGTCTTGGCATCAGTGATGCAGCGGCCGCCGATCTGCGATGCCGCTTCTACCACCACGACCTTGCGGTTGGCCGCCATGATGCGCCGCGCCGCAGCTATCCCCGCGGCGCCGGCCCCGATGACGACAATGTCGGCGTCGCGCGGCAGCGGCGCGGCGGTGGCGCGCGAGTCCGGCATCAAGACCGGCATCGCAGCGAAGGCCGCGGACGCCGAAAGGAAACCGCGGCGCGTGATTGTCATGTCATGGTTTCCGGGGACTTGCGGCGAACGGGAACAGCCCGCGAACCTTGCCGCATCTGATGCTGCGCGGCAACCATCATGGTGAATCAATCGTGCTTGATCTCACAGACTGATGAACCGAATTGCAACACGTTTCGACCATGATAGAGATGGAAGAAAAGACGGCCAGAAAGGCCCGGGGGAGCTCATGGGGACGGTCCTAGATTCAGTCGGCAAGCTGATTGCCGCGTACCTCTCGAAGGAGGTGCCGGGCTATGAGCCGTTCACGCCGAGCGACCCGGAGCACCTGCGCGGCGTCATCGAGCCCGGCGATGTGCTGCTGGTCGAGGGCAACAACCGCATCTCCGGCATCATCAAATATCTGACGCAGTCGACCTGGTCGCATGCCGCGCTCTACGTCGGCCCGATCGAAGGTGCGGAAGAGCCCAGCGGCGAACCGCATGTGCTGATCGAGGCCAATATCGGCGAAGGCGTCACCTCGGCGCCGCTGTCAAAATACTTCCCGTATCACACCCGAGTCTGCCGCCCGGTCGGGCTGTCCTATGAGGACCGCACCACGGTCTGCCGCTATGCGATCAACCGCATCGGCTTCGGCTACGACACCAAGAACATCGTCGATCTGATGCGCTTCCTGTTTCCGCTGCCGATACCGCAACGCTGGCGGCGCCGCATGATCGCGCTCGGCTCGGGCGACCCGACCAAGATCATCTGCTCGGCGCTGATCGCGCAGGCGTTCGACGCCGTGCGCTATCCGATCCTGCCCAAGATCACCAAGGCCGGCAGCCGCGCCGCGCGCCGCGAGATCCTGCACATCCGCGATTCCTCGCTCTACATGCCCCGCGACTTCGACATCTCGCCCTATTTCGAAGTCGTCAAACCCACCATCGTGCACGGTTTCGACTACACCTCCCTGCACTGGGCCGACAAGCAGAAGCCGCTCGAGGAGGTAGCGGGCACGTTCAGTGTGTTTCCAGAAACGCTCCGTGCGCCGCCGCTCGTTCCTGAAGCGATTGACGAAGAGACGCCGGCTGAAGTTTCGATTGAGGAAGTGAGCGCGCAGCCGGCGGAGATCACCGGGCGTGTTGCTGTCTCCAGGCATTTCCCGCTGCTGAAGAAGCTGACGATGTATCGCACGCGGCGGCGCCGGCGCACACGCGAGATCGCGGCCTAGGCCCCACGGGGTTATAGCGCGATAACGCCTCAACAATCGTCATGTCGCTCGCATGACGGAGCAGACCTACCGCTCCGCGCGCCCTATCACCGCCATCAGCTCCGCGATCTTCTCGCGCTGATCGGCCTTGTCGCCGCTCGCGATCGCGTGCTCGACGCAATGGGCGACGTGATCCTTCAAAATCTCTTCCTCGACCCGACGCAGCGCGGCGCGGACGGCCGAGATCTGCGTCACGATGTCGATGCAATAGCGGTCTTCCTCGACCATCTTCGAGAGACCCCGAACCTGGCCTTCGATCCGGCCGAGACGTTTTCCGACGGATGCCTTGATGTCCTTGCGCATGCGGCCTATATACCCCTACCGGGTATGGGTTACAAGGACCGGAGTGCGGAAATGAACGACGCCAACCACGAGCACCGTCCCGATGCGGAAACGCAGTCCGGATGCGGCCGTTCCACGAAAGCCCCGGCCGCAAAGCCCACCGCTTCTTCGTGCTGCGGCGGAGATGGCGATCACGCCGCTCACAGTCGTCATCACGCGCACGACCAAGACGCCGCGAAAGTGCTTGATCCCGTCTGCGGCATGACCGTCGATCCCGCGACTTCAAAACACCACCTCGCACATCACGGCGAGACCTTCCATTTCTGCTCCACCGGGTGCCGCACCAAGTTCGCCGCCGACCCCGCCAAGTATCTGGCCAAGGACAAGGCGCCCGACCCGGAGATGCCTGCGGGCACGATCTACACCTGCCCGATGCATCCGCAGATCCGCCAGGTCGGACCGGGCAGTTGCCCGATCTGCGGCATGGCGCTGGAGCCGGAGATGGCGAGCCTCGAGACTGGCCCCAATCCGGAGCTCGCCGACATGACCCGGCGGTTCTGGATCGGCGGCGCCCTGGCGCTGCCGGCCGTGGTGCTGGAGATGGGCGGCCATCTCGCAGGTCCTCACAACTGGATTGACCCGACTCTCTCGAACTGGATCCAGCTCGTGTTCGCAACGCCGGTGGTGCTGTGGGCAGGTTGGCCGTTCTTCGTCCGCGGCTGGCAGTCGCTCGCCACCCGCAACCTCAACATGTTCACGCTGATCGCGATGGGCACCGGCGTTGCCTATGTCTACAGCGTGCTCGGCACCGTCGCGCCGGAGATTTTTCCGGCAACGTTCCGCGGACATGGCGGCGCGGTCGCCGTCTATTTCGAGGCGGCGGCCGTCATCACTGTCTTGGTTTTGCTCGGGCAGGTGCTGGAGCTGCGCGCCCGCGATGCAACGTCAGGCGCAATCAAGGCATTGCTTCAGCTCGCGCCGAAGACGGCGCGCCGCGTCGACGCCGACGGCAGTGAGCATGAAGTCGAGATCGATACGCTTCACGCCGGCGACCGCTTGCGCGTGCGTCCCGGCGAGAAGGTGCCGGTCGACGGCATCATTCTCGAGGGCCGCTCCTCGCTCGACGAGTCGCTCGTGACGGGCGAATCCATGCCGGTGACCAAGGAGGTCGATGCCAAGGTCATCGCCGGCACGCTGAACCAGTCCGGCAGCTTCATCATGCGCGCCGACAGGGTCGGGCGGGAGACGCTGCTATCACAGATCGTGCAGATGGTCGCCGACGCGCAGCGCTCGCGCGCGCCGATCCAGCGGCTGGCCGATCAAGTTGCCGGCTGGTTCGTGCCGATGGTGATCGTTGTCGCGATCGCCGCCTTTATCGCCTGGGCCTGGTTCGGACCGGAGCCGCGGCTCGCCTTCGGCCTCGTCGCCGCGGTCAGCGTGCTGATCATCGCCTGCCCCTGCGCACTCGGGCTTGCTACCCCGATGTCGATCATGGTGGGCGTCGGCCGCGGTGCGCAGGCGGGCGTGCTGATCAAGAATGCCGAGGCGCTGGAGCGGATGGAGAAGATCGACACGCTGGTGGTCGATAAGACCGGGACGCTGACCGAGGGCAAGCCGAAGGTGGTCGCGATCGTGCCTGCGGCCGGCTTTGCCGAAGACGACATCCTGCGCATTGCGGCCAGCGTCGAGCGCGCCAGCGAGCATCCTCTGGCCGACGCCATCGTGCGCGCTGCGAAGGAGAAGCAACTCGCTCTGGGCCAGGTCGAGCAATTCGATTCGCCAACCGGCAAAGGCGCGACTGGCCGGGTGGACGGCAAGACCGTCGTGCTCGGCAATGCCAGATACTCGGACTCGATCGGCATCGACACCAAGGCGCTCGACACGGAGGCCGAACGGCTGCGCGGCGACGGTGCCACGGTGATCAACATGGCCGTCGACGGCAAGCTCGCCGGCCTGTTCGCGATCGCCGATCCGGTCAAGGCTTCGACGCCGGAAGCGCTGAAGGCGCTCGCGGCCGAGGGCATCAAGGTGATCATGCTCACCGGCGACAACCGCACGACGGCGGAAGCGGTGGCGCGCCGGCTCGGCATCGCCGAGGTCGAGGCCGAGGTGCTGCCGGACCAGAAGAGCGCGGTCGTCACAAAACTGCAAAAGGCCGGGCGCAGCGTCGCAATGGCCGGCGACGGCGTCAACGACGCGCCGGCGTTGGCGGCCGCGGAAGTCGGCATCGCCATGGGCACCGGCACGGACGTGGCAATGGAGAGCGCCGGCGTCACCCTGCTCAAGGGCGACCTCACCGGCATTGTGCGCGCGCGAAAACTGTCGCAGGCGACGATGAGCAATATCAGGCAAAACCTCTTCTTCGCCTTCGTCTACAACGCGGCCGGCATCCCGATCGCCGCCGGGATTCTCTATCCCACGTTCGGCCTCCTGCTCTCGCCGATCATCGCCGCGGCGGCGATGGCGCTGTCTTCGGTCAGCGTGGTCGGGAATGCGCTGCGGCTGCGTGCGACTCGGCTGTGAAGCGTAGTAGCCGCACGAAGGCGCACTCCCTCGCGCCGTTCTTACGGGGCCGCGACGAGCTTCGCTCGCGCTGAGAGGGTTGGGGTGAGGGGCTGTCTGCGCAATCACAGTGAGAATTGGACTCGCGGAGAGTCCCCCTCGCCCGGAATTCAAGCTAGGCTTGAATTCCGACCTCTCCCAGCAAGCGGGGCGAGGTAATAAGAGGAGCGGTGGCCGCGGAGAGGACCTGATGCAGCGAATTACCATCACGATCGAGGACGAACTCTTGGCGGAGATCGATGCCGCGGCCGAGGCGCGCGGCTACCAGAACCGCTCCGAGATCATCCGCGACCTCGCCCGCGCCGGGCTGCAACAGAGCACGGAAGACACCGCGCAGACCGGCCAGTGCGTGGCGGGTCTCGTCTATGTCTACGACCACGCCGCGCGCGATCTTTCAAAACGCCTGGTGCAGGAATTCCATGGTCACCATGACCTCGCGCTCGCGACCCTGCACGTCCATCTCGATCACGACAATTGCATGGAGATGACCGCGTTGCGCGGCGACGCCGCCGAAGTCAGGCATTTCGCCGACCACATCATCGCCGAACGCGGCGTGCGCTACGGCCGCGTGATGATGATCCCGACGGGCGAGGGGAAACCGGCGAAAGTGCGGAAGCACGGGCACCGGGCACGAGTAGTCCGTAGCTCGCGTGCCCCGGACGAGCGCAGCGCGCACTTACGCGGTGCGCTGCAGAGCGCGGGCCATCTCGCCGCAAGCTCCTGGGTCCCGGCTCGGCAGCGCGTCATTGCATGCCGCGCTACGTCCGGGACACGAGAGCCGCAATCCGCAGACCTCCGCTGGGCTACGCGCCCTTGCCGAAGCCGCATCCGGTGTCTACCTCTCGCGAAGTGCTTACCTGAGAGGGTCCCCCATGCTGGATACCGCCGCAAAGGCGCTGTCGCAAATGCTGTCGCCGCCGATGCGCTCGATCCTGTGGCGATCGATCGGGCTTGCACTGGTGCTGATCACCGTGCTGGCGATCGGCTTGCAGCGGCTGCTCAGCTGGTTTGCGACCTCGGGCGAGGTCTGGCTGGAAGGCCTGCTCGGGCCGGGCTGGCATTCGTCGCTGGAAGTCCTGGCCTGGATCGTCTCGATCGCGGCCGGCCTCGGCGTCGTGTTCGGCGGCGTGTTCCTGATGCCCGCGATCACCTCGCTGGTGGCGAGCCTATTCGTCGACGACGTCGCCGAGATCGTCGAGCGCGAGCATTATCCGGCCGAACGGCCGGGCGTGGCGCTGCCGTTCAACCAGGCGATGTTCGAAGGCATCAAGACCGCGCTGCTGACCATCCTGGTGTATCTCGCGGCCCTGCCGCTGGTGCTATTCGCCGGCGCCGGCTTCCTGATCTTCTTCCTCGCCGCCGCCTGGCTTTTGGGTCGCGAATATTTCGAGCTCGCCGCAATGCGCTTCCGTCCGCCGGAGGAAGCCAAGGCGATGCGGCGCGACAATGCCGCGACCATCTTCACCGCCGGCCTGTTCATCGCTGCTTTCGTTTCGATCCCGGTTGTCAACCTGGCGACGCCGATCTTCGGCATGGCCTTCATGGTCCACATGCACAAGCGCCTGTCAGGTCCGCGGCGAGAGCTGATCGAGCCGGCGCGCCAGATGCGGTGACCTCGATCAGGTCACCTTCACCCCGCACTTGCGCAGCACCGTCTTGGCAAAGCTGAACGGCGCCGGGGCCTGCGCGACCTGCGCCTCGTAATCGGCGGGATCGATCTGGATCAGGAGGTCACCGGCCTTGACGTGCTGGAAGTCGGTCACTCCTACCGCGAGCACCGCGCCGGAGACGCGGCTCGAAAGCCGCGTCAGATCGGCGCGCACATAGGCGTCATTGGTGGTCTGGACCACGGCATTGCCGACCCATTCGTCGAAGCGCAGCATCGCCAGTGCGACGAAGCCGAGCGCGACGACGACGGCGAACAGCGGGATCGCGAGCCGGCTCCAGAGCGAGCTGGCCGGCGGCAGCATGGGCTTGGGCGACGCGGCGGGGGTGGCGGCAGGTGCCGACGGTGCGATCTGCTCTTGTTGACTCACGACGTGCCCCTAATGCGCTTCGCTCTCACGACCGTCACACCGTCTTCTCCGGCCAGCGACAGAGATCGTTGATCAGGCACACCTCGCAGCGCGGCTTGCGCGCGAGGCAAGTATAGCGGCCGTGCAGGATCAGCCAATGATGGGCGTGCAGCATGAACTCGGCCGGGATCACCTTTTCGAGACCAAGCTCGACGTCGAGCGGTGTCTTGCCGGGCGCGATCCCAGTGCGGTTGCCGACGCGGAAGACATGCGTGTCCACGGCCATGGTGTGCTCGCCGAACGCCATGTTGAGCACGACGTTGGCGGTCTTACGCCCGGCGCCGGGTAACGACTCGATCTCCGCGCGCGTGCGCGGCACCTCGCCGCCGAAATCACTGAGCAGCTTGGCCGACAGCGCGATCACGTTCTTCGCCTTGGTGCGATAGAGGCCGATGGTCTTGATGTATTCGCGCAGGCGCTCTTCGCCGAGATCGAGCATCTTTTGCGGCGTGTCGGCGACTTTGAACAATTCCCGTGTCGCCTTGTTGACCCCGGCATCGGTCGCCTGCGCCGACAGCACCACGGCGACCAGCAGCGTGAACGGATTGATGTGCTCGAGCTCGCCCTTCGGCTCGGGATTGGCCTTGCGGAAACGGCTGAAGACCTCGTGAATCTCGGCGGGCGTCCATGGCCTGGTGGCTTTGAGCGATTTCTTGGCGGAGGCCCATTTCTTCGAAGAGGCGTTGGGCTTCGCGACGGCCGGTTTTGCCTTCTTCTTCGGCACCGGCGCTTTGCGCGGGGCCGGCTTGCGGGTGATTTTCGCCATGATCGGGATATACTGAGGGACGATGAGCACAGGCAACGAAATTGAGCGCAAGAATTCTGAAGATCCGCGCGAGGCGCGGATCTTCTCCGCGCTGCTGACGCCGCATCGCTCGCTGAACCGCACCGGCTTCCTCGCGGTGATGCTGTTCCTGAGCGTCGTCAGCTTTGTCACCGGCCTTGCCTTCCTGATGATGGGCGCCTGGCCTGTGTTCGGCTTCTTCGGCCTCGACGTGCTGGTGATCTGGTGGGCCTTCAAGGTCAATTTCCGCGATGCGCGGGCGAGCGAGGAGATCGTGGTCACGCCGTCCGAGCTGCGCGTGCGGCGCGTCAGCCATCGCGGCGCGGTCGCCGAATGGACCTTCAACCCGCTCTGGGTCCGCCTCGACATGGAGGTCGACGAGGACTTTGGCATCGAGCATCTCTATCTGATCTCGCGGGGCCATCAGATCCAGATCGCCCGATTCTTGGGCCCAGAAGAAAAATCTAGTTTTTACAAGGACTTGATCGAGGCACTGAATGCCGCCAAGCGTGGCCCGACCTACAATCCGGTGACCTGAGCGCAGTCAGAAATCGGGTGGTTTCCTAGCCTCCGCCCTCCTACATTTCCGGTCATGATGACACTCGCCATCCATGACCAGCGCCTGGCCAAGCCGGGCCCCCAGAATGCCGCGCTGCGCGACTACGATTCCGTGCGCCGGGCGATCGCGTTCATCTCGGAGAACTGGCGCGCCCAGCCGACCATCGAGGCGATGGCGGATGCCGCCGGCGTCACGCCGGATGAGCTGCACCATCTGTTCCGCCGCTGGGCTTCGATCACGCCGAAGGCTTTCATGCAGGCCCTCACCCTGGACCACGCCAAGGGGCTGCTGCGGGACTCCGCAAGCATCCTCGACGCCGCGCTCGACTCCGGCTTATCGGGGCCGGGCCGGCTGCATGATCTCTTCGTGACGCATGAAGCGATGTCGCCGGGTGAATGGAAGAACGGCGGCGCGGGCCTCACCCTGCGCTACGGCTTCCATCCCTCGCCGTTCGGCACCGCGATCGTGATCGCGACCGATCGCGGCCTGTCGGGCCTCGCCTTTGCGGATCATGGCGAAGAGAAGATCGCACTCGCCGACATGACGCGGCGCTGGCCGAACGCGACCTATGTGGAAGATCACGAAGGCACCGCGCCGCTCGCCCACCGCATCTTCGACCCCAGGATGTGGCGGCCGGATCAGCCGCTGCGCGTGGTCCTGATCGGCACCGATTTCGAGGTGCGGGTGTGGGAGACGCTGCTCAAGATTCCGATGGGGCGCGCGGTGTCCTATTCCGACATCGCCTGCAACATCAACAGCCCGAAGGCCTCGCGCGCCGTCGGCGCTGCGATCGGCAAGAACCCGGTCTCCTTCGTCGTGCCCTGCCACCGCGCCCTCGGCAAGAGCGGCAAGCTCACCGGCTACCACTGGGGCATCACCCGCAAGCAGGCCATGCTGGGCTGGGAAGCCGGGCGGATCGGGATGCAGTGACTTATTCAATGTCGTTCCGGGGCGATGCGAAGCATCGAACTACGGTGCGCAATTGCGCACCTGGGAACCTCGAGATTCCGGATTCGCCCTCCGGGCGCCCCGGAATGACGGTGTCTATCAGCCCGCCAGATCCAGCTTCGAGGCCACGGTCGAATCGGCATTCAGCCGGTAGATGATCGGCACACCGGTCGCGAGCTCGCGCTTCAAAATGCCTTCCGGCGAGAGCTTTTCCAGCACCATGATCAGCGCGCGCAGCGAGTTGCCGTGGGCAGCGACCAGCGTGCGCTTGCCATTGAGCACGCCGGGCAGGATCTCCTGCACGTAGTAAGGCAGCGCGCGTGCGAGCGTGTCCTTCAGGCTTTCGCCGCCGGGCGGCGGCACGTCGTAGGAGCGGCGCCAGATCAGCACCTGATCCTCGCCCCATTTCTTGCGCGCATCGTCCTTGTTGAGGCCGGAGAGATCGCCATAGTCGCGCTCGTTCAGCGCGAGGTTCTTCGAGGTCGGCAGACCTTCTTGCCCGAGCTCGCCGAGGATGAGGTCGAGCGTGTGCTGCGCGCGCGTCAGCACCGAGGTGAAGGCGACGTCGAACACAAGTCCCTGCGATTTCAGCTTGCGACCGGCTTCTTTCGCTTCGGTGACGCCGAGCTCGGTGAGATCAGGGTCCTTCCATCCCGTGAACAGGTTCTTCAGATTCCATTCGCTCTGGCCGTGGCGCACGAGCACGAGGAGACGTTCGCTCATTGAGGATTTCCGTTACTTGCTTGATTCAGATGTCGGCGAGACCGAGCACGTCGGCCATGGAGTAATGCCCGGGGCTCTTGCCATGCGCCCACAGCGCCGCCTTGAGCGCGCCATGGGCGAAGAGCATGCGGTCCTCGGCCTGATGCGACAGCGTCAGGCGCTCGAACGGGCCGAGGAAGGTCACGCTGTGGTCGCCGGCGACGGTGCCGCCGCGCAAGGAGGCGAAACCGATATGGCCCGGCCGGCGCGCGCCGGTGATGCCGTCGCGGCCGCGCTCGGAATGGTCGTCGAGAGTGACGCCGCGGCCGCTGGCTGCGGCCTGGCCCAGCATCAGCGCCGTACCGGAGGGCGCATCGACCTTCATGCGATGATGGGTCTCGACGATCTCGATATCGAAAGTCTCATCGAGCGCCTTGGCGACGCGCTTGACCACGGCGGCGAGCAGATTGACCCCGAGACTCATATTGCCCGACTGCACCACGACGGCGCGGTTAGTCACGCTCTTGATCACGGCGTTGTCGGAGCCCGACAGGCCGGTCGTGCCGATGACATGGACGAGGCCGCGCTCGGCGGCGATCGCGACATTGGCGATGGTGGCTGCAGGCACGGTGAAATCCAGGATGCCATCGGCGTCCTTCGACATCGCCCAGAGATCAGCCGAGAGCTTGATGCCATTGGCCGGCAGGCCTGCGAGCACGCCGGCGTCCTTGCCGAGCAGCTCCGAGCCCGGCGCCTCCAGGGCACCCGCCAGCACCGCGCCTTTGCTCTCGGCAATCGCCCGCGTCAGCGCCCGGCCCATCCGGCCGCCAGCTCCTGCAACAATTAAGCGCATGTCGGACATGGTGTGATCCTCTCTCCGGCCGTTGTAGCGGGGGGATGCAGTTCCGGCAACCGAGGGGGATCGGGGCAGGGGCCGCCACGTTCACCGTCATTCCGGGGCGGCTCGCAGAGCCGAACCCGGAATCTCGAGATTCCGGGTTCGATGCTTCGCATCGCCCCGGAATGACAGTCCCGGCTCAGCCGTCCTGCGGCTGCGGGCCGTCATAGCCCTCGATGATGATGAGGTCGGCGGTCGAGTGCGGCTGGCGCACCTTGATGTTGGCCTGGTATTCCGGCGAGTTGTAGCAGGCGATCGCGGTCTCGTAGTCAGGGAATTCGATCACGACGTTGCGGGTGCGGCTGGCGCCCTCGACGGTGGTGAACTTGCCGGCGCGGACGACGAAGCGGCCGCCCCATTTCTTGAAGATCGGACCGTTGGCGACGGCGTAGGGCTTGTAGCCCTCCTCGTTGCTCACGTCGACGCGTCCGATCCAGTAGCCCTTTGCCATCGTTCTTCTCCCTGGTTGTTCGTGCTCTCTATCTGAGCATGCCCTGATCGGAAAACCGCCTCGCACTTCTCCGCATCACGCTCGGAGCGCCTGCGCGATCTCGACCTGGATAGCATCAGCGATCGCCTTGGGGTCGGCGGCTTCCACCACCGGCCGTCCGACGACGAGATAGTCGGCGCCCGCGACAATCGCACGACCGGGCGTCATAATGCGTTTCTGGTCGCCTGTTGCCGAGCCCGCCGGACGGATGCCGGGCGTGACGAGGGTCATCTGGTGGCCGACGATCTTGCGAAGGCTGCCGACTTCCTCGGGCGAGCACACGAGGCCATCGACGCCGAGCACCTGCGCCTGCTGTGCGCGCGCTTCGACCAGCTCTGAGACGCCGAGCCGGTAGCCGGCCGCGTGCAGGTCGTCCTCGTTGTAGGAGGTCAGCACCGTGACGGCGAGGATCTTCAGCTTCGAAGAGCCACGGCCTTCGACGGCGCCCTTCATGGTCTGCGGGTAGGCGTGCACGGTGAGGAAGGTCGCGCCCAACTTCGTGATGCTCTCGACGCCTTGCGTCACGGTGTTGCCGATGTCGTGCAGCTTGAGATCGAGAAAGACCTTCTTGCCTATGTCCGCGAGCTTGGCGACGAGCGGCAGGCCGCCGGCATAAGCGAGCCGATAGCCGATCTTGTAGAAGCTGACGCTGTCGCCGAGCCTCGCGATCATCGCCTCCGCGGCATCGACGCTGGGCAGATCGAGCGCGACGATCAGGCGGTCTTTCGGGGCGATCTCGGCTGGCGTCATGTCACTCACATCATGCGTTGGGAAATGTCGATCAACTGCGCGACCAGCTGCTTCAACGCGGCGATATCGTCCTCGTTCTTCAGCCTGTCCATATCGTCATAGGCCTGATCGGCAAAGGCGAGCGCGAGCTGATTGGCAATCACGTTGGCGTGGCAGGAGGTCAGGATCAGCCTGAGCGCCTGGAGCGCGCGCGCAGCACCGAGCCGGCTCTGCGAGGCGCCGGCGAGCGCGAAGGACCGGTTGCGGAATACGTCGCCACGCGTCTCATGCAGCTCCTGCACGCGGCTGACCCAGTCGATCGCGTTCTTCAGCAGCGGCGGCACCGAGGCGTTGTATTCGGGCGTGACGAGCAGGACGCCATGATGCGCACCGATCATGCGCTTGAGGTTGATGGCGTGCTTGGGAATGCCTGACTTGGCCTGAAGATCGCCGTCGTAGATCGGCAGCGGAAAATCGGCGAGCGAGATGCGGGTGACGTCGACGCCGGCTTGGGCAAATTCATAAGCGGCTAGCGCTGCCAGCTTCGCATTGTGCGAACCGGTGCGCAGCGAGCCGGGAATGACCAGGATTTTGGGTGCGGGCATCCGATCCAATGCGTGCGGCGAAACGAGCCCGCCGCGCAAAGGGAAATGCCGGCGGAATTAGTCCTTGCGATACACCCAGACGCGGGCCGGCGGAAGGTTCATCCAGATCCGTTCCGAGGCCTCTGTGGACACGCCGGGCAGCGATTTCGGGATCGGCGGCACCACCGCATAGGTGAATTGGACGAAGGGCGCGCCGGGCGCCAATGCCGTGAAGGCATCGCGGATCAGCCTCAGCCGCGTCAGCATCGGTTTTGTCACCAGCGGCAGGCCCGAGACGACCGCGCTCGCCGGCGCGCTCAGCACGTTCCAGAGCGTGTCGCGCAGGCGGTAGGCATCGCCCTGCACCACCTTGGCTTGCGGATAGCGATCGCGCAGCAGAGCGCAGAAGCCGGGATTGTATTCGACGAGGACGAGACGCTTCTGGTCGACACCGCGCTCGACCAGGGCTGAAGTGATGGCGCCGGTGCCGGGCCCGAGCTCGACCACCGGAGCGTCCGAATCGATATCAACGTAGTGCGCCATGGTCCGGGCCAGGAGCTTGCCCGATGGCATCACCGCCCCCATGTGCAGCGGCTTTTCGATCCACGACCTGAGAAAACGCACCTCGTCATCGAGACGGGGCTTCTTCAACGCACGCGCGGACGATGGCAATGGCATGTCAGGACCGGACGGGACCGCGCGACCGCGGCGTGTCAGAAAATGGTCATAAACAGGTATAGGCCGAAGGCGGCACGGTCAAGACAAGTCAGTTCGCCCGATTACTGAAGAGATCCTTCACCTTGGCGAAAAAGCCGACCGACTCCGGCTGGGTATTGCCGGAGGACAGTTTTTCGAATTCGGCCAGCAACTCCTGCTGTTTCTTGGTGAGGTTCTGCGGGGTCTCGACCGCGACCTGGACGTACATATCGCCGGTCTGGCGCGAGCGCAGCACCGGCATGCCCTTTGATGCAATGCGGAATCGGCGGCCCGACTGGGTTCCGGCCGGCACCTTCACCTTGGTCTTCCCGCCGTCGATGGTCGGCACCTCGAACTCGCCGCCCAAGGCGGCCGTCACCATCGAGATCGGCACGCGGCAGTGCAGGTCGGCGCCATCGCGCTGGAACAGCTGGTGCTGCGCTAGGGACAGAAAGATGTAGAGGTCGCCGGGCGGACCGCCGCGAACGCCGGCTTCGCCTTCGCCGGCGAGCCTGATCCTGGTGCCGTCCTCGACGCCCTGCGGGATGTTGACCGAGAGCGTGCGCTCGCGGGTGACCCGGCCCTGGCCCGCGCAGGACGGGCAAGCTTCCTCGATCATCTGGCCGCGGCCCTGACAGCCCGGACAAGTCCGCTCCAGTGTGAAGAAACCCTGCGACTGCCGCACACGGCCGGCGCCGCCGCAGGTCGAACAGGTCTTCGGCTTGGTGCCGGCCTTGGCGCCGATGCCCGAGCAGGCCTCGCAGGTGACCGAGACCGGGATCTCGATCTGCGCGGTCTTGCCGCCGAAGGCTTCCTCGAGCGTGATCTCCATGTTGTAGCGCAGGTCCGCCCCGCGCTCGCGGCCGCCACGGCCGCGCTGCCCGGCCATGCCGAACAGGTCCTCGAAAATGTCGGAGAAGGAGGAGGCGAAGCCCGCGCCGAAACCGGCGCCGCCGCCAAAGCCGCCACCCTGCTCGAAAGCCGCGTGACCGTAGCGGTCGTAGGCGGCGCGCTTGTCCTTGTCCTTCAGGACCTCGTAGGCCTCGTTGATTTCCTTGAACTTGACTTCGCTGGTCTCATCCCCGGGATTGCGGTCGGGATGGAATTTCATCGCGAGCTTGCGGAACGACGATTTCAGCTTGGATTCGTCGGCGTCGCGGTCGACTTCGAGGGTCTCGTAGTAGCAGCGCTTGGTGGACGTGGACATGTTGAGCTCGGTCTATCCAATCGCGATTCAAGTTGGGGCGAAACAGCGCTGCCACGCACCGATATAAGCGCCCTCCCGCCTCACGGCAGAGAGCAGCCTGGCAGCGCTGAGAATAACGGCTGGAAATTGATCGATCGTAACGGGAGCGTGCCCCGGCGACCTCGACACGGAAGCCTCCCCCGCGAAGGGGGAGGCCATTAGCGCGTGTGGGGTCCAAGCCGTCCGCATCGTCACCCTCTCGGGGTTCAGGCGGACTTCTTGTTGTTCTTGTCGTCGTCGACTTCGGTGAATTCCGCGTCGACGACGTCATCCTTGGCCGCATCCTTCTTGGCGTCGGCCTCGGCCTGCTGCTTGTACATGGCCTCGCCGAGCTTCATCGAAGCCTGGGCCAGCGTCTGGGTCTTGGCCTTGATCGCCTCGGCATCGTCGCCCTTCAGCGCTTCCTTGAGGTCGCTGACGGCATCCTCAATGGCGCGGCGCTCGCTCTCGGCGACCTTCGAACCGTGTTCGGCCAGAGCCTTCTCGGTCGAATGCACGAGACCATCCGCCTCGTTCTTGGCGGTGACGGCCTCGCGGCGCTTCTTGTCCGCCTCGGCATTGGCCTCGGCGTCCTTGACCATCTTCTCGATGTCGGCTTCCGACAGACCACCAGAGGCCTGGATGCGGATCTGCTGCTCCTTGCCCGTGGCCTTGTCCTTGGCCGAGACGTTGACGATGCCGTTGGCGTCGATGTCGAAGGTCACCTCGATCTGCGGCATGCCGCGCGGCGCCGGCGGAATGCCCATCAGGTCGAACTGGCCGAGCATCTTGTTGTCGGCCGCCATCTCACGCTCACCCTGGAAGACGCGGATGGTAACCGCGTTCTGGTTGTCCTCGGCGGTCGAGAACACCTGGCTCTTCTTGGTCGGGATCGTGGTGTTGCGGTCGATGATGCGGGTGAACACGCCGCCCAGCGTCTCGATGCCCAGCGACAGCGGGGTCACATCGAGCAGCAGCACGTCCTTGACGTCGCCCTGGAGCACGCCGGCCTGGATCGCAGCACCGATCGCCACGACTTCGTCGGGGTTGACGCCCTTGTGCGGCTCCTTGCCGAACAGCTGCTTCACGACCTCTTGGACCTTCGGCATGCGGGTCATGCCGCCGACCAGCACGACCTCTCCGATCTCACCGGCGGTGATGCCGGCGTCCTTCAGCGCCTTGCGGCAGGGCTCGATGGTCTTCTGCACGAGGTCGTCGACCAGCGCCTCGAACTTGGCGCGGGTGAGCTTCATCGTCAGATGCTTCGGGCCGGTCTGGTCCGCGGTGATGAAGGGCAGGTTGATCTCGGTCTGCGTCGTCGACGACAGCTCGATCTTGGCCTTCTCAGCAGCTTCCTTCAGGCGCTGCAACGCGAGCTTGTCGTTGCGCAGGTTGATGCCCTGCTCCTTCTGGAACTCGTCGGCCAGATAGCCCACGAGGCGCATGTCGAAATCTTCGCCGCCGAGGAAGGTGTCGCCGTTGGTCGACTTCACCTCGAACACGCCGTCGCCGATTTCGAGAATGGAGATATCGAACGTGCCGCCGCCGAGGTCGTACACGGCGATGGTGCCGGCCTTGGTCTTGTCGAGACCATAGGCGAGCGCAGCCGCGGTCGGCTCGTTGATGATGCGCAGCACTTCAAGGCCCGCGATCTTGCCGGCGTCCTTGGTCGCCTGGCGCTGGGCGTCGTTGAAGTAGGCGGGAACGGTGATGACGGCCTGGTCGACCTTCTGGCCGAGATGGGCTTCCGCGGTCTCCTTCATCTTCTGCAAGATGAACGCCGAGACCTGCGAGGGCGAGTAGGTCTGGCCGTCGGCCTCGACCCAGGCGTCGCCGTTGGAAGCCTTCACGATCTTGTACGGAACGAGCTTCTTGTCCTTCTCGACCATCGGGTCGTCGTAGCGGCGGCCGATCAGGCGCTTCACCGCGAAGAACGTGCGCTCGGGATTGGTGACGGCCTGGCGCTTGGCAGGCTGGCCGACGAGGCGCTCACCGTCGTCCGTCACGGCGACGATCGAAGGCGTCGTGCGCATGCCTTCGGAGTTCTCGATGACTTTGGCGTTCTTGCCATCCATCACGGCGACGCACGAGTTCGTGGTGCCGAGGTCGATCCCAATGACCTTTCCCATGGTCCTGATATCCTTCTTTTTGCGGCAGGTTGGCTGGGCCCAGAAGGCACCCGAACCGAAACCCCCTAAGATCAAACATCCGCGATATTGCGATGATTGAGGCTCATATAGGAGGGGGGGAGGGGGCCGCAAGGACCGAACGCAAGTTTCGGCCGTGAAAACATTGAGTTTTGGAAGATCATATCCGGGCTCAACCGCCCTTGCGGGTGAGGAAATATTAACAGGTTCGGCGGTCCGCCAGCCCCCGGCACCGTGATCCGGCCCGCCCTGTTACCGGCGGGCCAAACCCGCTACAAGGCGGACCGGCCGGACAGCCTCGTCATCGGGCTGCTTCGCGCGACAAAGCGGCCCAATCGCCGACCATTGAACGGCCTCAATGTGAACCAATCAGAGTGCCCATGAAGCTGATCCGCCCCCTCGCCGCGCTCGCTCTCCTCGCTGCCTCAGCGCTCCCGGCCTTTGCCGCCGACGCCGTTTACCCGCCCGGACTTCGTCTCGGCATGGTGCCGCTGGTCGGGCTCAACACGGCCAAGAGCTTTCCGGGCTTCGAAAGCGAGGACGGCAGCGTCAAGGTGCTGATCACGGAGCTGCCGCCGGCGGCCTATGGCGAGGTCGTCAGCGCCTTCAATTCCAATCCGGCCGGCACCGGTGGCGTCAAGCAGGACAAGTTAGAGACCCCTGCGGGCCTTGCCTATTTCACCACCGAAAGCGGCAAGGCGGGCGACACCCCGGTGAAGCGCTATTCGATGATCGTGCCAGGCGCCGGCTTCTCCGGCTATGTAGCGGTGCAGATTCCGGAGAACGCGACCAAGATTTACACCGACGAGGCGGTGCGGCAGATGTTTGCCAGCGCCACCACCCGCAGGGAGGTGTCGGCCGAAGAGCAGATCGCGCTGATGCCGTTCAAGATCACTGATCTTGCCGACTTCAAGGACATCCGCACGCTGGCGCCGGGCTCCAGCATCATCCTGGCCGACGGCAGCGAGAGCACCGGCTATGAGCAGAAGCCGTTCATGATCCTCGGCCTGATCGGCGCCACCCCGCAAGCCGCCGACGACCGCGCCCGCTTCGCCCAGGAGGCGGCGCTCCAGATCCCCGGCGTGCGCGAGGCGCGCGTCACCATGTCCGAGCCGATCCGCATCAACGGCCAGCAGGGTTTTGAGACCCGCATCGACGGCGTCAGCGGCAAGGACAAGGTCCCGGTGACCGTGGTGCAGTGGATCCGCTTCTCGACCGGCGGCGCCTCGCTGCGCATCATCGCCAGCGCCCCGCGCGACCAGTGGCAGGCCGCCTTCACCCGCTTCCGCGCCGTGCGCGACGGGATCCAGCCGAAGGGATAGCTGCAGACGGTCCAACACACTCGCCGCGCGCCTGTGAAGGCGCGCTTATCCGGGACGGGCTGGCAGCCCAACCCCTTACCAAATCGGGCTGCATTTTCGGGCTTCAGTTCGTTCGCGCGCGGAACTAGGCTTTGTCTCCATTGGCTCACAAGGGGAGGCGAACGATGCTGGATCGGCGACAAATCCTGGCGGCGCTTGGAACGACGGCGCTCGTGGCTCTCACTCCGACCGCACTTTTCGCAGCGGCATCGATCAAGCCGGACGACACCTCCGCGCTGCTCGTGATCGACGTGCAGAACTGCTTCCTGCCCGGCGGCAGCCTTGCGGTGAAGGAGGGCGAGCAGGTGGTGCCCGTCATCAACAGAATCGCGAAAGGTTTTGCGAATGTGGTGATGACGCAGGATTGGCACACGCCCGGTCACATCTCGTTCGCCTCGGTGCATTCCGGCAAAAAGCCGTTCGAGACCATCGATCTTCCTTACGGCAAGCAGGTGCTGTGGCCCGATCATTGCGTACAGGGCACCGACGGCGCGGCGCTGTCGAAGGACCTTAATATCCCGCACGCCGAGCTCATCATCCGCAAGGGCTTTCACAAGGACGTCGACAGCTACTCGGCCTTCCTCGAAGCCGACGGCAAGACCTCGACGGGTCTGGCCGGCTATCTGAAGGCGCGCAAGATCAAGCGCGTCTTCGTTGTGGGATTGGCGACAGATTTCTGCGTCGCATGGACCGCACTAGACGCGCGCAAGGCTGGCTTCGAGGTCTACGTGGTGGAAGACGCCTGCCGCGGCATCGACACCCAGGGCTCGCTGGCAAAAGCCTGGGCCGATATGGCCAAGGCCGGCGTGAAGCGGATCCAGTCGGCGGATATCGCGGTGAGTGCGTAGGCTTCACGCAGTCATTCCGGGGCGACGCGAAGCATTTAACTCAGGTGCGCAATTGCGCGCCTGAGACCCTCGAGATTCCGGGTTCAGCCCTGCGAGCCGCCCCGGAATGACGCTTCGCCCATTTTCGCCGCTCAGTTCGGCGCGTCGCTCGACTCGTTGTTGTTCGCGGCCGGCGCGGCCTTCGCGCCGCCTTTGGCCACGCCGACGAGAGCCGGACGCAGCACGCGCTCGCCGATGGTGTAGCCGGCCTGCACGACCTGCACCACGGTGCCCGACGGCACCGACGCATCCGGCACTTCGAACATCGCCTGCTGGAAGTTCGGGTCGAACTTCTGGCCCTGCGGATCGAACTTCTTCACGCCGTGCTTCTCCAGCGCGTTGAGCAGCGAGCGCTCGGTGAGCTCGACGCCCTCGATCAGCGAGATCAGGCCGGGATCGGCCGCCGCCCGCGCCTCGGCCGGAACGGCATCCAGCGCGCGCTGGAGATTGTCGGCGATGTCGAGCACGTCGCGGGCAAAGCCGGTGATGCCGTAGAGGCGGGCGTCGGCGACCTCCTTGGTGGTGCGCTTGCGCAGATTCTCCATCTCGGCCAGCGTCCGCAGCATGCGGTCGCGCGCTTCGGCAGCTTCCTTCTGCAAGGTCTCGACCGAACCCGGCTCGGGATCGTCGGGCATGACGTAGGGCTTTGACACCACGGGCTCGCCGGTCGGCGCGGTCGTGTCTTCGGGTTGCCGGTCTCGATCGTTCATCGGCTCAAATCTCGAACTGGTTTCCAAGGATTGTTAGCAAGGATTGTTGGGCCGGATATCGTGCCTAAGCGCGCGAAAATCAAGCGCCCGTGATCGGCGCAAATGCCGGTCAGCCCCCCAGGAGACGGCTGACGATGCGGGCGGCGTAGTCCACGGTCGGGATGACGCGGGCATAATTCAGCCGCGTCGGCCCGATCACCCCCAAAACGCCGACGATATGACCGGCGGCATCGCGATAGGGCGAGATGATCGTGGAGGAGCCGGACAAGGAAAACAGCTTGTTCTCCGAACCGATGAAGATGCGCACGCCCTCGGCGGTCTCGGCGCGGCCCAGCAGGTCGATGACGCCGCGCTTGGTCTCGAGATCGTCGAATAGGAGGCGAACCCGCTCCAGATCCTCCAGCGCGTGCAGATCCTCGAGCAGATTGGCGTGGCCGCGCACGATGAGCTGGCGGTCTTCGTTCTCGCCGCCGGACCAGCTCGCAAGTCCAGCCGAGATCACCTTCTGCGTCAGCTGATCGAGCTCGGCGCGAGCTTCCCCCAGCGCGGTTTCGAGCTCAAGGCGAGCCTCGGCGAGCGTCCGGCCGCGGATGCGCGCATTGAGGAAATTGCCGGCCTCGGTGATCGCCGAGGAGGGAACTCCGGGCGGCAGCGTCAGCACGCGGTTCTCGACCTGGCCATCTTCGCCGACCAGGATCACCAGCGCCTTCTCCGGTTCCAGGCGGACGAATTCGATATGCTTCAGCCGCGCATTTAATTTTGGCGTCAGCACCACGGCAGCGGCACGGGTCAGGCCCGACAGCCGCATCAAAGCCTGGTCGAGCGCCGCCTCGACCGACTGCGCCTCGCCGACGGAGGAGAGCTGGCTCTGGATCGACTGCCGCTCGGCCTCGTTGAGATCACCGACCTGCATCAGGGCATCGACGAAGAAGCGCAGGCCGAGTTCCGTCGGCAGCCGGCCGGCGGAGGTGTGCGGGGCATAGATCAGGCCGAGCTGTTCCAGATCGGCCATGACGTTGCGGACCGAGGCCGGCGACAGCGGCATGGCGATCAGCCGCGAAATATTCCGCGAGCCGACGGGCTCGCCGGTCGCGAGATAGCTTTCGACAATTTGACGAAAGATATCGCGGGAACGCTCGTTGAGCTGGGCGAGGCCTGCGCGCGGCGCGATCAGATGGATCGGATCGTGATGGGCCACAGACGGTAACTCCTCTCAGATGCTCATAATTTGTCCATCCTCGACGCGTCTGACAAGCGTGGCATTTGCGGGGTGGAAAACCGGGGGCGAATAAGGCCTTGCCGCCCACCCTCACCCCACCTACAAGCACCGCGAACAGCCCTTTTCCGTGAGTTTTTGGAGGATTTCCCATGCGGCCAAGCCGCCGTGCGCCCGACGAATTGCGCCCCGTGACGCTGGAGCGTGGCGTGGTCAAATATGCGGAAGGCTCGTGCCTGGTGAAATTCGGCGACACCCATGTGCTGGTCACCGCCACGTTGGAGGACCGCCTACCGCCATGGTTGAAGGGCCAGGGCCGCGGCTGGGTCACCGCCGAATACGGCATGCTGCCGCGCGCGACGTCGGAACGCACCCGCCGTGAGGCCTCTGCCGGAAAACAAAGCGGCCGGACCGTCGAGATCCAGCGCCTGATCGGCCGCTCGCTTCGCACCATCGTCGATCTCGAGGCGCTCGGTGAGCGCCAGATCACGGTCGATTGCGACGTGCTCCAGGCCGACGGCGGCACCCGCACGGCCTCGATCACCGGCGCCTGGGTCGCGCTCGCCGATTGCATCAACTGGATGAAGGCGCGCAACATGATCAAGGCCAATGTGCTGCGCGACAACGTCGCTGCGATCTCCTGCGGCATCTACAACGGCACGCCGGTGCTCGACCTCGACTATGCCGAGGATTCGGAAGCAGAAACCGATGCCAATTTCGTCATGACCGGCGACGGCCGCATCATCGAAGTGCAGGGCACCGCGGAACGCGAGCCGTTCACGCAGGACGAGTTCCTGAAGCTGATCGCCCTGGCGCAGAAAGGCATCGCGCGTCTGGTGGACTTGCAGAAACTGGCCGTGGCGTAGTCAATAAGCCATGCACCGCCGAATCACTGGAAAGCTCGTCATCGCGACCCACAATCCCGGCAAGCTCGCCGAGATGAAGGAGCTGCTCGCGCCTTACGGCATCGAGGCGGTGTCGGCCGGTGAGCTCGGTCTGGGCGAGCCCGACGAGACCGGCAACGACTTCCGCAGCAACGCCGCGCTCAAGGCGATCGCAGCGGCAAAGGCGACCGGGCTTCCCGCATTCGCCGATGATTCCGGCATCGTGGTCGACGCGCTCGACGGCGCGCCCGGCATCTACAGCGCGCGCTGGGCCGGACCCAGCAAGGACTTCGCCGCAGCCATGGCGCAGATCGAGCGTCTGCTGCAGGAGCGTGGCGCGACCACGCCCGACAAGCGCGCCGCGCATTTCGTCTCCGCGCTTTGCGTCGCCTGGCCCGACGATCATCTCGAAGAGGTCGAGGCGCGCGTCGACGGCACGCTGGTGTGGCCGCCGCGCGGGAGTGCCGGTTTCGGCTACGATCCGATGTTCCTGCCGAACGGACACGATCGCACCTTCGGCGAGATGACCAGCATCGAGAAGCACGGCCTGCCGCCGCTCGGCCTCGGCCTGTCGCACCGCGCCCGCGCCTTCGTGAAACTGGCGGAGATCTGCCTTGAGCCGCGCTAGAGCGTTTTCGAGCGAAGTGGATACCGGTTCGCGCCAGGAAAACGCGTCAAAACAGGAATCTGAAGCCTTCGGCGTCTACGTGCACTGGCCGTTCTGCCTGTCGAAGTGCCCCTATTGCGACTTCAACAGCCATGTCCGCCACGCCGCGATCGACGAGCCGCGGTTCGCTTCCGCTTTCGCGCGCGAGATCGCAACGACGGCCGAGCGCGCGCCCGGCCGTGAGGTCACCTCGATCTTCCTCGGCGGTGGCACGCCGTCATTGATGCAGCCCGCCACTGTCGGCGCCGTGCTCGATGCGATCGGCAAGCACTGGTCCGTTGCCGACGATGTCGAGGTCACGCTGGAGGCGAACCCGACCAGCGTCGAGGCCACACGCTTCGCCGGCTATCGCACGGCGGGCGTGAATCGCGTTTCGCTTGGCGTGCAGGCGCTCGACGATGCCTCGCTGAAGGCGCTTGGCCGCTTGCACAGCGCACGCGAAGCGCTCGATGCCGTCGCCATCGCGCGCCGCTCGTTCGAGCGCTATTCGTTCGACCTGATCTACGCCCGCCCCGACCAGACGCCGGCGATGTGGGCCGACGAGCTGCGGCACGCGATCGATGAAGCCGCCGAGCATCTGTCGCTCTATCAACTGACGATCGAGGAAGGCACGCCGTTCTTCGGCCTGCACCAGGCTCGCAAGCTGAAAACGCCGGACGAAGCGGTCGCGCGCGCGCTCTACGACGTGACGCAGGAGACCTGCGACAGGCTCGGCCTGCCCGCCTACGAGATCTCCAACCACGCGCGGCGCGGTGCCGAGTGCCGGCACAATCTGGTGTACTGGCGGGGCGCGGAATATGCCGGCATCGGCCCGGGCGCACATGGCCGCCTCGATATCGACGGCGTGCGCCATGCCACTGCCACGGAGAAACGTCCCGAAGCCTGGCTGCTGCGGGTCGAAACCAACGGTCACGGCGTCGTCACCGACGATCTCCTCAACAGCGAAGAACGGGCCGACGAATTTTTGCTGATGGGATTGCGCCTCGCCGAGGGCATCGACCCCGACCGTTACAGAGCCCTGGCCGGCCGTCCACTCGACGCCGGCCGCATCGCGCTGCTGCGCGAGGAAGGCGCGATCACGGTCGACGCGACGGGACGTTTGCGCGTGACGAGCAGCGGATTCCCGGTGCTGGATGCGGTGGTCGCCGATTTGGCGGCGTAACGAGCTCTCGTAGGGTGGGCAAAGCGAAGCGTGCCCACCCATTCCATGCGATTTAGCTGAGAGATGGTGGGCACGGCGCAAGTGCGCCTTTGCCCACCCTACGGCGCCTTCGTCCTGAGCTACGCTCCAAAGCTCTTCGGCGAACCCGCCACCGCAACGCCACCGCCGGTCGTCACCTTCATCACCGCGAGGCCCCGTTCATTGGTACCATCCGCGCGGAAGCGGAACAGGCCGTCAATGCCGGCAAAGCCTGAGGGGTTGGTGAGCACGTCGGCCGAGAATCGCGTGGTGCCCTGGGTGCGCGCGAGCGCGGCGACGAGGGCGACGGCGTCATAGGCGAGTGTCGCGGTGCGGATCGGCTCGGCGCCGTATTTGGTGCGATAGCGGCCGGAGAACGCGCGGAAGCCGGCCGGATCCGGTGCGGCATAGAGGCCGCCTTGCAAGTTTTGGCTGGCATAGACGCGCGGATTGTCCCACAGCCCTGTGCCGAGCAGCTGGATGTTGCGCAAATTCGCGCCGGCCGCGGTCATCGCATCGGCCACCGCGACGACGGCATCGCCGTCGTCGGCAATGAACAGCGCATCGGCACTGCCGAGCTGCTGCGCCACGGTGCGCGCCGGGGTGGCGCGATCCGCACCATATCTTTCGAAGACGACGACGCGTCCGCCACGCCGCGGCACCGCTGCCTTCACTGCGGCCTCGACGACATTGCCATAGGCATTGTCGGGCACGAGCACGGCGACGGAGCGCTTCCCGATGCTGGCGGAATATTCAATGATCCGGTTGACGTCGGACTCCGGCAGGAAGCTCAGCAGATACACGCCGCGGCCGGCGATGCTGGAATCGGTCGAGAACGCGATCACGGAAATGCCGCGCGTGCGCGCGACCTGGGCGACCGCGGGCACGGATTGCGCGAACAGCGGCCCCAGAATGATCTCGGCGCCTTCCTCGACCGCCTGCTGCGCGCCGGCCTGCGCGCCTTGCGGGCTGCCATTGTCGTCCTTGATCAGCAGCTGGATGTTCGGATTCTGGAACTCGGCCAGCGCCATTTCCGCGGCATTGCGCATGGATTGCGCGGCGAGGCCGGCATTGCCGGCGGCCGAGAGCGGCAGGATCACGGCAACCTTGACCCCACCGGTGCCGGCGGTGGTCGCCTGTTGAGGCGGACCGGCCGGCTGGGCCGGCGGCGGGGAGGAGCTGCTGAAGGGATTGGAGAACTGGCTGAGGCTCTGCTGCACGCCGGCGCAGGCCGAGAGCAGGGGGGCGCCGAGCAACAGGCCGAGCGCACTCCGCCGGGTCGCCCCGGACGTTCGGGGCTCCTCAACGGGAGACTTCGGATCACGCGGGCCCAGCATCGCAACTTCTCTTCTGACCAGCGGTCGCCAGCCGGTCACAACATTCACGGCCGCGACGGAAGCCGCGGATTCAGGCATATTGTCGGAAAATAGTTAACCAAAACAAAAGGATAATGACCTCTTAACACGGCCGCACCTTAAGTCCTGGCTGGCTGTCCGCCGACCGTCTCGACAGCGTTTCCGCCGCGAATACGATGTTGAAGCTTCATATCCTCTCACGCGTGCCCTGGTGAATCACATTCCTGTCCTTCTCCGCCCCACCAAGTCAAATCTTGGGCTTGGCCGCGATCTTTTTCGGAGAACCGGTTCCCAGCCCCGAGGATCATGCCTAAGTTCGATTCATTATGCGCGCAAAGCCGGCCCCGATAAATCCGCCTGAAGGCCCAGACGCCGCTCCGCGCGGTTTCTCCATCGACGCCCATCGGCTTCCGGCCGCGAAGGCGGCGCCGGGTCTGTATCTGGTCGCAACCCCCATCGGCAATCTCGGCGATATCACGCTACGGGCGCTCCAGACGCTCGCAGGCGTCGACGTCATCGCCTGCGAGGACACAAGGATCACGCGACGGCTCACCGAGCGCTACGATATCTCCGCGCAGCTCAAGCAATATCACGAGCACAACGCCGAGGCCGCGCGCCCAAAAATCCTGGAGGCGCTTGCGGGGGGCGGCTCGGTCGCGCTGGTGTCGGACGCCGGCACGCCGCTGATCTCCGATCCCGGCTACAAGCTGGTGCGCGACGTCTGCGCCGCCGGCCACGCTGTCTATGCGCTGCCGGGTCCGTCCTCGGTGCTGGCTGCGCTATCGGTCGCCGCGCTGCCGACCGATCGCTTCTTCTTCGAAGGTTTCTTGCCGGCCAAAACAGCCGCGCGAAAATCGCGTCTTGCCGAGCTCGCCCGCATCGATGCAACGCTCGTGATGTTTGAATCCGGCAACCGCGTGCAGGATACGCTGGCAGATCTCGCCGAGATCATGGGCAGCCGCGAGGCCGCGATCTGCCGCGAGCTGACCAAGCTGCACGAGGAGATTTCGCGCGCGAAGCTCGACGAGCTGGCGCGTGACGCCGACGGGCTGGAGACGCGCGGCGAGTTCGTGCTGGTGATCGCGCCGCCAGCGGCCGGCGCCGAGGTGCTGACGCCGGATGCGCTGGACGATCTCCTCCGCGAGCAGCTGGCCGCGCACAGCGTCAAGGATGCGGTTGCGCATGCGGTCGCGCTCTCGGGCCGGCCGAAGCGCGAGGTCTATGCCCGCGCGCTCGAGCTTGCGAAAAACCTGCGGGGCGGTGATGGCCAAGACTAGGGGCGATGCGGAACCGAAAGTCGCCTCGCCCGAGCGCGTCGCGGCGTTCCGCACCGGCATCTCCGCCGAGAGCCGCGCCGCCGCCTATCTCATGGCCAAGGGTTACCGCATCCTGGCCAAGCGATACCGCACGGCGCATGGCGAGATCGATCTCGTCGCCCGCCGCTGCAATTTGATCGCCTTCGTCGAGGTCAAAGCGCGCGCTAGCCTCGATGATGCCGCCTATGCGGTCACCCCGCGCCAACAGCAGCGCATCATCGACGCCGCGCAAGGCTGGCTCGTGGCGCATCCCGAGCATGCCGAATTCGAATTGCGATTCGACGCCATGCTGATTGCGCCGCGCTCACTTCCGCGCCATGTGTTGGCGGCATTCGACGCCTCGACCTGAAAGGCAGACCATGAAACTCAACGTCGCCGTCCAGATGGACCCCATCGCCCGCATCAACATCAAGGGCGATTCCACCTTCGCGCTGCTCCTGGAGGCGCAGAAGCGCGGTCACGGCCTGTCCTATTACACTCCCGACAAGCTTTCGATGGTCGGCGACGAGATCGCGGCGCCGGTCCAGCTGCTCACGGTGCGCGACGAGCCCGGCGACCATTTCACCCTCGGCGAGCCCAAGCGCGAGGCGCTCAACGGCTTTGATGTGGTGCTGCTGCGCCAAGACCCCCCGTTCGACCTCGCTTACATCACCTCGACGCACTTCCTGGAGCGCATCCATCCGAAGACGCTGGTGGTCAACGATCCCGCCTCGGTGCGCAATGCGCCGGAAAAGCTGTTCGTGATGAACTTTCCGCAGCTGATGCCGCCGACCCTGATCTCGCGCGATCTCGACGAGATCAACGCATTCCGCGACAAGCATGGCGCCGTCGTGATGAAGCCGCTGCACGGCCATGGCGGCGCGGCGGTGTTCCGCGTGATGCCGCAGGACATGAATTTCGGTTCGCTGTTCGACATGTTCTCGGTGACGTTCAAGGAGCCCTGGGTGATCCAGCAATTCATCCCCGAGGTGAAGCACGGCGACAAGCGCATCATCCTGGTCAACGGCGAGTTCGCCGGCGCGGTGAATCGCGTGCCGGCTACCGACGATCTCCGCTCCAACATGGTGCGCGGCGGCGCGGCCAAGGAGACCGAACTCACGCCGCGCGAGCGCGAGATTTGCGCGACGATCGGTCCGGCGCTGCGCGAGCGCGGCCTGTTGTTCGTCGGCATCGACGTCATCAACGGCAATCTCACCGAGATCAACGTGACCTCGCCCACCGGCATCCGCGCCATCGCGCGGCTCGGCGGCCCTGACGTCGCGGCGAAGATCTGGGACGCGATCGAGCAGAAGCGAACGAAATAAGGCTCTGCCATGACTGCGCTGGGGAGCCCGCGATCTCTCGCCATCGGCGTCCCGGACAAGCGAAGCGCCGGTCCGGGGCCCGTACACAGGGCGTGCTTTGGCGAAGACTAGTCGTGGGTACTTCTATGTTCTACAGCAGAGAGATCACGCGGTATGGGTCCCTGCGTTCGCAGGGACGACACCGATGTTGTGGCGCGCTGCTGCGATCTCGCTGTCATCACGGGATGCCATCACGCATCCATCACTAACCACCCGTTCACCAAGACGCCTTGCGCCTCGTGCGAACGCAGGAGCGCACCGCGTGAAACTACGGGGCCGCTGGCCGACCGGATAACGCGGCGTTCACCATTCGCCCAAAACCAGCAGCGTGACCGGCGATCACATTCGACCTCGCAACACCCCTTATACTTTTACTCCCTACTCATCGACGCAGGGGAACCCGCCAGGTGCGGTTCGAGTGCCCCGCGTAAGAGTAGAAGCGTATGAACACCGCACGCATTGTCGTTCTCGTCATCGCACTGGGCGCCGGCGGCGTCGCTGCGTATCTGGCGAGCGGCTATCAGAATGCGCCCGCGCCCGTCCTTCCCGTCGTCGAGAAGCTGCCGACGATCGAGGTTCTGGTCGCCAAGAACGACATCCAGCTCGGTCAGGCCGTGAAGCCCGACGACCTGCTATGGCAGGCCTGGCCTGCGGCGACCGCGAGCAGCGCCTTCATCCGCCGCGACAGCAGGCCCGAGGCGCAGACGCAGCTCGCCGGCTCGATCGCGCGCGTGCCGCTGATGCAGGGCGAGCCGATCCGCGAGCAGAAGCTGGTCAAGGCCGAGGGCTCCGGCTTCATGGCCGCGATCCTGCCGTCGGGCATGCGCGCCGTCTCCACCGAGATTTCCGCCGAGACCGGCGCCGGCGGCTTCATCCTGCCGAACGACCGCGTCGACATCGTGCTGACCCGCCGCCTGAAGAATCCTGACGGCGCCAACAACGGCCCGACCGGCGGCAACGACCTCATCCTGTCCGAGGTCATCATGACCAATATCCGCGTGCTCGCGATCGACCAGGCGCCGAAAGAGAAGGACGGCCAGAACGCCGTGATCGGCAAGACCGTCACGCTCGAGCTCAGGCCCGACCAGGTCGCCACGCTCTCGGCCGCGCGCCAGGGCGGCACCCTGACACTCGCGCTGCGCAGCATCGTGGATGCCAACGCCATCGACGGCACGCCTGAGGAGGCGGTCAAGCGTCCGGGCGGCGTCAACGTGATCCGCTACGGGGTGCAGGCGCGGCAGCTGACGTCACAGAAGTGATGATGGGGATAGCATGAACTACGGGGAAGATCGGATGGGCCTGCGCCTTCGGGGGAAGCGCGGGCGCTCATGCTTAGCAGGGGTGATGCTGGCGCTGGGGCTGGTCGCGGCCCCCGGTTTCGTCGCTGCCGCGGATGCGCCGGTCGGCGACCAGGCGCCGATGCAGGCGCCGGCGGATCTCAGCGTATCGCCGGTTTCGACCATCGCGCCGGCGCGGACGCGTTTCCTCTCGCTTGGCGTCGGCAAATCCGTCGTCATCGACCTGCCGCGCGAGGTCAAGGACGTGCTGGTCGCCGATCCCAAGATCGCCAACGCAGTGATCCGCTCGGCCCAGCGCGCCTACATCATCGGCGGCCAGGTCGGCCAGACAAATGTCGTGTTCTTCACCGCCGACGGCCAGCAGGTCGCCTCCTACGACATCGCCGTGAAGCGCGATCTCAACGGCATGCGCGCGGCGCTGCGCCAATCGCTGCCGGGCGTGCAGATCGAAGGCGTCGGCGACAGCGTGATGCTGACCGGTTCGGTGTCGAGCCCGGTCGAGGCCCAGCAGGCCGGCGACGTCGCCGCCAAGCTCGTCGGCGGCTCGGACAAGGTCGTCAACAACATCGTCGTACGCGGCCGCGACCAGGTCATGCTCAAGGTCGTCGTCGGTGAAGTCCGGCGCGACATCGTCAAGCAGCTCGGCGTCGACCTCAGCGCCAGCCTGAACGCCGGCACCGCGGTCGTGAATTTCAACAACTCCAACCCGTTCTCGGTCTCCGGTGGCCCGCTCGTCAGCAGCAACGGGCTCGGTGTCACCGGGCTCGCAAAAGGCGTGGCCACGGTCAACGCCACGATGCGCGCAATGGAAAGCGCCGGCGTGATGCGGACGCTGGCCGAGCCGAGCCTGACCGCGATCTCCGGCGAGTCCGCCACTTTCATTGCCGGCGGTGAATTCCCGATCCCTGCGGGCTATTCGTGCGATCCGGTCACCCACGTCTGTACCACCCAGATCACCTACAAGAAGTTCGGCATCTCTCTGAACTTCACGCCAGTCGTGCTCAGCGAGGGACGTATCAGCCTGCGCGTGATGACCGAGGTCTCGGAGCTGTCGAATCAGAACGCCATCTCCGTGACGCAGGCGGTGTCCGCGGGCCAGGCCAGCTCGATCACCATCCCGTCGATCCAGACCCGCCGCGCCGAAACCACGCTGGAAATTCCTTCGGGCGGCTCGATGGCAATGGCCGGCCTGATCCAGCAGCAGACCAAGCAAGCCATCAACGGCCTGCCCGGAATCGACCAGGTGCCGATCATCGGCGCGCTGTTCCGCAGCCAGGATTTCGTCAACAACGAGACCGAGCTGATGGTGATCGTGACGCCCTATGTGGTGCGCGCGGTCGCCCAGAAGGAACTGTCGCGGCCCGACGACGGCTTTGCGCCGGCCTCGGATGCACAGACCGCGCTGCTCGGCCGCATCAACCGCCTCTATGGCATCGCGGCCCGCCGCGTCGATCCGATCGACGGCGTCCAGGGCGATTTCGGCTTCATCATCGACTGAGACGGACGGCTTGGGGGCCGGGCGAGACACGGGGCAAGAGGGGACAAGCGATGACGAAAACGACAGCCGATCGACGTCGCAGCTTACGGATCGCGCTGGCGCTGACGGGGCTCTCCGTGCTGCTCGGCGCCTGCAACACCACCGGCGAGATCGTGACCCAGACGGTGCCGACCGACTATCGCCAACGTCACCCGATCGCGGTGCAGGAAGGCAAGAAGTCGATCGTGATCTTTGTCGGCAAAGCCAGGGGCGGCCTCTCGGCTGCGCAGCACGCCGACGTCGCGGGCATCGCCCGGGACTGGGTGCGCGAAGGCACCGGCTCCGTCGTGGTCGACGTGCCGGTCGACACCGCGAATTCGCGCGCCGCAGCGGCGACCTATCAGGAGATCCAATCGGTGCTCGCCTCCGGCGGCGTGCCGTCGCGCGCCATCGTCCAGCATCGTTATCGCCCTGAGGATCCCGGACTGCTGCCGACCATCCGCCTGAGCTATTCCAAGATCACGGCTGTCGCGGGTCCCTGTGGGCTGTGGCCGGAGGACGTCGGTCCGTCCATCCTCGACCCCGGCTACAATGAGAACCAGCCCTACTTCAATCTCGGCTGCGCCAGCCAGCGCAACCTTGCGGCCATGATCGACAATCCTGCCGACCTCGAGCAGCCGCGCGCGGAGACGCCGGCCTATACCGCACGGCGCGAGATCGCCTTCGACCGTTACCGCAAGGGCTCGACGACCACGACCACCTATCCGGAGGCCGACAGGGCCAAACTGAGCGACACAGGCAAATGACCAGCGTCCACGACGAAGAGGCGGACGATCCGCAGCACCCCGAGGAACATATTGCGCCGGTTCCTCGCATCTCCGTGCAGGCCTTCTGCGAGACGGAGCAGACGCTCGCCGCGGTGACCGCCGCCGGGCAGGACCGCCGGCTCGCCAAGGCGCATCTCACCGCCAAGAGCGGCGGCCTCGCTGCCGCGATCGAGGTCTACGACTCGATGCCGACGCCGAACGTCATCGTGATCGAGTCCGACGGCACGCGCGACATCCTCGAGGGCCTCGACGATCTCGCCGGCGTCTGCGATCCCGGCACCCGTGTGGTGGTGATCGGCAATCCCAACGACACCGCGCCCTATCGCGAGCTGGTCCGCCGCGGCGTCAACGATTATGTGGTGGGACCGGTCGAGACGCTCGACGTCGTCCGCTCCATCTGCAGCCTGTTCTCGGCGTCCGAAGCCATCATCACCGGCCGCGTCATCGCGGTGGTCGGCGCCAAGGGCGGCGTCGGCGCATCCACGGTCGCGCACAACGTGGCCTGGACCATTGCCCGCGATCTCGCGCTCGATTCCGTTGTGATCGATCTCGACCTCGCCTTCGGCACCGCGGGCCTCGACTACAACCAGGACCCGGTGCAGGGCATTGCCAATGCGGTGCTGTCGCAGGACCGGCCCGACACCGCGTTGATGGAGCGCCTGCTCGCCAAATGCACCGATCGCCTCAGCCTCCTTGCTGCACCAGCCACCCTTGAGCGCGTCTACGATTTCGGCGCGGAAGCATTTGATGCGGTGTTCGATACGTTGCGCATGACCACGCCCTGCATCGTGCTCGACGTGCCTCATCAATGGTCGGGCTGGACGCGGCGTGCGCTGGTCAATGCCGACGACATCGTGATCGTGGCCGAGCCTGATCTCGCCAACCTGCGCAACACCAAGAACATGCTCGGCGTGCTCAAGGCGGCGCGGCCGAACGACCGGCCGCCGCTGTACTGCCTCAACCAGGTCGGCATGCACAAGCGTGCGGAGATCGAGGTCAAGGCATTCGCCAAGACCATGGAGAGCCAGCCGCTCGCGGTGATCCCGTTCGACTCCAAGCTGTTCTCGACCGCCGCCAATAATGGCCAGATGATCGCGGAGGTCTCCAGGAGCCACCGCACCACCGAGCTTTTCCAGATCATGGCGAACCGCCTCGCCGGCCGCGGCGACGTGAAGAAGCCGACGCGCTCGCTGCTCGGACCGCTGCTGAAGAAATTGAAGGGCAGATCCGGCCGCAGCTCCGCGCCGCATCGCAAGGCGTCGTAGAGACCAGGAACTGGACGATGGAGAGGGCGGACTATTTGTCCGCCCGCTGCTGCTTCTTGGCCAGGAGCTGCCGCAGCGCGGTGACCTTGGCCGCGGCCTGATCCGGCGGCAGATCGGCCTTCACGAGAATTTCAGCCTCGGCCTCGCGGCCCTGCAATCCCAGCACGAGCGCAAGATTGGCACGGACCCGCGCATCGTTCTGGTCGCGCTGATAGGCGCGGCCGAGCACCTGCTCGGCCTTCGGCAGATTGTTTTGCAGCATATAGGACAGGCCGAGATTGGACAGCACGGTCGGCTCGTCGGGCACGACCTTCAGCGCTGCGGCGTAATATTGCTGCGCTTCCTCGTTGCGGCCCAGCTGATCGAGCGCGGCGCCCTGCGCCGAGAGGATGCGCCAGTCGGGATCCTCGGGCGAATGCGCGCGGCCGAGCACGTCGAAGGCCTGCTGGAAATTGCCGTTGTCGGCGAGCGCTCGGCCGTAGCCAGCGAGCAGCGCCTTGTTGCTGGGATGGCCGAGCACGGCCTGCTCCAGCACCGCGACCGCCTGCGCGCGCTGCCCGGTCTCGCGCAGCGCCTTGCCGTATTCGAGCGCGATATTGGCGTCACCGGGCTTGGCGCGATAGCGCTCGCGCAAGATGTCAATGTCCGATTTCGGATCGGCCTTGCCCGCCGTCTCCGATTTGCCGCCGAGCGCACCGGTCACATCCTCAAGGCTGGTGGTCTGGCAACCGCCGAGCACGAGCACCAGGAGCGCAGGAAGCAGAAATCTCGCCGGGGGACAGGCAACGGACAAACGCTTGGACATACTCTGATCACTCGGCGACTGATCAGAGATGCTTTGCCGATTAACGCTAAAGTCCCGTTAAGGTCGCGATGCTTTGGACCTTAGTCGGTGAATTCGGCGCCGAATTCGCAACCGATCCGCCAGCGCAGACGGCATTGGCGGGAATAGTCCGGCGCGAAGATGATGGTGAATTGCGGCGGCACTTCCAGGAATTCCGCCACGACCTTCACGCCGCCATCCGAGATATCCGTGATCGTGCAATCCCGCGGCAGCGAGCCCGCGCCAAAATGAATCTTGGCGAGCCGGCTGCACACCCGACGTTCGCTTCTCCGGCGATTTACCAGCATTTGCTTGTTCACTTGTTAGACCACGGCCCATCCCGCAGCCCTAGGAGTAGCGGACATTCGTTGGAATGTGCTGAGCGCAGCCGCTCGCATTCGAGGCTTAGTGTCTGGGCCCCGTTTACGGTTTGTTAGGGCTTGCCGCGCTCCGGAAATGTTCCTGTATTGTTCTTGCGCAGCGCCCCCGGCTCTGCTACCCTCGATTGTGCGAGAGGGCAGGCTGGTTCGGCATGGTTCAGCGGGTTTCTACCGTCGCTTTTGAGGGGATCGAGGCTCGTGCGGTCGATGTGCAGGTGCAGGTCGCGCCGGGCCTGCCGGCCTTTGCCATCGTCGGCCTGCCGGACAAGGCGGTCTCGGAGGCGCGCGAACGGGTGCGCTCGGCGCTGATCGCCTCGGGGCTGGCGCTGCCGGCGCGGCGGATCATCGTCAATCTGGCGCCGGCGGACCTGCCCAAGGAAGGCAGCCATTACGACCTGCCGATCGCGCTCGGGCTGATGGCGGCGATCGGCGCGATCCCGCCGGACGCGCTGGCGGGTTTTACCGTGCTCGGCGAGCTCGGCCTCGACGGCTCGATCGCGCCGGTGGCCGGCGTCCTCCCCGCCGCGATCGGCGCCAATATGCGCGAGGAAGGCTTGATCTGCCCGGCATCGTGCGGCTCCGAAGCGGCCTGGGCGAGCCCGGACATCCAGATCATCGCAGCTCACTCGCTGATCCAGATCGCGAACCACTTCAAGGGCACGCAGGTGCTGTCGCGCCCCTCGCCGAAGGTGCATGAGGCCGCCGCCTCCACGCTCGACCTGCGCGACATCAAGGGCCAGGAGAGCGCCAAGCGCGCGCTGGAGATCGCGGCCGCCGGCGGACATCATCTCCTGATGATCGGCGCGCCCGGCGCCGGCAAGTCGATGCTGGCGGCGCGCCTGCCCTCGATCCTGCCGCCGCTGTCGCCGGGCGAATTGCTCGAGGTCTCGATGATCGCCTCCGTCGCCGGCGAGATCGAAGGCGGTGCGCTGACCGCGCGACGGCCGTTCCGCTCGCCGCATCATTCCGCCAGCATGGCTGCGCTCACCGGCGGCGGCATGCGCGCAAAGCCCGGTGAGATCTCGCTGGCGCATCAGGGCGTGCTGTTCCTCGACGAGCTGCCGGAGTTCGATCCGCGCGTGCTGGATTCGCTGCGTCAACCGCTGGAAAATGGCGAGGTCGCGGTGTCCCGCGCCAATCATCGCGTGACTTATCCGGCGCGCTTCATGCTGGTCGCCGCGATGAATCCGTGCCGCTGCGGCAATGCGTTCGAGCCGGGCTATGCCTGCAAACGCGGCCGCATCGACCGCTGCACCGGCGACTACCAGGCGCGCATTTCCGGCCCGCTGATGGACCGCATCGATCTGCGCATCGAGGTGCCCGCGGTGACCGCAGCCGACCTGATCCTGCCGCCGCCAGCGGAGGGATCCGCCGAAGTCGCCGCGCGAGTCGCGGCGGCACGCGACATCCAGCTTGCACGCTATGCCGATGCCGGCCTGCCCAATGTCCGCACGAATGCCGAGGCGCCCGCCTCCGTGTTGGAGGACGTGGCCAAGCCCGACGCGCAGGGCCAGAAACTCTTGCGAGACGCCGCCGAGACCATGCGGCTGTCGGCGCGCGGCTATCACCGCGTGCTGCGTGTGGCCCGCACGCTCGCCGACCTAGACAACGCCGACAAGATCGGCCGGCTGCATCTCGCCGAAGCCTTGTCCTACCGCGCACTCGCGGAGGATGTGCGACAGTTGGCCTGATCCTTCCGCGCATCAACCCGGCGGTAACGAGTTTCCTTTACGCTCTGCAAACCATAAGGCCACGCGTTCCAGGGGACAGTTCCCGAGCGGCCTTGGTGAGTAGAGTGTCATGTTGCGTTTCAAGATCCTGGCCTCGGTTGTTCCCTTGTTGGCGGCTGCGGTGTTCGCCCGCGGCGAGATCGGATCGGTCTCGCATCCTTGCATCGCCCTTGGCGAAACCTCGGTCGAGCTGACATCGCTGTTCTGGACCGCCGGCGTCCACGTCGCCTTCACCGACGATCCCAAGAAGGCGACGGTCCGGGTTCAGATCACCGACGATGCGGACGCCGCGGACTTCGCCCTCGTCGACGACGGCCTCGGATCCGAGCCGGACTCCTGCCAGGCTACCTCGCCGAACCGCCTCGTCTCGATTGCCGCACAGCCGGTCGACGGCGGCCCGGTGATCTACCTTTCCACCGAGGAACCGGCGGATTACCGCATCTATGTGCGCTCGCGAACGTTCTCGCAGCGTGAGGCGGCGGCGCTGATCGTCGGTGCCCGCGGCGGCCATCGCCATTTCCAGGCTGCCTCGCTTTGAGCCATTAACACCTCGTCAACCCTGTTTGGAGGCAACCCCAAGGCCTCAAACTGTTCGCAAGGTCGGCACGACATCGTCGCACGCGGCGGCAGCGGGGTTTGGCTAAAGGTCTGTGGCAATGGGTCGGATGTTCCGGATCAAGGTGCGCATGCGCCGCTTCAGGCGGCGGCATCCCCGCATCGCCTTCGCCATCCGCTCCTTCATGATCTTCTCGGCGACCTTCGGCGGCGCCTATGGTTTCGTCACCGGCAGCCGCGCCGAAAACTCCGGCTACGATCCCCACGCGTTTGCGATCGGCGCGAGCTTCCTGTTCGCCCTCGCCTGCCTCGGCCTTGCCACGCTGAGCATGCGCCTGCGCTTCGTCAACAAGCGGATGCGCAGGCTCGCCGCGCACAACGAGGCGCTGATCGACCGCAATTGGGAGCTGAAGGAAGCCGAGGAGCGCGCGCGCAGCCTGTTCGAACAGCAGGGCGATCTGATCGTGCTGCGCGACACCCAGGGCCGCATCACCTTCGCCAATGACGCCTATTGCGCGCTCGCAGGGCAGCCGCGCGGCGCGCTGGTCGGCACGCGGTTTGACTTTGACGTGCTGGAGCAGGGCGACAGCGCCCGCGACAGCAGCGGCACGCGCGTCCACGACCAGAAGATCGCAACTCCGCTCGGCGCGCGCTGGATCGCCTGGCGTGAAGGCTATGTCCGGCTCGATGCCGGCCAGCCCGCCGAACTACAGAGCGTCGGGCGCGACGTCACCGACCGCACCGAGAGTGAACGCGCGCTGTCCGACGCGCGCGACCAGGCCGATGCCGCCAACCGCGCCAAATCGCGCTTCCTGGCGATGGCCTCGCACGAGATCCGCACGCCGCTGAACGGCATCATCGGCATGGGTGGGCTGTTGCTCGACACCAGTCTGACGCCGGAGCAGGTGACCTATGCCAGGGCGGTGAAGACGTCGGGTGAAGCGCTGATGGCGCTGATCGAAGAGCTGCTCGACTATTCCAAGATCGAGGCCGGCAAGCTCGATCTCGAGCAGCGCCCGTTCGCGCTCTCGACCCTGATCGAGGAGATCACCGAGCTGCTGGCGCCGCGCGCGCAGGCCAAGCAGCTCGAGATCGCCGCCTATGTCGACGAGCGCATGCCGCTGGAAGTGGTCGGTGACGCCGCACGGCTGCGCCAGGTGCTGCTCAACCTCGCCGGCAACGCCATCAAGTTCACCGCGAACGGCGGCGTCGCGTTGATCGTCGAGCCCGGCACCTGGCCGAACGAGATCAGCATTCTGGTGCGCGACACCGGCATCGGCATCGCAACCGACGCGCAGCAGCGCATCTTCCGCGAATTCGAGCAGGCCGACGAGCGCGTCGCCCGCACCTATGGCGGCACCGGGCTTGGCCTCGCCATCAGCGAGCGCATCGTCAAGCGCATGGGCGGCCGCATCACGCTGACCAGTGAGCCGGGCAAGGGCGCAACTTTCGAGGTCGCGGTGCCGCTGCCGGCATCACCGGGCAGCGCGGGGCAGACGGCATTCCCGAGCCCCGACCTCACAGGCAAATCGATTCTTCTGATTGCCGACGGTATCGAGGCCACGTTGATCGCGCGGCGCCTGGAGCGCTGGGGCGGCCAGACCTGCATAACGTCCGACGTCTCGGTCGCGGAAGCCCTGCTGCCGGAGCGATCCTGGCACGCAGTGCTGGTCGATCGCGCAATCGGCGCAGCCGCCGCCGACCGGCTTGGCGGCTTGGCGCGCGCGCATGCGGCGCAGCGGCTGGTGCTGCTGACGTCGAGCTCGCGCCACGAGAAGTTTTCGGCTGACTTTACCGGCTTCCTGGTCAAACCCTTACGTGCCGCCTCGCTCGCCGCACGCCTCGCGCTGACGCCGGAGGTCACCTCGCCTGACCTCGCGCCGGAGCCGCCGGCCGACTCCACCGGCGCAGCCCCGGCAAAGGGCTTGTCGATCCTCGTCGCCGAGGACAACGAGATCAACGCGCTGCTAATGCGCTCGCTGCTGACAAAACTCGGCCACCGCGTCGTCATCGCCGTCCATGGCGAGGCCGCGCTGGAATCCTGGCTCGCGGCGGCATCGGCCGGCACGCCCTACGATCTCGTGCTGATGGACATCCAGATGCCGCTGCTCGACGGCATCGAAGCAACCAAGCGCATCCGCGCCCAGGAGGCCGCCACCGGCGGTCAGCACACGCCGATCCTCGCGCTCACCGCGAACACGCTGGTGGAAGACCGCTACGCCTGTTTCGAAGCGGGCATGAACGGGTTTCTGATCAAGCCGCTCGATCGCGAGAAGCTGGAGCAGGCACTGGCCGGGCTGGCCGCGGCACGGCAGCCGGCGGTGTAGCGGCAATTGATGCTGCCCTAAAGCATGATCCGGAAAAGTGCGAAGCGGTTTTCCGGAAAGATCATGCGCAAACAACAAACTAAAGCGCGATGACGATTCATCCCCATCTCATCGCGCTTTAGAGTGGGCAAAGCGTAGCGTGCCCACCATATCGAGCGATGGTGGGCACGGCGCGCGAAGAGAGCGCGCCTTTGCCCACCCTACGGCACCGGGGCGCCGCGGCTTATAGCCTGCGCAGCGCCACGCTTTCCACCGTATGATCCGCGCCCTTCTTCAGGATCAGCGTCGCGCGGGGGCGGGTCGGCAGGATGTTGTCCTCGAGATTGGCGAGGTTGGTGCGCTCCCAGATCGCGATCGCGGTCGCGGTGGCTTCCTCGTCCGACAGCAGCGCATAGCGGTTGAAGTAGGACTTTGGATTGGTGAACGCGGTGTCGCGCAGCGCCAGGAAGCGCTTGATGTACCATTGCCGCAGCGCCGCCTCGTCGGCGTCGATATAGACCGAGAAATCGAAGAAGTCGGAGACCACGGGCACCGCCTTGCCGTCGCGCGGCAGCTTGCCGGTCTGCAGCACGTTGACGCCCTCGACGATCAGGATGTCGGGCTGGTCGACCTCGGCCCACTGGCCCGGAACGATGTCGTAGGTCAGATGCGAATAAACCGGCGCACGCACATGGCGGCGGCCGGACTTGATGTCGGAGAGGAAGCTCAAGAGCAGCGGCAGGTCATAGCTCTCCGGAAAACCCTTCTTCTGCATGATGCCCTGCCGGTCGAGCACCGCGTTGGGATAGAGGAATCCATCGGTGGTGATCAGCTCGACCTTCGGCCGCGGCGACCAGCGCGCCAGCAGCGCCTGGAGCACGCGGGCCGTGGTCGACTTTCCGACCGCGACCGAGCCGGCGACGCCGATGATATAGGGCACCTTGCGATCGCGGATGTTGAGGAACTGGCGTTCGGCGTAATACAGCCGCTGCGTTGCATCGACATAGATCGACAGCAGGCGCGACAGCGGGAGGTAGATGTCCTCGACCTCCTGCAGGTCGAGGCGGTCGTGCAGCGAGCGCAGCCGGTCGAACTCACCCGGCTCCAGCGTCATCGGCGTGTCGTCACGCAGTCGCGCCCACTCTTCGCGCGTATAGACGCGGTAGGGGTTATACTGCTGCTCGGGTGCGCGGATATCCATGACGCGACCTCTCCACCTCGGCTAGTTGCCGCCCTTGCGCGACGCCTTCTCTTCCAAGCCCGACATATTCGTGCGCTTGTCCAGCGCCGCTTCCACCTCTTCCAACTTTACGCCGCGGGACTTGAGCAGCACAAGGAAGTGATAGAGCAGGTCGGCACTTTCAGCGATCAGATGCGCGCGATCGTTTTCGACTGCTGCGATTACGGTTTCGACTGCTTCCTCGCCGAACTTCTTGGCGCAATGCTCGGCGCCCTTGTCGAGGAGCTTGCGGGTATAGGAGGCCTCGCCACCGGACGCCGCGCGGGCGTCGATGGTCTCGGCGAGATGATGGATCGTGAAACGCGCCATACAGAACACTCAAAACACGTCCGGCCGAACGAGCCGGTACCGCCGGCCTATGTAGCATTTTTATGAAGCGGAGTCGTCAGGCATCGAGGCGCATGGGTAGCCCGCGCCGGGCCATATGCTCCTTGGCTTGGCGGATGGTGAATTCCCCGAAGTGGAAGATCGAGGCGGCGAGCACTGCGGTGGCATGCCCGTCGCGGATACCGTCGACGAGATGGTCGAGATTGCCGACGCCGCCCGAGGCGATCACGGGGACGGGGACGCTGTCGGCGATCGCCCGGGTCAGCGGAATGTCAAAGCCCTGCCTGGTGCCGTCGCGGTCCATCGAGGTGAGCAGGATTTCGCCGGCGCCGAGCGAGACCACTTCCTGGGCATATTCGATCGCGTCGATGCCCGTGGAGTTGCGGCCGCCATGGGTGAAAATCTCCCAGCGGTCGCCGCCCGGGCGCTTGACCCGCTTGGCGTCGATCGCGACCACGACACACTGCTCGCCGAATTTCTCGGCAGCTTCCTTGACGAACTCGCGCCGCGACACCGCGGCGCTGTTGATCGAGACCTTGTCCGCGCCGGCGCGCAGCAGCGTCTTGATGTCGTTGACCTCACGGACGCCGCCGCCGACGGTCACGGGCATGAAGCAGGCCTCGGCCGTACGCCGGACCACGTCCAGCATGATGCCGCGATTCTCATGGGTCGCGGTGATGTCGAGGAAGGTGAGCTCATCGGCGCCGGCGGCGTCATAGGCGATTGCGGCTTCGACGGGATCGCCTGCATCGCGCAGATCGACGAAGTTGACGCCCTTGACGACGCGGCCGTCCTTGACGTCGAGGCAGGGGATCACGCGCACCTTGAACATATGTCAGCTCCTGCGCGCGTCGCGGATCAAGGTGAGGGCGGCGGCGGGATCGAGCCGGCCGTCGTAAAGTGCGCGGCCGGCGATCGCGCCGGCGAGCTTCTTGGCGCGCGGCGTCAGCATCGCCTTGACGTCCTCGATCGAGGCGAGACCGCCAGAGGCGATCACGGGGACAGAAATGGCGTCGGCCAGTGCAATGGTCGCATCGAGGTTCAGACCCTTGAGCAGGCCGTCGCGCGAGATATCGGTGAAGATGATGGCGGCAACGCCGGCATCCTCGAAGCGCTTGGCAATCTCCAGCACCGTCACCTCAGAGGTCTCGGCCCAGCCCTCGACCGCGACCTTGCCGTCGCGGGCGTCCAGCCCGACCGCGACGCGGCCGGGGAATTTCTTCGCGGCTTCTTTCACCAGCTGGGGATCGCGCACGGCGGCGGTGCCGATGATGACGCGGGTAATACCCTTATCGAGCCAGGCTTCGACCGTCTTGAGATCGCGAATGCCGCCGCCAAGCTGCACCGGGATATTGATCGTCTTCAGCATCGCCTCGACGGCCTCGGCATTCACCGGCTTGCCGGCAAAGGCGCCGTCGAGATCGACGACATGGAGATATTCAAAACCCTGCCCGGCAAAGCTCTGCGCCTGCGCGGCCGGATCGAGGTTGAACACGGTCGCGCGCGCCATGTCGCCCTGCTCGAGGCGCACGCATTGGCCGTTCTTAAGGTCGATCGCGGGAAAGAGAATCACGGTTTCCATCGCAAGAAGTTCGAGATCAGCGCCAGGCCGAAACGCTGGCTCTTCTCGGGGTGAAACTGCGTGCCGACCGCGGTATCCTTGGCGACGATCGCGGTGACTGGCCCGCCGTAATCGGCGCGCGCGAGCACGTCCGCTTCACTGGCGGGGTTGAGGTGGTAGGAGTGCACGAAATAAGCGTGCTGGCCGTTGGGGCCGAGCGGCAGCTTGTTCAGCACCGGATGATCCCTGAGCACCTCGAGCGTATTCCAGCCCATGTGCGGGATCTTCAGGTTCTCGTCGCCCGGCGTGATCTTCTCGACGTCGCCGCCGATCCAGTTCAAGCCTTCGGTGATGACATGCTCCTTGCCGCGGCTTGCCATCAGCTGCATGCCGACGCAAATGCCGAAGAACGGCCGCGCCTTGACGCGCACGGCTTCCGTGATCGCCTCGACCATGCCGTTGACCGCATCGAGGCCACGCCGGCAATCGGCGAAGGCGCCGACACCAGGCAGCACCAGACGGTCAGCCTCATAGGCCTGATCGGGATCGCTGGTGACGAAAACCTTTTGCGGATTTTCCAGGCTGCGCGCAGCGCGCTCGAAGGCTTTCGCGGCGGAATGAAGATTCCCGGAACCGTAATCGATGATGGCGACGCTCATCTTGACCCTCCCGGTTCTGGAAACAAACCAATGATGCCGCCGGCCGGAATTGGCGGCGGGTTCGAGAATGGCTGGCCGGGCACGCTGCGGGTCGGCGGCGGACCGCCGCGATCGACGGCCCATTGATCGTTGACGATGCCGTGCTGCTTCTGGCTCCAGCGCTCGAAGAAGCGCCGCTCGGCAGTGTCCTCGTCGTCGGCAATGACGACGTCGAGCTGCCGCCATTTGCCCCGCGACAGGGTCCAGCGGCGCAGGCTCGAGGCCTCGAGACCCATCAGGAGCGCGATGATGATGTTCGCGAAGAAAACGGCGCGGCGGCCGACGCCGAGGCTGTGCAACCCGGCATCGAATGCAGCCAGGAACACGATCCAACCGATCAGCGCCAGCCAAAGCCGGTTCCACAATAGCCAGAACGGCCCGAAGATCATTGCCCAGAAGTGAAAACCGTCGCGCACGAACACGAACTGGTCGGTCGCGCGCAGATCGGCTGCGGCGGGAGAGGGAGCATGAACTGTGTAGACAGGCATGGCGATGCCCCGTTCTCGAAATTCAGTGATACCGCTGGCGGCGCGTGCCGCCCGAGGCAGACGTCAGCCGCCGAGCGAGCCCTTGGTGGACGGGATCTCGCCCGCCGCTTTGGGGTCGATCGCGACCGCAGTCCGCAGCGCCCGCGCCAGACCCTTGAAGCAGGACTCGGCGATATGATGGCTGTTATCGCCATATAGGGTCTCGACGTGGAGAGTCACGCCGGCATTGATGGCGAAGGCCTGAAACCACTCGCGCACCAGCTCGGTGTCGAACTCACCGATCTTGTCGCGGGGGAAGTCGGCCTTGAACACCAGGAACGGGCGGCCCGAGATGTCGATGACCACGCGCGACAGCGTCTCGTCCATGGGCATGTGCACGCCGGCATAGCGGGTGATGCCCGCCATATTGCCGAGCGCCTGCTTGACCGCCTGGCCGAGCGCGATGCCGGTGTCTTCGGTGGTATGGTGATAATCAATGTGCAGGTCGCCGACCGCCTTGACCGTGAGGTCGATGCGGGAATGGCGGGCGAGGAGATCGAGCATATGGTCGAAAAAGCCGATGCCGGTCGCGATGTTGGCCACGCCGGTGCCATCGAGGTTCACGGTGACCTCGATGTCGGTTTCCTTGGTCTTGCGCTTGATCGTCGCAGTGCGCATTGAAAGCTTTCGCAGTTAGTTGGGCATGACCCTTCGGAAAACCGGTGCCCACTTTCCGGATCATGCCCGTTTGGCCGAAAACGCCAGTCTCTTAACAGCCAAATGACGCATTCGCTACTGCGGGAACGGCTGGCCGGGCCTCTACTTCTGCCTATGGTGAGTGAAATTCGGCCCGGAACGGCCCCGTTGTGCCCCCGCCCTCGACCCCCTAAATCAGCCCGGACAACGAGGGTCATTCATGCAGGATTCCCACAACAGCTCGCCGGGCTGGCACGGCACCACGATCTTGACGGTCCGCAAGGGCGGCAAGGTGGTGGTCGGCGGCGACGGCCAGGTCTCGATCGGCCAAACCGTGATCAAGTCAAACGCCAAGAAGGTCCGCAAGCTCGGCAAGGGCGACGTCATCGGCGGCTTCGCCGGGGCGACCGCCGACGCCTTCACCCTGTTTGAGCGGCTGGAGAGCAAGCTCGAGCAATATCCGGGGCAGCTGACGAGGGCCGCCGTGGAGCTCGCCAAGGATTGGCGTACCGATCGTTACCTCAGGCGGCTGGAGGCCATGATGATCGTGGCCGACAAGGACGTCTCCCTGGTACTGACCGGCACCGGCGACGTGCTCGAGCCCGAGGCCGGCGTGATGGCGATCGGCTCCGGCGGCAATTATGCGCTGGCGGCCGCGCGGGCCCTGATCGACACCGACAAGGACGCCGAGACCATCGTCCGCCGCTCCCTCGACATCGCCGCCGACATCTGCGTCTACACCAACCGCAATTTGACGATCGAGAGCCTGGCGACGGGCTAGGGCTGTGTCCGACAGCGGAGCTCCGGGCTGGCACCTCTCGGGTTCGCGGGAGAGGGGGCGCAGCATCATCGACGGCGCTAGATGAACCCTACCTACACCTTCTGCCCCATGACCACAGCCGATCTGCCGCTGATCCGGCGGTGGCTGGGTGAGGTCCATGTGCGAGAATGGTGGGGCGATCCGGACGAGCAGTTTTCGCTCGTCAGTGGCGATCTCGTTGAGCCCGCCATGGACCAGTTCATCGTGTTGGCCGCTGACAGGCCGTTCGGCTATCTTCAGTGCTACCGCCTGACCGCCTGGAATACGGGCTTCGGGCCGCAACCGGAGGGCACGCGTGGGATCGACCAGTTCATCGGCGAAAGCGACATGGTCGGGCGCGGCCACGGCTCGGCGTTCATCCGACAATTTGTCGATGAGTGCTTCCGGCGAGGCCTGCCGCGCATGGTGACCGATCCGGATCCGCTCAATGCGCGAGCTCTGCGCGCATATGAGAAAGCCGGCTTCATCCGCGACCGCATGGTCGAGACGCCCGACGGGACGGCGCTGCTGATGGTGCGCGAGCCGTGACGCTGACAAGCACGCACGACAGCAGGGCCGCAGTGTCGCCGCTCGCCTGGGTCGGCACCGCGCTGCTGCTGCTCGCGCTGCAAGCCTCGATCCTATCAGCGATGGGGCGCGTGCCGATCTGCACCTGCGGCTATGTCAAGCTCTGGCACGGCGTCGTGAACAGCGCGGAGAACTCGCAGCACATCGCCGACTGGTACAGTTTCTCGCACGTGCTGCACGGCTTCCTGTTCTATGGCTTGACCTGGCTGCTGTTCGCGCAGCTGCCGCTGCTGCGCCTCTCATGGCCCGTCCGGTTGATCATCGCAATGCTGATCGAAGGCGCCTGGGAGATTGTCGAGAATTCGCCCTTCATCATCGAGCGCTACCGCGCCGGTACGATCTCGCTGGATTATTACGGCGACAGCATCGTGAATTCGGTCTCCGACACGCTGTTCATGACAATCGGGTTCCTCGCCGCGCGCATGCTGCCTGTCACGTTGACGGTCCTCACCGGGCTCGCCTTCGAAACCATGCTGGCGCTCCACATTCGCGACAATCTGACGCTCAATATATTGATGCTGATCCATCCGCTCGAGGCCGTGAAACAATGGCAATCGGGCCCGCCCATCATCTGACCTAAAATGCGGCTTGTCCTTGGCCGCCTCCCGCCCTAGCTAAGCAGACATGACAGACTTCTCTCCCCGCGAAATCGTATCCGAACTCGACCGTTTCATCGTCGGCCAGGCGGACGCCAAGCGCGCCGTCTCGATCGCGCTGCGCAACCGCTGGCGCCGGCAGCAGCTTGAAGGCTCGCTGCGTGAAGAGGTGCTGCCGAAGAACATCTTGATGATCGGGCCCACCGGCGTCGGCAAGACGGAGATCGCGCGGCGGCTCGCCAAGCTTGCGAACGCGCCGTTCCTGAAGGTGGAAGCCACGAAGTTCACCGAGGTCGGCTATGTCGGCCGCGATGTCGAGCAGATCATCCGCGATCTCGTCGAGGTCGCGATCGCCCAGGTCCGCGAGCGCAAGCGCAAGGATGTGCACGCACGCGCGCAGCTCGCCGCCGAGGAGCGCGTGCTCGACGCGCTGGTCGGCGCCAACTCCAGCTCCGCGACGCGGGAATCCTTCCGCAAGAAGCTGCGGGCCGGCGAGCTCAACGACAAGGAAATCGAGATCGAGACGCAATCGTCCGGCGGCGGCATGCCGATGTTCGAGATCCCGGGCCTGCCGGGCGCGCAGATGGGCGCGATCTCGATCGGGGACATTTTCGGCAAGCTCGGCGGCCGTCCCAAGACGCGGCGGCTGACGGTCGAAGGCTCGCACGAGATCCTCGTCAACGAGGAATCCGACAAGCTGCTCGATTCCGATCAGCTGACGCTGGAGGCGATCAGCGCCGTCGAGAACAACGGTATCGTGTTCCTGGACGAGATCGACAAGATCTGCGCGCGCGAAGGCCGCGCCGCCGGCGACGTCTCGCGCGAGGGCGTGCAGCGCGACCTCTTGCCGCTGATCGAAGGCACCACGGTCTCGACCAAGCACGGCGCGGTGAAGACCGACCACATCCTGTTCATTGCCTCGGGCGCCTTCCACGTCGCCAAACCGTCGGACCTGTTGCCGGAATTGCAGGGCCGCCTGCCGATCCGCGTCGAATTGCAGGCGCTGACCCGCGACGACATGCGCCGCATCCTGACCGAGCCCGAGGCCTCGCTGATCAAGCAATATGTCGCCCTGATGCAGACCGAGGGCGTCACGCTCGACATCACCGACAGCGCCGTCGACGCGCTCGCCGACGTCGCGGTCGCCGTCAATTCCACCGTCGAGAACATCGGCGCGCGGCGGCTGCAGACCGTGATGGAGCGGGTGCTCGACGAGATCTCCTTCACCGCCCCCGACCGCAGCGGCGAGACCGTCAAGGTCGATGCCGATTTCGTGCAGAAGCACGTCGGCGACCTCGCCAAGAACGCGGATTTGAGCCGGTTTATTTTGTAATTCCGGCTCAGTCCGCTATCTATCCGCTGTCGTCCCTGCGACAGCAGGGATCCATAACCACCGGCATTCCTTATTGGAAAAGATAGCGGCTCCAGCTTTGGCTCAAATAATGCCCTGTGGTTACGGGTCCCGGGTCGCGCTTCGCTTGCCCGGGACGACGGCGGAGTTTGACGCGCCGCAGGTGCCGCGTGCTCGCTGACCTCCAGAAAAACCCCTGGCGCGTGCTGCTCGCGATCAACGCGGCGGTGTTTGTCGGCGTCTTCATTCACAAGATCCTGCTGCCGCCTTACGTTCCCTATATCCACCTCCTCGTCGACTACCATTTCGGCTTCATCAAGCGCGCGCTGATCGGTGCGATTGTCGCGCTGTTCACGGACAAGGTGCCGGTGTGGCTGGTGTTCGCGATCTCAGGCGCGGCGTGGCTGGTGACGCTCGGCCTGTTCCTCAGGCTGTTCCAGAGAACGTTCGGCTTCTCGAACAAGACGCTGCCGCTGTTCGTGCTGATCGCGGGCTCGCCGTATTTCCTGAAGAACTTCATGCACACGCTCGGCCATTTCGACATCTATGGCTGCGTGTTCGCACTCATCCTGCTGCTGATGCCGGCCGGTTCGCTGCTGTTCGTCGCAGCAGCCACGCTGTTCGCGATCATCCTGGTGCTGATCCACCACATCCATTTGTTGATGTATGTGCCGACGATCATCACCATCGTCGGGATCAGGCACTATCTCGCGCACGGCATCACCAGAACGAATCTCGCATTCGGTTTTGCGGCGCTGCTGTGTGTGAGCGCGCTGTTCTTCGCGGCGCAGTTTCTGGGAACGATGCCGGTCCCCGAGGCGGACTTCCTGGCCTATCTGAAGAGCCGGATGGCCGATCCATCCCGCACCAGCCTGCTCCAGTTCAGCTATATCTGGTACCAGCCGCTGTCGAAGGAAGTGTCCGACACCTGGGCATGGCTGCCGCACAACAGCCTCGGCCTGCCCGTGTTCGCGCTGCTGCTCTGGCTGCACACGCCGCTGTGGCGTTATTTTGCGAGCCTGATCGCCGCGCTCGCAAACGAGCTGCACCGGCGTCTCGTCATCGCGGCGCTGACCGCAATCTGCCTCGCCTATCTCGTCATGTTCGCGATGGTGTTCGATTATTCGCGCTGGATGTCGAACTGGGCGGTCTGCATGTTCCTGATCCTGCACGCGGTCAAGACGCTGCCCGCCGCGCGCGACACCGCCCTGATCCCGTCGGACGACAGGAAGACCAACATCTTCGGCCTGGTCCTCACCCTGATCCCGCGCGTCGGAATCGTCCGGCCGTTCTAAGACCTCGCCCGCCTGATCCGCACATACAGCGCCCCCTCGCCGCCGTGGCCGATCGCGGCCTCCTCGAAACCGACCACCAAGGCGCGGAATTCCGGCAGGCTCAGCCATTCCGGCACTTGCCGCCGCAGCACGCCGCTTTCGCCGCCGCTGCGGCCCTTGCCGGTGATGACGAGCACGAACGTCAGGCCGTCCTGATGCGCGCGGTGCAGGAAGCCGGTGAGGGCGCGATGGGCGCGCATCTGGGTCATGCCGTGCAGATCGAGCCGCGCCTCGATCTCGCTGCGGCCCCGCGACAGTTTTGCGCGCTCGCGCTTGCCGAGCGGTGCCAGCGGCGGCATCGCCGGTTTTGCCACGCGCGGCGCCGGCGCAGCCGCGATCGGCCGCGGTGATGGCGCAGGTCGCGCCACCGGCGCAGGCGAAGGCTCCGCGCGCGGCGCGATCGGCGCCTTTGGCGCGCGATGCTTGCGCAGTGGCTTGACGTGCTTGGCGACGAGATCCCACAGCTCGCGCTCTTCCTCGCTCAGCGCGCGGCGGCGCGGCGAGGGACGAGGCTCCAGCACGGGCGGACGGGACGATCGCTTCATTGCTGCCGGTGGAGCCGATTCTTCATCGGCCGCCGCGGCTCCTGCACGGGCTCGATCACGGGACGCGGCACCGGCAGCGGGACGGGGTTAGCAACGGCTACCGTCTCGCTTCTCGCCGGCGTTGCGGCAGCGGCAGGCGCGCCCTTGGCAGAATCCTTCGCGGGCCCGGTTTGCGGAAACAGCTTTGCGATCTTCTCCGACGGCCTGGGATCCGGCACCGGCAGCCGCGCCGCACGCACCGCAGGATCGATGCTCTTCGGCACCAACATGACGAAGTGCATGGGATGGCGCAGCCGGCCCGACACCCGACCAGCCTCCTGGCCGGCACCAAAGTAGAGATCGGCGCGCGCCGGGCCGATGATCGCCGAGCCGGTGTCCTGCGCGATCATCAAACGATGGAACGGCGTCTTCGAGCGTTCGGAATCGATCGGCAGCTCGCCCTCGATGAAGAACGGCGTGCCGTAGACGTGCAGCGACTTGTCGACCGCAATCGAGCGCCCCGCGGTCAGCGGAATGCCTTGCGCGCCGACCGCCTCGTCCTTGTCGGAAAGGTTGACCTCGCGGAAGAAGATGTAGGAGCGGTTCTGGCGGCGCAGCTCCTTGGCGCCGTCGGGGTTCTGCGCCATCCACTCCCTGATTTTCTGCATCGACATCTCTTCCTTCGGAATGATGCCGCGCTCGATCAAAATGCGACCGACGGCCGTGTAAGGATAGCCGTTGTAGGCGTCATAGTTGAGCCGGATGGTGCCGCCGTCATCGAACTTGATCCGCGCCGAGCCCTGGATCTGGGCGAACAGCAGATCAGTCGGATCCTTCAGCCAGGCGATCTCGAGCCCGCGGCCGGCGATCTTGCCGTCCTCGATCTCACCGCGGTCGTAATAGGGCACGAGCTTGCGGCGGCCGATCTTGCGGTACACCGGCCCCTTGTTGGGCAGGCTGATCGAATCCTGCTTGTAGCCGCGCACGAACAGGTTCGACGGGCGGCGATAGACCGGCACGTTGAAGACGTCGGTCTGCGTGCGCGATCCCTCCAGCACCGGCTCGTAATAACCGGTGACGAAACCGTCGGGCTCGCCCAAGCGGGAGATGCGCAGGGCTACGAAATTCTGCTCGAAGAAGGCTTTCGCTTTCGCGTCGTCGCTGAGGTCGAGCGATTTGGCGGCGCGACAAGGTTCGTTCAGCGAGGCCCCCAGTGCCTTCGGTTCAGGCGCCCCAGTCTGCGCATTGATCGACTTGCAGCTGGTGCGAAAGGTCTTGTAGGCGGCGAGATGATCGTCCTCGCTCCAGCCCTTCACATCGGCCCAGGCCACCGGCAGATATTGCGCGCCTGATATCTCGAACGGCAGGGGAAGCTGCGGATAGGGCAGAGCCCGCGGCGGGGCGGCGGGCAGTTGCAGGAGATGATGGTGATGGCTGCGATAGTGGCGCCGCGCCGCCTCGGCGCCGAGCGAAAACGACGATAGCGCGACGGCAGCTGCGCAAAGCGCCGTCGCGCTAGTCTTCAGAACGGTCCTAGTTCGCGCTTCCGGTGCCAACCAGCTTCCAGTTCGGATCGCGAGAGGTGGTGTCGCGGGCGAAAGTCCAGATGTCGGTGATGTCGGCCACCGTGTCGGCGCTGCCGTCAACGATGTTGCCGGTCTTGTCGCGCGTGACCGAGATCATCTGCGAGACGAAGCGCACGGTCAGCTGGGCGGTACGGTCGCGCAGCTCCGCGCCGACGAGCTCAGCCTTGTCGATCGAGACGAACCGCGTCTCGGTCTTCTGCTCGTTCTTCTCGCGCTCCTTGATCGCGGCGTCGAAGCTCTCATAGACCTCCGACGACAACAGGTCGCGCAGCGCGCGGCGGTCGCCATTGGCAAAAGCCAGCACGATCATCTCGTAGGCGCCGCGGGCCCCCGAGATGAAATGGCGCGGGTCGAAGGTGGAATCCTTCTCGACGATCGCGTCGAGACCCTGGGCCAGTGCGGTGCCCGGTTCAGTCAGGCCCTTCCAGCGATCGGAGGGCGGGGCCGGCTCGGCCGCCGGCGCCAGCGGGGCCTGGTCGATCACCTTGCCCGGCATGGTCACGACGTTCTTGTCCTGGGCGCCCTGGAGCGCGTTGCGGTCGAACGGCGGCCGCTCGTTGCCCGTGCGCTGCCCCAGCACGCTGCGCAGCCTCAGGAAGATAAAGACCGCCAGCGCCAGGAAGATGATGGTGTAGATGTCCACGTCGTATTCGCTTTCTGGTCTTCTCTAGAAGGGTCTTCAGGATCGTCGCCGGGAAAATCGATCCGGCCAGTAGACCGTTCCATACGGGAACGGCAAGTCTACATCACCATTTTGGGTCCGCGTCGGTCCGTGGGATGTAGGCACGGAATCTTGCCCGGCCAATGGCGCCTTTTGGCACAGCGGCGAGTGTAGCGCGTTTTATGCTTAAGGGGAAACCCGATCGTGCCCGGAAATCGCGCATCTTCAATCATTTAAGGCGCAATTTCGCCAAAAGGCCGGGCCGAGCGTCACAGTTGTGGGCGCGGCCCCGGATACGCCATCCGGCGCCGTTCGTCCTTGTGGAACGAGGCGGGCCTATGTTAGCCAACCGCCGCGAAATTCAGCCCCAATCGGGTAAGGAGAGACTTTCATGACCAACGGTAACGGCACCCCTCCCGAGGCGGCCCAGGCTCCCCAGCTCAACGTTCTGGCACAGTATACCAAGGACCTGTCGTTCGAAAATCCGAACGCCCCCAGCTCGCTCCAGCAGCAGAGCCAACCGCCCCAGATCAACATCCAGATCAATGTCAGCGCCAACAATCTCAGCGAAACCGAATTCGAGGTAACGCTGTCGGTCGAAGGCAAGGCCGAGTCGGCGGGCAAGATCATGTTCTCGTTCGAGCTCGCCTATGCCGGCGTGTTCCGCGTCACCAACGTGCCGAAGGAGAATTTGCATCCGCTGGTCATGATCGAGTGCCCGCGCCTGCTGTTCCCGTTTGCTCGCGAGATCATCGCGACCGCCGTGCGCGACGGCGGCTTCCCGCCCCTGATGCTGGATCCGGTCGACTTCGTCGGTCTCTATCGCCAGAACATGGAACGGCAGATGGCCGCCCAGGGCGGACAGACCGGTCAGGCCTGATGAGCGAGCCTAACCGGCCGCAACAGCGGCCGGAGCGGCGAGGTACTCGTTCCAGATCGCCTTCTCGCCGAGCGTCGCGATGAAGGCCTTGTGGGCCTCGCGCTCGGCGTCCGAGATCCGCGGCGCAAGCGGCACCGGCCGCTGCCGTCGCGGGGCGTCGCCAGAAGTGCTGATGCGAATCTCCTCGGCTTCCGACGCCAGCAGCAGCTGCGACTGCCGCGCCCCGACCAGATCGACATAGACTTCGGCCAGAAGCTCGGCGTCGAGCAGCGCGCCATGCTTGGTGCGGTGTGAATTGTCGATCGAATAGCGCGAGCAGAGATCGTCGAGCCGGTTCGACACGCCGGGATGCTTGCGACGCGCCAGCAGTAGCGTATCGACCAGCCGTTCGCGCGGGATCGCCGCGCGCTTGATGCGGTCGAGCTCGGCATTGATGAAGCTGATGTCGAACGAGGCGTTGTGGATCACCAGCGGCGCATCGCCGATGAACTCCAGAAACGCATCGACCACCTCGTGGAACAGCGGCTTGGTCGACAGGAATTCGGCCGACAGCCCGTGCACCGCAAAGGCTTCCGCCGGCATGTCCCTCTCAGGGTTGATATAGACGTGATAGGTCTGTCCCGTCGGCATGCGGTTGAAAATCTCGACGCAGCCGATTTCGACCAGGCGATCGCCACGGAGCGGATCAAGGCCGGTGGTCTCGGTGTCGAGAACGATTTCGCGCATGATCTTGAGGTGCCTGGTGGGACGGCGAATCAGGTTCGCCGCTGCGGCATCTTAACGACCTCGGCCAGGATGTGCGCGATTTGCGCCCGCACGGGTTCAAGTCCGTGTGACGTATCCACCACGAAATCGGCGCGCCTGCGCTTTTCGGCATCGGGCGTCTGCTTGGCAATAATCGCGTCGAGCTTGGCCTCGTCCATCGTGCCGCGCGCCAGCACCCGCTCGCGCTGAAGTTCCGGCGAGGTCGAGACCACGACCACGGCATCGACGCGCTTCTCGCCGCCGGTCTCAAACAGCAGCGGGATATCCAAAACCACCACCGGCGCCTTGGCCGCCTCCGCATCGGCAAAGAATTTTTGCCGGGACGCGCCAAGCATCGGATGGACGATTTGCTCGAGCTGCTTGATCGCGGCGGGATCATGCACCACGCGCGCGGACAGCTTTGTCCGGTCGACCTTGCCGTTCACGGTGGTGCCGGGGAAGGCTGCTTCGATGGCAGGCGCCGCCTCACCTTCATAGAGCTGGTGGACGGCGGCATCGGCGTCGTAGACGGGCACACCGGCCTCCGCAAACAATTTTGCGGTGGTGGATTTGCCCATTCCGATCGAGCCGGTCAGTCCGAGGATCCGCATCAGCGCCGAACCATTCTTGAAATTTAGACCGCAACTAACCGTTCGCGGCGCAGGAACGCAAGCAGCGGCAGCAGCGGCAGGCCGAGAATGGTGAAATGGTCGCCCTCGATGCGTTCGAACAGGTGGATGCCGAGGCCTTCGAGCTGATAGGCACCGACGCTGGTGGTGACGGCGTCGCCGGCGGCGTCGAGGTAGGCGGACAGTTCAGCATCGGTCATTTTCCGCATGGTCATGCAGGCCACCGAGACATGCTCGAAGACGATCTTGCCGTCATGCGCCACGGCCACGGCCGAATTCAGCTCATGGCTGTTGCCGGCGAGATCGCGCAGTTGCGCCAGCGCCTCGGCGCGGCCGGCAGGCTTGTTGAAGAGGCGATGGCCAAGCGCCAGCGTCTGATCGGCGCCGATCACATAGCTTCCCGGACGATGGGCCGAGACCGCCTTCGCCTTTTCGCGCGCCAGCAGCAGGCCGATCTCGCGCGGATTCGAAAGGTTGGACGCCGCCTGAATGCCGCGCTCGTCGATATCGGCAGTGACGGCCTCGAATGCGAGCCCGGCATTCGCCAGCAGCATCTTTCGCGCGCTGCTTTGCGTGGCCAAGATCAATGGAGATGTGCCGCGCCAGAGAGCCATTATTCCGACGGCCGGTTGCGCTGGCGATCGCTGTAGAGCTTCATGATCGCTGCCGCGGTTTCCTCGATCGAGCGGCGCGTCACATCCAGCAAGGGCCAATCATGTTTGGCGCTGAGCTTGCGCGCAAACGCGACCTCCTCGGTGACCGATTGTCTGTCGGTATAGGTGTCGCTGCCGGAATCGGCGCCCAGGGAGAGCAGGCGGTTCTGACGGATCTGGATCAGGCGTTCCGGCGTCGCGTGCAGGCTGACGACCAGCGGCCGTGTCAGTTTCTCAAGTTGCTCAGGCACGGGAATGCCGGGAACCAGCGGCACGTTGGCGGTGCGGATGCCGCGATTGGCGAGATAGATCGACGTCGGCGTCTTGGAGGTGCGGGACACGCCGACCAGAACCACGTCGGCATCGTCGAGACCTTCGACATGCTGACCGTCGTCATGGATCATCGTGTAGTTCAGCGCGTCGATGCGCTTGAAGTATTCCGCGTTGAGGACGTGCTGGGCGCCGACGCGGCCCGTGGTCGCAGCGCCAAGATAGGCTTCGAACAGCTGCATCACCGGGCCGATGATCGACAGGCTCGGAACATTGATTGCCTTGCACTTGTCCTCGAGCCTCGCGACCAGATCCTTCTCCAGCAGGGTGAACAGCACGATCCCGGGCGCTTCCTCGATCTCGTCGAGCACACGGTCGAGCTGCTTCTGGCTGCGCACCAGCGGGTAGACATGCTCGACCGGGGTCACGTTGGCGTATTGGGCAGCGACGGCGCGCGCCACGGTGATCAGCGTCTCACCGGTCGAGTCGGAAACGAGGTGCAGATGGAAATAGTTGTTCGAGGTCGGCACAAAAACCCTTTGAATTGCGTTGGGGCGGTTTGTGGATTTCTGTGGAGCTTAACCGCTCGGAAAGGGATGCGCGACACCGGGGGCGGGACAAGTGCCAATTTTCTTCACACCGCCGCCGGTCAGAACAAGTCAGGTGCCCAGGCCGCACGGAAGCGGGATTGCGCGGACAACCCCCTTGATAAGCTGCCGACGGAAACGTGCAAGCCTTTGAAGCTGGCCGACTTATCGAAAGTCACCAGAGCTCGCCGGGACATGTTGATGGATGTGAACAAGCGCGCGCGAACCGGCGGACGGTATTGCGTGAGTCCAATCCACGGTCACTCAGACTCAAACCTTTAAGAATCTAAGATTCTAGATTTGAGGAAGGCGCTACGGACGGATATGTGTGCAGGGTAAGACCTTAACGAGTTCTTACTATCCCCAGCCTTCCCTCGGCTGGGCAGCAATCCGGGCGCAGAGCATGTTCGAAGACGTCTATCTCTGGATCAAGGCGCTGCATGTGATCGCCGTCATCTCCTGGATGGCGGGCATGCTCTATCTGCCGCGGCTGTTCGTCTATCACTGCGAGGCCGAGATCGGCTCCAAACAGTCCGAGACGTTCAAGATCATGGAACGCCGGCTGCTCAAGGCGATCATCAACCCTGCCATGATGGTCACCTGGCTCGCCGGGCTCTATCTCGCCTGGTCCGGCCATTGGTTCACCTTCGGCTGGCTGCACGTAAAACTGGCACTGGTGCTGGCGATGTCCGCGGTCCACGGCTTTTTTTCCCGCTGGGTGAAGGATTTCGCCGCCGACCGGCGCCCGCGCAGCCAGAAATTCTATCGGATTATCAATGAGGTGCCGACCGCCCTCATGATTATCATCGTCATCATGGTGATCGTGAAGCCGTTCTAGGCAGCCGCGCGACGTTTCGCTCAGCGGTTCGTCTTGCGGAGCCGGAAGCGATTTTCTATATTATCGACATCCCACCCAACGCAGGCGGATGTGGTTGTGTCTGAGCTTTCCAGAAGCCGGACACCGCATCAGGTTTGAAGCCTCACCGGCACTCTCCTTGCCAGACCTGCGGACCTTACCTTCTCACGTCCGCATTTCAGAGCCTCCTCGCACCCCCTCTCCCTAAGGTTACCCCACAGGACCACCCCAATGCGGGAAATCAAACTCCAGGACCTCAAGTCGAAGACGCCGGCCGAGCTCGTCTCGTTCGCGGAAGAGAATGGGGTCGAGAACGCCAGCACCATGCGCAAGCAGGAGCTGCTGTTCGCCATCCTCAAGCAGCTCTCGCTGGCTGAGACCGATATCGTCGGCGAAGGCGTCGTCGAGGTTCTGTCCGACGGCTTCGGCTTCCTCCGCTCGCCCGACGCGAATTATCTGCCGGGCCCTGACGACATCTACGTTTCGCCCTCGCAGATCCGCCGTTTCGGCCTGCGCACCGGTGACACCATCGAAGGCCACATCCGCAGCCCGAAAGAGGGCGAGCGCTATTTCGCGCTGCTGAAGGTCAACACGCTCAATTTCGAGGACCCGGAAAAGGCCAAGCACAAGGTCAATTTCGACAACCTCACGCCGCTGTTTCCGAATCAGCGTTTCCGCATGGAAATCGACGATCCGACGCGGAAAGACCTGTCTGCGCGCGTGATCGACATCGTCGCCCCGATCGGCAAGGGCCAGCGCGCGCTGATCGTCGCGCCGCCGCGCACCGGTAAAACCGTGCTGATGCAGAACATCGCGCACTCGATCACGCACAATCATCCCGAATGCTATCTGATCGTACTCTTGATCGACGAGCGTCCGGAAGAAGTCACGGACATGCAGCGTTCGGTGAAGGGCGAGGTCGTGTCGTCGACCTTCGACGAGCCGGCGGTGCGTCACGTCCAGGTCGCCGAGATGGTGATCGAGAAGGCAAAGCGCCTGGTCGAGCATGGCCGCGACGTCGTGATCCTGCTCGATTCGATCACGCGCCTCGGCCGCGCTTACAACACCGTGGTGCCATCATCCGGCAAGGTGCTGACCGGCGGTGTCGACGCCAACGCGCTGCAGCGCCCGAAGCGCTTCTTCGGTGCCGCCCGCAACATCGAGGAGGGCGGCTCGCTCACCATCATCGCGACCGCGCTCGTCGATACCGGCAGCCGCATGGACGAAGTCATTTTCGAAGAGTTCAAGGGTACCGGTAACTCGGAACTGATCCTGGACCGCAAGGTCTCGGACAAGCGCACCTTCCCGGCGATCGACATCTCGCGCTCCGGCACCCGCAAGGAGGAGCTCATCACCGATCCGCAGGTGCTTAAGAAGATGTACGTCCTCCGCCGCATCCTCAATCCGATGGGCACGATGGACGCGATCGACTTCCTGCTCGACAAGCTGCGCTCAACCAAGAGCAATTCGGAGTTCTTCGACTCCATGAACACCTGAGTGCGGTGCAACAAGAGATCAGGGGGCGCCTTCGGGCGCCTTTTGTTTGTGCGGTCATGCTGCGGGAAAAGTGCAGCATGGCGGGTAGCCGCGGTACAAATCCGGCTTTGCCAGAAGCTGTTGATGCATTTACGTAATCGTTGAGTCTAGCCAACAGAGCTGCTCCGAGGCGGAACAGTTTTGCAGCAAAGTGCTGCGTTTGGATTGCGCTGCAATAGGGCCATTGCTGCGGTCGAAAGCGCAGCAAATTGTGGCGGTCGACACCGCGAAACGGGCCGTTTGCCTTTTCCCTGCCAGCCGGACAAATAGGCTATGCATCCGCGAGACCAGACCATCTTTGCGCTGTCGTCCGGCCGTGCGCCGAGTGCGATCGCGCTGGTGCGCGTCTCGGGCCCGCAAGCCGGCGCAGTTGTGACGGCGCTCGCGGGCAGGCTGCCGGCGCCGAGACAGGCCAGCCGACGGCTGCTGCGGGATCACGCGGGCGAGCCGATCGACGACGCGGTCGTGCTCTGGTTTCCAGGGCCGGGCAGCGCGACGGGCGAGGACATCGCCGAATTCCACGTCCACGGCGGCCGCGCGGTACTGGCCGCGCTCTTCGCCGCTATTTCGCTAATTCCGAATACACGCGCGGCCGAGCCGGGGGAGTTCACGCGGCGCGCGTTCGAGAACGGCAAGCTCGATCTCACCGAAGCCGAAGGCCTTGACGATCTCATCCACGCCGACACCGACCGTCAGCGGCGCCAGGCGCTACGTCAGCTTGAGGGCCTGCTCGGCCATCGCGCGCGCGACTGGCGCGAGCGCATCATCGAGGCGTCGGCGCTGATCGAGGCCGGCATCGATTTTTCTGACGAGGGCGATGTGCCGGCGGAGCTGATGGCACCGGCGGTGCAGGCGATCAGGGCGCTGCACGATGAAATTGCAAACGCTCTTGCGGCACAGGGCCATGCTGAACGCCTGCGCGACGGCCTTGTGGTTGCGATCGCCGGCGAGCCGAATGTCGGCAAGTCGACGCTGATGAACCAGCTCGCGCGCCGCGAGGTCGCGATCGTCTCGCCGCATGCAGGCACCACGCGTGACGTGATCGAGGTGCAGCTGGATCTCGAGGGCTATCCGGTCACGGTCATTGACACAGCCGGCATTCGCGAGACGGATGACCCGGTCGAGCAGGAGGGCGTGCGCCGGGCGCGGGCGCGGGCGGAAGATGCCGACCTCGTGCTATGGCTGGTGGAGGCTGAGCAGGCCGCCGATCCGAAGTCGCTGCGGGCACTTCGGACATCCGGAGACGACCATCAGCCAGACAGCTCCGTTTGGATCGTGCGCAACAAGATCGACCTCGGGTTCGGAGTTGCGCCGCCGGGCGAGTTCGCCATCTCGGCCAGTCGCGGGGATGGCATCCCGGCCCTGGTCGATGCGCTCGTCAAATTCGCTGCCGAGTTCTTCGGAACCAGCGAGGGCGCCCTGGTGACCCGGGCGCGTCAGCGCGAGCTGCTGATCCAGGCGCGAGACGGCTTGCGCCGGAGTCTGGAGCTTGTAGAAGAGGGCGAGGAGCTCGCCGCCGAAGAGCTTCGTTCCGCCGCCTACGCCCTCGGCCGGCTCTTGGGCCGGGTGGACGTCGAGGACGTCCTCGGGGCCATTTTCCAGAAGTTCTGTATCGGAAAGTAGTGCTTCATTCTAGAACTAGTCCTTGTTCCATTGCTTGTGTTTCACGTGAAACACGGCGCGCCCATCCATGGACGTCTCATGCGAGCGAGTCTCTGCCCAATCTCGCCCGATCGCCGACATTGGCGAGGAGCTCTTGCGACGACGCAATCGAGGCTGCCTTCCCCGAGCCACACTGAATTTGCTTAGCGACGCTCGCGATGACGGTGGCGGTGTCGATACCTGGTGTTGCGGCGCTAGCTGGTTTTGCCTGCCCTTGAACGGAACCCGGGTTGTTTCACGTGAAACAGCCATCCGTTCAGCGCCCCGCCTACTGTGCATGGGGTTGTTTTCAAGAAAACGCTCTGGCCCCCACGACTTCCGCTGTTTCACGTGAAACACCAGCTCCTGAGTTTCTACTTCCGGCTTTCACACCTCTGAGCTAGAAGTCCGCTTATGCGAACAGAGCGAGAGCGCTTCGACGTCATCGTGATTGGCGGCGGCCACGCCGGCTGTGAGGCCGCGGCTGCGTCTGCCCGGATGGGCGCGACGACCGCTCTGGTGACGCACCGTTTCGCCACCGTCGGCGCGATGTCCTGCAATCCCGCCATTGGCGGTCTTGGCAAAGGCCATCTGGTTCGCGAGGTCGATGCTCTCGACGGCCTGATGGGCCGGGTGAGCGATGCCGGCGGTATCCAGTTTCGTGTCCTCAATCGTCGCAAGGGTCCCGCTGTCCGTGGTCCCCGGGCCCAGGCCGACCGGAAGCTCTATGCGGCGGCGATGCAGACCGCGATCCGGGAGACCGAGGGTCTTTCGGTCATCGAAGGCGAGGCCGACGAGCTGATCGTGGTCGAGGGACGGGTGATCGGGCTGCGCCTGGCAGACGGCCGGGAGGTTCGGGCAGGGGCCGTTGTCGTGACCACCGGCACCTTTCTCCGTGGTCTGATCCATCTCGGTGAGAAGAATTGGCCCGCCGGACGGGTTGGCGAAGCCCCCGCGATGGGTCTTTCGGCGTCCTTTGAGCGCGCGGGCTTCACCCTGGGACGGCTCAAGACTGGCACGCCGCCGCGTCTGGACGGCACCACGATCGACTGGTCAGCAGTCGAAATGCAGCCCGGGGACGAGCCGCCGGAGCCGTTCTCGGTCATGACCGAGCGGATCACGACCCCGCAGATCCAGTGCGGGATTACCCGGACCACGGCCGCAACCCATGAGGTGATCCGGGCCAACGTCCATCGCTCTCCGATGTACTCCGGCCAGATCAAGAGCTCGGGACCGCGTTATTGCCCGTCGATCGAAGACAAGATCGTCCGCTTCGGCGATCGCGACGGCCATCAGATCTTCCTGGAGCCGGAAGGGCTCGACGACACGACCGTCTATCCCAATGGCATCTCCACCTCGCTGCCGGAGGAGGTCCAGCTCGCAATTCTCGCCAGTATCCCCGGCCTCGAGCGGGTGAAGATGGTCCGGCCGGGCTACGCCATCGAGTACGACCACATCGATCCCCGCGAGCTCGATCCGACCCTCCAGACCAAGCGCTTGCGTGGCCTGTTCCTGGCCGGGCAGATCAACGGGACCACCGGATACGAGGAAGCCGCCGGGCAGGGCATCGTGGCCGGCCTGAACGCCGCGCTCGCCGCCAGTGGCGCGGCGCCGACCGTGTTCGATCGTGCTGACGGCTATCTCGGCGTGATGATCGACGACCTCGTCACCCGCGGGATCACGGAGCCCTATCGGATGTTCACCTCGCGCGCCGAGTACCGGTTGACGTTGCGGGCGGATAACGCCGACCAGCGTCTGACCGAAAAGGGGATCGCTCTGGGCTGTGTCGGGAGTGCCCGGACCCAGCATCACCGCGCCAAGATGGACGCTCTGAACGCGGCTCGGATCTTGTCGAAGTCGCTGACGATCACTCCGAACGAGGCGATCAAGCACGGGCTGTCCCTGAACCGGGACGGCCAGCGCCGCTCAGCCTTCGAGCTGATGGCCTATCCGGAGATTGGCTGGAGCCAAGTCCGTGCGATCTGGCCGGAGCTGTCCGCGATTGATCCCGTGATCGCCACCCATCTTGAGATCGATGCCAAATACGATGTGTACCTGGAGCGCCAGAGCGCCGACGTGGAGGCGTTCCGGCGGGACGAAGGAATGGTGCTGTCGGAGGTCGATTACAAGCTGGTCCCAGGTCTCTCCAACGAGGTCCGCGCCAAGCTGGAGAAGGCCCGCCCGTTCACGGTCGGCCAGGCCGGCCGGATCGACGGCATGACGCCGGCGGCGCTGGGCATCTTGGCGGGCTATCTCCGCCGTGAGGCGCGAAAGAGCTCCAAGGCAATCGCATAGGCGTTTCACGTGAAACAGCGCGGACCGGGCGGGGACAGACCGCTATGCCGACGACCCGGAGCGGGTGAGGGCGCCGCTCGCCGGGGCGAGCCTCTGCCGGCCAGACCGAAGATCGACAAGGCCAGCGCCAACGATCAGTCGCTGGACGCGACCATCGCCGCCGACAAGATCGCAGCGCTGAAGCTGGTTCCGGTTTCACCTGAAACCGAGGACCGGCTCGACCGCTACATCGCGCTACTCCGCGAGTGGCAGGCCAAGACCAATCTGGTCGCGCCTTCGACCCTGCCAAACCTCTGGACCCGGCACATCGCCGACTCGCTTCAGCTCGTCGATCTCGCGCCATCGGCAAAACGCTGGGCCGACCTTGGCAGCGGCGGCGGCTTTCCTGGCGTGGTCCTCGCCTGCGCCATGGCGAACACGCCAGGCGCGAGCGTCCACCTGGTCGAGCGAATCGCCAAGAAGGCCGCGTTTTTGCGCGAAGCGATTCGCGTCACCACGTCTCCGGGGGTCGTACATCTCGCTGAGATCGGGGATAATGTGGATAGAATCACCGGCCCCGTCGATTGCGTCACCGCGCGTGCACTGGCTCCGCTACATCAACTCATCGGCTTTGCGGAGCCGCTGCTGCGCCAAGGCGCAAAGGCGCTATTTCTCAAGGGTCAAGATGTAGATGCTGAATTGACCGAATCCGCTAAATATTGGAACATTCAGCCGCAGCTCCATCACAGCCGGACGGGGGATGGCTGGATCGTCGAGCTGACTTCAGTTGAACGGCGCGGGTGAGGCCTTCAGGGGTTGAGTGGGGATTTCGATGACCGTGATTGACGAGCCGCCGCAAGAACAAACCCAAGATGAAGCTGGGGTGGTTCCGCAAGGTCACCCGCGCATCCTGGCGCTGGCGAATCAGAAGGGCGGGGTGGGGAAAACAACCACAGCGATCAATCTCGGCACGGCGCTCGCCGCGATTGGCGAGCGCGTCCTGATCGTCGATCTCGACCCGCAGGGCAACGCCTCGACCGGCCTCGGCATCGACCGCCGCAACCGAAGCTGCTCGACCTATGACGTGCTGATCGGCGAAGCGAGCTTGCGCGAAGCGGTGGTCTCGACCGCGGTGCCGCGGCTGCACATCGCGCCCTCGACCATGGACCTCTCCGGCCTCGAGCTCGAGCTCGGCACCACTCCCGGCCGCGCCTTCAAGCTGCGCGACGCCATTAGTGCGCTCAACAACAATGTCTCGCCGGACGCCGACTACACCTATGTGCTGATCGACTGCCCGCCCTCGCTCAATCTGCTCACGGTCAATGCGATGGCGGCGTCGGACGCGATCCTGGTGCCGCTGCAGTGCGAGTTCTTCGCGCTCGAAGGTCTGTCGCAATTGCTTCAGACGGTGGAGCAGGTGCGCTCGACGCTCAACCCGAACCTGTCGATCCACGGCATCGTGCTGACCATGTTCGACTCGCGCAACAACCTCTCGAACCAGGTCGTCGCCGACGTCCGCCAGTTCATGGGCGAGAAGGTCTACAAGACCATGATCCCGCGCAACGTGCGCATCTCCGAAGCGCCGTCCTACGGCAAGCCGGTGCTGGTCTACGATCTCAAATGCGTCGGCAGCGAAGCGTACTTGCGGCTCGCCACCGAAGTGATCCAGCGCGAGCGCGAGCTGCGCACGACGCATTGACGCCAGGCGATCTCATTCCGGACAATTCGCGGGACGCGAATTGATCCGGAATCCCGAGATTGGAATTTGAACAACATCGAGATTCCGGGTTCGCGCTTGGCGCGCCCCGGAATGACGGCAACAGAGTAGCAGGAGCGTTCGAGTTGAATCCAAGGGAGCTGGCGATGGCCGACGAAGCGCGTTCGCGACTGGGCCGGGGTCTTGCGAGTCTGATCGGCGATGTCGGCGGCGAGGCTCAGCACGTCGATCGTCCACGCGCGCAGCGCAAGGTGCCGATCGAATTCCTCAAGGCCAATCCGCGCAACCCGCGCCGCGCCTTTTCGGACACCGAGCTGAAGGAGCTCAGCGAGTCCATCAAGCAGCATGGCGTGATCCAGCCGATCGTCGTGCGCCCGGTCAAGGGCGCGCAGGATCGTTACGAGATCATCGCCGGCGAGCGGCGCTGGCGCGCTTCGCAGATGGCCGGCCTGCACGAGGTGCCGATCGTCCCGGTCGACATCAGCGACAGCGATGCGCTGGAATTCGCGATCGTGGAGAACGTGCAGCGCGAAGACCTCAACCCGATGGAAGAGGCGCTCGGCTATCACGCGCTCGCCAACGAGTTCAAACGCAGCCAGGACGACATCGCAAAGGTGGTCGGCAAGAGCCGCAGCCACATCGCCAACATGATGCGGCTGACCAAGCTGCCGGCCGAGGTGCAGGCCTTGATCACCAGCGGTGATCTGACCGCCGGACACGCCCGCGCGCTGATCGGCGTGCCCGATCCGCTTGCGGCCGCCAAGCGCATCGTGGAGGAAGGCCTCAACGTCCGCCAGGCCGAGGCGCTCGCGCATGAAGAGGGCGTGCCTGAGCGCAAGCCGCAGAAGGCGCGCGCCAGCGGAGGCAAGGACAAGGACCCCGACACGATCGATCTGGAAAAGCGCGTCAGCGACGCGCTCGGCCTCAAGGTCACCGTCAACCACCGCGACCCCGGCGGCTCGGTCCAGATCAACTACCGCAACCTCGATCAGCTCGACGAGGTGATGAAGCGGCTGGCGAAGGGCGTGCTGTAGACTGACCCTCGGTGTCGTCCTGGCGAACGCCAGGACCCATACCGCGTGATCGCCATTGCTTCGCTTCGCTCGCAATGAGGATAGAGTGAGGCTCAGCCCCGCCGCTTCGCGTTGGCGGCGATGGCCATCAGCGTGCGCTGGGCGATGGCGGCGGCGAGGGTGGATTGCTTGCGGGTGTCGAGCGCGGCGGTCGCGAGCTGTTCGATCACTGCCGCGAGCCGGGCTACGCTGAAATTGCGCAGCGCCGTTTCGACCATGGGCTTGCGCGAAAAATGCAGCCGCGGAAAGCCGCCGTCGAGCACGGCGGAGGCGGGCTGGCCGTCGGCGATCGCGAGCGCGGATTTGTGCAGCCACGCCGCCTGGCGCTGCGCGGCCGAGATGATCACGCCGGGATGGGTGCCGGCGATCATGGCTTTTGCGAACTCGGTCTCGACGATATCGGGCCGGCCGGCGAAGGCGCCGTCGACGATCGGATCGAGCTTCAGCTCGGAGGCGTCGGCGACCACGGACATCACGTCATCCAGTGTGATCTCGCCTTTGCCATGGGCATAAAGCGTGAGCTTGCGCAGCTCGTTGCGCGAGGCCTGGCGATCGCCGCCGAGGAAGGACACCAGCGCGGCGCGGGCATCCTGCGCGATGCGCAAATTCGCAATGCGCAGCTCGTCTTCCATCAGTTTTGCGAGATCGCGCTCGGTGTCGGGATAGCAGCCGATCGCCACCGCCGTCTTGGCCTTCTCGCAAGCCTTGCGCAGCGGCGATTCGGGGCGCAGCTCGCCGGCCTCGATCACGATGCGGCAATCCTTCACGCTCATGTCCGCGAGCGTGTCGACGCCGCTGGCGAAGCTGCGCGAGCCGGCGCGAATGCGGATGGCGCGGCGGCCGCCGAACAGTGGCACGGTCATGGCTTCATCGACGAGGCGCGACGGCTCGGCCGAGAGCTCGTCGCCGTCCAGCTTGACCAGCGAGAAGGGATCGTTGGGATCGTCGATCGCGGAGGCGATCAGCGCATCGGCGCGCTCGCGCACGAGGCCGGCGTCAGGACCATAGAGCAGGATGATCGGGCGGCCCGCATCGGGGCGGGCAAGGAAAGCGTCGATCTCTTTTCCGCGCAGCGCGACCATTTCGCCTCGAAGACGTCATTCCGGGGCGTGCCTGGCGCGAACCCGGATCCAGAGGTTGGGGATCGAGATTCCGGGTTCGCCCTGCGGGCGCCCCGGAATGACAAGAAGACTACGTACCCGCGGTGAAGAACGCGGCCAACCGGGTCGTGATGTTCTCGGCGATCTCGTTGGCGGCACGATCCTCGGCGTCGCGCACGGCACGGTTGCGGGCGAAGCGCTGATAGGAGCCGGGCATGTCATAGGACACGCGCGAGAACGTGGTGCCGGTCATCACCGACTTACCGGTGGCGACTTCGATCAGGTTGTACTGGCAGTCGATGCCGTAGTTTTCGCTGGTCGGCAGGCCGGTATTGGCATCGACCAGCAGCGACGACTTACTGCTGTTGAAGCGGATGTCGAGCCGGTGGGTCGGCGGCATGCCCGTGGCGCTGCCGTAGAGCTTGAAGGCCAGGGCATTGCGGACCTCGACGCCGACGCGAGCCTCGCGGGAGGCGTTCGGTTTGCTGATCGGCGGGAGGTCGACCCCCATCAGCTTCTCGCGCAGGCCGGGGGTGCCGTCGGTGCGCTCGGCGTACATCGGCTGGAAGCAGCCGGCTGTCAGCGCCGCCAGAGCGGCGACCGCCAGCAAGCGGGCTGCGATACGGATCCTAGCCGACAACATTCACGATCCTCTTGGGGACGATGATCACTTTGCGGACGGGCTTGCCATCCAGGGCCAGTTTTACCGCATCGAGGGCCAAAACGGCAGCCTCGATTTCCGGATTCTGGGCCGCTGTTGCAACTGTGACTTCACCCCGCTTCTTGCCGTTGACCTGGACCACCAGGGTCACGCTGTCTTCAACCAGCAAATCGCGTTCGATTTGCGGCCAATTGGCCTCCGAAACCAGCCCGGAGTGCCCCAGGACGTGCCAGCACTCCTCGGCCAGGTGTGGCATCATCGGGGAGAACAGTTGGACCAGGATCTGGCTCGCCTCCCGGATCGCCCAAGCCAAATCTGGGGCCGGCTGCCCGGGACGCTGGAGCACCTCCGAAAACACGTTGGTGAATTCGCGGATATGGGCGAGGCAGACATTGAAGTGCAATCGCTCGATGCCGGTGGTGACCTTGTCCAGCGCACCATGGGCCGCCTTGCGCAAGGCGGTCGCATCCGCTCCGAAGCTGGCCGGCCGGTCCGCCGGCGCGGCCCTGCCGATGTTTACGGAGTCGTTCACCAGCCGCCACAGCCGCTGCACGAAGCGCGAGGCGCCCTGGACGCGCTCGTCACTCCAGATCACGTCGCGGTCGGGCGGCGAGTCCGACAACATGAACCAGCGGGCGACGTCGGCGCCGTAGGTCTCGATGATATCGTCGGGGTCGACCGTGTTCTTCTTCGACTTCGACATCTTCTCAATCGGGCCGATCGTGACGTCTTCGCCTGATGTCAGCAACGTCGCGCGCCGGCCATTGCCGCCGACCTCGATCTTCACTTCGGCCGGCTGCACATAGGTGCCGTCGGCCTTCTGGTAGGTCTCGTGCACCACCATGCCTTGGGTGAACATGCCGGCGAACGGCTCGTCCAGCGCGATGTGCCCGGTCGCCTTCATGGCGCGGGTGAAGAAGCGGCTGTAGAGCAGATGCAGGATCGCGTGCTCGACGCCGCCGATATACTGATCGACCGGCAGCATCCGGTTGGCGACTGCGGGCGTCGTCGGCGCGTTCTCGTTCCAAGGATCGGTGAAGCGCGCAAAGTACCAGGACGAATCCACGAAGGTGTCCATGGTGTCGGTTTCGCGCTGGGCCTTGGCCCCGCATTGCGGGCAGGTGACGTGCTTCCAGGTCGGATGATGATCGAGCGCGTTGCCCGGGCGGTCGAAGGTCGCATCGTCAGGCAGCTTCACCGGCAGGTCGGCATCCGGCACCGGCACAACGTCGCATTTCGGACAATGGATGACCGGGATCGGGCAGCCCCAATAGCGCTGGCGCGAAATGCCCCAGTCGCGCAGGCGGAAATTGACCTGGCGTTCTCCAACGGGTGCATTGCCGCGCAGCTCGCTCTCGAGACGCTTGGCGACCTCTTCCTTGGCCTGATCGATGGTCATGCCGTCGAGGAAGCGCGAATTGATCATGCGGCCGTCACCGTCATAAGCGGTGTCGGTGATGACGAACGTCTTCGGATCCTGCCCTTCCGGGCACACCACCGGCGTATTGCCGAGATTGTACTTGTTGACGAAGTCGAGGTCGCGCTGGTCATGCGCCGGGCAGCCGAAGATCGCGCCGGTGCCGTACTCCATCAGCACGAAATTCGCGACATAGACCGGCAGCTTCCAGGAGGGATCGAACGGATGCACCGCACGGATGCCGGTGTCAAAACCCTGCTTCTCCGCGGTATCGATGATCTCCTGCGCGGTGCCGATCTTCTTGATCTCGGCGATGAACTCCGCGAGCTTCGGATTCTTGGGCGCGGCGGCCTGCGCCAGCGGATGATCCGCCGAGATCGCCATGAACTTCGCACCGAACAGCGTGTCCGGGCGCGTCGTGAAGATCTTTAGCTCATTTTCGCCGGCGGGCGTCGTCGCCGCGTCCAGCGCGAAGCGAATCAACAGGCCTTCCGAGCGGCCGATCCAGTTGCGCTGCATCAGCCGCACCTTGTCGGGCCAGCGATCCAGCGTATCCAACGCCGTCAGCAGTTCCTGCGAGTACTTCGTGATCTTGAAGACCCACTGGTTCATCTCGCGCTGCTCGACCACAGCGCCCGAACGCCAGCCGCGACCATCGATCACCTGCTCGTTGGCGAGCACGGTCATGTCGACGGGGTCCCAGTTCACCTTGCGCTTCTCGCGCTCGGCAAGGCCAGCGCGCAGGAAGTCCAGAAACATCTTTTGCTGGTGCTTGTAATAGGAGGGATCGCAGGTCGCGATCTCCCGCGACCAGTCCAGCGACAGCCCGATCGAGCGGAGCTGCTTCTTCATCGCGGCGATGTTGTCGTAGGTCCAGGCCTTCGGCGCGACCTTGCGCTCGATGGCGGCGTTCTCGGCCGGCAGGCCAAATGCGTCCCAGCCCATCGGGTGAAGCACGTTGTAGCCCTTGGCGCGCATGAAGCGGGCCAGCACGTCGCCAAGCGTATAATTGCGGACATGGCCGATATGAATGCGCCCGGACGGGTAGGGAAACATCTCGAGGACGTAGTATTTCGGCCGCGAATCGTCGTTCTTCGAGACGAAGATCGCCTGTTCGTCCCATTGGCGTTGCCAGCGCGGTTCGGCGTCGCGGGCGTTGTAGCGTTCGGAGGTCATGGAATCGTTGGTTTTCTTGGATTCGGCCGTCAAAGACGGCGGACTAGGCCATAGAAGTCCTCGGGGGGTCAATGGGTTGCCGCGATTTGGAACTTGGGCTGGGCGTATCCGCATAAGTACTGAGCCCTCGTTGGGGGGTGATTAAGGGGTCGGTGCGAGGTTGCGGCCCGCTAAGACCCCGCTGCCGCGATGGATTCCAGCTTCGACGATCCCGATCATGACTATGCCGCGTCCCTTGCCGGGCGGGCGATGCGAGCTATGGCCGAACAGCGGATTCCGCCGACACCGATCAATTTTTCCGTCTGGTTCCAATATTTCGCCGGTAGCCATGACGATCTGCGCAATGCCATCGATCTCCTGATCGACCACAGCCGGCCCTTCGATAACAGGACCAATCTGGATCTGTTCGAGACTTATGTCGCGCCCCAGGTGAGCGCCGTCGTCGCCGTCACCTCCGAGCGGCTGCATACGCTGATGGGTACGGCGAAGGAATTTCTGACGAGCGCGATCGCCGACAATCATTCCCAGATGCAGGCGATCAGCGAGGTTACCGAACGGGGCAAGGCCGGCGTCGATCCGAAGGTGCTGGTCGCCCAGCTCATGAACGAGCTGGCGCGGGCCGCCACCAGGGCGACGCGGCTCGAGGCGGGCTTTGCTGAGAAAACCCGCGAGCTCGACGTGATCCGCGATTCGCTCTCGCGGTCCGAGGAGCGCGCCCGGACCGACACGCTGACGGGCCTTGCCAACCGCCGGGCGCTGGACGAATTCCTGCGCAAGGCGCAGGCGACGGCGGAATGGGGCGAGCCGCTCAGCGTGCTCCTGCTCGACGTCGACCACTTCAAGACCTTCAACGATAGTTTCGGTCACGGCGTCGGCGATCAGGTGCTGCGGCTGATGGCAAAGGTGTTGCGCGAAAAGGTTCGCCGGCAGGATCTGCCCGCGCGCTATGGCGGCGAGGAGCTGATCGCGGTGCTGCCGGATGCCGACCTCGCCACCTGTGCCGGGATCGCCGAGCGCATCAGGCGCACGATCGCCGAATGCAGCATCACGCGCCGTTCCACCGGTGAGACGCTGCCCAGCATCAGCGTGTCCATCGGCGTTGCGCAGTACCGGGCCGGCGAAGCGATCACCGATTTGATCGAGCGCTGCGACCGCGCGCTCTATCTCGCCAAAGGCGGCGGCCGCAATCGCGTAGTGACGGAGATCGAGCTCGATCGCGCCGGGGCCGCGGGCTAAGGCATGATCCGGAAAAGTGCGAAGCGGTTTTCCGAAAAGATCATGCACAAACAACGACCTAAAGCGCGATGACGATTCATCCCAATCTCATCGCGCTTTAGGCGCTCGCTGCCATCATCATCTCGGCGGCACCGTTCTCGATCGTCTGCACGCCGTGCTCGACGACGTTGTTGCGGCCGCGATGCTTTGCGGCGTAGAGCGCGGCGTCGGCGGCTTCGATGAGATCGCCGGGACGCAAGGCCTCGTTCGGCCTCGTCGCCGCGACGCCGATCGAGACGGTGACGATCATGTGGCTGGAGGTGATGTGCGGCAGGCACAGCTTCAGCACGGCCGCGCGCACCTGCTCGCCGATCTCGACGGCGCGGTTCACGTCGGTGTTCGGCAATAGCAGGCAGAATTCCTCGCCGCCATAGCGCGCGGCAAAGCCCATCGTGTCGGCGGCGATGCCGGACAGCGATTCGCCGAGCCTGGTCAGGCAGGAATCGCCTTCGAGATGGCCGTAGGTGTCGTTGAAGAGCTTGAAATGGTCGACGTCGATCATCAGCAGCGCGAGCTCGCTGCCATATTGCTGCGCGCGCATCCATTCGAAATCGAGCCGGCTCTGGAAGCCGCGGCGGTTGGCAAGGCCCGACAGCATGTCGATCGACGCCATCACGGTAAGGCGGTCGTTGCTCGCGATCAGCTCGCGCTCGCGCTGGCTGAGCTGCGCCGCCATCGCGTTGAAGGCACGGGCGAGCGGCACGAATTCGGCCGGCAGGCGATTGCGCGCGGCGCGCGCCCAGAGGTCACCTTCGCCGAGGCGTTTGGCCATGTCGGCCAGCATCTCAATCGGCTTGATCACCAGCTTCTCGGCGGCGATCAGTGCGCCGAGCAGGACGAACACGACGACGAAAGCGAGCTGGAGATAGGCGGTGCGGATTTCGCGGCTGACGGCCGCCGACACCTTGTCCTCGTCGATGCTGGCAATCAGGCGGGCATTGGTGCCGGCGATGCGGATGTAGCTGACGGCGCGGCGCGAGCCGTCGGCGGCGAGAAACGACAGCGAGCCTTCGTCCTGGTCCGACCGCAATGCCTTGTCGGCGATCGCCGACATCAGCGGCATGTTGTCGAGGGGACGGCCGACCGCGCTGTGCTGATCGGCGGGCGCGGCCAGCACGGTGCCGGCGCTGTCGACCAGAACCGCGGTGATGCCATCGCGGCCGCCGAGATTGCTCATGACCTTCGACATCCAATCGAGGTTCACGGTGGCGAGCACGACGGCATCGGCGACGCCGCTGAAGGCGGATACCGGATAGACTGCCATCACGGTCGGCGATGGCACGGGCCGTGACATGATGAAGTCGCTCAGCACGAAGCGGCCGGTTTCCTGCGCCTGCTGGAAGTAGGGCCGGTCACTGAGGTCGAGCCCGACATACATGTTGTTGGTCGCGCACTGGATGCGGCCGTCCTGGCCGGCGATCAGCAGCGTGCGGATCCAGGGAAGGTTCGACGGCAGGCTCGCGCGCAGCACGTCACAGCTCTTGCTGATGCCACCAGCGGAGGCGCGAATGAAGGCTTCCGATTTCAGGATGGTCTCGACCGACGAGATCACCTCGCGCTGCGCATCGGCGCTGTGCCTTGCGATGGTGGTGAATTCGGCCGCAGCCTGCGCGATCTGCTTGGCGCGCGTGTCCTCGAGCGAACGGATGCGCTCGAACATCAAGGGTGTCACCAAAATCACCGCGAGCAAGGCGAGCCGCGCCCGGATCCCGAGAACCTGCTTGAGTTTCGCTCGTTTGCGGTTGAAACTGACGTTTGCCATCTTCGCTGCCCACCCCGCGGGCAAGGTAAAGCGAAGGGTTCAAAAACTCTTTCTTGAACTCGGTAAAATTGGACTTACCTCCGTTACGCTCACGGTCAATCGACGTCATGACAGAACACCACGACGCGCCGGTAACCGGCCATTCACCAAGCGCGCTCGCCGCGGTCGAAGCCGAGATTGCACGCGCCTGCAAGGATGCGCAGCGCGATCGCGCCTCCGTGACGCTGATCGCGGTGTCGAAGACGTTCACTGCCGATGCAATTACGCCGGTTATCGCCGCCGGACAGCGCGTATTTGGCGAGAATCGCGTGCAGGAGGCCAAAGGCAAGTGGCCGGCGTTAACGTCTGTTTACCCCGATATCGCGCTGCACCTGATCGGGCCGCTGCAATCCAACAAGGCGAAAGAGGCCGTTGCGCTGTTCGATGCCATCCATTCGGTCGACCGCCCGAGCATTTGCCAAGCGTTAGCCAAGGAAATCGAATCTCAGAAGAAGCACCCGCAGCTGTTCGTCCAGATCAACACCGGCGAGGAGCCGCAGAAGGCCGGCGTCGCCCCGGGCGAGGCGGACGCTTTCCTTGCGAGCTGCCGCGACACCTATGGGCTGACGATCTCCGGTTTGATGTGCATCCCGCCGGTGGACGAGCCGCCGGCGGCGCATTTCGCGCTGACTGCCAAGATCGCCGCGCGCAATGGATTGAAGAATCTCTCGATGGGCATGAGCGCCGATTTCGCCACAGCCATCATGCTGGGCGCCACCCATGTGCGCGTGGGCAGCGCGATTTTTGGGCACAGGTAGTTGCTGTAGTTGCCGTCGTCCCGGACAAAGCGCAGCTCCCGACAACGCGCAGCGTTGTCTTGAGCGGAGCGCAGATCCGGGATCCATAACCACAGGACGTGATCTGACGAAGACTCGTAGCTACCACTTCGCACCATAACCCCCCCTGGGGTTATGGGTCCCTGCTTTCGCAGGGACGACAGCGGGTGTGAGGCTGCTTACGCGAATCCCACCGACACCTTCCCCAGCACAGCATGTGCCCTCACCCGATGATGATTCTTGTTTTGGGTCCGAGCCTTCGCAGCAGTTGCAGCATCGCCGCCTTGGTCATGGAGACGCAGCCTGCCGTCGGCCCGAAATTGTCGCGCGCGAGATGCAGGAAGACGGCGCTGCCGCGGCCGGCGATGCGCGGCCTTGTATTGTGGTCGATCTCGATGATGAAGTCGTAGAGATGGTCGTCCCGCTTGAGTCGGTCGCCGCCCTCGCCCTGCCCGCGCCGGATCCACTGGTTGTAATGGCGATCGGCAGGATCTTCGCACCAGGCGTCCGCGCCGCTGATGGTCCGAGCCGGCAGGAAGGTCTTGGGACGGCTGTGCCGGTCGGCCCGCCACCACAATTGCCTGGGACGAAAACTGCCCCTGGGGGTGCCGCCGTCGCCCTCGCGCTTGTTGGCGAGAATGCCGCCCCGCCCCAGCGCCACCGGAATCGTCAGCGCGCCGGCGGTCAGCCAACCCCGGCGCGGATTCCCGGCGGCAGCGCTTAACGCGGATCGCGGACAACGGCCCGGCGCGCCGGATTCTGGCGTAACTAGCTGACCTAGCTTTGTTTTTCATGTGAACCTGCAATGTCGAATTCATTACAGGACATTCATCAAATCGCCCTGCTATTCTGCGTTAGAGTGGTTCTGGCTTGAGAATCGGTAACAGCCCACTACTTCAACACGAACAACAATAATAACGGCGACCCCCTAACTTTCCATCGCGGCTGGGTGCAGCATGCATGCGCGCCGAGTCGGACTCCAAAAGGATGACCCCCTATGGCCAATGCCCGCAAGATCCTGATCGTGGATGACGATACCGATCTGCGCGATACGTTGGTGGAGCAATTATCGCTGCACGAAGAATTCGAAGCCTCCGCCGTCGATACCGGCGCCAAGGGTGCGAGCGCCGCAAAGGCCAATTCCCCCGATCTGGTGCTGATGGATGTCGGCCTGCCCGACACCGACGGCCGCGAGGTGGTCCGCTCCTTGCGCAAGGGCGGCTTCAAGGCTCCCATCATCATGCTGACCGGACATGACACCGATTCCGACACGATTTTGGGGCTGGAATCCGGCGCCAACGACTATGTCGCAAAGCCCTTCCGTTTCGCCGTGCTGCTGGCCCGCATCCGCGCCCAGCTTCGCCAGCATGAGGCCAGCGAGGATGCGGTGTTCTCGGTCGGCCCCTACTCCTTCCGTCCGGGCTCGAAAATGCTGACCGCGGCCAATGCCCGCAAGGTGCGGCTGACGGAAAAGGAAACCGCCATCCTCCGCTTCCTCTACCGGGCCGGCCAGATGCCGGTCTCGCGCGAGACCCTGCTCCAGGAAGTCTGGGGCTATAATTCCGGGGTGACCACCCACACGCTGGAAACCCATATCTACCGCCTGCGCCAGAAGATCGAGAAGGACGCCGCCAACCCGGAGATCCTGGTAACGGAAGCCGGTGGCTACAAGCTGGTGCCGTGATACGCTTCAGGGGCGCCCGAATCGTTTTAGATATCGTGCCCTTGAGCCTCGGACCTGAATGTCAATCGACGACGACGTAGCGCTTCTCGAGCGTGTCCCGACCCTGCGCCTGTTGGGGGACGCCTCGTTGCGCATGCTGGCGATTGGCTCCGAACAACGCAACTTCGTCCGCGGTGACGTCCTGTTCAATCTCGGCGACGAGGCCGATGCCGGCTTCGTGGTCCAGCGCGGGGCCTTCCGGGTCGATGACGGTGCCGGCGCCGAGATGATCGCAGGCCCCGGCGCGCTCATCGGCGAGCTTGCGCTGGTGGTCCCGATGAAGCGACCGTCGAGCGCGATCGCGCTGGAGCACGCCTCCGTCATCCGCGTCGCGCGCAGCCTGTTCCAGCGCGTGCTCGAAAGCGATCCGGCTGCGGCCGTCCGCCTGCGCGATGAATTCGCGGTGCGCTCGAGCCAGATTGCCAGCGATATCTTGATGGCGGGCGCGAAGCTGACGTCGTGATGTCGGTTTCTCCGCCCGTCATTTCGGGGCCCGCGACTTCGTCGCGTCCCGGAATGACGCAGGCTACACCTCCAGCGTCACCGTCACAGGCACATGGTCCGACGGACGCTCCCAGCTGCGCGCATCGCGCAGGATGCTGAAATCACTGACCGCATCCTTCAGCGCGCGCGACACCCAGATGTGGTCGAGCCGGCGGCCGCGATCGCCGACGGTCCAGTCGGCGGAGCGATAGCTCCACCACGTATAGACTTTTTCCGACATCGGGATGCGGTCGCGCGCGACGTCGATCCATTCGCCGGCTGCAAGCGCAGCCTTGAGCTTCTCGGTTTCGACAGGCGTGTGCGAGACCACTTTCAAGAGCTGCTTGTGCGACCAAACATCGTTCTCGTGCGGGGCGACGTTGAGATCGCCGACCAGGATGTGGCGGTCCTCGCCGCGCGGATGCAACGGCTCGCACGCCGTCATCTCGTCGAGGAAGCGAAGCTTGTGGTCGAACTTCTCGTTCAGCGCGGGATCGGGAATATCGCCGCCGGCGGGCACGTAGAAATTATGCAGCACCAGCGGCTTTGCGATGTTGGCGTTCTCGCCGAACGATACCGAGATATGGCGCGAATCCACCTTGTCGCAAAAAGTGCGGATGTCTTTCGAGTCGAATGGAATCTTCGAGACGATGGCGACGCCGTGATAGCCCTTCTGCCCGTTCAGAGCCACGTGCTCATAGCCGAGCCGCTTGAAGCGCTTCAGCGGAAAGGCGTCGTCGATGCACTTGGTCTCCTGCAGGCACAACACGTCCGGCCGCGCGCTCTTGAGGAATTTCGCGACCAGGTCGATGCGCAGTCGCACCGAGTTGATGTTCCACGTTGTCAGGGAAAGACGCATGGGAAATGCGTCTTAGCAAGCTCCCGTAAGGTGGGCAAAGGCGCAAAGCGCTGTGCCCACCGTCTTTTGGCTGTGAACGGCGGAACGAACTCTCTCGTGCCCCGGACGCTGCGCGGCACGAAGTGGCGCTGCAGAGCCGGGGCCCATCTGTGAGGGGGTCCGAGTCGCGGCTCTGCGCCGCACCCCTACGCGCTGCGTCGCGTCCGGGACACGAGGCAGACCTATCCCGGAGCCGGGCCGTAATTGGTGAAATCGATCTTGAACATGCTGGGATCGAGCTTCTTGCTCGAGTCCAGATTGTAGACCGCGATCGTGGTGTCGTAGCCCTGCGGGTCGGTGACGGTCCACTGCTTGAGCTGGCCGTCCTTCGCGCCGAACATCAGCAGCAGTCGGCTGGTGCCGACCAGCGCCTGCTTCTCCTCGATGGTGACACTGACGAAGACGTCATCGGCCGTGACGTTGACGACATTGGTGTCCTTCATCAGGTCGATACGGTCGGACAAGAGGAAGCGCAGCGGGGTCTGCGACAGCGGATAGACGTCCTGGGTCGCCAGCTTGCGGTCGCGCACCACCAGCGAGGAGCCGTCGGCGACGATGTCGATCGGGCTCGGCGCGTCATATTCGAAGCGCACCTTGCCGGGCTTCTGGATGTAGAAATCGCCCTGCGTCTTGCTGCCGTCGGGTCCGACCTGGACGAAATTCCCGACCAGCGTCTGGAGCGAGGACAGATACGCGCTGACCTTGGCCGCCTGTGCCTTCTGCTTCTCGTCGAAGGTCTGGAAGATGCTGCTCGGCACGTTGCGGCGCGGATCCGGGATGATCGGATTCGGCGGCTGCTGGGTCGCACCGGTGATCGCGGGGCCGCCGGCGGATGCCGCGCCATCGCGGCCCTTCGGCGCGGGCTTTGGCACGGGAACGTTCTGCGCGAGCGACGCAGTGGTCACCATCGCGGCGGTGACGAGAAGCACGCCGGCCATGCGCACGCTTCGCGCGGCGATGGTGGCAGCGAATCGAGTGTCCGGATGTCTGATCAACGCGTCGTCCTGTGTGGCTGGGCGTCTTTTAGCGTGATTTCGGGCAAAAGGAGATATCGATTCTACGTGAAATTTCGTTCAGGGCGGCTGCCTCACATGTGGCTGTCTTCTTCCTCGACCAGAATCTCACGCTTTCCGGCGTGGTTGGCGGGTCCGACGATGCCTTCCAGTTCCATGCGCTCCATCAGCGACGCGGCACGGTTATAACCGATTTGCAGGCGGCGCTGGATGTAGCTGGTCGAGGCCTTGCGGTCGCGTTTGACGATCGCAACAGCCTGCGTGAACAGGTCGCCGCCGCCGTCCGCGCCCATGCCGGTGGCGTCGAACACCGCGCCGTCCTCGTCCTCGGTCGGCTCTTCGGCGGTAACGGCCTCGAGGTATTCGGGCTGGCCCTGCGTCTTGAGGTGACGCACCACCTTCTCGACTTCCTCGTCGGAGGCGAATGGCCCGTGCACGCGGCTGATGCGGCCGCCGCCCGCCATGTAGAGCATGTCGCCCTGGCCGAGCAGCTGCTCGGCGCCCATCTCGCCGAGGATGGTGCGGCTGTCGATCTTCGACGTCACCTGGAAGGCGATGCGGGTCGGGAAGTTGGCCTTGATGGTGCCGGTGATGACGTCGACGGACGGACGCTGCGTCGCCAGGATCACGTGCAGGCCGGCGGCGCGCGCCATCTGCGCGAGGCGCTGCACCGCGCCTTCGATGTCCTTGCCGGCGACCATCATCAGGTCGGCCATTTCGTCGACGATGATGACGATGTAGGGCAGCGGGTCGAGCGAGAGCTTCTCTTCCTCGTAGATCGCCTTGCCGGTCTCCTTGTCGAAGCCGGTATGCACCGTGCGCGTCGGCTCCTCGCCCTTGGCTTTCAACTCGCCAAGGCGCGTGTTGTAGCCGTCGATGTTGCGCACACCGAGCTTGGCCATGTTCTTGTAGCGCTCCTCCATCTCGCGCACCGCCCATTTCAGCGCGACCACGGCCTTCTTCGGATCGGTTACGACGGGCGTGAGCAGATGGGGAATGCCGTCATAGACGGACAGTTCGAGCATCTTCGGATCGACCATGATCAGCCGGCACTGGTCGGGGCGCAGTCGGTAAACCAGGCTGAGGATCATGGTGTTGATGGCGACCGACTTGCCCGAGCCGGTGGTGCCGGCGATCAGCATGTGCGGGGTGCGCGCGAGATCGATGATCACGGGATCGCCGCCGATGGTCTTGCCGAGGCAGAGCGGCAGCTTCGCCACCGTCTCGGTCGCTTCCTTCGCGACCAGCAGTTCGCGCAGGTAAACCTTTTCGCGATGCGCGTTCGGCAGCTCGATGCCGATCGCATTGCGGCCGGGCACGACGGCGACGCGCGCCGACAGCGCGCTCATGGAGCGGGCGATGTCGTCGGAGAGACCGATCACGCGCGAGGACTTGATGCCGGGCGCCGGCTCGAGCTCGTATAGCGTGACGACCGGACCCGGATTGGCCTTCACGATCTCGCCGCGCACGCCGAAATCCTGCAGCACGCCTTCGAGCGAGCGGGAATTGGCTTCCAGCTCGGCCTTGCTGAGCGGCTGGCGATCGGCCGCCTTCGGGGCGGCCAGCATGGAGACCGAGGGAAGCTCGAATTTGTCGGAGCCCTTCTTGGCCGCCGCCTTCGGCGCAGCCTTCTTGCGCGGAGCGCGCGCGGCGGGCTCCTCCTCTTCGTCCTCTTCCGCCTCGCCTTCCTCGTCGTCCTCCTCATGCTCGTCCTCGTCGTCCTCGTCTTGGAACTGCGGCGAGATCGAGGGCGCAGCGCGTCCGCCGCCGAGATTCGGCTCCTGGCGGCTGAACGCAGCGGCCTTGGTCTTCGGTCCGCTCGAGACGAGCGCGCGGTAAGCGACACCACAGAGCCAGATCAGGCGTGCCTTGGTGCTCATCAGCGCGTGGAACAGCCAGCCCAGCGACACCGAGCCGCGGTCGCTCTCCTCGTCCTCGTCGAGCGGCTTGTCGTCATCCTCGATCTCGGCGAGTTCGTCGTCATGCTCGCGTGCGCCGAGACCGCAGGCGATCAGGAACGTCGCGGTCATCGCTGCGAACAGGATCGTGCCGAGCACCATGCGGTAGATCGTGCCCGCGGGTCCGAAAATCACAGCAGGCGCGCGCACCAGGGCGTCGCCGACCACGCCGCCGAGGCCAGTCGGCAGCGGCCAGGCGCCGCCATGCGGCCAGCAGCTGACGAAGCCCGCCGCGATGACGGTGCAGAGAATCCACGAGCCGAGCCGCAGCGCCTCGCGGTCGAATGGGCGATGCGTCATCATGCGCCAGCCCCAGACCGCGACGGTCAGGACCAGCATGATGGCGCCGAGCCCGAGAATCTGCATTGCAAGGTCGGCGCCGATCGCGCCGGCATAGCCGAGAATGTTGCGGATCGGCCGTGAGGTCGCGTGGCTGAGGCTGGGATCCTGCACCGACCACGTCATCAGCGCGGCCGAGGCCACGCCCGCCAGCCCGACCATGCCGAGACCGGTAAGCTCGCGCATCCGCCGCGCCAGACCCTCGCGAATCGAGGGCGGTAGATGGCCGACCAGTGGAATGACACGTTCGATTGCCGACATGCTCATGGGCCCCGCCTAACCCAGAGTTTCGACCAGCCGGTGCAGCGCCTGCGCCGTGGTCTCACTATCCTGCACCAGCGCCAGGCGAATGTAGCCGGCGCCGGGATTGAAGCCGTCAGGCTGAAGCCTCGCCAGATAGGAGCCGGGCACCACGCGGACGCCGGCTTCCTTGAAAAGCTTGAGAGTCACGGAGACGTCGTCACCGATCTCGGACGTGTTGAGCCAGACGCAGAAGCCGCCGTCGGGCCGGCGATAGCCGTAACGATTGCCGATGATCTGGTCGGCGAGATCGAACTTGATCCGGTAGAGCCTGCGGTTCTCCTCGACATGCGCCTCGTCGCCATAGGCGACGGTCGCGACATGCTGCAGCGGCACCGGCACCTGGGGCGCTGCGATGTTGCGCAGCTCCAGGAACATGCCGATCAGCTTCTTGTCGCCGGCGGCGAAGCCGACGCGCAGGCCAGGCAAGTTGGAGCGTTTCGACAGCGATTGAAACGCAACCACGCGGGTGAAGTCGGCACCCGCACATTCGAGCGCGCTGCCCGGTGCTTCGCGGGTGTAGATCTCCGAATAGCATTCGTCGCTGAGGATGACGAAACCGTAGCGGTCGGCGAGCTGCTTCAACCGCTTGAAATAGTCGGGTTTGGCGACCGAGCCCTGCGGATTGGCGGGCGAGGCCAGATAGAACGCCACGGTGCGCGCCAGCGTCGCCTCGTCGATGGCGTCGAGATCGGGCAGGAAGCCGTTCTCGATGGTGGTCGGCAGATGGACCGGCTCGCATGCGGCCGCAAGGGCGCCGGCGCCATAGACCGGATAGAACGGGTTCGGCATCAGGATGGCGGGCTTGCCGGGACGTGGGCCGACATAGCGCGCGGCCGCGATCGCAGTGAGGAACAGCCCCTCGCGGCTGCCATTGAGGACCAGAATTTCGGTCTTGGGGTCGAGTGCGCGCGGCAGCTTGAAACGCGAGGACAGCCAGGCGCCTGCAGCGTTGCGGAACGGCTCGGTGCCCTGGTTCATCGGGTAACGGCCGAAATCGGCGATGTGCTTGGCCAGCACCGGGCCGACGAAGTCGGGCACCGGGTGCTGGGGCTCGCCGACTGCAAGCGAAATCAAGGGCTTGCCCGGCTGATGCGGGGCCAGCAGCTCGTTGAGCCGGACGAAGGGCGAGCGTGCGGAATCGGAGCTACCACCGCCCTGCGGCGCACGGGATGAAGCGGTCAGAGCCATTCGTTGGGCGCCAGTACTCTTGGAACGGCCGGTCGCAGCGAGGCGCCGGCGGGAAGCGGTTCAGTTCACCATAGATAGGGCGAGGTTAAGACGCGATTAACCATCGGTCGCCGCCTCCGTCCAGAGCTGGAATAATGAAGTCGATAACAACGGGATGCATGGCGCGTCGCCTCTCCCGTTTGCTTGCGGGAGAGGTCGACGCGAAGCGTCGGGTGAGGCTTCTCCTCTCGGGAGTTCTCGCCAGCGAAGACACCCTCTCCCCTGCCCTCCCGCAGGCGGGAGAGAGAGGCACCGTCATCGCGGCCTCAGTGCCCCGGCAGCTTCTCGAATGTCTTCATGCCCGCGGGGATGGTGTGGAACTCCTGCTTGTCGCAGGTGTAGATCGCCAGCTGCGGCTGGAACTGGGACGGGTCGTCCAGCGTGCCGACTTTCAGGATAGCCGCAGGCAGGCCCGGCACCTTGGTCACCAGATGGGTGCCGCATTCCGGGCAGAATTCGCGCGTCACGGCGCGCTCGAGGTCCTTGCGCGTGAACTGCTTGGGCTGTCCGGTGATGTAGCTGAAGCCGGCCGCCGGCATCGCGATGAAGGTGTTGGGCGCGCCGCCCGAGATGTACTGGCACTCGCGGCAATGACACTGGGCCTGCATCATGGGGTCGCCCTCGGCCACGTAGCGCACTTCGCCGCAATAGCATCCGCCTTCCAAACGCATGACGACCTCCCGGTTTGTTGTTCGTTGTGGTCGGTATTTCTGCGCCGGCAATCTGGAATGGCAATCCCTTTCTTTTGCACGGCCGACCAAAACGGACATCGTACCGCAATGGTCCTGTGGCAGCTAGCGCTTGGCAAGCCCGCAGCCACTGAAACCTCGGCCGCGCCAGCATCCGCTGCTCATGCACTCCCCTTCCAGACGCGGGCAGACGGTTGAAGCGCAATTTGGATTGCCGCTAAGCCCGACACATGCAGTGGCGCATCTGCTCCGCATCATCGAACAGCTCAGCCCCCCAGTTTGCCGTGGCTTTCCGCCGTCCCGCTGTTCGGGCGGGATTACCGCGGTCTTTTCCTCGCGCTGGGTGGTCCGCTTCGAATCAGTCTGAGCCGGGTTCGCACCCGGGCTCTGTGGTGCCAGCTTGGTCAATTCCATTTGGCACTGCCGCGGCGTCTCCGTCCGCACGCCGGCTCCGCTGGAGTCCTTCAGCGCAAGGACGATCTTGTACTGGTAGGGAGATCCGGCGGGCCGACGCAGCGGGTCGTTCTCCGGCAACAGGCCCTTGACCATGATGGTGGCGCTGCCATCCGCCTCGATCTTTCCGTCATAGACGGACGAACCAGGCTTGCCGTCGTCGCCAAAAACCGCATGAAGCACGCCGTCCTTGATGCGCAGCGCGTGCTGGTAATAGGACTCCAGGAAAGGAGGCTGAGATTGACAACGTTCCTTGCCGATCCAGGTCCCGTCAAACGCGATACTGTGCTTGGCATCATCGGCGGATTTTGCCAGCGCCGCGATCCGGGATTTTGCGAGGTCCGCGAATGCACAGTTGGGGAAGCGCATCAACTGATCCTTGAAGGCTGCCAGCGTGCCCAGCGTCTCCGCGCTGCGCCAATGATCACCGGCATCCGCACAGGGATCGATCGGCGGCGCTGGTGCCGGGGCCAAAGCCGACGTCTCCGGTTTGCCGTTGAGGTAGTACTCGCCGAAAAACGACAGCGACAGTTCGGGCACCTGAGTGCCTTTGGTGCGCTGGTACACGCCCGCGCTGATGGTCTGAAACACCGTGTTGATATTGCCCTGGTCGCGTATGTGCTCCAGGAACGAGCTCGTATAGGGGCTGTTGCGACCATCGCCGTCGTCGGCGGTTCGACCGGCCTGCGTCGCATAGGAGATGATCGTGCCGTCCGGACTTTCCATCTTCGCCAGGCCGCGGGACACAGTCACGCCGCGGCCCTGTCCCACATTCCTCCGCAATTCGTCAGCAAACGGGTTGTCGCGGCATGCGTCGAGCACGAGGATCCGGAGGTTCTTGGCCTGTTGCAGGTCCGCCAGAATCTCGTCGGCGCGCACCAGGCGCCGCAGATCGACCTCGTCGCGGACGACGGCATCGACGGGCACCAGATAGTTGACGCCGGCGAACTGAAGCGCGTGCCCGCTGTAATAGAACAAGGCGACATCGGCCCCGTGCGCCTCGCGCGCAAACCGCAGAACAGCCTCCTGCATGGCGGACTGGTCGAGATCTGTCGCAACGATCGGCTCGAATCCGGATCGTTTCAGTGCTGCCCCGACGTCGGCCGCGTCGTTGGTCGGATTGGGTAGCGCCGGGACGTTCCGGTAGGCGCCGTTGCCGATCACCAGCGCGACGCGCTTGTCGGCGTGGGCATCTAGGGCGGAGAGAGTGAGCGACAGGAGGCAAAGGCTCAAAAACTGGAACAAACGCATTGAATGCCGCTCCAAATCGGGAGTCGGAGGCATGATAATCGCCAGCCATGGCGTCGTCCAATTTGACTTACGGCGAGTCCGGACCACGCGAAATGCTGCGTGGTAAAAAGAAAGGGGCTCCAACTTGCGCTGGAGCCCCTCAACGGTCGGGGCATTGCCGGGTATGTGCCCAAACCGTAGTTGTGGGCACGGTCTCCGAGGAGACCGCGCCCGGGAGGAGAGCGTTACATGTTGTAGGCGCGCTCGGTGTGCTCGGTGATGTCGAGGCCTTCACGCTCGCTCTCGACATTGGCGCGGAGGCCAACGATCACGTCGACGACCTTGTAGAGGATCGCCGAACCGACGCCCGACCACACCAGCGTGGTGCCGACAGCCTTGAGCTGGGACAGCATCTGCGCGGCGAAGTCGTAATCGGCAACCTTCGGCGGGATCGCGGTGTAGTCGATGATGCCCGCACCACCGAGAGCCGGATTGACCAGGATGCCGGTGCCGATCGCGCCGACGATGCCGCCGATGCAGTGCACGCCGAACACGTCGAGGCTGTCATCGTAGCCGAGCGCGTTCTTCACGACGGTGCAGAAGAACAGGCAGACCACGCCGACCACGAGACCGAGGACGATCGCGCCCATGACACCGGAGAAGCCGGCGGCAGGCGTGACGGCCACGAGGCCCGCGACGGCGCCTGAGATGACGCCGAGCACCGACGGATGGCCCTTCACGATCCACTCCGCAAACATCCACGACAGCGCGGCGGCTGCGGTGGCGACGAAGGAGTTGGTCATGGCGAGCGCAGCGCCGCCGTTGGCTTCCAGGTTGGAGCCGGCGTTGAAGCCGAACCAGCCGACCCAGAGCAGCGAGGCGCCGATCATCGACATGGTCAGCGAGTGCGGAGCCATCAGCTCCTTGCCGTAACCGACGCGCTTGCCGATCAGGAGAGCGCCGACGAGGCCTGCGATACCGGCGTTGATGTGCACCACGGTGCCGCCGGCGAAGTCGATCGCGCCCGCCTTGAAGATCCAGCCAGCATCAGCGTTGATCTCGTCGAGCTTGGCCTGCGCCGCGGTCTTCGCCGCCGCATCACCGGCAGCAGCCAGAGCCTTGGCCGCATCCTGGATCGCGTCCGGGCCGGGCCAGTACCAGACCATGTGCGCGATCGGGAAGTAGATCAGCGTGACCCAGAGCGGGATGAAGAGCGCGATCGCCGAGAACTTCATCCGCTCGGCGAAAGCGCCGACGATGAGGGCAGGCGTGATCGCCGCGAAGGTCATCTGGAAGCACACGTAGACAAGCTCCGAGATGTTGGCGTCGACCGAGAAGGTCGCAGCCTTCGAGTCGGTGGTGACGCCCATCATGAAGGCCTTGGAGAAGCCGCCGATGAAGTCGGAGCCGCCGGTGAAGGCGAGGCTGTAGCCGTACACGGCCCAGATCACGGTGACGACGCAGACGGTGTAGAACACCTGCATCAGCACGGAGAGCATGTTCTTGGAACGGACGAGACCGCCGTAGAACAGCGCGAGGCCGGGGATCGTCATCAACAGCACCAGCACCGTCGATGTCAGCATCCAGGCGTTGTCTCCCTTGTTGACCGTTGGCTCGGCATAGGCTGCGGTCGCAGCGAACAGGCCGACTGCGAGAGCCGCCAATCCCGCGCCATAGGGACGCTTAAACGTCATTTTATTCACTCCTGATTGGATAAGGTTGAGCGCGAAATCAAAGGGCCGCGGCATCGGCCTCGCCGGTGCGGATACGAACCGCATGGTCGAGATTGATGACGAAGATCTTGCCGTCGCCGATCTGTCCCGTTTTCGCCGCGGACGTGATGGCATCGATGGTCTTGTCGACCTGTTCGGACGCGACAGCGACCTCGATCTTGATCTTGGGCAGGAAGCTCACGGCATATTCGGCGCCGCGATAGATCTCCGTATGGCCTTTCTGCCGGCCATATCCCTTGACTTCCGTCACCGTGAGTCCGTGAACGCCAATGGCGGTCAGGGCGTCACGGACTTCTTCCAACTTGAATGGCTTAATGATCGCCATAACAATTTTCATGGGTCCTATCCCCGCTTGAGCCCGGTCCGGACGTGGCCGGGCGTTTCTCGACTGGTTCGCCACGAGGGAGAAGTTTCACTACGCGGGCACAGCCAGGCCCCCTAGAATCAAATGCCGTGCCAGATCGGGCGCATTGCCTAACGGACTATGAAAACGGGTGTTTTCGCGCTCGAGGCGTATTGCGCCGCACTGCGCTAATACGTCGCGCTCAAAACGTGGTCAGAACTGCTCAAAATACGAGCACGACAGGCTGCCGACACAATGTTGCTCATGTGTCGGGCAGACAAAAGGTATCACGTTATGGGGTGGACGCCGCGCCGCGGCGGGAGATAGCGAGCCTGACGCACTCGTGCTCACCGGGTGCGCGCAATAAACCGTGCGGTTGAAAGGCCACTGCAGGACCATCAGGCAGCGTCACGTTCGGCAAAAACCCGGTCGATCAATCCCCATTCGACGCCCTGCTGTGCGGTCATGAAGTGGTCGCGGTCCAGGGTCCGCTCCACCTCCGCCTCGGAGCGTCCGCAATGCCGTGCATAGAGCCGGATGATGCGTCGCTTGGTTTCCTGCATTTCGTTGGCATGGATCAGGATGTCGGAGGCCTGGCCCTGGAAGCCGCCGAGTGGCTGATGCACGTGAAGGCTTGCGTTGGGCAAGGCGGCGCGGTGACCGGGCTCGCCGGCCATCAGCAGGAACGAGCCCATCGAGCGCGCGGTGCCCATGCACAGCGTGTGGACCGGCGCCTTGATGAACTGCCTGGTGTCGTACATCGCAAGTCCAGAGGTGACCACGCCGCCGTAGGAATTGATGTAGAGGTTGATCGGCCGGCTCGGATTCTCCGCCTCCAGGAACAAGAGCTGCGCGCAGACCAGTCCGGACATCGCATCATTGACCTCGCCGTTGAGGAAGATGATGCGCTCGCGCAGGAGGCGTGAGTAGATGTCGAAGGATCGTTCGCCGCGCGCCGATTGTTCGACGACCATAGGGACGAGCTGAAGCATGTCGCGCATCGGCGACCTCCCATATCTACAATGAAGTCTTGTTGGTGTCAGGCCGCCGCGCGCATCAGGCAGCAATTGCTGTTGGCCGGTTGCGGTAGCTTCGTTCGATCGTCACAGGCTTGTTGGATGATGCGAAAGCGGGTGCCGCCGTCTTCGTTTGGTTCGATCCGGAAGATGACGTGGCTTTCGCGAAACGGCGGCTCGGAATCGCGCAGCCGATAGCGCACCTCTTCGCCTGGAATCGATGATTCCGGCTCGGCGCCCGCAAGGTCGCAATCCGGCAGCCAGCGCTCGCGCAATTCAGGAATGGTCACGGCGCGCCAGACTTTTGCCGGCGGCGCATTGAAAACGAATTCGAGCACGAGCTTTGCGTCGGGACGATCAGGCTTCGCGGCGTCGCTCATTGATCCATGTCCTTCAAGAGGTCGGCGAGTGCTTCCATGCGCTTCGGCCAGTAGGCGCGGTAGCGCGCGAGCCATGTCCCGATGGTGGCGATCCCGTCCGGGTCGACTTCGTAGTTCACAAAGCGGCCCTGCCGCTGCTCGCGCACGAGCCCTGCCGCGCGCAGCACCGCCAGATGCTGCGACATCGCCGGCTGGCTGATCTCCAATCCGTCGCGCAAAGCGCTGGCATTGAGGCTGCCGCCGGCGAGCTTCTCAAAGACCTTGCGGCGGGTCGGGTCGGCCAGCGCCTTGAAGATGTCGGCTTCGATCATGGCGACACATAAGCATGTGCTTATGTGTTGCGCAAGCCCTTACTGTAACGCCTCGCCATGCTGGGTGATGTCGAGACCCTCCAGCTCCTGCTCGCGCGATACGCGCAAGGGCACGAACAGGGCGACCAGCTTGAGCAGGACGAAGCTCGCGCCGGCCGCCCAGACGAAGGTGACGGCGACTCCGTAGAGCTGGATCAGCAGCTGCTGCGGATGGCCCTCGATCAGGCCGGCGGTGCCGCCGATCGCGCTGGTGGCGAACACGCCGGCGAGCACGGTGCCGGTCAGGCCGCCGACGCCATGGACGCCGAACACGTCGAGGGAATCGTCATAATTGAAGCGGTGCTTCAGCCAGGTACAGGCCCAGTAGCACACCGCGCCGGCGATGATGCCGATGACGATGCCATGCCACGGCGCGACGAAGCCGGAGGCGGGCGTGATGGTGCCGAGCCCTGCGACCGCGCCGGAGATCATGCCGAGCACGGAAGGCTTGCGCCGCGTCGACCATTCGATCGCGCCCCAAGTCAGCGCGCCGGAACAGGCTGCAAGATGCGTCGCGATGATCGCCATCACCGCGCGCGAATTGGCCGCGCCCGCCGAGCCGCCGTTGAAGCCGAACCAGCCGACCCACAACAGCCCGGTGCCCATCACCGCAAGCGACAGATCGAACGGCGAGAGATTCTCAGTGCCGTAGCCGTGGCGGCGTCCCATCACCTTGGCGGCGACGAGGCCGGCGGTGCCGGCCGACAGATGCACGACAAGGCCGCCGGCGAAATCCATCACACCCATGCTGCTAAGAAAGCCGCCGCCCCACACCCAATGCGCCAAGGGAATGTAGACGAAGATGAACCAGGCGACGGAGAACAACAAATAGGCGGAGAACCGCATGCGGTCGGCAACCGAGCCCGCGACCAGCGCCACCGTGATGATGGCGAACGTCATCTGGTACAGCATGAACAGGGATTCCGGGATCGTCTTCGCCGCCGGATTGACGCTGTCCATGGTCATGCCGGCAAGAAACCAGCGGTCGAGCGAGCCGATCCATGGGCCGTCGCCGACGAAGCACAGCGAATAGCCGAACGCGACCCAGAGAATGGAGATCAGCGTCACGGCGGCGAGACTCTGCGCCATGGTCGCGAGCACGTTCTTCTTGCGCACCATGCCGGAGTAGAACAGCGCCAGTCCCGGGATGGTCATCATCAGCACCAATGCGGTGGCGACGATCATCCAGGCCGTGTCGGCGGTGTTGATCTCGGAGGTGGCTGCATGCGCCGGCGAAGCCAAAGCGAACACATATCCGATCGGCGCGGCCAAAGCGGCCGCGCGGCGCAACAATCCCGCCATGTCATTTCCCCCGGCATCAAATTGGCGTCGCACGCTGTGGCGTCGTTACGAGGTGCGATCGAAAGAGAGTTTCTTAAAGCGCGTCGCTGTCGGTTTCGCCGGTGCGGATGCGCAGCGCGTGGTCGATCGGCGTGACGAAGATCTTTCCGTCGCCGATCTGGCCGGTGCGCGCGGACGCGGTGATCACGCCCACGGCCTTGTCGGCGATGTCGGAGGGGACCGCGATCTCGATCCGCAGCTTCGGCAGGAAGTTCACGACATATTCGGCGCCGCGGTAGATCTCGGTGTGGCCCTTCTGGCGGCCGTAACCCTTCACCTCGGTCACGGTCATGCCGTGGACGCCGATCGCCGTCAGGGCCTGGCGGACCTCATCGAGCTTGAAAGGTTTGATGATCGCGACGACGAGTTTCATGGTCAGGCCTATTCCCCGGGATGCGCAGCGCCGTAGGTCCCCGGCGCTGCGTCAATTTGGCATCTTTCCGGGCAAATGGCACAAAAAACTTGCAGATTGAAGCGAAAAACGTTCGGCCGTGTGAACGGCCGCCTCTGTACAGGGCAGTCGTTCATCATTCACAGTGCATTTTGGGCATGGATGCGGTGAACCTCCGCCTGTCGAGCGGTACATAAGTATTTTGAGGGGGACGCTTCATGGCAAGTTGGTTTTATGCGGCCGAGGGCAAGCAGCAGGGGCCTTTTCCGGAAGGGCAATTCCGCGACTTGGTTGCGCAAGGAATTGTGCGCGCCGACACGCTGGTGTGGTCCGAGGGCATGGCCGGCTGGCAGAAGGCCGCCGAAATCCCCGGCCTGATCGGCGGCGCGCCGCCGATGGTCCCGGCCGGCGGTCCGCCGATGATGGGCTCCGGCGGCTATGCTGGCGGTGGCAGCACGGGATCGATGGCCGTCGATTTCGGTATTCTCGAATTCACGTGGCGCACCGTCGTGCTGCTGATCGGGATGATCTTCGTCATCCCGGCTCCATGGGCGTTCGTCTGGTACACGAAATGGATCGTGTCCTGCGTGAAGGTCCCGGGACGTCCGAACCTCAGCTTCACCGGCAATGCGATGACGCTGGTGCCCTGGTTTTTCGGCTTCATCGTGCTGGCGATCGTGATCGGCTACATCGGCAGCCAGCTGCTCAGCAACTTGCTGTTCATCGTGCAGATCGTGCTCTACTGGCTCCTGATCAAATGGATGGTCGCGAACCTCGCCTCCAACGGGCAGCCGCTCGGCCTCAGCTTCTCAGGCTCGGTCTGGGCCTATATCGGCTGGAATCTGCTTTTCGCGATCTCGATCATCACCATCATCGGCTGGGCCTGGGTCGCCGCGGCCCAGATGCGGTGGTTCTGCCGCAGCATCGAAGGCACGCGCCGCGAGATCGTGTTTAGGGGGAGCGGCCTCGGCATTCTCTGGCGCGGAATCGTGGCTGCGATCCTGTGCAGCCTGATCATCCCGATCCCGTGGGTGTATCGCTGGATCATGAACTGGTTCGCCTCGCAGACCGAGCTCGTGCCGCGCGGGTCGCTCGCGGCCTGATCCGAAAAGCTCCGGGCGCGGGCCTGGAGCTGTCAGCTCCTGCGCTCGCGCACCGAGCCCTCCTGCGCCACCGACGCCACCAGCGTGCCGTCGGGCTTGAAGATCGAGCCGCGGGTCAGGCCGCGGCCTGATTGCGCACTCGGCGAATCCTGCGCGTAGAGCAGCCATTCGTCGGCGCGGAACGGGCGATGAAACCACATGGCGTGGTCGAGGCTCGCCGGCATCATGCGCTTGTCGAACAGTGTGCGGCCATAGCGTGCCATGATCGCATCGAGCAGCGAGAAATCCGAGGCGTAGGCGAGCGCGCACATGTGCAGCGCCGGATCGTCGGGCAGCTTCGCCGCCGTCCTGATCCAGACATGGATGCGGCCGTCGTCGATCTTCTGGCCGAAATAGCGGCCGAGCTCGACCGGGCGCAGCTCGATCGGACGATCGGATTCGTAGTAGCGGCGGATGAACTCCGGCATCTCGCGGAACATCGGCTGTTTCGCCACCTCCTCCGCCGTGAGCTTCTCCGGCGGCGGCACTTCGGGCATCTTGTCCTGATGGTCGAAGGCGGTCTCCTCATCGGTGTGGAACGAGACCATGATCGAGAAGATCGCGTTGCCGTGCTGGATCGCGGTGACGCGCCGCGTCGAATAGCTCTTGCCGTCGCGCAGGCGCTCCACCTGGTAGATGATCGGAATCTGCGGATCGCCCGGCAGGATGAAATAGCAATGCAGCGAGTGCGGTAGCCGCCCCTCGACGGTGCGGCAGGCCGCGACCATCGCCTGCCCGATCACCTGGCCGCCAAAGACCCGCTGCCAGCTCGTCTTCGGGCTGTTGCCGCGGAACAAATTCACCTCGAGTTGTTCGAGATCGAGGATCGAGATCAGGTCGATCAGGCTTTTGGACATGACTTGCGCTTTCGAAGGATCCCGTCATTCCGGGTTCGCGCATTTGCGCGCCCCGGGAATGACACAATGAGGCCGTTCCGCCCTTGTTTCACCGCACTGTTTCGCCCAGCTCAAGTCTGCTAGCAAGACCGAGAATTGACCGGGAAGCTTGGTATGTCGGCACAGGGTAGCATTGTCATTGGCGGGGGCGCGTTTGCCGGCCTCGCATTGGCGCTGGCGTTGCGCCAGGGCCTGGGACCCGAGATTCCCGTCATCGTCGCCGATCCCGCGCTCAGCACGCGGCCGAGCCGCGACCCGCGCGCGACCGCGATCGTGGCGGCTTGCCGCCGCTTGTTCGAGGCGATCGGCGCCTGGGATGACGTCCGGGCTGAGGCCCAGCCGATCCTCGACATGGTCGTCACCGATTCCAAGCTGGAAGACGCCACCCGTCCGGTGTTCCTGAACTTCGCCGGCGACGTGGCGCCGGGCGAGCCGTTCGCGCATATGATCGAGAACCGCCGTCTGATCGATGCGCTGGTGGTGCGCGCCGAGGCCGAGGGCATCGATCTGCGCCCCACCACGGTGTCATCCTACGATGCGCGCCCTGAGCGTATCGACGTGACGCTCGGCGACGGCAGCGTGATCGCCGCCAGCCTTCTTGTCGCGGCCGATGGTGCGAAGTCGAGGCTGCGCGAACGCGCCGGCATCGCCACCCACGGCTGGGAGTATGATCAGTCCGGCATCGTCGTCACCGTCGGTCACGAACGCGATCACGAGGGCCGCGCCGAAGAGCACTTCCTGCCGGCGGGTCCCTTCGCGATCCTGCCGCTCTCGGGAAAACGGTCGTCACTGGTGTGGACCGAGCGCCGAGCGGAGGCCGCGCGCATCATCGCGCTCAGCGACGAGGAGTTCCATGCCGAGCTCGAGCAGCGCTTCGGCCTGCATCTCGGTGAGGTCAAGGCGCTCGACAAGCCGCGCGCGTTTCCCCTGTCCTATTTCGTCGCGCGCTCCTTCATCGCCGAGCGCCTCGCGCTGGTCGGCGATTCCGCCCATGTCATCCACCCCATTGCAGGCCAGGGTCTCAACATGGGGCTGAAGGATGTCGCGGCGCTGGCCGAGGTCGTCGTCGATGCCGCGCGGCTCGGCATGGATCTCGGCGGCGCCGACGTGCTCGAGCGTTACCAGCGCTGGCGCCGCTTCGACACCATGGCGATGGGCGTTGCCACCAACTCGCTGAACTTCCTGTTCTCCAATCAGTCGACGCTGTTGCGCACCGTCCGCGACATCGGCCTTGGCCTCGTCGACCGCGCTCCGCCGCTGAAGAGCCTCTTCATCCGCCAGGCCGCCGGGCTGACGGGCGAGGTGCCAAGATTGTTGAAGGGCGAGGCGCTGTAGCTCCACGCCCCGCTGTCGCCCCGGATCAGCGCACGGCGATGCGCCGGGACGACACCGAAAGTGGGGAGCGGCCATCGCGCATCTCTCAATCGATCTTCCGCGCCTCTTCCGGCAGCATGATCGGGATGCCGTCGCGGATCGGATAAGCGAGCTTGGCGCTGCGCGAGATCAGCTCCTGTTTGGCAGAATCGAATTCCAGCGGACCCTTGGTCAGCGGGCAGACCAGGATCTCCAGCAATTTGGGATCGACGCTGGTTTCGGGGCGTTCGGTGGGCGTATTCATTTCGGTCTCCGGCGGCTGGTTGCCTCTAGCACAGATATTTGTCACCGCCACCGCGCCGGCTCAAGTACAGATCAACCGCAGCAGCTCGTCGATCAGGACCTGGATCCTGGCCGCTGGCACCGCCGTCCCCGACAGGGCGAAGCCGAGAAACGTCCAGTACAGGATCTGCGCACGGGCCTGCGCCGTCGCGGGCGCGAGCCCGCGCTTTGCGAGCAATGCTTCGATATATTCGATCCTGCGCCGGTCGATGGCGCGGACCGCGCCTTGCGCGGCCGCATCGAACGCGGCCCAGTTGCGCACCGCGCGTTCGAGGTCGAGCCGCGCACCAAAGGACCTGCGCAGCAGCGCCTTGAGCGGATCCTCAGTGGCAGCCTCGACATCGGCGATGATCTGCTCCGCCGCGATCTCACGCCAGCGCTTCAGAACGGCGGCGTGGAACGCGCCGAGATCGGTGAAATGCCAATAGAAGCTGCCGCGCGACACGCCGATGGCCTTGGCCAGCGGATCGGCCTTCAGCGCGGTGAAGCCGCTCCTCGCCAGCGCCTTGAGGCCCTGGTCGATCCAGTCGTCGGCGGAGAGCTGCTCGGTCATGTCTGGGTTCCGGAAAATCCGCCATACACTAGTGTATTGACAGGCGGCGGGCCAGCGCCTAATCAACCATACATAACTGTATGGAGACATCGATGCGTGATCTCTTGCTCCAGTGCGCCGGCGTCCTAACCATTGTCGTGGCGCTCATCCACGGCTTTCTCGGCGAAGCCAAGGTGTTTCCCCGCGCCCGGATCGAGCCGGAACGGCTGCGCACCCTGATCCGCCTGGTCTGGCAGGCCTCGACCGTCGCCTGGATCGGCGGCGGCGTGCTGCTGATCGCAACGCCCTGGATGGGCTCGGAGCCGGCGCGCCACTGGATCGCCGCCACCATGGCCTGCGTGTTCGGCTTTTCGGCCTGCGCCAACGCATGGGCGACGCGCGGCCGGCATTTCGGCTGGATGATGCTCAGCGCGGTCGTCGCGATGGCGGTTGCGGGATACTGAGCGTCGAGACGACAAGCCAGGCATTCAAGCGGAGCCGCATCATGGAAAATCGTGTTCGACTGACCATCGAAAACCGCGTGGCCCATCTCCGGCTTAACCGCCCGGACAAGATGAATGCGCTCGACCCGGCGATGTTCGAGGCCATCATCGAAGCAGGCACACAGCTGGGTACGGCCAAGGATCTCGGCGCCGTCATCATCTCGGGCGAAGGGCGCGCCTTCTGCGCCGGCCTCGACCTCGATCGCCTTCTCGCCACCGCGAACGGCAATCCGCTGCTCCCGTCCATTGACCTGACGCGTCGAACCCACGGCATCGCGAACTATGCCCAGCATCTCGTCTGGGTCTGGCGCGAACTGCCCGTGCCGGTGATTGCAGCGGTTCATGGCGTTGCGTTCGGCGGTGGCTTCCAGCTCGCGCTTGGTGCTGACCTGCGCTATGTCGCGCCCGGAACAAAGCTCGGGATCATCGAGACCAAATGGGGTCTCGTGCCCGATATGTGCGGCACGCAGCTGATGCGCCGTCTCGCACGCGACGACGTCGTGCGAGAGCTGACCTATTCCGGCCGGGTCTTTTCCGCGCAACAAGCGCTTGCCTACGGCTTTGCGACGCGGCTGGCCGACGATCCCGTGGCGGCTGCGCTGGCCACGGCGCACGAGATCGCGAGCCGCAGCCCCGACGCCGTCCGCGCGGCCAAGCGCCTGTTGAACCTGTCTGCGACCTCGGATCCAGCGACCGGTCTCGCCGCGGAGACCACCGCACAGGCCGCGCTGCTTGGCACGCCCAATCAGATCGAGGCCGTCAGAAGCAATCTGGAAAACCGCAGGCCGCGATGGAGCTATGCATGAGCGAGACGCAAGGATTCGATCTGCAAATACTCAACGCGGTCAACGCATCGGCGGCCTTCAACCGCTCCGTCGGTTTCGACGTTGTTGCTGCCGGCCATGGCGAGGTGACCATCCGCATGGGCTGGCGGGACGACCTGACTCAATATTCCGGACATCTCCATGCCGCTCTCATCGCGGCCCTGCTCGATACCGCCTGTGGCTTCGCCGCAGCGACGCTCGTCGGTGCGGTCACCGCTTCGCATTTCTCGATGAATTGCCTGAGGCCGGCGATCGGCCGCTATTTCGTCGCGAAGGGAACGACGCTCCGCGCCGGGCGCGCAGGCAGGTGTTCGCCCGCGCCGAGCTCTTCGCGGCCGACGAGCAAGATGATCTCGCCCTCGTCGCGACCGGCGAAACCGTGCTCGTCCCCACCTGCAAACCGCGCAAGGTTGACGGGAGCTGAGCCATGGCGCTGACGCTCGTTACTGGAGGTACAGGTCATCTCGGCGGGGATATCGTCGATCGTCTCGTTCGCGCTGGGCATCGTGTCCGGGTGTTTGCGCGCTCGCCGGGCGCGCGACCGGATGTCGAATGGGCCTCAGGTGATCTCGCCACGGGCGCCGGTCTGCGGGCCGCGCTACATGACGTCGACACGGTCATCAATGCTGCGACCTATTCGCCGATTGCGCGGCGCGGCGGCATCCGTCCGATCGACTTCTTCAGGTCGCCCTCCGCCGTGGATGTCGAAGGCACGGAACGCCTGCTGGCCGTCAGTGGGGAAGCTCGGGTGCGGCACTTCCTCCACGTTTCGATCGTCGGTCTCGACGAGGCGACCTTGCCCTATGCGCGGGTCAAGCTCGCCGGCGAACGACTGGTGCGTGCATCCAACCTGTCCTGGTCCGTCGTTCGCGCGATGCCGTTCTATTATCTGCTCGACAGGCTGCTTTCGGGCCTGTTCTGGCTGCCGGTGTGGCCGGTGCCGACGTCGCGGTTCGATCCGGTCGATACGACGGACGTTGCCAACCACGTCGTGGCTTGCGCGTTCGACGGGCAGCGCGGGGCGCGCGCGGAGATCGGCGGGCCGGAAGCTCTCGATCTCGTTTCCCTCGCTCGCCAATATCAGAACGCGAGAAGACTGCATCGAAAAATTCTGCCGGTCGATCTTTCGGAGGCAAAGGCGCGCGGCATGGGTTTTGTCGTCAGTCAGGGTGTGCGAGGCCGCCTCACCTGGGCGGACTGGCTGCGGCGCAACGATCCGGGGACGCGAAGCGTGGCCTCGCGCAACTGGCAAGGCCAGAGTGCCATCCCCAAGCCGTGAGGCGTAAGGCCGCAGCAGCCGCTCAAATGTGTGGCGTACACGGAGAGCGCTGATGTTTTTCGGATCGTTAGAATAACTCTAAATCCAGAAAGCCCCGAACCGGATTGACTTCATCATCTCCTTTGCTTCCTTCGGTCCCGCTTCGCGGTCCGCGCAGCGCCCACGACAGAAGAGGAGACGTTCGTGAAGGTCATTCGTGTTGTTGCCATTGCAGTGACGGTCGGGATTGGTATGAGCTCGGCGGCGATGGCCGACGGGTTCAAGAACTGCACCAAGATCGACAAGGCGTCGTGGAAGCCGGCCAGCGAAGCCGAAGCCAAGGCCAAGGCGGCCGGCTACGAGGTGCGACGCTCCAAGGTCGAGGGCTCGTGCTATGAAGTCTACGGCGTCAAGGAAGGCAAGCTCTACGAGCTGTTCTACAGCCCGGAAGATCTCAGCCTGAAGCACACGATTGCCAAGTAAATCTTTAGGGTGGTCCCAGCTTGATCGACGAAGCGGTGCCAGAAACGCGCGGGGCGTCCGAAAGGGCCCCCGCGGATCGGACTGCATCGCGGACGGTTGCGGTTTGGGACCTCCCGCTACGCCTCTGGCATTGGGCCTTAGCAGCCAGCATCCTGGCCGCGTGGTTCACTCCCACCATCTATGACAGAGCTCATCGCATCGTCGGCTATACGGCGCTTGGGCTGCTCGGCTTCCGTCTGGTCTGGGGATTTTGGGGAAGCCGCTATTCGCGCTTCCGCATGGTCGGCGTCAGGCTACGTGCCGCGCCGCGCTATCTCTGGAATCTGCGCCGCGGCATCACCGGCCGCTATATCGGCCTCAATCCCGCCGGCACCCTGATGCTGGTGGCGCTGCTGCTGTCGCTCGCCGTCTCGACGATCACCGGCGCGATGTCGGTCACTGTGACCTTCTTCGGCGTCTGGTGGGTCGAAGACACCCACCATTATTCATCGGACGCGGTGATCGTCCTGGTCGTGCTCCACGTCATCGGCGTGGTGCTGATGGGGATGCTGCAGCGCGAGAACCTGATCCGCGCGATGATCACGGGCCGCAAGCGCATCCGCAACCATCCCTAGGCACAGCTGGTCGAGCTCGAACGGACCTAGTGTCCTGAGTCACAAGTTCGCAATCGTAGATTCGCAGTAGATTCGCGTCGCTGTGCCAGAGATGGCGGCTGTAACAGCGACGGAGGATCTGATGTCGGCCCAGCGGCTTGCGCCCCTGATATTGAGCGATGATGAGCTTGCCGAACTTCAGTCGCTGACGATGCGGCGGAAAACGGCGCAGGCGCTGGCTCTGAGAGCCCGGATCGTGCTGACCTGCGCGGAAGGCGGTCAGAACAAGGAGGTGGCGGCCAAGCTAGGCCTGGAGCGGGGAACGGTAGGCAAGTGGCGGCAGCGTTTTGTAGAGCAGCGCGTGGCCGGGCTGCACGACGAGCCGCGTTCCGGGGCGCCGCGCACCATTGACGATGCCCGCATCGAAGCTGTGATCGTGCGGACGCTGGAAAGCTGCCCCGAGAACGCCACTCATTGGAGTTCTCGGGGCATGGCGAAGGCCAGCGGCCTGTCGGTGTCAACGGTGCAACGCATCTGGCGGGCCTTCGGGCTCCAGCCGCACCGGCTAGAGACATTCAAGCTCTCCACCGATCCGAACTTCGTCGCCAAGGTGCGCGACGTCGTCGGCCTTTACGTCTCGCCGCCGGCACACGCCATCGTTCTGTGTGTAGACGAAAAGTCCCAAATCCAGGCGCTGGACCGCAGTCAGCCGATGCTGCCGATGCGTCCCGGTCAGCCGGCTCGAAGGAGCCATGACTACAAAAGGCACGGCACCACATCGCTGTTCGCCGCTCTCGACATTGCGACCGGACGGGTCATCGGCAAATGCTACGGACGCCACCGAGCCGCCGAGTTCCGCAAGTTCCTCGACGAGATCGAGGCCGCCGTACCGGGCGAACTCGACGTCCATCTCGTCATGGATAACTATGCAACGCACAAGACGCCGCTGATCCGGAAATGGCTAGCCAAAAGGCCGCGTTGGCATGTGCACCTGACTCCGACCAGTTCGTCATGGCTCAATCAGGTCGAGCGCTTCTTCGCGCTCCTTACCGATAAGAAGATCAGGCGCGGCGTCTATCGCAGTGTCGCTGCCCTCAGGGCGGACATCACCTCGTTCATCGAACGACACAATGCCGATCCGAAACCATTCCGATGGACCAAGTCCGCTGACGACATCCTTGCTTCCATCGAGCGCTTCTGCCGATACAATGCCCCGGCACAAAACGGACCAATGTTGCGAACTTCTGGTTCAGGACACTAGCTGCGGGCTCGCCCAGCCGCGGAGTTTTACGGGACTCGTACCCGCTGACCCGCACAGGATTACCGCCAACCGTGTCATTTGCCGAGCGACGTTTACCTCGTGATAGGCATGCAACTGGGCGTTGCTGGAAATTAACCTGGAGCAAGCCCGATCGGATCAATCCTCGATTGTATTGACGAGGGAGCGATTTTGAATGTTCCGCGTTTTTGCCTGCCTCGCGGTGGAGCATGACTGGCGGCTTGTCATGCTCGCCGGCCTGGTCTGCTTCGCCGCAAGCATTGTCGCCGTCAGCATCTTTCATCGCGCGATCGCCTCGCGAGCCTGGGCGCGGCTGATCTGGATTGCGATCGCCGGCGCCGCCATCGGCTACGGAATCTGGGCAACGCATTTTGTCGCAATGCTCGCCTACGAGCCCGGCGTCCCGACCGGTTACGGCCTTGTTCTGACGGCGCTGTCGCTCGCTGCGGCAATGATCCTGACGTCGGGCGGCTTCGGCGTTGCCGTCAACAATTCGGGCCGCTGGCGCGCGGCAGCCGGTGGCGGCATCATCGGCGACGGCATTGCAAGCATGCACTATATCGGCATGTGGGCCCTCGAGGTGCCGGGTCGTGTGACCTGGTCGCCGGGGCTGGTGTTCATCTCGATCGTCCTCGGCATGGCCCTGGGCTATGCTGCGCTCGCGGTTGCCCTCGGCCGCAAGGACAAGTGGGGTACCTTCGCCGCGGCGCTGTTGCTGACGCTCGCCATCGTGTCGCATCATTTCACGGCGATGGGGGCCGTTGAGATCGTCCCAGACCTGACACCGGCAAACCATACATTGTCGCTGTCTCCGACCTTCCTCGCCGTGGCAATTGCAGGTGTGGCCCTGTCGGTCCTCGGGATGAGCCTCGTCGGCGTGCTGGCGGATCGCCGCCTTGCGACCAGGACCAGCAGGTTCGAGCAGATCATCAGTGAGCTTTCGCTGGCCAGGCAGCAGGTGGAACAGTCGCAACAGGAAATCCAGGACCAGAAACTCAGGCTGGACACGGCCATCAACAACATGGTCGAGGCTCTCTGCATGTTCGATGCGGAGAAGCGGCTCGTCGTCTGCAACGAGCGCTATGCCCGACTCTATCAGTTGCCGCCGGAACTGCTGAGAACGGGGACCCCGCACGCCGACATCATCAGGCACCGCGTCGTGACCGGCATCCTCCGGAGCGACACCAGCGAGGGCGCTGCCGCGCAATTCCTCTCGAAATTGGCCGCGTTGCCGTTCGACGCAGTATCGAGCAGAATCGACGAGTTCGCGGATGGTCGGTTGATCTGCGTGACGCGCCAGCCAATGGCCGGCGGCGGGTGGGTGGCTACGCATCTCGACGTGACCGAGCAACGCCGGTCCGAGGCCAAGATCGCTCATATGGCGCAACACGATGCGTTGACCGATTTGCCAAATCGCGTGCTGCTCAGGGATCGGATGGAGCATGCACTCGCAGTGACGCGCAATGGTGGCCTCGATCTGGCGGTGCTCATGCTCGATCTCGACCGCTTCAAGGAAGTCAACGACACGCTGGGACATCCCGCGGGTGATTCCCTGTTACGCGCCGTGGCTGCGCGTTTGCGCGAGTGCACCAATGAAACCGCGTTGATCGCTCGGCTGGGCGGCGACGAGTTCGCCGTGATCGACTATGTGACAAACCCGGCCGTCGAGGCCGCCACCCTCGCCGAGACCATCAGAAAGGCGCTTTGCGAGCCCTTCGATCTCGGCGATCACCGGGTCCTAGTTGGTACCAGCATCGGCATTGCCATCGCGCCGCGCGATGGCAACGACTCCGACATGCTCATGAAGAGCGCGGATCTGGCGCTCTACTCGGCCAAGAGCGGTGGGCGCGGTGCATTCCGTTTCTTCGAGCCGAAACTCGACGAGCTCATGCATGCTCGACGCAACCTCGAGCGCGACATGCGGGATGCACTTGCCGCCGGTGAATTCGAACTGCACTACCAGCCGTTCGTCGATACCGCGACCGGCGAGATCCGCGGCTTCGAAGCCTTGCTGCGCTGGCACCACCGGCGACGAGGTCTGGTCATGCCCGGCGAATTCATTCCGCTCGCGGAGGAGACCGGTCTGATCGTGCCGCTCGGCGAATGGATCTTGAGAAACGCCTGTGCGGAAGCCGCCAAATGGCCCGCCCATCTCAGGATCGCGATCAACCTGTCTCCCGCTCAATTCAGGAGCAAGGAGCTTGTCCCGGTCATCGTCGGTGCACTGGCGAGTTCGCAGGTTGCGCCACACCGGCTCGAGCTCGAGGTGACCGAGACGGTGATCATGCATGACAGCGAAGCCGTGTTCGAAGCGCTCGGCCAGCTACGCGACCTCGGCGTGCACATCGCACTGGACGATTTCGGCACCGGCTATTCATCGCTGAGCTTTCTGCAAAGATTCCCGTTCGACAAGGTCAAGGTCGACCGCAGCTTCGTCAACGAACTCTCCAGCGCAAGGCCAGACGCGCGCCATCTCGCGCGCGCAGTCGTTCGCTTCGCAGTCAGCCTCGGCAAGACGACCACCGCCGAAGGCGTCGAAACCAACGAGCAGCTGGACATCCTCCGTGAAGAGGGGTGTGGCGAAACGCAAGGCTACTATTTCAGCCGGCCGATGCGCGCATCCGACATCGCGAACATGTTGAGGCGCGGCACAAGGGCAGCCATCCGCGCCGCGTGAGCCGTCAGACCTTCACTGCAACGGCGGATCGCCGCTGGTGCGCTTCTTGGCGAGGTCCATCTCGGTCACCGCGATCAGGATCTCGGCGCGGGTCTTGAGGTCCGGCGCCTCAAGCATGGCCTGCTTCTCCGCGGGACCGTAGGGCGACATCATCGCCAGCGCGTTGACCAGCGCCTCGTTGGGCGCGCTTTCGACGCCTTCCCAGTCGACCTTGAGATTATTGGCCTTCAAGAAGTCCGCCAGCACGGACAGCAGCGCCTCGCGATCGACCTCGTCCTCGCCCATGCGCGCGGTGAAATCGTCGACGAAGGCGAAGAAATCCACCTTGCATTGGCGGTAGGCGGTCAGCACCTCCAGCTCCTCGACCACCTTGAAGCGCGAGACGCCGGTGAGCTCGAGGATGTAGCGGCCGTCGCCGGATTCCGCGAGCTGGGTGATTCGGCCGACGCAGCCGACGCGGAACAGCGCCGGCTTGTCCGAATTTTTCGGCGAATGCGCCACGTCGGGCTGGATCATGCCGATCAGGCGATGACCGTCGCGGAACGCATCGTCGACCATCGCGAGATAGCGCGGCTCGAAGATGTTGAGCGGCATCTGGCCGCGTGGCAGCAACAGCGCGCCAGGCAGCGGGAACACCGGAATGATCTCCGGAAGGTCGGCGGGCCCGCGATATTCGATGTTGATCGGCATCTGGTCCCCGCTAGAGCATGGATGCGGACCCGCAGGGCCGCGCTAGCGCAAAGCGTGTAGCGGTTTTCCGCTCAGATCATGCTCAAACAATAGTCGCGCTCTTTCCTTACGAGAACAGGATCGTCGACAAACGCTTGCGCCCCTCGACGGTTGCATCATCCGTGCCGCCCCAAGCCTCGAAAAACTGCACCAGCTGCTTGCGGGCGCCGTCATCGTTCCACTTGCGGTCGCGCTTGACGATTTCGAGCAGCTGCTCGGTGGCCGCAGTGCGGTTGCCTTGCGCGTTGAGCGCGGTGGCAAGGTCGAATCGTGCCTGATGATCGAGCGGATTTGCGGCGACTTTCTGTTCCAGCTCGGCGACCGGACCAAGCTGCTCCGCCTGCTCGGCGAGATCGATCGTGGTCTGCACGGCCTTCACCGCGGGGTCGTTGCGCTTGGATTCCGGCACCATGGCCAGCGTCTGCTTGGCCTGCTCCATCGCGCCTGACACGGCATAGCACTTCGCGAGGCCGGCAAGGGCCGCGATGTTGGTCGAATCATGCTGGAGCGCCTCGGCATAGATCTGCGCGGCCGCCGTGGCATCGCCCTCGGCCAGCACCGCTTCGGCCTCCTGTACGATCTCGGCGACGTTGACCTCGCCCGGCGCGGTCATGCCCTTGGTCAGCCTCTCGATGAAGGCGTTCACCTGGCTTTCCGGCACGGCGCCCATGAAGCCGTCGGCAGGCTGGCCGTTGACGAAGGCGATCACGGCCGGGATCGACTGGATGCCCATCTGGCCCGGGATCGCCGGGTGCTGGTCGATGTTCATCTTGACCAGCTTGACCTTGCCCTTGGCCGCCTTGACCGCCTTTTCCAGCACAGGGGTGAGTTGCTTGCAGGGGCCGCACCACTCCGCCCAGAAGTCGATCAGCACCGGCTGGCGCTTCGATTCCTCGATGACGTCCTTCACGAAGGTCTGGGTGGTGGTGTCCTTGATCAGATCGGCCGCAGCCGGGCTCGCCGCTCCGTTACCCTGGTCGATGATCGTCACGGGATTCCCTCGTCTGATGTCTGGAATGGCGGCTCTTTAGCACGTCGCCAATTCTTATGCTGTGGTGTCGGCGCTAAAATTGGGCCGGGACGGCCGAATTTCAATCCATCACGGCCAATTCGGCGGTTCCAGGGCATTTTGGTCGATTTGCCGCGCGTTCGGCTCCATTTGGGGCCTCAAAGATACCAATCTATACCGCGGGTAGCTGTTGCATTCCCCTCCCGCTTTTGGCATACGACAGCCGTTGCCGGCGCGTCATGCGACCGAAACAGGATGCGGGTGTAGCTCAGTGGTAGAGCACGACCTTGCCAAGGTCGGGGTCGAGGGTTCGAGCCCCTTCGCCCGCTCCAATTTTTCCCAGAGCATCCAGCCAAACCGGGTCGGGACCCGGTTTTCCATGCCGCGGGTGGCTGTATCGGGTCTCACATGACAATTTTGGTTACGGGCAGCGCGGGTCACCTCGGGGAGGCGATTCTCAGCACGCTTCGCGGGCGCGGTTCCTCGGCACGTGGAATCGACCTCAAGGCTTCGCCCTTCACCGACGCGGTCGGCTCGATCGTCGATCCCGACTTCGTGCGGGAGCAGATCGACGGCGTCACCGCCGTGATCCACACCGCGACGCTGCACAAGCCGCATGTGGCGACCCACAGCAAGCAGGATTTCGTCGACACCAACGTCACCGGGACGCTCAACCTGCTCGAGGCAGCGGCTGCCGCCGGCGTGCGCAGCCTCGTCTTCACCAGCACCACCAGCGCGTTCGGCTCGCAGCTTCGCCCCGAAGCCGGCCAGGCGGCGGTGTGGGTCACCGAGGACCTGCCGCCGGTGCCAAAAAACATTTACGGCACGACCAAGCTGATGGCCGAGACCCTCTGCGAGCTGTTCTTTCGCGAGCGCGGTCTGCCGGTCGTCATCTTGCGGACCTCGCGCTTCTTTCCGGAGGACGATGACGATCCCGCGATGCGCTCTGCTTACCCGCTGGACAACGCACAGGCCAATGAGCTGCTCTATCGCCGCGTGGATATAGCGGACGCGGTGAGCGCGCATCTGCTGGCCGTCGAGCGCGCGCCGAAGATCGGCTTTGGCCGCTACATCGTCTCGGCCACGAGCCCGTTCGCACAGCACCATCTCGCGGCGCTGGCGCGCGACGCTGCCGCTGTCGTGCGCGCGCTCTATCCCGACTGCGAGCAGCTCTATGCCGCGCGCGGCTGGCGGCTGTTTCCGCGGATCGACCGCGTCTATGTCAATGAGCGCGCGCGGCGCGAGCTCGGCTGGCGGCCGGAATTCGACTTTGCCCATGTGCTGCGCAGCCTTCGCGATGGCCGCGATTTCCGCAGCGCGTTAGCGCGCGTAGTCGGTTCGAAGGGATATCATGATGCGGCTTTCGACGACGGGCCCTACCCCGTCGCCTGATGAGCGCCGCGTTCGTCATTTTGCTCGATGCATCAAGTGTCTGCTCGGCGTCGCCGCGAGCAAAGTCGGCCCGAGCCGTTCTACTGTGCATGGGGTTGTTTCGCAGTTTGGTTTGATGCCCCTCGTGCTGTCTGCAGACCAGGTCGCGCGCGATCTTGATTCCGCGTTGCAGCGACAGTGCGGGGGGCGCGTTGATTGACATTCCGTCTCAATTTTTACTGAGCGTAACTGCAGCGTACCCGACTCGCTTCTCACCGCTGGCAGATGTGCTAACCTTTTTGCGTCTGCCGCTCGGCGGATCCCAAACTTCGTCTCTCGACTAGCCATAACAAAATAAAGCGCGGCCTTGACGGCTGCCTTAGGGGAGTGACGCGATGACATCGATGTTCCATCGATCCGTGTTGGCGCTTGCAGCCGTAGCCCTTCTTGCGGGGACCAGCGTCGGCAATGCGCAACAGGAGGACAAGAATCGGGCGCTGAAGAAATACGAATCCGGCACCAAGGAATTCTGGACCCATCCACCGGATGACTGGTTCTTGGGCGACGAGACCGAGGCGCAGAAGGGCCTCGCGCCGCCTTCGGGTCCGCCGACTGGCGCCTCCGACGCCGAGCTCGCCAACATCGTCAAGAAGGTCAAGCTGCCGCCGGGCTTCAAGATGGAGGTCTATGCCTCCGGCGTGCTGGCCGCGCGGCAGATGGCCTGGGGTGACAAGGGCACGCTGTTCGTCGGCTCGTTCGGCCTCGGCAACGTCTATGCCATCAAGGACAACAACGGCAAGAAAGAGGTCAAGACCATTCTCAAGGGGCTGAACATGCCCACGGGGCTCGCCGTCAGGGACGGCGCGCTCTACGTCATCGCCGTCGACAAGCTGATCCGCTATGACGATATCGAGAACAAGCTCGACAATCCCGGCGAGGGCAAGGTCGTCTATGACGACATGCCGTCCTATGCCGCGCATGGCTGGAAGTACATCGCCGTCGACAAGGAAGGCTGGTTCTTCATACCGTTCGGACCGCCCTTCAATGTCGGCATTCCCCCGACCAGCGTGTCGCAGATCCGCCGCGTCGATCCCAAGACCGGCAATGCGGAAATCTGGGCGCTCGGCGTTCGCAACTCGGTCGGCGGCGACGTCGATTCGCGCACCGGCAAGTACTGGTTCACCGAGAACGCGCGCGACTGGATCAGCGATGACCTGCCGAGCGACAAGCTGAACATGATCAACAAGATCGGCGAGCATTTCGGCTATCCCTATTGCCACCAGGGCGACCTGCCCGATCCGAAGTTCGCGATGGGCCACAAATGCTCCGAGTTCACGCCGCCCGTGCTGAATCTCGGTGCGCATGTCGCCCCGCTCGGCATGAAGTTCTACACCGGCGATCAATTCCCCGCCGAATACAAGAACAACATCCTGATCGCCGAGCACGGCTCCTGGAATCGCCACAAGTACCAGGGCGGCCGCATCGTGCGCGTGATCGTCGGGCCCGACGGCAAGAACGCCAAGCAGGAGGTGTTCGCCTCCGGCTGGATCGACGGCGACCAGGGCTATCTCGGCCGTCCCGATGACATCATCCTTGCCAAGGACGGCTCGATCCTCGTCGCCGACGACTGGGCCGGCGCGATCTATCGCATCAGCTACAGCAAGAAGTAGCCGGCACGAACGAACGCTGCGGCCGGTGACGGCCGCGGCTTTTCCATTTCATCGTCCAATGCTGTCGTTCCGGATTGCGCGCCGCTCGCGCGCAAGTCCGGAACCCCTAACCCCGATTCGTGGTTATGGATTCCGGGCTCGCGCCAAGCGGCGCGCCCCGGAATGACGACCTCGATAGATCGGAATCCCACCCATGCGCCGGCAGTTCATCTCGCACGCAATCCGCGCGGTTGCGCTCGCAACGCTTGCATTCGTTCCAGCAAGCGCCGCCGACAACGCCGCGATCAAGGATAAGGCCGCTGCCTGCTCCGGCTGCCATGGCGAGAACGGCATTTCGCAGACGGAGAACATCCCCTCGCTGGCCGGCCAGCCCGACCAATTCATCCAGTGGCAGCTCGTGTTCTTCCGCGCCGGCTCGCGCAAGAACGACCAGATGCAGCCGATCGTGGAGGAGATCGCCAACGAGGACATCCGCAATTTTGGCGCCTATTTCTCGCAAATGACGCCGCCGAAGGCAGCGAAGGACACTGATCCCGATCTGTCGAAGAAGGGCGCGCAAGTGGCCGCCGGCCGCCGCTGCGCCTCATGCCACACCGATAGCTTTGCTGGCACCAAGGCGGTGGCGCGGCTCGCGGGCCAGCGCGAGGAATATCTGGTCAAGGCGCTGCACGACTACAAAGCGGGCGCGCGCGTCGGCGGCGGCGTCGCCGCGATGGCCGATGTCGCCTATCACATGAGCGACGAGGAGATTACCGCGGTCTCGCACTATCTCGCGTATTTCAAGTAAGGCTCGGTGTAGCCATCACCACAGCTCGTCGTCCGGAGCGCGCAGAGCGCGAACCCGGGACGACAGTGCCGTGGTTAGCTCGCCCGCTGCCTCTCATATGCTTTGAGATGCGTATACGCGATGCGCAGCTTCGGCACCGGCACCTTGGCGGCATCGGCGCGCGCGATGAGATCGCCGATCACGTGATCGGCTTCGACTGGCAGGCCCGCCTGGATGTCGCGGAACATTGAGGCAGTCATCGGCGAGCCCTCGGTCGTCAGATTCCCCTTCACGCGCTCGAAAAACGGGCCGCCTGGCGTATAGCCTGACGCAGTCGCGATCGCGCTGGTCTCATCCAGCATGCCCAGCAAGAAGTCGCGGCCGCCGGGCGCGGCGAGGATGTTGCCGACGGAGGTGCGCATCAGGCTGGTGGAAGCTGCAAGCGAGGACAGGAACACCCACTTCTCCCACATATCCTGCATGATGTTCTGGCTGGCGGCGGCGCCATTGATGCCGCTCTTGAAGACCTCGTCGATCGCCTTGACGCGATCCGACAGTTTGCCGTCGCGTTCGCCGTAGTTGAGCGACTGCATCGGCTGGAGCTGCACCACCTCGCGCTTCTCGTTCAGCGTCGCGGCGATGGCGCAGAGCCCGCCGAGCACGCGCTCCTTGCCAAACCTCTCGTCGAGGATATCGAGATGCTTCATGCCGTTCAGCATCGGGATGATCGATGTGTTCGGACCGACCGCGGGCGCGAACGACTTCATGGCGTCGTCGAGGTCGAACGCCTTGCAGCTCAAGAGCACGACATCGAATTTCTCTTTGAGCGTGTCGGCCTGCACGGTCGGCGGATTCTTCAGGGTCACATCGCCATTCGGGCTCTTGATGACGAGGCCGGCGCTCGCGAGCTCGCTGGCGCGGCGCGGGCGGACCAGGAAGGTGACGTCGCGACCGGCCTGCAACAGCCTGCCACCAAAATAGCCGCCGATAGCGCCGGCGCCGACCACGAGAATGCGCATGGGATATTCCTTTTGTTGCTATTGGCGGTTCATCTATAGTCGTCATTGCCAGCGAAGCGAAGCAATCCAGGATGCTGCCGCGATCACATTCTGTCGCCGGAGAATGAGGGGGCTACTTCTCGAGCACCATCTCCTCGACCTCGCGCAACTGTTCCTTGCCGAAGAACATCTCGTTGCCGACGAAGAAGGTCGGCGACCCGAAAGCGCCGCGGGCAACCGCCTCCTCGGTGTTCCTGATCAGCTTGCCCTTCACTTCCGGTTCCTGGGCGCGAGCGAACAGCTTTTGCGCATCGAGACCGGAGGACGCCAGCGCTTTCGCCGCGACTTGCGGATCGTCCATCTTCTTTGGCTCGCGCCACATGTGGTGGAAGGCGGCCTCGACATATGTCTCGAACACGCCTTCGAGCTGCGCGGCGATGGCCGCGCGCATCAGGTTCAGCGTGTTGACAGGGAAATGCGGATTGAAGACGTAGGGCTGGACCTTGAACCGCTTGATGAAGCGCTCGGTCTCGATCTGCTGGAACTCGCGCTTGTTCTTGATGCCGGCGAGCGTCTCGGCCGGCGACTTGTTGTTGGTCGATTTGAAGATGCCGCCGAGCAGGATCGGCACATATTCGAACTTGACGCCGATGCGCTGTTCGATCGCGGGGATCGCGAGATGGCTGAGATAGGCGTTCGGGCTGCCGAAATCGAACAGGAATTGCGGGGCTGTGCGGGTCAAGATCGTTCTCCCTGGTGTCGCTTTTTGCCCATTGTGGCGCAGCCCGCGCCACGGGTCCACCGTTTAATGATGGTCGTAATACTTTGATGATCAGACCGGACGCCGGACCGCGCGCCGGCGCCAGACCAGGAGGTAATAGCCCGTCTGCAAGACGAGCATGGCGCAGAACACGATCGGATAGGCCGCCCACACGCCCGCAAAGCCGATGGTGCGGCTCAGGATCACCGCGGACGGCAGCTCGATCGCGACGATGGCGAAGATCGACAGCAGCATCGGCGTCAGCGCCACGCCGGCGGCGCGCATCGCGCCGGTAAATGTGGTCGCAAGGCCGAACGGCACCGAGCTCCACAGGGCGACGTACAGCAGTCCTTTCGCCAGATCGAGCACGGCGCCGTCGGTGATGAAGAGGCCGAGCACGGCGCGCGGCACGAGATAGACCAGCGCCACCAGCCCGCCGGTCAGCACAACGTTGAACGCGAGCCCGGTGCGTACGATGCCGTGGAGCCCAGCGCTGTCGCCGCGGCCGATCGCCTGCGCGCCCAGAATCGACACCGCGATCGAAATCGACATCGCCGTGAACTGCGTATAGCCCATCACCTGGTTGACGGCGCCGTAGGCCGCGGTAGCGTCGGACCCAAAGCCATTGACGAGGCCGAGCAGCACCAGTTCGGCGATTGCCATCACCACCATGCCGATGGCGCTCGGCAGTCCGATGCCGAGGATCCTTCCGAGCACGGCGCGATTGAGCCGGAGATGACGCAGCAGTGCAGCATCAGGCGCAAGGGCATGTCTCGTCCGCAGCAGATAGATGGCCAGCGCGAGCAGCGTCAGCGCGTTGGCGATCGCAGCCGCCCATGCCGGGCTGGTGATGCCAGCGGCGGGCAGTCCGACTGAGCCACGGATCAGCATCGGCGTCAGAATCAGGCCGATCGCAGTCGACAATGCCAGCGCCAGCAGCGGCGTGAGCGCATCGCCGACACCGCGGATCATTGCCGTCGTCAGTAGGAATACGAAACCGAGCGGCATCGTCAGCAGCATGACGCGCGCATAGGCGCTGGCCTGGTCGAGGATGTCCGCGGGCGTCGCGAGGGCCATCATCAATTGCCGGCTCAAGGTCCCGCCGATCAATGCGACGGAAATCGCGAGCAGGAGGCCGACCGCCAGCGTCGTGCCGACAACGCTTCTGATTTTGTTGTATTCGCCCGCGCCAAACGCCTGACCGATCAGAACGGTGGCGCCGGTGCTCAGCCCCATAACGAAGGCGGACAAAAAGAACATGACCGGAAAGAGCGCCGACACCGCGGCGAGCGCGTCGACGCCGATCATCTGCCCGAGAAAGACGTTGCTGACGGTGCCGAACAGCGATTGCAGCGCGTTGCTCAGCATCAACGGGGCGAGGAAGCGGAGGAATGTGGTCCAGAGCGGTTTGGCGGCAGACATGGATAGGCCTTTCAACAGAGCGCACGAAGCCGTCACCGCGCGCAATGCGCGGCTCGGCCGTCGATGGGGTTGTGAGGAACGCCGCGCCTTAAGCGCGGTCGCTGTAGGCGAGCTTGACGACATGGTCGCGGATGTCGGTCGGCCAGTCCGCGATCAGCCCGGTGAAGCGCCGCCGGTCATCCGCGAACAATGCGCGCGAAGCTTCCTCGAACTGCGGCAGGTTGCCCGCCATGGTCGACATGAAGTGATAGGCCGCATCGCGCGCCTGCCGCTCGCGATCCTTGTCGCCGCTGGCACGCCGCGCCTCGTCGACGAGCTTGCGCAGCGCGACCGACGCGCCGCCCGGTTGCGCGTTGAGCCACTCCCAGTGCCGTGGCAGCAGTGTCACCTCGCGCGCGACCACGCCGAGTTTCGGCCGGCCGCGCCCGCGCGGCTCGCTCGGTGCTGCAGTCTCCTCGACCGCCGATGGGAGGAGCTTGGCCAACCGCGCCAGTACCTCGCGATCTCCGCCGCGCAGATCGAAATCGATCGATCGGCCCGTGGCGTCCTCGAAGATGATGATGGGCTCGTCCGGCCGCGGCGCCACGCGCTTGACGACCAGCGCGACCTCTCCGGCCGGCCCGGACGCCAGGCGGCGCGGACCCTGGAATGCGGTGAAAATCTTCTGCATTGGAATCATTGCCATATTTGAGCAGCGTTGGCGGCTTAATACCCGGGTAAATTAGACCCGTCAATATACCCGGGTGAAAATATCCATTACCGATGGCTCGACATTGTGTTCCCGGGCTGGCACGAACGGCGCGGCCGATTGACCACGCCTAGCCTGGGGACTCCACCGATGCTGACCGTTCACCACCTCAACAATTCCCGCTCGCAGCGCGTGCTGTGGCTGCTCGAGGAGTTGGGCGTGCCCTACGAGATCGTGCGCTATCAGCGCCAGCCGGACATGCGCGCGCCGAAGGAACTGCGCGCGATCCATCCGCTCGGCAAGTCGCCCGTCGTCACCGACAACGGCAACACCATCGCGGAGTCTGGCGCGATCATCGAATATATCGTCGCGACCTACGGCAACGGCCGGCTGATCCCGCCGCCCAACACGCCCGAGCGGCTGCGTTTCACCTATTGGCTGCACTACGCGGAGGGATCCGCGATGTCGCCGCTGCTGTTGAAGCTGCTGTTCACGCTGATGCCGAAGCGCGCGCCCGCACTGCTGCGCCCGCTGGTGCGCAAGGTCTCGAACCAGGCGCTCACTGCGTTGGTCAATCCGCAGCTCAAGCAGCACATGGACTACTGGGAAAGCGAGCTTGGCAAGAGCGAGTGGTTCGCCGGCAACGAGTTCACCGCGGCCGATATCCAGATGAGCTTCCCGCTCGAAGCTGCGCAAGCGCGCGGCGGGCTGGAGCAGGGTCATCCGAAGGCGATGGCGTTTCTGGAGCGTATCCACGCGCGGCCGGCCTATGCGCGTGCACTGGAGAAGGGCGGACCGTATCAGGTGGGGCGGTAGTGACCTTCTCCGTCATTCCGGGGCACGCGAAGCGTGAACCCGGAATCTCGAGATCCTCAAGGTGCGCAATTGCGCACCATAGTTCAGTGCTGCGCACCGCCCCGGGATGACGGTACTAGTCAATCCGCGTGCAGCACGCGCCCGCGTGTCTCGGGCAGCGCAAACGCCGCAATGAAGAACACCGCGTAAGCCACCACCGCGAAGATCGCGATGGCATTCGCAAGCGACGTCGTTGCCGACAGTGCACCGACGAGGAACGGGAACAGCGCGCCGATGCCGCGGCCAAAATTGTAACAGAAGCCCTGGCCGGAGCCGCGCAGCCGCGTCGGATAGAGCTCGGTCAGGAACGCGCCGATCCCCGAGAAATAGCCCGAGGCGAAGAAGCCCAGCGGGAAGCCGAGCACCCAGAGGATCTCGTTGGTGAGCGGCAGCTGCGTGTAGAGCAGCACCACGGCTATCGCGCCGATCGAGAAGATCAGGAACAGATTGCGCCGCCCGATCCGGTCGGCGAGCCAGGCGCCGGTGAGATAGCCGATGAAGGAGCCGATGATCAGCGTCGAGAGATAGCCGGTCGAGCCGACGATCGACAGATGACGCTCCTTGGTCAGGAACTGCGGCACCCAGAAAGTGATGGCGTAGTAGCCGCCCTGGCAGCCCGTCGCCATCAGCGACGCCAGGATCGTGGTCTTCAGGATGGGACCTGAGAAGATTTCCCAGAGCGCCGGCCGGTCGCCGCTCGCCGCCTGCCTGGCGCGCGCCTCCGCCGCGATCTCCGGTTCGGTGACGGAGCGGCGGATATAGAACACCAGCAGCGCCGGGAGCGCGCCGATCACGAACATCCAGCGCCACGCCGTCTCCGCCGGCATCAGCGAGAACAGGATCGCCTGCGACAGCACCGCAAGGCCCCAGCCCACTGCCCAGCCCGACTGCACGGAGCCGACCGCGCGTCCGCGATATTGCGGCCGGATCGCCTCGCCCATCAGCACCGCGCCGGCGGCCCATTCGCCACCGAAGCCGAGGCCGAGCACGGCGCGCGCGATCAGGAGCTGATCGAAATTCTGCACGACCGCGCAGACCAGCGAGAAGAACGAGAACCAGATGATCGTGATCTGAAGCGTCCTGACCCGGCCGATGTGATCGGAGAGATAGCCGCCGAGCCAGCCGCCGATGGCGGAGGCCAGCAGCGTCACCGTGCCGGCAAGACCGGCCGAGCCCGCATCGACCTTCCACAGCGCGATGATGGTGCCGATCACCAGCGGGTAGATCATGAAATCCATGCCGTCGAGCGCCCAGCCGGCCGCGCAAGCCCAGAAGGTCCGGCGTTCGGCGACGTTCATGTCGCGGTAGAAGGCGAGAAGGCTGGTATCCTCGATCTCGGCGCGTTCGATACGCTGGTTCGGATCGGCGATCGTCATGTGCGTTTCCCGGCAGTGTCTTTGGCCGGACGGTGGTAGCACGCGCGGCAGCTTGCGCAAGCCGGAGCAGGGGCTTCGCGCCATGCAGGGCAGAGTTACTGCCCTGCTGCCTCTGCGCCTCGGGTGCGCGGATCGGGCGCGCCGAGCGGTCCGTTGGCGGTCACGAGAATCGAGTTGGCCGAGGTCTGCCCCATCGGCTCGACGATGATGTGGTCCATCGCTTTCAACTCGGACAGCACCTTCTCGGGAAAGCCGCTCTCGACGCGGACCTCATCCGGTAGCCATTGGTGATGCAGCCGCGGCGCGGCGACGGCGGCCGCAACATCCATCTTGTAGTCGAGAACGTTCACGATCACCTGGAGCACGGTCGAGATGATGCGGCTGCCGCCGGGCGAGCCCGTCACCAGCACCGGCTTGCCGTCCTTCAGCACGATGGTCGGCGACATCGAGGACAGCGGCCGTTTGCCGGGCCCGGGCAGATTGGCCTCGAAGCCGACGAGGCCGTAGGCATTGGACGCCCCGATCGCCGCGGTGAAATCGTCAAGCTCGTTGTTGAGCAGCACGCCGGTGCCCTCGGCAACGAGGCCGACCCCATAGCTGAAGTTGAGCGTGTAGGTGTTGCTGACGGCGTTGCCGCGGGCGTCGACGACGGAAAAATGCGTGGTGTTGCTGCCCTCCCGCGGCGGGGCGGCGGCGGACACGAGCGCTTTCGATGGCGTGGCGCGTTGGGCGGAAATGCCCGCGCGCAGCTTGGCTGCATAGTCCTTCGCGGTGAGGGTCTCGATCGGCGCGCTGACGAAGGCGGGATCGCCGAGATAGCGCGCGCGATCGGCATAGGCACGCTTCATGGCTTCGATCAAGAGATGCAGCGATGCCGGCGAGCCGTGCTTCAGATCGGCGAGCTGAAAGCCTTCGAGGATGTTGAGCGTCTCCACCAGCACCACGCCGCCTGAGGACGGCAGCGGCATCGAGACGATATCGTAGCCGCGATAGGTGCCGCGCACGGGTGCGCGGATCACTGGCTGATAGATTTTCAGGTCGGCCGACGTCATGATGCCGCCGGCATCGGTCACGGCTTTGGCGATCTTGTCCGCGACCGGTCCTTCATAGAAGCCGCGCGGGCCTTGGGCGGCCACGGCCGACAGCGTTTCGGCGAGATCGCTCTGCACCAGCCGGTCGCCTTCACTGAGCGAGGTCCCATCGGGCCGCGAAAAGATCCTGGCCGAAGCAGGCCAGCGCGCGAGCCGCCGGTGCCAGGCGGGTAGGCTGTCGGCGATGTCGTCGCTGACGATGAAGCCGTCGCGGGCAAGCGCAGTCGCAGGTTCGAGCAGCTGCGCCAGCGTGAAGTGGCCGGAGCCGTATTTATCCAATGCCAGAGCCAGGCCGGCCACCGTGCCGGGTACGCCGACGCCGAGCGCGGAATCGCGCGACTTCGCCGGATCGGGCTTGCCGTCCGGACCGAGGAAGATCTGCGGCGTGGTCGCTGCCGGTGCCGTCTCGCGATAATCGATCGTGATGTCTTCGTTGCGCTCGGCCGAATGGATCACCATGAAGCCGCCACCGCCGATATTGCCGGCGCGAGGATAGGTCACTGCCATCGCAAAGCCGGTGGCGATCGCGGCATCGATCGCATTGCCGCCGCGTCCCAGGATATCGGCGCCGACATGCGCAGAGATCTTCTCCTGTGCCACCACCATGCCGTGCTCGGCGGAAACGGCATGGACGCCGTCGAGTGCTGGCGGGACATACGTCCGCCGCGCATCCTGTGCGGTCGCAGACGCAAGACCAAACGCGAGAGTGGCAATGAAGGCGAAAAACATCCGCCGTGTCGAAGGTGACGACATGATCAAATTTCCGCAGTGGCTTCGGGCCAGTTCACACATGTCATGGTAATGCTATACGGTTTGCGCCCGGTGAGGCAAAACTGTTCGTGATGAGGACTGCGTGATGACGACGATCGCCCAGGATGTGCGTATGGCCGGCGTGCAGCGGACCTATCCGCCGCGCGCCGCCGTCGTCAGCTGGATCTTCTTCGATTGGGCCGCGCAGCCTTATTTCACGCTGATCACGACCTTCGTGTTCGCGCCCTATTTCGCCACCAGCGTTGCGCCAGATGCGGCCACGGGGCAATCGCTGTGGGGCTTTGCGATGGCCAGCGCGGGTCTTGCGATCGCGCTGCTGTCGCCGGTGCTCGGCGCAATCGCCGACGCGTCCGGCCGCAGGAAGCCTTGGATCGCGGGGTTCGGTGCCGTGCTGGTGCTGGCCTCCTGCACGCTGTGGATCGGCAGGCCCGGTGATCCCTCGGTCATTCCGCCGCTGCTCACCGCGGTCGCACTCGCCAGCGTCGGCGCGGAATTCGCCACCGTCTTCAACAATGCCATGATGCCGAGCCTGGTGCCGCCGGATCGGATCGGCCGGCTCTCAGGCACCGGCTGGGCCACGGGTTACATCGGCGGCATCGTCAGCCTGATCATTGTGCTCGGTTTCCTCGCGGCGAATCCCGAGACCGGACGGACGCTGCTCGGCTTTGTGCCGCTGTTCGGGCTCGATCCCGCAAGCCACCAGGGCGACCGCGCCGCGGGACCGCTCACCGGAATATGGTTCATCGTCTTCGTGACGCCGATGTTCCTGTTCACGCCGGACTATCCGGCGAAGCGGCCGTTGGGAGCCGCGCTGCGCGAAGGATTGCTGGAGCTCAAGCAATCGATCAGGAGCCTGCCGCAGCAGAAATCGCTCGCGGCCTTCCTGCTAGCCAACATGATCTACACGGACGGCCTGGTGTCGTTGTTTGCGTTCGGCGGCATCTATGCCGCAGGCACGTTCGGCTGGCACACGATCCAGATCGGCACGTTCGGCATCATGCTGGCGATTGCCGGCACGTTCGGCGCGTGGCTTGGCGGCAAGCTCGACGACCGTCTCGGACCGAAGCGTGTGATTGCCGGCAGCCTGCTGATCCTGCTGCTGGCGGTGGCGGCGATCCTTCTGGTCGACAAGGAGAGTGTGCTGTTCGTCAAGGTCGCGCCGCCGCAAGCAGGCGCGCCCCTGTTCTCGAGCGCGGCCGAGCGCGCCTATCTCGTGCTGGGTAGTCTGATCGGTGCCGCCGGCGGCCCGCTTCAGGCGGCCTCGCGCACGCTGCTGATCCACCTCGCGCCAAAGGACCGCATCGCGCAATATTTCGGCCTGTTCGCGCTGACCGGAAAGGTGACGTCCTTCATCGGCCCGCTGCTGATCGGCATGATCACGGCAGCGACCGCGAGCCAGAAGGCCGGCATGGCCGTGCTGGTGGTGTTTTTCGTTACGGGGCTGGGGCTGTTGATGCGGGTGCGGGATTAGCATCCGCACTGTCATTCCGGGGCATCGCCGAGCGATGAACCCGGAATCCCGAGATTGTCGAGCAAGATTCCGGGTTCGCGCTACGCGCGCCCCCGAATGACAGCAATTTCAATGCCTGAAATGCCGCGTGCCCGTGAACACCATGGCGATGCCGTGCTCGTCGGCGGCCTTGATCACCTCGTCATCGCGCATGGAGCCGCCGGGCTGCACCACGGCGGTGGCGCCGGCCTCAATGCAGGCGAGCATGCCGTCGGCGAAGGGGAAGAACGCATCCGACGCCACCACCGAGCCCTTGGTCAGCGGCTCGGCAAGCTTCAGCTCGTTCGCCGCATCCTGCGCCTTCCGCGCCGCGATCCGGGCTGAATCGACGCGGCTCATCTGGCCGGCGCCGATGCCGACGGTGGCGAGATCCTTGGCATAGATGATGGTGTTGGATTTGACGTGCTTTGCGACTCGGAAAGCAAATTTGAGATCGCGCATCTCGGCATCGGTCGGCGCACGCTTGGTCACGACCTTGAAGGTCATGTCGTCGACCACGGCATTGTCGCGGCTCTGCACGAGCAGGCCGCCGGCGACCGTCTTGGCTGTGAGACCGGGCGCGCGGGGATCGGGAAGGCTGCCGGCGAGCAGCAGGCGCAGGTTCTTCTTCATACCGATGATGGCGATGGCCTCCTCGGTCGCGTCAGGCGCGATGATCACCTCGGTGAAAATCTTCGTGATCTCGCGCGCGGTGTCGACATCGAGCGCGCGGTTCATCGCGATGATGCCGCCGAAAGCCGAGGTGGAATCGCAGGCCAATGCCTTGCGATAGGCGTCAACGAGGTTCGTGCCTTCCGCGACGCCGCAGGGGTTGGCGTGCTTGACGATGACACAGGCTGCGGTGCGCTTGGCGTCGAATTCGCCGATGCATTCATAAGCCGCATCAGTGTCGTTGATGTTGTTGTAGGAGAGCTCCTTGCCCTGGAGCTGTCGCGCGGTGGAAACGCCCGGGCGCTTGTCCGGCGTCGCGTAGAACGCCGCGGTCTGGTGCGGGTTCTCGCCGTAGCGCAGCGACTGGATCAGCCGGCCGCCAAAGGCGCGGAAATCGGGCGCTTCGATCTCGAGCTGTCGGTTGAACCAGTTCGAGATCGCGGCGTCATAGGCCGCGGTGCGCGCATAGGCCTTCGCGGCCAGCCGCCGGCGCAGCTTCAGCGTCGTCGCGCCGTTGTTGGCAGCGAGCTCGTCGAGCACGGCCTTGTAATCCTCTGCCTCGACCACGACGGTGACGTCGTCGTGGTTCTTCGCGGCGGCGCGGATCATCGCGGGTCCGCCGATGTCGATGTTCTCGATGCAATCCTCGAAGCCGGCGCCTTTGTCGACGGTCGCCTCGAACGGATAGAGATTGACGACGAGAAGGTCGATCGGTGCGATGCCGTGCGCCTTCATCGCCTCCGCGTGCTCCTTGTTGTCGCGGATCGCAAGCAGGCCGCCATGCACCTTCGGGTGCAGCGTCTTGACGCGGCCATCCATCATCGCGGGGAAGCCGGTGAGGTCGGAGACGTCCTTCACCTTGAGGCCGGCCGCGGCGATCGCTTTCGCGGTGCCGCCGGTCGAGACCAGCTCGACATCATGCGCGGCAAGCGCCTTGGCGAACTCGATCAGGCCGGCCTTGTCGGAAACGGAGAGAAGAGCGCGGGTGACGCGGCGGGGATGGTCAGTCATGAGCAAGATCCTCTGTTCAGGGAGTGTCTATGCCCAGGCGCGCGGCGGATGTGTCCCGCGCTTCCCGATGGTGCTCCATCCAAGGTCGCCAGTCGCGCGAGCGAGGGCTCGATAGCAGCTTTCGGCGCCCGTCTCAACGGGTAGATAGGAGCGGATCGCGCCTGTCTACAGCGGAAGTTCCGGCTCGCGACGGGCGTTGCGGCGCGCATTGGTGACCGCCGGCGAAGCGGTCGAACGCACAAAGCTCCAGCGGATCGACGCCGCCTGCCGCGCGTCCTGGCGGATCACGATCTGGGCGGTGCGGCGCGGCCCGTCATTGCCGGCCAGGAATACGCTGTCCTCAAGGTCAACCTTGTCGTCGAGCGCTTCAAAGGTCCAGACATCGCGGTTCGGCAGCACCAGCATGACGCCGCGGGCATCCGACAGCCGGCTCGCCTTCACGGCCGGATGCAGGTGGAAGCGCAGCGCGAAATCGGCATCCGCGCCCTTGAAGCGCCCGCCCTGCGGTGGCGACAGCGTGTCCTCGCCGTCGATGCGCGCGCCGTCATTGGTGATCATCAGCACACGGCGATGGATCGCACCGAATTTTGAGAGATAGCCGTCATGCGAGGTCGTCAGCATCGTTCCGTTCTGCACCACCTCGCGATAGCTCTCGACCTCGACCGGCCCGCTGGTGACGGGCGAGCCGTGCAGCAGCCGCTTCATCGCCGACATCTCGACGAACTGGCAGGACGAGGTGTCGTGATAGGTCAGCGTCGAATGCGCCGCGGTGCCGCGTGCGAACGGCCGCCAATTGTCACGGCCCGTGGTCGGCATGCCGCAATTGGTGACGATGCGGCTGATGCCGGAGGACAGTTCGAACGACAGGCAGCCGGCATGGGCGTCGTGACTGATGCCGGCTGGCGGCGGCGGACCGGTGTCGATGATCAGCGTCGTCTGGCCGGCATCGAGGCGCTGGAAGCCGGTATGCGGCATGTTCGCCATCGGCGCGCCGTGGGTGTCGTCATAGGCGAGCAGTGTCGCGAGCAGGTCCGAGGGCGTCGCGCTCATGCCGTTGAACAGCGCGAAATTTCCGTCGCCGTGTCGGAAGAAACGCAGCATCGGCATCATGCGGTCGATGGCATTGAGCAGCGCCGGCGGCGGCGCGATGTTGCGCGCGGCAAAGGTCTGCCGGAGCGGCAACAGGTCGATCAGCAATTCGATCAGCGCACCCGGGTTGCGCGAGATGTGGCCGCCGTCGGGCAGGATCTGCCGCTGCAACTCATCGGAGAGCTTCTTCGACGCGCTGCGGATGTGGCGCGCTTGGTTGGCGAGGCACAGCGCCGTGTAGCACAGCGCGATCAGCACCTGGAGCTTCGGCACCCCGTCGGGGATGTCGACCATGGTGTAGCGCAGCAAGCGGATCTCGCGCGCGAGCGCGCGCAAATAGCGGCGATAGAATTTGTTGTCGGTGTCGCCCAGCACCAGCGGCGCCTGCGACAATAGCGAGATCACACGCCGTGCCAGCACGTCGGCGCGCCGCGCGACCGGGCGGCGCTTGTTGGCGGGGTTGGCGATCCAGTCCTCGACCAGCGCCCGTGCATTGGCCCGCGTCAGCGCGGTGTCGGCGGCGCGTAGGTGGCGCAGCCAGCCGAAGCCGAGCAGGGCGACCTCCCAATCCTCCGACGGCGGCTCGAGATCGAAGATCGAGCGTCCGTGGCAATTGACGATCTTGCCGGCGAAGACGAAGCGGCCGGCATAGATCTCCGCAGCGCGGGTCGCATCCGCGGTACGCAGATCATGCGGCGCGATGATGAGCCGGTCGGTGCGTGCGGGCCAGACCCGCGACAGCGCAACAGAACCGCCGCTCGCGCGCGCGAGCATGTTCCGCGCGAAGCGGTTCATCACCAGCGTCGAGATACGTCTGCGTTGAGCGACCGACACGCCTTGCCTTGGAGGGGAGAGGGTTCCGACGAATCTTTATTAATCCCAAAATCGGACGGCTGACACCACCTTGAACGGTCCGAATCAGGATCGTGGCGGCAAAATCCGGTGCAAAATCAGGATTTAACGAGCCGGGCGGCGTAAAATCCGTCGAGCCCGCCGAGCTTGGGATCGGGGTTCGGCAGATGGCTGGGCAGGGTGCGCAGGTCGCCCTCTGCGGTGACGATCTCGCTCAGTCCCGACACCTCGGACGCCTCGATCGGCACGCGGCGCAGGCCCGCCTCTGCCTGAAGCAGGGCAGCGATCGCCTGCTCGCCCTCCTCTGGTTCCAGCGAACAGGTGCAATAGACGAGCGTCCCACCGGGCTTCAGCAGCGAGACGGATTTCTTCAGCAGCCGCTGCTGCAGCGCGGCCAGGGCAGCGATATCAGACTCCTGCCGCAGCCATGCGACGTCGGGATGACGACGGATCGTGCCGGTCGAAGTGCAGGGCGCATCGATCAGGATGCCGTCAAAGCCTTCGGTCGGGCCGGCCCATTCCACGGCGTCGGCGACAACGGTCTCGGCCTGGAGCGACAGCCGCGCCAGATTCTCGCGCAGCCGCGCCACCCGGGCAGGCGAGCGGTCGATCGCGGTGACATGCGCGCCTGATAGCCTCAGCTGCGCCGTCTTGCCGCCGGGGGCGGCACAGAGATCGGCGATGGCTTTGCCCTTGATGTCCCCGAACAGGCGGGCCGGCAGCGCGGCGGCGGCGTCCTGCACCCACCATTGTCCTTCGGCAAAGCCCGGCAGCATCGTCACCGAGCCGTGCAGCAGCATCCGCACCGTCCCGGTCGGCAACGTCTCGCCATGCAGCCGGCTCGCCCATTGCGCGGGGTCCGACTTCACGGTGAGGTCGAGCGAGGGCTCGTGGCCGAGCGCCAGCGCCATATCCCGCGCGGTTGCCTCGCCATAATGCGCGCTCCAGCGCGCGAGCAGCCAGGGCGGCAGGTCCAGCGATTGATTGGCGACTTCTTCGACCAGCGCCTTGCCCTCGCGCGCGCAGCGGCGCAGCACGGCATTGACGAGGCCGGCGTAGCGCGCGGCGCGGCGATCCGATTGCACGAGACGCACCGAGAGGTCGACCGCGGCGTGATCGGGCACGTCCATCCAGAGGATCTGCGCGGCGCCGATCAAGAGCGCGCTCTGCGCGCGCGGCGCGTCGGAGGGAATGCCCTTGTCGAGCAGGCGGGACAGCACATGGCCGAGCGTGCCGAGCCGGCGCAGCACGGTCGCAACCAGGCGGCGCATCAGCGCGCGGTCGCGGTCGGCCAGCGTCTTCAGTCCGGGGTGAGCACCCGCGCCGTCGAGCTGGTCGTCGAGCGTGCGATGCTTGTGCAGCACGCCGTCGACGATGTCGGCGGCAATCCGCCGTGCCGCAAGACCAGGCACTTCGGACGGAGGGACGAAACGTTGAGATGGCATGCGGTAGCAAGGTTCTGAGCGAGCGGCAGTTCCGCCGCGATGGGCGCATGCCTCGAGAAGCCGATCTCTCGCACGCGAATATGCCAAATGTAAGAATGGCCTCTCGCCTTTACAGGCCACGATTACCATTTCAGCAATGCGATATTGGACCTCGCGCCTCCCGCAATCCTGCGCTAGGAACGCCACGATGAGTGACCAGCCCTCCGTTCCTGATCGCAAGCCGCTCTCCCCGGCCGCCCAGCGTGCGCTGGCCGAAGCCGAAGCGCGCCGACAAGCTGCAGCCGCGGCGCATGCTGAAGCGGCGCCCAAGGAGTTGCAGGGACCGAAGGGGCCTGAACCCACCCGCTACGGCGATTGGGAGCGCAAAGGCATCGCCTCGGATTTCTAAGGCACCTTGCCGGTTCAGCCGACTCAGCCCTAGCGTGCGCGGATGTCACGCTTCGACCCCAGCCATTCCCATCGGCCCTCCTACAGCGGCTCGCCGTTCGGCCGTCGCCTCTCCGGATTGCTGCCGTGGATCTTCGTGGTCGGCGTCGTGACCGCGATCGTGCTCGGCTTTCGCCAGGGAACGATCTGGCCCAATCCGCATGCAGATGACGGACAGTCACGCGATGCCAAGATCATCGTGCAGCAGTCCGGCAATTCCGCCGCGCGTCTGGCGGTCGATGTCATCAGGACCGTCGACGGCGATACTTTCCTCGCGCGAGTGCATCAGCAAGGCGGCCGCGATCTCGTCGCGCGCGTCCGTCTGCGCGGCATCGACGCGCCGGAGATGAAAGCGTCCTGTCAGGCCGAGCTCGACAAGGCCGAAGCCGCCAGCGATGCGCTGCGCAACCTGCTCGGCCAGGGCGGCGTCACGATCTACAATCTTGGCCAGGACAAGTACGGTCGCGTTCTCGCCGACGTCGCGACCAGGCGAACCGCCAACGTTTCGGCGGCAATGCTCGCCGGCGGCTACGCGCGCAGCTACAATGGCGGCCATCGCGACGGCTGGTGCTCGCGCAGTTGGCGCTTCTGGTAACAAAAAAAGCCCCGTCGGATGACGCGGCTCTTTCAGTTTCCGATTTGGTGACGATCAGCGCGTCACGACCACCGTCGTGCCGACGGAGACGCGGCTGTAGAGATCGGTGATGTCGTCGTTGAGCATGCGGATGCAGCCGTAGGAGACGAAGCCGCCGATCGAGCCCGGCACGTTGGTGCCGTGGATGGCGTATTCGCCGCCAGCCAGCGTCATCGCCGCAACGCCCATCGGGTTGCGCGGCGAGCCGCCGGGAATGACGTCGGGCATGTTCGGCTTGTCGCGCTTGACCTCGGCGGGCGGCGACCAGGCCGGATTGAGATACTTGCCGTCGATGCGGGTGGTGCCGGCCCACTGCTTGCCGGACTTGCCGACGCCGACCGGGTAACGCATCGCGTGGCCGTTATCGAGGATGAGATAGAGCCGCCGCTCGCTGGTTTTGACCACGATGGTGCCCGGCGAATAGTCGGCGAGGTGCGCTCCCACCATTTCCGGCCGCGCCTCGGCCGCGGTCGACATCAAGACCCCTGCTCCGATGGTGGCGGCCAACGCCACCGCAATCCTCATCGACATCGCATTTCCCCTTGCCCGAACGGATCCGTCGAAATCTACGCAAAACCGGCAATCGCCGGCATGCCCAGACATTCTTAACCGCGCGCGTTAACCGGATGGTTTCCACGCACGGCCGCCCAGGGCCCGCCAGCAGGGGGAACAAAGGAAATGTTCGAAATAAAGTAAATAACAAGAAAACAACACTCGGCCGGAAAGATGCGGCTCTGCCCGCACGCGCCCTGAAAAGAGCGTGAGCGTATGAGCGGCCGTTAGTTCGAGGAGGTGCGCCGGTGCGAAAGGTAGGCTCGTGTCCCGGACGCGTTGCAGCGCCATAGCGCTGCTGCGCAGAGCCGGGATCCAGCTCTTTGTTCGCGCGGCTGGATAGGCCCCGGCTCAGCAGCGCACCGCAACAGCGCGCCGCGCTGCGTCCGGGACACGAGAGGGTGCTTACGCCGATTTCCTGTTCTGCCGGTTCTTGACGAGGTCGTCGACCACGGCGGGATCGGCCAAGGTCGAGGTGTCGCCCAGGCTGCCCGGCTCGTCCTCGGCGATCTTGCGCAGGATGCGGCGCATGATCTTGCCGGAGCGGGTCTTGGGCAGGCTGGGGGCGAACTGGATCTGGTCGGGCGAGGCGATCGGGCCGATCTCCTTGCGCACCCAGGTGACGAGCTCCTTGCGCAGATCGTCGGTCGGCTCGACGCCGGCCATCAGGGTGACATAGGCGTAGATGCCCTGACCCTTGATGTCGTGCGGGAAGCCGACCACGGCGGCCTCCGAGACCTTCTCATGCGCGACCAGCGCGCTCTCGACTTCCGCCGTGCCCATACGATGGCCGGAGACGTTGATGACGTCGTCGACGCGGCCGGTGATCCAGTAATAGCCGTCGGCGTCGCGGCGGCAGCCGTCGCCCGTAAAATACTTGCCCTTGTAGGTCGAGAAATAGGTCTGCTCGAAGCGGGCGTGGTCGCCATAGACCGTACGCATCTGCCCCGGCCAGGAGCGCGTCAGGCAGAGATTGCCGGTGGTCTCGCCTTCCAGCACCTTGCCATCGGCATCGACGATTTCGGGAACGACGCCGAAGAACGGCTGCGTCGCCGAGCCCGGCTTCAGCTTGGTTGCGCCCGGCAGCGGCGTGATCAGGATGCCGCCGGTCTCGGTCTGCCACCAGGTGTCGACGATCGGGCAGCGGTCGTCGCCGACGACGTGATAATACCACTCCCAGGCTTCGGGATTGATGGGCTCGCCGACCGAGCCGAGCAGGCGCAGGCTCGCGCGAGAGGTCTTCTTGACGGGCTCGTCACCCGACTGCATCAGGGCGCGGATCGCGGTCGGCGCGGTATAGAATATGTTGACGTTGTGCTTGTCGATGACGTTCCAGAACCTGGAATTATCCGGATAATTCGGCACGCCTTCGAACATCAGCGTGGTCGCGCCGTTGGCCAGCGGTCCGTACAGAATGTAGCTGTGGCCGGTGACCCAGCCGACGTCGGCGGTGCACCAGTAGATGTCGCCGTCGTGATAGTCGAAGACGTATTGATGGGTCATCGAGGCGAACACGAGATAGCCGCCCGTGGTGTGCAACACGCCCTTGGGCTGGCCGGTCGAGCCTGACGTGTAGAGGATGAACAGCGGATCCTCGGCATGCATGTGCTCGGCCGGGCATTCCGTCGTCACCATCTTGGCGGCGTCGTGATACCAGAGATCACGGGACGGATTCATCTCGACCTGACCGCCGGTGCGCTTCACCACGACGACCCAGTCGACGCCGTCGGCCTTGGTGAGCGCCGCATCGACATTGGCCTTGAGCGGCACCTTCTTGCCGCCGCGCAGGCCTTCGTCGGCGGTGATGATGACCTTGGACTTGCAGTCGTTGATGCGCTGGGCGAGGCTGTCAGGCGAGAAGCCCGCGAACACCACCGAGTGGATCGCGCCGATCCGCGCGCAGGCCAGCATCGCGTAGGCCGCCTCCGGGATCATCGGCAGATAGATGGTGACGCGGTCGCCTTTCTTGACATTGCGGGTGCGCAGGATGTTCGCCATCCGGCAGACCTCGTCATGCAGCTCCTTGTAGGTGATGTGCCGGGATTGCGAGGGATCGTCGCCTTCCCAGATGATTGCGGTCTGGTTGGCGCGCTTGGCGAGGTGCCGGTCGATGCAGTTATGCGCGACGTTGAGGATGCCGTCTTCGAACCATTTAATCGAGATGTTGCCGGGCGCGAAGGAGACGTTCTCGATTCTGGTCGGAGCCTTCATCCAGTCGATGCGCTTGGCCTGCTCCGCCCAGAATGCGTTCGGGTCCGAGATCGAGCGGGCGTACATCTCCTTGTACTTGACCTGGTCGATCCAGGCGCGCTTGGCCCACTCCGCCGGGACGTCGTAAATCTTCTCGGACATGTTTCCCTCCACCTACGCCAAGTCGAACGCATGCGACTGGCAAGCTGACCTGATCGTTGAATCGATTATGCGTCGGGCTAACCGCCCCCGACAAGCAGCACAAGCTGGACCTTCGGCGAGCGGCCCGCCATGCGGCGCATCAAGCTGCGCAGGCCCGTTGTCGCAAATCTGAAACAGACCGAAGCGGCGAGCTTTCGGGTCTTTGACCCAAATCTCCGGAACAGGCCCGTGCAGGGCGCCCATGCGCCGCCGGAGGTATTTAGCAACCGTCTCTCACTGATTCGGGACTCGCAATACGGTTTGGAACACCCTAAGTGGCTAACCCGGGTCCGGAAGAGACCCTCAGGGAACAAAAATCAGAACAGCGGCATTGAACGACATCAAACAGGGTCAAGGCATAACACTATGATGGATCAGCAGAATCTCGGGACGATGCGGCCCGCTTCAGCCGATCCTGCCGCTATTGCACTGGCCAAGGCCCTCGGACAATGGCCGAAACCGGCCGGCTCCACCCGCCCCAGCCCGAAAAAGATCTTCAACACAGCGCCTGCGGCGACGACCGTCGAGGCGCTCGCCAGGGAGCTGGGCCTGCGGCTCGGCGACCAGAACGAGCTGACCATCCGCCGCGTCAGGCGCGGCAAGGGCTATTCCTTCGTCCGTCCCAACGGCGCCCATATCCGCGACGCCCGCACCATCCGCCGGCTGCACGCCATGGCGGTGCCGCCGGCCTATCGGGAGGTGCGCTACTCCGCGGACCCGAACTCGCATCTCCAGGCCGTGGGACGCGATGCCGCGGGGCGGCTGCAATATCGCTATCACGCCGACTGGGAGAAGGTCCGCGAGCATCGCAAGGCGCATCGCCTGGAAAAGCTCGTCGGCGCGCTGCCAAAGATCCGGCGCAAGGTTTCGGCGTTCTTGTCGGGCGAGGAGCCGACGCGCGAATTCGCGCTCTCGGCTGTGATCGAGCTGATCGCGCGCACCGCGATCCGCCCCGGCAACGAATCCTACGCCCGCCTCAATGGCACCCGCGGCGCCACCACATTGCTGAAATCCAACGTCACGTTGGAAGACGATTCCTTCGTGCTGACTTTCAAGGCGAAGGGCGGCAAGGCGGTGCGCAAGGAGTGCGACGCGGCCAAGCTGGTCCGCGCCATCGGCGTCCTGCGCGGCGTCCCGGGAAAACGCATGTTCCAGTATCGCGATGCCTACGGCGTCGTACGCGCGGTCAACACCACGCAGGTGAACGCGTTTCTGCGCGAGATCGCCGGCATCAAGATCTCGCTGAAGGATTTTCGCACGCTGATGGCCTCCGCCGTCGTCGTGGAATCGCTGTCGCGGATCACGCCGGCGACCAGCCAGCGCGGCCGCAAGAAGCAGGTGCTGGACGCGATCCGCGCCGCCGCCGACCAGCTCTCCAACACGCCGGCGATCTGCCGCAAGAGCTACGTCCACGACACCATCGTCACGGCCTTCGAGGAGGGCATCCTGGAGCGTTTTGCGGCGACGATGAAAGGCCAGCGGTCGCAGGCGCGGCGCGAGCAGCTGCTGGCGCAGGTGGTCGCGACCGCGGCGGTGTAACGACACTGCCGGGTGGGCAAAAGCGCAAAGCGCCGCGCCCATCTCTCCATGGTCGCGAAGATGCGTGGGCCCGCCCTGCGAGAGCTATGCCTTGGTAGAAACACCCATGTCCGGGCCGGGATCGCCGCCCGCGGCCGCGGTGGTGAGTCGTCCCAGATAGTGCGCCCATCCCGTCGCGTGCGCGGCCGCCTGCTCCTCGGTCGGCAGGCCGCTATGGGTCATGCGCAGCAGGGTGCCGCCGTCGCGTTCGATCAGGTCGATCTCGATCAAGCTCGAGCCGGGCGGCACTTCCTGTCCGCCCTCCCAGCCGAAAGTGTAGGCGAGACGATGCACCGGCACGACCTCGCGGAAGGCGCCGCGGCCGACGCCGCCGTGCGGGCCGATGCCCTTGAGCAGATAGAGCCCGCCGGGATGCGGCTCGGTGGTCGCATCGGAGCCCATCCAGCTCAGGATCTTCTCGGGATCGGTGAGATAGGCAAAGACGGTGGCGCGGGGGGCGGCAATCTGGGTCTCGCGTCGCACTACGAAGGATTCGGTCATCGGCGATCATCCCTTTGCTGAGGGGCAGATGGCGGCGCCAAAGCGGCCCGTCAAGGATTGCCCGTGACAAGGACCGCCCGCATTCGCCATCATCGGACCATGCAGCTCTCCCCGACCCTCGCCTGGCTCGTCGACGCCGCCTCGGACAGTCCCGGGGCCGACCGCCTGCTGGCGGAACTCGGCGCGCATCTGGTCGCCGACGGGGTGCCGCTTGCGGCCGGCAGCCTGACGCTGGAGGTGCCGCATCCCTTGATCGCGAAACGGACCTGGCTATGGCGTGCCGACAGCGGCCGGGTGATCGAAGCGCTCGGCTTTGCACCCGGCGGCCTGTTGCCCGACCCGCCCCACGATGCCGGTCGCCGCTGGCTGCGCGACATCGCGGCCGGCGAGGTGCACGAAGACGTCGTTGGACGGCAAGACGGGCCATCGCTCGGCTGGATCGGGCCGCGGCCGTTCACATCAGGCGAAATCGCGCAATTGCGCGAAGCAGCGCGGTTCGCCGCGACGCCGCTTGCCGTGCTCGCCGCCCGCGCCACCTTGCGTGCGACGCTCGAGGCCTATCTCGGCAAGCGCAGCGCGGCGCGTGTGCTGACGGCGCCGCTGCGGCGCGATCTCGGCGAGACCATTCAGGCGGCGCTGCTCTATGCGGATCTGCGCGACTTCACGCGCCTGTCGGAGATCACACCACCCGCCGATGTCATCGCGGCGCTCGACGCCTGGTTCGACCGCATCGCCGGTGCGGTCCATGCCTTCGGCGGCGAGGTGCTGAAATTCATCGGCGACGGTGTGCTCGCGATCTTTCCGGTGCTCGAGGCCTCACCCCGCCATGCCTGCGATGCGGCGCTGCGTGCCGCAGGCGCGGCCGAGGCCGGGATGGCATATCTCAACGCGGAGCGCAGCGCGCAAGGACTGCCGCCGCTGTCGTTCGGCGCCGCGCTTCATCTCGGCGAGATGCTGTGGGGCAATATCGGCGCCGCCAATCGGCTCGACTTCACGGCGATCGGTCCCGCCGTCAATCTCGCAAGCCGGCTCGAAGGATTGTGCAAGCCGCTGGGCCGGACCGTGCTGGTGTCGGGAGCGCTTGCTGCGCAGACGGACATGCCTCTGATCGCGCTCGGACTGCACAAGCTGCGCGGCATTGCCTCGCCATGCGAGGTGCTCGCACTGCCGGAGACGCAAGCGCCGACTTCGGAGCGCTTATAGCCCGCCCATCTTGCAGACCAGCTTCCACTCCTCCGCCGTTACCGGCTGCACCGACAGGCGCGAATATTTCACCAGCGCCATGTTTGCGAGCTTCTTCTCGGCCTTGATCGCGGCCATCGTGACCGGGGTCTTCAGGGGCTTGTCGGCCTTGATGTCGACGCAGACGAATTTCTCGGTCTTGTCGGTCGGGTCTGGGTAGGCCTCCTTGATGATCTCGGCGATGCCGACGATCTCCTTGCCCTCGTTGGAATGATAGAAGAACGCCTTGTCGCCCTTCTTCATGTTCACGAGGTTCTGGCGCGCTGTGTAATTGCGCACGCCGGTCCAGGCCTCGCCCTTGGCGCCCTTCGCCACCTGCTGGTCCCAGGACCACACCGAGGGCTCGGATTTCACCAGCCAGTACGCCATGTTCATTCCTCTGCCTTGAAGGGACGCGTCAACAATCCGGATATCGCCGCGTCGATCGTGCTTCGGCCGCTCAGGATCGAAGCGACCGCTTCTGATACCGGTATCTCGATGTTTTGCGAAGCTGCGAGTTCGATCAGTACCGGCGCGGTGAACTCACCCTCGGCAAGCTTGCCGGCGGGCGGCTGCTCGCCGCGGCCGAGTGCGAGGCCCAGAGCAAAATTGCGCGATTGCAGGCTCGCGCAGGTGAGGATCAGATCGCCGAGGCCGGACAGGCCGGTCAGCGTCTCGCTGCGCGCGCCGAGCGCGCGGCCGAGACGCGTCAGCTCGGCAAAGCCGCGGGTCGTCAGCGCAGCCTGCGCCGAGGCGCCGAGCTTGCGCCCGACCGCGATGCCGACGGCGATCGCCAGCACGTTCTTGGCCGCGCCACCGATCTCGACGCCGCGGATGTCGGTGGAGTGATAGGGGCGGAATGTCGGGGAGCCCAGCGCCTGCACAAGCTCGCTCGCCAGCGCCTCATCCTTCGCCGCCAGCGTCACCGCCGTCGGCAGGCCGCGCGCGACGTCGTCGGCAAAGCTCGGGCCCGACAGGATCGCGGGCTGCGCCTGCGGCGCGGCTTCCGCAATCACATCGGTCATGAATTTGTGGGTGCCATGCTCGATGCCCTTGGCACAGGCGACGATCGGCAGGGGCTTTGCGAGATGCGAGGCCAGTATGTTGACGGCACCGCGCAGATGCTGCGCCGGGGTCGCGATCAGCAGCATGTCGGCGCGTGCGGCGAGCGCCAGGTCGCTCGTCACCACGATCTCCGGCGCGATCCGCACGCCCGGCAGCCGCGGATTGTCGCGCGTCGATGCGATCCGCGTGGCGTGCTCGGCATTGCGCGCCCACAACGTCACGTTCCGCCCTGCCCGCGCAGCCACTGTCGCCAGCGCCGTGCCCCAGGCACCCGCCCCGATCACCGCGACGGACCGGAATGCGGTCATGGCTCAATCTCTCCACTTCCTCTCCCTGCTTGCGGAGGCGCGACGAGCTTCGCTCGCGCTGAGAGGGTTGGGGTGAGGGGGAGTCTCCGCGGGGACGGTGACAGAGAGACTTGCGGAGAGCCCCCCTCGCGCGGATTGCAGCCGCGATGCAACGTAGCCGAAGCTTTGCTTCGGCGTCTCTTAAGGACGGCCGCCGAAGGCGGCCTATGCTCTCCCCGCAAGCGGGGCGAGGTGAAGGGGAGCTCATTGCAGCACCACATCATTCAATATCCCGCCCGCGTCTTGCCGTAACCCGCTGGCGCCGTGGCGTTGGCGTCCAGCAGCCAGCGTGCGCGCGGCTGCGCTTCCATCGTGTCGGTCAGGCCGAGCACGAGACGTTCGGCGCCGGCCCAGGCGATCATCGCGCCGTTGTCGGTGCAGAGCGCGGGCGGCGGCATGATCAGTTGCGTTCCGGCCTGCCGCGCGACGTCGTCCAGCGCGCCGCGGATCGCCTGATTGGCGGCGACGCCGCCCGCCGCCACCAGCGCATGCGGCGCGCCGAACTGTTCGCGGAAGAGTTTTAGGCCAACGCTCAAGCGGTCGGCGGTCGAATCGAGCACGGCGGCCTGGAAGCTGGCGCAGAGATCGCTGATATCTTGCGGCGTGATTTCGGTGAGCCGGCTCGCTTCGGTACGCACTGCGGTCTTCAACCCCGATAGCGAGAAATTGGCGTCGGGGCGCCCCTGCATCGGCCGCGGGAACACGAAGCGCGCGGCATCGCCGCTTGCCGCCGCGCGCTCGACCTGCGGGCCGCCCGGATAGGGCAGGCCCAGCATTTTCGCGACTTTGTCGAAGGCCTCGCCGATCGCATCATCCACTGTGGTGCCGAGCCGTACATACTGGCCGACGCCGGTGACCGCGACGATCTGGGTGTGGCCGCCGGAGGCGAGGAAGAGGCAGTAGGGAAATTCGATTCCGTTGGTGAGGCGCGGCGTCAGCGCATGCGCCTCCAGATGATTCACCGCGATCAGCGGCGTGTCGTGCACCATCGCGATCGCCTTCGCCGTGGTAAGCCCGACGATGACACCGCCGATCAGTCCGGGTCCCGCGGCGGCGGCGACGCCGTTGAGCTCGGCGAAGCCGATGCCGGCCTCTCCCATGGCGCGTTCGATGATGCCGTCGAGCAGGTCGACATGCGCGCGGGCGGCGATCTCCGGCACCACGCCGCCGAAGCGGGCGTGCTCCTCGACCTGCGACCGCACGATGTTGGACAGGATCCTGCCGGCACCGTCAGGCGCGCGCTCGATCACGGCCGCGGCGGTCTCGTCGCAGGTGGTTTCGATGCCCAATACCAGCATTGGCGAATTGTTATCCAATTTGCGCCCTTGCGCTCATCCGGAAAGCGGAGTTCTGGTAACGCGGTAGCATTCCGGGGTCGGCTTGCGCAATCGTCACGCGCGGCCGTCCTCGTCAATGCGTCGTGCCCGGGAACACCAGCGATGTCCATTCTTGTCACACGGCCGCATCCTGACAATGAGGCGACCGCGGACAGTTTGCGCGCGCGGGGCCATGCAGTGCTGCTCGCGCCGGTGCTCAAGTTCGAGCCGGTCGCCTTCCATGACGAGAGCGAGGCGGGCTATGGCGCCATCATCGTGACGTCAGCAAATGCGATCCGCGCCGTCGCGCCGCAGTTGCGCGATCTCGGGCTTTTGGAGCTGCCGCTGTTTGCCGTCGGCGAGCATACGGCTGCGGTTGCGCGGGAGACCGGCTTCACGAATGTGATCGTCGCCAGTGGCGATGCCGTTTCCTTGCGCGACAAGGTGATGCAGAGCGCGCGCGAGAAGCTGCTAGAGGCAAAAAGCACGCTGCTCTATCTCGCGGGTGCGGATCTGTCGCGCGATCTCGGCGGCGAGCTCGGTGCGGAAGGATTCAGCGTGGTGACGCAGACGACCTATCGCATGGTGCCGGTCAAAATTCTTCCGCGCGATGTCTGCGACGGATTCGCGGCTCAAGGAATCGAGGCGGTGCTGCATTACTCCCGGCGCAGCGCGAGGGCCTTCCTGGATGCGGCACGGGGCGAAGGCGTTGAAATTTCGGCGCTGGCGATCCCGCAATGCTGCCTGTCCGAGAACGTGGCCGCCGTGCTGCGCGAGGCCGGCGCATCGCAGGTTCTGGTGGCCGCAACGCCGGACGAAAATGCCTTATTTGATACCTTGGAGCGTGCTTTGAGGACCCGTTTGGCGTAAGAGGTCGGGCCGAATCCGACGCAATCGGGTCCGCTCTGGCATGGAAGTGTGAGGAACCGTCACGATGGCCGACGACAAGCCTGAAGACACAGGATTGGCCCCCGAGCCCGGCCGTGCCAAGCGCACTCCGCCGACCATCGACCTCGAGGCGACCGACGTCTCGACGCAACCGCAAGAGCCGGCAGGTGAGCCTGAAGCTCAGCCGGCGCCGGAGCACGCCGAGCCCGAGCAGGCAAAATCCGAGCCCGCCGCTGCGGCGCCGGAGCACGTCGAGGAGCCGGCCGCGGCCGCTCGCCCCTCGCCGCCGATTTCGCCCTGGGTCATTGCGCCGTTCGCCGGCGCCGTTGCCGCCGCGCTCGTGATCGCGGTCGGCTGGCTGCTGGGCTGGCCCGCCGTGCAGGCGCCGCCAGCCGCGCCGCAAGTGACGAGCGCGACCGTCGATGCGCTCGCCGGTCGTGTCGCCGCGGTCGAAGCCAGGGCGGGCAAGCCCGCCGCCGATCCGGCCCTGGTGGCGCGGATCGACGCGCTCGAAAAATCCGCAAGCGCGTTGCGCAGCGACATCGCCAATCTGCGTGCGCAGTCCGACAAAACCGCGAGCGCTCTGAATGATGCCAAATCTGCACCGAGCATTGCCGCGCCCGATCTTGCTGCTCTCAGCGATCGCGTCGCGCAACTCGAGCGCGCCAGCAGGACCGAGAGGGCCGAGCTCGCGCAGCAGGGCGAGAAGATCGCCGATGCCAAGTCGATGGACGACAAGCCGTTGCGTCATGTGGTGGCCGCGGCCCTGCTCGACGTCGCCGTTCGTCATGGCGATCCCTATCAGTCGCAATTGGCCGCGGCGCGGTCGTTCGCAGCCAAGCCCGACACGCTGAAGCCGCTCGAAGCGTTTGCGGCGAGCGGCATCCCGACGCCGGTCGCGCTGAGCCGCGAGCTGCTCAACATCGTGCCGAAGCTCTCGCCGCCGCCCGAGGCGCCGGCCGCCGGAGCCGGCATCGTCGAACGTCTCCAGGCGGGAGCGTCGAAGCTCGTCCGCATCGAGCGGACCGACGGGGTTGGCAATGATCGCGGCGCGATCGTTGCGCGGGTCACGGCCGCGGCGCTCCGCAACGATTTCGTCGAGGCGCGGCGCGAGCTGAAGACGCTGGCGGAGGCCGATCGTGCGCCGGCGCAGGCCTGGCTCGACAAGGCCGATGCGCGCGAGGCTGCGCTCGCCGCCTCACGCAAATTCGCTGACGACGCCATGGCGGATCTCGCCAAGCCTGCTCAATAAGGTTCGCGCAACAATCAGCGCGTATAGGGATCGCCATGCTTCGCATCGTCCTCTTCCTTGTCCTGATTGCGCTGGCGGCGGCCGGCGCGGCCTGGGTTGCCGATCAGCCCGGCGATCTCGTCCTGACCGCGGGCGGTTTCCGCGCCTCGACGACGTTGCCGAGATTCGTGTTTCTGCTTGGGGTGTTCGCCGCGGCCGTCGTGCTGGTCTGGAGCATCGTGACGATGATCTGGCGCGCGCCCGGACGTCTGCGCCGCCGCCGCCGTGAGAAGCGCCACGCGCGCGGCCGCCACGCCATCACCCACGGCCTGCTCGCGATCGGCCATGGCGACATCGGGCTTGCGCGCCGTCACGCCGAATCTGCGCGACGCCTTGCCCCGAACGATCCGCTGGCGCTGCTGCTGCACGCGCAGTCGGCTCAGCTCGAAGGCAATCGCGACGAGGCCCAGCGCGTCTTCCGCGCCATGGCCGAGCGTGAGGATACTCGCCTGCTCGGCCTGCGCGGCCTGTTCATCGAGGCACAGCGTGCCGACGATGCGGCCGGCGCCGTGATGATCGCGGAGGAAGCGATCAAACTGTCGCCGTCCTCGACCTGGGCCTCGCATGCGGTGCTCGGTTTCCGCTGCGCGCGGGGGGACTGGAGCGGTGCGCTCGCGATCCTCGATTCCAATCTGGCCGCGGGCCTGATCGACAAGCCGGCCTATCGCCGCCAGCGCGGCGTGCTGCTCACCGCACGCGCGCTGGAGCTCGAGACCATGGACCGCGACGTCGCGCGCGAGAGCGTAATGGAGGCGGTCAAGCTCGCGCCAACTTTGGTCCCGGCCGCCGTTCTTGCCGCGAAATTCGAGAGCGAGGCGCATCAGGTGCGCCGTGCGATGAAGCTAGTCGAGGCCGCCTGGCTCGCCAATCCGCACCCCGATCTCGCCGACGCCTATGCGCATGTGAAGCTCGGCGATTCCGCCCGGCAGCGTTTGCAACGGGTCGAGACGCTCGCGGCCAAGACATCCGCCGAGAAGCCCGGCCATGTCGAGGGCCAGCTCGCGATCGCGCGTGCCGCAATCGATGCGTCCGAATTCGCGAGGGCGCGCGAGGTGCTGGCGCCTTACGTCAACGATCCGACCCAGCGCGTCGCGCTGCTGATGGCCGAGATCGAGCGCGCCGAGCATGGCGACAGCGGCCGGGCCCGCGCCTGGACCCTGCGCGCGGTGCGTGCCCGCCACGATCCGGCCTGGACCGCGGATGGCTATGTCAGCGACCGCTGGCGCCCGGTCTCCCCGGTCACCGGCCGGCTCGATGCCTTCCAGTGGCAGACGCCGGTCGCGAGCCTTCCTTCGGACAAGGGCACCACGATCGAATCGTCGGCCTTCGAGGAGGCCATGCTGGCTGCCCCGCCGCCGAAGCGGGTGACGGCGGCGCCGACCGAAATCCCGGTGGATCCGCCCGTGTCCGTGCCGGCCGCGCAGGACAATTCGCCTCCCGAGGCCAAGGACGTCGTCAAAGAGCCCATCACGGAAGCTCCTAACGAGGCTTCCGAGGACGTCGCCAAGGAGGAGCCGGCGGTCGCGCCCGCCGAGCCGGTCAAACCGGCCCTCGAGACCGCCGAATCATCGCCCGTTGCGGCAACACCGGTGTTCCGGACCCGGGCGGACCTCGGCAAGCCTGGGTCCGCGCCGATCCAGGCCGTCATCCCGATCGTCCGCGCCCCCGATGATCCCGGGATCGATGACGAGGCTCCGAGCGATGAATTTACGGAACAAATCGGCACGCCCAAGGGCCACGCCAAGGCCCAGGCTGGCGGCTGGCGCGGATTCTGGTCCCGCTGGGGCGCGTGAGGCGCATTTCGCCTCCCGCTTGTCCTTGCCAATTCAAGCCATGCCCGATATCAGGAGCGCGCGTATCGGGGCCGGCATCGCCGAGATCCCGGCAGGGTTCGCCGCAATAGCTCAGTCGGTAGAGCACGTCATTCGTAATGACGGGGTCGGGGGTTCGAATCCCTCTTGCGGCACCAGCCTTCGCATGTCCGGCCCGGACACATAGGTAACAGAACGTACCTGAGACATGGGTGACAACCTCGTGCCGAGCGGGTTGTCGCGGCTTGCAGGGTCACTTGCTCCACGCATTCATGGCAGGGCGCTCAATCCATCAGATCGCTGTCAGCGCATTGCCGAAAGGAACGCGGCACGCATGAGCGCGCGTCGCGTGCGGCACCAGCTTGGTGACGTTTATCACATAACCTTGCACCCCGCCTCCCGTAGTGTCCGCGTCACGCAAACACGGGGAGATTTCACATGCGCAAGATCATTCTGGTTGCCGCCATGGTGCTGGCCTCCGCATCTGCCCATGCCGCCGACCGCAGCCTGTCGCTGTCATCGGCAACCGGGCAGACCTCCGCTCCGCAGGCCGCCGCGACCACGGCGACCCAGGTGAGCGAAGTCGCACCGGCTGCGGAGGCCCCGAAATATATCGACCGTCCGCCGGCAGTTGTGGCCCCTGCGCCCGCTGCGGCGACCGCTCCGGTCACGACCACGACGGCCTCAGCGCCGGTCGCGACGACCAAGCCTGCCAAGACCGCAAGGGCGGAGAAGCCGAAGCGCAAACGCGAATGGACCGAGCGCCGCATCATCAGCGAGCTGCATCGCCACGGCATTTACTGGTAGACGATCGCTCGCTCCAAAAAGCAAATGGCCGGGCAAGAGCCCGGCCATGACGTTTTGAGAGAGTGTTTCGATCGAGCTTACTGCGAAACCGTCTGCACCACGCTCGAGATCGGACGCAGGGTCGTGCTGGCGGTCGGCACCTTCAGGTCCTTCATCAGCGCCTCGTCATATTCCGGCAGCGTCTGAAGCGTCGTCTTGGCCTTGATCTGCACGACCTTGTAGCCGCCGGCCTTCAGCCGCGCGAGCAGCGCCGGCAGCGCTTCGCCGGTGTGCTTCTGGAAATCGTGCATCAGGATGATGCCCTTGCCGAGCTTGTCGAGCCTGTTCATCACCGTCTCGATGATCTTCTCCGGCGTCGCGCCCTTCCGGAAATCGAAGGAGTCGATATCGGTGGAGAACATCGCGACGTTGCGGGTGCCGAAATAGCTCACGATCGCCGGGTTGTGCTGAAGCTGCGGGAAGCGGAAGAACGGCGCGGGGTTGGCACCGAGCGCGAATTTCACCGCGCTGATGCCTTTTTCGACCTCGTCCTTGGCCATCTGCTCGGTCATCTTCTTGCCGTTCAGATTGACGTGCGACCAAGTGTGTGTGCCGACCGTGTGGCCCTGGGCCAGAACCTGGCGCAGGATTTCCGGATGATAGGTCGCATGCTTGCCGACCGAGAAGAACAGGCCCTTGGTGCATTCATCCGCGAGCGCCTTCAGCACCGCGGGGGTGTTCACCGGCCAGGGACCGTCGTCGAAAGTCAGCACGACCTCCTTGTCGGTGAGGAAGTCGAACTGCTTGAAATGATCGAAGCCGAAGCCGGGGCCGCCGGTGGTGTCGATCTCGACCACGCGGGAGACCCCGAGCGCGTTCGGATTGGCGCAGGCCTGCTTCGGCTGCACCGGCATGATCGGTGCAGGCGCAGGCGCGGGTGCCTGGGCAAATGCCGTCGGCTTGACCGCGATCGTGGCGGTGGTCTCGACGTCGTCTCTGGCGGCGAGCTTCGCCGGTGCCGGGAGCGGATCGGCGGCACGGGCGGCAACTGTCTTGGGAGCGCCCTGGTCGGCGCGCGTGGAATAATAAGACCAACCGCCGGCGGCGATGACGACCGCGGCAACTACACTGGCCAGCATCAGGCCCAAGGCATTACGCATCGCTACTCTTTCCAATTACGCAACCAAACCGGCGGAATCGCCCGCGCGACGAGCCATTAATGCGAAGGAACAGTTAACGTGACACCAACACGACAGCGGATGCGGAGGAATTTCAGCCGGGCGCGCCAAAGTGACCGATGTCACAGAGGCTGGCCTGCCCGTGACCGTCATCACAGTGGAAACTGTTTTGCCGGAGCATCGTAGGTCCCATCAACAACCGGCCCGCTGTCCGCGGTGCCAATGGGAGCTTCAAATGACCAAGTCCTTTTCGGCCAAGATCCGCGACGCCAGCCTGGCGCTGGGCTTTGCCGCGATCGTCTCCATCACGTCTGCGACCTCGAGCTTCGCCTTCTCGTCCGAGGCGCAGCAGATGTGCACCGGCGATGCCTTCCGCCTCTGCTCGGCGGAAATCCCCAACATCCCGAAGATCACCGCGTGCATGATGAAGCATCGCTCCGACCTGAGCGCCGGCTGCCGCGCGGTGATGGACAAGGACCTCGCCAAGGGCGCCTCACGCAAGGTCGCTGACGCCCAGGACAGTCAGTAAGAGAGCCCGCAACGCCGCAAGCGTTGCGATGCCCGAGCTCCCTGTATGCCGTGCCCCGGCGTCAAGCCGGGGTACACGCGGCACCGCCAATCAACCTATAAGCTCAGCCTGCCAATAAAGCCGTTGCGGCTGAGGGGTCGTCGCACTAGCTTCGCCGCACTTTGTTCCGGGTTGAGGCATTACGCGATGACCAGATTTCTTTTCACTGTTTCTTTGATCCTGTGCGCATCGGCTGCGTCCGCGCAGCAGCAGCCCGGGCATGATGCCTGCGCGCGTGATGTCAGCCGTCACTGCCGCGCCGTGATGAACAATGGCGATGGTGCCGTGCTCGCCTGCCTCAAGCAGAACCGCTCCCGCCTCAGCAAGGCCTGCGACAAGGTACTGACCGACCACGGGCAGTGACTGTCGTTCCGGATTCGCGCTTGACGGCGCGTCCCGAGATCTACGTGCTGCTCCCCGCCGCGGTCGCGACCACCGGCAGCACTTCCTTGCTTGCGCGGTCCGGCGTCTCTTCCTTCCAGCGTACCGAGCCGAACGGCCGCTCCAGCATGCGGCGGACGCGCACCGGCTCGGGGCCGATGTGGAAATCGATCGCCTGCTGATGCAGCGCGCGTTCGGACAGGGTCGCGCGGTTGCGCTGGCGCAAATAGTCGAACCAGGTCGGGCAGTGATAGCGCTCGGTCCACAATTCGGGATCGGCGATGTCACGCGCGATCGACCAGCCATAGGCGCCGTTACGCTGGCGCGAGAGCTGCACGTCCTGCATGACGTTGTGGAAGGCGCGCGCATTCTCCTGGGACACGCGATATTCGATCTCGACCACCAGCGGTCCGCTGCGCCCGGTGATCGACAGCTTCACCTCGGGGTCGGCCAGCACGTCGGCATCCTCGTTGCGGGCGCCGACGCGCGGCATCGTGAGCCAGATCCCGAGCAGCGGCGAGACCAGCATCAGGCCGGCGGCAACCAGCAGCGCGACCTCGACGCCGGCATAGTCGGTGAGATGGCCCCAGCCCCAGGCGCCGATCGCGATGCCGCCGGAGATCGAGGCCTGGAACGCCGCGAGCGAGCGGCCCGCGACCCAGCGCGGCGCCGAGAGCTGTACGCCGATGTTGAACAGCGCGACCGCCGCCATCCAGACTGCGCCAGCGAGCACCAGCGCCGTGGCCGTCAGCACCGGCTCCGTGCTCACGGCAAGCGCGGCCATCGCGAACGCCATCGAGATGGTGCAGGCGCGGATCGCAGCCTCGCCGCTCATGCGCTTGCGCAGCTCGTGGATGTTGAGCGCGCCAACGACCGCGCCCATGCCGAAGGCGCCGAGCATGATGCCGTAGGTCTGCGCGCCGCCATGCAAGAGGTCGCGCGCGACCAGCGGCATCAACGCCATGACGGCGCCGCCGATCAGGCCCATCACCAATGTGCGCAGCAGCACGATCTTGATCGGCGGCGAATTGGTGATGTAGCGGAAGCCGGACACCATGGCGCGGTTGAGCTTCTCGCGCGGCAGTCGCGACGGCTCGACCACGCGCCGCCAGAGCAGCAGTACCACCAGCAGCGGCAGATAGAGGATCGCGTTGCAGGCGAACGCCGCCACCGCGCCGAGCGCCGCGACGATGACGCCGCCGACCGCGGGGCCGAAGCTGCGCGCGATGTTGTAGCTGATGCCGTTCAGCGCGACCGCCGACGGCAATGCCTCGGGCGGCACCTGCTCGCTGACCGAGGATTGCCAGGCCGGTCCGAACAGCGCGTTGCCGCTGCCGACGACGAAGCAGAAGGCAAGCAGCGTCTCGGGCGTGATCAGCTTGAGCCCGGCCAGCATCGTCAGCGCGGACGCGCCGGTCAGCGCGATCGCGAGCGAGACCAGGGTGACGATGCGGCGGTCGTACATGTCGGCGATCGCGCCGGCCGGCATCGAGATCAGCATGATCGGCAGCATCAAGGCGGTCTGCACCAGCGCCACCTGGTCGGCCGACGCTGCCATCTGCGTCATCGCCCAGGCCGCGCCCACGCCCTGGATCAACAGGCCGAGATTGGAGAGCAGGCTGGCGAGCCAGATGCGCCGGAACACGGTGTAGCGCAGCGGCGCGGTAATGCCGTCGGCCGCAATTTTCTGACGGTTCGGCTGCTCGGTCATATCCCCTTCCATATGGGCTGGCAGACGTGGTCTTGGATGATTTCGGCAAGACCAGTGATGCCCGCGAAAGTCCTTCGCTGTCCAGTGGTTAGGCCGGTATAAGCGGTGCAAGACTGAAGGTTTCGCCGGGAGGAACAGATGAAGCTATCGCGACGAACAATCCTGCAAGGGGTGGGCGGCCTGCCTTTCGCGGTTGCGAGCTTGCGGATGGGGGCGCTGGCCCAGACCGCGCCCGTGGCGCAGAACGTCGAGGTGCCGCCAATCCTGTTCGTCCATGGCAATGGCGACTACGACGCGCTCTGGATGACGACGCTGTGGCGGATGGAATCGAACGGCATCGCGCGCGATCGCATGATGGCGATCAATTTCACCGATCCCCTGGCGCGCAGCGACGACAAGGTCGAGCAGGCCGGCCGCTCCTCGACCGAAGACCAGCGCCGCGAGCTTGCCGCCGCCATCGCAGACCTGAAGCACCGGACTGGCGCGGCGCGCGTGGCACTGGTCGGCAGCTCGCGCGGCGGCAATGCGATCCGCAACGTCATCAAAAGCGGCGGCGTCGGCGGTGTCAGCCATGCCGTGCTGTGCGGCACGCCCAATCACGGCGTGTTCGCAACCGACGATCAGCCCAACAACGAGTTCAACGGCCGTGGCCCGTTTTTGCGTGGCCTGAACGAGGGCGACAGCGAGGTGACGCCGGGCGTTGCCTTCCTCACCTTGCGCAGCGACGGCATGGACAAATATGCGCAAGCCGACGGCCGCTTCATCGGAAAGCCCGGCACGCCGACCAATGTTACCAACGAGGGGCCGGAGCTGAAGGGCGCCACCAATCTCGTGCTCGGCGCGCTCGACCATCGCGAGGTGGCGTTCCATCCGCGCGCTTTCCGCGAGATCTATAAATTCATCGCGGGACGCGAGCCGACGCGGATCGCGATCGTGCCGGAGCCGAGCGTCAGGCTGAGCGGCCTCGTGACGGGCACGCCGGGCGGCGTGCCGACCAATCGTCCGGTCGTGGGTGCAACCGTCGATGTCTTCCGCGTCGATCCCCAAACCGGTGAGCGTAGTGGCAATGCGGTGCTCAGCGCGAAGACCGGAACGGACGGCCGCTGGGGCGTGGCGCACGTCGATCCGTCATGGTCGCTCGAATTCGTGCTGACCTCGCCGGAGGCGCCGACGACACACATCTACCGCTCGCCTTTCCCGCGCTCGTCCGATGTCGTGCACCTCAGGCCCGGGCGCCCGCTCGGCCCGGCAGACAAGGCTGCCGGCGCGGTCGTGATCATGTCGCGTCCGCGCGGCTATTTCGGCCTGCCGCGGGACGTGGTGCTGTTCGACGGCAAGGAGCCCGCCGACGTCAAGCCGGGCGTGCCCACGGATGCGGCAGCAACCTTGCGTCTTCCCGCCAGCGAGGTTGGGCGTAACATCGTGGCCCAATTTGGCGAAGAACGGATTGTGGCACGGCTCTGGCCTGCCGCCGAGAACAGGATTGCGATTGCCGAGCTGACTTACTAGCTATTTACCTGCGCCATATCTCTCGGGAGGGAGCCATGAACATCGCCAGCGTGCGTCGGCCCATCGTCCCTCCGGCACCGCCGCGTGCGCCCGACGAGATGTCGTTCCTCGGCCGGGTCGCCGTGATCAGGCGCAACATGATCGCAACCTGGGGCCAGCGCGCCTATGAGGAAGAGGTCATCAAGGGCCGCTTCTTTCTCCGCAACAGTTTCATCCTGAACCAGCCGGATGCGATCCGGCACGTGCTGCTCAGCAATTACGAGAATTACACGCGCACGCCGGCCGGCATCCGCATGCTGCGCCCCGTGCTCGGTGACGGCCTGCTGATCGCGGAAGGCCATTCCTGGACGTTTCAGCGCCGCACGCTTGCGCCGGCCTTCACGCCGCGCGCGACCGCGAACCTCGTTCCGCACATGACCGCGGTGCTCGATGAGACCATCGCCAAGCTCGATACCCGCACGGGCGAGCCGGTCGATCTGCGCGAGATCATGCAGCGCATGACGCTCGAAATCGCCGGGCGCACGATGTTCTCGTTCGGGATGGATCGGCACGGGCCGACCTTGCGCAACTTCGTCATGGAATATGCCGATCGGCTGGGACGGCCCTATTTCCTCGATATGGTGCTGCCGGTGTCCTGGCCGACCCCGATGGATCTTGCCCGCGCCCGCTTCCGCAAGCGCTGGACCGAATTCGTCGCCATGCTGATCGCCGAGCGGCGCGCCGCGGGCAAGAAGGCGGACGCGCCGCCGCGCGACCTGTTCGATCTCATGGACGCCGCGCGCGATATCCCGAAACCGGCAAGGGCTTTTCCGACGAGCAGCTCGTCGACGAGGTCGCGACCATGATCCTCGCCGGTCACGAGACCACCGCGACCGCGCTGTTCTGGGCGCTGTATCTGCTCGCGCTCGATCCGGAGACGCAGGAGGAGGTGGCGCTCGAGACGCGCGGCGAGCACCTCGACAGCATGGCCGACATCGATCGCCAGAAATTCACGCGCGCGGTGATCGAGGAGACGATGCGGCTCTATCCGCCCGCCTTCCTGGTCGCGCGGGCCGCGCGCGACAAGGATAATGCAGCCGGCGTCGAGATCGGCAAGGGCGACATCATCATGATCGCGCCCTGGCTGCTGCACCGGCACGAGAAGCTGTGGGACCAGCCGAATGCGTTCATTCCCAAACGCTTCATGTCGGCGGAGGCGCCCGATCGCTTCGCCTATCTGCCGTTCGGCGCGGGACCGCGCGTCTGCGTCGGCGCGCCGTTCGCGCAGGCCGAATCCGTGCTGGCGCTGGCGCGCCTGATCGGCGCGTTCCGGGTCGAGCTCGTCGATACGACCAATCCCGTGATTCCGCTCGGCGTCGTCACGACCCAGCCGGACCACTCACCCATGTTCCGCATCACGCGTCGTTGACAGGCGATGGCTTGGCCGACGGCGTGATCCAAGAAAGATAGAGTTGCGCCATGAGCGACATCCAGGCCCAGTTCTCCGTTCTGAAGCAGACCGCCGATCCCGCCGTCGTCGAGGCCATCGCGCAGCTGATCGCCAGCGGTCACGATCGCGATCTCAACCGCATCAATGCGCTGGATTTCGCCAACCGTACCGGGCTCGATCAGGAGAAGGTCATTTCCGGATTCCTGCATGCCTCGCGGCTCGGCTTGTTCGACATGAGTTGGAACGTGCTGTGTCCCGGCTGCGGAGGGGTTCTGGGTGCACACACGACACTCAAGTCACTGAAGCACGAAGACTACAACTGCGCGCTCTGCGCGGCTGGATACGAGGCGTCCGTCGACGAGATGGTCGAAGTGGCTTTCACCGTCAGCCCGCAGGTCCGCCGCATCGGTGCTCACGATCCCGACACGTTGCCGATCTGGGAATATGTGCGGCAGATGTTCTGGAGCTCCGGCGTCGACATCAACGAAGAATCGTTCTCGCGCCTGATCAACGAAGCGACACTCGAAGCACTCGAATTGCCTGTAGGCGAAAAGGCGATCCTCTCGCTGAATCTGCCGAGCCAGTTCATCATCGTCTTCGAGCCGGTCACCCATTCTGCGCATTTCCTGGACGTCCAGGGCGAGCCGACGAGCGAACGTCAGCAGCTTTCGATCATGTTCAACAAGCTGGAGGCGCCGACCGGGACCACCGTGATGCGTCCCGGGCCGTTGCGGCTCACGCTCGAGAATCAATCGGGCAATCGCGTGCTGCCCTCGGTCTGGATTGCCGCCGACGCGCTGCACGAGATGATCGGCAAGCGCAAGCCGATCCTGACCGCCAAGCGGATGCTGTCCAATCAGACGTTCCGCGACGTCTTCAAGGCCGACAATCTCAATGTCGACCAGCGCTTGAAGATCACGTCACTGACGTTCCTGTTCACCGACCTGAAAGGGTCGACGGCGCTCTACGAGCGGGTCGGCGATCTCAGCGCCTTCGACCTCGTCCGTGCGCACTTCCGCGCGCTGCTGGAGATCATTGCCGCCGAGAAGGGCGCTGTCGTGAAGACGATCGGCGATGCCGTCATGGCAACCTTCGTCAGGCCTGAGCACGCGATCACCGCGGGACTGCGCATGCGCGCGGCGATGGACGAGCTCAACACGCAGCGCGGCGCCAACGACCTCGTTCTCAAGATCGGTATCCATGAAGGACCGTGCCTCGCGGTGATGCTGAACGAGCGGCAGGATTATTTCGGCCAGACCGTCAACATCGCCGCACGCGTGCAGAGCCTGTCGACCGCGCAGGAGATCCACATCACCGGCCCGGTGCTCGATGCCCCCGCGGTCGCCGAGGTGCTGGAGCGGCGCGCGATCAAGCCGATCCAGAAGCAGGCCGCGCTGCGCGGCATCGCCGACAAGATGGTGGTGTACGAGATACCGTGAGGGATCATCCGTCATGCGGGATGGCCCGTAGGCCAGACCCGGAATCCTGAAATTGCAGCGCGAGATTCCGGGTTCGCGCCGCGCGCGCCCCGGAATGACAGCGAACGGATTGCCCAAACGTAATGCGGCGCGCGGAACTGACGCACATTGCGCCGGTTGAGTTTCCCGCTCATATAATGCTGGTAAGGGCCGTGCTTGTTGCGGCGTCATCGATTTCGGTAGGACCTTATATGCTTGACGGCCTGCGCCAATTCATCGCCGACATTGTCGCCCCGCACGACCAGAATCGCACCTTCGACGACAGCGATTATCGCCTGGCCGCGACCGCGCTGCTGGTCCACGTGGTCTCGCTGGACGGCCAGCCGACGGCGTCCGAGCAGCGCAAGCTGCACAGCCTGATTGAAAGCCATTTCGGGCTCGATCGCGGCACCGCGGACCGGCTGATCGCGGACGCGACCCAGGTCGAGGGCGAGGCGGTCGATCTCTATCATTTCACCAGTGTCATCATGCGCTCGCTCGACGAAGAGGGCCGCAAGCGCATCGTCCGGATGATGTGGGAGCTGGTCTATGCGGACGGCCAGGTCACCGAGTTCGAGGACAACGTCGTCTGGCGCGCCTCCGACCTGCTCGGGGTATCCCAGCGCGACCGCATCGAGCTGAAGCATGCCATCGCCGAGCGCGCTGTTGGCCAAAACGGCGGTCAGGTCAAGGACGACGCGATCGGCGGCTGAGCCGTTTCGGCCCCGCCGCCTCCCGGTTGTACCGAGCACATGACGAAACTTTAATGTAACCGCGCCGCGCCGGGGCCGGATTCACCTGCAAATTCCGCGGCTTTCCTGCACTCCCGTCGCCGGTTCAAGCAGCCATGCTGCCGGCGCCGCTTGCCTGTCACGTACGGCCTATGCTCTCGTTCCGCCATTGCGGGGCCAAAACACTTCAATTCAAGAGACGTCGATCGTGACTGAGCGGGTAACGTTGATCACCGGTGCCTCGGCGGGAATAGGCACGGAGCTGGCGCGCGTGTTCGCCGCCAACGGCCACCGCCTTGCATTGACGGCGCGGCGGGCGGACCGGCTCGAGGCGCTCGCGGACGAGCTGTCCGCGAAATACGGCAAGAAGCCGATTGTGATCGTCTGCGATCTCCAGGACGCCGACGCCGGCGAGAGGATCGCCGCGGCACTTGCGGCCGAGGGTGTCGAGCTCGATCATCTCGTCAACAATGCCGGCTTCGGCGTGTTTGGCGATGCCGTCGAGCGCGACCGCGATGAGCAGGTCGGCATCGTCAATGTCAATGTCCGCGCTTTGACCGATTTGTCGCTGCGCTTCGCCGATCAGTTGATCAGGAACAAGGGTGGCCTGCTCAATGTCGGATCGGTCGCCGGCTTCCTGCCCGGCCCTGGCATGGCCGTCTACTACGCGTCCAAGGCGTATGTGATTTCCCTCACCGAGGCGCTGCGAGCGGAGCTCGCGCCGCGCGGCGTTCGCGTCACCGTGCTTTGCCCGGGTCCGGTGCCGACCGAATTCCAGGCACGCGCCGGCGTCGGCACCGGACATGATACGGCCCTGCTCAACGTGTCGGCCAGTGAGGTCGCACGTGAGGCCTATCGCGGTCTGATGGCCAACAAACGGGCAGTGCTGCCTGGCCTCGGCATCAAGATCGTGCCGATCGCGCTGCGATTCTTCCCGCGCGCCTTCATCCTGTTCGCCACCAGCCGGTTTCAGCGGCAGCGGCATTAGATTTGCTGTTTTGACGCGTTTTCTTCGCGCGAACCGGTGTCCACTTCGCTCGAAAACGCTTTGAGCGCCCCCGTACTGGCCCGGAGCTTGCTTTAATCTCAAGGCGCGTGTGCGCGAACTCACACGATGTTAACCTTCGCTTAGCTATGCTGGCGAACTGGATCCGATAGCACTCGCAGAGGCCATGTCGTTCCGGACGGACAGGTTTGGTGGCGCAGAACTGGTGCCCTTCCGAAACAGGGCGTCGCGTGCCGCCGCCTCCGAACTCCGATTGCCGGTGCTGATCGTCCTGCATCAGGAATCCTCGACACCCGGCCGCGTCGGCAATGCGCTGCGCGCGCTCGGCCACCGCCTCGACATCCGCCGTCCCCGGTTCGGCGATCCCTTGCCCGAAACGCTCGACCGGCATGCCGGCGCCGTGATCTTCGGCGGCCCGATGAGCGCCAATGATTCCGACGACTACATCCGCCGCGAGATCGACTGGATTGAAATTCCGCTCCGAGAACAGCGGCCGTTCCTCGGCATTTGCCTCGGTGCGCAGATGCTGGCGATGCAGCTCGGTGCCCGCGTCGCGCCGCATGCGCAGGCGCTGACCCAGATCGGTTACTATCCGATCCGACCGACCGCTGCGGGTCGGGCGCTCTGCCCGGACTGGCCGGCGCAGGTCTATCACTGGCATCGCGAAGGCTTCGAATTGCCGCGAGGCGCCGAATTGCTGGCGGAAGGCGATGATTTTCCGATCCAGGCGTTCCGCGCCGGCAATGCCTTCGGTGTCCAGTTCCACCCCGACGTGACTTACGCGATGATGCATTGCTGGACCACGCGCGGCTATGACGGCCTCAGCGCGCCCGGCGCGCGCGAGCGGCATCATCATTTCGCGGATCGTGCCGTGTATGACGTAGCTGAACGCGCCTGGCTTGATCATTTCATCGACGGCTGGCTGGCGCGTCGGCCGCTGCTGGCGCAAGCCGCCGAGTGATCGCGCCTTCGGTGAGCGACAAGATCGCGATCATTACGCTCAATCGTCCCGATCACATGAACGCCTGGGCGCCGATCATGGCGCGCGATGTGCGCTACGCGTAACCTGAGTGGTTTGGATATTTTCGGAGATCGTTGATGGCTGAGACAGCCCGTCTTTCTTCGCCCTTCGGGCTACGCCGCGGCAGCCTTCGCTACGATAGGGCTTGCCGAGCCGAAGCAGGCGCAGCCTGCGAAGGCTGGTGGAGCCAGGCGGGATCGAACCGCCGACCTCGTCATTGCGAACGACGCGCTCTCCCAGCTGAGCTATGGCCCCTTTGCTGGCCGCTCTGGTAAACGCGGCCGACAACCGGGCGCCATTTAAGTCCCCGCCAAGGTCAAGTCAAGGACGCGTGTAACCCGGTTTTAGCCATCCCGGCACCGACTTCCCTTGTTTGGGCCGGGGGGAACCGATATCTAGCGCAAGACGTCAATCCCACCCGCAGCCAGAGTTTTCAAAGCCAGAGTCTTAAAAGCCATGCGTGCCGTTCTCGACATCGTCATCATCGTGCTCGACCTCTACGTCTGGCTGCTGATCGCCTCCGCGATCCTGTCCTGGCTGATCGCCTTCAACGTCGTGAACACCCGCAACCAGTTCGTGTCGGCGGTGGCGGAGTTCCTGTACCGGATCACCGAGCCGGTCCTGGCGCCGATCCGCAGTTTCCTGCCGAGCCTCGGCGGCCTCGACATCTCGCCGATCATCGTGATTCTAATCATCATGTTCATCGAGCGGGTGATTCTGTACTACATCTACCCCAACGTGATCTGAGCAGGCTGGAGCGCCTTGGTTGCCAAAGACGCCTTTAGGGAACCCTGGCGCTACGCAGCCGCCGGAATCAGCATCGCGCTGCGGGTGACGCCGCGCGGCGGTCGCGACGATATCGACGGGATCGAGCAACTGGCCGACGGCCGCAGCGTGCTCAAGGTACGGGTACGCGCAATCGCCGATGGCGGCGAGGCCAACAAGGCCGTTCTGGTGCTGCTGGCGAAATCGCTCGGGGTGCCCAAGGCCAGCGTAAAACTGCAATCGGGAGCCACCTCGCGGCTGAAGCAGATCACGGTCGATGGCGACCCGGCGCGGCTCGGCGAAGCCCTGCGCCAGCTCGTCTCGGCCAGATCGACAGATTGAGGAACTGACATGACCGCCAAGATCATCGATGGAAAAGTCATCGCCGCGGAGCTCCGTGCACGCGTCGCCGACGAGGTCGCGCGGGTCAAGCGTGAGCACAATCTGGTGCCGGGCCTTGCCGTCGTGCTGGTCGGCAACGACCCCGCCAGCGAGGTCTATGTCCGCTCCAAGCACACCCAGACGCAGGCCGCAGGCATGGCCTCGTTCGAGCACAAGCTGCCGGCTGCCGTGTCGCAAGGAGATCTGCTGGCGCTCGTCGCAAAGCTCAACCGCGATCCGGCCGTGCACGGCATCCTGGTGCAGCTGCCGCTGCCGAAGGGGCTGAACACCGAGGCCGTCATCAACGCGATCGATCCCGCCAAGGATGTCGACGGCCTGCATCCGAACAATGCCGGCCGGCTCGCCGGCGGCTTCGAGGCGCTGTCGCCGTGCACGCCGCTCGGCTGCATCATCCTGACCAAGAGCGTGCACGCCTCGCTTGAAGGCCTGAACGCCATCGTGATCGGCCGCTCCAACCTGGTCGGGCGTCCGCTGGTGCAATTGCTGCTGAACGAGAATGCCACTGTGACTATTGCGCATTCGCGCTCGCGCGATCTGCCCGGCCTCGTGAAGCGCGCCGACCTCGTCTATGCCGCAGTCGGAAGGCCGGAGATGGTGCGCGGCGACTGGCTGAAGCCGGGGGCGACGGTGATCGACGTCGGCATCAACCGCATTCCGAAGGAGGACGGCAAGACTCGGCTTGTCGGCGATGTGGCCTATCAGGAAGCGCTTGACGTTGCCGGCGCGGTGACACCGGTGCCCGGCGGCGTCGGCCAGATGACGGTGGCCTGCCTGCTGGTGAATACGCTGCGCGCCGCGTGCGCGATCGCAGGGCTGCCGAAGCCGGCGGTATGACGAGTGTCATTCCGGGGCGATGCGCAGCATCGAACCGGAATCCCGCGCCCCAATCTCTGGATTCCGGGTTCGCGCTGACGCGCGCCCGGAATGACGATCAGCCCTTCTTCTTCTGGCGCTCGATGCCTTCGAGGATCAGCTTGTGCGCTTCCTCCGGGCCGCCCCAGCGCAGGATCTTCACCCACTTGCCCTTCTCGAGATCCTTGTAGTGCTCGAAGAAGTGCTGGATCTGCTGCAGCGTGATGTCGGGCAGGTCGGAATACGACTTCACCTTGTCGTAGCGCTGCGTCAGCTTCGATGACGGCACCGCCAGGATCTTCTCGTCGCCGCCCGCCTCGTCTTCCATGAACAGCACGCCGACCGGGCGCACGCTCATGACGGCGCCGGGGATGATGGCGCGGGTGTTGATGATCAGCACGTCGCAGGGATCGCCATCGTCGGATAGTGTGTGCGGGATGAAGCCGTAGTTACCGGGGTAACGCATCGGCGTGTACAGGAAGCGGTCGACCACCAGCGTGCCGGCCTCCTTGTCCATCTCGTATTTGATCGGTTCGCCGCCCACGGGGACTTCGATAATCACGTTGACGTCGTGGGGGACGTTCTTCCCGATCGAGACCGCATCGATACGCATTCAAGGCTCCGTTCTTGCCGAGGTTAAATCGCGCCCGGCAGCGATTTGGGCGCTGTCATACGCGGGCTTGGCCCGCCGATCCATCGCGTTTTTGTGAAATAATGAATCCGGCGATCACCGACGGAAAAAGGCTGGCGGTATCGGCGGAGGGAAAAGGCTGCCGGCTACTCTTTAAGCAGCTCAATTGGTCCAATCTTTAGTTGGTCCAAGCGAAGGCAACCTTGTCGAGCAACTTCGGCCCGAAACGCTCGGAGGAGCGCGCCACCATCCGGCCACCCAGGGCACGGTAGAACTCGGTCGCGGGATCGTTATCCGAGAGCGCCCACACAACCATGCTCTTCAGGCCGCTCTGCATCAGGTCGCGGCGGGCGGCGGCGAACAGGCGGCGGCCGAAGCCGAGGCCCTGGAATTCGGGACGCAGGTAAAGCTCGTAGATCTCGCCGTCGAAGTGCAGGCTGCGGGCGCGGTTGCGGCCATAATTCGCATAGCCTGCGATCTTGTCGCCGAACACGAGCACGCTGACGCGGCTGCCCTTACGGATCGCGCTGTCCCACCATTGCGGGCCGCGGCGGTTGATCAGCTTCTCCAGCTCGCCGCCGGGAATGATGCCCTGATAGGCGGAACGCCAGGCTTCGTCATGGGTGGACGCCACCGCAGTTGCATCTGCAGCTTTGGCCGGCCGGACCTCGATCAGGGTTGTGCTCATGGGCGTGATCAAACCAAGTCGCCGCGCCGGCGGCAAGACCTATCGTTAATTATCGGTTAACGTGTGGACTTTGTGCATCAGTATTTGAACCATGTTGTACCGAAAAAAGACAAGACGCCAGTTCGAATGGCGTCGCAATGCCATACGTCGGTGCAAAACTGGCTTGCGGCAACGAACGAGTGGCGATGGCAGCGCAGAAAGTCCGCCCAGAATGATTCGTTCCTACTAGTCTCGCTGTTAGTTGTCCGTGTTCGCTTTTGGCAATTCATGCGGCTCTTCAACGCTCTCGCTCTCCTGCCTGTGTTGGCCTTGCTGACCGCGGCGCCGCTGTGTGCTGAGGTCACGTTCGGCGCATCGGGCGAAGAAGGCGAACCGTTTCGCCGGCAACAATGGCGTGTGCCGTCGCCCGAAGCCGACATTCCCGCGCATGCGTTGTTGTTTCGTCCAGCCGGCGCCGGTCCATTCCGGCTCGCAGTGATCGCGCATGCCTCGACGCAGAACGTGCTGCGTCGCGCGCAAATGCCGCAGCCGGAATACCGCGCGCTCACGGCCTTTCTCGTCGCGCGCGGCTTTGCCGTGCTGGTGCCAGAGCGGCTCGGCCATGGTGCGACCGCCGGCCGCTATGTTGAGGACCAGGGCGGCTGCGACGAGGCGGATTACGCGCGCTCCGGCCGCGCAACGGCGGACGAAATTTCGCGTGCACTGGAATTCCTGCGAAAGCAGGATTTCATTCGCAAGGATGCAGCCGTCGTGATCGGCCATTCCGCCGGCGGCTGGGGCGCGCTGGCGCTGGCCAACGCCGATCCGAACGCGGTCGCTGCGATCATCGCGTTCGCGCCGGGCCGCGGTGGCCATGCCAATGATGAGCCGAACCGGATTTGCGCGCCGCATACGCTCCTTGCGGCAGCAGCTGAGTTCGGCAAGAGCGCGCGGATTCCGGTTACCTCGCTCGTTGCGGCCAACGACAGCTATTTTGCGCCGCCATTCTCGAAAGTCTTGGCTGCTGCGTTTCGCTCCAGCGGCGGCAAGGCCGACTTCCGCACATTACCCGCCGTCGGCAGCGAGGGTCACTGGATGATCGAGACCGAGGCCGGCGTCAAAGCCGTGAGCAGCGAACTCGCGCGCGCGCTGAACCCGCCAAAGCCGGTGGCGACGAAGAAGCCGTGATGCTGTATTTCCTGGTCAAATTCGTCCATGTGCTCGGCGCCGTCGTCGTCCTCGGCACCGGAACCGGCATCGCCTTTTTCATGCTGATGGCGCATCGGACACGCGATGCCGCGTTCATCGCCCGCACCGCGTCGGTGGTGGTGATCGCGGATGCGATCTTCACGTTGTCGGCCGTGCTGCTCCAGCCGCTCACGGGTGGCCTGCTGATGATGCTGTCGGCGACCCCGATCACCGAGCGGTGGCTGCTGGCCTCGCTCGCGCTCTACATCTTTGCCGGCCTGTTCTGGGTCCCCGTCATCTTCATGCAGATCGAGATGCGCGATCTCGCGCGCAAGGCCGCCGATCAGTGCAGCTCGCTGCCCGAGCGCTACTTCATCCTGTTCCGCCGCTGGTTCGCATTCGGCTTCCCCGGCTTCGGCGCGACGATGCTGATCCTGTGGCTGATGATCGCCAAATCATTTTGAGAGAAGCGATGAGCGAGCGGACCATTCTGGTGCTCGGCGCCTCCGGCCTGATCGGCCGCTTCGTCACTGACGATCTGCGCGCGCGGGGCTTTCGTGTCGTCGGCGTGGCGCGCAGCCTGTGTCGCCGGCGCAGAAGATGAGCGCGCTGGATCTCGAGCTGCCGATCCTCTCGCTCAATGCCGCCGCCTTGATGCGTCTTTTCAGCGAGCAGGCGGTGGATGTCGTCGTCAACTGTCTCGGCGTGCTCCAGGATGGGCCCGGCAGCGACACCAATGCCGTGCACCGCGATTTCGTCGCGCGCGCGCCTCGTGCTGATCGCCTTCCGTCGCACCGCTGCGATCGGGCTCGTCGCGGGCATTGTTGCTTCGCTTGGCTATATGGTGGGCGCAGCGATCCTTACGCCCGACCTCTGGATCGAGCTGCTCGGCGCGCTGGTGAAGACCGGGCCGGCGATCGTGCTGATGCTGGTCGCGCTCTCGATGCTGGACAACCGATAGGGTTTTCGAGCGAAGTGGATCCCGGTTCGCGTGAACGAAACGCGGCAAAAAGAGAGCCCAATGAGCAAATGGCCCGATGACGATGTCATTCTGTTCGACGGCGTCTGCATCTTCTGCTCGCGCTGGGTGCGGTTCGTCGCCAAGCGCGACACGGCGAAGCGGTTTCGTTTCACGCCGATCCAGTCGGATTATGGCGCACGGCTGGCGCGCACATTCGGCATCGATCCTGATGATCCCGATACCAATGCCGTCGTCCACGGCGGCGAGGTGTTTGTGAAGTCGGACGCCGCGCTGACGGTGCTCTCGCAACTCCCCGGCTGGGGCTGGATGCGTGCATTGTTCATCGTGCCGAAGCCGCTGCGGGACTCGATCTACAGCGTTATCGCGCGCAACCGCTACCGCATCTTCGGGAAGTACGACGCTTGCTTCGTGCCTGATGCCGATCTGCGGGCGCGGGTGATCGAGTAGTTCGTTACTGCTTGGCGAGAGCCGCCAGCACTTCCTTCGCTGCCCGCTCCCCGCTGTCCCGCGCGCCATGGGCCGTCGAGAAGAAGTTCGGCGATGTCGCTTCGCCGGCAAAGAACAGCCGGCCATCGACCGGCGCCGCCAGCACGGCGCGATCGCCTGCATGGCCGGGCAGCGCGTGCGAATAGGAGCCGCGGGCAAAGGGATCGTGGGCCCAGCGCGATTCGCGCAGCGGCCTCAGCTTGCGCCTGATGTCATTGCCGAGAAAGGCAGCGATCTCGTCGATGCTTTGTGCGGCGAAGGCGCCCTCGCCCGCATCCTCCAGCTCGCGCGCGAAGCGGCCGCCGAAAAATCCATCGATGCAGGGCTGGCCGAACGGTCGGATGTGGTAGGTGCCCATTTCGGTACGCATGGTGGCGCCGCGCAGGTTTCCTTCGATTGGAAACTCGTCCGCATCCTCCAGCGCCAGCACCACCTTGTCGTCGACGCCGAGCGGCAGGCCGCGCGCCGCATCGAGCTTGACGGGCAGCGCCGGGAAGAAGCGGATGGCCTCGTCGGCAATCAGATTGGTCGGCACGGTCACGATCACGCTTGCGGCCTCGATCGTCCCCTGTGACGTCGCGAGACGGATGCGCTTGCCGGAATGGTCGACCAGCGTGACCTCGCAGTTCAGCGCGACCGGGCATGGCGCGCCATAGGCGGCGATCAGCGTCCCGTAACCGGCGCGCACGCGCCAATTGAAATAGGTGTCTTCATAGGCCTCCATGTCGAGAACCGAAGCCTGGTCGAGCTCGCAGCCGTTCACATAGGTCGAGATCGCGTCGATCATCGGATTCCAGCGATTGCCCGGCTCGAGGTAGCGGGCAGCGGGCGCATCCTCGCCTTCCTCCGCCGCCTCCCAGAGGCGCTCGTAGAATTCGTCGATCGCGCGCACGAACTCCTTGCGCGCGGCTTCCGGAAACGCATCGCCAAAGGCGCGATCGCCCCAGGGCGGCAGATCGGTGTTGATTTCGAACTTGAGCCGCTTGGCAATTCCGACGAAGGAATTCTTGTCGGCCGAGTGCAGCCAGCCGCAGCCGACGTCGAAGGTGACGTCAGGCGAAGCCTGCACTGTCCAGGCGCGCCCGCCGAGCCGGCCCCGCGCCTCCAGCACGATCACGGAGAGGCCCGAGCCATCAAGCGCATGCGCGGCGCCGAGGCCGGCCGCACCAGCCCCGATGATCGCAACGTCGACGGAGGAGGGGAACGAGCTCATGGGTGGGCTCTAGCACGTCTGTAATACGCGCTAAAGGCACCACAAGTCAGGTGTCATCACCCGCGAAGGCGGGTGATCCAGTATTCCAGAGACGATTGTGAAGTACGGAGAGGCCGCGGTGTACTGTATTCCCCGCTTTTCGCGGGGAATGACAACTTCGTAGGGTGGGCAAAGGCACTCTTGCGCCGTGCCCACCATTCTCAAGTGGTGGGCACGCTTGCGCTTTGCCCACCCTACGGCACTGCGTGAGAGCGGTAGCTTACGCCACCGCTTCCTTGGCCTTTTCCGCGCGCTTGCGCTCGTTCGGGTCGAGGTGCTTCTTGCGCAGGCGGATCGACTTCGGGGTGACCTCGACCAGCTCGTCGTCCTCAATATAGGCGAGCGCCTTTTCCAAGGTCATGCGGATCGGCGGGGTCAGGCGCACCGCTTCGTCCTTCGACGTCGTGCGGATGTTGGTGAGCTGCTTGCCCTTGAGCACGTTGATCTCGAGATCGTTGTCGCGGGTGTGCTCGCCGACGATCATGCCCTTGTAGACCTTCCAGCCGGGCTCGATCATCATCGGGCCGCGGTCTTCCAGCTTGAACATGGCGTAGGCGACCGCTTCGCCCTGGTCGTTGGAAATCAGGACGCCGTTGCGGCGGCCCTGGATCTCGCCCTTGTACGGCGCGTAGCCGTGGAACAGGCGGTTCATGATCGCGGTGCCGCGGGTGTCGGTGAGCAGCTCGCCCTGATAGCCGATCAGGCCGCGGGTCGGCGCGTAGAACACCAGGCGCTGACGGTTGCCGCCCGAGGGCTTCATCTCGATCAGCTCGGACTTGCGCTCGCTCATCTTCTGCACGACGACGCCGGAATGCTCCTCGTCGACGTCGATCACGACCTCCTCGATCGGCTCCATCGTGGCGCCGGTCGCTTCATCCTTCTGGAACACCACGCGGGGACGCGACACCGAGAGCTCAAAGCCCTCGCGGCGCATGGTCTCGATCAGGATCGCGAGCTGCAATTCGCCGCGGCCCGAGACTTCCATCGCGTCCTTGTCGGCGGATTCGACGACGCGCAGCGCGACGTTGCCTTCGGCCTCGCGCAAGAGACGGTCGCGGATCATGCGGCTCGTCACCTTGTCGCCTTCGGTGCCGGCCAGCGGGGAGTTGTTGACGATGAACGACATCGACACGGTCGGCGGGTCGATCGGCTGCGCCGGCAGCGGCACTTCAACGGTCGGATCGCAGAAGGTGTCGGCGACCGTGCCCTTGGTGAGGCCCGCGATTGCGACGATGTCGCCCGCTTCGGCTTCATCGAGCGGGGTGCGCTCGAGGCCGCGGAACGCCAGGATTTTTGTGATACGTCCGGACTCGACCAGCTTGCCGTCGGCGTTGAGCACCTTGACCTGCTGGTTCGGCTTGAGCGTGCCTGAGGAGATGCGGCCGGTGATGATGCGGCCGAGATAGGGGTTGGCCTCCAGGATGGTACCGATCATCCGGAACGGGCCTTCCTCGACCTTCGGCGGCGCGACGTGGCGCAGGACCAGGTCGAACAGCGGCTCCATGCCCTTGTCCTGCGGACCCTCGGGGCTATCCGCCATCCAGCCCTGCTTGGCCGATCCGTAGAGGATCGGGAAGTCGAGCTGCTCCTCGCTGGCGTCGAGCGCCGCGAACAGGTCGAACACCTCGTTGATAACCTCGGTCGGGCGCGCATCGGGGCGGTCGACCTTGTTGATGACGACGATCGGCTTCAGGCCGACCTTGAGCGCCTTGGAGACCACGAACTTGGTCTGCGGCAGCGGGCCTTCGGCAGCGTCGACCAGCACCAGGGCGCCGTCCACCATGTTCAGGATGCGCTCGACCTCACCGCCGAAATCGGCGTGGCCGGGGGTGTCGACGATGTTGATGCGGGTGTCCTTCCACTGCACCGAGGCCGCCTTGGCCAGAATGGTGATGCCGCGCTCGCGCTCCAGGTCATTGGAGTCCATGGCGCGATCGGTCACCTTCTGGTTCTCGCGGAACGTGCCGGACTGCTGGAGGAGCTTGTCGACCAGGGTCGTCTTGCCGTGGTCGACGTGGGCGATGATGGCGACGTTGCGGAGGTTCATGAGTGAGCTTCTTTGCGGTCGAACAATGGGTTAAGCGCGATCTCGCCGGTCGGACCGGGACCTCTTCACGGACAACGCTGGAAACGTGGAAAACGGGGCCTGCTTCGCCCAAAAAGGAAGCCCGGTCAGCTCGACCGGGCACCCTACGCGTTTGCGGCGCAATATATGCAAAAACCGCCAAAAAACAATGTGTTCTTTGCTGCTTAGTTGACTGAATTTTGTCCGGGGATTCCCGGGGCTTAAGCGTGTGTTCCGGGATGGGCGGGAGCCTTCCGCCCCTTGATCGCCGCCCAGATCAGGACGACGCCTCCGATGCCGACCACCAGTCCCAGGAAGACCAGCGGCGCGATGTCCGAATCGATCTTGCCCCCCTCGGAGATGGAGATTCCGCCGAACAAGAGTGCGCACAGACCCGGCAGCAGCAGGATCACCCCCGAAATCACCATAAGCGCGGTCAGGCAGCCGCTGCGTGCCTTGGGCGTCGGCAGGGGTGACAGAACCGGCGGTGGCGTGTCGCTCATCGTGGTGCCTCCTCGCTCTGCCTTGCCTCGCGATAGGTCTGACCTTCGAGCTCGGCGCGAATCCGGCCGATCGCGCCGTTCCGATAGAACAGATTGTAGGTGTCGAACGGGATGATCGCGCCCTGCTCGGTTACGAAATGGATGCAAGAGCGCTTGACGTTGCCGACGCAGAAATTGAAGCGGTCGAGAAATTGCACGGCGGTGACGCGGAACACGTTCTCGTAAGTCAGCCCCTGCGGCACCTCGAAGCTCGGCAGGCAGCACAAGAGCTCGCAGACACGCTCGGACGTGTTGAGCGGGCCCGACGACAGCGAGAACAAGTCGATGAACTTTTCCCGCAGCATCGCATATTTTTCCGGGCTGATGGTGTTGGGCATCACCGCAACCAGCTGCTCCTGCGGGATCAGCGACGTCAGCGGCAGCACCTTCTCGCCGTTGCGCAGGCCATAGCCGATCGAGATGCTCTCGGGATTGCAGGGCAGCGGGATCATGTCCTTGTCGCCGAACACGCCGGTCTCGACGACCTGGTTGCGGATCTCCGACAGCATGATGCGGTCGGTTGTTTTGTCGAAATTCTCGTTGCGGCCGGCATCCTGCACAGGTTGGAGCGTGACGCCGCGCACGCACTTCCAGGTGAGCGCATGGCGGACGATGTCGCCGATCTCGCCGTCGTTGATGCCGCGCTTGATGGTCGCCACCAGCGTGGTCGACACGCCGTAATATTCGAGATTTTCCAGCGCCTGCTGGCGGATTTTCCGCAGATCCGCGCCGCGCAGATTGATCAGCGCATCGCGCTGGAGCGAATCGAACTGGAGATAGACCTCCAGCCCCCGCCTGTTCTCGGCGAGCCGCGCCACGAAATCCTTCTCGCGGGCGATGCGCAGGCCGTTCGTGTTGATCATGACATGGCGGATCGGTCGGGCGCGCACGGCGTCGAGGATCTCGAAGAAATCCGGATGCAGCGTCGGCTCGCCGCCGGAAATCTGCACGAGATCGGGCTCGCCCTCGCTGGCGACCAGCGCGTCGAGCATCTTCTCGACCGTCGCGAGCGGGGTGAATTTCGTTCGGGCCGGTGCGGAATCCGCGAAGCAGACCGGGCAGGTGAGATTGCAGTGCTCGGTGATCTCGATCAGCGCGAGGCAGGAATGCTGCTCATGGTCGGGACAGAGGCCGCAATCATAGGGGCAGCCGAATTCGGTGCGCTGTTGGAATTGCAACGGCCGGTCGCCCGGCTTGATGAAATCCTTGCACAGGCGCCAATAGGCCGCGTCGGTGGACACCAGCGTCGATTGAACGCCGTGCTCCCGGCAGCGCTTTTCGTACCAGACCTCGTTGCCGAGGATCTGGATCTTGGTCGGCACCAGCTTCAGGCAGATCTCGCAGAGGGATTGAGTCTGGCCCCAGAAGATGTAGGGGCGCGACTTACGCGGCGGCGCGTTCATGCACAGGCCTCGCTTGGGGCGCCCTCGCCAGCATGACGGCGGCGTAGAGCAGGATGGAGAGCGAGAGCAGATGAAACAGCCTGAAGGGCCCGATCAGCGTGCCATAAGGCTTGAGGAATTCCCACAGGAAGCGCTGCGCTCCGTAAAAAGCGAGAACCAGGTAGAAACCATTGGTGATCACGAACGCATTCCGGTTCACGACCGCCAGCACATAGAGCTGCGCGAACAGGGCCATCGCCGCGCTCTCGTAGAGCTGCACGGGATGCCGCAAAATGCCGTCGCCGAAATCATGGCTCCAGGGCAATGTCGTCGCCGTGCCATAGGTGAAATCGTCGAGGCCGGCGAAATAGCAGCCGAGCCGTCCGATCGCGACGCCGAGGGCCAGCGGCAGGGCAAACCGCGCGCCGGTGCGCACGGCGATTCCTGCGGTCCATTTGTAGAGCTCGACTGCGACGATGCCGCCTGCGAGCGCGCCCTCGACCGAGCGCGCAAGGCCGCTCTGCCCCGACAGCCACAGATTGACCGAGCCGAACAGATAGGCGCCAAGCCCGGCGCCGAACACCAGCGCGGCGATGTAGGGCAGCTCGAACGATTGCGCGGGAAACCGCAAACCCTGTCGCGACAACCAGTAAACGGCGGCCGCCGCCGCCAGCCACGCCGCGATATCGAACACCGTGTGAAGAAAAGCCCCGCTCATGTGGGGATATTAGAGCAGGTCCCGGCGGCGTGGGATAGTACACCGCCGCTTTTGCACGCCAGAGATGGCGTTAGCTGGCCTCCCGCTCCTCGGTCGGATACACCCCCCGCAGCACCTCCTCGAAGTGCATCTTCACCGCGTCGTTGCACAGGCAGGCGCGCAGACGCAGGCCGTCGCGGTTGCGGACCAGGATCGAGCCGCGCCTTGTGTCGAGCACGCCTTCCGCCCTGAACGATTGAAGCACGCGGCTGGCATAGCTGCGACCGACGCCAAGCAGCGTCGCGAGCTGCTCGTGCGTCAGCGGCACGCTGCTCTCGTCGCCGGTGCGCTCCATCGCCGCCAGAATCCATTTGGCCGTGCGCCGCTCGATCGAGTGGATGGCGTTGCAGGCGGTGGACTGGAATATCTGCGCCAGCATGCAGTCCGCGTAACGGGCAAAGATGTTGCGCAGTGACGGCGAGCGCTGCTTGGCCGCTTCGAGCTTGCCGACATGAATGCGCGCAAACGGCCCGCCGAACTTGACGCAGATGCGAGTATAGGCCGGCAGAAATCCCTCGCTGACGATGCCGCCGACCGCGCCCTCGCGGCCAACCAGAATGGTCTCGACGTCACGGCCGTCTTCATTGGGGACGAGAAAAGTCGCAAGCGATGGCCCGCAGGGAAAGTGCACGACCTGGACGTTGTCGCCGGGATTGTAGAGCAGCTCGCCCGCCGCGGTCTGGTCAACGGCGAGGTGCGGCGCCAGCAGCGCGTAATCCGCCGCATTCAAGCGCCGCAGCAGATTGTTGACAGGCCTGGTGTTGACCTCGCTTGTCGTGCTGATGCGCGCGTCCATCGTCGATCCCCTGCTCTCCTGTCGACCTTAGCGAGCTCCGCGTCCTGGCTGTGTGCACAAGTGGACAGACGTTGAAACTGTTCTGTGGTGAGTTTCGTTCCTGGAACCCTCCGATGCGCTGGGCGCAGGCATCGGACAGAGGCTGCCTAACGGACAAAGACATGCAGCCCTCGATAGCCGGCACCATGATACCTGCCTCCCCGAACGGCTCGGCCGATATTCCCAGTGATATCCTGATCGTTGAGGACGATCCCATCATCGCCATCGATTTCGAGGACCGCCTGCTTGGATTTGGCGCAAAGAGCGTGCGCAGCGTCGGATCGGTCGCGCAGGCGCTGGATGCGATCGCCAGGCGTGCGCCGGATTTCGCGCTGCTCGATGTCGAGCTGAGCCGCGAGAAAAGCTTTGCCGTCGCCGAGCGGCTGGCGGCCGCGCAAATCCCCTTCGTCTTCGTGACCGGCTACGGCGCCGAAACCCAGATCCCGGCCGAGTTCAAGGCAAGGCCCCGGCTGCAAAAGCCCTGCTCGAGCGAGGCGCTGGAGTCCGCGCTGCGCTCGCGCGGCGCCTGATCGCGCGCCCCCGTCCCCGTCCCTTCAGGCAAGCTTCGGATCGAGCGTGGTCGACCACAGCGCGACGTCGGCACGGTCGCGCAAGGTCACCGTCATCTGGCCGGAGGCGCCGTCGATCTTGACGTGACCGAAGAACTGCATGCCGGCCGAGGGCGGCAGGTTCTGCTTGTCGGGGCCGGGCGCCCTAACGAAGCGCACCTCGGGTCCAAACGTATTGTCGAGCTCGTTCGGGCCGAACGTGCCGGCGTGCAGCGGGCCCGAGACGAACTCCCAGAACGGCTCGAACTCCTGGAATTGCGCCTTGTTCGGATCGTAATAATGCGCCGCGGCGTAGTGCACGTCTGCGGTGAGCCACACTGTGTTGTTGATCGGCGCCATCTTGATGAAGCGCAGGATGTCGGCGATCTCGAATTCGCGACCGCGCACCGGGCCGTCGCCTTGCGCGAAAGCCTCCGAGCCCTTCTTGTTGGCCGCGTCGTCATAGACGATCAGGCTGAGTGGCATGTCGGAGGCAATGACTTTCCAGGTCGCGCGCGAATTGAGCAGTCCGCGCTTGAGCCATGCCATCTGCTCCGGCCCGAGGAAATACGCCGCCGGCCCGTACGCCGTCTCCTGGTTCGCGCCGTTCGGGCCGCGATAGCTACGCTCGTCGAGCACGAACACGTCGAGATGCGGCCCGTAGGAGATTTTGCGATAGACCCGGCCCGGCTCGACGATGCTCTCGCGCATCGGATACATCTCGTGAAAGGCGCGGCCGGCGCGCGCTGCGAGCAGCGAGATATCGCGCACCTTGTAAGTCGCCGGCAGCTCCTTCGACAGCGACCAGTTGTTGGTCACCTCATGGTCGTCCCACTGCACGAAGATAGGCACTTCGGCATTGAAGGCGCGGACATTGTCGTCGGTGAGATTGTATTTGTGCGCGGCGCGGTATTCGTCCAGCGTCTCCGCGACCTTGGCCTTCTCGGGGATGGTGATGTTCTTCCAGATCTTGCCGTCCGCTAGCTTCACCTCGGATTGAATCGGGCCGTCGGCATAGATGGTGTCGCCGGAATGCAGGAAGAAGTCCGGACGATGTTTGCGCATCGCCGAGAAGGTGAACATGCCGCCGTCATCGGGATTGATGCCCCAGCCCTGGCCCGCGACGTCGCCGCCCCAGACGAAGCTGACATCGCGGCGGTCGGCTGGCGCGGTGCGGAAGCGGCCGACCACCGGCTCGCCCTCGATCGCGGTGTGCGAGAGATCGCGGAAACGGACGCGGTAGAAAATATCCTGGCCGCCCGGCAGATTCTCCAGCAGCATCTTGGCGGTGAAATCGCTCTCGGGAAGGGCTGCGATTGGCGGCAGCGCGCGGGCGTCCTTGAACGATTCGGTCGTCGCCACCTCGACCAGCATCTGCGCCGGCCGGTCCGTGCGCGCCCACACCACGCCGCCGTCGACGGTGACATCGCCCGATTGTACGCCATGGGTCACTGCCGGCCGGTCGGCCGCGCGCGACAGACGGGGCATCGCGATCGCGCCAAGCGCGCCGGCGCTGGTGCTGAGGAAACGGCGGCGGGAGAATTTGATCTTCATGGCTGGCTCGCGGGCTGGCTGTCTCGTGCGTATCTCGCGCCGTCATTCCGGGATGGTGCGCGAGCACCGGACTCGGAATCCCGAGATTCTGGATGCGATGCTGACGCATCGCCCCGGAATGACAGCGGAAGCTATATTGAGACAATGTGACGCAGCAATTACGCGCGCAAGCTCTTATGCGTTGCCGGCGGCCCTGAACTGAGCGCCCGTACGCTGCAGGTTCTGCGACAGGCTGAACAGCACGGCCTTGCGGTCGGCAACCGCAGCGTGGAATTGGTCGAGCGCGATGTTGAAGGCGGTGAGCGCGGCTTCCTCGATCGCGCCGTGATCGAAGCAGCGCAGCGTGTCGCGCAGGATGTCGTCGGCCTCGGTCTGCATCTGGTCGAGCTCTTCGGTCGTCTCGCATTTGCGCGCGGCCGCGATCATGTCGAGCAGACGCTCGCGCAGATGGCTGTTGTTGTCGCGCTCGTCCTTCTTCAGATAGCCCGCGAACCAGGCGCCGAGCGAGCCCATGGCCGACAGGGCCATCAGGCCCCACCAGATGTAATCGCTGTACCTGTCGAGGAAGGTCTTCTCCTCGCCGTCGACGAAGGCGGCGGCGCCGGGATGCACGGGGATCACGGCGTCCTTGTCGGTGTCGGGCGTCTCGATCTTCGCCGCGAGCGGGAATTCCGTCACCAATTGCTGGCGCACGGCGAACAGTTGCCGGGTGAATGCCGCGATGGTGGTTTCGGAGATACCTTTGCGCGCCACGATGTGGTGCGAGAAGCTGATGGTCTTGACCTCGTCCTCGGGCCTGTCGGGCGAGCCGCCATAAGTGCCGGCGGGAATCTCCGAGGCTTCATAGACCGGATGGTTCTGCGCGATCGCGTCGGCGGAATCGATTGCGAGGAAGGTGGGCGTCCCACCGTCCTTGGCGGAGGCCGCGATCGCATCCGCCGTGATCTTGCTGTTGACGGGGCCTGCGGCGAGATAGGCATCGGCCTTCTGGGCCTTGATCGCCTCGGCGGCTTCATTGGCCGGGAACTGGATGATCTCGACCTTGGCGGGATCGACGCTGTATTGCTGCAGGATCACCTTGAGCAGATTGACGTTGGCCTGGGTGCGGCCGACCACGCCGACGCGATGACCGGCGAGCTGCGCGATCTTGGTGATCTTCGCGCCCTTCTTCTTGCCCTTGCCGGGCACGGACCACAGCACCACGACGTTCTTGCGCAGGGTCGCAACCGCTTGCGCGTTCTTGGGAACGTCGACGTCGCCGCGCACGATGGCGAGGTCGACCTTGCTCTCTGCAAGCGCCTGGGCGCTGGCGGTGGCGCCGTCGGTCTGGATCGGCCGCAGCCGCACATAGCTCTTGTTCTGCGAGAAAGCCTGCGTCAGCGTCTGCACGAGCTTGATGTCATCGCTGTTGGCGGGGCCGACCGCGATCTTCAGCGTCACCGGCCGCATCGCGAAATAATAGCCGCCGGTGATCGCGCCGATGAGCGCGAGCACCAATGCGAGAGAGACAAGCGCGGTACGTCGCGCCGCTGATCGCGGCGACGTCGAGTTGGGCGCTTCGGCCAGGTCCAATCCCCCGGTCATCGATCTCCCGAACAGGCGCTTGAGGCTCAGTTTCATCTCGGCCGGCGACTTACGCCCGTAATTGTAGCAAAATTCTTGTCCGGAGGGGTTACATCTCCGTCATGGTTAGCGGATGGGCCCAGTCCCCGGTGAACCCGGGCCGTAGGCACGGGTGTTAGGGTAAAGTTCCCCTGAACGACGGAGGCGATCATGGCAGAGCGGCTGACGGCGGAAGCACGCAAGCAGGCGCTGGGCGCCATACAGGGCTGGACGGAGGTCCCGGGCCGCGACGCCATCGCGAAGACCTTTGTCTTCAAGGATTTCAACGAGGCGTTCGGCTTCATGGCCCGCGCCGCGCTGGTCGCCGAGAAGATGGACCACCACCCCGAATGGAGGAACGTCTACAAGACCGTGGAGGTGGTGCTCTCCACCCACGACGCCGGCGGGGTCACCAGGCTCGATATCGAGCTCGCCCAAAAGATGAACGCCATCGCCGGCTGACACCGGGCTTACATCTTGCCGAGGCCGGCAGCATCCCCATCTTGTGATCAGCGACGGATGCGGCGATCTGCCGCCCTGGCTGAAGGGGGAGTTTGCTGGACATGGCTGCCGAACACAGCGTCGGTTTCGAGCCGGCCGATCGGCTCGCGCAGGATCGCGAGAGCGTTCGCCGCCGCTTCTGGCGCAAGCTGAAGCGCGTTGCCGCCCAACTGCCGTTCGCGGAAGATCTGCTCGCCGCCTACTACTGCGCGTTCGACCGGCAGACGCCGCGCCATGTCCAGGCCTCTCTCCTGGGGGCGATCGCCTATTTCATCCTGCCTTTCGACTTCGTTCCCGACGTGATGCCGATCCTCGGCTTCACCGATGACGCCGCCGTGCTTGCCACCGCCATCCGCATGGTCGCGAGCCACATCACCAGCGAGCATCGCGAAGCCGCGCGTGCCGCGTTGAAGCGTGGGGTGGATGAGGGGGACGTGGAAGTGGCGTAGCAGACGCGGCCTCAGGCTTCCCCCCAGTCATTCCCCGCGCAGGCGGGGAATCCAGTATGCCGCGGCCTCTCGATCCAATCACCAGCGTCACGGAATACTGGATCTCCCGCCGGAGCCCGGGCTCGCCGAAGCGAGACCCGGTGGCGGACGATGACGATTGAGTGTGCGGATGGTGCTTGCCCCCAAGCACCGTCATTGCAAGCGAAGCGAAGCAATCCAGAAATGTCCCCGCGGCGGCAGTCTGGATTGTTTCGTCGCTTCGCTCCTCGCAATGACGCGGCTTACTTCTTTTCCGCCCGCGCGTTCTCCGCGTCCCACGCCTGGAATTGCCTGAACAGCGTTTCCCTCTCGGCATCGGAAACTTTCGCGGCCGCCGGATTCTGCTTCAGGAACGCCTCGAAGCGCTGGCGCGTCACCGGTTCGACGCCGTGCTTGTCGAGCCATTGCTGCGCCACCGGCAATCGGTTCCAGCCGGCGAGCGGTGCGGCGAGCGAGACCTCCTTCCACTTGGGATGGAACGGCGGGTTCTGGAGCGCGGGGAATTTGGTGAAGAACGCATCCACGAACAGCGCGAGCTTGCGATAGCGCTCGGTGTTCGGCGCCCAATTGTAGGCCGCCAGAACCGCGGGCACCGCGATCGTGTCGACGCTCTCGCCGTCCTTGATCAGGTTGGGATAGTCCTTGGCCGTGAGCGTTGCCGGCAGATAGTCGCTCTGCAGCGGCTTGGCGTAATCGACGTTGGCGAGATGGAAGCGGCCGTCATTGGCGAAGGTCGACACCGACTTGTACGGCTTGCCGCCGACCACGATGACGGCGTCGATCTCGCCGGCCTTCAGCTTCTCCATCGCGATGCGCTGCTCGACATAGACGAACTTCGCCTTGATCCCGAGCCGCTCGAACACGGTGAGCGCGGTGACGAAGGTGCCGCCGTTCGGCAGGTCCACGCTGACCGTCTTGCCTTCGAGGTCCTTCAATGTTGCGATCGACTTCGGCGCGATCACCTGCATTTCCTCGTTGTAGAGCTTGGTCACATAGGTGAACTGCCGCTTGATGTCCTTCGCAAAGCCCTTGCGCTCGAGATAATCGAGCGTGTCCGCGCGCACGACGCCGAGATCGACGCCTTGCAGGAACAGGATGTCGGCGACGCTCTGCACCGAGCCGCGGCCGACGATCGGAAGCACGCGGATCTTGTTGCCGTCGTCGAGCACGGAGGCGAGGTCGGCGCCGAACTGCACATAGGTGCCGCCGATCGTGCCTGTGATCAGCGTGACGGTGTTGGCGTTCAGCGCCTGTTTGGTCGAGTTGGAGCCGAACTGGAAAATCGCCTTCAGGCTGTCCGAGACTTTGGCCGGATCGTATTCGGTCTGTTCGGCACGGGCGGCGAAGGCACAAATTGTCATGATGGCGGCGAGCGCCATTCGATAGACGTTACGCATGGTGTCCTCTGAAGAGTTCTAGTTCGAGAGCTGGCTGAGGCGCTGCCGCGCTTCCGCCGATCCAAGGTTTGCGGCGCGCTGGTACCAGTCGCGCGCTGCGGACGGGTCGCCAACGATGGTCCGCGCATCGCTGGTGCCGAGCACCGCAGGATCATAGGTTTGCGCCAGCAGCAGCGCGGCGGTTGCATCCTTCGCATTGGCTGCGCGTTCGAGCAGCAGGCGTGCTGCGGCGATGTCGCCGACGCCGATCAGGCTCCGCGCCCGCGTCATCAATCCTGCCAGCGTGTCTGCGTCGAGCGTCCTGACGGGCTCGGGCGGTGGTGCTACTGGCTGCGCCGCGACAGGTGCGGGCGCTTGCACCGGCGTCTGGGCTTGCAGCGCAGTCTGGTAGGCGCTCGCGATCGCTTCGCGGCTTGGCGCCGGCGGCGCCGGAAGACTTTGCGCGTCGGCGCTCGCCAGCACCGCATTGGAGAGGCGGGCCGGGTCCTTGACCGGGGTCTGCCGCGCAACCGGCGGCGGAGACGCGGCAGCCTGCACCGTCGAGGCGTCGGCATAGGCGACGACGAGATCGCGCAAGTCGGATTGGAACACCCCAGCCAGGATCGTGGCTGCGGCGGCCGCCAGGACCGCCGCGAGAATGACCGGGATGAACCTGGTTCTCGGGCGTAGCGCCTGCGGCGCATATTCCCGCGGGTCCGGCGCCCCGAGGGGGTCGGACAGGAACAGCGGCATTGGCTCGTCCTGCGGAAGATCAGCCCGTGCGGCGCGCGCACGGATATAGGACGCGGTAGACGAATGTGATGCAGATCGATCGGAGTCGAACGCCTGCGATTCCCTGGACGGACGGTACGCCGTCGTCTCCATGGTGATGCTCCCCATTACTAACGCAACGCAGGGGCATTCTGGGTTCAGTCTTCTTATTATTGTCCAGAAGCACCCCGCAAACTGGAACCGGTAAATCGCCGTTTGAATCAGCCTAAAAAACGACCACGGTTTGCGCGAATCAGGAGATATTTGGGTTTGATTGCGGCGAACCGGGGGAATGCACCGCCATTTTAATCGTTCTGGTTGAAAGTTGCTTTACCAAGCCGGGCCATGCGCAGCGTCGCGCGAACAGCGGAAGGCATGGCGTTGCCGCTGCAAACTTCGCTGTCATTCCCCGCCTAGTGCGCAATTGCGCACGGGGGCGGGGAATCCAATACGCCGCGGCTTCTCGGCTAAGTCCCTGCTGTCTCTGAAATAGCGGGTCGTCCGGTCAAGCCGGACGACGACGTAGGTGTGGGCGAGAGTGCGCAGTATCGCGCCGCCACCCCATCACCTCACGGATGCAGGATCACCTTGCCCATGGCCTGACGTCCCGCCAGCACCTTCAATGCGTCGGCGGTCTGCGCCAGCGGGAAGGTGCGATCGACATGCGACGAAATCTTCCCTTCCGCCGTCCACCTCACGAGCTTTTCGAGATTGGCGCGGTTCTTCTCCGGGTTGAGCCGGGTCCACGCGCCCCAGAACACGCCGCGGATGTCGCAGCCTTTCAGCAGCGCGAGGTTGAGCGGCATCTTCGGAATGTCGCCGGCGGCAAAGCCGATCACCAGGAAGCGGCCTTCCCAGGCGATCGAGCGCAGCGCCTGCTCGGCATAAGCACCACCTACGGGATCGAAGATGATGTCGACGCCCTTGCCACCCGTGAGCTTTTTCAAGCCTTCCTTCAGATCCTCCTTGGCGTAGTTCAGCGTCAGCTCCGCGCCATGCGCCTTGGCGAATTCGAGCTTCTCGTCCGACGAGGCGCAGGCGATCACCTTCAGCCCCATCAGCTTGCCGAGCTCGCAGGCCGCAAGGCCCGTGCCGCCGGCAGCTCCAAGCACTGCGAGCGTTTCGCCCGGCTTGGGGCTCGCGCGATCCTCCAGCGCATGCAGCGCCGTGCCGTAGATGATGATGATACCGGCCGCGCGGTCGTAATCGAGATGATCGGGAATCTTCACGATCGAGGCGGCCGGCAGCGCGATCTTCTCGCGCGCGCCATTATGGCCGCAGGAGGCGACCACGCGATCGCCGGCCTTCAGATTGGTCACGCCGGGACCAATGCTCTCGATCACGCCGGCGACTTCCGCGGCCGGCGAGAACGGGAACGGCGGCTTGATCTGGTACTTGCCCTGGATCATCAGGAGGTCGAAGAAGTTCAGCGCCGCCGCCTTGATCGCGATCACGGCCTCGCCGGGACCCGCCACCGGATCCGGCACCTCGGCGAGCACGAGATCGTCGGGCTGGCAATATTGCGAGCAGAGGATGGCTTTCATGGTGGCACCTTCTTGAGAAGTAAGTACTGGGCGTTTCGAGTGGAATTATAGTTGGTCCGGTTTTGCCGGATTTAGGCCGACCCTACAATCAGGATTCTTTGTTCGAGGAGCGCACGGGCTTATCCTCGGCATTGCGAGCGAAGCGAAGCAATCCAGACTATTTCCGCGGGACGGACTCTGGATTGCTTCGCTTCGCTCGCAATGACGGAAAAGGGAGCATTCAAACGATGTTTGAAACAGGTCTGCTCAGGGACAAACGCATCCTCGTCACCGGTGGCGGCTCCGGCCTTGGCGCTGCGATGGGGCATCGCTTCCTCGCACTCGGCGCCGAGCTTGTGATCTGCGGCCGCAAGCTCGACCGGCTCGAAGCAACAGCGCGCGAGATGCGTGAAGAGACCGGTGGCAGGGTCACGACGATCGCGTGCGACATCCGCAGCGGTGCCGCTGTCGACAGCATGATGGACGCGATCTGGCGCGAGGCCCCGCTCGACATCCTCGTCAACAACGCCGCGGCGACCTTCATCGCCCAGAGCGAGCATCTCTCCTTCCGCGCGGCGGACGCGATCCTGGCGCCGACGCTGCATGGCGCGATGTATTGCACGCTCGCCGCGGGCAAGCGCTGGATCGATGGTCGGCACAAGGGCGTCGTGCTCTCGATCCTATCGACCTCGACCATCACCGGCCGCGCCTTCACCGTTCCCTCGGCGATGGCGAAGTCGGCGGTGCTGGCGATGACCAAGAGCCTCGCGGTGGAATGGGGCCCGAAGGGCATCCGCACCGTCGCGATCGCGCCGGGCCCGTTCCCGACCGCCGGCGCATCCGGGCAGCTGCGCCCCCAGGGCCGCGAGGAGGGCTGGACCGCGCGCAACCCGCTTGGACGCACCGGCGAGCACGGCGAGCTTGCCGACCTCGCCAGCTTCCTGGTCTCGGACCGTGCCGCTTACATCAATGGCGAGATGGTGGTGATCGACGGTGGCGCGCATCTGCGCAGTTCCGGCGCCGAGGATCTGCTCGGCTGGAGCGATGCGCAATGGGCCGCGCAGCGCGCCGCGCGATCTACGGGCTGACGAAGCGGATGACCTGCTAACTGCCTTCCCAAACAGGACTTTCCCGGCTATCCCTGCGCCGGGGACAACGCGCGGCCGGGCCATCTTCCAGTCACAATATTGAGGGAACCACTCCAGCATGTGGCGGGTGCTGATTTTAGCGTTGATGACTGTAGCGGCGTGGGGACTCGCCGGTTCCGCACGGGCGCAGACGGCGCAACCGGCGCCCAAGGCGACACCGGCTGCTCCGAAAGCGGCTGCGCCGGCGGCAAAGACGGCTGCAAAGCCCGAGAGCAAACCGGGGGCGGCGCCCGCCGCGGTTGCCGGCGGCGCGGAGCCGACTCTGATCGGGCAGTTCGGTACCTGGGGCGCCTATTCGGCCACGCCCAACGGCAAGAAGGTCTGCTTCGCGCTGGCAAAGCCCTCGTCGTCGAAGACCAATCCGCCGAACAGGCCGCGCGATCCCGCCTATGCCTTCGTCTCGACCCGGCCGGCGGAGAAAGTGAACAACGAAGTCTCGGTCATGATCGGCTACGCGCTGAAGCCGGGCTCGGAATCGACCGTCGAGGTCGGTGGCGCCTCGTTTGCGATGTACACGCAGGGCGACGGCCTCTGGATCAAGAATGCGGCCGAGGAGGAGCGGATGGTCGAGGCCATGCGTAAATCCGCCGATCTCGTTGTCAAGGGCGTTTCGGCCAAAGGGACGGAGACGACCGACACCTTCTCGCTGAAGGGCCTTGCCCAGGCGCTCGACAAGATCGCCCAGGATTGTAGGCGGTAACGCCTAAAGCATGATCCGGAAAAAGTGCGCAGCGGTTTTCCGAAAAGATCATGCGCAAACAACAAGCTAAAGCGCGATGACGATTCATCCTGATCTCGCCGCGCTTTAGTCGTTAAGGCTGAGGCGATAAGGTCGCAATCGGGTGTTCCGGTTGCTATATAGAGCCGGTTCCAAACTTTTCCGTCATTCCGGGATGGTCCGAAGGACCAGACCCGGAATCTCGAGGTTCCGGGTTCGACGCTTCGCGTCGCCCCGGAACGACCACGCAATCAGGTCTATTCGATGCAACCGACGACCGAGCCGCACAACCCAACATTGCTGGAGAAGACTCCACTCGAAACCTATGTGCCGCCGGCAAAACCGTCGCTGATCGGCCTGTCGCGCAGCGAGCTCGCCGATCGCCTCGGCGAGATCGGCGTCGCACCCGCCCAGCGCAAGATGCGCGTGCAGCAGCTCTGGCATTGGCTCTATTTCCGCGGCGCTCAGAGCTTCGACGAGATGACCTCGATCTCGAAGGGCATCCGCGCCGAGCTCTCCCAGCATTTCACAGTCGATCGGCCGGAGGTCGTGGCCGAGCAGATATCGAACGACGGCACCCGCAAATGGCTGCTCCGCCTGCCGAGCGGCGACAATGTCGAGAAGGCGCATGAAGTCGAGTGCGTCTACATACCCGAGACCGATCGCGGCACGCTCTGCGTCTCCTCGCAGGTCGGCTGCACCTTGAACTGCGCCTTCTGCCACACCGGTACGCAGCGCCTCGTGCGCAACCTCACCGCCGGTGAGATCGTCGGTCAGGTGATGGTCGCGCGCGATCGCCTCAACGACTGGGCCGACCGCGAGGACGGCACGCGCCGCGTCACCAACATCGTGATGATGGGCATGGGCGAGCCGCTCTACAATTTCGACGCGGTGCGCGATGCGCTGCTGATCGTCGGCGACAATGAGGGCATCGGCATCTCCCGCCGCCGCATCACGCTGTCGACCTCGGGCGTGGTGCCGAACATCGTCCGCGCCGGCGAGGAGATCGGCGTCATGCTCGCGATCTCGCTGCATGCGGTGCGTGACGAATTGCGCAACGAGCTGGTGCCGCTCAACCGCAAATATCCGATCAAGGACCTGCTGCAGGCCTGCCGCGATTACCCCGGCGCCTCGAACGCGCGCCGCATCACCTTCGAATATGTGATGCTCAAGGGCGTCAACGATTCGCTCGAGGATGCGAAGCTGCTGGTGAAGATGCTCAAGGGCATTCCGGCAAAAATCAACCTAATCCCGTTCAATCCCTGGCCCGGCACGGCCTACGAATGCTCGGACTGGGACCAGATCGAAAAGTTCTCCGAGTACATCTTCAGCGCCGGCTATTCCTCCCCGGTGCGCACGCCGCGCGGCCGCGACATCCTCGCCGCCTGCGGTCAGCTCAAGTCGGAGACGGAGAAGCTCAGCGCACGCGAGCGCCAGGCGCTGCGTGCCATGGCGATGACGGATTGAGGATGAGTGCCCCACGCACTCTCGTCATGGCCGGCCTTGTCCCGGCCATCCACGTCGAGCCGCAAGTGAGAAAGTCGTGGATGCCCGGGTCGAGCCCGGGCATGACGATTGTGGGTGTGGCGATCCCATTGGTCAGCTGCTTGCTGGTGTCATGTCCCTGATCGGTCGCCTCATCGTCATCTTCATCGGCTTTCTCGCGGCCTGCTTCGTCGGCGGGATGATCGTCGTCATTGCGCTGCTGTTTCCGGAGTTCGCCGATCTCGGCGCGGGGCCCATCGATCAAGGTGCGATCGACATCCTGCTCGGCTTCGGCTTCATCTTCGTCTCGGGCTTTGCACTGGTACCGGCGGCGGTGATCGTCGCGATCACCGAGGCGCTCTATATCCGCAGCGCGCTCGCTTACGCCGTCGGTGGCGGCCTCGTCGGGCTCGCCTGCTATCTCGGTCTCGTTCCCTTCCACCCCGACACCTTGCAGTTCGAAGGCATCGTGCGGCGGCATCTGGAGATCATGACCGGTGCGGGCATCGTTGCCGGCGTGGTCTATTGGCTGATTGCCGGCCGCAATGCCGGCGCCTGGCGCATCCCGCCACCCCAGCATAAGCCGCCTCCCCCGCTGCCGTCGAATTCGCGGCCCGATGTGCGGTGATTTGCGCCGTCATTCCGGGGTGGTCAAGGACCAGACCCGGAATCTCGAGATTCCGGGCTCGGCTCTGCGAGCCGCCCCGGAATGACGGTCATAGGGTTTCCATCCCCGTCCCACTCCGCTAAACCGCGCGCCATGAACCGGACTGGACTTTTCATCGCTCTGGCGCTGTGGCTCGTGATCGGCGTGGTTTTCGGCCTCTATCCCGAGCTCGATCTCAAGCTCGCGTCGCTGTTCTTCGACCCCGAGACCAAGACGTTTCCGATCAAGCTGAACGAATGGGCGGCCTTCGCGCGTGACGCCGCGATGTGGATTGCCTGGGCGTTCGCTTTGCCGTCGCTGGTCGCGCTCGTCGTCAAGATGATCAGGCCCGACCGGCCGCTGATGGTGTCCGGGCGCGCGATCATCTTCCTGCTGGTGACGTTGACGCTGTCGGCCGGCGTCCTCACCAATCTCACCTTCAAGACCTATTGGGGGCGGCCGCGCCCCGTGGTGGTGACGGAGTTTGCCGGCGACCAGCAATTCGTGCCGTGGTGGGATCCGCGCGGCGACTGCGCGCGCAACTGCTCGTTCTTCTCCGGCGAAGGCGCGACCGCGTTCTGGACGCTGGCGCCGGCTGCGCTGGCGCCGCCGGCATGGCGGCCGCTCGCCTATGCCGGCGCCGTCGTCTTCGGCCTCGTCACCAGCGGCCTGCGGATGGCGTTCGGCGGTCACTTCTTCACCGATGTGTCGATCGCCGGCCTCGTCACCTTCGTGGTGATCTGGCTTTTCTACGCGCTGATCTACCGCTGGCCGCGCACACGGTTCTCGGACGCGGCGGTCGATGCCGCCCTGACCCGGCTGAACATGCCCGCCTACCGGCTTCGCCAGCGCCTGTTCGGTCGCAGGACGAGCGCCGAACCGTCTGTTTGAGCCATTAAATGGGTGCCGAGGCGTGCGAAATTTGTTATTCGCCCGATCAGTTCCTCCCTGACACCAGCCCTTTGAGACCCGATTGGAAGCCCCATGACCACGATCCTGAAAAGCCTGCCCAAGGGTGAGAAAGTCGGAATCGCTTTTTCCGGCGGTCTCGACACGAGCGCGGCGCTGCTCTGGATGAGGCAGAAGGGTGCGCGCTGCTACGCCTACACCGCCAATCTCGGCCAGCCCGATGAGGCCGACTACAACGAGATCCCGCGCAAGGCCGAAGCGTTCGGCGCCGAGAAGGCCGTGTTGGTCGATTGCCGCACGCAGCTGGTGCACGAAGGCATCGCCGCGATCCAGTCCAGTGCCTTCCACATCTCGACCGGCGGCATCACCTATTTCAACACCACGCCGCTCGGGCGCGCGGTGACCGGCACGATGCTGGTCGCCGCGATGAAGGAGGATGGCGTCAACATCTGGGGCGACGGCTCGACCTTCAAGGGCAACGACATCGAGCGCTTCTACCGCTACGGCCTTTTGACCAATGCTGCCTTGCGCATCTACAAGCCCTGGCTCGATCAGCAGTTCATCGACGAGCTCGGCGGCCGCGCCGAGATGTCGGCGTTCATGACGGCGCAGGGCTTTGCCTACAAGATGAGCGCGGAGAAGGCGTATTCGACCGACAGCAATCTGCTCGGCGCGACCCACGAGGCGAAGGATCTCGAAAGCCTCGACAGCGGCATCAAGATCGTCAACCCGATCATGGGCGTGCCGTTCTGGCGCGACGACTGTGCCGTGAAGGCCGAGAAGGTCGTGGTGCGTTTCGAGGAGGGCCAACCGGTCGCGTTGAACGGCGAGACCTTCACCGATCCCGTCGCGCTGTTCCTCGAAGCCAACGCGATCGGCGGCCGCCATGGCCTCGGCATGAGCGACCAGATCGAGAACCGTATCATCGAGGCCAAGAGCCGCGGCATCTACGAGGCGCCCGGCATGGCACTGCTGCACATCGCCTATGAGCGTCTCGTCACCGGCATCCACAACGAGGACACCATTGAGCAGTACCGCATCAGCGGCATGCGGCTCGGACGTCTGCTCTATCAGGGCCGCTGGTTCGATTCGCAGGCCCTGATGCTGCGCGAGACCGCGCAGCGCTGGGTCGCGCGCGCTGTCACCGGCGAGGTCACGCTGGAGCTGCGCCGCGGCAACGACTATTCGATCCTCAACACCGAGAGCCCGAACCTCACCTACGCGCCGGAACGGCTCAGCATGGAGAAGATCGAGGACGCCGCCTTCACGCCGGCCGACCGCATCGGTCAGCTCACCATGCGCAACCTCGACATCGCCGACACCCGCACCAAGCTTAAGCTCTACAGCGACACCGGCCTGCTCTCCGGCAGCGAAGGCTCGCAGATCTTCCGCCTCGAGAGCGACAAGGATTGATGCGTCCCGTGTCCCGGACAAGCGTTGCGGCACTGAGCCGGGAGCCAGAATCCGTAGCGTGGGCAAAGGCGCAACGCGCCGTGCCCACCATCTTTTTCCGATCGTGACGAAGATGGTGGGCACGCTTCGCTTTGCCCACCCTACGATGGCTGCGTGCTGCACTGCGTCCGGGGCACGAGAGTCGCGAAAACAAAAATGGCCGGGATCGCTCCCGGCCATTTGCGCTTGTGTGTGCGATTACCGCGGCGGCGCGGTGCCGGGCGGGGGCGGCGGCAACGAGGCCGTGCCGCCATTGAGCAGCGGCGTGATGCGGCGGATGGTGACGCGTCGGTTGATCCGGCTCGGCCCCTGCGTCTGCTCCTTCAGGTACTGCTCGCCGTAACCCTGGGACGTCAGGTTCTCCGCGGGCACGCCAAACTGCTGCGTCAGCAATTCGGCCGCGGCCTGCGCGCGGCGGTCCGACAGCGACAGATTGTCGACGTCGTTGCCGACCGCGTCTGTGTGTCCCTCGATCAGGAACACCTCGCGCGGGTTGCGCTGGATCGCCTGGTTGAGGCCGTCGGCAATCACCTGCAGCCGGGCCGCCTGGTCGGGCGGGATGGTCCACGATCCCGTCTCGAAGTTGATCGTGTTGACGTCGATGCTCGGCATCTGCATGCGAACATTGGGGCTGTAGCGGATCTCGTCGAGCGAGTAACGCCGCTCGATCCGCTGCACCGGCGGTGCCTGCATGGTCGCGTAGATCACGTCCGGCGAGGCCTCCTCGGCGTCGACGATGTAGCGATCATAGGGAATGTTCACGACCGGCGGCGGCACGTCGACATAGAAGCCGCCGACCGCGCGCGGATCGCGGTAGCTGTTGTCGATGATGACGATCTCGCGCCCGCCGGGGTCCCTGCGGATGCGCCGCAACAGCGAACCGTCCGGACCGACCACGGTGATCACCTCGCTGCCATCGGGGCGGACCACGACAGTGCGGGTTTCGCCGCCTTCGTTGAAGGTGCGGATGTCGCGGGCGCCATAGCGGAAGCGATAGAGATCGTTGCCGCGGACATAGGCCTGCCCGCCCGGATCGCGGATGATGATGCGGTCCGGCTCGGTGTAGACGGTGCGGCCGCCCTCGACGATCTCCTGTCGCTGGTTATGCATGTCGGCGATGGTGGCGCCGATCACGGCGCCGGCCACCACGCCTGCACCGATCGCGAGCGGGGTCAGGTCACGCTGTGGTGGACGCGGCGGAGGCGGCAGCGGTGCTGCGACCGCCGGCGCGGCCTGGAAGGCCGGGGCAACCGTCGGCGGACGGTATTGGGCCCGATCGGGCGGTGGCGTAGCAGCCGCGGAGCCGGGGACGACCGTCGGAGCTGCAGCGCCTGCCGGCGCCGCAGCTCGGGGCGGGAGACCGCCGGCCTGGGGCGGCGCAGCGGGAGCTCCGGCCGCAGGCGCGCCAGCAGGTGGCGTTCCACCCTGTTGGCCGGGCGTCGGCGTGGCCGTCGGGGCTGGAGTTGCGCCAGGCGCTGGCGCCGCTGCACCGGAGCGTCCGGGCGGCGGGGTCGGAGTGCCAGTGGGGGCCGGCGTGGCCGTGGCTCCCGGCGCCGGCGATCCCGCGGCCGGCGGCGTGCCCGGGCGTCCGCCGCCGGGCGGCGGTCCGCCGGGACGGCCCGCTGGCGGTGCGCCAGGCGTGGCGCCCGGAGCGGGCGTTGCGGTCGGCGCGGGCGTTATCGTCGGAGCGGGCGTCGCTGCCGGGGCGGGCGTCGCTGGCGCGCCGGGGCGGGCCGCAGGTGCAGCCGCTGCAGGCGGGGTCGCGGGTGTTGTCGGCGTTGCCGTCGGCGCAGGTGCGGGACGCGCCGCAGCTGGAGGCGGCGGAGGTGGAGGCGTCGGGGTCGGATGAGCTGCGGGCGGCGGGGCGGCCGTCGGGGCATGCTGCTGCGGAGCCGCGGCAGGCGGCGGCGCGGACGGCGTCGGTGCCGGACGAGCTGCAGGCGGTGCCGGAGGCGGCGGCGTCGGGGCATGCTGCTGCGGAGCCGGGGCCGGAGGCGGCGCTGCAGGCTGCTTCGGAGCGGCAGGCGGCGGGGGCGGTGGCGGAGCAGCCGGACGGGCCGCGGGTGGAGGCGGCGGCGGAGGCGCTGCAGGACGAGGCGGTGCGGCAGCCGGCGGTGGTGCGGCCGGCGGGTGAGGCGGTGCGGCAGCCGGCGGCGGCGAGGCGGGCGGATGAGGCGGCGCCGCAGCAGGCGGCGGTGCAGCCGGGCGCGCGGGTGCCGCGGGCGGTGCAGCCGCTGGCGGTCCCTTCGGCGGCTGCTTCGGTTTTCCGTCAGGGCCCGTCTCTTGGGTCTGGGCCTGCGCGACCACGAGTGGCGAAGCGCTTTGCGCATGCGATGCGGAGCTTGCCAATTGCATCGCGGTCAGAGCCGTGGTCGCAAGCAGCACGAAACGAAGGTTGGTCATGTGGTGAAATTCCCCGGAAGGTTCTTTGACGAAGTGTTGGGATGAACAGCTACGCGTTAGGCCGGATTGTGGCGGGCGAAGCCGTCGCGGGCCGATTTATTTCTGCATGTAAATCACGTCACTACGGCGACGTTCATTGCGCATTCAGACGCTGGTTGCAATCGCCTCACATGTGATGCTTCGTCTCATGTGTGATCTCGCGGCGAACTTGCATCCGTCGCAGGATTCGGTGTGCGCGGTCCGTTCGGTCCGCGTGGCGGAATCTCTTCAGGGATGCGGCCCGGCAGTTCGTCGGGCCGCGGTGATTCGCCGGGCTCGCGCACCGGTGGCGTGATTTCAGGCTGCGGGTTGCCCGGCGGAATTCCCGGCGGCGGCTCGCTCGGAGTCCCTGGTGTCGACGGCGGAATCTCGGGCGGTTCGATCGGCATCAGCATCATCGACATCAGTTGTCCGGAGGACGACAACGATGATCGCGCGCGGATGTTCCTTGTCGTGCCGTCCCGGAAACTGCTCTATTCCGGTGCGTGACAGACCGCTTCGATGTTGTGCCCGTCGGGGTCGAGCACGAACGCGCCATAATAGTTCGCGTGATAATGCGGACGAATGCCGGGCGCGCCGTTGTCGCGGCCGCCAGCCGCCATCGCCGCCTTGTAGAAAGCGTCGACCGTGGCACGGTCTTTCGCCGCGATGGCGACGTGCACCGGCTTGTTCATCGCGCCTTCGGCACCGAACCAGAACTCCGGCTTGCCGTTCGCGCCGAAGCCGGCTGCTGCGGCGTGACCGGTCTGCTCCGCCGTCACTTCCATGATCAGGCTGTAGCCGAGCGGCGCCAGCGCCTTGGCGTAGAACGCCTTCGCGCGCTCATAGTCGGAGACGGAGAAACCCAAATGGTCGATCATCGTAACCTCCGTAGTTGACGCCCGTCAGCGCGACAGGAACGTATTGCTCCGCGTCCTGCGCGCGATCGTAAAGCCGCGCGCGACCATGTCGGCAATACAATCCTGCTGCCATTCGTTTTGTGACAGATGCTCGATCACCACCGCGCGCGGCCACAGCGGTTGCGGCGCGTCGCGGAAGAAGCCGATCAGCACGCGGTCCTCGAAGCCCTCGACGTCGATCTTGAGCGAATCGACCTGCGTGATGCCGGCCTCTTCCATAATCCTTGTCAGCCGCAGCGACGGCACCTTGATGGCCTCGGCACTGGCGGCGCCGGTGACGACATGGGTGGCGCCGAGATTGCCGCCGCCGCTTTCGATCATCAACTCGCCGTCGCTGTCGCCCGCCGCGGCCTGCACCAGGCGCACCTGCGTTGCTCTCGATGCGGCGTGGTTGAACGAGAGTCGCCCGAAGGTCAGCGGATGTGGCTCGATCGCGACAACCTTGCCTGATGGTCCGACCTGCCTCGCCATGACCAAAGCAAATGTGCCGACATTGGCGCCGACATCGACGAACGTGCCGCCCGCTGGGGTGTGCTGGCGCAGGAAGTCGAGTTCGTCGAGATTGTAGTCGGGATTGAACAGCGCGCCGCGCTCGGTCGCGCTGCCCTGGTGATAGAGCCGGAACGAGGCGCCCTGGTACTGCACGTCGATCGGCCCGCCGCGCAGCAGATTCACCAGCCGCGACATCCACGGACGGAACGCCCCACGCTTCAGTCCCGACTGTTGCGTCAGGCGAATGATCACGGCCTGCGCCGCATTCGGCGCAAACGCGCCGAATGGCGCGGTTGATGGAGTGTTGTCGCGTGTCAAGCAGGCGGTCCTTGTTGCAGGCGGCGCATGCATAGCCGGTTTTGATGGGGGCCACAATTTCACTGTCGTCCCGCTTTCGCCGGGGCGACGGAGCCTCACGCCGCCTTCTTCGGCGCCTTCCGCTGCCTCAGGAATCGCCCGAGCAGCCTGCGCTTGCCTTTGCGCGGGATCAGGTCGACGTCGCTGACGAGTTTGGCGCCGCCTTTGCGACGTTCCAGCACGATCTTGCGGCTGTGGAAGGCTTCCAGTTCGACGCGATGCGCGACGCTGACGATGGTCGCCTTCGGCAGCTCGTCGGTGACCATTTTCATCATCTTGTCCTGGCTTTTCTCGTCGAGCGCGGAGGTCGCTTCATCGAGCACGACGATGTCGGGGTTGTGCAGCAACAGCCGCGCGAAAGCGAGGCGCTGTTTCTCGCCGCCCGAGAGCGTCTGGTCCCAGGGTCCCTCTTCCTCGATCTTCTCCTTGAGATGATCGAGGCCGACCTTGTGCAGGGCCTCGCCGATCTCCGCTGCGCTCCAGCTGTCGACCGCGCCGGGATAGGCGACGGCACGGCGCAGCGATCCCGACGGGACATAGGGCCGCTGCGGCAGCATGAACAGCCGCCGGTCGGCATGGAAATTGACGCTGCCGCCGCCCCAGGGCCACAGACCTGCGATGGCGCGCACCAGCGTGCTCTTGCCGGTCCCGGATTCACCGGCGACCAGGAGGCGCTCGCCGGGCTCGATCACGACTTCGGTCTCGCCGACCACGGCGGTGCCGTCATCGAGCGTGACGGACAGATCCTTCAGCTCCAGCATGGCCTCGTTATTGGTTTCGCCGCGCTTGATGCGGCCGAAGCCGTCGCCCTGCTCGGCGCGTTCGAGAGCGTCGAGCGACATCATCAGCGAGGCGATGCGGCGCGCGCAGGCATTCCAGTCGGCGAGCCGCGGATAATTGTCGACCAGCCAGCCGAACGCGCTCTGCACGATGGTGAAGGCGGAGGCCGCCTGCATCACCTGGCCGAGCGTCATGCTGCCGTCGAGGAATTTCGGCGCGCAGAGCAGCAGCGGCACGACGGGAGCAACGAGGCTCGATCCTTGCGACACCAGCGTGGTGCGCATGTGCTGGCCGGCCAAGCGTGCCCATTGTCGCAGCACGCCGGTAAATTTGCGGTCGATGCCGTCGCGCTCTTCCTCCTCTCCGCCGAGCAGCGCGATGCTCTCGCCGTTCTCGCGCACGCGCGTCAGCGTGTAGCGAAAGTCAGCTTCGGCCTGGTTCTTGTCCTCGGAGACCTGCACGAAGCGCCGGCCGATCACCATGATCGAGCCGGATGCGATCGCAGCGTAGAGGATCGCGGCGATCACGAGGAAGCCTGGAATGGTGATAGCGGCTCCGCCGAGCGTCACGGTGAGCGCGCCGCCGATGGTCCAGAGCACGACGATGAAGGTTGCGGCCGAGAGCAGCGCCGAGGTCACGCCGGCGAGGAAATCGACCGGCGAATCGGTCGCGATACGCAGATCCTCGGCGATGCGGTATTCCGGATTGTCGTGGTCGCCGCCGACGAGATTGAGCTGGTAATAGCGGCCGTTCGTGAGCCATCGCGTCAGCACGCTTGCAGTCAGCCAGGCGCGCCAGCGCCGCTGGATCCCCATGCGCGCAAATACCTGCGCCACGCCGAGCACGATGCTGCCGATCGCGAGCGGAAAGAACATCGCGGTGAGATGAAACACGCTCGCCGCGTCGCGCTTCTCGATGGCGTCGAAGATCGCACGATTCCAGACGTTGATGCCGTATTGGAAACCAACGGTGAGGACGATCAGCACGCCGAGGCCGATCGAGAACGGCCAGGCCAGCCGGTCGCCGTTGCGGCCCCAGAAGCCCCGCGCGCTGATCCAGAACCGCGCCAGCAGATAATCCTTGCGCACCTGCTCGGCTTCCTCCGGCGACAGCTCGGGGTCGGGCTCGAGCAATTCCGTCGGTGGCGGGGCGACGTCATCGCCATTCTCGCCGGTGATCTCGACGATGGGCGGCTTGTCGCCCTGTTCGCGCTTTGCGGCCGGCTTCTGCATGCGCGGACAACGCAAAGGAAATCAATCGGTTCCCTTCGGTTCCAGGAGGCCGGTCATTCCGCGGCGCCGTCGCGCACCCGGCGCAGCCGCGCCGCCCTGTAGAGCACCTGCGACAGCTCCTCGATCGAATAGGGCTTCTGCACGAGCTCGAAACCGACGCTGCCCTCGTGGGCAAGCGCCTCGCTATAGCCGGTCGTCAGCACCACCGGCACGCCGATGCCGCGGTCGCGGATGGCGTGCGCGAGGTCGAGCCCGGTCATTCCCGGCATCACCACGTCCGAGAACACGACATCGAAGCGGTCCGCGTCCACGACGAGCTCGGCGAGCGCATCGGTTGCGTTGTCGACGAGCGTGATGCTGTAGCCGAGCCCGGTGAGGCCGTCGGCTGCGAAATTGGCGAGCTCGATATTGTCCTCGACCACCAGCACCGACATGCCGCTGCCGGCCAATGCCGGCGCCGTGTTCGGCGCCTGACGCTGCGGCAGCAGGTCCGGCGGCACGCGCGGCAGATAAAGCGTGAAGGTGCTGCCCTGACCGACCTCGCTGATCACGGTCACCTCGCCGCCGGACTGCCGGGCGAAGCCGAACACCTGCGACAGGCCAAGACCAGTGCCGTGGCCGACCTGCTTGGTGGTGAAGAACGGCTCGAAGATGCGGCCGAGCCGCGCGGCAGGAATGCCGATGCCGGTGTCGCTGACTGCGACGCTGACGAAACCGTGGCTGCCGACGAGATGTGCCAGCGACTCCGGAACGGTCGCCGCCGGTTGAACGGCCAAGGTGATCCTGCCCTTGCTCTGCATGGCATCGCGCGCATTGGTCGCCATGTTGATCAGCGCGGTCTCGAACTGGCCGGCATCGGCATTGACGAGGCAGGGCTCGGCCGGCAGCCGGATCGCGATCTCGATCGCCGAGCCGAGCAGGGTCGCGAGCATGTCGTGCAGCGATCGTATCCGCTCGCCGACGTCGAACACTTCCGGCTTCAAGGTCTGCCGCCGCGCAAAGGCGAGCAGCTGCGAGGTCAGCTTGGCCGCGCGCGCGACGGCGTCCGCGATCGCGGTGACGTAGCGCTGCCGCCGCTCCTCGGTCAGCTGCGGCCGGTTCAACAGGTCGACCGAGGCGCGGATCACCGTCAGCAGATTGTTGAAGTCGTGCGCGACGCCGCCGGTGAGCTGCCCGAGCGCCTCAAGCCGCTGGCTGTGCTTGAGCGCCTCCTCGGCATCGCGGCGCGCGGCGGCCTCGGCCTGCAGATGCTGGGTGCGGCGGAACGCGAATGCCAGCAGCAGGAACAGCAGCGCGGTGGCGGGAACACCGAACACCAGATGCTGGCCGATCGTGGCGTACCAGCGCGCGCGAATCGCCGAGGTCTCGAGGCCCGCGCTGACATAGATCGGATATTCGGCTACGCGCCGATAGCCGATGCGCCGCTCGACCCCGTCCGAGGCCCAGTCGATGGTCATGAGGCCGCGGTCCGGGTGAACTGCGATCTTCTGGCCAACCGGCCCGGTTGGATCGAGCCGGAGGTCGCGGTCGAGCCGCGGAAAGTGCGCCAGCACCGTCCCATCGGTGCGTCCGATCGCGAAGAAGCTGCCCGGGTCGGAGCCGATCCTGGCATAAAAGCTCTCGAAATATTCCGGCAGGACCGACGCCTGGATCACGCCGATGAAGCGGCCGTCGTCGGAATCGCGGCGGCGGCTGACGCCGAAGAAACGCGCGCCCTGGTAGGGCGGCCGCGGCGTCAGCGGCGTGCCGATGAAGGTGCCGATGGCCTGGTCGACATGAGCGAGAAAGTAGTCGCGGTCGGCAAAGCTTTGGTCCGGCGGCGGTGAGACGAGGCTGTTGACCAGCGATCGCCCGTCCGCATCGAAGATCCAGGCCGATTTCAACTGCGGCAGCGAATCGGTCAGGCGCTTCAGGCGCTGGTGCAGCGCCGGCTCGCGCGCGCGGATCGCATCATCCGAAAGGCCGCGCACCACCTCGTTGATCTCGGCAAGGCTCCGGTCGATGGTCTCGAACACCTTCAGCGCGTGCTCATGGGCGACGTCGAGCGTGCGCTCGATCTCACGGTCGGCGATGTCGTTGGTCGAGGTGTAGGCGATCGTGGAGGCGAAGACGAACAGCGCAATCGGAAGCGCCAGGGATGCAGCCATCATCCACTGCAACAGTCTCAGCGAGTTGCGTTGCGCGCCCTGCACGGTCGGTCCCGGTCCCTGGCCGGGGAGCTTACTTGAATTTCGCGCCGGGAAGGAAGCGGCTTGTCGCGGGAACCTTTGGTTGTATTCCAAGGATTCGCCCGCGACGCGGGTCGTGGCAAAATCTACTCAAACTGATGTCGATCGTAGAATGCCCCCGCCGCCGCGGCGGCCGGGGCCTTGGCGTGACTGAGGCCTAGATCTGGCGCTCGACCATCTTGAGCTTGAGCTCGGCGATGGCTTCCGCCGGGTTCAGGCCCTTCGGGCAGGCCTTGGCGCAGTTCATGATGGTGTGGCAGCGATAGAGCCGGAACGGGTCCTCGAGATTGTCGAGCCGCTCGCCGGTCGCCTCGTCGCGCGAATCGGAGACCCAGCGGTTGGCCTGGAGCAGCGCGGCGGGACCAAGATAGCGCTCGCTGTTCCACCAATAGCTTGGGCAGGAGGTCGAGCAGCAGGCGCACAGGATGCACTCGTAGAGGCCGTCAAGCTTCTCGCGGTCCTCGTGGCTCTGGCGCCATTCCTTCTGCGGCGTCGGCGAGGTCGTCTTCAGCCATGGCTCGACCGAAGCGTACTGTGCGTAGAAATTGGTGAGGTCAGGAACGAGATCCTTCACGACGGGCTGATGCGGCAGCGGGTTGATCTTGACCGCGCCGTCCTTGACGTCGTGCATCGAGCGGGTGCAGGCGAGCGTGTTCTGGCCGTCGATATTCATGGCGCAGGAGCCGCAGACGCCTTCGCGGCAGGAGCGGCGGAAGGTCAGCGTGGGGTCGATGTGGTTCTTGATCCAGATCAGACCGTCCAGCACCATCGGACCGCAATCATTGGTGTCGACGTAATAGGTGTCGACGCTCGGATTCTTGCCGTCATCGGGATTCCAGCGATAGACGCGGAACTCGCGCAGCTCGGTCGCGCCCGCGGGCTTCGGCCAGGTCTTGCCGCCAGTGATCTTGGAGTTCTTCGGAAGTGCGAATTCAACCATTGCTCTAACCTTTCGTCATTCCGGGATGGTCCGAAGGACCAGACCCGGAATCTCGAGATTCCGGGTTCGATGCTACGCAGCGCCCCGGAATGACGAGCACCTGTTGCTTCTCAATACACGCGCGCCTTGGGCGGGATGTACTGCACGTCGTTGGTCATGGTGTAGTCGTGAACCGGGCGGTACTCGATCCTGACCTTGCCGGAATCGTCCAGCCAGGCCAGCGTGTGCTTCATCCAGTTCTTGTCGTCGCGCTCGGAGAAGTCCTCGCGGGCATGGGCGCCGCGGCTCTCGGTGCGATTGGCGGCCGAGTTCATCGTCACCACCGCCTGCGAGATCAGATTGTCGAATTCGAGCGTCTCGACCAGGTCCGAATTCCACACCAGCGAGCGGTCGGATACGGCAATGTCGGTGATGCCGCTGTGGACCTTCTGGATCAGGTTCTGACCTTCGCTCAGCACTTCGCCGGTGCGGAACACCGCGCAATTGTTCTGCATGACGTGCTGCATGCCCTCGCGCAGCTTCGCGGTTGGCGTGCCGCCGGAGGCGTAGCGGTAGTGGTCGAGGCGACCGAGGGCGAGCTCGGCCGAGTTCGCCGGCAGCTCCGGCTGCTTGGCATTGGGCGTGAGCTTCTCGGCGAGGCGCAGCGCTGCGGCACGGCCGAACACCACGAGGTCGATCAGCGAGTTGGAGCCAAGGCGGTTGGCGCCGTGCACGGAGACGCAGGCGGCTTCGCCGATCGCCATCAGGCCGGGGATGACCGCGTTGTCGTCGCCATCCTTCTTGGTCAGCACTTCGCCGTGATAGTTGGTGGGGATGCCGCCCATGTTGTAGTGCACGGTCGGCACGATCGGGATCGGCTCGCGCGTCACATCGACGTTGGCGAAGATCTTTGCGGACTCGGAGATGCCCGGCAGGCGCTCGGCGAGCACTGCGGGATCGAGATGGTCGAGATGCAGGAAGATGTGGTCCTTCTTCTTGCCGACGCCGCGCCCCTCGCGGATCTCGATGGTCATCGCGCGCGAGACGACGTCGCGCGAGGCGAGGTCCTTCGCGGAGGGCGCATAGCGCTCCATGAAGCGTTCGCCCTCGGAGTTGACGAGATAGCCGCCTTCGCCGCGGGCGCCTTCGGTGACGAGGCAGCCCGAGCCGTAGATGCCGGTCGGGTGGAACTGCACGAACTCCATGTCCTGCAGCGGCAGGCCCGCGCGCAGCACCATGCCGCCGCCGTCACCGGTGCAGGTGTGCGCCGAGGTGCAGGAGGCGTAGGCGCGGCCGTAGCCGCCGGTGGCGAGGATCACGGTCTGGGCGCGGAAGCGGTGCAGCGTGCCGTCGTCCAGCTTAAGCGCGATGACGCCGCGGCAGGTGCCCTGGTCGTCCATGATCAGGTCGATAGCGAAGAACTCGATGAAGAACTCGGCCGCGTGGCGCAGCGACTGGCCATACATCGTGTGCAGCATGGCGTGGCCGGTGCGGTCGGCGGCGGCGCAGGTGCGCTGTGCCTGGCTCTTGCCGAACTCGGTGGTCATGCCGCCGAACGGACGCTGGTAGATCTTGCCGTCCTCGGTGCGCGAGAACGGCACGCCCCAATGCTCGAGCTCGTAGACCGCGTCGGGCGCGTTGCGCACCATGTATTCGATCGCGTCCTGGTCGCCGAGCCAGTCCGATCCCTTCACGGTATCGTACATGTGCCAGCGCCAGTCGTCCTTGTGCATGTTGCCGAGCGAGGCCGAGATGCCGCCCTGCGCCGCTACCGTGTGCGAGCGGGTCGGAAACACCTTGGTGATGCAGGCGGTCTTCAGGCCGGCTTCGCTGCAGCCGACCACGGCGCGCAGGCCCGCGCCGCCGGCGCCGACCACGACGACGTCATAGGTGTGGTCTTCGATCGGATAGGCCTTGCCGTTGGTGGCGGGAGCGCCGTTGCCCTTGCCATTCGTCTCGTTGGCCATGGGTTACACTCCGGATGACAGTTGGAGGATCGCGTAGATCGAGGCGAGCGCGACCGCGATCGAGAAGAAATTGTTGAGCATGATCGAAGCGAGCTTCAGCTTCTCGTTGTGGACGTAATCCTCGATCACGACCTGCATGCCGATCTTCATGTGCCAGGCGCTGGCGACGATGAAGAGCACCATGATGATGGCGATCGGCAGCGAGCCGAGGATCTGCTTGGCGCCGGCCTGGTTGCGGCCGAGCAGCATCATGATGACGACGACCACCGGGATCATCAGCAACACCATCGCCACCGCGGTGACGCGCTGGCGCCAGAAGTCGCCGGTGCCGGAATGCGCGGCGCCGAGATTGCGCACGCGGCCGAGCGGGGTGCGCATGCTGTGCTTCGGCGTATCGGTTGCGCTCATCGTCCACCTCCGATCGCATAGGCGATGATCCAGATCAGCACCGTCAGCGCGATGCCGCCGATCAGCGCGCCCCAGGTCAGCGCTTCGCGCTCATTGGCCTTGAAGCCAAAGCCGAGGTCCCACACGAAGTGCCGGATGCCGCTGAGCATATGGTGCATCAGCGCCCAGGTGTAACCGAACACGATCAGTCGGCCGATGATGCTGCCGGTGAAGGCCTGGACATGGGCGTAGGCGGCGGGGCCGGAGGCCGCCGCGATCAGCCACCAGGCCAGCAGCAGGGTTCCGACGTAGAGGGCAATACCAGTGGCGCGGTGGACGATGGAGAGCGCCATCGTCAGGGTCCAGCGGTATGTTTGGATGTGGGGAGAAAGCGGTCGTTCGATCCGTGCGGTCATGGGCTTTGATGTTGTATGGCGGCCCAACAGGGCGCGCGCGGGGATCGCGAGAGGTCGGCTCTATTTACGGAGTCGGTTTCGCCTGCGCAATCACCAAATCGCCAAGAATCGAACAACCGGTTCAGCTCTAGACCGTTGATGAAACAAGGCCAATCAGGGGCTTGGTATACCAGGACGATGGCGTACCCACTAAGAAGCGAATATAAATTCATCTGTTGTGATATGAGGCGAGGCGCGTTGAAATCGCTATTGGAACGCCTCTAAGCCTTCACCCTCAGGTCACACTTCGAACCAGTCAGTTCATGACGGCTGAGGCGGCGCGAACGCTGAATGAGTCGTCGGTCAATTTCCGTCGCACGCACTGAATTTTCGCCGGGCGGTTGGATATGCGCAACCTGCATCCCACCCAAGACGACGGGGCGCCGCGTGTCGACCACGCAAATCAGATCACCTACAGCTTGGACCGCAGCCGAATCCGAGCGCGAGCCTCGGAGACGCCAGCGACCAGTTGCCGGGGCAGGTCAGGGTGATTCCAGGTCTTGATATCAAGGAGATCGTCGAGCTCGCGCTGCTGTTGATCGCAACCGGCGCGCTCTCGGGATTCCTGGCCGGCGTGTTCGGTATCGGCGGCGGGGCGATCCTCGTGCCGGTGTTCTACGAATGCTTCCGCATTGCCGGCGTGCCGCTGGAGGTGCGAATGCCGCTCTGCGTCGGCACCTCGCTGGCGGTGATCATTCCGACGTCGATCCGCTCGTTCCAGGCGCACTACAAGCGCGGTGCGGTCGACATGTCGATCCTGCGGGTCTGGTGGCTGCCGATCCTGATCGGCGTTGTCTCGGGGAGCGTCGTCGCGCGCTTCGCGCCTGAGCGGCTGTTCAAGATCGTGTTCGTGTGTGTCGCCTATTCGGCCGCGGCGCGACTGATCTTCGCGCGCGAGGGCTGGAAGTTCGGCGATGATCTGCCCGAGGGCTTTTTGATGCGCATCTACGGCTTCTGCGTCGGCATCCTCTCGACGCTGATGGGCATCGGCGGCGGGCTGTTCTCGAATTTGCTGATGACCTTCTACAGCCGGCCGATCCATCAGGCCGTGGCGACCTCGTCGGCGCTCGCCGTGCTGATCTCGATCCCCGGCGCGCTCGGCTACATCTACGCCGGCTGGCCCGCGGCTGCGACCTATCCGTCCGTCGCCGCCCTGCAAATCCCGTTCGCGCTCGGCTACGTCTCGCTGATCGGCGCCGTGCTGGTGATGCCGATGAGCCTCGTGACGGCGCCGCTGGGCGTGCGAGCCGCGCACGCGATGTCGAAGCGAACGCTGGAGGCGGCGTTCGGGTGTTATCTGTTCATCGTGGGTAGCCGGTTTGTGATCAGTCTGGCGGGTGGGCAGTAGCCGCCCCGCCCACCGTCATTGCGAGCGAAGCGAAGCAATCCAGCCTGTCTCCGCGCAAAGATTCTGGATTGCTTCGCTTCGCTCGCAATGACGCGGAGAGAGCAGAGCCCAGAAATCGCAGGCGGATTAGTCCTTCAATCGCACTTCGCTGTGGAGCCACGATCGGATATCGCCAATGCCTTCGATACGATCGGAATCCGAAAGCACTTTCAATCGCGCCGCAATCATCTTGTCGTCGATCGGCAGTCCAAGCTCTTTGCAATGATCCATCGCCCGGGTGGCTATCGCCGCGGTCTTCCGCCAAGTCGGCTTCATGACCGAGAAAACGATCTCGTCGAGCCGTTGCTCGGTTACTCCCGGTGGGAGCTGCACCTCGTCCCACGTGAGCTCGCAGATATATTCATATGTTTCCCGGTCGGACTTTGGAGGCTCAAGATCCGGATACTGATCGTAGATCGGCTGAAGCAACTCGTCCTTCAGCGCGTCAAGGACGCCGTAGAACGAGCCCTCCAACTTAATCCGCTCGGCTTTGCCAAGTCCCGCAATAGCCATTCGGGCTCGGTCCAGTGCCGCGCAGGCATCCAGGAGATGATGACTGATCCGGACGGCTCTCATCGCGCTTCATGTTTCCCCCAACCCCGAAGCATTGACCCTATTTCTTCGCGTAAATATCCTTGTACGTGTCGCGCAAGATATTCTTCTGCACCTTGCCCATCGTATTGCGCGGCAGCTCGTCGACGACGAAGACGCGCTTGGGCATCTTGAATTTTGCAAGACGCCCTTCCAGGCCTTTCAGCACGGCGGCTTCATCGATGTTCGCACCGGGCTGGCGCACCAGCACCGCGGTGACGCCCTCGCCGAAATCGGCATGCGGCACGCCGATCACGGCGGACTCGATCACGCCGGGCATAGCGTCGATCTCGCTCTCGATCTCTTTGGGGTAGACGTTGAAGCCGCCGGAGATGACGAGATCCTTGCCGCGGCCGAGGATGTGAACGTAGCCCTTGTTATCGATCTTGCCGAGGTCGCCGGTGATGAAGAAGCCGTCGGGGCGGAATTCGGACTTGGTCTTCTCCGGCATGCGCCAATAGCCCTTGAACACGTTCGGGCCCTTGACCTCGATCATGCCGATCTCCTCGCGCGGCAATTCCTTGCCGGTCTCGGGGTCGGTCACGCGCACGGAGACGCCGGGCAGCGGGAAGCCGACTGCGCCGGGCACGCGCTCGCCGTCATACGGGTTCGAGGTGTTCATGTTGGTCTCGGTCATGCCGTAGCGTTCCAGCACCGCATGCCCCGTGCGCGCCGACCATTCGCGATGAGTCTCGGCCAGCAGCGGCGCCGAGCCCGAGATGAACAGGCGCATGTGCTTGGTTGTCTCCTTCGACAGCGCGGGGTTCTGCAGCAGCCGCGTGTAGAAGGTCGGCACGCCCATCAGCACGGTGGCGCGCGCCATCAGCTTGATGATGAGGTCTGGATCGAGCTTCGGCAGGAAGATCATCGAGGCGCGCGCGAACAGCGTCACGTTGGTCGCCACGAACAGGCCGTGCGTATGGTAGATCGGCAGCGCGTGGATCAGCACGTCCTTGTCGGTGAAGCGCCAGTAGCCGACCAGCGAGAGCGAGTTCGACGCCAGGTTATCATGCGTCAGCATCGCGCCCTTGGAGCGGCCGGTGGTGCCCGAGGTGTAGAGGATCGCGGCGAGATCGTCGCCGGCCCGCGTCACCGTCGCAAATTCGCTGGCGGCCTTGTCGGCGGCGTCCGTCAGAGAGCCCTTGCCGTCAGCTCCGAGCGTCTCGACCTTGGCCTTCACCTTGGCGGCGATCGGGGCGAGGCCCTCGGCCTTGGAGGGATCGCACACCACCAGCGACGGCTCGGCGTCGCCGATGAAGTAATCGAGCTCATTCAGCGTGTAGGCGGTGTTGAGCGGCAGATAGACCGCGCCGGCCCTGACCGTGCCGAGGTACAGCACGATGTTGGCGACGGACTTTTCCACCTGCACCGCGACGCGGTCGCCGGGCTTCACGCCGCGCGCGACCAGCACATTCGCCATCTGCCCGGCCCGCGCGATCAGATCGCCATAGCTGATATGGGCGCCGTCCTGCGTCTCGATGGCGAGGCGTTTGGGATCGTCGAGGCCCTCGAACAGGCGGGAAAACAGATTGGCGTTGGCTGCTTGGTTCATGCAAGATTTCCTCGACCGTAAGACTGACAAGGCCGGTCAAAACCGAGGGCTGGATTAGCAAAAACCGCCCCATTGAAGCAACGGAGACAGTTTGCATGACCAAAAACGGGAAACGCGTGGCCTGGGTCACGGGCGGCGGCAGCGGGATCGGGGAGGCCGGCGCCGAGGCGTTGGCGGCTGACGGCTGGACGGTGGTGGTTTCGGGCCGCCGCCAGTCAGCTCTGGAGACGGTGGTTGCGAAAATCACCAAGGCGGGCGGCACCGCCGAGGCCATCGCGCTGGACGTGGCCAACGCGGATCAGGCCCAGAAGGCGGCCGATCAAATCGCGGCGAAGCACGGCCGAATCGACCTGCTCGTCAACAATGCCGGCATCAATGTTCCCAAGCGCAGCTGGAAGGACATGGAACTGGAGGGCTGGGACAAGCTCGTCCAGGTCAATCTCAACGGCGTGCTCTATTGCATGCGCGCGGTGCTGCCGACGATGCGCAAGCAGCAGGACGGCTCGATCATCAACGTCTCGTCCTGGGCCGGCCGTCATGTCTCGAAGATGCCGGGCCCGGCCTACACCACGACCAAACATGCGGTGCTGGCGCTGACCCACTCCTTCAACATGGATGAGTGCGTGAATGGCCTGCGCGCCTGCTGCCTGATGCCGGGCGAGGTCGCAACGCCGATCCTGAAGCTGCGTCCGGTGGTGCCGAGCGAGGAGGAGCAGGCCAAGATGCTGCAGCCCGAGGATCTCGGCCGCACCATCGCGTTCATTGCCTCGATGCCGCCGCGCGTCTGCATCAACGAGCTGCTGATCAGCCCGACGCACAATCGCGGATTTATTCAGACGCCGCAGAGCAGGGATTGAGGCGGGCGTATTGTGCAATAGGCACACTGCCGTAGGGTGGGCGAAGGCGCGAAGCGCCGTGCCCACCATCTCTCCCCGCATTTGCGTTTGGTGGGCACGCTGCGCTTTGCCCTCTACGGCACCGTTTGCTTGGCGCACGCTCACCCTCACGAACGTCCCCGCACATAGTTTCACCCATCACAAAGAATTTTTCCTCGAAACCGCATCGCGAAACCTCCCGTAGTTCGGCCAACGACGGCGCTGCTGCTTCACCTCGAGACTGCCGCAAGCCGCCTTCGTTGCCCCAACTCAACGCCGGCCATTGCCGGTCACCATTCAATCGGGAGACTTTCCATGTCGAAGCGTATTGCCTATCTCGCTGCCGCTGCCTTCAGTGCCCTCGCGATCACCGCAACCGTCGTCAGCCCCGTTCGCGCCGAGGAGAAGACCGTCATGGTCGGCGGCGCCGCGATGTTCCCGTCCAAGAACATCGTCCAGAACGCGGTCAACTCGAAGGACCACACCACGCTGGTTGCGGCCGTGAAGGCGGCCGGTCTTGTGCAGACGCTGGAAAGCAAGGGCCCGTTCACGGTGTTCGCGCCGACCAACGCCGCCTTCGGCAAGCTGCCGGCCGGCACCGTCGACAATCTGGTCAAGCCCGAGAACAAGGCGACGCTGACCAAGATTCTCACCTACCACGTCGTGCCTGGCAAGCTCGAAGCCTCCGACCTCACCGACGGCAAGAAGCTGAAGACCGCCGAAGGCGAGGAACTCACCGTGAAGAAGATGGACGGAAAGGTCTGGATCGTCGACGCCAAGGGCGGCACCTCCATGGTGACCATCTCCAACGTCAACCAGTCGAACGGCGTCATCCATGTGGTCGATACCGTGCTGATGCCGGCGACGTAACACCGCAGCTTGCTGTTTCATCCCCGGAAAACAGCCTGATTTGCGACGGCGAGCCGGGGATGCCCGGCTCGCTTTTTTTGTGACCGCCATAGCCTGCGGGCATCGATTCGATGGCCAAAGGGGCGTAACGAAAACGGGCGCAGCGGCGTATATTCAGTGTCAGACGACGTTCAGGACGGAACCATCATGTCGAGCCTCATAGTCTCAGGCGAGCAGGTCAGCGCCACCCCGGCCAAAGTGATCCAGCCGGCCTGGGTCCGCGTCATGCACTGGATCAACGCGCTGGCCATGATCCTGATGATCCTGTCGGGCTGGCAGATCTACAACGCCTCGCCGCTGTTCGGCTTCAGTTTTCCGCGCGAATACACGCTCGGTGGTTGGCTCGGCGGCGGCCTGCTCTGGCATTTTGCCGCGATGTGGCTGCTGATGATCAACGGCCTCGCCTATCTCATCACCGGCTTCGCGACCGGCCGCTTCCGGAAAAAACTGCTCCCGATCACGCCATCGGGCGTGCTCCACGACGTCAGGGCCGCACTGACCTTCAAGCTCGGTCATGACGACCTCACCGTCTACAACTACGTGCAGCGCCTGCTCTATGCCGGCATCATCGTGGTCGGCGTGCTGATCGTGCTGTCCGGCCTCGGCATGTGGAAGCCGGTGCAGCTCTACTACCTGGTGATGCTGTTCGGTGACTATCCGACCGCGCGCTACGTGCATTTCTTCTGCATGGCCGCGATCTGCGCCTTCCTCGTCGTTCACGTCCTGCTCGCGCTGCTGGTGCCCAAGAGCCTGCGCGCCATGATCATCGGCCGTTGAGCATGATCCGGAAAAGTGGGAACCGGTTTTCGACAAGATCATGCTCAAAACAGATATGTGAGAACCACCATGGCCAAGCGTTCATTCCTGATCCCCGGCGTCGACAAGCGGCTGCTGATCAAGGACTCCATCAAGGCGATGCCGGATTTTACCCGCCGCCGCTTCATCGCCGGCGGCGCCAGCTTAGGCGCGCTGACGCTGCTCACCGGCTGCGACGTGGTCGACTCCTCCTCGGCCGAGACCATGCTGGCGAAGGTGTCGAAGTTCAACGACGCCGTGCAGGCCTTCATCTTCAATCCCGACGCGCTGGCGCCGACCTTCCCCGAGAGCGCGATCACAAAGCCATTCCCGTTCAATGCCTATTACGATCTTGACGACGCGCCTGACATCGATGGCAAAGATTGGAAGCTCGAGGTGCGCGGCCTCGTCGACAACAAGAAGTCCTGGACGCTGGACGAGCTCACCAAGCTGCCGCAGGTGACGCAGATCACCCGCCACATCTGCGTCGAGGGCTGGAGCGCCATCGGCAGCTGGACCGGCACGCCCTTGCGCGATTTCCTCAAACTGATCGGCGCCGACACCCGCGCGAAATATGTCTGGTTCCAGTGCGCCGACAAGGACGGCTACAACTCGCCGCTCGATATGCGCAGCGCGCTGCATCCGCAGACCCAGATGACCTTCAAATATGCGAACGACATTCTGCCGCGCGCCTATGGTTTCCCGATGAAAATCCGCGTGCCGACGAAGCTCGGCTTCAAGAACCCGAAATACGTGATCTCGATGGAAGTCACCAACGACTACAGGGGTGGCTATTGGGAAGACCAGGGGTACAATTCGTTTAGCGGGAGTTGATCGTCGCCCCGGCTAACCCACCCTACGGCACCGGTGATTTCGCCGGCCCCACCTTCCGCTGGCACAGCGCCAGGACCGCGCCCAACGCCAGCAGCGCCGCCGACACATTCAGCGCGTAGCTCAAGCTCCCCAGCGCGTCCGTGATCGCACCGACCACGATCGGTCCCAACGTCTGGCCGATGCCGAACGAGATCGTCATCGCCGCGATCGCGGTCGGCCACACCTGCGGTGGATAGTTGAAGCGGACGAAGGCGGTGGTCGAGCCGACCACCGCGAAGAAGGCGACCCCGAACACCACGGCTGAAATCGCGAGCCAGGTCGGGGAATGCCCGAGCATCGGCAAGCCGGCGCCGAGCGCGTTGGTGCCGAGGATGATGGCGGTGGCAAGCCCGCCGCGATCGAGCGCGAGCACGCCGCGCCAGGCCCAGGGCGTGACGAACGCCGACAGGCCGATCAGGCCCCAGAACGCAGCTTGCGCCGCCGCACCGCCGCCGCCGTCGCGGACATAGGCGATCATGAAGGTCATGTAGGCGATGTAGCCGGCACCGAACAGGAAATAGGCGGCGAGATAGATCAGCACGGGCAGAATTGCGAAGGCGGCGTGGCTGCCTTCGGAGAAGCGTGCGCCGCTTTCGATGCGGGTCAGGTACAGCGGCACGGTCATCGCGGCCGAGAGCAGCGTCAGCGCCCACCATACGATCCACCACGAGCCCGGCCCGAAATATTGCAGCGTGAACGGCGCGATCAGCCCCGAGGAAAGGATGCCGACGCCGGGCCCAGCATAGAACAGGCTGAGCAGGAAATTGGCCCGCTCCGGGTACGACTGCGCGATTGAAGCGGCGAGCGCGCCGCCGGCGACGAAGCCGGCCGCAGCGCCGAGGCCCAGCACGAGGCGCGCCAGGCTCAGCGCCACGAAATTGCCGGTCAATGCGCAGGTCGCGAGCGCGGCGACGCAGGCCAGGGTCCCGCCGCGGATCGCCGCCGCCCAGCCGACCCGCTGGATCAGCCGCGACGCTGCCAGCGCGCCGACGAGATAGCCGACGGCATTGATGGTGTTCATGAAACCCGCCGCCGAGTAGGACCAGCCGAGGTCCTCCCGCATGTCGGGCAGCACCAGGGCATAGGCAAAGCGGCCGATGCCGAGCCCGACCGTCGCCGCGAGCGACAGGGTCAGGATCAGCCGCGCGGGGTGCGCGTCGTGTGGAGGGCGCTCAGGGGCGTGCAAAGGGTACTCCGGCGTCTGGCACTGTGGCAGGCTAGGTGCGCCTTGCACAGCCGCGGTGCGGCAATGGTGTCTTGCCAAGCGCGCAAGGCCGCTCTAGCACTCCCGCCGAAATTCATCCCGGCTTGTCATGCCCGGGCTTGACCCGGGCATCCATCCTTCAAAAAAGCTGGATTGCCGGGTCAAGCCCGGCAATGACGAGAAAAAACTGAGGACACGACCATGGCGACCCACAAATTGCTGCTGCTCCCCGGCGACGGTATCGGCCCGGAGGTGATGGGCGAGGTGAAGCGGCTGATCGATTGGCTCAATTCGGCCGGGATCGCTAAATTCGAGACCGACACTGGCCTCGTCGGCGGCTCGGCCTATGACGCCCACAAGGTGTCGATCTCCGAGGGCGACATGGCCAAGGCGCTGGCCGCCGACGCCATCATCTTTGGCGCGGTCGGCGGCCCCAAATGGGACGCGGTGCCCTACGAGGTGCGCCCCGAAGCCGGCCTCTTGCGCCTGCGCAAGGATCTGGCCCTGTTCGCCAATCTCCGCCCCGCCGTGTGCTATCCGGCGCTGGCCGACGCCTCGAGCCTGAAGCGCGAGGCCGTGGAAGGCCTCGACATCGTCATCGTGCGCGAGCTCACCGGCGGCGTCTATTTCGGCGAGCCCAAGACCATCACCGATCTCGGCAACGGCCAGAAGCGCGCCGTCGATACCCAGGTCTACGACACCTATGAGATCGAGCGCATCGGCCGCGTCGCCTTCGAGCTTGCCCGGAAGCGCAAGAACAAGGTGACGTCGATGGAGAAGCGCAACGTCATGAAGTCGGGCGTGCTCTGGAACGAGGTCATGACTCAAGTCCACAAGCGTGAATATCCCGATGTCACGCTCGAGCACCAGCTCGCCGATTCCGGCGGCATGATGCTGGTGAAGTGGCCGAAGCAGTTCGACGTCATCGTCACCGACAATCTGTTCGGCGACATGCTGTCCGACATCGCGGCGATGCTGACCGGCTCGCTCGGCATGCTGCCCTCGGCCTCGCTCGGCGAGGTCGACGTTAAGAGCAAGAAGCGCAAGGCGCTGTACGAGCCCGTGCACGGCTCGGCGCCTGACATCGCCGGCAAGGGCCTCGCCAATCCCATTGCGATGATCTCGTCCTTCGGCATGGCGCTGCGCTATTCCTTCGACATGGGCGATCTCGCCGACAAGGTCGACGCCGCGATCGCCGCGGTGCTGGCGAGCGGCCTGCGCACCGCCGACATCAAGTCGGAGGGCACGACCGCCGCCTCGACCACGCAGATGGGCGAAGCGATCCTGAAGGAATTGCAGAAGCTGCACGCGTAAGGCTGATCCTCGTCATTCCGGGGCGATGCGAAGCATCGAACCCGGAATCTCGAGATTCCCGGTGCGCAATTGCGCACCTGAGGTTCGGCTCTCCGAGCCGCCCCGGAATGACAGCTCGAGACATCGTGGGCACGGCGCGATGCGTCTTTGGCCCACCCTATGGCACCTGCTCCCGGAGCCATCTCATGGACGCCTCGCCCCGCCCCAAGATCGCGGAAACCTTCATCCATGAAACCGTGCGCCAACGCGAGGCGCAGATCGGGCGGCGCTGCGAAATTCTCAGCCATAGCCGCATCGAATATGCCTCGCTCGGCGACTACTCCTATCTCGGCGAGAATTGCGAGGTCGCCGACGCCGCGATCGGAAAGTTCACGGCGATCGCCAATTCGGTGCGGATCGGCGCGCCCAATCATCCGATGGGCCGCCCCTCCCAGCATCGCTTTACCTATGTCCCCGAATATTATGAGGCGAGCGCGACGCGCGACCGCGACTTCTTCGCGGACCGCCGCGGCGACCGCGTCATCGTCGGCAATGACGTCTGGATCGGCCACGCCGCGATCCTGCTGCCGGGTGTCACGGTCGGCGACGGCGCGGTGATCGGCGCAGGCGCGGTCGTCAGCCGCGATGTCGAGCCCTACACGATCGTCGGCGGCGTTCCCGCGCGCCCGATCCGCAGGCGGTTTTCCGAGTCGGTCGCGGACAGCCTGCGCCGCATTGCCTGGTGGGATTGGCCGGATGAGCTCATCTTCGAACGCCTCTGCGATTTCCGCTCCGAGGCGATCGAGGAATTTTGCAGGCGGTACGATCCGGCGGCGAACGCGTAGCCTCAGCCGTCATTGCGAGGAGCCCGCGACAAAATTGCGAAGCAATTTTGCGCTGGCGACGAAGCAATCCAGAATCTTTCCACAGAGACTCTGGATTGCTTCGCTGCGCTCGCAATGACGGTCGAGAGGCAGGTGCGCCCTACGGCACCCCGCAAAAAGAAATGGCCGGGTGCTGGCCCGGCCATTTTGATTCGAAAGATACGCCCGCTCAGTACAGCGGGAAGTTCTGCGGGTAGCCGCCGACATCGGCCGGGGTCGAGAGCGGCTGGCGATCGATCGGGCGGTTGAGGTTTTCGCGGGCGAAGGACGGATAGCCGACGGCCGGCGGGAAGGCGTAGTCGCTGAACTTGCGGTCGCCCGGATTGACCTCGGTGCCGCCGTCGAGCCAGGAGCGCTTGCTCACATAGATGCGGGTGCGGCCCTGCTGATAGACCGCGTTGGGGCCGCTCGGGCCGTAATAGGGGCGGCCGCGCTCGTCATAGCGCTTGGTCTTGGTGTCGGCCGCAGCCGGCGTCGCGAAGGCCGCGGCGATGACGGCGCCCGCCGCTAGCCAGGTCGCCAATTTGGTTGCCGCAGAAAATTTCGAGCTCATCACGTCCCCTTCAGGCGGCAGGCCGCCAGTCGATTTCGCCCCATACTAGCCCGGCCGGGGTGGCTGCAACTAGGTCTATTGGGTCACACCGGCCGGGAATAATCGTGCGCGCCGGCAAAAGTTGCATGCAAACCAGCCACTTGAGCTTGGTGCCGCTCAAAGCGCCCCGCGCAATTGCGCGTTGGCTGCGCCCAGCAGCCAGTCGGAGGCCGCAGCGCCGTCGCAGGCGCGGCGCTTCAGCTCGGCATGGGCGAAGAATTCCGCCAGCTTCGGCTCGTTGCCCGAGGCCAGCAGCGTCAACCGGTTCAGCATGCAGGCGATCGCCGCGCGCCGAACGGGCATTGTGTCGCCCTGGCAGGAGAAGCCGGAGATCTGCAAGCCCGGCTCCTCGTTGCGCTTGAGATAGCCGAGGCAGGGCGGCGCTGCCTTGTCGGTGCCAACCGGCCGGAACAGGGCGACGGGGCCGAATTTGGTCTGGATCAGGCCGGCCTGCTCGAGTGGTGTGGCGGCGCCAAGGCCCATCTGGATGGCGAGATCCGCCGTCGCCGGACGGGCGACATCGAATTCGCCGCCTTCCCGATAGATCTCGAGCTCGGCCACAGGCTTGTCCGCCTCGCTCGTCCAGCGCATGACGTCCCTGCGGCCGCCTTCGGGATGCCGAAGGATGGCGTAAGATACTGTTTTTTCTGATGAATCCTGCCGGCTGACGGCGAAGGCCGGATGCGAGCGGTCGGCCACGCCCCAGCCCGGCCGCACCGCCGGCTCATCGTCCCGCATGTCGGGCAGCTGGTTGAGGGCCGCCAGCGCCAGGATGGAAAACAGGGCAAGCGCCCCCACATAGGCGAACAGGCGCGCCAGCGTGCCGACCACCTCGTCGGCGAAGGCTGCAAGCGCCAGATAGAGCTGGGTGGGAGTTTCGGCCGTCCTGGCCTCAGGCGATTGCATCCACGGCCTTCAGGCATGGTCCAACGTTGTCTTGGGGCCGGTTCTCGCATAGAAGCGCTGCTCTTCCTGTTTAAGCGTCAGCTTCAGGAACGGGCTTTTTCATCGGAGAGTGAACGATGGGTTACAAAGTCGCAGTCGTCGGCGCGACCGGCAATGTCGGACGGGAAATGCTCAACATCCTCGATGAGCGCAAATTCCCCGCGGACGAGGTCGTGGCCCTGGCGTCGCGCCGCAGCGTCGGCGTCGAGGTCTCCTATGGCGATCGTACCCTGAAGGTCAAAGCGCTCGAGCATTACGACTTCTCCGACGTCGACATCTGCCTGATGTCGGCGGGCGGCTCGGTCTCGAAGGAATGGTCGCCGCAGATCGGCGCCGCCGGCGCGGTCGTGATCGACAACTCTTCCGCCTGGCGCATGGATCCGGACGTGCCGCTGATCGTGCCCGAGGTGAACGCAGGCGCGACCGATGGCTTCAAGAAGAAGAACATCATCGCCAACCCGAACTGCTCGACCGCGCAGCTCGTGGTCGCGCTCAAGCCGCTGCACGACAAGGCGACGATCAAGCGCGTCGTGGTCTCGACCTATCAATCGGTGTCGGGCGCCGGCAAGGACGCGATGGACGAATTGTTCTCGCAGACCAAGGCCGTCTACACCAATGACGAGCTGGTCGCGAAGAAATTCTCCAAGCGCATCGCCTTCAACGTCATTCCCCACATCGACGTCTTCATGGAGGACGGCTACACCAAGGAAGAGTGGAAGATGATGGCGGAGACCAAGAAGATCCTTGATCCCAAGATCAAGCTCTCCGCGACATGCGTGCGCGTGCCGGTGTTCGTCGGCCACTCCGAGGCCGTCAACATCGAGTTCGAGAATCCGATCACCGCTGATGAAGCGCGCGAGATCCTGCGCAAGGCGCCCGGCTGCCTCGTCATCGACAAGCAGGAGCCCGGCGGCTACGCCACGCCGTACGAGGCGGCCGGCGAGGACGCGACCTATATCAGCCGCATCCGCGAGGACGCGACGGTGGAGAATGGTCTGGCGCTCTGGTGCGTGTCGGACAACCTACGCAAGGGCGCCGCGCTCAACGCGATCCAGATCGCGGAAGTCCTGATCAACCGCAAGCTGATCAGCGCGAAGAAGAAGGCGACGTAAGACAAGTCACCGCTGCGGTGGGGTGGGCAAAGGCGCAAAGCGCTGTGCCCACCATTCTTTCGATTTAGCACCGGTGCCCTAGGGTGGGCAAAGCGAAGCATGCCCACCATTCGTTCGTAATCACGAAGAGATCGTGGGCACGGCGCGCTGCGCCTTTGCCCACCCTACAGTTTCTGCCCACCGCACGAGAGCGGCGGTTACACCACGCTGCGCGCGCTCTTGAATTCCTTCGTCGCCTTGTCCAGCACGAACAACGTTCCCTCGGCGACACCGAAATAGGCGCCGTGGGTCTGCATTTGGCCGCTTTCGACGGCCTTCTGCACGAACGGGAACGTCATCAGGTTTTCCAGGCTGCGGAACACCGCGGCTTTCTCGATGCGTTCGACGAACTGGGCCATGGTCTCATGGTCGCGCTGCTCCACCACTTCGCCCGGCTTGATGAACATTTGCATCCATTTGCCGATGAAGTCGCCGGGGGTGAGCGGCTCGATCTTGTCGACGAAGGCGCGGATGCCGCCGCATTGCGCGTGGCCGAGCACCACGATGTGCTTCACCTTCAGCACCGTCACGGCATATTCCAGCGCGGCGGAGACGCCGTGCGCGTTCTCGTCGGGCTGGTAGGTCGGCACCAGGTTGGCGATGTTGCGGACGACGAACAATTCGCCGGGGCCGACGTCGAAAATCACTTCGGGTGAGACGCGGCTGTCGCAGCAGCCGATCACCATCACTTCCGGTGACTGCCCCTTCACCGATAGCTCGCGGTAGCGGCTCTGCTCGGCCGGGAGCCGCTGGGTGGCGAAGGCCTTGTAGCCTTCCAGCAAATGCTTCGGGAATGTGATCATGGCCTATGCCTAACCATAGAGCGGACCGACGAACAAGCCTTTCGAATAGGCAGGCCAAGTGCTATCGGCTCGGGCAGAATGGACACGAGGAAACCGGAAGGAACGCCAGCATGACCCGCCCGCGCCGCAGCCATCTGTTCATGCCCGGATCCAACCCCCGTGCGCTGGAGAAGGCACGCAATCTCCCAGCCGATGGTTTGATCCTCGATCTCGAAGATTCGGTCGCCCCCGACGCCAAGGCGGTGGCGCGCGACGGCATCGCCGCCGCGATCGCCGCCAAAGGGTTCGGCAAGCGCGAGATCCTGATCCGGACCAACGGCCTCGACACGCCCTGGTGGACCGAGGACGTCGCAATGGCCGCCAAAGCCTCGCCGGACGGCATCCTGGTTCCAAAGGTGTCCTCCGTCGACGACCTCGACACGATCGGCCGCAAGCTGGCCGAGCTCGGCGCCGCGCCGACCGTCAAGGCCTGGGCGATGATCGAGACCGCGCGCGCGGTGCTGCATGCCGAGGAGCTCGCCGCGGCCGGGCGCGATCCGAACACGCGGCTGTCGGGCTTCGTGTTCGGGCCGAACGACATCTCGCGCGAGACGCGCATTCGCATGCTGCCGGGCCGTGCGGCGATGATCCCGATGATCACGCACTGCATCCTGGCGACGCGCGCTCATGGCCTCGAGATCCTCGACGGTCCCTATAGCGACATCGCCAATTCCGACGGCTTTGCCACCGAATGCGCGCAGGGCCGCGATCTCGGCTTCGACGGCAAGACGCTGATCCATCCCTCGCAGATCGAAGCCTGCAACGTGATCTTCACGCCGCCGGAGGAGGAAGTCGCGCGTGCGCGAAAGATCATCGCGGCGTTCGAGCTGCCGGAGAACGTCTCGCGTGGCGCGATCCGCCTCGACGGCGCCATGGTCGAACGCCTGCACGCCGACATGGCGCGCCGCACGATCGCGATCGCGGATGCGATCGCTGCAATGAGCAAGGGCTGAGATTGCTCGAACTACGCTTCGTCCTGCGCGACGGAGCAAGGGGAATTGCGGCTGGGAACTCGGCTAATCCATTGATTTGGCTGATGCTGCGGCAGCTTTCGATCACGTCCACGCGAAGAAGCGTCGCGGCGGCCGCCGTTGACTTGCGCAAGGCCCACGGCGCAAGGTAACTCCAGCAACAGTTGAACATATTTGGCCCAACTTGGACGAGGTGTCCCCATGACGGCGCTTGCGGAAGTCGCGGCTCCTGCCAACCTGGTTGACGAACTGACCGCACATGCGGTGCGCAGCATCGAGGCCGCCGATCATTCCGCGGCTCCGTTTCCGCACATCGTCTTCCGCGAGTTCTTTCCCGCCGACTTCTACCGTGACCTGATCCGGAGCGTGCCCACGCAGGGCTACGATCCGATCACCGGGACCGGGACGCGCATGGCGCTGCGCCTCTATGGCGAGAACGTCGACAAGATCGAGCCGTCGCTGCGGCCGGCATGGGCTGCGGTGTCGGCCATGCTGACGTCGAAGAGCATCGAGCGGGCGATCCGGAAGCGGCTGCACGACGGGCTCGAGATTCGCGCCCGTGGCGACAAGGTCGCCGGCCCCGACGACCTGACCCTGGTGGCAAAGCCGGTCGTCTACGTGGACAGGGACGGCTATCAGATCAAGCCGCATCCGGACACGCGCAAGAAGGTCGTGACGATGCAGCTCTATTGCCCGGCCGACGCCAGCCAGGAGGCTTTGGGGACGACGCTCTACAAGGCCTCGCTCAAGGGACTGCTTCACGTCGGCTCGTATTGCCTGGAGCCGGTGAAGACGATCCCGTTCCTGCCCAATGTCGGCTACGCCTTCGTGGTGCTGAAGGCCTATCACACGCTGACCAAGATGAGCTGGCACGGCCGCCCGCCGATCCAGACCGATCGCGACCGCGTCACCATCCTCAACACGTTCTATGTGAACGAAAAGGTCGGCTTCTGATCTGGTGCGCGTTAAGCGCGCCGCTGTCAGTGCGGCGCGATCGAACAATTCCAGATGACCGTCCAGCGTTCGACGCCCGGTAGCTCCCGGAGCGAGCGCGGGCGATATCTCGTCGCGCAGCGATGTCTGCTGTAATCCAGCAACTCATCTCGCGTCTCAAATCCTGTCTGGCGCTGCGACAAATACCCGCATTTGCGCGCGTGGCGGCCGCTCGATGCAGGGTTCGAACCGGCCTCGCGCATACGCACGCCATGCGGACATGCGGAGGAATTCACGCTGTCGCGCGTCATTGCGTGAAACCGAAACGTCAATTGGCGACATTCTCCTGCGCGTGAGGCGCCGGCATCTGTCTCGAACATTAGATGGCTTCCATTAGGCGATGGCCGTCTCGCGGTTTATTGCACGTCGTGTCTCGTCGACGCGACGAGACGGGCGTCAAATAAGAAAGTCTCTGGCGTGTTATGGCTCGCGACTTGAGTTGCGCGCGCGCATTCGCGCTTGCGTGCGTGCCTATGCTGTTATCTGCGACATCGTCGTTCGCGCAGCAATCGAACCATCCATCGTCGACGGAGACCGGGCAATCACTTCCTGCCGTGACCGTAGCCGCACCGGAGCGTCACGCCGCGCCAGTCCGGAGGGAGCATGCGTCGACCGCAATGCGCGCGAGACGTCAGGCCGCACGAATTGAAAGCGCGGCAGCGACAACGAGACCAGCGACGGTCGGCGCACAGCGGGCCGCATTGCCGCTGCCCTATGTCGGTGGACAAATCGCGCGCGGTGGTCAGCTCGGCCTGCTCGGCAACAAGGACTATATGGAAACGCCGTATAGCCTCACGAGCTATACGGAAAAGACCATCCGTGACCAGCAGGCGACCAGCGTCGCTGAAGTCCTGACCAACTCCGATCCGTCGGTGCGCGCCGCAATCGGCAGCAGCAACCGCTATGATGCACTGACCATCCGTGGCTTCCGTGTTGAAAACAGCGAGATCGCGTTGAATGGGCTGTACGGTCTCGTGCCGGCCTATCGCATCAACCCGGCACCGATTGAACGGATTGAGTTGCTCAAGGGCCCGGGGGCATTCCTCAGCGGCATGGCCCCGCAGGGAAGCATCGGTGGCAGCGTCAATGTCGTGACCAAGCGTGCCTATGAAGACCTGACGCGGTTGACCGTCGGGTACATCTCGAATGCCCGCCTCGGCACCGAGGTCGACGTGGTGCGCCGCTTTGGCGATCAGAAGGAATGGGGCGTCCGGTTCAATGGCGGGGTCGATGGTGGGAACACGACGATCGATCGCCAATCGGTGCGTGACGGCGTCGGTTCGCTCGGCGTCGACTATCGGGGTGAGCGCTTCCGCTGGTCGGCCGACGTCATCTATCAGGACGACTGGATGAAGGCTGCGGCGCGTGGCTATACGCCGGTCAAGGGCATCGCAGTGCCGAATGCGCCCGACGCTCGCATCAATCTAGCCCAGCCTTTCGACTATGCTCGCGCCAAGAGCCTGACAGGCCTGACGCGCGCCGAATACGATCTGTCGAACAACGTCACTTTGTTTGGTGCCATCGGCGGCAACCAGTTCGGTTACGACAAGCGGGAAGCGCCGGGAGCGACGCTGCTCATGGCCTCAGGCAATGCGCTATCAACGTCGCGGTTCCAGACCGGCAAGTCCGAGGGCGTGTCTGGCGAGGCCGGTGTTCGGGCCCGCCTCGACACCGGCCCGGTCAGTCATGAGATGGTTGTCAGCGGCAGCGCCTTGAACCGCACGGATTGGCTCGGTCAAACCAACTATGGAAACTATCTGACGAACATCTACACACCGACAATTCTGGCGAGCCCGGGTATGCCCTTGTCGTCATTCCCGGAGGGCAAGTCGGCCTTTCTTGGACTTCGCAGCGTTGGCGTTGCCGACACCCTCTCGACGATGAACGGGATGCTCCAGCTGATCGTCGGAGCCAGGCAGCAGCAGGTCATCGCGAACAATTACGACACCGTCAGTGGGTTGGAGACGACCCACTACGATCAGAGCGCCACATCGCCCTCCGTGGCGCTGTTGGTGCGACCGATCAAGGAGCTGTCGTTCTACGCCAGCTACATCGAAGGCCTCACGCCTGGGCCAACGCCTCCGTCCGGTGCAGCCAACACCAACCAGGTGTTTGCGCCATTCAAGATCAGGCAATATGAGGTCGGTACCAAGCTCGATCTCGGTCGCTTCGGCGCGAGCCTGGCGGCGTTCCAGATCAGCCTGCCCAGCGGCGTCACCGATCCCGTCGGCAAAATCTACAGCCTCGACGGTGAACAGAGAAACCGCGGCGTCGAGTTCAACACCTTCGGCGAAGTCGGCCCCGGCATTCGGGTGCTCGGCGGCGTGACCTATCTCGATGCGCGCCTGACGAAGACCGGTGGGCACCTCTATGACGGCAATGATGCGATCGGAGCGCCGGGCTGGCAGAGCAATCTCGGCATCGAGTGGGATGCCCCATTCCTGCCCGGACTGACGGCGACGGCGCGCAGCATCTATACCAGCCGGGCCTATGTCAGCGCCGACAACATCCAGAGCGTGCCGGCGTGGATGACCTTCGACATCGGTGCGCGCTATGCGACCAGCCTGGCCGGACGTCCCACCACATTCCGCGCTGCTGTCACCAACCTGTTCGACAACCGCTACTGGATCGGCAATCCGACCGGCTACGTCATCAGCGGCATGCCGCGGATGCTGTGGCTGTCGATGTCGGTCGATTTCTAGAGCATGATTCGGAAAAGTGTGCAGCGGTTTTCGCTCGCGACAAACGCGGAACGCGTTTGCGCGGAGATCATGCTCGAACAATAGAACGCGGATTGGCTTCGTCGCGCCGTCAGTTCGGCGCGACGTCGGCGCGATCGAGCGACTCCAGCGTCGAGGCATTGCCGCAATAGCCGTGATAGGTCTCCGCGGCGGTGCCGCTGGCGAGATCGCGGTCGCACTGCCCCTTCTGATTGCAGAGCGAGCAGACCCGCTCCATGTCGCGCAACAGCAAAGGTTGCGCCTGTCCGAGCCGCTCTGCGTCGATGCCGAGCTGCTCCAGCATCCTCGGCAGCTCGTCGGCGGCATGCTTACCGTGACGGACCAGTTCCTCGAGATCGTCAGGCGCGATCCTGAGATCGCTCGCGATCCGGTCGAAATCGGCGCGGTCGAGCCGCCGCATCTCGTTCATCTCGCGGCGATGCTTCAGCCAGGCGGCAAAGGACTCGATGAGGTCCTGGACGATGGGATACGGCCTGCTTGCGGTGCTCATGCGAGGCTCCATTCGGGTCGTGGAATTGGAGCGAGACTACGCACAATGATGCAGAGGCGCGTTGCGCTGGATCAAATTGGGAACGGTTGGAGCGTGACACGTTGGCGATCGATCTCGTGTCCCGGACGCGGTGCGGCGCGAAGTGCCGCTCCGCGGAGCCGGGACCCATCTCACCGCTCACTAGGTGCTGCGCTGCGTCCGGGGCACGAGCGGAGAGCTACGCGAACCGCTCCGCCGCCCACGCATACAGGCTGCCGGGCACCGCCGGCTGCTTGCTGCGTCCCTTGCCCGAGATGTGCAGGCCGATCACTTCGGGGTCGGTGACGATGCCGAGATAGCTCGAGGGCTCGAAGAACAGTTTCGGCTCGGAATGCACCGCGTAGAACGATTTCTTCGGCAACGCCTTTGAAAGATCGCCCGAACGCTTGGCGAGGATGGTGAGTGCCGGCGGCCCGTAAATGGCGATGCGCAGGTCGGACAGGCGCTGCGAGCCGCCGCTCAGCCGTCGCATCGCAAAGCTCAGGCGATGGCTCAGCGACAGCCATTCCGGCGTCAGCTCCTCCTGCTCCATCAGCGCCTCGAAGGCGCGAACGATCTGGTGTCCATGCGGCAGATAGAGCACGGAGTTGCCGAGCCGGCGCGATCGCTCCCAGGCGAAGTATGGTTTTGCCGGATCGATCTCGACCGGTCTCAACAGCACCACATCGGCATCGAGCCAGAGCCCGAGGCCCATCGCCATCAGCTTCATGCGGAAGAAGTCGCTGAACTGAAGCGTGGTCCAGTCGCGCCAGCTGCCGTCCGGCTGCGGCGGCCGCAGGCGTTCTGAGAACGCGTGCGGCAGCACCGCCTCGGCATCGGCGTTGGCGACGCCCGCGGGCAGGCCGGGAATGGGGTCGAAGCTGTAGAGCGTGACCTTGTGGCCAGCAGCCAGCTGCGAGCGCAGACAGGTCTGGCGCAGTGCATCCATCGGGCCGTGCCAGAAGGTGACGATGTCGGGCAGCATCAGGGAGAAGCTATAGGGTATATCGAGGGCAAAGAAAAAGCCCCGGCGCGTCAGGCGCCGGGGCTCGAACGGGATGTCGATCTCAGGCCCAGGCGCGTTCGCGCTTGAGCTTATCCTCGTAGCGGTCGATCGAGGCCTTCTTCTCCATCGTGAGACCGATGTCGTCGAGGCCGTTGATCAGGCAGTGCTTGCGGAACGGGTCGATCTCGAACTTGACCTTGCCGCCATCGGGGCCGCGGATCTCCTGGTTCGGCAGGTCGATCGTCAGCGTCGCATTGGCGCCGCGCTCGGCGTCGTCGAACAGCTTGTCGAGGTCTTCCTGCGAGACACGGATCGGCAGAATGCCGTTCTTGAAGCAGTTGTTGTAGAAGATGTCGCCGAACGAGGTCGAGATCACGCAGCGGATGCCGAAGTCGAGCAGCGCCCAGGGCGCGTGCTCGCGGCTCGAGCCGCAGCCGAAATTGTCGCCGGCGACCAGCACCTTCGCATTGCGATAGGCGGGCTGGTTGAGGACGAAATCCGGGTTCTCGCTGCCGTCGTCCTTGTAGCGCTGCTCGGAGAAGAGCCCCTTGCCAAGGCCGGTGCGCTTGATGGTCTTCAGGTACTGCTTCGGAATGATCATGTCGGTGTCGACATTGATGATCTTCAGCGGCGCCGCGACGCCTTCCAGCGTGGTGAACTTGTCCATGGTTGCGCTTTCCGGGGTGGTTAGGGAACGCGTATTTATCCCGATCGGGAGCCGAATCCTAGGCCGATTTCGGCAGATCTAGTCTGCCCGAGCCTCAATCGCCGCCATATCGTCGTCGGAGAGGCCGAAATGGTGGCCGATCTCGTGGATCAGGACGTGGCGGACGATGTGGCCGAGGCTCTCGTCGTGCTCGGCCCAGTAGTCCAGGATCGGCCGGCGGTAGAGCCAGACCATGTTGGGCAGCCGCGCGACGTCGCCAAAGCTCTGCTGGGGCAGGCCGACGCCCTGGAATAGGCCGAGCAGGTCGAACTCGCTCTCGCATTCCATCTCGTCGAGGACCTCGTCGGTCGGGAAGTCGTCGACGCGAAGAATCACGCCCTCGCAGAGGCTGCGAAACTCGGCCGGCAGGCGCTCGAATACGTCATGAGCCATCGCTTCCATCTCGGCCAGCGAGGGCGCTTTCAATTCCGTCCACATGGGCTTCTCCAGAGCGTTTTCGAGCGAAGTGGACACCGGTTCGCGTCCAGAAAACGCGTCAAAATAGCAATCTAGAACCCCGCTCCGATTTTACCGGAACGGGGTTCTAGCGCGGGTTCCGCCGCGATGCATCCGGCTTTATAGATGGGGCGTTGACGCCGCGCGCGAAAACGGGGAGCGTACGGCGCATCAAGGGGTTGGCAGAGGTCAGCGGTGGTGTGATGCGGGCGGGAACAGCGATACGGGTTCTACTGTGCATGGGGTTGTTTTCGACTTTTTTTGTCGGCGCCGAAGCTCAGGCCCAAACCCAGGCTCAAACCCGGACGGCCGGTCCCGAGATTCGGCTGGCCCAGGCGACCTTGCCCGACGGCGTGCCCCCGCCGCGTAGGCGGCCTCCGGCGCGCTTGCGCGTCACGCCCTATTACAGCCCCGACGGCGTCTATCCGCGCTACAATCCGGGTCCCGATGCGGTCCGCGACTGCAACGTCGCCTATGTGCAGGAACACAGGCCCAGCGGCACCGTGATCACGCCGCATATGAGCTGCTTCTGGCGGCGGGGCTGACGGGCCGGTTCAAGAGGCAGCGTGGAGGCCTCGTGAGGGTGGTCATGGCGAGATGGATTGCACTAGCCGCCGTTGCCGTTGCGCTTGCCACCGGCCTGCCCCGCACATCCGCAGCGCATAGGATGACGATCCCCGAGGCCTCGGCGGGGATCGCGGTTTTCGATGCGCGACACGCGCGAACCAGTGAGATTGCGCGGCCTGCCGTGCGCCGTGACCCCCGCTATTACGCGCGGCCGGTTTACTACCGTCCCTATCCTTACGCCGTGCCTGCGCCCTTCGTGCTCGGCTACGGGCCGTTCCGGTGATCCGCTAACCGGCCGGCGCAAATCCCTTCACCAGCAGCACCGTCGCCTGTGCGCCCGCCTTGCGATCGCGCGAGATCTCTTCGTACTCGGGTGAGTTCGACAAGGCGAGAAACGCGGCTTCGTCGGGAAACGACATCATGACGAGCTTGTCGTGCGGCCATGCGCCTTCGAGCACGCGCGGATGTTCATCGGCGGCGAGCAGACGTCCGTCGTACTTCCTGAACACGTCGAAGAACCGCGCCTGATAGCGGTCGTAGGCCGCGCGGTCCGTCATCTTCAATTGCGCAATCGCATAGACCGTCATCTCGAATCCTCACCTTGCAGCACCGCGTCGCAACGCGTTGCCAGGAGTGTCGTTCATTCATGGGGCATTCACGTCGCTGTTCCTAACTTCATCTTGGGAGCGACTGCAAATGAACAGGGATGATGCGAGCCGCTAAACGAGCGTCGCAACTCCGCTGTCCAGTTTCAGGGAGAAGTCCATGCTGAGGAGTTTGGGTCTCAGAGCAAGCCCGATGCGCCTGCTCGGGATCGCGGCGGCCGCGACGTTGATGCTGTCGGCCGGCCCTGCGCGCCGTGCTGACGCGCTGACCATGATCAATCCGGCGACGTCACCCGCGACGAAAGCTGCGACCGACGATCTCGTCACGCAGGTTCGTCACGGCGGTGGTGGCGGGCATGGCGGTGGCTTCCACGGCGGAGGTTTTCACGGCGGCGGCTTCCATGGTGGCGGCGGACATTTCGGCGGCTTCCGCGGTGGTGGTTTCCATGGCGGCGGCTTCCGTGCCGCACCGGCGTTTCACGGCGGCGGCTATCGCTATGGCGGATTTCGTCATTATGGCGGCTACCACCGCCACTGGGGCTATCGTCCCTATTTCGGCTATCGCCACTTCCACCGGCGCTATTATTACGGCGGCTACTATCCCTACTACCACTATCCGCGCCGCTGCCGGATCATCTGGACCTATTACGGCCCGCGCCGCATCTGCCGCTGGCACCGCTGGCATTATCCGTACCGCTATTGGTGATGTGAGTCGTCATTCCGGGATGGCGCATCAGCGCCAGACCCGGAATCTCGAGATTCCGGGTTCGCCCTTCGGACGCCCCGGAATGACTGCGGATAGTGGCGACGGCGCTCGTTGGCTACAGCCAGTCCTTCAGCTTCCAGGACGCCGACTTCCATCGCATCAAATTCTCAATCTTCCACTGCCGAAACATCGCCGGCGGCCAGCGGCTGAGCTTGGATGTCTCCTCCACCTCCGGCTTGGCGACGACGTGCAAGCGCGCCGGGCGCCGGCGGTGTTGGCGCGTCGCCTCGCTGATCAGATCGACATATTCAGGCTTGTTGGCCATCAGAGGTGTCCTCGCGAGATCGTCGCGAGGACACTGTCGGCGCTGCCGCTTAACGGCCGTTTGCCAGGTTAGCTCAAATTGCAGGGACGGGCTTAGCGCCAGTCCCTGATGTCGACGAAGTGACCCGCGATCGCGGCTGCGGCCGCCATCGCCGGCGACACCAGATGGGTGCGGCCCTTGAAGCCCTGGCGGCCCTCGAAATTGCGGTTCGAGGTCGAGGCGCAGCGCTCTTCCGGCTTCAGCTTGTCCGGGTTCATCGCGAGGCACATCGAACAGCCCGGCTCGCGCCATTCGAAGCCGGCCTTGATGAAGATCTTGTCGAGACCCTCGGCTTCGGCCTGCTCCTTCACGATGCCGGAGCCCGGCACCACCATCGCGTTGACGTTGGCTGAGACGGTCTTGCCTTCGGCGATCTTCGCCGCCGCGCGCAGATCTTCGATGCGGCCGTTGGTGCAGGAGCCGATGAAGACGCGGTCGAGCTTGATATCGGTGATCTTCGTCCCCGCGGTCAGGCCCATATATTTCAGCGCGCGGTGCTTGGAGATGCGCTTGGCTTCGTCCTCGATGTTGTCGGGATCGGGCACGATGCCGGTGACCGAGATGACGTCCTCGGGGCTCGTGCCCCAGGTCACGATCGGCGGCAGCTTTGCCGCGTCGAGGCGCAGCTCGTGGTCGAAATGCGCGCCTTCGTCGGAGCGCAGGTTCTCCCAATAGCGCATCGCCGCATCCCAGGCCGCGCCCTTAGGCGACTTCGGACGGTCACGCAGGAAGTCGTAGGCCTTCTGGTCGGGCGCAACCAGGCCGGCGCGCGCGCCGCCTTCGATCGACATGTTGCAGACCGTCATGCGGCCTTCCATCGAGAGCGCACGGATCGCCTCGCCGGCATATTCCAGCACGTAGCCGGTGCCGCCCGCGGTGCCGATCTCGCCGATGATGGCCAGGATGATGTCCTTGCCCGTCACGCCGTCGGGCAATTTGCCGTCGACGGTGACGCGCATGTTCTTGGCCTTCTTCTGGATCAGCGTCTGCGTCGCCAGCACGTGCTCGACTTCGGAGGTGCCGATGCCGTGCGCGAGCGCGCCGAACGCGCCATGCGTCGAGGTGTGGCTGTCACCGCAGACGATGGTGGTGCCGGGGAGGGTAAAGCCCTGCTCGGGGCCGATGACGTGAACGATGCCCTGGCGCTTGTCGAACTCGTTGTAATATTCGATGCCGAATTCCTTGGCGTTCTCGGCCAGCGCCTTGATCTGCTCGATGCTTTCAGGATCGGGATTGGGCTTGGTGCGGTCGGTGGTCGGCACGTTGTGGTCGACGACGGCGAGCGTCTTCTCGGGCGCATGAACCTTGCGCCCGGTGGCGCGCAGGCCTTCGAACGCCTGCGGCGAGGTCACCTCGTGCACCAGGTGACGATCGATATAGAGCAGGCAGGTGCCGTCCTCGGCTTCGTGCACCAGATGGTCGTTCCAGATCTTGTCGTACAATGTGGTCGGCTTGGACATGAGCGTCAGCTCCGGAGAATGTGTGTAAGCGATGAGCGCGATCACGCGCGGGCAACAAACCGCAGCTTTCAGGCTGCGCGCGTAAGCTCTGACGTTGCCGAGGTCGCGAAGCGTCCGAAGAACCGGCCAGGCAGCCGCGAGCGATCGTCGATGACGATGCGCTTGACGGGGGCGAAGCTGGTCAGATCTGGAAACATTCCAAGAATATATAGCAGGCCGATTTGGAATCGCGAGTGGTTTCAAATGAACCGCCACGCGCACCATGCATGAGGAGGCGCTGGACACGCCGCACAAGGCAACAAAAAAGCGCGGAGCCGAGCCCCGCGCTTTTGAAAAGCTTGCCTTCTGGCGAAAGCTTATTCGCCGACGGCAGCCTGACGGTCCTGCTTCTCGACGATGCGGGCCGACTTGCCGCGAAGGTTGCGGAGGTAATAGAGCTTGGCGCGACGCACCTTGCCGCGGCGCACGACCTTGATCGAGTCGATCATCGGGGAGAGCAGCGGGAACACGCGCTCGACACCTTCGCCATAGGAGATCTTGCGGACGGTAAAGCTCTCGTTGAGGCCACCGCCGGAACGGCCGATGCAGACGCCTTCATAGGCCTGCACGCGGGTGCGGTCGCCTTCGACGACCTTCACGTTGACGATCACGGTGTCGCCGGGGGCGAATTCCGGGATGTCCTTGCCGGCGGAGAGTTTGTCGAATTGCTCTTGTTCGAGCTGCTTGATCAGGTTCATGGGTAAATCTCCATCGGCGCGCCCAGCCTTCGAAACGGGGGCTGCGTGAAATTCGTCTATCCAGCCATTGCGGATTTGGCCGCTCCTATAAGGCAAGCCGGAGCGTTTGTCACCCGTCTGTCTTGTTTTTTGGCGTTTTTTGGCGGCCGGGCCGATTCGGGGGCTTGTTCGAGATCTTGGGCGGGATTTGGGCCCATAAATCCGGCCGCCGGGCCGCGGTCAGGGCCTCCGATTGCGCCCGCCGCCAGGCCGCGACCTTGGCATGGTCGCCCGAGGTCAGGATCTCGGGGATCGGAACCCCCTCGAACAGCTGCGGCCGGGTGTATTGGGGGTATTCGAGGAGGCCGTCGGAGAAGCTTTCCTCGGTTCCCGAAGCTTCCTTGCCCATCACCCCCGGCAGCAGCCGGACGCAGGCATCGATCAGGGCCAGGGCTGCGATTTCGCCCCCTGAGAGCACGAAATCGCCGATCGAGACCTCCTCCAGGGCCCGGGCGTCGATCACCCGCTGGTCGATCCCCTCGAAGCGGCCACAGACGATCAGGGGGCCGGGGCCCTGCGCAAGCTCGGCCACGCGGGCCTGGGTCAATGGCCGACCGCGCGGGCTCATCAGCAGGCGCGGGCGCCCCTTTAAAGAATGTTGGCCGATCTCCGCGGCATCGATCGCCGCCGCCAGAACATCGGCCCGCAGCACCATGCCCGGGCCGCCGCCGGCCGGCGTGTCATCGACGCTACGGTGGCGGTCGGTGGCGGAGGCGCGGATGTCCCGCGCCTCGATCTGCCACAGCCCGGAGGCCAGCGCCCGGCCGGCCAGGCTCACGCCAAGCGGTCCCGGAAACATCTCCGGAAACAGCGTCAGCACCGTCGCGCGCCAGGGTGAGGAGTTCGTCATCGGATCTCAGTTCTCGTCATCCCTGGCGCGCGAAGCGCGAGCCCAGGACCCATAACCACCGCAGCCAGTTTTTTGACGGATCGGGCCACCAGCTTAGCCGAAAACCACGGCCTGTGGTTATGGGTCCCCGCCTTCGCGGGGACGACTCGCGGATAGGGCTTCGCCGCGATCCTCGCCCTCGATCTCCTGCGGCAGCGCGATCACGACGCGGCCGCCGTTGAGATCGACCTCCGGCACCACTGCGTTGGAGAACGGCAGCAGCAGCGTGGGCCCTTTGAGTGGAGCGATCTCGATGATGTCGCCGGCGCCGAAATTATGGATCGCGAGCACGCGGCCGAGCGCATCGCCGTCGATGGTAACGGCGGCGAGCCCGATCAGATCGGTGTGGTAATATTCGTCCTCGTCCGTCGCGGGCAGCTTGTCCCGCGGAACGTAAAGCTCGATTCCGTTGAGGCGCTCGGCCTCATCGCGGGTCGTGACGCCCTTGAACGTCGCGACCAGATGATCTCCGGCCTCGCGCGCCGTTGCGACCTCGAACTGGCGCTTGCCGTCCTTGGCGAGAAGCGGACCATAGCGGCGCACGGCAAACGGATCTTCGGTGAAGGTCCATAGTTTGACCGCACCGCGCACACCATGCGCGGCGCCGATCCGCGCGACGCAGACCAGCGCCGACATGATCTGGCTTAGGCCTTCGCGGCGGCTTCGGCCTGCGCCTTGCGCTCCTTGCGCGGCACGGCCTTCTCGGGGTTGTTGCGCGCTTCGCGCTTCTTGACGCCGGCGGCATCGAGGAAGCGCATCACGCGGTCGGACGGCTGCGCGCCCTTGGCGAGCCAGGACTTCACTTTCTCCATGTCGAGCTTCAGGCGGGTCTCGTTGTCCTTCGGCAGCAGCGGGTTGAAATAGCCGAGACGCTCGATGAAGCGGCCATCGCGGGGAAAGCGCGAATCGGCGACGACGACGTGATAGACGGGACGCTTCTTGGTGCCTGCGCGGGCGAGGCGGATAACGACGGACATTTAGTTCTCCTTCAAAGTACGTTTTGTTCGGTTGATTGGTATTCCGCGTCACGTGAGACCGCTGTGATCCCGTGCGACGAATTCCTCATTTCTTCTTGCCGGGGAAACCGCCGAGGCCCGGCAGCGTCGGCTTGCCGCTCAGTCCGGTCAGTCCCGGAAGATTGGGCAGGCCAGTGCGGAGACCGGGCGGCAGATCCTTCGGCAAATTGGGCAGACCCTGTCCGCCGCCGCTCTGCATTTTTTCTTGCAGCGCCTTCATCTCTTCCGGCGAGGGCATCTTCATGCCGCCGCCAAAGCCCATCGCCTGCGCGATGCCGGCAAGCGGGCCGCGCTTGCCCGAGCCCATCGCCTTCATCACGTCGGCCATATTCCGGTGCATCTTGAGCAGCTTGTTGACGTGCTCGACGCTCTGGCCGCTGCCTGCGGCGATGCGCTTCTTGCGGCTGGCCTTGAGCAGGTCGGGATGACGGCGCTCGTCGCGCGTCATGGAATCGATGATCGCGACCTGGCGCTTCAAAATCTTGTCGTCGATGCCGGCGGCCGCGATCTGGTTCTTCATCTTGGAGATGCCGGGCATCATGCCCATCAGGCCGCTGATGCCACCCATGTTCGACATCTGCAGCAGCTGCTCGCGCATGTCGTTGAGGTCGAACTGACCCTTGCGCATGCGCTCGGCGGTGCGCGCCGCCTTCTCGGCGTCGATATTGGCGGCGGCGCGTTCGACCAGCGAAACCACGTCGCCCATGCCGAGGATGCGGCCGGCGATACGGTCGGGATGGAAATCCTCCAGCGCGTCGGTCTTTTCACCGGTGCCGATCAGCTTGATCGGCTTGCCGGTGACCCGCGCGCATCGACAGCGCGGCGCCGCCGCGGCCGTCGCCGTCGACGCGGGTCAGCACGATGCCGGTGAGGCCGACGCGCTGATCGAAGGCGCGCGCGAGGTTCACCGCGTCCTGGCCGGTGAGGCTGTCGGCGACCAGCAGCACCTCGTGCGGGTTTGCAGCGGCTTTGATGCTCGCTGCTTCCGCCATCATCTCTTCGTCGAGCGTGGTGCGGCCCGCGGTGTCGAGCAGCACGATGTCGTAGCCGCCGAGCTTGCCGGCTTCCAGCGCGCGCTTCGCGATCTGCGGCGGCTGCTGGCCGGCGACGATCGGGAGGGTCGGAATGTCGAGATCGCGGCCGAGCACGGCCAGCTGCTCCATCGCCGCCGGACGATAGACGTCGAGCGAGGCCATCAGCACCTTGCGCTTGTCGCGCTGGACCAGGCGGCGGGCGAGCTTTGCGGTGGTGGTCGTTTTACCCGAGCCCTGCAGGCCGACCATCATGATCGGCACCGGCGGCACGGCATTGACGTCGATGGTCTGGCCTTCCGCGCCAAGCGTGTTGACCAGCTCGTCATGGACGATCTTGACCACCATCTGGCCGGGGGTGACCGACTTGACGACGGTGGCGCCGATCGCCTGCTCGCGGACGCGCTCGGTGAAGCTGCGCACCACTTCGAGCGCAACGTCAGCCTCGAGCAGCGCGCGGCGCACCTCGCGCATCGCGGCGTCGACGTCCTTTTCGGTCAGCGCACCGCGCCCCGTCAGACGATCGAGAATGCCACCAAGCCGTTCCGACAGATTGTCGAACAATGCCGTTGTCCTGTTGCTGTCTTCCCGACGGGAAGAACGCCGCTACTCTCACCGCTGTCATGTCCCGCGAAGGCGGGGGCATCCAGTACGCCGCGGCGCCTCGGTTCCTGCCGCGACGCCTCTGGGATACTGGATCCCCTGCCTTCGCGGGGGATGACCACGTTCTCGAACGCGATCTTCCAAACACCTTTGCGCCCGAGGGCGCACAGCGCTGTCGGGCGTTGACCTCCGGCCTCCAGGGCCGGTCGGCGGGTCGAAAAGAAAGCCTTTCCGAGAAAGTGGCGGGGTTAAACGCCGCTCCCGCCCGAAAGTCAAGGAAAGTTAGGGTCACCGGGCGCCCTTGCCAGGGGCAAGCGACGAAATAAAGCTTTGAAATCTGGCCATTTCCGGCGGCGGGTTCCCTTTTCGCCCGTCCCGCCCATATAGCCGATCATGACTTACCTCCGCTATCATCGCTGAAGCCGCCCGTGCCCATCACCCGCCGCCGCCTGTTTGGAGTGTTGGCCGGCGCCGGCGCGCTGGTCGGCGTTCCGTCCTTTTGGATGTCCCGCATGAAAACCTATGATGGCCCCGTCTCCGATCATTTCGACGGCCTGCACTTCTTCGATCCCAACGGGACGTCGCCAAGATCACTTGGCGAGGTCCTGCGCTGGCAGTTCGGCGGCGGCCGCAAGCGCGAGACTTGGCCGGACTGGGTCCCCAGCCCCCATGCCGACATCCCGCCCGCGCGGGTCGATCGCGACAAGGTGCGGCTCTCCTTCGTCGGCCACGCCAGCTGGCTGATCCAGACCGGCGGCCTCAACATCCTGGTCGACCCCGTCTGGTCGATGCGGGCCTCGCCGGTCGCCTGGGCGGGACCGAAGCGGCACAACGATCCCGGCATCGCCTTCGAGAAGCTGCCGAAGATCGACGTCGTGCTGGTCTCGCACGGGCACTACGACCATCTCGACATCGCGACGCTGTCGCGGCTCGCCAAGAATTTCGCTCCGCGCGTGGTCACTCCGCTCGGCAATGATGTGACGATGCGGAGCGCCGATCCCACCATCAAGGTGGAAGCCTTCGACTGGCACGACCGCGTCGAGCTCGGAGGCGGCATCGTCGCGCACCTGGTGCCGACGCGGCACTGGACCGCGCGCGGCGTGTTCGATCGCAACAAGGCGCTGTGGGCGAGTTTTGTGCTGGAGACGCCGGCCGGGAAAATCTATGTCGTTTGCGATTCCGGCTATGGCGATGGCGGGCACTTTCGCCGTGTCGCCGAGAAGCACGGGGCGCTGCGCCTTGCGATCCTGCCGATCGGCGCCTACGAGCCGCGCTGGTTCATGCGCGACCAGCACATGAACCCGGAAGACGCGGTGAAGGCGCTGGCCGATTGCGGCGCGCAGGCCGCGCTCGGGCATCATCACGGCACGTTCCAGCTCACGGACGAGGCGATCGACGCGCCGGCAAAAGCGCTGGTGGAAGCGCTTGATGCCGCGAAGATTCCGCAGGAGCGGTTCGTCGCGATGAAGCCGGGGCAGGTGGTGGAGATTTAGCGTTACTCTCCGCTGTCGTCCCGGGGCGCGACGAAGTCGCGAACCCGGGACCCCATAACCACAGGGAGACGCTTGGCGAGGACTCGGAGTGCGCGTTGCCCCACACTCCGCCCCGTGGTTATGGGTCCCCGCGTGCGCGGGGACGACACCGTTGTTGCGGCGAGCGGCGTGCCCTTAGCCCCGCCTTACTGTCCCTGCTTGATCGCCCAGCTCACGTTCACCGTCACCGACAGCGTCTCTTCGCCCGGCGCGACCGCGGCGGGCGCAGCCATCGGCGCTGTCGCCATCCGCGCCTTGAATAGCGGCACCGGGCCGCCACCCTCGGACACACTGAGCGGCGCGCCCAGCGTCACGCCGGTCGCCTTCGCGTAGATCTCGGCCTTGCGGCGGGCGTCGGCCACCGCCTGCTCGCGCGCATCGTCGAGCAGCTTTGATGCCTGCGTCACCTCGAAGGAAATGTTGCCAATGTCGTTGGCGCCTGCGCTGACCAGCGTGTCGATGATGCCGGCGACCTTGGTTACATCGCGAATTTTCACCGTGACGCGGTTACTGGCGCGGAAACCGACGACAGGAGAGGCGCCGGTGGATTTGTTCTGACCGTATTGCGGCTGCAGCGACAGGCGCGAAGTCTGGTAGTCCTTCTCGGCGATGCCGGCGCCCTTCAGCGCCAACAGCACCTTGCCCATCGCGGCGTTGTTGGCGTCGGAGGCTTCTTTCGCCGTCTTGGCGTCGTTGGCGACGCCGGCATCGATGTGCGCGAGATCGGGCGCTGCAGAAACATTGGCTTCGCCGCTCACCGAGATGGCGGAGGGAAAATCGTCGGCGAGGGCGGGCGTTGCGAGCAGTGTGGCGGCGAAAGCGGCAGCAAGGGGCGTCAAAAGGACGACAGGCTTCTTCATCTCTCTCACTTCAATGGCACGAACACGTTGATCACGAGCTTGTCCTCGGCCGTCTTCAGGGGATCGGTCAGGTACTCCTCGATGAACGTGTCCTTGGCTTCCAGCTTCTTGTCGTCGAGGTGATTGGTGATCGCCTCGTAGGTGTTGTCCATGTTGTCGTAGGAGCCGCGATGGACGAACTTCAGCGCCTTGCCCTCCGGCGACTTGCCGATGCTCATGTCCTTGGACAGGTTCTTCGGGTCCTGATCGACCGGGATCTCGGCGAGGAAGGTGAAGCCGGTGTCGTCGGTCGAGGTATAAACGATCATCGAATTGCCTGATGGCTTGATGCCCTGCTTGTCCAGCAGCGTGTTCAGCGCCTTGAAGGCATCGATCAGGGTGTCGAAGGCCGAGTCCCAATTGGCAGTGCCCTTGATCATCACGACCTTCTTGGCCTCGAGCGTGGTCTCCTGGCCGAACGGATCGGCGGTCTGCACCGGGGCGGGCGTAGCGGCGGCTGCGGGCGGCGGCGCTGCCGGGCTGGGCGAAGCGCTCGCCGCGGGCGAGGGGCTTGCCGCAGGCGCGGGCGAGGCGCTCGCGGCCGGGGCAGGCGATGCCGAAGGGGCCGGCGAGGGACTTGCTGACGCAGCCGGTGCTGGGCTCGCGGTCTGCGCCAGGGCGCCAGACAGGCCAATCGACATGGCCGCCGCCGGGATCAGCGCGGCCAGAGCGAGACGACGAAAGCTGATCATTTGACTCTCCCCAAGACCTTGCACACCAAGGCCCAAATCCATCCTCGCGCCCGCCCGCGCGCCCCGGTCCACGCGAGTCGCGCCGTTCTAACACGCGAGCGCCGAATTCGTCCCATGACAGATGCGTCATGGCAGCTCACCTTGGCAGACATCCTCGGCCGCCGCCAAATGACTGGCCAAGCCGGTAAGGATCGCCATATAAGGCAGGCGAAATCGGGAAATTTCATGAGCGCGCTGGCCAACCACGCATTTGCCAAGATGAACGGCATCGGCAACGAGATCGTCGTTGTCGACATGCGCGATTCTGCCTCGCCGGTGACGCCGGACGACGCCCGCGCGGTGGCGTCCGCGCAAGGCGGCGTGCCCTACGACCAGCTCATGGTGCTGCAGAAGCCGCGGCTCGACGGTACCGAGGCCTTTATCCGCATCTACAACAATGACGGCTCCGAGGCCGGCGCCTGCGGCAACGGCATGCGCTGCGTGGTGCGGCGGATCTTCGAGAGGACCGGCCAGACCACGGCGACGTTCGAGACCGCCGCGGGCCTGCTCAATGCCTGGCAGGGTCCGGCGCCCGATCTCTACACTGTCGATATGGGCGCGCCGAAGTTCGGCTGGCAGGACATTCCGCTCGCCGAGGAGTTTCGCGACACCCGCTACATCGAATTGCAGATCGGCCCGATCGACAATCCGATCCTGCATTCGCCATCGGCGGTGAGCATGGGCAATCCACACGCGATCTTCTGGGTTGACGACGTCAACGCCTACGATCTCGGCCGCTTCGGTCCGCTGCTGGAAAATCACCCGATCTTCCCCGAGCGCGCCAACATCACGCTGGCGCATATCGTCGATCGCGAGCACATCACGATCCGCACCTGGGAGCGCGGCGCGGGCCTGACTAAGGCCTGCGGCTCGGCCGCGTGTGCCACCGCGGTCGCGGCTGCGCGGCTGAAGCGCGCCGAGCGCAACGTCGAGATCACGCTGCCCGGCGGCAAGCTCGGCATCGAATGGCGCGAGCGCGACGATCATGTGCTGATGACGGGCACGGCGACCTTCGAATATGAGGGCCAATTCGATCCGGCGCTGTTCGCGCCGGTCGCCTAATGGCCATCGACGTCGTCAGCTTCGGCTGCCGCCTCAACGCCTTCGAGGCCGAGGTGATCCGCCGTGAGGCCGAGGGCGCGGGGCTCGAAGACACCATCGTCATCAACAGCTGCGCCGTCACCAACGAAGCGGTGGCGCAGGCGCGGCAGTCGATCCGAAAGTTGAAGCGCGAGCGCCCTGAGGCGCGCATCGTCGTCACCGGCTGCGCGGCACAGACGCAAAGCGCGATGTTCGCCGAGATGGCCGAGGTCGACCGCGTCGTCGGCAATGACGACAAGCTGCGCGGCGAAGCGTGGCGCGAGACCCGGGGCGCTTTCGATCTTGGCGCCAGCGAGAAGATCGCCGTCAGCGACATCATCGCGGTCAAGGAGATGGCGCCGCATCTCTTGGATGGCTATGCGAGCGGCCAGCCGCGCGTGTTCGTGCAGGTGCAAAACGGCTGCGACCATCGCTGCACCTTCTGCATCATCCCCTATGGCCGCGGCAATTCGCGTTCGGTGCCGATGGGCGCGGTGGTCGATCAGGTGCGGACGCTGGTAGAGCGCGGCCATGCCGAGATCGTGCTCACCGGCGTCGATCTCACCAGCTACGGCACGGACCTGCCGGGCGCCCCCAAGCTCGGCAGGCTGACCAGGCAGATCCTGCGGCATGTGCCGGAGCTGAAGCGCCTGCGGATCTCCTCGATCGACTCGATCGAGGCGGACAGCGATCTGCTCGATGCCATCGCTGACGATGCGCGGCTGATGCCGCATCTGCATCTGTCGCTACAGTCAGGCGACGACATGATCCTGAAGCGCATGAAGCGGCGCCATACGCGGCAGGATGCGATCGCGTTCTGCAACAAGGTCCGCCGCCTTCGCCCGGACATCGCGCTGGGGGCCGACATCATCGCGGGCTTTCCCACCGAGACCGAGGAGATGTTTTCGCGCTCACTCGATCTGGTCGAGGAATGCGGCCTGACCTTCCTGCACGTTTTCCCGTACTCGCCACGCCCCGGCACGCCGGCCGCGCGAATGCCGCAGGTCGCGGGTGGTGTTATCAAGGAACGTGCGAGGCGGCTGCGTGCGGCCGGTGAGGCGGCCCTGCGGGGGCGGCTGCAAGCCGAGATCGGCGCGACGCGCGAGGTGCTGGTCGAAAGCCCGGGGCAGGGGCGGACCGAGCATTATCTGCCGGTGGCGGTTGCGGGCGAGCGAGTGGGCAGCGTGGTGCCGCTGAAGATTGCCGGCAGTGATGGCGAGCGGCTGACCACATAGACGGTGTCGTCGCCCGGCTTGACCGCGGCGACCCAGTACGCCGCGGCTTTTCCGTCCCACCAATGTCTCTGGAATACTGGATCACCCGCTCCAGTGCGCAATTGCGCACGAGGCGGTGATGACAGCGGAGCGTGCCGTGTGCAAGTGCGTCTACGACGCCCTGACCTGCCAGAACCGCAGCGTCCGCCGCGCGTTCTCCGGCGTCATCCTCGCAAAATGCCCCTGCGCTCTGGCAACGTCGGCCGGCTTCATCGCGCCCGTGGCATAACGGCTTTCGAGCACCGCGGCCGTCGTCTCCCAGCGGAGCTGCGCCGCCTTGCACGGCACCAGCAGGCCGTCGTCGCGCAGGCTCTGCATCAGCGGGCGAATCACCTCGACGGTCGAGCCGGACAGCGCGGCCAGGGCGGCGACGGTCTCCTCGTAACGCCGCTGCGTGGCGAAGCCGAGCAGCGTCGCTTCGTTGAGCTGGCCGGCCGCCTTGAGGTTGGCGATCGCCCGCTTGGCGCCTTCGAAGTCGCGGACTGCAGACATCTCGCGCTCGACGCCGACGGTGACGGCCGTGATCGCGCCCTGGATTTCCTCGAACAGATGCGGCGGCGCGCGCGACAACAGGCGGGTGCGCACGGCATCGGTCGCCGAGCGCAGCAACTGCCGGCGCAGCTCCGACGGCAAATCGACGCGGACGCCGACGCTCACGGCGAGCTCCGGATCGGCCTCGGCCTGTCCGACGATGATGGCAAATCCGTTGCCCGACACGCGCGCACCCGGATTGGCCGCGAGGCGCCGGCTCACGCTGGGATAGCGGCGCGCCAGCAGCGCGTCGGTGACGACCTCCTTCAGCCACCAGCGCCCGGCGACCGCGAGCAGATGCGGCTCGCCCTTGCTGGAGGCGATCTTCACCAGCTCGCCATCGTCGAGGCGCGCGGATTCCTGCAGCACGGGACCGGCGATGCGGATCTCATCATTGTTGGCGAGACGGCGGATGACGGAGGGCGGCGCCTGCGCAATCGGCGCGAGCTGCGCGCTGATTTCGGCCAAGGCAACGCGCGCGCCCATGTCGGCGATGGCGCGCAGCTCGATGGTGCCGATCAGGCGCTCGAGCACGTCGTCGAACAGCGCGATCTGCTCGTCGTCAAAGCTGCCGGCGGAGGACAGGAACAGGTCGGTGACGCGACGGGCGGTTTCCAGGCCCCTTTTCCGCCGAGCCCATCCGGATTGCGGATTCGACCTCGTCGATGATCGATAGCTCGGCCTTGGACATGACGCGGGGCTCGTCCTGAGCGGATTGACGGAAGCTTGTTCTAAGCAACCGCTATCATTAGAGGCGAGCGCTGAAGGTTTCGTAAACCATGGAGCGGGAGCGGCTGGGAAAGGTGAAGAGCGGCGGCACCTACTCCCCATTCCACCCGCAGGCACGAAGCTTCTCGTGCATATGCGGCGGTGCCGGCGCGACGACGCGAACCGGCCCCTTGTTCCGCGAGATCGGCACCACGATCTCGCGCGAATGCAGATGAAGCTTCGGCTCGCCGAACCGCGGGCCGTTGCCGTAAATGTTATCGCCGAAGATCGGCCATCCGCTTTCGGCCGAATGCACCCGCAATTGATGGGTCCGGCCCGTGACCGGTTCCATGGCGAGCCAGGTAAAGCCCTCGCCGCGGCCCATCACCTTCCAGTTGGTGACCGCCTTCTGCCCGTCCGGATCCGGCTTCTGCCACCAGCCGCGCTCGGCATCGAGCCGGCCGAGCGGCATGTCGATGGTGCCTTCATTCTCGGCAGGGCCGCCCTCGACCACGGTCCAGTAGGTCTTGCCGATCTTGCCGTGCTTGAAAAGAAGGCCGAGCGACGCCGTCGCCTTGCGATGGCGGCCGAGCACGAGGCAACCGGAGGTGTCCTTGTCCAGCCGGTGGGCCAGCACCGGGGGCCGCGGCAGGCCGAACCGGAGCGCGTCGAACGAATCCTCCAGATTGGGGCCGCCCTTGGGGCCGCGGTGCACGGGAAGGCCGGCCGGCTTGTCGATGACCAGCATCAGCCCGTCGCGATGGAGCACGCGGGCCAGGATCTCATCAGCGGTCAATTGGGGAACATCGAGCAATCGCAAGACTTTCGGTCAAGACTTTCGTTTAGCAGCCGGAACGGCTAACACACCACCAGTGCGGTGGATTTGGCATTCGCTCAGCGGCAGCGGCAAAACGCGAAGCGAATGCCAAATCCAGGGCCGCACTGGCAACAATATTTTCTCGTGCCGCTCTTCGATTTGAAGTTCCTAACCGGACTTGCGGCAAGAGAGTAGGAACTTCAAATCGGCGGCACGAACCATGAACGATACCACGTCTGATCCCCCCAAGCTGAGCTGGTGGCGCCGCCTGTCCAACGGGCTGAAGCGCACCTCGTCCTCGCTCGGGACCGCGGTCGCCGATCTCGTCACCAAGCGCAAGCTCGACCGCGCCATGCTCGACGACATCGAGGACGTGCTGCTGCGCGCCGATCTCGGCACCTCCGTCGCGGTGCGGATCGCGGAGGCCGTCGGCACAGGCCGCTACGACAAGGCGATCTCGGCGGACGAGGTCAAGGACGTCGTCGCGACCGAGGTCGAGAAGGTGCTGGCCCCGGTGGCAAAGCCCCTGGTGATCGATGCGGCCAAGAAGCCGTTCGTCATCCTCGTGGTCGGCGTCAACGGCTCCGGCAAGACCACCACCATCGGAAAGCTCTCGCAGAAATTCGCCTCCGAAGGCCGCAAGGTGATGCTGGCTGCCGGCGACACGTTCCGCGCCGCCGCCATCGAGCAGCTCAAGGTCTGGGGCGAGCGGACCAAGACACCCGTGATCGCGGGCGCGCAAGGCTCGGATTCGGCGAGCCTCGCCTTCAATGCGCTGACGGCGGCGAAAGAGCAGGGCATGGACGTGCTGCTGATCGACACCGCCGGCCGCCTCCAGAACAAGGCCGAGCTGATGAACGAGCTCGAAAAGGTCGTGCGCGTGATCCGCAAGGTGGATGCGACTGCGCCGCATGCGGTGCTGCTTGTGTTAGATGCCACCGTGGGCCAGAACGCGTTGTCGCAGGTCGAGGCCTTCCATCGCACCGCCGGGGTCACCGGCCTCGTGATGACCAAGCTCGACGGCACCGCGCGTGGCGGCATTTTGGTGGCGCTTGCGGAGAAATTCAAACTGCCGGTGCATTTCATCGGCGTCGGCGAGGGCGTCGACGATCTCGCCGCCTTCACCGCGCGCGATTTCGCCCGCGCCATTGCCGGAATCGAGTCATAGGTTTTCTTTCGTCATCCCCCGCGAAGGCGGGGGATCCAGTATTCCGAGGCGCCTGTGGTCTGCAACGAGCGGCGCGGCGTACTGGATGCCCCGCCTGCGCGGGGCATGACAGCAACAAAGGTCAGGTAATGGACAAGACCCAGCCGCATCCGCTGTTCAAGCTGGCGACCGAGCTCGGTCCGCTGCTCGTGTTCTTCTTCGTCAATGCCAAGTTCAATTTGTTCGCCGCGACCGGCGCCTTCATGGTGGCGATCGTGGCGGCGATGATCGCGTCCTATATGGTGACGCGTCACATCCCGATCATGGCGATCGTAACCGGCCTCATCGTGCTGGTGTTCGGCACGCTGACCCTGGTGCTGCATGACGAGACCTTCATCAAGGTCAAGCCCACCATCATCTACGGCCTGTTCGCCGCGATCCTCGGCGGCGGGCCTTTTGTTTGGCCGCTCCTTCATCGCCGTGATGTTCGACCAGATGTTCAATCTGACGCCGCAGGGCTGGCGCATCCTCACGCTGCGCTGGGCGCTGTTTTTCGCCGGCATGGCGGTGCTGAACGAGATCGTCTGGCGCACCCAGAGCACGGACTTCTGGGTGAACTTCAAGGTGTTCGGCGTTACCACGATCACGATGATCTTCGCCATCGCCCAGATGCCGTTGACCAAGCGCTACGGGATCGAGCCGGCCTCGCTGGAAGCGAGCGAGGCGGAAGCGGGGGATGTGAGGAAGGGGTGACTCTTTTAAGTCATTTCCGGGGCACGCGAAGCGTGAACCCGGAATCTCGAGATTCCGGGTTCGGCTCTGCGAGCCGCCCCGGAATGACGGTGACTATTTCAACGCCTTCTCCATCTGCGGCAGCAGCACCGTCCGCAGATTGTCCGGCGTGATCGGCCCCACCAGCTTGTAGACGATCGTGCCCTCGCGGCCGATGACGAAGGTCTCCGGCACACCGTAGACGCCCCATTCGATCGAGGCACGACCGGTGGCGTCGACGCCGACGCGGCCGAACGGGTTGCCGTAGCGGCCGAGGAAGCGGCGGGCGTTGTCGGCGCTGTCCTTGTAGTTGATGCCGACGAGCTCGAAGCGCTTGTCCTTGGCGAGCTCAGTCAGCAGCGGCGCCTCGTCGTGGCAGGGCACGCACCAGGACGCCCAGACATTGACGAGGCTGACCTTGCCTTTGAAGGCGGTGGGGTCGAGCCCCGGCACCTGCGCATTGCCGGCCTGCAATCCCTCGAGCGGCGGCAGCGTGGTCTGCGGCGCGGGCCGCCCGATCAGTGCCGAAGGAATCCGCGAGGGATCGCCACTGCCGAGCCGGAACCAGAACAACAGCGCCAGAGCGATGAAGGCGAGCAGCGGCAGCACCATCAGGAAGGTGCGGCGCTGCGGTGCGGAGGTCGATTGATCGCTCATGGTGTGTCTACAGCACTTCGGCCCGAACGACGCGAGACGCCGCTGCGGTCAAGCTCGCGCAAGCGCTGAGTCTGATTGCGATAGTCGATGATGACCCAGCCGATCAGGATCGCGACCACGAGAGCGGCTGCCGCATAGGACGTCACGATGAAAGACGCGTAGGGACCAAGCGACATCGCTTATGCAGCTTTCTGACTTGCCTGCATCATCTGCAGCGAGCGGACACGGCGACGCAAAATCTCGTTGCGCATGGCGGCCAGATGCAGCGTGACGAACAGCAGCGTGAACGCGATCGCCATCACCAGCAGCGGAATCAGGAACGATTTGTCCAGTGTGGAGCCGCCCATGCGCATCACCGAGGCCGGCTGGTGCAGCGTGTTCCACCAGTCGACGGAGAACTTGATGATCGGCAGATTGATTGCGCCGACCAGGGTCAGCACCGCTGCGGCACGCGCCGCGCGCGAGGGATCGTCGACCGCGCGCCACAGCGCCATCAGGCCGAGATACATCAGGAACAGGATCAGCACCGAGGTCAGCCGCGCGTCCCATTCCCAATAGGTGCCCCACATCGGTCGGCCCCACAGCGAGCCCGTCAGCAGCGCAAGGAAGGTGAAGCTGGCGCCGATGGGCGCTGCCGCCTTCGCGGCGACGTCGGCGAGCGGATGCCGCCACACCAGCGTGCCCAGCGATGCAATGCTCATCACGCCCCACACGAACATCGACAGCCAGGCATTGGGCACGTGGATGAACATGATCTTGACAGTCGCGCCCTGCTGATAGTCGTCGGGTGCGAGCGCGGACTGGTAGAGGCCGATCGCGAGCAGGATCACGGTTGCACCCGCAAGCCACGGCAACACCCGCGCCGTCAGCGCGAGGAACCGTGTCGGATTGGCGAGATCGATCAGCGTCATGGTCTTCTGATTAGTCACAGGTCAGCGCTCACGCAATCAGCATAAAAGCGCGCGGCGAAAGTTGATCGGGGTCAAGGCCGGCCGCGCCATGGTCAGTCGAGTCCATGTCGCAGGCTCGCCGCTGCCGCGAACGGTCCGATCACGAAGCTCACCAGCGACAGCGCGCACAGGATCGAGAACGGCGCGCCGAACGTCATGGGGCCGACGATCGCCGCCTGCGAGGCCGCCACGCCGAAAATCAGCACTGGGATAGACAGCGGCAGCACCAGCACCGCCATCAGGAGCCCGCCCCGGTGCAGCGTCACCGCCAGTGCCGCGCCGATCATGCCGGTGAAGGTCAGCGCCGGGGTGCCCGCCAGCAGCGTCAGCGCCACCGCAGCGGTGGCGACCATGTCGAGATTGAGCAACAGGCCCAGCACGGGGGTTGCGACAATCAGCGGCAGGCCGGCCGCCAGCCAATGCGCCAGCGCCTTGGCCGCGCAGGCGAGTTCCAGCGGGGTCCGGCTCATCGTGATCAGGTCGAGCGAGCCGTCCTCGTGGTCGGCCATGAACAGCCGGTCGAGCGTCAAAAGGCTCGCCAGCAGCGCACCGAGCCACAGGATCGCAGGCCCGAGCCGCGACAGCAGCGCCAGATCCGGTCCGACCGCGAACGGCATCAGGACGACGACGGTCAGGAAGAACAGCACGCCAATCAGCGCCCCGCCGCCGACGCGGAGCGCGATTCGGATGTCCCGGCGGATCAGGGCGGACAAGGCGGTCATCGGGGGGCCCCATCGTGCCCTGAGGACGGTGCGCTCCCTCCCCCGCTTGCGGGGGAGGGCCGGGGAGAGGGTGTCTCCGCTCGCGAGAACCCCCTAGCGGAGAGAACCCTCACCCGCGCCTTCGGCGCGGCCTCTCCCGCAAGCGGGAGAGGCGAGGGAGCCCGCGGCGACGGCTGCGCCCTGATTGCGAGAGCCCAGCCCGGCCGCTCGAAAAGCTGAGGGTGCTCGGACGTCATGCGCGCCCCCCGATCCGCAGCTCCCGCGATTCGATCCCCAGCGGCGCATGGGTCGCCGCGATGATGATCCCGCCACGCCCCAGATGCCCCCGCATCAGCGCGCCGAACATCTCCTGGCCGGCGACATCCAGCGCATTGGTCGGCTCGTCCAGCAGCCAGATCGGCCGTCGCACCGTCAGCAGCCGGGCCAGCGACAGCCGGCGGCGCTGACCGGCGGAGAGGAACGCGGCGGGCAGATGGCTGGCATGGTCGAGGCCGACGATGGCGAGGCTCTCAGCCGCGTCGCCGCGCTCGCCGCCCAGGAAATCGGCCCAGAATGACACATTCTCAGCCACGCTCAGCGCCGGCTTCAGCGCGTCGCGATGGCCGAGATAGTGGCACTGCTCGGGCAGCGTCATGTCGGCGTCGGCCCCGTCCAGTACGATCGTGCCCCCGGCCGGAACGAGCAGGCCGGCGATCAGCCGCAGCAGCGAGGTCTTGCCCGAGCCGTTGCGGCCGACCACCGCCACGGCCTCGCCGGAAACGGCCTCGAAATCGAGCCCGGCAAACACCTCCCGGCCGCCGCGCACGCAGGTGACCCCTCGCCCCGACAACTGCATCTTGCCTGGTATCAACCCGTCCAATGCCGGGCCTCAGGAAAACTTGGGGTAGCGCATCAGAATTTTTGGCTCGCGACTTGCTGGGTTCGATTGTGGCTGTGGCGGCGCGGTTAGAAAGCTTCTATAAGCCCGGAACTACTTGATGCAGCAACTCAACCTGCCCCTGCAAGCGACCCAGCCTGCTACGCTGACGGTGTTAAAATACCCTGCCGGGTATAACTAACAATTGGGATTTCCTACATGACCTCGCTCGACAGCTTCAAATGCAAAAAGACCCTCAAGGTCGGCGCCAAGACCTATGTCTATTACAGCCTGCCCACGGCCGAGAAGAATGGTCTGAAGGGAATTTCGAAACTTCCCTATTCGATGAAGGTCCTGCTCGAGAACCTCCTGCGCAACGAGGACGGCCGCTCGGTCAAGAAGGAAGACATCGTCGCGGTGTCGAAGTGGCTGCGCAAGAAGTCGCTGGAGCATGAGATCGCCTTCCGCCCGGCCCGCGTGCTGATGCAGGATTTCACCGGCGTTCCGGCCGTGGTCGACCTGGCTGCCATGCGCAACGCGATGCAGAAGCTCGGCGGCGATGCCGAGAAGATCAACCCCTTGGTCCCCGTCGATCTCGTCATCGACCACTCCGTGATCGTGAACTTCTTCGGCGACAACAAGGCTTTCGCCAAGAACGTCACGGAAGAGTACAAGCAGAACCAGGAGCGCTACGAGTTCCTGAAGTGGGGCCAGAAGGCATTCTCGAACTTCTCCGTCGTGCCGCCCGGCACCGGCATCTGCCACCAGGTCAATCTCGAATATCTCTCCCAGACGGTCTGGACCAAGAAGGAGAAGATGACGGTCGGCAAGAAGACCGGCACCTTCGAGGTCGCATATCCTGACTCGCTGGTCGGCACCGACTCCCACACCACCATGGTCAACGGTCTCGCCGTGCTCGGCTGGGGCGTCGGCGGCATCGAGGCGGAAGCCTGCATGCTCGGCCAGCCGCTGTCGATGCTGCTGCCCAACGTCGTCGGCTTCAAGCTGAAGGGCGCGATGAAGGAAGGCGTCACCGCGACCGACCTCGTGCTGACCGTGACGCAGATGCTGCGCAAGCTCGGCGTGGTCGGCAAATTCGTCGAATTCTTCGGCCCGGGCCTCGACAATCTCTCCGTCGCCGACAAGGCGACCATCGCCAACATGGCGCCCGAATACGGCGCGACCTGCGGCTTCTTCCCGGTCGACGCCGCCGCGATCGACTATCTCAAGACCTCCGGCCGCGCACCCGCGCGCGTGGCGCTGGTGCAGGCCTATGCCAAGGCGCAGGGCCTGTTCCGCACTGCCAAGTCGGCCGATCCGGTGTTCACGGAAACGCTGACGCTCGACCTCGCCGACGTCGTGCCGTCGATGGCCGGTCCGAAGCGTCCCGAAGGCCGCATCGCGCTGCCCTCGGTCGCCGAAGGTTTCTCGCTCGCGCTCGGCACCGAGTACAAGAAGGCCGAGGAGCCCAAGAAGCGCTTCGCCGTCGAAGGCAAGAACTACGAGATCGGCCATGGCGACGTCGTCATCGCCGCCATCACCTCCTGCACCAACACCTCGAATCCGAGCGTCTTGATCGGCGCGGGCCTGCTGGCGCGCAACGCCGCTGCGAAGGGCCTCAAGGCCAAGCCGTGGGTGAAGACCTCGCTCGCCCCGGGCAGCCAGGTGGTCGCCGGCTATCTCGCCGATTCGGGTCTGCAGAAGGATCTCGACAAGGTCGGCTTCAATCTGGTCGGCTTCGGCTGCACCACCTGCATCGGCAATTCCGGTCCGCTGCCGGAGGAGATCTCGAAGTCGATCAACGAGAACGGCATCGTCGCCGCGGCCGTGCTCTCCGGTAACCGCAACTTTGAAGGCCGCGTCTCGCCGGACGTGCAGGCGAACTATCTCGCCTCGCCGCCGCTGGTGGTCGCGCATGCGCTCGCCGGCAGCGTCACCAAGAACCTCGCCGTCGAGCCGCTCGGCGAAGGCAAGGACGGCAAGCCGGTGTACCTCAAGGACATCTGGCCGACGACGAAGGAGATCAACGCCTTCATGAAGAAGTTCGTGACCTCGTCGATCTTCAAGAAGAAGTATGCCGACGTGTTCAAGGGCGACGCCAACTGGCGCAAGATCAAGACGGTCGAGAGCGAGACCTATCGCTGGAACATGTCGTCGACCTATGTGCAGAACCCGCCCTATTTCGAAGGCATGAAGAAGGAGCCGGAGCCGATCACCGACATCGTCGAGGCACGCATCCTCGCCATGTTCGGCGACAAGATCACCACCGACCACATCTCGCCGGCCGGTTCGATCAAGCTCACCTCGCCCGCGGGCAAATATCTCAGCGAGCACCAGGTGCGCCCGGCCGACTTCAACCAGTACGGCACGCGCCGCGGCAACCATGAAGTGATGATGCGCGGCACCTTCGCCAACATCCGTATCAAGAACTTCATGCTGAAGGGTGCGGACGGGAATATTCCGGAAGGCGGCCTGACAAAACACTGGCCCGACGGCGAGCAGATGTCGATCTACGACGCCGCGATGAAGTACCAGCAGGAGCAGGTGCCGCTCGTCGTGTTCGCCGGCGCCGAATACGGCAACGGCTCCTCGCGCGACTGGGCTGCGAAGGGCACGCGTCTGCTTGGGGTACGCGCCGTGATCTGCCAGAGCTTCGAGCGCATCCATCGCTCCAATCTGGTCGGCATGGGCGTTCTGCCGCTGACCTTCGAGGAAGGCACCTCATGGCAGTCGCTCGGCCTGAAGGGCGACGAGAAGGTCACGCTGCGTGGCCTCGTCGGCGACCTCAAGCCGCGCCAGAAGCTGACCGCGGAGATCGTCTCCGGTGACGGTTCGTTGCAGCGCGTTTCGCTGCTCTGCCGCATCGATACGCTGGACGAGCTCGACTACTACCGGAACGGCGGCATCCTGCACTACGTGCTGCGCAAGCTCGCGGCGTAAGCGCGGATTTGTGAACGATGGCTCACTGCGAAGTGAGTAGAAGGTTAAGCGAAGGCGGCCTATCACAAGGCCGCCTTCGCGCGTTTGCGGCATGCTTCGGATGGGCTCGCCCGGCGGAAATTCCGCCCTGGACGATTGAACATGCCGCACCCCGTAAGATTACGGTGACCATCAGGCGATAAGCTTCCCCCAACGACTGACGATGTGTGACGTTCGACATGACGACAATGACGGCTTCTAATCTGGTTTCGCGCTGGTCCGGTGCACTCTGGTCGGGAGCGCTCAGCATCTGCGCCATCGTCGCCATCATCCGTCCCGCCCACGCCGATCCGCGCGCCGTTGTCGAATTGTTTACCTCGCAGGGCTGCTCGTCCTGCCCGCCCGCCGACAAGATCATCGGCGATCTCTCCAGCGATCCCTCGATCATCGCCCTGAGCATGCCGATCGATTATTGGGACTATCTCGGCTGGAAGGACACGTTGGCGGATTCGCGTTTCTCGGCGCGGCAGCGCGCCTATTCACGCATGCGCGGCGACCGCGAGGTCTACACGCCGCAGGTCGTCGTGAATGGCTCGGCGCATGTCATCGGCAGCGATCGTGCCGGCATCGAGAATGCGATCGGCAAGACCGACAAGAGCAGCGGCGTGATGAGCGTGCCGGTGACGATGTCGCTCTCGGGCAAGCAGATCAACGTGTCGGTGGCCGCGAGCAAGGAGCCGGCGGTCTCGCGTGGCGAGGTCTGGATCTGCTCGGTCGCCAAATCGGTGCCGATCTCGATCAGCCGCGGCGAAAATCGCGGACAGCAGATCACCTACCACAACGTGGTGCGCAATTTGCTCAAGGTCGGCGACTGGACCGGCAGTTCGGAAAGCTGGACCGTGCCGCTCGAGAACCTCGCGCGGGACGGCGTCGACGGCGCGGTGGTCTATGTCCAGGACGGCAGCCGCGACAAGCCCGGTCCGATGCTGGGCGCGGCGTACACGTCGCTGCATTGATTCGCTCTCGCGTCGTGCTCTGCTCTCAACCCTCATGGTGAGGGGGCGCGTCAGGGCCGTCTCGAACCATGCTGGCCCCGCTGATGCAGCTCGGCCTTTCATCCTTGGAGACGCCGCTTCGCGGCTCCTCAGGTGAGGAGAGAGTATCTTCGCGCGGATGTTTCGAGAGAATTCGTCGCGCCAGAAACAATCCGACACAAACAAAAAAGGACCAACTTGCGTTGGCCCTCCTTGTCGCGCGTACAGACCCGATCCTGTTCGACCCCGGGGGGCTGGGGGCTGAGGAATCCGGAACCGAAAGGACCGGGCCAACGCACACGAATCTTTTCGCAGTGCAGGGCGGCGGGCGCTGGGCGGAAAAGCGGCGACAGTATGATTCCTGCTAACGATCCCGTGACGGTTTGCCGCGACAGAGTTCCACTTTTGCGTGTGGGATTGTTCGCACCCGATCGGATCGGTTGAGCCCCGACGTCCTTTCCGAGTTCCTGCAACGGCCCTTGCGGCGAGGACCGGTTGGCGCAATCATGCGATTGTCATGATCCGCGGTTCCGGGGACGGTTTCGCGGGCACGATGGTGCTGTGCGATGAGGAGGCGCTCCCATGAACCTGACGTCGGAGGATGCCGATCCGAGCGAGCAGCGCGCGGCGGCGCGGCCCGCCGCGGCGAACGCGCAGCCGAGCCGGGTGACGTTCAACCGGCTCGAACTGCATCGTATTCTCAATCTCTACGGCCGCATGGTCGCTGACGGCGAGTGGCGCGACTATGCCATCGACTTCCTGAAGGACCGCGCCGTGTTCTCGGTCTATCGCCGCGCCTCGGAAGTGCCGATCTACCGCATCGAGAAGGACCCGCGCCTCGCGCGCAAGCAGGGCATGTACAGCGTGATCTCGGCCACCGGCCTGATCCTGCGCCGCGGCCACGAGCTCGAGCGCGTGCTGCTGGTGATCGATCGCAAGCTGGCGGTGGTCTAACCGCGCGACCGGTGCCGTAGGGTGCAAAGCGCCGTGCCCACGTTCTTTCTCTATCGCCGCGCCTGGTGGGCACGCTATCGCTTTGCCCACCCTACGAGACCTACTTCCCCGGCACCGTCTTCGCGCCCTCGCCGAGGTCGCGTTGCATCATCACCGTATCCAGCCAGCGGCCGAATTTCAGCCCGACATTGGGATGGGTGCCGATCATCTTGAAGCCGCCCCTGGTGTGCACGCCGATCGAGCCCGCATTGGCGGAATCGCCGATCACCGCGATCATCTGGCGGAAGCCGCGCGCCTCGCATTCGGTGATCAGCCGGTCCAGCAGCAGCGAGCCGATGCCGCGGCGATGGAAGCTCGGATCGAGATAGATCGAGTTCTCGACCGTGAAGCGATAGGCCGGGCGTGGCCGATAGGCGCCGGCATAGGCATAGCCGGCAATGCGGCCGTCGAGCACGGCGACGAGATAGGGATAGCCGCCGTCGATCAGCGCGCGGTAACGGCGCGTCATCTCGGCAAGGTCGGGCGGATCCAGCTCGAACGTCGCGGTGCCCTCGCGGACAGCCTGCTGGTAGATGGCGGTGATGGCGGGAAGGTCGGCCTCAGTGGTGGGCCTGATATCGGGTGCGGACATGGCCGCAGACTCTAGAGGCTTCGCCCGGTTGCTGGAAGAGGTTCCGCCGCTTCTTCACCCGGTCATTGCTCCACTTGCTCCGCCGCCATTCCCCGCGAAGGCGGGGGAATCCAGTGCGCCGCGGCCTCTCGGTCAATCACGACTGCATCCGGAAGACTGGATCGCCCGCCCCAGTGCGCAATTGCGCACAAGGCGGGCGATGACGCCGCGTATGTGGCTGCTACCGGCCCAAAAACAAAAGCCCCGGCCTTTCGGCCGGGGCTCGTGCCCGTTCTCTCGGGTCTGGCGCTTAGTCGCGCTGGCCGAGGAGCTGCAGCAGCAGCGTGAACAGGTTGATGAAGTTCAGGTACAGGGACAGTGCGCCGGTGATGGCCGCGCGCTCCGCGATGTCACCGCCGGCCGAAGCGTAGCCGTAGATGTAGTCGTTCTTCAGCCGCTGGGTATCCCAGGCAGTGAGGCCCGCGAACACCAGCACGCCGACCACCGACACGATGAACTGCAGCATCGAGCTCGCCAGGAACAGGTTCACCAGGCTCGCGATGATGATGCCGATCAGGCCCATGAACAGGAACGAGCCCATGCCGGTCAGGTCACGACGCGTGGTGTAGCCATAGAGGCTCAGTGCACCGAAGGTCGCCGCGGTGATGAAGAACACCCGCACGATCGAGGTGTGGGTGAACACCAGGAAGATCGACGACAGCGAGATGCCCATCAGCGCCGAGAACACCCAGAACAGGATCTGGGCGGTCGAGGGAGCGAGACGGTTGATGCCTGCCGAGATCACGAACACCATCGCGAGCGGCGCGAGCATGAACAGCCACTTCAGGGGGCTGACGAACATCGCGTAGCCGAACGGCGTCAGGAACAGCTTGCCGACGCGGACGGCGTCCGCGGTCGGGACGTCCGTCACGGCAGCCATATAGACACCGAGCGCGGCCAGGCCGGTGATGGCAAGGCCAATGCTCATGTAATTGTAGATGCGCAGCATGTAGGCGCGCAGGCCGGCGTCGACCGTCGCGGCGTCAACACGCCCGGCGGCCCTGCCGAAAGGAGAAGCGTAGTTACGGTCTAGGTCCGACATGGTCGAATTCCCGTTGGTTGGCCGGTCCGGCATGAGGGTCGCCATGCCGCCGGTTCGTCAAGTTCTATCCGGATACCGTTGTCTGCCGACATTAAATTTGGCTAACAATCGGGGGCTCCGAACCCATTCGATATGTGGGAAACTAACACATCCGCTGCAACCGTCCACGCGCGGCTGAATGTCGCCCTCGGGCACAATCCTGGCGAGCGGACGTGGTTAATCGCAGGAATCGTGCGAATCCGCTCCCGCGCGGCAATCCCGCTACATTTTGTCACAAATTCCGCAACACCGTAGCGGGCTTTTTGTTCAACGCCAGCAGCGTGCCGGCAAGGCCGAGCCCGACGGTAACGACCAGCGCGGCCGCGACCACGCCGGCCGCGCTGCCGGCCTGCCAGACGAAGCTCAGGGTCATCAGCCGCGTCACGATCATCCAGGCGGCGATGCTGCCGGCGATCACGCCGAACACCGCAGTGGCGAGCCCGATCAGGAGGTATTCGAGCGCATAGGCGCCGAGCAGCCGCAGCCGGGTGGCGCCCAGCGTCTTCAGGATCACCGCATCGTAGACCCGGTGGCGGTGGCCGGCGGCGAGCGCCCCGCCCAGCACCAGGATCGCCGAGATCAGCGTCACGGCGCTGGCGCCGCGGATCGCCAGCGCCAGGTTGGTCACGACCGAGCCGACCGTCTCCATCACCTCGCGCACGCGCACGCTGGTCACCATCGGATAGGCATCCGCAACCTGCCTGATGATCTTGCCGTCGCCGGTCGCATCGCCGCCGGTCTCGGTCAGCGTTGCGATATGGGTGTGCGGCGCGCCCTTGAACGCGTTCGGCGAGAACACCAGCACGAAATTGATGCCCATGCCCTGCCAGTCGATGGTGCGCAGATTGCCGATCCTGGCCGGAATGTCGCGGCCGAGCACGTTGACCACGATCTCGTCGCCGAGCTTGAGGTCGAGCCCGTCGGCGATCTTCTTCTCCATCGAGACCAGCAGCGGGCCGGAATAGTCGGGGCTCCACCATTCACCCTCGACCACCTTGGAGCCCTTCGGCAGCTCGGCGGTATAGGTCAGGCCGCGGTCGCTTTGCAGGACCCACTCCGAATCCGTGGTGGGCTTGAGGTCCTCGGCGCGCACGCCGCGCGCGGCGACGATGCGGCCGCGGAGCATCGGTACGTCCTCGACCTTCGCGCCGGGCGCGATCTGCCGCAGATAATCGTCGAACTGATCTGCCTGCGTGCTCGGGATGTCGATGAAGAAGAACGAGGGCGCGCGATCCGGGAGCGCTGCCAGGAACTGGCGGCGCAGATTGCCGTCGATCTGGGTGATGGTGACGAGCACGGCGAGCCCAAGGCCGAGCGACAGCACGACCGAGGGCGTCAGCGCGCCGGGCCGGTGGATGTTGGCGATCGCCAGCCGCAGCATCGGCAGCCGCGTCCGCGGCAGGTGCCGTGCGATCGCCATCAGCAGCGCAGCGATGCCGCGCAGCAGGGCGAACACGACCACTGAGGAGGCGACGAACACCGCGGCGATGCGCTTGTCGAACGAAAGCCCGATCACGACCGCAACGAGCAGCGCGATCACGACGCCCATGAACACGAGATAGCTCGCGCGTGGCCGGTGCCATTCGGAACTGATGGTGTCGCGGAACAGCGCGGCCACCGGCACGTCGTGGACGCGTCCGAGCGGCCACAGGCCGAAGGCGAGCGCGGTGAGCAGGCCGTAGACGAAGGACAGCGCGAGCTCGTCGGCATGCACCGCCGGCACCACGGGCAACGGCAGCAATTTTCCGAACAGGCCGACGATCGCAAACGGGATTGCGGCGCCGAGCGCAAGGCCCATCACCGAGCCGATCGCGGCGAGCAGGAGCACCTGCGCCAGGTAAATGCCGAAGACATCGCGGCCGGTGGCGCCGACCGCCTTGAAGGCCGCGATCACTTCCAGCTTGCGGTCGATATGGCTCTTCACGGCATTGGCGACGCCGACGCCGCCGACCAGCAGCGCGGCAAGGCCGACCAGCGTCAGGAACTGCGTGAAGCGGTTGATGTTGCGCTCGAGCTGCGGTGAGGCGTTGGAGCGGCTGCGGATCTCCCAGCCGGCCTGCGGCGCCGTGTTGCGCGCGTCGTTGATGAAGGCCTCGGTGGCCTGCTCGGTATTGGCGCCATCGGGGAGTTTCACCCGGTAAACCCAGCGCACCAGGCTGCCGGGCTGGATCAGGCCGGTGGCGCGCAGCCCCGCCTCGCTGATCAGGAAGCGCGGGCCAAAGCCGATGCCGCCGGCGAGCTTGTCGGGCTCCGCTTCGACGGTCGAGCGGATCTGGAAAGTCGCCGAGCCAATGCTGACGCGGTCGCCGGTCTTGAGAGACAGTCGCGCCAGCAGCGTCGGATCGGCCGCCGCGCCGAACGCACCGTCGCGCTTGGCGAGCAGATCGGACAGCGGCATCGGCGGGGACAGCGTCAGCTGTCCGAGCATCGGATAGGTGCCGTCGACCGCCTTCATCTCGACCAGCGCGAGCTTGCCCTCGGCCGAGCGCGCCATGCCGCGCAATGTCGCGGCGGTCGAGACGGTGCCGCGCGAGCGCAGGAAGGCGACCTCTTCGGGCTTGGCCTCGCGCTGGAACAGCACGAAGGAGACGTCGCCGCCGAGCAGCGTGCGGCCCTCGCGGGCGAGGCCATCGGAGAGGCTCGCCGACACCGAGCCGACGCCGGCGATGGCCATCACGCCGAGTGCGATGCAGGCAATGAAGACGTAGAAGCCGCGCAGACCCCCGCGCAATTCGCGCAATGCGTAGCGCAGCGACAGCGCGATGGCGCTGGGCTTCGCGAACGGTTCGGCCACAGCGCTCATGCCGGCGCGGTCTGCGTGTCGATGCGCCCGGAGCGCAGGCGGATCACGCGGTCGCAGCGATGCGCCAGCGAAGAATCGTGCGTGACCAGCACCAGCGTCATGCCGCGCTCGGCATGCTTGCTGAACAGGAGATCGACGATCTGCTTTCCGGTGGCCTCATCGAGATTGCCGGTCGGCTCGTCGGCGACGAGGATGGCGGGATCGGGCGCCAGCGCGCGGGCGAGGGCGACGCGCTGCTGCTCGCCGCCGGACAGCTGCGTCGGATAGTGATGCAGGCGATCACCGAGCCCGACCGATTGCAGCTCCTGCGCCGCGCGCTTGGCCGCATCCGGATCGCCGGCAAGCTCGAGCGGCACGGCAACGTTCTCCAGCGCCGTCATGGTCGGGATCAGATGGAAAGATTGGAACACGATGCCGACCTGTCGGCCGCGGAAGCGGGCCAGCGCGTCCTCATCGAGGGCATTGAAAGCCGTGCCGTTCACGACCACCTCTCCACTATCAGGACGCTCCAGCCCCGCCATCACCATCAGCAGCGTGGATTTGCCCGAGCCTGACGGGCCGATCAGGCCGATCGTCTCGCTACGGCCGACCCGCAGGCTGATATCCTTGAGAATGTGAACGCGTGCAGCGCCCGTGCCCAATGAGAGATTGACGTTGGAGATGGCGATGGTGTCCGACGAGGTGTCGGCGAGCGAAGAGGGATCGATGCGAGTGTCCATGGCCCGGTCATATGGCAAGTCCGCACGCACGGTCGAGAGGCGTTACGGATTCTTCATGCACATAGCCGTGTTGATGCTCGCTTTGATGACGATGGCAAAGCCAGCCTGGGCCGAGGTGACCAAGCCGGTCAAGCTTGTTGTCCTCGGCGATTCCTTGAGCGCCGGCCTCGGCCTCCCGGGCCAGGAGGCGTTCCCCATCAAGCTGCAAAAAGCCTTGCAGGCCAAGGGCATAGCCGTCGACATGACCAATGCGGGAGTGTCCGGCGACACCTCCTCCGGCGGCCGCGACCGGCTCGACTGGTCGGTGCCCGATGGAACCGATGGCGTGATCGTCGAGCTCGGCGCCAACGACGCGCTGCGCGGCATCGATCCTGACTTGACGCGCAAAGCGCTGACAGACATCGTCGCGCGGCTGAAGGCGCGCAAGATCGCGGTGATGCTGTGCGGCATGCTGGCGCCGCCGAATTACGGTGCCGAATATGCTGCGCGCTTCAATTCGATTTATCCGGATCTGGCGAAGACGTTCGACGTGCCGCTCTATCCGTTCTTCCTCGACGGCGTCGCGGCCGACGCCAAGCTCAACCAGGCCGACGGCATTCATCCGACCGCGGCCGGCGTCGACATCATCGTCGGCAAGATCATGCCCACCGTGGAGGCATTCATTGGCACGATCCACGAGCAGCGGCGTTGAAAAGCAGGCAGCGCTAACCCTAATTCCCAGGGTTTTGCCGGGGTGAGGCGCGGTGAGCTTCGCAGAGTCACACAACTGCGATAGGAATCAGGGTACCGGTGATTCGTCGCCGGCTCTAATTTGGATATGGTCCTTGCCTTGAGGGCCGTACCCAAGCATCGGGAGTGCTGAACGATGCCGCGTTTGTTCACTGGTCTGGAAATTCCGGCCGAGATCGGCCAGTCGCTTTCCAACTTACGGGGTGGCCTTCCCGGCGCCCGGTGGATCGATCCCGAAAATTATCACGTCACCTTGCGCTTCATCGGCGATATCGACGGCGCCTCCGCCAACGAGATCGCCTCGATGCTGTTTCGCGTCGACCGGAAACCGTTCGAGGTGAAGGTGCAGGGCCTGACGAGCTTTGGCGGTCGCAAGCCAAGGGCAGTCGTTGCGACGATTGCGCCGAGCAAGCCGCTGATGGAATTGCAGGCCGAGCTCGAACGCATGATGCAGCGGATCGGTCTCGATCCCGAGGGCCGCAAGTTCATCCCGCACGTCACGCTCGCACGGCTGCACGACGCCACCGACCGCGACGTCGCCGACTATCTCTCGATCCGTGGCTACTTCCCGAGCAAGGCCTTCATGGCCGAACGCTTCGTGCTGTTCTCCTCGCGCGCATCGACCGGCGGCGGGCCGTATGTGGTCGAGGACGCCTACGAGCTGTGCGCGTAGTGCCGCTCTCGTGCCCGGCCGTAGAGCCGGGGCCCAGCGCTCCGCGATGAACGAAATGGTGGGTCCCGGCTCTGCGCAGCAGCGCAGGAGCGCTGCAGCGCGTCCGGGACACGAAAGCGCATACCTCTGACCTCAATTCACGGCTTGCAATTTCCGCCCATCTCTGGCGGAAAGAGCCATGCTCTCCACCCCAAACTCCTCATTCCGCGAGGCATACCAGGCCGAGATTGCGTCAGGCGCGATCGAGCCCGATGCCGCGCAGGCCGAGGTCGCCGAGGCCTATGCCGCGCTCGACCTGCGGCTTGCGAGCTACAAGCCGCAGCGCAAGCAGGGCCTGCTCAGCCGCCTGTTCAGCAGCGACAAGGACGAGGCGCCGCGTGGGCTCTACATCCATGGCGAGGTCGGCCGCGGCAAGACCATGCTGATGGATCTGTTCTTTCAGCACTCGACCGTCGAGCACAAGCGCCGCGCGCATTTCCACGAGTTCATGGCCGAAGCGCATGAGCGCATCTACGACTATCGCCAGAGCATCGCGCGCGGCGAGATCGCGGATGGCGACGTCATCGCGCTGACCGCGACGGCGATCTTCGAGGAGAGCTGGCTGCTCTGCTTCGACGAATTCCACGTCACCGACATTGCCGATGCGATGATCCTCGGACGCTTGTTCGCAAAGCTGTTCGAGCTCGGCACCGTGGTGGTCGCGACCTCCAACGTCGCGCCTGACGATCTCTACAAGAGCGGCCTCAACCGGTCGCTGTTCCTGCCCTTCATCAAGCAGATCACCGACCACATGGACGTGGCGCGGCTCGACGCGCGCACCGACTTCCGCCTGGAGAAGCTCCAGGGCGTGCCGATGTGGCTGACGCCGGCGGATGGCGATGCGGATGCCGCGCTCGACCGCGCCTGGTCGAAAATGACCGGCAACGCCAAATGCAAGTCGCGCGACATCTCGATCAAGGGCCGCACCCTGCACGTGCCGTGCTCGGCCCATGGCGTCGCGCGCTTCTCGTTCGCCGATCTCTGCGAGAAGCCGCTCGGGGCATCCGATTATCTCAGGCTCGCGCACGACTATCACACCATCCTGGTCGACCATATTCCAGTGATGGACTTCTCCCAGCGCAACGCCGCCAAGCGCTTCATCACGCTGATCGACACGCTCTATGACAATGCCGTGAAGCTGATGGCCTCGGCCGACGCCAACCCGATCTCGCTCTATCTCGGCACCGAGGGCAACGAGGCCATGGAGTTCAAGCGGACCGCCTCGCGCCTGATCGAGATGAGTTCGGAATCCTATCTGGCGCTGGCCCACGGCCGCAAGGATTCCACCGCCAGCGGCTCCACCAAGGGATTGGTGGAGACTTAAGTCCTATCTTCGCCCCTTCCGTGATTCCGGGGCGCGCGTCAGCGCGAACCCGGACTCTCGCGCGACTATCTCGAGATTCCGGGTTCGCCCGCGCAATGGCGCGGACGCCCCGGAATGACGGGCTAGGGTTTGCTGGTCGGAATCGCGCCAAGCCCGACAAATGGGCATCCAGCGACTTGAACGGGGGAGACGAAAGGGATAACCACCCGTCTCAGTTTTCCCCTCCTTACGTGTCTAAAGGACAGGTTCACATGGCGCGCGACAAGATTGCTTTGATTGGCTCCGGTCAGATCGGCGGAACGCTGGCTCATCTCATCGGCCTGAAAGAACTGGGCGACGTGGTGATGTTCGACATCGCCGAAGGCGTGCCGCAGGGCAAGGCGCTCGACATCGCGCAGTCCTCGCCGGTTGACGGCTTCGACGCCCACTACACCGGCGCCAATTCCTACGAAGCACTGGACAACGCCAAGGTCTGCATCGTCACCGCCGGTGTGCCGCGCAAGCCCGGCATGAGCCGCGACGACCTCCTCTCCATCAACCTCAAGGTCATGGAGCAGGTCGGTGCCGGCATCAAGAAGTACGCCCCCGACGCCTTCGTCATCTGCATCACCAACCCGCTCGACGCGATGGTCTGGGCGCTGCAGAAGGCCTCGGGCCTGCCGCACAAGAAGGTTGTCGGCATGGCCGGCGTGCTCGATTCTGCGCGCTTCCGCTACTTCCTCGCCGACGAGTTCAACGTGTCGGTCGAGGACGTCACCGCCTTCGTGCTCGGCGGCCACGGCGACACCATGGTGCCGCTGGTGAAGTACTCCACCGTCGCCGGCATCCCGCTGCCCGACCTCGTCAAGATGGGCTGGACCTCGCAGGCACGTCTCGACGAGATCGTCGACCGCACCCGCAATGGCGGTGCCGAGATCGTCAACCTGCTCAAGACCGGTTCGGCCTTCTACGCCCCGGCAGCGTCCGCGATCGCGATGGCCGAGAGCTATCTGCGCGACAAGAAGCGCGTGCTGCCCTGCGCCGCCTATCTCAACGGCGAGTACAGCGTGAAGGACATGTATGTCGGCGTGCCCGTCGTGATCGGCGCCAAGGGCGTCGAGCGCGTGGTCGAGATCGACCTCGCCGGCAAGGACCGCGAGGCGTTCGACAAGTCTGTGGGCGCCGTGCAGGGCCTCGTCGACGCCTGCAAGAAGATCGCACCCGATCTTCTCGGCCGCTAAGGCGCAAACAATCCCGCCGAAGACCGAAACCCGGTCTTCGGCGGTTTCACTTCCGGGGCCCGGCTGCAAGTCTTGTTGAAGGCCTGGCGGGTACCGGCTCAGCAGTCCAAAGATCTCGACGTCAAAGAATCCGGGTTGCAGTTCCTGTGGTATATGGTATGCCAGCCACAAGACTGAGGTGGGCCCAAGAGGTCACCGCCCGCGGGTTCAGGGAGCGACCATATGAATATCCATGAATATCAGGCCAAAGCGCTGCTGAACGAGTTCGGCGTGCCGATCTCCAAGGGCGTGCCGGTCCTCAAGGCCGCCGACGCCGAAGCTGCGGCCAAGGCGCTGCCCGGTCCGGTCTGGGTGGTGAAGAGCCAGATCCATGCCGGCGGCCGCGGCAAGGGCAAGTTCAAGGAAGCCTCGGCCGGCGACAAAGGCGGCGTTCGCATCGCCAAATCGGCCGCCGAAGTTTCGGAGTTCGCCAAGCAGATGCTGGGCGCAACGCTCGTGACCGTGCAGACCGGCCCCGCCGGCAAGCAGGTCAACCGCCTCTACATCGAGGACGGCTCCGACATCGACAAGGAGTTCTACCTCTCGATCCTGGTCGACCGCGAGACCTCGCGCGTCTCCTTCGTCGTCTCGACCGAAGGCGGCGTCAACATCGAGGACGTCGCGCACAACACCCCTGAGAAGATCGTGACCTTCTCGGTCGATCCCGCGACCGGCATCATGGGTCATCACGGCCGCACGGTTGCGAACGCGTTGAAGCTCTCCGGTGACCTCGCCAAGCAGGCGGAAAAGCTCACCGCGCAGCTCTACGCGGCCTTCGTCGCCAAGGACATGTCGATGCTGGAGATCAACCCGCTGGTCGTGACCAAGCAGGGCCAGCTCCGCGTGCTCGACGCCAAGGTGTCGTTCGACGACAACGCGCTGTTCCGTCACCCTGACGTGCTCGCACTGCGCGACGAGACCGAGGAAGACGCCAAGGAGATCGAGGCCTCGAAGTACGACCTCAATTACGTAGCGCTCGATGGCAATATCGGCTGCATGGTCAACGGCGCCGGTCTCGCTATGGCGACGATGGACATCATCAAGCTCTACGGCATGTCGCCGGCGAACTTCCTCGACGTCGGCGGCAGCGCCAGCAAGGAGAAGGTCGCGGCCGCGTTCAAGATCATCACCGCCGATCCCAACGTGAAGGGCATCCTGGTCAACATCTTCGGCGGCATCATGAAATGCGACGTGATCGCCGAAGGCGTCACGGCTGCGGTTCGTGAAGTCGGCCTCGGCGTCCCGCTGGTGGTTCGCCTCGAAGGCACCAATGTCGAACTCGGCAAGAAGATCATCCGTGAATCCGGTCTCAACGTGGTGCCGGCCGACAATCTCGACGACGCCGCGCAGAAGATCGTGAAGGCCGTCAAGGGAGGCTAAGGCCATGGCCCAGGACCATCTCGCCGCATCATCTCCGCTTGCAGAGCACGCGCGTCTCGCCGCGTTCGCCGGCGAATGGGATGGCGAAGAGACGGTCTTCCCGTCGCGCTGGACCGAAGGCGGCCGGGCCACCTCGCGCACCGTCGCGCGCATGGATCTCAACGGGTTCTACCTGATCCAGGACTCGGTGCAGATGCGTGACGGCAAGCAGGTCTTCGCGACCCACGGCATCTTCACCTACGATCGTGACGACCGGACCTACAAATTGTTCTGGTACGACTCGCTCGGCTACACGCCGCCGTCGCCCGCTTCCGGCGGGTGGGTCGGCAAGACCCTGACGCTGGTGCGCGGCTCGCTCCGCGGCAATGCACGCCACGTCTACGAGATCATCGACGACAATTCCTACTCGTTGAAGATCCAGTTCTCGCCGGATGCGGAAGGCTGGGCCGACGTGCTCACCGGCGTCTATCGCCGCATCCACTGACCCTCTCACTCGTTAGTTTCGCGAAAGCAGACCTCATGTCCATCCTGATCGACAAGAACACCAAGGTCATCTGCCAGGGCTTCACCGGCAAGAACGGCACCTTCCATTCCGAGGCTGCGATGGCCTATGGCACCAAGATGGTCGGCGGCACCTCGCCGGGCAAAGGTGGCTCGACGCATCTGGGCCTGCCGGTGTTCGACACCGTGCGCGAGGCGCGCGAGAAGACCGGCGCCGATGCGTCGGTGATCTACGTGCCGCCGCCGGGGGCCGCGGATGCGATCTGCGAAGCCATCGATGCCGAGATCCCGCTGATCGTCTGCATCACCGAGGGCATTCCGGTTATCGACATGGTGCGCGTGAAGCGCTCGCTGGCCGGCTCCAAGTCGCGCCTGATCGGGCCGAACTGCCCGGGCGTCATGACGGCCGGCGAGTGCAAGATCGGCATCATGCCCGCCAACATCTTCAAGACCGGCTCGGTCGGCATTGTCTCCCGCTCGGGCACGCTGACTTACGAAGCCGTGTTCCAGACCTCCCAGGAAGGCCTCGGCCAGACCACCGCGGTCGGCATCGGCGGCGACCCGGTCAAGGGCACCGAGTTCATCGACGTGCTCGAAATGCTCCTCGCCGACCCCAAGACCGAATCGATCATCATGATCGGCGAGATCGGCGGTTCCGCCGAGGAGGACGCCGCCCAGTTCCTCAAGGACGAGGCCAAGCGCGGCCGCAAGAAGCCGATGGTCGGCTTCATCGCCGGCGTCACCGCACCTCCCGGCCGCCGCATGGGCCATGCCGGCGCGATTATCTCGGGCGGCAAGGGCGATGCTGGTTCCAAGACCGAGGCGATGAAATCGGCCGGAATTACCGTCTCTCCGTCGCCCGCGCGCCTCGGCCATACGCTTGCCGAAAAATTGAAGGCTTAATTCAGTTCTTCGTGCTTTTCCCGGCGAAGTTTCGCAGCAAATAGGGTAAAGGGTGCCTGTCGCGTCGAGCCCTGTCGGGGGAGCTCGGCGCCAGCGCCCTTTGTTATGCGCGAACCGAAATCGCCAGGAACTCAAGTATGTCTCGCCAGGACGCGAACGCAGCCTTTGCCCTGTCATCCTTTTTGCAGGGCACCAACGCCACCTACATCGACGAAATCTACGCCCGCTACGAGAAGGACCCGTCCTCGGTCGACGCCGAGTGGCAGGAGTTCTTCAAGAGCCTCAACGATCAGCCGGCTGACGTCCGCAAGAACGCGGAAGGCCCGTCCTGGGAGCGCGACAACTGGCCGCTGACCCCGAAGGACGACCTCACCTCCGCCCTCGACGGCAACTGGGCTGAGGTCGAGAAGGCGGTCGGTGCCAAGATCGCCGCCAAGGCACAGGCCAAGGGAGCGGATATCTCCTCCGCCGACGTGCTTCAGGCGACGCGCGACTCGGTCCGCGCGCTGATGCTGATCCGCTCCTACCGCATGCGCGGCCACTTCCATGCCAAGCTCGATCCGCTCGGCATCGAAGCCCCACGCAATCGCGAAGAGCTCGACCCCCGCACCTACGGCTTCAGCGAAGCCGATTTCGACCGAAAGATCTTTCTCGATCACGTTCTCGGCCTCGAATACGGCACGCTGCGCGAGATCACCGCGATCTGCGAGCGCACCTACTGCCAGACGCTCGGTGTCGAGTTCATGCATATCAGCAATGCCGCACAGAAGGCCTGGATCCAGGAGCGCATCGAGGGTCCAGACAAGGAAATCTCGTTCACCCGCGAAGGCCGCCGCGCCATCCTGCAGAAGCTGATCGAAGCCGAGGGCTTCGAAAAGTTCTGCGACACCAAATTCACCGGCACCAAGCGCTTCGGCCTCGACGGCGGTGAATCGCTGATCCCCGCGCTCGAGCAGATCATCAAGCGTGGCGGCAATCTCGGCGTGAAGGAAATCGTGCTCGGCATGCCGCACCGCGGCCGCCTCAACGTGCTGACCCAAGTGATGGGCAAGGCGCACCGCGCGCTGTTCCACGAGTTCAAGGGCGGCTCGGCCAACCCCGACGCGGTCGAAGGCTCGGGCGACGTCAAGTACCACCTCGGCGCCTCGTCGGACCGCGAGTTCGACGGCAACCGCATCCATCTGTCGCTGACCGCCAACCCCTCGCACCTCGAGATCGTCGATCCCGTGGTGCTCGGCAAGGTTCGCGCCAAGCAGGACCAGCACGGTGATCCGCCGGATATGCGCATCTCCGTCATGCCGCTCCTGATGCATGGCGACGCCGCGTTCGCCGGCCAGGGCGTGGTCGCGGAGTGCTTCGGCCTGTCCGACCTGAAGGGCTACCGCACCGGCGGCTCCGTGCACTTCATCGTCAACAACCAGATCGGCTTCACCACCTATCCGCGCTATTCGCGTTCTTCGCCTTACCCGTCCGACGTGGCGAAGATGATCGACGCGCCGATCTTCCACGTGAACGGCGACGATCCGGAAGCGGTGGTGTTCGCGGCTAAGGTCGCGACCGAATTCCGGCAGAAGTTCCACAAGCCCGTCGTGATCGACATGTGGTGCTATCGGCGCTACGGCCACAACGAGGGCGATGAGCCGGGGTTTACCCAGCCGGTCATGTACAAGCGGATTGCGGCCCATCCGTCGACGCTGTCGCTCTATGCCAAGCGCCTGATCGCCGAGGGGGTGGTCACCGAGGGCGAGGTCGACAAGCTGAAGGCTGACTGGCGCTCGCGGCTCGATGCCGAGTTCGAGGCCGGCACCTCCTACAAGCCGAACAAGGCCGACTGGCTCGACGGCAAGTGGGCCGGCTTCAAGATCGCCGACCAGGAAGAGGATGCGCGGCGCGGCGTCACCGGCGTCGACATCGCCACGCTGAAGGATATCGGCCGCAAGATCACCAAGGTGCCTGATGGTTTCCGCGTTCACCGCACCATCCAGCGTTTTCTCGATAACCGCTCCAAGGCGATCGACAGCGGCAACGGCATCGACTGGGCGACCGGCGAAGCGCTGGCGTTCTGCACGCTGCTCGGGGAAGGTCACCACGTCCGCCTGTCCGGACAGGACTCGGAGCGCGGCACCTTCTCGCAGCGCCACTCGGTCCTGATCGACCAGGAGGACGAGAGCCGCTACACGCCATTCAACCATCTCGGCCACGAGCAGGGCCATTACGAGGTCATCAACTCGCTGCTGTCGGAAGAAGCCGTGCTCGGCTTCGAATACGGCTATTCGCTCGCCGAGCCGAACACGCTGACCCTGTGGGAAGCCCAGTTCGGCGACTTCGCCAACGGCGCGCAGGTCGTGTTCGACCAGTTCATCTCCTCGGGCGAGCGCAAATGGCTGCGCATGTCCGGTCTCGTCTGCCTCCTGCCGCACGGCTACGAGGGGCAGGGACCGGAGCACTCCTCGGCGCGTCTCGAGCGCTACTTGCAGATGTGCGCGGAAGACAACATGCAGGTGGTCTATCCGACCACGCCGGCGAACTACTTCCACGTGCTGCGCCGCCAGCTGCATCGCGAGATCCGCAAGCCGCTGATCATGATGACGCCGAAGTCGCTGCTCCGTCACAAGCGGGCGGTGTCGCGTCTCGAAGAGCTCGCGAAGGGAACGACCTTCCACCGCATCCTCTATGATGACGCCCAGATGCTGCCGAACGAAGCGATCAAGCTCGTTCCCGACGAGAAGATCCGCCGCATCGTGCTGTGCTCCGGAAAGGTTTATTACGACCTCTACGAGGAGCGCGAGAAGCGCGGCATCGACGACATCTACCTGATGCGCGTCGAGCAGCTCTATCCGGTGCCGCTGAAGGCGCTGGTGGCCGAGCTGTCCCGCTTCAAGAAGGCCGAGATGGTGTGGTGCCAGGAAGAGCCCCGCAACATGGGTGCCTGGCACTTCATCGAGCCCTATCTGGAATGGGTGCTGAACCAGGTGAACGGCGCGAGCCGGCGTCCGCGTTATGTCGGCCGAGCGGCTTCCGCCGCGACCGCGACTGGTCTGATGTCCAAGCATCAGGCGCAGTTGAAGGCATTCCTGGACGAAGCACTGAGCTGAGAAGATTTTTAGGATGCTGTCATCGCCCGCGAAGGCGGGCGATCCAGTACGCCGTGACGGCCGTGATGACCACGAACGCCGCGGAGTACTGGATGCCCCGCCTTCGCGGGGCATGACACCTGTAAAATTCATGACCGCGACTGCGATCTCCTTAAGGAAAAGACCATGACTGAAATTCGTGTGCCGACGCTCGGCGAATCCGTCACCGAGGCCACCATCGGCCGCTGGTTCAAGAAGGCCGGCGACCCGGTCGCCGTCGACGAGCCCTTGGTGGAGCTCGAAACCGACAAGGTTACCATCGAGGTCCCGGCGCCCTCCGCCGGCACGCTGAGCGAGATCATCGCCGCCGACGGCGCGACCGTTGCGGTCGGCGCGCTGCTCGGCCAGATCACCGACGGTGCCGGCGCTGCCAAGTCCGCCGCCGCGCCTGCCAAGCCGGCTGCAGCTCCCGCTCCTGCGGCTGCTGCTCCCGCGCCTGCTCCGGCCGCCAAGGCGCCGCCGGCCGATGCGCCGCTCGCCCCGTCCGTGCGCAAGATTTCGGCCGAGAGCGGCATCGACGCCTCCACCGTTCCGGGCTCGGGCAAGGACGGCCGCGTCACCAAGGGCGACATGCTTGCTGCGATCGAGCGCGCCGCCTCCGCGCCGACCCCGGTCAACCAGCCCGCCGCCGCCGTGCAGGTGCGCGCGCCGTCGCCGGCCGATGACGCTGCCCGCGAAGAGCGCGTCAAGATGACCCGTCTGCGCCAGACCATCGCGCGCCGCCTCAAGGACGTGCAGAACACCGCGGCCATGCTCACGACCTTCAACGAGGTCGACATGACCAATGTCATGGCGCTGCGCGCCCACTACAAGGATGCGTTCGAGAAGAAGCACGGCGCCAAGCTCGGCTTCATGGGCTTCTTCACCAAGGCCGTCGTGCAGGCGCTGAAGGATATCCCGGCGGTCAACGCCGAGATCGACGGCAGCGACCTGATCTACAAGAACTACTATCACATCGGCGTCGCCGTCGGCACCGACAAGGGTCTCGTCGTGCCCGTGGTGCGCGACTGCGACCACAAGTCGATCTCCGACATCGAGAAGAGCATCGCCGATTTCGGCCGCCGCGCCCGTGACGGCCAGCTCAAGATCGACGAGATGCAGGGCGGCACCTTCACCATCACCAATGGCGGCATCTACGGCTCGCTGATGTCGACCCCGATCCTGAACGCGCCGCAGTCCGGCATTTTGGGCATGCACAAGATCCAGGAGCGGCCGATGGTCGTCGGCGGCAAGATCGAGGTCCGTCCGATGATGTATCTGGCGCTGTCCTACGATCACCGCGTCATCGACGGCAAGGAAGCCGTCACCTTCCTGGTTCGCGTCAAGGAGAGCCTGGAAGATCCGGCGCGCCTGGTGCTCGATCTCTGATCCCCGATGCTCTGCGAGCGCCGTCGCCATGCGCGACGGCGCGTGTCGAACCATGGAGGCGCGCGTGACGGATAAGGTCGTTGTCATCACCGGCGGCAGCCGCGGCATCGGGCGGGCGACCGCGCTTGCGGCGGCCGCGCGCGGCTACCGCGTCGTGGTCGGCTATGCCAGCAACAAGCAGGCCGCCGACGAGGTCGTAGCCACGATCGCGGCCAGCAACGGCAAGGCCATCGCGGTGAAATGCGATGTCGCCGAGGAAAGCGACATCCTCAATTTGTTCAAGGAAGCGGACAAGTTCGGTACGCTTGGCGCGCTCGTCAACAATGGCGGCATCGTCGGCAAGAGCGGCGTGCGCGTCGACGAGATGTCGGCCGAGCGCATCCAGCGCGTCATGGCCGTCAACGTCACCGGCTCGATCCTCTGCGCGCGCGAGGCGGTGAAGCGGATGTCGACCAAGCACGGCGGCAAGGGCGGCGTCATCGTCAATCTGTCGTCGGTCGCTGCCAAGCTCGGCTCGCCCAACACCTATGTCGACTACGCGGCGTCGAAGGGCGCGATCGATTCCTTCACCATCGGCCTCGGCTATGAGGTCGCGAGCGAAGGCATTCGTGTCGCCGGCATTCGCCCCGGCCTGATCGACACCGAGATCCACGCCGCCGGCGGCGAGCCCGACCGCGCCCATCGTCTGGCCCATCTGGTGCCGATGAAGCGCGTCGGCACCGCCGACGAAATCGCCAATGCCATCGTCTGGCTGCTGTCGGACGAGGCGTCTTACGTCACCTCAGCCATTCTCGATGTGTCCGGCGGACGCTGACGCGCCGCGCGGACGCTGACACATCCTCATCACGCCAAACCTTACGGGACTTTCTCTCATGGCTACCTACGATCTCGTCGTCATCGGCACCGGACCGGGCGGTTATGTCTGCGCGGTGCGCGCCAGCCAGCTCGGCATGAAAGTCGCCGTGGTCGAAAAGAACGCGACGCTCGGCGGCACCTGCCTCAACGTCGGCTGCATGCCCTCGAAGGCGCTGCTGCACGCCTCCGAGATGTTCGAGGAAGCCGGGCACTCCTTCGCCAAGATGGGCGTGTCGGTCTCCTCGCCGAAGCTCGATCTTCCCGCAATGATGAACTTCAAGCAGCAGGGCATCGACGGCAACGTCAAGGGCGTCGAGTTCCTGATGAAGAAGAACAAGGTCGACGTGCTCAAGGGCACCGGCAAGATCCTCGGCACCGGCAAGGTCGAAGTCTCCGCCGACGGCAAGTCGCAAATCGTCGAGACCAAGAACATCGTGATCGCCACCGGCTCGGACATCGCGCGCCTCAAGGGTATCGAGATCGACGAGAAGCGCATCGTCTCCTCGACCGGCGCGCTGTCGCTGGACAAGGTGCCGGGCAGATTGCTGGTCATCGGCGCCGGCGTGATCGGGCTTGAGCTCGGCTCGGTGTGGCGCAGACTCGGGTCCGAGGTCATGGTCGTCGAATTCCTGGATCGCATCCTGCCCGGCATGGATGGCGAGATCGCCAAGCAGTTCCAGCGCATCCTCGAAAAGCAGGGGTTTGCGTTCAAGCTTGGTTCGAAGGTCACCGGCGTCGAAGCGAACGGCAAGGCACTGCTTGCGAAAATCGAACCGGCTGCGGGTGGCGCGGCCGAGACCATCGAGGCGGACGTCGTGCTCGTGTGCATCGGCCGCGTGCCCTACACGGATGGGCTCGGCCTGAAGGAAGCCGGCGTTGCGCTGGACAATCGCGGCCGCGTCCAGATCGATCCGCATTTCGCCACCAGCCTGAAGGGCGTCTATGCCATCGGCGACGTCGTCGCAGGCCCGATGCTCGCGCACAAGGCCGAGGATGAAGGCGTTGCGGTTGCCGAGATCATCGCCGGCCAGGCCGGCCACGTGAATTACGACGTTATTCCAGGCGTCGTGTATACCACGCCGGAAGTGTCCTCGGTCGGCAAGACCGAGGAGGAGCTGAAGCAGGCGGGCGTCGCTTATACCGTCGGGAAGTTTCCCTTTACCGCCAACGGCCGCTCCAAGGTCAACCAAACGACTGATGGTTTTGTGAAGATTCTCGCAGATGCGAAGACCGATCGCGTGCTCGGCGTGCACATTATCGGCATCGAGGCCGGTGAAATGATCCATGAGGCCTGTGTTCTCATGGAATTCGGCGGCAGTGCGGAAGATCTCGCCCGCACCTGCCACGCGCATCCGACCCGCTCGGAAGCCGTCAAGGAAGCCGCGCTTGCAGTCGGCAAGCGGGCTATCCATATGTAGGCCGCGCCCAGCTCCGAATCGGGCGGGAAACACATGCTGCGCCGCCTCCTTCAACCGGTCTGGGTCCTGCTGGCGATCGTCTTCCTGATCGAAGCCTGGCTGTGGGACCATCTCGAGCCGATCGTCGCGCGGGTTGTCGCAGCCATTCCGCTCGCACGGTTCAAGCAATGGCTGACGGAGCGCGTCGATGCGCTGCCGCCGGCCATGACGCTGATCGTGTTCGCGGTACCGATCATCCCGCTGTTTCCGCTCAAGCTGATCGGCCTCTATCTGCTCACGCACGAATACTGGCTGAGCGGCGTCTCCACATTCCTGTTCGCAAAGCTGCTGGGCGTCGGCGTCACCGCCTTCGTGTTCGACGTCACCCGCGACAAGCTGCTGGAGATGCACTGGTTCGAGCGGCTCTATGAGCTGGTGCTCAAGGTCCGCGCCAAGGCCTCCGAGCTGGTCGACCCGGTCAAGCGCCGCATCCGCGAGCTGATCGCCGGCAACGGCGAAGGCTGGTCGTCACGCACGCTGCGCCTGATCCAGCGTTTCAGAAAGAGCGTGCACGAGGCGCGGTGAGCGCCGGCACATTCATCTCACACGTCACCCTGAGGTGGCTCGCTTCTTCAGCGGCACTCGAAGGGCGACGGCCCGGCTCTTGCCTCGCGGCTATAGCGGTGGCCGTTCATCCTTCGAGGCTCCGCCCGCGATGCGTTGCATCGCGGCCCTCGCACCTCAGGATGACGGAATTAGCAGTGTCGCCGCCGCGCCTTGAGCCCCCTCAATGCAGATGCAGCAGGTGCGGCCACCACAGGCCGAGCGCGGTCATGACGATGCCGGCGAGCGTCAGGATGCCGCCGACATAGGCGAGCGCGATCATGCCGGTGATGATGGTGGCCGAGGCCAGCACGATGCCGATCTGGAAGGCGGCCGATGCCAGCTCGAAATGATGGTACTTCGCGGTCGCCTCGTCGCGTTCGTGCTCGGCATGCCTGGCCTTCTCGGCGAGCTGCTCGGTGCCTTCGCCGGTCTCCGGCTCGGAGCGGTAGCGCTGCGCGGTCTTGGTCCAGTCGTCGATCTGTTTCTGCACCGCCGCCTTCTGCGCGTCCTCGGTGGTGGCGCCGAGCGTGAGCTTGCCCTGCTCGGCTGCGGTCACCACCACGGTGCGGCGGATGCTCTTGGCCTGGAAGAACGCCCAGAGATTGGCGGCCTCGACGTTCTTGCTGATCGCTTCGGTCTGCGCACCCTTGCCGAGCGTCTCCGAGATCGCCAGGAACAGCGCCAGCACGGCGATCAGCAGGGCGATCTTCTTGTTCGAGCCGGACGCGTGTTCGGCGTGCTCGGCATGCTCCATGCTTTCATGTGCGCTCATAAATCCTCCTGTCGTGGCTCCCAACGATTGACCGAACCGCGGGCGCTGCGCAAGAGGCACGCACGCTGTGACAGCTTCATGTCAGAACCGCGCGGCTATTCAGCGCTGGTTCAGAGGCAGCTCAGCGTCTTGGATGCGCGCTGGCATAGACTTCCAGCAACCGCTCCGAATCGATGCCGGTATAGACCTGCGTGGTCGAGAGCGAGGAATGGCCGAGCAATTCCTGGATGGCGCGTAAGTCGCCGCCGCGCGAGAGCAGATGCGTGGCGAAGGAATGGCGCAGCGCATGCGGCGTCGCGCTGTCGGGGAGCCCAAGCGCGCCGCGCAGGCGCTCCATCGCGAGCTGGATGATGCGCGGACTGAGCGGTCCGCCGCGTGCGCCGACGAAGATCGGCCCTTCCGCCGGCAGCGGATACGGGCACATCGAAACATATTCCTGCACCAGTTCGAGCACGTTCTGCAGCACCGGCACCATGCGGGTCTTGTTGCCTTTGCCCGTGACGATCAGCACGTCGCCTTCGCCCGGACGCGGCACCTCGCGGCGCTTCAACCCCAACGCTTCCGAGATGCGCAGGCCCGAGCCATACAGCAGCGCCATCACCGCGGCATCGCGTACCAGGATCCAGGTCTCGCGTTCTTCGCCGGCGCGCTCGTCGGCATCGGCAAGACGCTTTGCCGACGCCATCGGTAGCGGCTTCGGCAGGCTCTTCGCCACCTTCGGCGCACGGATCGCGGAGAGCGCGCCGACCTTGCCCTTGCCTTCGCGCTCGAGGAAGCGGCCGAACGAGCGCAGGCCCGCCAGCGCGCGCATCAGGCTGCGGCCGGCGATGTCGTCGGCGCGGCGCATCGCCATGAACGCGCGGATGTCGGTGGCTTCAAGCGATGCGAAACGCGCCAGCGTCACGCGCTCGCCCCAATGACCGCAAAGGAAATCGAGACACTGCCGCAAGTCGCGGCCATAGGCCTCCAGCGTCTTCGGCGAAAGCCGCCGCTCGGCACCGAGATGCGCCAGCCAGCGCGCCATCTCCTGCGCGATCGAGGGATCGGCACTGGCGAGCTCGATCTGGGGGGCGGCCGCTTTGCTCATGCGCTCTGGACGTAATGATTCCGCACAGTATATCGCATCAGACCAGTTTACTGTTCGCTAAGGCCGCGCCACGGCGCTAGCCTGAAGGCTGCAGGGTTCCGATTCTCCCTCCAAAGACCGTTGATGGATCATTCGCCGCGCAGCAACGCCGTCCCCGCCAACGCGACCCGCATGGTCGACGTGCTGGTGCCGGTCGCGCTCGACCAGACCTATTCCTACAAGGTGCCACGCGGGATGGAGCTGAAGGCGGGCGATCTCGTCGGGGTGCCGCTTGGGGCCCGTGAGGTGCTGGCCGTGGTCTGGGGCGAGAACGCCAATCCCGATCCACGCCTGCACAACCGCCTCAAGGAGGTCAGCGAGAAGCTCGACATCCAGCCGCTGAGACCCGAATTGCGATCGGTCGTCGACTGGGTCGCTAATTACACCCTGAGCCCGCGCGGCATGGTGCTGCGCATGTGCCTGCGCATGGGCGAGAATTTGGGTCCCGAGCGGGTGCGCCCCGGCGTGCGCCTCGTCGGTGATCCCCCCAGGCGGCTGACGCCGGCGCGGGCGCGCGTGATCGAGCTGCTGTCGGACCGGCTGCTGCACGGCAAATCCGAGGCGGCCAAGGAAGCCGGCGTCTCCGCCGGCGTGATCGACGGCCTCGTCGATGAAGGCACGCTCACGGTCGAGCCGATGCCGCCGCCTCCGCCGCCGCCGGCTCCCGATCCCGAATTCGGCCGTCCGGATTTTTCGCCGCTGCAGCGTGCCGGCGTCGATGCGATGCGCGCGCTCGCGGCCAATGGCACGTTCCACGTCGCGCTGCTCGACGGCGTCACCGGCTCCGGCAAGACCGAGGTCTATTTCGAGGCCGTTGCGGAAACCATCCGCCGCGGAAAACAGTCCCTGATCCTGATGCCGGAGATCGCGCTCACCGGCCAGTTCCTCGACCGCTTTGCGCAGCGTTTTGGCGTACGCCCGATCGAATGGCACTCCGAGCTGACGCCGCGCACCCGCGCGCGCAACTGGGCGGCGATCTCCGAAGGATCAGCCCCCGTCGTGGTCGGCGCGCGCTCGGCGCTGTTTCTGCCTTATGCCAATCTCGGCCTCATCGTCGTCGATGAAGAGCACGACCAGGCCTACAAGCAGGACGAGGGCGTGCATTATCACGCCCGCGACATGGCGGTGGTGCGCGCGCATATCGCAAAGATCCCGATCGTGCTGGCCTCCGCAACGCCCTCGGTCGAATCCGAGGTCAATGCGCGCAAGAACCGCTATCAACGCATCGCGCTGCCCTCGCGTTTCGGCGGCCAGCACATGCCGCATATCGAGGCCATCGACCTGCGCCGCGAGCCGCCCGCACGCGGCCGCTTCATCTCGCCGCGGCTTGCGGGCGAGATCAGGACCGCGATCGAGCGGCGTGAGCAGGCGCTCTTGTTCCTTAACCGTCGCGGCTATGCGCCGCTGACGCTGTGCCGCGCCTGCGGCCATCGCTTCGCCTGCACCATCTGCGATGCCTGGCTGGTCGATCACAGATTCCGCCAGCGCCTCGTCTGCCACCATTGCGGCTTCTCGATGCCGCGACCGCATCTCTGTCCGAACTGCTCGGCAGAGGAATCCCTGGTCGCGGTTGGCCCCGGCGTCGAGCGTTTGCAGGAGGAAGCCGCCGCGCTGTTCCCGGACGCACGCACCATGGTGCTGTCGAGCGATCTCATCACCTCGATCGAGACGATGCGCTCGGAACTCGCCGAGATCGCGGAAGGCCGCGTCGACATCATCATCGGCACGCAGCTCGTCGCGAAAGGCCACAACTTCCCGCGGCTCAATCTCGTCGGGGTGGTCGATGCGGATCTCGGCCTTAGCAATGGCGATCCGCGGGCGGCGGAGCGCACCTGGCAATTGCTCAATCAGGTGATCGGTCGCGCCGGCCGCGAGCAGGGCCGCGGCGTCGGTTATCTCCAGACCCATCAGCCCGATCATCCCGTGATGAAGGCGCTGATCGCCTGCGACCGCGAGGCTTTTTACGACAGCGAGATCGAGCTGCGTGAGAAGACGCTCTATCCGCCGTTCGGCCGCCTCGCGAGCCTCATCATCTCCGCGGGCGACCGCCCGAGCGCGGATGGCTTCGGCCGCAAGCTCGTTGCGCTCGCCCCGCGCGACGAGCGCGTCGTGGTGCTGGGCCCCGCGGAAGCCCCGCTCGCCGTGATCAAGGGCCGTTACCGCTTCCGCATCCTGGTGAAGTCCGCGCGCGGCTTTGATCTCTCGGATTATTTGCGCAACTGGCTCGCGGTCTGCCCGAAGCCGACAGGCAATCTGAAGCTCGAAGTCGACGTCGATCCGCAGAGCTTTTTGTAGGTCCCTACCGTCATTCCGGGGCACGCGAAGCGTGAACTATGGTGCGCAGTTGCGCACCTGAGAATCTCGAGATCCCGGGTTCGATGCTGCGCATCGCCCCGGGGTGACGATAAAAAGCCCGCGGTCCCCCAAGACCGCGGGCTTGTTTCGCGCGCGCATCAAACTGATGAAATCTGCGCGGGCGATGTGAGGCGTCTTGAACGCCTTACGAGATGACTTCCGCGGTGACGCGGCCGACGCCGGCGCCGGTGAGGCCGATGGCGCGGGCGGCGCCCGTGGAGAGATCGAGCACGCGGCCGCGGATGAACGGGCCACGGTCATTGATGGTGACGATGACGCTCTGGCCGCCATGGGTGACGCGGAGCTTGGTGCCGAACGGCAGCGAACGGTGCGCCGCGGTCATGGCATTCTGATTGAAGCGCTGGCCCGAGGCGGTGCGGCTGCCGGATTCGTTGCCGTAGTAGGAGGCCATGCCGGAGAAGCTGCGGCCGGTGCCCGTGGACGGGTTCATCGACGCATTGGCGCTGCGCCAATCCGCGCCGGCGTTGGTGTCAGCCTGGGCGTGGTGGCGGTGATGATGCGAGTGCCGGTGATGCCGGGACTTGGCGGAAGCTTCGGTGGCAGTTCCACCGACGATGAGAGTTGCGGCAACAAAGGCAATCGCCGTGCGCGGCTGGGTCACGGAGCCCAGCGTCTTCAAAGACAGCATCTATTGGTCCCTAAGCTAGTATTGCCACATATGTGGCAAGTGGAGCCCCCATCAGTTTGTGAGCGGGACGGCGTTTCGATTCCCAATGAGGCATGAATTGGGCAGTAAATTCGTTATGTTTCGTCGTGAAACATCTTGTGACTGGCACCGATATTGCAGCCGATGGCCCGTGGTCTTGAATTTTAATAATTCGTTAACTTCCGCATTACTTGTGAATACTGTGGATCGAAGTTGTCGTTCCCGATCCTTAGAATTCGATAAGTATTCGGGGCGCGGAACAGGAGGGCCGGAGGTCACGCCTCAGCGATCCGTGTTCATGGCCGCTATGCGCTCGGGGCAGGAACAAAGTGGCGGGATGCGGTCGTAAGGCTCAAGGCAATTCCGTGGCACAGCAGGCTGCCGGGCAGGTCACCCGGCAGCTCGTCATTTCGCGCGAGATGCTGCGACGAAGTGGCGAACGAACCTCATGCCTTTAATTTGGCGTCATGTTGCACGTGCGCGCCTGCTATGTTAGCAAAGCCGCGATTTTAACGGACCCGGCACCTCCCGTGTCGGCCGAAAATCGAAGTCCCGCTTGAATTCCAAGGGCTTGGATCGCTAGGCGCCGCTTCGTGGCGACGGTTTTTCCCTTGCGAGTTTGACAGCAAAAAGAGCGCGTCTGTGGCTGCAGAAGATACGTCCGTTTCAGGTGTGTCGGGCCGTTATGCAACGGCCTTGTTTGAACTGGCCCGCGACCAGAAAGTGGTCGACGAGGTCAAAGCCGATCTCGACAAATTCGATGCCATGCTGAACGAGAGCGCCGATCTCAAGCGCCTCGTCCGCAGCCCGGTGTTCGCCGCCGACGCCCAGTCCAAGGCGCTCGCGGCCGTTCTGGACAAGGCCGGCATTGCCGGCATCTCCGCCAATTTCCTCAAGGTGCTGACCGCCAACCGCCGCCTGTTCGCGGTGGCTGACGTCATCCGCGCCTATCGCGCCCTCGTCGCCAAGTTCAAGGGCGAGACGACGGCCGACGTGACCGTGGCGGAGGCGCTCTCCGACAAGAATCTCGACGCCCTCAAGGTTGCCCTGAAGTCGGTGACCGGCAAGGACGTCGCGCTGAACGTGAAAGTCGATCCCGCGATCATCGGTGGCCTCGTCGTCAAGCTGGGCAGCCGCATGGTCGATGGTTCGCTTCGCACCAAACTCAATTCGATCAAGCACGCGATGAAAGAGGCAGGCTGATGGACATCCGCGCCGCGGAAATTTCCGCGATCCTCAAGGACCAGATCAAGAATTTCGGCCAGGAAGCTGAAGTTTCCGAAGTCGGACAGGTGCTGTCCGTCGGCGACGGCATCGCCCGCGTCTATGGTCTGGACAACGTCCAGGCCGGTGAAATGGTCGAGTTCGAGAACGGCACCCGCGGCATGGCGCTGAACCTCGAAACCGACAACGTCGGCGTCGTTATTTTCGGTGCCGACCGGGAGATCAAGGAAGGCCAGACCGTCAAGCGCACCCGCGCCATCGTGGACGCGCCGGTCGGCAAGGGCCTGCTCGGCCGCGTCGTCGACGCGCTCGGCAATCCGATCGACGGCAAGGGTCCGATCCAGGCCGACAAGCGCATGCGCGTCGACGTCAAGGCGCCCGGCATCATTCCGCGCAAGTCGGTGAACGAGCCGATGGCGACCGGCCTCAAGGCGATCGATGCCCTGATCCCGATCGGCCGCGGTCAGCGTGAGCTGATCATCGGCGACCGCCAGACCGGCAAGACCGCGATCGCGCTCGACACCATCCTGAACCAGAAGCCGCTAAACGCGCAGCCGGACGAGAACATCAAGCTGTACTGCGTCTACGTCGCTGTCGGCCAGAAGCGTTCGACCGTCGCGCAGTTCGTGAAGGTGCTGGAAGAGCAGGGCGCGCTCGAATACTCGATCGTCGTCGCTGCCACAGCGTCTGATCCGGCGCCGATGCAGTACATCGCGCCCTTCACCGGCTGCACCATGGGCGAGTACTTCCGCGACAACGGCATGCACGCGGTCATCATCTATGACGACTTGTCGAAGCAGGCCGTCGCCTACCGCCAGATGTCGCTGCTGCTGCGCCGTCCGCCGGGCCGCGAAGCCTATCCCGGCGACGTGTTCTATCTGCACTCCCGCCTGCTCGAGCGCGCGGCGAAGCTGAACAAGGACCAGGGCTCGGGCTCGCTGACGGCGCTGCCGGTCATCGAAACCCAGGCCAACGACGTGTCGGCCTACATTCCGACCAACGTCATCTCGATCACCGACGGCCAGATCTTCCTGGAAACCGACCTGTTCTTCCAGGGCATCCGTCCCGCGGTGAACGTCGGTCTGTCGGTGTCGCGCGTGGGTTCGTCGGCGCAGACTAAGGCCACCAAGAAGGTCGCCGGCAAGATCAAGGGCGAGCTCGCCCAGTACCGCGAAATGGCGGCGTTCGCGCAGTTCGGCTCCGACCTCGACGCATCGACCCAGCGCCTGCTGAATCGCGGCTCGCGCCTGACCGAGCTGCTGAAGCAGCCGCAGTTCTCGCCGCTGAAGATGGAAGAGCAGGTCTGTGTGATCTGGGCCGGCACCAACGGCTATCTCGATCCGCTCCCGATCAACAAGGTGCGTGCGTTCGAGGACGGTCTGCTCTCGCTGCTGCGCGGCAAGCACGTCGACATTCTCAACGCGATCCGCGACAGCCGTGACCTCTCGGATGACACCGCCGCCAAGCTGAAGTCGGTGGTCGAAGGTTTCGCCAAGAGCTTCGCGTAATAGAGAACCGTCATGGCCGGGCTAAAGCGCGAAGCGCGTCTTCGCCTCTGATGTCCCGGCCATCCACGCGTCGCCGCGTGGGGGAGAAGACGTGGATGCCCGGGACAAGCCCGGGCATGACGAAAGGATAGGGTCGCGGCAAGCCACAGGCTGGCCGCCGGGGTGAACGAAGAATGGCGTCACTTAAAGACATGCGCGTCCGCATCGCCTCCACCAAGGCGACGCAAAAGATCACCAAGGCCATGCAGATGGTCGCGGCCTCCAAGCTGCGCCGCGCGCAGACCGCGGCGGAAGCCGCGCGTCCCTACGCCGACAAGATGAGCGCGGTGATCTCCAACATCGCCAGCGCCGCCGCCGGCTCGCCCGGTGCGCCGACGCTGCTGGCCGGCACCGGGAGGGACCAGGTCCACCTGCTGCTGGTCTGCACCGGCGAGCGCGGCCTGTCCGGCGCCTTCAACTCCTCGATCGTGCGTCTCGCCCGCGAGCGCGCGTTGGCGCTGAGCGCGCAGGGCAAGGAAGTCAAATTCTTCTGCGTCGGCCGCAAGGGCTATGAGCAGTTGCGCCGCCAGTTCGACAGGCAGATCGTCGAGCATCTCGACCTGCGTAGCGTGCGCCAGCTCGGTTTCGTCAACGCCGAGGACATCGCCAAGAAGGTGCTGGCCCGTTTCGACGCCGGCGAGTTCGACGTCTGCACGCTGTTCTACTCGCAGTTCAAGTCGGTGATCGCACAGGTCCCGACCGCCCAGCAGATCATTCCGCTGGTTGTCGAGGAAGGCGGTGCGAACGGCAGCGCGACCTCTTACGAATATGAGCCGGAGGAGGACGAGATCCTCACGCGCCTGTTGCCGCGCAATCTCGCGGTGCAGATCTTCCGCGCCCTGCTCGAGAACAACGCTTCGTTCTACGGCGCGCAGATGTCGGCGATGGACAACGCCACCCGCAACGCCGGCGAAATGATCCGCAAGCAGACGCTGGTCTACAACCGCACGCGTCAGGCTCAGATCACCAAGGAACTCATCGAAATCATCTCCGGCGCAGAAGCAGTCTGACCGGAAACGAAATTCGGATCGAAGGAGACAGTAAATGGCTACAGCAGCCACACAGATCGGTCGCGTTACCCAGGTCATGGGCGCCGTCGTCGACGTGCAGTTCGAAGGCCACCTGCCGGCCATTCTCAACTCGCTCGAGACCAAGAACGGCAACAACCGCCTGGTGCTGGAAGTCGCGCAGCATCTCGGCGAGTCGACCGTCCGCACGATCGCGATGGACGCCACCGAAGGTCTGGTGCGCGGCCAGGAGGTGACAGACACCGGTCAGCCGATCTCGGTTCCCGTGGGTGACGGTACGCTCGGCCGCATCATGAACGTCATCGGCGAGCCGATCGACGAGGCCGGCCCGATCAAGTCGGAAGGCACCCGCGCCATCCACCAGGAAGCTCCGACCTATACCGACCAGTCGACCGAAGCCGAAATTCTCGTCACCGGCATCAAGGTCGTCGATCTGCTCGCGCCGTATGCGAAGGGCGGCAAGATCGGCCTGTTCGGCGGCGCTGGCGTCGGCAAGACCGTGCTGATTCAGGAGCTGATCAACAACGTCGCCAAGGCGCACGGCGGTTACTCCGTGTTCGCCGGCGTCGGCGAGCGGACCCGCGAGGGCAACGACCTCTATCACGAGTTCATCGAGTCCAAGGTCAACGCCGATCCGCACAATCCGGATCCGAGCGTGAAGTCGAAGTGCGCGCTGGTGTTCGGCCAGATGAACGAGCCGCCGGGCGCCCGCGCCCGCGTCGGCCTGACCGGTCTGACTGTTGCCGAGCACTTCCGCGACCAGGGCCAGGACGTGCTGTTCTTCGTCGACAACATCTTCCGCTTCACGCAAGCGGGTTCGGAAGTGTCGGCGCTGCTCGGCCGTATTCCTTCGGCGGTGGGTTATCAGCCGACGCTCGCGACCGACATGGGCGCGCTGCAGGAGCGCATCACCACGACGCAGAAGGGTTCGATCACCTCGGTGCAGGCGATCTACGTCCCGGCCGACGACTTGACCGACCCGGCACCCGCCACCTCGTTCGCGCACTTGGACGCCACCACGGTGCTGTCGCGCGCGATCTCGGAAAAGGGCATCTATCCGGCGGTGGACCCGCTCGACTCGACCTCCCGCATGCTCTCCCCGCTGGTCGTCGGCGAGGAGCACTACGCGGTCGCCCGTCAGGTCCAGCAGGTGCTGCAGCGCTACAAGTCGCTCCAGGACATCATCGCCATTCTCGGCATGGACGAGCTTTCGGAAGAGGACAAGCTGACGGTGGCCCGCGCCCGCAAGATCGAGCGCTTCCTGTCGCAGCCGTTCCACGTCGCCGAAATCTTCACGGGTTCGCCCGGCAAGTTCGTCGAGCTCGCCGACACCATCAAGGGCTTCAAGGGCCTGGTGGACGGCAAGTACGATCACCTGCCGGAAGCCGCCTTCTACATGGTCGGCACCATCGAAGAGGCCGTCGAGAAGGGCAAGAAGCTGGCTGCTGAAGCGGCTTAAGCTTTCTCATCTCGTCATCGCCGGGCTAAAGCGCGAAGCGCGTCTTCGAACTGAAGTCCCGGCGATCCATCGAAAGAGAATTTTGATGGATGGGCCCGCGGGGCAAGCCCGCGGGTGACAAGCGGAAAACAACGGATAGCCCATGGCCACCTTCCACTTCGATCTCGTCTCTCCGGAAAAGCTCGCCTTCTCAGGTGAGGTCGATCAGGTCGACATCCCCGGCGTCGAGGGTGATTTCGGCGTGCTGGCCGGACATGCCCCGGTCGTGGCTGCGGTCCGGCCCGGCATTCTCACCATCACCACCGCTGGCCGCCACGAGAAGGTCATCGTGCTCGGCGGCCTCGCCGAAGTCTCCGAAAACGGCCTGACCGTGCTCGCCGACGTCGCGACCTCGCTGGACGAGCTCGATCGCGCCCAGTTCGCCGAGACCATCTCGGAGATGGAAGAGGGGCTGAAAGAGCACGAAGGCAGCGAGCTCGATCAGGCGATCGAGCGGCTCGACCATTACAAGAGCATTCAGCAGCAGCTCAATTCCACGGCTATGCACTAAGCCCCGGCGCAGCCGCTCCGGGGCTCAAGCTTCAAAATTCCCGAACAAGTTCAGCGCTCGTCACCCACCATGGTGGGCGCTGAAACTTTGTTGCACCGCGCCGAAGATAGCGGCATTCTGCGCCCGCGAATTTGTTCCGGGGCTGGGTGCAGATGAAACGCAAGATCGCGGCGATTTTCGCGGCCGATATTGCCGGTTACTCGAGGCTGGTTGCGGAAGACGAAGAGGAGACGCTGCGGCGTCTCGCCTCTTATCGCGAGGTCGTCGACGATTTCATCGCAAAGGCGGGCGGACGCATCTTCAACACGGCGGGCGATGCCGTGCTCGCGGAATTTCCGAGCGCGGTCGATGCGGTGCGCTGCGCGATCGACATCCAGGAGTCCTTGCGAACCCGCAACATGGCCTATCCGCCGAGCCGGCAGATGTCGTTCCGCATCGGCATCACCATCGGCGACGTGGTTGAGCGCGACGGCGATTTGCTGGGTGACGGCGTCAATATCGCGGCCCGGCTCGAAGGCCTCGCCGAGGTTGGCGGCATCTGCATCTCCCGCGCGGTGCACGAGCAGGTTGCCAACAAGCTCTCGGTGCAGTTCGCCGATATCGGTGCGCAGGAGGTCAAGAACATCCCAACGCCCGTTCACGCCTACATGGTGGCGATGCGCCGCGAGGACGGCACCTACACCAAGCCGCAGGTGAAGAAGGCGGGCGCGAAGCTCGCTGCCGCACCGGTGTGGATGTGGCCGCTCGTGGTTGCCATCGTCTCGATCGTCGCCATCGTCGTCTCGGGCTTCCTCTACAACACCAGGCTCAAGCAGACGGCGACCGCCGCATCGACGCCGGCGGTCACACCCACTGTCGTGCCGAGCACAACGCCGAGCGCGGCGGCCATGGCGCCGAGCCCAACGCCGAGCCAGGTTGTAAAGGCCCAGATGGCTCCGTCGAATGCCGGCGCTGCGATGGCGCCGATGCCGGCGCCGTCCCCATCCGCCGCGCCGATGGCGGGCAAGCTTGCCGCCGACAGCGTGCCTTTCATCAACGAGCGCGTCCGCAATTACCTCGCCGGCGACTATTCCGCGGCCGGCGACTACAAGGCCTTCGCGCTCAATGTCGGCGGCTTCACCGGCTCGGTGTTGAACCAGCCGAGCGAGGAGGCTGCGCGCAACGGTGCGATCGAGCAGTGCCAGAAGCGCGCCGATGCGGCGCAATCGCCGCGGCGCTGCGAGCTCTATGCGGTCGGCAACAATGTCGTCTACGCCCACGGCAAGCCGCCGATGCCGCCGTCGCCGTACTTCCGGCATGACGCCATGACCGAGCGGCCCTTCGCGTCGAAGGATTTTCCGATCGTGCGCGAACAGCAAAAGGTGCGGCTCGAGAACATGTTCGTGCCGGCAGCGAAATCCCGCTCGATCGCACTCGGCCCGGGCGGACAATATTTCATGGTGCTCGGAGCAGCTTCCGCCGAGGACGCGGCGCGGCGTTCGCTCGAATCGTGCGGCGCCATTGCCGGCGTCGCCTGCATGATCGTCGCGGTCGACGACAATTTCGTCGTGCCGATCCCGGCCCTGTTCAGGGTCACCGGCTTCTTCCATGCTGCCAGCAATCCCTCGATCGTCGCCGACGACCGCGACGACGTCGTGCGCAAGCTCGGCGATGCCATGGGCTGGAATGCCGTTGCCGTCGGCACCGCAGGCCGTCCCGGGCTCGGCCTGAAGGCCGCCGACGAGCAGACCGCCGTCAGCGCCGCACTCGCCGACTGCGCCAGGCGCGACAGCGATTGCCACGTCATCGCCATCGGCCCATTCACGGTGGGACCAATCAACTGATCAACTAAAGTCTGCTGCGCTTGGGCCCGACTAAAGCGCGATGGGATCAGGACGAATCATCATCGCGCTTGAGGTTATTGCTTGAGCATGATCTTTTCGGAAAACCGCTTCGCACTTTTCCGGATCATGCTCTAGCGCGCCCGCGGAGGTGCGTTCCCTCCCCCTTGCGGCGGAGGGAGCGAGAGAGCGGTGCCGCCCTCACACGCAAATCTCAGCGAAAAAATTCTCAAATGATTTCAAACGCCATTCTACTGTGCATGGGGTTGTCTCAGTTTCCGAACGCCGCAAACTCGCGCGCCACGGCGCGGTAGACCTCGCGTCGGAACGGCACCACGAGGTCGGCGACGCGGTCGAGGCGCTCCCAGCGCCAGGCGTCGAACTCGGCGGGCTGGCCGTTGCGCGGTGTCAGCGGATCGATCTCGTCATCCTTGCCGGTGAAGCGCAGTGCGAACCATTTCTGGCGCTGACCGCGGAATTTTGCGAGGCGATGCGTCTGCGGCCCGTCATAGGGCGGGAATTCGTAGCTGAACCAGTCGGTCTCGCCGAGATAGTCGGCACTGACGACGCTGGTCTCCTCCCAGAGCTCGCGCATCGCCGCATCGCGCAGGTTCTCGCCCTCGTCGACCCCGCCCTGCGGCATCTGCCAGTCGAGGCCGGGCAGGATGATCTCGGGCCCGTCGCCCTTGAAGCGATGGCCGATCAGCACGCGGCCATCGGCATTGAACAGCGCGATGCCGACATTGGGGCGGTAGGGTTTTTGATCGGGCACTTGCAAATATCTCTCGTCGTCATTCCGGGGCGCGCGCAGTGCGAACCCGGAATCTCGAGGTCTCGGGTTCGATGCTGCGCATCGCCCCGGGACGACAATAAGGCTCAATCCTCCGCCAGCGCGGAAAATTCCTGCACCACCCGCTCGTAGACCGGGCGCTTGAACGGGATGATCAGCCCGGGGAGGTTCTTCATCGGCTCCCAACGCCAGCTGACGAATTCGGCCTTGTGGCCGCCGCCGCCCGGCCTCTCGACATTGATCTCGCTGTCCTTCCCGGTGAAGCGCACCGCGTACCATTTCTGGCGCTGGCCGCGATAGCGGCCCTTCCAGGCGCGGCCCGCCACGGTGCGGGGAATGTCGTAGGTGAGCCAGTCCGGAACCTCGCCGAGCCGCTCGACCGAGCGCACGCTGGTTTCCTCATAAAGCTCGCGCCGCGCGGCTTCCCAGGTGTCCTCGCCGGGATCGACACCGCCCTGCGGCATCTGCCAGACATGGCTGTCATCGACATGCTCGACGCCACCGGCGCGGCGGCCGATGAACACCAGTCCCTTTGGGTTGATCAGCATCACGCCGACGCAGGTCCGGTAGGGCAGATCCTCGTAACGCGCCATTCCGCCAGACCTCTCCGCGTGCTGTAGGGCTCGAACAGGCCCCGCCGGCCTCGTGCCGTCCCAATCCGTTGATTTAGCTGGATTTTGATTTCAGCATCACGGTTGTCAATGGCACCAAAAGGATACCTCGGTCGCTCAATGTCCGGGACCAGGCACTGATGCGCTCGATCGAGACGGGCAGGGCCGAGGCGGTGCCGATGGCAGCGCCGCGCTCGCGCGCTGCCGCTTCGAGCTTGTTGAGGGCGCGGTCGATCTCGGTCGGCGTCGGCACCGCGTCGATCGCAATGTCGCCCTTGCCGAACGGCATCGCCTGGCTGCCGGCAAGCTGCGGCGCGATGCTGCGCGGCGAGGAGCCGTCGTCGAAGAAGCCGAGGCCGCGCTTGGCGGCCTCGCGGATGACCGGCTGCATTGCCGCGTCCGTCGCGATGAAGCGGGCGCCCATGAAATTGGTGATGCCGGCATAGCCCTGCATCCGGCTGAGGTGCCAGTACAGGCGGTCCATGTTCTGGTCGGTGGTGAGCGAGGTCAGCAGCGTCTGCGGCCCGGGATCGTTGTCCGGGAAGTCGTAGGGCTCCATCGGGATCTGCAGGAAGATCTCGTGGCGCTGGGCGCGGGCGCGTTCGGCAAGCTTGCCGGGATCGGCGCCGTAGGGCGTGAAGGCCAGCGTCACCGCAGCCGGCAGCTTCATGATCGCATCGGTGGTTTTTGCCGCGCCGACGCCGAGGCCGCCAATCACGATCGCGACCACCGGCATCCTGGCGGCCTTGGCCCGATCGGCATCCGCTGCATAGACGTTGAAGGGCTTCAGGTCTCCGGCCACCACGGGGATCATCCCGTAGCGCGACTTCTCCAGCAGCTTCGGGTCGATCCCCGCCATCACGGGGGGCGGGGCGGATGCAGCGGCCGCATCGCCCTTGTCGGCGGCATCGGCGGCGCCGATCACGACGTCATGGCGCGCGCCGGTCGAGCCGTCGATCATGGTGACGGTCTTCTGCTCGCCTGCCAGCTTCGCCGCTTCCTTGGCCTCGTGCTTGCTCTCCTGCTTGCCTTCTTGGCCATGGCTGGATGCGGCCGGTTTCTCGTCGGTCGCCTTGGGCTCCCGGATCGCGATCCGCGTCATCGGCTCGCCGCCGAGCGGATCCTTGTTGAAGATGGCGAAGCCGGCGAAGGTGACGAGGAACAGGCCGAGCATGACGGCGAGGAACTGCATGGCCGTGAACGGCAGCCGCAGCCGGCGTTTGCGGCGCGGCTTGTCCTGTCCGAGCGGGGCGCTCAGATCATCGGCCGTTTCAGTCATGCGAGATCCCGAATCACTCGCCCCGACGATACCACGCCGGGGTCAAGTGGCGGCAGGCCGGGAGAGGGCGGAGACTGAGGAGTTCCAAGCAAAAAGGGCGGCTCCTCAAAGCCGCCCTTTTCTTTGGATCGCTTGATGTGCCGACTTAGTTCGCGGCTTTGGGCCTGTCGGCGGTCGCCTTGCTGTCGCCGCCCGGCGTCGGCGCGGCGGACGCGCTGTTCTTGATGCCGTGGAGCAGATCGTCGGCGAGCTTGAGCGCCTTGTCGTCCTTGGCATCCGGCGGGACGTAGGACTGCGAACCGGTCTTCTCGTCGCCATCGTTCTTGAGATGGCCGCGCAGCGAAGCCTCGCCCTTGGTGTCGGTGCGCGACTTCAGCTCGTCCGGCACGTCCTGGAGCACTTCGATGTCAGGCACGATGCCCTTGGCCTGGATCGACTTGCCCGACGGCGTGTAGTAGCGCGCGGTGGTCAGGCGCAGCGCGCCGTTGCCCGAGCCGAGCGGGATGATGGTCTGCACCGAGCCCTTGCCGAACGAGCGCGTGCCGACGATGGTCGCGCGCTTGTGGTCCTGCAGCGCGCCGGCGACGATTTCCGACGCCGAGGCCGAACCGCCATTGATCAGCACGATGACCGGCTTGCCCTTGGTGAGGTCGCCGGCATGCGCGGTGCGGCGCTGGGTCTCCTCGGCATTGCGGCCGCGGGTCGAGACGATCTCGCCCTTCTCCAGGAACGAGTCTGAGACGGTGACCGCTTCCTCGAGCAGGCCGCCCGGGTTGTTGCGCAGATCGATGATGTAGCCCTTGAGCTTGTCGCCGATCTGATTCGAGAGATTGGCGACCTCGCGCTTCAGGCCTTCGGTGGTCTGCTCGTTGAAGGTGGTGATGCGGACGTAGGCGATGTCGTCGGCCTCGACACGGGCGCGCACCGAGCGGACGCGGATGTTGTCGCGCACCAGGGTGACGTCGATCGGATTGTCCTGGCCCTTGCGGATGATCTTCAGCTTGATCTTGGTGTTGACCGGACCGCGCATCTTCTCGACCGCCTGGTTCAGGGTCAGGCCCTGCACCGCCTCGTCGTCGAGATTGGTGATGATGTCGTTGGCCATGATGCCGGCGCGCGAGGCGGGGGTGTCGTCGATCGGCGAGACCACCTTGATCAGGCCGTCCTCCATCGTGACCTCGATGCCGAGGCCGCCGAACTCACCGCGGGTCTGCACCTGCATGTCGCGGAAGCTCTTGGCGTCCATGTAGCTCGAATGCGGATCGAGGCCAGTGAGCATGCCGCTGATGGCGGATTCAATCAGCTTGGTGTCGTCGGGCTTCTCGACATAATCGGAGCGCACGCGCTCGAAGACGTCGCCGAACAAATTGAGCTGGCGATAGGTGTCCGCGGTCGCGGCTCGCGCGCTGGAGCCCATGAATACCGCGCGGGGCTGGGTCACGAACAGCGTCAGCGCCGCACCGGTGGCCGCGCTGAGGAGAATAACTGAAGTCTTGCGCATCATCCGCGAACCTTCTCGCCTTCATTTGCGGCCCACCATGGGCCTGGATCGATTGGAGTGCCGTCTTTGCGGAACTCGACATAGAGCACAGGTTGGCTCGCGTTCGTGGCGAGAATGGAGGCGACTTGAGAGGTCGACCCCATGGTCGCGACTGGCTCCCCCGTGAGCACAAACTGCCCGATGTTTACCGAAATGCGCTCCATCCCGGCGATCAGGACATGATACCCGCCCCCGGCGTTGAGGATCAAGAGTTGTCCATAGCTGCGGAATGGGCCGGAATAGACCACCCAGCCGTCACACGGCGTTGTGACCTGGGAGCCGGGCTTGGTCGCCAGGGAAATGCCCTTCTGGACCCCGCCGACCCCGTCGGAACCGCCAAAGTCCCTGATCTTGTTACCGTTAACCGGAAGCGGCAGGAGCCCCTTGGCCGAGGCGAAGGCAATCGCCGGGGTGGTCCGCGAGCGGTCCTTGAAAGCGGCTGGGCCGGACTTTGCGCTGGCATTGGCGTTCGCGGCCGCCTTGGCCTCGGCCTGCCTTGCGGCCTCGGCCGCCTTCTCGGCGGCCTTGGCGGCGCTCTGCAGGTCCTGCTCCATCCTGGTGATCAGCCCCTGGAGATCGCCGACCTGTTTTGAAAGCGCGATGGCGCGCGAGCTCTCGGCATCGAGGTCCTTTTCGCGTGCCGCCTGCTGGCGCTGCCGCTCGTCGACCAGGGCCGCGAGGCGGGTCTGATCGCTCCTGACCCTGTCGCGGTCGGAGGCGAGCTGGTCGCGTTCGCTCGCGATGGTCTTGCGCAGGGCGACGAGCTCGCCGATCTCACTTGCGATCTTTTCCGCGCGGCCGCGCAATTCCGGCACAACCGCGCCGAGCAGCATCGCCGTGCGCAATGATTGCAGCGCATCCTCGGGCCGCACCAGCAGCGCCGGCGGCGTGCGCCGGCCGGCTCGCTGCAACGCCGCCAGCACCTCGACGATGTCGGCGCGGCGCGAATCGAGCGAGCTGCGCATCTCCTGCTCGCGCCCATTGAGTGTGCGCAGCCGCGCTTCGGCCTCGTCGATCTTGGTCTCGACAGTGCGCACATTGGCGGCGGTGTCGATCAATTGCTGATTGAGCTGGGTGCGGTCCTGGCCGAGCGAGGTGATCTCGGCCTTGAGCTTGGCCTGCGCCTCCTCCGCGCTCTTCTGCCGTGCGCGCGCGGCCTCGAGCTCCTGCTCGCGCTGCTTGATCGCCTCGGGCGAGACGGCCGCGGTCTGCGGTGCCGGTGCTGCGGCCTGAGCTTGCGCGAGGCTTACGTGGGCTTGCGCGAGGCTTGCGCCTGCGAGGCTTGCAATCAGCAGGTTGAGGACAGGCGCTCGCATCGCGTCAGGTAAAGGTGCTCGTTGTGGCGCGCCTCACGCGCGGTGATAGGGGTGGCCGGCCAGAATGGTGGCGGCCCGATAAAGCTGTTCCAGAAGCATGACGCGGACCATTTGATGCGGCCAGGTCGCAGCGCCGAACGCGATCGCGAGCTTGGCCTTACGGCGCAATTCGGGCGAAAGTCCGTCCGCCCCTCCGATCACGAAGATAGTATGACCGGCACCCTCGTCGCGCCAGCGGCCGAGGTGCCGTGCGAATACGGCGGAGTCGAGATTCTGGCCGCGCTCGTCCAGCGCCACCAGGATCGATTTTTCGGGAACATGCGCGGAGATCGCCGCGGCCTCTTCGGCCATCCGCGTCGCGGCGTCGCGCGCACGGCTTTCTGGGATCTCGTGGATGCTGAGCTCGCGGAATCCGAGCTTGCGGCCGGCCTCGTCGAACCGCTCGAAATAGCGGTCGGCGAGCTCCCGTTCGGGGCCCTGCTTCAGCCGGCCCACCGCAATGACAGCAACGCGCATGATATCTTCAGGGGTCCGATATCTTCGGAGTCGTGTTTCGAGACCGCGCGCAGTTTGCGCGCGCACGACGCTAGCATGCGCGTCAGCCGATTCGAAATCGGCTCGTTGAGCCTAGATCGCCTTCGCCGCCCCTGGGCCCTGCGTGTACAACCGCTCAAGGTTGTAGAACTCGCGGACCTCGGGTCTGAACACGTGCACGATCACATCGCCGGAATCGATCAGCACCCAGTCGCAATTGGGCAAGCCCTCGACGTGGATGCTCTTGATGCCGTTTTCCTTGAGGCCCTTCGTGACGTTGTCCGCGATCGCGCCGACGTGCCGGTTCACCCGGCCGGTGGTGACGATCATGTAGTCGGAGTACGTCGATTTGCCGCGAAGGTCGATGGTGACCGTCTCTTCCGCCTTCATGTCCTCGAGGCGGGAGAGGATCAGGCTCAGCGTCTTGTCGGCGTCGGGTTGCGCCTGCAAGGCCGCTTTGGTCGATGTTTTACGCGTAGGCTTAGCAACCTTGGGTAAAACAGACTTGGACAATACAGATGTGGTCAGGGACCATTCCTTTCACTGTATCGCGAACGCCGAATCCGGCGCCCACCGGTTACACTACATCATGTGGGGTTAAGGGTTTCAATATGCCAGAGAGCCCCAAATCCCCACCACGCTCCGCACACGCCGTCTCACGTTGTTCCCTTCCAGCTCCCGTCCGGGTTCCGCAGGCCCGTTGAGGAGAGATTCAGCTTCAAACCGGTCAGAAAGACCCAGGCCGGCGCCGGCTGGTCCGCGAGCAATGCTGCCTTTTCCTCGGGCAGGCGGTAGCGCGCGAGCGCCTTGGCGGCGGGCGAGGCGAGGGCACGAAAGCTCTGCGGCGGCCGATCGATCACTGCCATCGGAACTTGGGCCGCGATACGCCGCCAGTCCTGCCAACGATGGAATTGAGCGAGGTTATCGGCGCCCATAATCCAGACAAAGCGCAGGCCCGAGAAGCGGCGGCGCAAGGTGTTGATCGTGTCGATAGTATAGCGGGTACGAATGACGGATTCGAGACAGCTCACCTCGATCCTGGGGTCGTCGGCGACGTCGCGCGCGGCCTGCATCCGCTCGCCGAGCTCATGCAGATTGCCGTTCTCCTTGAGCGGATTGCCGGGGGTCACCAGCCACCAGACGCGATCGAGTTGCAATCGCGTCAAGGCGAACCGGCTGATCGCGCGATGGGCCTGATGCGGCGGATTGAACGAACCGCCGAGCAGGCCGATGCGCATGCCCTTGGTGTGGGGCGGGACTGCTTGCGCCACGAAACGCGGCACGACGAAATTGTTGCTCAATGCCCGCCCTGCGACTTTACGGCCGCGTCTGTCCGGTGCCGTGAACGCGATATTTGAAGCTCGTGAGCTGCTCGGCGCCGACAGGACCGCGGGCGTGGAAGCGGCCGGTGGCGATTCCGATCTCGGCGCCGAAACCGAACTCGCCACCATCGGCGAACTGCGTCGAGGCGTTGTGCAGCACGATCGCGGAATCGACCTCGCTGAGAAACTTCTTCGCCGCCGCCTCATCCGCACTCACGATCGCGTCGGTGTGATGCGAGCCGTGGCTCTGGATATGCGCGATCGCGCCGTCGACGCCGTCGACCACCTTCGCCGCGATGATCGCGTCGAGATATTCGGTGTCCCAATCGTCGTCGCTGGCAGGTCTTACGCGGGGGTCGGTCTTCTGCACGGCATCGTCGCCGCGCACTTCACAGCCGGCATCCAACAGCATCTCGACCAGCGGCTTCAGGTTTGTGCCGGCAGCGGCGCGATCGACCAGCAGCGTCTCGGCCGCACCACAGACGCCGGTGCGACGCATTTTTGCGTTCAGCACGATCGACTTCGCCATGGCGAGGTCGGCGCTGGCATCGATATAGACGTGGTTTACGCCTTCGAGATGCGCGAACACCGGCACGCGCGCCTCCTGCTCGACGCGCGCGACGAGGCTCTTGCCGCCGCGCGGCACGATCACGTCGATGGCGCCGTTCAAGCCTGACAGCATCATGCCGACCGCCGCGCGGTCGCGCGTCGGCACCAGCGTGATCGCCGCTTCGGGCAGGCCGGCTTCGCGCAGGCCCTGCACCAGGCAGTCATGAATGGCGCGGCAGGATCGGAAACTGTCGGAGCCGCCGCGCAGGATCACCGCGTTGCCGGACTTGAGGCACAGCACGCCGGCATCCGCCGCAACGTTCGGCCGGCTCTCGAAAATCACGCCGACGACGCCGAGCGGCACGCGCACGCGCTCGATGGTCATGCCGTTCGGCCGCTGCCAGCTCTCGGTGACGACGCCGATGGGATCGGCGATGCCGCGTACGATGCCGATGCCCTCGGCCATCGACTCGACGCGCGCCGGCGTCAGCGTCAGGCGATCGATGAAGGAGGGGGTCATGTTGCTCGATCCGCGTGCTTCCGCGACGTCCTCGGCATTGGCGGCGAGGATCGCGGCGGAGTTCGCGCGAATCGCCCGCTCCATGGCTTCCAGCGCCCGGTTCTTCTGCTCCGGCGGCGCCAGCGCCAGCACGCGCGCGGCGGCGCGGGCACGGGTGGCGAGATCGGACATCAGCGCCTGGAGATCGCTGGTCCGGTCGGCATTGCCGTCAACGGCTTTGAGGGGGGCGGCCATGGGGTCAAACCTTCTGCTAAGGCTGTGTCCTAGCACGGAAATCCCGCGTCTGCGAAGGGCGGGGAGGGAATGGCTGGGACCCGCTTCCTGCCGTCGGGTCGGCCCTTGGCTGATTGGCGCTGGAGGCTGGGGGAAGCCTTGCGGGCTACCGATATCAATAAATATCATTATTTGCTAACGGAGTCTCCCCATGGCGAGCAGCTACAGCATCGGCAAGCATTTCGAAGATCTGATCGACAATCTGGTCGAGAGCGGCCGCTATGCTACCGCCAGCGAGGTGATGCGCGAAGGCCTTCGGCTCGTCGAAGAGCGCGAGGAGCAGCGCAAGCTCAAGCTGGAGGCGCTGCGGGAGGAGATCCAGAAGGGCTTCGACAGTGGGCCGATGGAAGAGGTCGGCGTCCAGGAATGGATGAACGACATCAAGGCGCGGGGACGGCAACGGTTGGCCGCGCGCAAACGTGGCGAATAGATTCCGCAAAGCCCCGCAAGCAGACCTCGATCTCGATTCGATCTGGGACTTCATCGCTTCCGATAGCATTCGGGCTGCCGAGAAGCAGATCGAACGCATCGGCGAGATTTTCGAGATGCTGGCCGAGAACCCGCTTGCGAGGCGGGAGCGGCGGGAATTGCGCGCAGGCGATCTTCTATATCCCGCTACCAAATGGCGTGGAGATCATTCGCGTCATGCACAGTCGGCAGGATATTGATGCCGACGACGTGCAATAGACGGCGCTCGGTTCTTACCCGCCCATCACCAGATCGTCGCGATGGATCATCTCCGACCGCCCGCTGATGCCGAGGATGGCCATCACGTCCGGGGAAGAGCGGCCCTTGATCCGCTCGGCGTCGTCGGCGTCATAGGCGATCAGGCCGCGGCCGACTTCGCTGGTGTCGGGGCCGCGCACGATCACGGCATCGCCGCGCGCGAACTGGCCCTCGACCTTGATCACGCCGGCCGGCAGCAGGCTGGCCCCGGCGCGCAGCGCGGCGACCGCGCCGGCATCGATGGTCAGCGTGCCCTTCGGCTCCAGCGAGCCCGCGATCCAGCGCTTCCGCGAGGTGATGGGATTGGCCGGCGTCAGGAACCAGGTGCAGCGGCCGCCATTGGCAATCGCCTGCAAGGGATGCTCGATCTTGCCGGAGGCGATCAGCATATGCGTGCCGCCGGTGGTGGCGATCTTGGCAGCCTCGACCTTGGTCCGCATGCCGCCACGCGACAGCTCGGACTCGGCGTCTCCCGCTACCGCCTCGATCTCGGAGGAGATACTTTCCACGACCGGAATCAGCCTTGCATTCGGATTGTTCTTCGGCGGAGCGTCGTAAAGCCCGTCGATGTCGGACAGCAGCACGAGGAGGTCCGCGCTCGCCATGGTGGCGACGCGCGCGGCAAGGCGGTCATTGTCGCCATAGCGGATCTCGTTGGTGGCGACCGTGTCGTTCTCGTTGATCACGGGGATCGCGCGCCATTCCAGCAGCTTGCCGATGGTGGAGCGGGCGTTGAGATAACGGCGGCGCTCCTCGGTGTCCTGGAGCGTCACCAGAATCTGTCCGGCGCCGATGCCGTGAGCCCCTAACACCTCCGACCAGATCCGCGCCAGGGCGATCTGGCCGACGGCGGCGGCGGCCTGGCTCTCCTCCAGCTTCAGCGGGCCGCGCGGCAGCTTGAGCCGGCTGCGGCCGAGCGCGATCGAACCAGAGGAGACGACGAGGACGTCGCGGCCTTCGCGGTGCAGCTTGGCCATGTCGTCGGCGAGCGCAGCGAGCCACGAGGCACGCACCTCGCCCTTGTCGGAATCGACCAACAGAGCGGAGCCGACCTTGACGACGATGCGGCGGAATTGACTGAGTTCGGGGCTGGCCATGTGTGTATGTCTTGGCAGCGGTGCTGCGACTTGCCCTGCATTGGAAACGGCGGAGCGACAAGGCGGCGCCGATGAGCCCTGCTTTTGCAGCAGGACGATGGCCGGCGCAAGCCGGTCGGGACGGTAAACGGCGAAGGTCGGCCTTGTCTTGAACGCTGGCCCCGCTCTAATGCCGTCAAGCAATAATGGGCTGGAGGGGACGAGAATGGATCGCCGCACGTTCATGGCCGGATGTCTCGGTCTGCCGCTGCTGGCGCAGGCGGGTGGGGCGCGGGCGCAGGCCGGGCTGAGCAAGATCATCTTTCCGTTCGCGGCGGGAGCCGGCGGCGACACGCTGTGCCGGCTGATCGCGCAGGAGATGGCACCGGTGCTGCAACGGACCATCGTGGTCGAGAACCGTACCGGCGGCGACGGCCTGATCGGCATCAAGGCGGTGAAGGGCGCGAGCCCCGACGGCAGCATGGTGCTGGTGACGACGGGGCCGACCATGTACCTGCTGCCGATGGTGGAGACGACGCCGAGCTTCGACACGGCGAAAGACTTCATGCCCGTGTCGCTCCTGGCGCGGTTCGAATTCGCGCTGGTGGTCAGTCCGGCGATAGACGTCGCCGATTTCAAGGGATTTGTCGCCTGGCTGAAGGCACATCCGGACAAGACGTCGTTCGGCGTGCCGAGCAACGGCACCATTCCGCATTTCATGGGCTCCAAGCTCGAGAAGGATCTCCGCATTCCGCTCACGCGCGTTCCCTATCGCGGCAGCGCCCCGATCCTCAACGACCTCGTCGGCGGCCACATCTCGTTCGGCATCGTCACGCTGGCCGATGCGCTGCCGCAACATCGCGCCAAGGGCGTCAAGATCATCGCGGTCGCGAGCGCCGAGCGTTCGCCGTTCGCGCCTGACGTTCCGACGCTGAGGGAGAGCGGCATCGATCTCGTCGCGGACGGCTGGTACGGCATGTGGCTCCCAGCCGGCAGCCCGCCGGACTTTGCCAGCAGGCTCGGTGCAGCGGCGAGCGCGGCACTCGCCAAGCCCGAGGTGAAGGAGAAGCTCGCCGCAATCGGCTTGATCCCGGTCGGCAGTAGCGCGGATGGGCTTTCGAAAGAGCTCGCCGCGAACGCGGCGTTCTGGCAGCCGATCGTGAAGGCGACGGGCTACAAGATCGAGAATTAGGCTCCGCTCGCGCCCTACACTCCGCCGTATGGCCGGGCTTGACCCAGCCATCCACGCGTCACCGCGACTGACGCAAGACGTGGATGCCCGGGTCATAGGCGAGCGGAGGCGACGCCGTCCTTTGGACGGCTATGCCCGGGCATGACGAGCTGAGAGAGCTGCGCCCTGTTCGGTCACATCTTCGCGCGCTGTTCGATGCCGTTCTTGATCGCCGCAAGCTCCGCTTCATCCCAGATGCCGATCAAGACGCCGCCCTTTACTTGGAGCTGGTTATCCGCATAGGCCGCGATCTTCTCGCGCGGCGTGGTGATGTGGTCGTTCGGATGCAGCGCCCAGTCGAACAGCTCGGCCTGGAGCCGGGCGATGATCGCAGCACATTCGGGATCGTCACCGCGGTCGACATATTCCTGCGGATCGGTTTCGAGATCGTACAGCATCGGGCGGAAGCCGGAGGCGTGGATGTATTTCCAGCGGCCGTCGAAGACCATGAACAGGCGGCAGCGCTCGATCGGCTGGTTCAGCTTCAGCCGCACGTCCTGCATGGCATAATCGTATTCGGAGAACGCCACTTTGCGCCAATCGCCCGGGGTCGGGCCGCGCAGCAGCGGCAGCAGCGAGCGCCCTTCGAGGATGTGGCCCGGCACCTTGCCGCCGAAATAGTCGACGAAGGTCGGCGCAAGGTCGATGCCTTCCACCAGCGCGTCGCTGCTGGTGCCGCGCGTGGCGTCGGCCTCTTTCGACGGATCGATGATGATGAGTGGAATCTTTGCCGATTGCTCGTGGAACAGATCCTTCTCGCCCATCCAGTGATCGCCGAGATAGTCGCCATGATCGGAGGTGAACACGATCATGGTGGTGTCCAAGAGGCCGCGCGCTCCCAAAAACTTCATCAGCACGCCCATCTGATCGTCGATCTGGGTGATAAGGCCCATATAGGTCGGGATCACCTTCTCCCGGGCCTCGTCGCGCGCCATGTTGCGGGAGTAGCGCATGTCCATATAGGCGCCGAACACCGGATGCGGGTTCTGCCGCTCGCGCTCGGAGCGGATCACCGGGATCATGTCATCGGTCGAATACATGCTGGCGTAAGGCTCGGGCGCGATATAAGGCCAGTGCGGCTTGATGTAGGACAGGTGTAGGCACCACGGCCGGCCGTCGGTTTCGGCCTCCCTGATGAAATCCATCGCGCGCCGCGTCATGTAGGGCGTCTCTGAATGCTCGTCCGGCACGCGCGCGGCCTTGTCGGCGTGGACCAGCAGCCAGCCGTTCTGCAAGGAACCGTCTTCCGCGGCGCCGGAATTGGCCCAGTGCTCCCAGGGATTGGTCGCCTCGAATCCTTGGCTGCGCAGATAGTCATCGTATTTCGGGCGCGGCCGTCCGGTCGGATGCAGACCGTCGTCGCGCTCATAGGGCTCGAAGCCGCATTCGGCGACGTGCACGCCGATGACAGATTCCGGCGGGATGCCGAGTGCCTTCATGCCTTCGATATCTGGCGCCATGTGGGTCTTGCCGACCAGCACGTTGCGCACGCCGAGCTTCCCCAGGTGATCGCCGAGCGTGGGCTCGCCGACACGCAGCGGCCAACCGTTCCAGTGCGAGCCGTGCGAGCGCATGTAGCGTCCGGTGTAGAACGACATCCGCGACGGCCCGCAGATCGGCGACTGCACATAGGCCTTCGAGAATAGCACGCCGCGCTTCGCCATGGCGTCGATGTTCGGCGTCTTCAGCGTGGGATGGCCGGTGCAGCCGAGATAATCGTAGCGAAGCTGGTCGCACATGATCCAGAGAACGTTCTTCGCGCGCGCCATGCCGGCATCCCTGAAGTTTCTTGATTGTTTGATGCTGCGCTATCGCGCCAGCGAAGACAAGCCACTGATGCCCAGGCCCGCAGTCCCCCTGCGAACGCAGGGACCTATAACCACAGCTAGCGGTTTGGCAAAGATTCGCCGGGCGGTACTACAATCGTTCCAATCGAGAGATCACGCGGTATGGGTCGCCGCGTGGAGAGAGATCAGGCCGACCACGGCTCCGCTTCGGCCGCGCTCTTGGCCTTGGCTGACACTGGGCTTTCGCCGATCACATCGGCCAATGCGCGCAAGACTTCCTTGACGCCGTCGCCGGTAACGCCCGAGAGCAGCAGCGGCGTCTTCTTGGCGGCGCGCTTCAGGCGTTCCTTCTGCTTCTTGAGATCGTCCGGCGCGACCGCGTCGATCTTGTTCAGCGCGACGATCTCGATCTTGTCGGTGAGCTGCCCGCCATAGGCATCGAGCTCCTTGCGCACGGTCTTGTAGGCCTTGCCGGCATGCTCGCAGGTTGCGTCGATCAGATGCAGCAGCACGCGGCAACGCTCGACATGGCCGAGAAAGCGATCGCCGAGGCCGGTGCCCTCATGCGCGCCTTCGATCAGGCCGGGAATGTCGGCGAGCACGAATTCGCGGCCGTCGGCGTTCACAACACCGAGCTGCGGATGCAGCGTGGTGAAAGGATAGTCGGCGATCTTCGGCCGCGCTGCGCTGACCTTGGACAGGAAGGTCGACTTGCCGGCATTGGGCATGCCGACGAGGCCGGCGTCCGCGATCAGCTTCAGCCGCAGCCAGATCCAGCGCTCTTCGCCGGGTTGGCCGGGATTGGCGTTGCGCGGCGCGCGGTTGGTCGACGATTTGAAATGCGCGTTGCCGAAGCCGCCATTGCCGCCCTCCGCCAGCACGAATTTCTCGCCGACCTTGGTGAAGTCGTGGATCAGCGTCTCGCGATCCTCGTCGAAGATCTGCGTGCCCACGGGGACCTTGAGCACGATGTTCTTGCCGTTGGCGCCGTGGCGGTCGGAGCCCATGCCGTTCTCGCCCTTCTGGGCCTTGAAGTGCTGCTGGTAGCGGTAGTCGATCAGCGTGTTGAGGCCGTCGGCGACCTCGATGATCACATTGCCGCCGCGGCCGCCATTGCCGCCGGAGGGCCCGCCGAACTCGATGAACTTCTCGCGGCGGAACGCCACGCAGCCGTTCCCGCCGTCACCGGAGCGGATATAGACCTTTGCTTCATCGAGGAATTTCATGGGCCATAGGTAGGCCAGCCAGGCTGGCGCGGCAACCCGGATTGATCCGCAAACCGGTCGAAAATCCGCGAATTGCGCTCCTTGCTTAACCGGGCGGCCGACGGCGGATCAGGAATCTCTGCGTGCCCTCGAGCACCAATTCCTTGCGCTGGTTGAACACGGTGCTCTTCAGCGTGACCGTGCCGGTCGTGCGGCCCGGCACCAGCTCGGTGACCTCCAGCGCCGGATAGATCGTATCGTCGGCGTAGACGGGCTTGAGGAACCGGCTCGACTGCTCGAGGAAGCCGACCAGGGACTCTTCCACCATGAACGGAAACAGCCCGGCGCCGGGCGCGGTGTGAATCAGGGTCTGGAAGCCGTGCGCCAGCAGATGCGGCATGCCGCGGCTGCGGCAATATTCCACATCATAATGCACCGGATGGGTGTCGCCGCTCGCGGTCTGGAATGCCGCGAATACCGCCGAGGTCTGAGTGCGGCTCGGCAGCACGAAGCGCTCGCCGACGACGAAATCTTCAAACCAGCGTTGCTGGGAAATCATGCGATGCTCGGTCGGATCGAAGTCGGTCATGCGCTGCACCATCGGGACGAATTCAGAGAGCGATCCGTATCGGATGCCGCGCAGTGCGACAATGCGTTCAATTCGTCAGGGGCGGGCTTGTCCCGCGCGCCCACCTGATTAAAACGGCGCCGATGCCCTTCTTCAAGAATCTCTCCGCCTATGACGAGCGTTCGGCACGGCTGGCCGGCATCGCCCTCATGGTGCTGTCGATCTTCATGTTCTCGTTCGGCGACGCCATGGGCAAGTTCCTGGTCGGGACGTATTCGGTGGGGCAGCTTCTGCTCCTGCGCGCCTGCGCGGCGCTGCTGCTGCTGGCGCCGCTGATCTGGAAGCAGCGTTACCAGTTCCTGAATCTGGAGCGGCCGCGATTGCAGCTCTTCCGCGTCATCCTGTCGACGCTGGAAGTGGCCGCCTTTTTCCTCGCGACAGTCTATCTGCCGCTCGCCGACGTCATCACCTATTATCTCGCCGGTCCCATCTTCGTCACCGCGATGTCGGCGATCTTTTTGGGCGAGAAGGTCGGCTGGCGGCGCTGGACCGCGATCCTGATCGGCTTCTGCGGCGTCTTGATCGCGCTGCGGCCATCGGCGCAGACGGTGAGCCTGCCGGCGCTGATCGCGCTCGGCGGCAGCTTATCCTTTGCAACCTTGATGCTGATCACGCGCAGCCTGCGCAAGACGCCCGACATCGTGATGGCGTCCTCGCAATTCATCGGCACGTTCTCGCTCGGCGCCGTGCTGTCGGCATTCCACTGGGTGCCGCCGACGCCCGGAAGCCTCGTCTTCTTCGCGCTGGCTGGGCTGATCTCGGTCACGGCGCTGTTCTGCGTCAACCGCTCGCTCAAGCTCGCGCCGGCGAGCGTTGTGGTGCCGTATCAGTATTCGATGATCGTCTGGGCCGTGATCTTCGGCTTTTTCGTGTTCGGGGATGTGCCACAGGTCGCCACCATCGTCGGCGCTGCGATCATCATCGGTGCCGGGTTCTACATCTATCTGCGCGAGCGCGATCTGGGGCGCGAGGGCGCTGAGGTGAATCCGCCGGTGTAAGAGCGGACGAATCATTCCGCTGTCGTCCGGACAACGCGCCCAAAGCATGATCCGGAAAGTGCGCAGCGGTTTTCCGAAAAGATCATGCTCGAACAACAACCTAAAGCGCGATGACGATTCATCCTAATCTCATCGCGCTTCAAAGCGCGCGCCGATCCGGGAGTGGTTTGGCGAAGAACTCTGAGTGGACGTCTCGTGCCACACTCCTCTCTGTGTGGCTATGGGTCCCGGCCTTCGCCGGGACGACACTTTTTGTGTGGCAGCGCCTCGCGCCCTACCTCATCCGTCGTGCGCTGCTCCAGCTCTTCAGCGACGACCACACGCCGCGCGAGAGGCGGAAGCAGTCGACCGGCGTCGATGAGCCGAGCGCCAGGAAACGGTGCAGCTGCACGCCGCTCCACTGGAACCCGCACTTCTCCAGCACCTTGCGCGAGGCCGGGTTGGTGACGCGCGCGCCGGCATAGAGGTGGTCGTCCTCGAACTCCTCGAAGAAGAAGTCGATCGCGCCGCGCGCGGCCTCGGTGGCAAAGCCCTGGCCCCAATGCTCGACGCCGAGCCAGTAGCCGAGCTCGGCATTGTCGGGCGTCGAGCAGTCGATGCCGACCATGCCGACGGGCGTGGTGTCGTATTCGATCAGGAACACGGTCTCGCTGCCGAGCGCGGACGTGGCCCGGATGAACTCGACGGCGTCGTCCTGCGAATAGGGATGGGGGAGGCGGCGGGTATTCTCCGCGATGCGGCGATCGTTGGCGAGCTGGGCGATGCTTCTTACGTCGGCGAGTGTCGGCCGCCGCAAGGTCAGCCGCTCGGTGGCGACGACATCAGGTCTCGCCTCCCGCAAGGTCACGCTCGAGAAATCCTGTAACATGTCCGGCTCCGTGAAAGTCACTAAGTCAAAGCGAGCAAGTCAAAGAAAAGGGGAGGCCGGTTTCCCGCCTCCCCTTGGAGCCTTCGATCTTTTGATCTCAAGGACTCCGCCGGTTTGGTAGGACCCGGCGGACTCCGAATTGATCCACCGTCTATTCAGCCGCCTCTGTGATCGGGAGCACCGATACGAAGGTGCGGCCGTTAGCTTTGGCCTGGAACGCAACACGACCTTCGACCTTGGCGAACAAGGTATGGTCCGTGCCCATGCCGACATTAAGGCCCGGGTGCCAGGTGGTGCCGCGCTGACGCGCAATGATGTTGCCGGGAGTGACGATCTCCCCGCCGAACGCCTTGATGCCGAGGCGCTTACCCTTCGAATCGCGTCCGTTGCGCGATGAACCGCCTGCCTTTTTGTGAGCCATGGCTCGTCTCCGAAATCCTGCGTAGTTCTAGGTCAATTCCTTGACGGAATCATTTCAAAACGTCGCACGCATCAATTCGTGAATTGGCGTGATCGGCTTCCGTTACTCGGCGGCTTCCTTTGCCACCTTCTCCTTCTTCGGCCGCGGGCCCTTGGTGGGCTTGGCGTTGTCCGTCAGGATCTCGCTGACGCGCAGCACCGTGATCTCGTCGCGGTAGCCGCGCTTGCGGCGCGAGTTCTTGCGGCGGCGCTTCTTGAACGCGATGACCTTCGGCCCGCGCTTGTGGTCGAGCACCTCGACCGCAACGGACGCGCCTGCGACCGTCGGAACACCCAGCACCGGCGTGTCGCCGCCGAGCACCAGAACTTCATTCAACTGCACGATCGAGCCGACTTCGCCTTCGATCTTGCCTACTTCGAGAACATCATCCGGCACGACGCGGTATTGCTTGCCGCCGGTTTTGATGACTGCGAACATCGTTTTTGTCTCCGTGTTCAATCCCGGCCTCGGGACACATCGTCCGGGCCGGCTTTTTGTCAGTCGCTATGGGTTTATCTGCGTTTTGTGCGGGTGGGAGTTATCCCTTTGAAAACCCACGCAAAAACAAGCGGCGCGAGAAACGCCCCGCGCCGGGTGTGGGACTTATAGCGGCCAACAGCCGCAAGTCAAGGAAAACCGCCCAAAAGGGCCGGGATTTGAAGCATTTGGCCTCATTCAGCACCGCCAGCCGAACGCGCGGCCGGTTTGCAACCAAATGGGTTCCCGCGCCGTTGTCCCGCCAAATCAGCGTGGGCAAGGGCTTCCATGGCAACGGACGAATTGGTCAACACAACGGGCATCGCCCAACACGGGGCGAGCCGCCTGCCGTCGGTCGACGTCGACAGCTTCAACATCGAGATCAAGGACGATGACGGCTTTCTCGGCGACCGCGCCAGCAAGGGGGCCTTTCGCGAGATCCTCGAAGAATGGCGCAAACCGCTGCGCAAGAGCGGCGACGATCCTTTCGGTGACGAGCCCTCCGAAAACATCAGCAAGAAGGCCCTCGACGCCGTTCTGAGCGGCGACGACACGGAGGCTGCGGCCGTCGTGCACAGCGCGATCGAGGACTTCGCGCAGGAGCTCGCTTACGTGACGCGGCGATTCCTCAAGACCAAGGCCTGGGACAAGACCGAATGCATCGTGGTTGGCGGCGGTTTTCGCGCCAGCCGGCTCGGCGAGATCGCCATTGCCCGGGCCGAGATCATCCTCAAGTCGGAAGGCTTCAAGGTAGATCTGGTGCCGATCCGCTTCGATCCCGACGATGCCGGCTTGATCGGGGCCTTGCACCTCGCGCCGTCCTGGATTTTCGAAGCCTATGACAGCATCCTCGCGGTCGATATCGGCGGCACCAATATCCGCTGTGGGATCGTCGAGACGCGCTGGAAGAAGGCGCCGGACCTGTCCAAGGCGGCGGTCTTCAAATCCGATCTGTGGCGCCACGCCGACGACGAGCCGAGCCGCGAGGCCGCGGTGAAGCGGCTGGTCAAGATGCTCGAAGGCCTGATCGAGGACGCCGAAGCCGAGGGCTTCAAGCTCGCCCCCTTCATCGGCATCGCCTGTCCGGGCGTGATCAATGCGGACGGCTCGATCGAGAAGGGCGCGCAGAACCTGCCGGGCAATTGGGAGAGCAGCAAGTTCAACCTGCCGGCGAGCCTCGTCGAGGCTATCCCCGTCATCGGCGGGCACGACACCGCGATCCTCATGCACAATGACGGCGTGGTTCAGGGCCTCTCGGAGGTGCCGTTCATGCAGCACGTCGCGCGCTGGGGCGTGCTCACCATCGGCACCGGACTTGGCAACGCCCGCTTCACCAACCGCCGCAAGGAGGGCAACGGCAAGGACCGGGATTCTCCGGAGAACGGGAAGAAAAAGGGTAAGAACGACAAGGAGTAACCTTGACTGGTTAGGTTAAGGACCGCTTTGCGTTGCCGCGCACCGGCTGCACGCTACGGTCGAATCGTCGCCTCACCCTGGCCGGCGAAGCCGCCCTTCCTGGCCAGCATTTCAATGAGCGGCACCGGGACCGCCAGTGTTTACCGCGTCTGGCGGTCCCACCCGTTTTGGCCTCTCGATGAGGCTCAACTCCAGCCGATGCGCTGAAAGAACGCCGCGATCTCCTCAGCCGCGCGATCGGGGTCTTCCCGGTGCGGGAAATGTCCGACGCCGGGAAACATCGCCAGATCGAGCGCGGCAAACGTCTCGCCCAGCCGGTCGGTCCAGGCATAGGGAAACAGCGGATCGTGCTCGGCCCAGCGCACGCAGGTCGGCACAACGATCGGCGGGAGCGGCCGAGCCTCGCCCTTCATCATCGCGAGGCGCCCGGCATGCGAGGCGCGATAATGCGCAAAGCCGCCGGCGAGGTTACCGTCCTTGAAGTAGTTGTCGCCGAACGTGTCGAGGACATCGTCGAAGGCATCTTTCCGGTGCGCCCAGCCTTTGAGGAAGTGGCTGATATAGAGCCGGCAGCTCTCGCGGCTCGCACCGATGAGCGCAGGCGCCATCTCCATCTGGTGCAAGGACTGGTACCAGATGTGGTTCAGCCTATCAGGGGCCGCCATGCGCGGTCCGATGCCGGGATAGACGAAATCGAAGAAGAACAGCCCTGCCAGCCGTTCCGCCGCCCGGCGGGCCAGCGGCTGCATCACGGCGCCGCCGACATCATGGCCGACGACGCCGAATCGGTTCATGCCGAGCGCCTCCATCAGCGCCAGCATGTCCGCCGCATGGCCGTCCGGACCGTACGCCCCGTCCGGCTTGTCGCTGTCGCCGAAGCCGCGCAAATCGGGCGCGATCAGCATGAAGCGGTCCGCCAGGCGGGCCATCACCGGCTCCCAGGTCAGCCAGAATTCCGGCCAACCATGCAGCAAAAGCAGCGGCTTTCCTTGTCCAGCGCGGACCAGGTGGAAATTGGCCCCATTGGCCTCGACCGTGAGATGCTCCATCGCGGTTCCCTCGATGTGAAAAGACGGAGGTGTATGAGGCAGCGGATTTTCGCCTTTCGCGCCTTGTCTGGCCCGCCATCCTCGCCTATTACACGCCCGACCACAGGGGTTCCTGCCCCTCACCGGCACCTTCAGGAGAGGTGGCAGAGTGGTTGAATGCACCGCACTCGAAATGCGGCATAGGTGCAAGCCTATCGGGGGTTCGAATCCCTCCCTCTCCGCCATCAGTCCGCAGCAGGCTAGGCAAGTTGTGAACGCGACGGGGGATGTGCTCTCTGATGCCGATGAAGATCGGACCGCAACCTGAGAAGTGGCTCCGGAAGAAAGCCAAGCAGGGAATGCGCGGCTATCCGTTCGGCACGATCGCGTTCTATGGGCCCGACAATCGGCGGGCCTCAAAAGTAGCCGTCTCCTTCATCCGAACTGAAGGAGCGGAGCCCGAATTGCGCCGTTGGCTGTCGGAGACCGCGGATGTGCGGAGCGATCAGAGGGTGCTTGCCGAAATTGGTTTATTTCTAAAGCAGCATTCGGTGCACTCGGTCGCGATGGCAGACGGAATTATCGGCTGTCCGCACGAAGAGGGCATTGACTATCCAACGGGAGAGGCCTGCCCACACTGCCCGTATTGGAACGGGCGGGACCGGTGGACCGGCGAACTCGTCTAGATCCGTCAGGGGGCCCGCGCGCCCCCAGCGCTGCGACCGGCTGTGTCGTGGCTCTCGGCAGGTAGCTCTCCGGCGCGCAGCGCTTTCGAGATTTGTCTTGCTTGATCAGATGGTTCGTCGAATGTGGCTGGTGCCGCGCCGGCCGCGGCCAGCTACTATGCATGGGGTTGTTTTCGATTTTCAAATACATGCTGGCGGCCAAGACCGCGGCGCAAGGGGATGGAGACGAGCATGAAGGCACAGGTCCTGATCGTGGGCGCCGGACCGGTGGGACTAACCGCGGCGATGGATCTGGCCTCGCGCGGGATCGACGTCGTCGTCGCGGAGATCCGCCACGCCGGCGATCCGCCCAATGTCAAATGCAATCACGTCTCCGCGCGCTCGATGGAGATCTTCCGCCGGCTCGGTGTCGCCGCAAAGCTGCGCGACGCCGGACTTCCCGCCGACTTCCCGAACGACTGCTCGTACCGGACCACGGCGACCGGCATCGAGCTTTGCCGCATCGAGATTCCCTCCCGCGCGCGCCGCTACAGCGCCACCGGCGGCCCCGACACCTGGTGGCCGACGCCCGAGCCGCCGCACCGGATCAACCAGATCTATCTCGAGCCGATCCTGTTCAGCCACGCCGCAGCGCAGCCGCGCATTACCATTCTGGCGCGCACCGAAATCACCTCGATCCAGCAGGATGATGACCATGCCGTCGCGCAGGCGCGCAATCTCGACAGCGGAGAGACACTCCGCATCGAAGCCAGCTTCGTGATCGGCTGCGATGGCAGCCGCTCGTTCGTCCGCAAATCGATCGGGGCGAACCTGTCCGGAACGCCGGTGATCCAGCGCGTGCAATCGACTTACATCGAAGCCCCGCAACTCAAGCAGCTGATGGGCGCGCACAAGCCGGCCTGGATGGTGCTCTCGCTCAACCCGCGACGATCGGGCACGACCGTCGCGATCGACGGCCACGATCGCTGGCTGATCCACAATCATCTGAAGCCCGACGAGCCCGAGTTCGACTCGGTCGACCGCGACTGGTCGATCCGCGCCATCCTCGGCGTCGACGAGCGCTTCGAGTACAAAATCCTCAGCAAGGAAGACTGGGTCGGGCGCAGGCTGGTGGCCGATCGCTTCCGCGATCGTCGGGTCTTCATCTGCGGCGATGCCGCGCATCTATGGATGCCATATGCCGGCTATGGCATGAATGCGGGCATTGCGGACGCCGTCGATCTCTGCTGGCAATTGGCGGCGCATCTCAACGGCTGGGCGCCGGCCGCGATCCTCGATGCCTATGAGGCGGAGCGTCAGCCGATCACCGAGCAAGTCTCGCGCTTTGCGATGGACCACGCCATGAAGATGATGGCGCAGCGCGGCGGTGTCTCGGCGGAGATCGAGGACGACACCCCGCGCGGCCATGCGGCGCGCGCGGCGCTGGCGCGAGCGGCCTACGATCTCAACGTTCAGCAATATTGCTGCGCCGGCCTCAACTTCGGCTACTATTACGATGCCTCGCCGATCATCGCCTATGATGGCGAAACCCCGCCGGCCTACGCGATGGGCAGTTTTACGCCCTCCACCGTGCCGGGCGCCCGTGCGCCGCATCTGTTCCTGCGTGATGGACGATCGCTCTACGACGCCTTCGGGCCGGGTTACACATTGCTGCGGTTCGATCCGGCGATCGACGTGGCATCGCTGAAATCCGCGGCGGATGAGCGCGGCGTGCCGCTGGCGCTGGTCGACATTGCGGCCGATGAGGCGAACGGCGCCTATGCCGAGAAGCTGGTGCTGGTGCGGCCCGACCAGCACATCGCCTGGCGCGGGCAAGCCGCGCCCGACCATCCACCGGGCTTGCTGGCGCGCATCACCGGCGCTGCGGCGTAACGAGAACGCGAGGAGGAGAACGTGTTTCACGTTGCAAGGCGCCGCATCCTGACCGTGCTGACGGCCGTGACTTTCGCCGTGCTGCCGCTGGAGGCGGGCGAGGCGGCCTATCCGGAGCAATTGATCAAGATCATCGTGACCTTTCCGCCCGGCGGCAGCGCCGATACCGTGATCCGTGCACTCGAGCCGGTGGTCACCGCCGAGCTCAAGCAGGGCCTGGTGATCGAAAACCGCGCCGGGGCAGGGGGCAATATCGGCATGGCCGCGGTCGCGCAGGCCGCGCCGGACGGCTGCACGCTCGGCGTCGCGCCGGCAGGTGCGCTGACCGTGAACCCGCACCTCAATCCGTCGATGCCGTTCGATCCGAAGCAGCTCGCGCCCATCACCCTGCTTGCGGAAATCCCTTTCGTGCTCGTCGCCTCCGCCAACGTGCCGGCGCATTCGACGGTGGAGACGATCGCGCTCGCCAAGGCAAAGCCGGGTGCGCTGTCGATCGGACATGGCGGCAATTCGACGGCGATGCATCTGACGGCGGCGCTGTTCACGCAAAAGGCCGGGATCGCCATGGAGCTGGTCCCGTATCGTGGGACCGCGCCGGCGACGGTCGATGTCCTCGCCGGCCATGTCCCCTTCGCGGTGCTCGATGTTCCCGCATCGAAGCAGCTGATCCTCGAAGGCAAGCTCAACGCGATCGGCGTGTCCTCGGCGCGCCGCCTGTCATCGCTCCCCGGCGTGCCGACTTTGGCCGAAAGCGGCATCGCAGGTTTCGAATCCGTGGGTTGGTTCGGGCTCGTTGCACCCGCCGGCACGCCGCCAAACATCGTCGGCAGGCTGAACGAAGCCTTCGTGAAGGCCCTGAAGGATCCGTCGGTCGCCGAGAAGATCCGGACCCTCGGCGCAGAGCCCGCGCCGAGTTCGCCCGAGCAGTTCGGCCGCTTCATCGAGAATGAAAGCGCGAAATGGGGCAAGCTGATCAGCGAGGCCGGCATCAAGGCGAACTGAATGTTCTCCGCGGCGCCTTCTCGTCGGCCATCATGCCGGCGCCGCCTTCAACGCCCGCCGCAGCACATCCCAGATCCGCGGCTCGTTCATATGCGTCACGTTGAACCGCATGAAGTTTTGTGCGGTCTGCGACACGCTGAAGACGTTGCCAGGCGCGAGCACGACATCTTCATTCAGCGCTGCGCGGGCGACCTGGGTGGCATCCTGTCCGCCCGCGAGGCGGCACCAGAGGAAAAAGCCGCCGTGCGGCATCAGCCAGGGTTCTATGCCTAGCGCCTGAAGTTTGCGCGCGACGTCGCGGCGCGCCCGCACGAGCTTCTGCCTGAGTTCGTCCATGTGCTTGCGATAGCTGCCGCCGGCCAGGACATTTGCGATGATCTCGGTGGCGACCGGGCTTGGGCCGCCAAAACTGGTCGCAACCTGGAGATCGACGAGATGCTCGGTCCAGTCGGGCCGCGCGGCGATGTAGCCGCAGCGCACCGAGGCCGACAGTGTCTTGGAGAAGCTGCCGATGCGGATCACGCGGTTCAGGCCATCCAGCGCGGCCAGGCGCGGCGAGCGCTCCGGCTCGAAGTCGCCGAAGATGTCGTCCTCGATGATGGTGAGGTCGTGCGCCGCCGCCGCGGTCAGCAGCCGGTGCGCGCTCTGGAGCGAGATGGTCGCGCCGGTCGGGTTGTGCAGCGCTGAATTGGTGATGTAGAGCCGCGGCTTTTCGCTGCCGAGGATCTGCTCGAAGCGCGCGGCGTCGGGACCCGACGGCGTGTAAGGCACGCTCACGATCCTGACCTGATGCGCGCGCAGCAATGCGCGAAAATTGAAGTAGCAGGGATCGTCGACCAGCACGGTGTCGCCGGGCCGCAGCAGGAAGCGGCAGATCAGGTCGGTCGCCTGCGTGCCCGAGCCCGTCAGCATCAGCTGGTTGATCGAGGCCTCGATCCCGTCCTCGGCGAGGCGCGCGAGCAGCATACGGCGCAGCGTGAGCGAGCCGGACGTCGAGCCGTAATTGGTCAGCACGCTCGCCTCGGTCCGCGCCAGCGCGCGGGTGGCGCGGCGCAAGGCTTCTTCGGGCATCCACTCCGGCGGCAGCCAGCCGCAGCCGGGTTTTGGCACGGCCGTGTCGCTGTCGAGCGATTGCCTGGAGACCCAGAACGGGTCGACCTCGCGGTCGCGGCGCGGCTCGGCCTCGGCAAGTACCAGCGGCGGCGCCGCCGTCGGTGAAACATAGAAGCCCGAGCCGCGGCGGGCGCGGATCAGGCCTTCGGCGGCGAGCCGGTCATAGGCTTCGACGATGGTGGACGGCGAGACGCCCATCGTGGCGGCAAGCCTGCGGATCGACGGCAGGCGGTCGCCGGCACTGAGTGCGCGGCCCGCGACCTTGGCGCGGATCGCGCTCATCACATCAAGGGTCCGCGTTCCGCCGGGTCCCTTCGTCTGCGCCATGCCGTCCAGGGTGTACTGCCTTCCATACCCATACAGTTCAGCCGGATTGTACTGGATTGTCGCTGGTCTCGCCAGCGCGGAACGCCGAAGATGGCGACACAACAAGCGAGACGAAAATGCAATCTGCGGGCAGCGGCTGGGGCAGCGGAATTCTCGGCGTCATCATCTTCAGCGGCTCGCTTCCGGCGACGCGCGTCGCGGTCGGCGGCTTCTCCGCCCTGTTCCTGACCTCCACGCGCGCGATCATCGCTGCCCTGATCGGTGCGGCCGTGCTCTTCCTGCTTCGTCAGGCGCGGCCGGAGCGCAAGGATCTCGCCTCGCTCGCGATCGTCTCCATCGGCGTCGTGGTCGGCTTCCCCCTGCTGACCGCGCTCGCGCTCCAGCACACCACCTCGGCGCATTCGATCGTCTTCATTGGCCTGCTGCCGCTGTCGACCGCGATCTTCGCCGTGCTGCGCGGCGGGGAGCGGCCGCAGCCGCTGTTCTGGCTGTTCGCCGTGCTCGGCAGCGCGACGGTGTCGGGCTTTGCGATGTCCAGCGACGGCTCGGCCTCGCTCACTGGCGATCTCCTGATGGTAGCCGCGATCGTGCTGTGCGGCCTCGGCTATGCCGAAGGCGCCGCGCTGTCGCGCCGCCTCGGCGGCTGGCAGGTGATTTCCTGGGCGCTGCTGCTTGCGCTGCCGCTGATGGTGCCGGTTGCGGCTCTCACCTCGCCACTGGCATGGAACGATGTCGGTGCGCCGGCCTGGATCGGGCTGGCCTATGTCTCGGTCTTCAGCATGTTCCTCGGCTTCATCTTCTGGTACCGGGGCCTTGCAATCGGCGGCATCGCGCGTGTCGGCCAGTTGCAGCAGCTCCAGCCGTTCTTCGGCCTCGCGCTCGCAGGTCTGCTGCTGCACGAGCCGGTCGCCTGGAGCATGATCGCCGCGACTGCGCTCGTGGTGGTCTGCGTCTTCTTCGCGCGGCGGTTTGCGTGAGCGCGATGTAGCGCGAGTCCCGACCAGGCATGTGCGGGCATCGATGTTGATCTAGATCAACGTCTGTCCCGGCGCGCACTGTCTCATTGGATGACGCGAGTTCTCTCCTCGATGTATCGCGTGCCTATTTCGCAATAACGTAACAGCGCTTGGCCGGTATCCCTGCAGGTTTTGCCGATGGGCCAATGACCGGCACCCTCCTCGACCGACGGAAATCCGCGCACCATTGCGGGAGTGTCCATCGTCAATTGAACTCTCGAGATCAGAGTGGCCTATCACAGCAGGTTTGGGAGTGCCGTCATGAACATTACGCGTCGAAATCTTCTATCTGCCGGTTTGGGAAGCGCGATGTCGGCACTTGCACTCTCGGCCGGCCGAGCGGATTACGACGGTCCTTTGTTGAGCGCGGTCGAAGGAGGCGAAGATTTCTGGCTTGCCACCGATGCCTACGTCTTCGGCTATCCACTCGTGACGATGGAGATAACGCGACGGGTCATGACCAATAAAGCCTCCGTCGAGGGCACGCGCGGGCCCATGGGGCAATTCATCAAGCTGCGGACCTATCCCGACGCAAGCTTCAAGGATGTGACGGCTCCGAATGCGGATACGCTCTACACCAGTGCGTGGATCGACGTGGGGGACGAGCCGTGGGTCGTCGCCATTCCCGACATGAAGGACCGCTATTTTCTGTTTCCGATGCTTGATGGCTGGACAAACGTATTCCAGGTCCCGGGCAAGCGCACGACGGGGACCAAGGCGCAGACTTATGCGATCACCGGCCCGGGTTGGAAAGGCAAGCTCCCTGCCGGCGTGAAGGAGTACAAGTCGCCCACGAGCATCGTGTGGATTCTAGGTCGCATCTACTGTACCGGCACAGCTGAGGACTACGCGGCGGTGCACGCCGCCCAGGATGAGTGCAAGCTCTTCCCCTTGAGCGCATACGGGACATCCTACACGCCTCCAGCTGCCAAGGTCGATTCGACGATCGACATGACCACCCCGGTGCGCGATCAGGTCAATCGTATGGACGCCGTGGCCTATTTCAGCCTTTTGGCTCAACTGATGAAGCGGAATCCGCCGGGAGCCGCCGATGCTCCTGAGCTCGCCAAATTCGCGAAGATCGGTCTCGTTCCGGGCAAGGATTTCGACGCGAGCAAGCTCGACACCGATTTTGCGAAGCGCATCCCGCAAGTCGGTTTCGACCGGATCATGATCCAGTTCAAGGTCAACAAGGCCATCAGGAACACGAACGGCTGGGCATTCGACACGGAGACCGGCGTCTACGGCACCGACTATCTCAATCGCGCCCTGGTCACCGCCATCGGGCTCGGTGCCAACCGAATCCAAGATGCCTGCTATCCGACGTCGCAGAAGGACATCGATGGCAAAGATTACGTCGGCAGCAACAAGTATGTGATGCGCTTCCCGAAGGGGCAGCTTCCTCCCGTGGGCGGCTTCTGGTCGCTCACGATGTACGACGAGAAATATTTCTTCGTCCCCAATCCGATCAACCGCTATTCGATCAGTGCGCGTCAGAATCTCAAGGCCAATCCGGACGGAGCGGTCGACCTCTATATCCAGAAGGACTCGCCTGGAAGGGACAAGGAGTCCAACTGGCTGCCCGCCCCGGCCGGCAAGTTCGTTCTGATGCTGCGGATGTATTGGCCGAACGAGAAGGCGCCTTCGATCATCAACGGCAGCTGGTCTCCGCCCGCCGTCAGGAGGGTTACGAGCAGCTGATCGCAACGGGTAGGCGGGAGCCGCGGTGCGAGCAGCCCCAGCTCAAGGTCTGGCAGAACCTGAGGAGAACAGCATGAAGGTTGCGCTTTTGTCGGCGGCACTTCTCGGGGGCCAACTGGTCACGCCCGTTTCTGATCGCGTCCCCCACCTGAATGTCGAGGCGCTGTGCAAGGCAACGGTGGCCGATGACAAGGCAAACGGAGTCGTTCTGGGTCAGAGCCTCGAGAAATGCATGAGCGATGAAACGGATGCCCAGCAGCAACTGAGCGCGCTTTGGTCGGCAAGTGCCGGTCCTGCTCGGGATAGCTGCGAAGCCGAGGTCATTTCCGTCCCCTATGCTCAAAGTTACGTTGATCTTCTCTCTTGTATTCAGGCTGCCGAATCGGTGAGCGCGCGGCCCTCGGCACCTCTCAAAGGCGCAAGCAAGAACCGAAACGCCAAATAGCATTGTTGGGAACTCGAAGCGAAGGAGGAGCGTCATGCGACACGGAATGAACTTCTGGCTGGCCGGCGCCATTGTTGTCTGCGCAGCCATGGGCTCGGTGCAGTGGCCGGAAGAGGCTGGCCTTTCATTCTCGATCCAAAGCGCAGAGGCCCGCGTAGGGCGACCGGCGACTCCAGCGAGTGTCGCCGGCGTCGCGCGTCGAACGACGCGCCGTGCCGTTGTCGGTGGAGCAGCGGTGGGTGCAGCGACCGTAGGAGCCGCTGTCGCGGCGCCAGCTTGTGTCCGCGTGCTGGTCAATGGCGCCTGGGTCTGCCGCTAGAGCATGACCCGGAATCTCGTCGCTTTTGCGAGCTGTCCTTGGGAATCGATTGCTGCGACCGCGCGCGCCTCTGCGTCGCGCGGCGGCCGGTGAGGCGATAGCCTCATTCTCCTCCCATCACGGTCCGCGTCAGCGCGCTCCTTGCAAACTTCTTCAGCGGCATCGGCTTGCCGAACAGATAGCCCTGCACGTGGTCGAAGCCGAGCTCGTTCGCGGCGACGAGATCGGCGCGGCTCTCGACGCCTTCGGCGATGGTGCACGCGCCGTAGCTATGCGCGAGCTCGACGATGTGGCGGCACACCGTGCGCTTGAGGCGGTCATTGGCGTTGCCGGTGACGAAGTGACGGTCGGCCTTCAGCTTGATGAAGGGAATCCTGTCGAGGTCCATCAGCGACGGCCAGTTGGCGCCGAGATTGTCGATCGACAGGCCGATATTGTACAGGCGCACCTCGCGCGCGACCTCGGCCAGGAGATCGAGGTCGCGGATCGCCTCCTCGCTGTCGATCTCGATCGTCAGTCCGCCGAACGCCGGATGCGTCGGCATGCGGCGGCAGAGCTCGCGCGCGGCCTGCGGCTCCTTCAGATACGACGCCGGCAGGTTGATCGAGAGATCGACCGGGCTCTGCTGCTCGAGCAGATAGTGCCAGTCCTGCACGGCGCGCTCGATCACGAATTCCGACAGGTCGCGCAGATGCGGATCGTGCGTTTCAGGGATGAAATAGGCGGGCGGCACGACGCCCCAGGTCGGATGCCGCATCCGCACCAGCGCCTCGGCACCGCTGCGGATCAGCGTGCGCGCGTCGATCTTGGGCTGGTACCAGAGCTCGAGCCAGCCGGCATGCAGGGCCTCGCCGACATGCACGGCCGGGCTCGGCGCCGGCTCCTCCGGCAGCAGCACCGCGATGCGCTCGCGCAGCGTCTCCGCTGCAAAGGGCGTCGTCAGCGGCGGCAGCATCGCAAGGCCATATTCCTCGCCGACCTGCTGCACGGCCTTGACGATGATCGATTCGCGGGCACCCACCGTCAGAACCTTGCCGTCGAAGGCCTCACGCACCAGCGTCTCCAGGAATTTCCCGGGCTCGATGCCGTCGGCGGCGATGCCGAGCAGGATCAGGTCCGGCAAGTCGCTGGTCAGCACGGCTTGCAGCTCTTCGGCGCTGGCACATTCGCTGGTGACGAAGCCGAGATCCTCCAGCACCTCTGCGAGGAAAGCGCGCAGGTGGCGCTTGCTGTCGGCGACGCATGCGCGCGGCATCATTTTTCGCCGTCCGAAGGTTTTGGGCCTTCGTCCGGCGAGTTCTACAACTTCGTCGTTCATCGCAAAACACTCCCGTTCCGCGAACGGTGTTAGCGATGGGAGCAGTTTCAAATATGGAGGGCTTGAGCCGATTGTTGAATTATCTGGGTAACGTTAAAGCACGCAGCACGTCTAAAATTGTACGGATCTCGCTAGAGAAGTTTTTACGTCTGACCGCGCGTGACGGCTGCGTGACACCGTCATCGCGGCAGATTCTCGAACGTTGCATCTCGTGCGCAAGAAGCAGCGGTGTCCTGCAATAGGACGATGCCGTTCGCGTTTCGCCCAATTGAATAATGGACGCCTCAATTGCTTGTGGCCTTGTCGTGTTGAGCCATCCCGACAGCCTTGTAGTCGTAGGTCGGATAGAACTCGGTGCGGTAGGGACCCCACGCGGTGTCCTCGATGACGCGATTGACTTCGCGCAGGCGCGAGGCGGGCAGGCGCAGCGTGATCACCTGGCCGATCCCCATCATCACGTACCAGCTCACGACTTCGACGCCGGGCGGTGGGAAGGATTTGTAGTAGCCCTGCTTCTCGAGCTGCGCGTTCAGCTCGTTCAGCGGGCGGGACTGGTCGTGCTTGAAGAAGACGGTGAGCAGCACCGCGTTGTCGGCAGTCGGCGCGGCGTTGCCTTGCGGCGGCGAGGTCTGCGCCGTCGTCGCCGATGTGAGCGCCAGCGCGCCCGTGAGCAGCGCCACCATCGTCCATGTCACTCGAGCCGGTCTCATCGCGACCCTCCTTCTCGATGCTTCTGCAGAGCATCGGGAGGATAGTTGCATGGGCCACGAGCGACGAACTCATTTTCGCGCGATGCTGGCAGGTTCCGCCTTCGCTCGTGACGGTTCTGCGACAATGCGTCCGGCCGGGCCGGCGCAAGTGTGAAGCAGCTCACATGCGCATTGCTGCACCTGCGCTATTGCTCCGCGCAGCCGGTGGGTGGGCTGTCGAGGATTACAGCTATGTCGATGCGGCGGATGATCTATTGGTGGTTCAGGTTCGTGCTCTCAGGGCGATTTATGGACCGCTTCCTGTGCCTGCCGCGTTAGCCGCGCGCGTTATCGTTTGAGCATGATCCTGCCGGAAAACCGCTGCACACTTTTCCGGATCATGCTCCTAGGTCTGCCCGATCAATTTGCGAAACGCCGCCGCGCCGTCCTGCACGGCGTCGCGTCCCTTCCAGGCCAGATAGGAGAGCTTGCCCCCGAGCGTCTCGTGGCTGCGCAGCCGTCGCGAGCCGAGAATGTGGCCGACATTGGCGGGGAAGCGGCTCACCTCCGCGGACACCAGTGCCGCGATCGCGTCCATCAGCTGCTGAAGGCGGATGCCCCATTCACTGGCCTCGATGCCGTCGATGCGGACCTTGAGCGCATATTCGGTGTCGTAGATCTCCGCGAGCAGGTCGCGCGCAACCAGCACGCGGTTGTGCCGGAGCGCGACCCGCAGCGCGAGGCGCTTGTCGTCGAGCCTGTCGAGCACCATCGGAACGACACAGGCATAGGGCGTCACGGCGACGTCTGCGGCGCTCTTGCTGGCGGCCGCCTTGGTGGCGAGGCGCACCAATTGCCACGGCGTTTTCAGGCGCCGTGCGACCAGCGTCAGCGCGTAAGGCAGCGCTTCGGGATGGGCCTTCTTGAAGGCATCGAGCTGCGCCGTGATCTGCGCGACCAGGCCATCGTCGAATTTCGCGATCTTCTCGGGCAGCTTCGCGTTGAATTTCGGCAGCGCGTCGCCGGCGCGCAGCACATGCTGCATCTTCCTGACGTCGTCGAAGGCGGCGCGGGAGGCCGTGTACTGCGCGAGCTTGCCGCGCGCGAACTCGGTGCTCTCGGCCGAGGCCAGCGTGTTCTCGAGCACCTTGAGGACCTTGGTCTGGAAGATCGAGGCGGTCTTCAGCACTTCCTTCGGGTTGTTGGCGGCGACCTGGTCGTTGATCGCCTTGATGTAGTCGCGCGCCATGGTCGGCAGCAGATCGCGGCAGATCCACTCCCAGATCGGGGTGAGGGTGTTGCGCGAGATCCGCCCGATATTGGCATGCTCGGGCGCGCCGTCGATCAGCAGCAGCTCGAGCGGCGCGAAGAAATGGCGCGACGGGCTGGTGGCGCGCGCCTGGCTCGATCCGTCCTTGCGAAACTCGGCGCGCAGGCGCGCCTGGATCTCGGCCGAGCCCGGCATGTCGATGCCGCAGAGCTCGAGCCGCTCGAGCTCGCTGAGCAGGCAGCTGCGCGACAGCGGCGTCAGCCTCTGCAAGAACTCCGACAGCCGATTGATCTCGTTCATGGCACGCAATTCTTTCGCAGCGTTTCCCGCCAGGCTAAGGGCCAGATGCGGGGAGGCATTTGCGCGCTCTCAGTGCTGCCAAGAGAAGCAAGTCATTGTTAATTAATCGGTAAAGGCCGGGAGCCGGGAGCATCGGCCGGGACGCCGTGGTTAAGCGGAAATCTCAACCCCGGCGCGCTGAATGGCGGCAGCCCGCAAGCACAAATTGTGCCGATGTCCGTATTTCAGCACAAAAACGTCAAAATCACCGTAGTCTTACGGAGCAAAAAGTTAACCACAGACCGGGGTGGGTTCCGGTAAACGAATCACATGGGGTCACAGAATGATACGGCCACTGATTCGCGGTCGTCGGAATGGTATGAAAGCGGCGCTGCTCCAGCTGAAGAGCTCGATTTCGTCCGCCTGAACGCGGCCCGTGCCAAGGCGGCCGACGAAATGGCCGCCGCCATCGCCCGCGAGCTCAACGGCCCCCTGACTGCGCTGCTGCTCTACATGGGCGAGATCAAGCATCACAGCGATCAGCTCGCGCCCGTCACCGGCGACCGCGCCTATTTGCAGCGGGTGGTGGAGAATGCGCTGGCGCAGACCGAGCGCGTTTGCGGCCTCGTCAAGCAGCTTGCCGGTCCTCACAAGGGGGGCCTGCCGGCCCCGTCCGGCACCGATGATGCCGAATTGAAGCCTGCTCGCGCAGCGCAGCCGCAGCGCCTCCCCGGCGCGGAGCTGCTCGGCCTGTCGGGCCAGAAGCGGCTGACCAAGCGCGAACGCGAGGTGCTGCGGCTGATCAGCGAGGGCTATTCGAACAAGCAGGGTGCGCTGCGGATGCAGATCAGCCCGCGCACCTTCGAGAGCCATCGCGCCGAGGCGATGCGCAAGCTCGGCGCGCGCAACACCGCGGACCTCGTCCGCGCGGCGCTGCTGCATTCGATCGATTGAGATCTTAGTGTTGCGCGGGCCTGTGGCCGATCGCGCTCAGAAATAGTCTTCGGCGAAGGGACGCGCGCGCGAGCCGGGCCGCAGCGGCTTGGGCCCTTCCTTCGGCGCGTTCGGGATGATCGTGATGGTCCAGCGCGGCGGCATGCTCGATTCATGCTCCAGCACCGAGCGAACGAAACCAGTCACCGTCGCCTCGCCAGATTTCACCGTCGCCATGCGGCCGTTGAACTGCGCGATGCGGAAGCGACGGACCTCTTTCTGGTCCGCAGTCTCATAGGTGAACATGGAAACCCTCCTGGTTTCCGGCGACTATCGCCACCTATGATTAGCCATCTCTAAAAATCCCAAGCCGTAGAATTACGGCGGGTTTTGCACGCAGTTTTCTACCTCTGCGGCTCTTGCGCGCGGGCGGCGTCAAAGGCGGCAGCCATCAGGGCCAGCAGATCGTGGAATTGCCTCTCCTCAAGCGTCTCCGCCGTCTTCTCCAGCCGCAGCGCCAGCGCCGCGAGCCTGACATAGCCGAACGTTCCGGCCGCACTCTTCAGCGAATGCGCTTCCCGCGCGATCCTGGCATGGTGCTGCGCGAGCGCGAGCGAGCGGAACAGTTGCAGGCGTGCGCGGGTCTCGCCCCAGAACACAGTGCGCACTTCCTGGGCACCGTCCTCGCCGATCTCCGCCACCAGCGCCTCATAGGCACCGGGCTCGCGCGCGGGCTCGATGTCGATCGCTTTCCGAGCAGGCGCGGCGGTCACTTCAAACATGGCTTTGCCTGTCCTGATTGCGGTTCATCGGTCGCGCAGCGCGTGCGGCGCGAGCCCCGTGTCTAGGGCATTCGCATTTCAGTTCCGGTAGCAGGACGGAGCGTGTTTGCGCGCCGGCGTTAGCCGAAGGTTTACCATGCGCGGACGGCGGTCAGTGCCGGCCGAGCAGCCGGTCGTATTGGGCCTTCACGGTGGCGTAGCATTCGCATGCGGTCTGGCGCAGCCCGTCGAGATTGAGGATCTGGATGTGCCCGCGGCTGTAATGGATGAAATTGGCATGCTGGAGGGTGTTGGCGACCAGCGACACGCTGTTGCGCCGGGCCCCGATCATGTGCGCCATCGCCTCCTGGGTCAGCAGCAGCCGGTAGTCGCCCGACAAATCATGGGTGTGCAGCAGGCAGCGCGACAGCCGCGACTCCACGGGATGGGCGACGTTGCAGGCCGCGGTCTGCTGGACCTGGACGTAGACCGCCAGCCCGTGACGCGTGAGCAACGTCCGCAGGGTGCTGCTCTGCTCGGCCGCGCCGCGCAACCGGTCGAGATCCATCACGGATGCGACGCCGGGAACCAGCACCATCGCCGTGTTCAGCGCGCAGGCATCGCCCATGATCGAGAGCGTCCCGAGCAGGCTGTCGCGGCCGATCATGGCGACCTGCACATGCTCGCCCCTGGCGAGCTTCACCACCAGCGAGATGACGCCGCGGTGCGGAAAGTAGGCCCGCCTGAGCGTCTCGCCAGTCTCGACCAGCACCGCGTCGTGCGGCAGATCCACGGTGCGCAGATGCGGACGGATCAATTCATAATCGTCTGCCGACAGCGCGGACAGGAAACCGTTGGATGGGCGCACCATCGTTTCCAAGGCCGTCTCCGTCTCATGCACCCGCAAAGTCGCGGCAAGCGAAAGCGCTCCCCGCACGGGTAGTTTCATCATCTGCCCATCGGGATATATTGGCAATTGGGACAAGACGTCCGGTCGCGCGGATCGCCGCGACGCTGTGTGCATCTCGGCATGCAGCCGGCGCCATCGTCATGGCAGGGCGCCGATCAGGCGCGTGTGGTGGGCCTTCACCGCGGAGTAGCAGCCGCAGGAGGTCGTCTCCAGCGCTTGCAGGTCGACGATTTCGATCTGGCCGCGGGCGTAGTGAATGATGCCGGCCTGCTGAAGCGCATGTGCGACCAGCGAAATGGCGTTGCGCCTGACGCCGATCATCCGCGCCAGCGCTTCCTGCGTCAGCGGGAGCATCTCGCTGTTGGAGAGCTCGCGGGCCCGCAACAGCCAGCGCGCCAGCCGCGCCTCGACGGAGTGGAGCGTGTTGCAGAGCAAAGATTGCTGAGCATGCGCAAGCAGGGCCTGCTCATGGCGGACCATGAGGCTGCGAAACCGCGTGCTTGCGGCGGCCACCGCGCGGAACGCCTCGATGTCCAGCAGGGATGCTGCCCCCTGGAATAGGACCACCGCGTCCGCCGGCGCGATGCCGTCGGCCAGCGCCGCGCCGGCGCCCACGACGCTGTCGCGGCCCAGCATCGCGACCTCGATCATCTGTCCTTCCGACAGACCCACGGTAATCGACACGGAACCGCCGTGCGGGAAGTAGACGTGTCTCAGCGCGGCGCCCGCCTTGCCCAAGGCAGACTCCCTGACCATTGCGACCGTCGCCAGATGAGGCCGCAGCAGATCGAAGTCTGCCGCCTCGAGCCTTTGCAGCAACTGGTTGGGCGGGCGGTTGCTCGCGGTCATGCAGGTCAATCCGCGCATGCGATGAATGATTGGCGCCGCGCATCATTCGTCATGTAGTTGCACCACAATAAATTTTATTGCAAAGGTTGTGTGTCGTCGATATCGCCGTTAAGGCAGACAACCTGCCGCATTGGCGATGAGACAAGAACGGGCGATTCGCTCACGGGGTTCTGCGTCTCGGTCCCTGCAGCCATCGCAGGAAAGAGCGGCAAGGGCGCTTTCATGTCGCCGCCATCAACGATTGCCTGGCGGAGCATCGTCCGGCTGGCGACGTTGCCGCCGCCTCGTGGCTGGGTTAGCGCAGCACGGGCTGCAGCGGCTGCGGGGTAACCGTCCGTTTACCGCAAACGCGAACTTCGCAAATCCCGGCAAAGCCGGGAAGCGATGGCCGCGTGAGCGCAGCTGCTTGCCGGCCGCGCGATTCGATTTCGCGCGCCTCACGCATATCGCCCTTCAGCAGCAGGACTTTCGAGCGCGGCTCGTCATGCGATTGTGGTTGCGTTTACCTCACGCGCTTTGCCGCCGCAGCGTGCTGCCGGTTTTGCCGAAAAACGCTTTCGCATCCGGCCGAACGGCAAACTTCTCTTCAATATCCGTATTAGCACGGAGGCTGAAATTAACGGGACCGTGAAAGGGGATGTCTAACGATCCAGAAGCGGACTTCCGTCGATTGCCAGGCGCGACGGCTCGGGCGTCCAGGTGCAGGTCGAGGTCAGTAAGGCGTAGCTCATGGATGATCTGTTGCGGGAGTTCTTGACGGAGACCAGCGAGAGCCTGGACACCGTCGACAATCAGCTGGTGAAGTTCGAGCAGGAGCCGAACAACGCCAAGATCCTGGATAACATCTTCCGCCTGGTCCACACCATCAAGGGCACCTGCGGCTTCCTCGGCCTGCCGCGGCTCGAAGCGCTGGCGCATGCCGGCGAGACCTTGATGGGCAAATTCCGCGACGGCATGCCGGTAACCGGGCAGGCCGTGACGGTGATCCTGTCCTCGATCGACCGCATCAAGGAGATCCTCGCCGGCCTCGAGGCGACCGAAGCCGAGCCCGAGGGCAACGACCGCGATCTCATCGACAAGCTGGAAGCGATGGTCGAGCAGGGCATGGCGGCGATGTCAGCGTCGGCTTCGCCGATCGCGTCAGGCTCGGCGCAGCCGATGCCGGCCGCGGGAAGCTCTGCTCCCGTTGCCGAAGCGCCGCCGCTGGTGCCGGACGCACCTGGTGCCGAAGCCAAGCCGGCCCCGGCAAAAGAGATGACCACCGGCTCGCTGGTCGAGCAGACGCTGGAGCGTCCGCTGCGTCCGGGCGAAGTCTCGCTCGACGAGCTCGAGCGCGCCTTCCGCGAGACCGCGATCGAAGCGCCGGTCCCCGCCCCGGTGGCCAAGGCCGAGCCCGCGCCGGCTGCCGAGGCGCCTGCCGCCAAGCAAGCAGCGAAGCAGGCCAAGGAAACCGCCAAGCCCGCCAAGGAAAAGGCCGCGCCGAAGAAGTCGATGGCCGACGAGAGTGCCGGCGAGGGCGACCGCGTCGCCAACCAGTCGATCCGCGTCAACGTGGATACGCTGGAGCATTTGATGACCATGGTCTCCGAGCTGGTCTTGACCCGCAACCAGCTTTTGGAGATCTCCCGCCGCAACGAGGACACCGAGTTCAAGGTGCCGCTACAGCGCCTCTCCAACGTCACCGCCGAGCTGCAGGAAGGCGTCATGAAGACGCGCATGCAGCCGATCGGCAACGCCTGGCAGAAGCTGCCCCGCATCGTCCGCGACCTCTCCAGCGAACTCGGCAAGCAGATCGAATTGGAGATGCACGGCGCCGACACCGAGCTCGACCGCCAGGTGCTCGACCTGATCAAGGACCCGCTCACCCACATGGTGCGCAACTCCGCCGATCACGGCCTCGAGACCCCCGCCGAGCGCTTGGCGAGCGGCAAGGGCGAGCAGGGCACCATTCGCCTGTCCGCCTACCACGAGGGCGGCCACATCATCATCTGCATCGCCGACAACGGAAGAGGCCTCAACACCGAGAAGATCAAGGCCAAGGCGCTCTCGTCCGGTCTCGTCACCGAGGCCGAGCTCGAGAAGATGAGCGAAGCGCAGATTCACAAGTTCATCTTCGCGCCGGGGTTTTCCACCGCGGCCGCCGTCACCTCGGTCTCCGGCCGCGGCGTCGGCATGGACGTGGTCCGCACCAATATCGACCAGATCGGCGGCACCATCGACATCAAGTCGGTGGCCGGCGAAGGCTCCTCCGTCACCATCAAGATCCCGCTGACCCTCGCCATCGTCTCCGCGCTGATCGTGGAAGCTGCCGGCGACCGCTTTGCGATCCCGCAGCTCTCGGTGGTCGAGCTGGTCCGCGCCCGCGCCAACTCCGAGCACCGCATCGAGCGCATCAAGGACACCGCGGTGCTGCGCCTGCGCAACAAGCTTCTGCCGCTGATCCATCTCAAGAAGCTGCTCAAGATCGACGACGGCGCGGCCTCCGATCCCGAGAACGGCTTCATCGTGGTGACGCAAGTGGGCAGCCAGACCTTCGGCATCGTCGTCGACGGCGTGTTCCACACCGAAGAGATCGTGGTCAAGCCGATGTCGACGAAGCTGCGTCACATCGACATGTTCTCCGGCAACACCATTTTGGGCGATGGCGCCGTCATCATGATCATCGACCCCAACGGCATCGCCAAAGCGCTCGGCGCCTCCGGCTCCTCGGCCCATGACATGGCCGACGAGGGCGCCGGCCATCACATCGGCTCGGGCGAGCAGACCACCTCGCTGCTGGTGTTCCGCGCCGGCTCGTCGCAGCCCAAGGCGGTCCCGCTTGGCCTCGTCACGCGCCTGGAAGAGCTGCCCGCCGACAAGATCGAGTTCTCCAACGGCCGCTACATGGTGCAGTACCGCGAGCAGCTGATGCCGCTGGTCGCCATGGAGAGCGTCACCATCGCGAGCCAGGGCGCCCAGCCGATCCTGGTGTTCGCCGACGACGGCCGCTCCATGGGCCTCGTCGTCGACGAGATCATCGACATCGTCGAGGAACGGCTCAACATCGAGGTCGGCGGCTCCTCCTCCGGCATCCTCGGCTCGGCCGTGATCAAGGGCCAGGCCACCGAAGTGATCGACGTCGGCCACTTCCTGCCGATGGCGTTCGCCGACTGGTTCACCCGCAAGGAGATGAAGCCGTCGATGCATTCGCAGTCGGTGCTGCTGGTCGACGACAGCGCCTTCTTCCGCAACATGCTGGCGCCCGTGCTGAAGGCGGCCGGCTACCGCGTCCGCACCGCGCCGACCGCGCAGGAGGGCCTCGCGGCCCTGCGCGCGCAAAGCTTCGACGTGATCCTGACCGACATCGAGATGCCTGACATGAACGGGTTCGAGTTCGCGGAAGTGATCCGCTCCGACAACAACCTCGCGGCCACGCCGATCATCGGCCTGTCGGCGCTGGTGTCGCCGGCGGCGATCGAGCGCGGCCGGCAGGCCGGCTTCCACGACTATGTCGCCAAGTTCGACCGTCCCGGCCTGATCGCGGCGCTGAAGGAGCAGACCGCGGGCGCGGCCGGCGCCTCCGAGCTGAGCCGGGCAGCGGCCTAGAGCATGATCCGGAAAAGTGTGAAGCGGTTTTCCGATCAGATCATGCTCAAAACCTAAGGAACGGGACGAGGAGTTCGCCAATGAGCAGGAAGACCCAGTCCGCCGAAGGCGCCATGGTCGAATACGTCACCGCGATGATCGGCGGCCAGCTGTTCGGCCTGCCGATCTCGCGCGTCCAGGACGTGTTCATGCCCGAGCGCGTCACCCGCGTGCCGCTCGCCTCCAGCGAGATCGCGGGCGTGTTGAACCTGCGCGGCCGCATCGTCACCGTGATCGACATGCGCGCCCGTCTCGGCCTGCCCAAGGCCGAGGACGGCAAGGCGCCGATGGCGGTCGGCGTCGATCTGCGCGGTGAATCCTACGGCCTTCTGATCGACCAGATCGGCGAGGTGCTGCGCCTGCCCGAGGACGGCAAGGAGGAAAACCCCGTCAACCTCGATCCCCGCATGGCCAAGCTCGCCGGCGGCGTCCACCGTCTCGAGGGCCAGCTCATGGTCGTCCTCGACGTCGACCGCGTGCTCGAATTGAAGACCGAAGTGCAGATGGCTGCGTGAGCCAACGAAACATCGAAGCCGGAGAACCAAAATGAAGACCTGTTTGGTGGTCGATGATTCCAGCGTCGTGCGCAAGATCGCGCGCCGGATCCTGGAGGGCCTGGAATTCCAAGTCACCGAGGCCGAGGACGGCTCCAAGGCGCTCGAGATCTGCCAGAAGCAGCTGCCCGATGCGGTGCTGCTCGACTGGAACATGCCGGTGATGGACGGCTTCGAGTTCATGGGCCACATGCGCCGCCTGCCCGGCGGCGACCAGCCGAAGGTGGTGTTCTGCACCACCGAGAACAACGTGGCTCATATCGCTCAGGCGCTCAGCGGCGGCGCCAACGAGTACATCATGAAGCCCTTCGACAAAGACATCATCGCCGACAAGTTCGCTGAAGTTGGTCTGATCCCGGTCGGACAAGCCATGGTCTGAGTGTGTCTGGCCTGACGTTTGGGCCAGAGTGTTCCCAGTACAGCTTCGAAGAGGGCTATCCGTGACTCCGACCGAGTACGAGTATCTACGTAAGTTCCTGAAGGATAATTCGGGTCTCGACCTGTCCGCAGACAAGCAATATCTGATCGAAAGCCGCCTGCTGCCGCTCGCCCGCAAGGCGGGATTCTCCGGCATCGCCGAGCTCGTGCAGAAGCTGCAAGCCGGCTCGCGCCAGCTGATCACGGACGTGGTCGAAGCCATGACCACCAACGAGACCTTCTTCTTCCGCGACAAGGTCCCGTTCGATCATTTCCGCGACACCATCATGCCCGAGATCATCAAGGCGCGCGCCGGCAAGCGCAGTGTGCGCATCTGGTGTGCCGCCGGCTCGACCGGGCAGGAGCCCTATTCGCTGGCGATGTGCCTGAAGGAAATGGGCGCGGCCCTCACCGGCTGGCGTGTCGAGATCATCGCGACCGACCTGTCGCAGGAGGTGCTGGAGAAGGCCAGGGCCGGCATCTACAGCCAGTTCGAGGTGCAGCGCGGCCTGCCGATCCAGATGCTGGTGAAATATTTCAAGCAGACCGGCGAGACCTGGCAGATCAATCCCGAGCTGCGGGCGATGATCCAGCACCGCCAGCTCAACCTGCTGCACGACTTCGCCCAGCTCGGCACCTTCGACGTCATCTTCTGCCGAAACGTGCTGATCTATTTCGACCAGGACACCAAGATCAACATCTTCAACCGCCTCGCGCGCCAGATCGAGCCCGACGGCTTCCTGGTGCTGGGCGCAGCCGAAACCGTGGTCGGACTGACCGATACGTTCAGGCCGATCCCGGAGCGGCGCGGCCTCTACAAGCCGAACGATCCGCGTGCGGCCGTCGCCAAGCCGGTGCTCGCCGGCGCGGCGCCGCGCATGGCTGTCATGGCAGGACGATAGGCATGGCCGAGGATGGCAAGGGCACCGAACGCGTGACGTTCAGTCGCGGCTATGATGTCTGCATCATGGCCATCGATGGCACTTGGCGCCGCGACTGCAAGCTCAACGCGATCTCCGACACCGACGCCATCCTCACGGTGGAAGGCTCGATCCAGGGATTGAACCTGAAAGAATTCTTCCTGCTGCTGTCGTCCACGGGCCTGGCCTATCGCCGCTGCGAGCTGGTGCGGGTCAACGGCGCCGAGATGGACATCCAATTCCTGCGCGGTAAGAACCGGAAGAAGCGCGGCGCCGGCGGTCACGACGCGGCGGCCTGATCGGCACGCGGCTACGAGTGCTGCGCGCTTTCCGCGACGTTGCTTTATATTTGCTGAAACATCCGAATGAATTTGCCGCCGCGGTTTTACGTCGCCTAAGCGCGAGCCGTGTACCCATTGCCGGTCTCAATCTCAGGAATACGGCAATGCCCAGAAGTTCCCTCTCCCCCGTCACGTCCAACCTGCCCGACGCCGCGGAGCGGCGTGCGCTTCAGCTGCTGGTGGTCGACGACGACGCCACGCAGCGCAGCCTGATCACGGTCGCCGCGAAGCAGGCCGGTCACGAAGTCACCGTGGCGCCGTCCGTGGCGGCGGCGATCGAGAAGCTCCGCGCCGCGCGCTTCGACTGTGTGACGCTCGATCTCGTGCTGGAGGACGGCGACGGCATCGACGTGCTGCGCGAGATGGCGGAGGCGAAATTCACTGGTGCCGTGATCGTCATCAGCGGCATGGATGGCAAGCGCCGCAGCGCTGCCCGCAGCTTCGCCCGCGCCGTCGGGATCGAGCTGCAGAGCCTGCCAAAGCCGCTGGACCTCGCGGCCCTGCGCATCAGTCTTGCCAATCTCGGCAAGACCGCGATGGGCCTGCCGGCGATCCATACCTGGGGCGGCGTCGCCACCGATGCGGTCGTGGAACGGCACCGCGCCTGAGGCGCGGAGCTGCCATGCAATCAGCCGCGGGCAGGTGAGCCGCGTTGATTGTGACTTACGCTGCGCTGCCAGAATCCGACAATTGCTGCAGGGCGTGGCTGAGCTCCGCCCGGCAGGCGTTGAGCGCGGCGCTCGCCGTGGCATAACGCGGCGTAACGTCGTCGAGCACGACAATCTCGGTGGAACCCGCAGGTATGCTATCGTCGTCGCTCTCCATGGCCGCGTCGATCAGACGCATACTGATCTCGATGCGCGCGATCAGAGAGCGAAGTTCGGCTGCGATCAACTGACGGCTGTCAGTATCGGCCATCGCGGCGAGCGGGGCGTGCCGGCGTAATTTAGCATGGATATTCTCCGTACCCCGCAATTAGGCACCCTGCCGCTACTTGTGCGTTAAGTCCATGTCCCGTACAAATACGGGTGGGCCGAATCCGCGCCTAACGCCATAACGCTTGGCGCGGACGCGAGTCCTTCATGCCAACTGGATATGGCACATGGCCGAACAAAGCTCTCGCGGTGAAATCTTCGTGGTCGACGACGACCCCGCCGTTCGCGACACCTTGTCGATGGTGTTGAAGGCGTCGGGTTACGAGGTGATCTGTTTTGCGGACGGCGCGGCGCTGCTCTCCGTCGCGCGAAACCGCACACCGGCTGCGATCCTGCTCGACGTTCACATTCCCGGAAAGTCGGGCCTCGACATCCTGAAGGAGCTGCATGGCGAGGACTATCCGGCACCGATCTTCATGATCTCCGGACAGGGCGACATCGCCATGGCGGTGAGCGCCATCAAGAGCGGCGCGCTCGACTTCATCGAGAAGCCGTTCCGCGGCAGCGAGATCGTCGGCCGGCTCGACGAGGCGATCGGAGCCTATGCACGCAGGCAGGCGGAAAATGCCGCGCCGAAATTCGGATCTCTGCATTTCCCCGGACGCGAGCCGTTGACGCGCAGGGAGCGGGAGGTGCTGGAGCAGTTCGCCTCCGGTGCGTCCAACAAGGAAGCCGGCCGCACGCTCGGCATCAGCCCGCGGACCATCGAGGACCATCGCGCCAACATCATGAAGAAGCTCGGCGCGCGTAACGCCGCCGACCTGATCCGCATCGTGATGACCGCGGCCCAGCGCGCGTCGTAAGGCGCAGTCGTATCGCGGATATTTCTTAGTCATTCCGGGGCGATGCGGAGCATCGAACCCGGAATCTCGAGATTCCGGATCGCGCTACGCGCGTCCGGAATGACTCCTCAACATCACCCGTTCAGCGCCTTGCGAATGATCCGCGCGAGATCCGACTTGCGATAGGGCTTCGCCAGCAGCAGCACGCCCGAATCCAGCCGGCCGTGATGGATGATCGCGTTCTCGGTATAGCCTGATGTGTAGACCACCTTCAGATCGGGCCGCGTCTTCGCCAGCTCGTCGGCGAGCTGCCGTCCATTCATCTTGCCGGGCATGATGACGTCGGTGAAGAGAAGATCGAACGGCTTGCCGGCGGCGACGATCGCGAGCGCCTCGGCGGCGTTCGCGGCCTGCAAGGTGACGTAACCGAGCGAATGCAGCTGCGCCAGTACGTAGTCGCGCACCAGCCGGTCGTCCTCGACGACGAGGATCGTCTCGTGTCCGCCCTCGATCGTGGCCGGCGTCACGCCCTCGCCGACGACCGTCGGCGTCTTGCCGGGCGGCAGGTACATCTTGATCGTGGTGCCGTGGCCTTCCTCGCTGTAGATCTTGATGTGCCCCGCGGACTGCTTGATGAAACCGTAGACCATCGAAAGCCCGAGCCCGGTGCCCTTGCCCGGTCCCTTCGAGGTGAAGAACGGGTCGAACACCCTCGCCAGCATGTTGGCGGCAATTCCGGTGCCGGTGTCGCTCACGGCGATCAGCACGTAATGCCCCGGCCGGACGTCGTTGACGCTGGCATAGACCTCGTCGAGATAAGCGGCGCCCGTCTCCACGATCAGCTTGCCGCCGCCAGGCATGGCGTCGCGGGCATTGAGCGCGAGGTTGAGGATCGCGGTGGTGAGCTGGTTCGGATCGACGATCGCGACGCAGTTCTCGTCCTCGAACACCGATTCGATCTGGATCTGCTCGCCCAGGGTCGGCCGCAACAGTTTGGCGGTGTCGATGATCAGCGAATTGATGTCGATCTCGCGCGGTTGGAGCGGCTGCTTGCGCGCGAAGGCGAGCAGATGCTGGGTCAGCTCGGCGCCGCGCGCGGCGGCCTCGTCGATCATCTTGGTGATGGCCGCAAGCTGCGGTTCCTTCTCGACCGCCTCCGCCAGGATCTCGATCGTTCCGGTGATGACGGTGAGAATGTTGTTGAAGTCGTGCGCCACGCCGCCGGTGAGCTGGCCGACCGCCTCCATCTTCTCGGCGTGGCGGATACGCTCCTCGGCTGCGATCTTGTCGGTGAGGTCGCGGTAGAACACGTTGAACAGCAGGCCCTCGCGGCGCTTCAGCGCGGTGACGCTCAGCTCGGCCTTGAATTCCTTGCCATCGCGCCGCCGGCACATGAGCTCGCGGCGGCGGTTCAGCGTCGTGCCGTCCTCCTCTTCCAGGAAGCGCTTCAGGCCGGCCCTGACCCGCTCGCGTTCGCTCTCGGCCACGATCAGGTCGATCGTGCTCTTGCCGAGCACCTCGTCGCGGCGCCAGCCGAACAGCTGTTCCGCCTGTGAGTTCCAGTTCAGGATCCTGCCGGCCTCGTCGGTCTGGACGAAGGCGTCGAGCGAGGTCTCGACGATGTTGCGGGCGAGTCGTTCGCTCTCCTGCAGGGATTCCTGCGCGCGCCGTGCCTCCGTCATGTCGCGCCCGACGAAATAGAAGCGGTGCGCCTGTTCGGACCAGCTGCCGAGCCATGACAGCCAGACCTCGTGCCCGTTCTTGTGGAAGCAGCGGGTGTCGTCGAGCTTGGGGCGGTCGCCGCGCCGCAGTGCGCGCATCTGCGCGCGGGATTGCTCCAGATGATCGGGATGAACGAAATCGGCGCCGCTGCGGCCGATCATCTCGTCCGGCTTGTAGCCGAGAATGGTCTCGCTGCTCGGACTGATCTGCGCGACATGGCCGCGTGCGTCCATGATCATGATCAGATCCTGCGAGGTGTCGAAGATCTGCCGGCGCTCCTCGAGCTGCTGCTGGAGCACGCGCTCGGCCCGCCGCGCCTCGGTGAGGCTGCGTGCACTGCCGGAGGCGCCGACGATCTCGCCCGACGGTCCCCTGATCGGTGAGAGGCTCAGCGAGATCTCGACCGGCGTGCCGTCCTTGCGCAGGCGCACCGTCTCGAAGCGCTCGATCGGCTCGCCGCGGGCGATCCGCCGCAGATAGTCCTTGCCGTGCTCGCGGCGATCGGGCGGGACGATGATCGAAGTGGGTTGGCCGATGGCCTCGTCCGCCGAGTAGCCGTAAAGGCGCTCTGCCGCCGGATTCCAGCCGATGATGATGGCCTCGAGCGTCTGCATCACGATCGCATCGTCGGATGATTCGACGGCGGCGCTGAACAGCTGCTCGCGCGCCGCATGATGGCTTCGTGCGGCCTCGGTGCGGCGATGCTCGCGGACCTCGTGCTCGAGCGCGGCTGTTTTCGCCCTGGTCTCCTCGACCATCTGGGCAAAGGCCCGCGCCAGCACGCCGGTCTCGCCGCTGGCGTCGACCGGAATGTCCGCCGGCCGCCCGCTGCCGATGGCTTCGACCGCCGCGGTCAGGCGGCCAATCGGGCGCGTCAATGAGCGCGCGAGCAGCACCGCGAGCGCAGCCGCAGCGAGGACCGCGAGCAGGCCGACGAGCAGGGACGTCGTTTGAATCGCGGCCGGCACGCGGCCGAACACGGCCGGGGGAACGGTCACGATGATTGCGATCCACTCCTTGCCCGCAAGCAGTGCCGGTGCGATCGCCGCGCCGCTCGGCCGGCCCGCTGCGTCGGTCGTGAGATGCGTCGACACGTCAGGCGTGCCGGCGACGGCGGAAAAAAACGGAAAATCATTGCGCCAGTTGGTGGGATGGCCACGCAGCGAGCCGAATTCCCGCGCACGATCGGGATGGACGAGATAGTCGCCGCGCGAATTCACGACGTAGATGTCCCCTCCCGAGCTCGTCGTCGCGCGGACGCGCTCGAGTGCCGGACGCATGTCGATATTGGCGATGATGATGCCGAACGGCTTGCCCTCCGGCGTGAACAGCGGCGTCGCCACCCGCAGGGTCGGAATGTGCAGGTCCGTGGTCCCGCCCTGGCGGGTCGCAAGCTCGATCGGCGACACGTAAATCTCGCCTGGCGCGAGCTTGATCGTTTCCTGGAAGTAGGTTCGGTCGGTCTTGTGCGCCAACTCGCTGTTGGGGGCGATCCGTACCGCGCCATTCGGGCCCGAGCGATCGACGCGGACCAGCTCGCGCTGGTCGTCATCAAGGCCGATGATGCGAAACTGCCCGTAGCTGGGCTTGGCCTCGATCTCGGCCGCGAGCCGCGTCGCGATGCGCTCGCGCCAGGTCTGCTCCGAGACGCCGTCGGATGCGTCAATTCCGCCGCCGATGTGAGCGCGGATCAGGCCGTTGATCGCCGCGGCGGAGCGATAGCCGATCAGATCGCCGCGTACGCCGGACACGTAGGATTCGAGATTGGTCGCCAGCAGGCGCGACTGGGCTTCGACCCGCTCCAGCACCCGCGGAATGACGGCTTGCGTGATGTTGCGATAGCCAAGCCAGCCGACGGCGGCCACGGTGACCGCCACCAGCAGGATCATCGCGATGGCGAGCCGCGTCGTGAGCGTCATGGGAATGTTCGCTCGACTTCCCGTATGGCCGCGCTTGGTTTGGACCGGAGCCCAGGAGCCGCCCTCGTCATCGCTGGCCGGAGCTGACATCGGACCTCTCCGGCAGAGCCGCCTTCAGGCAGCCATCGACGGCGGCGAGCAGGGCGCCGGGCCCGAACGGCTTTCGCAGGCTCGCCACGGCGCCGAGCTTGGTCGCCATCTTCAGGAAATCCGGTTCCGCATAGGCGTCCGGCGCGGCCGAACGGCCGGAGATCACGATGATCGGAACGGCCGACCGGCGCGCCCGGATGTGGCGCATCGTCTCCAGCCCGTCCATGCCGGGCATGAAGATGTCGAGAAACAACAGGTCAAACCCGCTGGCCTCGAACATTGCAAGTCCCTGGCGGCCGTCGCCGGCGACGGTGACGTGATGCCCGGCCCGCTCCAGGAGAAGCCGGATCGTGATCTGCACGGCGGGGTCGTCATCCACGATCAGGATGTTGGCCACGTCTGAAATCCTCCGGGGCGGAGGGGACATTCCGGCGCCCCAAATCAAGCCATCAAACATGAAATTGTTGCGCGGATTCCGCCCAGCCTGCAAGCACTTCGCGACGATATGACGGCTTGCCGGCGCCGCTCTCTCCAGGCCCCGCGATTATGCATGCCTTCGTGCAGATGGTTTGCCGAGGCGGCGGAACCGTCCTTCGCGCCGGCCGCGGGATCGGCGCGGCTGCCGGCGATCGCGCTGCTGCCGCTCGCGCTGATCTGGTTCGGCCTCTGCAACGGCAGTCTGGGACTCGGCTGGTTCATCTTCGAGAACCGCAATCTGCTCGACATACCCGCGGTGTTCGCGGGCCTCTTGACCGTGATCATCATTGGCCTCTTTGTCGAGAACCTGATCTTCCGCGCCATCGAGCGGAACACCGTCCAGAAATGGGGCTCCCAATCATGACCAAGAAGAAAATCACGCCCGACCAGCTGCGCAGCGCGCGCTGGTTTGCACCCGACGACCTCCGCTCGTTCGGCCATCGCTCCCGCACCATGCAGATGGGCTATGCCCCCGAGGAGTGGAAGGACCGCCCGATCATCGCGATCCTCAACACCTGGTCGGACGCGCAGCCCTGCCACATGCATTTCAAGTCGCGCGTCGACGACGTCAAGCGCGGCGTCCTGATGGCGGGCGGCCTGCCGATCGAGCTGCCGGCGCTGTCGCTGTCGGAATCGCTGCTCAAGCCGACCACCATGCTCTACCGCAACCTGCTGGCGATGGACGCGGAGGAGCTGCTGCGCAGCCATCCCGTCGACGGCGTGGTGCTGATGGGCGGCTGCGACAAGACCACGCCGGCGCTGCTCTTGGGCGCGACTTCGATGAACATCCCGGCGATCTATCTGCCGGCCGGTCCCATGCTGCGCGGCAACTGGAAGGGCAAGACGCTCGGCTCCGGCTCGGACGGCTGGAAATATTGGGACGAGCGCCGCGCCGGCAAGATCTCCGACAAGGACTGGCTCGACATCGAAGCCGGCATCGCCCGCAGCTACGGCACCTGCATGACCATGGGCACGGCCTCGACCATGACCGCGATTGCGGAGGCGATCGGCATGACGCTGCCGGGCGCCTCCTCGATCCCCGCGGCCGACGCCAACCATATCCGCATGGCGTCGGAGTGCGGCCGCCGCATCGTCGAGATGGTGTGGGAGGACCTGACGCCGAAGACCATCCAGACCCGCAAGGCGTTTGAGAACGCGATTGCGGTCGCAATGGCGATGGGCTGCTCCACCAACGCGATCATCCATCTGATCGCGCAGGCCCGCCGCGCCGGCCAGGACATCGGTCTTGACGATTTCGAGATCGCCAGCCGCAAGGTGCCGGTGATTGCCAACGTCCGTCCGAGCGGCGATACGTACCTGATGGAGGACTTCTTCTACGCCGGCGGCCTGCCGGCGCTGATGGGGCAGATCAAGCAGCATCTGCATCTCGATTGCATCACGGTGACAGGCAAGGCGCTGGGCGAGAACATCGGCGGCGCCGAGGTGCACAATGCCGATGTGATCCGCTCGGTCGACAATCCCATCTACAAGGAAGGCGCGCTCGCCGTGCTCAAGGGCAATCTTGCGCCCGATGGCTGCGTCATCAAGCCGAGCGCCTGCGCGCCGCGCTTCCTCAAGCACACCGGTCCCGCCCTGGTGTTCGACGACTATCCCTCGATGAAGAAGGCGGTCGACGATCCCAACTTAGATGTCACCGAGGACCACGTTCTCATCCTGCGCAATGCGGGGCCGCAGGGCGGGCCGGGCATGCCGGAATGGGGTATGCTGCCGATCCCGACAAAACTCGTGAAGCAAGGCGTGCGCGACATGGTGCGCATCTCGGATGCGCGCATGAGCGGCACCAGCTACGGCGCCTGTATTCTGCACGTCTCGCCCGAATCCTACATCGGCGGCCCACTGGCGCTGGTGCAGAACGGCGATCGGATCACGCTCGACGTCGCCGCGCGCACCATCAATCTCGAGGTGCCCGAAGCCGAACTCGCAAAGCGCCGCGCCGCCTGGAAACAGCCCGAGCGCCGCTTCGAGCGCGGCTACGGCTGGATGTTTACGAAGCATATCAAGCAGGCCAATGACGGCTGCGACTTCGACTTCCTCGAGACCGATTTCGGCGCGCCGATCGGCGAGCCGTCGATTTATTAGTTTCACCGTCGTTCCGGGGCGCGAAGCGAACCCGGAACCTCGAGATTCCGGGTTCGGCTTCGCCGCCCCGGAATGACGACCATGAGAGAGCACGAGATGACCAAACTTTCCGAAGCCACCCGCACAAGCTCAAATCCGTCTCCACCGCCACCGTCGCCACCGCTTTGTTCAAGCGCGGCCTGCGCATCCAGATGATCCAGGACGTGCATCCCGTCGGTCCCGACCAGCCGACCATGGTCGGCGAGGCCTTCACGCTGCGCTACATGCCGGCGCGCGAGGATCTCAACACCATCGACGTGTTTAGGGATCGCTCGCATCCGCAGCGCAAGGCGGTCGAGGATTGCCCACCCGGCGCCGTGCTGGTGATGGACAGTCGCAAGGATGCGCGAGCCGCTTCGGCCGGCGCGATCCTGGTGACGCGGCTGATGAAGCGCGGCGTCGCCGGCGTCGTCACCGATGGCGGCTTTCGCGATTCCGCCGAGATCGCCAAGCTCGGCATTCCCGCCTATCACCATCGCCCCTCGGCGCCGACCAATCTCACGCTGCACCAGGCGATCGAGATCAACGTGCCGATCGGCTGCGGCGACGCGCCGGTGTTTCCTGGTGACGTCATCCTCGGCGATGCCGACGGCGTCATCGTGATCCCCGCGCATCTCGCCGACGAGATCGCCAATGAAACCTTTGAGATGACCGCGTTCGAGGATTTCGTCACTGAGGAAGTCGGCAAGGGGCGCGGCATTTTTGGCCTTTATCCGGCGACCGATCCGCAGACGCTGACGGATTTCGCGGAATGGCGGAAGAAGAACGGGCGGTAGTTCCTTCGCCTCTCCCCGCACGCGGAACGGGGAGAGGGAGAAGATCACACCCGGGCCTCCGCCATTCCCGCCGCCCACAGCGCGAAAGCATAGACGATCGCGACCTCATCGAGCCGGTCGAAGCGCCCCGATGCGCCGCCATGGCCGGCGCCCATGTTGGTGCGCAAGAGGACCGGGCCGCCGCCGCGCATGGTGGCGCGCAGCCGCGCGATCCACTTCGCCGGCTCCCAATAGGTCACGCGAGGATCGGTCAGCCCGCCCATTGCCAGGATCGCCGGATACTCCTTCGCGGCGACATTGTCGTAGGGCGAGTAGGACAGGATGGTCCGAAAATCCTTCTCGCTCTCGATCGGGTTGCCCCATTCGGGCCATTCCGGCGGCGTTAGCGGCAGCGTGTCGTCGAGCATGGTGTTGAGCACGTCGACGAACGGTACCTCGGCGACGATGCCGGCGAACAGCTCGCCGGCGCGGTTTGCCACCGCGCCCATCAGCATGCCGCCGGCCGAGCCGCCATGACCAATGATGCGCTTCGCGCTGGTGTATTTGGCATCGATCAGCGCACGGGCACTCGCGGCAAAATCGTCGAACGAGTTCGTCTTCTTCTCGCGCTTGCCGTCGAGATACCAGCCCCAGCCCTTGTCGGCGCCGCCGCGGATATGGGCGATGGCGTAGACGAAGCCGCGATCGACTAGCGACAGGCGGTTGACGCTGAACGAGGCCGGCATCGCCATGCCGTAGGAGCCGTAGCCGTAGAGCAACAGCGGCGCCGAACCGTCGAGCTTGAGCCCGCGGCGATAGAGGATCGAGACCGGCACCTCGGCGCCATCATGCGATTTCGCCATGATGCGCGTGGTGACGTAGTCGGCGACGTTGTGGCCCGACGGGATCTCCTGGCCCTTGCGTAAGCTGCGCGTGCGCTTGACCATGTCGTAGTCGTAGACTTCCGACGGCGTCGTCATCGACGAATAGGAAAAGCGAAGATTCGTCGTCTCGAACTCGTAGGAGCCCATGGTGTCGAGTGAATAGGCGGCCTCGTCGAAGGCGATGGCGTGCTCGTCTCCGTCAGTGAGATCGCGGATCACGATCGAGGGCAGCGCGTTGGCGCGCTCGAGCCGCACCAGATGGCCGGCATAGAGATCGAGGTCGATGATGTAGATCCCTGGGCGATACGGGATCAGGTCGCGCCAGTTCTTGCGCTCGGGCGAAGCGAGCGGCGCGGTGACGATCTTGAAGTCGATGGCGTCGTCGGCATTGGTGAGGATGAACAGCTGGTCGCCGCGGTCGGCGAGCGAATATTGCACGCCTTCCTCGCGGGCTGCGACGAGGCGCGGCGGCGCCTCGGGATTGGCGAGATCGATCAGCCGCTGCTCGCTCGTCTCGTGGTCGCCGCCGGCGATTACGCAGAAGCGGCCGCTGGTGCTCTCGTGCAGATGGGTGAACCAGCCGGAATCCTGCTCCTCATAGACCAGTGTGTCGTCGGCCTGCTTCGTGCCAAGCCTGTGCCGCCACACCTGCATCGGCCGGTGATTGTCATCGAGCTTCACATAGAAGAAGCTCCTTCCATCCTTGCTCCAGACCACGCCGCCGTCGGTCTCCTCGACGAGATCGTCGAGATCCTTGCCCGTCGCCCAGTCGCGCACGCGGATCGAAAAATATTCCGAACCCTTGGTGTCGGCGCTCCAGGCCTGCAGCTTGTGATCGTTCGAGTGCCGGCTGCCGCCGAACTTGAAATATTTGTGGTGTTTGGCCAGCGCGTCGCCGTCGAGCACGATCTGCTCGTTGCCGCCCTCGCGCGGCATGCGGCCGAACAGCTCGTGCTGCCCGCCCTCGCGGAACCTGCGGAAATAAGCGAACGGTCCGTCCGGCGACGGCACGCTGGAATCGTCCTCCTTGATCCGTCCGCGCATCTCGCGCACCAGCGTCTTCTGCAACGCCGAGGTATGGCCGAGCAGGCTTTCGGTGTAGACGTTCTCCTCCTCCAGATATTTGCGGATATCAGGGTCGAGCACCGCGGGATCACGCAGCACCTCCTGCCACTTCTCGTCCTTCAGCCAGGCATAGTCGTCGGTCACGGTGATGCCGTGCCGGGTGAAGGAATGCGGCCGGCGCGGGGCGACGGGGGGCGTCTTGCTGCTGCTGTTGGGCAAATCGATCCTCGATATAGGGATGTGTCTTGCCTCTATATCAGATCGGATGCGGGGGATTTAAAGAAGTCTCTCGTGTCCCGGACGCGGCGCGGCATGAAATGACGCGACGCAAAGAGCCGGGACTCATGCAACAAACTGGGGTCCCGGCTTAGCAGCGCATCACCATAGTGCGTCGAAGACGCGTGTGGACGCGCTTTTGGTGCTGCGCAGCGCCCGGGGCACCGAGCGCTTACGCCGCCACCTCTTCACCGAGATACGACACCGCCGCCTCCAGCCCGCCCTTGCCGTGCGGGATCTTCAGCGCGTTCAGGGCGACCTCAACCACGCCGAGCGTGCCGAGGAGCATCGGTGCGTTGACATGGCCCATATGGGCGATGCGGAAGGCTTGTCCGGAGAGATCGCCGATGCCGGTGCCGAGCACGACGCCGCATTTGTCCTTGCAATAGCGCTGCAGCACGGCCGGGTCATGGCCGTTGCTCATGGTCACCGTGGTCACGGTGTTGGAGCGCTCGTTTGCCTCCGCGACATTGAAGCCGAGCACCTGGCCTTCCGCCCAGACGGAGACCGCGCGGCGCGCGGCTTCGCCGAGCAGGCTGTGGCGGCGGAAGGCGTTTTCAAGTCCTTCCTCGTGCAGCATGTCGATCGCCCGGCGCAGCGCGAACAACAGATGGACTGGGGCGGTGCCGGCATATTTGCGATAATTCTCCGTGCCCTCGCGTTCGCTCCAGCTCCAATAGGGCGTCGACAGGTCCGCCTTCTTGTGCACCTCGAGCGCGCGCGCATTGGCGGCGACGAAGCCGAGGCCGGGCGGCGTCATCAGGCCCTTCTGCGAGCCGGACATCGCGACGTCGATGCCCCATTTGTCCATCTCGAACGGCATGCAGCCGAGCGAGGCGACAGTATCGACCATGTACAGCGCGGGATGGCCGGCCGCCTTGATCGCCTTGCCGATCGCCTCGATGTCGTTCTGCACGCCCGAGGCCGTATCGACCTGGACCACGACGACGGCCTTGATGCTGTGCTCCTTGTCGCGGCGCAGGCGCTCCTCGACCTCGTGCGGCCGCACCGCACGGCGCCAGTCGCCCTTGAGCACCTCGACCTCGGCGCCCATCAGGGCTGCCGCATTGCCCCAGCCGATTGCGAAGCGTCCGCTCTCCAGCACCAGCACCTTGTCGCCGCGCGACAGCACGTTGCTGAGCGCGGCTTCCCACGCGCCGTGACCGTTGGCGATGTAGATGTAGGACTTGCCTTTGGTCGCGAACAGTTTCGAGATGTCGCTGAGCAGGCTGTCGGTCAGATCGTGCATCTCCTTGGAGTAGATGTCGATCGCCGGACGGTGCATCGCCCGCAGCACCTCGTCGGGCATCGTGGTGGGCCCGGGGATGGCCAGAAATTCCCGGCCCGCGCGAACGGTCATTGCTGTTGGTCCTTGTTGTTGGAGGACAGGCTGGTGGGTCGCTGATTCCTACTTTTACGCGGCGCTGGGGCCTGAGAAAAGCGCCGAAAATGCAGGCCTGAAGTGGGTTATCTCTTAGTCTCCCGGCAACCGGCCGCTTCGGCCTCTTCCACTGAGCAGAACCAGCGGGTGCCCTTGCTGATCTTCATCTTGATCTGCGCGTACCAGCGGCTGGTCGGCTGGTGATAGATGCATTCGCCTGACGAGTTGACGTTGCCCTTGATGGTGCAGTCCGGTGAGGGCGCGACGGGGCCCGAGGCGGACGCGAGCAGCACCGCATGCGCGCCCTCGGGCGGCTTGGTCGCGCCGAGGATCGGGGTCTTCTTGTTGCGCACGCGCCAGTCCCAGGGCGCGATGAAGGCGCCTTGCCACATGCCCGCCTTGGCCTCACGTGCGGCAGCCTCGTCCGGTTCGTAGTCATGGGAGATGCGGGTATAAGCCAGCGCCCAGCCGCTGCGCACCAGCCATTTCTGGATGTCCTCGCCGCCGACCTCGCAGCGCGCCACGGTGCGGCCGCGCCGGTCGATCGATCGGGTATGGCAGACCCAGGTCTTGCCTTCGGCATATTTGGCGAGCTCGTCGCGGGCGGCGACGCCGCAGGTCCAGCGCTCGGCGTTGGTGTTGAGGCAGAGCTGGTCGACCGCTGGCGCGTCGATGCCGCCGAGCCGGATCCGCGTGTTGCCGATCACGACGGTGTCGCCGGCGCGCACCTTCGCCGTACCGGTGATGTCGGCGGCCTCAGCCAGCGACGGGACGAGGAAACACAGCGCAATCAGGAATTTTCGCAACATGCCGGTCCGCGTGTGATGAAAATATCGATAGAGGCGCGCAATTGTGGTCGGCTTTTGGCCTCGCGGCCAGCTCATGCCTAACAGATAGGCTTTCAACTTCCTGTCATTGGGGCTCGTGTCCCGGACGCGGTGCGGCGTGCAACGCCGCTCCGAAGCGTGCCCACGCATCTTGCGATCGAGAGAGATGGTGGGCACGGCGCAAGTGCGCCTTTGCCCACCCTACGAGACCTGCGTCCGGGGCACGAGAACCTAACCCCGTCCCGCCATCGCCCTTTTCGCCACGGCCAGCCCCATCAACACGAACGCCGACGTCACCTCCGGCCCGCCCACCAGGATCCGCGTCGGCGTCTTCATCTTGTTCCACTCATAGGCGCGGAACGGGCCGCGGCGGCCGCCTTCGCCGAGGCTTCCGACGATCACGTTCAGCGCCGGCGCGAAGGCGCGCGGATCGGCGCCGAGATGGCCGAGCGCGATCAGCGCCAGCGCGGCGTCGAACACGTTCATCTCCGCCGCCATCAGCTCGCCCTTGACGTAGGACAGCACGCGGTGGCGGATAAAATCGAAATCGCCGTCGGGATCGATCGCCGCCTGCGCCGCCAGTGGCAGCGCCAGGAACGCCGCATAGCAGCGGCCAAAATAGGCGCTGTAGAGCTCCGGCAGGTAATAGATATGCGAGCGCGGATTGGCGAAGGCGCCGCTCGCGGCCAGCCGTTTCTGGAAGCCGATGATCCGGTGCACCGTGGCGAGCCGCGCCGGCGTCTCCAAAATCTTCCAGCGCGCGAGGTTGCGAAAGCTCACCTCGAGAATGTCGAGATTGAGCGTCGGATCGAGATCGTTGCCGTACGGCCGCTCGCCCTTGAGATTGTCGATCCAGGTGGCGACACCGCCCTCATAGTCGATATGGTCGTTGAGCGGCACGGTCACCCGTGGTTCGTTGATTCCGGCGCGCACCTGATAGCCGGCGTAGAAATCCAGCAGCGGCTGGTCGATGATCGCATCAAGGCAGCCGGCCTGCGTCGCCGCGGAGATCGAGCACGCCGTGGTGTCGCAATCCGGCACGTAGACGCCGAAGCCGAGGTCCTGCTTGATCTGCGCGAAGTAGCGCGAGAAGCGCGGATGCGGCGGAGGTGCCAGCGCAGTGATGACCTTGAACCGCGCGCCGTCGATGCCCTCGACCTCTTCGCGGCTGACGTTGACGCAGAAGTCCACCATCTCGGCGATTGCGCGCTCGGCTGCCGTCTTGTCCGCCGGCGAGGCGAGGCCGGTCTCGAGATAGCTCAGCAGCGCCTCGATGAAGAACGCATCGTAATAGGCCGAGCGGTGGCGGATCTGCACCGGCTCCCACATCGGCTCGGCGATGCCTTTCCAGGGCGGATTGACCACGGCGCGCGCAGGCGTGCGCGCGATGAAGACGCGGGCGAGATTGAACAGCAGCGAAGAGTTCTTGTAGCCGCGCGCATTCAGGCCCGTCAGCGCCATGATCAGCTCGCGGCCACGGAAGTCAGGATCGCCGATCAGGTTGAAGGCGGCATAGGTCGGCAGGAAACCGTTCTTGCGGTACGAGCCGAGCAGGTGCTGGGCGCAGTCGCGGATCGCGCCGTCGATCTGCGAGTGCTGCGGCATCGTAGCGGTGAACGCCGCCGGCGGCGGTTTGGGATGATCGAGCGTGATGCCGTCGACGAGATCGGCGACGGGCTGGCCGACCGCGGCCCAGTCCGGCTCCGCATCGTCGCGGGCGCGGGTCAGCGCCTCGCGCAGCCGGGCGAGCTTCACCTTCTCGCGCAACTCGGGCAGTCCGGCGCGGTGGAGCAGCAGGCGCAAAGCGGGATTGCCGAGCGCGGTCTTGTAAAATTTGGCCAGATGCGGATCGCCGCCGGAGGTCGCCGCCAGCACGGGATCGCAGACGTCATAGAGAGAGGGGCCGTCCTTGCGCGCTGTCAGCGCCCGGCAGGCGGCACCGGCGAAATAATGAAGGCTCATGAAATACCTGGTCGCGGGGGCTTGGTCAGGAGCGGCCCGGCACGCTCCCATCCGCGCGCCACCCCCGTGCCAAGTCTTTGAAAAGGCTACCCGGATTCGCGGGAAAAACAAATGTGACGATGGTCACAGAAAAACCGGGCACGGAGACTGCATGATGAGGCTCCGGAAGGCTACGGGGACGCAAAAAATCCACATGTGAGGCCGTGACAATTAGCGAATAATTTCAGTGACTTAGTCGAAATTTCGGGCAATCTATTGCCCCGCGGGCGATATCCGGTTAAGAGTTTGTTTGGTGCGGCGCCGCAAATTGCGCGCAATTCGGGGGCACATCCCCGGCCGATCCCTCAAACCTGAAGCCGCTATCGCGCTACCCAAACTGTGTGCGCGCGCTTGGCTGGTCTTTGGCACTGACAGGAATGAAGCGAGATGAATTTAAGGCAGCTCGACATTTCCCGACGCACGATCGCAGTCGCCGCAGCCCTCATCGGTACGGTGTCGCTGGTGATCGGCGCCCATGCTGCCCTCAACATGCGCGCGCTCGATGCCGCCAAGGCGGTTTCGATCGACCAGGTCACCGGCTCGATCGGCCAGACCTCGCGCCTCGCCCTCGTCATCGGCAATGGACATTATCCCGACGCCAGCGCGCCGCTGACGCAGTCGATCAATGACGCCCGCGCGCTGTCCTCGAGCCTGCGCAAGAACGGCTTTGACGTCGACATGGTGGAAGACGCGACCAGGGACGACATGGTCCGAGCCGTCAACCGCCTGAAGTCGCGGATCAAGCGCGATAGCGTCGTCATGCTGTTCTTCGGCGGCTTCGGCGTGCAGGCGGGACGCGAGAGCTACATGCTGCCCGTGGACGCCGTGATCTGGAAGGAAAGCGACGTCCGCCGCCACGGCGTCTCCATCGAGGGCGTCCTCGAGATGATGAAGGAGCAGGGCGCCAAGGCCAAGCTCGTCGTGGTCGACGCCTCGCGCCGTAACCCCTATGAGCGCCGCTTCCGCTCCTACAGCCACGGTCTCGCGCCGATCAGCGCGCCAGACAACGCGCTGATCCTCTCCTCGGCCTCGCCCGGCAAGGTCGTCGACGACGGCAAGGGCGAGCACAGCGTGCTGGTTGGTGAGTTCCTCAACAACCTCAATGCGCAGGGCAGCGCCGAGAGCGTCTTCAACAAGACTCGCGTCGCCATCTCACGTGCCTCCGAAGGCGACCAGGTCCCGACCGTGTCCTCCTCGCTGCTCGAGGACGTGCAGTTCAACGAAGCCGGCGGCTAAAGCATGATCCGGAAAAGTGCGAAGCGGTTTTCCGAAAAGATCATGCGCAAACAACAACCTAAAGCGCGGTGACGCTTCATCCTAATCTCATCGCGCTTTAGTTTCGCGGCAATTGCAGCTCTTGCAAGTTGGGCAAAGGCGCAACGCGCCGTGCCCGCGATCTTTCAAATATCTCGATAGAAGACGTGGGCACGCTCCGCTTTGCCCACGCTGCGCCATGCGTGCTTTGCGGACATCTGCTTCTCCGCCGTCATTGCGAGGAGCTCTTGCGACGAAGCAATCCAGAGTCCTTGCGCGGAGAGATTCTGGATTGCTTCGCGCAGCCTGTCATCGGGCCGCGCTTCGCGCGGACCCGTTGGCTCGCAATGACGATCGCGTCCGCTACTTCGCCGCCTCCGCGGCCATTGCCGGGCGCACCGGATCGCCTTCGCGCAAGAGCGCGCCGGCGCGGGCGACGACGATGTCGCCTTCGTTGAGGCCGTCGCGCACCTCGATATTGCCGCCCGACATCAAGCCGATCTCGACGCGCTTGGTCTCGACGCGGTTGCGGCGGATCACCTGCACCACGGTGCCGGCGGACGAATATTGCACGGCGGTGAGCGGCACCGCGACGTTGCAGCTCTGCCCGCTCTTGATCAGCGCGCGCCCGCTCGCGTTCAGCAGTAGCCGCTTCTGTGAGGAGATGCCGATATAGACCATGCCCTGCTGGATGTTCGGCTCGACGGTCGGCCCGATGCGGCGCACCTTGCCGTCGAGATCGCCGGCGCCGGCAATCCGCACCGTCGCCTGCTGGCCGACCGCGAGCTTGCGCACATCGGTAGTTGCGACCAGGCCAACCAGATCATATTCGCTACGCGCCACGATCGTGAACAGCGCCTCGCCCTTGGCCGAGGCGAAATTGCCGATCTGCGCGGTCGAGGTCGCGATCACGCCCGCCACGGGCGCGGTGACCTGAAGCGTGCCGCCTTCGGGCAGCGCCAGCCGCGCCAGCACCTGGCCGGCCGTGGTGGTGTCGCCGGTGTCCGCCAGCACCTCCGTCACCTTCAGGCCGGGACGCTCGGGCCGCACCGAGGTCTCCTCGCGCGCGATGATGGTGCCAGTGGCCTCGACGATGTCCGAGAAGCAGGATTTTGCCGCCTTCAGCACGGTGACCGCCGGCCCCTTGGGCGCCTCGTCTTCGGCGGCGCGCGCGACCGGAGCGGACAGCAGCAACAGTCCGGTGAGCGCAACGAGATGTCTGGAAAAGAAACGCGCAGGCAATGAACGCATCGGTTATTCCGGTTGGGGCCTTGACGGCCTCATGGATAGCAGAAGCAGCCGCAGCGGACCATGGGCCGGCCGGATGAGAATGCCGCAGCGGAGGCGGCGCGATGCCGCCTGTTGGATTAGTCTGCGCAGCGACGAAGAGGTTCGCTGACGGTCGCCCCCCGGCAAACTCGTCATGGCCGGGCTTGTCCCGGCCATCCACGCCTTAGCGCGCAGAACGAAGAACGTGGATGCACGGGACATAGGCGAGCGAAGCGACGCCGTCCTTGCGGCCGGCTATGCCCGGGCATGACGGCCTCTTATGATATGGCGCAAGGAGGGCAGGTAGGAGCAGCCCTCACGGCAGGCTCAGAAACTCCACCCAGTTCGGCTTCTTGCCGGTCGGATAGGACTTTAGTTTCCCCAGCGCGCCGCTGCTCTGGTCGATCGCATAGACCGTCATGCTGTCGGAGAGCTCGCCAGCCGCGGCGAGGTAGCGGCCGGAGGGATCGATGTGGAAGCCGCGCGGCTGCTTCTCGGTCGGCGTGCTGCCGACCGTGGTCAGCTTGCCGCTGGCCGCGTCGACCTTGTAGGCGGCGATCGTGCTGGTGGTGCGTTCGGAGGCGTAGAGGAAGCGGCCATCAGGCGTGATGTGGATGTCGGCGGCCCAGGGATTTCCCGTGAAGCCTTCCGGCAGCGCCGTGGTGCGCTGGATCTCGTCCCATGCGCCGCTCTTCGCCTCATAGCTGAAGGCGGCGACATCGCCGTTCAGCTCGTGGATCATGTACACGAACTTGCCGTTGGGATGGAATACGAAGTGTCGCGGCCCCGATTTCTCCGGCACCTTGTAGGCCGGCGGATCGCTCGGCGTCAGCGAGCCGGCGGTGGCATCGAATGCAAAACTCAACACCTGGTCCGAGCCGAGATTGGTCGCGAACACGAAACGGTTGTCGGGCGAGGGCAGGAAAGCGTGGGCGTTGAGCCCGGTCGGGATCACCTGCTTTGGCTCGCCGACAACGCCGTTGGCAGTAAGCGGATTGAGCGCGACCTTGTTGCCGCCATAGGAGGCGCTGAACAGGAATTTTCCGCCGCGGTCGACCGCGATGTTCGCCATGCTGTCGGCGAGCGGTCCATTGCCGATATGGCTAAGCCGGCCCGTCTTCGGGTCGATGGCAAAGCTCGCCGCGAGGAACGGCTGCGAGCGCACGCCGGCAATCAGCACGCGGTGGTCGGGCGTGATCGCGAGCGGCGTCGAGGAGCCGGGCTTCTCGACCCCGGTGAAGGCAGCGGTCTGCACCGCCGTCATCTCGCCGTTGTCGGCCAGCTTGAACACGCTGATGTCGTTGCTGTCGGCGTTGCCGACATAGGCAAAGGTCTCGGCCATGCCGGGGCGGACTCCAGAGATGAGGGCGAGCAAAGCAAGTGTGGTAGCGATCGCAGCGCCCGATGCGCCGCGGCGTGTCGGTCTCAACATGGGGCTCCTCCTGAAAGCCAATGCGGCGGCGTCATTTTTGCCGGCGAAGATAGCGGGAGCCGCGCCGCCGCACGAAATTCCAATTGAGATCGATCGATGCCGAAATTGTATCGGTTGCGCGGGATGGCTAGCGCACCGCCGCCGTCAGGCTGCGGGAGGGCAAATGCGGGCCGGCCGCATAGTTGGGAGCTCCGAGCAGGCCCCACACCGCGACCGCAACCAGCGCGCAGGTCAAGATCGTCCAGACCACGAGTCGTTTCCGCATCAGGCCAAGTCCATCGTTCGCGATACCCCCGGTGCCGCGAGCGATCGTGCACTGCAAACAGCGACGGTCCTATGAACTCATTCACAGGTGAAACAGCGAAACAATGCGGGGCCCAGCGCATTGAGCCGTCATGCCCCGCGAAAACGACCTCGAAGGCAAGCCCGACATGGGCGGCAAGCATGGCGGTCAGGCCGGCCAGCCGAAGCCGCCGCCGCGCCCGCGCCAGGGTCCGCGCGATGAGGACGTCGTGGCAAAGCGCCACACCGGCCAAACCGATCGCACGCCGCCGCCGACCAAACCAAAATAGCGCCTCGCCTGCGCCGCACTTTCATTGGGAACGGCCGCCCCGTCTTGCCGTTACCCCGATCCCGCGGGCGGAGGAGAGCGAAAGGGAGGCTGGACGTGTTTTGGATCTATTGGGACACCGCCTGGTCGCTGATCATCAGCGGCATCTGGGTCGCCACCATCGTCAGCCATCCCGACGCCGAGTTCGTCGAAATCCGGGCGGCCCGGCAGGCGAAGTGAGCCCGCGCATGTCGTGCAGCCGCATGGTCGACTGATCCATTCTGCGGTTTTCCGGTGAAGCTCAGATCATGCTGCCCGGCATGAAGCAGCGGATCAAGGCGCGGCCGTTGACGTAATAGGGCCAGACCATGGTGCGGCCGGCGCGATTCGGCTCGGTGATCACGGCGTCATCCGGCACCTCGATCCAGGCGCCCTGGAGCCTCACGCGATAGTGTCCTTCGCGCGTGTCCCAGTCGACATCGTCGAGCACGGTGCCGTCGGCATCCGCACAGCAGGGGCCGCCGGCCTTGCTGTGCAGGCTCTCGAACCAGCCCTTGAGCGGTGAGTTGGCGTAGCGGCCATCGTCGCGGGCCTGTGCGGGCAGGCCGATCATGGCGATCGCCGCCAGAACAGGGATCATCCTGAGAATCACGACCGCCATGTCGCCTCGCTCGGTTCGCGCACGCGCGATCGTGCAGACGCGAAGCCTGCTGCGACGCGCGTGATGCATGTTGGCTGCCGCCCACCGGCCGGAGTTCCAGCCGTCTCGGCAGGGCAATAACCACAAGGCCCGAGGTTTGATCCTATTTTTGCGGCGGCGGGCCGGGGCCCCTCTGCCGTTCGGCGACGGTGCCGTTAGGGTCGGGAGAACGAGTCCTTAACTCTTCGTCAGTCAGTGTGGCCTCGACTGGCCGCAGTCGCCGCGGCTCTGGTGGTCGTCATTGTCCCATGTGCGCGGCTCTTTCCGCGGTCAAGCCCCGCCTCGTCCGTAGAACCCGCTCCGTTTCTGGTCGATCGCCGCCATGACCCAACGTCTCCACGCCGACCGGTTGAAGCAGGCCGGTCGTGCCGTCTGGATCGTGATTGCGGCCATGGCCGGTGGGGTGCTGCTCGCCGCGATGCTGGGACCGTTCCGCATCGAATGGGCGACATTCTGGAAGCCCGCGCTCGTTGCCTCCGTGCTCGTGCTGGGCAGCTGGTTCTACGCGACCGTGAGAAAGGACGCAGCTCTCGCCGACGCGCTCACCAGTGCGGCGCAGATCATCGCCTTTGCGGCGGTCGCGGCGCCCGTGTCCTATGTCGCGGCGAGTGCGGCATTCCCGCTGTGGGACAACGAGCTCATGGTGCTAGACCGGCGTATGGGCTTCGACTGGATGTCGTGGCTCGATGCGATGAACGCCGCGCCGCTGCTGCATCGGATCCTGGCGCTTGCCTATGCGAGCTTCGCCGTGCAGGCGACCGCCATTGTCATCGTGCTGGCTGCGGCAGGGCATGCCCTGCGACTGCGCATCTTCATGCTGAGCTTCGTGCTGACGACGCTCGTGACGATCGGCGTGTCAACACCGATGCCGGCCCAAGGCGTCTGGGGTCATCTGCATCTGTCCGCGGCCAGTTCTCCCGCCATCGTACCGGTGACGCGGGATCTGCCGCTTCCGGTGTTCTTCGGATTGCGCGATGGCACGTTCGTGCATCTGGTCGCGGAGGGTGCCGAGGGCATCATCAGCTTCCCGAGCCTGCACGCCGCGCTCGGGCTGCTCTTCCTCCTGGCGCTGTGGCCGGTCAAACATGTCGGCTGGATCGCGGCCTTGCTCAACGTCGCGATGATCGCGGCAACGCCGGTGGACGGCAGTCATTACTTTTTGCGATGTGGCCGCGGGCCTGGCCATCGCGCTATTGAGCTGGATCGCAGTCCGACGCGCTCTCACCCGCATAACCGGCGAACGACTGGACGCGGGTGGCGAGGTGTATCCGCCCCCGGTCAGCGCCTACGACAAAGCCAACGCGCTCCGCCGGGCGAGCTAAGCCGCCACCGCCTGCGCCGACAGCAATTGCTTCAGCTTCGCCGCCGGCACGGCCGGGCTGAACAGCCAGCCCTGCATCTGGCTGCATCCGAGCTGGCGCAGCACATCGCGCTGGGCCTCGGTCTCGACGCCTTCCGCCGTCGTCGCCATGCGGCGCGCGGCGGCCATGTGCACCACGGCCTGCACGATCGGAGATGAGTCCTCGGACTGGCCGATGTCGCTGATGAAGCTGCGGTCGATCTTGATCTTGTCGAAGGGGAAGCGGTGCAGATAGCTCAGCGACGAATAGCCGGTGCCGAAATCGTCGAGCGCGATGCGCACGCCGAGCGCGCGCAGCTGCTGCAGGACGGTGAGCGCCTCCTCGTCGTCGCGGATCAGCACGGTCTCGGTGACCTCGAGCTCGAGCCGGCCGGGTGAGAGTCCCGATTCCGCAAGCGCCCCGGTGACCTTCAGCGCCAGCGTCCGCGAGCGGAACTGCACCGGCGAAACGTTGACGGCCACGCGGATATCGCCCGGCCAGCTCGCCGCCTCGGTGCAGGCCTGCCGCAGGACCCATTCGCCAATCTCGCCGATCAGGCCGGTGTCTTCCGCAACCGGAATGAAATCGGCGGGCGAGACCATGCCGCGCTCGGGATGGCGCCAGCGCAGCAGCGCCTCGCAGCCGGTGACGACGTTGGCCGCGAGGTCGACCAGCGGCTGGTAATGCACCTCGAACTCGCCGCGGGTCAGTGCCTGGCGCAGGTCGAGCTCGAGCTGGCGGCGCTGCCCCGCCTTGGCGTCGTATTCGGGGATGAAGACGCGGAAGGTGCCGCGGCCCTCGGTCTTGGCCGCATACATCGCAAGATCGGCGCGCTTGAGCAGATCGTCGAGATTGTCGCCATGGTCGGGCGCGATCGCGATGCCGATGCTGGCGTCGATCTGGATCTCCTGGCCCTTGCAGTTCACCGGCATGCGCAGCGCCTTCAGGATATGGTCCGCCAGCGCGGCCAGCTCGGCCTCATCGCAGGTGCCCGCCTTGATGATGGCGAATTCATCACCGCCAAGCCGTGCGACCATGTCGTTGCCGCTGACGCAGGCGCGCAGGCGGTTCGCCACCTGGCGCAGCAATTCGTCGCCGACCTCGTGCCCGAGCGAATCGTTGACGCCCTTGAACTCGTCGACGTCGATATAGAGGATCGCGAACGGATTACCTTGGGCGAGCTCGGCGACGCGGCGCTCCAGATGTCCGCGCATTAGCACGCGGTTGGGCAGGTCGGTCAGCGCGTCGTAATGCGCCATGTGCGCGATGCGCTCATCGGCGCGGATGCGCTCGGTGACGTCGTCATGGGTGGCAAGCCAGCCGCCGGCCGCACCGGGCTGGTTCTTGACCTCGATGAGGCGGCCGTCGGTGGTCTCGACTATGGCGCTCTGGGTGCGACCGACATTGTCCAGGACGTCGTCGCAATAGGCATCGACGTCGCCGTCGAACGAGCCGGTGTCGTGGCGGTGCTGGATCACGTCGCGGAAAGAGGCGCCGGGCTTCACCACGCCAGCGGAGAGGCCGTACATCTCGATGTAGCGGCGATTGCAGACGATCAGCCGCTGGTCCTGATCGAACATCAGGAGGCCCTGCGTCATGGTGTTCATCGCGGTGTCGAGCCGCTGCTTCTCCACCGAGAGCCGGTTGGTCATCTGGCGGAAGATCAGGAACAACGTCAGCACGAGCAGGCCGATCGACAGCACGGCCACGGTGACGAAGAATTTCGTCTGCGTGCGCCAGGTGGCGAGCGTGGCGTCCAGCGACTTGGTCGCGACCACGACCAGCGGCTCGCCGGTCAGGAGGCGCGAGGCGACGATGCGGTCCTTGCCGTCGATCGGGCTTGCGAGCTGCGTGGTGACGAAGGTGCGTTCGAACACCGCCTGCTGCTGCGGCGGGCCGTTGCGGAAATTCTGCCCGATCATGGCATCGACATGCGGAATGCGCGCGAGCAGCTGGCCGTTCTGGTGATGCATCGCGATCGAGGATTCCTCGCCGAGTCCGGTCGAGGCGAAGAAGGACTCGAGCTGGTCCGGCGTGATCGCACGCGTCACCAGCCCGAGGAACTCGCCGTGGGGGCCGGAGACGCGCCGCGCGAACACGATGGCGGGACCGCTGCCGAACCGGCCCGGCACGACCTCGACCTCCTCCTGCGCCGCGGGATCGCTCTTGAGACGTTCGAAATAGCCGCGATCGGCGATGGAGACGTCGGCGACGGGCCAGCTCCGCGACGAGTTGATCAGCCTGCCGTCGCAATCGAACACGTTCGCGCCGGCGACATCGGACCAGCCGCTGGCCTTGTTGCGCAGCACCTCGTGCATCGCAAGCGTGCCCATCTCGCTGCGGAACACATCGGCGGATTCGATGCCATGGCTTTCGAGCTCCGCGATGATGCTCTTTTGCAGCACCGCGAAATCCTCGAACTCGCGGTCGAAATGGCGGGCGAGCAGGCGGACGGAGTTTTCCAGGCTCTCGCGCCCGCTCGCGATCGCGTTCTGGCGGAAGCGATCCACCGTGAGCCCGGTGCCGATGGCCATCGCTACCATCAGCACGAAGCCGCCGGCGATCAGCCACGTCAGCGGCGCTCCCTGCCAACGGCGCAGCAACGCGCGAATCCGCGCGGTCCATCGGATTGATGTGCCCATCCAGCCCTCCCGTGGGATGCAAGATGCGGCAAAACCGACAAGAGCGCGTTACCAGCAACGGTTAGGAAAATATGAATCGGAAGGAAATCAGAGGGTTGGTTCCTGGCGAAGTTCTTGGGCATAAGCCTCCGCGGCATGATGGCCGGGCTTGTCCCAGCCATCCACGCCTTTCCTCGCGGAACCAAGAACGTGGATGCCCGGGACATAGGCGAGCGAAGCGACGCCGTCCTTCGGACAAGCTATGTCCGGGCATGACGATCGCGCTGTAAAACTTCACCGCTTGATCTCCCATTCCAGTGCTTCCGCATTGCTCTTGGCGAACATCGCCGGGACGTCGAACTTGCCGGTCTTGAGGTCATAGCGGCATTTCCAGTCCGCCAATCCCTTCACGGCGACGTTCTTCGGATGCTTGTCCATCTCGCCCGACAGCGAGATCAGGAGGTAACGGTTGTTGGGCCAGTCGACGCCGAGCCAGCGATAGACATCTTCGGTGCCCTTCACCAGATTGGCCGAGATGTGGTAGTCGAGCTTCATGTTCCTGGTGTCGTGGCGGCTGTGGAAATAGCCCCAGGCGAGGTCGCCCAGCGATTTCTTCGTCGCGTTGACGAAGGCGCCGTTCTCGAAATGGTAGAGAAACAGGTCCTGCTCGCCCGAGCCGGTCTTCTGCATCCGCACCAGCCATTGCGAATCGGCGGTGAAGCGGAAGCCGGCGCCATAGCCCTGCTCGGGCTTCAGCTCCGACATCTGATCGCCGCGTCGCGCCCAGACCTGCCATTTGATGCCGAACAGGTCCTCGCTGTCCTTCATGTACTGCTCGAGCCTGGTGGCGCCGTCGGGCGAGGTGAAGGCGAGATCGGCATTGTCGGTGAGGACGAATCCCGGCGGCGGGCCGGATGCTGCGAGCGCGGGGGAGGCGGCGAGGAAGAGGGCGAGCGCCAGCCAAGGCGCGGGACAGCAAAATCTGGTCACGGAAAAAATACCTAAAATAACTGCGGCGCGGCGCATTGGACTCCGGCGGAGCCGTGCCGGTTCATCCGAAAGAGTGATCATCCCATCGACCGTCTTGCTGCCGCAGCCAAATCGGCGCAATTTGCCGGCATCGGCTGATTTGCGATCCAAGGTTCTGCATCGATGATGACCGCGTCCAAGGCCTTCATTGCGTTCTGTCTGCTCGCATTGGGTGGCACCGTGCTGGTGATCGGGCCCACCGAGCTGCGCCGGCTGTGGCCGGGCGGCGCGAAGACCGAGGTCGCCGTCGCCGCCAAGCCTGAGACCGCGAAGCCTGAGGCCAAGCTTGAACCTAAGCCGGATGAGTCCAAGCTTGCCGCCCCGCAGCCTGCGCCATCGGCATCTCCGGAACCGGTCGTCCCGCCGAAGGCGGCTCCGCTCGCCGAGACGCAGAAGCAGGTCGCGGCACTCGGCGACCTGGCGCCGGCCAAGCCGCCGGCGGGAGCGGCCGATGCCGGCCCCCGGTTCGACGTCGCGCGCGTCGACGGTCACGGCGAGGCGGCGGTGATCGCGGGTCAGGCCACGCCGGGCGCCAAGGTCGAGCTGCTGCGCGACGGCCAGCCGCTCGATACCGTGACGGCCGACGCGTCGGGCCAGTTCGTGATGACCCCGCCGCAGCTTCCCGCCGGCTCCTATGAGCTGACCCTGCGCGCGACGGCGTCCAATGGCGCCGTCACACAGTCCGCGCGCACCATGCCGGTGACCATCGCCGAAGCCGCGCCGCCGGCGGCGCGCCCGGCGCCCGCGGCGCGGCAGGAGGCGAGGCAGGCCGAGAGGCCGGACGACAAATCGGATGTCGTGGCGTCGCTGCCGTCAGCTGCGCCGCACCTGGCCTCCGCGCTGGAGAGGCCGTCGGCCCGGACCAGGCTGATGGGAACGCCGAAGCCGAAGGTTCTGGCGCGCGCGCCGGCCGCCAATGCGGTCGCCTCGGCCTCGCCGGCGGAGGTCTTCAACGCCGCTCCCGCGGAAGCGGGCAGCAGCCGGGTGATCTCGCGGGGCGACAGCCTGTGGGCGCTCAGCCGCCTCGCTTATGGCGACGGCGCCCGCTATGCGGTGATCTTCAACGCCAACCGCGACAAGATCCACAATCCGAACCTGATCTATCCCGGTCAGACCGTTGTGCTGCCCAAGGCGCACTGATCAAGGCGCATTGATGCCTTCTGCGACGCTTTGACCGGCGCGGCGGCGGAACCTTTGGTTCCGCTGTGAGTCATCTCCGTGCCGCGCGCTGCGCGCCTGGCGCTGGAGGAGGCCCAAAAAGTGGTCAGCTCAGGGGTCATGTCGAGATCAGGCATGGGACCGGCGCTCGCGGGCGCGATCCTCGCGGTTCTGGCAGTGCTGCTGCCGAGCAAGGCCGAGGCGCAGTTCGGATTGCGTGGCGGTCCGCTCGGCATCGCGCGCTTCGCCGTCGGCCACATGATCGGCATGTCGCGCCTGCGTCATTCCCGCATGGCGGTGCGGGGCAGCCGGTACCACTCCGCGGCCCTGCGATCGCAGGATCCGCGCGGGGCGGAGCGCGGTCAGCCGCCCAATCCTTACATCCTGCGTGCGGCGCTCACGGCGCAGGCCGCGCTGTCGGGCTGGCGTGGCGGCCGCCGCCCGCAGGGCTGGTGGCGCCATCCCGACGGCAGCTATGGCTGGGCCGGCCCGGTGTTCTGGCCGTTCGCGCAGGACGATCTCGCCAATGCCGTCATCCTCGGCGATATGACCAGCCTTTCGCTCTATGGCTATGGCGACATCTATGCCGCGATCTTCGCGCCCTATGCCGCAACCGAGCTCGCTGCCTATACCGCGCCGCAAGGCCGGCGCGCGCGGAAGATTCCGTCGGCGCAGAACATCTGCGACGCCAGCGATCCCGCCGGCTTCCCGATGGATCGCATCATCGCCGCCGTGCAGCCGAACGAAGTGCAGCGCGCAGCGCTCGACGATCTCGGTGCCGCCTGGCTCGCGGCCCGCGACAGCATTCGCGCGGCCTGCCCGGCAGAGGTGCCCGCGACCGCGGCGGAGCGCCTCGGCCTGATGCGCGAGCGCATCGAGGCCATGATCAAGGCCACCGACGCCGTCGCAGCGCCGCTGGCAAAATTCGAAGACCTGCTCGACGACGGTCAGAAGAAAAAGCTCGATGCGCTCGGCCAGCAACGTCGTGCCGCGCTCGCGGCCGGCCAGAAGAAGGACGCACAGGCGGCGAGCGCCTGCGAGGCGGACAACGATCCGCGCTATGATGTGCAGGCGCAACGCCAGTACGAGCAGCTCGTGCAGCAGCAATGGCCCGCCGCCGACATCGCCGCGACCCTCAAGCTCGACGACACCGGCCGCGCCCGGCTTGAGGTGCTCCAGGACACCACGCTGCGCACCATGGAAACGCTGAGCCCGTGCGCCGCGAAGACCGCAGCAACCCCGCAGGCCCGCCTCACTGCGGTGAAGGCGCGGCTCGGCGCCATGCTGGAAGCCGTCAAGACCGTCGCCGATGCACTCGACGATTTCGAGGCCGATCTGACCGACGAGCAGAAGGCCGCCTTCGAGGCGATCGGCCCGAAGCGGGGGGCGTGAGCGCGCTGCCGGCGCGCGCGGCGCCAGATCAAAACCTAAGATCTGGGGATGAGATTCGCCTAGCGCCCCGATGATACTGCGTTCCCTTCCCCTTGTGGCTTGCTCCGCCTCTCCCGCAAGCAAGCGGGAGAGGGAGCCGAGTGCCGATGCCGCCGCAAGGTGCAAGCCATATGCGATTGCCCTGCTTCTTGCGGCAGGGCGGGGGTAGCGGAGAAAACGGTGTCAGCCAGTCCGTCAGGCGCCTTCACGACTCTTCCACAGCGCCCACCATCACCCCAAAGCCGCGCTTCGCTTCCCGGGCAGCAGTTGCTATTTCAGCCTCCAGCAAGCGATAATCGCGGCAGGGAATGCTCACGGGCGGCTGCGGTTCGCATCATCTCGGCGCGGCAGCCGACCCGCCGCGAGATCAAGTCCTATGAAGAGGGTGACCAGCGAATACGATTTCTCAGCCGCCCAGCGCGGCAAATTCTTCCGGAAAGGTGCCCGGCTGGTGCCGCCCGTCCATCTGGAGCCCGACGTCCTGGCCTATCTGTCGGACCTCGCCGAGACCCAGGGCACCTCGCTGAACGACCTCGTGAACACCTTTCTCAAGGAGGACATCGAGCGGATCGACGCCGCCAAACCAAAGGGCCTGCTGTAAAGCTCCCGTGCGTGCGGCGTCAGGCCGCCGATGTCAGCGGTCGCGCCCGTTCGATCCGCTTGCGGTCGCGGGCCGAATGCATTGCCTCCCACAAATCTGTCCGCCGCTGTACGTTCAGCCAGAAGTCCGGGCTATTGCCGAACACGCGGGCGAGAATCAGCGCAGTGGCCGCGGTGACATTGCGGCGATCGTTGCAGAGCTCGTTGACGTGCTTGCGCTGCACCCCCATCGCCTCGGCCAGCGCGCCTTGGGTCAGGCCCATCGGCTTCATGAATTCCTCGGTGAGAATTTCGCCGACCGTGGCCGGCTTGCGCTTCGTCATCAGCATGGGTCACCTGTAGCTGTGGTCGTCGAGATAGAGGTCGGTCGCCTCGCCGCGCGCGCCGTTCCAGCGGAATAGCAGCCGCCACTGGTCATTGACGCGGATCGAATGAAAACCGTCGAGATGGCCGCGCAGCTTCTCGAAATGATTGCTGGGCGGCGATCTCAGGTCGCGGTCCGTCGTCGCGTCGTCGATCAACTGGATCTTGCGGAACAGCGGCGCCCCCAAATCCGCCGGGATTCTCCGCGATCTGGCGTCCTCCACGAAGAAATCTCGCAACCATTCGTCCCGGAAACTCAGGATCATGGGTCATCCCCTGAGATGGGGTACCACTCACCGGTTCACAGCGCAAGCGCTAGTGGGGCTATGAGATCGCCAGGCGGTTGTCTATGGTTGTCGGGGATCATTCCGTGACACCGCGCCATTCCGGCGATCGCGCAGCATGCCGAACTGATCGAGGACATCCAGACCGATCAACGGTGGGAGGGCGTGACTGTGCCGCTCCTGGAATTGGTGCGCTTGCGTCTCCGGGATCTCGTCCAGCACATCGAGAAAGGCAAGAAGGCGCTGGTCTATTCGAATTTTGCCGACGAGATCGGAGAGGGCGTCGAACTGCAATTGCCCCAAGTCGGGGAGGCCGACTTCGCCCGCTTCAAGACCAAGGCGCGCCATTTCTTGCGAGCCCATCAAGACAATATCGTCCTGCACAAGCTTCGACAGGGCAAACCCCTGACGCCATCCGATCTGAGCGAGCTTGAAAAACTACTTCTCGATGCCGGTGTCGGCGAAGCCGGCGATATCGAGCGCGCGCGAGAGACGAGTCACGGCTTTGGACGGTTCGTTCGCTCACTCGTCGGGCTCGATCGCGCTGCGGCCAGCGAGGCATTCGGCGGGTTCATCGCCACCGGCACCGCGACCGCGGCACAGATCGAGTTCATCAACATGGTGATCGAGCATTTGACCGATCAGGGCATGATGGACCCGTCGTTGCTTTACGAGCCGCCCTTCACGGCCGTCGCGCCGACCGGACCAGAGCACCTGTTCGATGAAGCGAAGGTCGTCCGTCTCGTCAGCACAATCCGAGAAATCAACGATAGTGCCGTGGCTTGAGCACGCCGGGCGCGATCCGACAAGCCTACACATCAACGAATGATGGATCAGCTCGGCGCTAAAGCGAGATGATGCCATTCTGCCAGTGTTTTGCCCGACGTGTCAAAGGCAATTTCGTAAAATCCGTATCTCCGGCACAAGTTGCTGTCCTGCCAGGGCCTTTCCTACTGTGCAGGGGGTTGTTTTCGTACTTTTGTCAGCGGCTACCCTCTTCGCCGCGCCGCCGCCGCATCCACCACATTCTCCACCTCCTCGCGCCAGGACAAAATCTCCATCGCCAGCACGGGATGATTGAACCCCTTGAGCTGGAGATCGTCGAGCGCGCGCGCCTCGACCCAGGGCTCGACCATGCCATAGACCCGGCGGCTGACCACGATCTGGTTCGGCTTGGCCTCGCCGCAGAGGCGGGAGGCGAGATTGGTGACGCTGCCGATCGCGGCATATTCCAGCCGCTGCTCGAAGCCGACCTGGCCGAGCGTGGCATAGCCGAGTGCGATGCCGATGCCGAAGCCGAGGCTGTGCCCCCGGTTGCGCCAGCGCTCGGTCAGCGGGCCGATGGTGTCGCGCATCTCCACCGCCATCTTCACGGCGCGCTTGGTGTGGTCCTCGAACTGGATCGGCGCGTTGAACAGGATCATCACTCCGTCGCCGGCATATTTGTCGAGCGTGCCCTCATACTTGAAGATGAGCTGGCCGAGCGCAGCGTGATATTCGCGCAGCACGTTCATCGCCTCTTCCGGCTCGGTCGCTTCCGTGAACGCGGTGAAGCCGCGCAGGTCGCAGAACACCACCGTCACCTCGCGGCGCTGGCTGGTGAGCAGCCCCTCGGGGCTGTCGGAGGAGGCGATCAGCTGCGCCACCTGCGGCGCCAGGAAACGCTCGAGCTTGCGGATGCGCTCGATCTCGCCGAGCTGCGTCCTGACGCGCTCCTCCAGCGACTTGTTCCAGTCCTTGAGCTGCTCGGTCTGTACGCGCAGCTTGTCGGCCTGGGCGCGCACGGTCTCGTTCGCCGCCTCGAGCGCGTGGCTCTTGTGGTCGACCTCGGTGAACAGCCGCGCGTTGCGCATCGCCAGCACGGCCTGATTGGCGAAGGTGCGCATCAGGCCGATGATGCTGGCGGCGAACGCGCCGCTGGCGCGGCGCAGCACCACCAGCGAGCCGAGCGTGCCCTGCTGATCGACCAGCGGCACCACCAGCACCGAGTGGAAGCCGGCTTCGATCGCGGCATCGCGCAGCGGCTGCTCGGCGGCCTCATCGAGATCGGCAATCGCGATCGGCTCGCCGCTCGCGGCGGCATCGCTCAGGATGTTCTCGCCTTCGCCGATGGTGACGTGTGCACCTTCGGCCGATTTGTCGATGCCATTGGATTCGACCAGATCGAAGCGGCGTGCCTCCGCGTCATAGCCGTAGATCAGCACCGCGTCGGCATGGGTGATCTCGATCGCGCGCGCCGCGATCGTCGGCAGCACGGCGTTGAGATCGAGCGAGGAGGCGAGGGCGCGGCCGACCTCTTCCAGCACCTTCAATTCGTTGATCGACTGCGCGAGATCGCGAGTGCGTTCCTCGACCTTGGCCTCCAGGTTCGCATAGGTCTCCTGGAGCTGGCCGGCCATGCGGTTGAACTGGCCGGCGAGATCTTCCAGCTCGTCGGAGGTGTGGACGTCGATGCGATGGCTGAAATCGCCCTCGCCGAGCTTGTGCGCGCCGTCGCGCAGCGCCGTGATCGGGATGATCATGCGGCGGGCGAGCAGGGTGCCGGCGAGGATCGCGACCATCAGGCCCATGCCGATCAAAAGCGCGATGCGCACCAGCTGGTCGCGGATCGGCGTCAAGGCCTGCGTGGTCGGCTGCTCGAACAGCACGCTCCAGCCGAGCTTCGGAACGGTGCTCGCGGCCGACAGCACCGCATGACCGTTGAAGTCGGTGCCCGACGTCTCGGGCTGGCGGCCGGGCGCGATCGCGGCCGCCACTTGCGGCAGCTTCGACAGGTCCTTGCCGATATCGGGCCCTTTCGACGACGTCGCCAGCACCCGGCCGCGCGGATCGACGACATAGGCGAAGGCGGCCTTGCCGACCTGGGCGTCGGACAGGAAGTCGGAGAGGAAGCTGAGATCGATCTCGGCGACGGTGACGCCGGCATTGAAGCCGGAATGCGCCACCGAGATCGACATGACCGGCCGCTGGTCGACGAAATAGGCCGGCGAATAGCTGACGCCGCGAGCCACCGTGTCGGTGAAGCGCATGTCGCGGGAGAGGTCGGCATTGCCGCCGGTCGTGGTCGATTGGCGCGAGACGCGCAGCACCTCGCGGCCCTCACCGTTGAGCTGGAACAGCTGGTTGACGACCGAGACCTGGTGCAGCAGCTGCGCGTAGTCGGCCCGGCGCTTCTCGAGCGTGTCCTGGCTCGCCCGTGTCACCCAGCTGATCTGGCGCTCGAGCTCGGAGACCGACTGCTCCATCCGCCGGGCGGCTCCTTGCGCCTTGTCCTCAAGCCCATCGGTCAGCGACGTCTTGGTGGCGCGATACGAGATCCAGGTCTCCATCGCGCCGTTGACGGCGAGGACGAACACGACGAGCCCGACGAGGGAGACGACATATTTGGCGAACAGGCCCTCGCGCAGAAACCGTGTCTTGTCGTTCGCCCCTGCCATCCCGATCCTCTTGCGCCGCCATCGACGCCGGCGCTACGGGCCGTACCGGCCCCGGCAGCCTTCTACCATAATTTGGGTCAGTGGACCGTCCCGCGACCGGCCGAGCCGGCGGTGTGGTTACCCGTTGTGGACGATCGGGCAGCCGGATGGGCGGTGAAATGTCGCAGCCTCATCCGTTCGGAGGAAGCTGCGGAGGGCAGGCTCATGTAAGGGGGGATGTGGAGCCCCGCTTGTTGGTCCGCCAATCACCGATTGAAGAGCTGCCGCAGCACGTCGTTCATGGGCTGGCTGTCCTGCTGCGCCGCCGGCGGGTCTTCCGGGGGCGCGGGCGAAGCCTGCGGTGTCGGCGTGGACGGTGTTGCCGGCAGACTGCGACTGCGACCCGTGCCCGTCGCCGTGCCTGGTCCGGCACCGCCAGAAAGCCCCTGCTGGATGAGATTGCCAATCGCCTCGCCCAAGGAGCCGCCGAGCAGATTGTTCTGCGCCGGCTGCTGGGTTTGCGGATTGGCATTTCCGGCTGCATTGCCGCCACCCGGCGCGGTCGCGCCGCCGAGGCCGAGGCTGTCCAGGATGTTACCGAGCCCGGCGCCATCGGGACCGAACAGGCCTTTGCCCATCTCGCGCAGCTTGGCATAGGCGGCCTCCGGATTGTCGAGCATGCCGGCCATATCGGGATAGATTTTCGGCTGCGACCAGCTGCCCTGAATCATCACGGGAATGCCGAACCCGACCGGCTCGTTGGTGCGACCCTGCCCTTCGGTCGTCATCACCAGCTTCGGCTCGACGCGAAAGCCCATCATCTTGGTGTCGAGTGCGATGGTGCCGGCGCCGGTCACGCGCACCAGCGGCCCGATCAGGTTGAGATCGGTCGTCACCGCCTGGCCCTTGTCGATGCGGAACGAGGCCGAGAGCTGCGACAGGTCCGTGCTCTGCTCCTGGCTGCTGTTCTGGTTGCTGTTCTGGTTGTCCTGCCAGCCGGACAGCGTGCTCGATGTCAGCGAGCGGATCATCTGCGCGACGTTGATGCCGCGGATGGCGCCGTCCTGGAAATTGACGAAGGCCGTGCCCTGCATGTTCGCCATCAGCGCGTGCTGGCTGGTGCCGGCGCTGCGCAGCGCGAGCTTGGCCTGCAGCTTGCCGTCGATGCGGTCGAATTCGGCAAGGCCCTGCAGCAGCGGCAGCGCGCGCACGCCGACGAGGTCCGAATGCATGGCAAAGCTGGGCGCGCCGGTGGTCGCATCCAGGATCACCTCGCCCGAGACCTGGCCGCCATAGGCGCCGAGATTGGCGGTGCCGGCCTTCAGTATGCCGCCGGCGAGTTTTGCATCGAGCGCCAAAGGCGCGAGCCGGGCATCGCCGATCACAGCCTCGCTCACCGAGAGCCTGATTTGCGCATCGACGTAGTTCAATCCGGAGACGTCGATCGGCGCATCGCTCCAGGGGAGTCCCGACGCGCTGTCCGGCGATTTCGCCAGCGGAATCGCGAGCCGCTGGAAGTCGAGGTCGAGCTTGACCAGCGGCTTGCTCGCGATGTCGACGGAAGCCCAGCCGTTGAACGCGCCGTCGCCGAGCGTGCCGTTGATGCCGTTGATCATCACGATGTCGCCGTTCAGCCGCATCTCGGCATGACCGGCGAGCTGGGACTTCAGCACATCGGGCATGTCGATGGCGAAATCCACGGGGATCGTGGGCCGCTCGGCCGGCGGCGCCGGCGTCGTCGCCTTGATGTCGAACCTGGTCGGGTGCTCGCCAACCCCCGCGGTGCCGGTGACGTTGACCTTGCGGTCGCGGTCGACGACGGCATCGGCGTTGATGGCGCTGATGCGACCCTCGACGCGAGCGCGCACGCGCGAGAAGGCGACCTCGCCGTCGGTGATCTTGACGCGGTCAATGGTGGCGCCGCCCGTGCCGAACGGCGGCTTGGACGAGGTGCCGGCATTCGGCAGGCGCTCGCGCAGCAGCGGCTGATAGAGCACGGGATGGGTGACGACGAGCTCGCTGATCTTCGGGCGGCCCGACCAGACGCTGGCCAGCGACATGTCGGCCTGTACGCTGTCGACCGTCAGGCGCGTGATGCCGCTGCGGTCCTTGGGGTCCTGGAGCGTGAGATCGTTCAGTGTGACGTTCAGCGTCGGCCAAATGCTGATCTTGATGGTGCCGTCGATCGAGAGCCGATAGCCGGTCGCGCTCTCGAGCCGCGAGGCAATCGTGGAGGTCAGGAAGCCGGAGGGCACCCCGACCACCAGCAGGAGTGCGATCACGATGATGACGGCGGCCACAATTGCGCCGGCAAATTTCACTGCTCTCATGTCGACTTTCCAGCGACGGACAACCGGCGTCGAAACCGGCAAATACCGGCACTTTGCGCCTCGTCCTTTGCGCCTGAGTTTATCCCGGGACGGGAAGCGGCTCCAAGCAGTCAAAAATAGTCTGGGGGAGCTGCAAAGTTATGTGACTTATGACACACTTCCCCCGCGCGGTTTTACGCGATCCTGATGTCGATGGTTCCAAGCGATTTGCCAAGAAATTCACAGGGACATTGAAATGAGCAAGCAGGCCGAATTTGCGGTCATTCTGAAGATGAATGCGATGTTCGCCGACCTCGGCACAGATGAACTCCAGCGGCTGTCCAGTCTCTGCCACACCCAGCATCTGGGCAACGGCGAGGTACTGTTCCAGAAGGGCGATCCCGGCGATGCGCTGTTCGGCGTGCGCCGCGGCCAGGTCCGCATCGAGACGGGCGCTTCCGACGGCAGCCGGCTGACGCTGAATTTCATGGGACCAGGTGATTTGTTCGGCGAGGTCGCGGTGCTGGATGGCCAGAGCCGCACGGCGGATGCGACCGCGGGCGAGGCCAGCGAATTGTTCGTGCTGCGGCGCGAGGATTTCCTCGGCTTCCTCGAGCGCGAGCCGAAGGTCGCGATCAAGATCATCGCGCTCTTATGCCAGCGCATCCGCTGGCAGAGCGAGCGCATGGAGGAATCCATGTTGCAGCCGCTGCCGGTGCGGCTGGCACGGCGGCTCTGCGCCCTAGCCGCCGATTTCGGCTCCGAGGTGCACATCTCGCAGGAGCAGCTCGGCGTCTTCGTCGGCGCCGCCCGCGAAAGCGTCAACCGCCAGCTCCAGGCCTGGCGCAAGGAAGCGATCCTCGATCTCCAGCGCGGCCGGATATTGCTGCGGAACATGACGAAGCTGACCGCGATCGCACGGAACGAGTAGCGGCAGCTAGGCTGCTTCCGGCATGTCGTGCAAGGTCAGTAACTCAGATCGCGGGCAGGGGCCACGGCATATGGCCGCCCGTCGTCGCTGAATTCGGCGAGCACGGTATTGTCGTCGAGCTCTTCGACGATCGTGCGAACGTTTCCCCGCGCTAACCTCACTCCGCCGCCGGGTGCACGATGTTCTTCGCCGCTGGCGACGCTTGCACCGGTGCGGCCCCATGATGCCCGCTGGTCTCGGCGTCCTCGCTGCGCACGATCAGCCGCTTGCCGAAGCGCCAGATCAGCGCGCCGAGATCGTCCATCACCATGAACATCGCGGGCACGAACACCAGCGACAGGATGGTCGAGAAGATCAGGCCGCCGATCACCGCGAGCGCCATCGGCGAGCGGAACTCGCCGCCGGCGCCGACCGCGAGCGCACTCGGCATCATGCCGGCGGCCATCGCGATCGTGGTCATCACGATCGGACGGGCGCGCTTCATGCCGGCGTCGATCATCGCCTCGTCGCGCGGCTTGCCGCCATTGATCGCCTCGATCGCGAATTCCACCAGCATGATGGCGTTCTTGGTGACGATACCCATCAGCATCAGGATGCCGATCCAGACCGGCGTCGTCAGCTGCTTGCCGGTGACGAGCAGGGCTGCGATCGCGCCGCCGATCGACAGCGGCAGCGAGAACAAGATGGTGATCGGTTGCAGGAAAGTGCCGAACAGCAGCACCAGCACCGCATAGACCATCATCAGGCCGGCCGTGATCGCGGTGGCAAAGCCGTCGGACAGCTCGTTCAGGCTTTCGGCATCGCCCGACGGTGAGACCTTCACGCCCTTCGGCAGGCTCTTCATCACCGGCAGTTCGTAGATCTTCTTGGTGGCGTCGCCGAGCGCTGCGGAGCCGACGAGGTCGGCGGCGACGGTAGCCTGCCGCTCGCGATCGTAGCGGTTGATGCTGGTCGGGCCCTGGTCGAGCTTGACGTCGGCGATCACCGAGAGCGGCACGCCGCCCTTCTCGCCGTGCTCGCCGAGCGGCACGCGCAATTGCTCCAGCGTCTTGAGATTGCCGCGCGCGGCATCCTCGAGCTGGACGCGGATAGGCACCAGGCGATCGCCGACGTCGAACTTGGCGAGCGCGGGGCCGACGTCGCCGATGGTGGCGACGCGGATGGTCTGCGACAGGCTTTCGGTTGAGACGCCGAGGCGCGCGGCAAGGTCCGCTCGCGGCTCGATGCGCAGCTCCGGGCGTTCCAGCGCGGTCTCCGAGATCACGTTCGAGATGGTCGGAATCCGCTTCATCTGCGTCGCAAGCTCGCTTGCGACGTTGTTGACGATGTTGGCGTCGACGCCGGTCACGACCAGCGAGATCGCGCGCAGGCCGTTCTCGTCCAGGAACCAGAAACGGATATCTGGAACGTTCTCCAGCTCCTGGCTGATCGAGAATTCGAGCTCGCGCTGGGTGATGTCGCGGTCGTTCTTGGGCGTGTAGTTGATGATCAGGGCGGCGCGCCGGACTTCCTGGGTCCCGGGCGGAACGCGGCCGCCGTCGACGAAGATGCTCTTCACCTCCGGCCGCTTGCGCAGGCGCGCGACGATGTCCTCGGTGACCTTTTCGGTGTAGGCGAGCTGGGTGCCCGGCGGCAGCTCGAGGGCAAGCAGCGAGCGCGCGCTGTCCTGCGCCGGCAGGAAGCCCTGCGGCAGCAACGTGATGCTCCAGATCGAGGCAGCGAAGATGCCGAAACCGATCAGCACGGTGATGAAGTAGTGCTTCACCGACCACGACACGATGCTGTGGTAGGTCCGCAGGATGCGGCCGGGTGGCGGCTCGTGGTGCGCGTGATGCTTGAGGAAGTAGGCTGCCAGCATCGGCGTCACGAAGCGTGCCGCGAGCAGCGAGAAGAACACCTGCACCGAGACGGTGATGCCGAACTGCTTGAAGAACTGTCCGGCGATGCCCGACATGAAGCTCGCGGGCGCGAAGATCGCGATGATGGTGAGCGAGATCGCGATCACGGCGAGGCCGATCTCGTCGGCGGCTTCCAGGGCGGCACGGTATGGCGACTTGCCCATGTTCATGTGCCGCACGATGTTCTCGATCTCGACGATGGCGTCGTCGACCAGGATACCTGTCGACAGCGTGATGGCGAGGAAGCTGACGAGGTTGAGCGAGAAGCCGAGGATGTCCATCGCCCAGAAAGCCGGGAAGATCGACAGCGGCAGCGAAATCGCGGCGATGATGGTCGCGCGCAAATCGCGCAGGAACAACAGCACGATGACGACGGCGAGGATGGCGCCCTCGAACAGGGTCGAGATCGCCGCCTCGTAATTGCCCTTGGTGAATTCGACCGAGGTGTCGATCAGCTTGAGATCGACCTCGGGATAGGCGGCCTTGAGCGCGTCGATGCGCTTCTGCACGGCGGCGGCGACCACCACGTCGCTGGCGCCCTTGGAACGCTTGATGCCGAGTGCGACCACCGGCTCGCCGTTGAAGCGGGCGAAGGTGCGGCGGTCGGCGATGGTGTCGGTGACCGTGCCGAGATCGTCGAGACGGACCTCGCCGCCGCCGAACAGCGGAATCATGGTGCCGGCGAGGTCGCTCAGTGTCTTGGCGCCGGCCAGCGTACGGATCGCCTGGTCATTCTTGCCGATCTCGGCGCGGCCGCCGGCGACATCGACATTGGTGCCGCGCAGGCTCTGGCTGACATTGACGGCGGTGAGCCCCATGGCCTGGAGCCGGTCGGGATCGAGCGAAACCAGGATCTCGCGCTCGACACCGCCGATGCGCTCGACCTGGGCGACGCCACGCACGCCCTGCAGCGCGCGCTTGACCACGTCGTCGACGAAATAAGAGAGCTGCTCCGGCGTCTTGCCGGGCGCGATCGCGGCATAGGTGACGATCGGCAGCCCGATCACGTCGACGCGCTGGATCAGCGGCTCGATGACGTTCTGGGGCAGGTTGGAGCGCACGCGCGTCACCGCGTCCTTGACGTCGTTGAGGGCGCGGTCGGTGTTGGTCTCCAGCGCGAACTGGATCGTGGTCAGCGACAGGCCGTCGGTGATCGACGAGGTGATGTGCCGCACGCCCTCGACGCCGGAGACCGCGTCTTCAATGGTCTTGGTGACCTGGGATTCGAGCTCGGCGGGCGCCGCGCCGAACTGCGAGACCGCGACCGAGATCACTGGAATGTCGGCCGAGGGCAGCCGCGTCACCGCGAGCTTGGTGAAGGAGACCCAGCCGAGGATCAGGAGGATGATCGAAAAGACCACCGACGGCAGCGGATTGCGGATCGACCATGCCGAGATATTGAGAGCCATCAGCGTACCCGCGTGCGATCGAGTTCATCGGCGAACATGGTCTTGATCTGGTCGCCGTCATGCAGCGAAGAGCCGGCGTCGGCGACGACGATCTCGCCGACGTCGAGCCCTTCCAAGATTTCCGTCGCGGTGTCGGACGACAAGCCGACCCGCACCTTGCGCGTCTCGACGATGTTGCCTTTGACCACCTGCACGGTGAGATGGTCGATCGCGGTCTTGGGGACCGCGACGCCGCAGCTCCGCTTGGCGTCGATGGAAGCGCGGGCGAACACGCCGACTTTCAGCGACGGATTGTTGGTGACGCTGATGCGGACGCGGCCGAGCTGGGTGGCACGGTCGATCTCGGGCGCAACCAGCCGGACCCGGCCGATCAGATCGGGCGCGTCGTCGCGGCTGATGCGCACCGTCGCGCCGGGGCTGAGCTTGGGCATGTGCACGGCCGGGACCTGCGCATCCAGCTCGATCTCGTTGTTGACGGCGATGCGGAACATCGGGCCGGCCTGCGGGGAAGCGGGCGCGCCGACGATGGTGCGGACCTCGGTGACGAGGCCTGGCGCGGGCGCCTTCAGCGAGATCGGTCCTTGCGGCCCGGGCCGCTGCGGCTGACCGGGAATCTGCGGCGGCGCGGTCAGGCGCGCCAGCTCCTGATTGTCGGTGACGAGAGTTCCTTCGGTGACGAAGAGGTCGGTGACCCTGGAGCCCTCCTGGTCGGCGACGACCACGGCCTCGCGGCGCGGCACGAAGAAACCGGTCACCCGCACGAGGTCGGAGAAGCAGGCATTGGTCGACTTCGTCACGATGACGAGCGCCTCGCCCGGCGTTTCCTTCGCCTCGGGACGATGCCGATGCTCGAACAGATAATAGCCGACGCCGAGCACGACGACGAACAATACGGTTCCGGCGGGTTTGAGATATTCGGAGACGTTCATCGCCGGAGTGTCCTGGCCTGGCTCACGGCCATCCGCACGAGGCCTTTGAAGAGCGTTTCCGTGAAATAAAGCGGCGCCCCGCAAGGCTGCGGGACGCGCTTCGGCAGCAAGACTTTACACCACATCACGACGGGTCATTGCAAAGGATTGCGTCGCGCTCACTTCGATGCGGTGGTCTTGTTTTCCATGTTGACGACCTGCACGCGGCGGTTGACCTCCGCCATCGGCTGGGTTGGATCCTTCAGCTTGCTCTTGCCGTAGCCGACGGTGACGAGGTCGGTCGCGGCGATGCTGTATTTTTCGACCAGATAGCGCTTGATCGAGTCCGCGCGGCGCTCCGAGAGATCCTGGTTGTAGGCCTCGCTACCGGCGGCGTCGGTGTGGCCGGCGACGACGAAGGTCGAGCCCTTCAGGTCGGGGCTGGTCAGCGCGCGCCCGAGCGCCTGCACCGAGGGCAGCGACTTGGCGCTGATATTGGCGGAGTTGTAATCGAACGTGATCTCGAGATCGATGTTCGGCTTGTCCTTGGCGACTGATGCGATTTCCTCGCGCTCGGTCGACGACAGCGAGCGCGTCGAGCGGCCGCGCACGGACTGGAGCAGCTTGGTCTCCGCCGCGCTCGGCGCGGGATCGGCCTGCGGCGCGCCGATGGAGAGGCCGCGGGTCAGCGGCTTCTTCGGCGGCGGTGCCAGCGCGCGGACGATCTCGTCCTCGGTGACGTTCTTGCTGTTGCCGTCGTCGCCGGCGAATGCGGGTGCGGCCGGCAGCGACAGCGCGGCGCCGATCGCCATGACCGACAGGATCGCGGTAAGTCCTTTTGCAGCAAATCTCATTGCCAGTCCCTCCTGCGCAGCCGACCTGCGCGGTTCCAAAATTCCTTGCAATAAGCCCCGGAAAGGCCGCTTGCGGCATCCGTTGTTTAGTCTTGCTTGGGCCGCCAAGGTTCGAGGCGTACGCTGCCCCAACTGGAAAAAATCCTAGCGTACTCCGTAGCTTGCGAATTCCTGAACGATGTTCGGATCCATCGCCTTGGCATTGGCGATATCGAGCGCGCCTTCCTGGGCCGAGCCGTTGCGCTGCTTGGCGAGCCCCCGTCCATAGAGCGAGGAGGTCAGGCGCGGGTTGATCCGCAAGGCCGCGTCGAAATCGGCGATGGCGTTCTTGACCGCGCCCGATTTGAGGTTGACGAGCCCTCGGCTGTCCAGCGCATCGACGAAGTTCGGTCGCAGCCGCAGCGCCTCGTTGCAATCCTTCAGCGCGCCCTGGAGATCGCCGACGACGGTGCGGGTCCAGCAGCGGTTGTTCAGCGCCTCGACGTCCTTCGCGTTGATCCGCAGCGTGTCGTCGAAATCCTTGATGGCGAGGTTGTAGGCGCCCTTGCTGGCATAGACCTGGCCGCGCCGGTACAGCGCGTTCACGTCATCCGGATTGGCCGCGATCTTGGCGGTCAGGCCCTTGATGGTGGGGTCCTCAGCCAAAGCGGCCGCGTTCGGTCCGCTATCCGCGTTCGGGGCCGGGGTTGTCTCGGCCGGCTTCACCGGAGGCGGCGGCGGGGGCAGGGCGGCCTCGACCTGCGGCTTCGGCGAGGGGGCCGGTGCGGGCGCGGGTGGAGGCGCAGGCGCAGGTGCTGCAACCGTGTCGGCCGGCTTAGGCGGCGGAGGTGGTGCGGGCGGCGCCGGCGGCGGGTTGTTGGCGACGACGGGCGGCGCGGGCGTTGGAGCCGTTGTCGGACGCGAGCCACCCGCTCCCGGAATGAACGAAAAATCTTCGGCCAGGGAAGAGGATATCCACGGCACCTGCTCGCCGCGCGAGGCGCGGGTGACACCCATCTTGGTGCGGTTCAGCGTCTCCTCGGCCATCAGGTCGGGGACGCGGATCTCCTTGAGCAGTTCCTGCACGAACAGGCTGTGGTCGCCGCCGGCGTCCGACACCACCGAAGCCAGCGCCGCCGAATACATCACCAGCGTGCCGTTCGGCGCGATCACCGGGGTGAGGCCGGCCGAGAAGCTGCGGAACCGGCGCTCGAACGGATTGCGCCTGGAAGCATCGACCAGCGCGATCTTGACGCCGGCGCCGCGGGTATGGAGCTCACCGAGCACGGTCTCGAGGCTGAAACCGTCGCGGCGCACGTCGGATTCGGTCCAGATCTGCGCGTCGACCGGCAGCATGTAGCTTTGGCGCGCCGACTGGATGCCGAAGCCGCTGAAGAACACCAGCGCCACCGAACCGGGCTTGATCTTGCCATAGAGCTTGTCGAACGCGCGGCGCATGCCGTCGCCGGTCAGGTTCTCGCCGATGTCAACGGAAAAGCCGTCGCGCTTGAGCTCGTCGGCGAGCTCGCGCGCGTCGTTGATCGGTTCCTTCAGCGGAGCATCCGCATCCGGATATTTGGCATTTCCGATGACCAGCGCATAGCGGTCGCCGGCGGCCAGGGACGGCGCAGCCGGGACAAGCGACATGAGGAGGGGCAGAAGAACGAGAAAGCGAATTTTCATAATCAGCGCGGTCCAGCCAAAAAGGCGCCGTTCCCAGCGTGCGCCGCGGCGACCTTAACTTACGCTCCAGGCATTATCAAACCCGGGAAGGGGGGCGTCAACCGCTTGGAGATTCGGCGTAATCGCGACGATTGATCGCAACGCATGGGCGCGCCGGGAGGAGAATGAACGGGCTGTCATGATTGCGGCTCGATGCGTTCGGTTCGACACTTGCGGCAGCATGTTTAGGGCAGCCGGGTCGAATGAGAATGTGATTGGTCTCACGTCGCCGGCTCACATGGCAGGCTCGCTGTCACTGCAGCCTCCAGCGTTTGACCTTTGTTGCGGACAATGGCTTGGTGCGCCCGATCGTCCCGCAAGATCCAACTCCAGAAAAGCAAGACCATGGGAAACGCCTACGAAATCTACGCGCTGCGCTATGCGACGATGTCGCCGCGCACCCCCCACATGAACTTCCTGGCCCCGGATCCGCATGACACCGCGGCGCAAGACCTCGACTATTTCGTCTGGCTGATCCGAGGGCAGGGCTGCGACATCCTGGTCGATACCGGCTTCAATGCCGAGGAGGCGAGCGCGCGAGCGCGCAAGCTGACACTGAATCCGGTGGACGCGCTGGAGCGCTTCGGTGTCGCTGCGTCGGCTATTGGCGACATCATCGTGACGCATCTGCATTACGACCATGCCGGCAATCTCGACCGCTTCCCGAACGCGCGCTTCCATCTTCAGGAGCGCGAGATGGCCTACGCGACAGGCCGCTGCATGTGCAATGGCCTGCTGCGACATCCGTTCACGGTCGAGCACGTCACGCAGATGGTGCGCCATGTCTACGGCGAGCGCGTCACGTTCTATTCCGGCGACGGTGAGGTCGCGCCCGGCATCACCGTGCATCGTGTCGGCGGCCATTCGGACGGTTTGCAGGTGGTCAAGGTCGAGACCGCGCGCGGGGCCGGTGGTGCTGGCGTCCGACGCCGCGCATTACTACGCCAATCTCCAGCGCAGGAGCCCATTCCCGATCGTCTACAATGTCGGCGACATGGCGGCGGGCTGGGAGACGATCGAGCGTCTCGCCGGACATCCTGACAGATTCATTCCCGGTCACGATCCGATCGTGACGGAAATCTACCCGCGCGCCAGCGACAAGGTCGATGCCTGGGCGCTGCATTTGCCGCCGACAAGATCGTTTGCGAAGTGACGCGATAGCGTCATTCCGGGGCGCGCATAGCGCGAACCCGGAATCTCGAGATTCCGGGTTCGCCGCTATCGCGGTGCCCCGGAGTGACAGCGACGGCTAATACGCCTGCTTGGCGTCCGCCTCTTTGCTGGTCTGGATCAGATCGAGGCTCGCTTCGAACTCGCCGAGCAGAGCCGAGCGCGCTCTTGCGGCTGAGATCAGGCGGGCCTGAAGTCCGCTGCGTTCCTGGAAGCAGCGCGCAGAAGAGCTCCCGGAGGTCCGAGTCAGGCCAGTGACGTCGCGGGGCTCATCCACTATGAACAGGACCGCCAATAGAGGCGCCTGACGGGGTAAACAAAGTGGCTTAAAACCTTGGCGTGATGAACAATACAAAATGAGAAGAATTGCGCTTGGCAATGTATGCCATTGAGCCTGCACCAGGGTATCGATGCATGACAATTGCCGGCCACTATTCGGACGAGGACGCCGAGTGGTTTTATCACTTCCGAGCCGGCGGATATGACGACATTCGTTACGTCGATATATTCGCTAGAAGCCAATCTCATCGAGAACAAGTCCGACGCGCCCTGAACGGGCGTAGATATGGTGTCAGCGAGTGCCGGCAGGATCGCCGCAAGCAACGATATCGCGCGGAGATTTTCGCGCCGCTAGCTCCGGCGGAGAGAATATCACCAAATATCCTGTGTCCCCGGTGAGTTGATATGCGGCGACCTCGCGATAGCCGACGGCCGTTAATTCGCAGCGCAAGAGGTCGATTGGCGTGCCATGCTTCGATGTCGGAAGCTCGAGATCCACAATTGCGACCCGCGCACCCTGCTTCAGGGCGGGCGCAAGATTGTAGAGGAAGGCATAGGGCTGGGCGATCTCGTGATACATATGCACGAGGATTGCGGCATCCAGCGAGGAGGCGGGCAGGCGCGGGTCGTGTGGTTCGCCGAGCGCGAATTGCACGTTCGTCAACTTCAGAAGTTCTGTTCGCCTTGCCAGTTCAATCAGGTAATCCCGCGTGACGTCCTGGGCAATGACAGAGCCGGCGGGTCCGACGAGGCGCGAGAGCCTGACCGTGTGGTAGCCGCTGCCTGCTCCGATGTCGCCGACCGTCATTCCCGGTTTCAGTTCAAGAGCGCGTGCGATCTGACCGGCCTCATTGAGGGCGTCGCGGCGCTCTTCGGCGGCGCGGCGTGGGCTGACGATCCGTGCAACGGCGCGCTGCGGTGAGGGAAACTCGTTTGCAGCGACGCCGGGGGGAGCCAGGTAACCTATATCAGCGGCGTATGCGCCAGTTGCGGCAAATGCCACAAGTAGCGCCGCCATATAAGCTAGTGCCGTCACGAGCCTACCAAGCCTTCTCAGTCCGTCTAGGCGTCTGCGCCTCTATGCGCTCTAATAGGCCTGCTTCGCGTCGGCCTCCTCGCTAGTCTGGATCAGATCGAGACTCGCCTCGATCTTGCCGAGCAGGGCCGAGAGCTGCTTGCGCTCCTGGGCGGAAAGGCAGGCGAGGATCTCGTCTTCCCGTCGCAAGAGTTGCGGGAACAGCTCTTCGTACAGCGCGCGGCCCTTCTTCGTCAGTTGCAGGCGGAATTCACGGCGGTCGGCTTCGTTCTCGACGCGCTCGATCAGCTGCGCATTGAGCAGCGTGGTCACCGCGCGGCTGATGGTGGATTTGTGCGTGCGGGTGCATTGCGAAATGTACTGGGCGCTGCAGGCCTCGTTGCGGAAGCCGAGCGTGGCGATCACGCGCCAGGCCGGAATGTCGAGGCCGTGACGTTCCTGATATTCGACCGCGAGCGCAGCACTGACTTCCGCCGCAAGCCGGTTGAGGCGGAACGGCACGAACTTGAACAGATCGAGGCGCGCCTTCGGCCGCGGCGAAGCCTCATCGCCTTGCCGCGTCTTCAGCGCGATGTCGCTGGATGTCCTCGCCAAGGAGAGCGCTCCGAATTCCAGTTGACGGCCGGCCGGCTCCGGTCCAAAATAGTTGCACGTGAGACTATCTAGCAGATCAGTCCTCTTCTGACCAGAGCCGAGGTTAGCGCATGGCGCAGGCCAATCCGCAAAAGGCCAAAACCCAGTTCGGCTATCGCCGCCACCCCGATCAGGATCGCCCCGGCTCTAGCCCGGCGGAGCATCCGGTGGTGATCGTCGGCGCCGGCCCGGTGGGGCTGTCGCTGGCGATCGACCTTGCCCAGCGCGGCCAGCGCGTCGTCCTTCTGGACGATGCCGACCGCATCGGCGAAGGCTCGCGCGCGATCTGCTTCTCGAAGCGTTCGCTGGAATATTTGGACCGGCTCGGCGTCGGCGACCGTATGGTCGACAAGGGCGTAGTCTGGAGCGTCGGCCGCATCTTCCACGGCGAGTCCCAGCTCTATCAGTTCAACCTGCTGCCCGAGGATGGCCACAAGCGGCCGGCCTTCATCAACCTCCAGCAATATTACGCCGAGGCCTATCTGGTCGACCGCGTCAGTGATCTGCCTGCGATCGACCTGCGCTGGCGCAACAAGGTGACGGCGCTGGAGAGCCGCAACGATTCCGTGGCGCTGACAATCGACACGCCGGAGGGTGCCTATCGCCTGCACGCGCAATACGTCATCGCCTGCGACGGGGCACGCTCCTCGCTGCGGCAGATGGTCGGCGCCGAGTTTGCCGGACAGGTGTTCGAGGACCAGTTCCTGATCGCCGATGTCAAGATGACGGCGGAATTCCCCACCGAACGCTGGTTCTGGTTCGATCCGCCGTTCCACGCCGGGCGCTCGGCGCTGCTGCACCGGCAGCCCGACGATGTCTGGCGCATCGACCTCCAGCTCAACCGCTACGCCGATCCCGTAGTCGAGAAGAAGCCGGAGAACGTTCGGCCGCGGATCGCGCGCATGCTCGGCCACGACAAATTCGAGTTCGAGTGGATCTCGCTCTACAAATTCCAATGCCGCCGGATGGACCGCTTCATCCATGGCCGCGTGATCTTTGCCGGCGACTCCGCGCATCAGGTCTCGCCGTTCGGCGCTCGCGGCGCGAACTCGGGACTCGAGGACGCCGAGAATCTCTCCTGGAAGCTCGACCGCGTGCTGCGTGGGACTTCGCCAGCGAGCCTGCTTGAGAGCTACCATATCGAGCGGAGCTTCGCGGCCGACGAGAACATCCGCGAATCGACCCGCTCGACCGATTTCATGGCGCCGAACTCGCACCAGGAAGCGCGGCTGCGCAAGGCGGTGCTGTCGCTCGCCAAGGAGACCGAGTTCGGCAAGCGCATGGTTAATTGGCGGCCGCCTTTCGGTGCCGTGCAGCTATGACTCGCCGCTGTCATCGCCTGATGCAGATGCATGGCGCGGTGGCCCTTCTCCCGGCTGTTCCATGCTCGACGCTCCTGTTGCCGGCGAGCAGGCCTATCTGACCGATGCGTTCCGCAAAGGTGGAACGGATTTCACCTTGCTGTCGTTCAGCAATGGCGCAGCGATCGACGCGCCGGAAGGCCTGAAGGATATCCGCGTCGGTGGCGCGGGCGGGCTGGCCGATTCCCAGGGCCTGGTCGCAAAGCGCTACGATGCCGAGCCGGGCGCAGCCTATCTGCTCAGGCCAGATGGCTATGTCGCGGCGCGCTTCCGCCATCCGACGCGCGAGGCGATTACAGCGGCGCTGTCGCGCGCCACCGGCGTCAATTGAGGTTTCCCATGCCGCTTTCGACCAGCTCGAACTTCGCACGGCCTGACGACGCCTTTCGCGCCATCGTCGATGCGCATCGCGGCCTCACCGAGGAGCAGAGCGCCGATTTCGACGCGGCGCTGGTGCTGATCCTCGCCAATCATATCGGCGACATCGACGTGCTGCGCGAGGCGATCGGGCTGGCGAAGCGCCGCATGATCGACGGCCAGCAGCAACAACAGCAACAACAATAACCACTGACTTGAGGATGACCTGATGGCGAAGAACTTCGCATCCACCGGCGATCTCTCCGAGAAGAAGATCACCTTCTCCGAGATCGGCACCGATCTCTACGCCTTCACCGCCGAAGGCGATCCGAACACCGCTGTTATCGTCGGCGATGACAGTTGCCTCGTGTTCGACGCGCAAGCGACGCCTGCGATGGCGAACAAGGTGATCGAGCGCGTCAAAGCCGTCACCGACAAGCCGATCAAATATGTCGTGCTGTCGCATTATCACGCCGTGCGCGTGCTCGGCGCCTCCGCCTACAAGGCGCAAGGGATCGTGGCCTCGCAGGAGACGCATCGGCTGATCGCGGAGCGCGGCCAGCAGGACTGGGGATTCCGAATACGGCCGCTTCCCGCGCCTGTTCCAGGATGCTGCCAGCATTCCTGGCCTGACCTGGCCGACGCTGACCTTCGAAGGCGAGATGTCGATCTATCTCGGCAAGCGCGAAGTGCGACTGATGCAGTTAGGGGCCGGCCACACCTCCGGCGACATCGTCGCCTGGGTGCCGGATGCCGAGGTGATGTTCTCCGGCGATCTGATCGAATATCACTCGGCTTGCTATTGCGGCGATGCGCATTTGCGCGAATGGCCACTGACACTGAACGAGATCCGCAACTTCAATCCCAAGGCGATCGCGCCGGGCCGCGGCGATGCGCTGAAAGGCGTTGGCATGGTGCGCGAGGCCATCGCGATGACGCGCGATTTCGTCACCTCGCTCTATGGCGCGGCCGAAATCTCCGTCGCCAAGGGTCGCACGCTGAAGGAATCGATGGCGGCGACGCGCGAGGTGATGGACCCGAAGTTTTCCAGCTTCGCCATCTACGAGCACTGCCTGCCGTTCAACGTGTCGCGTGCCTACGACGAAGCGTCGGGGATCGACGATCCCGTGATCTGGACCGACAAGCGCGACCAGGAAATGTGGGCCGCCCTGCAAGGAGGAGGATAGTCATGAACATCAATACCTCGCCTGATCAGATCGTCCGCAGCTCGGCCCAGGTGACGCCGGGCTATATGTCGGGCTTCGGCAACTCTTTTGAGACCGAGGCGCTGCCGGGCGCGCTGCCGATCGGGCGCAACTCGCCGCAGCGCTGCGCCTACGGCCTCTATGCCGAGCAGCTCTCCGGCTCGCCCTTCACCGCGCCGCGCGGCACCAATGAGCGCTCCTGGCTCTATCGCATCCGGCCTTCGGTGAAGCATTCCGGGCGATTCGAGAAAGTCGACGCCGGGCTGTGGCGGTCGGCGCCGTGTCATGAGTACGATCTGCCGATCGCGCAGCTGCGCTGGGATCCGACGCCGCTGCCGAAGGAGGAGGTAACCTTCCTCCAGGGCGTGCAGACCATGACCACCGCTGGCGACGTCAATACCCAGGCCGGCATGGCCGCGCATGTCTATCTCATCACCAAGTCGATGGTGGACGAGCACTTCTACAACGCCGACGGCGAATTGCTGTTCGTGCTCCAGCAGGGCAATCTGCGCCTCGTCACCGAGTTCGGCCGCATCGATGCCGAGCCCGGTGAGATCATCGTGATCCCACGCGGCGTCAAGTTCCGCGTGGAGATTCCGAATGGTCCGGCGCGCGGCTATCTCTGCGAGAACTACGGCGGCGCCTTTACGCTGCCGGAGCGCGGACCGATCGGTGCGAATTGCCTCGCCAATGCGCGCGACTTCCTGACGCCGGTCGCGAACTACGAGGACAAGGACACGCCGACCGAGCTCTACGTGAAATGGGGCGGCTCGCTGTTCAAGACGACCCTGCCGCATTCACCGATCGACGTCGTCGCCTGGCACGGCAATTACGCGCCCTACAAATACGATCTGCGCGCGTTCTCGCCGGTCGGCGCGATCAGCTTCGACCACCCTGATCCCTCGATCTTCACGGTGCTGACTTCGCCGTCGGAGACAGCGGGCACCGCGAATATCGATTTCGTGATCTTCCCCGAGCGCTGGATGGTCGCCGACAACACTTTCCGTCCGCCCTGGTACCACATGAACATCATGAGCGAGTTCATGGGCCTGATCTACGGCGTCTACGACGCCAAGCCACAGGGGTTCGTGCCGGGCGGCATCTCCTTGCACAATTGCATGCTGCCGCACGGCCCCGATCGCGATGCCTTCGAGCACGCCAGCAACAGTGAGCTGAAGCCGGTCAAGCTGACCGGCACCATGGCCTTCATGTTCGAGACCCGCTACCCGCAGCGCGTCACGGCGCATGCCGCAAAATCGTCGACGCTCCAGGACGATTACGCGGATTGCTGGAAGGGCTTGGAGAAGCGGTTCGACCCGAACAAGCCGTGAGTTTTGTTGTTCGTCATCGCCGGGCTTGACCCGGCGATCCATCCTCCCCTGAAAGGATGGATGCCCGGGTCAAGCCCCGGCATGACGATTTTTCGATTGGAGAATTCTCGTGACCCACCCCAACGATCCCAGTCTCCGCTCCTTCATCGAAATCGACCCTTCTTCCGACTTCCCGATCCAGAACCTGCCCTATGGCGTGTTCTCGACCGGGGCCAATCCGACGCCGCGCGTCGGCGTCGCCATCGGCAACTACGTGCTCGATCTCTGGGAGCTCGAGCAGGATTCGCGGCTCGATGTCGGCCCACTCGGCGTGTTCTCCGGACCCTCGCTCAATCCCTTCATAGCGCTGGGGCCGAAAGTCTGGACCGGGACGAGGGCGCGGATCAGCGAGCTCTTGCGTCACGATAACCCGCAGCTGCGCGACAATCAGGAGCTGCGCAGCCGCGCGCTGGTGCCGATGCAGGACGCGAAGCTGCATCTTCCGTTCACGGTCTCGGGCTACACCGATTTCTATTCGTCGAAGGAGCACGCCACCAATGTCGGTGTGATGTTCCGCGGCAAGGACAATGCGCTTCAGCCGAACTGGCTGCACATGCCGATCGCCTATAACGGCCGGGCCTCGACGGTGGTGGTCTCCGGCACAAGAGTGAAGCGTCCGCGCGGTCAGTTGAAGCCGCCGAATGTGGAGGTGCCGAGCTTTGCGCCCTGCAAGCGGCTCGATTTCGAGCTGGAGATCGGCGTCGTCGTCGGCCAGCCCTCACCGATGGGCGGCATGCTGACCGAGAGCCAGGCCGAGGAGATGATCTTCGGTTTCGTGCTACTGAACGACTGGAGCGCGCGCGACATCCAGCAATGGGAATATGTGCCGCTCGGCCCGTTCCTGGCAAAGGCCTTCGCAACTTCGATCAGCCCGTGGGTGGTGACGCGCGAGGCGCTGGAGCCGTTCCGCGTGAGAGGGCCGGAGCAGGCGCCGGTGCCGCTGGATTATCTCAAGCAGGCGAAGCCGCAGAACTACGATGTCGAGCTCGATGTCTCCTTGCGCGCTGCGGGTGCCAACGCGTCTGCCAGCATCAGCCGCACCAATTTCAAATACATGTACTGGTCCTCGGTGCAGCAGTTGATGCACCACGCCTCAAGCGGCTGCGCCATGAATGTCGGCGATCTCTTGGGCAGCGGCACCATCTCCGGGCCCGAGAAGAACCAGCGCGGGAGTCTCTTGGAGATCAGCTGGAACGGCACCGAGCCGGTCGAACTGCCCGGCGGCGCCAAGCGCTCGTTTCTTGAGGACGGCGATAGCCTTGTCATGCGCGGCTGGTGCCAGGGCAACGGCTATCGCGTCGGATTCGGCGAGGTCGAGGGGACGATCTTGGCGGCGGAGTGATTGCTGGGACATTGAGGCGACGCTCCGTCCTCGTTCTGCGTCATTGCGAGCGCAGCGAAGCAATCCAGAAGTTTTCCGCGGCGGCAGTCTGGATTGCTTCGTCGCAAGGGCTCCTCGCATGACGTGGAGAGAGCCTATCGTTTCTCCGGCGGCACGTCCCGCACCCGCGCGCAATGCGCCGCGACGTCCTCCACGCTGTACTTCAAATGCACCCGCTTGTCGGACGGCGCCTGCTTGCTCGTGCACACGCCCGGTCGCCATTCCTGCGTCGGCCTGATCGGCCGCGGGGCAAAGCCGCCGCCGCAGTTCGGGCAAACGTTGGAGAGTTTTGTCTCGACGCAGTCCGCACAGAACGTGCATTCATAGGAGCAGATCCGCGCATCCGTTGCATCGGGGGGCAGGTCGCGGTCGCAATACTCGCAGTTCGGTCGAAGCTGGAGCGCCATGGCTGAATCTCCCGGATTGACCGGGATCATCGCAGATCGCGCGCGCAGCGCGAATGCCGTAGTTCCCTCGATTTCAGCCGGGTTTGATCTCCTTGAGCGGCAGCTTTGAGCTTTCCTTGAGCCGGTCGAGCACGATGGAGGAGCGCACATGCGCGACGCTCTGATGCGGCATCAGTACGTCATTGACGAGGTTGGAAAGGCCCTTGAGATCGCGCAGCACGGCCTTGAGCACGTAGTCGGCGTCTCCCGTCAGCGAATAAGCTTCCTGGATCTCGTCAATGCGGTTCACCAGCGCGCGGAAGCGTTTTGAATTGTCCGGCGAGTGGGTCGCGAGCCCCACCTGGATGAAGGCGATCACGCCAAAGCCGAGCGCCTCGCTGGAGAGGTCGGCGTGATAGCCCGCGATCACCTTCTCCTCCTCCAGCCGCATCCGCCGCCGCGAGCATTGCGAGGCCGAGAGGCCTGCGAGATCCGCCAGCTCCTGGTTGGTGAGGCGGCCGTCGTCCTGGAGTGCGGTCAGGATCTTGAGATCGAAGGCGTCCACGGAAATCATGCGTCATCTGTCCATTTCGTGCACGGATCGTGCACAAGGTAGCCAAAACGCATCTCGATTGCACGCCTATTGCGCGCCCGATGAAGGATAGTTCCTGTCCAGCAGCCATTTGGGAGAGCGCCATGGGTCCGTTTCCGCACGATGCACCGCCGGCCACTATTACCGCCGACAATCCGATGGGCACCGATGGATTCGAGTTCGTCGAATACGCCCATCCCAATCCGAAAGAGCTGCATGCTTTGTTCAAGCTGATGGGCTATGCGCCCGTCGCGCGCCACAAGACCAAGAAGATCACGGTCTATCGCCAGGGCGACATCAACTATCTCGTCAACGAGGAGCCCGGCACTCACGGTTACGAGTTCGTGGCCGCCCACGGCCCCTGTGCGCCGTCGATGGCGTTTCGCGTCGTCGATGCCAAGGCGGCCTATGAGCGCGCGATTGCACTCGGTGCCGAGCCCGCCGACGCGTCTTCGGCGCAGAAGACGCTCGACGTGCCCGCGATCAAGGGCATTGGCGGCAGCCTGCTTTATCTGGTCGATCGCTACGGCGCCAAGGGCTCGGCCTATGATGCCGAGTTCGAATGGCTCGGTGCGCGCGATCCGCGGCCGCATGGCGCCGGCCTGTTCTATCTCGACCACCTCACCCACAACGTCCATCGCGGCCGCATGGACGTCTGGGCCGGCTTCTACGAAAGACTGTTCAACTTCCGCCAGATCCGCTTCTTCGACATCGAGGGCCGCGCTTCGGGCCTGTTCTCGCGCGCGCTGACCAGCCCGGACGGCAAGATCCGGATTCCGATCAACGAGGACGCCGGCGATTCCGGGCAGATCGAGGAATATCTAAAGACCTATCGCGGCGAGGGCATCCAGCACATCGCCTGCGGCTGCCATGACATCTACCGCACCATCGAGGGCCTGCGCGAAGCCGGCCTGCCCTTCATGCCGTCGCCGCCCGACACGTATTTCGAGAAGATCGATGCGCGCCTGCCCAAGCACGGCGAGGATGTCGCCCGATTGCAGCGGAACGGCATCCTGATCGACGGCGAGGGCGTGGTTGACGGCGGCCAGACCAAGGTGCTGCTCCAGATCTTCTCGGCGAATGCTATCGGACCGATCTTCTTCGAGTTCATCCAGCGCAAGGGGGACGACGGCTTTGGCGAGGGCAATTTCAAGGCCCTGTTCGAGTCGATCGAGGAGGATCAGATCCGGCGCGGGGTGCTGAAGGTGGATACGGCGGCGTAAAGGACGCTGCTGCTACACGCACACTGCCGTAGGGTGGGCAAAGCGAAGCGTGCCCACCACTTCTATCGGTATTTTGAAGAGAGCGTGGGCACGGCGCTATGCGCCTTTGCCCACCCTACGGATTTGTGCGCTGGGGCTACTTCCCAGTCTGCCACGCCTTCACCACTGCTCCAATCTCCGCCGCCTCCGGCTCACGAACCGCCGACGGCGTGCGTGAGAACCGCGGCGCGGGCGCGGGCTGCTTCACGCCATGACGCTCGATGAAGACCTCGCGGGCGACCATGTGCGGGTGCTGTGTCGCCTCCGACATGGTCAGCACGGGCGCGAAGCAGATGTCGGTGCCTTCCATGATCTTGCACCAGTCCTCGCGCGTCTTGCTCTTGAACACGGCCTTCAGCTTCTCCTTCAGCGCCGGCCAGGCCTTGCGGTCCATCTGCGCGTCGAAATCTGCGTCAGTCAGGCCCGCGTGCTCGCGCAGCAGCGCGTAGAACTGCGGCTCGATCGAGCCGATCGAGACGAAGTGGCCGCAGGCGCACTCGTAGACCCCGTAGAAATGAGCGCCGCCATCGAGGAAATTCTGGTTGCGGCCTTCGGTCCAGCGGCCGAGCGTCGTCATGTCGAAGAAGAACGACATCAGCGAGGCCGCCCCGTCGCACATCGCGGCATCGACCACCTGGCCCTTGCCGGACTTCTGCGCCTCCAGCAGCGCCGCGAGCACGCCGACGACGAGATAGAGCGCGCCGCCGCCGAAATCGCCGACGAGGTTCAGCGGCGGCACCGGCGCTTCCTTGGTGCCGATCGCGGCGAGCGCGCCGGTGATGGAGATGTAGTTGATGTCATGGCCGGCGGCATTCGCGAGCGGGCCTTCCTGGCCCCAGCCGGTCATGCGGCCGTAGACCAGTTTCGGGTTGCGCGCGAGCACCACGTCGGGGCCGAGCCCAAGCCGCTCCATCACGCCGGGACGAAAGCCCTCGACCAGCGCATCGGCGCCGGCGAGCAGGTCGAGCACCTGCGCGATTGCCGCCTTGTCCTTGAGGTCGAGCTCGATCACCTTGCGGCCGCGGCCCGCCACCGATTTCATGCTCTTCTTGGCGCCGACGCGATCGAGCGTGACGACATCGGCGCCCATGTCGGCCAGCATCATGCAGGCGAACGGGCCGGGCCCGATGCCGGCGAATTCGACGATGCGGAAGCCCGAGAGAGGGCCGGAGGTGCGGACGGATGAGTTTTGGGCGGGTTTATCGAGCACGTTGTTGTTTCCTCGGTCGCAGGCAAATGCCGCTGGTCCGGCAAGCGCCTCTGACGTTGCTCTTGGGGGCGAGTTAATTGGCTGATTAACTTTTCTCGCCTTCACGCCAGCGAGGCAAGCGCTTTTCACGCATGGGCGCATAATAAAAGCGGCGCGCATTTCTGCGCGCCGCGGAAAAATTGTGTCGAGGCGCTAGAGCATGACGTGCTGTCGCGCTCTTGCTCGATCAGCCCGCCGCAGTCACCGCGCGCTGCGCCATCACCTTGACGAGGTTGGCGCGGTACTCCGCCGAGCCGTGGATGTCGGCCAATAGTCCGCTCGCGGGAATGCTGACATTGTCGAGCGCCGAGGGCGACCAATTCGCCTTCAGCGCGGCTTCGATGGCGCCGACCCGCATCACGCCGCTTTGCGAGGCGCCGGTCGCGGCGACGCGGATCTCGCCCGACTTGGTCTGCGCGACGAAGACGGCAGTGAGCGCGAAGCGCGAGGCCGGATGCCGCATCTTGGCGTAACCCGCTTTTGCCGGGATCGGGAACGACACGGCGGTGATGAGCTCGCCGTCCTCCAGCGCCGTCGTGAACAGACCCTGGAAGAAGTCCTCCGCCGCAATCGACCGCTTGTTGGTCTTCACGGTGGCGCCAAGCGCGAGCAATGCGGCGGGGTAATCCGCTGCGGGATCGTTATTGGCGATCGACCCGCCGATCGTGCCGCGATAGCGCACGGCGGGATCGCCGATCAGCGATGCCAGATAGGCAAGCGCGGGGATCGCCGTCTTCGCCGCCTCGCTGGTCGCAACGTCATAATGCGGCGTGGCTGCCTTGATGGTCAGCGTGTCGCCCGAAGCCTCGACGCCGATCATGTCCTTGATCTTGGCGACGTCGATCACGTCGGAGGGGCCGGCGAGGCGCTGCTTCATCACCGGCAGCAGCGTCTGGCCGCCAGCGAGGAACTTTGCCTCGCTGCTCTTGCCGAACAGGCTGGCCGCCTCGTCGACCGAGGAAGCGCGATGATAGGTGGTCTGGTACATGTTCGTTCCTCCCCTTAAGCCGCGTGGATCGTGCGCCACACCCGGTCCGGGGTTGCGGGCATTTCCAGATTGTTCTTGCCGATCGCATCCGTGATCGCGTTGATCACGGCCGCTGACGCGCCGATCGCGCCGGCCTCACCGCAACCCTTGATGCCCAGCGGATTGCCCGGGCACAGCGTCGTGGTGTGGGAGAGATTGAACGAAGGCAGATCGTCGGCGCGCGGCATGGAGTAATCCATGAACGAGGCCGTGACCGGCTGGCCGTTGGCATCGTAGATGGCGTGCTCGAGCAGCGCCTGGCCGATGCCTTGCGCGAGCCCGCCATGGACCTGGCCCTCGACAATCATCGGGTTGATCAGCCGGCCGAAATCGTCGGCCGCGACGAAGTTGACGAAGGAGGTCTTGCCGGTGCCGGGATCGACCTCGAGCTCGCAGATATAGGCGCCGGCCGGGAAGGTGAAGTTGGTCGGATCGTAAAAGGCGCTCTCCTTCAGGCCCGGCTCCATCCCGTCGGGCAGGTTGTGCGCGGTGTAGGCCGCGAGCGCGACCATCGGGAAGGCGATCGCCTTGTCGGTGCCGGTCACCTTGAACTCGCCGTTCTCGATGACGATGTCGGCTTCCGACGCTTCCAGCGCATGCGCCGCGATCTTCTTGGCCTTGGATTCCATCTTCTCCATGGCCTTCAGGATCGCGGTGAGACCGACGGCCGCCGAGCGCGAGCCGTAGGTGCCCATGCCGAACTGCACCTTGTCGGTGTCGCCATGCACGATCGAGACTTGGCTGATGGGAACGCCGAGGCGGTCGGCGACGAGCTGGCAGAACGTGGTCTCGTGACCCTGGCCATGGCTGTGCGAGCCCGTGAGGATCTCGATGGTGCCGACCGGGTTGACGCGGACTTCCGCGGACTCCCACAGGCCGACGCCGGCGCCCAGGCTGCCGACGGCCTTGGACGGCGCGATGCCGCAGGCTTCGATGTAGCAGGAGACGCCGATGCCGCGCAGCTTGCCGTCGGCTTTCGCCTTGGCCTTGCGCGCGGGGAAGCCGGCATAGTCGATCGCCTTCATGGCCGCGTCGAGCGAGGCATTAAAGTCGCCGGTGTCATAGGCCATGATCACAGGCGTCTGGTGCGGGAACTGGGTGATGAAGTTGGTCCGGCGCAGCGCGGCCGGATCGACATTCAGCTGCCGTGCCGCTGTCTCCATCAGCCGCTCGATCAAATAGCTCGCCTCGGGACGGCCCGCGCCGCGATAGGCATCGACCGGCGTGGTGTTGGTGTAGACGCCGATCACCTCGGCATGGATCGCCGGGATGTTGTACTGGCCCGACAGCAGCGTCGCGTAGAGATAGGTCGGCACTGACGAGGAGAACAGCGACATATAGGCGCCGAAATTGGCGTAGGTCTTCACCTTCAGGCCGATGATCTTGTTGTTGGCGTCGAAAGCCATCTCGGCATGGGTGACATGGTCGCGGCCATGCGCGTCGGTGAGGAAGGCCTCGGTGCGGTCGCCGGTCCATTTGACGGGGCGGCCGACCTTCTTGGAGGCCCACAGCGCCACCATCTCTTCGGGATAGATGAAGATTTTCGAGCCGAAGCCGCCGCCGACGTCGGGGGCGATCACGCGCAGCTTGTGCTCGGGGGCGATGTTGTAGAACGCCGACAGCACGAGCCGGGCGACGTGCGGGTTCTGCGACGTCGTATAGAGAGTGAAGTGCTCTTCCGCGGCATCATAATCGGCGATCGCCGCGCGCGGCTCCATCGCGTTCGGGGCGAGGCGGTTGTTGGTGACGTCGAGCTTCACCACGTTGGCGGCCTTGGCGAAGGCGGCGTTCACCGCGCCCTCGTCGCCGATCACCCAGTCATAGACCTGGTTGCCGGGAGCTTCGGGGTGAAGCTGCGGCGCGCCAGCTTTGATGGCCGACTGCATGTCGGCGACGGCCGGCAGCTCTTCATAATCCACGACCACGGATTCGGCCGCATCGCGCGCGAGATTCTTGCTCTCGGCGATCACGACCGCGACGGCCTGCCCGACGAAGCGCACCGTCTCCGGCGCCATCGCCGGCCATGCGCCCATCTTCATCGGGCTGCCGTCCTTGGAGGTGATGGCCCAGCCGCAGATGAGATTGCCGACCTTGTCATCGACCAGTTGCTGTCCGGTGAGCACCGCGACCACGCCCGGCATCTTCAGCGCGGCGGAGGGGTCGATCCCCTTCACCTTGGCGTGCGCGTGCGGGCTTCTGATGAAATGGGCATGGGTCATGCCCGTCAGCTTGATATCGTCGACGTAGCGGCCCTTGCCGGTAATGAAACGCTTGTCTTCCTTGCGCACGACGCGCGCGCCGATGCCTTCAACACCCATGTCTGGTCCTCCCGACCGGAATTGTCTTGACTGCGCTTTCCCTCGAAAGCAGCAGCGGTGGTTCTTTATTCGAGGCGGGCCGCTTACTCGGCCGCCTGCGAGACCTTCATGCGTCCGGCTGCATCCAGCACGGCCTTGACGATGTTGTGGTAGCCGGTGCAGCGGCAGATATTGCCCTCGAGCTCCTGGCGGACGGTGGCTTCGTCGAGCTGGCCGCCATGGCGGTGCACGATATCGATCGCCGACATGATCATGCCCGGCGTGCAATAGCCGCACTGCAGGCCGTGATTGTCGCGGAAAGCCGCCTGCATCGGGTGCAGCTCGTCGCCCTTCGCGATGCCTTCGATGGTGGTGACATTGGCGCCGTCAGCCTGGCCCGCCAGCATGGTGCAGGACTTCACCGCCCGGCCGTCCATGTGGACCACGCAGGCGCCGCACTGGCTGGTGTCGCAGCCGACATGGGTTCCCGTGAGATTGAGGTGATCGCGCAGCAGGTGAACCAGCAGCGTACGATCCTCGACGTCAACAGCGACGGCCTTGCCGTTCACCGTCAGTTTGACTGTAGACACGGTTGTAGTCCTCCCGGGATGATTTTGATTGTTTCTAATTAGAGACAGCGGCGTCCGGACTTTGCAACTGGGATTTTGGTCGCCCCGGTCATGGAAAAGTCATCGATCCCGCCGTGGACGCAACGACTTGTGCGGGCGGGTTGGGGATTCGGCGGCCGGACCGGCCGGCCGTGGGATGCCAGCCGCCATCCCACCGGTCGGCCTCTGGCCGATGAAGTCCCGCCTTGGGCGGGCGTCGCGGAATTTACCGCCCCTTATCGATTCTGCCTTAGTTTTGCGCATCCAGGTCGAGGGCGGGGCGCCTCCGGATCGCGGCTGAATAGAATAAATGGGGGTTGGAATGTCCGGGCGTATCGCGTCGCCATCTAAGCGCACAATCTTTCCGACCCTCCGTTTCCGCGCCAAGATCATTCTGGGCTTCGGTGCCGTGCTGGTGATCTCCGCCGGCAGCATGGCCTTCTCCTATTTCGGCTTTGAGCGGGTGTCGTCCGGCGTCGGATCTTACCGCAGCAGCGTTTCCGAGGCGGACCTTGCCCGCAACATCGACCGCGAGCTGCTGGGCTACCGTTCGGCAGTGAAATATTTCGTCGTCACCGGCAAGGAAGACGACGCCAAGGCGGCGCTCGACGCCGAAGCCAGCCTGAAGAATGCCATCGACCAGGCCATCAAGGGCGCCAAGACGCCAGTGCGGCAGGAGAGCCTCTCCAGCCTCGCCAAGGAATTTTCGAATTTCTCCGCGACCTTTGCAAAGGTGCTCCAGGCCAAACGCGACAGCACGCTCTTGGTGCAGAATCAGCTGACGCGCCAGGCCAATCTCCTGAAGTACAAGCTCGACGACATCGGCAACAATGCGTCTGATTCCGAGGCGCAGGCGATCGAGTTCGGCACCAAGCAGGTCAACGCCCAGTTCCAGACCGCGAGCGCCGCGGCCACCAATTTCGTGCTGACGTCCGACCAGGCCATCGCCACCAGCGCGCTAGCCCGGCTGAAATTCGTCGAGAACTCGCTCGGCGCGGTCTATTCCATGGACGACAAGATTGTCGCCGGCCTGAAGGACGCCAAGACCATCCTGGTCGCCTATCGCGAAGCGCTGGAGAAGCTGATCGCCAACGCCAAGATGGTCGACGATCTCGTCGCCGAGATGAGCGGTTCGGCCGGCGCAATCCTCCAAGGCGCCACCGCCATGAAGGCGGACCTCGTCGCCGAGCAGCAGCGGCTGGATTCGGAGTCGGAAGCGACCATCGGCAAGACGGAGCAATTGGTGCTGATGCTGGCCGTCGGCGGCACGCTGCTGGGTGCAGTCCTCGCCTTCCTGCTCGGCACCGGCATCTCGCGTCCGATGATCGCGATGTGCAAGGCGATGCGCGAGCTCGCTTCGGGCAATTTCGATGTCGTGCTTCCAGGTCTCGGCCGCAAGGACGAGATCGGCGAGATGGCCGGCGCCGTGGAAGAGTTCAAGGTTCAGGCGGTCGCCAAGGCCGAGCGCGATGCTGCCGCCAGCGAAGCCCAGAACAAGGAGGCAAGTGCGGCGCGCCGCGCGGAGCTGATCCGCTTTGCCGATGATTTCGAGAGCGCGGTCGGCGCCATCGTCTCCAACGTCTCGTCCTCCGCCGTGCAACTGGAATCGGCGGCGTCCACGCTGACCCGCACCGCCGAGACCACGCAGGCCTTGTCGAGCCAGGTCGCCGGCGTCTCCGAACAGGCCTCCAGCAACATGCAGTCGGTCGCGACCGCGACCGAAGAGCTGTCAGCCTCGGTCGAGGAGATCGGCCGCCAGGTTCGCGATTCCAGCCGGATCGCCGAGGCCGCCGTGGTGCAGGCCAAGGAAACCGACGGCCGCATTGGAAAACTCTCCCATGCCGCGCAGCAGATCGGCGAGGTGGTCAAGCTGATCACGGCGATCGCCGAGCAGACCAATCTGCTCGCGCTCAACGCCACCATCGAGGCGGCGCGCGCCGGCGAGGCCGGCCGCGGCTTTGCGGTGGTCGCCAGCGAGGTGAAGTCGCTGGCGAGCCAGACCGCGAAGGCCACCGACGAAATCTCCTCGCACATTGCGGGCATGCAGGGTGCCACCGCCGAATCGGTTGCGGCGATTAAGGAGATCGGCGCCACCATCGGCCAGATCTCCTCGATCTCGACGTCGATTGCGAGCGCGGTCGAGCAGCAGGGCGCCGCGACGCAGGAGATCGCCCGCAGCGTCCAGACCGTGGCCCTGGGCACCCAGACCGCGGCCACCGACATCGGCCAGGTCAACCGCGGCGCCGCCGAGACCGGCTCGGCCTCGGAGGAGGTGCTGAACTCGGCCAAGTCGCTCTCCAGCGAAAGCACCCGCCTGCGCGCCGAGCTCGACCGCTTCATGGCGAATATCCGGGCGGCGTAAGGCTCGCCGTAGCGCCACCCTCCATTGTCGTCCCCGCGAACGCGGGGACGACGGAGCGCGCAACTCTCCGCGACACCTAACCGCCAGTTGCGGCGCCACAAATTTACCACAGCTTATCCTTTGCCCCGTAACGTGCCGATGAGTCAGGAAGCGGGCTGCTTCCGGGCTGCGCCTGGTTTTCCGCGAATGGAATGGGGTGGGGGAATGTCTGCCAAGTCGAAGCCGAACTCATCGAAGCTGTTCACCTTGCGCTTTCGCGCAAAAATCATCCTCGGCTTCGTGGCGGTGCTGGCCATCCTCGCCGTCAGCATGGCTTTCGCCTATTTCGGCTTCGAGCGGATCCAGGGCGCCGTCGCCGCCTATCGCACCAGCGTGTCGGAAGCCGATCTCGCCCGCACCGTGGACCGCGAGCTGATCGCCTATCAGGGGCTGGCGCGGGCCTATACGCTGACCGGCGCGAACGACGACGAGACCGCGGCCAAGGCGGCGGAAGAGAATCTGAGAGGCGCGATCGCCAAGTCGATGGCGGCCACGACCGGGGCTGCCCGCCGCGAGCAGGTCGGCAAGCTCGAGGCCGAGTTCCAGCGCTTCGCCAAGATCTTCAGCGAGATCATCACGCTGACGCGCGAGAACAACAAGATCGCGGCCGACGAGCTCAACAGCGTCGGCAACAAGATCCGTTTCAAATTCGACGATCTCGCCGACACGGCCGCGTTGGCGGGGCTGGCTTCCGTGCAGACCACGGCCAAGGACGTCACCTCGCAATATCTGGCGGTCTCCACCTCGGTGAGCGCCTTCGTCGCCAAGCCGGAGCCGAAGACCGCCGACGGCGTCATCGCCCGCATCAAGTTCCTGGAGACCCTGCTGGTCTCCATCTATGCCAACGACCAGAAGATCACCGACCGCGTCACCGAGATCGGCAATCTCCTCAAGCAGTACCGCACCTCGTTCGCCAAGCTGACCGAGAACGTGAAGATCATCGTCAAATCCAACGGCGAGATGACCAAATCAGCGGCGTCGATCCTCAAGCTTTCAGCTGATCTGCGCTCGGACCTGACCGCTGATCAGCAGCGCATCGAGGCCAGCGCCAATGCGACGATCGGCGAGACCGAGCAGTTGATGGTGATGATGGCGCTGGGCGGCCTCGCCGTCGGTATCGTGCTGGCCCTGATGCTCGGCAACGGCATCTCGCGGCCGATGATCGCGATGTGCAAGGCGATGCGCGAGCTCGCTTCGGGCAATTTCGATGTCGTGCTTCCAGGTCTCGGCCGCAAGGACGAGATCGGCGAGATGGCCGGCGCCGTGGAAGAGTTCAAGGTTCAGGCGGTCGCCAAGGCCGAGCGCGATGCTGCCGCCAGCGAAGCCCAGAACAAGGAGGCAAGTGCGGCGCGCCGCGCGGAGCTGATCCGCTTTGCCGATGATTTCGAGAGCGCGGTCGGCGCCATCGTCTCCAACGTCTCGTCCTCCGCCGTGCAACTGGAATCGGCGGCGTCCACGCTGACCCGCACCGCCGAGACCACGCAGGCCTTGTCGAGCCAGGTCGCCGGCGTCTCCGAACAGGCCTCCAGCAACATGCAGTCGGTCGCGACCGCGACCGAAGAGCTGTCAGCCTCGGTCGAGGAGATCGGCCGCCAGGTTCGCGATTCCAGCCGGATCGCCGAGGCCGCCGTGGTGCAGGCCAAGGAAACCGACGGCCGCATTGGAAAACTCTCCCATGCCGCGCAGCAGATCGGCGAGGTGGTCAAGCTGATCACGGCGATCGCCGAGCAGACCAATCTGCTCGCGCTCAACGCCACCATCGAGGCGGCGCGCGCCGGCGAGGCCGGCCGCGGCTTTGCGGTGGTCGCCAGCGAGGTGAAGTCGCTGGCGAGCCAGACCGCGAAGGCCACCGACGAAATCTCCTCGCACATTGCGGGCATGCAGGGTGCCACCGCCGAATCGGTTGCGGCGATTAAGGAGATCGGCGCCACCATCGGCCAGATCTCCTCGATCTCGACGTCGATTGCGAGCGCGGTCGAGCAGCAGGGCGCCGCGACGCAGGAGATCGCCCGCAGCGTCCAGACCGTGGCCCTGGGCACCCAGACCGCGGCCACCGACATCGGCCAGGTCAACCGCGGCGCCGCCGAGACCGGCTCGGCCTCGGAGGAGGTGCTGAACTCGGCCAAGTCGCTCTCCAGCGAAAGCACCCGCCTGCGCGCCGAGCTCGACCGCTTCATGGCGAATATCCGCGCGGCGTAAGGCTCGCCGTAGCGCCACCCTCCACTGTCGTCCCCGCGAAGTTGTCCGGGACGACAGCGGAGCAAGAAGTGTGAATCTCACTCCCTCCCGAACGCCCGCTTCAATTCCACCTTCGCCCGCTCCAGCCGCGAGCGCTGCGTCTTCGGCAGCGTCTTGCCGGCGCGGTTGATGTAGAACGTCAGCATCGACAGCGCCGACCGGTACGCACCGGTCTTGCGGCGCGAGCTGTGCTCGGCCGAGTACTTCAGCGAGGCTGCGATCTTCTTCGCGCTGGTCAGCTTGAACACGCCTTGTTTGAGGTCGAGCGCGTCGCTCTCTTTGGTCACGCGCTGCGACCAGCGTTTTGGCGCAGCGCGCTTGGTGCTCTTGCGCGCGGTGCTGCGCCGGGTGCTGCTCTTCCGGCGCGCGGTCCCTTGCGCAGTCTTGCGGGCGGCTGTTTTGCGCGAATGTGTCGTCTTTCTGACATGAGCCATGCGTCAACTCCCTCCGGATCCATCGGAAACGGGCAGGATCGGCGGCCGTTCCCACGGGAACCTGCCTTCGCCGCTGGCGTTGTCGCAGGTGGCAGGCCGAATGCCCCACCTCCATGACCGCCCCTGCCCACATCCTGTGAACCGGGGCTGCTTTCATTGGTCAGACAACAACGCGATGGAATTGCAGCAGAGCCCAGCGCCGACTTATGGATCTGCGATCTCGGCGGCGGCCGCGACTGAGCGCATCGTCGAGACCAGCATACCTTCGCGGCTCGACGCACTGCCCTGGAGCGGCTTTCATACGCGCGTCGTGCTCGCGCTCGGCATCACCTGGATCCTGGACGGTCTCGAGGTGACGCTGGCCGGCGCGCTCTCAGGCGCGCTGAAGCAGAGCCCGGTGCTGCACTTCTCCAATCTCGATCTCGGCATCGCCAATTCCGCCTATCTTGCCGGCGCGGTGCTTGGCGCGCTCGGCTTTGGCTGGCTGACCGACCGCATCGGCCGCAAGAAGCTGTTCTTTATCACGCTGGCGCTCTACCTCTCTGCAACGGCCGCGACCGCGCTGTCGTGGGATGTGGCGAGCTATGCGCTGTTTCGTTTTCTCACCGGCGCCGGCATCGGCGGCGAATACACCGCGATCAACTCGACGATCCAGGAGCTGGTCCCGGCGCGCTATCGCGGCTGGACTGATTTGGTCATCAACGGCAGTTTCTGGATTGGCGCAGCAATGGGCGCAGTTGCTGCCATCGTCCTGCTCGATCCCGCCGTGATCGGCCCCGACCTCGGCTGGCGCCTCGCCTATCTGATCGGCGCGGCCATCGGCCTCGTCGTGCTGTTGATGCGGATGTGGATTCCGGAAAGTCCGCGCTGGCTGATGATCCATGGCCGGCCCGACCAGGCTCATGCGATCGTCGATGAGATCGAGCGCTCGGTGATCGGCCATGACCAGCATCCGAGCAACGGAGCTTTCGCAAAGATTCGGCTGAAGATGCGCGATCATACGCCGATCCGCGAGGTCGTGCACACGCTGTTTTTCGCCTATCGCCAGCGCGCTCTGGTCGGCCTCGTGCTGATGAGCGCGCAGGCGTTCTTCTACAACGCCATATTCTTCACCTTCGCGCTGGTGCTGACTGATTTCTACGGCATCAGCGCCGATCACGTCGGCTGGTATCTGCTGCCCTTCGCCGCCGGCAACTTCCTCGGCCCGCTGCTGCTCGGCCGCCTGTTCGATACCCTCGGCCGCCGCACCATGATCATGTTCACCTATGGCGCGTCGGGCCTGCTGCTGGCGCTGTCGGGCTATCTGTTCTCGATCGGCGCCTTGAGCGCGCAGGGACAGACCATCGCCTGGATGGTGATCTTCTTCTTCGCATCGCCGGCCGCGAGCGCTGCCTATCTCACCGTCAGCGAGACCTTTCCGCTCGAAGTCCGCGCGCTGGCCATCGCAGTGTTCTATGCGGTCGGCACCGGTATCGGCGGCGTGATCGGGCCGGCGCTGTTCGGTGCGCTGATCGACACGGGATCGCGTACCAGCGTGTTCGCCGGCTATCTGCTCGGATCTTTCCTGATGATCGCGGCCGCGTTCATGGCGTGGCGCTATGCCGTCTCCGCGGAACGCAAATCGCTCGAACAAATCGCGCGGCCGCTCGCCTTCATGGAGTAGACTATGACATCAGAACTCGTTGAACTGGATCAGACGCGCGCCATGGCCGATGATGAAGCTCCCGACGCGGTGCCGGTGCCGCATGCGCTGCTGCCGCATCTCGGCGAAACCGCCTTCCTGCTCGATATCGACGGCACGTTGCTCGACCTGATGCCGACGCCGCGCGAGGTGTGGGTGCCGCCGGGCCTGTCGGAGACGCTCAAGGCGCTCGCGGAACGCACCTCCGGCGCGCTGGCGCTGGTCAGCGGCCGCTCGCTGAACGACATCGACCTGATCTTCGCGCCGGATGTCTTCCGCGCCGTTGCCGGTCACGGCGCCGAGATGCGGCTGTCGATGGACAGTGAAGCCGACGACGTGCACGCGCCGCCGCTGGACAAGGAGCTGAAGCGGCGCCTGGCGGCAATCGCCAAGCTCAGCCCCGGCATTCTGCTCGAGGACAAGGGCTATTCACTGGCGCTGCATTACCGCCTTGCGCCGCATGCGGAGAAGGCGATCTACGAATCCGTCTCGCTGATCCGCGCCGACCTGCCCAACGCGCCGATCGAGGTGCTGCCCGGCAAGTTCGTCTGTGAGATCAAGCATTCCGGATTCACCAAGGCCAGCGGCGTGCGCGAATTGATGAAGCACGAGCCGTTCAGGGGACGCCGCCCGATCTTCATCGGCGACGACGTCACGGATGAAACCGTGTTCGCGATCATGCCCGACATGAACGGGCTCGCCTTCTCGGTCGGCCGCCGCGCCATCGGCGTCAACGGTCACTTCGACGCGCCGAGCGACGTGCGCGCGTTCCTCGCCCGCCTGCTCGAACCGAAAGCATGATCCGGAAGAGCGTGCCGCGGTTTTCCGAAAGGATCATGTTAAACCTAAAGCGCGAACGCGCTTTAGGTAAAACCAAGGCAGCGCCACGTCACCGACACAATAGATCCGGCGCGGTATCATTACGCGGCGCAAATGCGCGCCGCGGGATCAGCCGCGAATGCTGTCTTTGCAGTGAAATTTCCAGGTTCCGCGAGGAAAACCAGTTCCAACGCGCATGCCCGATTTTGGTTTCAATCCGAAGAAATCATGACCAGGAACCATATTGATGAACGGCAGTTAAACGGGGTGGAATGAACAGGAGGGGACGACCTGTGAACTTGGTTGTCGTTTCAAATCGTGTGGCACGCGGCAAGCCCAACGAGCCCATGACGGGCGGTTTGGCGGCCGCGTTGCTTCCAGTCGTCGAACATTCAGGGGCGATCTGGGTGGGTTCCTCCGGCCGCGTGCGCGACGGCCATCAGAAGGAACCGTTTGCGGAGATCGAAGCGCTGGGTTCCGGCGCGATTGCGACGCTCGATCTGCCGGCGGCGCATTATGGCGGCTATTACGAAGGTTTTGCCAATTCGGCGCTGTGGCCGGCACTGCATTCTCGCAGCGATCTCATCCGCGTCTCGCGCGACGACTATGTTAGCTATCGCGAGGTTAACGCCTTCATGGCGCGCGCCTTGATGCGCTTCCGCAAACCCAAGACCGCATTCTGGGTGCAGGACTACCATTTCCTCGCGCTCGGCGCCGAGCTGCGCGATCTTTCCGTCGACGATCCGATCGGCTTCTTCCTGCACACGCCGTGGCCGGTCGCCGCGGTGATGCAGGGCGTGCCGCATCATCGCGAGCTGATCACGGCGATGCTGGCTTACGACCTCATCGGCTTCCAGACCGAGGAGGACCGCCAGAATTTCCTCTCCTATGTCGGCGGTGAGCTCGGCCTCGCCGTCGAGGATGGTATCGTGCTTTCGCAGCACGGCCGCACCCGCTGTGAGGTCTTCCCGATCGGCATCGATGCGGAGAAGTTCGCAGCCTATGCCGCGAAGTCGGCGTCGCACCCCGACGTGTCGCGGCTGCGGCGCAGCCTCAACGGCGAGCGTCTCGCCATCGGCGTCGACCGGCTCGACTATTCCAAGGGTCTCGTCAACCGCATCAGCGCGTTCGACCGGCTGTGGACCGAGCAACCGCAGTTTGCGCGCAGCATCTCGCTGCTCCAGATCGCCAACCCCTCGCGCGGCGGCATCGAGGCCTATGGCAATCTCCAGAACGAGGTCGCGCGCCTCGTCACCGACGTCAACGGCCGCCATGGTGAGGTCGACTGGACGCCGATCCGCTATCTGAACAAAGGGTTCAGCCAGACCGTGCTCGCGGGCCTCTACCGCACCGCGCAGGTCGGGGTGGTGACGCCGCTGCATGACGGCATGAACCTCGTTGCCAAGGAATACGTCGCCGCGCAGAATCCGGCGGATCCGGGGGTGCTGGTGCTGTCGAAATTCGCCGGCGCCGCCAACGAGCTCGACACCGCGCTCTTGGTCAATCCGCACGACATCGACGGCATGGCGCGCGCCATCGCCGTCGCCGCCGCGATGCCGCTCACCGAGCGCAAGATGCGTTGGGAGGCGATGATGAAAAAGCTGCGCGGGCACACCATCCAGCAATGGTCGGCGGACTTCGTCGCCGAGCTGGAGAAGTGCCGCACCGAGAAGGCGGCAGTCGCGCCGCTCGCATCTCAGCCGCCGCAGGCGCTGCGCTGGCTGAAGTCGGCGATCTCGGGCGTGCGGCTGATTTAGTTTCTTCTCCCTCTCCCCGTTCTTACGGGGCGAGGGTTGGGGTGAGGGGCTCTCTCCGCAGGTGAGATCGTCGAAGATCTGTCCCCCCTCACCCGGATCGCGCCGGACGATGCTGCGCGTCGCGGAGAGCGGCCCGACCTCTCGTCGCAAGCGGGGCGAGGTGAAGACGAGCACCTCAATAACAATACGACACTCCGTCCAGAATCGCGCATTGCCGCTTGTTCGGCGCGTTGGGGTCGTCCAGCGGCACCATGCCCTTGCCCTGGCCGACGAACACGCCGGCTCCGACATGGACCGAGCTCTTGTTGCCGATGATGATGCTTGGATGCGGCGTCGCGCTCGAGCGCGTCCCGTCGGGCCAGAGGATGGCGTTGCCCGACAGGATGCCGCGCCGCCCGTCGTCGCAGCTGACGTCCACGCCGTGCCGGGTGCAGACTTGGGCCAGGGCCGGTGCGGCAAAGGTGGAGCCAAGGGCCGAAATCAGGCTCAGCGCGACGATGGCGTTGCGGAAGGTCATGGCGTCCCCGGACGTGTTTGGTGGCTTCAGGTGAATCGTCGCGCCAAACCCGCCGCCGGTTCAGTCCGCGGGCGGTTCCAAGCGGTCTCGCGTCCTATGATATTTCCTCATAAATACAACAGCTTGCGGAAAAATCGTCCGATTTCCCCGCGATCCCTTGCAAAATCATCGGCGCCCCTTCAAGAGAGGGCGCTCCGGAGAGATGGCCGAGTGGCTTAAGGCGCACGCTTGGAAAGCGTGTGTGCGGGAAACCGTACCGTGGGTTCGAATCCCACTCTCTCCGCCATTTTTACCGCCCTTTCGTCACCTTCCACCTCCCGTCTCCCGCGCGCTTCAGCATGGGATCCGGCACCCGCACATGCTCGGCGAGAAAATCGATGAACGCGCGCACGCGTGCCGGGAGCGGTGCGGTGTGGCCGACATAGACGGCGTGGATGTCCTCGCGGTCGCCGGGGTTGTAGCTTTGCAGCACCGGCACGAGGCGACCAGCTTCGATGTCGGGGCCGATGTGGAACAGGGCGAGACGGGCGAGGCCGATGCCGCCAAGGCAGAGCCGGCGCGCGGCTTCGCCGTCGCTGGCGCGCGCGAGCGGCGGCGGCACGATTTCCTCGGTGTGATCGCCGCGCCTGAACGGCCAGGCGCGGATCGAGCGCGGGAAGGTCCAGCCGATGCCACGGTGGTCGGCAAGATCAGCCGGCATCTTCGGTATGCCCGAGCGTGCGAGGTAATTCGGCGCGCCGACCACGACCATGCGGCTGGTGCCGAGCTTCCGCGCGACGAGACGCGAGGCCCGCAGCGGCCCGGCGCGTATGGCGACGTCGGCGCGCTCCTGCATCAGGTCGATCAGCGTATCGGTCAGCACGAGATCGAGCGTGACCTCGGGATGCTGCTCGAGGAAGCGCGGGAGCAGCGGCATCACATGCAGCATGCCGAACGGAATGTTGCAGTTGACGGTGAGGCGGCCGCGCGGCGCAGCGCGCGAAGCGGCCTCACGCTCGGCCTCCTCCATCTCGGCGAGAATGCGCACGGCGCGCTCGTAAAAAGCCCGGCCTTCTACCGTCAGCGTGAGCTTGCGCGTGGTGCGGTTGACGAGGCGTGAGCCGAGCCGCGTCTCCAGCCGCGAGATCAGCTTGCTGACGCCCGAGGGCGTGAGCCGCAGGCTCCGCGCGGCCTGGGTGAAACCGCCGAGATCAACGACGCGGACGAAAACCTCCATCTCGGCGGAGCGGTTGGTGTCGAAACGGGCCATATTGAATTCATGTCACAAATGATTTGATTGCGGACATCCTAATGCTTTTGTCGCGGTGCGGCTATCTGCGTGGCTCGTCTCATCCATTGGAGTCCCGCATGCCTCCCGCTGTCCTCGCCCTCACCGCCGGTGCCTTCGGCATCGGCACCACCGAATTCATCATCATGGGCCTGCTGCTCCAGGTCGCCGCCGACATGGGTGTCTCCGTGCCGGTCGCGGGCCTGCTGATCTCCGGCTATGCGCTCGGCGTGTTCGTCGGCGCGCCGGTCCTGACGCTGGCGACTCGCAGAATGCCGCGGAAGTCCGCGCTGCTGGCGCTGATGGCGATCTTCACGCTCGGCAACGCGGCATGCGCGCTCGCGCCGAACTACGAACTGCTGATGGCCGCGCGGGTGCTGACCTCGCTCGCCCACGGCACGTTCTTCGGCGTCGGCTCGGTGGTCGCGACCAGCCTTGTCGCTGAAGACAAGCGCGCCTCCGCCATTGCCACCATGTTCATCGGCCTCACCGTCGCAACCCTGCTGGGCGTTCCCTTCGGCGCCTGGCTCGGCCTGATGCTCGGCTGGCGCGCGGCGTTCTGGGCGGTGACGATGATCGGCGTGATTGCGTTTGCCGTGGTAGCTGCGCTCGTTCCCGGCCATGTCGGCAAGGACGACAAGCCGATCTCGCTCGCGGAGGAGGTCGCGGTGCTCGGCCGGCCGCAAGTGCTGCTTGGCCTTGCCATGACCGTGTTCGGCTTTGCCGGGCTGTTCGTCGTGTTCACCTATATCCAGCCGATCCTGACCCGCTTCACCGGTTTCTCGGAAGCCGCAGTCTCGCCGATCCTGCTGGTGTTCGGCGTTGGCCTTGCGATCGGCAATGTCGCGGGCGGCAAGCTTGCCGATCGCGGCCTGGGGCGTGCGCTGATCGGCACGCTCGCCGCGCTCGCTTTCGTGCTGCTCGGCTTGGCCGCCGTGCTGTCGGTCAAGATTGCAGCCGTCGCGCTGATCCTGCTGCTCGGCATCGCCGCCTTCGCAACCGTCGCACCGCTTCAGCTTCGCGTGCTGGAGGCGGCCGGCCCCAGCGGCCGCACGCTGGCCTCCAGCCTCAACATCGCCGCGTTCAATCTCGGCAATGCGCTCGGCGCCTGGGCCGGCGGTGTCAGCATCGATCGCGGGCTCGGCCTCTCCATCCTGCCGCTGGTCGCGGCGGGCATCACGGCAATCGGCCTCCTGCTCGCGCTGTGGAGCCTCCGGCTCGACCGTCGACAGGCCGCCGTTGCGGCCTGCCCCGCGGAATGAGGACAACGATCGGCGATCGCGGCCTAAAAGCATGATCCGGAAAAGTGCGCAGCGGTTTCCCGAAAAGATCATGCGGCTCTCCGTGATCAACTGGGGCCGGCGCGCCGCGCGAGGGCTTCGCGCGACGCCACCGGCGTGATCGGAAAGCGCGCGGCCAGATCGTCAGATGCGAGGCGGCGATCGCCTTGTGGAACCCCGCATTCAACGCGTCGGTGATGCTGGAATCGCTGGAGACTTTGTAGCAATAGCCGACGTCGCACGAACCGCTTCGAGAGGCAGCGATTCGATTCAGGCGAAGCACAGGCGTTGAGAGCTGTGAGGGCGTTCGAAGCGCTCGGCTGTACAGTATGGCGTGCCCCCGTCCCGCAACGAAAGAGAAACGGCACCCGGGACAAGCCGCGTCAGGGCGCTGCGGTTCATTAACCCAAATTAACTCGAATTCCGGCCGATTCACCAACAAGCGTTAGGGTTACTTCGTCGATCTCTATGCGAATTATTGTCCGCTTTACCACCCGTCTCTAACAGAGGGACGGCGGACAACGCACATGCCTCATGCAGGCCAATAAGTGCGGCCCGCACCACGCGGAGGTGGCACGATGCGCAACGAGACGATCGCTATTCACGCCGGTTACGAGCCCGAAGCCACCACGCACGCTGTTGCGGTGCCGATCTACCAGACCGCGGCCTACGCCTTCGACAGCGCCGACCATGGCGCCGCGCTCTTCAATCTCGAGGCCGAGGGTTTCCGTTACAGCCGCATCGCCAATCCGACCAGCGCTGTGCTGGAGAAGCGCATCGCCCAGCTCGAAGGCGGCGTCGGCGCGCTCGCGGTTGCGACCGGCCAAGCCGCGCTGCATTTCGCCTTCGTCAACGTCGCCGACCACGGCGGCAACATCGTGTCGGTGCCGCAGCTCTACGGCACCACGCACACGCTGCTCTCGCACATCCTGCCGCGGCAAGGCATCGCCGGCCGTTTCGCCGAGAGCGACAAGCCCGAGGCAATCGAAAAACTGATCGACGAGAATACCCGTGCCGTGTTCGCCGAGACCATCGGCAACCCCGCCGGCAACGTCTGCGACATCGAGGCGCTGGCCAAGATCGCGCATGCCCACGGCGTGCCGCTGATCGTCGACAACACGGTCGCCACCCCGATTCTGCTCAAGCCGTTCGACTACGGCGCCGACATCGCCGTGCATTCGCTGACCAAGTTTCTCGGCGGCCACGGCACCACGCTCGGCGGCGCCATCGTCGATTCCGGAAACTTCCCCTGGGCCAAATACGCCGACCGCTTCCCGGCCTACAACAAGCCGGACGCCTCCTATCACGGACTCGTTTACGCCGAGCGCTTCGGCAGGACCGCCTATATCGAGCGCGCGCGCAGCGTCTATCAGCGCACCATGGGCTCGGTGCTGTCGCCGTTCAACGCCTTCCTGCTGCTCCAGGGCATCGAGACCGTGGCGCTGCGGATGGAGCGCCATGTCGAGAACGCCCGCAAGGTCGCCGAATTCCTGCGCGGCGATCCGCGCGTGGCCTGGGTGAATTATGCCGGCTTCCCGGACAGCCCCTACTATCCGCTGGTCGAGAAATATCTCAATGGCAACGCGTCCTCGCTGTTCACCTTCGGCATCAAGGGCGGCATGGAGGCCGGCAAGACCTTCTATGATGCGCTCAAGCTGATCACGCGCCTCGTCAATATCGGTGACGCCAAGTCGCTGGCCTGCCATCCGGCCTCGACCACGCACCGTCAGATGTCGGCCGAGCAGCAGCGCGCCGCCGGCGTGCTGCCGGAGACAATCCGCCTGTCGATCGGCATCGAGCATTCCGCAGACATCATCGAGGACATCGACCAGGCGCTCGCAAAGGCCTGTCCGCCGGCGCGCCTCCAGGCCGCGGAGTAGGCGGACGGCGGCGATGACGATCTTGATCGACAGGGATCAAGGTATCTCTAGCCCGGCGCTGGTGCCGGCGGAGCGCGATCTTGCGCGCGACCACGGCGAGCTCACCATCGGCCTGATCAACAATATGCCTGATGCGGCGCTGAAGGCGACCGAACGGCAGTTCATGAAGCTGCTGCAGGCAGCTGCCGGTGCGCGCCGCATCCGTTTCCATTGCTTCTCGCTGCCTTCGGTCAAACGCTCACCGGAAGCGAAGTGGCACGTCGAGAGCGAATATTCCGACCTCGCGGATCTCAGGCGGTACAGATTCGACGGCCTGATCGTGACCGGCGCCGAGCCGGTCGCACCGGAGCTCGACCAGGAGCCGTATTGGCGGGATCTCACCGAGCTGATCGACTGGGCGAGGCTCTACACGCGCTCCACGATCTGGTCGTGCCTTGCGGCGCATGCAGCGGTGCTGCATCTCGATCGTATCGAGCGGAGGCGGCTGCCGGCCAAGTGTCACGGCATCTTCGATTGCGAGGCGGTGACGGACGATGCCCTGACCCGCGCGGCACCTGCGCCGCTAAAAGTCTCGCATTCGCGCCTGAACGAGATCGCCGAGAGCGACCTCGCCGAGGCCGGCTATCAGGTGCTGACACGCTCGGCCCAGGCGGGCGTCGACGTCTTCGTCCGCCAATATGCCAGCCGCTTCGTCTTCTTCCAGGGCCATCCTGAATACGACGCGCTGTCGCTGCAGCGCGAATATCTGCGCGATATCGGCCGCTATCTCGCGCGCGAGCGTGAGATCTATCCGCACCTGCCGGTGAGCTATTTTGACGCAGCCACCGAGGAAAAGCTCCTCCGGTTCGAGAAGCAGGCGAAGCACCAGCGTCACCCGGCGCTGACCAACGAGCTGCCCGCGCTGAATCTGCGCACGGATATCGCGGCGGGCAGTGCTGCGGCGGTGCTGTTCCGCAACTGGCTGCAATATCTTGGTGCGGACACCGAAGTCTCGGTCGTGCCGCGCTAGGCCGGTGCGGCGCGTTCCATGTTAGGACTAACGAAGTGTGAAGCTTGCCTCGGGCCGCACACGAATGCTTGATTGAGCGAATCGGGGCGAACAGGAAATGCGGTCGTGTGGTCGGCACTCCAGGGACGCGTGAGCAATCGGCTGGCCCGGCATTTCCGCGCCGCGCCGCACCGCCTGCCGGCACATGCGCCGATGGTGAGCTTCACCTTCGACGATGCACCCGACAGCGCCGCAGGCGCGGGCGCATCGCTCCTCGAAGCGCATGGCGGCCGCGGCACGTATTACATCGCCGGCAGCCTGATCGATCGTCCGTCGGACTATTGGCATGGCTTGTCGAATGACGACATCGTGCGGTTGCACCGTGCCGGTCACGAGATCGCCTGCCACACCTTCTCGCACCAAAGCTCGGCCGATCTCGACGAGGCAGCCATGGCTCGCGAGATCGAGCGCAACCGCAGCCACTTCCGCAGCATCGATTCGTCGATCGTGTTGGAGAACTTCGCCTATCCCTATGGCATCGCCTCGATCTGGCGCAAGCCGCAACTCGCCAAAGCGTTCCGGTCGGCGCGCGGCATCCTGCCCGGCGTCAACAGCGACGTCATCGACCTCCAGTTCCTGTGCGCTTCGCCCTTGGTCGACCGCGAGATCGACAAAGCGGGCGTCGATGGCTATTTCGACGCGGCGGTCGCAAGCGGTGGCTGGCTGATCTTCTACGGCCATGACGTCGCTGATACGCCGAGCCCCTATGGCTGCACGCCGGTCCTGATGCGCCACGCGCTGGACGCGGCGGGCAAGCGCAACATGCCGATCGTGACAGTCGCGGAAGCGCTGCGACGAATCGGGGCGTAGCTGCTGCACGTCTCCCCGCTTGCGGAGAGGGCCGCGAAGCTCGTCGCGGTCCCGTGAGAACGGGGAGAGGGAGAAGAAGCAGCGGTGCAAGCCTCGCAAACAGCCTTGCCACGACCGCGCCGTCATGCGACTGGCGTTGTGACAAATTCCAAAGCATCTCCGGCACCATGTCCATATCCTCCACCGCTCCACTGCCTGCGCCGGCGAATGGCCGCGACGCGTTGTCGGTGCTGCATTCGGTGTTCGGCCTGCCGGGGTTCCGCGGCGCGCAGGGCGAGATCATTCGGCACGTTACCGAAGGCGGCAATTGCCTCGTGCTGATGCCGACCGGCGGCGGCAAGTCGCTGTGCTATCAGCTTCCGTCGCTGCTGCGCGAAGGCTGCGGCATCGTGGTCTCGCCGCTGATCGCGCTGATGCGCGACCAGGTTGCCGGCCTGCAGGAGGCCGGCATCAATGCTGCCGCGCTGAACTCCTCGCTCAGCCCGCAGGAAGCCTCCGACGTCGAACGCCGCCTGATCGCCGGCGATCTCGATCTGCTCTATGTCGCGCCGGAGCGCCTGGTCGCGCCGCGCTGCCTGTCGCTGCTGGCGCAGGCGAAGGTGGCGCTGTTCGCGATCGACGAGGCGCATTGCGTCTCGCAATGGGGGCATGACTTCCGCCCTGAATATGTCGGTCTCTCCATCATCGCCGAGCGCTTTCCTGAGGTGCCGCGCATCGCGCTGACGGCGACCGCCGACGAATTGACGTGCAAGGAGATCGTGGAGCGGCTTCGGCTCACTGACGCGCCGCAATTCGTCTCCAGCTTCGATCGTCCCAACATCCGCTACGAGATCGTCGACAAGCGCAACGCGGTATCGCAGCTGAAGGACTTCATCCGGGAGCGGCATGCCGGCGATGCCGGCGTGGTCTATTGCCTGTCGCGCAACCGCGTCGAGGAGGTCGCCGCCGCGCTCGGCGATGCCGGCATTCCGGCGCTGCCCTATCATGCCGGTCTCGACAGCAGCGTGCGCTCGCGCAACCAGGACCGCTTCCTCAATGAGGATGGTATCGTCATCGTCGCGACCGTTGCCTTCGGCATGGGCATCGACAAGCCCGATGTGCGCTTCGTCGCCCATCTCGACCTGCCCAAAAGCATCGAGGCCTATTACCAGGAGACCGGGCGTGCCGGCCGCGACGGCAAGCCCTCGGCGGCCTGGATGGCCTATGGCCTCTCGGATATCGTGCAGCAGCGCCGCATGATCGACGAATCCAGCGGCTCGGACGACTTCAAACGGGTCTCGATCGGCAAGCTCGACGCGCTGGTCGGCCTTGCCGAGACACCGCATTGCCGGCGCCGGCGGCTGCTCGCCTATTTCGGTGAGATCGTGACGGGCGAGAGTTGCGGCAATTGCGACAATTGCCTGACGCCGCCGAAGATGCGCGACGGCAAAGTGCTGGCGCAGAAGCTGCTGTCCTGCGCCTATCGCACCGGGCAGCGCTTCGGCGCGATGCACCTGATCGACGTCCTGATCGGCCGCCTGACCGAGAAGGTGACGCAGTTCGGCCACGACAAATTGTCCGTGTTCGGCATCGGGCGAGAGCTCAACGAAAAGCAGTGGCGCACCGTGCTGCGGCAGCTGGTGGCGATGGGTCACTTGCAGAGCGACAGCGAAGCCTATGGCGCACTGAAGCTGACGGACTCTTCGCGCGGCGTGCTGCGTGGTGAGACCGAAGTGTGGCTGCGCGAGGAAGCGCCCGGCGCACGTGTCCGCGCCAGCCGCGCCAAATCCCGCCGCGGCGATCTCGCCCCGGCCGCAAACGCGCCGCAAGGCGATGTCGATCCCGAATTGCGCGCGCGGCTGCGCTCCTGGCGCTCAGACATCGCGCGCGAGCGCGGCGTGCCGGCCTATGTGGTGCTGCACGATGCCACCATCGACGGCATCGTCCGCGCATGGCCGACCACGCTGGACGAATTGCGCAACGTGCCCGGCATCGGCGACAAAAAGCTCGAGCACTATGGCGAAGAGCTATTGCAGATCATCAGGACGCGGTAGGGGCGTTCCCGATCTCTTCACATCGTCATCCCGGACAAGCGAAGCGCCGATCCGGCATCCATAACCACATGGAGTGGTTTGGCGAAGACTCGGAGTTGCCAGCCTCCGCCTCACTGCTCCCTGTGGTTATGGGTCCCTGCTTTCGCAGGGACGACAGCGGAGGGGAGGCGCGCCGCCGCCTCACTCACCCATTCCTGAACGCATAAGCATAGCCGTTCAGTGCCGGCGCGCCGCCGAGATGTGCGTACAAAATCTTCGCGCCCTTCTCGAAATGATCCTTCTGCACCAGATCGATCAGGCCCTGCATCGACTTGCCCTCATAGACGGGGTCGGTGATCATGCCTTCGAGCCGCGCGGTGAGGCGGATCGCCTCCTTGGTCTCTTCCGACGGCACGCCATAGGCGGGATAGGCGTAGTCCTCGATCAGCACGACGTCATCGGCGACGAGCTCCTTGCCGAGCTCGACCAGTTTTGCGGTGTTCTGCGCGATCTCGAGCACCTGCGCCTTGGTCTGCGCCGGCGTGAACGACACGCATCGATGCCGATCACTTTGCGCGCACGGCCATCGGCCGCAAAGCCGACCAGCATGCCGGCATGGGTGGAGCCGGTGACGGTGCAAACGATGATGTAGTCGAACTTGAAGCCGAGTTCCTTCTCCTGCTTGCGGACCTCCTCGGCGAAGCCGACATAGCCGAGCCCGCCATATTTGTGCACGGAGGCGCCGGCGGGGATCGCGTAGGGCTTGCCGCCCGCCGCCTTCACCTCTTCGATCGCCTGCTCCCAGCTCTTGCGGATGCCGATGTCGAACCCGTCATCGACCAGGCGCACGTCGGCGCCCATGATGCGCGAGAGCATGATGTTGCCGACGCGATCATAGACCGCGTCCTCGTGCGGCACCCAGGCCTCCTGCACCAGGCGGCACTTCATGCCGATCTTGGCGGCCACCGCGGCGATCATGCGGGTGTGGTTCGACTGCACGCCGCCGATCGACACCAGCGTGTCGGCGTTGGAGGCGATCGCATCGGGGATGATGTATTCGAGCTTGCGCAGCTTGTTACCGCCATAGGCGAGGCCGGAATTGCAGTCCTCGCGCTTGGCATAGATCTCGACCTTGCCGCCGAGATGCTTTGACAGCCGCTCCAGCTTCTCGATGGGCGTCGGGCCGAAGGTCAGCGGATAGCGCGGAAATTTGTCGAGCTTCATGGGAGATCCCGGTTGGCGTTGAGGTCTGGGGACGTCGCTAGCATCAACCCGGCAAAATGTGCTCTCGAATTTTGCAGCCATATTGCGCCAGATCTTGCGGAGTTGGAGCCACTTCGGCACACTCCTTCCGAATTTACGAGGATATGTGGAAGCTTCTTCCATGGCCGCGCGTCTCGACCGCACCGACCTTAAGATCCTGAGATTGCTGCAGAATAACGGCCGGCTCAGCAATGCGGAGCTGGCCGAAACCGTTGCGATCAGCCCCGCCACCTGCCATCGCCGCACCCAGCGCCTGTTCGAGGACGGTTTCATCGCGACTGTGCGGGCCATGGTGGCGCCGAAGAAGGTGGCGAAGGGGACCCTGGTGATGGTCGGCGTCGTGCTCGATCGCTCGACGCCGGAGAGTTTTGCGACCTTCGAGCAGGCCGTTGCAAAACTGAAATTCGTGCTCGACTGCCACCTCGTCGCCGGCGACTTCGACTATTTCCTGAAAATCCGCGTCGGCGACATGGAGGATTTCAACCGCATCCACGGCGAGCAGCTCATCGCGCTGCCCGGCGTGCGCCAGACTCGCACCTTCTTCGTGATGAAGGAAGTCGTCGACAACGCGCCCCTGGAGTTTTGAGCGGAGCCGATGCTCCGACGCCACTTTTCGAATCGCACGGTCGTCACGGCAACTTCACTTGCCACGCAGGCACATGCGGGCGAGCCTCGGCGCTTCTCAACGAGGAGATCCTGCCGTGCGCCTTCCCATTCTCGATCCGAAGGATCTGACCGCCGAACAGAAGCCGCTCTATGACGACATGCGAGCCGGCATCACGGACCACTTCAAGGGCTTCGTGAACATGCGCGATGACGGCGCGCTGCTCGGGCCCTGGAACCCCTGGATTCGCGAGCCGCGCTTTGGCAGGCCGGTGTGGGACTTGGTCAAGGCGATCGCATCGAATCCGCTGCTGCCGGCGCCGGTGCGCGAGGTCGCGATCCTCGTCACCGGCTCGCATTTCCGCTCCGGCTATGAGCTCTATGCCCACGTGCTGGTCGCCGAGCAACGCGGCCTCTCCGACGAGAAGCTCGCGACCATCGTCGCCGGCCAGCGGCCGGTCGATCTCACCAAGCAGGAAGCGGTCGCCTACGACATGGCATCTGCGCTGGTGAGTGGTGGCGTGCTGCCGGAGCTGACTTATCGGGCGGCGGTGAAGGAGTTCGGCGAGCACGGTGCGGCCGAGCTGTCCTATCTCGTCGGCGTCTATTGCATGGTCTCGGTCACGCTCAACACCTTCGACGTGCCGGTGCCTGACTAGTTACGTACGGCGTAGACCGGCGTGCGCAAGGTCAGCTGATAGGACGGCTTCGGCATCCACGCGATCTGTGCGGTGATGCCGAACATGCGGTTGTCGTTATCGTCTATGCGGTCGAGATCGAGCCGCAGGATCGGCTGGGTGAAGGACTCCGCCAGGGTCCGGCCTGCGAGCTGTGCGCCGCCGAACGATTGCATGCGGCGAGACCCGATCGCTGACGTCGACCGTCAGCGGCAGGTCGAGGGCGATCGATTTCGCCGCCGGCAAGCCGTTCGGCAGTGCCGCTCCGCGTTGTGCCGCCAGCGCCTCGAACGCGGCCGACAAGGACGTGTTGCCGAAGCCGAGCCCGAGCGCGCCTGCGGGAATCGTTGCATAGATGGTGCGGAGATCGAGATAGATGTTCGGGACAGTCGGCTTTGCGGGCTCGTCCTCTTCGTCGCCGGCGGCGAAGGCGGCGCCTGCCGAAATCGTCAGGCCAAGCAGCCCGATCACGACGGGCAGAGCCGGACGGTATGATCGGCTCGGTGGGGCACGTGACAATCCGGCGCGTGGCGCTCTGATGACGGAATCGTGTTTTAGATGGAACGTGATCATTCCCCCGGTCAAGCGCTATCCGCTAGCGGTGGACGAGGCGGATGTGCGCGGTTACCCTCCCCTGATTGCTCTGACACACTCGCCGGCCAGAGTGCGGCCGGACAATGGAAGGACGACAGACATGAACACGTCACGCCGCATTTTGCTCACTGGTCTGGCGGGGCTCGCTGTTGCTCCGACTGCTGTCGCCGCTGCCGTGCCGTCGCCCGAGCCCGGCGAGGTGACGGTTGCCGAAGAGCGCTTCGCCCGCACGATCGCCGCTGCGCATGCGCCCGATATCAATTGCGCGCGTCAGGCCGAGCGTTATGCGGACGCGCATTGGCCGGAATATGTTGTAGCGGCGCGTGCTGTGATCGGCGTGCGCGTGTGATTCGCGCCTTTATTTCTCCACCGCGCGCCTGACCTGCTCGCCGATCTGCGACAGTACGAGCTGGGCCTGCGGCAGGATCGCGCCCATGGCGTGGAAATTGTGGACCATGCCGTCGTGGCAGACGTGCTCGACGGCGACGCCGGCGGCGAGCAGCTTGCGGGCGTAGGCATTGCCCTCGTCGCGCATCGGATCGAACTCGGCGGTGTGGATGATCGCGGTCGGCAGGCCCGCGAGCCGTGTCGCGCGCAGCGGCGAGATACGGGGATCGGCGGCATCCTGGCCTTCGGGAAGATAGTCGGCGAGATCGGCCTCGATCGTGACCCGATCGATCAGATGGCCTTCGGCGAATTCCTCGCGCGAAGGCGAGGTCTCTTCGAAATCCAGCACCGGGCAGATCAGGCATTGCGCGACGATGCTGAGGCCGGCGCTTTGCGCGGCCTCCTGGCACACGATCGCAGCCAACGTGGCGCCGGCGGAATCGCCGCCGACCACCAGCCGCTCGGCGTCGATTCCGAGCGAAGCTGCTTCGCGCGCGGCCCATTCGGTGGCGGCGATCGCATCGTCCACGGCGGCCGGGAATTGATGTTCGGGCGCGAGCCGGTAGTCGACCGAAACGAGGCGGCAGCCGGTCGCATGCGCCAGCGCCGCGGCGATGCGGTCATGCGTGGCAATGCTGCCGGCGACGAGCCCGCCGCCATGAAAGAACACGAAACCCGGCGCGCGCTCGCCCGCGCTAGCGGGTGAATAGAGCCGATAGGGCAGCGCTCCGCCGGGGCCGGGGAGAGTGCCGTCGGACGTCGTCACGTCAGGCGCGTCAGCGCGCGCGAATTGCATCAGCTTTGCCAGCGACTGCCGCCGCGCCTCGACGCTCGGCCGGCTCCGTGCTTGCGGCCCAGCCGCAGCCATCATGGTCAACAATCGCTTGGCGAGCGGATCGAGCGGCATGGGACTCTCCGTGACGTGGCCGATATTATATGCCGGTTTTGCTCTGACTTCCCCTCCCCTGGAGGGGTCGAGTCCCCGCAGCAAATCGTTTAGAAATTGGGACAATAGTGCCGGAACACTTCCACGGGAGGCCAGCCATGGCCGAGATCAAGAAACCCATCGAATATTCGCCGAGCTGGACCTTCTTCGAGGGCAAATGGCACGACGGCAATGTGCCGATCATGGGCCCCCGCACGCATGCGGCCTGGCTCGGCTCGGTCGTGTTCGACGGCGCGCGCGCGTTCGAGGGCGTCGCGCCCGATCTCGACCGTCACGTCGCCCGCGCCAACCAATCCGCGATCAATTTCGGCTTGAAGCCGATGGTCGACACTGGCACCTGGCTCTCGCTCGCCAATGAAGGCATCGCGCGCTTTGCGGCGAATGCCGAGCTCTACATCCGTCCGATGTATTGGGCGCAGAACGGCTCGGGCGGCGGCGTGCTGTTCGATCCCGAGACCACCGATTGGTGCCTGTGCATCTACGAGGCGCCGATGCCAAAGCCCGTCGGCAACGCCATCACGCTATCGCCGTTCCGCAGGCCGACCGCCGAATGCGCCCCGCTGGAGGCGAAGGCGGCCTGCCTCTATCCGAACAATTCGCGAGCACTGGCGGAGGCGGCTTCCCGCGGCTTCCAGAACGCGCTGATGCTCGACATGCTCGGCAACGTCGCCGAGTTCGGCAATTCCAACGTGTTCATGGCGAAAGACGGCGTGGTGTTCACGCCGGTGCCGAACGGCACCTTCCTCAACGGCATCACGCGCCAGCGCGTCATCAGCCTGCTCCGCGGCGACGGTGTCACCGTGGTCGAGAAGACGCTGCGCTATGCCGACTTTCTCGCCGCCGACGAGATCTTCTCCACCGGCAACTTTGCAAAAGTCGCGCCGGTGATCCGCATCGACGAGCGCGAGCTGAAGCCCGGGCCGCTCTACGCCAAGGCGCGCAAACTCTATTGGGACTTTGCGCATGCGGTGAAGCTCGCGGCTTGATCTGCGCGTTCCGCCGTCATGCCCGGGCTTGTCCCGGCATCCACGTTCTTCTTCGCCGTATGCGTGGATCGCCGGGGACAAGCCCGGCCAAGACAGAGCTAAGCCTGTCGCCGAAACCGGCTGAACTGAAACGCCTGTGTCGATTCCCACGGGGTGTGATGCGTCTCGCGGCGCGTCTCGACCGGCGCGAACTCCGGCCCGAGCTCCGCGGCGAGGCTCGCACTGTCGTGCCGCTGCACCGGCAGGCCGCTGCATTTCTCCGGACCATCGGGCGCAAACGTCGCGATGATGACGTGCCCGCCTGGTTTGACTGCCGTCCGCAGGCGTTCGACATAAGCAGCCCTGTCGTTCGGATCAGTCAGGAAGTGAAACGCCGCGCGATCGTGCCAGACATCGTAGGTCTTCGCCGGGCGCCACGTCGTGGCATCGGCGACGATCCAGTCGACCGTTGAAGCGGCGGCGCCGATGCGCTTCTTGGCCGCGTCAAGCGCATTGGTGGACAGATCCAGCACAGCGAGATCACGGTATCCGTCTCGTAGTAGCGCATCGGCCAGCCGTGAGGCTCCGCCGCCGATATCGATGATGGCCGCGTCATGGTCAGGACGGGCCGCGCGAATCATATCGAGCGAGATCGTTGGGCTGGCCTGAAACCAGCTGACCTCTGCCTCGCCCTTGGTGGCGTAGACGTTCTGCCAGTGCGTGGTGTGGTCAGACATGGCGGCTCCGGCCTCGGCCGGGGGACAGCAGCGTGCAAGCGGCGCTGCCGGGATCAAGTGGCAATTCGCGCGTCCGCCGAGTGCGGACGCGCCGGCGCGAACGAAGGGCTACTCGTCCTTCTTCGACATCCGCTCGAGGCGCTCCTGCATTTCCTTCATCTGCTGGCGCAGATCGTCGATGTTGCTGTCCTTCGGCGCCTCGGCATTGGCATCGGGCTCCGGCTCGGGGCTCGCTGCCGGGCGGGGTGCGGCGAACGGCTTGAACATCGAGAAGGTCTGCTGGAACAGTTCCATGTTGCGGCGGACCTGCTCTTCCAGCGGTGCGAACGGCGTGCCGGACAGCGTGTTGGCGATCTGCTTGCGGAATTTCTCCTGCTCCTGAGTCAGCGTCGCGATCGACTGCTCCAGATATTTCGGCACCACCATCTGCATGCTGTCGCCGTAGAAGCGGATCAGCTGGCGCAGGAAGGTTGTCGGCAGCAGATTCTGGCCGGCCTTGTTCTCCTGCTCGAAGATGATCTGGGCCAGCACGGAGCGGGTGATGTCGTCGCCGGTCTTGGCGTCGTAGACCAGGAAATCTTCGCCGTCCTTGACCATGGCGGCGAGGTCTTCCAGCGTCACATAGGTGCTCGTTCCGGTGTTATAGAGCCGGCGGTTCGCGTATTTCTTGATGGTGGTGGGTTGGTCTGATTTCGCCATGGGCTCTCACTTGCAAACGCTGAGAACGGGAACCCGGCGGCTATGCCGCAGGGCGGGAAGAGTACGCAACGCAACAAAATAAGCATTTTCAAAGGGGTCACGCTACCGTTTTGTGCGCCACGGTTAATCGGGCGGCAAAAACGTGCTTGCGAAAGCGCCAAGAACGCTATTTTGAATGCGCTGCGGCATGAATTCGGTTGCCGGCCGATTGACATGCCTCAACGACGTTAACAGGATGCCTGACGAGACTGACGGGCCTTTTCCCAACCGCCCGCCTGCCCCTTTTTCGAAAACCTCAAGCCCCAGGAGATGCCCATGTCAGACGATGTCGTCATCGTCAGCGCCGCCCGCACCCCGGTCGGAAGCTTCAACGGAGCCTTCGCGACCCTTCCCGCTCATGACCTCGGCGCCATTGCCATCAAGGCCGCGCTGGAGCGTGGTGGCATCGAGCCCGGCCGGGTCTCGGAAGTCATCATGGGCCAGATCCTGACCGCGGCTCAGGGCCAGAACCCCGCCCGCCAGGCCTCGATCATGGCCGGCATTCCGGTCGAAAGCCCGGCCTGGGGCGTGAACCAACTTTGCGGCTCCGGCCTGCGAACCGTTGCGCTGGGCTACCAGGCGCTGCTCAACGGCGATTCGGAGATCGTGGTTGCCGGCGGCCAGGAATCCATGAGCATGGCCCCCGCACGCCCAGCACCTGCGCGGCGGCGTCAAGATGGGCGGCCTCGAGCTGGTCGACACCATGATCAAGGACGGCCTGTGGGATGCGTTCAACGGCTACCACATGGGCAACACCGCCGAGAACGTCGCGCGGCAGTGGCAGATCACCCGTGCCCAGCAGGACGAGTTCGCCGTGGCCTCGCAGCAGAAGGCCGAGGCCGCGCAGAAGGCCGGCAAGTTCAAGGACGAGATCGTCCCCGTCACCATCAAGACCCGCAAGGGCGACGTCGTTGTCAGCGACGACGAATATCCGCGCCATGGCGCAACGCTCGATGCCATGGCCAAGCTCAAGCCCGCCTTCGAGAAGGACGGCACGGTCACCGCAGGCTCGGCCTCGGGCATCAATGACGGCGCTGCCGCCGTGGTGCTGATGACCGCCAAGCAGGCGGCCAAGGAAGGCAAGAAGCCGCTCGCGCGCATCGTGTCCTGGGCGCAGGCCGGCGTCGATCCGAAGATCATGGGCTCGGGCCCGATCCCGGCCTCGCGCGCCGCACTGAAGAAGGCCGGCTGGAGCGTCGGCGATCTCGACCTGATCGAGGCCAACGAGGCCTTCGCGGCGCAAGCCTGCGCCGTCAACAAGGACCTCGGCTGGGATACCTCGAAGGTCAACGTCAATGGCGGCGCGATCGCGATCGGCCATCCGGTCGGCGCCTCCGGCGCGCGCGTGCTGGTGACCCTGCTGCATGAGATGCAGAAGCGCGATGCGAAGAAGGGCCTCGCCACGCTGTGCATCGGCGGCGGCATGGGTATCGCGATGTGTGTGGCGCGCGACTGAACGTCGCCGGCGTGAAACTGACGCGTGCGCTGCACACCTGATTGAGTGCGTTGCACGCGACTAAAAAGGCGGCGAGTGCAAATCAAATATTCTTCGCAACTGCGCAGGCCTCGACTAAATACGAACGCCCGGCTCAACGCCGGGCGTTTTGTTCTTGATGTCCGTCAAACCAGCCGCATAATCCACCGTTAAAAACGATCACTCAGAAACGTCCGAAGAGTCCAAGGGAAGGAATACGACATGGCACGTGTTGCATTGGTGACGGGTGGTACACGGGGCATCGGAGCTGCGATCAGCAAGGCGCTGAAGGCGGCCGGCTACAAGGTCGCGGCGAGCTACGCCGGCAACGATGCGGCGGCGGATAAGTTCAAGGCTGAGACCGGTATCGCCGTCTATAAGTGGGACGTCAGCAGCTTCGACGCGTGTGCCGAAGGGGTGAAGAAGGTCGAGGCCGATCTCGGGCCGATCGAGGTGCTCGTCAACAATGCCGGCATCACCCGCGACACTGCCTTCCACAAGATGACGCTCGAGCAGTGGAATGCCGTCATCAACACCAATCTCGGCTCGCTGTTCAACATGACGCGGCAGGTGATCGAGGGCATGCGCGCGCGCAAGTTCGGCCGCATCATCTCGATCTCATCGATCAACGGACAGAAGGGACAGTTCGGCCAGGTCAACTATTCCGCGGCGAAGGCCGGCGACATCGGCTTCACCAAGGCGCTCGCGCTGGAGAACGCCAAGGGTGGCATCACCGTGAATGCGATCTGCCCCGGTTATATCAACACCGAAATGGTGCAGGCGGTGCCGAAGGACGTTCTGGAGAAGAGCGTGATTCCACAGATCCCGGTCAGCCGGCTCGGCGAGCCCGAGGAGATCGCGCGCGCGGTCGTGTTCCTCGCGGCCGACGAGGCCGGCTTCATCACGGGATCGACCATGACCATCAATGGCGGTCAGTATCAGGCCTGACACGGCGGCACGCCCATGGGCTAAATGCCTGTAGCATCAGGCCCGACAAGGCGATAGTGAAGACGAAATGCCCGGCCTCGCGCCGGGCATAAACGTCCTCATAGCCGTTTGATCGATGACCCCCCGCACAGCCACACTGATCGGACTGACCGCGATCCTGATGTGGTCGCTGCTGTCAGTGATGACGGTCGCGACCGGAAAGATCCCGGCGTTCCAGCTCGCTGCGATGACCTTTGCGATCGGCGGTCTCGTCGGCCTTTTGACCTGGATCGGCCGCAGCGATACCGCCAAAAGCCTGCGCCAGCCGCTGGTCGTGTGGGTCGTCGGCGTTGGCGGCCTGTTCGGCTATCACGCGCTGTATTTCCTGGCGCTGCGCTTCGCGCCGCCGGCGGAAGCTGGCCTTCTGAACTACATGTGGCCGCTTTTGATCGTGTTGTTCTCGTCCTTCCTGCCGGGCGAGCGGCTTGCCGTGCATCACGTCATCGGCGCCGTGCTCGGCCTCGTGGGCACCGTGTTGCTGTTCGCCGGCAACACCAGCGGTTTTGCGCCGGGGGCGGTGCCGGGATTGATTGCGGCGTTCATCGCCGCCTTCGTGTGGGCGACCTACTCGGTGCTGTCGCGCCGGCTCAAGGCGGTGCCGACCGATGCGGTCGCGGGCTTCTGCCTCGCCACGTCCGTGCTCGCCGCGCTGATGCATGGCGTGCTGGAATACACGGTGTGGCCGGAGACCGCGGTGCAATGGCTCGCCGTGATCGGGCTCGGCATCGGCCCGGTCGGCGCCGCCTTCTACGCCTGGGACGTCGGCATGAAGCGCGGCGACATCCGCGTGCTTGGCGCCGCCTCCTACGCGACGCCGCTGCTCTCGACCGGCTTCCTTATCGCCGCCGGCTTTGCCAAGGCCAGCGCCAACATCGCCATCGCTGCGATCCTGATCGCCGGCGGCGGCCTGATCGCGGCCAAAGACATGGTGCTGAGGAAGCGATGATCGTCGTTCCGGGGCGCGCGAAGCGCGAGCCCGGAATCCATCTGTCCGCGTCAATGAAGGTGAAATGGATTCTCAGATGCGCAATTGCGCATCATAGCTCGCCGCCGCGCGGCGCCCCGGATGACAGTAGGTGGCTACGGCTCCCAGCCCGTCGGCGCGAGCTCGAATTTCGCGAATTCGAACGCGGGCGCCACCGTGCAGCCGACCAGCGTCCATTCGCCGGTGCTCTCCGCCATCTGCCAGGCATCAGCCGGCACGATTGCCTGCGGCCGCTCGCCGCTCACGAGATCCGTGCCGAGGCGCACCTCGTGCTGCGAGCAGCCCTCATGCGCGATGCGCAGCATCAAGGGGCTGCCGGCATAGTAATGCCAAGTCTCGACTGCATCGATGCGATGCCAGTGCGAGCGCTCGCCGCGCGCAAGCAGGAAGTAGATGAGGGTCGAGCGCGAACGGCCATTGGCATCGGTGTCCTGGTCACGAAACGTCTCGCGATAATGCCCGCCCTCGGGATGCGGGCGGAGTTCGAGGCGTGCGATGATCTCGGCTGCGGTCGGCATCGATCCAGTCAGGGCTTGCGTGTTCAGGACTTGTTTTTGCGCTCGCGCAACTCGCCGAACACCGCGGCGGCATCCGCGCCCTTCATGTGTAGCTTGGCTGCGACCTCGGGCGCATCAGCCCGCAGGAACACGTTTGCTCGCTTCTCGTCACCAAGCAGTGAGGGAATTGTCGGCTTGTTCTCGGCACGCAGCTTCGCCACCTCCGCCGCGCGCGCCTGGAGCGCCGCGTTGTCGGGCTCGACGGTGAGGGCGAATTTGACGTTGGAGGCGGTGTATTCGTGGCCGCAATAGAGCTTGAAATCGTCGGGCAGGGCCCGCAGCTTCAACAGCGAATCCCACATCATCGGATAGGTGCCCTCGAACACGCGGCCGCAGCCGATCGAGAACAGCGTGTCGGCGGCGAACACCGTCTTCTCGTTGTCGAACACGTAGGAGATGTGGTCGAGCGTGTGGCCGGGCGTCTCCACGACGCGCGCCAGCAGATTGCCGACCTTGACCACGTCGGCGTTGGCGACACGCAGATCGACATTCGCAATCTTCGTCGTCTTGTCGTGCGGCGCGACGACGCGGCAATTGTATTTCTGCTTGAGTTCGGCGACGCCGCCGACATGATCGCCATGATGATGGGTGATCAGGAGGTCGGTGAGCTGCCAGCCCTCGCGCTCCAGCGCCGCAAGGATGGGGCCGGCCTCCGGCGCGTCGATCGACGCGGTTGCCTTGGTTTCCGTATCGTGGATCAGATAACCGAAATTGTCGTTTAAACAGTTGAAAGTACGAATTTCGGCGGCCATGACATCTCCATCGCGCTCAGCCCCGCCAGACAAATATGGCGTTAACGTTGCGCAGGCAATGCAATATTCCGCGCGCGGCAGCGCCCTTCTGCATGTTACATTGCCGTCATGAGCATGGATGTCGTCGATCTTCGCGAGTTCTATTCCCGCCGCCTCGGGATCGTGGCGCGGCAAATGATCAATCGCGGCATCAGGGAGCGCTGGCCGAATGCCAAGGGACAGCGCGTGCTCGGGATCGGCTATCCGACGCCCTATCTCGGGCTGTTTCGCGAGGATGCCGAGCGCTGCATCGCCTTCATGCCGGCGGCCCAGGGCGTGCTGAAGTGGCCCACGGGGCGGCCCGCGCTGGCCTCGCTGGTGGATGAATTCACCCTGCCGCTGCCCGAGGCCGCGGTCGATCGCATCCTGCTGGTCCACGCGCTGGAGATGTCGGACGATCCGGCTGCGCTGCTCCGCGAAGTGTGGCGGGTGCTGTCGCCGTCTGGGCGCGTCATCGCGGTGATCCCGAACCGGCGCGGTGTGTGGACCCGCACCGACAACACGCCGTTCGGCCACGGCCGGCCGTATTCGCGCTCGCAAATCACCGAACTGCTGCGCCAGACCTGGTTCACACCGACCGCCTGGGGCGAGGCGCTGTTCATGCCGCCCTATGCCGGCGGCTGGGTGCTGAAATCGGCGCAGATGTGGGAGCGTGCCGGCGCGGCGCTGTCGCTGCCCTTTGCCGGCGTGCATATCGTCGAAGCTACCAAGCAGGTCTACCGCGCGATCCCCGCCAAGCGCGAGCGGGCACGCCTCATTCCCGCGCTGACCAAGCCGGTGCTGGTGCCTTCCTCCACGACGGTGACGCGCACTTGAATTCACCTCCCCAGAGGTGATCCGGCCCTCACCGCTTCAGCCAACGCGCACTGTCAAAAACAAATCGTCCCGGCGAGCCGGGACGATTCTCATTCAGATTTTCGGAAAAGCTTACTCGCCGGGCGCGAGATCATCGCTCGAGCCGGCGGGAGCAGCCTCGCGCTCGGGGCGCGGGCCATGCGGCCGGCGCCGGCGGCGCGGATAGCGCTCGCCGCCACCGCCGCCCTCAAAGCCGCCCTGGCCGCCATTCACCTGCGGCTGTGCGCCGGTGATGAAGGAGGGCAGGCGGTCGACGCTGCCGGCATCGGCGATGACGGGCTGCGGCTGGTTCGCAGGTTGCGGCTGCGGCTGATATTGCGGTTGCGGGCGATGATCGCGTTCGCGGTGCTCGCGCGGCTGCTGGTTGTCGCGCTGATAGGGCTGCTGGTTGTCGCGGCTCTGGTGATCGCGCTGGTGATGATCGCGCTGGCCTTCGCGCATGTAGGGCTGCTGCTGTGGCGGCTGGGGGACGAAGCCCGGCTCCTGGCCGAAATTCGAGAAATTCTCGCCATCGTCCTCGCCGTCGTCGCTGGTGCTGATCGGCTCGTCGCCGCGCGGCTGCTGCTGGTTCTGGCGGAACTGTTCCTGGGCCGCCGCGATCAGGCGGAAATAATGCTCGGCATGCTGATAGTAGTTCTCGGCTGCAACGGGGTCGCCGGAGGAGCGCGCGTCGCGCGCGAGCTGGAGATACTTTTCAGCGATGTGCGAGGCGGTGCCGCGGATCTTGATGTCGGGTCCGTTGGACTCGTAGACCCGGGTCATCGGGTTCTGGCCGCGCCGGTTGTTGTTGTTATTGTTGTTGCGGTTGCGCATCCGCTGCTTGTTCTGACCGTTTCTCATGTCCTGCCTTTAATTCCAGCCCTAAAGGTTGCACGCATTACCGATTGCTAGGAGTGACCTGCTGACAGTGGTTCAGACGTCTCGCGCGCGCCGCGCGCAAGAGCGGATCGAACCCTGCCGATGTTCGTCGACCGTCGCGTTCAACAAAGACGCGTTCCCCACTCGCCAGCACCCATTGCCAGCGAACCCATTCATTTCGCCTGCCGAAACAAGCCCAGCTTTCTTGCGTAAGTCTTCAAGCGCAATATCTGGCTTTCGTTCACGTTGCGGTCGGAGAGCAGCGCAGCTCCACTGGCGATCGCGCTCAACAGGACCTGCGGCTTGGAACCTATAATCAGTAACGCTCTCGCCCGAGAGCCCCGGCTTTCGCCCGTAGGTCTACGGGGCCGGCACCGATGTGTTGAGCGGAACGTAGTCGTTCCCAAGGGATATTCCAAGAGCTTTTTGCTGGCCAATCGGGCTTTTTATGGGGGCATTTTTCGGGCCGATACGGCTCGGAGAACGCCTCCCAGGTCGGCCTTGGGTGGCCTGTCCACGGATAACGCCGCGGCCCCCATCAAGGTTTCAATATTCCGGGCCTGACCCTGACCGGCCTCGACGATCACCGCCCCGCCTGCGGCAAGGCGCTCGGCCGCCTGCGGGATCAAGGCGCGGTAGGCATCATAACCGTCATTGCCGCCGTCGAGCGCCAGATGCGGATCGTGCTCGCGCACTTCGATGCTCAACTTCGGAATTTCAGCCGAGGGAATATAGGGTGGGTTCGACACGATGAGGTCGAACGGGCCTTGAAGCGCCGCCGCGTAGGAGCAGGCGACGAAGGCGGCGCGGCCGGACAGGCCGAGTGCCGCGGCATTATCCCGCGCGGTGTGGAGCGCGGTCAGGCTGACATCGGTGCCGACGCCGAACGCCTCCGGAATCTCGTGCAGCAAAGCGAGCAGGATGGCGCCGGATCCCGTGCCGATGTCGGCGATTCGCGGGTGTCGCCCCGAACCCCTGAACTCGCGAAAAATCTCGAGCGCCAGCTCGACCACAGTCTCTGTGTCCGGCCGCGGCACCAGCGTTGCCTCCGACAGTCGGAACGGCAGGCCCCAGAACTCCCGCGTGCCGAGAATGCGGGCGACCGGCTCATGCGCGAGCCTGCGCTGCGCATAGGCTTCGAGCCGCGCGATCTCGTCTTGCGTCAGCCCTCGCGCCGCCTGCGTCACCATCGCGGTGAGATCGAGCTCCACTGCGGCGCCGACGAGCAGGCGGGCGTCGAGACCGGGCTCCTCGATGCCCGCCGCTTGCAGTCGTGCGGCAAGCGCGCGCCGTGCGCTCTCGATGCTGTGTCTGGAATCTGTCGCCAATGGAACCATCCTGCCTGGCATCGTGGATAGATCGGCGGACTTGCTTGCGTCAACGGAAAGGAGCGCGTTTGATCGCGCCGCGTGCCGAGGGAGGCATCCATGGCGGCCTATGACGATCAGAACGGCATGGTTCAGGCGAAGAAGGCGCAACGCTCGACGGCGGCGAAGCCTGCACGGTCTTCAAGCAACCGGACGATGCGCGACTCCGATTACACGGCGCTGGCGCAATTCCGCTATCAGCTTCGAACCTTCCTGGCCTTCAGCGAAGCCGCGGCCCAGAACGCGGGATTGACGGCGCAGCAGCACCAGGCGCTGCTGGCGATCAAGGGATTGGCTGAGTCCGACGGCGCCAGCGTCGGCGATATCGCGCGCTTTCTCCTGATCCGGCACCACACCGCAGTGGAGCTGGTGGATCGGATGGCGAAGCTGAAGCTGATTGGCCGGCAAGCCGATCCCGAGGACGCGCGTCGCGTCCTGGTCAAGCTGACGGCCAAAGGCGAGCAGAAGCTGCGATCGCTCTCGCGCATTCATCTGGACGAGCTGAGCGTCGCCGCGCCCGCTTTGGGCAAGATCCTGCGCTCGTTCCAGGCCAAAGCGCGCTGAGGCGCGAGCTTATGCCGCAGCGCCTTGCGCCGCGAGCTGTGCGGCCTGGTGCTCGGTCGTCAGCGCGTCGATCAATTCGCCGAGCGCTTCGCCCGCAATCACCTGCGGCAGCTTGTAGAGCGTCAGGTTGATGCGGTGGTCGGTGACGCGGCCTTGCGGGAAGTTGTAGGTGCGGATGCGCTCGGAGCGGTCGCCGGAGCCGACCTTCTCCTTGCGCTCGGCCGAGCGCGCGGCATCGACACGCTGGCGCTCGGCATCGTAGATGCGCGAGCGCAGGATGTTCATGGCCGAGGCGCGGTTCTTGTGCTGCGACCGCGAGTCCTGCATCATCACCACGACGCCGGTCGGGATGTGGGTGATGCGGATCGCCGATTCCGTCTTGTTGACGTGCTGGCCGCCCGCGCCTTGCGCGCGCATGGTCTCGATGCGCAGGTCCTCGTTCTTGATGTCGACATCGACATCCTCGACCTCCGGCAGAACCGCGACCGTTGCCGCCGAGGTGTGGATGCGCCCTTGCGTCTCGGTGTCGGGCACGCGCTGCACCCGGTGCACGCCGGATTCGAATTTGAGCTTGGAGAAGGCGCCGCGGCCCTGCACCTCCGCGATGATTTCCTTGTAGCCGCCGACAGTGCCTTCGCTCGCCGAGATCACCTCGACCTTCCAACCCTGCAAGCTGGCGAAGCGCTCGTACATGCGGAACAGATCGCCGGCGAACAGCGAGGCCTCGTCGCCGCCGGTGCCGGCGCGGATTTCCAGCACGACGTTGCGCTCGTCCATGGCGTCCTTGGGCAGCAGCGCCACGCGGATCTTCTGGACCAGCTCATCGATCCTCGGCGTCAGCTCGTCGCGCTCGGCTTCGGCCATGCTGCGCATTTCGGCATCGGTTGCGGGGTCGGCGATCAGCGCCTCGGTGTCGGCGAGCTCTTTGACTGCAGACCGATAGGCCTTCACGGCCGCGACCAGCGGCGTGATCTCGGCGAGCTCGCGGGTGATCTGGACATAGCGGTCGGAGGCGAGCTGGCCGAGCGATTCAGCCTCGAGCGAAGCATGATGCGCGAGCAGGACGTCCAGTTTGGCTTCAGGGAGTGACGACATCGGTTCAGTCTCAAATGGCGGAAAGCGGCGGGCGGGCGGCGGAAAGCGGCGACAGGCCCGCTACAAGGCCAGGCCTTCGGCCTCGGCAAATTCCGTCAGCTTCTGCCGGATCGAGACGCTGCCCGCAGGCGCGTCGACGAGCGGGCCGAGCACCGCTTCGGCCTTCTTCGCGTCGAGATCGAGCACCATCGCCTTGACCGGGCCGAGCGCGGTCGCCGAGAGCGACAGCGAGCGATAGCCGAGCGCGATCAGCGCCAGCGCGCCGATCGGCTTGGAGGCCATCTCGCCGCAGAGCGAGAGCGACTTCTTCGCCTCGTTCGCCTTGCGCGCGATCTCGCGAAGCGCGCGCAGGATCGGCGCCGACATGGTGTCGAAGCGCTCGGATACCTTGGCATTGCCGCGGTCGACCGCGAACAGGAACTGGAACAGATCGTTGGAGCCGACCGAGATGAAGTCCACCTTCTTCAGCAGCTCGTCGAGCTGGTAGAGTAGCGCGGGCACCTCGACCATGGTGCCGATGTCGATTCTTTCAGGCAGCGTGTGGCCGTGCTGGCGCAGATAAGTGAGCTCGCGCTCGACCAGCGCCTTGGCGGCGTCGAATTCGGCAACCTCCGAGATCATCGGGAACATGATGCGCAGCGCGCGGCCGCCGCCCGCGCGCAGCAGGGCACGGATCTGGCCGCGGAGCAGGCCGGGACGATCGAGCCCAAGCCGGATCGCGCGCCAGCCGAGCGCCGGATTTTCCTCGATCACCGCTTCCATATAGGGCAGCGCCTTGTCGCCGCCGATGTCGAGCGTGCGGAAGGTGACAGGCTTGGTGCCGGCCGCATCCAGCACGGTCCGATAGAGCGCGAGCTGGTCGCTGGTGCGCGGCAGGCTCTGGCCGACCATGAACTGGAGCTCGGTGCGGAACAGGCCGATGCCGGCGCTGCCGGTATCCTCGATATGCGGCAGGTCGATCGCAAGACCTGCATTGATCATCAGCTCGACCTTCTGCCCGTCCTTGGTGACGCAGGGGCGATCGCGCAGCGCCAGATATTGTGCCTGCCGGCGGGCGCGGAAGCGCACGCGCTCGGCAAAGGCAGCCTCGATCTCCTGCGACGGACGCACATAGATCGACCCAGACGTGCCGTCGACGATGATGGGATCGCCGGGATCGGCTATACCCGGCGCATTCGGCACCTCGCCGACGGCGGGAATGCCGAGCGCGCGCGCCACGATCGAGACGTGGGAGTTGGCGGTGCCTTCCTCCAGCACGATGCCGCGCAGCCGCTTGCGGTCGTAGTCGAGCAGCGCGGCGGGACCCATCGCGCGCGCGATGACGATGGCGTTGTCGGGCAGTTGTTCGCGCGAGGGCGCGTGGTCCTGGCCGACCAGCTGCCGCATCAGGCGGTAGCCGAGGTCCTCGAGATCATGCAGCCGGTCGCGCAAATACGGATCAGTCGAGCGCAGCATGCGCGCGCGGGTGTCGGACTGCACGCGCTCGACGGCGGCTTCCGCAGTGAGGCCGGTCGCGACGGCCTCGTGCAGCTTGTGCGACCAGCCCTGGTCGTTGGCGAACATGCGGTAGGCTTCCAGCACCTCGCGGTGCTCGCCTCCTTCCGCGACGTCGCCGCGCTCCAGCATGCGGTCGAGATCGGCGCGCAGCTTGGCAAGCGCAGTGTCGAGCCGCTTGATTTCCTTCGGCAGGTCTTCGGCGATGTAATCCTTGATCACGACGCGCGGCTCGTGCAGCACGACATGGCCGAGCGCGATACCCTCCGACAGGATGGCGCCGACCTTCTGCGCGGAATGGCGCGCCGCAGGCTCCATGCCCGGCGGGGCGAGTGCGGACAGCTCGCCGGAGGCGATCAGCTCCGCCAGCACCATCGCGGTGGTCTGAAGCGCCTCGAGCTCCTCCTCGACATAGTTGCGCTTGGCGCGGTTCTGCACGACGAGCACGCCGAGCGTGTTGCCGGCCCGCAGGATCGGCACGCCCAGGAACGAGTGATAGATTTCTTCGCCGGTTTCTGGGCGGAACGAGAAGGCCGGGTGGCTCTGCGCATCGCTCAGGTTGAGCGGGGTCGCCTCGCTGGCGACGAGGCCGACCAGACCCTCATGGGCGCTGAGCACGGTGTGGTGCACCGCCTCGCGGTTGAGGCCTTCGGTGGCGTAGAGCTCGAGCGTGTTGTCGATGCGCAGCACATACACCGAGCACACCTCGGCCACCATATTGGCGGCGATCAGCACCACGATCTTGTCCAGCCGCTCCTGGGCCGAGACCTGCTCCGCCATGGTTTCGCGGAGCCGTCTCAACAAGACGCGGGGACCTCCCGACGCGCTCCGCATGAACCGTCAATCTCCTCCGTCTGCCGGGCCCGGCGGTGTCGGCCGGCGGCTGGCCTAAAATTCCAGAAAAACAACCAAATTGTTTGTCCGGCGCTGGCGCAAGCCCTCGCTTGCACCGAATCAGCGGCCTGAACTGGGACCCAGTCTGCGGCAGCCCACCCTGTTCGCCGTATAGCGAATTGACGCTTGTTTTGCCAAGCAAAACGCCTGCCAAACGCGAAGGTGTGTACACCCTCGCGTTTGCTGCGACCGCTAAGAGAAAATTAGCCTAAGCACGGTCCGGTAAAGTGCGAAGCGGCTTTCCGGACCATGCTTAAACGACATTCTGACGCGCGACGAGGTGGCGCTTCAGGTCTGATCGAGGCCGTAGAGCGTGTGCAGGGTGCGCACCGCAAGCTCGGTGTACGCCGTGTCGATCAAGACCGAGAATTTGATCTCGGAGGTTGTGATGGCCCGGATGTTGATATTCCGACCCGCAAGGGCCGAGAACGCCTGGGCGGCGACGCCGGCATGGCTGCGCATGCCGCTGCCGATCACCGAGATCTTTGCGACGTCGGTAGCTGTATCCAGCCGTGCATAACCGATCTTGGCCTTAGCGGCGGTGATGGTGTCCTTGGCGCGGGTGTAGTCGGCGGCCGGCACCGTGAAGGTGAGATCGGTGGTCTTGCCGTCTTCGGACACGTTCTGCACGATCATGTCGACATTGATGTTGGCTTCCGCCAGCGGACCAAAGATCGAGGCGGCAACGCCCGGCTTGTCCTCGATCTGGCGCACCGAGATCTGGGCCTCGTCCTTCGAGAAGGCGATGCCGGTGACGACGTGGCTTTCCATGATCTCCTCCTCGCTGCAGATCAGCGTGCCGGGCGGCTGGTTGGCATGCGGGTCGATATCCTCTGGCTTGTCGAAGCTCGAGCGGACGAAGATCGGCATGTTGTGGACCATGCCGAGTTCCACCGAGCGGACCTGGAGCACTTTGGCGCCCTGGGACGCCAGTTCCAGCATGTCCTCGAATGCGATCTTGTCGAGCCTTTTGGCCTTCGGCACGATTCGCGGGTCGGTGGTGTAGACGCCGTCGACATCGGTGTAGATGTCGCAGCGGTCGGCCTTGACGGCCGCGGCAACAGCCACCGCCGAGGTGTCGGAGCCGCCGCGGCCGAGCGTGGTGATTCGATTGGTGTCGGGGTTGATGCCCTGGAAGCCGGCGATGACCGCGACCTCCTTGCGCTCCTGGAAGCGCTTGATGATCTCGCCGCCGTCGATGTCCTCGATCCGGGCCGAGGCATGGGCGTCGCTGGTCTTGATCGGGATCTGCCAGCCCTGCCAGGAGCGGGCCTGGATGCCCATGCTCTGCAGCACGATGGCAAGCAGGCCCGACGTCACCTGCTCGCCGGAGGCGACCACGGCGTCGTATTCGCGCGCGTCGTGCATTGGCGAGGCCTCGGAGCACCAGGCCACCAGCTCGTTGGTCTTGCCGGACATCGCCGAGACGACCACCGCGACCTCATGGCCGGCGTCGACCTCACGCTTCACATGGCGCGCGACGTTGCGGATACGTTCGATGTTGGCGACGGACGTGCCGCCGAATTTCATCACGAGGCGGCTCATGACGACGCGTGCATTCCTTCATAAGGATCAGTATGGTGACCCGCGCTGGACGGATGCCAGGGGATACCGACCGCGCGTATACAGAGGGGCGGGGCCGGGGGCAAGCGGGTTCCTGCGGGGGCCAATCCGGACAATGGGTTAACCGAGGTCATGGCGCGCTATATTGACGAAATCCTGCAGCCCGGCGAGCGGGTGCTGTATTCGACCAACGCGCACTGGATCTTCTATTTTCCGGCGATTGTGGCCTGGGTCGTGGCCTTGGGCCTGCTGATCCTGTCGCGGCAGACCGCGAGCGACGGGCTCGTGATCCTCTGTCTCATCGCTGCGGGCGTGGTGGCCTTGGCGGCCCTGTTCTGGACCGTGAAGGGCTGGTTCCACCGCTTCACCACCGAGACCGACGTCACCAATCTCAGGGTTGTGCACAAGACCGGGTTCATCAAGCGCCGCACCTTTGAAATGGCGCTGGATAAGGTCGAGAGTGTCGACGTTGATCAGACCATTCTTGGACGAATTCTCAACTACGGCGACGTGACCATTCGCGGCGTCGGCGAGGGGATCGAGACGATCAAAACCATCGCCTCGCCGCTCGCCTTCCGTAGTTCGATCACCACGCGGTAGGACCGCGCGTAACCATGAGCATGCAGCAAAATACTTCCGCCACCGCAGCCGCCCAGCCCGGGCTCGACCGTCGACGCCGCCGAGATCGCGAAATTCTCAAAACTCTCCGCCGAGTGGTGGGACCCCAAGGGCAAGATGGCGCCGCTGCACCGGATCAACCCACTGCGGCTCGGCTATATCCGCGACGCCGCCTGCCGCAAGTTCGAGCGCAATGTGCGCAGCCTCAACTGCCTCGGGTCCTTGCGCGTGCTCGACATCGGCTGCGGCGCCGGCCTGTTATGCGAACCGCTGGCGCGTCTCGGCGCGCAGGTCATCGGCATCGATCCGTCGGCGAGCAACATTGCGGCTGCCAAGCTGCATGCCGACAAGAGCCACCTTGCGATCGACTATCGCTGCACCACGGTCGAGGAGATCGACCCGCGCGAGCGCTTCGACATCGTGCTGGCGATGGAGGTGATCGAGCACGTCGTCGATGTCGGCGTTTTCCTCAAGCGCTGCGCCGCGATGCTGAAGCCGAACGGGTTGATGGTGGTCTCGACCCTGAACCGGAACTGGAAGAGCTTCGCGCTGGCCATCGTCGGCGCCGAATATGTCCTGCGCTGGCTGCCGCGCGGCACCCACGAATGGAATAAGTTCGTCACGCCGGACGAGCTGACCAAATATCTCCTCGACAACCGCCTCGTCATCACCGAGCAGACCGGCGTCGTCTACTCCCCCTTCGCCGACAAATGGTCCCTCTCCTCGGACATGGACGTGAACTACATGGTGGTGGCGGAAGGCATGGTGTGAGGTCGTGAATAGGACCCGTGCTGTCGCTTCCTGGGCGGTGTCGTCGCTGCGAACGCAGTGCGTGCGCAGGGACGACAGTGTGTTTGTTGCGAGAGCATCGCTCCCATGACATCCCCGCGGTTGACCGCATGCGTCCCAGCTTGCAGGTTGGCCCCACACTTCCTGTATTAGCCACCCCCCCAATGCTCGCCGTCACCAGCCTCTGGATTCCCTTCACGATCATCGCTGCGCTCGGGCAGGTCGCGCGCAATGCGATGCAAAGGTCGCTGACGAAGCCGCTGGGGACATGGGGCGCGACCAACATCCGCTTCCTGTTCGGCTTCCCGTTCTCGCTGCTGTTCCTGGGCGTGGTGCTGATCATCACCGGCGATCACCTCGGCATGCCGCCGTCCGCGTTCTGGCCGTGGCTCCTGCTTGGCGCACTCAGCCAGATCGTTGCCACCGGATTGATGCTGCTCGCGATGAACGATCGCTCCTTCGTGGTGACGACGGCCTACCTGAAGACCGAGGCGATCCAGACCGCGATCTTCGGCTTCGTCTTCCTCGGCGATCGCCTGACCTGGCTGAAGGTGCTGGCGATCGTGATCGCGACGGTCGGCGTCGTCATCACGGCGCTCCGGCCCGGCGGCGAGAAGAGTTTTGCGGAGCTGAAGCCGACGATCACCGGCCTCGTCGCCGCGGCGGCGTTCGCGCTCTCTGCGGTCGGTTTTCGTGGCGCCATCATCACCGTGCCCAACGTATCGTTCGTGACGGCGTCGTCGTGCACGCTGGTGCTCGGGCTGTTCGTGCAGACGCTGATCCTGACGATCTATCTGCTCTGGCGTGCGCCAAAGGTGCTGCAATCGATCCTGGGGCTATGGAAGCCGTCGCTGCTCGCCGGCTTCATGGGCGCCTTCGCCTCGCAATTCTGGTTTCTCGCGTTTGCGCTGACGGCCGCCGCCAATGTCCGCACGCTTGCGCTGATCGAGGTGCTGTTCGCGCAAGGCGTAGCCTACTACTCGTTCAAGCAGCCGATCGCACCGCGCGAGATATTTGGGATCCTGCTGATCGTAGGGGGCGTTGCGCTGCTGGTGGGCGTGTAACTGGCCGTCATTCCGGGACGCCCGAAGGGGGAACCCGGAATCTCGAGATCCCCCGATGCGCAATTGCGCATCTGGGGTCTGGTCCTTCGGACCATCCCGGGATGACGCGCTTCGTGCGTCAGTTCCTGTCTTCCGGCAGCGTCGGCAGCGGCGAGACCTCGATGCCTTCGTCGATCAACGACTTCGCCTCTTCCGGCGAGGCCTCGCCGTAGATCGGGCGGTGCTCCTTGTCGCCGTAATGCATGGCGCGGGCTTCATTCGCAAAGCGCTCGCCGACATTGTCGGCGTTCTTGACGATATGGTCGCGCAGCTCTTTCAGCTTGGCGCGCAGCTCGCGCTCCTGGGCCATCAGCAGCGATGTCGGTCCTGACGGAGTAGCCTCGGGCGTGGCGGCAGCCACGGGCTCCGGCGGGGCTGCACGGCCGCGGCCCTTCTTGCCGACGATGCGCGGGGCCATGATCGCCTTGTCGACCTTGGCCGAGCCGCAGATCGGGCAGGTCACGAGCTTGCGCTTCACCTGGGAATCATAGGCCGAAGAACTCTGGAACCAGCTTTCGAAGTCGTGGCCGCGGTCGCAGTGCAGTGCGTAGCGGATCATGCCGATCCCCGCACGAGGTGCAGGTGATCCGGCCCCGCCTTGGGATCGGTGACGCCAAAGCGGCGGCCGTGCTGGAGCGAGGGGATCGCGCGGCGGGCGGTCTCGACCCTGGCCGGGTCGATCTTCGCCATGATGATGCCGGGCTCGACATCGCCCTCAGCGAGGATCTCGCCCCAGGGATCGACGATCAGCGAATGGCCGTAGGTCTCGCGCTTGTTCTCATGCAGGCCGGCCTGCGCAGCGGCGAAGATGAAGCAGCCGGTCTCGATCGCGCGCGCGCGCAGCAGCACGTGCCAATGCGCTTCCCCGGTTTTGCGGGTGAAGGCCGATGGTACCGTGATGAAATGGGCGCCGCTCTCGGCGAGCGCACGGTAAAGCGCGGGGAACCGCACGTCGTAGCAGATCGTCAAGCCAACGCGGCCCCACGGCAGATCGGAGATCACGGCGGTCTCGCCCGGCTGGTAATTGGCGGATTCGCGATAGCTCTCGCCGTCCGGCAGCTCGATGTCGAACATGTGGATCTTGTCGTAGCTCGCGAGCACGTTGCCCTCGGGCCCGATCAGGAACGAGCGGTTGACCGCTTTCTCCGGCGAGAAGCGCAGCGCCAGCGAGCCGACATGGATGTGAATCCCGAGCTCTGCCGCGAGCGCGCGGTAGGCCCTCAGCGAGGTGTCGTTCTCCTCGGTCTGCAGGTGCTCGAACAGCGCCTTGCGGTTCAGCTGCATCATGTTGCTGACTTCGGGCGTCTGCACGTAGTCGGCGCCATTGGCCGCCGCCTGCCGGATCAGCTTGGTGGCCTGTTCGAGGCTCGGTCCGGGCATCAAGCCGGTGCGCATCTGCACCATCGCGGCGGTGAAGGTCCTGTTATCACTCATGAGACGGCCTTCACGCTCTCGAGCAGGCCGTCGAGCTTGCCCTCGCGATCGAGCGCGTAGAGCTCGTCGCAGCCTCCGACATGGGTTCCGCCGATCCAGATCTGCGGGAAAGTCGAGCCCTCGCCGGCGCGGTCGTACATCTCCTGGCGCCAGGACGGGTTCTTGGCGACATCGAATTCCGCGAAGGTCGCCTTCTTGCGGGTCAGCAGGGACCTCGCGGCGGAACAATAGCCGCAACCCGGCCTGGTGTAGATCTCGACAGCAACGGTCATCTCGTCCAGCGCTTTCATGTCAGAATTCATTGAATTATATGGGACGGGGGGCGCTCTCGACAACCCGGGCGAAGACCAGCACGTCGACCTGGGCCGCCTTGGCGCGGAGCAGGGCCCGCGCACAGGCGTCCAGCGTCGCACCCGTGGTCAGGACGTCGTCGATCAGGATGATGCGGCGGCCCTGGATTTCGGCCCGATGGTCAGGGGATACCTGGAATGCGCCCTGCACATTGGTGGTGCGCTGGGCCCGCGACAGGCCGATCTGCTGCTCGGTGGCACGCACCCGGCGCAGCACCTCAGCCTTCATTTTCACCCGGCTCTGCCGCTCGATGATGCGCGCCAGCGCGCCGGACTGGTTGTAGCGGCGGCGCCAGGCGCGCCGCCAATGCAGGGGCACCGGCACCAGCATGTCGGCCTCAGCGAGCAGTTCGCCGCCCGCGCGCGCCATCCAGCGGCCCATGGCCGGAGCCAGATCGGTGCGGTCCTGGTATTTCAGCGCGTGCACCAGGGTTCGGGCGATGTCGTCATAGCGCACGGCGGCGCGCGCCCGCTGGTAGGCCGGCGGGTTCGCGATGGCCTCCATCGACAGCATCTCGGGGCCGGGGTCATAGACGAAGGGAATGCCGAGGCGGGGACAATAGGGCCGTTCGATGAACGACAGCCTCGCCCAGCAGGCCGCGCAGACGCCCTCACCGTCGACCGGCTCGCGGCAGGAGACGCACAGCGTCGGCAGCGCGATGTCGAGCGCGAGCCGGGCCGCCCGCGCCAGCACGGTGCGGCCAGCCGACCATGCGGTTCGCAGCGGCGCGGCGATGGAACGGGAAGGGGCACTTTCGGCTTCCATGAGAGGAGGCTAGCGTTCAGCTGGACCGCGCTCAAGCCGCTCTCTCGTGCCCCGGACGCAGCGCCCCGCCACTTCGGCAGTGCGCTGCAGAGCCGGGGCCCATCCCACCGCATCATACGATGTTGCCTTTGGGGTCCCGGCCCTGCGCAGCAGCGCTAAGAGCGCTGCAGCGCGTCCGGGACACGAGAATGATTGCCATGGCCAGCGTGATCGGCGTAACCAGCGGCATGGCCCAGACCCCGCAAACCCCACCCGCTCTGTTCGATCGCGCCTTGCTGCATGCGCGGCAGCGGCGGGCACAGGCGCAAGGCGGCGTCACCTTCCTGCTCGATCGTGTCGCCGAGGACATGTCCGACCGGCTGGCCGCAGTGATGCGCGAGTTTCACGCCCCCGTCGATCTCTGGACACCCGGTGAGGGGCTGGCGGGGCTGCGGGCGCGGCTTCCTTCCATCGAGCGGATTGCGCTCGATGCGGCGGGTTCGGAGAAATTACCCTTCGCGCCGGAAAGCCTCGATCTCGTGGTCTCGGCGCTGGCGCTGCAATTCGTCAACGATCTGCCGGGCGTGCTGGCGCAAATCCGCCGCGCGCTGAAGCCGGACGGGCTGCTGCTCGCCGCGATGATCGGGGGCGACAGCCTGACCGAGCTGCGGCATGCCTTGGCTGCCGCCGAAGCGGAATGCGAGGGCGGCGTGTCGCCACGCGTGGCGCCGTTCGCGGACTTGCGCGACATCGGCGCGCTGTTGCAGCGGGTGGGCTTTGCGCTGCCGGTGACCGATGTCGATCGCGTCGTGGTGCGCTATGCCAACGCGTTCGCGCTGATGCAGGACCTGCGCCGCATGGGCGCGGCCAATGTGCTGATCGAGCGCCGCCGCGCGCCGAGCCGGCGCGCCACGCTGCTGCGGATGGCCGAGATCTACGCCGAGCGCTTCGCCGATGCCGACGGCCGCATCCGGGCCACGTTCGACACCATCTGGCTGTCCGGCTGGGCCCCGCATGCGAGCCAGCAGCAGCCGCTGAAGCCCGGGTCGGCGAAAGCGAGCCTGGCGGAGGCGGTGAAGAAGGCGGGGGAAAGGTAGGCCGCAGATGCCGTCATTCCGGGGCGGTCCGCAGGACCGAAGCCGGAATCTCGAGGTTCCCAGGTGCGCAATTGCGCACCATAGTTCTCGCTTCGCGAGCCCCGGAATGACGATGCAAGGGCATCGTCACATCAGCAAATCGATCAAATGGGGAATCAGCGGAATGTCCGCGGGCGGCATCGGATAGTCGCGCAGTCTGTTGGCGCGGACCCAGGCGAGGTTCTGGCCTTCGCGTGCGGTGACCATCCCTTCCCAGCGCCGGCAGATGTAGAGCGGCATCAAGAGGTGAAACGTCTCGTAGCCGTAGCTCGCAAACGTCAGCGGGGCCAGGCACGGCTCGGCCACGGTGATGCCGAGCTCTTCGTGGAGCTCACGGATCAGGCTCTGCTCCGGCCGCTCGCCAGGCTCGAGCTTGCCGCCGGGAAATTCCCAGAGGCCCGCCAGCGCCTTGCCCTCGGGGCGCCGCGCGATCAGGACGCGCTTGTCGGCGTCGACCAGCGCACAGGCCACCACCAATGTCAGCTTGAGATCTGCCATGCCAAAAATACTGCTCGTTGAAGATGATCCGGAGCGTTTCGTTAACTGCGCCGCGGCCGGATTTCCGGGAACCTCATAAGTCATATCTAATCGTCGGTTCCTAGGCCGCGCCGATGAAATATCTGTTCTTCGTCTCGGACGGCGTCGCCGACGAGTACACCGCTGGCTGCGCCAAGCCGACGGCCGCTGCCAGTCGCCAATCGACGTGTCGCTCTGCACCGCCATCAAGCAGAGCTGCGCCTCGCCCGGCCTTTATTTCGAGGTGAGCCCGACCCAAGGCATCTCGGACGCCATGACCGCGCTGTTCAAGAAGGACCTCGCCGACGCGCGGATTTCGGGGTGATGTCAGAGGCGTCATTCCCGGGGGGATGCGCCAGCATCGAGCTATGGTGCGCAATCGAATCTCGAGATTCCGGGTTCTCGCTTCGCGTGCCCCGGATGACGGCTGCCTTACGATCTGTAATCCCCGTTGATCGCCACATACTCCTTGGTCAGGTCGCAGGTCATGACGCGGTCGCGGCCCTTGCCGAGGCCGAGCGAGACCTTGATCGCGATCTCCGGCGCCTTCATCGCTTCCGATACCTGGGCCTCGTCGTAATCGGGGTCGCGCGCGCCGCTCTTGGCGACGCGGATGCCGTTGAAAGAAATGGAAAGCTTGTCGCGATCGGCGGGCTCGCCGGCCTTGCCGACCGCCATCACCACGCGGCCCCAATTGGCGTCCTCGCCGGCGATCGCGGTCTTGACCAGTGGCGAGTTGGCGATCGACATCGCGATCTTGCGCGCCGAGGCCTTGGTCTTGGCGCCTTCGACGGTGATGTCGACCAGCTTGCGCGCGCCTTCGCCGTCACGGGCGACCTGTTCGGACAGGTTGGCAAGGATCTGGTTGAACGCCTTGACGAACGCCTTCAGGCGCGGATCGCTGGCGCGGCTGATCTTGGGCGCGCCCTGCGCAGCGGCAGCACCGGTGGCGAAGGCCAGCAGCGTGTCGGAGGTCGAGGTGTCGCCGTCGATCGTCACGGCGTTAAAGGTGTCCTCGACGCCGGCCTTGAGCAGGGCCTGGAGCGCGGCCGGCGCGATCGGAGCATCGGTGAAGATGAAGGACAGCATCGTCGCCATGTCGGGCGCGATCATGCCGGCGCCCTTGGCCATTCCGTTGATGGTGACCTTGGCCTTGCCGAGCTTGACCGTCGCGGTCGCGACCTTGGGGAAGGTGTCGGTCGTCATGATCGCCTTGGCCGCGGCGAGGTAGTCGCCGGGCTCGGCGGTCTCGGCGAGGCGTCCCAGCACGCCGTCGAACTTGGTTGCGTCCAGCGGCTCGCCGATCACGCCGGTCGAAGCCAGGAAGATCTCGCTTTCGCTGCATCCGACCGCCTTGGCCGCGATCTTGGCGGTCAGTGCGGTGGAGGCTCGGCCGGTCTTGCCGGTGAAGGCATTGGCATTGCCGGAATTGACGACGAGGGCGCGGGCCTTGCCGCCCTTCAGCTTGGCGCGACACCATTCCACCGGCGCCGACGGGCACTTCGACTTGGTGAAGACGCCCGCGACGGCGGTGCCCTTGTCCATCACCGCCAGCAGGACGTCGGTGCGGTTCTTGTAGCGGATGCCGGCCTCGGCCGTCGCAAGACGGACCCCCGCGATCACGGGCAAATCAGGGACGTTCTTCGGGGCGAGGGGAGAGACGGAGGAGGACATCGCGGGGCGCCTTGGTGGGTCTGGATATGCAGATGCCCGGCCCCTCTGTGCGAAGACGCGCTTCGCGCTTGGGGCCGGGCATCATGAAGGCTTAGATACTCTTCACGTCACCGAAGTGACAGCAAATTCTTACTTCTTGGCGGGGGGCGCCATCTTGCTGTCGGACGGCTTGGCCGCGTCGGCCGGCTTGGCGTCCTTGGACGCGTCGGCCTGGTCCATGCGCTCGACCTTGGCTTCGCTCCGCAGCTTGGCGACGTAGTCGGCCTGGGCCTTGCGGGTGACGTAGTTCTCGATCTGGGTCTTGACCTGGTCGAAATCCGGCGCCTTGCGGTTGCGCTTTTCCTCGACCTTGATGATGTGCCAGCCGAACTGCGACTTCACGGGGTCGGAGATCTTGCCGGGCTCCAGCGCGAACGCCACCGCCGAGAATTCCGGCACCATCTGCTCCTTGGTGAAGAAGCCGAGGTCGCCGCCGTCGGCGGAGCCCGGATCCTTCGACTTCTTCTTGGCGAGCTCGGCGAAATCGGCGCCCTTGTCGAGCTCTGCCTTCACCGCCTTGGCCTCGTCCTCGGTCTCGACCAGGATGTGACGGGCGCGCACCTCCTGCTCGCCGGTGATCTGCTTGGAGGCCTCCTCATAGACCTTCTTCATCGCGTCCGGGGTGGTGGCGGCCTTGCCCTCGCCGGCGAGCAGGCTGTCCATCAGCAGGCGGTTGCGGGCGAACGCCAGGCGCTTCTTGAACTCATCGCTGTCGCCGATCTTCTTGTCGTCGGCGGCCTTGGCGACGATCTTCATGTCGATCAGGAACGACAGGACGTTCTCGTCCTTGGTCGCCGGGTCCATCTGGGCGAGGCTCGCTCCGAGTTCCTCCTCGGCCATGGCGACGTCGCTCTTCTTGATCTCGGCGCCATTGACCTTCGCCAGCACCGGATCGTCGGCGGCCCGGAGCGGGCCCGCGAACGCCAGGGTCAGCGCCAGAGTGAGGCTGCCAGCCAGGGCGGAGGCAAGGCGCAAACGCTGGCCGGTGGTTACCGGGTACGAGGTGGTCATGGAAAATCCTTTTGTTGAAGCAGGGGGCTGCTCGAGCGGGGCGGACACTCGCCCAATTCAGGGGGGCTTTGCAACGCGAAAAGTCTGTCAATTTGATGAATTAGCCGCAATGCGGCCGCCGTTGACAAGGCTCTGACCCGGCCATATCTCTGCCCGGTCGCGTCCATGGCGATGGCGTTTATTTTGCTGCGTTTTTGGCCGTTGAACCCTGACTTGCCCAATTCCCACCCATATGGCGGACGACCCCCGCAGTCCGGGCTCTGACGCCATCAGGCGTCACGGTGAGTTGATAGGCAGGTGGGTGACAACCTTTCGGCTGCCACGCGGTTAAATCGCGAACACAGGAACTGGTCATGATCGGCGCGCTCGCCCGCAAGTTTTTCGGCTCCTCCAACGACAGGCGGGTGAAGGGATACCAGTCCCGCGTCAACGCGATCAACGCGCTGGAGCCCGAGCTCATCAAGCTCTCGGATGACGAGCTCAAGGCCCGCACTGCCGAGTTCAAGAAGCAGCTCGCCGAAGGCAAGACGCTCGACGACATCCTGGTGCCCGCCTTCGCCACCGTGCGCGAGGCGGCCAAGCGCACGCTCGGCCAGCGCCATTTCGACGTCCAGCTGATCGGCGGCATGGTGCTGCACGAGGGCGACATCGCCGAGATGAAGACCGGCGAAGGCAAGACGCTGGTCGCAACGCTCGCGGTCTACCTCAACGCGCTCGCCGGCAAGGGCGTCCACGTCGTCACCGTCAACGACTACCTCGCCCGCCGCGACTCCGGCTGGATGGGCCAGATCTACAGCTTCCTCGGCCTGACCACCGGCGTGATCGTGCACGGCCTCGATGATGCCGAGCGCAAGGCGGCCTATGCCTGCGACATCACCTACGGCACCAACAACGAATACGGCTTCGATTATCTGCGCGACAACATGAAGTACCGGCTCGAGGACATGGTCCAGCGGCCGCACTTCTTCGCCATCGTCGACGAGGTCGACTCCATCCTGATCGACGAGGCGCGCACGCCGCTGATCATCTCCGGCCCGCTCGACGACCGCTCCGACTTCTACAACACCATCGACGGCTTCCTGCCCAAGCTCGACAAGACCGACTACGAGGTCGACGAGAAGCAGCGCACGGTGACGCTGACCGAAGCCGGCATGGAGAAGATCGAGACGCTGCTGCGCGATGCCGGCCAGCTCAAGGGCGAGTCGCTCTACGACGTCGAGAACGTCTCCGTCGTGCACCACATCAACCAGGCGCTGCGCGCCCACACGCTGTTCACGCGCGACAAGGACTACATCGTCCGCGACAACGAGGTCGTCATCATCGACGAGTTCACCGGCCGCATGATGCCGGGCCGCCGCTATTCGGAAGGCCTGCACCAGGCGCTGGAGGCCAAGGAGCACGTCCAGGTCCAGCCCGAGAACCAGACGCTGGCCTCGATCACCTTCCAGAACTACTTCCGCATGTACGAGAAGCTGGCCGGCATGACCGGCACGGCCGCGACCGAAGCGGACGAGCTGTTCGACATCTATAAGCTCGAGGTCGTGGAGATCCCGACCAATCTGCCGATCGCGCGCCTCGACGAGGACGACGAGGTCTACCGGACCCAGAAGGAAAAATACCAGGCGATCCTCGCCGAGATCGAGCGCGCCAACGCACGGCTCCAGCCCGTGCTGGTCGGCACGGCCTCGATCGAGAAGTCGGAAGTGCTCGCCGAATTCCTGAAGCAGAACGGCTACAAGCAGATCGATTTCGGCAAGGAGCACGCGCTCGACAAGCTCTATGCCGCCGCCCGCGCCGGCAAGCCGGCAAAACTGTTCGCAGTGCTGAACGCGCGCTTCCATGAGCAGGAAGCCTATATCGTCGCGGAAGCCGGCGTGCCCGGCGCGATCACCATCGCAACCAACATGGCCGGCCGCGGTACCGACATCAAGCTCGGTGGCTCGCTCGAAATGCGCATCCAGCAGGAGACGGTCGGCATCACGGACGAGGCCGAGAAGGCCAAGAAGATCGAGCAGATCAAGGCCGACATCGAGCACTTCCGCGACATCGTGCTGAAGGCCGAGGAGACCGTCGAGATCGAGCCGGCGAAGGGTAGCAAACCCGCCAAGACCGTGAAGAAGCCGGGCGGCCTCTACATCATCGGCTCCGAGCGCCACGAATCCCGCCGCATCGACAACCAGCTGCGCGGCCGTTCCGGCCGTCAGGGCGATCCCGGCCGCTCGAAATTCTTCCTGTCGCTGGAAGACGATCTGATGCGCATCTTCGGCTCGGACCGTCTCGACAGCATGCTGCAGCGTCTCGGCCTGCAGGAGGGCGAGGCGATCATCCATCCCTGGATCAACAAGGCGCTCGAAAAGGCGCAGCAGAAGGTCGAGGCGCGTAACTTCGACATCCGCAAGAACCTCCTCAAGTTCGACAACGTCCAGAACGACCAGCGCAAGGTGATCTTCGACCAGCGCGTCGACCTGATGAAGGACGACAGCGTCGCCGAGACCGTCACCGACATGCGTCACGCCTTCATCGACGACCTCGTCGCCAAGCACGTGCCCGAGCATGCCTATGCCGAGCAGTGGGACGTCGCCGGCCTCAAGGACGAGTTGAAGCGCGTGCTCGATCTCGACCTGCCGGTCGACGACTGGGCCAAGGAAGAGGGCATCGCCGACGAGGAGCTGCTCACCCGCATCGAGACCAAGGCCGACGAGCACATGGCCGCCAAGGTCGCACAATGGGGTCCCGACGTGATGCGTTACGTCGAGAAGACCATTCTGCTCCAGACCCTCGACCATCTCTGGCGCGAGCATCTGATCATGCTCGATCATCTGCGCCAGGTCATCGGCCTGCGCGGCTACGGCCAGCGCGATCCGTTGCAGGAGTACAAGACCGAAGCCTTCAATCTCTTCCAGGAGATGAGCGCTCACCTGCGCGAGGCCGTCACGGCGCAGCTGATGCGCGTCGAGATCGTTCCGCCGGAGCAGGAGGCACCGGTACTGCCAGCGATGGAAGCGCACAAGTTCGACCCGAACACCGGCGAAGACGAGATGGCCCTCGCCAGCGTCACCCTCGCCCCGCAGGCGACCGACGCAGCCTTGCGCGATCCGAAGAACCCCGCGAGCTGGGGCAAGGTCGGCCGCAACGAGGACTGCCCCTGCGGCAGCGGCAAGAAGTACAAGCACTGCCACGGGCGGTATGCGTGAGGTTTGAGTGAGGCGCGACACCGTCGCCTCATTCTCCGTCATTGCGAGCGGAGCGAAGCAATCCAGAATGCCCCCGCGGCAGGACTCTGGATTGCCTCGTCGCAAGGGCTCCTCGCAATGACGAGGTTGTAGGCGCGAGCTCGCGTATTCTCCGCTCTCCAAAGGCAGCACACGCCGAAGAACGCCGCGAAGGACGAGTAAATCTCGCCTCTGCCTACTTCATCGCCGAGAACCGGCTGTCGAACGAGTTCGACTGCACCACCGGTGCCGCGCCGGCCATCATCGGCGCGCTGCCGCTCGCGCTCTCCGACGCCACTGACGGCTTCAGCTCCGGCCGCGTTGCGGCGAGGCGGGTGTCGGGCTTCGCTGGCTCGGCCGGCTTTGCAGCCACCGCCGGCTTCGTCGCGTCCTTCGCCGCGTCCTTGGACTTGTCTTGTCCCGGCACGAATCTCGTCACGGCGGCCTTCAGCCGGGACGCTGCGGTTGGCGGCGTCGTGGTGCTCGCGGCCGGAGCGACTGACGCGGTGGCTTGCGGCGGAGGCGTCGTCGTCGCCGTAGTATCGGCGGTGCCGAGGCCCATCTTGCGGCCGAGATTCGAGAAGAAGCCGCCTTGGGATTTTTCCTGGGATTTCTCTTGGGATTTTTCCTGGGATTTCTCGGCCGGCTGAGCCGCGGCGATGCGCATGTTGGCCGCGGGCGCGCTGCTGGCTGTGACCGGCTCCTCCTGCGGCGCGCTTGCGACCGCATCCAGGTTCGGCTTGGGCGGATTGACGTGGCCCGGGATCGTGCCGGGCGCCTTTGCCATCGCCAGCATCTGCAGCGTGGTGCCTTCGGCGCTCTCGGACAGGCCGGTCGAGCCCTCCGGAATCTTGGCGGCAAAGATCTTGTTCATGCCGCCGTCGATGCCGGTGTTCATGCGCGCGACCGGCGTGCCCTTGGCAACCAGCTTCGCGTATTCGGCCTCGTCCTTGGCCTGCTTCTCGCGCACCGCGCTGGCGATGTCCTCGGGGATCACATAGGCCGGGCATTTTGCGGAGGCGTCGAACACCGGATCGCGCTTGGCGTCGGCCGGCTTTGCCGCGTCGAACACGTACTTCTTCTCGCAGAAATCGACCTTCGGCTCCTGCCGCGTCACCTCGAAATGATCATAGCCTTCCTTGATCATCTTCCAGAACGGCATGTTCGGATTGTTCCGGTGCTTGGCCATGTTCACCGGCGTCATCTTGAACGGATAGGCCTGCAGCTGGAACGCCTTCTGGCCGCCGAAGAAGGATTCGCGGCCGAGCGAATAGATCTCGGCGATCTGCTCGTCGGTCATCGCGTAGCAGCCGCGCGAGGAGCAATCGCCATGCACCATCAGCTGCGAGCCGGTGCGGCCCAGCGCCTTGTCGAACGCGTTCGGGTAACCCGTGTTGAAGGACAGGTAATAGGCCGACTGCGGATTCATCTGGCTCGGATTGATCGAATAGAATCCTTCCGGCGCCTGGCGGTCGCCTTCGCGCACCTTGGGGCCGAGGTCACCCGACCAGCGGCAGATCGGATAGGTCTTGAGCAGCGCGAACTGGCCGGAGCGGGTCTGCTTCCAGACCTCGAGCTCGGCCTCCTGCTTGAACAGACGCACCAGGATCGGCGATTGCAGATCCATGTCCTTCTCGGCCATCGCGGCGAGAAGCTTTGGCGGCACCGGCTGGTTGGCCTTGGCATTGGTCGCGAGCGAGACCTGGTCGGTATCGCAGCCGGTCAGCAGGACGCCGGCCGTCATCAGCGCAACAGACGCCAAGAGCGCGCGAGCAAGCGAACGAGAAATCAAGATGGACCCCACACCGTGCCGGGCAGAGAGCGCGAACCCCACTTCGTTTGGCGCATGACCTGACCGGAAACCGACCCGCCATGGCCGGCTCGTTCAGACCACGCTCCAGCGCTTATGCCCTGAAGCCATTGATTAAAATTCTAACCTCTGGGTCATGCGGCCGCAACCCGAGCCGGGATCACGAGGCCGTTGGCCCAGTGGCATGGTCAACAGGAACTAAATGGACGCAACCTTGGGCCTTAACAGGGCCTTTCGGCCAAAACGGTACAGAGATCGCCGATTTGGGCAAAAAAGGGTTAACGCGGGGTTACCGGGGCTGGGGCTCGTCATTCCGGGGCGGCGCGAAGCACCGAACGCTCGACATTCCGGGTTCGCCCTGCGGGCGCCCCGGAATGAGGCGTAGGTAGTCCACGAGCTGTTCGTATGGTGTGGAATGGTAGGCGCGCGTCGCTTTACCTATCCCTACGGCACCGAAACCGGGCCAAATCACCCCAGTTTCCGGCCAATATCGAGGAATTTCTGCCGCCGCTGCTTGCGGATCGCCTCGCCATCGAGGCCGCGGAGCTCGTCGAACGCCTTGGCGATCGCCTCGCCCGTGGTCGCGATCATGGCGGCGGGGTCGCGGTGGGCGCCGCCGACCGGCTCCTTCAAGATGGCGTCGATCACCCCGAAGCGGAGCATGTCCTGGGCGGTGATCTTCATGTTGTTGGCGGCTTCCTGCGCCTTGGTGCCGTCGCGCCAAAGGATGGAGGAGGCGGCCTCCGGCGAGATCACGCTGTAGATCGCGTGCTCCAGCATCAGCACCTTGTTGGCGGTGGTGATGGCGATGGCGCCGCCCGACATGCCCTCGCCGGTGATGATCGCGACGTTGGGCACGGTCAGCGCCAGGCACGCATCGGTCGAGCGCGCGATCGCCTCGGCCTGGCCGCGCTCCTCGGCGCCGATGCCGGGATAGGCGCCGGCGGAATCGGCGAGCGACAGCACCGGCAGGCCGAAGCGCTCGGCCATCTCCATCAGCCGCACGCATTTGCGATAACCCTCAGGCCGCGCCATGCCGAAATTGTGCCGGATGCGGCTGTCGGTGGAATCGCCCTTTTCCTGGCCCATCACGCAGATCGGCTCGCCGCGGAAGCGGCCGAAGCCGGCGACCAGCGCCTCGTCCTCGCCGAACTTGCGGTCGCCGGCGAGCGGGGTGAATTCGGTGATCAGGCCCTTGATGAAGTCGTTGAAATGCGGCCGCTGCGGATGCCGCGCGACCAGCGTCTTCTGCCACGGCGTCAGGTTCAGATAGAGGTCGGCCAGCGCCTGCGCCGCCTTGTCCTCGATCCGCGCGATCTCATCGCTGATATCGGTGCCGGTGGCGGCGAGCGCGCGCAATTCGTCGACCTTGGAGTCGAGCTCGGCGACGGGCTTTTCGAAATCGAGATAGCTGCGCATCTGGTCTTGCATCAACTCAATATAGGAAGGATCGGGCGAGGCGGCGAAGCGGATTTGAGCTCGAGGAGAGAAGTGTAGCTTCTTCAAGGGCTTGACCTGTGCGCTCAGGAAACGCGCCAGATCACTCGAAAGGCTCCGGCTCTTTCTGCGGAGATGTGGCCGAAGTCAAGGCGGTTTCGGTTGCAGTCCCGACCCCGATCTCGTGTCCCGGACGCGCTGCAGCGCTCCTTTAGCGCTGCTGCGCAGAGCCGGGGGCCCAGCAAGCGGCACGACACGTGGTGAGATGGGCCCCGGCTCTGCAGCGCAACGCCGAAGTGGCGCTGCGCCGCGTCCGGGGCACGAGACCTGTTTACCTCTCCGCCAGCGGGTGCAGATCGCGCACCAGGCTCTTCAGCCGCTCCTCGACCACATGGGTGTAGATCTGCGTGGTCGAGATGTCGGTGTGGCCGAGCAGCGTCTGCACGATGCGTAGATCGGCGCCATTGTGGAGCAGGTGGCTGGCGAAGGCATGGCGCAGCACGTGCGGGGAGACGAGCCGGGCCTGCAAGCCCGAGGCGACCGCGAGTTCCTTGAGGTCGCGCGCAAAATGCTGCCGCGTCAGGTGTCCGCTCTCGCCGGAGGAGGGGAACAGCCATTTCGTGGCGGCGAGGCCGTCCTTTTTCTTCGCGCCCTTGTTGTCTTCCTTCGCGGCTTCCATTGCGCTGAGATAATCCGCCATCGCCTGGCGCGAAGCCTCGTTGAGCGGCACCAGGCGTTCCTTGTTGCCCTTGCCGCGCACCACGATCATGCGGGCGTCGCGCTTGGCCGCCGAGCGCGGCAGCGCCATCAACTCGGAGACGCGCAGGCCTGTGGCGTAGAGCACCTCGAGCAGGCAATAGAGCCGCAACGCGCGCAGCCGTTTCGAGGGCGATGCCTCCGCCGCCTCGCTCAGTTCCTTGGCGCGGCGGAGCATGCGGTCGACATCTGATATCGACAGCACCTTCGGCAGGCCACGGCCGCGCTTGGGGCCGGACAGGATCGCTGCGGGATCGTCGCTCCGGATCCGCTCGTTCAGCAGGAAGCGATAGAGATGCCGCATCGCCGACAGCCGCCGGGCAACGCTGGTGGACTTGAAGCCGCGGGTGTCGAGGTCGGCGAGGTAGTCGCGCAGCGTTTGCGTCTCCGCGTCCGCGAAACTGTGGCCGATCCGGCCCAGAAATTCCGAGAAATCGGTGAGGTCGCGGCGGTAGGCATCAAGCGTATTGGGGCCGGCGCCGTGTTCCGCGGCGAGCATGTCGAGGAACAGGCCGGTGAGCTTGGCATCGGAGGGCGTGCTGGCGGAAGATTTGGCGCGCATGCCCGTCAGGCTAGCTCCTATTTCTTGAGAAACTTATCCGGCGAGATCGTCACCGTCATTTCCCGCGACTTGGGGCTGACGAAGTTCGCCAGCGCGAATACCACGCCATAGACGATGCCGGCGATCACGGCGACGACCGTCAGGAAGCGGAACAGGCTGGGCATCGGGATAGGGTCTCGGGCGTAGCGAATTAACCAATGAAATCATCCAACATGTTCGCCGTTTCGTGGCAAGAGTCCTCTGGCGAGGCCCCCTGCGGGGTCGTATAGGTGGCCAAACCATGCCGCCTTTGGCGGCAGATTGAGCGAGATCCAGAGCGAAATTCATGTCCGACGCCGCCTTGCCGATTCCTGCGTCCCCCGAGGCCGGCATCCTGTCGGCGCTCGGCGCGCGCTCGATCGTGCTCGTCGGCATGATGGGGGTGGGCAAATCCACCATCGGTCGCCGCATCGCTCTCAGGCTCAAGCTGCCCTTCGTCGATGCCGACACCGAGATCGAGGCGGCGGCCGGCATGACCATACCCGAGATCTTCGAGCGCCATGGCGAGCCGCATTTCCGCGACGGCGAGGCCCGCGTGATCGCGCGGCTGCTCGAGGGTGGACCGCTGGTGCTTGCCACCGGCGGCGGTGCCTTCATGCGCGAGGAGACGCGCAAGCGCATCGCGGCCAAAGCGATCTCGATCTGGCTCAAGGCCGACCACGACGTGATCATGCGCCGCGTCCGCCGCCGCGCCGACCGTCCGCTGCTCCAGACGCCCGACCCCGAGGGAACCGTGACGCGTCTGCTCACCGAGCGCGAGCCGATCTATGGCAATGCCGACCTCACCATCGCCTCGCGCGACGTGCCGCACGACAAGATCGTCGAGGAGACCATCGAGATGCTGCACGCCCATCTCTGCGGGGCGCAGTCCGCCCAGCCACCTGCCGACGTCGCGAGTACCGCACGATGACCGCGCCGTTGAAACACTCCGACCCTGTCAATGTTGACGTCGCGCTCGGCGATCGCGCCTATGACATCGTCATCGGCCGCGGCGTGCTGTCTTCGCTCGGCGAACGCGTTGCCGCGTTGCGTCCCGGTGTCCGCACGGCTGTTGTCACCGATCGCACCGTCGCAAAATACTGGCTCAAGCCGACCGAAGCCTCGCTCGCGGCCAGCGGCATTCCGACCTCGCACATCGTGGTCGAGGAAGGCGAGATCTCGAAAACCTACGCAGGACTCGAGAAGGTCAGCGAATCCTTGATCGCCGCCAGGATCGAGCGCAACGATCTCGTCATCGCGCTCGGCGGCGGCGTGGTCGGCGATCTCGCCGGCTTTGCCGCGGCGATCCTGCGCCGCGGCGTCGATTTCGTGCAGGTACCCACCTCGCTCCTGGCGCAGGTCGATTCCTCCGTTGGCGGCAAGACCGGCATCAACTCGCCGCAGGGCAAGAACCTGCTCGGCGCCTTCCACCAGCCGGTGCTTGTCATCGCCGACACCGCCGTGCTCGACACGCTGTCGCCGCGCCAATTCCGCGCCGGTTATGCCGAGGTCGCCAAATACGGCGTGCTCGGCGATGAGGCCTTCTTCACCTGGCTGGAGAAGAACCATTCCGACATCTTCAAGGGCGGCTCGGCGCGCGAGCATGCGATCGCGACCTCCTGCCGGGCGAAGGCCGAAATCGTCTCGCGCGACGAGCGCGAGACCGGCGAGCGCGCGCTGCTCAATCTCGGCCACACCTTCGGTCACGCGCTGGAAGCCGCGACCGGCTTCTCCGATCGCCTGTTCCACGGCGAGGGCGTCGCCATCGGCATGACACTGGCGGCGCAGTTCTCGGCGAAGCTCGGCATGATCGGCGAGGCGGAGGCGGCGCGCGTCGAGCGTCATCTGATCGAGGCGGGCCTGCCGACGCGCTTGCACGACATCGCGGGTTTCGCGCAGGAAGGACTTGCGGACGCCGACGCGCTGATGGCGCTGATGGCGCAGGACAAGAAGGTCAAGCGCGGCAAGCTCACCTTCATCCTGCTCGAGGCCGTGGGGCGCGCCGTCATCGCTAAGGATGTCGAGCCGGCTCCGGTGCGCGACTTCCTCAAGGACAAGCTCGCGCAAAAGGCTTGATGCGCGGCTGATCATTTTTTCGAGTGGTGCATGGACTGGCTCGGCTTCACCATCGTCATCATCTGCCTGCTGGTCTCGGGCTTCTTTGCCGCGAGCGAGACCGCGCTGACAGGCGCCTCGCGCGCCAGCATGCTCAGGCTCTCCAAGCAGGGCAATCACGACGCCGACGTGGTCTCTGAGCTGCTCGACATGCGCGAGCGCCTGATCGGCGCGCTGCTGCTCGGCAACAACATCGCCAATATCGGCGCCTCCGCGCTCGCCACCGGCATCTTCACCTCCTGGTTCGGCGATGTCGGCGTGCTCTATGCCACCGGCGTCATGACCGCGCTGGTCGTGATTTTCGCCGAGGTGCTACCGAAAACCATCGCCATCAACGCGCCCGACCGCATCGCGCTCGCGGTCGCGCGCCCGATGCGGCTGACGATGTATGTGCTGGGGCCGCTGCTCAGAATCGTCGAAGTCATCGTGCGTGTCCTGATGCGCCTGTTCGGCCTTGCCGGCGAGCACCAGGCGATCCTGTCGCCGACCGAGCGCCTGCGCGGCGCGGTCGACCTCCTGCATCACGAGGGCAAGGTCGAGAAGCAGGACCGCGACATGCTCGGCGGCCTGCTGGACCTGCGCGAGCTCCAGGTCTCCGACGTCATGATCCATCGCACCGAGATGATGATGATCAACGCCGACCTGCCGCCGGAAGAGCTGGTACGCGAGGTGCTGGCGACCGAATACACCCGCATCCCGCTCTGGCGCGAGAAGCCGGAGAACATCATCGGCGTGCTCCACGCCAAGGACCTGTTGCGTGCGATCCGCGCCTCCGACGGCGACACCTCGCGCATCGACGTCTCCACCATTGCGCTGCCGCCCTGGTTCGTGCCGGAGATGCGCCCCGTCTCCGAGCAGCTGAAGGCCTTCCGCCGCCGCAAGACCCATTTCGCGCTCGTGGTGGACGAATATGGCGAGGTCGAAGGCCTCGTAACGCTGGAAGACATTCTGGAGGAGATCGTCGGCGATATCTCGGATGAGCACGACGTCGTCGTCGCCGGCGTGCGCGCCCAGCCAGATGGTTCGGTGGTGGTCGACGGCTCGGTGCCGATCCGCGATCTCAACCGCGCCATGGACTGGCATCTGCCCGACGAAGAGGCAACCACGGTTGCCGGCCTCGTCATTCATGAGGCGCGCTCGATCCCCGACCGCGGCCAAAGTTTTACCTTTCACGGCTTCCGTTTCCGCGTCCTCCGCCGCGAACGCAACCGCATCACCGCGCTCCGTATTTCACCGGTGCCGCGCGAGGCCGAGATGGAAGAGGCGAAGCCGAGGCGGGCGGGGACGTCGTTTTAAGTCCTTCTTGTATCGTCATTGCGGGGCGCCCGAACGGCGAACCCGGAATCTCGAGATTCCGGGTTCGGCTCTTCGAGCCGCCCCGGAATGACGGAGCTAATTTTCCCCCGGCGCCTGCGCGTGGATCGCGAGCGCGTGAACGCTGCCGGAAAGTTCCGCGGCCAGCGCCGAATTTATCATGCGGTGGCGGTCGACCCGGCTCTTCCCTTTGAAGGCTTCAGATACGATATAAACGCGAAAGTGCGTCTCGCCGCTTGGCCGATGGCCGGCGTGGCCCTCATGCAAATGTGACTCGTCGACGACCCGCAGGCTTTCCGGCGTGAAAGCTTCCTGCAACTTGTTGCTGATAGTATCTTTCATGACCATGAGTGCCATTAAGGTACGTGATCGCACCCCGTCAATGCCGCCGGCGGCCGTTCTGAAAACGCCGAAATGCTGCGGGGTTTCGTCCTAATTGCAATGTCAAGACTTGAAGGTTTTTGCATTGCGTAGTCAAAGTCAGCCATGCCGATCGATTCATCAAAGTTCTTCGACTCCATTCGCGTCAAGCCGCGCGGCAAGCAGCCGGAAGCGAAGCCGCGCGAGACCGTGGTCGCTTGCGAATGGGCCGGATGCCAGAACAAGGGTTCGCACCGTGCGCCGAAGGGGCGCGAGAACCAGCGCGAGTACTGGCACTTCTGCCTCGACCACGTGCGCGAGTACAACCAGAACTACAATTTCTTCTCCGGCATGAATGCTGACGCGGTCGCGCGCTATCAGAAGGATGCGCTGACCGGCCACCGCCCGACCTGGAAGATGGGCGCCAATGGCGGCGTCAAGAAGGGATCGGAAGCCGAGATCGACGGCGCCTTCGATCCATTCAGCATGTTCAGCGAGATCAACGGCCGCGCCAGCTGGCGCAAGGGCCCCGACGCGCAGCCCAAGGCCGAGACGCGCAAGGTGATGAACGCCGAGCGCAAGGCGCTCCAGGTCATGGGCCTCGGCCCCGACGCCACGCTCGCCGACGTCAAGACCAAGTACAAGGCGCTGGTCAAGCAGCACCACCCCGACGCTAACGGCGGCGACCGCTCGACCGAGGATCGCCTGATCGAGATCATCAAGGCGTATAATTATCTGAAGACCGTGGTGCGCGAGGCGTAGGGCGGGATCCGGAAAACCGTGAGGTCTTCCGGAAGGATCGTGCTCAAGCAACGAGGTGAAGCGCGACGACGCTGCATCCCAATCTCATCGCGCTCTCATCGACGCTTCCGGCAGGGACAATTCGCAAACCAGTCCTTCCGGGCGCCACCGCCGGGTCACCCGTCCTTGCAACATCCGGACGATGCCGTCGACCGCGCCGATTCCGAAGCCCTTGCGCTTCGGCGCCTCGTCAACCCGGGGACCGCCGCTCTCCGACCAGTGCAGCACGAGAGATTCTGTGCCCGTGGTCTCCCAGCGGATCTCCAGCCGGCCCGAAGGTATCGACAGCGCGCCATATTTGGCGGCGTTGGTCGCCAGCTCGTGCAGCGCGACTGCGATCGACTGCGCCAGCGTCGGCGGCAGATGGACCTCCTCTCCCGCGATGCTGATCCGCTCGCCGTCCGGGCTTGCGTACGGCCGGAGCTCCTCTTCCACGATGGTTTTCAGATTAGCGCCGGTCCAGCGCGACGCCGAGAACAGTCTTTGCACGTTGGCAAGGGCGCTGAGCCGGCCCGCAAAGACGGCCCGAAATTCCTCTGCGGTGTCGGCCTTGGTCAGCCGCAGCATGGCCTGAGACACCGCAAGCAGATTGTTGGCGCGATGGTCGACCTCGGATGTGAGCAGCATCATCCGTTGCTCGGCTTCCTTGCGGGCGGTGATGTCGACCAGCATGTTCACCGCGCCAACCAGTTGACCGCGCCCGTCGCGCAGCGGCGTCGGATATGGCATGAAGCAGATCCGGGAGCCGTCCGGCCGTTCGGCCACAGCCTCGACGTCGCGCACCGGCCGGTTCTCCTTGAGCGCGACGGCCATCGGGCATTCGTCGTGGGGGAGCGGCGTGCCATCGGGGAGATAGAGCTTCCACGTCACGCACCACATCTCGCCGATTTTCGGCGTACGTCCGGCAAAGTGGATGCAAGCTTGATTGAAGAAAGTGATGCGGCCCGTCGCGTCGGTCGTGTAGATGGCGGCGGGCAGCGCCTGGAGCAGGTCCCGGAACCGCCTCTCGGAATCGGCTCCCGCTTCGAGCCGGCTTGGCGCATGGCCGGCGGCGATCTCGCCAATCCTGGCCTCGTCCGCTTGTCCAAACAAGTCCAGCATTGCATTCCTCTGCGGGGCCAGATCAGGCAATGCGCTGGCCGCGCGGATGTTCCAAGGTGCTCGTCCGAGACGTACCGGCTCCTCCAGCTGCCGTAGATCAGGACTTCGGGTGCGACAGCGGAGCGCAGCTCCGCTGTCGCCTTTCCTTTTGGTTCCCTGGCGGTCTCACGCCTCCGGCATCACCCCGACATAGGACGAACTCGGCCGGATCAGTCGCCCGGTGCGCTGCTGCTCCCGCGCATGCGCGGTCCAACCTGCGCTGCGCGCCACCGCGAAGATCGGCGTGAAGGCCTGTCGTGGGATCGCCAGCGCATCGAGCAGGATCGCGGTGAAGAACTCCACATTCGTCTCCAGCGGCCGCTCCGGATTCTTCTTGCGCAGGGCGGCGCGGATATAGGCCTCGACCTCGCCGGCGAACGGCAGATCGGTGCCGTTGGACGCCAGCGCCTCGACCGCGGTCTTGAGCACGTCGGCGCGCGGATCGCGCACGCGATAGATCCGGTGACCAAAGCCCATCATCCGCTCGCCGCGCGCCAGCGCCGCGTCCACCCAGGGCTGGATCCGCTCGCGCCTGCCGATGGCGTCCAGCATTTCCAGCACCGGCTCCGGCGCGCCGCCATGCAGCGGGCCGGTCAGCGCGCAATAGCCGGCGGTGACGGCGGCAAACAGATCGGCTTGCGTCGATGCAACGACGCGCGCGGTGAAGGTCGAGGCGTTCATGCCGTGGTCGCTGGCGGTGACGAGATAGGCATCGAGCGCGGTGACCTCCCGCGCGGCAGGCGCGCGTCCGTGCAACATGCGCAGCGTATCGGCGGCGTGGCTCACGTCCGGATCGGGCGCGACCGGATCGAGCCCTTTCGCGCGCCGGACCAGCGCGCCCGCGATCACCGGAAACGCGCCGACGATGGTGGCCTCGTGCTCGAGCCCGGGCTCGGCGCGCAGCCCCGCGACCGCCGCACGAAACCCGTCGACGATGCCCATGCCTTGGCTCGCTGCGAGCAATTGGGGCAGCCGTGCGAAGGCGCGCTCGCGCGCCGCGCCCAGGCTCGCCCGCACATTGGCCTCGGTGAGGGTGGTCTTGCTGGCGCCATTCCAGAGGCGGGCGGTGACGCCCTCGAAGCTCGAGACGGCGGCGAGGCGGCCGACATGCTCGCCGGCGATGATCAGCTCGCCCCGCTCGCCATCGACATGGCTCAGCACGGTCTCGGCCGCAGGAATGCCGTCCAGCCCGATCTGACTTTTGGTGAGGTGGATGTTCATGACCCAAATCTCCCTTTTTGCGCTGCACAGAAGGAAACATCAGGCCCCTCGACGGATTGATCAATCTCGATTACATAAATCAATATGAAAAATTCCAGGGAGCTCTACCTCTCCGCCCGCGAAGCAGCGGCCGAGCTCGCGATCTCGCCAGCCACGCTCTACGCCTATGTCAGCCGCGGCCTGATCCGCTCCGAGCCGACGCCAGACTCGCGCAAGAACCGTTACCGCGCCGAGGACGTCCGCGCGCTGAAGGAGCGCCGGGTGCCATCGCCCGAGCCGCGCGGCCTGCGCAGCTTCGATGCCGATCTGCCGGTGATGGACACGGAGATATCGACCATCACCGAGGAGGGCGCCATCTACCGTGGCGTGAACTGCGTCGATCTCGCCGAGAATGACACGCTGGAGCACACCGCGACGCTGCTATGGGACGTCTCCGAGGTCGATCCCTTCGCGCCGGACAATCAGCCGGAGATTTCCGACGAGATGCGCGCGATCGCGGGAGCTGCGCGCCGCGCCGCGCCGATCGATCGCGCCATTGCCGTGCTGGCGCTCGCCGCCAGCGCCGATCCTCGTGCGTTCACCCGCGCCCCGGATGGCCGCGCCATGGTCGGCGCACGCATCCTCCGGCTGCTGGTTGCGACCATACTCAATGCCGAGCCGTCGGCGGAGCCGCTGCACCAGCAGGTCGGACGCGCCTGGGCGGCGGACAACAAGCACGCGCCGGATCTGATCCGCCGCGCGCTCGTGCTGCTCGCCGATCACGAATTGAACGCCTCGACCTTCACCGCGCGCTGTGCGGCGTCCACGGGCCTCAACCTCTATGATTCAGTGATTGCGGGCCTTGCCGCGCTGAAAGGCCCCAAGCATGGCGGCGCCGGCGTGCTGGCCTCGCAGCTCGTCAAGACGCTGATCGACCGCGACGTCGAGCCCATGGTGCGCGAGCGCGTCGCGCTCGGCGAGCGCTTTGCCGGCTTCGGCCACGGCGTCTACAAGCGCGGCGATCCCCGCGCGCAATCGCTGCTGAATGCACTGGCCCGCGCCGGCGCGCCGCGAAAATTCACCCGCGAAGTGCCGGAGCGGATCATCGAGGCGACCGGCGAGCTCGTGAATATCGATTACGCGTTGGCTGTGCTCGTGCATGCGCTGCGGCTGCCTGCCGGCAGCGAGCTCGCCCTGTTCGCGATGGCGCGAAGCGTCGGCTGGATCGCCCATGCCAGCGAGCAATTGCAGTTCGGGAAGTTGATCAGGCCAAGGGCGAGGTATGTCGGGCCGGCACCGGGGAGGCGGGCGGCAGGCGCGGAGTCCAAGAGCTAGACCCTCATGGTGAGGAACGCGCAACGCGCGTCCCGAACATGCAGGCCCGGCTCTTACTCTCCCCTGGAGGGGGAGGGTCGATCGCGCGAAGCGCGAGCGGGGTGGGGTGATCTCTCCACGCGAAGACTGCCCGTGCTGAGAGATCACCCCACCCCGTCGCCCTCAAGGGGAGGGTAAAATCTAAGCTCGCGGCTTCACCGTCGCGACACCGCCACCATTTCGCCGGCGATAGATCCACAGCGCCACGCCCACCACGATCGCAACGCCGACCACCGTCAAGATCCACATGTGCTTGAACGGATGCCCGTGGTGCGGCACGCCGAAATATTGGTGGAAGGCCGACACCGCCAGCACGCCCGGCAGCACATGCGCCGGGGCCCAGGCCAGGATCGCCGGGATATTCACCACGTAAAACCGTGCTGGCGCCATGCCGAGCGCACCGGCGGTCACCGGCACGAAGGCGCGGATCGGCGGCACGAAGCGGGCGAAGAACACGGCCCAGGTGCCGAAGCGCTCGAAGAAGCTTTCGCTCTCGGCGACGACGCGCGGGTAATTGGTCAGCGGCCAGGCGGTGAGGATCTCGCGCTGGCGCCGGTGCCCGATCCAATAGGCCGAACCGTCGCCCAGCACGGCGCCGAGCGCGGCCGCCAGCAGCACCCATTGCAGCTTCAGCTCACCGCCCGGAACCAGGGCGCTCAGCGCCAGGATGATGGTCGAGCCCGGAATGACCGATCCCACCACCGGCACGGCTTCCAGCAGCGCCGCCAGGAACAGGGTCAGATAGGCCAGCCACGCATGGACTGAGACGAAGGAGATGAGCGGATCGAGAAAGGACGTCACGTCGTCTCTGTGGCGGTCGGTTGGACTTGGGTTCACCCAGGGGGCGGGACCCTACACAAGTAAGGACGGGTGGTAAAAGTGCCATTCTCGCGGTCACGGCACCCGTCCCGGCGCGAAATTCGGCATGATTCGCAAGGCAGCCCTCCAAAAACTGCGTTCCTGACCTATCTAAATGAAAAGACAACGGAACTTTGATTGGCGCGCGGGCTTCTGCCGGCTCGTTGTCTCTGATAGGTTGATTTTCAGCACCCAGCCGCAGCCAACGTGCGAATAACCGGTTTCGGGACCGCCCGGGACCTCGGAGGATTGATGACGACCGCCGCCATGTCCAAAGTTGAGGAAGTTTCCGGTCTGCCCGACATGAAGGTGTCGGTGCGCCAGGTGTTCGGGATCGACAGCGATCTCGAAGTGCCGGCCTATTCCGAAGTCGATCCTCATGTGCCCGAAGTCGATTCCGACTATCGCTTCGACCGCGCCACCACGCTCGCCATTCTCGCCGGCTTTGCCCGCAATCGCCGCGTGATGGTGACCGGCTATCACGGCACCGGTAAATCCACCCATATCGAGCAGGTCGCCGCCCGCCTGAACTGGCCCTGCGTGCGCGTCAACCTCGACAGCCACATCAGCCGTATCGACCTCGTCGGCAAGGACTCGATCGTCGTCCGCGACGGCAAGCAGGTCACCGAATTCCGTGACGGCATCCTGCCCTGGGCGCTGCAGAACAACGTCGCGCTGGTGTTCGACGAATACGACGCCGGCCGCCCGGACGTGATGTTCGTGATCCAGCGCGTGCTCGAAGTCTCCGGACGCCTGACGCTGCTCGACCAGAACAAGGTGATCAAGCCGCATCCCGCGTTCCGCCTGTTTGCGACCGCCAACACGGTCGGCCTCGGCGATACCTCGGGCCTCTATCACGGCACCCAGCAGATCAACCAGGGTCAGATGGACCGCTGGTCGATCGTCACCACGCTGAACTATCTCAGCCATGACGAGGAAGTCGAGATCGTGCTGGCCAAGGCCAAGCACTATCGCACCCAGGAAGGCCGCGACATCGTCAACAAGATGGTGCGCCTTGCCGATCTCACCCGCAACGCCTTCGCCAATGGCGATCTGTCGACGGTGATGAGCCCGCGCACGGTGATCACCTGGGCGGAAAACTCCGACATCTTCGGCGATATCGGCTTCGCGTTCCGCGTCACCTTCCTCAACAAGTGCGACGAGCTCGAGCGTCCCCTGGTCGCCGAGTTCTATCAGCGCTGCTTCAATGCGGAGCTGCCGGAATCGGCAGTCAACGTGGCGCTGAGCTGAGGTGTGAGATGTCGTCCCGGACAAGCGCAGCTCTTGGCAACGCGAAGCGTTGTCCAGGGCGGAGCGCAGATCCGGGATCCCCGCGCGAGCGCTTGCGCTCGTCGCGAGAAGCACAGGCCGTGGTTGTTGCGCGAGCTATCAGTTGCCACCCTTCGCCAAGCGACGTCCTGTGGTTATGGGTCCCGGCGTTCGCGGGACGACAGCTCAAGCTGAGCTTGGGACGACGGTGAGATCGAGATGAGCACCACCTCCAACTCCAAATTCCGCAACGCCAAGGAAGCGCCGACCGAGCCGTTCAAGCGCTCGGTGGCTTCCTGCCTCAAGGCGATCGCCAAATCGCCCGAGCTCGATGTCTCGTTCGCCGCCGAGCGCCCCGGCCTTGCCCCCGGCAAGGCGCGGCTGCCGGAGCCGGCGCGGAAACTGACCAAGCGCGATGCGGCCATCGTGCGCGGCCACGCCGATTCCATTGCGCTCAAGCTCGCCTGTCATGATCCCAAGGTGCACCGCAAGCTGATGCCCGGCAATCCGCAGGCGCGCGGCGTGTTCGAGGCGGTCGAGCAGGCCCGCGTCGAGGCGATCGGCGCACGCCGTATGGCCGGTGTTGCCAAAAACCTCACCGCGATGCTCGACGACCATTTCCACCGTGGCAAATTCGACGAGATCACCGACCGCGCCGACGCACCGCTGGCCGATGCGCTGGCGATGCTGGTGCGCGAGCGCCTGACCGGCATGGCGCCGCCGACGGCCGCCAAGAAGATGGTCGATCTCTGGCGGCCCATCCTCGAGGACAAGATCGGCAAGCGGCTCGACCGGCTCGACGGCGTGGTCGAGGACCAGACCCGGTTCGGCGATGCCGTGCACGATCTGCTCTCGGCGCTCGAGCTCGGCGACGAGCGCAACGCCGACAGCGAGGACAATGACGAGAACGACGAAAACCAGGACGGCGACAACGATCAGTCCGGTGCCGAAGGCTCGCCCGATTCCGATGCCGCCCAGGAGATGAGCGCCGACCAGGCGCAGGCCTCCAGCGAGGAGATGAGCGAGAGCGCGATGGAAAGCGCGCAGGCCTCGACCTCCGACACCTTCGACGACGGCGAGCTCGGCGACGACGAGACGCCGGGCGAGGCGACGCGTCCGAACGCGCACGGCAGGAACGAGCCGCGCGGACCGGAATACCACGCCTTCGCGCCGAAATTCGACGAAGTCATCTCCGCCGAAGACCTCTGCGACCATGACGAGCTGGAGCGCCTGCGCACCTATCTCGACAAGCAGCTCGCGCATCTGCAGGGCATCGTCGCCCGCCTCGCCAACCGGCTGCAGCGCCGCCTGATGGCGCAGCAGAACCGCGCCTGGGAGTTCGACCTCGAAGAGGGCATCCTCGATCCCGCGCGCCTGTCGCGCGTGGTCACCGATCCCTATCACCCGCTGTCCTTCATGCACGAGAAGGAGGCGACGTTCCGCGACACGGTCGTCACGCTGCTGCTCGACAATTCCGGCTCGATGCGCGGACGCCCGATCACGGTCGCCGCCACCTGCGCCGACATTCTGGCGCGCACGCTGGAGCGTTGCGGCGTCAAGGTCGAGATTTTGGGCTTCACCACGCGCGCCTGGAAGGGCGGGCAATCGCGCGAGGCGTGGCTTGCCGCCGGCAAGCCGCCCAATCCCGGCCGCCTCAACGATCTCCGCCACATCATCTACAAGTCCGCCGACGCCCCCTGGCGCCGTGCACGCAAGAATCTCGGCTTGATGATGCGCGAGGGTCTGCTCAAGGAGAACATCGACGGCGAGGCACTGGACTGGGCCCACAAGCGCCTGCTCGGCCGGCCCGAGCAGCGCAAGATCCTGATGATGATCTCGGACGGCGCGCCGGTCGACGATTCCACGCTGTCGGTCAATGCCGGCAACTATCTCGAGCGGCACCTGCGCCACATCATCGAGGAGATCGAGACCCGCTCGCCGGTCGAGCTGATCGCGATCGGCATCGGCCATGACGTGACGCGCTACTATCGCCGCGCGGTGACGATCGTGGACGCGGAAGAACTCGGCGGCGCCATCACCGAGAAGCTCGCCGAGCTCTTCAGCGAGACCAACACCGCACCAACCCAGCCGGCCGGTCGCCCGCGACGCAAATTGCATTCGTGAGCACGCAGCCATCCCGCCGCAGCTTTCTTGGCCACGCGGCGGCGGGATGTTCTATCCTCACGCTGCCCCGATTGGCGCAGGCGCAGGCCACGACCGAGCCGGCGCCTCGCCCGGCGCAAGTCGAGCACGCCGTCACCGCGCCCGTCAGCATCGAGGTCAATGCGCGGCAGATCCCCTCGTTCGAGCCACGCGACCGCTCGCGCGTGCGCTTCGGATCGTTGGAATATCGCAGCGGCCTCGTGCTGACCTCGCCGCATCGCGGTTTCGGCGGCCTGTCCGCGCTCCGGTTTCTCGATAGCAAGGGCGAGCGTTTCCTCGCGCTGTCCGACCAGGGCAGCTGGTTCACCGGCAGCATCCGTTATTCCAGCGGCAAGATGGTCGCGCTCGACAATGTCGAGGCGGCGCCGATGCTGAATGCGGCAGGCAGGCCGATCACCGAGACGCGCTACTGGTACGACACCGAGTCGCTCGCGCGTGACGGCAGTGTCTTTTATGTCGGGCTCGAGCGCGTCAACCAGATCATGCGCTTCGACTTCGCCAAGGGCGGTACGCAGGCGCGCGGCGAGGTGGTGCCGACGCCGGCGGCGATCCGCAAGCTGCCGACCAACAAGGGGCTGGAGGCTTTGGTCTTCGTGCCGAAAGGCCAGCCGCTGGCCGGCACCCTGATCGCCTTCTCCGAGCGCGGACTCGATGCCGACGGCAATCTGGTCGCGTTCCTGATCGGCGGTCCCGCGCCCGGCCAGTTCGGCGTGCGCCGCACCGACAAGTTCGACATCAGCGATGCCGTGCTGCTGCCCAGCGGCGAGCTCCTCATCCTCGAGCGCAAATTCTCCTGGTTCACCGGCGTGAACATCCGCATCCGGTCGATTCCCTTGAAGTCCATCGCGCCTGGCGCGGTGGTCGACGGCCCCGCGCTGTTCGCCGCCGATCTCGGCCACGAGATCGACAACATGGAAGGCATCGACACCCACGTCACCGCCGAGGGCGAGACCGTGCTGACGCTGGTGTCTGACGACAATTTCTCGCTGCTGCAACGGACACTGCTGCTGCAGTTCACGCTGGTGGAGTAGGCGCGCCGAGTTTGTGGCGACGGTGTTCTCATTGACCACATGACACCCGCAATGCATGCCGCCGCTAGCCGCCATGCCGCCCGCGCAACTCGCAATTCGCCATCCACCGACTAAACTTCATGCAATCGCTTCCATCCCTCCATCCCCCGGAACTCCCCGCATGAGCGCCCTGTTTTCCCCGATCAAGCTGCGCGGCCTGACGTTGAAGAACCGCGTCGTGGTGTCGCCGATGTGCCAATATTCGGCCGATGACGGCGTCGCCAATGACTGGCACTTCACCCACATCAACAATCTCAGCCTGTCGGGCGCGGCGATGTTCTGCATCGAGGCGACCCATGTCGAGGCGATCGGCCGCATCACGCCGGGCTGCCTCGGGCTCTACAGCGATGCCTGCGAGGCCGCGCTGAAGCAGATCCTCGCTTCCGTGCGCAAGCATTCCTCCACCGCGGTGGCGATGCAGCTCGCCCATGCCGGCCGCAAGGCGTCGAGCGCGCGGCCCTGGGACGGCGGCCAGCTGATCCCGGTCGAGCGCGGCGGCTGGCAGACCGTGGCGCCATCAGCGGTGCCGCACAAGGAGGGCGAGGCCGCGCCCTTGGCGCTGGATGGCGCGGGCCTCAAGCGTATCCGCGATGCCTTCGTCGATTCGGCAAAGCGCGCGATGCGCATCGGCATCGACGCGATCGAGCTGCACGGCGCGCACGGCTATCTCCTGCACCAGTTCCTGTCGCCGATCTCCAACAAGCGCACCGATGAATACGGCGGCAGCCTGCGGAACCGCATGCGCTTCCCGCTCGAGGTCTTTGACGCGGTGCGCGCCGTCGTGCCGCACGACAAGCCGGTCGGCATGCGGGTGTCGTCGACCGACTGGGTCGAGGGCGGCTGGGACCTTGGTCAGACCATCGAGTTCGCGAGCGCGCTGAAGGCGCGCGGCATCGACTGGATCGATGCCTCCTCCGGCGGCGTCTCGCCGCTGCAGAAGATTCCGCTCGCCCCCGGCTATCAGGTGCAGTTTGCCGAGGCCATCAAGCGCGAGACCAGATTGCCGACCATCGCGGTCGGCCTCATCACCGACCCGAAGCAGGCCGAGGACATCGTCGCCAGCGGCAAGGCCGACATGGTCGCGCTCGCCCGCGGCATGCTCTACGACCCGCGCTGGGGCTGGCACGCCGCCGCCGAACTCGGCGGCGAAGTCGAAGCCCCGCCGCAATACTGGCGCTCGCAGCCCTCGACGCAGAAGGCGCTGTTTGGGAGGACGACGTTCGGGGCGCGGTGAAGGCGCAGTGAGGCGCGATGAGGCGCAAACGCGCGTTGACAACTTCATTTCGAGTCCTCGCAAAACTGCTTCCGGTGGTTATGGGTCCCTGCTTTCGCAGGGACGACGGCGGACTATGTGGCGCCCGTCGTCCGCCTCACCATCTCGCGACCTCACGCATCCGTAAAACTCCTCGGCTTTCGCGGTCCGCAAAACTGGCCTAACCTTGCATCGAGGGACATCACGGAGGCCCGCCCATGCGGTTTCGTGTCCGGAAGACCGCCCATGTGTTCGAGCGCGTCGGCCTGGCGATGGCAGGCGCGGCGTGCGGGCTGTTCGTCGGCGCCTATGTCGGCTCGTCGATCGCGCACCTCACCACGCAGGGCTTCCTGCTGACGATGATGCTGCTGGGCTTCGTCGGCTTCTATCTCGGCATCGACACGCCGCAGCTTCCCTTCGACGACGCGCACAGCCATATCGACGCCGCGGAATTCTTGAGCGCCGCCGGCACGCTCTGCGCCACCATCACCGCGCTCGCCTCCGTCGCCGTGATCGTGCTGCGGCTCGAGCCCCACATCGCCTGGACCTGGCTCGCTCTGCTCGGCTGGATCGCCGGCGTCGCCATGCAGATCGTGGCGGGCACGAAAGCGAGGATGCGGAAGTAGATGGCACTTACCCTCCCCTGGAGGGGGAGGGTCGCTGGGCATGGAGCGAAGCGGAATGCGCAGCGGGGTGGGGTGATCTCTCCCCACGAGGACTGCCCGAATGGAGAGATCACCCCACCCCGCTCGCGCTGCGCGCGATCGACCCTCCCGCTCCAGGGGAGGGTAAGCGGCGCGCCTCGCTATCTCAAAACACCACACCCACGCGCGTGCCGCGCTTCCAGGCGATCCGGCAGCGCTTCTTGGTGTTGACGTGCAAGAGCTCGAACCTATCGGGGATCTTCACCTGCCCGCCGAGATCGACGCAGGCGCCGCCGGGCGAATAGTCGATCAGCGTGCAGTTGATGACCGGCGCGCGCGGGTCGGTGATGATCTTGGCCTGGCGGGACACGAGGCCTGCGGGTTTGACGCGGACGAACTTGCGCGGATGCATTGGCACATCTCCTCCAATTCCGCTGCTTAAGGCGGGCTCTGTGCAGGATGATGCAGAGGAGTTGATGCGATGACGCTAAGGCGGGCCGGAGAATTTTAACGAAAAGTGGCGGCCAATGGAGAAACCGGCGGTAGCGAGGTGCGCACCCTCCCCCTCCATGGGAGGGTAAGAGCCTTCACGCCACGTGCTCCGGCACCGCCCCGTCCGCATGCGGGGGCACCGGCATCGGCACGGTGACGTACGCTTTCGGCAGGTTCACCGGGCGGTAGTCCGGCTCCACCGCCATGCGCTTCAGCACACTCTCATGCACATGGGCGCCCTCGGGGATGACGCGCGGCTCGCAATCGGGGATGTAGAAGCCGGCAAACACTTTCCGCTCCGGCCATTCCTTGTACTTCGCGCTCTTCGGCAGATATTCCAGCACGCGCCAGGCCGCCGTCATCGAATTGTGCAGCGCGCCCGCCTTGCCGGTGTAAGCCGGCTCGACGTATTTGAACGGCGAGTTCTTGCGCGGCACGCCCCAGGCGAGCTGGTTCACGGTGCGCGGGTTGAAGTTCAGGCCCGCTTTCGCCGCCTCCTCGATCATCCACACAAGCGGATATTTCGACTCGGCGCTCTCCGCCTCCGGATAGCCGCCGCCGACATCGCAATGCACGCCGGCGAACCACACCTGCAGGATGTCCTGCTGCTCCTTCTTCTCGTCCGGCACATAGCGGTTGCGCCAGAACTCCTGCGGCTCCTCGTACGCTTTCAGGCGGAACATGCAGCGCCGCTCGTCGATCGCGATCGCCTGCCGGAAGATCTTGACGCTGGGATTGCGCAGCGTGAAGGCGAGCTCCTCCAGGCTGAACACGAAGAAGAAATTGTCGCGCCGCGGCACGATCACGCTCGCCACCGTGTCCCAGACGCCGATGAAGTGGATGGTCGGCCAGCGCGTCGAGGTGATGCGCGCGAACTGCGCGGCGAGGTCGAACGTGTCCTTCGGCAGAGGCCCCTGGTCGTCGACCGTGACGTCCTGCAGGTCGGAGATGTCGTTGCCGCGCCCGGTGCCGGAATATTGCTTGTAGGCGACGAGGCCCGAGCCTGCGAGGTTCGCCTGCTCCGGCGAGATCAGGCCGATCTTGTGAATCAGCCCCGCCAGCACCCGCACGGTATAGGCGCCGCGCGAGAAGCCGAACAGGTAGATGCGGTCGCCCGGCGCGTAATGCTCGATCAGGAAGCAATAGGCCGACAGCACGTTCTCGTCGAGCCCGTAGCCGGTGGCGAGCCCCAGCACCAGGTTGATGTTGGCCTTCCAGCGGTTCCAGGTCGTCGGCTCCGTCACCGTGCCGACCCCGGGATCGTAAAACACCATCTGCCGCGGCTGCGTCTTGTCGGTCTTGCGCAGGCAGCGATAGAGCTTCAGCACGTTGGAGATGTTCTCCGAAATCTCGTTGCCGGTCCCGTCGCAGCAGATGACGAGGTTTTTCGGCTCGGCTTTGCGGTCGGTGTCGTGCGCCTGGTCCATCGGATGCGCCTCCGGCTGATGCGACCTGGGCGAGTATAGCGGAACTGGATGGCAGCGAGGAGACGAAGCCGGCAATGGGGCCGCATGTCGCCCCGCATCATCTGTTGACATTAACCAGTCATTAACCATGCCGGCGCCTAATGTGGACGACTGGGGGTCACCATGTCGGCCCATGTGACGCGACCGCAAATGATGCCTTTTTCGGCCGGTCCAGCCTTTGGCTCGCTTGAGCGGCTGGCGGTTCGCGCCACGGCTGTCCTACGGAGCAAAGCAATGTTCGGGAAGGACGATCTAGTGGACAATCTCAGCCGCGATCTCGATCGCGCGCGCGCAAGACGCGATGCACTCGCATCCGAAGCCACCACCTTGACGGCTCAGATCGCCGAGATCGAAGCCCGCCTTGCGGAGGAGAAGAACAGGCGGGAGCGTGATCGCGTCCTCGGCGAAATCGAAGCGATAAAAACCCGAATTTTTCATGCAAGCCGCCGGCGCGTTTACGCCTGTCGTCGACGGCCTCTCCAAGGCGATCGAGCAGGCCTCGGCCGTGGTGCCCGAGGCGGGCGAGCTCAAGAGCTTCCTGGTGTCGGTGGCGACCGAAATCGACACCGTGCTCGATCCCCTCTTGCGTGAACTGGACCAGCGGGCGGACGCCGTGCGAACAGGACACGCCGTGCTGGACCTCCCGAGCTCGGCCAGTGAGGCGCCCATCGAGCCGCCAAAAGAGGCGGGCGATCGCCTGCTTCGCTTTCCGGCCTGGCTGTCTCGCGACAAGGAGACGGAAAAAAGGGAAGCCGCGGAGAACCCGCGCAGCACGGCCGCGTGAACGTGGCGAGTGGCCTGCTTTCCCTTCTCCCCTTGTGGCATAGGCGGCCTTCGGCCGCCGTTCCTAAGAACGCCGAAGCGAGGCTTCGGCTATGGCGCCGGATGAGGGGTATCTCTCCACGAACCCACAGCCTCACGCGCGGAGAGAACCCCTCACCCGGCTTCGCTATCGCGAAGCCACCCTCTCCCACAAGGGGAGAGGGTGATGCGCATCGAAAGATGCGATCCGCGGGAGAGAGATACGGTCTCACTGAGCGTAGCGGCCCCCTTCGCATCGCTAGGCGCGATCCGACTTCTCCCCGCTGGCAGAGGTGGACCTCTGACAGAGGACCGAACTTGATCTCATCGCGCTCTGGAGCCGCCTAGTAGCGACACGCTCAGTTGGCGGCGCGGCGCAGGAAGGCGGGGATATCGAGAATGCTTTCGTCGGCCATGTTGCGCGGGGATGATCGGCCGTAAGGATCGAGCGGCTGCGGCATCGCCTGGCGCGCATAGTCCGGATTCGGCCTTGCCGGTGGCCCCACTGGGTTATGCGGCTGCGGACGGAGCGGCGGGCTTTCCACGTGCGGAAGGCCAGCACTGCGCTCGATGCGATCGGCGATGCGGCGGCCGTCGTTGCGCAGCCGTCCGGCGAGCTGCGTGAGCGCGGTTTCCACCGCCGGCGCCTCGTGCGCCGGGTCGACATTGTCGATCCCGGTCGCCACCACCGAGACGCGGACGATGCCTTCGAGGCTTTCGTCGAACGAGGCGCCGACGATGATGTTGGCGTCCGGGTCGGCCTCGTCGCGAATGCGGGTGGCGGCTTCGTCGACCTCGTACAGCATGAGATCCTTGCCGCCGGTGATGGAGATGATGAGGCCGCTGGCGCGCTTGATCGAGGGGTTCTCGATCAGCGGATTGGAGATGGCCGCCACGGCGGCCGCGAGCACGCGCTTCTCGCCGGACGCCTCGCCCCGTCCCATCATGGCCTTGCCCTTCTCCCGCATCACGCAGAGAACGTCGGCAAAATCGAGGTTGATCAGGCCTTCCTTGACGATGAGGTCGCTGATGCAGGCGACGCCCGAATAGAGCACCTGGTCGGCCAGGGCAAAGGCATCGGCGAACGTCGTCTTCGCGCTGGCGACGCGGAACAGATTCTGATTCGGGATGATCAGGAGGGTGTCGACCGTCTTCAGCAGCTCCTCGATGCCGGCTTCGGCAAAGCGCATGCGGCGCTGGCCCTCGAAGTAGAACGGCTTGGTGACGACGCCGATGGTGAGGATGCCGAGCTCGCGCGCGGTCCTGGCGACGATCGGCGCAGCCCCGGTGCCGGTGCCGCCGCCCATGCCGGCCGTCACGAACACCATGTGCGCGCCGGTCAGATGCTCGCGGATCGTGTCGATGACCTCCTCGGCCGCGGCGCGTCCGAGTTCGGGCTGCGAGCCGGCGCCGAGGCCTGCGGTGACGTTGGTGCCGAGCTGGATCAGGCGCGTTGCCTTGGACATGGCAAGCGCCTGCGCGTCGGTATTGGCGACGACGAACTCGACGCCTTGCAGCCCGGCCGTGATCATGTTGTTGACGGCGTTGCCGCCGGCGCCGCCGACGCCGAACACGACGATGCGGGCCTTCATCTCGCGGATGTCGGTGATGTCAGTCATTCTGTCCTCGCGTTTGCTCCGGCGGCCGGGAATGGGTAAAGGTTCAAGTGCTACCTGCGAGCCGCGCGGTCTGCCTGCACGATCGCAGCGGCCAGATGTCCCAATCGAAGCGCGGCCTGTCCCGCGATCCCGCCGCCAGCGCGGCGACCGCTCCGCAAGTCCGCCACTTCGTCTTCCAGTCGTGCCGCCCACGCATTGGCTGCCGCCGTCTCGGCCGCCGCCTGCATCAGCTCGGCGGCCAGCCGATCGGCGCGCTCACGCTCGCGCTCGAACACGGCCCTGTAGGCGGTTGCGACCTCTTCGAGCCGCGCAACCTCCGCCTTGAGGGCCTCGATCTCCATAGCGTTTTCGCGCGAAGTGGCGGCGGGTTCGCGTGAAGAAAGCGCGTCAGAACAAGAATCAGAAGCGTTTTCCAGCGAAGTGGCGACCGGCTCGCGCGACGCCTCGATCTTTGCCGTGGCGGCATCGATATGGTCCGCCTGGCGGGCCCGTCGCGGGCGGGGCGTGTAGCGGAGCTCGGCGAGATCGACGCTCACCAGCGTCTTGCCGTCATCCGACCGCGAGCGCGGCAACCGGCGGCGTCTCGCCAACGACCGAGCGGCCTCGCGCGAGATATTCAGGCGGGCACTGAGATCAGCATACGTCAACAACGCAACGCACATCGGCACTTCTCCTGGAGCAAACCGGGAAGGCATTTCGAGCTAATGATGGCTGGACGATTACCGCAGGCTAGGCTGCGTTGGTTAATGGACGGTTAACGGGCGCGCGGTGGTGTTTACGGGTCTCCGCCAGCGGGTCGACCCCGGGATCGCAGAACACCATCTGCCGCGGCTGCGTCCTGTCGGTCTTGCGCAGGCAGCGATGGAGCTTCAGGACGTTGTAGGCGAGCCCCTGCGGTTGGTACCCTAACAGGCTCGCGATATCGTCCAATGATTTCGCTGTTTTAAGCTTGAGCAGTAATGACACTCGGCCCCCAATAAGAAGGGGCTTACAGGCACTCCTATGCGATCACCGAGCATTCACTGGTCAAACACTCGTCGCATTACGATTGCTCAGGAAGCAATCGAGATTTGGCATCTTTGTCTTATATCGCGATGCGCGATAACAACTCTGCCCGTAAGCCCCTGCCAATCATCTTGGACATCTATCGTTCAATCTGCAATTGAACTTTCAGCGCAGCTATCGATACCAAAACAAAAACGGCCGGATCTCTCGATCCGGCCGCAACGCAAACTCTTACTGGCTAAGCCTACGCCACGCGACGCAACCTAGCCCCCGCCCGATTTCAAAATCCTTAGCTGGCCTTCTTCGCAGGCTGAGTGTCGCCGACCTTCTTCTGGATGGCGCGCTTCAGCTCGACCGCGCGCGGGGAGAGCGTGTCGGTATTGGCCTTGAGCAGATAGGCATCCAAGCCGCCATTGTGGTCGACGCTCTTGACCGCGTTGGTGGAGACGCGCAGGCGCACGTTGCGGCCGAGGGCTTCCGAGATGAACGTCACGTTGACGAGGTTCGGCAGGAAGCGGCGCTTGGTCTTGATGTTGGAGTGGCTGACCTTGTGGCCGACGAGGGGGCCCTTGGCCGTCAGTTCGCAGCGGCGAGACATGGCATTATCCTTGGTTCGAGCCCCCAATGAGTTGCGGCCGCCATTCGGGGCGCCACAGGGGCAAATTCTCTGTCCTTGCAGGGAGCGGGCGGACGTATAGGGGGGAAGGGGCGGGACGTCAAGGTTTTGGGCGGGGTTTTGGGGGCGCGCACTATGCCCAGCCTCGGTGTCATCGCCCGGCTTGACCGGGCGATCCGGTACTCCGAGGCGGTGGTTGGAGTCGAGGGCCCCGCGGGGTACTGGATGCCCCGGTCAAGCCGGGGCATGACAGGGGAACAAGTGGCAAGAGCTTGCCACCCCCCGATCACCAAAACGGCAATGATTGAAACCCCTTACCATCACATAAAGGGCGCAATCGGGCTTGAAGAGTCGGCTCAAGTTCCAGGCTTGAGATGCCCGGACACATTGTGCGCCGCGGTTTTTGGCTTAAGTAACAGCCGTCGCGCCCCGATTGGATCGTTTCGTGCTGAGACTTCCCCGACTTGCGTCCCGGCCGCGCTCGGCCCGCCGGCTGGCCTTCGCGGCCCTTTGCGGGCTCGCGCTCGCGTGGGGCGCCGAGCCGGTAGCGGCGCAGGGCAAGCTCGAGGCGCAATATGAGGCGACGCTGGCGGGCATTCCCGTCGGCAAGGGCGCCTGGAACATCGATATCGGCGACGACGTGTTCGCGGCCGCGGCCAGTGGCGGCACCACCGGGCTTTTGAAGTCGTTCGCGGGCGGGTCCGGCACCGGCGCCTCGCAGGGGCGCGTCGTCAACGGCGCGCTGGTTGCGACCGGCTACCAGGCCTCCACCACCACCTCGAAGAAGACCGAAGAGATCCGCATAACGCTCGACAAGGGCAATGTGAAGGAGTTCGGCATCGTGCCGGAGCCGCCGGTCGATCCTGACCGCATCGTCGTCACCGACGCGCATCGCCGCGGCGTCTGGGACCCAATGACGGCCTCGCTGCTCCGCGTGCCCGGCACCGGCGATCCTGTCACGCCCGAGGCCTGCCACAACGCCGCCCCCGTGTTCGACGGCCGCATGCGCTACGACCTCAAGCTCGATTTCAAGCGCATGGAGACGGTGAAGGCGGAGAAGGGGTACCGGGGCCCGGTCGTGGTCTGCGCGCTCTATTTCGTGCCCGTGGCCGGCTACATCCCCGACCGCCCCGTGATCAAATATCTCGCCGCCCAGCGCAATATCGAGATCGCGTTCGCCCCGGTGGCGGGCACGCGAATCCTGGTCCCGTTCTGGCTGAAGGTTCCGACCCCCTTGGGGCCGGCGATGCTGGAAGCCACCAGCTTCATCACCTCGCCCCAGCCCCCGCGCGTGGCGAAGACGCAGTAGTTCCCGCTGCCCACCCTCCCCCTTCAGGGGAGGGTAAGAACACCAGCTATCTCAACCTCTTAACCGCCGCCACCCCGCCAGATGGGCGCGAGGCGCTGCTACTGTGCATGGGGTTGTTTTCGATTTTTGTTTCGAGGGCTCGAGAATTGCGAATCCGTTTGACTCCGCCCCGATTCTGATTCGACTCGGCGCCGTCCCCAACTTGAGCCTTTCCGTCCTCAAATCGTCGCTTGTGCGGCACACCAAAACTCCATCTAGTGCACACGCAAAACGAGTCCCGCGACATGTTGCGTGAACGTAACAGGACTCAACGGGGAGTCAGCGATTCGGCCGCGATTCGTTCTAGAGTCGTTCCGAAGCTTAAAGAGAACGGGAAAAGCGTCGCAAAGTGAGACAGTTGCGCGAGGTTTGGGAAGGCGGCTCCGACGCGCCCGGTGTCATCGCCCGGCTTGACCGGGCGATCCAGTCCGCCGAGGCGGATGTGGTTGAGCGGACAGGCCGCGGCACTGGATGCCCCGGTCAAGCCGGGGCATGACAGCGGAGGGTGGCGCGGCAGCCCAGCGACCGGAGACGGAGCCGACAGGCATCAGCCCCCAACACGCCCCATCCAGCACTGACATTCGCCCAAATCGCCATTACCTAATCCGATAGACATGGCCTTCTCTTCCTCCCCCTTCGCTTCCGAGCGCGCGCCCGGCGCTGGCGTCACTGCGGTGCTCGGGCCGACCAACACCGGCAAGACCCATCTCGCCATCGAGCGGATGCTGGCGCATCCCTCGGGCATGATCGGGCTGCCGCTGCGCCTCTTGGCGCGCGAGGTCTACAACAAGATCGCCGACCGCGCGGGTGTCGAGAGCGTCGCGCTGGTCACGGGCGAGGAGAAGATCAAGCCGAAGAACCCGCGCTATTGGGTCTCCACCGTCGAGGCGATGCCGCGCGACATCGACGTCTCCTTCCTCGCCGTCGACGAGATCCAGATCGCCTCCGATCTCGAACGCGGCCACGTCTTCACCGACCGCATCCTCAATCGCCGCGGCCGCGACGAGACGCTGCTGTTAGGGGCCGCGACGATGCGCCCAATCGTCGAGCGGCTGTTGCCCGGCGCCTCCATGATCACGCGGCCGCGCCTGTCCAGCCTCGAATTCGCCGGCGATCGCAAGATCACACGCCAGCCGCGCCGCACCGCCATCGTCGCCTTCTCCGCCGACGAGGTCTACGCCATCGCCGAGCTGATCCGCCGCCAGCATGGCGGCGCTGCCGTCGTTCTGGGCTCGCTCTCGCCGCGCACGCGCAATGCGCAGGTGGCGATGTTCCAGAACGGCGATGTCGACTATCTCGTCGCCACCGACGCGGTCGGCATGGGCCTCAATCTCGACGTCGACCACGTCGCCTTCGCCTCCGACCGCAAGTTCGACGGCTACCAGTTCCGCCGCCTGACCCCGGCCGAGTTCGCGCAGATCGCCGGCCGCGCCGGCCGCGCCACGCGCAACGGCACCTTTGGTACGACAGGGCGCTGCGCGCCGTTCGAGCCCGAGCTCGTCAACGCGCTCCAGAACCACACCTTCGATGTCGTGAAGATGCTGCAATGGCGCAACTCGAAGCTGGATTTCTCCTCGCTCGGCGCGCTCCAGGTGTCGCTGAACCTTGCCCCCGGCCATGACGCGCTGACGCGCGCCCCTGTTGCCGAGGACATGCGCGTGCTCGACCATGCCGCCCGCGACGTCGAGGTGCGCGATATCGCGCATGGCAAGGCCGCCGTGGAGCGGCTCTGGGAGGCCTGCCAGGTCCCCGATTACCGAAAGCTGTCGCCGGCGGCCCATGCCGAGCTGGTGACGACGCTCTATGGCTTCCTGATGCAGAAGGGCTGCATCCCCGATTCCTGGTTCGCAGCCCAGGTCGACCAGGCCGACCGCATCGACGGTGATATCGATACGCTGTCGGCCCGGATCGCGCAGATCCGCACCTGGACCTTCGTTGCCAACCGCCCGGACTGGCTGAAAGACCCCGAACGCTGGCAGGGGATCGCGCGGGAGGTCGAAAATAAATTATCGGATGCGCTCCATGAACGCTTGACTGAGCGTTTCGTTGATCGCCGGACCAGTGTATTGATGCGCCGCCTGCGGGAGAACACGAGCTTGAATACTGAAATCGGCAAGACCGGCGAAGTCATCGTCGAAGGCCATGTCATCGGCCGCCTCGATGGCTTCACCTTTGCACCGGATGCGGCGGAGGCCGGCTCCGATGCGAAAGCCTTGCAGGCTGCAGCGCAAGCGGTGCTCGCCGGCGAGATCAATGCGCGCGCCGAGAAATTGGGCAATGCGCCGGACGACCAATTCGTGCTGACCTCGGAAGGCATCATCCGCTGGACCGGCGATGCCGTGGCGCGGCTGTCTGCCGCGGACGACGCGCTGCATCCGCGCATCCGCATCATCTCCGACGAGCGCCTCACCGGCGGCCCCCGCGAGAAGGTGCAGGCCCGGCTCGAGCTCTGGCTCAAGACGCATATCGAAAAGCTGCTCGGCCCGATGTTCGAGCTGTCGAAGGCCGAGGACGTCACCGGCATTGCCCGGGGCATCGCCTATCAGCTGGTCGAGGCGCTCGGCGTGCTCGAGCGCCCGAAGATCGCGAGCGAGCTGAAGGATCTCGATCAGCCCTCGCGCGCGACCTTGCGCAAATACGGCGTCCGCTTCGGCGCCTATCACATCTATTTCCCCGGCCTCTTGAAGCCCGCCGCACGCGCGCTCGCCGCGCTGCTCTGGGCGCTGAAGCAGGACAATGTCGATCTGTCCTCGCTTTCGGGCGCGCAGCATCTGGCTTCGTCCGGCCGCACCTCGTTCCCGGTCGACAAATCTCTGCCGCGCGATGCCTATCGCGTGCTCGGGTACAAGCAGGCTGGCGAGCGCGCCGTGCGCGTCGACATCCTGGAGCGTCTTGCCGATCTGATCCGCCCGGCGCTGGCCTGGCGCGAGAACTCGCCCGGCGAAAAGCCCGCTGGCGCGTTCGACGGCCGCAGCTTCGTGGTGACGCAGGCGATGACCTCGCTCACCGGCTCCGCCGGCGAGGACTTTGCGTCCGTGCTGCGCGCGCTCGGCTATCGCATGGAGAAGCGCCCGCCGCTGCCGGTGAAGCCGGCGGCGCCTGCTGCGGAGACCGTTGCAGCCGAAACGCCGCCCAGTGAAGGCAGCGCGGAGACCTCGACCGAGATCGCCGCTGAAGCCGTCGCCGGTCTGCCGGCCGAGGCAGCCGCCTCTGATACGCCCTCTGCTGAAGCCGTCACCGTTGAAGACGCGCCCGGCATGGAGCAGCACGACGAGCCTGCGCACGAGGAGCCGGCGGTCGAAGCCTCACCCGAGGCTCCCGTCACGCCCGAAGACGCTCCGGGCATCGCGCCGCCGGCGGAAGAAGCCGTTGCGCCCACTGAGGCAACTGAGGCAAGCGGCCTCGAAGCCGCGCCCGCCGAGGCCGCTGCAACCGAAGCTGCCGCATCTGCAGATGCGGCTGCGCCTGCCGAGCCCGAGCTCGTCGAGGTCTGGCGTCCCGGCGGCCGTCACGAGGATCGCAAGCCGCGCCACGAGCGCCATCGCCATCAGCGTCACCACAACCAGGTGCGCCCGCAGGCCGGTGCTGAAGCGGGCAGCGCGCCCGCTGCAGCGAGCGCCGCGCCCGGCGGAGCCGCCGAAGGCGCGAAGCCGGGTCATCGTCACGGCGGTCATCGCCGGGATGGCAGGGATTTCCGCGAGGGCCGCGACGAAGGCGGCGGCGAGCGCCGCGAGCAGCGGGGCGACAACAACCGCCGCTTCGAGGGCAAGGATCGCGATCGCAACAAGGGCAAGCCCGGCGAGCGCGAGCACCGCGGCGGCCGCGACCGCGACAAGGGCCGCGATCGTCGCGACCGCGAGTCCGGTCCCTCGCTGCGTCCCTACGCCTCGAGCGCCGCCCCGCGCGAGCGCGATCGTCCCATCGATCCGAACTCGCCCTTCGCCAAGCTCGCCGCGCTGAAGGAGCAGCTGTCGGGGCGGAAGGAGTAGCATAGCGTTTTCAAGCGAAATGCGGAGCGGTTCGCGTGAAGAGAGCGCGTCAGAAGGAATAGAGCCACGACCGACCGGCAGCGCATCGACAAATGGCTGTGGCACGCGCGAGTGGTGAAGGCGCGCACCTCCGCGGCCGAGCTCGTCGAGTCCGGCCACGTCCGCGTCAATGGCGCGCGCGAAAAATCGCCAGGCCATGCGATCAAGATCGGTGATGTCCTCACCATCGCGCTCGATCGCACCGTGCGCGTGTTGAAGGTCATCGCCTTCAACGAGCGCCGCGGCGATGCCGCCTCGGCGCGCGTGCTCTACGAGGAGCTGAGCGAAGCAAAACGCAATTAATTGCGCCGCCAATTCATTTCTTGGTCGATCAATCACATAAAGCGGTCATGATCGGGCCTTCCCGACCTTGCGGCGCCGGGCCATCCGCGCTAGGCAAGCCGCGACTTTTAAAAGAGCTTTTCGGAGCGTTGGATGACTTACGTCGTCACTGAAAACTGCATCAAGTGCAAGTACACCGACTGCGTCGAGGTCTGCCCGGTCGATTGTTTTTACGAGGGTGACAACATGCTGGTCATCCATCCGGACGAGTGCATCGATTGTGGCGTGTGCGAGCCGGAATGCCCCGCCGACGCCATCAAGCCGGACACGGAACCGGGCCTGGAAAAGTGGCTCGAGGTCAACGCCGAATACGCCAAGAGCTGGCCGAACATCACCCAGAAGAAAGAATCACCCGCCGACGCCAAGGAGTTCGACGGGATGGATGGCAAGTTCGAGAAATATTTTTCTCCGAACCCCGGCTCCGGAGACTGAATCAGGGCCAAACTTAACCCTAATACCTTCGTCGGCGCCGAAAACCAGTCGTAAAAGCCCCTAAATCATTGATTTTTGCGGGAAATGTGCTATATTGGGCACATTGAGCCGAACCCCGTCAGCCCCGTTGGCCCCTCTGGGTTCCCGTGAAACCAAAATGTCGAACAGGGGCGTGGCAGTTTCCGCGCGCAGGCTGTGTCACAGAAAACGCGTAAAAAGAGTACTTCAGCGAGGGCTTCCCATAAGGAGGCCAAAAAAGTCGCCGCGGCCAGCCGTAGCGCATCCAAGGGTCGGACCGCGACGAAGGCGCCGGCTGCAAAGTCCTCGAAGAACAAAAGAAGCGCAATGCCTCACAAGACTGCCAAGCCGGCCGCGAAAGCGACCGTTTCCAAGCCTGTTGCTGCCAAGTCCGCTGCTGTTAAGGCTCATGCTGCGAAGCCCGCCGCGAAGGCCCCCGTTGCTGCTGCGCCTGCCAAGGCTCCCGTCGCTGCCGCCAAGCCGGCCGTGAAGGCCGCTGCTGCGCCGAAGGTCGAGGAAAAGAAGGTCGTGACCCAGCGTCAGGGCTTCAAGGCCAACGAATTCGTGGTCTATCCCGCTCACGGCGTCGGCCAGATCCTGGCCATCGAGGAGCAGGAGATCGCCGGCGCGAAGCTCGAGCTGTTCGTCATCAACTTCATCAAGGACAAGATGACGCTGCGCGTTCCGACCGCAAAGGTCGCCAATGTCGGCATGCGCAAGCTGTCCGAGCCCGCGCTGGTCAAGAAGGCGCTGGAGACGCTCAAGGGCCGCGCCCGCGTCAAGCGCACCATGTGGTCGCGCCGCGCCCAGGAATACGAAGCGAAGATCAATTCGGGCGATATCGTCGCGATCGCGGAGGTCGTGCGCGACCTCTACCGCTCGGAGTCGCAGCCGGAGCAGTCCTACAGCGAACGCCAGCTCTATGAAGCGGCGCTCGACCGTCTGTCCCGCGAGATCGCGGTGGTGCAGCACTCGACCGAGACCGAAGCGGTCAAGGAGATCGAGGCTCAGCTCGCCAAGAGCCCGCGCCGCGCCAATGCCAAGGCCGAAGCTGCCGAGGGCGAGGCCGATACGGATGCCGAGGGCGATACCGACGATACCGATGGCGACGACACCACCGTCGCTGACGAGGCCGCGTAAGCAGCTTCGTTACGCGCAAGCACATCAAAAGCCCGGCCGTTCGGCCGGGCTTTTGCTTGTGTGCGGCCTGGGATCATCGGTCCCCGTGAACCGGGAGAAGGCAGGTGCGCAAGGCAGCTCTCGCACAAATGACCAAGTTGATCTCGCGCGTGAAGCTCTGCCGCATCGAGGTCAATGCGCGCTTCGATCAGGACGGTGTTGACCTCAACTGTCACGTCGCGAGGCGAGATGCAGAAGCAGGCCGGTCATTTTTGCAGCCCGGATATCGCTTCGCCCATCCTGGGCTACGGCCGCGCTGCGCGATAGCCTATTTCACCGGCCGCTTCTCGAGCTTCCTCGCCAGCGTCCTGCGATGCATCCCCAATCGCCGCGCTGCCTCCGAAATATTAAAATCCGTCTCGATCAGGGTCTGGTGGATGCGCTCCCATTCCAGCGTCTTGATCGAGGTCGGCCGCGTGTCCAGCGCGACTTCGGCGTTGCCTTCGGCCCTGTTGAAAGCGGCCTCGATGTCGTCGGTATTGGAGGGCTTGGCGAGATAGTGGCAGGCCCCGAGCTTGATGGCTTCGACGGCGGTGGAGATGCTGGCAAAGCCTGTCAGCACCACGATCAGCATCTCCGGATCGTGCGTATGCAGCAGCTCGACGCAGGCGAGGCCCGAGGCGCCGCCGAGCTTGAGATCGACCACGGCATGGCCGAAGGATCGCTCCTCCAGCACCTTGCGGACCTCTTCGATCGATGCCGCCAGCACAACCTCGTAGCCGCGGCGCTCGAACGAGCGCTTCAGCGTGCGCGCGAAGCCGGCATCATCCTCCACGACAATGAGCGAGCGGTCAGGCGTCAAACTTGCCTCCGATCGCGAGCGTTGCGAGCGGCAGCGTCAGGCGCACGGTGGCGCCGCGCTTCCTGTGGTTCTCGGCGGTCACGGTGCCACCGAGCTTGCGTACGACGTTCACCACCAGGAATAGGCCGAGCCCGCCGCCGGCGCGGCCCTTGCTCGACTGATAGGGCTTGCCGAGCTGCGCCAGCATCTCCGGCGCGAAGCCCGGGCCGCGGTCGCTGATCGCCAGCACCAGATTGTCGCCCTCGCGCTCGGCCACGAGCTCGACCCAGTCGCGCGAGACCTCATAGGCGTTGTCGAGCACGTTGAAGATCACCTGCTTCAGCGCGATGTCGGAGACGATCGCGACGTCCTCGCCGAAGGTGTTGACGAAATAGAGCGTCCGCGCCGAGCGCGCGTCGCGCCATTCTTCGACCAGCGCGGTGACGAACGCCGTCACCGTGGTCGGCGAGGAGCCTTCGCCGCGCGCTTCGCCCGCCGACACCAGGATGCCCGTGACGATGGATTTGCAGCGCTGCAGCGAGGTCTCCATTTCCGAGAGGTCCTCGGCGAGCTCCTGGTCGGCGGCAAGATCCGGCATGCGGCGCCAATCGCTGAGGATCACCGACAGCGAGGCCAGCGGTGTACCGAGCTCATGCGCGGCGCCGGAGGCGAGCAGGCCCATGCGGACGATGTGGTCCTGCTCGGCCGCGTGCTGGCGGAGCGCCGCCAGATGCGCATCGCGTTGTCGCAGATTCCTGTTGATGCGGGTGACGAACACAACCAGCAACACCGCATTGAGCACGAAGCCCAGCAGCATGCCGGCGACGGTGAGCGTATAGGTTTCGCTCAGCGGGTTTGGCGGCAGGTCGAGCGGGCGATAGGCGATCGTCAGCCAGACGAAACTGGCGCAGGTCAGGGCGACCAGCGACCAGGTCGAACGCGCATCGAGCAGCACCGCGCCGAGCGTCACCTGGAGCAGGAACAGCGAGGTGAAAGGATTGGTGGCGCCGCCGCTGAGGTAGAGCTGCGCGGTGAGCGCAGCGACGTCGAGCATCAAGGCGACCAGCAGCTCGTTGCTGGAGATCGCGGCGCGATGGCGCACCCAGATCAGGCTGGATACATTGAGCAGCACCAGCGCACCGATCACCGCGCCCATTCGCTCCAGGGGCAGGGGAATGCCGAGCCAGAAATGCACGCCGCCGATGGTCACGATCTGGCCGATCACCGCGGTCCAGCGCAGCTGGATCAGCAGCGCCATGTTCTTGCGGTTGGTTTCGTCATCGGTCGGCGCAGCGCCGATCAGCTCGCCGCGCGCGTCCGCCTGCGATCGCAGCGTGACGGCGCCAGCGGCAAGCGTCGGCGTTGTTCCGTCGTCAGGCCTGTTCGACGATCGTTCCAGCATCTGATCCCGTCCTGCGGGCGGCGGCATCGGGGCCGCCAGCCGGTTCGTGGACGAAGCGCTTGCGGCGGAACAGCCCGCCGCCGAATGTGACAAAAAGCTTGCCGGCCAGCATGAAGGACAGGGCAAACCACGTCAGCGCGTAGATCAGGTGGTTATTGGGAAAGCGGATCACGGTCAATCCGCCGATCGGCCCGCCAGCGGTTTGTGATCCGGCGTCGGCGTCGACGAAGAAGGGCGCGACGTTGGTGAGGCGGCGTGCGGCCGCAATCGCCGCGACATCGCGCGAATACCAGCGGTTGTGCTGAGGCACGTTGTTTCGGAGGAATCCGCCCTTGGGCTCGGTCATGCGCAGGAGGCCGGTGATCTCGACCTCGCCGTCGGGATTGCCGGCCTGGCGCGTCGATGCGTCGCGCCGCTCGGTCGGCACGAAACCGCGGTTGACCAGGACCTGCGTGCCGTCATCGCGCTGAAGCGGCGTCAGCACCCAATAGCCCGGACCTTCCTCGGTCACGGCCTGAACCAGCGTCTCGCGGTCGTGCAGGAAGCGGCCAGCAAGGCTGACGTGCCTGTATTCGTCCTTCGCGGCGGTGACCGCAGACCATGACGCCGGCGCGGGGATCGGCTGGACCGGGGCATGGACGCGCTGCTCAACCCGGTCGATCAGCGCCAGCTTCCAGGCGCGTCGCTCGACCTGCCAGACGCCGAGCGCGATCAGAACGACGAAAGCCGCGAGCGAGAGGGCCGTGAGCCACAGGGAGGGGCGCGTAGCCTCGCCGCGCCTCCCCTTTGCCTTGCCCGTCACGGCTCCCGCGTCGCTCACTTCATTCCCGTCATCTGGTGGACCGGCATCATGTTGCTGTTGAGGTGGTTCATCACCCACAGCGAACCGGACAGCGCGATCACCACCATGACGATGGTGAAGATCAGCGCCATCATGCTCCAGCCGTTCTCGGAGGTGGTGTTCATGTGCAGGAAGTAGATCATGTGCACGACGATCTGCACGACCGCGAACGCCATGATCACGAGCGCGGTGATTTGCTTGCTCGGCAGCGCACCGCTCATCACCAGCCAGAACGGGATGGCGGTCAACACGACCGAGAGCACGAAGCCGAGCATATAGGTCGAGAACGTGCCGTGGGCGTGGCCGTCGCCGTGGTGATGGTCGTGCGCGCCGGCTGCGTGGGTATCGGTGCTCATCGCAGAACTCCCAGGAGATAGACGAAGGTGAAGACGCCGATCCAGACCACGTCGAGGAAGTGCCAGAACATCGACAGGCACATCAGGCGACGGCGGTTGGCCTCGATCAGGCCGAACTTCCAGACCTGCACCATCAGCGTCACCAGCCAGATCAGGCCGCAGGAGACGTGCAGGCCGTGGGTGCCGACCAGGGTGAAGAAGGCGGACAGGAAGGCGCTGCGCTGAGGCGTAGCGCCTTCATGGATCATGTGGGCGAACTCGGTGAGTTCGATGCCGATGAAGGCGAGGCCGAACAGACCGGTGATCGCCAGCCACATCTGGGTCTGGGCGATCTTGTTCTGCTGCATCGTCAGCATGGCGAAGCCGTAGGTGATCGACGACAGCAGCAGCATCGAGGTGTTCACCGCGACCAGGTTCAGGTCGAACAGGTCCTTCGGCGCGGGGCCGGCGGCGTAGTTGCCGCCGAGCACGCCGAAGGTGGCGAACAGGATCGCGAAGATGAGGCAGTCGCTCATCAGGTAGATCCAGAAGCCGAGCGAGGTGCTGTAGCCTTCCGGATGCGGGTGTTCGTCGGCGAGATAGAACAGCGGCTCGCCCGATTGGGTGGGTTTGACAGCAATGGTCATTTACTTGGCTCCGGCGAGCAGTTTGGTGCGCGCGTCCTCGGTCCGGATGACGTCCTCAGCCGGAATGTCGAAGTCGCGGTGATAGTTGAAGGTGTGGCCGATGCCGACGGCGAGCATCGCGATGAAACTCGCGGCCGCCAGCCACCACATGTACCAGATCAGGCCGAATCCCATCGCGGTGGCGAAGCCGGCGAGGATGATGCCGCTGCCCGTGCTGCTCGGCATATGGATCGGCTTGAAGCCGGAGAGCGGACGCTGGTAGCCGCGCTTTTTCATGTCCCACCACGCGTCATTGTCGTGAACGACGGGGGTGAAGGCGAAGTTGTAGTCCGGCGGCGGCGAGGAGGTCGCCCATTCCAGCGTGCGCGCATCCCAGGGATCGCCGGTGACGTCCTTGAGCTGCTCGCGCTTGAGCAGGCTGACCGCGAACTGCATCAGCATGGACAGGATGCCGAGGAAGACGAGGCCGGCGCCGATCGCGGCGATGACGAACCAGATTTGCAGGGACGGATCGTCGAACACGCGCAGGCGGCGGGTCACGCCCATCAGGCCGAGCACATAGAGCGGCATGAAGGCGAGGTAGAAGCCGGTGACCCAGAACCAGAACGACAGCTTGCCCCAGAACGGATCGAGCTTGAAGCCGAACGCCTTCGGGAACCAGTAGTTGATGCCGGCGAACGCACCGAACACCACGCCGCCGATGATCACGTTGTGGAAGTGGGCGATCAGGAACAGGCTGTTGTGCAGCACGAAGTCGGCCGGCGGCACCGCGAGCAGCACGCCGGTCATGCCGCCGATCACGAAGGTCAGCATGAAGGCGATCGTCCAGAGCATCGGAAGCTCGTAGCGGATGCGGCCGCGATACATCGTGAACAGCCAGTTGAACATCTTCGCGCCCGTCGGGATCGAGATGATCATCGTGGTGATGCCGAAGAACGAATTGACGCTGGCGCCCGAGCCCATCGTGAAGAAGTGGTGAAGCCAGACCAGGTACGACAGGATGGTGATGACGACCGTGGCGTAGACCATCGAGGTGTAGCCGAACAGGCGCTTGCCGGAGAAGGTCGAGGTCACCTCGGAGAAGATGCCGAAGGCGGGGAGAACCAGGATGTAGACCTCGGGGTGACCCCAGATCCAGATCAGGTTCACGTACATCATCGCGCTGCCGCCGAAATCGTTCGTGAAGAAGTTGGTGCCGACGTAGCGGTCGAGCGAGAGCAGCGCGAGCACGACGGTCAGCACGGGGAAGGAGGCGACGATCAGGACGTTGGTGCAGAGCGAGGTCCAGGTGAACACCGGCATCTTCATCATGGTCATGCCGGGGCAGCGCAACTTGACGATGGTGCAGATCAGGTTGATGCCCGATAGCGTCGTGCCGACGCCGGCGACTTGCAGCGCCCAGATGTAATAGTCGACGCCGACGTCAGGACTGTAGCCGATGTTGGAGAGCGGCGGATAAGCCAGCCAGCCGGTGCGGGCGAACTCGCCGATGAATAGCGAGGCCATCACCAGCACCGCGCCGCCGACCGTCATCCAGAAGCTGAAATTGTTCAGAAACGGGAACGACACGTCGCGCGCGCCGATCTGAAGCGGCACGACGTAGTTCATCAGGCCGGTGACCAGCGGCATCGCCACGAAGAAGATCATGATCACGCCGTGGGCGGTGAAGACCTGGTCGTAGTGATGGGCGGGGAGGAAGCCTTCGGAGCCGCCGAACGCCATCGCCTGCTGCGCACGCATCATGAGAGCGTCTGCGAAACCGCGCAACAGCATCACGATGCCGAGGATCATGTACATGATGCCGATGCGCTTGTGGTCCACGGTGGTGAACCACTCACGCCACAGATAGCCCCACAGGCGGAAGTAGGTCAGGCCGGCGAGCAGCGTGACGCCGCCGAGGGCCACCACCGCGAAGGTGCCGACGAGGATCGGCTCGTGCAGCGGCAGCGAATCGAAGCCGAGGCGGCCGAAGATGAGCTTGAGAAGATCAGGAGACATGCTGGATCTCTTTAGGAGTCTGACTTCGGACGCTGTCCGAGGAAGAAGGACGAGGACCTCAGCGGCGTGAAAGTCGGCCGCTTCAGGCCGGCGCCGAGCAGCGGCGCGGTGTCGAGCGGCGCCTTGATCGCCGCCGTGGTCTGGCCCTGCGGCGCATCCGGCGTGCAGGTACCGGCGACGAAAGTCGGTTCGGGTCCGAACGGAGTGCCGCGGCGGGCGTACTTGTCGTAGGTGAGCGGCAGGGTGTTGTTCAGGCCCTCATGGCCGTTGCCGCCCTTGGCGTCGATCGCCATCATCTCGCTCTGGCACATCTTGCCGGTCTCGACGCACATGTTGAGGATCAGGCGGTAGAGATCGGCATCGACCGTGCCGTAGCGGCGCACCGGCTCGTTCTCGCTCGGCTTCTCGAGCTGGAGATATTCGGCGCGGCCGAGCGAGCCGCCGGCCGATCTGGCCTGCGCGACCCAGGCATCAAAGCCCTTGTCGTCGAGGCCCTGGAAGTTGAAGTGCATGCCGGAGAAGCCGGCGCCGCTGTAGTTGGCCGAAAAGCCCTTATAGGTGCCGGCGTGATTCACCACGGCGTGGAGCTTGGTCTCCATGCCCGGCATCGCATAGATCTGGCCGGCGAGCGCGGGGATGTAGAACGAGTTCATCACCGAGGAGGCGGTGATGCGGAAGTTGATCGGACGATCGACCGGCGCGGCGAGGTCGTTGACGGTGGCGATGCCGTAGTCCGGATAGATGAAGAGCCACTTCCAGTCGAGCGCGACGACGTCGACCTCGAGCGGGGCCTTGGACTGGTCGATGGCGCGGTCGGCATGGATGCGGCCGAGCGTGCGATAGGGGTCGAGCAGATGCGTGCCCATCCAGGTCAGCGCGCCCAGGCAGACGATGATCAGAAGCGGCGCCGACCAGATCACCAGCTCGAGCTTGGTCGAGTGATCCCATTCCGGCTCATAGCGGGCCGAGGTGTTGGACTGGCGGTAGCGCCAGGCGAACAGCACCGTCAGCGCCATCACGGGGACGACGATCAGAAGCATCAGGACGGTGGAGATGATGACGAGGTCGCGCTGCTGGGCAGCGATGTCGCCGGCTGGCGCCAGCACGACATAGTTGCAGCCGCTGAGCGCGACTGCCAGGGGTAGTAGTGCCAGGATCTTGAGACGAGACACGGGCCGAGCCTTTGAAAATGAGTTTCCTTTGCGGGGCCAACGGGTAGCTGCGGCGCAACAATCCGGACATTGGACAATTTGTCCAATGTTGCACTGCGGGATGTTGGGTCAGACAGGCCCAGATTGCCTGGCGTCCGCCGGGCGGTCGGCTTTGGTTTTCAGGACGTTAAGGGCGCACGAATGGCGACGGCACAGACCCCCGCAATGGCAGACCTCCACTCGGGCGAGCACGGCCACGACCAGGCCAGTCCCGGCGAGATCGCCATCGGCGTCATCATCGGCCGCACCTCGGAATTCTTCGACTTTTTCGTGTTCGCGATCGCCTCGGTGATCGTGTTCCCGCGCCTGGTCTTCCCGTTCACGAGCGAGCTGACCGGCACGCTCTATTCCTTCATGATCTTCGCGCTGGCCTTCATGGCCCGGCCGATCGGCACCGTGATTTTCATGACCATCGACCGGAGCTACGGCAAGACCGCCAAGCTGGTCTCGGCGTTGTTCCTGCTCGGCACCGCCACCGTGGCGCTCGCTTTCCTGCCCGGCTATCACGACATCGGCGTCGCCGCGATCTGGCTGCTGGCGCTGGCGCGCATCGCGCAGGGTCTGGCCTGGGGTGGCGCCTGGGACGGCATGGCCTCGCTACTGGCGCTGAACGCGCCGCCGTCGAAGCGCGGCTGGTACGCGATGGTGCCGCAGCTCGGCGCACCGCTCGGGCTGATCGTGGCGAGCGCACTGTTCGCCTATTTCGCCGGCAACCTCTCGGCCGATGATTTCTTCGACTGGGGCTGGCGCTATCCGTTCTTCGTTGCCTTCGCCATCAACGTCGTGGCGCTGTTCGCCCGGCTGCGCATGGTGACGACGGAAGAATACGCTTCCCTGTTCGAGACCCGCGAATTGCAGCCCTCGCGCATCTCCGAGACGGTTGCGCGGGAAGGCCAGAACATCATGCTCGGCGCCTTCGCGCCGCTGGCGAGCTTCGCCCTGTTCCACATGGTCACTGTGTTTCCGCTGTCCTGGGTGTTCCTGTTCACCCGCGAGAGCCCGGTGCGCTTCCTGATCATCGAGATCGTCGCCGCCGTGTTCGGCGTCGCCGCGATCGTGGTCTCCGGCATCATCGCCGACCGTGTTGGCCGCAAGTCGCTCTTGATGGGTTCGGCGATCGCGATCGCGATCTACAGCGGCTTTGCCCCGCAGCTGCTCGACGCCGGCGCGTTCGGCGAGACCATCTACATGGTGATCGGCTTCATCCTGCTCGGCCTGTCGTTCGGCCAGTCCTCGGGTGCGATCGCCTCGAATTTCCGCCAGGCCTATCGCTACACCGCCTCGGCGCTGACCTCGGATATGGCCTGGCTGTTCGGCGCGGGCTTTGCGCCGCTGGTCGCGCTGCTGCTCGCCACCAATCTCGGCGTCATCGCCTCGGGTGCGTATCTGCTGTCCGGCGCATTCTGGACCTTGCTCGCGCTCTGGCTCAGCGGCCAGCGCGAGGCCGGCGATATGGACGCGGGCCGCTGATCGGCACGCGGAACGCATAGCTACTTGTGGCTCGATATCGGGGTTCGGGTAGCGCGGCGCCCCGAGATGACGCGCGCTTAGCGCGCGTCAATCCGCGACGATCTTCACGCGGTCGCGGACCTTCACCTGCGCGGTGCGGTCGAGGCCGTTCAGCACGCGGAAGCGTTCGGCCGGATGATCGACGCCGGCCATGCGGTGGGACAGCGATTCCACGGTGTCGCCCGGCTGCACGGTGATGACCTTGATGCGCAGCGGGCGCGCAGCCTGGATCTCGTCGAGCGTCAGGCGGCGGAATGAGTTGACGGTCTCGCGCGCGTTGCGCTCGCTCTCGGTCGATTTCTGCCGGGCCGCGAAGATGAAGCGGTAGACGTCGCTGCCGAAGCGCAGTGCGTAGACCTTGAACTGCCACTGGTCGCCCTTCGCGGTGACGGAGGAGGCCGGAAAACCGTTGATCGTGATGTCCTCGGTCGAAGCCTTCTCGACGCCCTCCATCCAGCCGGAATTGAGGTAGTCGCCGAGCGACTGCTCGGCCGGCACGCGCACGACGTCGAAGCGCATCGCCTGCGAGCCGCCGTCACGTACGCCGATCACCGCCTGCGCGGTGTTGTCGAGCGTGAAATTATCAGGCGCCTGGAAGGTGAAGCCGAGCTTGGGATGCAGGAATCTGCGGCCGCGCACGAAGCCTTCGCTGGGGTCCTCGCCGTAGACGAGGTTGTCGATCGCGGCGAGGTAGCTCTCGCGCTCGCGCTCGGCGCCCTCGGGTGCCGAATATTGCCGCGCGATGGCCTGTGCGTTCTGCACGCGCTCCGGGGTAGCCGGATGCGACGAAGTGAAATCCTGGGCGCGCGGATCGAGCGAGGTCTTGCCGGCCTTCAGCTCGGCATTGCGCTCCATCGCCGAGAGGAAGCGCGCGGCACCATAGGGATCGAAATGCGCCTTGGCGGAAATGCCGACGCCGATGCCGTCGGCCTCGAACTCCTGGTTGCGCGAGAAGCTCGCCATGGTGAGCTTGGTCTTGGCGAGGGCGAGCGCGGTGAGATCGGGATCGTTGCTCATGTCGGTGACGACACGGGTGACGATCGCGGCCTGGCGCGCCTGGTCCTCGCGCATGGCGGCGTGCTTGGACAGCACATGCGCCATCTCGTGGCTGAGCACGGAGGACAATTCCGAGGTGTCGCTCGCAAGCGCAAGCAGGCCGCGCGTGACATAAAGCTGTCCGTTCGGCAGCGCGAAGGCGTTGACCGCGCCGGAATTGAGGATGGTGACCTTGTAGCCCTGGTCGGGTCGGTCGGACGCCGCGACCAGCCGGTCGACAGTCTTGCTGACGAGCGCCTCGAGCTTGGGGTCGTCATAGGTGCCGCCATAGCTCGCCAGGATGCGCTCGTGCTCCTTCTCGGTGGCGGGGGTCTGCGCGACGGCCGGCTTCGGCTTGGGCAGGGCGACCGTCGGCGGCGCGGCTGCGGTCTGGAACCGATTCATGTCGCCGCAACCAGCGAGGAGCCCGCCCAGCGCCAGGCAAAGCGCGGCCGGCGCAGCCCGCAGGCGGCGGCAATCACCTCGTCCGTGCCGTTCTAGCACCCCATTCACGTCGATTAACCCGTGCCCGGCCGTTAAGGCCTTACCCCAGTAGGCTCGTTTGCGCCCAGCAATTCAACCTGTCCCAAGAGACGCACATCGATACGCGGCCCCGTCGTCCCCTCAATCCAGCCCCTGACTCGAATCCGTCGATTCTCCAGGGACTTAAGGGAGATCCCCGCGCCCTCAAAGGTTGGTAACACGCGCTTTGAAATAGTCACGGCGAAGCCGCGTGTCCAGTTCCGCCCGAAGTTGAGGTAGGTCATTGCCCCAGCTTGCCGGACCGACAGGACTTTGCCTTCGACCACCATAAAGCGCCCGATCCCGGCCAAAATATCGTCCGAACTTTCCGCGTTTTTTATGGCCGACGGGTCAGCCCAGCTGCCCATTTTTTGGCGCCGGGCGGCGGCCTCCGACGCCGTCAGGGCCGCCGCGCGGTCCTTGTCCGTGACCTCGCCGGAGACGAGAGCGTCGCCCTGGGCGAGCAGCATGGCCTGCACGGAGACCTCGCTCTCGCCGATGAACACCAGTGCACCTTGCCGGCCATAGCGGTCGGGCGTGTCGTCACTGCCGCGCAGGATCACGTCGCGGCCGGTGAGCAGCGATGTCAGCGCCTGCTTGGTCGTTGCGGTCGCCTCGATCCCGGTGAGGCGCACTTCGCGTCCGTCGTCGAGACGCACGCTGCGTGCATCGGTGATTCCCGCGACGCGGCCCTCGCCCTGCGTGTCGAATTGGCATGGCGCGGCGAACGCCGTGTCACCCGCGACGAGAAAAAATGCGACGATGAGATGAAGCAGTCGCGTCACGTGACCCGGAGAGATTGCGTTACGCGGTGACCTTAACTCAAACGTAGTGAATGGCGAAGGGGCACTCGTAGCGTGGGCAAAGCGAAGCATGCCCACGTCTTTGGTTCGATGCGCCGCTTGGTGGGCACGGCGCGAAGAGCGCCTCTGCTCACCCTACGGCAGGCGCGCGATGCTATGTCATTGCCTCACGCTCGCTCGCAAACAACAACGCGGCAACGTCTTGCGTCTTCCGACCATTCCGCTTTGCGGAAAACGCGTGCCGTCACGAAAGCTGCGTAGCGGCCGCGCTTGCTGCGCTGTCGCGCATGCGGCATGATCGCGGCAACATCAATAACCAAGCCGCCATCAGAGCAACGGCGCGATAACGGGAGGTCCTTTCCATGAAGCATGTTTGGGCGCACATTTTTGCCGCCGCGTTTGCCCTGAGTGCGAGCGCCGCCGCGCAAGCCCAGGACAAGCCCCCGCTCAAGATCGGCGGCATCCTCGATATGTCGAGCCTTTATGCCGACATCACCGGCCCTGGCAGCGAGACCGCGGCCAAGATGGCGGTGGAGGATTTCGGCGGCGAGGTGCTGGGACGCAAGATCCAGGTGTTGGCGGCCGACCATCTCAACAAGGCCGATCTGTCCGCCAACATCGCGCGCGACATGATCGACAATCAGGGCGTCGAGATGATCTACGACGTCGCGGCCTCCGCGACTGCGCTCGCCGCCGGCGAGATCGCGAAGGCGCGAGGCAAGATCATCATGTTCAACGGCCCCGGCTCGATCCGTCTCACCAACGAGGCCTGCGGTCCGTACACCATCCACTACGTGTTCGACACGTTCGGCCAGGCCAATGTGACCGGCCTTGCGACCGTGAAGTCGGGCCTCGACACCTGGTTCTTCCTCACCGCCGACTATGCCTTCGGTCAGGACCTGGAGAAGGACACCAGCGCCGTCGTGACCAAGACCGGCGGCAAGGTGCTCGGCAGCGTGCGCCATCCGCTCAACACGTCGGACTTCTCGTCGTTCCTGCTCCAGGCGCAGTCCTCCAAGGCCAAGGTGATCGGCCTCGCCAACGCCGGCGGCGACACTGTCAACGCGATCAAGCAGGCCGCCGAATTCGGCATAACCAAGGGCGGCCAGAAACTGTCGCCGCTGCTCGCCTTCGTCACCGACATCGATTCGATCGGGCTCGAGACCGCGCAGGGCCTCCTGCTGGCCGAGGCCTTTTACTGGGACATGAACGACGAGACGCGCGCTTTCTCGAAACGCTTTCAAGAGCGCGTCAAGCGGCCGCCGACTTCGGCACAGGCCGGCGTCTATTCCTCCGTCACGCATTATCTGAAGGCGGTGAAGGCGGCGGGTACGACCGACGCCGCCGCGGTCATGAAGGTGATGAAGGAGACGCCGATCAACGACTTCTTCGCACATAACGGCAAGATCCGCGAGGACGGCCGCATGGTGCACGACATGTACCTGTTCGAGGTGAAGAAGCCGTCGGAGTCCAAGGGCCGCTGGGACGATTACAAGCTGCTCGCCACCGTGCCGGGCAGCGAGGCGTTCCAGTCGCCGGAGCAGTCGCGCTGCCCGCTGGTGAAGAAGTGACGGCGTGACGTAAGTCACGACACCATCCCGGGCGCGGAGCGAGCCCGGGATCTCGAGGTTCTCAGGTGCGCAATTGCGCACCAGAGTTCTCGCTTCGCGAGCCCCCGAACGAAGTACATAGCAACAAGGAAGACGTCCCATGAACGACATGGTCCTGCAAAAGCTCGAAGGCGGACTGCTCACCATCACGATGAATCGCCCGGAGCGGAAGAACGCGCTCAACCCCGAGATGGTGGCCGGCCTCGTCGAGGCGGCGCGGCGCGCGGCCGATGATCCCGAGGTGCGTGCGGTGCTGTTCAAGGGCGCGGGCGGCTCGTTCTGCGTCGGCGGCGACGTCAAATCGATGGCGGCAGGTCGCGCGCCGCTGCCGTTCGAGCAGAAGCTGGCGAATCTGCGGCGCGGCATGGAGGTCTCGCGCATCCTGCACCAGATGCCGAAACCCGTGGTGGCGCAGCTCGACGGCGCCGCGGCCGGCGCAGGTCTGTCGATGGCGTTGTCCTGCGACCTGCGCATTGCCAGCGAGTCCTGCAAGATCACGACGGCCTTTGCAAAGGTGGGCTTCTCCGGGGATTACGGCGGCACCTATTTCCTGACCCAGTTGCTCGGCAGCGCGCGGGCGCGCGAGCTCTATCTGATGTCGCCGGTGCTGACCGCGAAGGAAGCGCATGCGATCGGCATGGTGACGAAGGTCGTGCCCGACGCCGAGATCGACACGGCGGCGCACGAGCTCGCGTTATCGCTGGCGCAGGGCCCCTCGATCGCGCTCGGCTTCATCAAGCGCAACATCAACAATGCCGAGCATCTGGCGCTGGAAGATTGCTTCGACGGCGAAGCGATCCATCATACCCGCTGCGGCGACACAGAGGATCACAAGGAGGCCGCAAAGGCCTTCGTCGAGAAGCGCAAGCCGACCTTCAAGGGCGCATGACCGCGGCGCCCTATATGCGGCTGCGGCAGATCTGCCTGGTCGCGCCGCAGCTTGCGCCCGTGATCTCCCATATCGCGGAGATCATGGGCCTTTCGGTCTGCTATCGCGACGGCAACGTCGCCAAATACGGCCTTGAGAACGCGCTGCTCCCGGTCGACACGATCCTGCTGGAGGTGGTGGCGCCGTTCAAGAACGGCACCGCGGCAGGCCGCTTTATCGAGAAGACCGGCGGCCGCGGCGGCTACATGGCGATCTTCTGCTGCGACGATCCGGATGAGCGCGGCCGCAATGCGAACGCCATGGGCGTGCGCACCGCAAACGTCATTGACCACGCGCCCTATCACGGCGTCCAGCTCCACCCTCGCGACTGCCGCGCCGCCTTCATCGAGTTCAACCACACCCAAGGCAGCGACGACATTCTAGGTCCGTACCCGCCCGCCGGGCCGGATTGGCAAAAGTTCATCCGCAAGGATGTGACTCAGGCGCTGACTGCGGTGGAGATGCAGAGCCCGGACCCGCAGGGGCTCGCGGAGCATTGGAGCAAGATCATCGGCGTTGCGGCTGGCAACGCCGAGTTGAAGCTGCCCAACGCCACCTTTCGCTTCGTGAAGGGCGGGAGCGAGATCATGAGCGCGCTGGAGTTCCGGGTGGTCGACGTCGCAAGCGCGTTGCATGCGGCCAAGGCGAAGGGGCTCGCCGTTGCGGGCAACGAGTTTTTGCTGGGCGGGGTGACCTTCCGGCTTGTTGCTTGATCACCTGCGAAGTTTCTCGTTGTGTCGTCATGCCCGGGCCATGACGAGATGGCGCCAGAACGGCAACTGGAATCTGCACATGCCGCAGCCCCTCAGCTATCCCACCCGCTCCCCTTGATCCCGGGGTTGGCATAGACGATGCCGCCGTCGACCGCGATGGTCGCGCCCACCACGTAATCTCCCGCGCGCGAGGCGAGATAGATCGCGGCGCCCGCCATGTCCTCGTCGGTGCCGATGCGCCCAGCGGGCACGCGGGTTGCGACCTCGTCGCCATGGTCGCGCGCGGCGCGGTTCATGTCAGACTGGAAGGGGCCGGGCGCGATCGCTGTGACGACGACGTGGTCGGAGATCAGCTTCACCGCCATGCGCCGGGTCAGATGGATCAGCCCGGCCTTGCTTGCGGCGTAGGAATAGGTCTCCATCGGGTTGACGAAGATGCCGTCGATCGAGGCGATGTTGATCACCTTCGCCGGCCGCTCGGCGGAAGCCGCCGCGCGCAACGGCGCGGCCAGCGCCTTGGTCAGGAAGAACGGCGCCTTGACGTTGAGGTTCATCACCTTGTCCCAGCCGCTCTCCGGAAATTCGTCGAACTCGGCGCCCCAGGCGGCACCGGCATTGTTGACGAGGATGTCAAGCTTCGGTTCGCGCTTCTTGAATTCGCCGGCGAGCAGCTCGGCGCCGGCAACCGTCGAGATGTCGATCGGCAGCGCGATGCATTCGCCGCCATAGCGTGCGGAGAGCTCCTTGGCAGTCTCCTCGCAAGGCCCGGCCTTGCGCGCCGTGATGTAGACCTTCGCCGCGCCGGCGCTGAGAAAGCCCGCCGCAATCATCTTGCCGATGCCGCGCGAGCCGCCGGTGACGAGCGCGATGCGGCCTTTGAGCGAGAACAGGTCGTTGAACATGGTGCCTCCCTAGGGTTGGTGCTCGTTGTGGGCGTGGAGGCGAGGGGAGTCAAGAAAGGCGCGACACCGAGCTGAGCGTGTTGCGCGAGGCCGGTTCAAACTCACTAGGTGTCGTCCACGCCTAGTGCGCAATGGAGCAGCTACGCCGCCGCGATCCGGCGAAAGCCGTTCCACATCGCGGTCGCGGCACCCGAGGTCAGCACCGGCAGGATCCGCGTGTCCTGGTAATTGCCGTTGAGCGAGACGCGCGGCAGCGCGGTCATGTGGTCGGCGTTCTCGGCGAACAGCATGCCGGGACGCGTCGTCACTGCGGTCTTGAAGCCGGCGGATGCGGCAAGGGCGAATTCGCGCATCCCGGCCGCCTCGCGGTCGCCATAGGGATAGGCGAAATGCAGCACGGGGCGCCCCAGGGCCTGCTCGATCCGCGCGCGGCCCACCGCCATCTCCTGCGCGGCAAGGTCCTCTGCCTGCTTGGCGAGATTGCAATGGCTGATGGTGTGGGCGCCGATCGTGACCAGGGGATCGGCGGCAAACGCCTTCACCTCGTCCCAGGTGAGGCACAGGCTGCGGCAAAGCGCCTCCATGTCGACGCCGTATGTCGTGCAGAGCTGCTCGATCTCGCGCCTGAGATCGCGCTCGTCCGGCAGCGCGCGCAGCCAGTCATGCAGGCGATCGAACGCCGCCTGCTTCGCGGCGGGCGTGCTCGCATCGAGGCGCAGTGCGGCTTTGCCGATTCTGACGTCGATCTGCTCGGCCGTGGCGATGACGGCCTCCAGCGCCGCCCACCACAGCTGTCCCAATCCTTCCCGCGAAATCGCTGGCGACATAGACGGCCAATGGCGCGTCAAATTCGCGCAGCACCGGCAGCGCATAGTCCACATTGTCGCGATAGCCGTCGTCGAGCGTGAAGGCGGCGAAGCGGCGGTCGAACCGGCCCTGCCGCAGCCGCTCATGCAGCTCGTCCATGCTGACGATGTCGATGTCGCGCGAGCGCAGATGGCACAACGTGGCGCGCAGGAATTCGGGGGTGACTTCGAGATGCCGGTTCGGCTGGAACGCGCCCTCGCGGGCCGGCCGCACGTGGTGCAGCATGAATATGGCGCCCACGCCCGACAGAAGCGGACGCAACAGGTGGTGCGCCCCGCTGAAATAGAGTGCTCCCAGCCCGGCGCGGATGACGTTATTGCGGAGTTGTTTCATTGCAGGCTGGGCGACCCCCGGGCATTCCGCCCTCAACTTAGGGTGGGACCCTTGAAGAAAAAGTTATTCCAATTGTCCGGCAGGGCCTTCGGAAAGGCGCCATTTCCGGTTTGACAGCCCGCCAAGGGTTTGTTTTGTCTCCGGTTCCAGAGTTCGGGTCGTCGAATGCAGAAGCTTTTCAGGTGGGCCAGCAAATGGTGGCCGGGGCTCATCCCCCTGGCCGTCATGTGGGGATTTGCGGCCTGGAATAATACCTTGCCGGTCGAGGCGGACCTCTCGTCCCGCAGCTCGGCGGCGCTCAAGGACACCGTCCTGGACAAGACCCGGATCACGGTGGACGGTCGCGACGTCAGCTTGGCTGCGGAAGCGTTTTCCGAGGAAGGGCGCCGCGACGCCGTGATGGCGGTCGAGATGGTTCCCGGCGTGCGCCTGGTCGACGACCTCACCCGCCTTGTTCCCGAAGCAAAGCCCTTCGTGTGGAACGCCGAACGCGACGTGGTGCGGGTGACACTGTCGGGCTCCGCGCCGCTGCCGTCGATGAAGCAGCGGCTGACCGAGGCCGCCCGCAAGGAGGTCAATGGGGTCGAGGTCGCCGATCAGATGGCCCTGGCGCGCGGGGCGCCGCCGCGGTTCGAGGCGGCCGCGATGTTGCTGCTCGACCAGATCGGCAAGCTCAAGGACGGCAAGATCACGATCTCCGACACCAAGGTCAGCCTGTCTGGTATGGCGCGCGAGCTCGGCGGCCGCGAGGCGATCGCCGCCGCGCTGAAGAACCTGCCCGAGGGCTTCTCTGTCGCGGCGAACGATATCAAGGCGCCGCCTTACATCTTCCAGGCCTACAAGGACCCGGTCGCAGCGACCGTGACGCTGACCGGCTACGTGCCCGACAACAACGTGCACGCGGCGATCGCGACCAGCGCGTCGCGCAAATTCTTCGGCGAGAAGGTGGTCGACAATCTCAAGGCCAGCATCGGCGCGCCCGGCTCGTTCAACACCGCCGTGGTCGCCGCGCTCGGCGCGCTGTCGCGGCTGTCGACCGGCACGCTCGTCGTCTCCGATCGCGAGGTGAAGCTGTCGGGGGATGCGCTCTATGAAGGCGCCGCCAACGACATCCGTGCCGGGCTCGGCAAGGACTTTCCGAAGAACTGGCAGTACAAGCCCGAGATCACCGTGAAGCCCGCCGCGGGCCCGGTCGATGGCACCGTGTGCCAGCAATTGTTCACCGAGCTCCTGAACAAGGGCAAAATCCGTTTCGCCACGAAGCGCGCCGATATTGATCCGGATTCCGCCGGCATTCTCGATCACCTCATCGAGACTGCGCTGCGCTGCCCCACCACCGACATCGAGGTCGCCGGGCATACCGATGCCGACGGCGAGGATTCCTTCAACCAGGCTCTCTCGGAGAAGCGCGCGCAGGCAGTGATCGACTATCTGGTCAAGGCCGGCCTGCCCGCCACCCGCTTCACCGCGGTCGGCTATGGCGCCACGCAGCCCCTTGCCGGCAACGACACCGACGACGGCAAGGCGCAGAACCGCCGCATCGAATTTCTGGTGAGGTGACGATGCCCTATCTCGTCTCATTCCACATGGGTTGGCTGATCGGCTCGCTGCTGCTCGGCTTTTGCATGGGCTGGATCTCGGTGGTCCAGCGCGGCAACGGCACTTCGAAAGTGACCGCGCGCTGGCTCGCCGTGCTTGCCGCAGCCCTGGTTGCGGCCTCGTTCACGCATGTGGTCCCCGGCCGCTTCGGCTATTGGCTCGATCTCGGCCTGATCATGTTCGCCTGCTATCTCGTCGGCTGCACCATCGGCGCCTGGCTGCGCGACCGCGTGGTGTCGCGGAGCATGCCTGCGGCCTGATGAGCCCGCGGGTCCGGCAGCGGGCCGATCTCACACTCCGATAATGGTCTGATCGCCAAGGGCTGCGAAAAGACAAGTTCGCGCTTGACAACAATACGTACGTACGTATTATACGGCCCATGCCGAAGCCTTCACTCAAAGACGCCATTCTCGATGCCGGCCTGAAAGTCATGTTCCGGACCGGCTATCATGGCACTAGCGTGCGCGACGTCACCGCTGCGGCGGGCGCGCCGCAGGGATCATTCACCAATCATTTCCGCTCCAAGGAGGCATTCGCCTCCGAGGTGCTCGACCGCTATTTCGGCATCACCAGGGGATTGGTCGCCGAGGCGCTCGAGGACACCTCGCTGACTCCGCGCGCGCGGCTGAAGCGCTATCTCGACATCATCACCGGCCGGCTCGAGGCCGACGGCTACGGCCGCGGTTGCCTGATCGGCGATCTCAGCCTGGAGGCGACCGGCAGCAGCGAGCTGCTACGCGCTCGTCTTGCCGAGATCTTTGCCGAATGGCGCGTGCCGTTCGCGGCCTGCATCAGGGATGCCCAGACCAGCGGCGAGATCGCCTCGGATTTCGAGCCCGCAGAGCTTGCCGATTTCCTGCTCGCATCCTGGCAGGGCGCCATTCTGCGCATGAAGGTCGACCGCAATCCCAAAGCGCTCGAGCGATTCAAGACCATCGCATTCCAAACCGTGTTCAAGGAGCTGACATGACCAAGCAGACCGAGATTCGCACAGCGTCCGTCCTGGGGAGCAACATGGCCTATCGCGAGGCAGGCGCGGCAGGCGCGCCGGTCGCGCTGTTCCTGCACGGCAATCCCACCTCCTCGCACATCTGGCGCAATATTTTGCCGCTGGTATCGCCGCTCGCGCATTGCATCGCGCCCGACCTCATCGGCTTCGGCCAGTCCGGCAAGCCCGACATCGCCTATCGCTTCTCCGATCACGTCCGCTATCTCGACGCCTTGATCGACGAGCTCGGCATCTCCTCGGCCTATCTCGTCGCGCAGGACTGGGGCACCGCGCTCGCATTTCATCTCGCCGCGCGCCGGCCGGAGTTCGTGCGCGGACTTGCCTTCATGGAGTTCATCCGCCCGATGCCGACCTGGCAGGATTTCCACCACACCGATGCGCCGGAGGAGCAGGATCATGCGGAGGCGGCGAGGGCCGTGTTTCGCAAGTTCAGGACGCCCGGTGAAGGCGAGGCCATGATCCTCGAGGCCAATGCGTTCGTCGAGCGCGTGCTGCCCGGCGGCATCGTGCGCAAGCTGCGCGAGGACGAAATGGCGCCCTATCGCGCGCCATTCCCGACGCCGGAAAGCCGCCGCCCCATTCTCGCCTTCCCGCGCGAGCTGCCGATCGCGGGCGAGCCGGCCGATGTCTATGCGACGCTTCAATCCGCGCATGCGGCGCTGGCCGCATCATCATACCCAAAGCTGCTGTTTGCAGCTCAGCCCGGTGCGCTCGTTGCGCCGGAATTTGCCGAGCGGTTTGCGGCCTCGTTGAAGCATTGCTCCTTGGTCCAGCTGGGCGCGGGATTGCATTTTCTCCAGGAAGATCACCCCGAGGCGATCGGCCGCTCCGTCGCAGGCTGGATCGCCGGTATCGAGGCGATGCGTCCGCAGCTCGCGGCTTGAGGGAGGGGCGAGAGGCCTGAAGTGACCAACGTCTACTGCTGTCCCTACGGCTAGACTGATGGACAAGCGCGCCGCTTTGGCGGCGGCTCGTCATACCCGGGCTTGTCCCGCCTGCGCGGCCGAAGCCGCTTCGGCGAGGCGAAGGCCCGGGTATCCACGTTCTTCGCGCCGAAGGCAGGCGTGGGTGGCCGGGGCAAGCCCGGCCATGACGCCGTGGAAGCATAGGCGCTCCCAGAAAGCTCTGACGTCATGTGCGCTTGCGAAGCCAGCTAGTGTAGCTCCGCGTCTGAAAGCTCGCCTCCATGGCAGGACCCCAACAGCCTGCAGCCCATCGCAAAAATCCGCGGCACAACAGTCGGCCGGCCCCTCTTTCACAGGCGGGCACGGGCCATAGATTGACGTCGGCTTAAAACGTGACGGAACATTGTGCGGCTGAAATCATCAAAACTTCATGGCGCTTGCGCAGGATTGCTATGGAGATTCGCCTCAAGCCTTGCCGCCGAAAGCGCCAAACCGTGCATCCGGAGCCCGCAGCCTGCCTAAAACATTGAAGGCACGAGTTTTTGTTCGAATTGTCGAATTCCACTCGGCCCCAAAACGCGCTAGTGGAGGGGCGGGGGGCATGCGCGATGCCGGAGCCGGCGGCGAGCGTTCGTTGAGTGCCAGTGCGTCGTCCGCCTGTTCGCCGGCCACCCCGGCCGCTGAAGCGTTGTTCGAGGTCTAGATGCTGGAAGCCATACGCAGGGCGATGTCGTTTCTGCGCCAGAAGCAAATCCTGCACAAACTTGGAGTTGTGATCAGCGTCGCGGTCATCGGCATCGCTTGCTATGTGCTCTACCACATGTTGCGCGGCATCGACTTCAACGAGGTCCTCGAGGCGATCAAAAGCACCGAGCCGAGCCAGATCGCCATGGCCGCCCTGTTCGTCGCCGCCGGCTATTTCACCCTGACCTTCTACGACCTGTTCGCGGTGCGCGCGATCGGTCATTCCCACGTGCCCTATCGCGTCAACGCGCTCGCCGCCTTCACTAGCTATTCGATCGGGCACAATGTCGGCGCCAGCGTCTTCACCGGCGGCGCAGTGCGCTACCGCATCTACTCGGCCTACGGGCTGAACGCGATCGACGTCGCAAAAATCTGCTTTCTCGCCGGCCTGACCTTCTGGCTCGGCAACGCCGCCGTGCTCGGCCTCGGCATTTCCTATCATCCGGAGGCTGCCGCCTCGATCGACCAGCTTCCGGCCTGGTTGAACCGGACGCTGGCCATGATGATCATCGTGGCCCTCGTCGCCTATGTGGTCTGGGTCTGGACCCAGCCGCGGGTGGTCGGCCGCGGTCCCTGGACCGTGGTGCTGCCGGGCGGCCCGCTGACGCTGCTCCAGATCGCGATCGGCATCGTCGATCTCGGCTTCTGTGCGCTCGCGATGTACGTGCTGGTCCCGGACGAGCCCAATCTCGGATTCGTCGTGGTCGCCGTGATCTTCGTCTCGGCGACCTTGCTCGGCTTTGCCAGCCACTCGCCCGGCGGCCTCGGCGTGTTCGACGCCGCCATGCTGGTCGGCCTCTGGCAGATGGACCGCGAGGAACTCCTCGGCGGCATGCTTCTGTTCCGCGTCCTCTATTATCTGTCCCCCTTCGTCATATCTGTAATCTTGCTGACGTTTCGCGAAGTCATAATCGGCGCACGATCGAAGCGTTTGCAGCAGGCGGCGCTCAAGCTCGACCCCGGCCCGGCGCGCGAAGCCGCCTATGTGAGAGAGCGCAGCGACAGCGGCGCCTGAACGGCGTCGAGTCCTTAGGAGAAGCCCGCACCGATGGCGATCGACGCCCCATCGTCTCCCTCCGCGCAGCCCTGGTCCGACCGGCTGCGCCATTCCACCGTCATCCTGATCGCCGCGGCGCTGGCGCTGTCGGTCGTGGTCTCGCTCGGCGAATTGTCCGTGATCCGCGCCGCGACAGTATTCCTCTGCATCGCGGCTGCGGCGCTGATCCCCTGGCGGCTGCACGACAACGCCGCCTCGCGCGACGACACCCGCCGCGTCAACCCGGTCGAAAGCGCGGCGGTGGCCGCGGTGGTCGCCGGCATGCCGGATCCGGCGGTGCTGCTCGACCGCGCCGGCCGCGTCATCCATCTCAATGCCGCAGCCGCCCAGCTCGCGCCGGCGCTGCGCAAGAACGAGCTCGCCCAGTTCGCGCTGCGCTCGCCGGAGATCATCACCGCGCTGCGCGAGTCGATCGCGACCACCGAGCCACGGCGCGCCACCTACCTCGACCACGTTCCGGTCGACCGCTGGATGGAGCTGATCATCACCCCGGTGCCGGTTCCGACCACCTTCGGCGGCGCCGACAAATGCATGCTGATGACCTTCCACGACCAGACGCCGCTGCGCCGGGTCGAGGAGATGCGCGCCGACTTCGTCGCCAATGCCAGCCATGAGCTGCGCACGCCGCTGGCCGCGCTGTCCGGCTTCATCGACACGCTGCAGGGCCAGGCCAAGGACGATCCGAAAGCACGCGAGCGCTTTCTCGGCATCATGCACAACCAAGCCACCCGCATGGCGCGCCTGATCGACGATCTGCTCTCGCTGTCGCGGGTCGAATTGTCGGCCCATGTGCGGCCCGACACGCTGGTCGACCTGCTGCCGATCATCTTCCAGGTCGCCGACGGGCTGGAGCCGCTGGCGCGGGAGCGCCAGGTCGAGGTCGAGACCCATCTGCCGGAGACCCCCGTCATGATCGCGGGCGATCGCGAGGAGCTGCTGCGCCTGTTCGAGAACCTGATCGAGAACGCGCTCAAATACGGCGCCTCGGGCGGCCGGGTCATCGTGTCGCTGACGGTTCCGGCAGACACGGATGGAACCCAGGAAATCCGGGTCCTTGTGCGCGATTTCGGTCCCGGCATCGCGCCCGAGCACCTGCCGCGCCTGACCGAGCGGTTCTACCGGGTCGACGTCGGCGACAGCCGCTCGCAGGGCGGGACCGGGCTCGGATTATCGCTGGTCAAACATATTCTTAACCGTCATCGCGGGCGGCTTTTGATCGAAAGTGTGCCCCGGCAGGGCGCCACCTTCACCGCCTGTTTTCCTCAGGTGAAGAACCTGACACAGAGCTGAAATCAAAGCGATTCCAGTCGCTTGGTGGTGTCATCCAACTGTCACGAAACCTTCGTAAAAGCACAGCCGACCGCTCCTAAAGGGGCGGCGCGGGGAGCGCGATCGGGCGCGGATGGCGCTTCGTTCCCCTGTATGGAGACCAGCATGAATTTCATCAAAACTATCGTCGCTGCTGGCTTGGTCGCCGCAACGACGACGGCAGCCTTTGCTGCCGACATCACGGGTGCCGGTGCGACCTTCCCGTTCCCGATCTATTCGAAATGGGCTGACGCCTACAAGAAGGAGACCGGCAACGGTCTGAACTATCAGTCGATCGGCTCGGGCGGCGGCATCAAGCAGATCCAGGCCAAGACCGTGACCTTCGGCGCCAGCGACGCGCCGCTCAAGGCAGAGCAGCTCGAGAAGGACGGCCTCGTCCAGTGGCCGATGGTGATGGGCGCGATCGTTCCCGTCGTCAATATCGAGGGCGTCAAGGCCGGCGAGCTGGTGTTCGACGGTGAGACCCTTGCCAACATCTATCTCGGCAAGATCACCAAGTGGGACGACGCCGCGATCAAGAAGCTCAATCCGAACGTGAAGCTGCCGTCGGATGCCATCACCGTGGTCCGCCGCTCGGACGGCTCGGGCACCACCTTCAACTTCACCAACTATCTCTCCAAGGCCAGCGCGGACTGGAAGAGCAAGGTCGGTGAGGGCACCGCGGTCGAGTGGCCGGTCGGCGTCGGCGCCAAGGGCAACGAAGGCGTGTCGGGCAACATCAGCCAGACCAAGAACTCGATCGGCTATGTCGAGTACGCCTATGCCAAGCAGAACAAGCTGACCTACACCGCCCTAATCAACAAGGCCGGCAAGACGGTTCAGCCGACCGTCGAAGCCTTCCAGGCGGCTGCTTCCAACGCCGACTGGGCCAAGGCTCCCGGCTACTACGTCATCCTGACCGACCAGCCCGGCGACAAGTCCTGGCCGATCACCGCGGCGACCTTCATCCTGATGCACAAGGAGCCGGCGGATAAGGCGGCGTCGAAGGAAGCCATCAAATTCTTCACCTGGGCGTTCAAGAACGGCGCCAAGGCCGCCGAGGAGCTCGACTACATCCCGATGCCCGAGAGCGTCGTGAAGCTGATCGAGAAGACCTGGTCGGCCGACATTAAGAGCTAAGGCGCTCTCGATTGCCGGGACCTCAAAGACGTCCGCTCCGGATCGGCCTCGCGCTGCATCCGGAGCGCAGCACCGACAACAAGCGTATATAAACAGGTACAGGGGATCGGCGTGGCAGAGATGGCTGTCGAGAGCAATGTAGTTGATGCCGCCGGACCGTACGATCGCGCCAAGGCGTTGAGCGCGTTCAAGCTCGGTGACCTCACCTTCTACTGGATCACGCGGCTCAGCGCGATCTCCGTGCTGCTGATCCTCGGCGGCATCATCGTTTCGCTGATCGTCGGTGCCTTCCCGGCGATGAAGGAATACGGCCTCTCGTTCCTGTGGACGCAGCGCTGGGCGCCGTCGGCAGATCCCCCCGTGCTCGGCGCGCTCGGCCCGATCTACGGCACGCTCGTCACCTCGTTCATCGCGATGCTGATCGCCATTCCGGTCGGTCTCGGCATCGCCATCTTCCTCACCGAGCTGTGCCCGCAATGGGCGCGCCGCCCGATCGGCATGGCAATCGAGCTGCTCGCCGGCATCCCCTCGATCATCTACGGCATGTGGGGCTTCTTCGTGCTGGGCCCGTTCCTGGCCAACACCTACCAGCCGTTCATGATCAAGATCTCCGACGGCATCCCCGTGCTCGGCGCGATCTTCGCCGGTCCCCCGTCCTATCTCAGCCTGTTCAATGCCTCGCTGATCCTCGCCATCATGGTGCTGCCCTTCATCACCTCGATCTCGGTCGACGTGTTCAAGACGGTGCCGCCGGTGCTGAAGGAAGCGGCCTACGGCGTCGGCTGCACCACCTGGGAAGTCGTCCGCAGCGTGGTGATCCCCTACACCCGCGTCGGCGTCATCGGCGGCGTCATGCTGGCGCTCGGCCGCGCGCTCGGCGAGACCATGGCGGTGACCTTCATCATCGGCAACTCGTTCCGCATCTCCTCGTCGATCTTCGCCCCGGGCACCACGATCTCGGCGGCGATCGCGTCCGAGTTCGCCGAAAGCGACGGCCTGCACCAGTCCGGCCTGATCCTTCTCGGCCTCCTGCTGTTCGTGCTCACGTTCTTCGTGCTCGCCGCCGCGCGCCTGATGCTGCTGCGTCTCGAAAAGAAGGCGGGGAAGTAACATGAACCCGATTTACGCACGCCGCCGCCGCATGGACATCGTCATCCGTGCGCTCTGCCTTGCCGCCGCCGCCTTCGGCGTCACCTGGCTCGCGCTGATCCTGCTGACGCTGCTCTACAACGGCCTGACCGGGCTCAACCTCCAGGTCTTCACCGAAAACACCCCGCCGCCCGGCTCGACCGAGGGCGGCCTCCTCAACGCCATCGTCGGCTCGCTGATCATGACCGCGCTCGGCGTCGGCATCGGCGCGCCGCTCGGCCTGTTCGCGGGCACCTATCTCGCCGAGTACGGCCGCAACGACAAGCTGACCTCGGTGATCCGTTTCATCAACGACATCCTGCTGTCGGCGCCCTCGATCATCATCGGCCTGTTCATCTACGGCGCGGTCGTGGTGCCGATGCGCGGCTTCTCGGCCATCGCCGGCTGCCTCGCGCTCGCCGTGATCGTCATTCCGGTGGTGCTGCGCACGACCGAGGACATGCTGCTGCTGGTGCCGAACGCATTGCGCGAGGCTGCCTCCGCGCTCGGTCTGCCGCGCTCGCTGGTGATCAAGCGCATCGCCTATCGCGCGGCGCGCTCGGGCCTCATCACCGGCGTGATGCTGGCCACCGCCCGCGTCGCCGGCGAGACCGCGCCGCTGCTCTTCACCGCGCTGTCGAACCAGTTCTTCAGCCTGAGCCTGAACAAGACGATGGCCAACCTGCCGGTGACCATCAACAACTTCGTGCAGAGCCCCTATGCCTACTGGAAGCAGCTCGCCTGGAGCGGCGCCCTGCTGATCACGTTGACCGTGCTTGCCCTGAACATTGGCGCGCGCATCCTGAGCGCCGAGAGGACCGCAAAATGAGCGATATGTCAGTTACCGTCAGTACGCCCGTTCAGCACGGCTCGCAGCCGCTGCCCGAGGCCCCGGCCAAGGTGACGGTGCGCAACCTCAACTTCTATTACGGCGAGCACCACGCGCTGAAGAACATCAACCTGACGCTCGGCACCAATCGCGTCACGGCGTTCATCGGCCCGTCGGGCTGCGGCAAGTCGACCCTACTGCGCATCTTCAACCGGATGTACGACCTCTACCCGGGCCAGCGCGCCACCGGCCAGCTGATGCTCGACCAGACCAACATCCTCGACCCCAAGCTGGACCTCAACCTGCTGCGCGCCCGCGTCGGCATGGTGTTCCAGAAGCCGACGCCGTTCCCGATGACGATCTACGAGAACATCGCGTTTGGCATCCGTCTCTATGAGAAGATCTCGAAGTCCGAGATGGACGACCGCGTCGAGAAGGCGCTGCGCGGCGGCGCGCTGTGGAACGAGGTCAAGGACAAGCTCAATGCGTCCGGCCTCTCGCTCTCCGGCGGCCAGCAGCAGCGCCTCTGCATCGCCCGCACCGTCGCGGTGCGGCCCGAGGTGATCCTGTTCGACGAGCCCTGCTCGGCGCTCGACCCGATCTCGACCGCCAAGGTCGAAGAGCTGATCCAGGAGCTGTCCGAGAACTACACGATCGCGATCGTCACCCACAACATGCAGCAGGCGGCCCGCGTCTCCGACAAGACCGCCTTCATGTATCTCGGCGAGTTGATCGAGTTCGACGATACCAGCAAGATATTCACTTCGCCGAGCGATCGGCGCACGCAGGATTACATCACCGGCCGGTTCGGCTGAGGAGACGGGATATGGGTTCTGAACATACCGCAAAGGCCTTCGACACCGACCTCCAGGAGCTCACCCGCCTGGTCGCCGAGATGGGCGGCCTCGCCGAGCGCATGATCGTCGATTCCGTCGACGCGCTGATCCGTCGCGACGTCGTGCTCGGCCAGCGCGTGGTCGCGACCGACGCCGAGATCGACGCGCTCCAGAAGAAGATCGAGGAGCGCGCCGTGCTCACCATCGCCCGCCGCCAGCCGATGGCGGTGGACCTGCGCGAGATCGTCGGCGCCATGCGCGTCGCCACCGATCTCGAGCGCATCGGCGATCTCGCCAAGAACATGGGCAAGCGCGTCGCGGCGCTGGAGACGGACTTTCATCCGCTGAAGCTGTTCCGCGGCCTCGAGCACATGACCGACCTCGTGCAGCAGCAGGTCAAGTCGGTGCTGGACGCCTATGCCGCGCACGACCTGCCGGCGGCGATGGCGGTGTGGAAGGGCGACGAGGAAGTCGACGCCATCTGCACCTCTCTGTTCCGCGAGCTTCTCACCTATATGATGGAGGATCCGCGCAACATCTCGTTCTGCATTCACCTGATGTTCTGCGCCAAGAACATCGAGCGCATCGGTGACCATGCCACCAACATCGCCGAGACCGTGTTCTACATGATCGAGGGCCAGGCGATCACCGACAAGCGGCCGAAGGGTGACATGACGACCTTTGCCACGACGATCCCGAATAGCTGAAGAGTCAAGGAGCGACGACACCATGGGCGCGCGCATTATGGTGGTTGAAGACGAGGAAGCTCTCACCGAGCTGCTTCGCTACAACCTCGAAGGCGATGGCTATGACGTCGAGACGGTGATGCGCGGTGACGACGCCGACACCCGTCTCAAGGAGCACATCCCCGACCTGATCGTGCTCGACTGGATGCTGCCGGGCCTCTCCGGCATCGAGCTGTGCCGACGGCTGCGCACCCGCCCGGAGACCAAGCAGCTTCCGATCATCATGCTGACCGCGCGCGGCGAGGAGAGCGAGCGGGTGCGGGGTCTTGCGACCGGCGCCGACGATTACATCGTCAAGCCGTTCTCCGTGCCGGAGCTGCTGGCGCGCGTGAAGGGCCTCTTGCGGCGCGCGAGCCCGGAGCGGCTCGCAACCGTGCTCGCCTATGGCGACATCGAGCTCGACCGCGACAAGCGTCGCGTCGCGCGCTCGGGCCGGCCGATCGATCTCGGTCCGACCGAATATCGCCTGCTGGAGTTCTTCCTCGAGCACCCCGGCCGCGTGTTCTCGCGCGAGCAGCTGCTCGACAGCGTCTGGGGCCGCGACATCTACATCGACGAACGCACCGTCGACGTGCATATCGGCCGTCTGCGCAAGCTGCTCAATCTCGGCCGCGAGCAGGACCCGATCCGCACCGTCCGCGGCGCCGGCTACGCGCTGGACGATCGCTTCGCGAAAGCGGAGCAGACGTAAGAACGGCTGCAAGCGAGCAAAATAAAAGCGTGCCGAGCGGCGCGCTTTTTTGCTTCGGATCGTCCCGGCCGCGTGCCGGGACGATGTCGTTGAAGCAGTGCTCAGCGCGTGCCCGGCTTCGCGGGCGCGCGGCGGCGATCCGCCGCCGGCTGGTAGGCGACGCGCGAGTGCTGCGCGCAATAGGGCAGGCCGGAGAGCGCCTTGCCGCCGCAGAAGAAGAAATCCGGGCTCGATGGATCGCCGACCGGCCAGTGGCAGGTCGCCTCGTTCAGCTCCAGGAGCGACAGCCGCTGGCTCATCGGCACCACGTTGTCGTAGGTGACCGGCTCGGCCTCCACCTCGACCTCGAAGGCCTGCGCCAGCGCGGTGTTGCCGCGCGAGATCGGGCGGCTCACGCGCATCATGTGCTGCGCGGGACGCGCCTTGCGCGGCCGGGGCGCGGCCGACGAGGGGCTCTTGGCGCGGCCGGACAGGCCGAGCCTGTGCACTTTGCCGATCACGGCATTGCGGGTCACATTGCCGAGCTCGGCCGCGATCTGGCTGGCCGAAAGTCCGGCCTCCCAGAGCTTCTTCAGCTGCTCGACGCGATCATCGGACCAGGTCAAAACCGTCATTGCACCCTTTCCCTCGCTGCCGGCCAGCCATCCTGGGGCCTCACAGCGAATGCCTAAGCCTTGAAAAACCCGTGCCGCCAGAATCCCTTAAGGCTCGCCGGGCACACAAGGTGCGCCCGAACGTTTACGCCGGTACATGAGGACTCTTGGGATCAGAACTGCTGCACGAGATGTCGTATCTGACAGTCCAAACGCTACAATATGGCGTGACTCGCGCGCAAGAGTCCGCCGACTCGCTTCCACATGTTCCGTGGTGAAAAATCCCGCAAAATCGGCACCGCAAGACTACGGATTCAGCGTTTCCTGGGGCTTTTCGGGCGGCATTGACACCCGTCTCACCAAGCATAAGATAGTCGTGCGTGCCGCCCTTAAAAGGCGGCACGTTTCGTTTTCCGGGCCGGTCAATGGTGCGTTGCGCAACGCACTCAGGCCGTCCGCAACATCCAAGTGATCGTCATGACCAACAGCGCCGCGCCGCATTTGCTCCCCGTTTTCGCCAGGGCCGACCTCGGTTTCGAGCGCGGCGAAGGCTGCTGGCTGATCGCGACCAACGGCGAGCGCTATCTCGACTTCACATCGGGCGTCGCGGTGAATGCGCTCGGCCATGCTCATCCCGCGCTGGTCAAGGCGCTGCAGGAGCAGGCGACGAAGCTCTGGCACATGTCGAACCTGTTCCAGAGCCCCGATGGCGAGAAGCTCGCCGCGCGCCTATGCAGCGAGAGCTTTGCGGATTTCGTTTTCTTCTGCAATTCCGGCGCCGAGGCGCTGGAGGGCGTGATCAAGCTGGTCCGCCATCATCACTTCTCCAAGGGTCATCCCGAGCGCTACCGCATCATCACCTTCGAAGGCGCCTTCCACGGCCGCACGCTGGCAACGCTGGCTGCGACGGGAGCTGCAAAATATCTCGAAGGTTTCGGCCCGCCGATGGACGGTTTCGACCAGGTGCCGCATGGCGACATCGAGGCCGTAAAGAAGGCGATCGGTCCGCAGACCGCCGGCATCCTGATCGAGCCGATCCAGGGTGAGGGCGGCGTGCGTTCGTCGCCGCCCGCCTTCCTCAAGGCGTTGCGCCAGCTCTGCGACGAGAAGGGCCTGCTGCTCGCGTTCGACGAGGTGCAGACCGGAATGGGCCGCACCGGCGATCTGTTCGCGCATCGGCGCACCGGCGTCACGCCTGACGTGATGTCGCTGGCGAAAGCGCTCGGCGGCGGCTTCCCGATTGGCGCAGTGCTGGCGACCGCGGAGGCGGCGGCTGGCATGGGCCCCGGCTCGCATGGTTCGACCTTCGGCGGCAATCCGCTCGCGATCTCGGCTGCGAACGCCGTTCTCGACGTCATGCTCAAGCCCGGCTTTTTCGATCACGTGCAGAAGATGTCGCTGCTGCTCAAGCAGAAGCTCGCCTCCGTGATCGACCGTCACCCCGACGTCGTCAGCGAGGTGCGCGGCGAGGGGCTCCTGATCGGCATCAAGGCCGTGGTGCCCTCCGCCGATCTGGTCGCAGCGCTGCGCAACGAAAAATTGCTCACCGTCGGCGCCGGCGACAATGTCGTGCGTTTCCTGCCGCCTCTGGTCGTCACAGAAGCCGAGATCGAGGATAGCGTCGTGCGGCTCGAGCGCGCCTGCACGGCCCTTGCCGCCAACAAGCGGGCGGCAAGCTGATGAGCAGTTCACCCAAGCATTTCCTCGATATCAACGAGCTGCCGCTCACCGAGCTCAAGCGCATGCTTGCCGCATCCTCCGCGATGAAGGCGAAGCAGAAGGCGCACCAGCCGGTGAAGCCGCTCGAAGGCAAGACGCTGGCCATGATCTTCGAGCGTCCCTCGACTCGCACCCGCGTTTCGTTCGACGTCGCCATGCGCCAGCTCGGCGGCGAGCCCATCATGCTCACCGGAGCCGAGATGCAGCTCGGCCGTGGCGAGACCATCGCCGACACTGCGCGCGTGCTGTCGCGCTATGTCGATGCCATCATGATCCGCATCCTCAACCACGAGGCGCTGCTCGAGCTTGCGCAACATGCGACCGTGCCCGTCATCAACGGCCTGACGCGGCGTTCGCATCCCTGCCAGGTGATGGCCGACCTCATGACATATGAGGAGCATCGGGGCCCGATCGAGGGCCGGACGGTGGCCTGGACCGGCGACGACAACAACGTGCTGGCGTCCTGGGCTCACGCCGCCGAGCGCTTCAAGTTCAAGCTCAACGTCGCAACGCCCCCGGAGCTCGCGCCGAAGAAGGTGATGCGCGACTGGATCAAGGCGACGAATGCGCCGATCGTGCTCGGCACCGATCCTGAGGCCGCCGTGAAGGGCGCCGACTGCGTCGTCACCGATACCTGGGTGTCGATGGGCGACAAGGAAGGCGAGCACCGGCACAACGTGCTCAAGCCCTATCAGGTCAATGCCAAGCTGATGTCGCTCGCCAAGCCAGACGCGCTGTTCATGCACTGCCTGCCGGCCCACCGCGGCGAGGAGGTCACGGATGACGTGATCGACGGCCCGCAATCGGTCGTGTTCGACGAGGCTGAAAACCGCCTGCACGCGCAGAAGGGCATTCTGGCCTGGTGCTTCGACGCGGTGACGTAATCTCGCCGAAGCCCCGGCGGTCGCCTCACAGATCGTTGTCCCTGCGAACGCACTGCGAACGCAGGGGCTACCGCGGAATCTCTCGCGCGGCGGACGCTAAAGGCCGACAGTCTTCGCCAAACCCAGGCCTGCGGTCATGCGTATCGGGTTCGCGCTTTCGCCTTCGCTCTTCGAGCTTCGGCGGACAAGTCGCGCGCCCCGGGACGACATCGAATCTGCAGGATCGTGTGCGATCATGACTGCATCCGGAACACACCGCCCCTCGCGGCCCTTCCATTCCACCACCTCCGACCCCAGATAAAGCGCCATGGTTTTCCAATCCCCTGACATGAAGACCGGGCCTGAAGGCCCGGTTCGCGCGCCATCAGCGGTTCCGATCGATGACGCCGTGCTGCCCTACGAGGTCGACGCGCTCGACGTGCGCGGTCGCCTGGTGCGGCTCGGGCCCGCGCTCGATGAGATCCTGACCAAGCACGATTATCCGGCGCCGGTCGGCAAGCTGCTCGGCGAGGCCATCGTGCTGACGACGCTGCTCGGCTCGGCGCTGAAATTCGAGGGCCGCTTCATCCTCCAGGCCCAGACCGACGGTCCGGTGTCGTTCCTGGTGGTGGACTACCAGGCGCCGGATCGCCTGCGCGCCTATGCGCGCTTCGATGCCGCGCGCCTTGGTGTCGCCAAGGACTCCGGCACGCTGCTCGGCCGCGGTCATCTCGCCATGACCATCGACCAGGGTCCCGACATGAGCCGTTACCAGGGTCTGGTCGCGCTCGACGGCGGTAGTCTGGAAGACGCCGCTCACGAATATTTCCTGCGCTCCGAGCAGATCCCGACCAAGGTGCGCCTTGCGGTCGGCGAGGAGTGGCGCAGTAGCGATGGCGGCAAGCATCGCTGGCGCGCCGGCGGCATGCTGATGCAGTTTCTGCCGAAAGCCCCGGAGCGCGCGCGGCAGGCCGACCTGCATCCCGGCGATGCCCCTGAAGGCGCCGAAGTGCACAGCGTTGCCGAGGACGACGCCTGGGTTGAGGCACGCTCACTGATCGAGACCGTGGAGGATGTCGAGCTGATCGATCCCGAGCTGTCCGGCGAGCGGCTGCTTTACCGCCTCTTCCACGAGCGCGGCGTGCGCGTGTTCAAGCCGTTGTCTCTCAAGGCGCAATGCTCCTGCTCGCGAGATGCGGTCGCGTCCATGCTGAAGAGTTTTTCGCCGGACGATCGCGCCGCGATGGTCAAGGACGACAAGGTCGTCGTGACCTGCGAGTTCTGCAGCTCGGTGTACCAGTTCACGCCGCATGAGGCGGGTGTGGAGGACGCGTAAGGCGTCTGTTGTTTTCGTATTGCACCCACTCAGGGTCATCGCCCGCGAAGGCAGGCGACCCAGTGCTCCGAGACGGTGGTGATGGAAGCGAGAGGCTGCGGCGTACTGGATGCCCCCGGTCAAGCCGGGGCATGACAGTTGTGAGCGTTGCGGCGAACTGCGCGTCCTAGTTCAGCACCCGCTTGCTGTCCGGGCTGTCCAACGAGAATGTCGGCACCTCGATCTCGAAGCGTTCGCCGCTTTCGCTGACCATCTGGTAGCGGCCGGTCATGAAGCCGGAGGCGGTCGAGAGCGGGACGCCCGAGGTGTATTCGAAGCGCTCGCCAGGAGCCAGGATCGGCTGTTCGCCGACGACCCCCTCGCCCTTCACCTCCTGCTGGCGGCCGGAGGCGTCGGTGATGATCCAGTGCCGCGTCTTGAGCTGCACGGTCTCGTCGCCCGAATTGGTGATGACGATGGTGTAGGACCAGAAAAAGCGCGAGCGGTCGGCCGACGACTGCTCCGGAACAAAGTTCGGCTCGACGGTCACTTCGATCTGACGGGTCACGGCGCGGTACATGGCTGCCATCATAACGAAATCCGGGTCCGGAACCAAACGCCTGAGGCGGTTTTCGCGACATCGTCCCGCCAGAATTCGCAAGGAAGTAGACCCCAAATGTGATCCGGCCGCTTTGCGAGACGATGGCCGGACCTGTAAACTCCTTCATGCGTCGCGACTTGCGCAAGGGTTTCTAGGCCCCAATGACCATTGCCGACCAAGTGACGGGATCGATCGCGGGAACCGCAAAACCGCGCGCGGCCGCGCCGGCCATCTCGCTGCCCGCCATCGGCGAGCGCGAGTTGCGGCTCGACCTGTTCCGCGGCCTCGCGTTGTGGCTGATTTTCATCGACCATCTGCCGCCGAGCCTTCTGACCTGGTTCACGATCCGCAATTACGGCTTCAGCGACGCCACCGAGATCTTCATCTTCATCTCCGGCTACACCGCCGCCTTCGTCTACGGCCGGGCGATGCTGGAGAGCGGCGTCGTCATCGCCACCGCGCGCGTCCTGCGGCGCGTCTGGCAGATCTACGTCGCCCACGTCTTCCTGTTCACGATCTTCCTCGCCGAGATTTCCTATGTGGCGACCAGCTTCGAAAACCCGCTCTACACTGAAGAAATGGGGATCATGGACTTCCTCAAGCAGCCCGACATCACCATCGTGCAGGCGCTGCTGCTGCGCTTCCGTCCCGTCAACATGGACGTGCTGCCGCTGTATATCGTGCTGATGCTGGCGTTGCCGCTGATCCTGTGGTCGATGAAGTGGAAGCCCGACGTCACGCTCGCGCTCTCGGCCGCGCTCTATGCGGTGACCTGGGAATTCGATCTCTACTTCTCCGCCTATCCGAACGGCTTCTGGGCGTTCAATCCGCTCGCCTGGCAATTGCTGTTCGTGTTCGGCGCATGGTGCGCGCTCGGAGGTGCGCGGCGCATGTCGCGTATCCTGGCCTCGCCGGTGACGATGTGGATCGCGATCGCCTATATCGTCGCGGCGTTCTACGTGACGCTGACCTGGTACGTGCCGCAGCTGTCGCATTTCATGCCGAAGCGGCTCGAGCAATGGATGTACCCGATCGACAAGACCGATCTCGATGTGCTGCGCTTCACGCATTTCCTGGCGCTGGCGGCGCTCACCGTGCGCTTTCTGCCGCGGGAGTGGCCGGGCCTGAGATCGCCCTGGCTGCGCCCGCTGATCCTGTGCGGCCAGCACTCCCTCGAGATCTTCTGCCTCGGCGTCTTCCTCGCCTTTGCCGGCCATTTCATCCTGGCCGAAGTCTCCGGCGGCGCGGTCATGCATGCGCTGATTAGTCTCTGCGGAATCCTGATCATGTGGGGCGTGGCTTCGGTGATTTCGTGGTACAAGCGCGTGGCTGACAAGAGCGGTGCGAAAACCAAAAACGCCGTCGGCAACGCCGATCTGGCGGGAGGGGGCTGATGAAGGCGAAGGTTCTCCTGAGCCTGATCCTGCTATGCGGTAGCCTCGCCGCGCCCCACGCGCGCGCGGGCGATGCTGCGCCTGCTGCCGCTCCTGCCGCGCCCGCAGCCTGCGAATTGCCATCTTATCTGCTGACCAGCGAGAGTCAGCTTCCCAGGGTCGCCGAGGTCGTCAAATCAGGCAAACCCCTTGAAATCCTGGTCATCGGCAGCCGTTCGACCACCATTCCGGCCTCCGAGGACGCGTCCTATCCGGCGCGCATGCAGGCGGTCCTGAAGGAAATGCTCCCGCCGTCGGCGGCCGTGCACGTCTCCGTAGAAATACAGAGCAAGAAAACGGCCGAGGAGGCGGCCGGAACCTTCGTTAAGCTGATGGAAGCAAAAAGGCCTACTTTGGTCATCTGGCAGACCGGGACCGTGGATGCTATCCGAGCCATCGATCCCGACGATTTCCGCGGCGCTGTGACCGAAGGGGTTGCCGCGCTGCAAAATGCAGGGGCTGACGTCGTCTTGATGAATTTGCAGTACAGCCCGCGTACCGAAACCATGATCTCGGTGCCGCCATATCTCGACAACATGCGGGTGGTGGCGCAGGAGCATGATGTCCCGCTGTTCGATCGTTTCGCGATCATGCGGCAGTGGAATGATCAGGGGCAGTTCGACCTGTTCAGCCCGTCCCGCGGGCCGGAGCTAGCGAAACAGGTCCATGATTGCCTCGGCCGGGCGTTGGCACAGTTCGTGATCGACGCTGCCCATCTGGGGCCTGCCCAGCAGCAGAATTGAGGACTAGCGTTAATGAGTACCTTCCGCCCTTTTTGCCTGACTGCATCGCTGGCTGCGCCCGTAGCGGCAGCGCTGCTGTTGCTGACCCCGGCCTCGCAGACGCGCGCCCAGGCGCAAGCCGCGCAGGCGCAGGCGACGCCCGCGCAATCGGCTAATCCCGCTCCCGCATCGCCTGCCCAGACCACCGTCGGCGCGACCTCGCCCGAGCAGCGCGGCATCACCTCGCGCGCCATCGACAAGGTGAAGCAGGTGGCGAAATCCGCCAGCGACATCTTCAGCCGCGTGCCTTGCCTGCCGCCGAAGGGCGGCTCGAAGGCGATGGGCTCGCTGCCGCATGTCGCAAGCAAGCTCGTCGCCGGCCAGCCCGTTGTCATCGTCGCGTTCGGCTCGTCGTCGACCGCGGGATTTGGCGCGAGCTCGCCGGAGTTCAACTATCCGAACCGCCTCGCCGCGCAGCTGCGCCGGCAATATCCGACCGCCAACATCACCGTCGTCAATGCCGGCGTCGGCGGCGAGGATGCGCCCGAGATGATGAAGCGCCTCCAGAAGGAGGTGATCGACGTGCATCCGGATCTGGTGATCTGGCAGGTCGGCACCAACGCCGTGCTGCGCAATCTCGATCCCGGCGACACCGCCAAGATGGTGGAGGACGGCATCGCCCGCATCCAGGCCGCCGGCGGCGCCGACATCGTGCTGGTCGATCCGCAATATTCCCCGGCCGTGAATCAGCGCGCCGAGAGCGCTGGCAAGATGGTGAAGCTGCTCGGCAAGGTCGCCGAGCTTCGTCACGTCGGCATCTTCCCGCGCTTCGAGGTGATGCGCGACTGGCACGAGAAGCAGTCGATCCCGGTCGAGAGCTTCGTGATCGCCGACGGCCTGCACATGAACGATTGGGGTTATGCCTGCTTCGCCCAGCTGCTCGGCGACGACATCATCCGCTCCGTCGGCCAGATCAAGATCGGCGTGAACGTGCCCGCGGACGTGCGGACGTACCGGCCGATGTAGAGCGAATAGGAATGGCGAGGAGCGAACAGAGATTCTATTCGCCGCTCACTATTCGCCATTCGCCCGTCAGGCCTTCTCCAGCGCTGCCGTCAGATCCTCGATCAGATCGTCCGCATGCTCGAGGCCCGCGGAGAAGCGGATGAATCCCTCGCTGATGCCGAGCGCGGCACGGTCTTCCGGTTTCAGGCGCTGATGCGTCGTGGTCGCCGGATGCGTGACGAGGCTCTTGGCATCGCCGAGATTGTTCGAGATCTTCGCAAGTTTGAGCTCGTTGAGCACGCGGAACGCCGCGGACTTGCCGCCCTTGACCTCGAAGCCGATCAGCGTCGAGCCGCCGCGCATCTGCTTTTTCACCAGCGCCGCCTGCGGATGATCGGCGCGACCGGGATAGACCAGCCGCGAAATCTTCGGATGGCTCGCCAGCACCTCGGCGATCCGCGCCGCCGTGTCGGTCTGCGCGCGCACGCGCACGCCCAGCGTCTCCAGGCCCTTGAGCAGGACCCACGCGTTGAACGGCGAGATCGATGGGCCGGTCTGGCGCATGAAGTTATGGATGTGCTCGGCGATGAACGCTTCCGACGACAGGATGATGCCGCCGAGGCAGCGGCCCTGGCCGTCGATGTGCTTGGTCGCGGAGTAGACCACGACGTCGGCGCCGAGCGCCAGCGGGCTCTGCCAGATCGGGGTCGCGAACACGTTATCGACCACCAGCCGCGCGCCGCCCCTGTGCGCGATCTCGGCGATGCCGGGAATGTCGAGTACGTCGAGCGTCGGGTTGGTCGGGCTCTCCAGGAAGAACGTCTTGGTGTTGGGCTTGAGCGCGCGCTGCCACTGGTCGAGATCGAGGCCGTCGACCAGCGTGGTCTCGATGCCGTAGCGTGGCAGCAGGTCCTGGACGACGTAGAGGCACGAGCCGAACAGCGCGCGCGAGGCGACCACGTGATCGCCGGCCTTCAGTGGCGCCAGGATCGCGGTGGTGACAGCGGCCATGCCGGTTGCCGCCGAGCGGGCGGCTTCGGCGCCTTCGAGCTCGATCATGCGGCGCTCGAACATCGCGATTGTCGGGTTGGAGTAGCGCGAATAGATGAAGCCGGGGTCCTCGCCCTTGAACCGCGCCTCGCACTCCTCGGCGCTGTTGTAGACGTAGCCTTGCGTCAAGAACAGCGCCTCCGACGTCTCGCCATATTGCGAACGCAGGGTGCCGGAATGGACCAGGCGGGTTTCGGGGCGGTAGGTGGTAGGCGACTTCGACATAGGACCCTCCGACATGACCGTCTCGTTGAAAACGGCCACAAAAAAACCGGCCTGGATATCTCCACGGGCCGGGATCACAGAGGTCCCCGGCCTGTTTAGCGACTTATTTAACGTGGCTGCAAGCCGGCCGGCTCAAATCACCACGGGATAAGTGATGCTCATATTCCGCAATGCCCTTTCCGTCAAGGCGTCCATCGGATAGCCGTAAAAGGCTAGTATTTCCGGCATGTCCGGATGCGTTTGCCCCTTCATGAGGACCCCCGGTTGAGCTTTACGGTTGCCGCCGACGCCAATGGTATCCTGCCCGACCGCATGATCGCGGCGATGGCGGAAGCGGGCCTCATCCTGCCCGCATACGACTTCGTCGAAAGCCAGATCCAGCCGGCGAGCCTCGATCTGCGCCTCGGTGACATCGCCTATCGCGTCCGCGCCAGCTTCCTGCCCGGCCCCGGCGCCACCGTCGCCGAGCGCATCGACGAGTTGAAGCTGCACGAGTTCAGTCTCGCCGACGGCGCGGTGCTGGAGACCAACTGCGTCTACATCGTGCCGCTGCTGGAAAGCCTGGCGCTGCCGCCGGAGATCGTCGCGGCCGCGAACCCCAAGAGCTCGACCGGCCGGCTCGACGTCTTCACCCGAGTCATCGCCGACGGCACCCGCCGCTTCGACATGATCGGCGCCGGCTATCATGGTCCGCTCTATGCCGAGATCAGCCCGAAGACGTTTCCGGTACTGGTGCGCGAAGGCTCGCGCCTGTCGCAGGTGCGCTTCCGCACTGGTGACGCCATCCTCAATGCCGACGAGCTCGACGGCTTGCATGCCGCCGAGCGCCTCGTCGACATCGACGATGCCGATCTCTCCGGCGGCGTCGCCCTGTCGGTCGATCTCTCGGGGGAGAAAGCCAGCGGCTTCGTCGGCTATCGTGCCAAGCGCCACACCGGCGTCGTCGATGTCGATCGCCGCGCCGGCTACGCGGTGGAGGATTTCTGGGAGCCGATCTCCGCGCGCCCCGACGGCAGCCTGATCCTCGACCCCGGCGAGTTCTATATCCTCGCCTCCAAGGAAGCAGTGCAGGTGCCGCCGGATTACGCCGCGCGGAGATGGTGCCGTTCGATCCGCTGGTCGGGGAATTCCGCGTGCACTATGCCGGCTTCTTCGATCCCGGCTTCGGTTACGCCGGCGCCGGCGGGCAGGGTGCGCGCGCCGTGCTCGAAGTGCGCTCGCGCGAAGTGCCGTTCATTCTGGAGCACGGTCAGATCGTCGGCCGCCTCGTCTACGAGAAGATGCTGGCGCGCCCCGATGCGATGTACGGCCAGCGCATCGGTTCCAACTACCAGGCGCAGGGCCTCAAACTATCGAAGCATTTTCGGGTGTAGTTCCACAATCTACTGTCATGCTCCGGCTTGACCCGGGCCATCTAGTACGCAGCGGCTTGTCCGCTCAGTCACTGCCGCCTCGGAGTATCGGACCGCCCGCCCCTGTGCGCAATTGCGCACTGGGCGGGCGGTGACGCAGAATGCTGGCGGGAAGACATCACATGAGCGATCAATCCCACCTCGACACAAGCATCCTCAACGACGTCGCGGACGCGCTGATCTATTCCGATCGCTCCGGCACGATCATGCGCTGGAATCGCGCTTCGGCCGCGCTGTTCGGCTTCTCCGCCGACGAAGCGCTCGGCCAAAACCTCGACCTCATCATTCCCGAGCATCTGCGCGCCGCGCACTGGAAGGGTTTTGAGGCCGCGCTCGCGAGCGGGACGATGAAGCTTGCGGGCAGGCCGACGCTGACTCGCGCGCTGCACAAGAGCGGGCGCAAGCTCTATATCGAGATGACCTTCGCGCTGGTGCGGGATTCCGGCGGTGCGGTGCAGGGATCGGTGGCAATGGCGCGCGACGTCACCGAACGCGTCGAGCGCGAGCGTGCCGCGAAAGCCGTACAAAATTCGTGATGCGGAATTGACAGGCTGTCGCGCAGAGGGCCTTGCATCCGCGTGAACTTGTCTGTCACCGGAGGCAGTGACACACTCGATCGCAACAACGATCGGGAGCGAAACATGACCGCCGCATCAGATGCCGCGCAGCACGCCCAATGGGAAGCGCTGGCGCGCGGTCGCAGAGCTCTACCACGCCTATTTCACCGGCCTCATCCTCACCGTCGTCACGCGACGCGGCACGGCGGATGCGGCGGAGTTTGTCTTCCGCGTGTTTCGCCGCCAGCAGCAGGAGCGCTTCCTGCCCGGGCTCAAGAAGCTCGGGATCGATCATCTGCCGCCGGCGGTGGGTGCCGCGCAATATCACTACCTCTCCAACTGGATCGGCGGCGTCCATGTCGAATACATGTATGAGAGCGACACAAAGGCCTGGATCCGCTATCCGCCGCCGCGCTGGATCTGGAGGGGCACCGCGATCTGCGGCGTGCCGGGCGAGGTGAGCCGCGCGATGCTGCGCGGCTGGCACGCCAACAACGGCGTCGCGCTCGGCGATCTCCGCCTCGGCTTCGTCTGCACGAAGCAGAGCGTCGACGGCCAAGACGGGCTCGAAGGTTACTATCATCAGTATGACTATCCGCTCGAGCTCGACCAGCGCCTCGTGTTCGCTCGGCATCTGGACGCGCCGCTGTTCGATGCCAGGACCGCGCCGGCCCTGCCTGTCGCGAGCTGGCCAAAGCCGCGGCTTGAAAAAGCCTATCGCAACTACGCGATGGAATATGTGCGCACGGCGGCTCCCGTGATGGTGCAGTTGTTCGGGCCGGAGGATGCCGGCTACCTCCTGCATCTCACGGGCAAGCTGATCGGCATGCAGTATTTCGATGAGGTCGCGGCCGCGCTCTCGATGAGCCGCGGTGACGCGGGCGAATTCGCATCGTTCCTGAATGCGCTGGTCGCTGCGCAGGATGATGCGGCCGAGACGACCCGCTCCGAAGGCAGCTTCGAAATCCGCCAGCAGAGCTGGAAGCTGATGGACGACGTCGCCGACTATCACCCCGCCTGTGCCAAGGTGCTCGAAGGATTGTTCGAGGGCCTCGCCGCGGGATGCGGCCGGCACATCGGCGTGCGGCTGCGCACCGCCGCAGGCGGGCGTCCATCGCTGATCTGGACGATTGGGTAATGCCGCGCTTGCGTTGCCTTCGTGGTTCGATGCGCCCGCAAGGAAACTGAGATTCACAATTCCACGGGCTGAAATGCGCTGCCGCAGGGCACGCCTGCACCTGACGCAGGAGGAATCGGCCATTACCGTGCTAACAACCGCCGCAGCGCCTTCCGCGCGAAGACATCGATTGGCACACCTGTTCATTGCCGCGCCGCGAATGGCGCCTGCGCCCGGGAGAGGACATGTCCGACATCGCCGAAATCCCGGTCGATGAGCAAGAGCGCCCGCTGCCGTCGCCTTCGCCGCCCGTGAAGAGTGCGCTGACCGACGGGCCGATCCTGCGCACGCTGCTCGCACTCGCCTGGCCCAACGTGATCGCACTATCGGCCGGCACCTGTACGGTGATCGCGGAGACCTCCTATATCGGCCGGCTTGGCGTCGAGGCTCTGGCCGCGATGGCGCTCGTGTTTCCGACAGTGATCCTGACCATGACGATGTCCGGCGGCGCCATGGGCGGCGCGGTGGCCTCCGCCATCGCGCGTGCGCTCGGCGCCGGCGACCGCGAGCGCGCCGGCACGCTCGCGGTGCATGCGATGCTGATCGGCATCAGCTTCGGCCTGGTCTTCATGCTGGGCATGCTGATCTTCGGGCCCAGGGTCCTGGAGATGCTCGGCGGCCGCGGCGATGTGCTCACGCATGCGGTCGCCTACACGCAGGTGTTCTTCGGCGGCGCCGTGCTGCCCTGGCTGCTCAACACCATGGCTGGCGTCTTGCGCGGCACCGGCAACATGAAGCTGCCGTCGTTCCTCATCCTCAACTCCGCGGCCTGGCAGATCGTGCTCGGCGGCACGCTCGGTCTCGGGCTGGGCCCGGTGCCGCAACTCGGCATGCGCGGCGTTGCGGCCGGCGCGCTGATCGCCTATTCCATGAATGTCTGCATCATGGGGTGGTACCTGTTCTCCGGCCGCGCGCGGATCGCACCAAAGCTGCGCGGCCTGCGCATCCAATGGGCGATGTTCTTCGACATCCTAAAGGTCGGCGCCATCGCCTGCTTCTCGCCGCTGCAATCGGTGCTGACGATCTCGATCTTCACCCACATGCTGGCGAAGTTCGGCACCGCGATCCTCGCCGGCTACGGCATCGGCGCGCGGCTGGAATTTGTGCTGACCTCGATCGCGTTCTCGTTCGGCATCGCCTGCGTGCCGATGGTCGGCATGGCGATCGGCGCGGGCCGCATCGCGCGGGCCCGGCGCATCGCCTGGATCGCCAGCGCTGCCGCCTTCATGGCCGTCGGTACGCCGGCATGCCTGGTTGCGATCTTCCCCGATCTCTGGGTCAACATCTTCACCGACAGCGCGGCCGTGCGCGCGGCGAGCCATCAATATCTCTCGACGGTCGGGCCGTTCTATGCGTTCTTCGGCCTTGCAACGACGATGTATTTCTCCTCGCAAGGCGCGGCGAAGGTGATCGGCCCGGTACTGGCGCAGACTGCGCGGTTGACCTACATCTCGGCCGCCGGCTGGTGGCTGTCGACGCATGAGGCGACCGCACAGAGTTTCTTCTGGCTGGCCGCAAGCTCGATGGTCGTGCTCGGCCTGCTGTCATGCTCCAGCGTCGTGCTGACGCGCTGGGGTCCGCGCGAGAGCAAGCCCGCGATCAGGCCGGCGCTGTCAGCCGCAGCGGACTAGCGATGCCTGTGGCGGCGATGGCCGCTACCGCCGGCATTGGCGAGCCGCATCAATTGCGGGATCATCGCCATCATGTCGCCGCCGCCGAGCATGCCCATGATATCGCCGCCGCCCATGCCGCCAAAGCCGGCCGGCATGGCGCCGCCGCCCATCGGCGTGTAACCGCCATAATTTGGCGCGCCGAACCCGCCGCCGAGATTGCCGCCGGTAAAGCCTCCAAAACCCCCGCCGCCCATCATGCCGCCGAACCCGCCGCCGTTCTCCATCATGCGGCTCATGATCGGGCCCATGGTCTGCATCAGCATGGCGAAGCGGCGCTTGCCCATCTTTGCCTTCATCATCTCCAGCATCGGCGCCATCTGGGTCATCATGTCCTCGCCGCCGGCACCGCCGCCGAGGAACTGCGCCTTTGCCGGCGCGCTCGAAATCGAAAACAGCAGCAGCACGGCGGCCGCCTGGCAGATCACCTTGTCCGCACCTCTCATGGCCTGCTCCTCGCGTGCGCGGCGCCGCCGGAAGAGCGGAGCCAACCGGACGCACGCGGTCATGGTTACGGCCGGCGCGGGGAAGGCTCTGTGCCGGAAGTCACAGAGCGTTCAGGCGGGGCGCGGAAACGCCTTGTGCATGGCGGCCATCGCCTCTCTGGTCTGGCCCTGCACATAGGGTGCAAGCTCGTTCGGCAACATGTCGATGATCCAGATCAGGCGGCAGCTCTTGTCGCCCTCGGCAATCACCTGCACTGAGGCGCTGTAATGCTTCAGCCGCTCGTTGTCGATCGCATAGACCAGCCGCTGCCGCGCATCGTCGCAATCGACCATCACCTCGCGCGCGACGGAGCCGTTGGCGAAGGTAACGATCCGTGCATCGTCGTCGAGCGTGCAGGCGGTGACGAAGCCCGGCACCAGCCGCTGATGCAGCGCGCCGAAATCGCGCACCGCGTCCCAGACGTCGTTCGCGGAGGCGGGAAGGGGGATGTCGTTGTGGATGGAGGCCATGGAGGATTCCCATTTTTGCCGGAGTCATTCCGGGGCGCGCAAAGCGCGAACCCGGAATCTCGGGAGTCCGGGTCTGGTGCTACGTACCATCCCGGAACGACAGCGTATGTGGCGCGTTTGGTCGGGCCTCACACACAAACCGCCTCGACATTGTTGCCATCAGGGTCGATCAACAACGCCGCATAATATGTCGGGCTGTAATCTTTGCGCGGCCCGGCGCCGCCATTGTCGCGGCCGCCGCTCTTCAGGCCCTCACTGTGGAACGCCTTGACCGCGTCGTGGTCCTTGGCGCGAAACGCGATATGCGCGCCGTCGGCCTTGCGTCCCTTGTTCAGGTGCAGCCATAGCGCGGGCTCCCCCTTCGGCCCGAAGCCGGCATAGCCGTCTCCGCTGGAGCACAGGACATAACCGAGCGGCGCCAGCACCGCGCTGTAGAAGCGCGTGGCGGCGTCGATATCGGCAACGCGCAATCCGATGTGGTCGTACATGGTCGTCTCCATTGCAAAGCGCGCCGCAACTGGCGCGCGCCGGAGACGAAACTAGTCAGTTGAGGGCGAGCTGCTCTTGGAGAATCTTGCGCATCCCCTTCGAAGCCTGCCGGAACTTCGTCGGCGATACGCCGGCGGCGCGATGAAACGTGCGGACGAAGTTGGAGAGATCCCCGAAGCCGACGTCATAGGCGACGTCCGTGACCGTGATGTCCTCGTCCGTGAGCAGCCGCGCCGCATGCCGCAGCCGCGAGCGCACCAGATATTGATGCGGGGTGACGCCGAGCACGGCGGAGAACAGCCGCAGGAAATGGAACGGGCTGAGGCCCGCCTGCTTCGCGGCCTGTTCGAGGTCGACCTCGGTATGCGAATTGTCGTCGATCCACAGCGCGGCCTCAACCGCGCGGCGTCGGTCGCGTGCGGTCGGCGTCGCCGGCTTGCGCGCCTTACCCGAGACGACGTCAACGAAGCGGCCGGCGAGGATCTGGCCGATCTCGTCGAGACCCAAATCACTGTTGCCATCTGCTGCCGTCTGGGCGAGCTCGCCAAGTACCATCAGCTCGGGCAGTGGCGGCGTCGCGCCGACCTGCCAGGTCTCGCGGCGTCCGCCGAGCGCGTCGACCAGGCTCTCGCTGAAGAAGAAGCCGAGGCAGACGTCTCCCGAGACATGCTCATGCGTGCAGGTGTATTCCTCGCCGGGCGCGCCGACCAGGATTGATCCTGCCACCAGCTCGAAGAAGCCGGCGCGGCAATGGCAGCCGAAGCTGCCAGAGCGGACATAGGCGATGGAATGGCCGGTGCGGCATTCCGGAAACGGCTTGTCGTCCGGTCCCGCATCGCAGCGAAACTCGGAGACGGTCATCGAGCGTGTCGTCAGCAGGGTGGTGGCGTCCATGACGCCTATCTAGGCATGATCGGACAGGTGTGTAGCGGTTGTTCGACAAGATCATGCCGAAAAAGACAAAGCTAAGGTGCGATCAGGATCGCGCCTTAGCCGGGCGCTCGCGGCGGGGCAACGGGCAGCAGCGCCCGATCGCTGTGTCGAACATCGCGTAAGCGCGCCCCACCATGCACACGCCCCAATCAATGCACGTCTTCCCCCGACAGATCGATCATAACACCGCCACAATCGCGCGCACCCAAAATCTTGCCAAAACGCTAAGAAGCGTCCGGTCGGACGCGCCAAACCGCTTGGCGGGAGGCGTTGTCTCGGCTAATCAGGACGGGCGCAAGACACGCATAAGCGGGCGTAGTTCAATGGTAGAACGGCAGCTTCCCAAGCTGCATACGAGGGTTCGATTCCCTTCGCCCGCTCCAAAGCTTTCAAAGCTCAGAGACTTGGTGGCGGCCGTATCCTATTCAGCGCTGGCGAATTTGGATGGACCGCAATTGGTCTCGTGGTGATTTTCCGCGTGGGCATCTGTCAAAAGAATTTTGGCGAAATCCAAGCTTTTGAATCAGACCTTCGGCGGCGTCGTGTTTGCCGCGCAGAACGCGCAAGAGCGAGCCAGCGGAAAGTAACTCCGCGCTCGTGAACCGGGCCAGGATTCTAATATATTAGCCTCATGAGCCCGGCATTGGCCGCTTGCTGGCTTAAGCTTCCCCATGCTCCGGCGGACGCGGTCCTTTGCGCCGGCTGATGCTGCCAATGAAGGTCAGGACCAATGGACCAGCAGAAACTCGACCGTGCGATCGGTCGGCGCTTGAAGACGTTGAGGACGCAAGGCGGCATGACGTTGAACGAGTTGGCAGCGCGCTCCGGCGTCAGTCGGGCCATGATCGGGCGGGTGGAGCGGGCGCAGAGCAGTGCGACGGCTTCCCTGCTCAACAAGCTCTGCGCCGCGCTCGACGTCACGCTCAGCGACGTCGTCGCGCTCGCGGAGAAGCCGCCGGAGCGCCTGATGCGCCTCGCCGACCAGCCGCATTGGCGTGATCCCGACAGCGGCTACCGGCGGCGTCATGCCTCGCCGCCGGATGCGGCCAGCGGCATCGAGATCATCGTCGTCGACCTGCCGGCCGGCGCGCGCGTGTCCTACAGCCCCTGGGGCCGCAACGCCTTCACCCAGCAACTCCTGATGCTGGAGGGCGCGGTCTGCGTGCATATCGACGCCAAATCCGTGCGCCTGCGTGATGGCGACTGTCTCGACTTCGACGTGATGCGGGCCGTGACCTTCGAGAACGAAACCAAACAGGATGCACGCTACGTCATCATCACGCGGCGCGGCACCTCTTACGGGAAAATGTGATGCCGCTGATCGTGCGGGACGCCACGCTGGAGGATGCTGCGGACATCCTCGCCATCTACAACTATGCCGCGCTCAACACCACGGCGGTCTGGACCGATGGACCGGCTGACCTGGCTTCGCGGCGCGCGTGGATTTTCGCGCGACAGGAAGCCGGCTATCCCGTGCTGGTCGCGATGAAGGGCAGGGACGTCGTCGGGTTCGCCTCGTTCGGCGATTTCCGCCCGTTTCCTGGCTACCGCCATACCGTGGAGAATTCGGTCTATGTCGGCGAGCGGTACCATCGGCTCGGCGTCGGCCGCAGCCTGATGGCGACGCTGATCGAGCGCGCCACGGCGCTGAACAAGCATGCGATGATTGCGGGCATCGAGGCCGCCAATGCCGCTTCGATTGCCCTGCATGCCTCGCTCGGCTTTGCCGAGGTCGGCCGCATGCCGGAGGTCGGCTGCAAGTTCGGCCGCTGGCTCGATCTCGTCTTCATGCAGAAGCAGCTCGCAAGCGGCGTGAGACCGTAATGATGCAGATCCGCACCGGGGACACCTTCGATCCGCGGGTCATTGCGTTGCTCGATCACCACGTTACGGCGGCGCGGGCGCACACGGCGCCCGGCAGCGCGCATGCGCTCGACCTCTCCGGCCTTCGCGCGAGCGACGTCGCCTTCTGGACCGGCTGGGACGACGACACGCTGGTTGCCACCGGTGCGCTGAAGATGCTCTCGACCGACCATGGCGAGGTGAAGTCGATGCACACGCTCTGGACCGCCCGGCGGCGCGGCTTTGGGGGCCAGATGCTTCGCCACATCATCGCGGAAGCCCGCGCCCGCAGCCTGACGCGGCTCAGCCTCGAGACCGGCTCCTGGGATTATTTCAAGCCCGCGCACGCGCTCTACCGGGCGCACGGTTTTGTGCTTTGCGGGCCGTTCGAGGGCTATGTCGAGGATCCCAACAGCCTGTTCCTGACACTCGACCTGACCGGCGGCTAGCGCCGCATGACGCAACCGCGGCACGAGAATGTCCTCCTGTCCCTCAAAATGAGTTGCGTACCTCAAAACACCTCTGCTAGCCTTCAGCCATGGCTGAAGACTTTCTCACCGCCACCGCGCTGACGCTGAAGGATATCGCCCGGCAGGCGGGCGTGAGCCTCGCGACGGTGGACCGCGTGCTGCACAACCGGCCCGGCGTGCGGCCGGACACGGTCCGACGCGTCAGAGAGGCGATCGAGCGCAATTCCTTTCAGCCGCATGTCGCCGCCGCCGAGCTTGCCCGCGGCCGAGCGCGCCGCTTCGCCTTCGTGATGCCCTCGGGGCCGAACCCGTTCATGCAGCAGATCCAGGCCTATCTCGGCGAGATGTCGGCCTGGCTCTCGGCCCGTCGCCTGAGCGTCGAGATGGTCGCGACCGACGTGTTCGATCCCTCCGTGCTCGCCGCCTCGTTGGAGGCGCTGGCCGGCGATTACGACGGCGTTGCCGTGGTGGCGCTGGATCATCCCGGTGTCCGCGCCGCCATCAACGACCTCGTCGAGGCGGGCACCAAGGTCGTCACCCTGGTTTCGGACGTGCCGTCGTCGCGGCGGCACCACTATGTCGGCATCGACAACATCGCCGCGGGCCGCACCGCCGGCGCGCTGGTCGGGCGGCTGGCCAGCGGGCGGTCCGGCAAGGTCGCGATCGTTGCGGGCTCGCAGGGCCTGCGCGATCACGCCGAGCGCATTTTTGGCTTCAATCAGGTGATGGCCTCGGAATTCCCGGACCTCAACGTGCTGCCGGTGCTGGAAGGGCGCGATGAGGACGATCGTTCGGAGCAGCTGCTGGCGCGGCTGTTGGGCAGGCATGCTGACATTGTCGGCCTTTATAACGTCGGCGCCGGCACACACGGCGTTGCCAAGGCATTGAGCGAGGCCGGCCGCGACAAGGTCGTGTTTGTCGGGCACGACGTCACCGCGCTGACGCGCCGGCTGCTGCTCCAGGGCGTGATGGATGCCGCGATCTCGCAGAACCCGGGACATGAGGCGCGCGCCGCCGTGCGGGTGCTGCTGGCGCTCGCCCGCGGCGAGCCGATCCTGCGCGAGCAGGAGAAGATCAGGATCGACATCGTGATGAGGGACAATCTGCCGTAGCGGCAGGATGGATTTTCAGGAAGGCCCGTTGCGGCGAAGGCGACGCAAGATCGCAGGCCGGTGGCAGGCAAGAAGGGAGGATGGTGTGTATCTCGGACTAGACATCGGCACATCCGGTGTGAAAGCGGTGCTCGTGAACGCAGCCGGCGCGGTCGTCGCGACGGCGGCGCGTGACCTTGCGCTGTCGCACCCGGCGCCGCTCTGGTCCGAGCAGGATCCCGACGCCTGGGTCGATGCCGCGATCGGCGCCGTCGACGACCTCGCGAGCAATCATCCGCGCGAGGTCGCGCAGGTCGCGGGCATCGGGCTATCGGGCCAGATGCATGGCGCGACATTGCTTGGCGAGAACGGACGGCCGCTGCGCCCCGCCATCCTCTGGAACGACGGCCGCTCGCAAGCCGAATGCGCCGCGCTGGAGCGACGCTGCCCGTCGCTGCACATGATCGCCGGCAATCTGGCGATGCCCGGCTTCACCGCGCCAAAGCTGCTCTGGGTCGCGCGGCATGAGCCGAAGTTGTTCGCGCGCATCGCAAAGGTGCTGCTGCCGAAGGCCTATGTGCGCTATCGGCTGACCGGCGAGATGGTCGAGGACATGTCGGACGCGGCCGGCACACTCTGGCTCGACGTCGGCGAGCGCCGCTGGTCGGCCCTGCTGCTGCACGCGACCGGGCTCGATCTTCACCACATGCCCCGCCTCGTCGAAGGCAGTGCGGTCAGTGCAACGCTTGCGTCGGAATACGCGCGTCGCTGGGGCATGGCGAAGGACGTCGTGGTGGCCGGCGGTGCCGGCGACAACGCGGCGAGTGCGATCGGGCTTGGCGCGATTGCGCCCGGCGACGCCTTCCTGTCGATGGGCACATCGGGCGTCGTGTTCCGCGTCACGGATCGATTCGCGCCGGCGCCTGCGTCGGCCGTGCATGCCTTCTGCCACGCACTGCCTGGCCTCTGGCACCAGATGGGCGTGATGCTATCGGCGGCGGCTTCGCTCGCCTGGCTCGCCGCCGTGATGGAGACGCCGGCTGCCGCGCTTCTCGCGCCGCTTGGCGAGCACGTCGACGGGCCGAGCCCGATCAAATTCCTGCCCTATCTGGATGGCGAGCGCACGCCGCACAACGATGCCGCCGCGAGCGGCGCTTTCGTCGGCTTGCGGGCTGCGACCGGGCGCGGCCAGATCGTGCAGGCGGTGCTCGAGGGCGTCGCGTTCGCCGCGCGCGACAATTTGGCGGCGCTGAGCGCGGCGAGCGGGCCGATCACCGAACTCGATCTCGTCGGCGGCGGCTCGCGCTCGCCGCTGTGGGCGCAGATCTGCGCTGACGTGCTCGGCATTCCCGTCCACCGCGTCGAGGAAGGTGAGGTCGGTGCGGCGCTCGGTGCTGCGCGGCTCGGTCGCCTCGCCGCGACCGGTGAAGCTCCGGCCGATGTCTGCATACGTCCACGGCGGCTTGCGAGTTTCGTACCCCGCCCATCCGTGACCGCCGCCTACGACGAGGCCTATCGCCACTGGCGCCCGCTTTATCCCGCACTGAAGGAGACGATTTAAGTGAACGCGCCAGCCAGATTCTTCGACGCCAGCACGCCTGTCGCCTTCGTCGGAAAGGATGCGGCGAGCACGCATGCCTTCCGCTGGTACGACAAGGACCGCATCGTGCGTGGTCGCCGGCTCGAGGATCATTTGCGCTTTGCGGTCTGCTACTGGCATTCGCTGTGCTGGCCCGGCGGCGATCCCTTCGGCGGCGAGACCTTTTTGCGGCCCTGGCACCACGGCACCGATGCGATGGCCATGGCGCGCGCCAAGGCCGATGTCGCCTTCGAGCTGTTCCGCCTGCTGGATGTACCGTTTTTCACCTTCCACGACGTCGATGCGGCGCCGGAAGGCGATTCGCTCAGCAAGTCCGTCGCCAACCTCAACGCCATCGCCGATATGTTCGAACAGAAGATGGCCTCGGCGAAAGTCCGCCTGCTCTGGGGCACGGCAAACCTGTTCACGCATCGCCGCTACATGGCAGGCGCTGCGACCAACCCGGACCCCGACATCTTCACCTATGCAGCGGGTCAGGTCCGCGCCGCACTGGAGGTAACGCACCGGCTCGGCGGCCAGAATTATGTGCTGTGGGGCGGGCGCGAAGGCTACGAGACGCTGCTCAACACCGATCTCAAGCGCGAGCTCGACCAGCTCGGCCGCTTCGTCTCGCTTATCGTCGAGCACAAGCACAAAATAGGTTTCAAGGGCCCGATCCTGATCGAGCCCAAGCCAAAGGAGCCGACCAAGCACCAATACGATTTCGACGTCGCGACCTGCTACGGCTTCCTCGAACGCTACGACCTGCTCAACGACGTCAAGCTCAACATCGAGCAGAACCACGCCATCCTCGCCGGCCACTCCTTCCATCACGAGGTCGCGCTGGCCGAGGCGCTTGGGGTGTTCGGCTCGCTCGATATCAACCGCGGCGACGATCTGCTCGGCTGGGACACCGACCAGTTCGCGATGAACGTCGGCGAGCTGGCACTGGTGTTCCACGAGATCCTGAACCGCGGCGGCTTCACCTCCGGCGGGTTGAATTTCGACGCCAAGATCCGCCGCCAGTCGATCGACCCCGATGATCTCATCCACGCCCATGTCGGCTCGATGGATGCCTGCGCGCGCGCGTTCCTCGCCGCCGCCGACATGCTCGATGCCGGCGTGCTCACGACGCCGATCGCCACGCGCTATGAGGGATGGGCCGGCCCCGAGGGCCGCGCCATTCTCGGCGGCCAGCTTTCGCTCGCCGATCTCGCCGACCGTGCGATGAGGCCCGGCTTCGATCCGCAGCCGCGCTCGGGCCGGCAGGAATATCTGGAATCTCTCGTCAACCGCTACGTCTGAGGAAGGCTGCTGATGACCAAGGCTGACGCGACACCGGTCCTCGAGCTCTCCGGCATCGGCAAGGAGTTCGGCGCGATCCGCGCGCTGCATGACGTCGACATGCAGGTTTTGCCGGGCGAAGTGGTCGGGCTGATGGGCGACAACGGCGCCGGCAAGTCGACGCTGGTCAAGATCATCGCCGGCAATTTCCGCCCCACCCACGGCGAGATGCGCTTCGCCGGCAGTGCGGTGCATTTCAACCGGCCCGTCGATGCCCGCGCCGTCGGCATCGAGGTCGTCTATCAGGATCTCGCGCTCGCCGACAATCTGACCGCCGCCGCCAACGTGTTTCTCGGCCGCGAGCTGAAGCGCAAGTTCGGACCCATCGCCTTGCTCGACCACAAGGCCATGGCGTCGCGCGCACTGGAATTGTTCGGCGAGCTGCGCTCGGAGACGCGGCCGGACGATCTCGTCAAACAGATGTCGGGCGGCCAGCGCCAGGCGGTCGCGATCGCGCGGACGCGGCTCTCCAATGCGCGGCTGGTGATGATGGACGAGCCAACCGCCGCGATCTCGGTGCGCCAGGTCGAGCAGGTGCTCGGCCTGATTCACCGGCTGAAGGAGCAGGGCGTCGCCGTGATGCTGATCTCACACCGCATGCCCGACGTGTTCGCGGTGTGCGACCGCGTCATCGTCATGCGCCGCGGCGAGAAGCGGGCCGACAAGCCGATCCAGGAGACCAGCCCTGAGGAAGTCACCGCCCTCATCACCGGCGCGAAGGAGGCGGCGTGATGGCCATGCCTATGGAATCCCCGATCACGTTCTCCAACGTCGGCAAGATCACGTGGTGGCAGCGCGGCATCTTCGCCTCCCAGACCGGCTACGTCCTGCTCGCGCTCGCGGTGCTGCTGGTGATCATGCATTTCGCCAGCCCGTACTTCTTCACTGAAGGCAACATGCAGAACGTGGCGAAGAATTTTTCCTTCATCGCCATCGCCACCCTCGGCGTGACCTTCGTCATCATCACCGGCGGCATCGATCTGTCGGTGGGATCGATGATGTGCTTTTCCGCCATGATCGCCTCGATGGTGATGACCGAGCTGTCGGCCCCCGGCTCGCCGCTGGTGCACATGGCAGCCGACGGCAAGACCGTGCTGGCCAACGTTCCCGGCCTGATCCTGCTGGTGTCGATCCTCGCCGGCCTCGGCGTTGCGCTGATCGCGGGCCTCGTCAACGGCTTTTGCATCGCCGTGCTCGGCCTGTCACCCTTCGTCACCACGCTCGGCATGCTCTCGATCGTGCGCGGGCTCGGTTATGTCGTCTCCAACGGGCGCGGCAGTTTTCCGGGTGGGCCGGATGCCGATTATTTCTATGCGCTGACCTCGGGCGACGTGCTCGGCGTGCCGGCGCCGTTCATCTATCTCGTGATCCTCGCACTGGCGATGGCGATGGTGCTGCATCACACCTCGTTCGGCCGCCACGTCTTCGCGCTCGGCGGCAACGAGAAGGCGGCGGAGCTGACCGGCATTCCGGTGGTGCGAGTGAAGATCGAGGTCTACGTGATCTGCGCGCTTGCCGCTGGCCTCCAGGGCATCATCATCTCCGGCTGGCTCGGATCGGCGCCCGCCAACATGGCGACCTCCTACGAGCTCAATGTGATCGCGGCGGCCGTGATCGGCGGCGCCAACCTCGCCGGCGGCATCGGCGGTCCGCTCGGGGCCATCGTCGGCTGCGTGCTGCTGGAAGTGATCCGCAACGGTCTGGTATTGGCGCAGGTCAGCTCGTACTGGCAGCAGACGCTGGTGGGCGTGATCATCATCCTGGCCGTGCTGGTCGATCGCATCCGCTCGCGGATGACCTGACGTGACGTCGTTCCGGGAAGGCAACGAGAATGCCGCCTATCCGCTTCCCGAACGAATTCGAGAGGATGGGCATCAAACAAGGGTGGAGGAGACAATGAGGAAACTTCTTCTTGCCGGCATTGCGGTCGCGATGATGGCGACCCCGGCATTCGCCGCGAACTACCGCTTCGTGATCGTGCCCAAGGCGATGAACAATCCGTTCTTCGACTTCGCACGCGACGGCTGCGAGAAACGGGCAAAGGAGCTCGGCAACATCGAGTGCATCTACAAGGGGCCGGTCGAGCATGAGCCGGCGACGCAGGCGCAGATCATCCAGGACTTCATCACCCAGAAGGTCGACGGCCTCGCCATCTCTGTCGCCGACGTCGCGGCAATGACCAAGTCGATCGAGGCGGCGACCGCCGCCGGCATCCCCGTCATCACCTTCGATGCCGATGCCCCCGGCTCCAAGCGCATCGCCTATATCGGCACCAACAACAAGGAATTCGGCGTCGCGCTCGGCAAGGAATTGCTTAAGCTTCGGCCCGATGGCGGCAAATACGCGATGGTCTCGGGCGGGCCCGGTGCCAAGAATCTCGCCGAGCGTGTCGACGGCGTGCGCGAGGCGCTGAAGGGGTCGAAATGGACCGAGGTCGCGGGCTCGCCGACGTTCTGCAACGATGATCCGGCACTGGCGGTGCAGCAGATGACGGACATGCGCACCGCAACGCCTGACCTCGCCGCGATCGTTCCGATTGGTGGCTGGCCGATGTTCGCCCCCGAGGGCTTCAAGGCCTTCGCCTCCAGGAACAAAAAGGATATCGACAGCGGCAAGTTCACGCTGGTCGTTGCCGACACGCTGAAGATGCAGCTCGAGCTGCTGCGCGACGGCTATGCCAACGCGCTGGTCGGCCAGCGTCCGTTCGAGATGGGCGAGAAGGCGATGGACACGCTGCTGGCCATCAAGAAGGGCGAGAAGGTGCCGGAAATCGTTTACACCGGCCTCGACCTCGTTACCAAGGACAACGTCGCGCAGATGCTGAAGTAGGAGCGTCGCCAGCCCCGTGCTCCTGCGTGCCTCCCCCGCTTGCGATTTCCGCAGGCGGGGGAGATGATCTTTGCACTGCCGGAAGAAAACTGGAAGATTGAAATGAAACGGTCGCGGCTCGGTTCGCTCGACGTCACGTCACTCGGTCTCGGTTCCGCCCCGCTCGGCGGATTGTTCAGCCCCGTCAGCGATGCCGATGCAGAGGCGACGATCGCACGCGCCTGGTCGGCCGGCATCCGCTTCTACGACACCGCGCCGCTCTACGGTTTTGGCCTCGCCGAGCGGCGGCTCGGCGCGTTCCTGCGGCAACAGCCGCGCGACTCCTACGTCATCTCGACCAAGGTCGGCCGCCTGCTGCGTGCCCCTGAAGGCGGCGCCGCCGAGGACGAGCACTACAAGGGCACGCCGCGCGAGCGGCCGGTGTTCGACTTCAGCTACGATGGCGTGATGCGCTCGGTGGAGGAGAGTCTTGCTCGCCTCGGGCTCGACCGAGTGGACGTCCTGCTCGTGCACGATCCCGACGACCACTATGACGACGCCGTCACCGGTGCCTTCGGCGCGCTCCAGCGCCTGCGCGAGGACGGCACGGTCAAGGCGATCGGCGCCGGCATGAACCAGTCGGAAATGCTGGTCCGCTTTGCCGAAGCCGTGCCGGTCGACTGCTTCCTGCTCGCCGGCCGCTACACGCTACTCGACCAGGGCGCACTGGATGCGCTGTTTCCGGTCTGCCGGGCGAAGAACGTCGGCATCCTGCTCGGCGGCATCTACAACAGCGGCATTTTGGCCAATCCGCACACGGGTGCGAAGTTCAACTATCATGATGCCGATGCGTCGCTGGTCGCGCGGGCGCTCGAACTCGACGAACTCTGCCGCAAGCACGGCACCGAGCTGAAGGCCGCCGCGCTCCAGTTCTGCGTGGCCCATCCGGCCATCACGGTCGCCGTGATGGGGGCACGCAATGCGTCCGAGGTTTCCGACAATATCGCGATGTCAGAGCGGGCGGTGCCGCAAGCCTTCTGGCAGGAGCTGCGCGCGCGAAACCTCGTCGACGCACGTGCGCCGCTGCCTGGTGGAGCGTGAGCCATGATCATCGACGCGCACCAGCATCTCTGGGATCCCGCCCGCGCCGACTATCCCTGGATGGATGGGCCCGAGCTTGCGCCGATCCGCCGCGCCTTCGGCCCGGCCGATCTCGCGCCGTTATTGACGGCAAACGGCATCGACGCGAGCATCGTGGTGCAGTGCCGCTCCGCGCTGGAGGAGACGGAGGAGTTCTTGCGCATTGCGCATGCGACGCCTTCTGTGATCGGCGTCGTCGGCTGGGCCGATTTGACCGATGGCAATCTCGTCGAAACGCTAGATCGGCTCCGCGCCCTGCCCGGCGGGGACAAGCTCATCGGCATCCGCCACCAGGTCCATGACGAGGTCGATCCGGATTGGCTGTTGCGCGAAGACGTCCAGCGCGGCCTGACCGCAATCTTCGCGAGCGATCTCACCTACGATTTCCTGGTCCGCACCCGCGAATTGCCGGCCGCGATCGCAACCGCGCAGGCCTTCCCCGAAGCGCGCTTCGTGCTCGACCACGCCGCCAAGCCGCCGATCGCCGATGGCGGCAGCGACGAATGGGCCGATCGCATCAAGGCGCTGGCTGCCTGCGGCAATGTCTGGTGCAAGATCTCGGGCTTCGCGACCGAAGCGGCCTGGGACGATTGGGATGCGGAGCGGCTGTTCCCGTTCGTCGCGCACGCCGCAACATGTTTCGGCGAGGACCGTTTGATCTTCGGCTCCGACTGGCCGGTGTGCCTGCTTGCGGGCAGCTATCGCGAGATCAAGGGCGCGCTGGAGGCGTGCCTGGCGAAGCTTGGGCCGAATGTGCGGGAGAAGGCGTTTGGGCTGAATGCGAGGGCGGCGTATCGGTTAGCTTGATTTGCAGTCGATGCGCTTCTTCCTTCCTTCTCCCCTTGCGGGAGTAGGTGGCGCGAAGCGCCGGATGAGGGGTTCTCTCTCCGCGAACTCACCTCTCAAGACTCGCGCGCGGAGAGATACCCCTCACCCCAGTCAGCCAGTGTCTGCGAGCGGTGATGCCCTCTCCCACAAGGGGAGAGGGCGTAGTAACGCGCAGTGTCCCTCACGCCCCCGCGGGCACCTGGTCCAGAAATCCGGTCACGCTCCTGATCCGGCCGTCCTTCAGCACAGCGAAATCCGTCCCCTTGATCGGGCTGTCGACGCCGTCAGGACCAAGCCCCCACGAGAACCGCAGATGGTCGCCGTAGCCGTTGGGCTCGCCGATCAGCTTGAATTTGAAGTCGGGAAAGCGCTGCTGCACGCCTGATATCAGCGCGTCGATGCCATCAGGACCGTCGCCCTTCATCAGCGGATCGACATAGCTCGCATCCGCCGTCCAGGTCTCGCTCAGCAGCTCGCGACGGCGGCTCGTCGCGCGCTCGTTCCAGAGATCGATATAGCAGTGGGCGATGGCGGTGTGGTCGGTCATGTAGCTCTCCTTCGATGACGCCGTGTCCGGCTGACCGTCACTATCGAAGGTTTGCGCGCGCCGATCGATTACCTCGGAGGTCATCGGCGCGCGCGAATTCGCAACGCGAAAATTACTTCGCCGCAGTCACCATGATCTCGACGGTGTATTGCGGCGCGGCCAGCTTGGCTTCGACCGTGGCGCGGGCCGGGGTGTTGCCGGGCGAGACCCAGGCATCCCACACCGCGTTCATCTCGCCAAACGTCTTCATGTCGGTGATGTAGATCGTGGCCGAGAGCAGTTTCGACTTGTCGGTGCCGGCCTTGGCGAGATGGCCGTCGATGGTGGCCAGGATGTCCTGGGTCTGCTTTGTCACGCTTTCACCGGCGGCCTTGCTGGCGACGACGCCGGCGAGATAAACGGTGTTGCCGTGCACGACGACCTGGCTCATGCGCGGGCCGGTTTCGAAACGCTGAATGCTCATTGGAATCTCCTGGTGGGAATGGCGGCCCTGTCTAGCGCAGCCCCCTGCAGCGTGCCACTCCAGGCACGCATGCGTTGCCCGGCACGCATGCGTTGCCGGACACGCACGCGCCGCTCATGGAAACTGACTGAAAAAAGTCCAGATCGTCTCGGCGCCATCGATATCGCCGTTCTGCGGTCCGAGCAGGCCGGTTGCGACCCTCGGGAAGCGCGCATCCGCAGCGAAGCCAGGCATGCGATGGCCGCCGCCCTTGACGCGATAGAGCACGACATCGTGTCCCCTGGGACAGCGTGAGGCGATCCGGGTCACAGTGGAATGGTCCGCGCCCGCCCTGTCGGGCAAGTCCGTTACTTCGCCATCATCGATCTCGCAGCCATTGAGCTTGCGCCAGAAGGCAAGCGTCTCCTCGGTCGACCAGAACCCGTCTGCGGCAAAATAGCTCGATCCACGTCCGCCCTCGTACGGCACCAGCGGGTCGGCCGTCCCGTTCATGATCAGCATCGGCAGCGGCCGCGACGGATGGCAGGTGACCGCGGCTTCATCGGTGAGATTCATGACCACGCTCGCGGCCGCCGCAAACAGATCGGCGCGGGCGCAAACGAGCGTCATCGCCATGGCGCCGCCATTGGAGATGCCGGTGACGTAGACGCGTTTCGGATCAGCCGTGCCGTTTGCCACTAGCTTCTCGACCAGCTTTGCGATGAAGGCGACGTCGTCGGTGCTGGGCGGCGGACCACGAAGCGCGGGTCCCGCCTTGGTCCTCGCATCGGCCCAGGCATGGTTGAGGCCATCAGGAAACGCCACGGCAAAGCCTTCACGTTTCGCGACCTGCGGCCACGCCGTCCGAGAAATCATGTCGGCGCCGCGCTGGGTCTTGCCGTGCAGCACGATCACGAGCGGCACGGCGCGTATGGCCGGCAGTTGCACGGTGTAGGACCGCATCACGCCGTTGACGTCGATGGTGTCGGCGAACGCAGCCGGGCCGGCGGCGAGACTCGCAACAAGCGCGCCGATCTGGATCCACCGCCGCATCTACCCCACCGCCTTCGCCGCCGCGCGGCCGGCATTGCGGCCGGAGAACAGGCAGCCGCCGAGGAACGTGCCCTCCAGCGAACGATAGCCGTGCACGCCGCCGCCACCGAAACCGGCGGCTTCGCCGACCGCGTAAAGACCGGGAATGACGCTGCCCTCCTGGCCGAACACGCGGGAGTCGAGATCGGTCTCGAAGCCGCCCAGCGTCTTGCGGGTCAGGATGTTGAGCTTGACCGCGATCAGCGGTCCCTGCGCGGGGTCGAGGATGCGGTGCGGAGAGGCGGTGCGGATCAGCTTGTCGCCGATATAGCGCCGCGCATTGTGGATGTTCATCACCTGCGCATCCTTGACGTAAGGATTGGCGATCTCGCGGTCGCGCGCCTCGATCTGCATCTTGATGTGCTCGAGCTTGAGGAGATCGCTGCCCGCGAGCTTGTTCATGGCGGCGACGAGATCATCCAGCTTGTCCCGCACGATGAAGTCGACACCATGGTTCTTGAATGCTTCCACCGGTGCCGGCGCGCCCTTGTTGGTGGCGCGGCGCAAGGTCATGCGCCAGCTCTTGCCGGTGAGGTCAGGGTTCTGCTCTGAGCCCGACAGCGCGAATTCCTTCTTGATGATGCTCTGGGTCAGGATGAACCAGGAATAATCATAGCCGGTCGACATGATGTATTTGAGCTGGCCGAGCGTGTCGGAGCCCGGGAAGAGCGGCGCCGGCAATCGCGTGCCTGTTGCGTCGAACCACATCGAGGAGGGGCCGGGCAGGATGCGGATGCCGTGGCGCGGCCAGATCGGTGACCAGTTCTGGATGCCTTCGACATAGTGCCACATGCGGTCACGGTTGATCAGCCGCGCCCCTGATTTCTCGGTGATGCCGATCATGCGGCCGTCGACGTGCTCGGGCACGCCGGAGATCATGAATTTTGGCGGCTCGCCCAGCCGCTGCGGCCAGTTCTGCCGTACCAGCTCATGATTGCCGCCGATGCCGCCGGAAGCCACGATCACCGCCTGCGCCTTCAGCGCGAACTCGCCGACCACGTTGCGCGAGGAGCTCTTGCCGCGCTCGATATTGTCAGGCGCGAGCACGACACCGCTGACGCCATCTACGGTGCCGTTGCTGATGGAGAGCGCATCGACGCGATGGCGGAACTTGAAGCTGAGCCGGCCGCTCTTCGCCGCCTCGCGCGCGCGGCGCTCGAACGGTTCGACGATGCCGGGCCCGGTTCCCCAGGTGACGTGGAAGCGCGGCACCGAATTGCCGTGGCTCATCGCGTCATAGCCGCCGCGTTCGGCCCAGCCGACGACTGGGAAGATTCGATGGCCCATCGCGCGCAGCCAGGCGCGCTTCTCTCCGGCCGCGAAAGCCACATAGGCCTCGGCCCATTGGCGCGGCCAGTAGTCCTCGTCGCGGTCGAAGCCGGCGGTGCCGATCCAGTCCTGCATCGCAAGCTCGAAGGAATCCTTGATGCCGAGCCGGCGTTGCTCCGGCGAATCGACCAGGAACAGTCCGCCGAACGACCAGAACGCCTGGCCGCCGAGCGATTGCTCGCCTTCCTGGTCGACGACAATCACGCGCTTGCCTGCATCAGCGATCTCGGTCGCGGCCACGAGTCCCGACAGTCCCGCGCCGACCACGATGATGTCTGTTTTCTCAGCCATGCTTTCCCCCTCCAAGAGTTCCCCCCTGTAGTTGCCCGGATTGAAGCCAGCGGTCGTAACTGAGATCAAGGGCGTGGCGCGTAAGACCTCGTTAACTTGTTCCACTTTGGGATAGAGACCGGCCAGGTGCAGCGCGGACGCAACACTGGATTTGAATTTGTTTTGATCAAGCCGGCCTGCCTAGACAAAACCTTGGTTACGACGGACGCTAGCACTGCATCACCACCTGACACGCAGATTCGAATTCGACCGGGGCGGGGGACAATGAAGTTTCTGACGGGGTTGCTTGCGGCGGTTCTCTTGATCGCGGGCATGGGGGCTTCTCACGCGGTGGTCCGGATCGCGGATGACCGCGGCGGCCGGATTGGAACCTACGTCGACAAATACCAGGACCTCAGGCAATCGGGCGAGACCGTCATCATCGACGGCCTCTGCGCCTCGGCCTGCACCATCGTCCTCGGCGCCATCCCGCATAACCGCATCTGCGTCACCTCGAGTGCGACGCTCGGCTTCCACGCCGCCTGGGATTTCGGCGCCAATGGCCGCGCCGTCACCAATCCCGAAGCGACCCAGATGCTCTATGCGATGTATCCGTCGCAGGTGAAGCGCTGGATCGCGCAGCGCGGCGGCCTGACCCCGCACATGCTGTTCCTGAGGGGCAAGCAGCTCCAGGCCATGTACAAGCCCTGCTACATGGACGCCCAGGCTTTGGCGATCAAGCCGGCACGCCGGTCCCTCCCGCAACCGGAGCAGGTCGAGACCGCCCGGGGCCAACTTCTTCACTGACACCACAGGCACGACGGGTCGTTTGGCTCGCCGGCGGCGTCTTACCTGCTTGGTGGCGTCTTACCTGCTTGGCGGCGCCCTGCCTGCTTGGCCGCGCCTTGCCCGCAGGCGGGCTAAAGCCTATTTGAAGGCCTGGAAACCGGGGGCCTTCGCCCCCCATCGTTGTCATGGCTCAACCGCTGCACCCCGCGCATCCTGTATCGGACAATTCGCCCACTGCCGGGCGGACGCCGTCCGTGCTGCTGTTCGCAGGCGCGGGCGGGCTGGTCGTGCTCGGCGGGCTGGCGCTCTGGTTCCACTATGGCAGCCAGGTGTTCTTCGAAATGATCAGGACTGGCTTTGCCGCCTGCTTCTGATCCGCGACAGGAAGTTTTCCGCTCATGAGCTCCGCCGCCCGTCCGCTGGTGATCGCGACCGCCTTCGCCGCAAGCCTCGTCCTCGGGCTGCTGATCATGTTCTGGGCCATGGGCGGAGTCAGCAAGGTGGCCCAGCCGGCCGCGATCGGCGGCCCATTCCAGCTCACCGACCAGAACGGCAAGGCCGTCACCGACAAGAGCCTAAAGGGCAAGCCGACCCTGATCTTCTTCGGCTACACTCATTGCCCCGACGTCTGCCCGACCTCGCTGTTCGAGATCTCGGAAGTGCTGCGTGCGATGGGCAAGGATGCCGACAAGGTCAACGCCGTTTTCATCTCGGTCGATCCCGAGCGCGATACGCCGGCGACGATGAAGGACTATCTGTCGAGCTTCGATCCACACCTCGAGGGTCTGTCCGGCGATCCCGCCGAGACCGCCAAGGTGATCACCTCGTACCGCGTCTACGCCAAGAAGGTCCCGACCAAGGACGGTGACTACACCATGGATCACACAGCGCTGGTCTACCTGATGGACCGCGACGGCCGCTTCGTCTCGCCGTTCAATCTGAAACGGACCCCGGAAGAGGCCGCGGCCGATTTGAAGCGGTATCTTTGATTCAGCCGTCATGGCCGGGCTCGACCCGGCCATTCACGCCTTCGCGCGCTCGCCAGGGAGCGTGGTGCCCGGGACAAGGCCCGGGCAGACGACCAAGTGGCCACAATCGGCGCTCGCGTTCTCGGCGGGATGGTCTATAAGGCCCCCGATCTCAATGAAATTCATTACTTTCCCGCCGATGGCCCCGTCGCGACAGGCAAAACCGTCCAAAATCGTGCGCCGCGCCCTGCTCGGACTGGCCGCCGCCGTCAGCCTGCTCGCGGGCTTGCCCGGCGCGAACGCCCAGGCCCCGGCCAAGCAGCCTCCGGCGGCGCCCCAGGCCGCGCCGCAGGCGGTTCCCGGCTTCTGGGACCCGCGGCGCCGGCCGGAGCGGCCGGACCTGTCGCGCCTGACCGTGATCCGCTTTCTGACCGAGACCGACTATCCCCCCTTCAACTACACCGGTGCCGACGGCAACCCGGCCGGCTTCAACGTCGACCTTGCACGCAGCCTGTGCGAGGAGATCAAGGTCACCTGCACGGTGCAGATGCGCCGCTTCGAGACGCTGGTCGACGCGCTCTCCTCCAACCGGGGCGATGCCATTATCGCCTCGATGGCGGTGAGCCCGCAGCTGCGCGCCCGCGTCGATTTCACCGATCCCTATTACCGCGTGCCGGCGCGCTTCGTCTCGCGCAAGGACGCGGTGATGCCGGAGATCCGCCCGGAATATCTCGAGGGCAAGAAGGTCGGCGTCATCGCCGGCTCGGCGCATGAAGCCTATCTGAAGGCGATGTTCACAGACGCCGAGCTGCACGGCTATCCCAATGACGAGAGCTTACGCGCCGCACTTCGCAAGGGCGAGGTCGACTTCATCTTCGGCGATGCCATCTCGCTGGCGTTCTGGATCAACGGCACCGATTCCGGCGATTGCTGCGCCTTCTCCGGCGGCCCCTTCGTCGAGAGCCGCTTCTTCGGCGAGGGCATCGGCATTGCTGTGCGCAAGGGCAACGACGTGCTGCGCCAAGCCTTGAACTGGGCCCTGTTCCGCGTCTGGGAAAAAGGCCGCTACACCGATCTTTGGCTGCGCTATTTCTCGGTGAGCCCGTTCTAGTCAACCAACGCCGTCATTCCGGGGCGCGCAAAGCGCGAACCCGGAATCTCGAGATTGTTGACTTGTCATTCCGGGATGGTCCGAAGGACCAGACCCGGAAGCTCGAGATTCCGGGTTCGATGCTGACGCATTGCCCCGGAATGACGATCAAGACCATTTTTGCATTCTGCCCGGAAATCGCTATTTTCCGCGGCCCGGAGGCCCCCTGATGTCCGTTATCGATCTCGCTGCGAACCCGAGCGACCTGCGTGCGCTCGCCGAACAATCCAACGCCTGGCCGTTCGAGCAGGCGAAGGCCATTGTCGCGCGGCTGAAGAAAAGCCCCAAGGACGAGGTGCTGTTCGAGACCGGCTATGGTCCGTCCGGCCTGCCGCATATCGGCACCTTCGGCGAGGTCGCGCGCACCTCTATGGTGCGCCATGCCTTCCGCGTGCTCACCGAGGACAAGATCAAGACGCGCCTGCTCGCCTTCTCGGACGACATGGACGGCCTGCGCAAGGTGCCGGACAACGTGAAGAACAGGGCACCCCTGGAAGCTAATCTCGGCAAGCCGCTGACGCGCGTGCCCGATCCCTTCGGCACGCATGATAGCTTCGGCGCGCATAACAATGCACGCCTATGCAAGTTCCTCGACCATTTCGGTTTCGACTACGAGTTCGCGAGTTCGACGGACTATTATACGTCCGGCCGCTTCGACGCGACGCTGCTCAAGATGCTGGCCGCCTACGACAAGATCATGGCGATCATCCTGCCGACGCTCGGGCCCGACCGCCGCGCGACCTATTCGCCGTTCCTGCCGATCAGCAAGACCACCGGCGTGGTGCTGCAGGTGCCGATGATCCGCCGCGACGTCGCAGCGGGAACGGTGACTTATGTCGATCCTGATACCAACCAGGAGGTCGAGACATCAGTCACCGGCGGCAACGTCAAGTGCCAGTGGAAGGCGGACTGGGCGATGCGCTGGGTCGCGCTCGGTGTCGACTACGAGATGGCCGGCAAGGACCTGATCGACTCCGTGAAGCTCTCGGGCGCGATCGCGAAGGCGCTCGGCGGCACGCCGCCCGAAGGTTTCAACTACGAGCTCTTCCTCGACGAGAAGGGTCAGAAGATCTCGAAGTCGAAGGGCAACGGCCTCACCATCGACGAATGGCTGCGCTATGCCTCGCCGGAATCGCTGTCGCTGTTCATGTACCGCGAACCGAAGGCGGCCAAGCGTCTGTACTTCGACGTCATCCCACGCAATGTCGACGACTACCAGCAGTTCATCGACGGCTTTCCGAAGCAGGACGACAAGCAGCAGCTGGGCAATCCGGTCTGGCACATCCACAACGGCCGTCCGCCGCAGGGCGACATGCCCGTCACCTTCCAGCTGCTGCTGACGCTGGTGTCGTCGTCCAATGCGGAGAATGCCGAGACGCTGTGGGGTTTCATCGGCCGTTATCGTCCCGGCGTGACCCCGCAGACGCATCCGAAGCTCGATGCGATGGTCGGCTACGCCATCAACTACTATCGCGACTTCGTCGCGCCGACGAAGCAGTTCCGCACGCCGACCGAGACCGAGCGCGCCGCGCTGCAGGATCTGCGCGATGCGCTCTCGCAGCTGCCGCAGGATGCATCTGCCGAGGACATCCAGAACGTCGTCTACGAGATCGGCCGCCGCGAGCCGTTCCTCGACCAGATCAAGAAGGGCAAGGATGGCCGTCCGGGCGTCACGCTCGACTGGTTCAACATGCTCTACCAGGTTCTGCTCGGCCAGGAGAAAGGCCCGCGCTTCGGCTCCTTCGTCGCGGTCTACGGCGTGCAGAACGCGGTCAACATGATCGACGGTGCGCTGGCGCGCAGCGCGTAGACAATGCATTCTCGTCGTCGTCCCGGCGTCCGCCGGGACGACGACGTTGATTGGAGTCGCAACTCAAATCGACCGCAGCACGAAGCGCCGGTTGTCCTTCTGCACGGGCCGCGCATTCATCGGATAGAGTTTTGCGAACGCGGCGACATCGGCGGCCGACACCTGGATGGGGTCGGCGAGCAGCAGCCATTCCACCACCTCCGAGCAGGGCGGCGTCGTCAGCGAGCCGGAATAGCGGTAATAGCCGAGCTTCGGCGGCAACATGGCATGCGGATCGATGCCGGCGTCCGCTTTCACCGCGGGGCCTTCCGCCGCCGGCATGGTCTTGACGATCTTGGCGAAGGCGGCATTCGCCTTGCCTTCCGTCATCAAGACTCCGACCACGGCGAGGCCGCCCGTATCGTTGCGGTGGACGAAATGCGCCTCCATCGCAAAATTCTTGCCGCCGATCATGTGCTCGCTCGGCCGATGGAAGTGGACCTGGAGCAGCTTGTATTTGACCTCGCCGAGAAGAAGCATGCTGCGTTCGGCGAAATTGAGCTGGATGGTATGGCCGTTGTTGACGATGGTGTCGGCGCTCTTGCCCCAGTTCAGCTTCAGCGCCGGCAATTGCGACTTGATCGTCGCCTCGATGTCGATCGGCGATTGCTGCAGGCCGACCGCGCAGGCCTTGTTGGCCGCGTCGAGATCGCCCCATTTGGCCGGACCGCCGGCGCCCTCGTAGCTCCAATGCGCGCCTTCGGCGGCGAAGCCCGGCTTGCAGAGCGGACACAGCGCAAGACCCGCGAGCGCTTTCAATGCGTGGCGGCGATTCATCATATTCCCCCTCAGATGAACTTGATCGGCAATGCGTGCGCAACCTAGGCGAGAGGGGCGGTGAGTCGCAAGATCGCCGCTGCAGATGCGGCCGGTGTCATGGTGCGGTCACGACGCCATCACTGGCTCGCCCACACGATCCGCGCGAGCCACGCCACATCGCTCGTCGCGAGCGTGCGCTCGCCCTGCATCGCCTCGAGCGGCTGCAAGTCCAGCGCCTTCGCCGTGCGACGCTTCAGTGTCGCGACCGTCACCTCGCCCGTCCTCGTCTTCACCACCACGCGATCGCCCTTGCGGACCGGCGCGCCGGGCGAGACCAGGATGATGTCGCCGTCGCGATACACAGGTGCAAGCGCATCGCCGGAAATCTCCAGCGCGAAAGTGCGGCCGTCTTCGGCATTGGGAAGCGCTGCCTCGGTCCAGCCCTTGCCGGACGGAAAACCTGATTCGTCGAAAGCGCCGCTCGCGCCCGCCATCGCGAAGCCGAGCAGCGGAACGGAGCGGTCCTCGCCCGCCTCGTCGCCGATCAGCCTGGCGAAGCTGTCGATCGAGGATCCGGTCGCCGCCAGCGCCTTCGCGATCGATTCGGTCGAGGGCCAGCGCTCGCGGCCGTCGGAGGTGACGCGCTTCGATCTGTTGAAGGTGGTTGGATCGAGCCCGGCGCGTTTGGCGAGGCCCGACGGCGACAGGCCGGCGCGCTCCGCCAGCCGATCCAGCGCAACCCAGATCTGGTCGTGAGTCAGTATCCTCTGCGCTTTGGCCTGCCTGACCATGGAAGGTCCAGCCCGTCGCAACCCAGGAAAACTGTCCGCAAATCAACCGGTTTTCCGCTTTTCGCGCAAGAGGCGGTGGCTAACTCTTGAGTTCGGAGGGGGCCGCCTTTACGGTCTCGCCGGGTTTCGAACGACCCCGACAGACGAAAAAAACTCAAAAGACTCAAAGAGCAAACAGGGCTGCGTAAGCGGTGGTCAAGATCTACAAAATCTGTCCGGCCTCGGCCTGGCGCGAGGCGGAACGGCAGGGCGTGTACCGGGGCAGCGCGGACGATGCGCGCGACGGTTTCATCCATTTCTCGACTGCCTCCCAGGTTCCCGAGACCCTGCGCAAGCACTATTTCGGGCAGCGCGCGCTGTTCCTGATCGAGGTCGACGGCGATGCGCTCGGCAGCGACTTGCGCTGGGAGCGCTCGCGCAACGACGAGCTGTTTCCGCATCTCTATGGCGAGCTCGATCTCGGCGCCGTGATCGCGGTGACGAACCTCAACATGCGCTCCGACGGCGGCCACGACACACCGGAGCTTCTGCCGTGATCCGTGCCTTCGACGCTTTCTCGCTGCCGGTGCTGCGCTGGCTCGATCCGGAGGATGCGCATCGCCTCGCCATCCAGGGCCTGCGCTTCCTGCCGCCGGTCAAGCCGCGTCCTGACGATGCCAAGCTCGCGGTGCGCGCCTTCGGGCTCAACTTTCCCAATCCGGTCGGCATGGCCGCGGGCTTCGACAAGAGCGCAGAGGTGCCGGATGCGTTGCTGCGGCTCGGCTTCGGCTTCGTCGAGATCGGCTCGGTCACGCCGAAGCCGCAAGGAGGCAATCCGCGGCCGCGGCTGTTTCGCCTCGAGCGCGACGAAGCGGTCATCAACCGGATGGGCTTCAACAATGACGGCGCCGAAATTGCGCTGCGCCGGCTCGCTGCGCGCGCGCAGCATGGCGGCATCGTCGGCGTCAATGTCGGGGCCAACAAGGATTCGCCTGACCGCGTCGGCGACTACGTCAAGCTGATCGAGACCTTCGCGCCGGTCGCGAGCTACTTCACGGTCAATGTCTCCTCGCCGAACACGCCGGGCCTGCGCAATCTCCAGGAGGGCGCGCTGCTCGATGACCTGCTTGCGCGGGTGATCGACGCGCGCGAGCGGGTGCGGCAGAAGGCCGGCGATACGCCGGTGCTGCTCAAGATCGCGCCGGACTTGAGCCTCGCCCAGCTCGACGACGTCGTGCAGGTCGCGCGCTCGCGCAAGGTCGACGGCATGATCGTGTCCAACACCACCATCGCGCGGCCGAGCACGCTGCGCGAGGAGATACGCGCCAAGGAGCAGGGCGGTCTTTCCGGCCGGCCGCTGTTCCGCCTGTCGACGCGCATGGTTGCGGAGACCTATGTGCGGGTCGAGGGCGCCTTCCCGCTGGTCGGCGTCGGCGGCGTCGATTCCGGCGGTGCCGCGCTGACGAAGATCCGCGCCGGCGCGAGCCTGATCCAGCTCTATTCGTCACTGGTCTACAAGGGCCTCGGCCTCGTCGACGAGATCAAGCGCGACCTCACCTCGACGCTACTGCGCACGGGGCGGGATTCGCTGTCGGAGATCGTCGGCGCCGATGCGGCGACGCTCACGGCGGAAGATTGGCCGGGGATGTAAGGCAGTCTCGTGCCCAGGACGCAGCGCAGCGCTCCTTCAGCGGTGCGCTGCAGAGCCGGGGCCCAAAGGCTGCTGGGTCCCGGCTCTGCGTCGCATCACTGCGTGCTGCGCCGCGTCCGGGAGACGAGAGCTACGGCTTTAAAAACGTCGCCCTGAACAGCGCCGGATATCTTGCGCCCTGCAAGCCGCCGCGGGCGATATAGAATGCGATCAGCGCGCACCACAGCCCGGCATTGCCTAGAGATTGCAGCGCCAGCCAGACGCCGAGGAAGATCGCGAGTGAGGCCAGCATCAGGTTGCGCATCTCGCGCGCCCAGGTCGCGCCGACATAGATGCCGTCGAAGCCGAAGGCGAACACGCCGGGGATGGGCGCGAGCACGATGAACGGCAGGAAGGCGCGCGCGGCGTGGCGGACGTCCTCGCTTGCGGTCATGAAGTTGATGATATCAGGCCCAAGCAGCGCGAACACCACCGCGACGATCATCGCGAAGCCGAGGCCCCACGAGAGCACCAGCCGGGTTGAATCCGCAAAGCCTTTGGCATCGCGCGCGCCAAAGGTGCGGCCGCAGAGCTGCTGGGCCGCATTGGCGAGGCCGTCGAGGAAGAAGGCGCTGACCAGCAGGAAGTTGTTCAGCACCGAATTCGCGGCCAGCGTGACGTCGCCGGCGCGCGCACCCTTGGCGGTGAAGAACAGGAACACGCTGATCAGCGCCGCGGTGCGGATCAGGATGTCGGAATTCACCGCCAGCATCCGCATCAGCTTGGCGCGGTCGAACAGCGTTGCGCGGGGAACGGCAAAGCCGCCATGCGCATAGCGCCGGCAAACCACGACGCCGAGCGCGAAGCCGACGCTCTCCGACAGCAGCGCGGCGATCGCCGCACCCGCGATGCCGGTGTCGTAGACCAGCACCAGCAGGATCGTCGCCGCCATGTTGATGAGGTTGATGACGACCTGGAGCGCGAGCGCCGGATTGGCGCGGGCCTGCCCGACCAGCCAGCCGAGGATGACGTAATTGGCGAAGGCGAATGGCGAGGACCAGATCCGGATCGTGAAATAGGTTTTTGCCGCGCGCGTGACGCCTTCGCTGCCGCCCATCAGGTCGAGCAGCACGCCAGCAAGCGGCAATTGCAGTGCGATCAGCGCCGCGCCGATCAGCCCTGCGACGATGAAGCCGCGCACCAGGATTACGGTCTGCTCGCGCGTCTCGCCCGCACCGAGCGCCTGCGCGGTGAAGGCAAGCGTGCTCATGCGCAGGAAGCCGAACAGCCAGAACAGGCAGTCGAAGATCACGGAGGCCATCGCGACGCCGCCGAGCAGGGCGGCATCATCGAGCCGTCCGATTGCGGTGGTCGAGACCACGCCGATCAGCGGCGTCGTCAGGTTCGCGACCATCGCGGGGCCGGCGATGGCGAACACCTGACGGGAGCCGATCTTGAGGGGGACAGGCGCGTGCATGTCAGAACACGAGCACCATGCCGTCTTCGGCGGCGAGATGCTCGATGTCGTCCAGGCGCGACAGCATGTCGTCGCTCATGTGGGTGAGGACCAGACGTTTGGCGCCGATGGCGGTCAGGTGCTGTTCCAATGTCTTCAGGCTGAGATGATTCTTGACCACCTTCTCGTACATATACGCTTCGACGATGAAAAGGTCCGCGCCATGCGCCAGCGGAATGAGCGCCTCCGTCCATTCGGTATCGGCGCTGTAGGCGAGCGTGCGGCCCTCGGCTTCGACGCGGTAGGCAAGGAAGGGGCCGCCGGATTCGCCATGCACGACCGGGTAGGGCGTCACCGTCACCGCGTCGAAGCTTCGGCTTTGCTTCGGCGCGAGCTCGATGATCTTGAGTTCAAAATGCTGTCTTGTCTTCGAGGAATGCTCGAACAACGCTTCCATCACTTGGCTGAGCCGCGTCTCGAGACCCTGCGGGCCCACGATCGTCAGCGGCCGCGTCCGCCGCGAGAACTGTGCGTCGAGCAGGAAGAACGGCAGACCGGCGAAATGGTCGCCGTGGAAATGCGTGATGAGGATGAGATCGATCTCGTTACGGTCGATCGCGAGCCGCTTCAGCGCCGGCAGGGCCGACGCGCCGCAATCGATCAGAAAGTTCGCCCTGCGCCCCGAGACATGAAAGCAGGTGTTGAGCCTGCCGCCGGAGGCGAAGGCGTCACCGCAGCCGACGAAACGCAGTTGCATCGGCTGCGCACTCCCCGAAGCAAGTCGTTACCGGCCGCGCGGGGCGCCGAAGATGCGCGAGAGCAGCCAGATCGGGATCACGATGACCGCGCCGAGCAGGAAGTAGCGCCACAGCCAGTTGACAGCGTCGAAGCCGAGATCCCAGAGCCGCTGGAACAAGAGGCGAATGCTGTAGATGATATTCCAGGGATCGAAACCGATCGCGGCGAGCACGACGCCGACCAGGATCGAGAGCAGGACCAGCCGAAACGCGACCGCCAGCGGCGAGCCGCCGAGAAAGCGGTGCAGGCCGTCGCTGCGGCCGGCCGGCAAATCTCTGACGTCTTGGACCATCGCAAACTCCTCGGGCGGATTCGATCCCATTATAAGGCACGGCGGGGGACATGGGGAACCCGTGAAGGGGCGTCAATCGGGTTACGGGAGTTTAATTCGGGCAAGCGCGCCAGAGCTTCTGTTGTGGCACGCCACTGGCCGCGGGCTCCTTAACTTCTCCCGCAAGCAAGCGGGAGAGGGGCGTACTGCCGTCGCGGCTGCGTCCAGCCTCAAGCCTCGCCCGGCTCACACCTCAATCTCCGCCGCCTCCGCCTTCAACATCCTCTCCAGCGTCTCCAGCCTATCCGCCTCCCGCGGCGGCTTGTCCCAGCGCAGGCGGCTGATGCGGGGAAAGCGCATCGCGACGCCGGATTTGTGCCGCGGCGAACGCTGCAGGCCCTCGAAAGCGACCTCCAGCACCAGGCCCTTGTCCGCCTCGTGCACGACATGGCGGACGGGGCCGAATTTTTCCGTGGTGTTGCGGCGAACGAAACGATCGATCTGCAAGAGCTCCTCGTCGGTGAAACCGAAATAGGCTTTGCCGACCGGCACCAGCTCGTCGCCGCTCTCGCCTTCGGTCCAGACGCCAAACGTGTAGTCGGAGTAATACGACGACCGCTTGCCGTGGCCGCGCTGCGCATACATCAGCACGGCGTCGATGATGTGCGGGTCGCGCTTCCACTTCCACCATTGTCCCTTCGGCCGGCCCGGCAGATAAGGCGCGTCCCGCCGCTTCAGCATGACGCCTTCGACCGCGTCCGCGTCTTCGCCCGCGCCGGCGCTTGCCGGGTCGGCACGCGCGGCGGTCAGCGCCTCCCAGCTTGCGAAGGGGACGGTGGGGGAGAGATCGATGCGGGGATCGTGGAGCTTTGCGATGAATGTCTCGAGCCGTTCGCGCCGCTCTGCGAACGGCAATTCGCGCAGATCGTTCTCGTCGTCACCGAGCAGATCATAGGCGCGAAGATGGATCGGAAACTCCTTGATCAGCTTCGGCGAGACGACCTTGCGGTTGAGCCGCTGCTGCAGGACGTTGAAACTCTGGACGCGGCCCTCGCGCAGGATCAATAGCTCGCCGTCGATCGCGCCGGGCAGCCGCAGCGACGGCACGAGATCCGGAAAGCTCCCCGTGATGTCCTCGCCGGTGCGCGAGTAGAGCCGCGCGGTGATGTGGCCGCGCTCGTCGCGGCCGGCCACCGCCTGCACGCGGATGCCGTCCCATTTCCATTCGGCAATGTAGTCGGCGGGATCCAGTGTCGTGAAATCCGTCTCCTCGATCGCGTGTGCCAGCATCACGGGGCGGAACGGCGCGGGATCGCGATTGACCGGCTTGTCGGCGCGGCCTTCCAGCCAGGCAAACAGGTCGAGATAGGGCGGCGCGAGCCCCGGCCAGATCAGCTCGACCTCATGCGGATCCTTGTCGCCCAGTGCTGCAGCGGCTGTCTTCGCCAGCCGCGCGGAAATTCCGATGCGCAGCGCCCCGGTGACGAGTTTCAAGAGCGCCCAGCGGCCGGTTTCATCCAGCTCGTCGAGCCAGCGCTCGAGCTGCTTTGGCAGCTCGGTCTTGCCGAGCGTGCGCAGCGTGGTGACGACCTCTGCGAGAGTCGGCGAAGGCGGGTTGTTGTGAGCGGCCAGCGATGCCTTCGGCCACATCAGCGCCACCGTCTCCGAAAGATCGCCGACATAGTCGTAGCTCAACCCGAACAACACCTCATCGGTGCGCGTTGCGATGAGATCGCGGATTAGCGCCGGCTTGGCGTGCTTGAAGCTGAGCGCGCCGGTCAGTGCCGCCAGCGCATAGCCGCGGTCGGGATCGCCGACTTCGCGAAAGTAGCTGGTGATCAGCCGCAGCTTGTTGTTGCGGCCGGGCTCGTAGGCGAGGCGGTCCAGCAATTCGGCGAAGCGGTTCATGCCTCGGCCTCGTCCGTGAGCGGCGTCTCGGTCTCCTCCTCGTCGCCATAGCCGACGAGATCGAGCGGCCGCGCGCGGAGGCCTTGCGACTGGCACCAATGCACCAGCGCGTCTTCCTGCCCGTGCGTGACCCAAATTTCGCCCGCGCCGGTCGCCGCAATGGTCGCGGTGAGGCCGTCCCAATCGGCGTGATCGGAAATCACCAGCGGCAGCTCGACGCCGCGCTGCCGCGCGCGGGCGCGCACGCGCATCCAGCCCGAGGCGAACGCGGTGACGGGATCGGGGAAGCGGCGCGTCCAGAGATCTGACGTCGCCGAGGGCGGCGCCAGTGTGATGGTGCCGGCGAGCGCCGCCTTCTTCATGCCCTTCACCGGCCTGAGCTCGCCCAGCTCGATGCCGCGGCTCTGATAGTATTCGGTGATCTTCTCCATCGCGCCATGCAGGTAGATCGGCGCGTCAAAGCCGGCCTGCCGCAGCAGCGCGATCAAGCGCTGCGCCTTGCCGAGCGAATAGGCGCCGACGAGATGCGCACGCTCCGGAAACAGTGCGACCGAGGCCAGCAGCTTCTTCACCTCATCGGCCGCATTGCCGTGCCGGAACACCGGCAGGCCGAAAGTCGCCTCCGTGATGAAGACATCGCAGGGCACGAGCTCGAACGAAGCGCAGGTCGGGTCGGGCGCGTCCTTGTAGTCGCCGGAGGCGACGATGCAGGTGTCCTTGCAGGTCACTGCGATCTGCGCCGAGCCCAGCACATGCCCCGCCGGATGAAACTTCACCCGGACGTCGCCGAGCCGGATCTCCTCGCCATAGCGGATGACTTGGATCGAGCCGGCAAAATTCTCGCCATAGCGCAGCCGCATCATATCCAGCGTTTCCTGCGTCGCCAGCACGGCGCCATGGCCGGCACGGGCGTGGTCCGAATGGCCGTGCGTGATGACGGCCCGCTCCACGGGACGGACAGGATCGACGTGGAAGCCGCCGGGCTTGCAGCACAGCCCGGCAGCAACTGGCAGCAGGATCTCTTGAGGACGCATGGAAGTGATATAGGCAGCGGTGTCCCGATATTAACCCGTCATGCGCGGGCTTGCCGTGTCCGCTAGGCTTCGCCGGCCCGGTGGTGTAAAAGCCCGCCGAAGCCATTTGGCGGAGGCGGGACCGGCGCGTCCATCCTCTTAAAGAGTTGCTTTTTTGATGGATTGCCGGGACAAGCCCGGCAATGACGAGCCAAGTTCCCCATGCCGCTCCGCCTGTTCCTGACCTCCGGCGATCTCATGGCCGACCGCCGTTTCGAGTTCGCGCGCGACCTCCAGCTCAAGGGCGACCTGCCCGCCGCCGCCGACCTGCTGGAGCAGGCGATCGAGCTTGCGCCGAATTTTACCTCGGCCTGGTTCACGCTCGGCGAGATCCGTCAGCAGCTCGGCGAGCGCGACAAGGCAATCGCGGCGTTTCGGAAAGCGCGCGCTTCCGACCCGGAGGATCAGCATGGCGCCGGCCTGCATCTGATGCGGCTCGGCGATACTGAAATGGCGCAGATGCCGAAGGCCTATGTGCAGGCGCTGTTCGATCAATATGCGCCTCGCTTCGAGCACGCGCTGATCAACGATCTCGGCTATCGCGCGCCTGCGCTGATCTTCAAAGCGGTGCTGGCCGCGCGCGTCGCCGCCAAGAAGCCGGCCTTCTTCAAGCGCACCATCGATCTCGGCTGCGGCACGGGACTTGCGGCAGCTGCCTTCGCAAAGCAGGTCGACCATTTCATCGGTATTGATCTCTCGCCCGGCATGATCAAGGAGGCGCGCGCCACCGGGCTCTATGCCGAGCTCGAGGTCGCCGACATGATCGAAGGCCTGCGCACCAAGCCTGATGCCAGCGCGAATCTCGTCGTCGCCGCGGACGCGTTCGTCTATCTCTCCGATCTCGCGCCCGTGCTGACTGAGGCCAAGCGCGTGCTCGTACCCGGCGGCGTGCTCGCCTTCACGCTGGAGACGCACGACGGGAGCGGCATCGTGCTCGGCGAAGGTCTGCGCTATGCCCACTCGGCGGAATATGTCGGCGGCGCCATTGCGAAAGCCGGCCTCATGCTGCTGACGCTGGAGCCGGCCTCGCCACGCAACGAGAACAACGAGCCGGTGCGCGGCCTCGTCGTCGTCGCCGAGAAAACTTGAGTCTAGGCGCTGCAACTCGAATGATTTGAGTGTCATTGCGTGGCAAAGCGACGACTTCCCACTTGCGAGCGATGCTGCCTTCCCAGCACAATGCACGCACCAGGGAGAAGCCAACAATGACCAGGAATCCATCGCGGCGCGATTTCAGCGCCGGCGCGCTCGCCACCATCGCTGCCTCCACCTTGCCCGCGCCGTATGTCCGGGCGGCGGAGAAGAAATACGATGCGGGTGCCAGCGACACCGAGATCAAGATCGGACAGACCGTGCCGCATTCCGGTCCCGGCTCGCTCTACGGCGTGCTCGGGCGCATCGGCGAAGCCTATTTCCAGATGCTGAACGAGAAGGGCGGCATCAACGGACGCAAGATCAAGTTCCTCACCATGGACGATGCCTACAGCGCGCCGAAATGCGTCGAGGCGACGCGGCGCCTGGTCGAGCAGGAGGAGGTGCTGGCGCTTTACGGCTCGCTCGGAACCGCACCGCAGACCTCCGTGCACAAATATCTGAACTCCAAGGGCGTACCGCAGTTGCTGCTCAACACCGGCGCGTCGAAGTGGAACAATCCGAAAGAGTTCAAATGGACCATGGCCGGCCTGCCGCTCTACCCGACCGAGGCGCGCATACTGGCGCGGCACGTGGTCAGCGTGAAGCCGAATGCCAAGGTCGGCATCCTCTACCAGAACGACGATTTCGGCCGCGACTTCCTGGGGCCGTTCAAGAAGGTGCTGGCCGATGCCGGCGGCACTGCGCAGGTGATCATGGAGCAGACCTACGATCTCACCGATCCGACGGTCGATTCCCAACTGATCAATCTCTCGAAGTCGGGCGCGGACGTCTTCTACAACATCTCCACCGGGAAGGCCTCCTCGCAGTCGATCCGCAAAGTCGCCGAGCTCGGCTGGAAGCCGTTGCAGCTGCTGTCGGCCGGCTCGACCGGCCGCTCTATCCTCAACGCTGCGGGCCTTGAGAACGCCACCGGCATTGTCGCCATCCGCTACAACAAAGAGGTCGGCCTGCCCAAATGGGAGAAGGACCCCGACGTGATGGCGTTCGAGGAGCTGCGCAAAAAGTACATGCCGACCATCGATCCCGACAACACCATCGCCTTTGCCGGCTACGGCCAGGCCGTGACCATGGGCGAGATCCTGCGCCGCTGCGGCGACGATCTCACCCGCGCCAACGTGCTGAAGCAGGCCTCCACACTCGCGGGCTTCCACTCGCCCTACTTCCTCGACGGCGTCACCTACAGCTACACGCCCGAGGACTACACGCCGATGAAGACGCTGTTCATCTCCACCTTCAGCGGCAAGGATTGGGACATCTCCGACAAGCCGATGTCGGAGTAGGGAAGGCGCACCGCTCTCTCTTCCCCTCTCCCCGCTTGCGGGAGAGGGTAGGGTGAGCGGGAGCCTCCGCAGGGACGGAGGCAGTTGGACTCACGCTGGCTTCACAAACTCGTCATGCCCGGGCTTGTCCCGGGCATCCACGTCTTTGTCACCGCGGGTGAGAACGTGGATGGCCGGGACAAGCCCGCATAAGCCCGGCCATGACGCCGGAGATGCATCTCGCTCTCCCACCCCCTCGACGAACTCACCCCTACGGCTTACCTGTGATGCCGTGCCGCCCCGCATCCTCAAATCCCCGGCCGAGCCCTCCGCGCTGCTGCCCGAGCGCTTCCAGCAATGGTTCGCGGCCCGGGGCTGGTCACCGCGTGAGCATCAGCTCGCACTGCTAGAGAAGGCGCGCGAGGACCGTTCCGCGCTCTTGATCGCGCCGACCGGCGCCGGCAAGACGCTGGCGGGATTCCTGCCGACGCTGGTGGAGCTGAGTGCCGCCCTCGCGGCGCCGACGAAAGCCGTCGTCTCTACCGGTCGCACCGTGCAGCGCAGTAGCGGCCTTCACACGCTCTACATCTCGCCGCTCAAGGCGCTCGCCGTCGACATCGCCCGCAACCTCGAGCGCCCCATCGCCGAGATGGGCCTCCCGATCAAGGTCGAGACCCGCACCGGCGACACGCCGGTGTCGCGGCGCCAGCGCCAGCGGCGCTATCCGCCGGACGTCCTGCTCACGACACCCGAGCAGCTAGCGCTGCTGCTCTCCTCTGACGATGCGCCGTTCCTGTTCTCCTCGCTCAAGCGCATCGTGCTCGACGAGCTGCACGCGCTGGTGACGTCGAAACGCGGCGATCTGCTCTCGCTCGGGCTCGCGCGGCTGTGGCGGCTTGCGCCGCAGATGCGCGCGATCGGCCTTTCGGCGACGGTGGCGGAGCCGGATCAGCTCGCGCGCTTCCTGGTGCCGCAGCCCGAAGGCGGGAAGGTCGCCGCCGACATCGTCGTCGCTGGCGGCGCCGCTCCGCCGGAGGTCGAGATGCTGGATACGCGCGAGCGCCTGCCCTGGGCCGGCCACAGCGCGCGCCACGCGCTTCCGGAAATCTACGAGCTGATCAAGGCGAACAAGACCACGCTGGTCTTCGTCAACACCCGCAGCCAGGCCGAGATGCTGTTCCAGAATCTCTGGAGCATGAATGACGACGGCCTTGCGATCGCGCTGCATCACGGCTCGCTCGACGTTGCGCAGCGCCGCAAGGTCGAGGACGCGATGTCGGCAGGGCGCCTGCGCGGCGTGGTCTGCACCTCCTCGCTCGACCTCGGCGTCGACTGGGGCGACGTCGATCTCGTCGTCAACATCGGCGCACCCAAGGGATCGTCGCGCTTGATGCAGCGCATCGGCCGCGCCAACCATCGCCTCGATGAAGCCTCGCGCGCCGTGCTGGTGCCGGCCAACCGGTTCGAGGTGTTGGAGTGCCGCGTCGCCATCGACGCCATCGCGGAGAATGCGCAGGACACGCCGCCCTTGCGCACCGGCGCGCTCGACGTGCTGGCTCAGCACGTGCTCGGCTGCGCTTGTGGCGAACCGTTTTTCAGTGACGAGCTCTATGGCGAGGTCCGGACCGCGGCGCCCTACGCAAACCTGTCGCGGCAGGATTTCGACGATGTCGTCGATTTCGTCGCCTCCGGCGGCTACGCGCTGAAGACCTATGAGCGCTTCGCCCGTATCAAGCAGGACAAGGAGGGCCGCTGGCGCGTTGCTAACCCGAAAGTGCGGCAGAGCTATCGGATGAATGTCGGCACCATCGTCGAGGACGATATGCTGAAAGTGCGTCTGGTGCGCTCCCGCGGCGGCAGCCAGGGAAAAGCAGGCGGATCGACCGGCGTGATCGCGCGCGGCGGCCGGCTGCTCGGCGAGATCGAGGAGGCCTTCATCGAGGGCCTCAGCCCCGGCGACACCTTCGTGTTCAGCGGCGAGGTGGTGCGCTACGAGACCCTGGTTGAGGATCAGGTCTATGTCTCGCGCGCGCATGACAAGGATCCGAAAGTGCCGTCCTATATGGGTGGCAAGTTCCCGCTCTCGACCTATCTTGCCGAACGCGTTCGCCGCCTGCTCGACGACGGGCGCGCATGGAAAGGCTTGCCGGAGCAGGTGCGCGACTGGCTGTCGCTGCAGAAGGATGTTTCGCGCGTGCCCGCGGTGCGCGAGCTCCTGGTCGAGAGCTTTCCGCGCGCCAACAAGCATTACATCGTCTGCTATCCCTTCGAGGGTCGGCTCGCGCATCAGACCCTCGGCATGCTGCTGACGCGACGGCTCGAGCGCGCCCGCGCCCGGCCGCTCGGATTCGTCGCCAATGAATATGCGGTGGCGATCTGGGGGCTTGGCGATCTCTCCTTCATGATTCGCGACGGCCGGGTCAACCTCAACGCGCTGTTCGCCCCCGATATGCTCGGCGATGACCTCGAGGCCTGGCTCGCCGAATCCGCGCTGATGAAACGCACGTTCCGCAACTGCGCGATCATCTCCGGCCTGATCGCGCGCCGCCACACCGGCGAAGAGAAGAGCCGCCGCCAGGTGCTGTTCTCGACCGATCTGGTCTACGACGTCTTGCGGAAACACCAAGCCGACCACGTCCTGCTGCGCGCCGCCCGCGCCGATGCCGCCACGGGCCTGCTCGACCTGCGCCGCCTCGGCGACATGCTCGCCCGCATCCAGGGCCGCATCACCCACCGGGAACTCGACCACGTCTCCCCACTCGCCGTCCCCGTGATGCTGGAAATCGGCCGCGAGTCAGTTTATGGCGAAGCTGCAGACGAGCTTTTGGCGGAAGCCGCCGACGAACTCGTCAAAGAGGCGATGTCGTAGAGAATTTCTGCCAGTGAGGCGCGCAACCCCATCCACATCGTCATGCCCGGGCTTGACCCGGGCATCCACGTCTTTCTTGTTGCGGCAAAAGCGTGGATGGCCGGGCGTAGGCGAGCGGAAGCGACGCCGTTCTTCGAACGTTTATGCCCGGTCATGACGGAGCAAGTCGCATTTTCGGTGACGAACACACTGCACGTGGATGTTGCCGGCGTCTCGCTCCACACCGATCTCTCCGGCGCGCTGTTCTGGGACGAGCAGCGCCTGCTCGTCGTCTCCGATCTGCATCTGGAAAAAGGCTCCAGCTTCGCCACGCGCGGCGTGCTGCTGCCGCCTTACGACACGCTGGCCACGCTGAGCCGTCTCGCTGCTGTCATCTCCCGCCATAACCCGCGCACCGTCATCGCGCTCGGCGACAGCTTTCACGACCGCACCGCGCATGAGCGGCTGTCGCCTGACGATCGCGATGCCGTCGCCACGCTCCAGACCGGCCGCGACTGGATCTGGATCTCGGGCAATCACGATCCCATGTTGCCGCGCGATCTCGGCGGCACGATCGCCGACGAAGTCGCGATCGGCCCGATCACGTTCCGCCACGAGCCGACCGGCGCGGATGGCGAGATCGCCGGCCATCTGCATCCGAAGGCCCGCGTCTCCGCACGCGGCCGTTCGATGGAGCGCCGCTGCTTCGCCAGCGACGGAATGCGCGCCGTGATGCCGGCCTTCGGCGCCTATGCCGGCGGCCTCAGCATCCGCGATGCGGCGTTCGCAAAGATTTTTCCAAAGAGCGGTTTCGTCGCCCATCTGCTCGGCGATCGCCGCGTCCATGCGATCGCGGCCTCGCGCTGTCATTGAATTCCCGGGGTTTGCCAACCGAAATTGGGACAGCGCTACGTTCGGTATTTATCCGGAGTCGCCGAAGTCGTTTGCGAGCTCTAACTTGGCTGCCGCCGGGGCTGGAATTTCGCATCCCGAACAAGAATTGCAACCGGCAAGGGGCTGTCGCAAGGCGGCCCCTTTCGATTCCGGCTATCCGCAGAGGGCAATTTGAGCACCTGCATTTCGGGCGACCACACACAGCATTTAGGTGGCACTGGAACAAATTAAGAACACTTTAGCAAGTCTTTGATATATCATTGTGATTCGGCGCGCTGCCGACACAATATCTAGCGTCTGTCAGACTCTGCGAGGACTACATGTCCAACATTGCCTTCGATCAGTTTGCTCTCACCCGCATCGCCGACTTCGCGCGCTCGCTGTCGCGGCTGCATCAGACAGCGCGGCGCTTTGCCGTCGACGACGACCAGTTCGACCGCGAATTCAACGCCGTGTGCCAGTCGATCTGGGGCTACACGATCGACGACATCAGCGACGATCTGTTTTCGCCCGAGGACCATCTGTTCCTCGATACGCTGGACGAAGCGCATGCACGCATCTTCGCAGCCGAGCAGGGTTACGACCTCGTCGACGATCAGGGCATGCTGACCGACTGGTGGGGCTTCTGCTGGATGATTCTGGCCGAGAAGCGCGGCCTGCTGACGGCCGAGAACCGCGCCGCCGCGCGCGCGGCGATCGAGGAGAAATACCTGGCCGCGCCGAACGTGATCGGGGTGATCATCGGGAGGTAGTGCTGCAACCTCCGTCATTACGAGGAGCGAAGCGACGAAGCAATCCAGAATGCCTCCGCGGGTGCATTTCTGGATTGCTTCGCTGCGCTCGCAATGACGAATTGGATGCAGTCGGGCTTAATCCAACCCCGCCCGCTTCGCCGACTTTGGCGTCTTCGGCACCGTCACGTCGGGCAGCGCCTCGCGCACGATCTCGGCCGGAGCCGGCGCATCCGCCGACACCGTTTCGGCGCGCACCGGCGCCACCTTCATCTCGCCGAGGCGGGCGCGGACCTGCGCGGTGAGACCGGGATAGGAGGCAACTGGCGTGAAGTCCGCGGCCTGGTCGTTGCCGACGCGGATGCCGGTATAGGCGACGAGACCGTCACTGGTGGCGATCACGTCGCCGGCTTTCAGCGAGGAGTCCAGCGCCAGATCGACCGGCGCGAGGCCGACCGGTTCGCGGCCGTTGCAGGTGCAGTCCGACCGCAGCGCCTTGCGGTAGGCGAACGCGTTCTCGCTGTCGGCGTAGCGCTCGCCGGTTTGCGAATAGGCCCCGTCAATGGACGAGCCGAAATACACCTTGGTCGCGCTGGCGGGACAGAACGCCTGACACATCTGCGCGGGCGAGGCGAGGCCGCGCATCAGCGGAAAATATTTGCCGTCGCAGCTGCGCACGCAGAACGCCGGGCCGGAGCCGCCGGCCGCGGCCGCGCGTGTCGGCGGCACATATTGCGAGGTTGCGGCGTTCTGCTGGCCGGTGAAGGGATCGGCGTAGGAGTTCCCTTGCTGCGGCACCTCGCGCTGCGGCCGCTGCTGCTGCAGGCCGCCGAAGAAGAAATCGAACAGGCCTTCGGCCGAAACCGGGGCGGGGGCCGCGAGCATTGGAGCCGCAAGGAGGCTGGCTACAAGCATTGCGCGACGCTGTCGCCGCGCATGGGACAAGTGTGTACGCAATGCTCACTCCACCCGACGCTACTGAACAGGCCGAGATCTTGTGAGATCTCAGCACATGATTCACCATAGTGCGCGATGGTAAATGAGCAGTTGAGCGGAGGCGGTTTCAAGACGAGGCGGTGGCCTCTTTAAGGCCAGGCACAGCTTCCGACCGACCGTTGCTTCCGGGACACGCCCGGGCATGACGGCTGACAAAGTTGTGCTGCCTTACGCCTTCAAAAATTCCGACGCCTTGTACAGCGAGCGGAACGGTAGGCCGGCTGCGCCGAACGTGTCGGTGGCGCCTTCCTCACGGTCAACCATGGTCAGCACCAGCACGACTTCGGCGCCGGTCTCGCGCACGGATTCCACCGCCTTCATCGCCGAGCCGCCGGTCGTGGTGACGTCCTCGACGATCACGACGCGCTTGCCGGCGAGCGTCTCGCCCTTGGGTAGGCCCTCGATCGCGAGTCTTGCGCCGTGCTCCTTCGGCTTCTTGCGCACGAAGAACGCCGCGATCGGATGGCCCTTGATCCAGGAGATCTGCGCCAGCGCGCCGGCGAGCGGCACCGCGCCCATCTCGAGCCCGCCGATGAAATCGAGCTGGTCGTCCTTGAGCGCCTCATAGGTGAGCTCGGCGAGCAGCGTCGCGCCCTCGGGGTCGAGCATGGTCGGCTTGAGGTTGAAGTAGAAATCGCTCTTGCGGCCCGACGCGAGCGTCACCTCGCCGCGGCCGAAGGAGCGCCGGCGGATGATTTCGAACAGGCGGGCGCGGGAGGCGGATTTCGACACGGCGGTCCCTCAAACAGCGTTTTTGGAGGAGGCGGAATTTATCCGCGACGGCCGCGACATTCCAGAGGGGGCATCCCCCGTCAACAGGGATCGGCCATCCCGGCCCGCCGGTTGTGGGGATGCCAGCGCCGAGGTAGTTGGATGCCGAACATTTCGGGGAAGGGAACGAGGCAAGGACATTGGGCATGACGATCGAGCTGCACACCTGGAACACGCCGAACGGCCGCAAGATCTCGGTCGCGCTGGAGGAAATGGGGCTGCCCTACAAGGTGGTCCCGGTGAACATCACCAAGGGCGAGCAGATGGCGCCCAGCTTCCTGAAGCTGTCGCCCAACAACAAGATCCCCGCGATCCTCGACCCCGAGGGCCCCGACGGCAAGCCGGTCAGCATCTTCGAGTCCGGCGCGATCCTGCTCTATCTCGGCGAAAAGACCGGCAAATTCCTGCCGAAATCGCTTGGCGCGCGCATCCCCGTCTATGAATGGCTGATGTGGCAGATGGGCGGCTTCGGCCCGATGCCCGGCCAGGTGCATCATTTCATCGCGCTCGAGAACGAGCAGGACCGCGCGTATGGCCTCAAGCGCTACATGGCCGAGACCCGCCGGCTCTATGGCGTGCTCGACCGCCGGCTCGATGGCCGCGACTTCGTCGCCGGCGACCTCTCCGTTGCCGATTTCGCCATCCTGGGCTGGGCCTGGCGCCATCCTCGCCACAAGGTTGAGCTGGCCGATTTCCCCAACGTCAAGCGCTGGTACGACGCGCTGATGGCGCGCCCTGCCGTGAAGCGGGGGATGGAGGCGAAGCTGGATTGAGGGTGGATTTTCTCCCTCTCCCCGTTCTTACGGGGCCACGACGAGCTTCGCTCGCGCTGAAAGGGTTGGGGTTCGGGGCCGCTTTCCCTACGCGAGATGGTGGCGAGACCTGTACCCCTCACCCGAATTCGATCTCGATCGAATTCGACCTCTCCCGCAAGCGGGGAGAGGTTAACAGGTCTCACACCTTCTTCGCTTCCACCGCCATGCGCACGGCAAGTCCGGCCAGCACGGTGCCCATCAGCCAGCGCTGCATCAGCAGCCAGCTCGGCCGGCTCGCCAGGAATAGCGCGATCGAACCCGCCGCGAGCGCGATCATCGCATTGACGCTGACGCTGATCGCGATCTGGATCGCGCCCAGCACCACCGACTGCGTCAGCACGCTGCCGGCCATCGGGTCGATGAACTGCGGCAGCAGCGCCAGATACAGCATCGCGATCTTCGGGTTGAGCAGGTTGGTGACGAAGCCCATCGCGAACAGTTTGCGCGGGCTGTCGATGGCAAGCGTCTTCACCTGGAACGGCGAGCGCCCGCCCGGCTTCACCGCCTGCCAGGCGAGCCAGAGCAGGTAACCGGCACCGGCAAAGCGGAGCGCGTCATAGGCAAAGGGGATCGCGAGCAAGAGCGCCGTGATGCCGAACGCCGCGCACAGCATGTAGAACACGAAGCCCAGCGCCACCCCGCCGAGCGAGACGATGCCTGCGGCCGGCCCCTGCGTGATCGAGCGCGAGATCAGATAGATCATGTTCGGCCCAGGCGTGAGCACGAGACCAAGGCAGACGAGCGCGAAGCTGAGCAGAGCGGAGGCGTGGGGCATGGTGAACCGGTGCGGGTGATGGCACGGTTCTAATATGAGCGGGCGCGCGGGGCCACCGCGCAATTGCACGGAGGACAATTGAGTTTCGCGCTACGCGCGCGGTGCGCTCCCTCGCCCCGCTCTCACGGGGAGAGGTGAGGAGAGATCAATGCGCTTCATCCCAATTGTTTGCCGCGCGCGCATCGACATGCAGCGGCACCGACAGCAGCACGGCCGGGAACGGCGCGTCCTGCATCACGTGCTGCACGACCGGCAGCGTCGCCTCGACCTCGGCATCCGGCACCTCGAAGATCAGCTCGTCATGCACCTGGAGCAGCATCTGCGCCGAGAGCTTCTTCTGGGCCAGCGCATCTTCAACCCGCGTCATGGCGCGGCGTATGATGTCGGCCGCGGTGCCCTGGAGACGCGCGTTGATCGCAGCGCGCTCGTTGAAGGCGCGCACCGAAGCGTTCGAGGCCTTGATGTCGGGGTAGTGGCACTTGCGGCCGAACAGCGTGGTGACGTAGCCGTGCTGCCGGCAGAACTCCTTGGTCTCGTCCATATAGGCGCGGATGCCGGGGAAGCGCTCGAAATATTTCTTGATGTAGGCCGAGGCTTCCTCGCGGGCGATGCCAAGCTGGTTGGCGAGACCGAACGCCGAGATGCCGTAGATGATGCCGAAATTGATCGCCTTGGCGCGGCGGCGGATCTCGCTCGGCATGCCCTCGATCGGCACGCCGAACATCTCCGATGCCGTCATGGCGTGAATGTCGAGCCCGTCGCGAAACGCCTGCTTCAGCACGGGAATATCGGCGATTTCGGCGAGCAGCCGCAGCTCGATCTGCGAATAGTCGGCGGAGACGAGCTTGTGCCCCGGCGTTGCGATGAAGGCGCGGCGGATCTTTCGCCCGTCCTCGGTGCGCACCGGAATGTTCTGCAGGTTCGGCTCGTTCGACGACAGCCGGCCCGTCGTGGTCGCGGCCAGCGCGTAAGTCGTGTGTACGCGATGGGTCTGCGGATGGACGTAGGTCGGCAGCGCGTCGGTATAGGTCGATTTCAGCTTCGAGACCTGGCGCCACTCCAATATCTTTTTCGGGAAGTCGTAGCCCTGCTCGGCGAGATCGTCGAGCACCTGCGCCGTGGTCGACCACGCGCCGGTCTTGGTCTTGCTGCCGCCTGGCAATCCCATCTTGCCGAACAAGATGTCGCCGATCTGTTTGGGGCTGCCGACATTGACCGGCTCGCCCGCGATCTTCTGGATCTCGGCCTCGACGCGCGCGGCGGTCTGGGCGAACTCGCCCGACAGGCGTGAGAGCACCTGGCGGTCGATCGAGATGCCGCGCCGCTCCATGCGCGCGAGCACCGGGACCAGCGGCCGTTCGAGCGTCTCGTAGACGGCGGTCATGTGCTCGGCGACGAGGCGCGGCTTCAGCACGCGCCACACGCGCAGCGCCAAGTCGGCGCGTTCCGCCGACAGCGGCGCGGCTTTGTCGATCGGCACCTGGTCGAAGGTGATCTTGCCCTTGCCGCTGCCGAGCAGCTCGCTTTCCTTCAGCATGGCGTGGCCGAACCAGCGCTCGGACAGCGATTCCAGCGCATGCGAGCCACGCCCGGCGTCGAGCACGTAGGAGATCAGGAGCGCATCGTCGACGTTGCGCAGAGTGATGCCATGCTGCGCCAGCATCACGGCGGCAAACTTGGCGTCGAAGCCGATCTTGAGGATGCCCGGTGATTCCAGCACCGGCCGCAGCGCCTCGATGGCGTCGTCATGCCCGACCTGGTCGGGCGCAAGCCCCGCGTCGAACAGGCCGGCGCCGCCGCCGGCCTGTTTGTGCGCCAGCGGCAAGTAGCAGGCTTCGTTCGGCGCCAGCGCCAGCGCGATCCCGCAGAAATCGGCCTGCATCGGGTCGATGGAGTTCGCCTTGATCTCGATCGCGACATGGCCGGTATCATGGATGCGCGCAACGAAGGCATTGAGCTCCTTCAGCGACTTGATCGCCTGATACCTGGCCCGCTCGACCGGAAGCTTGCGTAGCGCCTCTTCGCGCGCCGCGGCGAGCGAGATCGGCCCGCCCTTCAGGCTCGCGGCCTTGTCCTCCTTGCTCGCCGATTTGTTGGGCTCGTTCGGCCGCGCCTGCGGCGCCGCGCCAGGCCCCGGCGCGGGCACGACGTCCGAAGGCGGCAGCGGCGAGAACACGCTGGCGCCGCTCGCATAGCCGGGATCGGCGTCGACACTGGCGGGATCGATCTGCGAATAGTCGGCGACGCGGCGCGTCAGCGTGGAAAATTCCATCGCCTTCAGGAAGGCGATCAGCTTGCGCGCGTCGGGCTCGTGGACAGCGAGATCGTCGAGCGGCACGTCCAGATCGACCTTGTCGTCGAGCAGCACGAGCTTGCGCGAAATCCGCGCCTTCTCGGCATTCTCGAGCAGCGCCTCGCGCCGCTTCGGCTGCTTGATCTCGCCGGCGCGGAACAGAAGCTGGTCGAGATCGCCATATTCGACGATCAGCTGCGCGGCGGTCTTGATGCCGATGCCGGGGACTCCAGGCACGTTGTCTGTGGAATCGCCGGCCAGCGCCTGCACCTCGACCACCTTCTCCGGCGGCACGCCGAACTTCTCGATCACCTCGGGGATGCCGATGCGGCGGTCCTTCATGGTGTCGTACATGGTGACGCAGTCGGTGACGAGCTGCATCAGGTCCTTGTCGGAGGAGACGATGGTTGCGCTCGCGCCGCGCTCGCAGGCCTGCCGCACATAGGTCGCAATCAGATCGTCGGCCTCGAAGCCGACCTGCTCCAGGCAGGGCAGGTCGAAGGCGCGCACGGCCTCGCGGATCAGCGCGAATTGCGGGATCAGGTCGTCAGGCGCCGGCGGCCGGTGCGCCTTGTAGTCGGGATAGATCTTGTTGCGGAAGGTGATTTCCGACTTGTCGAACACGATCGCCAGATGCGTCGGCCGGTTGTCCTCGGGCATGTCGCGCAAGAGCTTCCACAGCATGTTGCAGAAGCCGAGCACGGCATTGACCTGCAAGCCGTCCGACTTGCGGTTCAGCGGCGGCAGCGCGTGATAAGCGCGGAAGATGTAGGAGGAACCGTCGACCAGGAACACGTGGTCGTCCTTCCCAACCGCCTTCGCCGCAACCGGTTTGGCAGCAGCCTTGGCAGCAGCGGGCTCGTTGCCGGCGGCCTCTTTGGCTTCCGTAGTCTTGGCTTCGGTAGCCTCGGCTTCCGTAGTCTTGCGCGCAGCCTTGGTGTCAGCTTTGGCGGTGGTTTTCGGGGATGTTTTGGGCATGGCCGCAATGTATGAATTTTTGCGGGTTTTGACAGCCTCGGAAGCGCGAATTTTGGGCTGGTCGCGCGACTATCCCCCGCTGTCATTCCCCGCGAAAGCGGGGAATCCAGTACGCCGCGGCCTCTCGGCTCCATCACTGACGTCTCGGCGTACTGGGTCGCCCGGTCAAGCCGGGCGAGGACACCGTGAGCGCAGCTACTCGGCCGCCTGGAGCACCGGCCCCGCCTTCTTCGGCGCGATCCAGAACGCATCCGGCCGCTCGAACAGGAAGTGGGCGCCCATGCGCAGCGCGGCCCGCCAGATCGCCAGCGATCCAATCACGCCGACGATGGTCACGATCAGCGACACCGTGCCGATGTCGGCAATGATGCCAGTGCGCAAAAGCAGCGTGCGGGTCGCCGCCATCGGTAGGAAAAAGGCGAGATAGATCACGATCGAATGCTCGCCGCAGAAGCGGAAGAAATTGAGCCAATGCGCGCGCGCCAGCAATGTGCCCATCGTGATGATCGCGCACGCGCCGGCAAAACCGAGCCCGAGCGAGACGATCTTCCACTCGCTCGCGCCAATAGCGACGAGGCCGGCATTGACCAGCGCCCAGGTCGCGAGCCCGGCGAGTGCCAGCGCGGGATGTTTTCGCGCGCGGTCCGACAGCGCGAACACGTAAGTCGCGAACAGATAGCCCGAATAGAAGTAGACGAAGCGCGCGCAGAATTCGTCGATCGCGGTCCAGCCGGTCGCGATGCGCGCCGTCTCCAGCGCGGCGGCAATGATCCAGATCGCAAGCGGAGGGATTCGCCGTGTCAGTTTTGTGACGACGAAGAACACCGGCAGCAGATAGATGAACCACAGCGTGCCGAACGGCTCGATGAAGGATTCCAGATACAACAGGCCCGCGTCACGCCAGCTCGATTCCGCGGCGAAGGCGGGCGCCTTGAAGCCGAACTGGATTGTCACCCAGACGACATAGAAATAGGCGAAATGCACCACCTTGCGGTCGAGATAGGTTCGCCAGTCGCGATCGATCACCAGTGGCAGGAACAGGCCCGAGATCAGGAAGAAATCGGGCATCCGGAACGGCTTTGCAAAGGCCACCAGGACATGCATGAAACCGGTCTTGCCGGCGGCGAGCTCCACCCCCAGCACCGAATGCATCATCACGACCATGATGATGCAGATGCCTTTGGCGTAATCGACCCAGTCGACACGCCCGGCCCTCGGGGCCTTCGGGCTCCTGCTTGCTGCGATTGTGCCTGATGATGCCATGATGTCCCGTTTCGAGGCGTGTTCCGCCCAGCTCCGTATGGGCGTGGGGCAGTTTGGATCCCAGTGGGTTTCCGACTTCTTTACCGGTTCAAGCTGCGTGCCGGTTTTTGCATGCGGGCTGTTCCCTCCCCATCGGAAAGTGCTAAACCGCCCCGAGTTGGGGTTTTGTTAACCAGCCAGAACAGGGTTTTTCATGCGAATCGCGATGATCGGCACGGGTTATGTGGGACTGGTGTCCGGGGCCTGCTTTGCGGATTTCGGTCACGAGGTCACGTGCGTCGACAAGGACGAGAAGAAGATCGCCAGCCTTCATCGCGGCGAGATCCCGATCTACGAGCCCGGTCTCGATGAGCTGGTTGCCAGCAACGTCAAGGCCAAGCGGCTGGACTTCACCACCGATCTGTCGAAGCCGGTTGCCGAGGCCGACGCCGTGTTCATCGCGGTCGGCACGCCCTCGCGCCGCGGCGACGGCCACGCCGATCTGTCCTATGTCTACGCCGCCGCGAAGGAGATCGCGCAGGCGCTGTCCGGCTTCACCGTGGTGGTGACCAAGTCGACCGTGCCGGTCGGCACCGGCGACGAGGTCGAGCGCATCATCCGCGAGGCCAATCCCGACGCCGACGTCGTCGTCGCCTCCAACCCCGAATTCCTGCGCGAGGGCGCGGCGATCCGCGACTTCAAGTTCCCCGACCGCATCGTGGTCGGCACCTCCGACGAGCGCGGCCGCAAGGTGATGGGCGACCTCTATCGTCCGCTGTCGCTGAACCAGGCGCCGCTGATGTTCACCGCGCGCCGCACCGCGGAGATGATCAAATACGCCGCCAACGCGTTCCTGGCGACCAAGATCACCTTCATCAACGAGATCGCCGACCTGTCCGAAAAGGCCGGCGCCAACGTCCAGGAGGTCGCGCGCGGCATTGGCCTGGACAACCGCATCGGCACCAAGTTCCTGCATGCCGGTCCCGGCTTCGGCGGCTCGTGCTTTCCCAAGGACACCAAGGCGCTGATCAAGATCGCCCAGGACCATGACGTGCAGCTGCGCATCGTCGAATCCGTGCTGGCGGTCAACGAGAACCGCAAGCGCGCGATGGCGCGGAAGGTCAGCCAGGCGCTCGGCGGTAGCTTGCGCGGCAGGACCATCGCGGTGCTCGGCCTCACCTTCAAGCCCGACACCGACGACATGCGCGATGCGCCGTCGATCCCGCTCGTCACCGGCCTGATCGACATGGGCGCGACCGTCAAGGCCTTCGACCCGGTCGGCATGGAGCAGGCGAAGGGTGAGCTGCCCAGCATCACCTATTGCGAGGACGCCTATTCCTGCGCGCAAGGCGCCGACGCGGTCGTCATCGTCACCGAATGGGTCCAGTTCCGCGCGCTCGATCTCGACCGGCTGAAGAGCGCCATGGCCCAGCCCGTCATCGTCGACCTCCGCAACATCTACCGCCCGGAAGAGATGGAAGCCGCCGGCTTCACCTACGAGAGTGTCGGGCGCCCGCCGGTGCAGGGCTGAGGCTCCACGAGAGTGCATAATTCCGTCATGGCCGGGCTTGTCCCGGCCATCCACGTCTGTTTTCTAATCCAAGAACGTGGATGTCCCGGGGCAAGCCCGGACATGACGAGCGGATGATTTCTTGCCTCGCAGCTTCGACACCCCCCTCCCGATCGACGCCGTGCTCGACGACCTCTCGCGCACGCTGGAGGCGCATAACGCTGCCGTGCTGGTCGCCCCTCCCGGCGCCGGCAAGACCACGCGCGTGCCGCTGGCGCTGCTCGATGCACCCTGGGCCAGGGACAGGAAGATCATCGTGCTGGAGCCGCGCCGCATCGCCGCGCGCGCCAGCGCCGACCGCATGGCCAAGTCGCTTGGCGAGCGCGCCGGCGAAACCGTCGGCTACCGCGTTCGTTTCGGCTCGAAGATCTCGCGCGCCACGCGCGTTGAGGTCGTGACAGAAGGCATCTTCACCCGCCAAATCCTCGACGATCCCGAACTTTCAGGCGTCGCCGCCATCCTGTTCGACGAATTCCACGAGCGCTCGCTCGACGCCGACATGGGCCTCGCTTTGGCGCGGGACGCACAACTCGGCTTGCGCGAAGATTTACGCCTCCTCGTAATGTCGGCGACGCTCGACGGCGCCCGGGTCGCAAAGCTGCTCGGCGATGCACCTGTCGTCGAGAGCGAAGGCCGGGCGTTTCCGGTCGAGACGCGCTATCTCGGCCGCAAGGCCGACGCGCCGATCGAGCGGCAGATGGCGGATGCGATTGCGTCCGCGCTCCGCGCCGACAGCGGCTCGGTGCTGGCCTTCCTGCCGGGCGCTGCCGAAATTCGTCGCACCCAGAATTTCCTCAGCGAGCGCGTGCAGGACGCCAGCATCGAGATCGTGCCGCTGTTCGGCGCGCTCGACGCCGCCGTGCAGGATCGCGCCATTGCGCCAGCGCCGAAGGACATGCGCAAGGTCGTGCTGGCGACCTCCATCGCGGAGACGTCGCTCACCATCGAAGGCGTCCGCATCGTGGTCGATTCTGGCCTTGCCCGGGTGCCCCGCTACGAGCCGGACATCGGCCTGACCAGGCTCGAAACCGTGCGCGCCGCGCGCGCGGCGGTGGACCAACGCCGCGGCCGCGCCGGCCGTACCGAGCCCGGCGTCTGCTATCGGCTTTGGGACGAGCCGCAGACGGCTTCGCTCGCGCCCTACACCCAGCCGGAGATCCTCAGCGCCGACCTGTCCTCGCTGGTGCTCGACCTCGCGCAATGGGGCGTCGCAGACCCTGCCGCGCTGTCATTCCTCGATCCGCCGCCGCAGCCGGCCTGGAAGGAGGCCAGGAGCCTGCTCCAAGAGCTCAACGCGCTCGATCGCGACGGGCGCATCACTCCAGAGGGCAAGAGCCTGCGCGCGCTGGCGCTGCCGCCGCGGCTCGCACGCATGATCGTGGATTCGCATCGCGCAGGCAGCGGTGAAGCCGCCGCCGAGATCGCGGCGATCATTACCGAGCGCGGGCTTGGCGGCGACAGCGTCGATCTCGAGCACCGGCGCGACCAGTTCCGCCGCGACCGCTCGCCGCGCGCCGCCAGCGCCCGCGATCTCGCGCGGCGCTGGGCCTCGCAGGTGGCGGCGTCGGAGAAGGCGCGCGAGCAGGTTGATCTCTCCACCGGTCTGATGCTCGCCTATGCCTTCCCGGACCGTGTCGCGCGCAACCGCGGCAATGGCAGTTTCCTGCTCGCCAATGGCCGTGGCGCTGCGGTGGAGCAAACGTGGTCGCTCGCCCGCGCGCCCTATATCGCGATCGGCGAGATGACCGGCACGGCCGCGAGCGGCCGCATCCTGCTCGCCGCGCAGATCACACAGGCCGAGATCGAACAGCATTTCGCCGAGCACATCGAGAGCGTCGACGAGATCTCGTTCGATCGCGGCGCGATGGCGCTGCGTGCACGACGCAAGCGCGCCCTGCATGCGATCACGCTCTCCGAGGCCATGCTTGCCGTGTCGCCTTCGGAGGACACTGCGCGCATTCTTGCCGACGGGCTGATCGCCGCCGGCCTCGACCGGCTGCCCTGGTCGAAGGCCGCAAAACAATGGCGCGACCGAGTGATGTTTCTGCGCAAGGCCGAAGGCGAGAGCTGGCCGGACCTATCCGACGACGGACTGATCGCGCGGCGCGACGATTGGCTGGTGCCGGCGCTCTACGACAAGATCGCGCTCAAGGACATCTCGGCCGGCGATCTCTCCGACGCGCTGATGGCGCTATTGCCCTGGGAGATGCGCGCGCGGCTCGACCGCGAAGCGCCAACGCATTTCGAGGCGCCGACCGGCAGCGTGCTCGCGATCGACTATGAGGCGGAGCAGGGGCCGACCATCGCGGTGCGGCTGCAGGAGTTGTTCGGCCTCAACACCCATCCCTCGATTGCCGCGGGCAAGGTGCCGCTGGTGCTGGAGCTGCTGTCGCCGGCGCAGCGCGCGGTGCAGGTGACGCGCGATCTCCCCGGCTTCTGGCGCGGCAGCTACGCCGCGGTCCGCTCCGATCTGCGCGGCCGCTACCCGCGCCATCCCTGGCCGGACGATCCCGCCAGCGCCGCGCCGACAAGGCGGGCGAAGCCGCGCGGGACGTGATGTGTCTTCTCCCTCGCCCCGCGCCTGCGGAGAGAGCGTCGAGCCACCACCGCATTAACCGTTCGCTCATCCTTTTCGCCAAAATGGCACCGTTCTGCCTGCGGCTTCGCTCGCGGGCGGGCGTGTGGCGTGGTGAAATCGGGCTTTCCGGCTCGGAAGTGGTGTGATGCGTAACATTGTGATCATCGCGGCCGTCATGATCGGCCTGGGCACGTTCATGGCGCAGATGGCGGACAAGATGAGCACGGCCTCCGCGACCTCCGCGCCGCGCACGACGGTCGCTCTTGCGGCCGCGGCGCCGGCCGGCGGCCGCACGCTCAACATCCCGCGCGACGGCCGCGGTCATTTCCAGACCGAGGGGCGCATCGAGGGCCAGCGCATCGGCTTCATGGTCGACACCGGCGCTTCCGTCGTCGCGCTCAACGAGACCTCCGCCGCGCGCTTCGGCCTCCGCCCGACGCGCAGCGAGTACAACGCTACCGTCTCCACCGCCAACGGCACCATCAAGGCCGCGCGCACCCGCATCGCCATGCTTGATGTCGGCGGCCTCGTCGTGCGCGACGTCGATGCCATGGTGCTCCCGGACGAGGCGTTGTCGGAGAACCTGCTCGGCCTCTCCTTCCTCTCCCGCCTCAAGCGCTTCGAATACGCCAACAGCCAGATGATGCTGGAGCAATAGCCTCGCTCCACGCTCTTGCGGGTCATGCGCCCAGTAGAGCATGACGAATTAGGTTCGGCGGGCCGTCCGTAGCTCACCTGTCCCTACGGGAGAGGTGAACCGGGTCCTGAGCGCGCATCGATTGATCCAAGTCTCGTCGCGCTTTAAAGCATGATCCGGAAAAGTGCGCAGCGGTTTTCCGAAAAGATCATGCGCAAACATCGAGTTGCTAAAGCGCGATGACGATTTATCCTGATCTCATCGCGCTTTAGACGACGCGCGGCGCGACGATGTTCCAGTATCGCGGTTCGCTCGGCGATTGGATTCGAATCCAGCGATAGGGCGTGCGCAGCCACGGTCTGATCTGCGTCGTCAGATTGTCCAGCACCAGATCGCCGCTCCGCGTTCGAACGACCAGAACCAGATGGTGCTTGCCCCAGACGCTCACGACCTCACTGAGCAGAAGCGCCCGCTGGGGCCAGCCCCGGCTGAGTAGCTTGTGGCGCTTGCTGACGGCGTAGTCGTTGCAGTCGCCGCGGTCGGGATCGATCAGCCAGACTTCCCCCTCCAGGCCCAGCTCATTCGGCTCGGGGATGATGGCCTTGTTCACGGCCTCGTTGACCTCCTTCAGATCTGCCCATCGCTCTTCAGTCAAGTGAACCGGACCGCCACGAAACGGCAGGCGAGCGCGGCATTCGTCGGGATATTGCAAGCAGAATTTGGTGTGGGCCATCGGTCCAAGCGTCGGATTGCCAAACCTGATGTTGAGGGGTTGCGGCGGAGGGCCGGCCGGTCGGTCCAACAGCCTCTCGTTGGCCGCATGAGCGGCCATCATTTGGCACATCGACAAGACTGTGCCGGCCGCGATTGCGACCAGGATCGACGCCGTGCGCATCGCTTGTCTCCTACGCGCAACGTGGGGAGAGAGCTCGAAACGAGGCTTCCGTTAATGATCCAAATGATCAGTCAGCCCGCGTGCTGCGCCATGGCGATTGCGGATAAATGAGCGGGCGAGGCGGAGTAACCCTGAGTGGACATCCGCGGCCGGCCCGGTCGGCTTCAATACGATCCCTCGATCCGAGACTGCGAGGCGCGACAGCGCATCTGAGGTGTGATCGATCATGGCAGAATCCTGCCATTCTTGCGTGCGACGTGCGCATCGCGAAGCAGCAGTAAGGTTTTCCCGTGACCAAACTGCCGCAATTATCAGCCATAAGCTGCCATTCCCTCCTTCCGCTGCAGCCCGGCATTCGCTAAAGCTGCGGCAATCCTAGCCCTTCGCGAGATTGTCTCAATGTTTCCCAAGCCGAAATCCGTACTTTTGCCGAATACCTACGGCTTCGAATCCGAGCCGATGGTGAAGCCGACCGGCTTTCGTGAATACGACGCGCGCTGGCTGTTTCAGAAGGAAATCAACCTGATGGGCGTGCAGGCGCTGGGCATGGGCTTGGGCGCGCTGATCGCCGAGCTCGGCGTCAGCCAGGAGATCGTCACCGGCCATGATTTCCGCGGCTATTCGGCCTCGATCAAATACGCACTGATCTCCGGCCTGATGGCGGCGGGCTGCAAGGTGCACGACATCGGCCTCGCGGTGACACCGATGGCCTATTTCGCGCAGTTCGATCTCGACGTGCCTTGCGTTGCCATGGTCACGGCCTCGCACAACGACAATGGTTGGACCGGCGTGAAGATGGGCGCCAACCGTCCGCTGACCTTCGGTCCCGACGAGATGACGCGGCTGAAGGAGATCGTGCTCAATGCCGAATTCAAGAACAGGGACGGCGGCTCCTACCGGTTCCACGAAAACTATCCGGCGCGGTACATCGCCGATCTCACCAATCGACCGAAGCTGACGCGCAAGCTCAAGGTCGTCGCCGCCTGCGGCAACGGCACCGCCGGCGCGTTCGCGCCGCAGGTGCTGGAGGCGATCGGCTGCGAGGTGATTCCGCTCGACACCGAGCTCGATCACACCTTCCCGAAATACAATCCGAATCCCGAAGACATGGAGATGCTGCACGCGATCCGCGACGCGGTGCTGCATCACAAGGCCGATGTCGGCCTCGGCTTCGACGGCGACGGCGACCGCTGCGGCGTCGTCGACAACACCGGCGAGGAGATCTTCGCCGACAAGGTCGGCGTGATGCTGGCCCGCGACATGTCGGCGATCCACAAGGACGCGCAGTTCATCGTCGACGTGAAGTCGACCGGCCTGTTCGTCACCGATCCCATCCTGCAGAAGCAGGGCGCGAAGACCGCCTATTGGAAGACCGGCCATTCCTACATGAAGCGCCGCACCAACGAGACCGGCGCGCTCGCCGGTTTCGAGAAGTCGGGCCACTTCTTCTTCAACAAGCCCTACGGCCGCGGCTATGACGACGGCCTGGTCTCGGCGATCGCGATCTGCGACATGCTCGACCGCGCCCCCGGCAAGTCGATGGCGGATCTGAAGGATGCGCTGCCAAAAACCTGGTCGTCGCCGACCATGTCGCCGCATTGCGCCGACGAGGTCAAATACGGCGTCATCGACAAGGTGGTGAAGCACTTCGAGGATCTGCGGGCCACGGGCGCGAAGATCGGCGGGCAGGCGATCCGCGATCTCGTCACCGTCAACGGCGTACGCGTCACCGTCGAGGACGGCAGCTGGGGCCTTGTGCGCGCCTCCTCCAACAAGCCCGAGCTCGTCGTCGTGGTCGAAAGCCCGGTCTCCGAGCAGCGTATGCACGACATGTTCGAGATGGTGAACAGCGTGCTGCGCAACCATCCGGAGGTTGGCGAGTATAATCAGAAGATTTGAGGTGGGAGCGGAGAGCGCTCGCGCTCGCCGCACTCACTGCTGTCATCACCCGCGAAGGCGGGTGATCCAGTACGCCGTGGCCTCTCGATATTATTGCTGGCGTCACGGAGTACTGGATCGCCCGGTCAAGCCGGGCGATGACAGTTTACTCTGTGGCGATACGCGAGCTTTCTACGCCGCCACGACCGCCGGGATCGGCAGCGCGGTCACCGACTTGATCTTCTCCATGGCGAAGCGCGACGTAACGTTCTTCAGCGGCACGGCGCTGATCAGCTTCTTGTAGAACACGTCATAGGCCTGCATGTCCGCGACCACGACGCGCAGCATGTAATCGACGTCGCCGGCCATGCGATAGAATTCCATCACCTCGGGCATGGCGCTGACGGCTTCGGCGAATTTCTTCAGCCAGGCGTCGGAATGATCGGCGCTCTCGACCGAGACGAATACGGAGATGCCGAGCCCGATCTTGTTCTGGTCGACGAGGGCAACCCGCTTCAGGATCACGCCGTCGGCTTCAAGCCGCTGAATGCGTTTCCAGCAGGGGGTCGAGGACAGGCCGACACGGTCGCCAATCTCGGCGACCGAGAGGGAGGCATCCTCCTGGAGTACCATCAAGATCTTGCGGTCGATGGCGTCGAGGCGGCGGCTGGTCTCGGGCAGGTGGACAGCGAGGTCAGTCATTTGAAGAACTTTGTTCCATTTCAGGGGCGGATTTCCCTGATATAGAGAAAATCTTTCCACAGCAAGCCCATATTCTCGGCGTAGCAGTGGAATTGCTCTAGGGCGGGGGCGCAAAAACTCTTCAAATTCAATACGTTGTGGGGCAGCCAGGCCACCGCCATGGCGGCTAGCATTTCAGCGCTGCGGTAGCCGCGGCGAATCGCAACGCCTGCCCGCTCGGCGAGGCGAAGCGTCAAGGCGCCGTGGAAGATTCGCCGGCGCCCAGCGTATCGACCGCCTCCACCGGGAAGGCCGGTGTCTCCTCCAGCGCGCCCTCGTTCGGCCAGATCGTGCCGCGGGTGCCAATGCAGAGGATGCGCGGCGCGGTCGCAGGTAGTGCTATCGGCGGTCAGCTCTTGTCGTGCACCCAGCGGCCGAGCAAATGATGGGCGATGGCGAAGGGGTGTGGCCCGGCGAGTCCGTCCGGATGGGTCCGCGTCAGCATCTTGGCCGCTTCCTCGCGCGTGAACCAGCGCGCGTCTTCCAGCTCGGAGTGGTCGACGACGATGTCCTCGTTCAGCGCCCGCGCGCTGCAGCCGATCATAAGCGACGACGGATAGGGCCAGGGCTGCGTCATGTAATACTGCACATCGGTGCAGCGGATGCCGGATTCTTCGAGGATCTCACGGCGCACCGCATCCTCGATCGTCTCGGCGGCCTCGACGAAGCCGGCGAGGCACGAGAACATGCCCGGCGGAAACTGCTTCTGGCGGCCGAGCAGGCATTTGTCGCCGGACGCCACCAGCATGATCACGACGGGGTCGGTGCGCGGAAAATGCTCGGCCTTGCAGGCAGGGCAATCCCGCTTCCAGCCGCCTTCCTTCATCGCGCTGCGCGCGCCGCAATTGGCACAATAGCCGTGGCGCTGGTGCCAGCCGACCATCGACTTCGCCATCGCGATCGCCGAGAGCTCGTCGGGCGGGATGACGCCCTGCATCGCCATGCCGCGCAGCTCGGTGACGGTGTAATCCTCGCGGCCGATCAGCTTCTCTGCGGCGGCCTGCGATAGACCCATGCCGAAAATCGCGGCGCCATCGCGCAGCCCCAGAAAGATCGTGCCGGGATTGGCGCCGCATTTCAGCGCCTCGTCGATTCCGAGCTGCGCGCGCACCTTGTCACCCTCGCGCTTCACCAGCAGCGAGTCGCGGTAAACGACATAGGCACGCGATGAGGATTTCTGCTCCAGCGCGAACAGCTTTTCATCGTCGCGGCGCAGATGCGCGGCGCGATCGAGGCCATTGGTGACGAAGGCCGGCTGCCCCAGCGGAAATGCGTCGAATGCTGACATTGTTATTCTTTCAACCCAACCAGATTTTTCGGCGAAGCGCGCTGATGAAATTCTGAACCTCGGCAGCATCGTGTGCCAGCGGCGGCATCACGCCCCAGACGGGCCGCGGCCAGGCCGCGTCACTGGTGCGGCGCGCGATGATGTGGACGTGAAGCTGTGGCACGAGGTTGCCGAGCGCTGCGACATTGAGCTTGTCGCATTTGGTGATCTCCTTGAGCGCGCGCGAGACCCGGGAGATTTCGGTCATCAGCTGCGCCTGCTGCACCTCGTCGAGATCGATGATCTCGACCGCATCGACCCGCCGCGGCACCAGCAGCAGCCAGGGATAATGCGCGTCCTTGATGACCAGCACCTTCGACAGCGGCAGATCTCCGATGTCGATGGTGTCCTCTTTCAGACGGGAATGCAGCGACCAGGCGGGATCAGACATATGCGTTTCCGGATGGCCCGTAGGGCGGGCTGGTTGGTTCAGACCATACGATATGGGGTCCGATAGGGGAAGGATTGCGCTACGCGGCCGCCGCATACGCGATCGTCGTCCCGGGTCTGCGCTGACGCTTGCCCGGGGACGACAACCGAGTTTGTGGCCGCGCCGGTGGCTTACGCCTCCGCAAGCACCCGCGCATTGGCGCGGATGGAGGCGTCGCTGACGCGGATGCCGAGGCCGGGGCCCTCGGGCACCACGACGTGGCCGCCGCGGTTGGCGACGCGCTCTTCCAGCACATCCTCGGTCAGCACGTGATGCGGCATGTAGAACTCGCAGCCGAGCGAGATGCCTGGCGTCGCCGCGATCAGCTGCGTGCCGGCGGCAAGGCCAATGCCGCCCTCCCATAGCGTGCCGCCATAGCCGGGCAGGCCGGCGATGTCGGCGATTGCCATGATGGCCTGCGCCTCGAACAGGCCGCCGGCCTTCATCAGCTTGATCGAGACGGCATCGGCGGCCTCGCGGCGCACCACCTCCATCATGTCGCGGCGGTCGAAGCAGCTCTCATCCGCGAGCACGGGCGTTTCCAGCGCCGCGGCGAGCTGCGCCATCACGTCGAGAAATTTGCGCGGCACCGGCTGCTCGATGAAGGTCGGCGCGAATTCCTGGACATCGCGCAGGATCTTGATCGCGCCGAATGGCGCCAGCGCCTGGTTGTAGTCGACGCGCAGATCGACCTTGTCACCGAACTCTTTTCGGATCTCTTCGAGATGGTCGAGGTCATCGCGATGCGGCTTCACGCCGGTCTTGACCTTGTAGATGACGTTGCCTTCAGGAACCATCTTTCGCATGCGTTCGAGATCGGCAGCGAAATCCGGATCAGCAATGGAGAACGACAGGGGGATCGTGTCGCGCACGCGGCCGCCGAGGAGGTCGGCGACGGACAGGCCTGACGCCTTGCCGACGATGTCGAGCAGCGCCATCTCGATGGCGACTTTTGCTTCCGCGTGTCCGACCAGCGCGCGGTCGAGCTCGGCCATCAGCGCGCGGATGCGGCGCACGGGTTTGCCGAGCAAGATCGGTCGCAGATAGATGTCGAGCGCGGAGAATGCTGCTTCCGGCGTTCCCGTGAATACCTCCCAGGGCGCGGCCTCGCCCCAGCCGACAATGCCGTCGCTCGAGGTCAGCTCGATCAGCACGCGCTTCACCGTGCCCTTGACGTTGCCGACGCCCTGCAGGCGCGCCATCTTGATCGGGCTCTAGATCAGGAACAGGCGCAGACGTGCGATGATTGCTTCGGTCATGTCAGGCCTCCATTGACGTGCCAGACCTGGCCGGTGACGTAGGATGCTTTCGGGGATGCCAGGAAGGCGATGATCTCGGCGACTTCCTCCGGCCGCCCACGGCGGCGCATCGGGATCAGCGCTTCGGTAGCCGCAATCTGCTCGGGCGAGAGCCGGCTTTCGCTCGGCTTGTCCTTGATGATGAGGCCGGGCGAAACCGCGTTGACGGTGATGCCGTCCTTGGCAAGCTCGATCGCAGTCAGCCGCACCAGCGCTTCCAGCGCGGAACGGCTTGCGGCGGTGGCCGCGAACGGCGCGAATTCGGGCCGGATCGCGTGCGCGACAAAGGACGACACCGCCACGATCCGCCCGTCCTGCCCGGCCCGTAACAGCGGCAGCGCGGCCTCGACCATGCGCGTGAACGCCAGCGCCGATTCGTCCATCGCCTTACGAAACTCATCCGCCGGCGTGCCGATGGCGCTGCCGCGGCGGGCATGGCCGCCGACCAGGATCAATCCGTCGAGCCGGCCGAAAACGGCGCGCGCAGCGGCGACGGCGTTGGCGGCAGCAGTCTCGTCGGCGAGATCGCCAAGGCATTTGGCGACAAGGGCGCCTTTCGCTTCGGCCTCCGCCGCAGTGGCGTCGAGACCTTCGGCGTTGGAGCGGGTGTGCAGCAGGAGCGCGATGCCGGGATCAGCGAGCAGTCTTGCGGTGGCGCGGCCGATGCCGCTGGCGGCGCCCGTCACGAGATAGACGCGATGGATATTTTGCATCACGATGCCGGCGTGGCCGGCGGCAACGCGCCGGTGCGGTGGAAATGGCTGAGGAAGGCGCGCGTCGCGGCTTGCTGCGGATTGTCGATCACCTGCCGCGCCGGACCTTCTTCGACGACGATGCCGTCGCGCATGAAGATCAGGCGATTGGCGACCTCGCGGGCAAAGGCGATCTCGTGGGTCACGATCACCATGGTCATGCCTTCGGAGGCGAGGCGCTGCATCACGTTGAGCACCTCGCCGACGAGCTCGGGATCGAGCGCCGAGGTGGCTTCATCGAACAGCATGACGTCAGGCTCCATCGCCAGCGCACGCGCGATCGCGACGCGCTGCTTCTGTCCGCCGGAGAGCGTCGCCGGATATTGGTCGGCCTTCTCGGCAAGGCCAACTTTTGCAAGCTGAGCACGCGCGAGCTTCTCGGCGTCCGCCTTGGCCATGCGCCGCACCGTGACCGGCCCCTCCATCACGTTCTGGAGCGTCGTCATGTGCGGGAACAGGTTGAAGTGCTGGAACACCATGCCTGTGGTGGCGCGGAATTTTGCCAGCGTCTTCACGTCTGGCAGCTTGGAACCATCGCCGAACGCAAAGCGCGTCTCGCCGACACGGACGCTGCCGCCGTCGGGCACGACCAGGAGGTTGATGCAGCGGAGCAGCGTGGACTTGCCGGAGCCGGACGGGCCGATCAGCGCCACGACGCCGGCCTTGGCGACGTCGAGATTGATGTTCTTCAAAACCTCGTTGCTGCCGAAGCTTTTGCGTAAGGCCCGGATCTCGATTTTCGGCGTCTCGGTCATTCGCTCACCGCCAGTCGCTTCTCGCCGCGGCGGACGATGATGGTGAGCGGAATCAGGATCGCCGCATAGGCGACCGCGACCGCCGTGTAGGTCTCGAGCGGCCGATAGCTGTCGTGGGCGGCGACCTGGCTCTGATAGACGAGGTCAGGCACCGCGAGCACCGAGACCAGCGAGGTGTTCTTGAACTGGATGATCGACTGGTTCATCAGCGCCGGGATCATGCGCTTGATCGCCTGCGGCAGCACGACGCGCCGCATCGTCTGGCTCGGCGTCATGCCGAGCGCGGCGCCGGCCTCCGACTGGCCGCTGTCGATCGAGACGATGCCGCCGCGGATGATCTCCGAATAGAACGAGCCGCCATAGAGTGAGAGCGCCAGCGCGGATGCCGTGATCGGCGTCATCTCGACCCCGGCGAGGATCGGCAGCGCGTAGTAGAACCAGATCAGCTGCACCAGGATCGGCGTGCAGCGGAACGCCTCGATAAAGGCGAGCGCGACGAGCCGTACCGCCTTGAAGCGCGACAGGCTGCCGAACGCGCCGAGCAGGCCGAACAGCAGCCCGCACACGACGATGATCACGGTGAAGCCGACAGTGACGCCAAGCCCGTTGAGAAAGAGCCAGCGATAGCTCCAGAGGATGCCGAAGTCCCACTGATACATGCGTGTTTTTGCTCGTCGTGCGTACTGTCATTCCGGGGCGCCCGAAGGGCGAACCCGGAAATCTCGAGATTCCGGGTTCGATGCTGCGCATCGCCCCGGAATGACGGTGCTGATGTTACAGCGACACGCCCGGCGGGATGTCCGCCTCGGTCACGCCCACCAGCTCCATATTCGTGATGATCGCGTTGCGGATGAAGCCGAGGCCCTTGTTGAAGTCGATCCAGGTGTTGACGTAGTCGCGGAAGGTCTTGTCGTTCTCGCGGCGGAAGCCGGCGTTGGACGTGGTCGCGAAGATCGGCGTCGGCAGCACGAACTGGCCGAGCGACGGGTTCTTCTTCAAGACGGTCAGCGACAGCATGGTGATCAGGCACTGCGCGTCGACGCGGCCGGTCTGCAGCGCAGCGGTGGCATCGTCGGCGGTCTTCAGCCGCGAGATCTGCGCCTTCGGCGTCAGGCGGCTGACGACCTGGTCGTGCGAGGAGCCCTGGTCGACGGCGATCTTGACGTCGGGCGAGTTCAGCTCGGCCCAGCTCTTCGGCTTGAAGTCCTTCTTGCAGAGGATGCCGAACGCGTTGTTGAAGACCGGCACCGAGAAATCGACCACCAGCGCGCGCTTCGGCGTCGGGTTGAGGCCGAAGAAGATGTCGATCTTGTTGAACTGCAGGTCGAGCACCGAATTGCCCCAGGTGGTTTCGGTGATCTCGAGCTCGGCCTCCATGTCGTCGGCGAGCCCCTTGGCGATGTCGATGTAGAAACCCTTCCACTGGCCGGTGGCGAGGTCCTTCATGTAATAGGGCGCGCCGCCGCCGACCGCGCCGATCCGCATCTTCTTGGTGCGACGGATGCGGGCGAAGGTCGATTCGTTCGGGTCGGCCGCGGTCTGGGCCACGGCTGGGGCGGCCAGCGCGGCTGCGGTGACCGCGCCAAGTCCGACAATCGATGCAACATCACGACGTGTAACCATTGGGATCAATCGCTTTTCTGGTTGGGTGGAGTTCCGGCAGCGTTCTTAGCAAGGTGGTCCCATCAGTGAAAGCACAGCCTATCGGCTGGGCAGATCCGGATTTGCCCGGATGCTGGGCAAACCCAGACGGTTCGGGGCGATACCCGCTTGCTTTCCGCTTCCTTTGGCCCCAAATAGGGACCGGGAGATTGGCGGTGGACGAGCCACTCGCCAACCGGGTCAGGTCCGGAAGGAAGCAGCCCTAACGAGGTCCGGATCGGGTCGCTCGTCAGTCTCCTACCTGTTTTTCCGAGCGAATTGCGCCGGCGGGCTTCCCGCCAGCGCGCGCTCCTTTCCGCAAAAGCCGGCCGAGAGACATTTCATTGCGGATCGACCGATGACCGACGCTGGCGCCCCTTCCAATCCCGATAGCGCCGGCCCGGCCGGCAACGCGCCTTACCGCGTACTGGCGCGCAAATACCGTCCCTCCTCGTTCGACGATCTGATCGGCCAGGAGGCCGTGGTCCGCACCGTCTCCAACGCGTTCGAGACCGGGCGGATTCCGCAGGCCTGGATTCTCACCGGCGTCCGCGGCGTCGGCAAGACGACCACCGCGCGCATCCTCGCGCGTGCACTCAACTACGAGATGCCGGATGGCTCGGTGAAGGGGCCGACCATCCAAATGCCAACCTTGGGCGTGCATTGCCAGGCGATCATGGAAAGCCGGCACATGGACGTGCTTGAGATGGACGCGGCCTCGCATACCGGCGTCGACGACGTCCGCCAGATCAATGACAGCGTGCGCTATGCGCCGGCCAGCGCCCGCTACAAGGTCTACATCATCGACGAAGTCCACATGCTGTCGACGGCGGCGTTCAACGCCTTCCTGAAGACGCTGGAGGAACCACCGGAGCACGCTAAGTTCGTGTTCGCGACCACCGAGATCCGCAAGGTTCCGGTCACCGTGCTGTCGCGCTGCCAGCGCTTCGACCTGCGCCGCGTCGAGGCCGACGTGCTGATGAAGCACCTCGCCAACATCGCCGCGAAGGAAAGCGTCGAGATCGAGCCGGAGGCGCTCGGCATCATCGCGCGCGCCGCGGAAGGCTCGGTGCGCGATTCGCTGTCGCTGCTCGACCAGGCGATCGCACATGCGGCGGGGCAGGTGAAGGCCGATGCGGTCAGGCAGATGCTGGGCCTTGCCGACCGCACCCGCGTCATCGACCTGTTCGATTCGCTGGTGCGCGGCGACATCGCCGCGGCTTTCAAGGAGTTCCGCGACCAGTACGATGTCGGGGCCGATCCGATCGTCGTGCTGTCCGATCTCGCTGAGTTCGTGAACTTCGTCACCCGGGTGAAGATCGTGCCGGCGACTGCTGACAACGTCGCCTATGGCGAGACCGAGCGCGTCCGCGCGAAGGATTTCGCCGCGAAGATCTCGATGCGGGTGCTGTCGCGGACGTGGCAGATGCTGCTCAAGGGCATCACCGAGGTGCAGGCTGCGACGCGGCCCGCCGCGGCCGCCGAGATGGTGCTGGTGCGCATCGCCTATGTCGCCGACCTGCCGACGCCGGACGAGGCGATCAGGATGCTGGAGCAGAATGGCGGCGGCTCACCAGTCGCGAGCGGCGGCAGTAGCGCGCGCAGTGCGCCGGCTGCACCAATGGCCTCCGCAGCGCCCGTGACCTCAGCGGCGCCGGTGCGCATGCCGACATCATCGCCGACCGCGTTCGGCGGCGCTGCCCGGCCGCAGATGGCGGCGCCCGCGCCCAATCCGCAAGGTGCGGCGCCTCAGCTCCGCATCACCAGCTTCACCCAGCTCGTCGCGCTTGCCGGGCAGAAGCGCGACCTCCTGACCAAGGGCGCGCTCGAGGGCGACATGCGCCTCGTTCGTTTCGAGGAGGGCCGGCTCGAGGTCGCGCTCGAGCCCAACGCCTCCAAGACCATGATCTCGGAGCTTGCGAAGAAATTCGAGCTCTGGACCGGCCGCCGCTGGACCGTGATCGTCTCCAACGAGCAGGGCCAGCCGACGCTGCGCTCGGTAAACCAGGCCGCTAAGCAGGAGCATGCCCGCACTGCGGAGGCCGATCCGCGCGTGCAGGAGGTGCTGTCGCGTTTTCCCGGCGCGAAAGTCGTCGAGGTCCGCAGGCTTGCCCCCGAGGCGCCGGAATCCAATATTAATGCCGACTATGGCACTGACGATCCGCCCGACGATTCCGACGGCGACGACGATCTCTGAGCATGATCCGGACCCGAAGGGCCGCGTAACGCAAAGTGCGAAACGGTTTTCCGACCAGATCATGCTCAAACAACAAGCTAGGGCGCGATGACGATGGATGGCGCCAACAAGGACGAGCACCCATGGCTGACTTTCTCGGCATGATGAAGCAGGCAGCGCAGCTGCAATCCAAGATGCAGGAGATGCAGGAGCAGCTCGGCAACGTGGAGGTGGAGGGCATCTCCGGGGGCGGTCTCGTCGCCGTGCGCATGACCGCCAAGATGGACGTCAAGGGCGTCAAGATCGATCCCTCGCTGATGAAGGCGGAAGAGCGCGAAGTGCTGGAAGACCTGCTCGTCACCGCCTTTGGCGATGCCCGCCGCAAGGCGGAGACGGCGATGCAGGAGAAGATGCAGGCGCTGACCGGCGGGCTCGGCCTGCCGCCGGGGCTGTTCGGCCAGTAAGATGGGCGCGGTTGCAGGTCCCGAGATCGAGCGGCTGGTCCAGCTTCTCGCGCGGCTGCCGGGCCTTGGCCCGCGCTCGGCGCGGCGCGCGGCGCTGCATCTGATCAAGAAGCGCGAAGCGCTGATGATGCCGCTGTCCTCGGCCTTGCAGGTCGCGCTCGACAAGGTCCAGGTCTGCAAGACCTGCGGCAACATCGACACGCAAAATCCCTGCACGGTCTGCACCGATCCGAAGCGCGATCCTGCCATCATCGTCGTTGTCGCCGACGTCGCCGATCTCTGGGCGCTGGAGCGGGCCAATGCGACCCAAGGCCGCTATCACGTGCTGGGCGCGACCTTGTCGCCGCTCGACGGCGTCGGTCCGCAGGACCTCACAATCGACGCGCTGGTGGCGCGGGCGCATGCCGCCGAGGTGCACGAGATCATCCTGGCGCTGAACGCCACCGTCGACGGCCAAACCACGGCGCATTACATCACCGACCTGCTTCAGGACGCCAACGTCAAAGTAACCCGACTCGCGCACGGTGTGCCGGTCGGCGGCGAGCTTGATTATCTCGATGAAGGTACGCTATCGGCCGCCATGCGGCAGCGGACCCTGTTCTAACAATCCAGACTTCACGGAACGGACGACATGACGAAACGATTCGCCAAACGGCTGGCTTTGGCCCTGATGATGATGACGGTGGTGACCCCGGCTATCTCCGCTCAGCAGGGCGGCGGGGCGCCGCCGCCGACCAAGCCCGGCAAGCCCATCAACAATGGCGACGTGCTCTCGGGCGAGCTGAATGCGCTGAAGGTGCGCGACTTCAAGAACGCCGGCAAGCGGGTTGCGATGTACCAGATCACCTCCGAGCCGCGCCGCCTGCCGCCGCCGAGCGGGCTGTGCAATCTCGAGACCGGGCCCGAGACCTTCCAGCTCGTCACCTCCAGCGACGCGCAGGCCGCGCAGCTGAAATCGTTCGTCGGCAAGGAGATCTCGGTCAAGGTCGACGAGGTCGCTTGCGCCAGCGATCCCGGCCAAATGAGCGAGGCCGTGATCACGAAATGGAGCCTGATCAGGAAGCAGTAGGAGGCGCGATTGCTCTCTCTCCGTCATCATTGCGAGCGAAGCGAAGCAATCCAGACTTTCTGCGCGGAAACAGTCTGGATTGCTTCGTCGCAAGAGCTCCTCGCAATGACGAAGGAGAGAGATGGGCCTAAACCCTGACCGGTCCCAGCGCCTCGAAATGCCCGCGCTTCTGCAGCCAGGCCAGCAGCACCAAGCTCGGGATCGCCACCAGCACGCAGATCACGAAGAACAGCGCCCAGCCGGTCGCATGGGCCGCATAGCCCGCGCCTGCTGAAAGATAAGTCCGCCCCACCGCGGCAAGCGCCGTCAGCAGCGCGTATTGCGTGGCGGTGTGCAGCGGGTTCTGGCAGAGCGCGGACAGGTACGCGACAAAAATCACGGTGCCGATCGCGCTGGTGAAGTTCTCGCAGGTAATGGCGAATGCCAGCGCCCATTGGTTGGTGCCGATAAGTGCGAGCCACGAGAAGGAGAGGTTCGCGATCGCCTGCACCACCCCGCCGATCCACAAGCTCGTTGCGAGCGAATAGCGACGTGCAACGAAGCCGCCGGCAAAGCCGCCGATCAGGGTCGCGGCCAGCCCGACGCCCTTTACGATCGCCGCGTAGTCGTTGCGGGTGAAGCCGAGGTCGATCACGAACGGCGCAGTCATGGTCCCGGAGAATGCGTCGGTGAATTTGAACAGCACGACGAAGGCAAGCGCCGCCAGCGCATCCTTGCGTGACAGAAATTCTGAAAAGGCGCCGATCGTTGCATGCAGGACGCGGTTGAAAGCGGCTTCCGACTTCGATGCTGCTTCCGCCCGGACCGATTGTTCCGGCTCGGTTGCGGCCAGCGCGGTGATGGTGCCAATCAGCACGAGCGCGGCCATGGTCATATAGCCCCACATCCAGGCGCTGGGCCGCCCGATGCCCGTGCCTTCGAAGCCGGATACGATGAACAGCGCGCCCGCGGTCGAGACCAGCATGCCGATGCGATAGGCCGCCACATAGGAGGCCATGCCCGCGGCCTGCTCGCTTTCGGGCAGGCTTTCGACGCGGAAGGCGTCGACGACGATGTCCTGCGTTGCAGACGTCATGGCCACCAGCAGCGCGGCAAGGGCGACGAGTAGGATCGAGCGCGCAGGATCGGTCATTGCAAGCAGCAGGATCGAGACGATCAGCAGTAGTTGCGAGAACAGGAGCCAGCCGCGACGTCGCCCGAAGATGCGGGTGAAGATCGGAACATGGAGCGCATCGACGAGCGGCGCCCAGAGAAACTTCAGCGTGTAGGGCGTGCCGACCAGCGCAAGTTTTCCGATCGTCTCCAGATCGACCCCGGCCTCGCGCATCCACACCAGCAGCGTCGAGCCCGACAGCGCCAGCGGCAGCCCCGAGGAAAAACCGAGGAACAGCACGATCAGTACCCGCGATTGCAGGTACACGCCCAGGCTCTCGCGCCATGAGGTCGCGGGGGCGGGGCTAGCGGCGGGGGAGGTCACCTCGGGTGCGGTCATGGGGCGGTGTTAGCAGATTCTGGAGGGGCGGTCAGTGAGGCGGGAGCTCTTAACTCCCCTCTTGTCATCGTCCGCGAAGGCGAACGATCCAGTAATCACCAGCATTTCGGCTCAATCACACCCGCTGCGGCGTACTGGATGCCCCGCCTTCGCGGGGCATGACAGCGTCATGGCGGCCCGGCTATCGTACTTTTCAGTGAAGCTCTCAATGAGTTTGGACTTGTGCTGCGCTACGCGGCGGATGAGGTCATTGGTCACGCCGATGTACAGCGTACCGCCAATCCCGCTGGCGAGGAAGTAGACGTAGTAGTGGCGTGTGCCCATCTGCCGCCTCCCACTGCGCTGTCATCGTCCGCGAAGGCGGACGATCCAGTAATCACCAGCGTCTCGGTTCAACCACAATCGCTGCGACGTATTGGATGCCTCCGCCTTCGCGGGGCGTGACAATGTACTACAATTCTACTCCCCCGCCTGGAGCTTCCGCGGAAACAGCTCGCCCGCGCCCGTCGCCACCAGCCGCGGGCCTTCCGGCGCGTCGGTCTTGCTGAAATCGAGCTCTTCGATTCGCCCCGCCCGCTTCTCGATCTTGTCGGCGGAGATCAGGATCTGGCGGACGTCCTCGTTGGCGTCGGCGAAATGCTTCTGCAGCTTCAGCACGCGCTCGCGCAGGCGGCCGAGATCGTCGCCGAGCTTGATCACCTCGGTTTGGATCAGGTCGGCGGCATCGCGCATGCGTGCGTCCTTCATGATCTGCTGCATCACCTGGATCGCGAGCATCAGGAGCGAGGGCGACACCAGCACCACGCGGGCGCGATAGGCCTTCTGGATCACGTCGTCGAAACCGTCATGGATCTCGGCGTAGACCGATTCCGACGGCACGAACATCAGCGCCATCTCCTGGGTCTCGCCGGCGACGAGATATTTCTCCGCGATGTCGCTGACATGCTTCATCACGTCGCCGCGCAGCCGCTGCGTGGCGAGGCGCTTCTCCTCGTCGGTGCGGGCATCGTGCAGCGCCGTCATCGCCTCCAGCGGGAATTTGGCGTCGATGCAGAGCGGGCGCTGGTCGGGCAGGAACACGACGCAGTCCGGGCGCTTGCCGGTCGAAAGCGTGAACTGGAACTCGTAAGACCCTTTCGGCAGACCGTCCTGGACGATCGCCTCCATGCGCGCCTGGCCGAAGGCGCCGCGCGACTGCTTGTTGGCGAGCACGTCGCGCAAGGTGGTCACCTGCGTGGTGAGGTCGGTGAGGTTCTTGTGCGCGTTGTCGATGATGCCGAGCCGCTCGTGCAGCGCCCGCAGGCTCTCCATGGTGTTGCGGGTCGAGTGTTCCATGGACTGGCCGACGCGGTGGGTCACCGAATCCAGCCGCTCATTGACCGCCCGGGCCATCTCGGCCTGGCGGCCGGCCAGCGCCTGGGTCATGGCGTCGACCCGGCCGGAGGCCTCGGCCTGGGCGCGCAGCACCTGGGCCAGGCGCTCCTCGAGCTCGTCGGCCCGGATCGCCTGGGCCGTGGCGAGTTCCGCGCCGCGCCGTCCCGAGCGCGCGATCACGACCGCAATCACAACCAGCAGGATGAGGACCAGCGCGCCGAAGCCGATCAGCGCATCGATGGTGCGCACCGGCCAGTCGCCAGCCAAGAAAATGATCTCGTTCATGCCAGCCCTTCTAGCCGATTCGCATTGAGGCGCGAACGAAGAGGGAACGTATTTGGTAAAGAACTCCCTAAATTTTATGGTTAACGAAACCTGAAGTTTTATCGTGAGTGGAGCGTGAGCCGGGTTCCTGGCCGCATTGACCGCATCCGGCGCGCGGCTTAAATCGCCGACATGGCCCTACGAGAAATCATCATCCTGCCGGACAAGCAGCTGCGACTGGTCTCCAAGCCGATCGAGAAGGTCACGCCGGAGATCCGCAAGCTTGCCGACGACATGTTCGAGACCATGTACGACGCTCCCGGGATCGGGCTTGCGGCGATCCAGGTCGCGCAGCCGCTGCGGCTGATCACCATGGACCTCGCCAAGCCCAACCAGGACGGCGAGACCAAGCCGGAACCGCGCGTGTTCATCAACCCCGAGATCATCGCGTCCTCCGAGGAGCTGTCCACCTACGAAGAAGGCTGCCTGTCGATCCCCGAATATTACGAGGAGGTCGAGCGCCCCGCGAAGGTGCGCGTGCGCTTCACCGATCTCGACGGCAAGGTGCACGAGGAGGATGCCGAAGGCCTCTACGCCACCTGCATCCAGCACGAGATCGACCATCTCAACGGCGTGCTGTTCGTCGACTATCTGTCGAAGCTCAAGCGCGACCGCGTGATGAAGAAGTTCGAGAAAGCCGCCAAGCGCGCGGGCGAGTAGGGCTCTGCGTCGTTCCGGGGCGATGCGCAGCATCGAACCCGGAACCTCGAGATTCCGGGTTCGGCTCTTCGAGCCGCCCCGGAACGACCCGTCACTGGATTTGCGTCGTTCGCAGGTTTCCCCATGCCCCTCCGCCTCATCTTCATGGGCACGCCCGATTTCTCCGTGCCGACGCTGCTCGAGCTGGTCGCGCACGGCCACGAGATCGCGGCGGTCTACACCCGCGCGCCGAAGCCGGGCGGGCGGCGCGGCTTGCAACTGCAGCCGACCCCGGTCGAGGAAGCCGCGCGAAAGCTCGGCGTGCCCGTGCTGACGCCGAAGACGTTGAGGACACCGGAAGCGCTGGAAGAATTTCGCGCCTTCGACGCCGATGCAGCCGTCGTCGTCGCCTACGGCATGATCCTGCCGCAGGCGATCCTCGATGCGCCGAAGCTCGGCTGCTACAATCTGCACGCCTCGCTCCTGCCGCGCTGGCGCGGCGCCGCGCCGATCAACCGCGCGATCATGGCCGGCGACGCCGAAAGCGGCGTGATGGTGATGAAGATGGATGTCGGCCTCGATACCGGCGACGTCGCGATGGCCGAAAGGCTTCCGATCACCGACACCATGACCGCGCTCGACCTGCACGATCGCCTCTCCCGTCTCGGCGCCGATCTGATGGTCCGCACCATGGCCGCGCTCGAACGCGGCGGGCTCCAGCTCAAAAAGCAGAGCGAGGACGGCGTCACCTATGCCGCCAAGATCGACAAGGCCGAGGCGCGGATCGACTGGACGAAGTCGGCGCGCGCGGTGCTCCGCCACATCCACGGCCTGTCCCCGTTCCCCGGCGCCTGGACCGAACTTGACGGCCTAGCCGACAATGCGCGCGTCAAGATCCTGCGTTGCGAGCTGGCGAAAGGCTCGGGCGCGCCGGGCGAGGTGCTCGACGACCTCCTCACCATCGCCTGTGGGGAGGGCGCGATCCGCATCATCGAGCTGCAGCGCGAAGGCAAGGCCCGCATGCAGGCCGCGGACTTCCTGCGCGGCGTGCCGCTGAGGGCGGGAGCCAAATTCACCTAAGGCTGTCATACGCCGCGAAGGCGGGGTATCCAGTACGCCGAGGCTTCTCGCCTGAGCAGAGATGTCTCGGAGTACTGGATCATCCGCCTTCGCGGATGATGACACCACCCGGATTGAGATGCCCCGCTACAAGCTCACCATCGAATATGACGGCGCGCCGTTCTTCGGCTGGCAGATCCAGGACACGCTGCCGTCGGTGCAGGGCGCGCTGGAAGCGGCCGTGAAGGCGATGACCGGCGCGGATTTGCGCGTGCACGGCGCCGGCCGAACCGATGCCGGTGTGCATGCGCGCGGCCAGGTCGCGCATGTCGATGTCGAGAAGCAGTTTCCGCCGGGCCGCTTTCGCGACGGGCTCAATGCGCATCTGCGCCCGCATCCGATCGCGGTGCTCGAGGCGGAGATCGTCCCTGATACATTCGAGGCGCGCTTCTCGGCCGTGAAGCGCCACTACCGCTATCGCGTCATCAACACCCGCGCCAATCTCGCGCTCGACGTCGGCCACGCTTGGCGGGTGCCGCGCCGGCTCGATGCCGATGCGATGCATGCGGCAGCGCAGCGCCTGCTCGGCAAGCACGATTTCACCACCTTCCGCGACACCGAGTGCCAGGCCAAGTCGCCGGAGAAGACGCTCGACCAGCTCGACGTGCTGCGCGACGGCCGCGAGATCACCATCGTGACGTCGGCACGCTCGTTCCTGCATAGCCAGGTCCGCTCGATGGTGGGATCGCTGGTCTGGGTCGGCGAGGGCCGCTGGACCGCGGACGACCTCTCCGCAGCGCTCAAAGCCCGCAATCGCGCCGCCTGCGGCATCGTCGCCCCCGCCCGAGGGGCTTTATTTGATGAGGGTGGACTACTGAAGAGGTGGGAGCTCCCGCTTCACGCTCAGTGTCCTGCCCCGCGAAGGCGGGGCATCCAGTACGCCGCGGCCTCTCGACTCTATCGCTGCTGCCTTTGGAATACTGGATTGCCCGCCTTCGCGGGCGATGACAGTGGTGTGCTGGGCGACAGCCGCGCCTACCCAAAATACCGCGCCAAAATCCCGCGATACACCTTCGTCAGCTTCTCCAGATCCGTCACCGGCACGCGCTCGTCGACCTGGTGCATGGTCTGGCCCACGAGCCCGAACTCGATCACCGGGCAATAGCTCGAGATGAACCGCGCATCCGACGTCCCACCGCTCGTCGACAGCTCCGGCTTGCGCCCCGTCACCTCCTCGATCGCCGACACCGCGAGATCGGTGAACGGGCCGGGCTTGGTCACGAACACGTTGGAGTTCGACGGCTCCCAGACGATGCGGGCCTTGATGCGGTTGCCGCAGGCTTTGGCGAGCCGCGTCTCGAGCAGCTCGCGCAAGGACGCCTGGGTGTGGTTGTCGTTGTAGCGGATGTTGAATTTGGCGCGGGCCTCGCCGGGGATGACGTTGTAGGCCTTGTTGCGGACGTCGACTGAGGTGAATTCGAGATTGGAGGCCTGGAATTGCGCGCTGCCATGGTCGAGCGGCTCGTCGGAGATCGCGACGATCAAGCGGGAAATATCCGGCACCGGATTGGAGGCGCGGTGCGGATAGGCGACGTGGCCCTGCACGCCTTCGACGTAAAGTGTGCCCGATTGCGAGCCGCGGCGGCCGACCTTGATCGTGTCGCCGAGCGTCTCGACATTGGAGGGCTCCCCGAGCACGCAATGATCGAATTTTTCGCCGCGCTCGGCGGCCCATTTGAGCAGCTTGATGGTACCGTTGATGGAGACGTCTTCCTCGTCACCCGTGATCAGGAACGAAATCGAGCCCGTCCCGTCCGCGCGCGGCTTGCCCCCATTGGCGGCGAGATGCTCCAGGACAGCTGCGACCGAGCAGGCGATGCCGCCCTTCATGTCGACCGCGCCGCGGCCGTGCAGAAAACCGTCCTTCACCTCGCCGGAAAACGCGCCGACGCTCCAGGCGCTCTCGTCACCCGGCGGCACCACGTCGGTGTGGCCGGCAAAGGTGATGTGCGGGCCGTCTGTGCCGATCCGCGCATAGAGATTGTCGACGTCGGCGGTGCCTTCCTCGCTGAAGGTTACGCGGTGGCAAATGAAGCCCGCTGTGCCCAGCACTTTCTCAAGCACGCCGAGCGCGCCGGCATCTTCAGGGGTTACCGAGGGGCAGCGAATGAGATCGCGGGCAATCGAGAGAGCATCTGTCATGCGCTCCGCTTAACATGCATGCCGCCGGGTGGGCTAGACTAAACCCGTCAGCCTGAGTGCGAGTGGCGCGATGCAAGGCATCGCGCCGGGAGCCTCGAGGATGAACGGCCGTGATGCAGCCGGCAGCCGGGCCGTCGCCCTTCGAGGGCCCCCGAAGAGGCGGCCACCTCAGGGTGTCGGTGATAGGTTTACGTTCGTGGCGCGCTTAGTCCCGCAGCAGCTCGTTGATGCTGGTCTTCGAGCGCGTGCGCTCGTCGACGCGCTTGACGATCACGGCGCAGGCGGTGCTCGGACCGATCTCGCCGTTCTTCATCGGCTTGCCGGGCAGCGCGCCGGGCACCACCACCGAATATTCCGGCACTTCGCCCATGAAGACCTCGCCGGTCTCGCGGTCGACGATCTTGGTCGAGGCGCCCAGGAACACGCCCATCGCCAGCACCGCGCCCTTGCGCACGATCACGCCTTCGGCAACCTCGCTGCGCGCGCCGATGAAGCAGTCGTCCTCGATGATGACGGGCTCGGCCTGGAGCGGCTCGAGCACGCCGCCGATGCCGGCGCCGCCGGAGATGTGCACGCGCTTGCCGATCTGCGCGCAGGAGCCGACGGTCGCCCAGGTGTCGACCATGGTGCTCTCATCGACGTAAGCGCCGAGATTGACGAAGGACGGCATCAGCACGACGTTCCTGGCGATGAAGGCCGAGCGGCGGACGACGGCGCCGGGGACCGCGCGAAAGCCCGCATCGCGAAAACGGTTCGGGCCCCAGCCTTCGAACTTCGAGGGCACCTTGTCCCACCAGCTGGCCTTGCCCGGGCCGCCGGGAATCACGTCCATGTCGTTGAGGCGGAAGGACAGCAGCACCGCCTTCTTCAGCCACTGATTGACCTTCCACTTGCCGTCAGCGCCGCGCTCGGCAACGCGCGCCTCGCCCTTGTCCAGCGTCTCCAGCGCCTGGTCCACGGCCTCGCGTACCTCGCCCTTGGTCGAGGTCGAGATGCCGTCACGCGCGTCGAAGGCGCTGTTGATGGTGGATTCGAGGGCGGACAGGGACATCGGGCTTTCCTCTTCGGATCAGGGAATTTTGATGGATTGGGGCGCTTTTTCGGGATTTGGGCCGGGAGAGTCAAGCTTGGCCCGCTGTCATCACCCGCGAAAGCGGGTGATCCAGTACGCCGCGGCAGTCGTGATAAACCGAGATGGCGGTGATTACTGGATACCTCCTTTCGCGGGGAATAACGGCTATTGGGGGTGGGACAATCGCGCCAAAAATCCCGTCAGATCATCCGTGACGTGATCGACATGGTTTGCGTCCCGTCCCTCCAGCTCCCAATCCTCGCGCACCACTTCCTTGGTGCCGTCAGGCACCACCAGCACGGTGGTCATGCCGAGCGCGTGGGGAACGGTGAGATTGCGGGCGAGGTCCTCGAACATCGCCGCCCGGGTCGGATCGACGGCGTGGTCGGCCAGAAATTTTCGATAGGTCTGCGGTGCCGGCTTCGGCTCGAAGCCGGCCGCGATGATGTCGAACACGCCGTCGAAATGGCTGGCGAGGCCGAGCCGCGCCAGCACGGCATCGACATGGTCGACCGAGCCATTGGTCAGGATCAGTTTTCGTCCCGGCAGCTTTGCGATGGCTTCGCCAAGCTGCGGATTCGGCTCCAGGGGAGAGTGATCGATCTTGTGCACATAGGCGAGGTAGTCGTCCGCACGCACGCCGTGCAGGGTCATCATGCCGCGCATGGTGGTGCCGAAGCGCAGATAATAATCCTTCTGGATCCTGCGCGCTTCCTCCGGGCCGACGTTCAGCCAGTTGCACACGAACTCGCCGATGCGTGCATCGACCTGCTGCCACAGATTGACGTGATGCGGGTAGAGCGTGTTGTCGAGGTCGAACACCCAGGTGTCGATGTGGGTGAAGGCGCGGGGAGATTTCATGTAGGCATTCTCAACTCGTCGTTCCGGACAAGCGTAGCCACATTCTCTGCTGTCGTCCCGGACAAGCGCAGCGAAGCGGAGCGCCGATCCGGAACCCATAACCACGGGATCGAGTTTGGCGAAGACTGGCAACTACCATCGTGCGTCACACTGTTCCCTGGGACTATGGGTCCCTGCTTTCGCAGCGACGATGGGGGAGTTGTGGGCGACGACGACCTGATCACAGCAAGACCATCACGGCATCGCAAAGCGCAGCGTCTTGCCGCCGCTCGACATGTCCACCGCGCCAAATCCCGTCGCCGCAAACCCTCGCGCGCCGCAATCGGTCTGCTCAACGGTCTCGAACTTGGTCTCGCGCGTGCAGAGCTGCTTGTCGCCGCCCCAGTTCAACGGCTTATCCTTGAGCTTGATAACACGGTTGTCGGCATCGAGGGCTTCCGCAAAGCTGAAGATCCGCTTCGGCGTGCCCGTCACGTCGGGATGCAGGCAGGTCTTGGGATCGATGCGGTACCAGCCGCGGCTCGTCACCGACTTGCCGTCGTCGGTCGCAACCGCCGCCATCACCTTGTGCGGCGTGTCGTTGCACCATGTCAGGCCGCTCGACGAGGGCGTCTGCGTCGCATCGACCATGGTCTTGAAGAAATTGGGCGACGATACGGCGTCGGACGACAGGCCGCGGCTCTTCAGGAATGCGGCGAGCGCTCCTTGCGTCTTCGGCCCGTCGACGCCGTCGATGGCGCCGACGTCGTAGCCGATGATCACCAGGAGGCGCTGGATGCCGGCAAGGCGCGCCTGCTCGTCGTCATATTCGGAATCCTCGGCGAGATAGGCGACTGCATTGCCGTCGTCGCCGCGCGTCGGCGTCACTTGCGTGAAGGGGACCTGTGTCTGGCCGCTGCGGCACTGCCGCGCGGCGGCGATGACGAAATTGTCCTGCGCTACGCACAGCATGTCGCTGCCGCTCTGCGGGATCGGTGAGGCGCCATAGACGCCGAGCGCGCGCGCGTTGAGCAAAATGCGGTCGGCAGTCAGCGTGCCCTGCACCACCACGCGGCAGGCCGCGGGATCGATCCTGAACCAGCCACGCGTCGCGGTCGCCGCCTTGTCGTCGATGCCGATCGCAGCCTCGACCACATAGGACATGCGGTTGCAGATCTTGAGGTCGGCGAAAGCCGGCGCGGAGGAGAAGAAGAACGAGACGGCTGCGGCAGGCAGCGTCATCAGGATGCGGGTGAGGAGGGAGCGGCGGTGTGGCCTCGTCTTCCGCTCGTCATGCCCGGCCTTGTGCCGGGCATCCACGTTCTTGGCGTGGAACGAAAGGTCGTGGACGGCCGGGACACGCCCGGCCATGACGGTTTTCTTTGTCCGCTCGCTCTTCACTTGTGGATCAGCGTGCCCGTGCCCTGGTTGGTGAAGAGCTCGAGCAGCACCGCGTGCTGCATCTTGCCGTCGATGATGACGACGCCCTCGACGCCCTGCTCGAGCGCGTAGATGCAGGTCTCGACCTTCGGGATCATGCCGCCGGAGATGGTGCCGTCGGCGATCAATTTTCGCGCGTCTTTGACCGACAACTGCGGGATCAGCTTCTTCGACTTGTCGAGCACGCCGGGCACGTCGGTGAGCAGTAAGAGGCGTTTTGCCTTCAGCGCGCCGGCGACCGCACCGGCAAAGGTGTCGGCGTTGATGTTCAAGGTCTGGCCGTCCTGCGAGGTCGCGAGCGGCGCCAGCACCGGAATCAGCTCGTAGCCGATCAGCTGGTTGAGCAGCGTGAGGTCGACCTTCTCGGGGTCGCCGACGAAACCGAGATCGACCGCCTTCTCGATATGCGAGTCCGGATCGATGATGGTGCGCGTCGTCTTCGACGCCTTCACCATGTTGCCGTCCTTGCCCGACAGGCCCACGGCCTTGCCGCCGGCCTCGTTGATGTAGCCGACGATCTGCTTGTTGACCGAGCCGGCCAGCACCATCTCGACGATCTCAATGGTCGCCTTGTCGGTGATGCGCAGGCCGGCGGCGAATTCCGAGACGATGCCGAGGCGCTTGAGCATGGTCGCGATCTGCGGTCCGCCGCCATGCACGACCACCGGATTGATCGCGGTCTGCTCCAGCAGCACGATGTCGCGGGCAAAATTCTTCGCGGTCTCCTCGTCGCCCATGGCATGACCGCCATATTTGATGACGATGGTTTCCTCGTCATACTGCTGCATGTGCGGCAGCGCTTCGGACAGGATGCGGGCCTGGTCGAGCGGAGAGATGTCGGTCATGGGGCGGATCTCGCTGGCGGGACTGTCGGTGCGCGTTCTATCCGATTGGCGGGCGCGGCGCAAAGCGTTGCTGGCATGCCGCTCTCGTGTCCCGGACGCGGTGCGGCGCGTAGTGCCGCGCCGCTGAGCCGGGCCCCAGAAAGCGGCATGGGCCCCCGGCTCAGCAGCGCACCGCTGAAGCGCTGCGCTGCGTCCGGGGCACGAGACCTACTTTCTCGCGACCACCGCCGCCAGCGTCACCGCGAGCCAACCCAAGATCATCACCGTTCCGCCCGTCGGTGCGGCCATGGGAAACAGCGAGTGCCCGGCATACTGCCGCAAGGTCAGATCCCCCGCGAACAGCGCGGTGCCAATCACGAAGCCGAATGCAGCAATGAGCCCGATTCCGCCATGCAGGAGCCCACGTGCGAGCAGGGCGATCACGGCCAATATGGCAGTCGCATGAAACAGCAGCATGGCACTGGCGGAGGCGAGGCGGCTGGCATCCGCGCCGTGAGCGGAGGCGGCGGCCAGCGCGACGCCGGCGGCGCCCATCAAACCGGCAAGCCCAATCGCGAGGCGGTGCGCCACCATCACGACGCCCGCTCTTCCAGCAGCTTCGCCATCGCGGCCCGCAACTCGGCCATGCCGGTCGAGTTGCGCGAGGAGGTCGCGAGCACGCTCGGGAACGCGGCCGGATGTTTGGCGAGAGCAGTCTCGGTCTCGGCGATGCGCGCTTCTAGCTCGGAGGCCTTCACCTGGTCGGCCTTGGTCAGCACGATCTGATAGCTGACCGCCGAGCGATCGAGCGTCTTCAGCACTTCGAGATCGACGTCCTTCAGCCCATGCCGCGCGTCGATCAGCACATAGACGCGCGCGAGCGAGGCGCGACCCAGCAGGAATTTGTGGATCAGCTCGGTCCAGGATGCGACCTGGCTTTTCGGTGCCTTGGCATAGCCGTAGCCGGGCATGTCGACGAGGCGCAGATCCCTTTTCCCGGGGACCTCGAAGAAGATCAGCTCCTGGGTGCGGCCCGGCGTATGCGAGGTGCGGGCCAGCGTGTTGCGACCAGTGAGCGCATTGATCAGGCTGGACTTGCCGACATTGGAGCGCCCGGCAAAGGCGATCTCCAGTCCCGCCATCGGTGGCAACGTCTGGATCGACGGCGAGGCCCAGATGAACTGCCAGTCGCGCGCGAACAGTTTTCGCCCGGCCTCGATCAGCTTCGCATCATTGTCGTCGGTCATGCGAAGCTCTTTGCTTCCTGTCATTCCGGGGCGATGCGCAGCATCGAACTCCGGTGCGCAATTGCGCGCCTGAGAATCTCGAGATTCCGGGTCTGGTGCTTCGCACCATCCCGGAATGACTGTGTGAGAGGGACCTACGTCGCCTTCCTCGCGAACGTCGCCTTGAGATTGTCGAATAACTCCACCTTCACGCCGTTGCGGCGCATGATGAAGCTCTGCTGGAGCACCGAGAGCAAATTGTTCCAGGCCCAGTAGATCACGAGGCCCGCCGGGAAGCCCGCCAGCATGAAGGTGAAGATCAGCGGCATCCAGTTGAAGATGATCTGCTGCGTCGGATCGGGAGGCGTCGGGTTCAGCTTCATCTGGAACCACATCGTGATGCCCATGATGATCGGCCAGATGCCGAGCGCGAGGTAATGGCCGAACACCGGGATCGTGGTCGGATCGAACGGGATCAGCCCGAACAGATTGAAGAGGTTGGTCGGATCCGGCGCCGAAAGGTCCTTGATCCAGCCGTAGAACGGCGCGTGCCGCATTTCGATGGTGACAAACAGCACCTTGTAGAGCGAGAAGAACACCGGGATCTGGATCACCACGGGAAGACAGCCGGCGACCGGGTTGATCTTCTCCTTGCGGTAGATCTCCATCATCTCCTGCTGCTGCTTCACCTTGTCGTCGGGGTAGCGCTCCTTGAGCGCCTGCAGCTGCGGCTGGATCGACTTCATCTTTGCCATCGAGGCGTAGGACTTGTTCGCCAGCGGGAAGAACAACAGCTTCACGATCACGGTCACGAGCAGGATCGAGATGCCGAAATTGCCGAAGAAGCGGTAGAAGAAGTCGAGGCCGAGGAACATCGGCTTGGTGATGAAGTAGAACCAGCCCCAGTCGATCAACAGGTCGAAATGGTTGAGCCCGAGCTCCTTGTTGTAGCCGCCGAGGCCGGCGAACGGGAACACGCCGACGACGCCGGCTTCCTTGGCGCCCGCGAACAGCCGCGCGTTCGCGGTGGCTGTGCCGCCGATCGCGACGGTGACGGGATCGAGCAGATAGTCGGTCTGGTAGGTGTGGACATTGCCGGTCGGGTTCGACGAGAAGCGCGCCTGCAGCTGCGCATTGGTGTCCGGCAGCAGCGCCGAAGCCCAGTACTTGTCGGTAATGCCGAGCCAGCCATTGGTGGCCTTGAAGTTCACCGACTTGGCTTCGTCGATTTTCTTGTAGGCGTATTCCTGCAGGCCGTCGAGATAGCCGATCAGGCCTTCATGCAGGATGTAATAGCCCGAGACCTGCGGCGTGCCGTGGCGCGAGATCAGCGCGAACGGATAGAGCGTAACCGGCGCGTTGCCGACATTGCTCACCTCGTCCTTGATGGTGAAGAGATAATGGTCGTCGACCGAGATGGTGCGGCGGAAAGTGAGGCCCTCGCCATTGTCCCATTTCAGCACCACCGGCGTCGTCGGCGTCAGGCTGCCGCTGCCGTCCTGCCGCCAGATGGTCTGCGCATCCGGCATCTTGGCGGTCACGCCGGTTGCGGCCACCCAGCCGAATTCGGCGTAATAGGGTTCAGCCGTGCCCGAGGGCGAATAGAGGATGATCGGCGGCGATTTCGGGTCGACCGTCTCGCGATATTGCACCAGCGCGAGGTCGTCGATGCGGCCGCCCTTCAGCGAGACGCTGCCGGAAAGCCGCGGCGTGTCGATCTTGACGCGCGGGCTGGCTTCGATCGCGGCGCTGCGGGCAACGACCGGCTGGGCCTGCTGGTTGCCCGGCGCCGCGGCGGACGCGGGCGCATTGCCGGCCTGCGGCGTCGAACCCGGCGTTGCCGGCGCGCCACCTGGCGTCGCCGAGGCGGTCGGCTGCGGCGTGTTCTTCTGGAGCTCGGCCTGCGCCTGCTGCTGGGCGCGCTGCTTCTCCATCTGCGGCACGTTGTAGAAATATTGCCAGGCGATCAGGACGAGGCCCGACAGAATGACGGCGAGGATGGTATTGCGATTGTCGGTCATCTCTATTGTCTCGTCATCAATCCGGTTTGCGGCTGGCTGGCGCGCTGGCGCCTGGCCTCGGGCCGCGTCCCTTCGAGGGGCCTTTGGCCGTATGCCGCGCGGGCTTCGAGAAGGCTATGCGCAGATCGTCGAGCATGGTGGCGAAGTCGCGCGAGAGCGCGTCCCTTCGGCCGACCAGTACATAATCATGATGGGGCTGCATCGACACCGGATCGAGCCGCTTCACCAATTCGCGAAGCCGGCGCCGGATGCGATTGCGCTCGGGGGCGTTGCCGTTCTTTTTGCTGACGGTGAAGCCGATCCTGACAGGGCCAAGGTCGTCGCGGCGGCGGCTTTGCAGGACGAACGCGGGACTATTCACCCGCGCGCCATTGGCAACGGCGAGGAAATCCGCCCGCTGCCTCAGCCGATCCATGATGAAATCCCAAAATGGGGGTCCGGCTCAGGCGCTCAGACGCTTGCGGCCGCGGGCGCGGCGGGCGGCGAGGACCTTGCGGCCGCCGGCAGTGGCGAGACGGGCACGGAAACCGTGACGGCGCTTGCGCACCAGTTTGCTGGGTTGATAAGTCCGCTTCACGGGTTTTTCTCCGCTGACCGGGCAATTTGCCTGTAGAATTGATGGTAAAGTCCGGAAGATGCGGCCCAAAACGGGCCCTTTTCGGCCCCAAGAGAGCCGCTCCCGGCGTCACACCGGGTCATCGCGGACAATTCGCGCGGCTTATAAGGGAGCGTCTTGTTTTCGTCAACGCCGCAAGAGCGCGCTGTTCCAGTGAATATCGCTGTTTGTGCGGGGTTTTTAACCCTTGAGGTAGCGACTCGCCACGTCCGTGATTAGATCCCACATCGGCAGATTAGCGATCTGTAATTTGACCGGGCCGGGGGCGGACCGCATCCTTCCTCAGCCAGATCGTTCACCAAGCAAGTCGTTCACCGGGCAAGGCAGCGAGGACGAATTTCGTGGCAGCGACAGACCTCCAGCCGATCCAGGATGCGGATCAGCGGGACCCGGCGGCGGCGCGGCCGCGGGGACCCGACGGGCTTGGGCTGTCGGGCAAGCTGCTGCTGCTCACCGTGCCCCTGGTGATGATCGCGGCCATCCTGCTCTACGTGCCCGCCATCGCCAACTTCTGGGTCAACCGCCTCAACGATCGCGTCGCCGCGGCGAATACGGCGGCGCTGGTGCTGGATGCGGCCCCGCTCGGCATGGTCCCCGATTCGCTCTCGCGCGAGATCCTCAAGAGCATCAATGCCCGCGCCGTCGCCATCAAAATGGGCCAGCAGCGCCGCCTGCTCGCCAGCGACAATCTTCCTGCCACGATCGAGCATGACGTTGACCTGCGCGACATGAGCGTGTGGGAGGCGATCACCGGCTCGTTCCAGATGATGCTGGAGACCGGCAACCAGCCGATCCGCATCGTCGGGCCCGGCGTCGGCAATGCCCAGTTCGTCGAGATCGTGACCGACGAATTGCCGCTGCGGCAGTCGATGTACCGCTTCTCCCGCAACGTCGTGGTGGTGGCGCTTATCATCGGCGTGCTCACCGCGGGCCTCGTCTATCTGGCGCTGCATTATCTGTTCGTACGGCCGATGCGGCGGCTGACCGCGAGCCTGGTCGGCTTCCACGAGAATCCGGAAAGCTCGGCCCGCATCATCGTGCCGAGCCAGCGCAGTGACGAGATCGGCGTCGCCGAGCGCGAATTGTCCGACATGCAGCGCGATCTGATGTCGATGCTGAATCAGAAGAGCCGGCTCGCCGCGCTCGGCCTCGCCGTCTCCAAGATCAACCACGATCTGCGCAATCTGCTTGCCTCCGCGCAGCTGCTCTCCGACCAGCTCGCCAGCGTGCCCGATCCCCGGGTGCAGCGCTTTGCGCCCAAACTGGTGCGCTCGCTCGAGCGCGCTATCGCGTTCTGCCAGTCTACGCTTTCTTATGGCCGCGCCCAGGAGGCCGCGCCCGACCGCCGCATGATCCTGATCGAGCCGGTGGTGCTCGAGGTGCGCGAGACGGCGGGGCTCGCCAACGACGCCTCGATCGCCTGGGTCGCCGCGATCGAGCGCGGGCTCGCCGTCGATGCCGATCCCGATCAACTGTTCCGCGTTCTGCTCAACCTCGTCCGCAACGCCGCCCAGGCGCTGGAGAGCCATTCCTCGGGCGATGGCGGCGTGCAACAGATCCGGATCACGGGAAAGCGCGAAGGCGCCGTCGCAATCCTGGAGGTCTCCGATACCGGTCCAGGCGTGCCGCAGAAGACGAAGGAGCACCTGTTCGAGGCGTTCCAGACCTCCGGCCGCCCTGGCGGCAGCGGCCTTGGTTTGGCAATCGCCGCCGAGCTGGTCCGCGCCCATGGCGGCGACATTCACCTGGTGGAAGGCACGATCGGCGCCACCTTCCGCATCGTCATCCCCGACCGTCCCGTGGAACTCCTCTCCATTCGCAACGAGCGGCAGCGGGCGTAACTCGGCCAGAGGCCGAGCTGGATGTCATTCCGGGGCGGCGCAAAGCGCCGAACCCGGAATCCCGAGGTTTCAGGCTCGAGATTCCGGGTTCTCGTTGCGCGAGCCCCGGAACGACCAGGTGGAGATCGTCATCTCCCTGCAAAATCTCCCCATCCCGGACCTTGCCAATCGGGACAAGAGCGGCTAGTCAGAGCGCTCTTTCGCACCCCTCCGGCGCTGTCCGGAGGCTGCCTGCGGGTCCTGCCCGCACCGTTCGCGAAAAACGCGCCCGTAGCTCAGCTGGATAGAGCATCAGACTACGAATCTGAGGGTCGGACGTTCGAATCGTTCCGGGCGCGCCATTTTCCGCTTTCGCTTGCTACACCGCCAATCAATGGTGGCCTTTGCTGCGCTTTCCGTGGCTTACGGGATTCTTGCCGCGACGTTGGGCCGGTTCTGCTTGAGCCAGGCGACGGCCTCAGGTCCATCGACGACGCACGCGAAGGTTTCCCAGGTCGGGTCCTCCAGGGACTCCGATTGCAGTCGCTTCGCCGCGTACTCGACGAGATCGTGCAAGCCTTCGTATCCTCGTCGGTGCTCGAGGGACTCTGCAATCGCCGTGCTGGTCCATCCTCGCTGGGCCAAATCGATAATGCTCGGATCATCCGCCTCGCTGAACCACGGCGTGGCATCGAACTCGATGCAGCGGACATTGTCGGCGGTGTGGCAAGTGGCGTGGATCATTGGTTCCCCCGTCCTGCGCTAAAGCGCGATGGGATCAGGAGGAATCGTCATCGCGCTTCAGGTTGTTGTTTGAGCATGATCTTTTCGGAAAAGCGCGGCGCACTTTTCCGGATCGCGCTTTAGCATTGCACGTCTTGCATCGCCGTCTCGCACGCCCTCAGGCTTTGACCAGATCCCCCAGCAGGTTCGCCGCCACCACCAGCTTGGCGAGCGTCAGGCCGCCGGCGGCAATCTCCTCGACCGCACGGCGGATGCGTGTCGCCTCGGGATGAGCAGCAAGCCATGTCTCCGCAGCCTGCTGACCGGATTGGCCGATCGTCAGCATGTCTGCGGCCAGGCGTCTTTCGGCAGCGGCGATCAGGTCGATGGCGCGGTCGATGGCGAGACGCTCGAAATGATCGCCGGCCGGCACTTTGCGCGCGGCCGCGGTGATGCGGTCGAGACGAAAATTGGCCTCGGCGGCATAGAACGTCGCGGCGGCATCACCGATGCTGCGGCTGGTGCGCTCGGCGACCGTCACGATGTCAGGCGCCGGGACCAGAGCATCGAGATCGGCCAGGTCGCCGGCAAGGTCGGACGGGACGCCGGCATCGATCAGGTCCTGGCGGCGCTTGCTGCGTGCGGCCTGCAAGTCCGCTGGCAGGGCATTGTCGAGCGAGGCTGCGATCTCGCGGACGGCAGGGCCAAACCGGGCAATGACGGCGCTCAAGCCATCCCTGAAATCGACATTGCGCACATACCAGACCATGCGGGAGAGCAGGAGGTCCTGGACCGCCGCGTAGAGGCTGAGCTGCAACTGCCCGTCGATTCGGTTGTCGAGCGCGTCGATCGCGTCATTGAGTCGCCTGAGCTCGTAGATCGCGTCCACCGCCACCTGGGCCATGACGATGGTCGAGATATCGGCGTCGGTCTCGTCGGTCAGGCGCACGATACATGCCGGGCCCCCGCGGTTGATCACGGCATTGACGAGACTGGTCGCGATGATCTCGCGTCGGAGTCGATGGTGCTGGACCGCGGCCGGGAATTTGTCGAGAACCTCGCGCGGAAAATACTGGGACAGCCTGCGGGCGAGATAAGGATCGTCAGGCACGCCGGTTTCGAGCAGGTCACTGTAGAGCGTCAGCTTGGCGTAGGCGAGCAGCACGGCGAGCTCGGGCCGTGTCAGGGACTGCCCGCGCCTCGTCCGTTCGGCGATCGCGGCGTCGTCAGGCAGGAATTCGACGGCGCGGCTGAGCAGGCTGCGCTGCTCGAGCGACTGCATCAGGCGCGTGAGGAAGCCCGTCTCGGCCATGCCCTTGCGTTCGGCGAGCGAGAGCGCCAGCGTCTGCAGATAGTTGTTGCGCAGGACCAGCGCCCCGACTTCGTCGGTCATCGCGGCAAGCAGGGTGTTGCGGTCAGCCGGGCTGAGGCGTCCCTCGCGCTCAGGGCGCGCCAATGCGATCTTGATGTTGACCTCGACGTCGGATGTGTTCACGCCGGCCGAATTGTCGATCGCGTCGGTGTTGAGCTTGACGCCCTTCTGCGCCGCTTCGATGCGGCCGCGCTGAGTGACGCCGAGATTGGCGCCTTCGCCGATCACCCTGGCGCGAACCTCGGTCCCGGTGATGCGGATCGGATCGTTGGCGCGGTCGCCGGCCTGATCATCGCTCTCCGTCGACGCCCGGATGTAAGTGCCGATGCCGCCGAACCACAAGAGGTCGGCGCGCGCCTTCAGGATCGCCGTCATCACCTCGAAGGGCGTTGCCTGCTCCTTGTCGAGATCGAGCAGGCTGCGTACTTCCGGCGCGAGCGGGATCGCCTTGAGCGCGCGCGAGAACACGCCGCCGCCCTGCGAGATCAGCGATTTGTCGTAATCCTGCCAGCTCGATCGCGGCAGGTCGAACAGGCGCTTGCGTTCGCTGAAGCTGATCGCCGGATCGGGCGAGGGATCGATGAAGATGTCGCGGTGATCGAACGCCGCAACGAGCTTCGTCGCCGGCGAGAGCAGCATGCCGTTGCCGAAGACGTCGCCGGACATGTCGCCGACGCCGACCACGGTGAAAGGCATGGTCTGAATGTCGGTGCCGAGCTCGCGGAAGTGGCGCTTGACCGCCTCCCAGGCGCCGCGCGCCGTGATCCCCATCTTCTTGTGGTCGTAGCCCTGGCTGCCGCCGGAGGCGAAGGCATCGCCGAGCCAATGGTTCTTCTCGGCCGAGATCGCGTTGGCGATGTCGGAGAAGGTGGCGGTGCCCTTGTCGGCGGCGACGACCAGATAGGGATCGTCGCCGTCATTCCGCACGGTCAAGTCGGGTGGCACCACGATGTCGCCGTCGAGATTGTCGGTGAGTTCGAGCAGCGAACGCACGAAGATGCGATAGGCTTCCGTGCCCTCCGCGAGCCACGCCTCGCGATCGGAGGGCGGCGGCAGGCGCTTGGGCACGAAGCCGCCCTTGGCGCCGACCGGCACGATCACGGCGTTCTTGACTTGCTGCGCTTTCACGAGGCCGAGGATCTCGGTGCGGAAATCCTGCGGCCGGTCGGACCAGCGCAAGCCGCCGCGCGCAACCTTGCCGAAGCGCAGGTGAATGCCTTCGACACGCGGTGAATAGACGAAAATCTCGTAGAGCGGTCGGGGAGGGGGCAGATCCTCGATCTTGCGCGCGTCGAACTTGAAGGAGATCACCGGGCGCGGATGTCCGTCCGGGCCGACCTGCCACAAATTGGTGCGGATGGTCGACTGCACCAGATTGGTGAAACGGCGCAGGATGCGGTCTTCATCGAGCGAGGCGACGGATTTGAGCTGTTCCTCGATCTCGGCAAGGAGAGTGATCTCGCGCGCCGAACGCTCGCGATCGGTCAGGACGAGGCGTGGATCGCGGCGGGCCTGGAACAGCGCGACGAGGTTGGCCGTGATCGCGGCGTTCTTGCGCAAGGTCTCCCACATATAGTCCTGGGTGAACGGTGCGCGGATCTGGTGCAAATAGCGCGACAGCGCCCGGATGGTCGAGACTTCCCGCCAGCCCAGGGCCGTGCGCAGGATCAAGGCATTGTACCCGTCGGACTCGGCGCGATCCGTGACCACAGCCATGATCGAGGCCTCCAGGCGATGGCTGAAGTCCGGATTGATCTCGATCGGCAGGCCATCGCTGGTCTCGATCGTCATGTCGTGCAGCCAGACCGGCTCGGGTCTGTTGCCGGGCACGATCTGATAGGTGCGTTCGTTGACCACGCGCAGGCCGTGATTTTCGATCACCGGCACGCGGTAGGACAGCGACAGCGGGGCGGCATCCGAAAACACCTTGAGCCCGAAGCGCCTGGGATCGTCCTCCTCGAAGCGATGAACCGAGATCGTCACCGGGCGGGCCGGCGTGAGCTTCTCGACGGTGGCGATATCGGCGATTGCCTGTTCTGCCGTGGCAACCTCGGTATAGCCGCCGCTGAAGGCTTGAGCGTAGCGATTTGCGAGCATGCGCGCCCGCATGCCGTCGGTAGACGCAGCCAGCGCCGCCTTCAGCTTGTCGGCCCAGGTCGCGGCAATGGCGCTGATCCCGGCTTCCAGCGTAGCGCGCTCGACGGCGGGAGTCTTACCTTCATAGCGTCCGATGATGTAGTGGACGCGCGCCAATGCTCCTTCGGGGAAGGACACGTAGGAGGCCGACAGTGTCCCCTTGTAGCGCTGCGACAGGAAGGTGCCGACGCGCATGCGCACGTTGGTGTCGTATTTGTCGCGCGGAATGAACACGAGGATCGAAACGAAGCGGTCGAACTTGTCGACCCGCGCCAGCGCCCGGACGCGGGGACGCTCATAGAGGATCAGGATCTCCATAACGAAGTCGAAGAGGGTATCGACGTCGATCTGGAATAGCTCGTCGCGCGGATATTCTTCGAGAATATGCTGGAGAGCCTTGCCGGAATGGCTGTTCGGGTCGAAGCCGGCGCGCTGGAGCACCCGCGATACCTTGTGGCGAACATAGGGGATCTGTCGTGCCGAGCGCGTATAGGCACCCGAGGTGAACAGGCCGACGACTCGCAATTCACCCTCGAGCCGGCCGTCGGGCGTATAGAGCTTGATGCCGACATAATCCATCCGGATGCGGCGATGAACGCGGCTGCTCACATTGGCCTTGATGACGATGAGCAGGGTCGGCTCGCGCATGAACTCGCGAATCTCCGACGTCATCACCACCATTTCGCTGCCGCGGCGCAGGACCTTCACGTCGGGATCGCGGAGGATGCCGAGGCCCTCGCCGGTCGCGACGTCGTCCGACGCATCGCGGCCGGGCAAGAAGCGATATTCGCGCACGCCGAGAAAGGTGAAATTGTCCGCGCACAGCCATTGCAGGAACTGGTTGGCCTCGGCGACCTCGTCGATCGGCAGCGGCGGCGGATTGGACGAGAACGTCTTGACCGCGTCCTCGACGCGGTCGCGCATGGCGCGCCAGTCCGCGACGCAGGCGCGCACGTCGCTCAACGTCCTGGTGAGGCCGTCAATCAGCCTCTCGCGGTCCGCGTCGGCGTCCAGGCGGGTGATGTGGAGGTGTATCAGGCTCTCTCGCGCGCCCTTTGCCCCTTCCGGGAGTGCCTCGCCGTAGAAGCGCAGGAGCCTGCCCTGGTCATCGCGCTCAACCGCGATGATGGGGTGAGCGACGAGGGTGACTTCGATACCCTGCTCGGTGAGCTCCGCCATGGTGGAATCGAACAGGAAGGGCATGTTGTCGTTGAGGATTTCGAGCACGGAGATCTCGCGCCCGTCCGGCATCAGCGGATTGACGACGCGGATATCGGCACGCCCTGCCGTGCGCCGCTGCACATGCTCCCAGGCTTGCTCGGCCAGGAAGGCAAGTGAGGAGGCATCGTGACTGGCGAGATCCTCGACATTGGTGAAGGCGAACAGAAGCTCGGCAAAGCTTGCGGGGGCCTTGCCCGGCTGCACGCTTCCGGCTGCCTCGCGGATCAGAGTTGCCCGGGCCTTGTCGTCACGCCATGCCATAGCGTCCTCCATGTCCCAGCCGACGAACCGCAACTACGGTCGGGCGTTGTTCTTGAGTGCGCCTCTTCGAGCGCATCTTCTCGACCGCATTTCAATCGCCTCGGCGAAATCGTCGGTCTTGCGGCTTCGACGATATTAGCATTCCGCAGCCGTCATGGCGCGCGGAGTTGCGGGGCGCGCTTTGGGGCGGAAAGCCGGTGCCGACGACCATCGCGCCGTTGGGTGCCTTGCAAAATGACGAGGAATTTCAATTGTGTATGAGTTCGTGGTTGTATTCTCAGGGGCGCGCCATTTCAGTCCAAAACTGGGCACCCCAGAATTTCTGCGCCGGACGATATCGTCGCACGGCTGCTCACTATTCGTAACCGCGACCGGAACGCTTGGTCGGCCACAGCATCATGGCACAGCGGCGAACCCGTGGTGCCGTCTTTATCGGCCGGGGTCCGTCACTTAGACTAGGTATTCGCCAGAGAGACGTCTGGGCATATCGGTGAATACGGAGATGACCCATGAAAGTCGTGCATGACGGCATCCGGTTGTCCTTCGACATCGCCGGGGCGGGACCGCTTGAATTCCTGTTCGTCCATGGCCTGGGCGGGGATCGCACGCATTTTGCGCCGCAGATGGAATATTTCGCCCGTCAAGGTCGGGCGTTGAACGCCGAGCTGCGGGGACATGGCGAGAGCGACAAGCCGCAACAGGCGTATTCAATCGAAGGCTTCGCCGATGATCTCGTCTTTCTGTGCAACCGACAGCAGATCACAAGGCCGGTCATCGTGGGTCAAAGCATGGGTGGCAACATGGCGCTCGAAATCGCCGCCCGCTATCCGGACTTTCCTGCGGGCCTGGTGCTGCTCGATTCAGGGGTGCTCTTCCCGGCCTCGGCAGGAGCGGTCTTTACAGGGTATCTGGAGGGCTTGAAGGGTGCGGATTTTGCGGACGAGGTCCGGAAAATCGTGGAGGACTCCTGTCTGCCGACCGACAGATGCCGCGCCCATGTCGAACAGACCTTTCTGGCGACGCCGCAGCACGTGCTGGTATCCACGTTTACAAGTCTGTTCCCTTGATGTGCATCGCGCGCGTGAGTGCGCGCAGGCGTGCCGGGTCCCGGTGCTCTACATCGAAGCGGCCCATCGGCTCGCGGATCTGGATCGTTTTGCGGCGCTGTGCCCGCAACTGGTCACGGCCAAAGCCGTCGGCTCCGGGCATTTCCTGTCGCTGGAAGTGCCGGAGCAGATCAACCCGATGATCGACCGGTTTATCTCGCTCTACGTGCGAAGACCCGGCTAAGCTTCGTCGCGGCAGCCGTTCGACAGACTACGAAATCGTCCGTTCGCAGTCCCCTCGAGATTAAGCACTATCACCGGATCAACGTTGTCGATCATCGACTTGGTATGGCGACAGACGATCGGCGAAACGGTCGCCATAGCTACGGACATTCCGGGTAACGCGCGCAGGTTCATGTCGACCTGGAGCGTCCTCTCGGGCAGAGGTTCGATGTCCAGCTTCAGAATTTCGCGGCCATAGACCTCGTGAAAGGCGTCGGTCCTGTCTCGTTCGGCGACGCCGAGCTGGAAAGCTCCAACGCAATCAATTCGTCGCCAATAACCAACGATCGCTCCATTGAGAGTGAGATATCCCGGCGCCCACTTGCCGCAGGAAATTGCGCGGCATTCAAGGGCCTTTGATAGTGACTTCCAATCGGAAGCGGCTGGCGTTTCAAACACGGCCAGATGCGACCATGCTGCCGGACCAACGCGCCTGCTCATGTGGCAAGGCGACCACAGGCCTCGGCGTCGCAGGCTTCGCAACGCCCGCCCCCGATGTGGAAACGGCCGCGCAATTGCGCGCATTGCAGTCAGGATCGCATGCCGCGCTCGATCGCAACCCGATCGACGTGACCCTGGCCGGCCTGCAGCCGGACCTGCTGCGCGCCGCGATCAAGATCCTGCTCGCAAGTCCCTCCTACGACGCGCTGGCGGTCATTGCCGGGTCGTCGGCGGTGGGATCGCCGGCTCTGATGGCTGATGCTATCCACGATTGCCTGCCGCTCAGCGACAAGCCCGTCATTGCCTATGTGAGCCCCTACGCGCCCGACGTGGTCTCCGTCCTCACCCGGCGCGGTGTCCCGGCCTACACCTCCGCCGAGAGCTGCGCCGCTGCACTCGACGGGCTTTTGCAGGCTGGAATGCCGAACGAGATCCAGACATCCGGCTCGATCGCGGCGACGTCCGATATCAGCGACTTTCCGGCGGGATCGCTGGATGAGGCGCAGGCGAAAGCACTCTTCGCCCGCTTCGGTATTCCGGTCGTTGCAGAGAAGGTGATAGCAACACCAGGCGAAGCCGAACAGGCGGCGCGCGACCTCAGTGGCCGGGTCGTGCTCAAGATTCTCTCGCGCGAGATCGCGCACAAGAGCGACGTCGGCGGCGTCGCGGTCAATGTGACCGTCGAGACGATTGGCGCCCGCCTGCTGGCGATGGCTGACGAGGTCGAGGCAAGAGCCGGCAAGCGGCCTGAACGCTTCCTGGTTCAGGAGATGGTGTCGAGCGGCGTCGAGATCATTCTCGGCATGCATCGCGATCCCCTGGGCACCGCGATCCTGCTCGGAACGGGCGGCGTCACCGCCGAACTGTTCAAGGACACGACGATGCGTCTGCTTCCGCCGGAAGGCGGTCTCAGCCTCGCCGAGGCGCGAGCGATGGCGCGCGATCTCGTCACATGGCCGCTGCTGGACGGTTTTCGGGGCCGCCCGAAATGCGATGTCGAAGCGCTCGCCGCAACGATCGTCGCTTCTCGCGCATGGTTGCGCAGCTCGGCGAGCGCCTCGCGGAAGCCGAGATCAATCCGGTCTTCGTGCTGCCGGCGGGCCAGGGCGTGAAGGCAGCCGATGGATTGGTTGTTCTCAATGTCTGAACAAGATCGGATGGAGCTCCAGATGGCCTTTGGCGAACTCACCAATCACGACGGCGCTCGCGGGAAGGGTTTCGCCGTGCGGCGCTGGCTGAACCTCGCCATCCTCGCCTGTGCCGTCCTGCCGGTCGCGGCGGGGCTTGGTGCGGCGCCGGCGCGGGCCGAATTTCCCGAGAAGATCATCAAGATCGTGGTGCCCTTCTCGGCCGGCGGCGGCACCGACATCATCGCGCGAACGACGGCGCAGGAGCTGATCATGATCGGAAGCGCTCCGCAAGAGCTCGATCGCTACGTCGCGCAGGAGGAGGAGCGCTGGCGCAAGCTGGTCAAGGACGCGAACATCGAGGTGCAATAGGTTCGGCACTCCGGGCCGGAGACTCGCTGCGGCGGCGCGGGTCAGCTCCACGCCGTCGCTGGCGTTCAGCGCAGACCCTGTTGGTCGATGAGAATGCGATGGATCTCGATGCGCGCCGGCAGCTCGATCAGGAATTCCGGATCGCGCGCGAGATGATGCACCTTGTTCGGCTCGCCTTTGGTGAAGGCGGCCATGGCCGCGACGTCGGCCCAGTAGGAGATCGTCGTGAACCACGTCTCCTCATCGCGGTCCTCGCGCAATTGCTGCACGCCCAGGGCCGTCTTCATCAGCGGGGGAATGCCCTCGGCTTGCAGATAGGCCTGGTAGGCGTCAGCGACGTCGCGGCAGGTCCGGCCGCGCCAGATGCGCGCGATGGTCGGCTTGGTTGGCATATGAACTCCCTTCGCTGCAAGGAACCCGAGCGCCCAGCAACGTAACGGACGCCAAATGCGCTAGCCCCGGCATCAGTTCACATCGTCAGGTGCAGTGTTTCGTCGCAGTGGCGAAGTGAGGACGGCCTGGCGTGGGGATTTCCGGCGCCACGCGGGGAACTTCCACTTTTTCCCGACGTTGATCATGCGGCCGATGCGATGAAAAACTTTTCCAACGCTGCATTTTCCCCCGAGGTGATCGAGCTTATGACCGCCGCCCTGGAAGCTGCGGTTGCGACGCTGCCGGAGCCCGTGCATTCCTCGCATGTCAACGCGCTCGCCGAATCCATCCTCCGCACCGCCGGTGCGGGCGAACGTAACGTCGCTGACCTCCAGCGGATCGCCTTGATGGAGCTGCAGCTGGCGCCGCGCAAGTAAATCACAGCCGGCTCAATCGCCGGTGAGGCTCCTAAAACACCACGTTTAGTGCGCGCAGGATCCAAATGAGGCGGCCCGTGCGCGCAGTTCGTCCCTGACACGATCGAGCACACTCTCATATTCCCGGGTCTCGGTCTGCCGGAACAGCCGCATGCTGGGATACCAGGGGCTGTCTGTTCGCTCGAGCAGCCAGCGATAGTCGGGCGTCCATGGCAGCAGGAGCCAGGTCGGACGGCCAAGGGCGCCGGCCAGATGAGCGATGCTGGTATCGACGGTGATCACGAGATCAAGACAGCTCATCAACGCGGCGGTCTCGCTGAAATCGGTGAGGTCGGCGGTCAGGTCGACGATGTCGCTTCTCTCCCGCAGCACCGCGGTGTCGCCGGGGCGCGGCGCCTTCTGGAGGCTGACAAAAGTGGCATCGATGTCGAGGATACGGGACAGCGTCCGCAGCGATATCGAGCGCGCGTGATCGTTGACATGGCCCGGATCGCCGGACCAGGCGAGGCCGACGCGGAGCCTGGTTCGAGGACCAAGACGATTGCCCCAGGCCTGAATACGGTCCTCCCGAGGCGAGGGCAGATACGGTGTGTCCGCCGGAATCGTATCGAGCCGGGTGCCGAAGGCGAGCGGAAGGCTGGATATCGGGCAGTGCAAATCGAAGGCCGGCAGCGTCCCTGCCGCCGACATCGGGACGCACAGGGATACGCCGCTTAGAGGCGACATCAGGCGATGCAGCGGGTCCTGGATGGCAAGAACGACGCGCGCCCCGCGCGCCGCCAGCATGGGCACGTAGCGTACGAAGTGAATGGTGTCTCCCAGCCCCTCGTCCGCAGCGACCAGGATCGTCTTTCCTGCGATGTCTTCGCCACCGAGCCACATCGGTTGCGGAAACCTGGCGTATTTCGCCGAAGGCAGTTTCAACCGGGTCTGGTGCCCGCGCCAGCCGGCTTCGAAATCGCCGGTCAGGAGATGAGCCAGGGCCACGTTCCAGTCCGTTACCGTATCATTCAGCCCGAGCGCCTTCATGTGATCGGACAGCGCGAAGACCTCGTTAAAGCGATGCAGGTGGAAGAGCGTGGTCAGCTTGTTGTTGAAGGCCGCCACCAGGCGCGGCTCTATCGCGATGGCTTTTTCGAACCAAGCCAACGCCTCATCATCCCTGCCGAGCCGCCGCAGCGAAAGACCGAGATTGTTGCAGGTGTCGGCCTGGTCGGGAGCGAGCTGGTGCGCGCGCTCGCCCTCGATCGCGGACTCCTCGAACCGCTTCAGCGTGTAGAGAACCCATGCACGCGCGTGCAGCGTCGGGGCATGGTTCGGGAACAGCCTGTCGCTGAGGTCCAGATGGGCGATAGCCTCCTCGTTCCGCCCGAGCTTGTGGAGGAGAGTCCCGCTCTTGCGCAAAGTGTCGTGATGCTCCGGATCGAGCTTGAGCGCGTGCTGGAAGCTCGGCAGGGCCTGCTCGAGGCGCGACAGTTGAGTGAGGATGTCGCCGCGCTGCCGCCACAAATCGGCGTCGCCAGGCCGAAGCTGGATCGCCTTGTCGACGACGTTGAGCGCCTCCTCGAAGCGCCCATGCAGCTGCAATGCCGTTCCGAAGCTTGCAAGATATTCGGGCTTGGGTGCTCGCCGGATCGCGCGGACGATCCACTCCAGGGCGTCATTGTAGTGCTTCTCATGGAGAGACAGCAGCCCCATGAGATGCTGGGCGTCGGTGTGCTCAGCATCGATCGTCAGGGTCTGCTCGCAGCAAGCACGCGCGTCGAGATGCCGTCCGGCCCGGAGATGCTGAAGGCCCGCCTCGAAGCAGGCGGCCGGTGTCTCCATCGCTGGCACGTTGCGGGCGGTCATTGCGCTCTTGCTGACGGCGCGGCGCTAGCGGTGTCCGGCCAATTCACGATCGACATTCGACGTTGAGCCGACGAAAATGCATGATTCTCGCGACGGTCGAAAGCTGGACAGCCGACGGTTACGATCGTCGTCGCAAGCCTCGCACAAGCAGACGGACGCGCCTGCTCGACCACGTTCTCAGATTCATGACGCTGGAGACGCGCTTAGGATCCGTTCACCTCTCCCGTAGCGAGAGGTCGGAGCGCATCGAAGATGCGATCCGGGTGAGGGGATTAGGTCTCACTGAACGCCGCGGCCCCTTACCCGGATTGTCTCACCGCCACCCAAGCGCGGGCGCGACATGGGTCAAGATCGCCTCGATCGCATGCGCGCAATAGGCGACACCGAGCTGGTTGGGAATCGTCAGCAGCAGCGTGTCGGCCTCGGCGATCGCCTCGTCCTGCCGCAGTTGCTCGATCAGCACGTCCGGCTCGGCGGCATAGGAGCGGCCGAAGATCGCGCGGGTGCGCGGATCGATGAAGCCGATCTGGTCCTCGCCGCCGCGCTCGCCGCCGAAATAGGCGCGGTCGCGATCGTCCATCAGCGCGAAGATGCTGCGGCTGACGGAGACGCGCGGCTCGCGGCTGTGGCCGGCTTCCTTCCATGCGGCGCGATAGGCTCGAATCTGCGCAGCCTGCTGCACGTGAAAGGCTTCGCCGGTCTCGTCGTTCTTCAACGTCGAGCTCTGCAAATTCATGCCGAGCTTGGCCGCCCACACCGCGGTCGCATTCGAGCCGGCGCCCCACCAGATGCGTTCGCGCAGCCCTTGCGAATGCGGCTCGATGCGCAAGAGGCCCGGCGGATTGGGGAACATCGGCTGCGGATTGGGCTCGGCAAAACCTTCGCCGCGCAGGAGATCAAGGAACACTTCAGCGTGGCGGCGGCCCATGTCGGCATCGCTCTTGCCCTCGGCAGGCCGGTAGCCGAAATAGCGCCAGCCGTCGATCACCTGCTCGGGCGAGCCGCGGCTGATGCCGAGCTGAAGCCGTCCGCCGGCGATGAGATCAGCGGAGCTGGCGTCCTCCACCATGTAGAGCGGGTTCTCATAGCGCATGTCGATCACGGCCGTGCCGATCTCGATCTTGCTCGTCTTGGCGCCGACGGCCGCAAGCAGCGGAAAGGGCGAGGCCAGCTGGCGCGCAAAGTGATGCACGCGGAAATAAGCGCCGTCCGCCCCTAACTGTTCGGCCGCAACCGCAAGGTCGATGGATTGCAGCAGCGTGTCGCTGGCAGAGCGGGTCTGCGACTGCGGCGAGGGCATCCAGTGTCCGAAGGAGAGGAATCCGATTTTTTTCATGAGGCCAAGGTAAGCATGATCGCGGGAGTTTGCGATATGTCGGCTGGAGGAAAGTTGGGCGGCGTGCGAGGCATATACACTTTTCAATTGTGCCATTTCCGACGTGCTGAATGGCGATGATGGCCGACAAGGTAAAAACCGACCGAGCGAAGTAAGGTCGATCCGAAGCCACCTTGACCTGGGGTGAGGTCCTCGCGTGTCGGTCGGAGAGGCAAGTTCTTCGGTCAGGTCAGAACTATTTTTCGGGACATTCGCCGGTGATTTCGGCAAAGATTGTCGCTTGCGAAGGCCTCGGGATCATCGACCGGCTGTGGACCATAACCCTGACCACGAGCGGCAAGTCGCAGACGAACGTCGCAGCCTGTTGGGGCTCGCGGCGATGGCTCTCATCGTCGGAGCGGCGACTGGATGTGTCGGGGCGATCTTCCGGCTTTTACTTCTCCGTGCGGATGGTCTGCGCGATGCGATGATCGCCTGGGCCCATGGCCACGCAATCTGGGGGTTCTTCACCGTCGTCGGCGCGTGCGCCGTCGCAACCCTGGTTGCCGCGTGGATGGTGCGGCAATTCTCGCCACACGCTTCGGGCAGCGGCATTCCGCATGTCGAAGCAGTCCTGCGTGAGGAGATCCCACCGGCGCCGTTTGGTCTGGTGCCGGTGAAGTTCTTCGGCGGAATACTGGCGATCGGCTCCGGACTGGCGCTGGGCCGTGAGGGGCCGACCGTCCAGATGGGCGCCGGTATCGCGGTTTTCGCGGCGCGCGTCGGCCGGCTCTGTTGGGCGGATGCCCGGGTGCTGCTGGCGGCCGGCGCTGGCGCCGGCCTTGCAACGGCCTTCAATGCGCCGATTGCCGGGCTCGTGTTTGTGCTGGAGGAGCTGGTGCAGAGGTTCGAGCACCGTGTTGCCGTCGCTGCCCTTGCCGCTCTCGCAACGGCGATACCGGTCGCAAGACTGCTGCTCGGTGACGCACCCGACTTCCAGGTCGCGCCGCTGAGCTATCCCAGGTTTGAATCCGCGCCGCTGTTCCTGGCCCTGGGCGGCATCGCGGGTCTGCTGGCGGTCGCATACAATCGCACCCTGCTCGCGACCATCGCGGTTCGTGACCGATTTGGACGGCTGCCGATCGAGCTCCGCGCCGGATTGATCGGCGCAAGCGTCGGCGCATTGGCCTGGTTCTCGCCCGACCTGATCGGTGGCGGAGATCAGATCACGCAGCGCGCGTTGATCGGCTATGAGAATGCGGGGATCCTTGGGTTCGCGTTCCTGATCCGATTCGCGCTCGGCGCTCTCTCATACGCGGCCGGCACGCCCGGCGGGTTGTTCGCACCCTTGCTCGTGCTGGGAGCCCAGTCCGGGCTGCTGTTCGGACAGGCTTGCCGCGTTGCATTCCCGGCGCTCTCGATCCAGCCGGAAGCATTTGCATTGGTGGGCATGGCCGCTCTCTTCACCGGCGTCGTGCGCGCGCCGGTGACGGGCATCGTCCTCGTCGCCGAAATGACGGGCAACGTGACGATGCTGCTGCCGATGCTGGGCGCCTGCTTCATGGCGATGCTGCTGCCCATGCTGCTGGGCAATGCACCGATCTACGAGTCCCTTCGTGAGCATACGCTGCGCCTGGAGCGGCAGATCAGACAGAGATGAGATCGGAAATTCCTGAGCCGCGTTTCGCGTGCGCATCGCGACAAATTCCGCCTGAGGCCTCGATGCCGGCCGTGAGGGGTAAACCCGACGCCAATTTGACCGCAGCGAACGGACGAGATTGACCTATAGCCGACCCCACGAGCGTCTCCCGCCAGGGACCACCTGTGACGCAAAGGACACATCGACTTGCGAGGCAGAAAGCCTGGTCCCGTTCACCACATTTAAACCGCAAGATTCTAGGAAGAGTGCTCATCCACAGGCCGCAGGAACATGCGAACAGCCTTTGTACAGAAGCCATCCGTGGACTTCGGGCGATGAAGGTTTGGCAGACCAGCTGCATCGTGGCTGTTGTCGCATCCGTGGGACTTTGTCTGGCCGCCGGTAGCAGACCGGCCGCCACAGTATCGGATGTCATGCCGGAAGCGGCAGCGAACATAGCGGCTCCTGCGAACACGGTGACGCCTGCCTTGTACGCAGAGGCATCCGCCAGACTTGCGGCAGCGCTTCGGGCAGAAAGAGCAGAGCTTGGCGCGCTGACGTCGGCAGGTTCCGGGCCGTTGAGGGCCGATGCCGAGATCGTCGATGAACCCGTCGCGCCAAAATTGGCGTCGTTGGGACAGGATGTGGTCCAACCGTTGCCGCCAGAACGCGATGCGTCCAACGATGCTCCGAAAGCGGCGTCGACGCGGGATTTCCGTTATCTGGTCTACTACGTCTGGTCCGAACTGCCGCCCGCCGAGAAACCGGCGGAGATCGTCTTGCGTGCGTTCAAGGACATTCCGGTCGGAACGCCGGCCGAAGAGATCAAGCGCGCTTCCGACGCGTTTGGTCTTGATTTCAATTTCATGATGGCGGTTGCCAAGATCGAATCCGGTTTCAACCCCAATCAACGCACCGGGTCGTATATCGGCCTGTTTCAGCTGAGCCAATATGAGTTCGGAAAGTTCGGCTTCGGGCAGATTCGCAGTCCGCGGGACAACGCCGTTGCGGCCGCCTACAAAATCATTACCGAAGGCGTCCAGTTCGAGTGGATCACGCACCGGACGCCGGACATGAGCGATCTTTACCTGATCCATCAGCAGGGCTGGGAAGGTGCCGCTGAGCACATCAGCCGTCCCGCTCGCACCGCCTGGAAATCAATGTGCGCCACCAGCGAAGGCAAGGAGAAGGGTGAGCGGTGGTGCAAACGCGCGATTTGGGGCAATGCACTTCCGGCCTTCAAGCGCACCTGGAAATCGGTGGACAACGTAACGTCAGAGGCGTTCGTCGGCATGTGGCGCGGCCGGGTTGCCGAATTCTACACGAAATATGTGGCGACTGCCGCTGCGGCGGCAAGCCAATAATTCCGTTGTCGGCGCGGCCCCACCACGCTTGCATTGCCTTTAGCCGCCGTGGCGAAACAGATCCAGCTGGGTAGACCAAGTCGGCTCAAGGCCCATGGCTAACGCTAGCTCATAGCGTCGCGAAGTCGGCTTGCTGATGGTGACCCGAACAGGGCGATGCAAGTGGCTAAGGCCGATTTTGTCCCGAACGCGACATCGGGCTCTTCCACCAACCTGCTGATGCGAATAAGCTATACGCCTGACCGCGGGATCGGCAATGACGCGGCGCGGGTTGATCACGTTGGCTGCAGCGGCTGCGACCACTTGGCGGCCGCAAATGGCTTCGCCTAGCCAAGAACGGCACTTCCAATTTGTACTGGTGGACGGTCGAGAAAAGATGAAGACCTCTGCTTTTTAGCTTTCCCTATTCACGTAGGTCTTTTTTGCAGGAGGTAAATTTGAAACCAGCAAAGAAGAATTTGCTTTATGCGCTGATCCTGTTGCCAATGGCGATGTACGCAAGCAGAGATGGGTTTACACAAAGTGTTGCTCCATCTGCTGGCTCTGCTCCTGGTGAGGTTCCTGCCTGGGCCTTTTTGTGGGATCCGAATGTCAAAGTGCCGCCACCGGACGACCGGCCTAACACTCTCCCCGGCAGTAGCGCCGCATTCAGCTGGAGACAGGCCCGTGACCTTTTTGTGGCGCCCGATTGGCATCCCGACGCCCATCCTCTGATGCCGGATGTCGTCGCGTACGGACGCAAGCCAAACGTTCGCGCTTGCGGATCATGTCATCGTGTCGAGGGGACCGGTGGTCCGGAGAATGCAAGCCTCGCCGGCCTACCAGTCGAGTATTTTATCCAACAGATCGCCGCCTTTAAGAGCGGGGCCAGAAAAATGTCCGGCCCTCAGAGGCCTTCTACGCAACTGATGCTGGCGTCAGTCAAGGACCTGACTGACGACGAACTTCGCGCCGCAGCGGATTACTTCGCCTCGCTTAAGCCCAAGCGGGTTATCAAAGTCGTGGAGAGCGAGACGATCCCGAAAACGGGGCCGTCGCGCTTATTTTACGTGAAGAGCTTAGATGGAGGCACCGAGGCGCTCGGCCAGCGCATCGTCGAGATGCCGGACGATGTAGACCAGTTTGAACTTCGCGACTCACGAGCTACGTTCACGGCCTATGTGCCGGTTGGAAGCGTGACAAAAGGAGAGGCACTGGCGCGGACTGGTGGCTCGGGGACCACCATAGCCTGCAGCCTTTGTCACGGGCCGAAATTGAAGGGCCTCAACCCCGCTCCACCAATCGCAGGGCGCTCGCCAACCTACATCGTGCGCCAACTCTACGAGTTTCAGCAAGGTGGCCGGGCAGGCGGCGCAAGTGCTCTCATGAAAGAGACTGTCGAGAAGCTCTCTCAGGACGATATGATCGCCCTTGCAGCTTACGTCGGCTCGCTTGATCCCTAGAGGAACATAGAAGCTCGGTTGCTCGCGCCGTTCTCGGCAGCTTAGCTCTGGAGCATGGATCTGTTCTGGCCCACGTCCGCTTCTGGCCCCGCTGCTGACCCTCGCATGAGCGAGTAGGTTAGACCGGAAATAGCCCTAAGCGGGGACGAAGTCGCAGATTCACCCCGAGCCGACATCGGGCGTCCCCCGCGGGAAGGGATGATCAGGACGAACGCTCGCCTTGCAAGCGCGGGAACCAAATGGGCGGGGCTAAGTTGATCGTCCCGGTTCATGCCTCGATAACGTGATGCCGACACGGGCCTCAGCTTGGTTCCAGCCGCGGAGCTGAGGCCTTTTTGTCGCCTGTGTACATTTTTGTACAAAGCACCGGAACGCAGTCCGGATTCTGACTCATCCCACGGGACTTCAACGGGATAAAAAGACGTGCCGCGTTACACCTCCTTCGCCCGAGAGGCGGCAGCAACGCTGCTGCGAATGGCCAAAACAACAAAGGACCCGCAGGTTGCGTCGGGATTGATCCAGCGAGCGGCCGACCTGAAGGACCGCACGGGCGAGTTGCCCGCGGTTGATATCGAGATGGCCGCCCAAGAGCCAAAAAAGCCGCTAACGAAGAACTAAGGTCGACTTACGCGGCCGCCGCTTTCATTTCGGAACTCATGTCAAGAAATGGCCCCAGCTCCGGGCAGGGGATGAAGCTGGGGCCGATTGGGGTCACCCTCTTGGGGAAGGGCATCGGGAAAACTCGGAAATCCGCAAAGCGTTCCCTGTCTTCCGTGTTTTCCGCCGCATTCTGCCATTGCTCGGGGCTGAAGCTCCAAATTGGATTTGTAAGTGACCTGAAATGCTTGCTAGCATTCCGCTTGGCGAGCCTCCCTGAAATGAGGGTGGCTAACGGGGCTAGAAGCTATGCCGATCAATCGGCTTTTGGGAAATGCCAGCTCGGCAGACGCTGAACGACTCCGTCAGGCGTTCGCTGCTGCGCTGAAATCACTACATTTGGTCGATCGCAACGATCCGGTCTGCGAGATCGTGGCGCGGAAGGTAATCGAGATCGACGCCGCGGGCACTCATGACCCGGACGAGATCGCGAAGACGGCCGCGAGAGAACTCGGCCCCACTTGAGGCCGTCCCGAAAGGCGGCCTCATCGTCCCTTCAGAAAGATACCGGTCGCTAGTCGCGACGGTGATGGTGTTCGTGGTGCGCGTGCCGGATGCCTCCACGCCCGGAGTGCGGAATTGCGTTGACGGGGGGCTGGCAGGCGCTGACCACGGCAACAAGTCTGACGCACCTTGCGAGGCACGTCTCCTAGGGAATGCTGCTCCTGCGCCAGCTCGGCTTCGATCTAGAGCCTTCGTCCCCCTCTGACGGAACATCGGGATCCTTCGAAGCTGCGCGAAACATTCCCAACGCCTGTAACTTATGTGAATCGTGGGGCCAAATCGAAAGGTCGCGATATGGAACCGACCACCCGAATATCAGACCACATCGACCGTAAGACGGCGCGGTCGATCTGCGACGAGGTGGGTGACCGATTGCAACGGGACTTATCTCTCGAAGCTTCGCTGCCGCCCTATCTCGAACGTCTCGTCGATGAATTGCGCAAGCAGGAGCGTCATCAAATTGTGCGTCGGCACGCCTGCTGACCATTTGCTTCACGCGCGGCCACGGTGACGCCGGAAAGTTTGCGCGACTAGCCGCCGAACACAGCAGAGCGGCCGAACACGCTTCTGAATCGCATTCTCGCGACCGGCTTCAGATGCTGGCGGACGGTTATGGAGCGATCTCGAAAGGAGTAAGGCCGCCTCCGTTGGCGGGCCTCTTTCACTGCGAATGTCACCTGTTGGGCCCTTGGCTGACGAAGGCTCAGCCGATTGGAGATCTGCTGTTTGGCAGTAAGCGGAACGCGGGGCGGCACCTGCCCCGACCGCCGCTTTTGACCCAGGGCGGCATTCTGCTCCCGGCCGAGTCAGGATATACTACGGGCATCACCGGCTAAGGCTAGGCCAGGCGTCGGTGGCTGAGAGACCGATTGTGCTCCCGCCTGACAGGGAGCGGTCCCATGCCCCACCGCCGTTTATTTGCTGATCGCGCCATGCACCTTCGCCACCTGGAGCAGGCGGAGCGCCACGTTGCCCAAGGTGAGCGACGGATCGCCGAGCAAGAGGATCTCATTGATGAGCTTGCGCGTCGCGGCCATGACTTAACGGTGGCTAGAAGCCTGCTTCACAGTTTTTGCACGAGCCAAGACCTCTTCATCCAGCACCGAGACCAAATCCTAGAAGCGCTGGAACCGTAAGCCCCAGACCAAGCCGATCCTTTTTGGAGGTCCGCAGTCGGGCCGCGGCTGACCCTAGCTTGCAGCGCTGCAGCAGATGGAACGCTTGGAGTGAACGTCCATTAATGAACATAAATGCACCAGTTGGGAGCTTGCATCATGGGTATCGAGCGCTGGCACCCGCCCAAATATTGGCAGATGCGCGCGGAAGAGTTTCGTGCAAAGGCGGACAATGCCGAGCATAGCCAGACGAGGGAAACGCTGCGCAAGGTTGCCAAGAACTATGACGATCTGGCGCAGCGTGCCGAACGCATCCGCACCGTCCAAGATCTAGCAGAGTAAGTCCGCTTCGGCATGGGATGTCGCAAGTGGCGCTTAGGAAACGGCTTGCAGCGATCTAAAAAACGGCGCCATTTGCAAAGTAAGGTGCGGCCGTTTCGATCTGCTGAAGCGGACTGAATTTTCTCACCGCGGCCAGGGCGAACTAGAGATGTCCGCTCACGGCTTTACGTAGGTCCAGCCCGTCTCCTGCAGTTCCATCACGCGCACCACGCCTGACTTTACCACCTGCGCCTGAGAAACAATCGGTATGTCCTTGTGCTCGGCTTCGTGCATCTTTTGTTGGGTGTTACCGCAAGCCTTGAATGATATCTCCGGCATGCTCAGCGCCATTTGCTCAATGCGAGCTTTCACCGGCGACGTGTCATCGCGAAGCATATGCAGTCCGGGCCCGAACGTGATCACCTCGATTTTCACTTTCTCCCCGAGCTCCCCATAATGTTGCGTAACGTTCGTGGCGTTGTTCAACGCGAGATTCATCGCGGCAGGGTCATTCGTGTTGACCTGGAGGATCAAACGGTGCGTTTTGGAAGCGGGTTCGTCCCGGGCCATCGCCTCGAGCGCGGATCGCTTCCGCGGCTGTTTGGCAGCGAACCGTTTCGTCGTTTTTTTCACTAGCGATCGCCCCTGCGGGGCTCGATTGGTCTGGGTCATTTCGGAGATTGGAACTGAGGGCGTTGTCAGCGCCGGGTATGGGGCCGGCGTCATTGTTGTCGGCTCGGAATATTGCGCTGACGGTCTCCAGTATGAGCCGGCGCTCGTCGTTTTCGGCACCCAGTACCGCCCGCCTTGCTCTGCCGCAGCCATCGGCGCGGCAAGCAGGACCGCGAAGGCTCCCATAATTGCGGCTTTCGCAATGTGATGCGAGATGCTCATCGTATGTCTCCCTCGTAGACTTGCTGAGATAGTCAAATAGACAAGCGTTTCGCGCGGCATGTCGCCCGGCATTGCGCGACATCGCGGTCATCCAATCGAAAGTATGTGAGCGGTGTGAGCACCGAAGCCGACGCCCGGCTTCGTATCGCAGACACGCCTACCGCGCTCTGCGCCTCGTTGATGAGGTCGCTAGTCGCATGAATATCGCTGCGGCCTTCGATTGTCGGTTTGGCGTCGCCGTAAGTGCAATTGGTTGAGAGCCCGCGTCTAAATTCGCTCGACTTTCTTTCGTGATGGAGAGCTTGCGGACGAAGGCTTTGCTCTCGTTCCACCGATCAGTGACTTCCATGTATCGCTGCAAAGGCACAGCAGTGTTATGCCCTCGACTATGCGCTCTCCTATGCCTCTTAGGGAGAACTCACCTGTCCATTTCGGGGTAGGCTGGGTACCGGCCAGCCTCAAGAGACATGTTCCACGTCTCGCGCGGCGAATTTGGACTTATGACGGGAAGCATCCCTCCAACGCGTTGATGACGCGAGGCGCTCGGCAGTTTCGTGCCGGCGCTGCTGGAGGTCGTCCATCGTCTTCGCGTTTCCCGTGCAATAGGATGCAATACGATTCGTGGCGACCACAAGAGCGGGTGCGGAAAACGCAAAGCCCTGAAGGCAAACCGGCCTCTCAGACGATAAAGTCGTGATGCGGCGCCGGGAGAGGCGGGCCGCCGTGGACGATGCCGTCGAAATGTCCGGCGAAATGCCAGACGTCCGACCCGGGTTCGGTCGGAAGCGCCGCGGGCGCGTCCGCCTGGGCGTCCGGCGGGACCGGATCCGGCGGCGCGGCGGCTGCGCTCGCTGGAGCGCGCGGGCCCGCGTCCTCCCTGAAATGGAAGGACTGCTCGTGCGGATCGCCGGCGCCCTGGATCGCCACCGTCACGACCTGGGGCGTGCCGTCGATGGTCGTCACGGTGAAGCAGTCGATCAACACGTCGCAGGATCGCAGGGCCTCGACCGCCGGATTGGCCGGATCGAGCGTATAGGTCCAGACGCCTCCGGCGGTCATGGTGAAGCTGCCGTAGCCATGCTCGCTCGCCTGCGGGCACGCCGTCGCGGTGAAGGTGTCGTCCGGATTGTCCACGTCCTTGTCGGTCAGGGTGCCGCAGGCGCTCGGCGGCGGGGCGCAGGGGTTGCTCGGCTCGATCACCCGTCCGTAGGCCTGGCCGCAGATCGTCGCCGCGTCGTTGCTGCCTTCGATCGTGACCGTCACCAATTGCGCGGTCCCGTCTGCGGTCTTCACGGTGAAGCTGTCGGTAAGGCTGTCGCCGACGTTGAGCGCCTGGACCGCGCAATTGCCATTGTCGAGCGCGTAGGTCCAGTGGCCGTCGGCTGTCATCGTGAAACTGCCGTAGCCGTGATCGCTCGTCTCGGGACACGGCACCGCCTCGAAGTCGTCCGGAGGTCCGTCGACGTCGATGGCCGTCAGCACGCCGACCGCGACCGGGACGCCGTGATCCGAATTGTGGACTCCGCCGGCCTCGACCACGCGGCCATGTGTGTCTCCGGATACGACGGACGGGTCGTCGGCGCCCTGGATCGTCACCGTGATCGTCTGCGGCGTGCCGCCGATCGTGGTCACGGTGAAGCTATCGGTCGCCGTGTCGCAAGCCTTCAGCGCCAGCACCGCCGGGTTCGCGTCGTCCAGCGTGTAGGTCCAGTGTCCGTCGGTCGTCATGGTGAACGTACCGTAGCCGTGGTCGCTGGCGTGCGGGGTGCTCACCGCCGTGAACGTGTTGGCGGGATCATCGACGTCGGTGTCCGTCAGCGTGCCGCTCGCGGCCGGCGCGGCAAAGGCATCGTGATTGGCGGCGAAGGCCGCGGCGAAAGTCATCGCAACCGCGGCGACCGACCCGGCTGTGGCGCCGGAGATCACGGACGCGTCGTCCGTGCCGTTGATGTCGATACTGAAGGTCTGGCTCGCGGATGCGAAGCCGTCGGAGGCCGTGATCGTGAAGTTGTCGGTGCTCGGCGCCTTCAGCGCGTTGATGGCGTCGTCGTTCGGAACGTAGGTGTAAGCGCCGGTATGGCTGTTCACGTAGAGGACGCCGAAGGATCCGGGCTTCTCCACGTCGAAGGTCGCGCCGGCGATCGTGAAAGCGCCGACGATCCCGCCGGCGATGCCGAAGGTCAGCGCGGCGCCGGAGCTGGAGCTCGTGGCCGAGAAGCTGCCGCTGCTCGCGGAGAACTCGTCGAATCTGAAGGTGTCGATTTCGACAACCCCTGCGCCTAGCGTCAGCGTCGGCGGCGAATGAAGCGGCGGGTCCGGGACGAGGCTCGCGGGGACCACGAGCGAGGGCAGCCCGTGCTGCAACGCCGGGACGTCCGGCTCGATCAGGTTGATCGGCTGCGGCGACTGATCGCCTGTCTCGCCCGGCGGCGTGCTGGATCCGGGCGGCTTGTTCTCCTTCGAATAGTTCGCGAGCACGTCCTGCTGCTGGCTCTGCAGATCCTCCATCCGCGAGGCGTTGTTGGCGACCTGGGTGAGGCCGACCGACGACCCGTGCCTTTCGAGCACAACCGTCTGCCCGGGGTCGTCGACGATGATGTGCCGTGGCACGGCCTCCTTGGTGATGAGCTCGAAGGAGCCGTGCGCGAAGTCCTTGTAGGTGATGTCACCGCGGTCGAACAGCGCGAGATCGGGATCGGCGCCCCAGGCCTCCTTCAGCGCCGACAGGATCAGCGCCACGAACGACATCCCGCCGGTCAGGACTGCCGCGCCAGATCGGCTACCGGGCTGCGGCGCGTCCGGCCGCCGGCGGAGGTCGTCAAACATCCGTGCGGGCGACATTCCGAGGCCTCGCATGTTGTCGTCTCGATGGTGTGATGCCGCCACATCCGCCCCGATACCGCGTCCGGGAATACTCCATTTCGGCGAGCTCACGCGCGCTGAAAGCAGGTCCATGCTGACTATTAAGGGGTACTCCGGGGGACGGCGCTGGTCCGCCGTCCGGCGCTCTGCCATCATTCGATGGGGCTCTTCTCGCGCGAGGGGAGCGTATGCATGAACGGACGACGGACGATGGCGAGCCTCGTGGGCCTGTGGCTCGCCCTGGCGGGGTCTCAATCCGTGCCGGCGCAGAGCGGATCCGCCGATCTCAGGCCTATCGGCAAGATCGTGACCGCCGCCGGCAAGGTGGCGGTCGAACATGCCTCCGCGACTGTCGCGCAGGCCGTCCTCTCCGACGACAAGGCTGGCGTGAAGGTCGGCGATCCCGTCTACCGGGGAGACGTGGTCAAGACCGGGGCCGACGGCAAGCTCGGCATCAATTTCGCCGACGGCAGCTCGTTCAACCTGTCCAGCAACGCCAGCATGGAGCTGAACGAATTCGTCTACGATCCTGACGCGAAATCGAACGCGAGTCTCTTCAGCCTGACCAGGGGGACCGTCACCTTCGTCGCCGGCGCCGTGGCCAAGAATGGCGACATGAAGGTCGATACTCCTGTGGCGACCATGGGAATCCGAGGCACCACGCCGCATATCGAGGTCTCTGACGACGGCAGCGTCAGGTTCGCCACCCTCATCGAGGAGGGCAAGGACCGCGTACTCGACAAGAGCGGCGTTCCGAAGCGCCGTGCGGCGGTCCCGCCGGCCCCGGGCCGGGAGCGCAGGGCCGATCGCGGCACCGGCGTCTGCCGGGGATGCTGAGCGCGCGCCTCGCGGCCGCGTCCTTCCTGCTCATGGCGCTGACGCCGGCGGCGGCGCAGAAGCCGAACGAGCCGCAGTTCCGGAACATCGAGCTGTGCAACAGTGCCGCTGCGCCGCAGACGAGGATCGAGGCCTGCTCGGCCTTCATCGAGGCCGGCCGGGGCGGACCGTCGTCGCTGGCCACGGCCTACGATAACCGCGGCATCGCCTATGCCGAGAAGGCCGACTACGACCGCGCCGTCGCCGACTTCGAGAGCGCCATCACGATCGACCCGCGCTCCGCCAGGTCCCTGAACAACCGCGGCGCGGCCCGCCTCAGAAGGGGCGACTACGACGCCGCGATCGAGGACCTCGACCGGGCCGTCGACCTGCGGCCGGACTACGCCAGGGCTCTCGCCAACCGCGCTGAGGCCTGGCTGAAGAAGGGCGATCCGGGGCGCGCGGAGCGCGACTACGCCGAGGCGGTGCGCCTGAACGCCGACCTGGAGGGAGCCTGGAGCGGACTTTGCTGGATCCGGGCGAGCACGGGAGATCCGCAAGCCGCGGTGGCCGCGTGCGACCGGGCCGTCGCAGGCGGCGCGCACACGGCCGCGACCTACGATTCGCGCGCGCTGGCCTACCTGAGGACGGGACGCCTGGAGGCCGCGATCGCCGACTATGATGCGGCCCTGCGCATCGATCCGAACTTGGCCCTCGCGCTGTACGGCCGGGGGCTCGCGAAGATCAGGCGCGGCGAGACCGCATCCGGTGACGCCGACATCGCAGCCGCGAAGGCCGCAAGGCCGGACGTCGTCGAGGAGTTCGCACGCTACGGCGTGCGCTAAAGCATGATCCGGACCCGGAGGGCTGCGTTGGCGCGAAGTGCGCAGCGGTTTTCCGAAAGGATCATGCGCAAACAACATGCTAAAGCGCGATGACGATTCATCCTGATCTCATCGCGCTTTCGATTTAAGCGGAAGGGCGGGGTAGACGGACTGGCCGTCGCCAGGAACGCGTCGTTGTGGAGCGCCAGCGTCTCTCGGGCAGGGCTATCGCATATGCGGATAATGCTGCAGGTTCGATGTGTCTTGTGAGCAGCCGATCGCTCCACAAACTCGTCATGCCGGGCATATCCGTCCGCAAGGACGGCGTCGCTTCGCTCGCCTATGTCCCGGGCATCCACGTCTTGTTGTGCAGGAGTGAAGACGTGGATGCCGGGTCAAGCCCGGCCATGACGATGTGGAAACGGTAGCGCCAAAAGTCACGCCGTTTTCATATGCGATTGCCCTGGTCTCTCGGGGGAGCCGCGAGGCGCGATGCAAAGCGGTCGACCTCCGTCACGAGGTCCTCGACGAACTTCCTTGGTCACCTCGATGAACCAGTAGGCTCCCATTCTTGAAGGGACTTCGAGAAGATCTCTAAAAACCGAAACTGTGCGAAGCTGGCCAGCCAACGTCGGCTTCGACAGGAGTTGCGGACATCGCGGGTTGCGATCGAGGACCGCTGGTGGCCCGCCGCGATAAACTCCGCATGGCGCGTCGACGCCGACGCGGCGTCGATCAGGCCAAGTCGACGCGATTGACCCGAAGCAGCCATGGTGTGAGACCTAGCCGGGGCCGATCAGCTAAATAGAAGGGGCCGCGTCGATACGGCGCGGCCTCACGTCAATGCCCCGGAACTTCTAGATCCCGTTCGGCGTGCAGGCCATCAGCAACTTAGCCGATTCAAGAAGATGTGTTCCGGTGAGAACCACGCGGGATGGGTTTGGGAGCACGAAGACCACGTCGTCCGCAGTTTCCATCGTATATCCCGCATCGTGCTCGTCTTCCGAGATTATTACGGCCCGCTTCAAATTGAATCCCGGAAATGCTGCATTGATTGCCGCTGTGGCTTGGTTGACGGCTGTTGGTGTGGCGCACCCTTTGTTCGCTCCGCTCGGGTTACGATCCAAAATGTTGGCGAGGCTTGCGTCGTTATTCCATGCATTGACGATCACTTGCGCAATGCCGGGAACAGCATCTGGCGGAATCGCAAATTCCGGTACCGTAATCTCTCCGCCACCCTTCTTCTTCTTGATACCACCTGGTGCCGTTGGTGCCATTGTTACGCCTCCCTGATGAAAGCTGCCACGGCACCTTGACGCCTGCCGGGTGCCTAGCATCATCTCACACCTGCGCCCGCAAAACCACAAGGCCCCAACGAGGCGCGCGCGCCAGGTCGCCGACTCCGCTTTCGGGCAAAGGTTTATGGCCGGACTTCGCTGGCCTTGCTGGCGAACAGCATATGCACCTCCAATGACAAAAAAGAATGACTTCCGCAGTCACTCGGCCTTGACGTTTGCGGCCCTGATCATAGGCCACCACTTGGCAATCTCGGCCTTCTGCAGGGCTTCCAGCGCCGCCGGGGACTGCCGATCAGGAGGCGGCAGGTCCAGTCCGACGTCGGCGAGACGCTTTCGCAAGGCCGGTGTGGCAATCGCTTTTGCGGCGGCATCGCTGAGTTTTGCGATGACGTCGGGCGGCGTACCGTTCGGCACCCAGAGCCCGCTCCAGACCGAGATATAGAATCCCGGCAATCCCGCTTCGTCCACGGTCGGGATGTCCGGAGCTACGGCGAGCCGGCTGCTGCTGGTGATTGCGTAGGCCTTGATCGTGCCGGCATGGATTTGCTCGAGGGAATTCGAGGCTTGATCGAACATCAGGTCGATGTGACCGGCGACAAGGTCTGGCAGCGCCGCACCCGCGCTGCGGTAGGGAATGAAAGCGAAATCGACCTTGGCCAAATTCTGAAACAGCAGGCCGCCGACGTGGCTGGCTGAACCGGTGCCCGCGGTGCCGACGTTCGCCTTGTTCGCTTTCAGCCAGTTGGCAAGGCCATTGAAGTCGCCGGCCGGCAGGTCGCGCTTGCCGATGATGATCTGCGGAGCGCTCGCGAGGAGCGCAACGGGTGTCAGGTCCTCAAGCAAGTCATAATGCAGCGCGTACATCGCGCCGTTCAGCACATGAGTGCTCCAGTTTCCGACGCTGACGGTGTACCCATCCGGCGCTGCTCGAATGGAGCGTCCGACGCCGATGCTGCCGCCCGCACCCGGTATATTCTCGATAACGATAGGTTGCCCGAGCGCTTCGCTCATCGGCTCGGCGACAGCTCGGGCGAGAAAATCGAGCGGCCCACCTGCCGCAAACGGCACCACGAAGCTGATCGCTTTGGTGGGGTACTCCGCGCCCGGCGCGGGAGCGATGCCGACGAACACAGCAGGCACGCCGAGAAGAAGATGCTTTCTCATGTCCATTCTCCAGTGCCCGCCGTACCGTCGCTCCGTGAATGTGGGCTTGATATTGCCGAACGGCGGAAACCAACAAAAGGTAGATATTTCTATCTTCAAACGATAAGTTTTGTTGATATGGATACACGCTTCCTGCAAAGCCTGGTCACCGTCATCGAGTGCGGCTCGATTGCCGAAGCGGCGCGTCGGCTCAATCTGACACCTGCAGGCGTGACGCAGCGCATCCGCGCGCTCGAAACGGATATCGGAGCTCGCCTCCTGTCGCGCTCAGGACGGGTCATGCAGCCGACACCGGCAGGGACCGCCATTCTCGATCGGGCCCGCAGCCTCATCAACGAGGTCCAGGATCTCAAGGCAATCGCTTCCAGTGATGAGCTGTCTGGAGAATTGAGAATTGGCGTCATGCAGACGTCGTTGACGGGCCTGTTTGCCGACACACTAATTCCTTTCACGCGTACCTATCCGCGCATCGACGTACGCATCATTCGCGGCACTTCGTCGGGTCTGTATAAGCAATTGATGGGTGGAGATATCGACGCCGCCATCACGAGCCACCCGCCGTTTGCAATACCAAAGACGTGCGAGTGGCACGTCTTGCGCGAAGAACCGTTCGTGGTCCTGACACCCGCCTCGCTTAAGGTGCGCGACGCGCACAGTGTGCTTGCGAGGGAGCCCTTCATTCGTCTCGATCGAAACGTTTTCGCGGGCCGCCTCATCGACGACTATCTGCGCAAGGCTGGCATCCGGCCGAACGATCGCTATGAGCTTGATGGGCTTGAGCTCATTGCAGTCATGGTCGATCGGGGTCTCGGTGTTTCGCTGCTGCCTGATTGGGCACCCCCGTGGCCTGAGGGTCTATCCCTGCGTAAACTGGCTCTGCCGGATCGTTCGTTTGTTCGCCGTACAGGTTTGCTTTGGAACAGAGGGGCGCAACGAACACGATTGGTGCAGGCATTTTACGAATTGGCTGAGATCACGGTCGGGCCTAGAGCCCGACAGGCGAGAAGCCGCGCGCGAATAACGTGAACGCGTTCTTTACAGACTGATGAGGCCGTGAATGACATTATTGCTGGCGCATCCCGACGTCAGCTCCTGTGCAGGTTTTTGGACGCCGGCAACGAGAGACGCTCCGCACGCTCAACTAGCCGGCGTCCAAAAAGCGCCAAGGCACGAAGTCGCGGGAAGTTGGGCACTGGCCGGGCAGCGAGTGCTATGCGGATTTGACGGCGGCGCCGACCTCGATGGTGGACGCGACGGAGGCAGGATGTGACCTGCGGATAGGGTCGCGGGCGAGATTGGGAGCATGCAATGGGCATCTCGGCGGCTGCTCGGAGTGCATCAACGCAGGATCCGGGCACTGCTGGATGCCATTGGGTTGAGCGAGAGCGCTACCGGCGTGGAGCCGGCATATCGGGCCAGGAAAACTGCAAGGCTTACACGCGGTGTTGGTCATGACGTGTCGATCCTGATCGGTGTTGGTCGCCAGCTCGGCGCGCAGCCGGGTGCGAAGGTCTCGATGACGATCATGCGCGCGCCACAGCGGGGACATGGGCACGGCAGCACCCGCGGTGGATCCGGCGCACCATCCGGCTCTTGTTGGGGATCGGCGGCAGACGGGACGACATTGAGGAGTGCGCGGGCGGTTGCGATGCTCTCGGCACGGTTGGTTGAGGCAAAGAGCCCGTAGTGGCGGATGCGGTGGAAACCCTTGGGCAGCACGTGCAGCAGGAAGCGCCTGATGAACTCGTGCGGGTGAAGCCGCATGGTCTTCCAACGGTCGGGGCCGCTGACGCGATAGTCCTTCCAGCGGAACGCAATCGCCTCCTCGTCGGCTGCAACGAGGCGGCGGTTGGAGATGGCGACACGATGGGTGTAACGGGAGAGATAGCGCAGCACCTGCGCGGGCCCCGCGAACGGGGCCTTGCAGTAGACCACCCACTTGATGCTGCGCAGCGGGGCGATGAAGCGCTTGAACGTTGTCTTGTCGGCAAGTCCGGCATGGGTGTTGAAGAACTTCAACTCGCCGGCGTCATGCGCATCCATGAGCATCGCCAGTATCTTGCCCCGGAACAGGCGCGCCAGCACGTTGACATGGACGAGGAAGTTGGAGCGCGCGGCGATCCATCGCGTGGTATCGAGCGAGAGCCCTCCACCCGGCACGATCATATGCACGTGCGGATGGTGGGTGAGCGCCGAGCCCCAGGTGTGCAGCACGGCCGTGATACCGATCCGCGCACCGAGGCGCTTGGGATCGCTTGCGATGGCGAGCGTCGTCTCGGCCGCTGCCTTCATCAGCAGGTTATAGATCACGCGTTTGTTCTGGTAGGCGATGTCACGCAACTCGCTCGGCAGCGTGTAGACGACGTGAAAATACGGCACCGGCAATAGCTCCGCTTCGCGGTCGGCCAGCCATCGGCGTGACGCCGCACCCTGGCACTTCGGACAATGCCGGTTGCCGCAGGAGTTGTACGCGATCTCGGTATAGCCGCACGCTGTGTTCTCGCAGCGTGCGACGTGGCCGCCGAGTGCTGCCGTACGACAGCGCTCGATCGCACTCATCACCTTCAATTGCCCGAGGCTCACATGCCCCTGATTGGCGTCACGCCAAGCAGAGCCGTGATCGCGGAGGATGTCCGCGACCTCCAGAACTGGCCGAGCCACCGCCGGCGGCGCTAGGGCGCTGGCGGCTCCTCACTGTCTCGCTGTCGCCGGCGGCGGCGCGAGGCGCTTAGGCCCTCGAGCGGGCTCTCGATCTTGGCAATCAGTCCGATCGCGACGCGACTGTAGCGGGCTGTCGTCTCAAGCTTGGAATGTCCGAGCAACGCCTGGATCACGCGAATGTCCCTGCCGCGCTCGAGCAGGTGGGTCGCGAAGCTGTGGCGAAGCGAATGCAGCGGGACCGTCTTGCGCAGCCCCGCGGCTTTGGCGGCCTCCTTGAACAACCGGCTGAACTGACGCGTGGTCAGTGGCTGACGTTGATTGCGACCGGGAAACAGCCAGCGCTGTTCGGGCGCGACGCCGTTGTTGGACGCGGTCGGCCCCGCCTTCCACCATTGCCGTAACAGCTTCAGGACCTCCGGCGGCAGCATCACGTGCCGGTCCTTGCGGCCCTTCGACTGCACAACGCGGATGATCTTCTGCTCGCTATCGATGTCGCCCGCCCGCAGCCGCACCACCTCGCCGGCGCGCAATCCGCAACCATAGGCCAGCGTTAGCATCGCTCGCGCTTTCAGGCTCGTCGCCATGGTCAGGACACGCTTGATCTCCTCAGGGCTTAGCACCGGCGGCAACCTCTCGGGCTCCTTGATGTGCCAGACCTCGGCCGCCAGATCGTGACGACGTAGCGTGACGCGGAACAGGAACCGCACCCCGGTCATGATCCGATTGCGGTTGCAGATGCTCATCCCGCTCTCGATCAGGTGCAGCTGAAATTGGCGCACCTCGTCGGGGGTTGCCGTATCGGGCGAACGTTTGAGCCAGGCGGCGAACCGCTTGCAACTGTAAATGTGGCCACGCCGCGTGTGCGGGTTGAGCTTGCGCGCAGCCATGTCTTCGATCATACGCTGACGCAGCGGACTGACTGTGTTGGTATCGCTCATGGAGAGCTCCTTCCTGAGTGAGGGTTGCAACACCTCGATTCTCAGGACGGGGGCTCTCCAGTGCTACCACTATCCTCTCAACTGGCTACCGGCCTCTCGGCTCTTGCTCCCGCGCAGCGGGCTGGAGCGCAGCGACTTTGTGCCTTGGCCCCTTGCTGACTTCCAGAGACGAACGGGCCATGTCCGGTTTCGAAGTTAGAACGGCCATGGCCTGCTTCAGGGCTGATCGATTGGTGAGTGCACACCCTAGCGCATCCGGAGTCACTGGGTACGCCGCAGGGTGCTGATCGCCGGGAAGCATCCCTCCAACGCGTTGAATGGGCGCGTAACAGCCTGCGCGCGGGATGCGGTGTGAAGCGCGAGGATGTCGATGCGGGAGGAGACCGGGCTCGCTCTATCCCACGTGCCCGATCATGCCATCATGCGCCTGTGTTGCCCGACGGAGCAACGATTTTTTGCCCGACCGGTCAAACCTCTTCGCAGGACGTCTAAGCCATTGATCCCGCGAGGGCCGGCTACCGTGCATGGGGTTGTTTCGAACATTTTGTTTGAGCGGCACGAGAGCATGGGGCTCGTGCTGGCTACTTCATCACGCGCAGGCCCTTGGTCGTGAAGCGCTGCGTTTTGCCGCCGGGGCGAACGGGGCGCTTGGTGCCGGCGGCCTTGCCGGTGCCGGGGGGCTGGTGCGCTGGGACTAACTGGTGGGGCTGCGAGCCGATCAGGTCGCGGCGGCCCATCTCGATCAAGGCCTCGCGCAGCACCGGCCAGTTGTCGGGGTCGTGATAGCGCAAAAACGCCTTATGCAGGCGGCGCTGGCGCAGGGCCCTTGATCGCATCGACCCTGTCGCTGCCGCCGTGGCGCACGCCGCGCAGCGGGTTGACGCCGGTGTGGTACATCGCGGTCGCGGTCGCCATCGGTGAGGGCAGGAAGGTCTGCACCTGGTCGGCCCGATAGCGGTTCTTCTTCAGCCACAGCGCGAGGTTCATCATGTCCTCGTCGGTCGTGCCCGGATGCGCCGCGATGAAATAGGGGATCAGGTAATATTTCTTGCCGGCCCGCTCGGCCGCTTCATCGAACATCCGCTTGAACTTGTCGTAGGCGCCGATGCCCGGCTTCATCATCTTGTCGAGCGGGCCGCGCTCGGTATGCTCGGGCGCGATCTTGAGATAGCCGCCGACGTGATGGGTGACCAGCTCCTTGATGTATTCGGGGCTCTCGACCGCGAGGTCGTAGCGTACGCCCGAGGCGACCATCACCTTCTTGATGCCACGGGTCTCGCGCACCTTGCGATAGAGCCTGATGAGATCGTCATGCGAGGTGTTGAGGTTCGGGCAGATCTCGGGGAAGACGCAGGATGGCCGGCGGCACGCCGCCTCGACCTTCGGGTCCTTGCACGCCATCCGGTACATGTTCGCGGTGGGACCGCCGATGTCGGAGATCACGCCGGTGAAGCCCGGCGTCTTGTCGCGGATGCGCTCGATCTCGCGCAAAATAGAACCCTCGGAGCGGTTCTGGATGATGCGCCCCTCGTGCTCGGTGATCGAGCAGAAGGTGCAGCCGCCAAAACAGCCGCGCATGATCGTCACCGAGAACTTGATCATCTCCCAGGCTGGGATCCGCGCGTCCCCATAGGACGGATGCGGCGCGCGTGCGTAGGGAAGATCGTAGACCGCGTCCATCTCCTCGGTGGTGAGCGGGATCGGCGGCGGGTTGAGCCAGAGGTCGCGGTCGCCGTGACGCTGCACCAGCGGCCGCGCATTGCCGGGATTGCTCTCACGGTGCAGCACGCGTGAGGCGCGCGCATAGGCCTCGCGGTCCTGCTCGACCTGCTCGAGTGCCGGCAGGCGAATCACGGTCGGCCCCGGCTTCCGCGATGCGCCTTCGTCGGCGGAATCGAGATCGTCGGCATGCAGCTCGGTGTAGTCCTCTGGCACGCGGCGGAACAGCGCGACGCCCCTGATGTCGTCGAGCTCGCGCGGCGCTTCGCCGGCGGCGAGCCGCTGCGCCACCTCGACCACTGCGCGCTCGGCATTGCCGTAGAGCAGCAGGTCGGCCTTGGCGTCGGCCAGCACCGAGCGGCGCACCTTGTCGGACCAGTAATCGTAGTGCGCGATCCGGCGCAGCGAGGCCTCGATGCCGCCGAGCACGATCGGGACGTCCTTGTACGCCTCGCGGCAGCGCTGAGCGTAGACGACGGTCGAGCGGTCCGGCCGCTTGCCGCCTTGGCCGCCCGCCGTATAGGCGTCGTCATGGCGCAGGCGCCGGTCCGCGGTGTAGCGGTTCACCATGGAGTCCATGTTGCCGCCAGTGACGCCGAAGAACACCTTTGGCTTGCCGAGCGCCCTGAACGGCTCGGCCGAATGCCAGTCCGGCTGCGCGATGATGCCGACACGGAAGCCCTGCGCCTCCAGCAGCCGGCCGATGATCGCCATGCCGAAGCTCGGATGGTCGACATAGGCGTCCCCGGTCACCAGCACGATGTCGCATTCATCCCAGCCGAGCGCGTCCATCTCGGCGCGGCTCATCGGGAGGAACGGCGCCGGCTTGCGCGGGCGCGCCTTCGCCATCAGGGGCTTTTCGGCGGCAATGATCTGGATGTCCATGGCGCTTACGCATAGGACTGCGGAGCCGCGAATACAACCGACAGACGCGTGAAAGATCGGGGTTCCCTGCTCGTTCGAGGCCGTTAACCGTTCGCGAGCCCCCGCCCTCGACCAGGCATGATTGGTTGTGGTTCGCTCGAAAGGAACCAACCGTCTTCGCGAACATTCTGAACTAGGCACTCGTGCGAGCGGTGCTCGCGCGCGCCTCGACGATTCCGGCGCCAGTGCTGCGGCCGGATTTCTGCTCCGATGCTTGCTTCGGGGCTATTGGGGGAGCTGTGAGTACGGTCATAGAGAACTTGCTGGCACGGAAGCAAAAGCTGGTCGAGCAACTGGAGAAAGCGTCGTCGGCCGAGGACCGCGACAAACTTGAGCACCAGCTCGAGCAGATCAACACCGCGCTGGATTTTCTGGACAGGCCGGGATCGAGGGACGCGCGATAGCGCGCTCATGCCACCTTCAACGCCTTGGCATAGACCACGCCCGAATTGGTGATATGCGTCGTCATCAGCGCCTCGAACGCCGTGAACTCGCCGCGCGCGAACAAATCGAGCAGCCTGCGATGCTCGTCGAAGGACGAGCGGGTGCGCACGTCGATCGGCGAGGTCAGATTGGTGCGGAGCGCAGCGACGCGCCCGGAGACGAGCTGGTAGGATTCGGCGAGGTAGCGGTTGCCGCAATGGGCGAACAACGCCTCGTGAAAGGCGGCGTCCGCGCGGCCATAGGCGATGTTGTCTTTGGCCTCGACCGCAGGCTCCATCGCCGCGATCGCCTCGCTCATCGCTGCAATTGCGCCGTCGCGATCGTGGCGGAACGCGAGCTCGGCGGCCTTGGGTTCGAGCGCCACGCGGAACGTGCAGAGCGCATCGATGTCCTCCGCGCTCGGCGTGAACACGAAGCTGCCGACCTGCGGGCGAATCACCACGAGACCCTGCGCCTGCAGCTGGCCCATTGCTTCGCGCACCGGCGTGCGGCTGACGCCGAAGGAATTGGCCACCATCTCCTCGGAGATGGCGGCGCCCAGCGCGAACTCGCCGTCGATGATGGCCTGCCGCAGCCGCTGCATCACGCGCTGCGACAGCGATTTCGGCGTATCGAGCTTTAGCGAGCGCATCGGCTCTCTCAGATCACCTTGCCCGGATTGAGCAGATGATCGGGATCGAGCGCGGCTTTCAGCGTCCGCATCAGAGCGATCTCGGCCTCGCTCCTGGCGTGGCCGAGCCACTTCTTCTTCAGCGTGCCGATGCCGTGCTCGGCGGAGACGCTGCCGCCCAGTTCGCGCACGAGACCGTAGATGATCGCGTCCATCTCTTCCTTCGGCTGCTGCTCGACCGGCAGGCCCGTGACCCAGGAGACGAGATGCAGATTGCCGTCGCCGATATGGCCGTAATAGACGCTCTCGCAGCCCTTGATGCCGGAAGCGAGCGCCGCCTTGCAGCGCGTGGCGAACTCGTCCATGCGTGCGACCGCAAGGCCGATGTCGTAGGAGATGTGCGGCCCCAGCACCTGGCCGAACTCGGCGCAGATATCACGGACGCGCCAGAAGCTTTGCGTCTGCGCCAGCGATTGCGCCACGGCCGCATCGGCGAGCAGCCCGCGCTCCATCAGCTCTTCGAGCCAGGCTTGAAAGCGTGGCGCGTCGACACTCTCGTCGGTGCCTTGCGCTTCCACCAGCACGTACAGACCATGGCCCGCCGCGACCGGCGGCTTCACGCCGGCGCGATTCGTGATGACGTCCCAATAGTCCGACCACATCACCTCGAACGCCGACAGCAGCGGACCGAGCCCGCTGCGCGCGGCATTGAGCAGGTCGATCACCGCGGCATAGTCCTTCAGCGCGCAGAGCGCCGCCATGGTCGAGCGCGGCTTCGGGAACAGTTTCAGCACCACGCGGGTGATGATGCCGAGCGTGCCCTCCGAGCCGATGAAGAGATGCTTGAGGTCATAGCCGGCATTGTTCTTCATCAGCTTGTTGAGGCTCGTTATGATGGTGCCGTCAGGCAGCACCGCCTCGAGGCCGAGCACCAGCTCGCGCGTCATGCCGTAGCGGATCACGCGGTTGCCGCCGGCATTGGTGGAGAGATTGCCGCCAATCGCGCAGGAGCCGCGCGAGCCGAGGTCGAGCGGAAAGAAGAAACCGGCTTCGTCCGCGGCCTTCTGGATCGTCTCCAGCGGTGTGCCCGCCTTCACCGTCATCGTCATGGCGGCAGGATCGATCTCCTCGATGCCGGTCATGCGCTCGAGCGAGATCGCGACCCAGCCCGCTTCAGGCGAGGCGCCGCGGCACAGCCCGGTCAAGCCGCCCTGCGGCACGAATGGCAGCCGTGCCTGCCGGCAAGTCAGGATCGCGTCGGCAACGCCCTGCGCATCGAGCGGACGGATCACCGCCAGCGGCGTCCGCGCCAGGCTCGCGCTCCAGTCGTTGCAATTGCGCGCGGGCACGTCGGTGCCAGTCAGGACCGCCGCCGCGCCGAGCTTGTCACGCAAGGCGCCGAGCAACCGGTCGGGATGCTCGATGGGGGTCACCATGTTCATGCGAGACCTCTTCTAGATTCAGCTGCGCCTCATGCGCGCCGCGATGGTGGAAAGGATTTGCCTGCGTCTTGTATGTAAGGTACAAGATGGAAAATAAAGCAAAAACAAGGACCGGCAAAGCCTTCTCAGGTCGTTGGAGATCGGGGGCTTGGTCCGAGGTCGCTGGTATGAAGGGTCGTGAGATGGCAGAGGCAATTCGCGGGTTCTGGGTGGCTTCAGCGACGCCGCTGGCGGCGGACGGCAGCGTGGACTGCACCAAGCTGGCGGCTCATGCCAAGCAGCTCTTCAGCAAGGGCGTCGACGGCGTGGTGCTGTTCGGCACCACCGGCGAAGGCACCTCGTTCAACGTAACTGAGCGCGTCGCGACCATCGAGGCCGTGCTCGAGGCCGGGGTTGCGGCGGAACGGATCGGCATCGGCGGCGGCTTTCCCGCCATCAGCGACAGCGTCGCGCTGACGCGCGCCGTGCTCGGCCTCGGTCTGCGTCACGTATTGTTGCTGCCGCCCTATTTCGATCGCAGCGTTATGCCCGAGGGTATCGAGGACGCGTTCGCCGCGATCCTCGACGGTGTCGGCGACGATCGCCTGCGCGCCTATCTCTATCACATCCCGCAGGTCTCCGGTGTCGCGATCCCGACCAGCGTCGCCGCGAGCCTGCGCAAGCGCTACGGCAAGGTGGTCGCAGGCCTGAAGGATTCCAGCGGCGACTTCAAGCAATTCCAGGCGTTCCGTGCAGCTGCCCCCGAGCTCGCCATCACCGTCGGCAATGAAGCCGACATCGCCCGCGCGATCGCCGCCGGCGGCGCCGGCACCATCTGCGGCATGGCCAATATCGTGCCCGAGCTGGTCAAGGGCATGATCGACGGGCGGGACGTCGAAGCGCGCATGCAGGCAGCGATCGACGTCGTCGTGAAGACGCCGTCGTTCCTGCCGACGCTGAAGGCGATCCTGGCGGCGCAGACGGATGACGCAGCCTGGCTGCGCGTGCGTCCGCCGCTTCGCGCGCTTTCGGACGGCACCGCATTCAAGCGGAAGCTCGACGAGCTGATCGCCCCTGCCATCGCCTGAGTTCGCAAAGCGCCGCGATATGGCGCCGCGAATTTTCGCGCAGCGTGTCGCGCTCGCTGCGACGGCATTGGTGTTTGCCGTAACGCCGCGATCTGCTCTTAGAATGATTCAACACTAGAGCAATTCAATCCCGCCTACGGTTCTCTTCACGCCCGGCGGCTGTTAGACGCGCCAGCTTCAATGTTGTGTCTGACTTGGAAGTGAAAAGAACGTGCGTGCTCATCTGGATGGCCGCGACCGCGGCCGTCGAACCGCTGCCGATAGGAGCCATGCCGGTCTTCTCATTGGCGCAGCCGTGCTGCTCGTCGAATGCCCCTCCAACGCGAGCGCGCAGGCGCAATCGGCACTGCCGCCGGTGACGGTGGAAGCCCCGGTGCAGCGGCCGAAGCCGGCGCGTGCATCGAGCCAATCTCCGCGACATGCGCAAGCGATTGCGCGCCATCAACCCAACCGCAGTCCGGCACCCGCCGCGCCGACATTGTCGGAGCGAGCGGCGGCCGAAGCGGCTGCGCAACAGGCGGCCAAGCTCGGCTATCGCGCGATGCCGAGCTCAACCACGCTGCGCAGCGGCGCCTCGCCGCTCGATACCTCGCAGTCCGTCAACGTCGTCCCCGCGCAGGTGCTGAAGGACCAGCTCCCGCGCAACATCGACGATGCGCTGGTCAACATCAGCGGCATCACCCAGACCAATACGCTCGCGGGCACCCAGGACGCCGTCATCCGCCGCGGCTTCGGCGACAACCGTGACGGCTCGATCATGCGCAACGGCATGCCGCTGGTGCAGGGCCGCAGCCTGAACGCCGCGGTCGAGAGCGTCGAAGTGCTGAAAGGGCCGGCTTCGCTGCTCTACGGCATCATGGATCCCGGCGGCATCGTCAACACCATCAGCAAGCGCCCGGAGCTCTACCAGCACGGGTCGGTGACGCTGCTCGGCTCGACCTACGCGAACAACCGCAGTGGCGCGGACGGCACGCTCGACATCACCGGTCCGATCGGCGATGGCGGCCTCGCCTATCGCTTCATCGGCTACGGCGTCAGCGAGGATTATTGGCGCAATTTCGGCCGTCACCGCGAGATGCTGGTGAACCCGTCGCTGGCCTGGTACGGCGAGACCACGACGGTCCAGCTCACCTATGAGCACCGCGAGTTCATCACTCCGTTCGATCGCGGTACGGCCTTCGTCAACGGAGCGCCGCTGGCCATCCCGAAGACGCGCCGGCTCGACGAGCCCTTCAACAACATGTGGGGCACCTCCGACCTGGTGCAGGGCTCGGTCGAGCAGAAGCTGGACGACAATTGGAAGGTCACGGCAGCCTACAGCTACAACACCGAGACCTACAGCGCCAACCAGCTTCGCATTACCGGCGTCAACGCCAAGACCGGCGTCGAGACCCGAAGCAATGACGGTACACAGAATTCGCTGAGCAATGCTAGCTACGGCACCTCCTATCTGCAGGGTGACGTCTGGGTGGGCGGCTTCCGCAACGAGATCCTGTTCGGCGGCGAGGCACTCTATCGCACCATCGATCGCCACGATCTGATCCGCCAGGCGACGCCGAGCTTCAATTTCTACAACCCGGTGTATGGGCTGGTCGTGCCGGGCACGACGGTTTCGGCAACGGACAGCGAGCAGACCGACAAGCTCGGCACCCGCGGCCTCTTCGCCCAGGACACCTTCCACGTGACCAACTGGCTCTCCCTGGTCGGCGGCGTGCGCTGGATGGAATACGAGCAGCTCGCCGGAAAAGGCCGGCCGAAGTTCATCACGAATACCAATCTGGCGGGTGACAAGGTGCTGCCGCTCGGCGGCGTCATCTTCAAGCTTAACGACCAGCTCTCTTATTATGTGAGCTACACGCAATCGCTGAAGCCGACCTCGACGATTGCCGCGTTCACCACCGGCTTCGTCGTCGATTCCACCATCGCGCCCGAGGAGGGAACGCAGTGGGAGACCGGCCTGAAGTTCGACGTCAACAAGCGGCTGTCGGGCACTCTGGCGGTCTACGAGATCGAGAAGAAGAACGTGCTGGTGCTGGACGATATCGGTAACGGCAAGTCGGCGGCGCGCGCGTCCGGTGCGGCGCGGTCGCGCGGGGTCGAACTGGACGTCACCGGCAGGCTGACCGACGAATGGAGCATGATCGGCAGCTACGGCTACACCGATGCACGTCTGATCAACGATCCCGTCAACGGCAACGCAAAACTGCTGAACGCCGCGATGAACACGGCCTCGCTCTATCTCGTGTACGATTTCGGTGAACGGTTGCCCGGACGGCTGCGGCTCGGCGGCGGCGCGCACTATGTCGGTGACCGGCCGGCCGATTCCGCCAACTCGTTCTTTCTGCCGGCCTATACCGTCGCGGATGTCTTTGCGACCTACGACACCAGGATCGACAATCTGCCGGTGACCTATCAGTTCAACGTCAAGAACCTGTTCGACAAGCTCTACTACACGTCGACCACCGGAAACGCTTTGAACGTCGCGATCGGTGACGCCCGGCGCTTCTCGCTGTCGGCAACGGTGAAGTTCTAGCGATGGCGGCGCGGCTCGGGCACAGCATCAAATCCGTCCTGCTCCAGGTCCATTCCATCGCGGGCCTGGTCCTCGCGCTGCTGCTTGCCGTGATCGCGCTGACCGGCGCGATCATGAGCTTTGAGGACGAGATCGTCGATGGTCTGAACAGCGGCATCATGCAGGTCGCGCCGCGTCAGGCCTTGGCGCTGATGCCGGACGAACTGGTCGCCCGGCTGAAGGCGGGGCAGGATCTCGGCCAGGTCTCGGCCGTGACGCTGTCGAGCGATCCGGCCGCTGCGGTGCGTGTTCGCTTCGCGCGCGACGAGCAGGGTGGGCGGCCGACGTCGCTCTATGTCGATCCCTTTGACGCGCACGTGCTGGGTCCGCCGCGCGGCGAGGAGTTCTTTGCGACCGTGCGCAGGCTGCATCGCTGGCTGCTGATCCCCGGCGATGCCAAGGGCTGGGGCCGGCCGATAACCGGCGTCGCCGCGCTCGTCCTGATCGTCATGCTGGTCTCGGGTTTCGTGCTGCGCTGGCCGCGCCGCGCCGGCAGCATGAAGGTGTGGCTGAAGCCCAACCTCGGTCTCAGCGGACGCGGGCTGCATCGCTCGCTCCATGCGGTGATCGGCACCTGGGTGCTGCCGTTCTACCTGGTGATGACGCTGACCGGGCTGTGGTACTCGTTCGACTGGTACAAGGATGGTGTCGTCTGGCTGCTGGCGCGTCCGGAGGTCGCTGCCGCGAAGATGCAGCCGAAGATGCCCGCAAAGGCGTCGCGCGCAGCTGGTCGTGACGAGCCGGCCCAGCCGATCGGATTCGACCGCGCCTGGACCACGCTCCGTCGCGAGCAGGGCGACCGCTTCTCCAGGGTGCTGCTGACGTTGCCGGGTGGCTCGGGCACGGTGATCCGGATCCGATCGTGGGGCCAGGACTCCACGCTCGAGGCCACGCGTGACGAATTCCGCGTCGATGCGGTCACCGGCCAGTTGGTCTCCGCGGAACGCTATTCCGACAAGACGTTCGGCGAAAAGGTCATCGCGGCAATCTACGACATCCATCGCGGCGCGATCCTGGGATGGCCGGGCAAGCTCGCCTTCATGATTGCCGCGGCCTTGATGCCGCTGTTCGTCGTCACCGGCATTTTGCTCCATCTGTCGCGACGCAAGTTGCGGCGGCCGGCGCAGCCGCCGGTCGGGCGGCTTGTTCCGGGCGAGTGAGCACTGGATTCGGCCGACCGCTCAAGCCCGTCCCGTGGCAGTCGGCAGACAAGAACCCTTGTCTGCGGCTCCGCAAAATGGTTCGATCCGCTAGATGCACGCAGAAGTCGTGGGGCTATTCTGGCGCGATCGGAACGAGACGAACTCGAAGAAACGGCGCTGCCCGCGGTGCTTGTCAGACGCAGCGACCTGCCCGTGCCACTCACGCATCCGGCGCGGAGCTTTTTCGGTGGACTCCCCAAGTTGCCTCCGCAGCTTGAGTGGCCGACGGCAGAGGTCAAGGCGAACGAGACGTTGGAGAAGGTTGCGCTCACATCCGTGGCTCAAATTGATCTGGCCGAAGTGCTCGGCTCCGGCTGGTCGCCGCTTCCGAAACGAGGCACTCTCTATTTCTTCTGCAGTTCGGTGTTCGTTGGAGAAGGGCGACCGCCTTGCTGCGTTCTCTATAGCCCTGCTGACGGCGGCACGTATCCCGACCGCGCGCCACCGCCAAATCTCATGCCGCTGGGAGGCACTGACGGTGACCGCCAAGTCAAGTGGCTCGACCCAACCCTCGACTTTCATTCCAAGGTCGAATTCAAGTACCCGCTTTCGTTCAGGCCGTTCCGCGACTTCTACTTCCACGAGGATGATGTGGGAGGTGAGCTCATGATCGAAGAATTATGCAAGGCATTGGGACCGGGTGAGCCGGAGGAAAGTGATCTGCTTCAGTTCCGAACGGCGGCCAAGTATGAGAAAGATGAGGATTGGCCCTTCAACTGGCTCCTGATCACTTATGTGGTTCGGTCCGTCTTGTCGCACGTCCTGCGCGATTTGAAGCTGGGGTATTACGGCAAGCCGCTTGCCGACGAAGCAATCGTGGAACTGAAGCGCGTTCATGGGGGTGCCATCGAATGGCTCGAGCGTTGCCGAGCATTGACCCCGATGGATGACGTCGATCCCGACACAAGGATGGCCTTCAGGTCATGGTGGCTCGATGTCGTTCAGACTTATGAGAAGATGGACGGGCAAGTACGGACGTATACGAGCACCCTCGCGTGCGACTTGGGCGATGCCATCAACCATACGATCCGTTCCATGGCGGAGGAGGATGCTGATGCATGCGATGATGCCCGTGCCAGCTATGTTGAGAATCTCGAGCGGCAAAATCGTTGGAAAACGCCGACGGTGGAAGATGGAAAACACCGCTATTTCAGAACGGCGCTTCATCAGATGCTCGGATATGGTAGCGGCCCGCAAGATGCGACCGAAGAGCATTTGGAGGACGTGCTGTTACTCCAAAAGGCGAACTTGCGTTTCTTGGTTGGCACTCCAATATTGGATGCGTGCTTCATTTCTGGATCGATCGTGATGCACTTGCGCGACTCGACTTTTCCCGGGTCGTCGCCACGTTGGAGTGCGACTAGTGTCCTGAACCAGAAGTTCGCAACATTGGTCCGTTTTGTGCCGGGGCATTGTATCGGCAGAAGCGCTCGATGGAAGCAAGGATGTCGTCAGCGGACTTGGTCCATCGGAATGGTTTCGGATCGGCATTGTGTCGTTCGATGAACGAGGTGATGTCCGCCCTGAGGGCAGCGACACTGCGATAGACGCCGCGCCTGATCTTCTTATCGGTAAGGAGCGCGAAGAAGCGCTCGACCTGATTGAGCCATGACGAACTGGTCGGAGTCAGGTGCACATGCCAACGCGGCCTTTTGGCTAGCCATTTCCGGATCAGCGGCGTCTTGTGCGTTGCATAGTTATCCATGACGAGATGGACGTCGAGTTCGCCCGGTACGGCGGCCTCGATCTCGTCGAGGAACTTGCGGAACTCGGCGGCTCGGTGGCGTCCGTAGCATTTGCCGATGACCCGTCCGGTCGCAATGTCGAGAGCGGCGAACAGCGATGTGGTGCCGTGCCTTTTGTAGTCATGGCTCCTTCGAGCCGGCTGACCGGGACGCATCGGCAGCATCGGCTGACTGCGGTCCAGCGCCTGGATTTGGGACTTTTCGTCTACACACAGAACGATGGCGTGTGCCGGCGGCGAGACGTAAAGGCCGACGACGTCGCGCACCTTGGCGACGAAGTTCGGATCGGTGGAGAGCTTGAATGTCTCTAGCCGGTGCGGCTGGAGCCCGAAGGCCCGCCAGATGCGTTGCACCGTTGACACCGACAGGCCGCTGGCCTTCGCCATGCCCCGAGAACTCCAATGAGTGGCGTTCTCGGGGCAGCTTTCCAGCGTCCGCACGATCACGGCTTCGATGCGGGCATCGTCAATGGTGCGCGGCGCCCCGGAACGCGGCTCGTCGTGCAGCCCGGCCACGCGCTGCTCTACAAAACGCTGCCGCCACTTGCCTACCGTTCCCCGCTCCAGGCCTAGCTTGGCCGCCACCTCCTTGTTCTGACCGCCTTCCGCGCAGGTCAGCACGATCCGGGCTCTCAGAGCCAGCGCCTGCGCCGTCTTCCGCCGCATCGTCAGCGACTGAAGTTCGGCAAGCTCATCATCGCTCAATATCAGGGGCGCAAGCCGCTGGGCCGACATCAGATCCTCCGTCGCTGTTACAGCCGCCATCTCTGGCACAGCGACGCGAATCTACTGCGAATCTACGATTGCGAACTTGTGACTCAGGACACTAGCGTAAAGCCAGCTGGGTAAGCTTGGGTCGGCCCCGAACATAGCTAGTCGTCGATTGGGCGATGACCGACGGTCGCCGTTTCGTTTTCGATTCTGGATAAAGCTAGCCAACACGCTCGCAATCGTTCAAAAGCCCTTGGCTTGTCTTTCGCCAAGGTCCACCCTATGAAGCTTCCGACCGTCGCTCCCGCCGATATCCGCCGCGCGTTGCTGTTGCGCGCGGAAATCGCGCTGCTCGATCTCAGATACGAGGCTGCCTTCGCCACAGGCCATCCGCTGTTTGCCGCCAACATGGCTGTGGACCGGATCGCGGTCGAAGCCGAGGTGCGCTTGCCGCGCAAGGACGTGGCGATCGTGCTCTATGATGACGGCGAGGGGCTGGTTGAGACCGGCGCCGAACGCCTTGCCGCGCTCGGCTACACCAATATCAGCGCGCTCGAGGGTGGGCTGACAGCCTGGCGCGATGCGGGCTATCAAATGTTCGAGGACGTCAATTCCTATTCCAAGGCGTTCGGAGAGCTGGTCGAAGCACGCCGCCACACGCCCTCGCTCAGCGCCGACGAGGTGGCAAAGCTGATCGCCGACAAGGCCAACATCGCCATCCTCGACGTCCGCCGCTTCGACGAATATGCCACCATGAACATCCCGGGCTCGGTCAGCGTGCCCGGCGCGGAGTTGGTGTTGCGGGCAGGGCAGGCCGCACCCGACCCTGAGACCACCATCATCGTCAATTGCGCCGGCCGCACCCGTTCGATCATCGGCACGCAGTCGCTGATCAACGCCGGCGTGCCCAACAAGGTGCGCGCGCTGCGCAACGGCACCATCGGCTGGACGCTGGCGCGGCATGCGCTCAACCATGGCGCCGACAAGCGTGGCGGGGTCGGGCCGTTCGAGGGCGGCCCGGCCAATGCCCGCGATGTCGCCTACCGTGCGGGCGTCCGCCATATCGGCGCGAGCGAGATGGCCGCGCTTATCGCCGACCGCGATCGCACGCTCTATCGCTTCGACGTGCGCGAGGCCGAGGAATACACGGCCGGGCATCTCCTCGGCTTCCGCCATTATCCCGGCGGCCAGTTGGTTCAGGAGACCGATATGGCCGCGCCGGTGCGCGGCGCGCGCATTGTCCTCACCGACGACCAAAGCGTGCGCGCCGACATGACGGCGTCATGGCTGGCGCAGATGGGCTGGGAGGTCTATGTGCTCGAGGGCGGCTATGATGGAGCGCTCGAGAATGGCCCGCCGCGCGTGCTGCCGAAGCTCGACCCGGCGCATCGGTACCGCCGCCCCTATGAAGGCACCAATGTCGCGCAGGCCGCGATGCAGGCCTATCTCGATTGGGAATATGGCCTGGTCGAGCAGCTCAGGCTTGACGGCACGCACGGGTTTTACGTGATTTGACGGACGATCGAGTAGCTCCGTCACCCTGAGGTGGCCGCCTCTTGGCGGCCCTCGAAGGGCGACAGCCCCGGCTGCATCGGGGCCGTTCATCCTTCGAGGCTCCCGATGGGGCGCTACGCGCCCCATCACTCGCGCCTCGGGATGACGGGGCGGCGATTGTGCGTGAGGGGATAGCTGAGCTCGTGGGATGCCAAGCATACCTCCTGCCCGCCATCTTCGCCCCGTATCCAACCCCTATTGTACTTGGCCTCGTCCGCGGTCTAAGAGCTGCGGCAAAGCCGTCACCTATGGAGATCCTATGCCAGCCCCAGGCCAAAGCCCTGAGCGGAGCGCGAAGGCGCTGCTGCTCGAAGGCGTCAATGACAGCGCTGTCGACCTGTTCAAGAGCGCGGGCTTCACCAATGTCGAGCGGCTGACCAAGGCGCTGGAGGGCGAGCACCTGCGGCAGGCGCTCAAGGGCGTGTCGCTGCTCGGCATCCGCTCGCGTACCCAGATCACAGATGAGGTGCTCGCGGCCACGGATGGACTGCTCGCGGTCGGCTGTTTCAGCGTCGGCACCAACCAGGTCGATCTGCTGGCAGCGCGCAAGCGCGGTATTCCCGTGTTCAATGCGCCGTTCTCCAACACCCGCAGCGTCGCCGAGCTCGTGATCGGCGAGATCGTGATGCTGCTGCGGCGGATCTTCCCGCGCTCGGTCTCGGCGCATGAGGGCGGCTGGGACAAGTCGGCGACCGGCAGCCGCGAGGTGCGTGGCCGCACCCTCGGTATCATCGGCTACGGCAATATCGGCTCGCAGCTCTCGACCCTTGCTGAGGCGATGGGCATGCGCGTGATCTATTTCGACCGCACCGACAAGCTCCGCCACGGCAATACCGAACCGGTCGAGAAGCTGGAGGAGCTGCTGGCGCAGAGCGACGTCGTCAGCCTGCACGTGCCGGAGACGCCGGAGACATCAGGCATGATCGGCGAGAAGGAGCTGCGCGCCATGAAGCCGGGCTCGTTCCTGATCAACAACAGCCGCGGCACCGTGGTCGATCTCGACGCGCTCGCTCGCTCCTTGCGCGAGGGCCATCTCGCCGGCGCCGCGATCGACGTGTTTCCGGTCGAGCCGTCGTCGAACGCCGACCGCTTCAAGAGCCCGGTGCAGGGCCTCGAGAACGTCATCCTTACCCCGCATATCGGCGGCTCGACCGAGGAGGCGCAGGAGCGTATCGGCGGCGAGGTCGCGCGCAAGCTGGTCGACTATTTCATCACGGGATCGACCATGGGCGCGGTGAACTTCCCGGAGGTGCAGCTGCACCTGCGTCCCTCGGGCGCGCGCTTCAGCCACGTCCATCGCAACGTGCCGGGCATGCTGCGGCGTCTCAACGAGGTGTTCCTGCAGCGCGACATCAACATCGCCGCGCAATATCTGGAGACGGCAGGAGACCTCGGCTATGTCGTGCTCGACGCCGACCTTGCCGGTCAGGATTCCGGAACCCTGCTTCAGCAGATCCGCAGCCTCGAAGGCACGGTGGGCGCAAGGCTGGTGTTCGAGCATTAAGCGGGCCCACGTTCCGGTTGCGTTTCGCGCCAGCCGCTCCATACACTGTCGTCATCCTCGGCGCGTTATAATTCGTGTCGAATTTGAGCTTCAGTTGCGGCGGTGCTGCGATGGAACGGGATTCCGTACTCGTCGACCTCGCGCTTCAAGGCGGCGGTTCGCACGGCGCCTTCGCCTGGGGCGTGCTCGATCGCCTGCTGGAGGAGAAGTGGCTTAGCATTGCCGCGATCTCCGGAACGTCGGCAGGCGCGATGAATGCGGCGGTGCTGGCGGACGGCTGGACCGCCGGCGGCGCGGACGGCGCACGTGAGGCGCTTGCGCAATATTGGCGCCGGGTGTCGAAAGCCGCGGCCCTCAGTCCGCTCCAGCGCTCGCCGCTCGACCGGCTGATGGGGCGCTGGACGCTCGACACCTCGCCCTTCTACATCTTGACCGATTTGATGTCGCGCGTGCTCTCGCCCTACGATCTCAATTGGACCGGCTACAATCCGCTGCGCGCGGTGCTGGCCGAGAGCATCGATTTCGAGCGGCTGGCGCGCTCGCCGATCATGCTGTTCATCACGGCGACGCGGGTACGAACCGGTCGCGGACGAATCTTCCGCAATGCCGAGATCACGGCCGACGTGCTGCTCGCATCGGCCTGCCTGCCGACCATGTTTCGCGCGATCGAGATCGACGGCGAGCCGTACTGGGACGGCGGCTTTGCCGGCAACCCGACCATCACGCCGCTGGTGCGCGAGAGCGATGCGCACGACACCATCCTGGTCCAGATCAATCCGACGGAACGGCCGGAGGCGCCGCGGACGGCCGCGGAGATCCTCAACCGGCTCAACGAGATCTCCTTCAACTCGCCCCTGATGAAGGAGCTGCGCATGATCGCGCTGCTGCGCCAGGCCGCCGATCCCGGCAGCGGCGAGGGCGCGCGCTGGGCCAAGATGCGGACGCACCGGATCAAGAGCGACATGCTGGCGAAGTTCGGCGCCTCGTCCAAGCTCAATGCGGAGTGGGAGTTCATCTCGATGCTGCGCGCCGAAGGGCGGCTCGCCGCGGAGGCGTTTCTCACCGAGCATGGCGCCGACGTCGGCCGGCGCTCGACCGCCGATCTCGATGTCCTCCTGGCGGAGTGTTGAGGCATGGGTCTTCTCGGCCTGCTCGTCGGGCTCGGCCTGCTGGTGCTGTTCGCGTTTCGCGGCTGGAGCGTGCTCTTGCTCGCGCCGTTCGCCGCGCTGGTGGCTGCGTTGTTTGGCGGCGAGCCGCTGCTGGCAAATCTCACCCAGGTCTTCATGGTGAATGCAGCGGCATTTCTGGCGCAGTTCTTTCCGATCTTCCTGCTCGGCGCCGTGTTCGGCAAGCTGATGGACGACAGCGGAGCGGTGACCTCGGTGGCCGCCACTATGGCCAAGCATCTTGGCGAGCGCCGCGTGGTCCTGGCCGTGGTGCTGGCCGGCGCGGCGGTGACCTATGGCGGCGTCAGCTTGTTCGTCGCCTTCTTCGTCATCGTGCCGATGGCCCGCTCGCTGTTTCGTGCGGCTGAAATTCCGCGGCGGCTGATTCCGGCCGCGATCGTGCTGGGGACGTCGACCTTCACCATGTCGGCTTTGCCCGGCACGCCCTCGATCCAGAATGCGATTCCGATGCCGTTCTTCGGCACGACACCCTTTGCTGCGCCGGGCCTTGGTATCGTCGCCTCTCTGATCATGCTCGGCACGGGGTTGTGGTGGCTGCATCGCGCAGAGGCCAAGGCGCGGCGCACCGGCGAGAGCTATGGTGACGATGTCGAGGATGTGACCGAGCGCGCCGCTGCTGACGAGCTCGTGCGCGAGCGATCGACGACGGCGCGGGAGTTCGATCCGGCGGAGCTGCAACATGGCCATCGCAGTGACAAGGCCCCACCGGTCCTGAATGCGGTCCTGCCGTTGATCGTCGTAGTAGTCGTCAATCTGGTGATGTCGCTCGTGGTGCTGCCTCGGCTCGATGTCAGCTACCTCGCCGAGCAGCGCTTCGGCGGGACGTCGCTTGCCGCGGTTGCGGGCGTATGGTCGGTCACGGTGGCGCTGACTGCGGCCATTGTCACAACCATCGTGCTGAACTGGTCGCGCCTGCCGGCGTTGCGGCAGACCATGGACGCTGGCGCCAACGCGTCGGTGCTACCCGCATTCAGCGTCGCGAGCCTGGTCGGATTCGGCGCGGTCGTCGCCGCGCTGCCGGCGTTCACGACCGTGCGCGACTGGGTGCTGGCGATCGAAGGCGGCCCGCTGGTCTCGCTGGCGGTTGCGACCAACATCCTGGCTGCGCTGACCGGCTCCGCGTCGGGCGGCCTGACCATTGCTCTCGATGCACTCGGGGAGACTTATGTCGATCTCGCTGCACGAACCGGCATCGACCTTGCGCTGATGCATCGCGTCGCGGTGATCGGTTCGGGCACGCTCGATATCCTGCCGCACAATGGTGCGGTGGTGAGCCTGCTCGCGATCTGCGGCCTGACGCATCGCGACAGCTATTTCGACATCGTGATGGTGGGAATCGTGACGTCGCTGCTGGCATTGGTCGTCGTGATCGCCTTGGGCAGCGCGTTTGGATCGTTCTGAGACAGGCAGTTTATCCCGCCGCCATCGCCTGTGCACCTCCCAGCAACCGGGCATTGAGCCGACCGCCGGAGAACAGCATGTCGTCGAGCGCCTCGTCGATATCGGCGGAGATGACGGATTTGCCCCCATCGCGCGCGAGGCTCGCCTGCGCAAGCCGCCGCATCAATTCCTTGATGAATGCGCAACTCGTCCCTTCGCTGCGTCGGGCCGCCTCAGTGACGACTGCATCGGCGAGCGGCAGTCCCTTGCCGTAGAGCCGGACCAGCTTGGTGCGGCCGGTCTCGTCGGGAAGCGGCACTTCGATCGCCTGGTCGATACGTCCCGGGCGGCCTGCGAGAGCGCCTTCGAGTTGCTGAGGCCGATTGGTCGTCAGCACGAACAGGATGTCAGCGTCCTGCTTCAAGCCATCCATCTCATTGAGTAGTCGATTGAGCAGCGGTTCTTCGCAACCGCTCATGTTCTCACGCGCCCGCGCAATCAGATCGACGTCTTCGATCACAACCATGGCCGGTTGCAGGAGGCGAGCGAGATTCATGTAGGCGCCGAGCAGGCCGATTTGCTCCGCCGTGATGATCAGCGTCGTATGTCCGGGCAGGTGGGTCGCGAGATAACGGATGGTGTGAGTCTTGCCCGTGCCGGGTGGGCCGTAGAGCAAGATACCCTTCCGGGTCGATTGGCCGAGGCGGCGCAGAACATCCCGCGTACCCACGAAGTTCAGGACGTTGCGATCAAGTAGCCGTAACGTCTGTTCGGGCAGGATCACTTCATCGCGACTGACGGAAGGAAGCCGGTGCACCGTGATCCCGCGCGAGCGGCCGCGGTAGTCGGAATCGGCATCGAGAGAGAGGATCTTGCCGCGATAGGTGCGCGCAGCCTGCACTGCGTCCTCCAATGCGGCAAAGCACTGTTGGACAAGTTCCGCTCCCGCGGCCCCGGCCGGCACCATGATTTCGATTCGCACGCCAGTCTCACGGCCGTATTCCCGATGAATAGCCAGAAGTATCGCGTAGCGAAGGCCCGACGCAGTGCAAAGCCAGAGACCGTTGTCGAGGCACTTGGCCGGTGTCGGTTCGCCGATATCAACGTCGTTGTACTGAAGTGGTGCGATGGTTACTGCAAAATTATCGTCCTGCATCAGTCGCGACATCGATAGTGTTTCGTAGCGACGATCCTCGGCGAGGCCGAATAACCGAACCGGCGCGGCGAATAGTCGATCGATGGCGGATTGGACATCTGCGCGCATGTGGCCGGGAAACTGGCGGACCGTGGTTACGAGCTGGCTGCGCGGGACGTCGGCAAAATACGAATTCAGGACACTGAACGCGTAGTTAAGCTCTTCTTCGGGGAGTTCCTGGGATGCGGTTGCTGCCGCGCGCACGCAATCGGCGCACAACCATACTGTACGGTCCGTCAACTGCACTTCCGATTGCGCTGTAGGTTGACCGCAAAGGCCGCAGCAAGGCTTCGCCGTTTCCCGCATGATCACGAGAGAATGGCCGGCGATACTGATGCGCCGTCTGGCAGATTCCAGTAGGGCGTCCGCTACGGACGGTGGGTAAGGACCACAGACAGCGGTCGCGTGCTTCTCGATGCTGGCCATGACGGAAGCTGCCTCGCTGTCCGACTTGCCGAAGACACGGTTCAACAGGTCGACAATGAACTCACGCGGAACGTCTTCGTCGTCGTGCAGCACGAGTTGAACCGGCACGATCTCGACCTCGGTCTCGCTCACGAAACGCTCCTTTTTTCACAACCTGCAATTGATTAGAACATATAGGGAACACAAAAGAAGGCGACCGTCGAGCGTGGCGGCCGGGACAAATTGCAATGGATGGACGAGTTGTTAGTGCGCACCCCCGCCACCCGCCGCCTTTACCCGCCGCGTCAGCAGCACCGCGATCGCGGCGAGCACCAGCACCACGCCGATCACCGCAAAAGTGTCGGAATAGCCCATCACCAGCGCCTGGCGCCTGACCGTCTTGCCGAGCGCGATGATGGCCTGCTCGCGCGCGGCATTGGGGTCGGGCACGCCGTGCGCGATGAAGTAATTGGTCATCTGCGCGATGCGCCCGCGGACTTCCTCGCGGCCGAGCGTGACGGAATGGCCGATGATGTTGGAGTGGAACTGCTCGCGCTTGGTGACGATCGTCGCCAGCACCGCGGTGCCGATGGCGCCGCCCAGATTGCGCATCATGTTGGAGATGCCGGAGGCCGCCGGCGCGTCCTGCGGCGCGACGCTGCCGAGGCTGAGCGCAGACAGCGGCGCGAGCGTCAGTGCCTGACCCACGGCGCGCACGACGTTGGGGACGAAGAACTGGTCGCCTGAGTAATCGAGCGACATCATGATGTTCATGAAGGAGCTCGCGGCGAACAGCAGCAGGCCGATGGTCGCGATATAGCGGGCATCGAACCGCTGCATCAGCTTCGGCACCAGCGGAATCAGCAAGAGCTGCGGCAGGCCGGTCCAGGCCAGCACGTTGCCGATCTGCTCGGCATTGTAGCCCTGCACCTGGCCGAGATAGGCCGGCAGCAGATAGACCGAGCCGAACAGCGCAAAACCGAGGAACACTGCGGCGATGGTGCCGACGCCGAAATTCCACTGCGTCAGGAGGCGCAGGCGCAGCAGGGGCTTCTCGACCACCAGCTCGTTGTAGACGAACAGCGACAAACTGACCGCGGAGATGATTGCGAGCCGCACGATGAAGGGCGAGCCGAACCAATCGTCCTTGTTGCCTTCCTCCAGCACGGCCTGGAGCGAGGCGAGGCCCACCGCCATGGTGGCGATGCCGAACCAGTCGCCTTCACGCAGCAGGCCAAGGTTCAGCGGCTGGCGTTCCAGCGTGAAGAAATGCGTCGTCACCATGACCGCGGTGGGCAGCACGTTGACGAAGAAGATGGTCTGCCAGCCGTAATTCTCGGTGAGGTAGCCGCCGATGGTCGGGCCGATGGCCGGGGCAAAGGTCACGGCGAGCGAGAACATGGCAAGGCCGATCGGCTGCTGGCCCTTCGGCAGCCTGGTGAAGACCAGCGTGAAGGCCATCGGGATCAGCACGCCACCGAAGAAGCCTTGCAAGCCGCGCATCGCAATCATTGAGGGCAGATCGTGGGTGAAGGCACAGGCGACCGAGAATGCGGCGAACAACGACGCGAAGGCCAGCATGATGTTGCGAAACGAGAACACCCGCGACAGGTAGTCGGTCAGCGGAATCACGATGATCTCGCCGATCAGATAGGACGTCGAGATCCAGGAGCCGTTGTCGGCGCCGGTGCCGATGCCGCCCTCGATGTTGAGCAGCGAGGCGTTGGTGATCTGGATGTTCAGGATCGCCATGAAGGCGCCGATCATCGCCGCGAATACGGCGATCCAGACCGTGGCGCTGGCGCGATTGGGATCGGCGGCGACGCGGTCAGGCGTCGCGGCCGGAATTGCTTGTGCGGGCGTCGAGATTGAGAGGCTGTTTGACATGGCACGACCCTCGGGAAACGAGCTTTGCTTTCGGTTTTACTTGAGGCGTCGTGGCCGCTTGCGCGGTCGGCGCTGAACGGGTTGCGATCGTCGGGATCACGGACATGCCGGGCCGCAGCGCGATCGCAGGCGCGGTCTCGGCGTCCAGCGCGATCTTCACGGGGATGCGCTGCACGATCTTGGTGAAATTGCCGGTGGCGTTGTCGGGCGGCAGCAGCGCGAATTCCTGGCCGCTGGCCGGCGCGATGGAATCCACGTGACCGTGCACGACCTGCCCGGGGAAGGTGTCGACCTCGATCTCGACGCTCTGTCCGGCGCGCACATGGGTGAGCTGGGTCTCCTTGAAATTGGCGACCACATAGGCGCCGTCAGTCGGCACGATCGACATCAGCTGCGTGCCGACCTGCACATACTGGCCGATGCGCAGCGTGCGGTTGCCGACGACGCCGTCGATCGGCGAGACGATCGTGGTGTAGCCGAGATTGAGCTCGGCCTGTTGCTGGACCGCGGCGGCGCGCGCGACCGCGGCTTTCGCCTGCACGATCTCGGCCTTGAGCAGATCGACCTGCTTCTGTGCGGAGATGAGATTGGCGTTGTCGCGGGCGATCGCGGCGTCCGCGCCGGCATCGCGCGCCTGCGCCTGCTGCGCATTCTGGAGGCTGCCATAGCCGGTCTTGGCGAGGTCGCTGTAGCGCTTGTTCTCCTGCTGCGCGAAGACCTTCGCGGCCGTGTCGACATCGATGGTCGCCTTCGCGGCGGCGATCACGGCTTCCTGAACGTCGAGCTGCGCCTGCTTGCTCGTCACCGTTGCGTTCGCGGCGGCGACATCGGCCTTGGCTTGATCGAGCGCGACACGGAAATCGCGGTCGTCGATCCGGGCCAGCACCTGGCCGGCCTTCACAGGCTCGTTATCGCCGACCAGGACGCGGTCGAGATAGCCGCTGACCTTCGGCGCGATGGTGGTGTTGTCGGCCTTCACATAGGCGTCGTCGGTGGAGACGAGGAAGCGGCCGACGGTCCAGTAATCGTAGCCGTACCAGGTTGCGCCGGCGAGGGCGGCGGCGGCCACCCCTGCCAGCAACAGCTTGCGAAGATTTGGCTTTTGGCGGCGCGCCGGTTCCGGCGGGGCGGGCAGGACGCCCTCCAGCCCAGGGGGCGGGACCACGGTGGCTTCAGTCTTGGACGGGGTGGTGTGCACGTTCATGGCCGGCTCCCTCGAATTAGGAAACTTGACGATTTCCAAAATAGGACTAGGTTGGAGACTGTCAATGGAATGACAGGCATCATCTAAAAACATGGCTCAGGCAAAACCGTCATTAGAATGTCGCCCGCGCGGGCGGCCACCGGTGCGCAGCGATGACGAGACGAAGCGAATCGTCCTCGAGGCCGCGCGGCACGCTTTCGCCGTCGATGGCTACGCAGCCACCAGCACCGAGGAGCTGGCGCGCGGCGCCGGCATCTCCACCAAGACTCTCTATCGGCTGTTTCCGGGTAAGGCGGCCCTGTTCGAGGCGATGTGCGCGGACCGGCTCGAGCGGCTGCTCTCCGACGTCAATCTTCAGGCCAACAATCAGGCCGATGTCGAAACGAGCCTGGCTGCCGTGCTGGTTGCCTGTGCCGATCTCGCGCTCGATCCGGAGGTCGTGGCGCTGCAGCGCATGGTGTTGCAGCAATCGGCGACGTTCCCCGACCTCGCCGCGAATTTCTACAGGGACGGCATCGCCCGTACCGCGGCGGCGCTCGCGGGCTGGCTTCGCGATCAAGTCAAGAAGAAGCGCATCGCGCTCGATAACGTCGATGAAGCCGCGGGGATGATGATCGGCATGATGGTGTCGGCGCCTCAGCGCGCGGCGATCTACGCAGGCGTGACACTGCCCTCGCGCAAGGAGATCGAGAAGCGGGCGAAGGTTTGCGCCGCAATTCTGCTCGACGGCTGTCGCGGGCCGTTGGGCAGCTAGCGGCGGCAGGTTTTGACAATTCGCCGGAATTGCAATTATATGATTCGCATGCGAAATAAATCGCCCGAGGCGCGGCATCACCGGCTGATCTATCTGTTGAACGTCGCGCAGCGCCGCTTGCAGCGCTGGATGGCAGCGCAACCTGGGAGCGACGTGACGCCGGCGCAGGCGGGGCTGCTGTTCATCCTCGGCAAGCAGGACGGCGTGTTGATGGGCGAGGCGGGTGCTGCGCTCGATCTCGGTCCGGCCGGCATATCCGGCCTGGTCGATCGCACGGCGGCCGCCAAGCTGGTGGAGCGGCGGGCCGATGCCGAGGACGGCCGCGCCTTTCGTGTCTGGCTGACGCCGAAGGGGAGGACTGCGCTGATGCAGGCGAAGACCTCCGCGGCGGCGGTCAACGCGGCGCTGACGGAAGGGTTTACAGCTGCCGAGATCGACGTGGTCGCGCGCTGGCTGACAAGCATTCAGGACAAGTTTCCAAGAGACGCGACAAGAGATCCACAGGACTAGCAGGAGAGAGCAATGACCGAGCATGTGCGAGTCGAGAACAACAGCGGAATTCTCACGCTCACTTTGGTGCGGCCCGACAAGAAGAACGCGCTGACCGATGCGATGTACGGCAAGCTCGCCGACAGCATCGAATCCGCCGAGCGCGATGCTTCGGTCCGCGTGATCCTGATCCGCGGCGAGGGCGACATGTTCACTGCCGGCAACGACGTCGGCGAGTTCGCCGCCGTCGCATCGGGCAAGTCGGAAGGCAGCCGCAACGTCGTGCGCTTCATCCAGTCGCTGGCGCGCTGCACGCGGCCGCTGGTTGCGGCGGTGCAGGGACGCGCCGTCGGCGTCGGCACCACGATGCTGCTGCATTGCGACCTCGTGGTGCTCGCGGACAACGCGCAATTGTCGACGCCCTTCGTCAGCCTCGCGCTGGTGCCGGAAGCTGCCTCGAGCCTGTTGATGCCGGCGCGTATCGGCTATGCCCGCGCCTATGAGATGTTCGCGCTCGGCGAGACGGTGCCGGCGAAGTCCGCGCTGGATTGGGGCCTCGCCAACCGCGTGGTGCCGCTCGAGAGGCTCGATGCCGAAGCACTTGCCCTTGCGCAGCGTCTTGCCCGCCAGCCGGCTGGCGCGCTCACCGCGACCAAGAAGCTGATGCGCAATGGCGAGGCGCTGGTGGCGCAGATGCAGGCCGAGGGCGAGCAGTTCGCGCAGCGCCTGCGCACCGCCGAGGCGCGCGAAGCGTTCACGGCATTTGCCGAGCGCCGCCCGCCCGATTTCACGAGGGTTGCCTGATTTCGCTAGCGTAAAGCGTCAGTAGGCCGGAAACTCCCGGCAATTTGACCAAACCCTTAACCGATCCTTGGCATGTCGCGATGCAGGGTGGCCCGCAGTACAAAGCAGGCCCCCTGACCCCCATGGCAATGTTTAAGAAATCGGTAAGCTCGCTTCTCCTGGCCTTGATGGCCCTGCTCGCCGTCGGAGCGCTGGCCTCTACGGCGATCCAGATGGTCGGAGCCTTCGGCCGCTACAGCGACAGTCTCGAGACGGCGCGGCTTGCCGCTGCCGACAAGGCGATCTTCCATGGCGTGCTGTCCCTGCGCAACAATCGTGGCGACGCCCAAAGCGCCATCCTCGGCGAGGACGATCCCAAGGCAAAGCTCAGTGAGGCCGAGAAAGCCGAGCAGGCCGGCTATGACGGGATCATCGCCGCGCTTGCCACCGTCGAATTCGCGCGCCGCGACGAGCTCGCCAGCACGCTGAAGCAGCGCTGGAGCGACGCTGCGCCGCAGTTCCAGCTGTTCTACGACGAAGCCAAGCGTCCGCGCGCCGAGCGCAAGATCGAGCGGACCAATTCCTGGTACGACGCAGTCACCAAGGTGATCGACACCGCGAACCTCGCCTCGACCGCGGTGTCGAACCGCGCCTGGATGAACGATCCCTACATCGCCCGCATGATCCAGGCCCGCCGCTTCGCCTGGCAGGTGCGCGACCGCTACGGTATCTATTGCTCGTCGCTGCGCTCGAACGTCAACAGCAGCAAGCCGCTCGACGACGCCCAGAAGCGGTCGGTGGCGCAATGGGACGGAACGATCAATTCCGGCTGGGCCGGCATGGCCGAGCTACTGGCTGCGCCTGATGTGACCGCGGAGCTGGTGACAGCCGCGTCGGAGGCGAAGGCCAAGACCGACGCCGTCCTCAAGCAGATCGGCGATCTCACCAGGAATTTCGATGGCAGCGGCAAGCCTGCGATGCCGGCGGCTGAATGGAACACGCTGTGCCAGTCGCCGTTCCCGCTGATCGTCGGCGTCGCCACCAAGGCGCTGGATCAGTCGATCGCGCGCGCCGAGGCCGTTCAGGCGATAGCGCTGACCAAGCTGATCGTGCAGTCGCTCGCCTTCCTGTTGGCACTCGCCCTGACCATGGCGGGCGTGTACGTGGTGCGCAACCGCCTGATGCGTCCGGTGCGCGCCATCCTCGACGCAATCGCACGCATCAGCGCCCGCGACTATGCGACACCGGTGCCGCAATCCAGATATCCCGACGAGTTCGGCACCATGGCCACCGCGCTCGAAAGCCTGCGCGAGAGTGCGGCGACTGCCGAGCGTCTCGGCCAGGAACGCGAATCGCAGCAGGCACTCCAGCTCGCCCGATCCGGCACGGTGGATGCGGCCTGTCGCAGCTTCGACGACACCGTGCAGGCGGTGCTCCAGAGCGTGGTGGCCTCCACCAAGGAGCTCGACGCCACCGCGACCGGCGTGCGCTCGCTGGTGTCAGAATCGAGCAGCCAGACCGCGGCGGTCTCTTCCGCCGCCGAGCAGGCCACCAACAATCTCGAGACCATCGCCGCGGCGACCGAGGAGCTCTCGGCGTCCGTCGGCGAGATCTCCGCGCAGGTGCAGTCGAGCGCCCGCGAGGCGCGCGAGGCCGTCTCGCAGGCCGAGCAGACCAACGCCACGGTCGAGATCCTCGATCAGACCGCAAGCCGCATCGGCGAGGTCGTGAAGATGATCAACGCCATTGCCGGCCAGACCAATCTCCTCGCGCTGAATGCGACCATCGAGGCCGCACGCGCCGGTGAAGCCGGCCGCGGCTTCGCGGTGGTCGCCGGCGAGGTCAAGAGCCTTGCGGCGCAGACGGCGACGGCGACGGAAGAGATCTCGCGCCAGGTCGAGGAGATCCAGGGTGCGACCGGTCAGGCGGTTGCCGCGATCCGCTCGATCGGCGGCGCCATCAGCGGCATCGACGAGAAGATGACGGCAATTGCCGCCGCCGTCGAGCAGCAGCGTGCGGCCACCACCGAGATCTCGCGCAACTTCCAGCAGGCAGCCCAAGGCACCCGCGAGGTCACCGACACCATCGGCAGCGTCGCCAGGCTCAACCAGGAGACCGGCAACGCCGGCACGGTGCTGTCGGAGTCCGTGAAGAAGATGTCGGCGGATGCCGATCGTCTCCGCGTCGCGGTCGAGGGCTTCCTCGGCGCGGTGAAGACTGCTTAACTTCGCTCAGTTCCCCCATCCCGACGTCGCGCGGCCATTGCCGCCGGTCCGCGCGGCAGGTACATCTGTGCCGCCGCGCCAGCGCGGCAGCAGACGCAAGACACATCAGGGATGGAGAGTTCGATGCCGGTCACGCCACACAAGGTCCAGCGCCCCTATCGCGGCGTATTCCCGGTCGCACCCACCATCTTCGACGAGCGCGGCGAGCTCGATCTCGAGGGCCAGCGTCGCTGCATAGATTTCATGATCGATGCCGGCTCGCACGGCATCTGCATCCTCGCCAATTTCTCCGAGCAGTTCGTGCTCACCGACGCCGAGCGCGAGACGGTGATGCACGCCGTGCTGGAGCATGTCGCCGGCCGGGTTCCCGTCATCGTCACCACCACGCATTTCAGCTCCGCCGTCTGCGCCGCGCGCAGCAAGCAGGCGGAAGCGGCCGGCGCCGCCATGGTGATGGTGATGCCGCCCTATCATGGCGCGACGTTCCGCGTGCCCGAGAAGGGCATCGTCGAATTCTTCAGGGTGCTCTCCGGTGCGATCAATATTCCGATGATGATCCAGGACGCGCCGGTCGCGGGCACGCCGCTGTCGGTCGAGCTGCTGGCCCGGCTGTCGCGCGAATTCTCCAACATCCGCTATTTCAAGATCGAGGTGCCGGGCGCTGCTTCAAAGCTGCGCAGCCTGATCGAGACGGGCGGGAAGGACATTGAGGGACCGTGGGACGGCGAGGAGGCAATCACGCTGCTCGCCGATCTCGATGCGGGCGCGACCGGCGCGATGACGGGCGGCGGGTATCCGGACGGGATCCGCCAGATCATCGATCCCTATTTCGCCGGCGACCGCGAAAAGGCGAAAGCTGCCTATGAGCGCTGGCTGCCCCTGATCAACTACGAGAACCGTCAATGCGGCCTGATCGCCTGCAAGGCGATGATGCAGGCCGGCGGCGTGATCAAATCTGAGACGGTGCGCCATCCCTTGCAGCCGCTGCATCCGGCGACACGCGCGGGCCTGCTGGAACTCGCCAAGGAGCGCGATGCCCTGGCGCTGCGGTGGGGCAAATAGGGCCAAACATTCAGTGTCGTCCCGGCCTTCGGGACGACACTGTGGGTGAGGTGCGCGCTCGCCTCATGTCACCTGCCGATTTCGGCTGAAGGCGTCGAATTGGCGCGGCTCCGGCCGTTCCCCGCGGCGCGGCAATGGCATATTGTACGCTCGCCGACCAAGCCCGCGGGACGCAAGACGTCGCGGAACTGTTCTTCATTATGCCGCTATCCCGAGCCAGGTTGGCGCGAACCGACAGAACAGGGAGGCAGTGCCATGACGATGAGGCCGGATCCGACCTTTCACGCATCGCCCAAGCTTGCGATGGAAGCACCAGCGGAGAACTTTGCCTACACGCTGCTGCTCAGTCCGGATTTCTCAAGGCCGGATGCGCTCGCGGTCATCGACGTCAAGCCGGGATCGCCGACCTATGGCCAGATCGTTCACACCGTGACGATGCCCAACAAGGGCGATGAGTTTCATCATTTCGGCTGGAATGCCTGCTCCTCCGCTCTTTCGCCGCTCACCGGACACGCTTTCATCGAGCGGCGCTATCTCATCATCCCCGGGCTGCGCTCGTCGCGAATCTACATCATCGATACCAAGCCAGATCCGACCCAGGCCAAGATCCACAAGATCATCGAACCGGAGGAGGTCTTCAGGAAGACCGGCTACTCGCGGCCGCATACGATCCATTGCGGGCCGGACGGCATCTATGTGAGCACGCTGGGCGGTGGCGGCAAGGACGGCACCAACGGACCTCCAGGCGTCTTCATCATGGATTGCGAGACGTTCGAGGTCCTCGGGCGATGGGAGATCGACCGCGGCCCGCAGACGCTGCATTATGATTTCTGGTGGAATCTGCCGCGCGATTACATGGTGACGAGCGAATGGGCGTTGCCGCCGCAGTTCGAGAACGGGATCGTCCCGGAAGACCTGCTTGCGAACAAATACGGCCATCGTCTCCATTTCTGGGACCTTCGCGCCCGTCGCAACGTCCAGACCATCGATCTCGGCGCCAATCATCAGATGGCGCTGGAGGTACGGCCGGCGCACGATCCGGTTCGCGAGTACGGCTTCGTCGGCGTGGTGGTCGACACCACCAATCTCGAAGCATCGATCTGGACCTGGTGGCGCGAGGGCGGGAAATTCCATGCCGAAAAGACGGCGACGATCCCTCCCGAACCAGCGCCCAAGGAGAAGCTGCCGCCGCTGCTGCAGGGATTTGGCGCGGTACCGCCGCTGGTGACGGACATCGATCTGTCGATGGACGACCGATTTCTCTATGCCTCGTGCTGGGGCACCGGAGAAATGCGCCAGTACGACGTCAGTGATCCGCGCAAACCGAAGCTTGCGGGGTCCGTCCACATCGGAGGCATCGCGCGCCGCACGCCCCATCCGAACGGCAAGGCATTTGCCGCGGGTCCGCAGATGGTCGAGATCAGTCGCGACGGCAGGCGCGTGTACTGGACCAATTCGCTCTATTCCACCTGGGACGACCAGTTCTATCCCGATGGGGTTCCGGGCGTGGAAGTCATGGCCAATGTTGGTCGCAATGGCGGCCTCGAGCTCGACAAGAACTATTTCGTGAGCTTCCCCGACGGATATCGTGCGCACCAGATCAGGCTCGAGGGCGGCGATTGTTCGACGGACTCCTTTTGTTACCCGTCGGTCTAGATTGGGGGCACGCGAGCCCGGCACTCTGGCTCTGGCTCGCTCTTGTTGCGAGCGGTCTCTACCACGGAGTCAATCCGGCAATGGGATGGCCGCTCGCGGTTTCGGCCGGGCTCATGGACAAGAGCCCACGCGCGCTCTTTCGCGCGTTATGGGCGCTGTCGGCCGGGCATCTCCTCGCAACACTTCTCGTGCTCCTGCCATTCGCGTTCCTGCTCGTACTGGCCGCGTGGCAGCGCCCGATCCAGCTACTCGCGGGCCTTCTCGTCATCGGCTTCGGCGTCTATCAGCTGACGGTGCGGCGCCATCCCCGCGCGCTGGCACGAATTCCGCCGACGCAATTGGGCCTCTGGTCATTTGCCGTCGCCATTGCTCACGGCGCCGCCTTGATGCTCGTGCCGATCTATCTCGGGCTCTGCCAGGCCTTCGAGCTCGATGCAGGCCACCAGGCAGCGGGCGCGCTGATGAAGGCAAGTCTCGGGATGGCGGTACTGGTGTCGCTGGTTCACGTGACCGCCATGGTCAGTGCGGGCGGGTGTCTGGCTTGGCTGGTCTACCGCTATCTGGGACTAAAGTTCGTCTCGCGAAGCTGGTTCAATCTGGATGCAGTCTGGGCCATCAGCCTCGTTCTGGTCGGCGCGGTTGCGCTCGCCCTCAATCTTGCGAGCTGGCGCTGAGGTTCGGACCGTGATCCGGAAAAGTGCGCAGCGGTTTTCAGGAAAGATCGCGCTTTAGCGCGCCAAGGCCCACTCGCCGATGATGCGAAAGCGCGCCTTGACATCATCCTGCTTGAACAGCGCGATGCGATCGACCGTCAGCGGCATATCGAGCTTCAGCGCCGCAAACCGCTCCCGCAGCATCTGCAGGATCGGCCCGCGCCGTTCCGCATCCAGCCGCCCCGTCAGCGTCATGTGGAAGCGGAACTCCTCCATCACGTAGGGGTAGCCCCAGCGGTCGAGATAATCGCGCTGGCGCTCGCTCAGCTTCTCCGGCTTCCGACGCGCGCGGTCTTGCGCGGTCAGGCCGGGGCGGAAGGAATCGAACTTGCGAACGCAATCAGCCGCAAGCTCTTGGAGCGCGTCCACCGGCTCGGCCGGAATGACCGCGATGAAGCCGCTGATGGAATCGACGATCGGGCGGATCGCCGGGATCGGCCGCGGCTTACCGGCGAAGGCCACACAGGCAGCCATGAGATCGGCTTCAGTCTTGCCGGGCGAGAGCGCCATCGGCGCCTTCAGCGTGGCATGAAAGCCGTATTTGCGGGGATCGCTGGTGATGTCGCGCCAGTCCGGCGCGATGCGCAATGCATCCGCCGGAAACGGCAGCTCGTCGCCGGCATAGGCATCGTAGCCGAGCAGCTCGGCCCCGAAGCGGGACAGTGCGTTGTCTCTGCCTGCAGCAAAATAGATCGCGTAGCGAGGGAAACCTGTCATTGCCCGAACATAACCGGTTTATGCCGCAACGACAGCCCCGCGCGGCGTCGCTGCCGCTGCGAGCAGCCGTGTCGCATCGGTGAGATGCACGAGCTTGCCGCCAGAGATCACCGCGATCAGCCGCGGCCGCAGCGGCACGGTGTCGTCGACGAGGATGATGTCGGCGCGGCGGCCTTCTGCAAGCACGCCGCGATCGGTGAGGCCGGTTGCACGCGCAGGTCCCGCCGAAACGAGGCTCCAGGCCTCGGTCAACGGCAACACGCCATCGGCGGCGAGACGGAACGCAGCGAGCAGCTGCGCGGGATAGTAATAGTCCGACGCCAGCACCGAGCAGAGCCCCTTGGCGATCATGTCGGACGCCTTGGTCCAGCCGGTGTGGCTGCCGCCGCGCACGACGTTCGGCGCGCCGTAGACGATGGCATCGCCGTGGCTTGCCGCGGCGCGCGCGGTCTCCTCGTTGATCGGAAACTCCGCGATGTCAGCGCCCAGCTCGCGAAACTCCTGGCGCATCGCCGGCGTTGCGTCGTCATGCGAGAGCATCCGCACTTCGGCGGCACGGGCCGCGGTGGCCAGCCGCGAGACGGAAGCCGGCACCTCAGCCTTGCGTGACATCACGTGTCCGACCAGACGGTCGAACGCCTCGCTCGACAGGCCAGTCCGCTCGACCATGCGGTTGCGCTTGCGCGGATTGGAGATGTCGGCAACGACGCCGTCCATGTGATCGTTGAAGGCGAACAGGTCGATGCGGCCCTCGGCGAGCCACTGGGTCATCTCGGCCTCGGCGTCGAGATTGTAGGTCTCGTGCCTGAGGTGGAAGCGGGTGTCGGCGGCGAATTGCGGACGCTGGCGTTCGATCGCCTCCATCAGGCCGCGGGCATTGTCGGCGCTGCGAAGGCCCGGCTCCCACGAGCAGGTGGTGGCGTGGAACACCGTGGTAATGCCGTTGCTGATCGCCTGGCGATCGCTGTCGGCGAGCGCGACGTCGATCGGGAAGTCGACGCCGGCGCGCGGCATCATCTGCCGCTCGAAGGCATCGCCATGCAGGTCGACGATGCCGGGCAGCACCAGGAGATCGCGCGCATCGATCGCAAGCCGCGCCCGGCCGCGCGAGGCATCGACCTCGGCGATATCAGTTCCAGACACGAGAAGGGACGTCTCGACGAGCTCGGTGCCGATCAGGGCCCGGCCGCCCTCAAGGAAGATGTCTGTCACGCGACCGCGCTTCGTTTGCTGGTTGTGGAATTCGACCGTGCTTCGTATGTCGCGAGGAAATCTTCAATCCCGAGTTTGCGGAAATTAGGCAGCGCCTCACGCAATTTGTCGTGATCCCAATCCCACCACGCCAGCTTTGCGAGCCGTCCGGCGATTTCTTCCGGGAATCGCCGCCGCACGATGCGCGCAGGATTGCCGGCGACGATGGTGTAGGCCGGCACGTCCTTGCTGACAATGGCGCCGGCCGCGATCACCGCGCCGGTGCCGATGTTGCGCCCTGGCAGCACGATGGCGCCATGGCCGATCCAGACGTCATGGCCGATATGGACGTGATGCTGGCGCCGCCAGTCGAAGAACTCGATGTCGTCGCTCTCGCCTTCGAAATAGGCGCTGGAACGATAGGTGAAGTGCGCTTGCGCGGGGCGATGCATCGGATGATTGCCCGGATTGATCCGCGTCATCGCCGCGATCGAGCAGAACTTCCCGATCGTCGTGTAGGTGATCTGGGCGTCGTTCACGACATAGGAGTAATCGCCCATCGCCACTTCATGCAGGATGGTGCGCGCACCGACCTCTGTATAGGCGCCGAGCCTGGTTTCATGCAGCTTTGCGGACGGATCGATGGTCGGTTGAACCGAAAGCTTCTGACCGGCCATGTTACGTCCGTAATGCGAGGGCGGGCACTCCTCTTCGAGCGGCTTGATGACGATGTCATGACGAAGCGATGACAGGGGACGAGCTGTGTAGGATCGCCGCACCGCACTGCGCGTGTCACACAAGTGTCAAGCGCCGGCGTTAGCGGTGGGCTCCAGCTACTCTGGAGCCCTGCATGCTGGTGGTTGAAGGCCTGACGTGCCGCTTCGGCGCAAAAGCCGCGGTGGACGACGCTTCGTTTCAAATTTCCCCCGGCGGCTTCGTCGGCGTGATCGGGCGCTCCGGCGCCGGCAAATCGACCCTGCTGCGGACCATCAACCGTCTCGTCACGCCGACGCAGGGCCGCATCCTGTTCGACGGTCTGGACGTTTCCGCGTTGCGCGGCAAGGAGCTGCGGCAGTGGCGGGCGCGTTCGGCCATGATCTTCCAGCAGTTCAACCTGGTCGGCCGGCTCGATGTGCTGACCAATGTCTTGATGGGGCGCCTCGCCACCATTCCGGCCTGGCGCTCGCTCTCGCAGATCTGGCCCGAGCAGGACAAGGCGCTGGCGATGTCCGCGCTCGAGCAGTTCGACATTGCCTCGCTCGCCGCCCAGCGCGCCGACCAGCTCTCCGGCGGTCAGCAGCAGCGCGTCGCCATCGCCCGCGCCCTGGTGCAGCAGCCCGACATTATCCTCGCCGACGAGCCGATCGCCTCGCTCGACCCGCGCAACACCAAGATCGTGATGGATGCGCTTTTGCGCATCAACAAGCACTTCGGCATCACCGTGCTCTGCAACCTGCATTCGCTCGATCTGGCGCGCACCTACTGCGATCGCCTGATCGGCATGGCAGCGGGCCGCGTTGTGTTCGATGGCGCGCCGTCGGCGCTGACCGACCACGTTGCGCGCGAGCTCTACGATCTCGAAGCCGCCGACGTCATGGGCGGCACCCCTGTCCCTGCGCCCGAGGGCGTTCCGGCGCTTGGAACTGCCGCGGCCGCCTGAGCCGCGCCACCTGTTGAGTTTGCCAGTTTCGCGTCAACCGATTTCCAACGATCAAGAGGGTATCATGATCACTCGCAGATTAGTTCTTGCCGGCGCTGCCGCGCTCGCTTTCGCCTCGTCGGCCTCCGCCGAAGACTGGAAAGCCAAATATCCCGAGCTGACCTTTGCGGTCGTTCCGGCGGAGAACGCCTCCGGCGTCACCGAGCGCTGGACCCCGTTCGTGGAATATCTCTCGAAGCAGCTCGGCGTGAAGGTCACGCTGCGCATCGCCAACGACTACGCGGCCGTGATCGAAGGCCAGCGCGCCGGCAACATCCATATCGCGAGCTACGGCTCGGCCTCGTTCGCCCGCGCTCGCCTCACCGGCGTCAAGACCGACGCCTTCGCCAACGACATCAACGCCGACGGCTCGACCGGCTACTACTCGGTGTTCTTCGTCAAGGCGAGCAGCCCCTTTAAGAAGGTCGACGACCTCAAGGGCAAGAATCTCGGCCTCGTCGACCCGAATTCGACTTCCGGCAACAACGTGCCGCGTTTCGAGCTCGACAAGATGGGTATCGCAGACGCCGACAGCTATTTCAGCAAGGTCGTCTTCACCGGCAGCCACGAGAATGCCATGCTGGCGCTGGCGCAGGGCACGGTTGACGTCGCGGCCAATCAGTGGACCAGCGACGACGACTCCACGCTGGCGCAGATGCTGACCAAGGGCATGCTGAAGAACGCCGACGGCTCGGCGATGAAGAAGGATGATTTCCGCATCATCCACAAGTCGGCGCCGATCATCAACGGCCCCTATGCCTACAACTCGGACCTGCCGGAAGATGCCAAGGCTGCGATCGCCAAGGCGTTCTTCGACGCGCCGGCCAAGGACAAGGCCGCGTTCGAGCGCCTGTCGGATGGCCAGAAGAAGGGGTTTCATCCCGCCACCACCAAGGACTGGGATGGCACGATCGAGCTGATCAAGTTCGTCGATGCGCTGCGTAAGAAGAAGGCGTCCTGAGCTTTCGGGACGAGCCACTTGAGCCGGGTCGACGGACCCGGCTCTTTCTCTTTTTTGACCGATCACCGTTCCTGATCCGATGACCGTCGCGGTTTCGATCCTCCCCGAGCAGCAGCTGGCCGCGCTCAACGCCGCCTATCGCCAGGCGGTTGCGCGCAAGCGGATCCGCCTTCTGTTCGGAGTCGTGATCTTCGCCGCGGCGCTGGTTCTCGCCGGCATCGGCGCCGAGGTGAATTTGCGCACGCTGTTCACCTATTTCGGCAACTTCATCAGCTATTTCGACCGCATCCTCACGCTCGACAATGGCCAGCGGGTCTGGACCGATTTCGGCGAGTGGCTCTGGGGCTGGCGTAAATGGCTGAAGATGCTGCGCGAGACCCTGCTGATCTCCTATGTCGGCACGCTGACCGGCGCGACCTTGGCCTTTGCCCTGAACTTCTTCGCTGCCGAAAACACCTCGCCGTCGTCCTGGCTGCGCTTCGTGGTCCGCCGCCTGCTCGAATTCGCGCGCACTGTGCCCGGCATCGTGTTCGCGCTGGTTTTCGTGATCGCCTTCGGGCTCGGGCCGATGGCCGGCGTGCTCGCGATTGCGATCCACTCCACCGGCGCGCTCGGCAAGCTGTTTTCCGAGATCGTCGAGAATGCCGACATGAAGCCGGTCGAAGGCATCCGCTCGACCGGCGCGGGCTGGCTCGCCTGCATGCGCTTTGCCATCCTGCCGCAGGTCACGGCCGGCTATGCCAGCTACGCGCTGCTGCGTTTCGAGATCAATGTCCGCGAGGCCTCGGTGATGGGGTTCGTCGGTGCCGGCGGCATCGGGCAGGAGCTCGTGGTCGCCATCCGCAAGTTCTACTACTCCGACGTCAGCGCGATCCTCCTGTTCATCATCATCACCGTCTTCATCATCGACATCACCACCGGCTGGCTGCGCGGCCGCCTGTTCGGCAAGGAGGCGCGGACGTGACGCCGCAGGAGGTCGATACGCGCGAGATGCGAGCGCGCTACCCCGAAATGTTCGACCGGCCGGCATCGACGCGGCTCGCGATGCCGGCGATGATCGTTGCGGCGTTCGCGATCCTCATCTACGGCCTCGTCGATCTCGATTTCTCGCCCTCGCGGTTCTTCGCCGGCCTCAGCCAGCTCGGCTGGATCAGCCCGATGATGATCCCGCCGGATCCCGGCTCCTCGCTGCCGGCCTACCTGAAGGCGCTCGGCGAGACGCTCTCGATCGCGCTGCTCGGCACCACGCTCGCCGCATTGTTCGCGCTGCCGGTCAGCCTGTTCGCCGCGCGCAACGTCATCCCCTCGCGGATCCTGCGCTTTCCCGTACGCCGCTTCCTCGATTCGATCCGCGGCGTCGATACGCTGATCTGGGCGCTGGTATGGATCAACGTGGTCGGACTCGGCCCGTTCGCCGGCGTGCTCGCCATCGCCGTGTCGGATTTCGGCGCGTTCGGAAAACTGTTTTCGGAGGCGATCGAAGGCGCCGACCAGAAGCAGGTCGAAGGCATCCGTGCCTCCGGCGGCAGCGCGCTGCACGAGATCCGTTTTGGTCTGTTGCCGCAGGTGCTGCCTGTGATCGCAGGGCAGGTGCTCTACTTCATCGAATCCAACACCCGCTCGGCCACCATCATCGGCATCGTCGGCGCCGGCGGCATCGGCCTCCAGGTCGCCGAGCAGATCCGCGTGTTGGAATGGCAGAAGGTGTCGTTCCTGATCCTGATGATCCTCGTCGCCGTCTCCGCGATCGATTTCATCTCGGGCAAGCTTCGGTTTGCCATTATCGGGCGTAGGGCGGTCGCCTAAGCACAGGTGCCGTAGAGGTGGGCAAAGCGAAGCGTGCCCACCACTTCTCGCGAATCTTGCAAAGATGGTGGGCACGGCGCTGTCGCGCCTTTGCCCACCCTACGGCTCCGGTTTTGCGGAGACAGTCGCTACGACTCCACCAGAAACTCCACCCGCTCGGCCGCAAACCGCGAGTGCTTGGTCACCAGCGGCTTGCCGCCGAGATCATGGTCGGTGGCATCCACCACCAGGATCGGCCGGCCCAGCGGCAGGTCGAGCCGCGCGGCGTCGGTGGCATCGACGATACCCGCGGTGATGCGCGTCGCGCCGCGGCGATAGTCGCGCACGCCGAAATGCTCGAGCAGCTTCGTCATCGAGCGCGTCTCGGCGAACACCTCGCCGGCGCCGGGGAACAGTTCCGCTGACAGCCAGGTGGTGGAGACGCAGATCGGCGTGCGGTCGGCAAGCCGGATCGCCTCGATCCTCACCAGGGGCGCGCCGGCCTTGAGGCCGAGTTCCCGCGCCAGCTCGCGCGTCGCCACGTCATCTGTCGCCTCGATCAGCCGCCCATGCGGTTCGCGGCCCTCGGCGCCGACGATCTCGGAGAAGCGCGTGCGCGAGCGCAAGGGATAAGCGAGCTTCTGCGCCTCGACATAGGTGCCGCTGCCGCGTTCGGCGCGCACGAGGCCGCGCTCGGCGAGCGCCGCGAGCGCGCGCCGCACGGTGTGGCGGTTCACGCGATAGGTTTCGGCGATCTCCATCTCGCCCGGCAATTTGTCGCCGGCCGCAAAGCGGCCGTCGGCAATGCCGCGTTCGATGCCGTCGGCGACGAGGCGCCACAGCGCGACGCCTGAGGAGGCGGTGTCCTGCATACTCATGTCGCCGGAAAGCCTACTCCAGAAATCACACGTTTGTCACGAAACAGTCATGGCGCTTCCGTATCAAGTTGTCTATTATCATAGACAACTTAGATTCGGCAAGTTGTGTCGAAAAGTTCGGTGGATCAGGTGACCCAGCACAACAACCAGCAAGCCCAGCGCCAGGCCGCGATGGCCGTGCTGGCGCATGCGGAGGCGGGCGAGATCGCCGCCCGCCTCCGCGCTATCGCGTTGCCCGATCATCGGGATCTGCGCGCGCCGGAGAACGGCCTCGTGATGCTGCGCGGGCGCGTCGGCGGCGACGGCGCGCCGTTCAATCTCGGCGAAGCCACGGTGTCGCGTGCCGCGGTGCGGCTTGCGAGCGGCGAGGTCGGCTTCGGCTACACGCTCGGACGCGACGGCGACAAGGCGCGGCTGATCGCGTTGTGCGATGCGCTGATGCAGTCGCGCGATTTCGCCGCCGCCGTCGAGCGCGACGTAATCGCGCCGTTGCGCGAGCAGCTTATGGTCGAGCGCAGGCAGGTGGCGGAAGAGACCGCCGCGACGAAGGTTGATTTCTACACCATGGTGCGCGGTGAGGGGTGAGACCATGACCACGATTGCGGAATTGCCGCCGGGGTTCGCCGACAAGGTGTTGTCGGCCCAATCGACCTTTCGCTCGGTGATGGATGCGATGGCGCGGCCGGGCTCGGTCCAGCGCATCGTGCCGATGGCGGGCGCGCCGGGCATGATGATGCGCGGCACGGCCGCGATCGCGCTCACGCTGTTCGATCACGACACGCCGCTCTGGCTCGATGCGCGGTTGGCGGAAAGCTCCGACGTGACGAAGTGGCTGAAGTTCCACACCGGTGCGCCGGTGATCCAGGATAACTCGATTGCGAGCTTCGCGCTGATCGGCGATGGCGTCCTGCTGCCGGCGCTGGAGCGCTTCGCGCTCGGCACCAATGAATATCCGGATCGTTCGACCACGGTGATCATCCAGGTCGAGAGCCTCGATTCCGGCCGCGCCTTCGAGCTGCGCGGCCCCGGTATCGACGGCGTCGCGACGCTCCAGGCCTCGATCAAGCCGACCGATTTATTCGACCGTCTGAAGTTCAACGAGACGCTGTTTCCGCGCGGCATCGACGTGGTGCTGGTCGCCGATGATGCCGTGGTTGCGATCCCGCGCACGACGCGCGTCGCGAACAAGGGAAGCTGAAGCATGTATGTCGCAGTCAAAGGCGGCGAACGCGCCATCGAGAACGCCCATCGCCTGCTCGCAAATGCCAGGCGCGGCGATCAAAGCGTTCCGGAGGTCACTCTCGACCAGATCTCGGAGCAGCTCGGCCTTGCCGTCGATCGCGTCATGAGCGAGGGCTCGCTCTATGACCGCGAACTCGCGGCGCTCGCGATCAAGCAGGCGCGCGGCGACCTGATCGAGGCGATCTTCCTGGTTCGCGCCTTCCGCGCCACCCTGCCGCGCTTCGGTGTCAGCGAGCCGGTCGACACCGGCGCGATGCGCGTTCAGCGGCGGGTGTCCTCGACCTTCAAGGATATCCCCGGCGGCCAGATCTTAGGTCCGACTTTCGATTATACGCATCGCCTGCTAGATCCTGCGCTTGCCGAAGGCTTCGTGCCGGAGCCGCCCGCGACGGCCGAAGCCTCGAGCGCGGCAACGCCGCGCGTGACCGACATTCTCGGCCGCGACGGATTGATCGAATCCTCGCCGCCGGCCGAAGAAGGCGCTACCGTCGGCGATCTCACCCGCGAGCCGCTGAACTTTCCGGCGGATCGCGATTTGCGTCTGCAAAACCTCGCGCGCGGTGACGAAGGCTTCCTGCTCGCGATGGGCTACTCGACCCAGCGCGGCTATGGCCGCAACCATCCCTTCGCCGGCGAGATCCGCTTCGGCGAGGTCGAGGTCGAATTCTTCGCCGAGGAGGTCGGCTTCGCGGTGCCGCTCGGCTCCATCGAGCTCACCGAGTGCCAGATGGTCAACCAGTTCAAGGGCTCGGCGACCGAAGCGCCGTGCTTCACCCGCGGCTACGGTCTCGCTTTCGGCCAGAGCGAGCGCAAGACCATGTCGATGGCGCTGGTCGACCGCGCGCTGCGCGCCCGCGAGCTGGGTGAAGAGGCCCTGGCCCCCGCGCAAGATGAAGAATTCGTGATGTCGCATTCGGACAACGTCCAGGCGACCGGCTTCGTCGAGCATCTGAAGCTGCCGCACTACGTCGACTTCCAGTCCGAGCTCGGGCTCTTGCGCAAGCTCCGCCAAGAATTTTCCAGAGCGTTTGCCGACGCCAACGCCCCCGATGCCATGAAGGAGGCCGCGGAATGAACGCGCCCGCCTACAATTTCGCCTATCTCGACGAGCAGACCAAGCGGATGATCCGCCGCGCGATCCTCAAGGCGATCGCGATCCCCGGCTATCAGGTGCCGTTCGCCAGCCGCGAGATGCCCATGCCCTATGGCTGGGGCACCGGCGGCGTGCAGGTGACGGCCGCGATCCTCGGTCCCCAAGACGTGCTCAAGGTGATCGACCAGGGCTCCGACGACACTACCAACGCGATCTCAATCCGCAAATTCTTCGCCAAGACCGCGGGCGTTGCCACGACGACCGCGACGGACGAGGCAACGGTGATCCAGACCCGTCACCGCATTCCGGAGACGACGCTGCGCGCGAACCAGGTGCTGGTGTATCAGGTGCCGATCCCGGAACCCTTACGCTTCCTCGAGCCGCGCGAGACCGAGACGCGGCGCATGCATGCGCTCGCCGAATACGGCCTGATGCACGTCAAGCTCTACGAGGACATCGCCCGCTTCGGCCACATCGCGACCGCCTATGCCTATCCGGTGAAGGTCAATGCGCGCTATGTGATGGATCCGTCGCCGACGCCGAAATTCGACAATCCCAAGATGGACAATTGCGCGGCGCTGCAGCTGTTCGGCGCCGGCCGCGAGAAGCGCATCTACGCGATTCCGCCTTACACCCGGGTGGTGTCGCTCGATTTCGAGGATCACCCGTTCGAACCGTACCGCTTCAACGCGCCCTGCGCGCTGTGCGGCGCCGAAAATTCCTATCTCGACGAGATCGTCACCGACGACAAGGGCGGCCGGATGTTCGTCTGCTCCGACACCGACTATTGCGAGGGCCGCCAGGCCGCTGGCCATCACGGCAGCCTCAGCGCCGCGCCGTACAAGGAGAAGGCGCAGGGGAGTTCACATGGCTGATCTCGACACGCTTGAAGACGACCAGCCGCTGCTGGTGGCGGAATCCCTCGGCAAGTCCTATGGCCGCATCGCAGCGTGCCGCGACGTGTCGTTCGCGCTCTATCCCGGCGAGGTGCTGGCGATCGTCGGCGAGTCCGGCTCGGGCAAATCGACGCTGCTGCAGATGCTGTCGGGCCAGCTCGCGCCGACCGCCGGCCGGGTGTCGTATCGGATGCGCGATGGTATCACCCGCGACCTCACGACCCTGGGTGAGGCCGAGCGCCGCTTCCTGTTCCGCACCGATTGGGGCTATGTGCACCAGGATCCAGCGCAGGGCCTGCGCATGGCGGTCTCGGCCGGCGCCAATGTCGGCGAGCGGCTGATGGCGGTGGGCTGGAACCACTATGGCCGCATCCGCAACACTGCGTCGGACTGGCTCACCCGCGTCGAGATCGACACCGCGCGCATCGATGATGCGCCGCGTACCTATTCCGGGGGCATGCGCCAGCGCCTCCAAATCGCGCGCAACCTCGTCACCGAGCCGCGGCTGGTGTTCATGGACGAGCCGACCGGCGGCCTCGATGTCTCCGTGCAGGCGCGCCTGCTCGACCTCTTGCGCAGCCTCGTCGCCGAGCTGCACCTTGCTGTCATCATTGTCACCCACGATCTCGCGGTCGCGCGCCTGTTGTCACACCGCGTGATGGTGATGAAGGGCGGCCGCGTCATCGAGACCGGCCTCACCGACCAGGTGCTCGATGATCCCCGCGAGCCTTACACCCAGCTCCTCGTCTCCTCGATTCTGCCGCCATAAGCCTTCCAACATGAGTTCTCCGATGACCGCGATGATCGACATCACCGACGCCGGTAAGACCTTCACGATGCATCTGCAAGGCGGCATCGAATTGCCGGTCGTGCGCGGCGTGAGCTTCCAGGTCGCCCCGGGGGAATGCGTCGTGCTGTCTGGGCCATCGGGCGCCGGCAAATCGTCGATCCTGAAGATGATCTTCGGCAACTACCGCTGCGATAGCGGCCGCATCGGCATCCGCCATCGCGGCGCGGTGGTCGATCTCGCCACTGCCGAGCCGCGGCAGGTCCTGAACATCCGCCGCTGTACCATCGGCTATGTCAGCCAATTCCTGCGCGCCGTGCCGCGCGTCGCCACCATCGACGTCGTCGCCGAGCCGCTGATCGTGAACGGCATGAGCCGGGCCGACGCGCAGGCCCGTGCCGGCGAATTACTGCATCGGCTCAACATCCCCGCAAGACTCTGGCAGCTGCCGCCTGCGACTTTCTCCGGCGGCGAGCAGCAGCGCGTCAACATCGCGCGCGGCTTCATCTCGGATCTGCCGATCCTGCTACTGGACGAGCCGACCGCCTCGCTCGATGCCGCCAACCGCGCCGTCGTGGTCGAGCTGGTCGCCGAGAAGAAGCGCGAGGGCGTCGCCATGGTCGCCATTGTCCATGACGATGAAATCCGCCATCTGATCGCCGACCGCATCGTCGACGTCACCAGCTTTGCCGCCGCGGCCTGAAGGGAATGGAAATGAAGTCGAAGGAATCGTTGATCGCCAACGCCAGGATCGTGCTGGCTGACCGGGTGATCGAGCAGGGCTGGCTCGCCCTTGCCAACGGACGCATTGCCGAGATTGGCGATGGGACCGCGCCCGCGGACGCAGAAGACGCCGGCGGCGACCTCATCATGCCCGGCCTGATCGAGCTCCACACCGACCACCTCGAAGCGCATTACGTGCCACGGCCAAAGGTATTCTGGAATCCGGTCGCCGCCGTCATCTCCTATGACGGCCAGCTCGCGACCTCAGGCATCACCACCGTGTTCGACTCGCTCCGGGTCTGGCGCGAGGACGGCGCCGAGGAGGTCGACGGCCGGGCCGGCGTGCTCGCCGCCGCGATCACGACCGCGCGCAATGCCAATCTGCTGCGCGCCGACCACTTCCTTCATCTGCGCTGCGAGATCCCGATGCCGAGCGTGGTCGAGGAGGCCAAGGAGCTGATCGACCGTCCCGACGTCAAGCTGATGTCGCTGATGGATCATACGCCGGGCCAGCGCCAGTTCCGCGACGAGGTCAAGCTGCGCGACTATTACCGCGGCAAGGGCGGCGGCAAGACCGATGCCGAGCTCGACGAGCTGTTCGCAAAGCGCTTCGAATATCAGAGGCTTTATGCCGCGGCCAACATGCGCGAGATCGTGGCGTTGGCACACGAGTACAACATTCCGCTCGCGAGCCACGACGACACCACCGAGGAGAACGTCGCGGACGCCGTGCGCGATCGCGTGTCGGTCGCGGAATTCCCGACCACGCTGGAGGCCGCGCGCGGCCTGCACCAGGCCGGAATCGACATCCTGATGGGCGCGCCGAACGTGGTGCGCGGCGGCTCGCATTCCGGCAACATCGCCGCCGTCGACCTCGCCCGCGAAGGCCTGCTCGACATCCTGTCGTCGGACTACATCCCGTCGAGCCTCCTGATGGCCGCGCTGCAATTGCCCGAGCATGTGCCGGCGATCAGCCTGCCGGCCGCGGTTCGCACCGTGACCAAGGCGCCGGCCGAGGCGGTCGGCCTCACCGACCGCGGCGAGGTCGCGACCGGCAAGCGCGCCGATCTGATCCGCGTGCATGTTGCAGGCGACGTTCCCGTCGTCCGCAGCGTCTGGCGCGAAGGACGCCGCGTCGCATGAGCGAGACGATGGCCATAGCGCAGGATGAGACGGGCGCGACCGGCCCGGGGCGGCTCGTGCTTGTGGTCGGACCGAGCGGTGCGGGCAAGGATACGCTGTTGCGGCTCGCGCAAGCAGCCTGCGTCGAGGATCACGACATCGTCTTCCCGCGCCGCGTCGTGACGCGCGAATCCTCAGCGGCTGAGGACAACATCGCGATGAGCTCCGATGAATTCCGCCGCGCGCTCGACCACGGCGATTTCGCCGTGCACTGGGAGGCGCACGGGCATTGCTACGCGCCCTGCCGCTCGAAATCAACGACGACATCCGCGCCGGCCGCGCCGTCGTCGTCAACGTCTCGCGCACGGTGATCGGCGCGCTCCGCAAGACCTATGCGAACGTCGTGGTGGTCGCGATCACCGCCCCGCCGGACGTGCTGGCGCAGCGGCTCGCCGCGCGGGCGCGTCACAGCGACGGCAACATCGCGGCGCGCCTGTCGCGCAGCGTCGACGACGCGTCGGCGAATGCGGACGTCACCATCCTCAACGCCGGCAGCGCGGACTACCACAGCCGCCAGCTCGTGCGGGTGATCAGGAACGAAGGCTGGCGCGAGTAGCGGCCGGCAAAACAAGGAGAGAGTGGAATGACCGTGATCAATACGGTCGAGGAGCTAGAGGCCATCTACGGCGCCACCAACGACGCCTCGACCGTGAAAGTCGCCGACCACGTCACTCCGCTCTACCGCATCTTCATCGAGAAGGCGCCGTTCGCGGCGCTCGCGACCATCGGCCCCGAGGGCATCGACTGCTCGCCGCGCGGCGATCTGCCCGGGTTCGTCCGCATCCACGATCCGAAGACGCTGATGCTGCCGGACCGGCGCGGCAACAACCGGGTCGATTCACTGCGCAACATCGTGCGCGATCCGCGCGTGTCGCTGATGTTCCTGATTCCCGGCTCCGGCAACGCGGTCCGCGCCAATGGCCGCGCCCATCTCTCGATCGATCCTGGCCTGCTCGATTCATTCAAGGTCGACGGCAAGGCGCCGCGCAGCGTCATGGTGATGGCGGTGGACGAGATCTACTTCCAGTGCGCCCGCGCCATCGTCCGCTCCGACCTCTGGAATTCCGACAAGCGCATCGATCCCAGGACGCTGCCGACGCCGGGCCAGATCCTCGCCGAGATGAGCGAGAACAAGGTCGGCGGCGAAGAGTACGACCGCATCTGGCCGACGCGCGCGGCCGCGACGATGTGGTGATCTCCGCTCTCTCGTCTCCCTCGCCCCGCTCTTGCGGAATCGTAGGGTGGGCAAAGGCGCACTTGCGCCGTGCCCACCACCTGTCCAACATCGCGACAGAACTTGGCCACGCTCCGCTTTGCCCACCCTGCGGCTCTAATGATCGTCATGCCCGGGCTTGTCCCGGGCATCCACGTTCTTCGTGCCACCTGTAAGGCGTGGATGGCCGGGACAAAGCCCGGCCATACGGGGTGTGCACCACCCTAGTGTCCTGAGTCACAAGTTCGCAATCGTAGATTCGCAGTAGATTCGCGTCGCTGTGCCAGAGATGGCGGCTGTAACAGCGACGGAGGATCTGATGTCGGCCCAGCGGCTTGCGCCCCTGATATTGAGCGATGATGAGCTTGCCGAACTTCAGTCGCTGACGATGCGGCGGAAAACGGCGCAGGCGCTGGCTCTGAGAGCCCGGATCGTGCTGACCTGCGCGGAAGGCGGTCAGAACAAGGAGGTGGCGGCCAAGCTAGGCCTGGAGCGGGGAACGGTAGGCAAGTGGCGGCAGCGTTTTGTAGAGCAGCGCGTGGCCGGGCTGCACGACGAGCCGCGTTCCGGGGCGCCGCGCACCATTGACGATGCCCGCATCGAAGCTGTGATCGTGCGGACGCTGGAAAGCTGCCCCGAGAACGCCACTCATTGGAGTTCTCGGGGCATGGCGAAGGCCAGCGGCCTGTCGGTGTCAACGGTGCAACGCATCTGGCGGGCCTTCGGGCTCCAGCCGCACCGGCTAGAGACATTCAAGCTCTCCACCGATCCGAACTTCGTCGCCAAGGTGCGCGACGTCGTCGGCCTTTACGTCTCGCCGCCGGCACACGCCATCGTTCTGTGTGTAGACGAAAAGTCCCAAATCCAGGCGCTGGACCGCAGTCAGCCGATGCTGCCGATGCGTCCCGGTCAGCCGGCTCGAAGGAGCCATGACTACAAAAGGCACGGCACCACATCGCTGTTCGCCGCTCTCGACATTGCGACCGGACGGGTCATCGGCAAATGCTACGGACGCCACCGAGCCGCCGAGTTCCGCAAGTTCCTCGACGAGATCGAGGCCGCCGTACCGGGCGAACTCGACGTCCATCTCGTCATGGATAACTATGCAACGCACAAGACGCCGCTGATCCGGAAATGGCTAGCCAAAAGGCCGCGTTGGCATGTGCACCTGACTCCGACCAGTTCGTCATGGCTCAATCAGGTCGAGCGCTTCTTCGCGCTCCTTACCGATAAGAAGATCAGGCGCGGCGTCTATCGCAGTGTCGCTGCCCTCAGGGCGGACATCACCTCGTTCATCGAACGACACAATGCCGATCCGAAACCATTCCGATGGACCAAGTCCGCTGACGACATCCTTGCTTCCATCGAGCGCTTCTGCCGATACAATGCCCCGGCACAAAACGGACCAATGTTGCGAACTTCTGGTTCAGGACACTAGTTGAACGCCATCCCGCCGCTCAGCGCGATGGTCTGCCCGGTCATGTAGGCGTTGTCGACCAGCAGCATCACCGCTTTCGCCACCTCGTCCGCCGTGCCGAAACGGCCGAGCGGGATGCGGCTGACGAGTTGCGGCTGACCGCTCATCATGTCGGTCTCGATCAGCGACGGCGCCACCGCGTTGACGGTGATGCCTTCCTTGACCAGCCGCGCCGCATAGCCGCGCGTGAGGCCCTCCATGCCGGCCTTGGACGCATTGTAGTGCGGGCCGATCGAGCCAGCACCGCGCGCCGCGCCCGAGGAGATGTTGACGATACGGCCCCATTTCCGCGCACGCATCGACGGCAGCACCGCCTGCGTGCACAGGAACGCCGATTTCAGATTGACCAGCATGGTGCGGTCGAAATCGTCCTCGGTGAGGTCGTCGACGCCGCGCGTGATGGCGATGCCGGCATTGTTGACGAGGATGTCGATGGGGCCGAGCCCGCCGGTGACGTGCTCGACCATGTTCGCCACCGCCTCGCTTTGCGAGACATCGGCGGCAACGACGATGGCGCGGCCACCCTGCCTGCTGATCTCGCCGGCCAGCTGCTCGGCCTGTCCGATCTGCTCGCGGCAATTGATCGCCACGGCCGCACCAGCTTCGGCCAACGCACGACAGACGGCCGCGCCGATTCCGCGCGAGCCGCCGGTCACGAGCGCGGTGCGCCCCCTCAGATCATTTGCCATGCCGTTATCTCCCGATTTTTCTCTTGCGCCCACCGGAAGCGTACCATGCCGGCCGTGCGTGCCGTGTTGAACTCATCGCGAGATGAAACCGCCTGCCAGCTCTTGCCGCGGGAGAAGCGCACCAGCGCGCTCACGACAAATATGGATAGCCATTTCATTGACCAATTGTGCCAACCGCTCGATATTCGACGCGTCGAAACTGCTCCTCGAGCCTGAAGCCGCGATATGAGAACCGATCACCAGCGTAACAGAGGCGACATGCATGCGTGCATGACGCGGCGCTGTTTCTCGGCGGCCACAGGCGCCTGTTGTTGCTGACCGTCTCTTAGCAACGCCGCACACCGGAAATCCCAAGACAGGAACGCCGAACTTCGGCGAACGAGCAGCCATGTCCCAAGCCCTATCGAACGCCTACATCATCGAGATCCACGATCGTGCCGCCGGGATCATCACCCGCGATGAGCGCGGCTTCCGTTTCTTCTCCTCCGAGCGCCTGTTCGACAGTCTCGAAGGCCGCCAGTTCCGCTCGGCGCGCGAGGCCGAGCGGGCCGCCCGCGCCGTGCTCTCCGAGCGGAGTCGCCGCGCGAATTCCCAACTGTTCGCCACCTGATCTCAGGTGTGGATGGCCGGGACAAGTCCGGCCATGACGCTCGTGGCGGCCGTCTTCGTCCAAGCTCTTGAGCAGGAGGCGGTTCCGCCTCATCCTGAGGGGCCTCGCCAGAGCGCAACCTCGGCCTATACCAGCGCGCGACTGTTCAACTCCGGCGGCGCGACCGGGTGCGTGCCGCCTTCTGTGCTGCAGCGGAGCGGGCCTTGGCGCCCTTGGTGCGACTGGCCTTCCGCGCAGCGGCCGAACGCGAAGCTGCGGTGCGCCGGCTTGCGGCGCGCTTGCCCTGCTTCGACAGCGCGCTGCGCGATGCGGTCGAGCGCGGCTCCTTCTTCAACACGCCTTCGACGGCGCGCGACACTTTCGGCCGGCGCTTCGCCGTGCGTTTGCCCTGACCGACCTCATAGGCGTATTTGGCGCTGCGGCGCGTCGACTTCTTGGTGCGCCCTTTGCGCGGCGGCGGCAGGTCGACGCCGGCGCGGCGCGCCTCGGACAGGCCGATGGCGATGGCCTGCTTGGTCGAGCGCGCGCCGTGCTTGCCCTTCCTGATCTTGTCGATCTCGTCCTTGACGAACTCGCCGGCCTGCGTGCTCGCCGATTTGCCGGCACGCTTGTCCTGCTTCGCTTTGCGGATGATTTCCTGTCTTGGCATGGGTCAAAATCCCGTTTCAGTCACAGGGGTGTCTGACCGCAACGCGCGACGCGGGAGATTGATCCTATCAGGCCCTCAGCGCCGCCAGCAGTTCATCCGGGCGTTCGGCCATGATCATGTGACCTGCGCCCGGCACCACGACGGTCTTCGCGTGCGGGATCGCTGCCGCAAGCGCCTTGCCCGCCTTTGCCGGTGTCATCATGTCCCGCTCGCCGAGGATCAGCGTCGTCGGCACCTTCACGCTCGCAGCAGCCGCAAGTGCATTCGCATAAGCATTGCAGGCCGACAAATCCCTGAACAGCACGCCCGGCTCGCAATGCTTGAGCACCGCCTGCGCGCCGCCATGCATCCACAGGCCGGGCGCGAGGCTGCCGCCGAGCTCGGCCTTGAAGCCGAGGCCCCAGATCGAGACCATGTCGTTGGCATCCTGCGAATTGGCTTCGGCGGCCTTGAGCAGATCGGGCCCGACCGTCATGGTCGCGGCGGTGCCGACCAGGCTCAGCGCGGACACCTTGTCGGGGTGGCGGGCCGCCGTCTCCAGCGAGATCAGCGAGCCCATGGAATGGCCGATCAGGTGCGCCTTCGCAGCTCCCGCGGCATCGAGCAGCGCGGCCGTCCAGTCGGCCATCTCGGCGATGCTGCCGAGCGAACGGCCGGTCGAGCGGCCGTGACCGGGCAGGTCGGGCGCCAGCACGCCAAAGCCGTGATAGGCGAACCAGCGCGTGTGCAGCGCCCAGGTCGAATGGTCGAAGCCGGCGCCGTGGATGAAAACCACGGTAGGCAGGGACTTGTCGAAGTCGCGGCCGCCGTTCGCGACAAACACCTCGAGGCCGTTGACGGAGAGCTTCATGGTTCAGACCTTTTGCGAGATGCGCAGCGCCTGCGCGAGATCGTCGATGATGTCGGAGGCGGTCTCGATGCCGACCGACAGCCGCACCAGCTCCTCGCCGATGCCGGCTGCCTTGAGCTGCTCGGTGTCCATCTGCTGATGCGTGGTCGAGGCCGGGTGGATCACCAGCGTCTTGGCATCGCCGACATTGGCGAGATGGCTGATCATGCGCAGCGATTCGATGAACTTGCGGCCCGCAGGCCGCCCGCCCTTGATGCCAAAGGAGACGATCGAGCCGGCGCCGCGCGGCAGCAGCTGTTTTGCGAGCTGGTAGTCGATGTGGTCCTCGAGCGAGGGATGCAGCACCCAGTCGACGGCCTTGTTGGATTTCAGCGCCTCCAGCACGAGATGCGTGTTCTGCATATGGCGGTCCATGCGCACGGGAAGCGTCTCGACGCCCTGCAAAAGCTGGAACGCGTTGGTCGGCGACAGGCAGGCGCCGAAATCGCGCAGGCCTTCGGTGCGGGCGCGCATGATGAAGGCGGCCGTGCCGAACTGCTCGTCGAAGACGATGCCGTGATAGCCGCCATAGGGCTCGGTCAGCACGCCGAACTTGCCCGAGCCGCGCCAATCGAAGCGGCCGCCATCGACGATGGCGCCGCCGATCGCGATGCCGTGGCCGCCGATCCATTTGGTCGCCGAATGCATCACGATGTCGGCGCCGAGCTCGATCGGCCGGCTGAGATAGGGCGTGGCAAATGTATTGTCGATCAAGAGCGGGATCTTCGCCTCATGCGCGATCGCCGCGACCTTGGGAATGTCGAGCACCTCGAGACCGGGATTGCCGATGGTCTCGCCGATCACGAGTTTCGTGTTCGGCTTGATCGCCGCGCGGAACGCCCCGAGATCGCGCGGCTTCACGAACGTTGTGGTGATGCCGAAGCGCGGCAGCGTATGCGCCAAAAGGTTGATAGTGCCGCCATAGAGCGAGCTCGACGCCACGATATGGTCGCCGGCATTGAGCAGCGTGGCGATGGCCAGATGCAGCGCCGCCATGCCGCTCGCGGTGCAGATCGCGCCGACGCCGCCTTCGAGCGCAGCAAGCCGTTCCTCCAGCACGCCGGTGGTCGGGTTGGAGATGCGCGTGTAGATGTGGCCGGCGCGCTCCAGGTTGAACAGCGCGGCGGCGTGGTCGGAATCCTGGAACACGTAGGACGTGGTCTGGTAGATCGGCACCGCGCGGGCGCCGGTCGCAGGATCCGGATGCTGGCCCGCATGCAGGCTCAGGGTCTCGAAGGAAGGCGGTTTCGGCGCGGGCATTGCGTGGCCTCGTTGGTCATTCGGCGAGGCGGCCGTTGTGCCATAAAACGGAGCGTGAAGTCAGCCATTGACAGCGCCGATGGCGGTGCGCTCCCTCGCCCCGAATGCGGGAGAGGCGAAGGAGCGCCGTCAGCGCTAAGGCATGATCCGGAAAAGTGCGAAGCGGTTTTCCGGAAACATCATGCGTAAACAACAACCTAAAGGCGCGATGACGATTCATCCAAATCTGATCGCGCTTTAGCCGATCGCCTGCTCGATGATCCGCGCCTCGCGGAGCAAGATCTCCGCCACCTCCTGCTCGCGCCGTGGTCCGAGCCTCGTCCGGACGGCGGAGACCGTCATTGCCGCGGCGGGCTGGCCGTCAGGCGTCTTGATCCAGATCGAGATCGATTTCGTGCCCTGCACGAGGCCGGTCTCTCGCATGTAGTAGCCGCGCTTGCGCGCCGACGTGACCTCGCCCAGCACGGTCGCGGCGTCGGTGTGATAGGCCTCGAACCGCTTCTCGTTGGCTGCAACGATCTTTCGTGCCTCCTGTGCTGGCATCGCCGCGAGGATGGCAACGCCTGCGCTGGAGACGCCGAGCGGCCGGCGCGCGCCGATCTCGATCGACAGCACCTGGATCGGATAGACGCCGATCCTGCGATCGACGCACAGCGTGTCGTTGCCGGTCCGCACCGTCAGGAACAGCGTGTCTCCGATCTCGGCGGAGGCGCGCCGCATCGACGGATTGGCGGCGACCAGCAGCCGCGACGGCCGCGGACGCGCGAGCGCCAATTCCGGCACCTGATTGCCGATCGCATAGCGGCCGCTCTTCTCGTTCCGTTCGACGATGCCTTCCTCGATCAGCACGTGGACGATGCGATGCACGGTCGGGCGGGTGAGGCCGGTCGCCTGCACGACTTGGGCCAGCGGCACGCCGTCCTCGCGGCCTGCTGCAAGAATGCGCAGCACCGCGAGCGCGCGCCGGATCGTTTGTGCGCCTTGCCGCGGTTCCATCGCGCTGCGGGTGGATTCTGCTCTGTCCATAATATGGACGAGAACGCCACAATTCGCTCGACAGGTAAAGCGCGCATCTGGAGATTGCGCTTCCGTCGGGATGCCCTGCCGTCAGGGCAACCGACCTGAAATTGGAAGCGCCGCCGGGAGGTTAACATGAGATTAATCTGGTTTGCCATAGCTGCCGCCGCCGCGATGCTGGCGGGACCTGCATCGGCCCAGCAATGGCCGGCGCGCAACGTCAAGCTGATCGTGCCCTATCCTGCCGGCGGCAATGTCGATAGCGCGGCGCGCATCATCGCCGACAAGCTCCAGGAAAAGCTCGGCCAGCCCTTCATAATCGAGAACAAGGCCGGCGCCGGCGGTATGATCGCGGGCGAGGCCTTCGCCAAATCAGCGCCCGATGGTTACACGCTGTTCGTCGGCGCCAACGGCCCGGTGCTGTTCGCGACCGAGATCAACAAGCGCGAGGCCTATAACTGGAAGAAGGACTTTTTGCCGATCTCGACCATCTCGATGACGCCGTTGGTGCTCGAGGTGCATCCCTCGGTGCAGGCGACGACCTTCAAGGAATTCATCGACCTCGCCAAGCGCGAGCCCGGCAAGCTGACCATGGCCTCGCCCGGCCCCGGCACCACCAACCACCTGCTCAGCGAGCTGATGCAGTCGAGCCTCGACCTGCAATGGGTCACCGCGCACTACCGCGGCAACGCGCCGGCCATCAACGACCTCTTGGGCGGCCAGGTGCAGTTCGCATTCGACCAGCTCACGGTCAGCCTGCAGCACATCAAGGCCGGCCTGTTCCGCCCGCTCGCCGTCACCAGCCCGCATCGCCTGAAGTCGCTGCCGGACGTGCCGACCTTCGCCGAGCTCGGCTACAAGGATTTTGACGGCCAGACCTTTACCGGCCTGTTCGCGCCCGCGGGCACGCCGGCGCCGATCGTGGACAAGCTGCACGAGACGCTGGTTGCGATCCTGAAGGACCCCGGCGTGGTCGACAAGTTCGAGAAGCTCGGCGGCGAAGCAACGGCGATGACGCCGGAGGAGTTCAAGGCTTATCTCGAGCGCGAGGACGCCAAATGGATTCCGGTCGTGCGCAAGGCCAACATCAAGGCTGACTGATCGCATGCGGATCGATCCCACCGAGCTCGGCGCCGAGCGCATCTATCGCCTGATGACCGGCATCGTGGTGCCGCGCCCGATCGCGTGGGTGACGAGCCTCTCGAGCAAGGGCGTGCTCAATCTCGCCCCGTTCAGCGCCTTCACCTTCGTCTCGCAGAAGCCGCCGATGCTCGCCATCAGCGTCGGCCGCAAGGGCGCCGACTACAAGGACACCGCGCACAACATCCTCGATACCGAGGAATATGTGATCCACATCGCCGATACCCCGCTGATGTCGGCGGTGCACGATAGCTCGGTCGAGCATCCACCTGAGATCAGCGAGGTCGAGCATCTCGGCCTGGAGACGGTGCCGTGCGAGCGCATCAAGGTGCCGCGCCTTGCGGCGGCGCCGGTTGCGATGGAATGCCGCTTCCGTCAGTGCCTCGAATTCGGCGAGGCCAAGAGCCGGCTCATTGTCGGCGAGGTCGTGATGTTCCACTTGCGCGACGGCCTCGTCAACGACGGCAAGGTCGAGACCAAGGCGCTCGACCCGATCGCGCGCATCGGCGGGCCACGCTACGCCCGCCTCGGCGAGATCGTGACGCTGAACACCGTGTTCCAGACGCCCAAATCGAAAGACTGAGCACGCGGCCAGCCGCGCCGGCCTGCGCCGGAAAATCATTGGAGGAAACGACAATGCGACTCGTAAGCTATCTCCTGGACGGAGAGCCGCGCTATGGCGCGGCCGTTGAAGACGGCGTGGTCGATCTGACCAAACGCATCGGCCGCGACTTCTCCGACGTGCGGGCCTTGATCGCGGCGAACGCGCTCGCCGATGCGCAGGAAGCCGCGGCCGGACAGAAGCCGGATCACGCGCTGGAAGATCTCGTCCTGCTGCCGCCGGTGCTCGCCCCGGAAAAGCTCTGGTGCATCGGCGTCAACTACGCCGAGCGCAACGCCGAATACAAAGACAATTCCGACCTGCCCAAATATCCGAGCCTGTTCGTGCGCAGCATGTCTTCGATATCAGGCTCCGGCCAGCCGCTGGAGAAGCCTGACGTCTCCGACCAGCTCGACTACGAAGGCGAGCTCGTCATCGTGATCGGGCAGGGCGGCCGTCACATCCCGCGCGAGAAGGCGTGGGCGCACATCTTCGGCATGACGCTCTGCAACGAGGGCACGGTTCGCGACTGGCTGCGTCATGGCAAGTTCAACGTCACGCAAGGCAAGAACTTCGACCGCTCCGGCAGCATCGGGCCGTGGATCGTTACCGCGGACGAGCTCGACCCCCGCGGGCCGCATGACATTGTCACCCGCGTCAACGGCGAGGTGCGGCAGCAGGACACCACCGAGCGGCTGATGTTCCCGTTCGACTTCCTGATCTCCTATCTCTCCACCTTCGCCACGCTGAAGCCCGGCGACATGATCGTGACGGGCACGCCGACCGGCGCCGGCGCACGCTTCGATCCGCCGCGCTGGCTCAAGGTCGGCGACGTCGTCGAGGTCGAATCGAGCCGCATCGGCGTGCTGCGCAACACCGTCGCCGCGGAGAGTTAAATCATGCTGGATGCCGCGACGATCGAACGCCTGGCCGCGCGCCTCGACGAGGCCGAGCGCACCAAGGCGCTGATCCCGATGTTCTCGAAAGAATATCCGGACTTCAGCATCGAGGATGCCTACGCCATACAGCGCGCATGGACCAAGCTCCAGCTCGGCCGCGGCCGCGTCATCAAGGGCCACAAGATCGGCCTGACCTCGAAGGCGATGCAGAACGCGGTCGGCATCAATGAGCCCGATTACGGCGTGCTGTTCGCCGACATGTTCTATGCCGATGCGACGCCGATCCCGTTCGACCGCTTCCATGCGCCGCGCATCGAGGTCGAGCTCGCCTTCGTGCTGAAGGCACCACTGCGCGGGCCCGATTGCACCATCTTCGACGTGCTCAATGCCACCGACTACGTCACGCCGGCGCTCGAGATCCTGGAAACGCGCGTGCATCGCGTCGATCCCGCGACGGGCAAGACGCGCAAGGTCATGGACACGATCTCGGACAATGCGGCCAATGCCGCGCTGGTGCTCGGCGGCCGGCCGATCCGCCCGATGGATGCGGATCTGCGCTGGATCGGCGCACTGTTGTTCCGCAACGGCGAGGTCGAGGAGACCGGCCTTGCCGCCGGCGTGCTCAACCACCCCGCCAACGGCATCGCCTGGCTCGTCAACCGCCTCGCGCCACACGGCGAGCATCTCGCGAGCGGCGAGGTGGTGCTGGCGGGGTCTTTCACGCGGCCCGTCGACATCCGGCGCGGCGACACCTTCCATGCCGATTATGGCGCGTTCGGCTCGGTGTCGTGCCAGTTCGTCTGAACCAACAACAAGCAGGGAGCGTACCATGACACGGCGCAAGAGCATCCATATCGGCGGATTCAAGCACGCCAATCCGATTCCGAACGCCTGCCGCATCGGCAATCTCGTGATGTCCGGCGTCATCCTCGGCCGCGATGCGGCCGGCGTGATGCCCGAGAGTCTCGACGCCCAATGCGCCAACATGTTCGCGCATATGAAGGCGACGGTGGAGGCCGCCGGCGGCACCACCGACGACATCATCAAGATGACGGTGTGGCTGAAGGACCGCACGCAGCGCGGTCCGGTCAATGTTGAATGGCTGAAGATGTTTCCGGACGAGCACTCGCGCCCGGCGCGCCACGCGCTGCCGATGGACAACATGGATGGCGGCGCGCTGGTGCAGTGCGACTTCACCGCCGTGATCGACTGAGGAGATTTGCGCATGCCGACCTATCTGCCGTTCGATCCCAATCCGCGCCGCCCAAGCAAGCCGCCGCCACCGAAGAGCGTCGACAGCCAGTTTCACGTGCTCGGTCCGATCGAGAAATATCCGGAGCGTCCCGGCGCCGCCTATCGGATGCCGACCGCAACCTGGGAGGCGGCCTTGCGCATGCACAAGGCGCTCGGCATCGAGCGCGGCGTCATCGTGCAGACCACGACCTACGGCGCCGACCATGCCGTCGTGCTCGACGGCCTCGCCGCGATGGGTCCGAACTATCGCGGCTGCGCCAACGCGCTGGTGTTCGCGGAGGCGAGCGACTCTTATCTTGCCAAGCTGCACGAGGCCGGCGTGCGCGGCGCGCGCTTCAGTTTTCGCCAGGAGCTCGGTGCCGTGCTCTCGGACGCCGACTTCGCCCGGGCCATCGCGCGGATCCGCGAGCTCGGCTGGTACGTCAAGATCCAACCGGAGAAGGATGGCATCGTATCCAGCGTCGCCAAGTACGAGAATCTCGACGTGCCCGTGCTGATCGACCACATGGCGCGGCCCGATCCGGAAGCCGGCAAGGACGATCCGAACCTGCGCAAGATGCTGGAGCTGCTCAAGAAGGGCAATTTCTGGGTCATGCTGTCGCTCGGCGAGAAGACCTCGAAGGCCGGCGCTCCCTACGACGACGTGATCCCGATCGCGCGCGCCTATATCGAGGCCGCACCCGACCGCTGCGTCTGGGCCAGCGACTGGCCGCACCCGGTCTCCGTGAAGCAGCCGCCGAACGATGCCGATCTGCTCGAACTGATGTACCGCTACGCGCCCGATCCGACCGAGCTGGAAAAGATCCTGGTGCACAATCCGGCCAAGCTGTTCGGCTTTCCGGATTAGAGCGCGCGAAGCTCGCCACGATCACGGTGCACTCTCTCTCCCGCTTGGCTTGCGGGAGAGGGGCGGGGTGAGGGCTCATTGCTCTTGGGGATTGTCCCATTGTGGAGACACCCTCTCCCCAGCCCTCCCCCGCGTGCGGGGGAGGGAGCGCACCTCCGTTGAGCTGCGATCGCCCTCACACCGCCGGCTGCTGCGCCAGCCGATCCCGCACCTCGGCCGCGATCTCGAACGAGCGCAGGCGCGCCGCGTGGTCGTAGATCTGGCCCGTGGTCATCAATTCGTCCGCGCCGGTCTCGGCGATCAGCGCCTTCAGCTTTTCCTCGACCACGTCCGGCGAGCCGACTGCGGAGCAGGACAGCGACTGGCCCACGCCGGCCTTCTCGGCCGGCGACCACAGCGCGTCCATGTCGTCGACCGGTGGCGGCAGGGGCCCCGGCGTGCCGCGGCACAGGTTGATGAACTGCTGCTGCAGCGAGGAGAACATGCGCCGCGCCTCCGCGTCGCTGTCGGCGGCGAACACGTTGACGCCGATCATCGCATAGGGCTTGTCGAGCTGGGCCGACGGCTCGAAGCGCGCGCGATATTCGCGCAGCGCCGGCATCATCATCTGTGGCGCGAAATGCGAGGCGAAGGCGAAGGGCAGGCCGAGCATCGCCGCAAGCTGCGCGCCGAAGGTGCTCGATCCCAGGATCCAGAGCGGCACCTTCGTCCCCATGCCCGGCACGGCGCGGATCGCCTGGTTCGGCTGCACGTCACCGAGCAGCGCCTGCAGCTCCAGCACGTCGTGCGGGAAATTCTCGGACGTGGTGGCGAGGTCGCGCCGCAGCGCCCGCGCGGTCAACTGGTCGGTGCCCGGCGCTCGCCCGAGGCCGAGATCGATCCGGCCGGGATAAAGCGATTCCAGCGTGCCGAACTGCTCGGCGATGACAAGCGGCGAATGGTTCGGCAGCATGATCCCGCCAGAGCCGACGCGGATCGTCTTCGTCCCGCCTGCGACATGGGCGATCACGACTGAAGTCGCCGCGCTCGCGATCCCCGTCATGTTGTGATGCTCGGCGAGCCAGAAACGCTTGAAGCCCCACGTCTCCGCATGTAGCGCGAGATCAAGCGAATTGCGGAACGCCTGCGACGCGTCGCCGCCCTGACGGATAGGTGCGAGGTCTAGGATGGAGAAAGGGATCATGGGCGGGGTACCGGCGTGGAGGGACTGCGAAGATCATATGTAATGCCAGCGTGCAGGAAGCTGCTCTCGCCGCCGGCGGCCGCATTCACAACCCTGTTATTGCGACGTAGGGCGTCCTTCGTCTCGACTGGGCGTGTTGCGCCTGTTGCTGCTGGCCCGGGTGATCCTGATCTGGACCGCCCTTGTCACGGCGATCGGCGTGCCGATCGCGTTTGCCGAGGCTAGCGAGCAGCTCGCATAGCGCGGCCCGGTCTACATCCTCGCCGGCTTCGCCGGGATCATCGCCCTCGGCCTCGTGCTCGTTCAGCCCCTGCTGATCGGCGGCTATCTGCCGGGCTTCTCGGCCTATCGCGGCCGACTACAGCAATGCCAATGAGTGCAGCGAGTTTCTATGAAGGCCGAAGGCGACCAGGCCGGCCAGGAGCAGTGCAGTTCCAGTCACGATCAGGCAACACGCAAACACTATTGGAGCCTCTGGTTCGTCACGAATGACAAAGACGATAATAGATAAAACTTTACCGACAATCGAAAGGAAGAATTAACCTTACCTGCGCGACCCGTCGGGCAACACGCCCGCCTCCTGCCAAATCCCGTCAATCCCCTTCCGCAAAAATATTCCGCTTTACCGAAATTCGGATTTGCGGCACTATCCCGCCATCCCGGTCCCCGGAGGAGGGGCGATCGTACGTCGTGTCGAACGTGGATCGGGGTGCGGTGGACGCGGCAGCGCCGGGCACGGGTATGCGGGACCAGGGCGAGATGAACCTCGTGAGGTCTTTGCTCCGTGCGGAACGGACGGCGCTGTGTCCGGCGAAGCTCCTCGAGCGAAGCCGGGCCGACGCGAACGGCGAAAGCGCGTGGTCCTGACCGTCGTTGCTACGGTCAAGCCTTGCGGAGATGGATCGAGGCTCAACCGGGCCTCAAGCCATCGCCAATTCGCGAGGTGACGGAGGCCAGAAGGAACTCGGCTCCGGGGAGAGCGCGTATAAGCCGTCAACCCATCGCGCAGGGAAGGCCGCATAGGCGTTAAGTTTATTCTTGAGTGTTGGAATCACACGTGATTCCAAGGGGCATGGCAGACGAATCGCTTCTAAATGAGGACTGGACGAGAGTGGTTGCGCAGCTGGGTGGGGCTGAGCAGCTTGAGATAAGCGCGCGCCAGACGAAGGCTTTCGCGCGGCGGCGCCAAATTCCAGACGCGGTGGCGTTGCTTCGGCTGATGCTGGCCTATTGTTTAGGGGAAAGAGGATTGAGATCGACAGCTGCGTGGGCGGCTTCTGTTGGCCTTGCGGACCTCAGCAGCGTGGCGTTGTTCTATCGCCTGCGTCAATGTGGCGATTGGTTTGCAGTGCTGGTGGAGAGCTTGCTCGATGCGGCAGCGCCGAAGGCGAGCCGAGGCCGCCTGATCCGCATCGTCGATGCGACGACAGTACCTCAGGCCGGGCCGACTGCCCGCAGGAGCAGTGAGCTTTGGCGGCTTCATAGTGCATTTGATCTGCCAAGTGAGCGCTTTGGTCACTTCGAGCTAACGGATCAGCAAGAGGGCGAAACGTTTGACCGGATACCAGTAGTCAAGAACGAGATCCGCATTGCTGACCGCGCTTATCTGCAACCTGACCGCATCGCGGCTGTCCGCGCGGCTGGTGCCGACGTTCTGATCCGAGCAGGCTGGAAGAACGCGCGCTGGCTTGATGCCCAAGGCCTTCCATTCGATCTGATGGCCCAATTGCGTGCGGCAAAGGCACGCGGACTGATCGATCGGAGGATTTGGATCAAACGCAAGGACGGGGCGCCTCTGGCTATGCGTCTGGTTGCGGTCAAGAAGCCCACCGGTGCGGCCGCGGCTTCGCGTCGTAAAGCTCGGCGAGACGCACGAGACGAAAACCGCATCATCTCCAAAGGGACTCTGGAAGCCGCGGATTGGGTCATTCTGGTCACGTCGCTCGCACGGGACGAGTTCTCCGCCAAGGATGTGCTTGCACTCTATCGACTGCGATGGCGGATCGAACTTGGCTTCAAGCGACTGAAAAGCCTGATTGGTCTCAAGACACCGCCTGGAACTGATCAGCGTTCGGCGAAGCCCTACCTGCTGGCTCACCTCTTGATTATCCTGCTGCTCGAGCCGCTTGTCCGCGACTTCGAGGACTCTCCCCACTGGAAGCAGGCCGCCTGACGACACCTGGCGGTTGGCGTATCTTGCAACAACTCGTTGCATCCTTGCTGCAAGCAATCATTCCACAACCAACCATCCGCCGCTTGCGCCGCAGTAAGCGAGCGCTCGGGCGGCACCTGCGCGAGCCTCCCCGAAAACGTCAATATCAATCAATGCTTGCGCTACCTTAACGCCTATGGGGAAGGCCGGGTGTTCTCCGGCCCACCTGTTTCCCGCCTGCGCATTTGCGTGTGCAATTTCTTCGCGCAGCGGATCATGGGTGCCAGCCGGCACCCGGCCTTCCCCATAGGCGTTAAGTTTATTCTTGAGTGTTGGAATCACACGTGATTCCAAGGGGCATGGCAGACGAATCGCTTCTAAATGAGGACTGGACGAGAGTGGTTGCGCAGCTGGGTGGGGCTGAGCAGCTTGAGATAAGCGCGCGCCAGACGAAGGCTTTCGCGCGGCGGCGCCAAATTCCAGACGCGGTGGCGTTGCTTCGGCTGATGCTGGCCTATTGTTTAGGGGAAAGAGGATTGAGATCGACAGCTGCGTGGGCGGCTTCTGTTGGCCTTGCGGACCTCAGCAGCGTGGCGTTGTTCTATCGCCTGCGTCAATGTGGCGATTGGTTTGCAGTGCTGGTGGAGAGCTTGCTCGATGCGGCAGCGCCGAAGGCGAGCCGAGGCCGCCTGATCCGCATCGTCGATGCGACGACAGTACCTCAGGCCGGGCCGACTGCCCGCAGGAGCAGTGAGCTTTGGCGGCTTCATAGTGCATTTGATCTGCCAAGTGAGCGCTTTGGTCACTTCGAGCTAACGGATCAGCAAGAGGGCGAAACGTTTGACCGGATACCAGTAGTCAAGAACGAGATCCGCATTGCTGACCGCGCTTATCTGCAACCTGACCGCATCGCGGCTGTCCGCGCGGCTGGTGCCGACGTTCTGATCCGAGCAGGCTGGAAGAACGCGCGCTGGCTTGATGCCCAAGGCCTTCCATTCGATCTGATGGCCCAATTGCGTGCGGCAAAGGCACGCGGACTGATCGATCGGAGGATTTGGATCAAACGCAAGGACGGGGCGCCTCTGGCTATGCGTCTGGTTGCGGTCAAGAAGCCCACCGGTGCGGCCGCGGCTTCGCGTCGTAAAGCTCGGCGAGACGCACGAGACGAAAACCGCATCATCTCCAAAGGGACTCTGGAAGCCGCGGATTGGGTCATTCTGGTCACGTCGCTCGCACGGGACGAGTTCTCCGCCAAGGATGTGCTTGCACTCTATCGACTGCGATGGCGGATCGAACTTGGCTTCAAGCGACTGAAAAGCCTGATTGGTCTCAAGACACCGCCTGGAACTGATCAGCGTTCGGCGAAGCCCTACCTGCTGGCTCACCTCTTGATTATCCTGCTGCTCGAGCCGCTTGTCCGCGACTTCGAGGACTCTCCCCACTGGAAGCAGGCCGCCTGACGACACCTGGCGGTTGGCGTATCTTGCAACAACTCGTTGCATCCTTGCTGCAAGCAATCATTCCACAACCAACCATCCGCCGCTTGCGCCGCAGTAAGCGAGCGCTCGGGCGGCACCTGCGCGAGCCTCCCCGAAAACGTCAATATCAATCAATGCTTGCGCTACCTTAACGCCTATGCGGCCTTCCCTGCGCCCTCCCATTGGAGGAGGGCGAAAGAGGAGAGCAAAACTCGGGCGTTTGGTGCCGCGAGAATGCCGATCTGCGTGTGATTGAACCGAAGAAATGGTGCTGCCAGACAGGATTGAACTGTCGACCTCTCCATTACCAAAAGTGTGCCCCAGCTCCGCGTGATTCCGCGCGAGCCCGCGCGCTCCCGAAAATACTGGGCAATCAGTGACTTCCGTGAGACACTATCCCGACGCAGCCCGCGCGAGCCCGCAAATGCGTGATTCCGGGGTGCTTCCGGGCATAGGGGTGAAGAAAATGCAGAATCGAGTGAACCTCACCGAGGAGCGCATCAAGGCGCTGAAGCCAGAAGAGGGCCGCGAGGTCGTTCTTTGGGATTCAGAGGTGCGCGGGTTTGGTGTGCGCTGTTGGCCGTCGGGTCGGAAGCTCTTCATCCTGTTGTACCGGGCCGGCGGCGGAGGCCGGAAGGCGCCGCAACGGCGCATGACGCTTGGCGAGGTTGGTTCTGTCCGATTGGCCGATGCTAGGACGGCCGCCCGCAAATTCGCCGGCCAGATTGCTGGAGGTTTAGACCCTCAGAGCCAGCGGAAAGAAGCCTTGCGCCGCGATGCGGCGCGCTTGGACCGTGCGATCGATGCTTACGAAGAGCATCTCAAGGGTCGGCACGTAGTCAACACGGTGCACATCGTCTCTCTACTGCGGCGGGAACTGCTGGGGCCGCTGGGGAAGGTCGACGTGCAGACGATAGACCGGCAATCGGTTGCGAACCAGGTCGCCAAGCTCGAGGAGCGAAAGAAGCCCGGAGCCGCTCAGGATCTGCGTTCGAAAGCCGCGACGTTCCTCAATTGGTGCGTCAACCGCGGCTTGCTCCATGCAAACCCCTTGGCCGGCTGGCGCCGCGATCGCAAAACGCGCGCTCAGTTCACTTCGCGAACCGGAAGGGCGATCCCGGAGGCCGAGCTCAAACTCATCTGGCGCGGTTGTAGCGCAGTTTCGGCGCCGTACGGGGACTATGTGCGGATCCTCTTGCTGCTAGGACAGCGGCGGAAGGAAACGGCTCTCATGAAGCGATCAGACGTTGACTTCACGAAGGGCGTTTGGACCATTCCAGGACCGCAAACGAAGAACGGCCGAGAGCATCGCGTCCCGCTACCAGCATTCGCTCTAGCGATTCTGCAGCGCCAGAAGAAGTGGGCGAAGAGCGACTACGTTTTCGCGGGCGCCGGCGGCAAGCGCATGACGGGGTGGTCCAAGCGCCAGCCCGATCTCGTGAAGAAGTGCGGGGTCAAGTTCAATTTGCACGACTGCCGCCGCTCGTTCCGTTCCGGTCTCTCTGCCGCAGGCGTAGAGGAGGAAGTAGCCGAGATGATGCTCAACCACACGCGCGAAGAGCTTCTCGAAACATACGATCGCGAACCGCGATGGAAAGAGCGCGTCGATGCGGCGGATCGATGGGCTAAATACGTCGCTCGTGTTGTTGCCGACGCTGGGGTTACGGATCTCGCCGCGAGCGCGTGATCGAGATATCCAGCTCCAAGAGTCCCCTTGTCGATCGCGTTTTGTCGATTTTGATGATTTTAGCGCGTCGACAAAATCGACAATGCGTCCGATTCTGACGCCATATTCCCACTTAGATAGGATGTGGCACGATGAACACCGCTACCGCCCCAGCGAAAAACCATTCTGATGCGCTTGCGGGTAAGCTGACTTTTGGGCGCAATCGCGCGGCTGGATCCGGAAACGCTGTTGCGTGAAAGCGAGGCCGCTGAGGTGCTCCGGCTGAGCGAACGCACGCTTGAGCGCTGGCGCTCCCGTGGTGAAGGGCCGAAAGCCAAGAAGATCGGCGCGCGCCGTGTTGCCTACTCGGTCCGTTCGATTCTGGAATTCGCAGGCGTCGCGGCCTAAGTAAGGGCGGCGATCTGCAAAAAGCTAATCTGCCCGCGGCGCTTGACCCGCGCTCATCTCATTCCCTCATTTCGCATTCGGCAACCTTATCTTCTCAAAGAGGCTCTCCGCGGTTCGGTCGAAACACTTCGGCCCCCGCACAGCGTGTCAGCGCTGAACGAGGGCCGAAGGAATGCTTTGAATGAGCGTACAATCTACCACGCGACCCGTGGATTTTCCAGCGCATCTGATGTCGACGGCTGAAGGCAACTATCACGCGCCTTGGCGCGACCAGGCGCCGTGGCCTGGCCGATCAATGCTTAAAGTTTACGAGCCGCCGCCAGACACAAGCTCGACTGATTTGGACGAGCACGCAAGCAGCGTAATTCTTTACTTAGGGCCGGGTGTGCGCGTCACCACTGCGACCAAGCGCCTTTTTCATCAGTACGTCGCGAAGGCGCTTCCCGACCGCGTTGAAATCGAATTCTCGAGCCCAGCTGGCGGACTATCCACCCCAAGCGTATTCAAATCGTCGGCCGTAGAGTGGGCTCTTGGCGAATGCGACGAAGTCTTGATTGCTGTGGATCGAGAGCGCGGCCTAGCAACCGGCGAGGCGCACCGCGTTTTAGCACCAAAGCAGGTCGTGTTTCGTTGTCAGGAGCGGGAAGTCGATGGCTGGGTCCGCTACCTGAAACCACGCCTTAAGGGGAGGCATAGACTTACGGTCATCCATCTCGCCGCGGGCCGCGCCTGATGACCGACACCGTGACGGTTCTAACGTCGCTTAGTCGGCCGCTGACAAAGACGATCGTCAGGAGCCGAGATGGCAGCATCGAGACGCGCACTCAGCAAAACGTAAAGTTCTACCGGGGAGAAGAGCTTAGCGTCTCCAGCATCCGCGACTTCGCCGACCTTCTTGAGAGGACATCGGTCGATCCGCGTAAGTGTGTCGTGCGCGGGGCGATCGCTCCCGGTATTGATCGCGAGCGGATGTTGCGTCGAAAGTTTCCAAAGGATGATGGGCCAGCAACTTTGGTCGAGAAGCCGCGCCGATGGATCCTGTTCGATATCGACGGCGTCGCACTGCCTGCCGATTTCGATCCGTTGGCAAGCCCTGCTGATACGGTGAAATTGGTGCGCGCCAAGCTGGCGCCGTGCTTTCACAATGTCGCGTGTTGGTACCAATACACGGGCAGTGCGGGCATCAAACCCGGCTTGCACATCCGGCTCGGCTTTTGGCTTGATCGCCCGCTCGGTGAAGTGGAGCTTAAGCAATGGCTTGGCCGAAAAGTCCCGGAGCCCGGGAAGGCGACAAAAACCTGGTTTCGCGAATATCCAGTTGACCCAGCCGTGTTCACCACAATTCAACCGATCTACGTCGCCGCGCCGATCGTCGAGGCGGCCGCTCAAGACCCTTTGGCTGGTCGATGTCCGCGGTCCGGTCTGATCGGCGGCAGTTCGGACAGCGTAGTTGTGCCGCGTTTCGACTACCCGCGCCCGATCGAACGGAATGCGGTCTTGGGCGCGCCGGGTGGGGGCGTCGGCGCGACCTTTTCGGAGTGCCTCGCGGCCATCGGCGACCATGAAGGCGGCGCCGGCTGCCACGGCGCTCTGAAGCACTGCGTCGCCGTTTATTGGCGTCGGAACGGGTCGAGCGCCAGCCCAGAGAAGCTGAAGCGGCTGTTGACCGAGCGGGTTGCCGCCGCCGAATGGGATTCAGAGGTTCATCCGCCGGCTTATCGCCGAATGGAGCTCGACCGTATCGACACGCTGATCGATTCGGTCCGCGGTCAACAGCGAGCGTCTGAGCAAGCTGAGGAGGAACGCCGCGCGCGGGCGTCGTGCCCTTGGCCGGATCAGGGAATGCCGCTGGCTGAGGCCCGGCCCGTGCTGCAAGCAGCCGTAGCGCGCTTCTTTGACGAAGCGGTGCCGAAGGGGCTCGCCGACTGCGAGGCGTACGAAGAGGCCCTTGATGAGCACCGCGCGGCACGGGGGGAGCTTTCGGCCGAAGTCGAGTTCGAGGAAATCGACCCGGAAAGCATCTTTGCATCAAACGACGAACCCACACCACCGCAATACGCTCAGTGGGGCATTAGGATCACGCCTGGCGCTGGCAAGACCCACACTGCGATCGAACGAATTGTCCAGTACGCGAAGGAGACCGGCCGGGGCGTTGTTTATGCCGTGCCAACGCACTCCAAAGCAGAAGAGATCGAAGCGGACATCAATAGCCTCGCGGGCGAAACGCTCGCGGCCACATGGCGCGGCATTGATCGCGACGATCCAGCCCGGCCGGGCGTGAAGCTTTGCCGGCGCGGCGAGCTGGTCAAAGCCGTGGTGAAGTCGTCAGGCTCAATAAATGACGTCTGCGGTTCTCCGAGCCGAGGCTTCTGCCCCTTCCGTGGCGACTGCGGTTACCGACAACAGGCCGACCTGGCGCCGCGCGTATGGGTCACGACGCATGCAGCCCTCGCAACGAAGCCTCAAGGCTCGATGAAAGATGCGACCGCCTTGATCATCGACGAGGCTCTCACGCTGGGTAGCGCTCGCGATGACGACTTGCCGCTCTCTGACTTCGCCGTTCCCCGGGCGACACATGCGCGCCTTGAACGGTGGCTGAGGCGGGCCCGGGCGGCCGTAGAGCGGGTGGCGCCCGGCAGCTACCTGCCGCGGGCCCCGTTCGAGGCCGAGGGTCTCAGTGAGGCCGCTTGCGCCGCCCTCGGTGCGGGCGAAGCTTACGGCTATGCTCCCGTCGCCAAGGCTTTCGACCCGCGCGAGGACGACGACGCAATCCAAGCGAGTATCGAGCCCGTCGCCTTGTCAAACGGGTTGGTTCGCGTCCGCCAGACGTTCTGGCGGCATCTAAGCGAATTGCTCGGTAGCGAAGAGCCCACATCGGCGCGCATGAAGCTGTTGGCCGGTGATGATCCGGCGATCCGTATAGCGACGCCGGCGCGTCCGCACCCGGATTGGCTCAAGCGGCCGGTTCTCCACTTGGACGCAACGCTTAACGAAAAGGTCGTCTCGAACTGGCTTCCTCGGTTCGAACTGGTCGCAGACATCCGGGTCGAGCGGGGCGCCGGCGTTTTCTCCGTGCACCAAGTTGTCGACCAAGCCGTCAGCTACGGAAAAGTAGTGCCCGGCGCCGGTGGTGATCAGAGCCCGCAGAAGCGATCCTCGCAACAGGCCTACGCGCAAAGGATCATGCGTACAATCGAAGTGAAGGCCGCAGAAGACCGCAGGGCAGGCGGGAAGACGGGAGTCATCGCCCCGAAAAGCCTCGAAGAGTACCTGGAGCAGACGTGGAACGCGTGGAAGACGCGGCCTTCTAACTTGATCCTGAACCACTACGGAAATATTCGGGGGATGAACAACCTCGAGGACTGCCTGCGAGAGATCCTGATCTCGCGCACTGAGCCGCAAGCCGGCGAGATCGAACGAATAGCGCGGGTGGAATTCGGACGACATCCGACCGCGTCAATTGGGGCAGGTTTCTACCCCACCCGCATAGTTGCATTGCGCAGCCCGGGCAATGCCGTCGTTTCTGTTGAACAACCATACCATCCGGATCAGCTGGCCGACGCCCTTCTGGAACAAATCCGCGATGCAGAAGTCACGCAAGCCGTACACCGTGCGCGGCCCGTGCAACGAGGGAAAGACCGCCCGTTGGTCATCGAGATCGTGGCGGGAGTACCGGTCGACATCACAGTCGACAGCACCGGGACCTTTGAAGAATGGCTTGAGACCTCTCCGACACGCCTTCTGGCAGCGCGTGGGTTTTGGCCGGCCAGTTGGGAAGGCAAACAGGCGACTTTGGCGGACCTTTTTCCGACGCCCACGGCCGTCCGTCGCTGGTTTGAGAAAAATCCGACCGAAATGGCGCTGCGCGAGGCGGTCGATGCGGTGCTGGCGGCGAAAGGTGCCCTTCGTCCTTATAGAGAGATTCTTATAAGGGCGGAGGGCACGTTACGGCACGTCGAGGTCTGGCCGCTGTACAGGTACAAGGTCAAAGGTTCGAGGCGGTCGCATCTGGTCGCGGTCGATCCGGCTCTGCATCCCGACGCTGCGGCGGCCTGGTCGGATCGACTCGGCAGTGCCCTGGCACTATTCGAACCGGCGGGCGCGGACATAGAGCCGCCCACCGTCGAAACCTGCCCCCCGCTTGTCCTCCGGCTCCCGCGGGCGCCGTCCATCGTGTCCGACATATTCGGCACCGACCGCCGAGATCCGGCCGCGGCGCCTTTCCCGACGGCGCCCTTACATGTTCGGACGGCCGCTGGTGACGTTCGCTTCTGGCCGGTCGAGGATGAAGGCCGGCCTATCCTCGCGCGCACACTGCAACCGCCCCGTCGGGCCCTCGCGGCTGAACCCGTGCTGACGGTCGAACGTATCTGCGATCACCTCGGCATTTCCCGTTTCGCGCTCAAGAACCACATGGGCAAGTCGCGGTTTCGGAAGCTCCCCGGCGCGGAGTGGGAACGCGCGGCGATTCAGTGGATGACGCTCAAGGTCGGTCGTGAACAATTCATCGGCGCCGTGCGCGCGCTCGCGGAGAAAATGCGACAGGCGGAGCGCGCGTGAGCACTCCACTGCTTGCAGTCGACGGCCGCTCCGGCATCCTCCTGCGACGCGCGGGGAGGGGACAATGAAAACCAGGACCGCGATCGCCTATGCCGCGCTCAGCGCGGCGGTATGCGCTTGGAGCAACCAGGCGGATGCAAACGAGAAGCTCGGCTTGGTGGTTCGCCGGCTTGCAGACGCCTGCGTCGGAACGATCATCTCGAACGGCGGCCTCGAAAAAGTCGTTAGGTCCGGAATGACCGCAACGGTCGTTTGCAGCTGCGCGGCGGAGATTGAGGTCGCCCGAGGCAGCTTTGCCAAAGAAGGGTTCGACGCTTGGGCAGTGCAGCCGCAGTTTAAGGAAACGCTGGTGCGTTGTGCGGGGTCTCAGTGAAAAGTGACGTCTACGGCGACGTCCGGAGACCGTACCCCGCGTCACCAAACTCCGTCCCGCGAATCCAGCCTAAAGCTTCGCAGTAAACCCGACCAAATCGCCAAAACCGCCAAAACGGATCGTTACGCGATGACCTCCAACACCTCCGCCGCCGTGATCTCGCTCCGTGAAGCGCCAAAGAAAGCCATGTCTGGCGCCGAGCGGTCAAAGGCCTACCGGGATCGAAAACGGAAAGCAAAGGGCCGAGGCACCGAAGCTGCTGCACCGCCGCAAGCTGAGCTCGCCCCTTCCACAAACCGCGCACTTGGTGACGAAATACCGCGCGAAGAACTCTTAAAGGCATCGAGCATAGCACCTGCGGCTCCGCCGGTCGCCTCGGCAGGACGCGTCACGCCCCCCGAACTGCCCCGCGCTACTTGCCCCGTCACGCCCGCTCGCGTGGTGCAGACCGCAACGGCGTCCACCATCACGGCCACTGCCGCGTCACGGTTTCAGTTCGCCCCAATCCTGCTCAACGCGGCCGCGTTTGCTTTGGCGGGCGTGGGCGTAGCGATCAACGGTTGGTTCGCGCGATCGCTGGGCTCCAGCGACTTCGCGGGATGGCTGTTTCTGACGCTTGGCGCGGCCGCTGACCTCATTGCACTGGGAATGCCTTCATGTGCCGCCAATCTCTGGCAAATGGGGCGCCGCGGGACCGCTGCCCTCGGGTGGGCTCTCTGGCTGGTGACATTCGTTTTCGCCGTTACGGCGGGCCTCGGTTTTGCGTCAACGAACGTTAGCGACGTGACGCTCGCCCGCGCGTCACGCGTCACACCGGCAGTGACGGCTGCGCAGACAGGCTTGTCCGACGCTATTGCCGCTCGAGATCGCGAGTGCAAAGGTGGGGTCGGGAAATTTTGCCGAGAGCGGGAAGCCGCAGTAGCGGAGCGACGCCAAGTTCTCGACACGGCTCAAGCGGCGGTCGGCCAGCGAGCAGATCCCCAGACGGATGCCGCGAGCAAGCTGGTAGTTTGGACGTCTCGCGGCTTGCTGCGGCCTACGCCGGAAGACTTTGAGATGCTTCGGTTGATGTTGCTGGCTCTGCTGCCGCAGATTGGCGGGCTGCTAATGATGGTTGCGCGCAGCCGCGCGGGAGAAATCTAGGTCAGCAACGACACAGGCACTTTGGAACTTGCTCGGATTGAATCCTTGTTAACCGTCAGCTTGCAGGATGCCGCTCCTAATCGGAGGGACACAGATGTCTGATTTAGAACAGGCGATCCGCGAGCGCGCCTACCAGCTCTGGCAGGAAGGTGGTCAGCAGGAGGGCAACGCCGAGACGCTCGAGGCTCAGCGCGAAATCCTCGCCGCGTCGCTCAGCTCCGTCGCACGTGTTTCGAAGGTCACGCGTGAAAAGGCGAAGCCGACGGGCTCGCGAAAGAAACGCTGCGCAGCCTGATCTTCCGGCCCCGCAAGAATGGCGACAAGCCCCCGCCGTTAGCCGGCGAGGGCTGCGCGGATGGAGGAGGTGAGGCTCGCGGACGAGGTGTCACCGCCAGGACCCGCATTAGTGAAAACGCAGGTTATTGGATTCCGATGCGCCGAAAGAATGAGCAGTCGGCACAAATTGGTTGCTGGCTAGCCTTGGCCTGGCTCATTAATTGCCGGCTTGCGTGTCATCTACGAAGAAGTTTTGGCCGACTTTAGATTGCATGCGCGGAGGGCAAGGTGAAGATGAGCGCTCTCGTTGCCGCATGACAGGAACTCGGGCGTTTCGCCAACGCTTGCTTCTGAAAGGAGAAAGTCATGGCTGGTCTAAGCGAAGAAGAAATCCGCGTTCGGGCGTATCATCTCTGGACAGAGGCCGGGGAGCCGGCGGGACAGATGGACACATTTTGGTACAAGGCTGAGAAGCAGCTTCTTGCCGAACGCAGGGAATTGGGCGAGGTGCCCCCTGGAATGACTGACAATTTGCCCGTCTGAGCTGTCACAAAGCTTTGGTACAGATCGTGCTTACCGCCAGCCTACCGAGATTTTGCGCATACCCTCTCGGGGCTGGAAGGCCGCCGCCCGCGATCATTTAAGCGGGCGGCGTTTTTTGCGTCCGAGCTTGACTCTTAGTTCTTGTTTCGTTCTATTGAGCAAAATCCCAGGTTAGACCATGCCCACACTCGAATTCGTCCGCTCGGAGATCGAGCGCATGCGCGCGCAGATAGGACGGCAGCGCAAGGAAATCCTCCAGCTCCAGCGAGCCGGGATAGGGACGGCATCGGCCGAAGCCCTCCTTTCGCGGATGCAAGCGAAGGTGGACGAACTCTGTGCCCAACGGGATGAGAAGAAGAAGGCTGAACCGCGCGAGATCAAACCGCGGGTGCTCGGGGGACGGAAATGGTGAGGGTTCATCCGCAGTATTTTTCGGATTGGCAAAACCCGCCCGAATACATCAAGGCGCTGGAGCTTGTCCGAAGGCTCGGGACCCGTGAGGGCTGGTGCCGCGATCACGTCCTCGCCATCCAGGTCGCGATCGATCAGTACGCCGAAGCCGCGCTGGGCAACCGTGAGTTCTTCCTCAACAAGCCGTACGGCATCGGGCCTCGGAGCCAGACCGATATCCCGTAGTTACTTCTTCTCGGCCTGGTTCGTTCCGCTTTCTGGGCCGATCTAGATGCCGGTACTAGAGCACTTCATCCAGGCGCCATTGCAAATGCTCTTGTTGACCGGCTTGACGATGCAAACCTCTTTGTAGTGCGAGTAGGACTGCAGGCCCTGGGTGAGGCGTGTGGCGACGAGGCTGGCTATCTGGCGTTTTTCAGGTTCGATCCAGAAGCTCGCGAACCTTCAACGCAAGCCTTGCTTGGGTGACCGGTTTCTCCAGGAGATCGACACCCTCGTCCAGCCGTCCCTGGTGAACGACGGCGTTGCGCGAGTAACCGGTCATGTAGAGAATCCTGAGATGCGGCCTGATCTGCTGCGCGCGCCTTCCCAACTCGCGGCCGTTGATGCCGGGCATGACGACATCGGTCAGAAGGAGATCAACATGCTGATCCTCCTGCAGCAGAATGGTTAAGGCGGCCTGCGCGCTAGCTGCTGACAAAACCCGGTAGTTGAGATCCCGCAGTACGTCCGAGACGTAGGTCCTGAGATCGGCATCGTCTTCGACCACGAGAATAGTCTCTGAAGACGCGCCTTCCGATATGAGATCGTCCGGATCGTCGGGCGCAGGTTGCGCATTGCCGGTGTAGCGGGGAAAATACATCTTGATGCTCGTACCTTCCCCGACCTCGCTGTAGATCTTCACGTGTCCGCCCGACTGCTTGACGAAACCATAGACCTGGCTAAGTCCAAGCCCTGTTCCCTGCCCCGGCTCTTTGGTGGTGAAGAACGGCTCGAATGCACGATTGAGCACCTCTGGAGTCATGCCGGAGCCCGTATCGCTCACGCTGATGAGGACATATTGCCCGGCAGCGAGTTCCGGGTTGATACGCGAATAATCGTCGTCGACGGAGACATTCGCCCCCTCGATGGTCAGCTTTCCGCCATTTGGCATCGCGTCCCGGGCATTGATGGCCAGGTTGACGATGGTCGATTCCAGATGGTTGACGTCCGCTTCGATCTGCCAGAGGCCGGCTCCGCCGACCGTCTGAATTTCGATGCGTTCGCCCAAGGTGCGCTGAAGGAACTCCTGGAGGCCGCTCAGGAAGCCATTGAGGTTGACCGGCTTCGGGTCGAGCGCTTGGCGGCGTGAGAAGGCGAGCAACCGGCTTGTCAGTGCCGCAGCCCGTTGGGCGCCGCGCTTCGCATTCGTCAGCGCGCGGTGCAGGTTCGGCCCCCCGATATTGCGGCTGCTCCGCTCCGCGTTCTCAAGATTGCCAAGGACGATCATCAGAAGATTGTTGAAGTCGTGAGCGATGCCGCCGCTCAGCTGTCCAACCGCTTCGAGCTTTTGCGAGGCAACGAGCTGCTCCTGGACACGTTGAAGTTCGTCCTGTGCCTGCTTGCGTTCGGTCAGATCACGCGTGACTTTCGCAAAGCCGATGATCGCGCCACTCTCGTCCGTAATTCGATCGATGACGACCGATGCCCAGAAGCGCGTGCCGTCCTTGCGCATGCGCCAGCCCTCGGCTTCGAACCGCCCTTTCTCGGTGGCCTCCGCTAGCGCCGCTTTCGGCACGCCTCTTTCGAGATCCTCAGGCGTGTAGAAGGCGCTGAAGTGCCGGCCGATGATCTCTTCCGGCCGATAGCCCTTGATGCGCTCGGCTCCGGGATTCCAGGTTGCGACATTCCCGGAAGGGTCGAGCTGAAAAATCGCGTAGTCGACGACCGCTTCCACAAGCCGGCGGTATCGTCTTTCGCTTTCCAGAAGGTCGCTATGGGCCTGCTGCCGCTCGGTGATGTCCCGCGTCACCTTCGCAAACCCGACCAGGCGGCCTTCCTCGTCACGGATGGCGTCGAGAACGACAAGCGCCCAGAACCGGCTGCCATCTTTCCGAACTCGCCAGCCTTCGGATGCGAAGCGCCCGGTCTCCGCGGCTGTCGCCAGCGCTCTGCTCGGCAGACCCTTCTCTCGATCTTCAGGCGTGTAGAAGATCGAGAAGGGCTTCCCGACAATCTCATCGGCGGCATAGAGCTTGAGGCGCTCGGCGCCCTTGTTCCAGGTCCTGACCAAGCCCTCCGTATCGAGCATGAAGATCGCGTAATCGACAATCGCATTGACCATCAGTTCGAGGCTGCGGGCATCCCCGACAGAGGTCTTTTTCATTTTCGGAACTCGAAAAGGAGAGTGGGATCAACTCAAAAGCTTGGGGCAGGTTCCGAGCCAGCGCAAGCGATTGGTGGCATGGAGGCGAACGTCAGCTCGTTGGCTCTTGGCGGCCCTCGATCTTCGAGACCCTGATGTCTGTTTCCAGAGGTCGGACAGACTCGCGCTTCAACTGCCTAGGTCGTCTTGCGCGAACATCCAAATAATTCGGGACACTTTATCACACCGCGTTCTCTTGCCGTTCGGCTGGCGTTCTCGTTGACCTTGAAAACACAACCAGGAATCGCTATCGCGGTTGTAGCTGAGAACGTGCAGGAACTCCGGGCGCGATTTTGCCTTCGTGACTTGTTGATTGACGTAGGTAGACTGCCCGCCGTTGGCCCCAACCCGACGGCGGGCTCTTTGTGAGTTGCGTTAGTGGCAAAGCGTACCAAAGCACCGGCGAAAAAGCGGGGGGCTCCTCCGATGCCGGGGTTCATTCCTCCCCAGCTTGCGACCTTGAAGATGAAGGCGCCTTCCGGGTCTCGGTGGATTCACGAAGTCAAATATGACGGCTACCGCATCCAGCTCCACATCAATGGCGACGACCGCCGCGCCTACACGCGAAACGGCCACAACTGGGTTCACAAATTTTCCGTGATCGCCGGCGCCTTCGACATCGAAGGTCAGGCCATCGTTGACGGTGAGGTCGTCGTTATCCACGAGGGGCGACCCAACTTCTCCGAGCTGCAGGCCGACCTCGCGAGAGGGGACCAGGATCGCTTAGTTTACTTTGCTTTCGATCTCCTTTGGCTTGATGGCCAAGACCTCCGGGAGCTTTCCCAGCTTGCGCGTAAGGAGCAGCTCAAGGAGCTAATCGAGAGCAATAGCATCAAGGAGCCTATCCTCTACAGTGAACATCACGAAGGGGACGGGCAGGCGCTGTTCGAAGCAGCCAGCAAACTGAAGTACGAGGGCATCATCTCCAAGCGAGTGGATGCTCCATACCGATCGGAGCGGGTGGAAGCCTGGCAAAAAATCAAAACCGTCCAGAAGGGTAAATTCCCCGTGGTCGGCTTCATAAAAGATCCCACCGGTATTGCCGCTCTGTATCTCGGTAAACAGGAGGGGAAGGAGCTGCGCTATCTGGGGAAGGTCGGCACGGGTTGGAGCCGGACCACCTCGCGCAAGATCAGGGATGCGCTCGATACTGTAGTCAGCCCGAAGAGTAGATTGAGTAAGCCACTCAAAAAACCCAGAGCCACGTGGGTGGAGCCAAAGTTTGTTGCTGAAATCGAGTATCGCGACATAACTTCCGAAGGACTGCTACGCGCCAGCTCGTTCAAAGGTTTAAGTCGAAAATAACTTATGTTCCTGCGGTGATCTGCACGCGGACGTACAATCAATACCCATCAGCAGAAGGAACATACGATGGGATTGAAGCGCAGGCGATTCAAGCAGACCGATTCTCTAGAAACGCGACTGGAGCAATTTGCACAGGACATGCGTGAGCGGGCGGATGGAAAGCCTCCCGGCGACGAGCGCAACGCCTTGCTCAAGCGAGCACGCAATGCAGATCAAGCAATCGACATTGAGCGGCAACTTCGTCAGGACCACTAAGAGCGCCGGGAAAACTCCTGCCACCGCTGCTCCCGCCCCGAGGGCCATTTCGACAGTGCCGCTTGATTGTCGATCCGGCCATGTTGACGATCCAGCCCTCCGAGCGCGCCGATCGCCGTACTCACTGGCCGCCGGAAGCCCCGTTGTTTTTGCTAAGCTCAAGCAACAACATGGGAAGAGGCACCAGGACCCTTCCTCATTATGACTGGCGAATGTACGAGTGGCACTGGGGGCACTTCCCCATTAAGCCACTGCTGCTCCTCGGCCAAAGCGCGCCACGCCGCCTCCATCCTCTGGAAGCGGCGCGCGGCGGGGGAGGTCTCGGCCTCCTCCGCCAGCTCGGCGCAGTTCTCGGCGCACTCCAGGTACTCTCTCGTTTGGTACATCACGCTACTCAGGCCTCAGTGGGTGTTGGACTCTTGCCATTTCTCCAGATCGAGATCCGGCCGGTCCGGCGGAAGTTGATCCTTTTCGGGATTGCCCGTCCACGGCTTGTTCGTCTGCCCGTGGGTTGGCTCGTCTGTTTGCTGTCGAGGATCATCCGTCGGCGTCTGGCGGGGTCTCGGTCTTTGGGGGGCGTTTTCCATAGGACGATAATGGATGGTGCCACCCTCCGTTCCTAGGCGCTCGGTAACCAGCGGGCTGACGAAGCGTTTAAGGGTATGCAGCGCATTGCGATATTAGGTTTCGTGCTGGTAGTCGCCGTAATGCTCGCCCGATGGGGCAGGGATGGCGGCGTGCATACCGCCGAACATGCCGAGCCAGAGAGGACAATCGTCGAGCAGGGCCGGTAACGCGCCTCGTCCGATGTTCGAAGGTGTCCAAATCGAGAAGAAGAAAACGGCCAAAAGGGTAATAGGCGTTAAGTCGAGTCAGGCGGTCACTTTACGCGAGACTTGTTTCGAAGAAGCGGCCTCATGATCTCGGTGGTGGTAAAACTGGTCTCAAAGCCGTTTGGCAGCAATGGCATCTCGTCGGGCTCACCCTTATTGCAGATCGGGCAGGGGGCGCCCGCGCCCCCGCAGCCGCAGGAATGTGGCCCTTCCCAAGGGCGTTCGGGGTGGTTCTCGCAAACCCAATGCGTGCCGTCGCAGCGCGCGCAAGTCATATCGGATAGTGTCCCTTCAATGCTGTGTCGGCTCTTCCTCAACGTGCTGCCAGTGGAGATGCTCGAGCACCTCGCCGAGGTCGCGCATGTCTAGCAACTCGCCGCAGACCGTGCAGCGGATGAAATGATCGCTCTCGCGTTGCAGGCGCCAGTCGCCCTGCGGTTTGCCTTCACGAGGCATAGCTCGCCATCCGCAGTGGAAGCGCCAACTGCACACCAATCGCGCGGCTGAGCTGGTTCTCAATGAAGTCCTTCAAGGCATCATCGATGCGGTGTCCTCCGAACGCGATGCGCCGCTCAAGCTCAAGCGCAACATCCTCTGAGGCGTCCCGCGACCAGCCCTCGACCGGATTGAAGGCAACCACGCGGAGGATTTGGCCGTACTGTCCGCTGAGGAGGTCGGAAATCAACGTGGCATGGTCGATACCTTCGTCAGTTTCCCTGAAGGCGGCGCCATCGCGGAAGTCCTCGAGGACGATGTAAAAATCTTTGTCGAGACGATCGTTCGGAATGATCGACTGCGAGGCCATACGCAAAAACTCCAGTGCCCCAGAGTCGAAGCTAGGGGGTAGGGCCGCTGATTGCGAGTCATTTAATCTGGTTTAATGGCTGCTCGTCCTCATTCGTGCAGGATGCCTATCCGCGCTCAGGCGGAACGCGGCTCCGGCCCTTACCACCTCCCCTCCGTTGGCCTGCGACCGGAGCCGCTACCAAAAATATCCTAAGTTAAGTTGGAACGGGCGCGGCGGTTGTGCGTCTCTGGATAGAGAGACGAGCTATGCCTCTAGCATCACCTCTTACACCTGTGGTGTATCGGTGCCCCAAATGCACCCAACCGCTCACTTTGGCTGACAAGATTTGGGACATCGAGACGAAGCGTTTTATCCGCGTCTTCACATTCAAGTGCGGAGCACTGACCTGGGACAACTAAAGTCGGTCGGCGAACAAAGGGAACAGTTGGACTGAAGGTCCATTAATAACCATGAACGAACCAATCAAGGATTGGCGTCATGGGGCATGTGGGTCCGTTCGGTCCTGGGCGCATCCGTGCTCTTCGCACTCGCGGATGGCACCGGCCTCTTGCAGCACATTCATCACCCAACCACGCAGCGCACGGACCGTCGTACCATCAGCATTGAGATCACTCCTAGCTGCACGAAGCTTCGACCCCAGCTCGCTCCGGGCGATTAGCAAGGGGCAGGGATTCACAATGGGCGGGGCTAATGCTTGTCCACCTGTTCCATAGAGCCCGTACAGAGCGGTGGCACGTCTTCTTAAACCGCTCCAAAAAAGCCCGATCAGCGGTCGCGCGGACCGAACCTACCGTGGTAGTCGGGCTGATTGCCTCTGGCAGAGGGCAGATATCGAACATCTCGAAATATTCTGGATTGGATCAAACCCGTCGATTTGGGGTTGACCTGCCGAAACCTCCACCGAAAGGCTCGCTCCTATGGCCGAGCTGGCTCCGGCGCCGCAAGGAACACCGCCCGCCCGAGCCGCGTCCTCGCCCATGCTCACAGCCGGTGGTATCGTCCTGGCCATCGGAGCGCTCTATCTCGGCCGGGAAATCTTCGTTCCTTTTGCTCTTGCGATCCTGCTGAGCTTCGTTCTCACGCCTTTGGTCAATTGGCTAAGACGTTGGAAAGTACCCCGCATTGCAGCGGTACTAATCGCCGTTTTTGTTGCCTTCATCGTGGTCGCAGGAATCGCTTTGGTCGTCGGGCGCCAACTGGTCCAGCTCGCGACCAACCTTCCCAATTATCAGACCACCATCACCGAGAAGATCCACTCGTTGCAAAGCTCTGCGCCAGGCGGTGGGATTGTGGACGCGGTCACCACGACGATGCAGGATCTTGGCAGGGAGATCTCGGGCGACCAGAAAAAGTCGGGGGCAGCGCCATCGCGGCTTGGCGCAGGTACCGAGAGTCAGGAGCCCGTCACGGTGCGGATGGAGCCGCCGCAGCCAAGACCGCTGGAGCTCATCCGCTCTGTCATAGGTCCGTTGCTGGCACCGCTCGCTACGTCCGGGCTCGTCGTCATCTTCGTGATCTTTGTGCTGCTCGAGCGCGAAGATCTGCGCGATCGCTTCATCAAATTGGCGGGAGCCGGCGACCTTCAAAAGAGTACTCAGGCCATCAACGACGCCGCCGGCCGGGTCAGCCGCTATCTGCTGATGCAGCTCGTTGTTAATCTGACTTATGGCGTTCCGATTGGAGTTGCGCTCTACTTTGTCGGCGTACCGAACGCGATTCTTTGGGGCCTGCTCGCAGCGGTACTCCGATTCATTCCCTACCTCGGTCCTTTTCTGGCCGCGATCTTTCCGGTTGCCCTGGCCATCGCCGTCGATCCAGGCTGGACGATGCTGTTCTGGGTCGTCGGGCTGTTCCTCACGGCTGAACTCATCAGCAATAATGTCATCGAACCTTGGCTTTATGGCTCGAGCACAGGCCTGTCATCTCTTGCGATCATCATCGCCGCGATCTTCTGGACGATGCTGTGGGGGCCTGTCGGGCTATTCCTGGCGACACCTTTGACCGTCTGTCTGGTCGTCATCGGGCGCTACGTCCCGCAGTTGGAGTTCTTGGGCGTTCTGCTTGGCAGCGACCCTGTACTCGCGCCGGAGGAACAACTCTATCAGCGGTTATTGGCTGGCAACTTGGAGGAGGCGGTCGAGTTCGCCGAGAACTATGTCGACGAGTGCTCCTCGCGCGAGCTGTACGATAATGTAGGCATTCCAGCTCTGCGCTTGGCGGAAAATGATCGCCAGCGCAGCAGTATTGACACCAACTACCGCCGCCTCGTCGCAGATACGGCCATCTCGGTTGTCCGGGAGGTTGACGACCATGTCCGCGAGAAAGCGGCTTCAGTGGAAGAGGGAAGTCATCCGACGAAGCAGTCATGCGTCCTCTGTCTCGCAGGACGTACGGAGCTTGACCATGCAGCGTCGGAGATGCTCGCCCAGGTACTTCAGGAGCGTAACATTGGCGCCAAAGTCTTGCCGCCGATCGTGGTCAGTCGGGGAGCATTGGAGCAGCTTGATCTCCAAGGGGTGGACGTGGTGTGCCTGTCCTATTTTCACCCGCAGCCGCAGGTCTATGCCCGATATGTCTTTCGTCGCTTGCGTCGCCGGGCTCCCCAAGTGAAGTTCGTCGTCTGCTGCTGGAATTTGATGGCGGGAATGGAACAGGCGGAAGAGCTCAAGAGGCAGATGGCCGCCGACGCAGCATTCGCGTCTCTGCAAGCTTGCACCGAGCAGGTCGAAGCATGGATCGGTCGGGCGGCAGCTCGCGGCGATGCGCCCCAGGTTACGGCTGATGCCGAGCGGGCGCAGCTCACCGCGCTACGCAGCCTTGGCTTGGACGCCTCGAAACGTCAGGCCCTCGATGAGGCGTCCAGAAAGGTCGCGCAAGCCTTCAACGTTCCGATCGCGCTGGTGTCATTGGTCGACGATACTCATCCAACTGCCGCTGACAGCCTCCCCCAGGAAGTTCGAGCTGGTCTGCACGGCAACCACGAGGGGTCCCTCGATGCGCATGTGATCGCTGCAGACGATATGCTGATTTCTGAGGATGTGACTGAGGATCCGCGCTTTGCCGATGATCCGCGTGTGCTGGAGAGAGGCATTCGCTTCTACGCAGGGGCCCCGCTGAGAACTTCATCCGGTCATGTTGTGGGCTGCCTTTGTGTCATCGATACTCAACCGCGGGAGTTCGCCGATCGAGATCGTCACCGGCTACAGGAGATGGCGAACCAATTGATGGTCGATATCCAGAGCTCCCAAACGACCATTGACGTCGATTCCGATGGCTTGAAAGAAATACATCCCGCATCTTAAGAGAGCGAGCCGACCCACCATTTAGCGGCCGCATCTGCCCGCGGTCTTTGGCCCTATGTCCGCTTCGGGTCGATTGTGTTGGAAAAGACGGCTGTTGCGACGTAGTGATATCAGTGACGAGGCCGGCGCGAAGAAATTGGCGGGCAAGCTCCGCCGGAAAGGTTACCGGCTGGCGGCTCGAACAGCGGATGGCGTATCGCCCTCCTGGCAAATCGATCCGAGGATCTGGACGAGTGGCTGGGCCGGGAAATTAAAGCCAGTTGATGGAGGCCGGCCGGCGCAGCAGGGTGACAGCATTGAGCCCGTGGCGAAGGCTCTCGCAAATCGCAATATCCCGTTCGCATTCGCAAGCGGCTTTGGCGCGGACGGAGCGCCAGAACAATTTCGCGAACAGCCGCGGTTGCAAAAACCTTTTCAGATCGAGCAACTTGAACGCTGCATCGCTCGATTGCTGCCCTAGTTTGAAAAACAAATAAACCGCGCCCGCCCTCATTTAGCGGAGGATAGGCGAGTTCAATCCCTGTTAGACGATCAGCTAGCGCTGGCCCTCATGGCTGAGGTTGTCAATCATCGAGCGAGGAACGTTCACCTGGAGACCGAGTTTCAAGCGAACTTCAACAGGAGACTGCAACAATGAAGATTGCAAAGATTGCCTTGGCTGCGGCACTGGTGTTCGGCTCGATCGCGGCAGCGTCCGCTCAAGGCGCGGGCGGAGGCGGTGCGGGTGGTGGCGCTGGCGGAGCGGGAGCGGGTGCGGGAGCTGGGGCGGGCGGAGGCTCCGGCTCCGGCGGAGGTGGCGGCGATTCTCCGGCGGCTACCACCGGCCAGGGCGCCTCGAGCAGCCCAACGTCCGCGAACCCCTCGGCGACGATGAATGACACCAAGTCGAAGGGGCATGACACTAAGAAGTAAGAACAGCCCGTCGGCGCAGGTTCGCCGGCGGGCTTTTTCCGGAGATGGCATATGCATCGTGGGATCAACAGATGACGAAGGACGAACCGCTAAGGGTGGACGATCTCCCCATTCAGGCTGACGAAGAAAAGCCCAAAACGCGCGACGGCGGATATCTTGGTGATAGCAAGGCAACCAATGTACGGTGCGGAGTCTCCGGAAGATCATTCAGAGGCACCGCCGCAAGATGGGCGTCCGCGCCAATCGTCGCACGGGAACCATAAGCGCGGGGCTTCGGTCCCGCGCTTACGACCGCGGGCGCAGACGTCGAAGCCGCCCTAGCTAAGCCACTCAGCTTATGAGGAATAAATCCTGGTGGCTCACTAGGCCGGCATCAACGAGATGCCACCCGGGGAACGTCGAGTGGAATTGGGTGGAGGCATACTCGAAGCCCGTGTGCGTCGGGTCGTTTTTTCCGGAGTCGAAAAATATGGCATCGAGTCGTCCGCCGGGCAATTGCGCGAGTGCATGAATCGCCTCAGTAGCATTTCCTGGATTTACCTCGTTGAAATTGAAGCCGATGTTCTGATTTATGGCACCGATCGGCGGTGTTCCTGCCGAACCAGGAGCGAGAAAGCTCGCAGTGTATGCGAGAGACTGGCCGAAGCTCCCCGTGAATCCGATGAAATCAACGGCTCCGTTTGGAAGCTGTGTGACAACCGCATCTTGATCGCCTACACCAAGCACTGCCTGTGCACTATTAGAGCCAGCCGCGACCCCGACGGCAAATGGTAGACCTGCTGTATTTGCGATCAAATCGCTCGCGATCAGGTGTGCCGATTGATCGAACGCGAGAAAGTCGAGTTGACCGTTCGGCAACTGGCTAACCATCGTATGGCCCGCCTGTCCCGGTACCGTTCCGAAGTCGAAGCCCACACCTACAATATCCGGCACGACGGCGCCGAGAGCGCTTCCGATCAAATTGGCGTTCGCATCAAGGAACAGAAAGTCGAGTTGTCCGGTCGTCTGGTTTTGCGCCACCAGGTCGGGAGTCCCATCAGCGTTTATGCTATCAGACGCGACAATCTTAAAGTTCGGACCCAGTCCGTAATCGAAGAGCGCACTGTCGACCAAAGTGTCGCCGATAAATTTGAGGTACCCGACTTGGCCGGTCTTATCGTTCTGTATCTCTACGTCATGTTGAAGAGGCAGCGGTAGATCTGGCATGGCACGCTCCCGCTTGTTCAAGCCTGCCCCAAGGACTGCATGTTCTGCTTTGACTAAAATGCCGTCAATGTGAAACCGCGGCGTGGACGGCGTACGCGGACACTGAGTCGCAAGAGGGATTGAGGCGCTAAACTTCACAAAGGTCTTTTTTTGGAATGGGGAAGGAGGCATGCCTCAATGAAGGCCACCAGCGTAGCACCTCGCAAATAAATATTATGCATTCCCAGCGACTCCACTGCATGCGAGCTACCACCAGCCGTGGGAAGCGCGGGCGTCGATCGCACAGGAAGTGTACCCGCGCGGCTGGCGACGCGTGCCCCGGGCTGATGCGGTAAAGGTAGGGCCCGCCGGTTGACGCTGGCGGGCCTTCTGTCCCGATCTGTGAACCACCTCACAAGCGCAATAGGTGTCGTCTGCTATTAAATGAAACATTGCTAGATCAAAGGTTACTTGGAAAATGCCCTCAGCGTTCGCGCCGGGGGTTTCGTTTGCCAGATTCCTACAGGATTGACTTGAGCTGTGTGATTGAAGCTGGCCGGGCGGGGGTGTCACAATACTTTGACAGACGAGTGCCAATTTTGCGGACGCTGGGATTTCAGAGCCCAGACGGGAATGCACGCCGGACGCTCCCGAGCGAACATATTCCGCTCGTGCGGCGTTCAGCATCCTCTCAATTTCGGGAGTTGGGCATGTTTGACGCCGAAATGACTGCGCTTCTCAGGGCGGTGCTTGAGGAAGTTTGCGAGAAAATTCCTGTCAGTGAGACGGGCGCCAGAACGCATGTTGCATCGAAGATCCTGGAAGCTGCGGCACAAGGGCAAGTCTCAACAGATGCGTTGAAGGCGGCAGGCCGCAAGGCCCTGAACCCACCTACAATTTGGCGCTGATATCTTCCCTGGTTGGCCTCACTCTTCGACCAAATCGTATGCGAAGGCGGCTCCCTCGGGGTCGTTCGACCATTTCTCGGCCGCCTGCCGGGTGCCGTATTCGATTCCGAGTGTTGAATTGATTTGCCACTGTCCTGATTGGCCCTAAGGTGGTTCCTGAGGGGGAACATGCCATGAAGGACATGCTTGAACACCTCGCCACGTTGCGCGAGCAGATCCTAAAATGCGAGCAGTTGAGAGATACGGCCAAGTCGCAGATCAAGCGAGCGACGTTCGAGCGAGTGGTCTCTCACTACAAGGTCCTCGCCGCAGAGCTCGAAAGAGCGATTGAGCAAGTAAAGGTCGAGAATGACTAAGGCCGCTGGGTCTGGCGCACATCATCGAATGTACACTTTGTAACACAAGTGATGGACGCGAACCGCACCGAGGGCCACGGTGCTCCTGATGCATCCTCGATCCGAGTCATATCGGTCGCTTGAGGCCCTCTGCCGCCATCAGGCGGCCGTCTCAACTACCCCGGCGGCCAAGCTGGAGCTGTTGGAAATGGCTCGCGAATACAAGACCTTGGCGGATTGGTTGGATCGCCAGTGCGCTGAGCCATATGTTCAATTCTGAACCAAAGCGATTCGGGGTAGTTTACCTTCCATCACCGGCCAAGGCTCTGCCCGTAGGCGTCGGTGGCTGAGAGACCGCTCGTGCTCCCGCCTGCACAACAGGGAGCATCGTCATGATGGACAAGAAGTCGGTCTATCGCGCCCACGACTTGGCCTCCGAGATTGCTCAACAGAACGCCCGTATGCGCGAGATCATCGCGCGAGCGTCTTACCCAAGCCGGACACATTCCTTGGTCGCAGGACCCAAGAGCCATTCCCGCTTGAGGAACCGAAAGAGTAAGGCCGCCTTAGTGGAGTCCTCTTTTCATCCCAACGAGCAGCGGCCCCACCAACGCTGGCACGCTGCGTGGCGAGGCCGCCTGCGCTCCGGGCGGGGGCTGGTGATAGCCCGGAGGCTACCGGATTTTACTCCTACTCTACTTAAGACGATATCGCTCGAACGAGGCACTCACTTCGGAGTGTCCTAATCTGCTCTCGCAGGTACGAACGGCCCCAGGCATCTCCGGGCTGGAGGACCGAGACGCACCGAGACCGCCCGACGCACCTTACTCAACGCGGCACGCCGGTTCATAGCGTCCAGCGCGGGATTCACTCCCGGAGTCTCAAATGATCGAGTGTCCTAAATTTAATCTACGGGTGTCCTCCGGTTAGGACAGCAACCATGGCTCACTTCAAAGAGGCCGCGCTCGGTCATCGTTGAGCAGCCTGACGTAAGTTCCGCTCTCGTGCAATTCGAGCCAGCCGTGCTCGGTGGCGTACCGGGTACCGGCCCCAAACTCCGGATGGCCGCGGCTGCCTTCAAGCCGACGAACTGCGCGTTGATCCGCTCGATGTAGATCCGGCCGTCCTGCACGGACGGGTAGCGGCGGCGATCTCGACCAGCTTGCGCGCGGCGGCTTCTGGGACGGCATAGGTCATTCGGCAGCAAACTTAGTCATTCTCCAGAGCTCTTCGGTCGTAGCCCAGGCTAACGCAGCGAAGAATGATATTTTCCAGTCCCAGCCCTAAGCTTAATCCGCTTGCGAACGAGACGCCCTTAAGTCGATGGCACGGGCTACGTAGCGCATCGGCTTCTGCCAAAATTGAAGGGCCCCAGCCGGTTGGCGCCGAGAACTGCTGAGTCGCGTGGAGCCTTGGCGGGCTCCGCAGCGCGGGCGGGTCGGTTCTTCACCTTGGTCCAGTGTTTCTGGCGGCCCCCCACGATACGGCCGATCGCAGTGCTTGGAAACAAGCCCTCAAAACCCATGCGGCAGGCGGGGCGGAACAGCTCTGGACTGATCTTGCCCCGCTCGAAGGGGAGCCACGTTGATGCCGTCCGGCCGCCGCGCCAATAGCCGCTGCGGATTGGTTTTTCGCATGCGGAGGGGCAGGGACCGTAAATTATCGCCGCCCATTACAAGGATATCGAACGCATAGGGCTGCACCTCACGGTCGTATTGTCGGCTGTGCAGCGCAGCCGCGGATGCCGTCGACACCGAGGGCGGCGGTGCGGCTATTTGCAATGACGTGTCAAGTCATATTTTTTTTGGACCGTTTATTGACTCGACCGGTGCGAAGGCTGTGAGCTGTTTGATTATTTTTTGTGGGAGTTCGCCATGTCGGATCCCTCGCTAACTCCTAAGCAAATTACGATTCAGCTCAATCACGCATATTCGCTTTCTGACCTTTTTACATTTGATCCGGGCGTCCCTCCTGCCGGCGACAGCTTCCTAGGAGCGGTCGCGAATTTTTACGCTGACCCGAATGTTATTTTCTCAGGAACTGAGTTGAGTGTCGGTGGAAACTTCTACCGCTACGGCATCACCGGCGTAACCGATTTTGTTGGACAAATCTCGGGGGACTTTGGTTCTGCCACTATCACATTCACAGCACCCACGTCCTTATCAGGGACGATACAGTGGGACGACAGCATCCCCGCCTACCCAAATGGCTACGTGTTCGTTGACTTCGTTTCCTATTCGCTGAGCTTTTCTAGCCCCCTCTTCACAACCCATGCGGATAGCGTCAACTTTAACAATCTCACTTCAGACCAACAGGCAGCAATCGCGAACGGAGCGGATACGACAAACGGATTAGGCGGAAACGACGAGGTTACGCTCAATGCGTCCTATCGAACGTTTTCAACAGGCTCCAAGCCAGGCGACAGCCCGACCGTTACGGGGGCGAACGCTAATTTTTCGATTGCCCTCGGCGCAGGATCCGACGTCGTCGATCTTACCGGAAACGGAGCTAGCAACGTAGTTGGAGGCTCCGGCAATCAGAGCATCACGATCACCGGCGATGGCGATAACGGTGTCACTGCCGGTTCGGGTAACACCAGGATCAACATCACCGGTAACGGTTCAAACTCCGTTGTAGCAGGTACCGGAACGGACACGATCAATATTTTCGGCGATGGCTTTACAAACATCTCTGGAACTACTGGCACTTACAATATCAATTTGGGAGGCAAGGGTGATGACGACATTACAATCAACGGAAACGGCAAGAACACGATAACTGGGAACGCTGGCTCCGATACGATTCAAATTAATGGCGACGGCGACAACAAGATCACTGCCGGAGGGGGAACCGTCTCTGTCATCATACATGGCAACGGCAACAACACCGTCGACGCCTCCACCGCCACAAGTGCCAATTCAATCACTATCACGGGGACCGGCGTCGAGAAGATTACCGGCGGAAATGCTGGCAACAACATCAGCACCGGCGCGGGCAACGATTTTCTGAAGGGCGGCGCTGGGAGCGATACCTTCGCCGGCGTGGGCCTTACCTCTTCAGCAGCGCAAGCCGGCAACGATGAGATTAATGGGGCAAGCTATACCAACCTAAACTCTACTGACATCGTAACGTTCGCCAATTCGCGCGCGACCTACGATATTAAGTTCAAACCTACTCTCAGCCTGTCAGATGGTTCTAGCAGTGTTGGGTTCGGCGCCATCGTAAGTCCGATAAACGCATCTAACAAAGATACGATTATAAATTGGAACAAGCTTCAGTTCACGGACAAGACCATCCTTGAGAGCGATCTGTATCACGCCTCCGCTGTTGCTTATGGGCTCTGGTCGCTCGCCGACGCCTTCGAACAGCTGAGATCCTACATTGGACTTTCAAACAACATTTCTGATCCGAAGCTCAAGGCGATAGGAGCCTGGTTCGACTATGTTGACGGTGTGATTGGGGGTCTCGCCCAGGTCGCTACGGAGAGTGATTCCGACTTCAAGAGTGCCATTAAGGTTACGCTGGCTCAGGCAGCCAACGCTGCTACGGCACCAATCATTAGTCAGGCAAAATCGGTTCTGGAGTCTGCGGTAGACAAGCTGCCAATGCCTGACAGTTGGAAAGCTACCGCAAAAGCCTCGATCGAGACCGGCGCCACCGATTTGACGGCGGACGTATCGCTGGCAACTGTGGCACTGGTCGATCGCGTAGCCCAGTACAAGAATAACTTGTCGTCAATCAATTGGTCTGCTCAGTGGCAGCAATGGATGGACGACGTCAAGGCCAGAATCGGAGACACGTATAAGCTGTTTGACCCAGGCGATCCCCAGCAGGAGTGGGACGATCCCCATCTTCCGACACCGCAAGCACCGACCCTCCCGCCGTCTGATCCTGTGATCGTCAATCCATTGACCCTCAATATTCCGGCGACTCACGGGCAGAGCTTCTCGCTCTCAAGCCTTTTCTTGGCCAGCAATGTGGCGGGACATTCAATCTCTCAATATGACGTCTGGGACACCGGGGCCGGCGGTGCATATATGTCGCTTAACGGTCAAAAGCTCGCGTCTCAGACTGACAACCTTTTGACGCCCGCCCAACTTGTAGTGGCATTGTACCAGAGCGGGTCCGGTAACACCGATACGCTGTTTTTGCGCGCGTCCGACGGCTCCTTTTGGAGCAGTTGGGCAAAGGTGACGGTCACATTCCCGATTGACAACGCACCTGTCGCCACCGCACCAAACATCACGGCGATGCACGGGCAGGCGTCCGTTGCAGCGTCCAGCCTTTTCACCGTCAGCGATGCTGACGGTGATACGATCACGCAGTATGCGCTGTGGGACACGAACGGGAACGGCCATTGGATCGTCAACGGAGCGGCTCAAGCCGCCAATGCCGAAGTCGACATTACGGCGGCCCAGCTCGCGCAGACAAGTTATCAGTTCGGTTCGGCCGCGGACCAGTTGTGGGTACGCGCGTATGATGGAATTTTGTGGGGAGCATGGGTGCCGTTCACGGCAACGCCGTATGCGAACCATCCGCCCATGGTTGTGGCTTCAGATGTCGCGGCTACCCACAACCAGAACATCGCGGCCTCCGGCCTGTTCACTGCAACTGATGTGGATGGGGACACGATAGCCAACTACCAGCTCTGGGACTCGACAACGGATCCTTCCAGCGGTCATTGGGTTGTCGGCGGCGTTTCACAGGGGTCGAATGTCGCCATCGACGTAAGCGCTGCGCAGCTGGCAACGACGACGTTCCAGAGCGGCTCCGGATCCGATGATTTGTGGGTGCGGGCCAATGATGGCACGCTATGGGGCGCGTGGAAGGAGTTCCACGTCAATGCTCCGATCGACAACGCTCCTGTGGTCAATGCATCCGATGTGAACGCTATCCATGGACAGAACATCGCTGCTGGTACCCTGTTCACGGCTAGCGATGCTGATCACGACGCGATCACCGGCTACCAGTTTTGGGATTCGACCGCCGATTCCGCGAGCGGGCATTTCGTGGTCGCTGGCGCTGCACAGCCTTCGAACCAGAGCATTGATGTCAGCGCCGCCCAGCTGGCGAATGCGTCATTCCAGAGTGGATCAGGATCGGATGACCTGTGGGTTCGCGCCTTCGACGGGACGAAGTGGAGCAGCTGGAAGGAGTTTCACGTCAACGCTCCGCTGGACAATCCTCCCGTCGTGACCGCAGCGGATTTCACAGCGACCCACAATCAGAATGTCGCCGCTTCAGCTCTGCTCTCGGCCTCTGATGCGGATGGAGACACTGTCACGAATTATCAACTGTGGGACTCGACGACTGACCCGAGCAGCGGGCATTGGGTGGTCGGGGGCGTTGCGCAGGCCGCGAACGTCGCTATCGGTGTCACGTCAGCGCAGCTCTCGACCACGACCTTCCAGAGTGGATCAGGCGCAGATGATCTCTGGGCTCGCGCTTACGACGGCTTTGCCTGGGGGCCGTGGAAGGAGTTTCACGTCAATGCTCCCTTGGATAGGGCGCCCGTCGTTACCGCACCGGACTACCATGCCGCACCCAGCCAGAGCATTGCGGCATCATCGCTCTTCTCGGTTTCCGATCCCGATGGGGACAGTATCACGCAATACCAGTTCTGGGATTCCACAGCCTCAGTCTCTAGCGGTCACTGGGCCATATCCGGGACCGTCCAGCCAGTGAACACTGCAATCAACGTCAATGCAGCTCAGCTCGCCGCGACGAGTTTCCAAAGCGGCACGGTGTCGGACGATCTCTGGGTGAGAGCCAGCGACGGCGTGTCGTGGAGTACATGGCAAGAGTTTCATGTGCTCGTGTAATAATCAGTCAAATGTCGGATGACATCCCTCAAGCGTCTGACCGAAGAACAAGCGGCTTCGGGTGAGAGGGCCCTTGAGACCTGGTCGCGCTTTCTTCGGGGACGTTATAAGCACACAGGCGAATTCGAGCTGCACGTGTTGACGTTCGATGAAATCGAGAGCTCGTCGTTCCCGATGAGCACGCCAAACATCAATCGGTATCTTACGCGCGCGATTGACATAGACTTGGCGGCCAATAGCTCGACATGTTTTAGCTACTCCAAACTCGGACCGTTCGCGATCTTTGGCTTCGTGCAATCGCATCCGGGGCAGTGGAGGGGGACGAGAGTTCCTAACGGCGCAGGCTGGTTTCAGCGTAAGCCCCCGGTGGAGGCCGCCTTCCCGGATTGCGCTTGAGGGTGAGATGGTTTGCTCATTAATTCGCAAGCAAATGAGCAAACGTGACGACGGTTACGGTTCTGTCCGGTCCTGAGCGGCGACGGCGATGGACGAGTGCCGAGAAGCTTCGGATCGTGGAGGAGAGTCTGGCGCCTGGGGCCAGTGTTGTCGAGGTTGCTCGGCGACATGACGTTCACCGCAATCTGGTTACGGCTTGGCGGCGGCAGGCGCGGACCGGCGTCCTCGCTTGCGGGCCCGAGCCGATGCAGCGGCAGGATGGCGAAGTCCGTTTTGCGGCAGTCTCCATTGCGCCAGACCGGCAATCGTTGACGGCGCCCTCCGGAAGCTGCGGTGCGATCGAGATTGAGTTCGCGGCCGGGGCTCGGATGCGGATCACGGGCGCGGTTGACGCGGCGACGCTGAGCGCAGTCGTGGCGGCGCTGACTGATGGACGGCCACGATGATTCCATTGCCTGCCGGCGTGCGGGTATGGCTCGCGACCGGCCATACCGACATGCGGAAGGGCTTTCCATCGCTGGCGTTGCAGGTTCAGGAGATCCTTCATCGCGACCCGCTGGGCGGCCACCTGTTTTGCTTCCGCGGTCGCCGCGGCAACCTTTTGAAGGTGATCTGGCATGACGGCCAGGGCGCCTGTCTGTTCACAAAGCGCCTGGAGCGGGGGCGCTTCATCTGGCCGAGCCCGGCGGAGGGTGTGGTGACGATCTCGTCGGCGCAGCTTGGTTATCTCTTGTCCGGGATCGACTGGCGGCACCCACAAGAGACGTGGCGGCCGACATCGGTCGGATGAGGCTTTGAACTTGCGGATCGTGGTGGATGTGATTCCATCATCCTCGTGACCACATCTGAATCGCTCCCCACCGATCTTGCCGCCGCGCATGCGATGATCCTGGCGGAGCGCGCCGCGCGGCTGGAAGCGGAGGCGGTTGCGGCGAACGCAAAAGCGGAAGCGGCCAATGCGAAGGCGGCCGAGGCACTGATCAGTTACCTCAAGCTCGAGATCGAGAAGCTGCGTCGCCAGATTTACGGCAGCCGCTCGGAGCGCAAGGCACGGCTTCTGGAGCAGATGGAGCTTGAGCTCGAAGAGCTGGAAGCAACCGCAACCGAAGACGAGCTGGCAGCCGAGAGGGCGGCAGCCAAGGCGCAGACGGTACAATCCTTCCAGCGCAAGCGGCCGTCGCGCAAACCGTTCCCCGACCATTTGCCGCGCGAGCGTGTCGTAGTCGCCACACCGCAGAGCTGCCCTTGCTGCGGCTCATCGAAGCTATCAAAGCTGGGCGAAGATATCACCGAGACGCTGGAGGTCATTCCCCGGCAGTGGAAGGTGATCCAGACGGTGCGCGAAAAGTTCTCATGCCGGGACTGCGAGACGATCACCCAGCCGCCAGCCCCCTTCCACGTGACGCCGCGCGGCTTTGCCGGGCCGAACCTGCTGGCCATGATCCTGTTCGAGAAGTTCGGCCAGCATCAGCCCTTGAACCGGCAGAGCGAGCGCTACGCCCGGGAGGGCATCGATCTGAGCCTGTCGACATTGGCCGATCAGGTCGGCGCCTGTGCGGCGGCCCTGCAGCCGCTTTATCGGCTGATCGAGCGTCACGTCCTCTCCGCCGAGCGGCTGCATGGCGATGACACCACGGTGCCGATCCTGGCCAAGGGCCAGACGGTCAAGGGACATATCTGGACCTACGTTCGCGATGATCGACCGTTTGGCGGGCGGGCGCCGCCGGGTGCGCTCTACTACGCCTCGCGCGACCGACGGCAGGAGCATCCCACACGGCATCTCCAAAGCTTCTCCGGTATCCTGCAGGCCGACGCCTATAGCGGCTACAACGAGCTGTATGACGCCTCCCGCGCGCAGGGACCGATCACGTCCGCACTCTGTTGGGCCCACGCCCGGCGGCAGTTCTTCGAGCTGGCGGACATCGCGGCCAACGCGAGGCGCGACAGGAATGCCGCAGCGATCTCGCCGATTGCCCTGGAGGCGGTCAAGCGCATCGATGCGCTGTTCGATATTGAGCGCGGCATCAACGGCCAAAGCGCCGAACAGCGTCTGCGCATGCGCAAGGAGCAAAGCGCTCCGCCTTTGACGGCATTGGAAGCATGGCTGCGCGAGCAGCGCGCCCGGCTGTCGAACTCGTCTGCAGTTGCCAAGCCAATCGACTACATGCTGCGCCGCTGGGACCGGTTTGCTCGCTTCATCGATGACGGGCGGATCTGCCTGACAAACAATGCGGCGGAGCGCGCGCTGCGCGGCTTTGCCCTGGGCCGCAAGTCCTGGCTGTTTGCCGGCTCGGAACGCGGCGCTGACCGCGCCGCCATCATGGCGACGCTGATCATGACGGCAAAGCTCAACGACATCGATCCGCAAGCCTGGCTCGCCGATGTGCTCGCTCGCATCAACGATCACAACGTTCAACGTCTCGATCAACTGCTGCCCTGGAACTGGAAAGCTGCGCTCACCGCATCGCCGCAGCTGATCTGATCATCGCCGATCAGTTAACCCGCGTGTACCGATAGTACGGCTTGATCGACCAATTGACGAACCGTCCCTTGGACTCCGCTGCAAGGAGGTTCTTGAACACCTTCGCCGGGACAGCCTGGTAATCGTAGGTCGAACCGCGGATATAACGTATGCGCAACATCCGCCGCTTCAGGTCATACCCTGCAGCCTCAATGCTCGACGATTGCACCCGACGCAGCCGCATGGCCTTCACACCTCGCCGCATCCAGCCAATATGGCGATCCGGCCAAGCCTCGTCCATCCGTCAGCTGGTTCCCGCTCGCCTCAGCCGCGGTCTTCACCGGACGGGCACGTTTCAGCCGCACAATATCACTGTGCCGAGCGCTATGGGATTATCTGAACGGTAGAGCGATGCTCGTCAGACGCGTACTGGAATCAATATCCCCCACTCAGCAACAAAAGATTGCAGACAGCTTCGCGCGGACACGAGCGCTTTTTTCAGTCGGGCCTGTTTCGAGCGATGCAGCGGGATGTCGCGATGTTCGGCTCGGAGGCGTTCAGTCACTACACCGATGACACGTCTGAGCAAAAAGAGTGATGGCTAAGCAGCCTGATGTGTGAATTGTTCGTCTCGCACTTGCTGGCTTGCTGCTTTTAGGAGTTAGCGGCCTGGCGCTGTCGTGCGAGCTAGCAGGCCTAACCCGCATCCTTGACGGCGACACGCTCGAAATCCCCGGCACGCGCATTCGGCTGTGGGGCATTGATGCTTTGCCGGGCCGAGGACAGCTTGCGGTATCGTTTCGGAGCGGAGGCGCTGGACGTTTAGGCACGTAAGCAGATTTGACCCAGTACCGCTTATTCATACCTTAAATTGTGTGCGAGATTGCATTAAGCTCCGTCCACTCGCCAGTACGGAGGAAGTGTCATGAGATGCTTTTTGGTAACCCTCTCGGTATGCGCGGCATCGCTCGTAAATTCAAACGCATCTGCGCAGACTTGCGACATATCCCAGTTTAAGCAGAACTTGTATTACACGAAGGACCTGCTGACCAACTTGGCTTACATTGAGCGCGTGGCAAGTCGGGAGGATCGGAAGGACTCCGACAAGGCCGATTTGGAAATACTAGACTACGGAAAGTTCACATACGGCGAGGCGCACAGTCTCACTACGACTCTTGAGCACATGCTGGACCTGAAGTGGTCTCAGCGCGACCAAGAAACACTGCTGACATCGACATTGGATGACTTTGGCGTTAGGGCGTACGTAGAGTGCCTTCAGCACCTGAACGCAAACCTCATTGTGAAGCTGTCAGATGCGGCCACGAGCAGTGACGAATTCATCTTGGAATATACGTGGAGGCCGAGCTACACAGTGAATACCGTGCCGTTTCACGTTGTCTTATTGAACTCAAGCGCCAAAGGTGCGCCATCGAGAATTAAATCACCATCGGCCGACTCCTTTCCGATAAAGCGAGCCAGCATGTACAAGCCTGTTGAACTAAGCGTACACGTGGATAACCAACCATATCCGACAATTACTCTACCCGCATTCCCCGCGAAAACGTTAGAGAAGCAGTTGAGAAAAGTGGCCGAGACCCACGAGGTTTATGGGGGTGGGAACTCTTACCCTAAGACCATGTGCATCACACTGCCCAATGACGAGCAAGACGCAGTCATAGTACCCAGGTCGTTGGACGTTAAATTGGATGCTGACATTCAAGAGCGGGCAAGACTAATCGAAACCGGTGCGCGCACGTACATGGATCGCGAAGCGTGTGCTAATATTAACTGGCACCTTGACGCAAAAGATGGACATGTGCGCGGCACGGCAACCGTTAGCGCAGTAGTGCTCAAAGCTGTTCCGGTGAAGAATGCGGAAGTGGCAGTGGAGGTTATAGGCAAAACAAAGATGTTCGAAGGCCAGTGACGATCTGAGCCACTCCATATCATACGCAAAGATCGTAGCTGACCGCCTTGCGTCGTCGGGAGACCGCTCGGCCATCTTCAACTTCAGTCCACAACTTCAGTCCACGTCGGCGGACGGCCTGTCATAGGGCCGTCCGTCCATCCAGTTGCCGCCTTCGCCAAGTCGAAAGAAGGAAAGGGCGGCCCTCTTTGTACCCGAGGTTTAGGCGGTGCCCTGGGAGTGCCCGTTGGCAACATCGCGAGCCCGCTGCACCGTGCGGGAATAAAAGTCCTCACGCTCGCGCCGAACCCGTTCTTGATGCGCTCGGAAGCCTTGCACGCGTGCCATGATGCGTTCGCGCTCGGAGGTGGTTCGTTTCACAGCAGTTGGAGAGGGCTCTACGGGTGCGGCGTTTGTCGCAGCTGCGGGTATCATCAGCGCTGCCGTCTGAACGTTGGACTGCGGTTGAACGCTCGCCGACGCTGTGCGCGCGACAAGCTCAGCAGTTTCGCGAACCGGTGCGTCTAGCATACTGTGCGACGGGGAGGGCAGGCCGTCGAATAGACTTGTGGGCAGCCATCGCTCAAAATCTTAAAGGCTCCAGCCCCTTTCCCGTCCGCGTGTTTGGTTGGGCCTGGAACCACCCGGGGTCATTCGTGTTTGTTGGCAATAGAAAACGGCCCCGTTCCAAGGCGTTCTGACCGCGAAGCGCCCAAGAAGGTTGACAACCGCATCCTGCGTACAGAGTGCGTTATGGAATATCTGCCCGAACTTCGACGCCTTGAGCATCAGCTCGACTTGGCGCATAGGGCTGTGCGGCTCATTACCGATAGAGAGACCGTGGAGCGTCTTGAGGCGTTCGCGCAGGAGATTGGGGACAGGTTGCGCACACTGCAAGCGGCGGCCCGCGAAGAAACGATCAGAAGGCGAGCCTATGAGCTGTGGCAGAGCGCGGGGCGGCCAGGGGGCAGGGACCTAGAATTCTGGCTGAGCGCGGAGCGGGAGTTTCTACGGGGCGATAATCTGCCGATCCCCGTCTAGCATCGTTGACGTGGGGTATATCGTGGAGAAGACCAAGATCAAGCGAAAACAGTAGCCTTACCGATTTGGTAAGGCGGACACCCCTTCCGCCGCGCCGAAACATCAATCGTCTCGGCATCGGGTTGCTCGCAAGAGTGGCGGCAGCGCCGGTTTCGGCGGTCGCTTCTTCGGATCCTTATGATTGAAGTGCCCGCGGGTCGGCATCGGGATCACATATTTTGCTTGCAGAGATTGCGGAGGGCGGTCTCGGTGATGCCGAGATCGGCGCCTGCGCGGATCATCGTCTTACTCCAAACGAGGTTGCGTAGCTTTGGACCATATCTTTTGCGGCTCCGAACGTGACGTCACACGTGCGCCTTTCGGGAGTCTGATTCGCGAGAGCCGGCTTAACGCTATAGTCTGACAAACCCGACGACCTAATCGCCGCATTGACGCACCAGAACTCTTTCTGCCCCGATAAGTTCGCAACTCCCACAATTTGACAGACAGCGTTTGACCGTGGCCCGCTCCTCCGAAGATTGAGGAAGCATCCGTGTCAGAACCGCCGCTTTACCACGAACATCAGGTGCTCAAACGATTGAGGATCCGTTCGTCGGAGCTCGAGGAGCTCCTCAACATCGGCATGGTCGCTCCGGTCGCGCGCCGAGGCAGCGATCCGATGTATTGTGCGGTAACGATCGATGCCCTAGCGACTGACTATCACCACACGCGAATGGGCTGTGCTATCGGTTGGGATTTCGTTCTGAACAGGCCGGGCTTCCTTCCAGGTCACATCGGATGGGTCCCTCCGGATGTGCCGTTCTATCCGTTCGACGACGAGGAGCAGCAATCCTGGGCACGACGATACTTCAAGCTGAAGAGGGCGTGTGCTCCGGGTCCGTATCCCGACCCCGCGCGATTGGCTCGCCGGCGGGCGAGACTCGAAGCAGAAGCCACCAAGGTATTCGAGCGGAAACACGGCATCAAGCGCCCACGCAAGAGCCGAAAGATATCAGTTGGGAAACGCCTACTGCGCAGAGACATGTCCAAGGCTGAGCTACGTGATCTTGTTTGGAGCAAAACCCTGATTCGAGCGGCCGCGGATCTCGGGATCTCTGAGTTTGCCCTCCGAGAGCTTTGCAAGCGCTTGCTGATCCCGCTACCGACCCGCGGGCACTTCAATTGGAAAGATCCAAAGAAGCGGCCGCCGAAGCCGGCGCTGCCCCCGTTGAAGCGAAAGATCTAGACGGCTGATATTTGATGCGGTTTCAGCACTTCAGCAGCTCCGCATTCGCTATCCGCGCCGGCAACCCGGTAGAGGGTCCGCAGGGGCTCGCCGATATTGCCAGGCGCCTCAACGTTAACCCGGCTCAACGTCCACATGGACCCGCGCGATATTGTAGGGCGCCACCGTTCCGCCTGTCGCCTTGTTCGGATCGAAAAGGGCGAGGTTGATGCCGTCGCTTACCGAGCTGCGATACACCACCCCATCAAACCCGCTCTTTTTGATGAACTCACAGAGATACTGGCTAGGGATATAGTCGATCGCGGCTCCCTGCGGCAGCACCGGGCGCGTCAATTCCTCGCCAAGTCGCTCAAGGAACGGCAAGTCGGCACGTAGTTGGCCAATCTCGCTGGCATCGGTGAGAATGAACGGTGAGACGAGTTTACGCGGGTTGCGCAGATCGACCGCTTGGATTTCTGGAATGGTGAAGTCGGCGACGCATGCTACCTCGCCAGTATGCGGCCTAACCTCGGCCGCCGCAGTCTCAGGCAGAGAGCCGAGGTAGAGATAGGGAATGCCAGCAGGATTCGCGCGGCCGTGTGATGCACGTCGCTTCGGCGGCGCGCCCATCTTGTCGATTGGGAAGTTCTCGTCGTCCGTCCGGATGCGCGCCCTGTACCATTTGCGCGGTATGTCGGGCGCGAGGAGCATATCGAGAAGCTGGCGAAGCCGCGCTTCGTCTATGGACATGTCCAAGAACCAGCGGTTCCGGTACATCATCTCGTCGCGCAGCGTTTCCCATTTCGCGAGCCCTTCGCTGATATAGCTTGGTGACGGCGCGAAGGGTTTGCGCACAACGTCGCCGTCGTCGAGAATCTCGCCGAGCAGTTCCTTGGCATGGGCGATGTCCATCCCCGGATGGCTGAAGAGCTGCCAATCGTCCTTCATCCATTCGACGAGCGACTTGCCATCACTGTTGGGCTCGTAGACATTCGCGAGTAATTCGAACCACGTCGCGAGCCGGCCCGGTTCGACTAGCGGCACATTCGCGGTCCCGCAGAAGCTGCAAGTACCCATCTGTGGATCAAGCGAGGGGAAGATGTCATCGCGCAGGCCGCGATCGTCAAAACATTCGGGGCAACAATATTTCTTTGCCATAGCCGGCTCAGAGCGGATAGGCAGCCAGCGTCTCGATGTGGTGCTTCATCGAGAGCTTTTTCACGTAACCGAGCCCCGGAAAATGCCCCTTCGCGTGGAGCTCGCGGAATTCCTTGATAGCGTTGGTTTCGAGCAGATTGGATGTACCACTGTCGAGTTTCTTGATGAGCTTCGCCAACGCCTGGGCGAATTTGCCGGCGGGGTCTGTCGGCGTGTCCTTCGTGTCAGAAACGAAATGATAAACATACATAACATCGTCCTTGCCAGGATCGATGAAGGTCAAATGGATCGCGACCGCATAGGCTGGGCCGCCGCTCTCGCTATAGACGTCGCCGACCATCAGGAAATCGCCGAACCCATCCATGCCGCGATCCCGGAAAGTGACGTGAAGGTCCGAAAATTCTTCAACCGCTGGATAGTCGGCGTTGCGCTGGCGTTTAAAACCATCGCGCACGAGGATGCGTTTGCTCTTTTCGAAATGCTTACGATAGAGAAGCTTGTCCTGATTTTCGACAAACACGTTGGTCATGCCGGCCATGTGGTCGGCAAGCTCGGCGGCTAGCTCCTTTGGCGCCGAAAAACCAGCGTGCACCAGCACGGGATTGTGATTGGCATGTTCAAAATAACAGGCGGTTGCCTCGCCCGCCGTCATGTCACTACGAAGCAGGATGCCGGCGGCGATCGCCTCGTTACCGATATACTCCTTCTGCAGTAGCTCGCTGATGCTCGCACCGTCTTCCTGATGATCGCCGTGATAGGGATTCACGATCACGATCGCGCGGCCGCCCGCTTCGCAAATCGCTTTCAGCGTCCGCCCAAGTCCTCCAAGCGCTTCGCGCACCGGCTCGATGACCGGCACAAACCTCTTTTCGGCGAGCAATGGCGCGGTCTCACGGACCGCGATCAGTTCGAATTGCTTGCCGCGAAAATATGGGTGGTACATCCGGCGTTACGCCCACGCCTTTGCAACGTGGAGCGGCGTGCCGACAGCTCCCACGAGCCGGTCGTGATCGGCTCGGCGCACCGGGATTGACAGTGCTGCGGCCTGTAACGAGCGTGGCAACTGATCAACAAGCCGGGTGAGGGGCGCGAGATTGCGGGTGCGCTTAAGTGTACGCACCATCTCGCCGTGAAGCTCGGCCGGCTTGAGAGACTCGAACAGTTTTCTCATCGTCGCATGACGTTGCGTATTCGGCACTTCGGACACCGGCACGTCCAACGCCTTTAGGATCGCGGCGGCCTCGGCGCTCCGCAAGGACTCGAATACCGTCACTGGACAAATTCGCTCTGGAGAATCGATCGCATTTCGCACGGTTGAAATCCGTTGGCTTTTCGAAAGGCACATCACGCCAACGTCTTCGGGCACCACGGTGAGTACGCCTGGGACATGCCCTTCGCTGGCGATCACGTTCACTGAGGCGAACACGCGCTTGTAATTCTCGACTTGATTGGCCAGCCTCGCAAGCGAGTCCCGCTCGGACTTAATCTCGTAGACGGTCGCGGTGCCGTTGAGAATGACGATGTCCGCCTTGCAGACGCCGGCCCGAAACTCGCTGAGCAACGAGGCGGTGCGCAGCGAGTGCCTGCCCATCAGGATTTTGTGGGCGAGCGCCGCCCTGTAAATGTACTCATCCCTCTGGCCGGCTTTCTGTAAGACTGCGAAGGCCGCGTCAAAAGCATCCGCCACAGTTGCTCGTCGGCCACACTTGTCGGCGACCTCTGTCTGCCCAAGCAACCGGCCCAACAATGCTGACCGCCCCTTCTTCGCCATCTCGCGGAATACGGCAGCCGAGAAGAATCGAGTCAGCACGGATAGTTCCGTTGCGGTAGGTTTCATGACGCGTTTCACGGACATCCCCGGCGCCCCCACGAGGCATCTCGTGAAGGAATAGTTGATTCTAGCAGAAGTTCCGGCCGCGGAAAGTGCAATCTGCGCTTCGGGCCGATAGAATGATGGCCTTTCAGCACGGCCATCCCCAGCCACGGGCATAGCCCTACGTGCGCCACGGGCCACAGCTTACATGTCCAGCGCGCTCTAGCCCAGGAAGGCCGGCTCTGTCGACGCCTGTGGCGACACATCCGTCGCCCTCGACGCCAGTTCGCCCTCTATCGTGTCGATCTGCGCCTGGTTTGTTTCGATGAACGCCGCCAGCTCGTCGCGGGACATCTCTGACAACGACTTTCGCTGGGGCGCGAGCTCCTTTTTCGTCGGTGCGATATGGCCCGCCCGGTCGAGCACCTTCATCGACAGGTCCGCGCGGACGCGCGCGCTGACGCGTTCGTCCTGGAGGAGCGACTTGGCGACTCGGTAAGCGAGCGGCGCGCCAACGGCCGCGAGGTCAAGCTGGATCGACGCCGAGATGGCCTCCGCAACCGCCGGCAGGCGCAAGGCCCTGTAGACCGACTTCGGGTGATAGCCGGCCATCACCGCTGCCTCCTCCGGCGGGCGCCCCTCAATCACGATGCAACGAACGAGTTCGCGTTGCTGATCGGTCAATTCAGTCGACGCTACCAAGGCCACCATTGCTTTCCTCTCCCATTACTGGTCACGCGACGCGTTCGCGGCCGCGATGAGCCGCCGCAAGTCGATGTTGTATCGAGGCACGTTGTAGTTCTTGACCGGCCGCTCAAGTAGATAGGCAGCCAAGTTCGGATCGAACCACGCTGCGTTGACGATCTCGTCCGCGTTCTGCCGCCCCGACGGCAGCATCTCCATGAGGAGCTTCATGCGCTTGATGACGCCGCCGCCCTTCAGATCGCCGTAGATGTGTCGAAAGGCGAGTTGCACGGTGGTAGGAATGCCGATCTTTTCCGCGGTGTCGCTGCCAACGGTCGCGCGTTTTTCGGCCTCCTTGAAATACGACAGGATTTTGTGCGCTTGCCGGAGGTTGTTCATTTCCTCGGGCGAGAACACCTTAGCCAGCAAAGCCTCGTTGTCCTTGAACTCTTTCGCGAGCCGCGCGAATTGGACCTCGAGCGATTCGCCCACCTGTCGAGTGCCCTGCACCTTGTCTGCGAGTACCTCCGATACAGCCGCCTTCCAGCCGCGAGTTGCCTGCTCGTCGTGACGAACTAATGCGTTAATCTCGTCGAGTCTCTTCGGCCCGCCGTACTTGTCGTTGAGGATACTTGACGCGGCGTCGCGCGGGTCTTCCCGGATCAAAGTGCCGACCACCGATCGGTCGACTTCGGCTTCGGTGGCCTTCCGCGCACTTCGGGCGGCCTCCAGATCCGCGCGCGCCTGTGTCGAGAGCTGCTCGCCACGACGTGCTTGAGCGATGATGTCATCGAACTCCCGCCGGATGGCCGGGAACTGCGCCAGGATCTCCGCGTGGCTGTTTGCCCACGCCGACGCTCGGATTGGATTGATCGTCCCGTCTGGGTTCAGCGCGGACATAGCCAAGCTCGATCGGTAATGGTCACGCAGCGCTGTCTCGGCAGCTGTCATCGCCGGCGAGCCTTGCAGCGCACGTGGCAAAGTCGCAGCATTCTCGGCGCTGTTCAGGAAGCGGCCTGCCGTCTCGCTCGGCGGGGTGGCGCCGCGATTGAGCTCGCCGTCGGCGTTCTGACCGCCGCGATCGATCGCCCTGGTGAATTTGGCCATCGCATCGTTCGTCTCGGGGCGGAACCGGTCGGCAAACTGCTGGTAGTTGGCGTTGGCTTCGGCGTAGCCCGGAGCGCCTTCGATAGTGCGATTGATGGCCGTGCGGAGCCGGCCGAGGTTGTCGGCAAGATCGAAGTTACCGCGGGCTTGTGCTTGCTGCTGAGCCGGACCGATGAATTTGCGGAGGTCGGCCAGATCGCCGCCGAGCGCCGTGCCCGGGCCGCCCACATTCACCATCTGGCCGCTTTCTGACGGGTGTTCGACCAGCTGAGGCCGCAGTGCGTTCAGCCGGCGCATGAAGTCTTCGGGCAGTGTGCCGGGCGCCAAGTTATTCGCGCCAGCGCGGATCCTATCAATTGCTCCAAACACATCATCCGCCGGAAGCTCCTGATTGCGCCCCGGCGCGGTGTCGAAGAGACGGTTCTTCTCAGCCCGGGCCGGAAGATAGGTCTGCTCTACGAGTGCTCGGTCGAGCCGGCGGGATGCGCTGGCCTTCGCCTCGCTGTTGGCTACAGCGCCAAGAGGCAGCCCCTGGTCGCGCCGGATCTGATCGAGCGAGTTGACTGCATCCTCACGCTGCAGGACTTCGCGTTCGGCCGCATTGACCCGCTCCGCCCGCGATTCAGCCGCGCGGCGCATGACCGCGCCCAACTCCGCGTCCGGATCGCGCATTGCTTCTACGCGCTCGGCGGCGGCAGCCTTGACGCTTTGATCCCGCTTAACGAAGTCGGGTGACGATTTCAGGCGGGCGGCCTGCTCTGCTGCGATAAGGCCAGGGTCGCGCGAGAGCAATCCCGACGTCGGCATGGCGGAGGGCTGGAGCGGTACTCCGCCCTCCTCGGGCTTACCAAGCGCGGCCGCGTTCTCGCGAATATCCTGGGCCAGAGCCCGCGGAGAGCCTGTTGCGGCCGATTGGAGCTTTGCCGCGGCGCGGTGTACGTCGGCGTTGCCGTACGGTGCCTTGGTGGTCGGGTTGAGCGGGATCGGCGCCGGCGCAGACGTGAAAGTCTTCGACGCGATATTGCGGATCAGGCCACCGAGGCCTTCGACGGCGGCCTGCAAAGTATTCGCGCCGGAAGCTCCGGCCAAGGGTGCAAGCAGGTTCGTGACGTCCTTGAGGCCATGCCCGACATAGTGCCCGAAGACGCTCGCATCGTCAGGAACGTAATTGTCTGATGCGTTGACGGCGACACCGGCCCCCGCACCACCGATCGTATCGCCGACCAGCGTACGGGCCGGCGCTTCTGTGTAGGGCCTGGCCATGTGGTCCAACACTCGCTCTGGGACCGTCTCAGAGCGGGTTGCCGCGGCCGCGACGCTTGGGGCGCGCTGTGCGAGCATGGCACCGGTCCCGACGGCCTGGGTGCCGAACCGGTTGGCGTCGTAGGCGAGCTTCTCGCTGCGCGACATCGTGGCGGGGTCGATGACCGGAATGCCGCTGGCATCGACGGCCTTCTCGACCAGCTTCGACGCCGGTGTGGCCAACGGGATATTGGTGCCGAACAGCTTGTTGATGCCGCTGGTAGCAAGATTCTGCGCGCCGGCCACGAGGTCAAACGGGCCCGTGACGATGTCGGTAATCCCTTTGCCGACGCCCTGCGCGCCGACCTGAAAGTCGCGAACGGCGCCGCCGACGCTGCTCGGCAGGATCGACACCGGGCGCTCGATCGGCTTCGGCTCGACGTTGGCCGGTGACACGTAGATGCGGCCGGAGGACGTCGTCACGGGTGCTGCGGGTGCGGAACCTTCCAGCTGCGCCAGCAATGCGGGGTCGGTAACCGGCCGTGGACTGGCGGGCGCCGCGAATGGATCGTGATCGACCGGCACGAGCTTGGGCTGAGCGGCCGAAGGATCGAATTGATCGAACTGATCCGCACGAGTTGCCGCCGACGCAAACGGATCATCATCCACCGGCACGAGCTTCGGCGAGCTCGGCACCTGCTGAAACGCCTGCACCTGAATTGGGCCGTCTGAGCGTGGCACGCGCGGCATCGATCTCAAAGCGCGCTGGATGTCTGCTTGTGTGAAGTCATCCGGAAACTCGTGACGACGCCCTTCGAATTCAATGAGCTGGGGCATCCTCAGTGCGCCTTGATGATGTAGTTGAGGACTAGCCCGGGCGGGAGCGTCTGAACCGGCGTGCTCGAGCCGCCCTGAGCGGCGCCGGTGAACGTCGATGCGCCCTGCGTCGCGGTAATCGTTGCGCTCGTGTTGCTACCGGCCGGGAAACCGCCGCCGCCCGTAGTGGTGCTGCCGGTGATGGCGTTGGACGAGATGGAAATCGCACCGTTCGTGATCGTGCCGGCCGGCGTGTAAGGCGGCAGATTTGCCGTCAGCAACGTGCGGTTCTGCTGCCCCCCAGAAGCGCCGAGCGTTGCGCCATCGATGCCCCCGCCAGCGGTCGTGACGCGATTTGCTCCGCCGTCCACGCCGATCGGCACACGCCCCCGCAAATCAGGCACGTTGAAATGCGTGCCGTCGGTAGAACCGAAGATGGTGCCCAGCGCGGCAAACAGGCCCGGATAGTCCGCGCGCAGCAACGATTGACCCTGGCAGAGTAGCCAACCGGTCGGCGCGGCGCTGCCTGCGTATGGAAGTACCAGCCCCGGCGGGAAGATACTGTTCACCAGTGCCGCGCCGACGTCCGAGCTGAGTTTGATCGGAGTCACGTTGCCATCGGCGATCTTGTTGGTCGTCACCGCGCCGGTTGCGATCTTCGCGTTCGCCACGACGCCATCGGCCAGCTTGTTGCCGGCCACGGCTCCATCGGCCAGCTTGGCCGAGGTGATCGAACCGTCAGAAATGGCGGCCGCCGCGGTGAAATCGGCGATCTCGTCCCATTTGGTGGGGTCGAATGCGACACCCGACGTGTGCGTGGTGTTCGCGATGTAGAAAATCGAGTTGTAGAAGACGGTATTGACGTTTGCGGTGTAGAGGACACCGCTCGCCCACTGCGTCGGGGCCGCGAAACCGATCGAGACGCTGCTGTCGAACTGTGCCTTGCCGACCGATCCGCGCTTCAGGACGCCGTCGTCGTCCTGAATGAGGGCCAGGTTCTGCTGGGTGTCGTCAATAGCCAGCTTGACGGCGTTGAACTCCGCGTCGAGATCGGTGCCGGACTGCTGGGAGGTCGGATTTTCAGCGCTGAAAAGTGCAAATGAAGACTGACGGTCGTAACGCGTTGATGACATTGCTTCGCCGACGGGGTGAGAGGAAGTGCGCGGGATTGCGCGGTGGGTGCCGTCGGCGAAGCGGCGTAGACGTCCGTGGCAAGAATTGTAACTCAGACGCGGTTATTGGAAAGTGAAAATCTCACCTCAGTCCAGTCTTACGCAAAGCCATGACGATCTCGACGTAGTGCTGATCACTTCCGTGTCGGAAAGCCAGCCGCCCCCTGTGCGCAATGGCCTCGAACACTTCATCTTCTTGATTGAACATTGTTTGTGCGGACATCGCAAAGAGTCGCGCGCGATCGAGGCTCATGCCGCGCTCTTCATGCAAGAACAACATGATGCAAAGGAGAATTCGGTCGTATCCGTTGGTAGGAAGATCAGGACCGTTTGCAATGACTTCGTGGAAAACGCCCCACAGGAACTGCAGCTCCATCGAGAGAACGACTTCCTCATCAAGTCGAAATCCCATTGCATCCCAAGCGCCATCCAGCGCCGCGCGCTGACGCCCGACTAGATCCCGCGCCGTGACCAGCGCATAGCGGCTCGCGCTAGCTGCCGCGTCCGCAAATTGCCGCTTTCGCCTTCGAGCAAGAGGCGAGACTATCGATCGAAATTCAGATCTGAATTTTGTCCAATGGAATCCGCGCATCGGAGCAATAACTCCATTGAGGAGAGCATCTAAAAATCTCGACTGAAAATTATGCCCTGAACTTCTCAAGAATCCGAAAATTAGTCGAGCGGCTTTGCGGACTTTGGACGCGGGGCCGAGGCCTCCCCCCTAGGGGTGGGCGCCGGGCCGGGGGTGGGTACCGGCCGAGGCCGAGGCGTCCTCAGGCCGGCGCGTGTAAGCAGTGCCAGTCCTTCGTCGATTGTGTCCGCCAATCGCCCCATCATGATGCGGCCCTCCGGTGTCAAGCGATCGCCTTGCTCAAGCGCTGCCTGGCGCGAACGCTCCAGATTACGCTTTGCGCGCACGCCTTGGGCTGTGAGCGCGGGGCACGTCTCGAGGTCTGCTATTGCGGCGTCATACTGCGCATCGCTACGCGAGGTCATAACGCGATGTAGCGCGATCACTGCGGGATCCTTCGACGGCGTCACTCGCTTTTTCCTCATGTGCGCTCCTATTCGGCGCACTGATTTTAGCTAAGTCGCTGACGTCACTCAAATGTTCGAGTCACAAAAGTGCCTGCGGCACAGCCGTTTTCTGTATGGTGATGCGCGATTTCAAAATCCGACAAAAGCGCGCAAATCGCCAAATGCGCTAAAACATCAACGTCCAAGCTGTCGGGTTTACGTATTAGACTTTTATCGACAAAACATTCGTTGCTGAATTTCCAATAGAGCGCATCCTGATCCCGGGTCGAAAGCCCAAACGTTAGCCGAACGCCATTTCCGGTTAGTCGGCATCACCAGATTGTCCAGGGGCCGCGCGCGTATGTCCAAGGCGCACGCCCAAAGGCGCGCGGGGCCGTTCTAACGTCGGTCATTTCGCCCCTGGATCTTGGCTCTTGCTCGAAAGGCAAAACGTTATGCGCTCGTCTCTCGCTCTCCGCTCTACTATCACCCCTTGCGAAACCGAAATCGGCCGCGAGCTCGCGCGGAGGAAGGTCGACCTCCTCTTGAGCATTGATGGGCCGTACGCGCGCATCCAGTGTCAGGTGAGTTCTGCGATCGCCGCTGCGATGCTTGCGCCGTTGAAGGGCAAGGCGGCCGGCCAATTCCGCGCCTTGGCCGGCAACCTGGTCGAGGTCGACGCCGCAGTGACGTTGCCGATGGCGACAAAGATGCTGAACGCAAAGTCCGAGGCCGCGGCGCGCTTGCAGTTGCACTGAGCCGTCGGCGGTAGGGCGCGGGGCGGCTTTAAAGTCGCCTCGCCGGCCGCATCGCAGGATTGGGCGGTGCTTCCGATGTGCTTCCGGCGCGTGAATGCGACCGAGCAGAAGACAGCCTAAGTATTTGAGATAAATGGTGCTGCCAGACAGGATTGAACTGTCGACCTCTCCATTACCAATGGAGTGCTCTACCACTGAGCTACGGCAGCATGTGCTGGGATCAGAATCGGCCGCCACGGGGCCTACCAAGCGGGCCGATATCTGCCACAAGCCCCCCTCCTGTGCAAGCTTGCTGGTCCCGTCAAAACGAGAAAATCGGGCCGATATCGGCGCCAAAATGCCCGTCTTGGCGCGAAACGACCGTCTTTTTGCCGATTCGGGTTCCGATATCCCCGCCCAACTGGCCAGTTGGCCCACTTGGCGGATTCTCTTCATTTGGAGTTTCGCACGATCGAATTGCGCGCGCCTCTTGAGCTGCCACGTTGATGGGGCATGTTATCGCCGATCCCGCGAATGGAGCCGTGATGGCTGACGAGAACGACAAGCGCGCGCGGCAGGCGAAGACGTCCCGGGACGACCGGCTGAAGTCGGCGCTGCGCGAAAACCTGAAGCGGCGGAAGGTGCAGGCGCGCGAACGCGCCACAGGCACCGAGCCCGCGCGAAACGATGATGATTCCCTCGACGAGGGAGCCGCCGGAAAGCCAGGCGGCTCAATTTTGCAATGAGCGAGAATGATGATGGCGCAGGAAGAGGTGCAACGAACCGACAGGAACGCGCTCATGGCGCGGTTCACGCGTCCCGAGCAGACCTTTCCGGCGCTGGCGCCTGCCGAGATCGAGCGCCTGCGCCATTTCGGCGAGCTCAGGCGCTATAAAGATGGCGAGCTGCTGTTCGAGACCGGCAAGCAGGGTCCCGGCATGTTCGTGGTGCTGGCGGGCCACGTCGCCATCACCCAGCGCGACGGGCTCGGCCATGTCACGCCGGTGATCGATCAGGGGCCGGGCCAGTTCCTGGCCGAGCTCGGCCAGCTCTCGGGCAGGCCGGCGCTGGTCGACGGACGCGCCGAGGGCGAGGTCGAGGTGCTCCTCGTTCCGCCGAACCGGTTGCGTGCGCTGCTGGTGGCCGAAGCCGAGCTTGGCGAGCGCATCATGCGTGCGCTGATCCTGCGCCGGGTCAATCTGATCCAGGGCGGCATCGGCGGGCCCGTGCTGATCGGGCCCTCGAACTCCGCCGGCGTGGTGCGCCTGCAAGGCTTCCTCACCCGCAACGGCCAGCCGCATCATCTGCTCGACCCGGCCAGCGAGCATGATGCAGCCGAGATCATCACGCGCTATTCGCCGAAGCCGGAGGATTGGCCGCTCGTCGTCACCGCCGATGGCACCGTGCTGCGCAATCCCAGCGAGACCGAGCTCGGCCGCGCCATCGGCATGATCGGCGGCGCCAAGGATGATCGCATCTACGATGTTGCGATCGTCGGCTGCGGACCGGCGGGGCTTGCAACCGCGGTCTACGCGGCATCCGAGGGGCTCTCGGTCGCCGTCGTCGACACCCGCGCGTTCGGCGGTCAGGCCGGCGCCAGCGCACGCATCGAAAACTATCTGGGCTTTCCGACCGGCATCTCGGGCCAGGCGCTGGCGGGGCGCGCCTTCACCCAGGCGCAGAAATTCGGCGCCGAGATCATGATTCCGATGTCGGTGAAATCGCTGGATTGCTCGCGCACACACGGCACCTTCGCACTGGCGCTGGATTGCGGCGACACCTTGCGCTCGCGCGCGGTGGTGGTCGCAAGCGGTGCGCGTTACCGACGGCCTGACATCGCCAACCTCGACAAGTTCGAGGGACGCGGCGTCTGGTACTGGGCCTCACCGGTCGAGGCGCGGCTCTGCGCCGGCGAAGAGGTCGCGCTGGTCGGTGCCGGCAATTCGGCGGGGCAGGCGGCCGTGTTCCTGTCGGGCCATGCGAAGCGCGTGCTGATGATCATCCGTGGCGGCGGCCTGGGGGCCAGCATGTCGCGCTATCTCATCGAGCGCATCGAAGCGACGCCGAACATCGAACTGATGTTCAACACCGAGATCACCGCGCTTGAGGGCGACGAGACCTCGCTGTTGCGGCGCATCCGCTGGAAGAGCCGGCTCTCGGACGACGAGGATGAAGCCGAGATCCGAAATCTCTTTTTGTTCGTCGGCGCCGATCCCGCCACCGGCTGGCTCGACGGCTGCGGCGTGACGCTCGATCGCGGCGGCTTCGTCGTGACGGGCGCGCAGTCCGAGCAGAACCAGGGCAAGCTGGTGGCGCCGCTCGAGACCTCCGTGCCCGGCGTCTACGCCGTCGGCGACGTCCGCTCCGGCTCGGTCAAGCGCGTCGGCGGCGCCATCGGCGAGGGCGCACAGGTCGTCGCCTCCCTCCACGGCTATCTCGGCGACGCCGCAAAGCCGGCGCTTTAGAGCACGATCCGGACCCGAAGGGCCGCGTTAGCGAAAAGTGTGAAGCGGTTTTGCGAAAACATCGTGCTCAAACAGTGAGTCAAGAACAAGACAAGCAAATGGCAAGTCGAATTCGGCTTGCCATTTTGCTGCGCCATGCGTGACTATCTCTCCTCATCCTCAGGATCCACCAACAACACGTTTCAAGGGAGGACTAAATGGCCGAACTCGTCGTGCTCTACAAAACGCCCAAGGACGCTGCCGCCTTCGACAAGCATTATGCCGAGACCCACATTCCGCTCGCCAAGAAGCTGCCCGGCCTGAAGAAATACGCCGTCAGCACGGGCCCGGTCGGCTCGCCCGCCGGGCCGTCCGGAATCCATCTCGTCGCCATCCTCACCTTCGACAGCGTGGGCGACATCCAGAAGGCATTCGGCAGCGAAGCGGGCAAGGCAGCAGCCGGCGACGTGCCGAAGTTTGCCAGCGGCGGCGCAGACCTCCTGATCTTCGATACCAAGGAAGTGTGAGCCTCGATTTCAACTTTTGTCGAAGCTGCTGTCGTTTGTGACAGCGCTGCAAAAAAATCAGCCATGCGTTTGTCGATTCGCACGATGACGCATGGCTCCGCACGCGCCTGTGACATCGCGCATGTAGCCATCCGATGAGGACCGTAATATCAATCTCCATCTCAATGCAGAGCGTAGGAGAGGTGTCATGGTCCTTGGGTTGAGCCTGCCCGCCTTCACACTGGTCCATGTCATCATCAGCCTGATCGCCATCGCCGCCGGCCTTGTCGTGATGTTCGGCCTGCTCGGCTCCAAGTCGATGCCGGGCCTCACCGCGACCTTCCTGCTGTTCACCATCCTGACCAGTGCCACCGGCTTCCTGTTTCCGTTCAAGGAGCTGCTGCCCTCGCACATCATCGGCATCATCTCGCTGGTGCTGCTCGCGATCGCCTGCTTCTCGCTCTATGGCATGAAGCTCGCCGGCGTCTGGCGTCCGGTCTACATCGTCACGGCGATGGTCTCGCTCTATTTCAACGTCTTCGTGCTGGTGATCCAGTCGTTCCTGAAGGTGCCGGCGCTGGCCGCGCTCGCGCCCGCCGTGCCGCCGGCGCCGCCCTCGGGTCCGGTGTTCGCGGTGGTGCAGGGCATCGTGCTGGTGTTTTTCGTGGTGTTGACGATCGGCGCCTGGCGCCGATTCAAGCCGATGACGTTTGCTTGATCGCTATGCTCTCGTCATTCCGAGATGCAACGCATCGAACCCGGAATCTCGCGCAACAATCTCCAGATTTCCGGGTTCGCGCTTCGCGCGCCCCGGAATGAATCGAGGCAATAAGGAGCCCCACCATGCCCACCATCACCACCAAAGACGGCGTCGAGATCTTTTTCAAGGACTGGGGCTCAGGCCAGCCGATCGTGTTCAGCCATGGCTGGCCGCTGTCGTCGGACGATTGGGACGCGCAGATGATGTTTTTCGTCACGCGCGGCTACCGCGTCATCGCCCATGACCGCCGCGGCCACGGCCGCTCCTCGCAGGTCGCCGACGGCCACGACATGGATCATTATGCCGACGATCTCGCCGCGGTCACCGCGCATCTCGACCTCAAGAACGCGATTCATGTCGGCCATTCCACCGGCGGCGGCGAGGTCGTGCACTACATCGCGCGCCACGGCGAGAGCCGGGTGGCGAAGGCCGCGATCCTCTCCGCGGTGCCGCCCTTGATGGTGCAGACCGCGGCCAATCCCGGCGGCCTGCCGAAGAGCGTGTTCGACGGCTTTCAGGCTGCGCTCGCGGCCGGCCGCTCGGCCTTCTACCGCGATATCGCCGCCGGCCCGTTCTACGGCTACAACCGCCCCGGCGCGCAACCGTCGGAAGCGGTGATCCAGAATTGGTGGCGCCAGGGCATGATGGGCGGCGCGAAAGCGCATTACGACGGCATCGTGGCGTTCTCGCAGACCGACTTCACCGAGGACCTCAAGAAGATCAACGTCCCCGTCCTGGTGATGCACGGCGACGACGACCAGATCGTGCCTTACGCTGCTTCCGCGCCTCTCTCGGCCAAGCTGCTCAAGCAGGGCGTCCTGAAGACCTACAAGGGCTTCCCGCACGGGATGCCGACCACCCACGCCGAGACCATCAACGCCGACCTGCTGGCGTTTTTCAAGGAGTAAGCGGGACGCGACTCTTACCTCCCCTGCCCTCCAGGGGAGGGTGAGCCCGTCACTTCAATATCGCCCGGATCGCCTCGAACGTCCACTTCACGAAAAGCTCCGGGGACCGCCAGTGCCTGCGAAGATCATGCCGCAAGCGACGGATTTCGCCGCGGCCGCGATGCTTTGGGAGGTGTCGGCGACGCTGACCGGTGTATCCTTCGACGAGATCGCCGCCGCCGGGTGAAGGAAATTTCCGTCACCGCGCGCGTTGAGCTCTGTCGCCCTGAAGGAGAAACGCCCGCGATGTCTCCCCAGCTCAAGATGATCGCGCTCGATGCCGACGATCTCGCCGTGATCTCGACCCATGTCCAGGATGCCCGCGTGCAGGCCTCCGACATCATCTGGCGCCAGAGCGAGAAGCGGCTGGTGGTTGGCATGCACCGGCTGGACTGGGAGCAGACGCTGGCGGGCGAGGCCGAGCCGCGCCGCCTGGTCGCCGCGCTTCGCTTCGATCGCGTGCTCGCCTGCAAGTCGCGCAACATCGATCTCGACGCGCCGGACAAGGTGCTGGACCTCGTCGGCATCGAGTTTCACCCCCAGGACGGGCGCGCCGAGGAGCCCGGCGGCAGCGCCGTGCTTTTGTTCGCCCAGGGCGGCGCCATCCGCCTCGACGTCGAATGCCTGGAATGCGAGCTGACCGACCTCGGGGCGGACGAACTGGGAACGGGGCTGGAGATCGAGGGGGAGGGGTGAGGTCACCTGTATACCAGCTGATCCGCCTCAGGCCTTCGCCTGCACGGCACCCGCCAAGGGTTGACGCCGCTTCCCCGCCGCGCCATTGAGCAGGGGGCCGGGTGAGCCAATCCGCCCCAAAGTCCAGCCGGAAGCCAAGCCAAAAATGCCCGTTCGTCTCGACCGCAGCAGCGCCGATTTTGACCAGCGATTCGCGGCCTTCCTCGCCGCCAAGCGCGAGGTCTCGGCCGACGTCGAGGCCGCCGCGCGCGCGATCGTCGACGAGGTCGCCAAGCGCGGCGACGCGGCCCTGCTCGAGGCCACCGCCAAGTTCGACCGCTTGACGCTGGATGCATCGGGCCTGCGCGTCACTGCCGCCGAGATCGACGCCGCAGTGAAGGACTGCGATGCCGCGACGCTGGATGCGCTCAGGCTCGCGCGCGATCGCATTGAGACCTATCACCGGCGCCAGCTGCCGCAGGACGAGCGCTTCACCGATCCGCTCGGCGTCGAGCTCGGCTGGCGCTACACCGCAATCGAATCCGCCGGCCTCTACGTGCCCGGTGGTACCGCGGCCTATCCATCCTCGGTGCTGATGAACGCAGTGCCGGCCAAGGTCGCCGGCGTCTCGCGCCTCGTGATGGTGGTGCCCTCGCCGGACGGCAAGCTCAATCCGTTGGTGCTCGCGGCAGCGCATCTCGGCGGCGTCACCGAGATCTACCGCGTCGGCGGCGCGCAAGCCGTGGCTGCGCTTGCGCACGGCACCGCGACGATCGCGCCGGTCGCCAAGATCGTCGGCCCGGGCAACGCCTATGTCGCCGCCGCCAAGCGGCTGGTGTTCGGCAAGGTCGGCATCGACATGATCGCCGGTCCCTCCGAAGTGCTGGTCATCGCCGACGATACCGGCAATGCCGACTGGATCGCCGCGGATCTCCTCGCGCAGGCCGAGCACGATGCCAGCGCGCAGTCAATCCTGATCACTGATTCTGCGCGGCTGGCGGCAGATGTCGAAAAGGCCGTCGAGGCGCAGCTGAAGACGCTGCCGCGCACCACGATTGCCACCGCCTCCTGGGCCGATTTCGGCGCGATCATCATGGTGAAGAACCTGGCCGACGCGATCCCGCTCGCGGATGCGATCGCCGCCGAGCATCTCGAGATCATGACTGGTGATCCCGACGTGCTCGCTGCAAGGATCCGCAATGCCGGCGCGGTGTTCCTCGGCGCGCATACGCCGGAGGCGATCGGCGACTATGTCGGCGGCTCCAACCACGTGCTGCCGACGGCGCGCTCGGCGCGGTTTTCCTCGGGGCTCTCGGTGCACGATTTCATGAAGCGCACCTCGATCCTGAAATGCGGGCCGGACCAGTTGCGTGCGCTGGGACCTGCCGCGATGACGCTCGGGCAAGCGGAAGGTCTCGACGCCCATTCGCGCTCGATTGGTTTGCGCCTCAATCTGTCATGACAAAGCCGCCCGAACAGGACGACTCGCAGAACCGCATCGTCGGCGTCACGCTCGACGAGGACTCGATCGGCCGTTCCGGGCCCGACATCGAGCATGAGCGCGCGATCGCGATCTACGACCTGATCGAGCAGAACCTGTTCGCGCCCGATGGCGCGGACGGGCAGGGCCCGTTCACGCTGCATATCGGCATCACCGGCAACCGGCTGATGTTCGACATCCGTCGCGAGGACGGCACGCCGGTGGTTGCGCATCTGCTCTCGCTGACGCCGTTCCGGCGGATCGTGAAGGACTATTTCATGATCTGCGACAGCTATTACCAGGCGATCCGCACCGCGACTCCGGACAAGATCGAGGCCATCGACATGGGCCGCCGCGGCATCCATGACGAGGGATCGCGCACGCTGCAGGAGCGGCTGAAGGGCAAGGTGCGGGTCGATTTCGAGACCTCGCGCCGGCTGTTCACGCTCATTACCGTCCTGCACTGGAAAGGCTAAACGCGCATGATCCCGAAAAGTGGGAACCGGTTTTCGGATCGGATCATGCGCAAGACAAAAAGAGCGTAAGCGATGGCTGCGCCCCCACGCGCACGCGATCCGCAATCGGTGCTGTTCGCCTGCGCGATGAACAGCGTGCGCTCGCCGATGGCCGAGAGCCTGTTGCGGCACATGTTTCCGCAGGGCCTCTACGTGAAGTCGGCCGGCGCCAGGAAGGGCGAGCTCGATCCGTTCGCGATATCCGTGATGGCCGAGCTCGGTCAGGACATCTCCACCCACAAGCCGCAGACCTTCGAGGAGCTGGAGGATTGGGAGGGGCTCAATTTCGACCTCATCATCACGCTCTCGCCCGAAGCGCACCACAAGGCGCTGGAGCTGACCCGCACGCTCGCCGCCGACGTCGAATACTGGCCGACGCACGATCCCACCACCATCGAGGGCAGCCGCGACCAGAAGCTCGCCGCCTACCGCGACGTCTGTGACCAGCTCCTGATGCGCATCCGCCGGCGGTTTGCCAAGGTCGGCGCGGCGAGCGGGTAGGGTCGAAGGCTCGTAACACCCGCGTCACAGAGCGCAGGCACACGCATATCGGGGTGCCTCGAATCACCTAATCTCGGGTTCCCGGTTGTGAAATCAGCCCCCTTCCGATAGGTTCCGCGCGCAATTCACCCCCGCTTCATCCCCCAAATCATCTGATGCTCGGCCGCCCCAAATTCGTACTTGCCTCCGGTTCGCCGCGGCGCCTGTCGCTGCTCAACCAGGCCGGCATCGAGCCGGATGCGCTCCGGCCGGCCGACGTCGACGAGACGCCGAAACGGGGCGAGCTGCCGCGCGCCTGCGCCAACCGCCTCGCACGGGCCAAGGCCGACGCGGCGCTCAAATCGGTGCGGCTCGACGACGAGCTGCGCGGCGCCTTCATCCTTTCCGCCGACACGGTGGTGGCGGTCGGCCGCCGCATCCTGCCCAAGGCCAATCTGGTGGACGAAGCCGCGCAATGCCTGCGGCTGCTGTCGGGCCGCAACCACCGCGTCTACACCGCCATCTGCCTGGTCACGCCGCGCGAGGCCTTCCGCCAGCGCCTGGTCGAGACCCGCGTCCGCTTCAAGCGCCTCTCGGAAGACGACATCCAGGCCTATATCGGTTCCGGCGAATGGCGCGGGAAGGCCGGCGGCTACGCCGTGCAGGGCATCGCCGGCTCCTTCGTGGTGAAGATGGTCGGATCCTACAGCAACGTGGTCGGCCTGCCTCTCTACGAGACCACGACACTGCTCGGCGGCGAGGGTTTCCCGATCCGCTTCGGCTGGCTCAACGCCACCGCGGTCTGAAGCACACCGATAAAAATCTCGAAAACAACCCCATGCACAGTAGAATGGCTCGGCCGGACCCCGGCCGGGTCGCATGCGCCGCTGCTCCCGGAACCTGTTTGCGGACTGGCGTTTAAAATCCTTCACACCATGTAAGCTGCGCCCTGTCATGGACGACCTCGTCAAAAAGCCGACCGGCCCGCTCAAAACCTGCCCGATCTGCGGCAAGCCCGCTGAGCATGCCACCCGCCCGTTCTGCTCCTCGCGCTGCCGCGACGTCGATTTGAACCGCTGGCTGAAAGGCTCCTACGTCATCCCCGGCCGCGACGATGAAACTGACGACGTCGAATAACCAAAGAATATCAGTGTGTTGATGGGGTTACCGCCACGCCGCGCGCCTGCCGCGGCAACCCGGTCCCGGCTTGTGCACAGCCGGGCCGCGCCCGGCGAAGCCTGTTGGCGAAGCCGGGTGGACAGGCAGCCCTGAGCCCACTATAAACCGCCCGCTCGATGGGCCTTGGGTCCTTCGCTCAGCACGCCCAGGTAGCTCAGTTGGTAGAGCATGCGACTGAAAATCGCAGTGTCGGTGGTTCGATTCCGCCCCTGGGCACCAAATCCACGCTTTTCCACGCTGGAGCACGATCTCGTACGATAGCGCCTCGCCAGATGATCGGCGCGAAGCGCGCTCGCGTATTTCTCTTGAAACGGCATCGTAGCGGCGGCTTCAAAGCAGCGCACGCGTGGAAGAGGCATCTGAACCCGGCTCGCGGCGGTGTCTGGAATCAAGGCATCTAAGTCGTTCGGCAGGCGTGGCCGACCGCCTAGGCTCCCGCCACAAAGGCCGCGCGATCCCGTGCGGCTTCCGCAGGAGCCCAATAATGAAGCAACTCAAGGATCTTGCCATCGAAGCTCATGGAGGCCTCGATCGGTGGCGGCAGTTCGAGCAGGTGTCGGCCGATCTTGTGCAGGGCGGCGTCCTGTGGTCCTTGAAGGGACAGGCTGTCACCCTCGAGCGGACCAACGTCACCGTGGGTTTGAAGAGGCAGTGGGCGTCACACGCTCCGTTCGGCGCTGACAATCGGCGCTCACGTTTTGAGCCGAGCCGGGTGGCTCTGGAAGCAGACAACGGAACGGTTCTCGAAGAGCTGCTTGAACCGCGCGCGAGCTTTACCGGCCATGAGTTGCAAACGCCGTGGACTGAACTGCAACTCGCCTACTTCGCCGGCTGCGCGATGTGGACCTATCTGAACATGCCGTTCCTGCTCGCCTGGCCGAGAGTTGAGACAGAGGAACTGGAGCCCTGGCCGACCGACAGCGGCGACTGGCGCCGCCTTGCGGTGCGATTTCCGGCAGAAATTGCGACGCACAGCACCGTCCAGACGCTCTATTTCGACGGTGAGGGGCTGCTGAAGCGCCACGACTACAACGTCGAGATATCCGGCAACACGTCCGGCGCGCATATCATCGAAGACTACACGGAAGTCTCGGGCATCAAATTCCCGACGAAACGCCGTATCTATGCCCGCCAGCTAGACGGCAGCTTCAGCACCGAGCCCCTCGTCGTTTCGATCGATCTCTCCAACATCCGGCTCAGCTAGCGATGAGCCTATGGAATCCAAGCTCGACGGCGTGAGAATCCGGTGGCCCTTTGACGACTGGTCCGACGTGGGCCGCCTTCTCACACGCACTGCCGTGGTCGCGCGTCGATCATAGCGCGGCGAGCGGTCCGGCGTCGTTGCGGATGGCTCTGGGGACCTCTCCACGCACGCGCGCAAACGCCAGACGCATCCGCTCCCGGTTCGCGAACCCCACCTCGCGAGCGATGACCTCGATCGGCAACCGGCTTTGTTCCAGCATCAACTTCGCGGCTTCGACCCGCAACGCTTCGACCGCTTTTGCGGGCGTGGTGCCGGTCTCCGCCCGAAACAGCCGCGTGAACTGCCGGGGGCTGAGGCACGCGGCCTCAGCAAGTTCGTCAACGGTCAGGCTTTCGGCAAGGTTCTGACGAGCGTAGTTCAGCACGCGCTGGACTCGATCTTCATTCGCGCCGAGGTCCAGCAAGGTGGAATGCTGGGACTGTCCGCCTGAGCGGCGATGGTACATGACCATGCCCTTCGCCACCGAACGGGCAATATCGGAGCCGTGGTCGCGCTCGATCATGCCCACGACCAGGTCCGTCCCCGCGGTCATGCCGGCTGACGTCCAGATCGGCCCATCCGCGATGAAGATCTTGTCCATGTCGACCTCGCAGCTGGGGAAACGGTCCTGCAGCGCCTGCGCGTAACGCCAATGCGTGGTGGCGCGCCGGCCGTTCAGCAAGCCTGCATCTCCCAGGACGAACGAGCCGAGGCAGATGGCGGCGACGCGGCGCGCGTCGCGAGCAGCGGCGCGAAGCAGCCGGACCAATCCCGGCGAAGAGGTCGGTACCTCCAGGCCCGCGGCGACGATCAGCGTGTCATAGGGCGCGTCGTCGAATGGGTCCGTCATGACCTGCATGCCGGCCCACGAGGCGACCAGCCCTCCTTCTTCGGAGAGGACGCGCACGTCGTAGAGCGTCTCGCCGGCTTGCTTGTTGGCCACGTCAAACGCTGCTACGGCCCCGAAGCAGATGGGTTGGAAACTCGGGCAAAGGACCAGGCCGATCTTCATGCTTTCTCCGTGACGGTTGCTACCCGCCTAGATGGTTCTTCCAGCGACGTTTCGCCATGCATGGCCGGAATGATGGCATCTACGTCCTGTCGACTTGGGCAGGCCACTGGTAGCGCTCTGACAAAAGTTTTTCAGACCCTGGAGCTTTCATGTCGAGCGAACCGACGACATACAGCGCTGTTCAGGCCGTCGCGCCGGGACAGCTCGAGCTGACGCAAAAGCCGCTTGTCGATCCCGGCCACGGGCAGGTCCGCGTTCGCGTCGAGGCCTGCGGTGTCTGCCATTCCGACGCCGCGACGGTCGAAGGGGCTTTCCCGATCCAATGGCCGCGCGTGCCGGGCCACGAGGCTGTAGGCGTGATCGACGCGGTCGGCAGCAATGTCGAGGGTTGGACGCTCGGGCAGCGCGTCGGCATCGGCTTCCTCGGAGGCAGTTGCGGACATTGTGCAGAGTGCCGCGGCGGCGATCTCGTCAATTGCCGGAACCAGGAGTTCACCGGCGTTCATCATGACGGGGGCTACGCGCAGTACATGCTCGCGCGCTCAAGTGGCCTCGTGTTGATCCCCGATGGGCTCACCTCGGAAGACGCCGCTCCGCTGCTCTGCGCCGGACTGACGACGTTCAGCGCGCTCCGCAACTCTCCCGCACGCGCCGGCGATCTCGTCGCTGTGATCGGCATTGGCGGTCTCGGGCACCTCGCCGTGCAGTTCGCCCGGCGCATGGGCTTCGAGGTCGTGGCGATCGGGCGCGGACCGGACAAGGGTGGTCTCGCCGGAAAGCTCGGCGCTCACCACTATGTCGACAGCTCGACCGTCGCGGTTGCTTCCGCGCTGCAGGATCTGGGCGGCGCGCAGCTCGTCGTCGTCACCGCGTCAGGTGGTAGGGCCGTGGCAGACGCGGTGAAGGGGCTTCGGCCGCGCGGCCGGATCATCGCGCTCGGCGCATCTGCCGAACCTGTGGAGATCGCGACGTCCGACCTCCTGTTCGGCGGGCGTTCGATAGAGGGCGCCTTGACCGGCGATCCAGCGACCGCCGATGCCACCTTGCGGTTCAGCTCACTCGCCGGCGTCGCCGCCATGATCGAGACGATGCCGCTGGAACGCGCGCCGAAAGCGTATCGCAAGATGATGGCGGGCGAAGCCCGCTTCCGCATCGTTCTCACCATGTAGATGCGCCGTCAATCACAAGAATTGGCTCCGCATCAAGCAATGCAACTCACGAAGGAGCAACCATGTCGCTCGAAGCCGCTAGAACAGAATATTTGAACATCGGTGATGTGCGCTTCGGCTTCCGGCGGCTCGGCCCGACGGTCGGGACGCCGCTCATCCTGCTGCAGCACTTCACCGGGACAATGGATGCCTGGGATCCGGCAGTGGTGAATAGCCTTGCTGAAACGCGGCCCGTCATTGCGTTCAACAATCTCGGCATCGGCACCTCGACCGGCCGGACGCCCGATACGGTGGAGCAGATGGCGTCGGATGCCGAGACGTTCATACGAGGCCTTGGCCTACCAAAGGTCGATCTCCTTGGCTTCTCCCTCGGTGGCATGCTCGCTCAGGTTCTTGCCGAGCAGCACCCCGGGTTGATCCGCAAGCTCATCATTGCGGGCGCCGCACCGCGCGGGGGCGAGGAACATCTGCTCGCCGTAGTCGACGAAGCCTTCGCCCGAGGTGCGCCCGATGTCCGGTTGCCCCTATTCTTCACCCCCTCCGAAGAAAGTCAGCGCGCTGGCCGCGCCTTCGTCGCCCGCGCCACGATGCGCAAGCAAAATCGTGATCCGGACAGCGGTGAGGATGTCAGCAACGCGCAGGCGAAGGCAATCATTGGCTGGTGCGCCAGGAAGCATGAAGGAAAGGCGACGCTCCCCGCCATCTCGCAGCCCACGCTCATCGTGCACGGCAGCGACGACACGATGTTTCCGAGCATCAACGCCCACGACATGTTCAAGGCGATGAGGAACGCCCAGCTCGTTCTCTATCCGGATTCCGGCCACGGGGCGTTGTTCCAGTATCCAGGGCGGTTCGTTGCCCACTGCCGAACCTTCCTGGACGAGTGAGGGGGGCTGATGCGTGATCCTCAGCGGCAGGCAATCGAGGCCCATGGCGGCCTCGTTGGCGTCGACATCACAGACTATCGCTTCGCCTGAGGGCGGCTATAGCGAATTCCCGCCGCCGTGCCAGCGCTCACGCCACCATAGTAAGGACAAACAGCGGTCCCTCCTGTCGGTGGTTGCGTATGATTCCCTCCCTGGGCACCAAGCTTCCATTCGGAATAGAGCTACGAACCCGAACAGCGGGCGCGGACCTGGTTGGCCCCGAGATTGCCTGGCCGCGCGCGTTCAAAACCCCTGCTCGCATATTCGCGTTGATCTGCATAACCAGTTCAAGACGTTGGTGGCTCGAACACGCAAAGTATCAAAGGCTTTTCGCTTGCGGCGAAGCAGATATGCCATCGGCCATCCTGCGACTGCCTTCGGGCCTTCTGGGAAGGAACGAAGAGTGTGGCTCCCTCTTCGGTTGTCATCAGGAAGCCGTCGGCCCGAGCTCGCACGCTGGAAACAGGATGGCAGTCGCCGTCATGGCAGCAATCGTAGGGGTACCACTTCACGGCGGTGCCGTCGCGGCCATGATGGACGTGCGCGCTGGCCGGAATCGCCGGCGCAAGCCACTGGCCGAGAATCGCGGCTGACAGGATCAATGTCGGCTGGCACCAAGGCGCCACGGCTCTTTGGAGTATCTTGAGCATCGGGGGGCCTAAAATTCACGATGCCGGCTTGTCACGGCGCAGGCGGCCGAGCGTCTGCAGAGGCAACAGGCCTGTCCTCGCGTAGAGCGCCGCACCGAGTTTGATGATGAGGGGAAGCGCGAGCACGGGAATCACGCACACGGCGACATAGCCTTCGGTCAGCGGCGGCAGGCCGAAGCTCGCGGCAGCCCAGGCCAGCGTGACGTTGCGGCTTCCACTGACAAGGCCGATGGTGCCGGCAAGCTGCAAGCCGAGACGGGAGAACGCCAGTGTAGCCAGCAGGCACAGTCCGAAATTGGTCGCGATGGCGGCCGTGAGCATTCCCTCGAAGCGGTGCGGGCTGCTTTGCCACTGGGCGAGCACACCATGCGAGGTCGCCAGGCCGACGATGATCAATCCGATGACCGCAATGCCGGTCGCGGCGCGCTGGTCCGGCAGCACGACCGCGATTCTCTCGCGGAATTTGAGCGCGAGGAAAGCGACCAGCGCCGCCAGGCCAATTATGCTGAGAAGCCGCAGCGCCAGCATTCCCGTGTCAAACGTAACGCCGAGGCCAAGCAGCGTCGCGAACCCCGGAAGTGAAATCGGTGCAAGCAGCGTCAGCGAGATCGAAACGATCAGCGCAAGACGGGGCTGCAGCCGGAGCATTGCCGCAATCGCTGCCGCGCTGCCGACCGGCGGCGCAAGCAGCGACAGCAACACGCCTGCTCGGAGCGATGAATCCAGCGGGAACAGCGACAGCAGACCAGCGGCTGCCAGCGGAAGGCCGATGCCGACCCAGGCAATCACCACCGCGAGGAGCCAATTGGGGGACTTCGTCTCGGAGGGGGCGAGGCCGGCGGTGAGAAAGGAGCCCAGCGTGAGCAGGAAGGCCGACACCGGCAACAGTCTGTAGCCGAGATCACCAAGTGGATGACTGATGACTCCGAAACAAAGGGCAGCGACCAGAAGGATCGGCCCCTGTCCGCCAATGAGGGAGATCATTCTTCCGACGATACTCATCTCGATGTGCCACCCATTCGAATGTTGAACTCTCAACCCGATCGGGGTTTCACCCAGACGGGCGGAATGATGTTGACGTGCTCCGATGCCTGTCGCTGCCAGCTTTGGGCACGCCGCGTTCCCCGCGTGGCGCATGAGTTGCGTCACGCTCCACTTGCAGCCGAATCGAACAGAGATCGCGGAGGCCTCATGCCGGCCACCGCCGAACGCGAGAAGGAGCCAAATCTGGTTCTGCGTCCGCTGCCCTCGGCACAACCGGTTCGGCCACACGACCCGCCGCTTGCCGGTCGATCAGCTCATGGCCGGTCTGCTGGGCCGAGCCGATATCTGTTGACGTCAGGGCAGGATCGTCATGACAGCAACGTCATCTGCCGAGAAGCCGGGTCCGCTGGCCGCGAAATACAGCGCGACGAGCACGAGCAAGGCCAGGGACGCGTAACCGATGATGATCCACGCATCGTAATCACGAACCGAAGAAATCTCGCGGGTGTGCTCTAGAATTGCCATGATGCATAACTCCAGTGAAAATCAACTCGAGGATTTACCAGCCAAGGACGATCGACCAAGCCAGTTGCGCAAGGCGTCGCAGCCGACCGTCATCTCAATCGGTCCAGGCGAACGCTAACTTGCTGAGTTGCCGAGGCGCCTTTCGCGACCTGTGTGTCGGCGGATCCAAGGAGGAGCAAACCGACCGCGATAAGAGCGGCTAGACCTGCGGAGTAGACACAGCACCAACCAATCTGCCATTTCCGCCAAAGCTCTTGATCCTCGGGCCTGAGGTACTCCAGATATGCTTTGGTCCGACAATCCACCACCAAGTGTTTTGTCATTTGAGACTCCAATACGAATATCTCCACGCATTTCGAAACACCTCCGGACGATCATATCGGCGATGACTTGGCAACCGCGATCTGGCAACCGATCGTGTCCTTGCTCGAGCGGATCACTCGCAGCGTGCAACCACCTGTCGCCTTGCGAAACCCTGTTGCTGCGCGACGATGTCACTACACAACGCGCTCTCCAAATCTGTTGCAACGAAACGCGGATGCCTGACATCAATGCAGGCGCGGTACGTGCCGAATTCCAGATCGAGTCTGGCCTGCGCCCGATGCGCAATTCGTCGCATCGGCCAGTTGTCCCTGGAATAGGCGAGCTGATAGCTTCGCGCGCCTATTAGCGGGGCACATCGCAGCGCGGCCTCCACGAGCCGCCAGCCGAGGCGCTGCCCGCGCGAATCCTGTTCGACGACCAGCAACAGCTCCATCTCTCCGCAGATGACGCGCGGGTAAAGCTCGAGAATTCCGCACAGCCGGTGCCTCGTGAAGACGCCGAGCATCAGCGAGGTATCTTGCAGCGCGCTGACTGCGTGTAGTTCGGCTGCGGCGTCGGAGACCGGCCCGCCAAATCGTCCCCAGCGCGTCTCCGGATCAAGGCCGGTGAAAAAGCGGTGAACTGCCGGAAGGTGGCGCGCATCGAGGCGGTGAACGGCGGGATCGAGCATCGTCGCTCCGGATGAGCTCGGTACAGCCTGCAAAGGCTCGTCAGCTACCAACATCAACATCCTCCACTTCTGGCGGCGTGACCGGCTATCCCGCCCCGCGGGGCTCATTGAGGTAACTTGATGCAACGCGGAAAAATTCCGCTCTCGCGCGAAGAAATGTTTGGCTGCCCTGTGGGAATAAATGACGCGTCACCTGAGTCTGATCAGGTCTGCCGCTCCAACCGGCAGCTTGATGGACGACGCGCTGTGCCGCCTCGTACGCTGCGGCGCAGCGCCATATTTTTGTTGAATGGCGGGAATTTTGGGTTCCAGTTTGAGTCAGCTAGGTAGGGAACAAGGTTGGTCCGCCGGACGACGACAGGATCTGTCAGTTCAGACCGACAAGCCTTCGCGCTCATCCGGATGCGGGAGACAACAGTGGCTCTGGTCAGATTCGAGGAATTTCGCGAGATCGCGGACGTAGCGGGCGCGCCGATCGGTCCGATGATACCGGGACGTGCCCTCGTGCTCCGAACCGGGAGCAGGTTCTGATGACCTTCGCCAATGACGACGAGACGCAGCTCGTTCATGCCTATCTCGACGGCGAGCTCGACGTCGCGACTGCACTGATGACCGAGCGCAAGATCGCCGCCGACCCGGCGCTTCGCAAGCTCGCCACCGAGGTTTCTGCCTTGAAGATTGCACTTGCGAAGACATTCCCGCGCGAGTCCGTACCGGCGCAGCTGCGCACACGGATCAGGGCTGCCGTGGGACTCGAACGCATCTGGCGACCGCAACGCTGGATGTTGATGGCGGCGTCACTGATGATCGCCGTTGCAATGTCGAGCGCGTTGACGGCCATCGGGCTGCGCGAGCTCACGCCGAGCAACACGGGTGCCGAACTGATCGATGGACACCTGCGTTCGTTGATGGCCGCGCAGCCGACGGATGTCGGCTCCTCCGATCGACACAAGGTAAAACCCTGGTTCAACGGGCGGATCACGCAATCACCGCGGGTTGTTGATCTCGGCAGCCAGGGCTTCGAGCTCCTCGGTGGCCGGGTTGATGTGGTGAGCAAGGTGCCGGTTCCGACGCTGGTCTATCGGAAACGGGAGCACATGATCAGCCTGACCGAAATTGCCGAGCAAGGCCGCATGGGCGTGTCGTTCGAACGGCGCACAGAGAACGGCTTCAACGTTATCCAATGGCGAGACCGTGACCGGTCCTACGTGGCGATCTCGGACCTGAATTCCGCCGAGCTCGAGGCTTTCGTAAAGTCGTTTCGAGACGCCGCGGGATAGCGACCTTACCCAGCACCAGACGAGCCAGATAGGCAAGCTCACAAAGTGTATCCGGCGGCCGCCGACCAAGGCGTATCGGCTTGTTATTGCGCAGCAATCCGCGTCGCCGCAGGTCCAGTTGAAATGGGCCAACCTAATTTCGCCGCCGACCATCGACTTGCACCGATGCTGGAGTGCACGCGACCTTTAAGATTCATGCGCTTGCACGCGAACGGAAAGCACAAGTTCGTGGCCTATTTCACCAACGAATGACAGACTGCCGATTATGATGGCGAGGGTGCAAAGCCCATCCTTTGCAGGTGGGACAATTTTCTGACGCGGGCGACCGGTCGCTGGAGACGTGCGGCACCGAAGCCAAATTTATTGCAGGCAGATTGCGTAGTTTCGCAGAAGGTCATGTTGGACCCCGACGACAACGGAGAGCGGTTCGCGAGGCTGATTGCGCCCTACCTGGCGGATGCGTACGCCTTTGCGCGTTGGATCACCCGCGACCGGGCGGATGCCGAGGATGTCGTGCAGGAAGCGTGCATCAGGGCATTTCGGGCCATGAATCGCTTTTCGGGACCGAATGCACGCGCCTGGCTGCTCACGATTGTCAAGAATACCGCCTTTACCTGGCTCAGAGAGAAGCGGGCCGCCGCTCTGGTCAGCTTCGACGAGCTCGGCGAGGACGATCGCTTGGCTGTCGAGCGGAGCGGCGAGCTCGGAAGCGACGGATCACCTGAGACGGCGCTCATTGCCGCGGCTGACGCGTCCAAGCTGGAAGCAGCAATCGCGTCTTTGCCAGCCGACTTCCGGGAAGTGCTCGTATTGCGCGATATTCACGGACTCGAATATCGTGAGATCGCCGAGATTACGGGGACGCCGACTGGAACGGTGATGTCGAGGCTCGCGCGCGCCCGACAGAAGCTGATCGCACGCGTGAAGGAGGACAATTCCTGAGGGCGCCGCAGATCGTGGTTCAACGAAGCTTTTGGCGAGATCGGACCTCGTCAGAATTATGCACTTATTTCAACGGCATGCGAGTTCACAGTTTTTGTATTGAATGGCGCCATCGCTCATTCGCTGAAGCCCACGACCCCCCGCAACCTGAAAGGCGGCTGCGGATCCGCCCTCGCAGCGGCTCACCAGCGTCCGCTGACAAGCCGAGCATCCCGCAGCGCGCAGTCAAGTCCCCCGCCCGATCGCGCCACCCATTCCTGGCATTCGGCTTGCTGAGTCAGGACCAAAGCCCGGTCCCGGCATGGAGACCGTTTCAGGTTGAGGCAAAGCAATGCAGGAAGTGTCCCGTTCTGGTACTGCCGACGAACTCCGGCTCGATGGGTTGATTGCCGATCTATGGTGGCGCGTTCGGCTGCTCAACACCGACATTCTCGAGGAAGAGGCGAAAGCCGGGGTGTTCGACGTGCAGCAGCCGACCTATCCGATGCTCGCGGCGACCCTTCGCGCGCGACGCGACAATCTGGTCGCGACGATCGGCCTGCTCGAGCAGCGTGCGAGATCGATGTCGGAGGCGGCCTGAGAGCGGTCTTGGATCGAAAGGCACCGCCCGGCTTCGTCAGACTGTCGTCGTCGCGTCATTGGCGTCGGCATCAAGCGCGCCCTAAACCGCAAACGTCAGCGACTTTGCCAGCCTGACCAGATCGACCTGGCGACGGCAGCCGGTCTTTTCGAAGACGTGGACGAGGTGGCTCTTGACGGTGCTGATGGACACGCCGAGCAGCGCCGAGATCGCCTCGCGGGTGTGGCCCTCGCAGATCAGCTCGAAGATGCGGATCTCGGCCGGCGTCAGATCGTAGAGCTGGTTGAGCGCGTCGTGCGGCATTCGCGGCGGTCCGGAGGCCGACGCCACGAACAGGGCGGCGGCGGCCCGCTGGATCAAGCCGGCGCGCATATGGCTGCGCCGTAGCGGCAGGACGTGGATGACGAGCGGCTCAGCACCCGGGCGCGGGATCGGGATGCCGATGCCTTTCTGGCCGAGCCTCGCCTCGTCCTTCGCGGCCTGCGCGACCGCCGCTTGCAATGCGGCGGTGGTCGCTGCGGACTGAACCGCGATCCGGTCGTGTCGCGCCACGATGGGATCGCCGGCTGCAAGCATCGCATTGGCTGCGGCGTTGGCGTGAACGATCTTCGAGTCCTCGTCCACCAGCACGACACCGGTCGTCAGAGCCTCCACCGTCGCGGCGAATGTCGCGGTTTCCACCGCCTTCATGTCGAACAGGTTGCTGATCGTCACGGCCCGGCGGATATGCGGCGCGAGCAGGCGCAATCCGCTGAGCTGCGCATCGTCGATGGGGCCCGCCGATTGATGCTGACTGAAGATCGCATTTCCGACCATCGCCCTGTCGCGCACGAGACCGACGGCAACGGCGTCGAACAAGCCCTTGGGCAAGGCCCATTCGCGATAATAACGATTGCTGGAAATGATGTCCTGCCGGACCGCCTGGGATTGAACGATGGGCTCGCCGAGCGGGTATTGCTGAATGCGCTCGACACCACCCCAGAGCTCGATGATGTCGGGCCCATAGCCGATGCCATTCTGGGTCATCTGGGCGAGGTCGGACCCGGAGACCGCGTTGACGACAGCCTTCATGTTGGTGAGGCTGGCGACCGAGAGCGCGCCGGTGGCAAAGCCGAACTCCGCGCAAATCCCGTCCAGAACCCCGGTCCAGCGTTCGGGTGCGATCACACAATCATAGATATTGCCGATGAGATCCGAGAACTGTTCGACCGAGGCCTGCTGCATTCCAAACTGCTCACTTGAAAATAACTGAAGTCACTGAAACTCGTTCTGGATTCATTCGCCGAGGGCGAATGTCACAGCCCATCGACAGATGGTCTTATCGGCGCAAACGGCACCGTCGAACACAAACTTTTGTGACGCCTCCAGGGCGGGTGCCACGATTTCCCGAACCGAGATGTCCGCGGCTTCATTGCCCAGGTCCGACGCTTGATCGGCATGCTGCCTGATCAAGATTGCGGCAGCGTGTCGGGCTGCAGGATTTTACGATGCAACTTCAATTGCCGAATCATGAGGCATCGCCGCATGGCTCGAATGCCCTCCGGCGTTGGTCGGAGGCACGGGTTTGAATCCACGCCGCATTCGGCTGTGCTATTGCTGCCTCCGCAACTTCCGCGAGGCCCCCATGCTGCCCCTTCCCGCCGACATCTTCACCGAACCCGAGAACGTCTCGCCAGACGCCCTTGCCAATCTCGGCCCGCTCCGCCGTCTGGCCGGCACCTGGCAGGCAGACAAGGGCATCGACATCAATCCGAAGGCGGAGGGGCCGGAGCGGCGGACCTTCATCGAGCGCATCCGGATGGACCCGATCGATCCGCAGGCCAACGGCCCGCAGCTGTTTTATGGCCTACGCTACCACATCCACATCAACACGCCCGGGGAAGACATCACCTTCCACGACCAGGTCGGTTATTGGCTGTGGGAGCCCGCGACCGGGCTGATCCTGCAGACGCTGGCGATCCCGCGCGGACAGGTGCTGCTCGCCTCCGGCAACGCCAGGTCTGACGACGGAAAGATCTCCGTCACGGCGAGGCGCGGCGACACCGCTTACGGGATCTGCTCGACCGATTTCCTGGAACAGGCCTTCCGCACCGATTCCTACCGCTGCGACATCACTTTCAACGAGGATGGAAGCTGGACCTATCTGATCCAGACCGAGTTGTTCGTCCGCGGCGCGCCGTTCGATCATCACGACACGAATACGCTCAAGCTCGTCGCGCCGCCGAAGCTCAATCCGCTCGCCGTGATCGTGAACGATCGCGCCAAGGCCGAAAGCGGCAGCGGCACCGCGACTTGAGCGTTATCTGGAGAACTGCCATGAAGCCCTACGTCATCTGTCTGATGCACTCGAGCCTCGACGGCCGCACGCATCCGAGCCGCTGGCGTCCCAAGGGCGCGGGCACCGACTGGTTCGAGAAGATTCACGAGGAGCTCGGCGGCGATGCCTGGGTGATCGGCCGCGTTACGGGCTCGGAGTTTGCCAAAGGCAAACCCTATCCCGCGGCGTCCAGCGAGACGTTTCCACGCAAGAGCTGGTTCGCCTGGGGCGATGGCCAAAAACCGGATGTGAAGAGCTATGGTGTCGTGCTCGATGCGCGAGGCAAGATCAGTTGGGGCCGTTCGGATATCGGCGGCGATCCGCTTCTGGTGGTGTTGACCGAGAGCGTGCCGGATTCGCATCTGGCCGGACTTCGCGGCGAGGGCGTGTCTTACATTTTCGCCGGCACGTCCGAGATCGATCTTGTGCTGGCGCTGGACATCCTCAATCGCGACCTTGGGGTGAAGCGTCTCCTGGTGGAGGGCGGCGGTGTCGCCAATGGCGCGTTCCTGCGCGCCGGTCTCATCGACGAATTCAACCTGATCCTCAGCCCCGCGATCGACGGCGCGAAAGGTGCCCCGTTCGTGTTCGATTCGACCGAAGCGGATGCCGACAAGCGCGCGCCGATCAAGGCGATGACGCTGGAGAGCACGCGTGACCTCGGGGGCGGCGTTCTGCTGCTGCGCTATCTGATCAAGAACGATCCGCAGCCGTAGCGATGTGAAGCGCCGGCATGTCGAACAAGTCGGAGCACATCATCATCGTCGGCGCGGGTGCGGCCGGGTTGACGGCAGCGCGCTCGCTCGCGCGTGCGCGCCGGACGGTGACGATCCTGGAGGCGCGCGAGCGCTGCGGCGGGCGTATCCATCCGCTGCCGGCGGCGGAATTCGGCGATCCCGCCGACGGCGGCGCCGAATTCGTCCATGGCGAGGCGCCGGTCACGCGCGCTCTGCTGCGCGAGGCCGGTCTGTCGCTACAGGAGATCGAAGGCACGCAATGGAGCTTTGACGGCACAAAATTGTCGCGCGAGGATCGGCACGATCCGTATGAGGCGGAGCTTCGTGCCGTGCTCAGCGAGCTGAAGGACGACCTCACCGTCGCCGAATTTCTGCGTCGTCACTTCGCCGGCGAGAAATATGCGCGGCTGCGCCACTCGATCGAGCGAATGGTCGAAGGCTACGATGCTGCCGATCCCGAACGCGCCTCCATCCTGGCGATACGCGAGGAATGGATGGACGGCGGACACCGCGTGCAGGCGCGCATCAATGGCGGCTATGGCGCGCTGATCGCGTTTCTGGCGGCGGAGTGCCGCAGGCACGGCGCCGTGATCCGGTTTGGCTGCGCGGTATCGGCCATCGAGGAGGAGGGCGGCGTATTGGCCGTTCGCTGCGCCGGCGGCGAGGTGCATCGCTGCGATCGCGTGATCCTCACCGTGCCGCTGCCGTTGCTCCGCGACATCGCTCTGCCCGCGGTGGCACGCGCGAAGTCTGCGGCCAGCGACGACATCGGTTTCGGCAGCGTCATCAAGATCGTGCTGCGTTTCGCGCGGCCGTGGTGGCGCGAGCTCAAGCCGGATCTCGCGAACATGACCTTCCTGCTGTCGGACGCAACGATTCCGGTGTGGTGGACGCGATATCCGGATCAGCATCCCGTGCTCACAGGCTGGTTCGGCGGCCCGCGCACGGCGGACTTGCAATGCCTCGATCCACAGGGACTGGTTGATGCCGGTGTCGCTTCGCTTGCGACCATCTTCGGCCTGCCGCGCGGGGAGATTGCGCGTGAGCTCGTCGCGTCCGCGGCGATCAATTGGGCGCACGATCCCTTCGCCCGTGGTGCCTATTCCTGGGCAACGCCGCAGACACGCGCGGCGCAGGCGATCCTCGCGCGCGCCGATGGCCCCGTGCTGTTCTCCGGCGAAGCGCTCTATCGCGGCCGCGACATGGGCACGGTCGAGGCGGCGCTGGCGACCGGGCTCGAGACGGCCAGGATGATTTTGCGGCCATAGTTATTCGTCATGCCCCACGTCTTGGTGACCGACAAGAACGTGGATGGCCGGGACAAGCCCGGCCATGACGATCAGATCATCATTGAGAAAGAGAGGCCCGCATGTCTGCGGGCCTTGCGTCACCAGCGGCTGCCGCCGAAGCTGAACGTCACGCCGGGACCGCCGCCGTAATATCCATACGGTCCGCCGCCGTAATAGCCGTGGTGCCGCGGGTAATAGCCATAGCTCCTGTAGTGCGGACGATAGTAGCCATGGTGGTGATGGCGCCAGTGATGATGACGATAGCCGTGATGATGGTGCCGATGCTGCGCGCTGATGTCGGTCGCCTGGCTTCCTCGCGCGCTTTGCTTCGCGCTTGTGTCGTTGGCCGCGTGCGCCGCCGATCCGCCGGCAAGCGCCGCAGCCCCGACCGCTAGCGCGACAAAGAGATACTTCATGTCATCACTCCAGTTGAATGTCGCGTGACAACAGATGGACGTCGGCTGCGTTCCGTCCAGTGCGGGCGTCGAAACGACGCAGCGCGCGAGGCCTCATTCTGCGCGAATCAGCGAGTGTCGTGAGATGTATTGTCGCATCGGCGGTGTTGGCCGCACCGCCGCCATCACTCCGCCGCGAATGACGCGATCACGTCACCGGTGGTGACGATCCGTGCGAATTCGCCGTTCAGATTCGACAGCGTCATCGCGTGGATCTCTTCGGCGGAATGCGGCTCGCCGTCGGGGCCGACGCGGTCGAAGGTCCAGGTCGCATCGCGCACGAGACGCGCATCGAAGCCGAGATTGCCGGCCATCCGCGTCGTGGTCTCAACGCAATGATTGGTGGTGGCGCCGCAGATCACGAGCGTGGTGATGTGACGAGCGCGCAGGCGCGGCTCGAGGTCGGTGCCGATGAAGGCGCTGTTGACGCGCTTGACGATGACGGGCTCGCCCGCTTGCTCACGCGCCTCGTCGTTGACGGCATACCCGGGGCGCGATGGCAGGAATGTCGAGTTCGGCTTGGTGCCTTCGTGGCGGATGTGGAAGATCGGTGCACCGTTCGCCCTGAACGCCTTCAGCAGGTCGGCGATGCGCGCCACCGCGTCCGGATTGTTGCGCCGCTTGCCCGCCGCCTCCCATTCGTCGAATGCGCGCTGGACGTCGACGACGATGAGGGCGGGGAGGGGGTTCGTCATGGGCGCGGCTTCCACGTTTTCGTCGAGACGAATATGCGGGCTGTGCGCGCGCAGGCAATGCCGATTTTCCCTCGTTTCATGACAAGGGCTGCAGGACGTCTTCATTCACGGATGCGGATGGGGGAATCCATGTCGCTCGGAGAGCGCCGCGAGGATCGCGTCCTTGTCGGCGATGAAGGCGCGGCCCTGATGGCTGCCGGTCTGGTGCCGCGATGTCGCTCCCTCCGTCAGCACGAGCAGCGGCAACGACTGGTTCTCTTCGCCGAGCAGCGCGATCACCGCCTGGCGCGGCCGCGGCCAGCCGATGCGCTCGACATCGAGTTTTTCGGCAAACTCCGGAAACGAGGCCAGCACGCCCTCGATCAACGCGCAGTGCCAGCAATAGAAGCGCTGGTTCGGAAACGCCGGGTCCTCGAAACCGGGGCGCAGCAGAAACAGGCGGTCGCGCGTCATGGCTCGCTCCAGATGGCCGCGATCATACACACTGACGACAATGGAGTACGAGCTACTTGAACGGATCCTGGATCGACGGCGCCGACTGCCGGATGCGGCGCACGCTCACCGGCTTGCCGTCGGAGACGAACAGCAGCTCGTAGGTCCGGCCTTCGCTGTCGGTCGCCGAGCAGGTGACGTCGTTGACCTTCCTGGCGGCGAAATTGCCGGTCTGGCGGCAGACACCCCTGGAGACCTGCTCGGCCGGCACCGGCAGGCCGTCGACCTTCGGCCGGTCCTTGGAGTTGAGCAGCATGCGATCGACCGGTAGCTCGTAGGAATTGTCGTCGGCGCGCTTGCCGTTCTCGCCGGAGAACGACACCACGTGATTCGCATCGCTGGGATCGTCGACTGCGACCGCGAAATTGACCCGGCCCTTGTCCCCATGGGCGTAGGCCACCGTCTTGCAGGCGAGGGTGCGCCCGGCGACCTTCAGCGTCTTGCAGTGGCCTGAGATCAGCGCCAGGAGATCGATATAGGCGTTCTGCTGAGGCTGCGGATTATTGACCGGGATCGGCGCGGAAGACTCGGCGAAACAAGGAGTTGCGCATGCCAACGCGAGGAGCGTTGCGGCCAGAACCGGTTTGCGGAGGCGCATCGTCATGCTCGTATGCCAAGGGGCCACGGAATATGCCCGTCTGACAACCATCGAAGCCGAAATTGGTTGCGATCCCGTTTGTGCCGTCAAACCCGACTGGAATACCACCGCACCACCCATCGGCGATTCGCCCCATCACCCCAAGACCGTCCCGGCGGGCACTTGCCGTCAGGCCGATGTTTTTTTCGTGGCAGAGACCCAGAGATGACGGGTCAAGCTGCCTCTCATGGCCCGTGCAAAGGCCGGATAAGTCTCGGCCAGCTCGTCGAAAATCGTCCACGCCGCAGCCAAAGCGTCGCCGCATCGGACCGCGGCGTTTCGCGCACGACCTCCGGCTCGTCAAAGTCGAATCCTGCCTCACGCCATCGCCGCCTGCCAGCGCGCATCGCGCAGGGACGGGCGGCGGTGCAGGCGGGCATCGAGCAGCGCGCGGGCGCGAGGCACTTCGCCGCTGCGCATGAGGGCGACGATGAAAGTGTCCTCGATCAGCTCGCGCTGGGCGTGGCTGCCGCCGATGCGCACGACCTCGCTGAGCACGGGCGCCAGCGTCTGCACGCATGACGCGTAATCCTGATCGGCGAAGGCCGCGAGCGCGCGGCAGATCGCCGGCACCACCGAGCCGGCCGGCAGCTTGCCCTCGGCGAGCCGCTGTTCGATCACGGCAAGGCGTGCGGCGAGCGCGTCGCGATTTTGCGTCGCCGCCGCGAACAGCGCCATGTGGACGTCGGCAAAGGGCAGGCTCGATTTCGGAAACAGTTTTTGCGCGGCGGCGTCGGCCTCGACCCAGAGCGCCTTCGGCACCGTGTGGCCGTACGCCGAGAGGCGCCAGAGCAGCGAGGCGCTGTCAGTGACGGCGTTCAGCGGCGGCGCCTGCGTGGCGGAGGGCTGCAGCTCGTCGGCATAGATCGCAAGCGCCCGCGCCGCATCGCCATGCTCGAGCGCGCCGAGCGCCTGGTGCCAGCGGATATGGCCATGCAAAATTCCGGCACGGTCGTAAGAGGGGATCCACTCGTCGACGAGGCGGTCGGCCTCCTCGATCGAGCCGTCCTCGAACATCGCATGCAGCACCGCGTGGGCTGCGTGGGCGTTGGCGCGCCGCAGAGCGAAGGAGCGTTCGGTGACGCTGCGGCCGCGGGCGACGTCGCCGTTCTCCGTCATCGCCCAGCCATACAAGGTGAGGAACCACCAGTCCTCGCCATAGTGGTGCGCGACGCGCTCGCGCAGCTCAAACCGCGCGCGGTCGTGGTCGGCCATGCCGGAGAAGGCGAACAGGCCAAAGGCGCCGAGCGGCAGCGACAGCACCACGGCATCGCGCGGCCAGCGCTCGACGTGCTTCAGCGTCGATGCGATCGCCTCGGGCAGCCGGCCCTCGATCGCGAGCGCCAGCGTCTCGACATGCGAGCGCTCGCGCTCCGTGCCGCGTCTGACGACCAGCTCGCGCGCGAGCGCCGCCTTCTGCCGTGCGAGATCGCCCTGCTGGTAGAAGGCATGCACGCGGGCGCGGGCGATGTAGGGCAGCGCGAAATCCGGATCAGCGGCGATCGCGCGCTCCAGCGTCTCCGCCGTGCCGGTCCATCCCGCCAGCATGAGATCGACACCGTCGCGATAGGCGGATGCCGCCTGATCGGAGGTGGTGGAGATCGGAAGGCCGTAACGGTCTTGATGCGCCATCGTCGCCTCCGAAAGTTCAAGCCGTTCGTGCGCGGCGTCCTTCGATCGGATAGGCCGGGTCGTTGTAGCCCGGCGTCGAGGGATGGCCCGGTACGACGAGGCGGTCGATCAGCTCCTCGTCATCGGCGGTGAAGCGGTAGTCGAGCGCGCCGATGTAGTCGTCCCATTGCTCCTCGGTGCGGGGACCTGCGACGATCGAGGAGACGAATGCGGAGTTCAGCACCCAGGCGACCGCGAACTGGCCGGCGGTGATGCCCTTCCTCTCGGAGTGGCTCTTGATTTCCTGCGCGAGCTGGAGCGATTCCGGCCGCCATTCGGTCTGCATCATGCGGGTGTCGTTGCGTCCCGCGCGCGTCTCCTTGTCGGGAGCAGCATCCGGCTTGTACTTGCCGGTGAGCACGCCGCGCGCCAGCGGGCTATAGGGCACGATGCCGAGGCCGTAATAGGCGCAGGCCGGAAAATGCTCGACCTCGGGCATGCGGTTCATCGCGTTGTAGTAAGGCTGGCTCACGGCGGGCCGGTCGATGCCGAGCCGGTCGCAGATGTTGCAGATCTCGGCGACGCGCCAGGCGCGATAGTTCGAGACACCGAAATAGCGCACCTTGCCCGCGCGGATCAGATCGCCCATCGCGCGCACGGTCTCCTCCAGCGGCGTCGCATGGTCTTCCTTGTGCAGATAGTAGATGTCGATGTGATCGGTGCCGAGCCGCTTCAAGCTTTCGTCGGCGGCCTGCAACACCCAGCGGCGCGACAGGCCGACGCGATTGGGATCGTCGCCCATACCAATGTTCATGGGATTCGCGAGTTTTGTCGCGAGCACCCAGGCCTGGCGGCTATCGGCGATGGCACGGCCGACGACCTCCTCGGAGGCACCTTTCGAATAGGCGTCGGCGGTGTCGATGAAATTGATGCCGGCGCCGCGCGCCTTGTCGATGATCCGCTTCGAGACGGCTTCATCGGTCGGTCCGCCGAACATCATGGTGCCCAGGCAGATCGGCGACACTTTCAGGCCAGAGCGGCCGAGCTGGCGGTATTGCATGGGCGGGTCCTCAACGCTATCGAAGCTGGCAGCATAGCCAGCTAATCCCGTCATTGCGAGCGCAGCGAAGCAATCCAGAAATGTGTCTGCCGAGGGATTCCTGGATTGCTTCGCTGCGCTCGCAATGACGAAGTTGAGGAGGCAGGTGCGCTCCGCATTCTCCGCCGTCATCGCCCGGCTTGACCGGGCGATCCAGTACTCCGAGACGGCTGGTAGTTCAATCGATAGGCCGCGGCGTACTGGATCCCCGCCTTCGCGGGGAATGACAGCAGTGGGGTGGAGCTACGCCGGCCCCTTCAAGATCTTGAACACGCCATTTGCCATCACGATGCAGCGATCATCGACCGTCACTTCGGTGCTCATGAAGATCAGGCTGCGGGTCGAGCGGACCACGCGTGGGCGGGAGATCAGGACGTCGCCGATCTGGCCGGCTTCGACGAAATGAGTATCGAGCTGCACCGTCGCCATGTACTCCTTGCCCGAGACATAGCGGGCGGTCATGCCGCAGGTGCGGTCGGCGAAGGTCATCATCACGCCGCCCTGGACCATGCCGCGGCGGTTGTGATGCTTGTCTTCGGTCGCGAGCGCGAATTCGTAGTGGCCGTCAACCTTGCGCTCCCATAACGGACCGATCAGGTGTAGGAAGCCGGTGGTCTCCAGGATGGTCCAGCCGTCTGATTTCAGCCTTGCGGCGGCCTTGCTCGTCATCGCTCCGTCCATTCCTGCAACGCTGTCTCTCCTCGTTTCATCAGATGCGGTCCTGGTGTAGTCAAGCATCATGAGAGCTTTCGACGATGCCACCAGACGGAATATCGCAGAGGCCTGCGCGGCCTTCGCGCGGCTGCCTGATGCGGCCGAGCCGTCGGCGCTGAAGCGCGCCGCGGTGGTGCTGGCGCTCACCGAGTCCAATGACGGTGACGACACGGCTTTCCTGCTCACCAGGCGTGCATCGAGCTTGCGTGCGCATCGCGGCCAATGGGCGCTGCCGGGCGGACGCTGCGATGCCGGCGAGACGCCGGTCGACGCGGCGCTGCGCGAACTCGATGAGGAGCTCGCGCTCCGGCTTTCGGCCGACGCGGTGCTCGGCCTGCTCGACGACTATCCGACGCGCTCGGGCTATCTGATCACGCCGGTCGTGGTGTGGGCCGCGGACAGCGCCGCGATCCACCCGAACCCGGACGAGGTCGCCTCCGTCCATCGCATCGCGCTCGACACGATCGAGCGCGACGACGCCTTCGATTTCACCGCGATCCCCGAAAGCACGCGCCGGGTGATCCGCTTCCATCACCAGATGAGCCTGATCCACGCGCCGACGGCGGCGCTGATCTACCAGTTCCGCGAGGTGCTGGCAGGGCGTCACACCCGCGTCACCGACCTGGAACAGCCGGTGTTCGCCTGGAAATGAGATGGTAAACGGCGTGTTAACGTGACGGTTACCGGATGCCTGCTAAGAGGGCAGCATGCATCACTCGATTCGAAAATCTCTGGCGTTGGTTCCGTTCGCGTTTGTCCTGCTCGCCCCCACCGCGCGCGGCGGCGAAGCCGACGCGCTGCCGCCGGCCCTTCGTGACGCCAACGCCCAGCTGCTGTCGCAGTTTTTCGCGCAAGGCGGGGCGTCGCCTGCCGTGCTCGAATATCGCCGCAAGCTCCAGGAATATCAGGCCGCGCGCGCCGCCTTCGACGAGGAGGCCGGCGCCTATTGGGGCCAGATCTCGGAGAAGCGGAAAGGTCGCAACGCCAAGCGGCGCAATGGCCAGCAGATCACGCTCGACGATTACGTGCTGGAGCACCCGCCGCTCTATAACGGGCCGAAGCGGCCGGTGAACCCGGAGCCGGAGGAGACGCCCGAGCGTCCCGCCAGGAAGCCCATTCCCGTCGTCGCCGATTTCCTGCGCGCCGCGCAGGAGCTCTACCAGTTCACGCCCCAGCGTCCGTCCAGCGAGCTCGAGTTCAAGCGCGCCTATGCGCGCTACGCGCTGACCTCTGGCCTGACCCGCGAGCAGGCGGTGCGGGTCTATTCGTTCGAGACCGGTGGCACCGGCAGCTACGACGTGCAGGCCGGCATCGAGCATGGCGGCAAGCGCGCGATCTCGACCGCAATCGGCTACAACCAGCTTTTGACCACCAACAGCGTCGAGCTGCTGGCCGAGCAGGGACATGAATTCATCCGCGCGCTCTCCGACAAGGTGGCGCGCACCTCCGGGCCGGCGCGCCAGTCCCTCGAGCACAAGCTTGCGGTGCTGAAGAAGATGGTGGCGCATGCGAAGTCGGTGCCGGACACCTGGTCGGAGCACGAGAAGATCGGCAACACCGCGCAGGGCTGGGCGATGCATGCCATGGTGCTCGACGTCGATGTCGGCCCGATGCTGCAGACCCACAAGCTCCTGACGTCAGTGCTGTTCGCGCGCGCCAAGGGCTACACCCGTCCGCTCACCGCGGCCGAGCTCGAGATGATGAATCTCACCGGCGACGGCACCGGCCTCGACATGGTGACGATGCCGCAGGCGATGCGCGAGCAGGTGCCGACCTCGAACTTCTTCCAGCGCGGCGGCTACGAGCGCAACCCGGTCGCGATCCGCCACAACACGGTGGCGAAGCTGCTGGCGGTGACGGATACGCGGATGGACTCGAACAGCAGCAACGCCGGTGCAAGGGAATTGGCGGGGGCGTTTTAGTGCCAGGGAGCCGTCATGCCCCGCGAAGGCGGGGGCATCCAGTACGCCGCGGCTTCTCCGTATCTTACTGGCGCCTCGGAGTACTGGATCACCCGCCCCAGTGCGCAAGTTGCGCACAAGGCGGGTGATGACAGCGAGTGTGTGGCAGCGCTGTCGCCCGCCGTCACCCCGCGTCGCCCTACTGATCCGGCCCGAACTTGAACTTGCCGTCGCCTTCCAGATACGGGCCGCTGCGCATGTAGAGCTGGCCGTTGTGGCCGATGAAAAACAGCGTGCCCTTCGGCACCTTCTTGGCGCCCTTCAAGAGTTCGCCGGCATTGCTCGTGCCCATCTTGTAGGAAAAGGTCTTGCCGTCCTTGTCATAGGCATAGCCCGTGTCGGGCTTGAGCTCCCACGGCATCGCCGCGGTCTGCGCGTATGCGGGCGCGGCAAATGCGCCGAGCACGGCTACAACTGCAAACGGCTTCGTTGAAAATGCCATCATCCATCCTCCCCTTCGTTGGGGCATCCGTCTTGAACAAATCACGAACGGTATGTCCCGGTCAATTTGCGATAGCGCCGCAGCGCATCACGTCCTGCCCAGCAGTTTGTGATTTTCCCTTCGACCCCGCGCGACTATGTTCCGCTTTCGGTCTAGAACGCAATTCGACAAAAATATTGGTGGGGATGATTCGGGATGAAGCATGTGATGAGAGTTTGCCCGGCTGCGGCGCTGCTGCTGACGGTGCTGGCGCCGGCCGCCAGGGCCGATGATTACCAGCTCAGCCACAACCAGCGCATTTCCTGCAGCCGCGGCCTTGCCCCGGGCAAGCTGAACACCGCGACCTGCAAATCCTACACCTATGTCTTCAACACCAAGACCTCGGAATATTTCCGCTGCCAGGTCTCGCTGGCGCTGACCCGCGACAACAAGGAGGTCATCAACGTCCAGACCGACGGCGGCTGCACCAAGAAGCCGCGCATCTTCGAGACCGACGGCAAGTACGATTTCGACACCACCGAGACCGAGCCGCCGAACACCAACTCGTTCTTCGGCCCCGGGGGCTATTCGATCTGGGCCGCCGATGTCACTGCGCAGAAAGTGCGCGGCTGCATCACCATCTCCTCCGGCCTCGGCTCCGACATCTCGAAGTGCCTGGACATGACGTTCCAGTGATGCCGCGCTCTCTCCCGCAAGCTTGCGGGGAGCGCGATCGCATATGAGTTTGGCGGGGCCTGAGCGAGCGCCTCGTCCTTCGGGACGACCGCTTTCAGCGGTCTCCTCAGGAGGAGGCTGAGCGGCAGCTTTGCCTGTCGAAACTGTTGCCACGCTCTCCGTCCTCATCCTGAGGGCCCGCGGTAGGCGGGCGTCTCGAAGGATGTGACGCGGGCGGCTGCGCCACCTCGCCGCACCGTCCGGTTCCCAAAAAGTCGAGCCGGAACGGCCGTTTACCGCAGTGCTGTTTTGCCTTTTGGATGGGTTGACCCGCCCCCTTCATCCGGCCAATTTCGCCGCCGGTTTGGGGAGTACAACAACCATGAAACGGACGATCATCGGCGTGGCCGCGGCTCTTGCCCTGGCGGCGTCGGCGCCTTGCGCGCACGCGCAGTCTTTCATCAACGTGCTGACCGGCGGCACCTCCGGCGTCTACTATCCGCTCGGCGTCGCGATCGGGAAGATCTACGGCGACAAGATTCCAAACGTGAAGACCCAGGTGCAGGCCACGAAGGCCTCGGTCGAGAATTTGATCCTGCTGCAGCAGGGCCGCGGCGAGCTGGCGTTCACGCTGGGCGACTCGCTGAAAGCCGCCTGGGATGGCGACGAGGAAGCCGGTTTCAAGACCAAGCTGGACAAGCTGCGCACCATCGGCGCGATCTATCCGAACTACATCCAGATCGTCGCAACCGCCGAAAGCGGCATCAAGACGCTCGCGGACCTCAAGGGCAAGAGCCTTTCGGTCGGCGCGCCCAAATCGGGCACCGAGCTGAACTCCCGCGCGATCCTGGCCGCCGCCGGCATGAGCTACAAGGACCTCGGCAAGGTCGAATATCTGCCCTTCGCCGAATCCGTCGACCTCATGAAGAACCGCCAGCTGGTTGCGACGCTTCAATCGGCCGGCCTCGGCGTCGCCTCGCTGAAGGACCTCTCGACCTCGGCCTCGATCACCGTGGTGTCGGTGCCGAAGGAGACCGTGGACAAGATCGGCCCGCCCTTCATCTCCGCGACCATTCCGGCCAACACCTATACCGGCCAGGACAAGGACGTGCCGACCGCGGCCGTGGTGAACTATCTCGTCACCAGCTCGGCGGTGTCGGATGATCTCGCCTATCAGATGACAAAGCTGGTTTACGAGTCGCTGCCCGAGCTTGCCAACGCGCACGCCGCCGGCAAGGAGATCAAGCTCGAGACCGCCGCTACCGGCAGCCCGGTTCCGCTGCACCCCGGCGCGATCCGCTACTACAAGGAAAAGGGGCTGATCAAGTAATCTCCCTCTGTTGTCGTTCCGGGGCGGCTCGTCAGAGCCGAACCCGGAATCTCGAGATTCCGGCTCGATGCTTCGCATCGCCCCGGAAATGACGACGAGAGACTTTCGTGGATGCCCGGGTCATAGGCGAGCGGAAGCGGCGCCGTCCTTCAGACGGCTATGCAGGGCATGACGTATTTGGGGTGCAGCAGCGAATGCTGTAGGAGCTCATCAGGGCGCGGGGAACATTGATGTTGCAGGCAGAGGCCACGGAGGACCCCATCAAGGTCGAGTTCGACAATTTCGAGCACGGTTTCCCGGAAGGTTTCGGCCCGGGCTGGTGGGGCACGCTCGCCTACTGGATCGGCATCGCGTTTGCGACTTTCCAGCTCTATGTCGCCGCCTTCAACTATCTGCCGAGCCAGGTGGTGCGCGGCGTTCATGTCGGCTTCCTGGTGCTGCTCACCTTCGGCCTGATCGCCAACTTCACCGCGAAGAGCGATTTCGGCCGCGCGCTGGGCTGGGTGATCGGCGCCGCCGGCTTCTTCTGCGGGCTCTATCAGTGGATCTTCTATGCCGATCTGATCGCGCGCGACGGTGATCCGACCAAACTCGACCTCGCGGTCGGAACGCTGCTGGCGGTGCTGATCTTCGAGGGAACGCGGCGCCTGATGGGCGCGGCGCTGCCGCTGATGTGCGGCGCCTGTCTGCTGTACTGGTTCTTCGGGCAATATCTGCCGTCGCCGCTCAATCACCGCGGTTATGATTTCGACCAGATCGTCACGCATCTGTCGTTCGGCACCGAAGGCTTCTACGGCGTGCCGATCTACGTCTCGGCGACCTACATCTTTCTCTTCATCCTGTTCGGCTCGTTCCTAGAGCGGGCCGGCATGATCCAGCTGTTCACCGACGTCTCACTCGGCCTGTTCGGCCGCACCCGCGGCGGCCCCGCCAAGGTCGCGGTGTTCGCCTCGGGCATGATGGGCACGATCTCCGGCTCGGGTGTGGCCAACGTCGTCACCGTCGGCCAGTTCACCATTCCCCTGATGATCAAGTTCGGCTACCGCCGCGCCTTCGCCGCCGGTGTCGAGGCGACGGCCTCGATGGGCGGCCAGATCATGCCGCCGGTGATGGGCGCCGTCGCCTTCATCATGGCGGAGACGCTCGGCGTCCAGTACTCGGAAATCGTGAAGGCCGCCGCGATCCCCGCGATCCTCTATTTCGCTTCCGCGTTCTGGATGGTGCATCTCGAAGCTGGCAAGCACGGGCTCGTCGGCATGAAGCGCTCGGAGATCCCGAGCGCGTGGAAGGCGCTGGTGACGCGCTGGTATCTCGTGCTGCCGCTGGCAGCCCTCGTCTACATGCTGTTCAAAGGCTTTACGCCGCTCTATGCCGGCAGCATGGGCCTTGCGCTGACGGTGACGCTGATCCTCGGCACCGCCATCACGTCCGGCGCGCCCTCGAATGTGATCCGCACCATCTTCTGGATCGGCCTTGCGCTGGTCGTCGCCGCACTGTCGCGCGACGGTCTCCAGATCGTGCCGGTCGCGAGCGTCGTGGTCGGTTTGATCGTGATCACCGCTTTCATCCGCGGCGGGCTCAAGGCCTTGCGCGAATGCCGCGATGCGCTGGCCGAGAGCGCGAAGTCCGCGATCACCGTCGGCATGGCCTGCGCCATCGTCGGCGTCATCATCGGCATGATGTCGCAGACCGGCGTCGGCACCATCTTCGGCAGCTGGGTGATCGGGCTCGGCGAGAAGAGCCTGTTCCTGGCGCTGATCATGACCATGCTGCTCTCGATCCTGCTCGGCACGGGCATTCCCACCATCCCGACCTACATCATCACCGCCGCGCTGGCCGCGCCGGCGCTGGCCAAGTTAGGGGTGCCCCTGATCGCGAGCCACATGTTCGCGTTCTATTACGGCATCATGGCCGACCTCTCGCCGCCGGTGGCGCTGGCCGCGCTCGCGGCGGCGCCGATCGCCAAGGAGAACCCGGACAAGATCGGGTGGGAGGCGATGCGCATCGCGCTCGCCGGCTACGTCATTCCCTTCATCTTCGTCTATTCGCCGGCCTTGATGCTGCAGGCCGGCGATCCCATGGCGGCCAAGCTCGGCTTCTACGGTGCGGTGGCGCTGGCGAGCTTCAAGGCGCTGGTGGCGATCGGCCTGTTCGGCATGGTGGCGATCGGATTCCTGTTCACGCGGCTGTCGCTGCTCGAACGTGTGGTCGCGCTCGGGGCCGCGCTGTGTCTGCTCGGCGATTTCGCCTTCAGCGACACCGCGGGCTTCGTGCTCTCGGCTGCGCTGTTGCTGTGGCAATGGCGGCAGCGCCGGCCGGCAGCGGTCGAGGCGGTGTGAGTCTCTGCTTTGCGACAGCTGGCGGCGTGAAGGCGCTGGCGCTGTCCGCGTTCACGCTTGCATGGACGCATTCGATCGCCAAGGTCGACTGGCAGGAAGACTGGCGCGTCACACCGGCCGGTCTCGAGCTGGTGCAGGCGCGCGTGAAGGGCACCGGTCCCGGCATGGAGCCGCCGCCCGAGGCGCGGCTCGCCGACGGCTGGTTTCAGTGGCAGCCGCAGCGCGCGTCGTTGCCGGAGGTCGTGCTCGGCAATTCCGGCGCGGCGGGGGAGTGGCGGTTGTGCCATGAGGGTACGTGCCAGACGCTTTCGGAGATTGTCGGCCATCCCGTCGGTGCTAACGTCACCACGATGAAGATATGCAACGATCCGTAGCCCGCCACGCCCGGGCTACAAGAACAACAACACGGGAGACACGCGATGGATCGGCTCAAGGGCAAGGTTGCGATGGTGGTGGGGGCCGGCTCGATCGGACCCGGCTGGGGCAACGGCAAGGCGACCGCGGTGACATTCGCACGCGAGGGCGCGCAGGTGTTTTGCGTCGACCGCAACGGCGCGGCGGCCCAGGAGACCGCGAACATTATCACCAGCGAGGGCGGCAAGGCGATGGCGTTCACCGCCGACGTCGCGCGGCCTGCCGAGATCGAGGCGATGGTCGCCGCTTGCCTGAAAGCCTATGGCCGCATCGACGTGCTCGACAACAATGTCGGCATCGCCGAGATGGGCAGCGTGGTCGAGGTCACCGAGGAGAGCTGGGACCGCGTCTTCAGCGTCAACCTCAAGAGCGCCTATTTCGCCATGAAGCACGTCATCCCCGTGATGGTGAAGCAGGGCGGCGGCTCGATCATCAACATCTCCTCGATCGCCTCGATCCGCCACATGGGCATCTCCTACGTGACCTACGGCGCCTCGAAGGCGGCGATGAACCAGATGACGCGCACCACCGCGATCGAGTTCGCGCGGCATCATGTCCGCGTCAACGCAATCCTGCCCGGCCTGATGAAGACACCGATGGTGGAGCATTCCGCGGGCCTCGCCAACAGCTACGCCAAGGGCGATATCGAGGCGATGTGGCGCGCCCGTGATGCGCAGGTGCCGATGGGGCATATGGGCGATGCCTGGGACGTCGCGAATGCGGCGCTGTTTCTGGCGTCGGACGAGTCGAAATATGTGACGGGGATCGAGCTCGTGGTGGACGGCGGGATCACGTGCAAGGCGGGGGCTTAACGCACTTCAACCAGCCCCGTCATCCTGAGGTGCGACGCGCGGGATGCAGAGCATCGCGCGGGGAGCCTCGAAGGATGAGCGGCCCCGCTGCAGCCGGGCCGTCGCCCTTCGAGGGCCGCTGAAGAAGCGGCCACCTCAGGGTGACGGATTTTGCATTCATGCTTCCGGGACGACGGCGGTGGTTGTGGCTCCTACTGCGCCAGCGCCAAGATCCCGCCGGCGAATGTGTGCCACGTCGCGGTCCCGCTGATCGGCCAGTTCAAGAATTTCACCGCCAGCATCGCCAACGTGCCATAGATGTAGACCGGATGCACGCGGCCCTCGGTGCGCCAGTCGCGCACCATGGCGATTACGAGCAGGAGCGAGGCCACCACCGCCGGGGCGATCGTGACGGGCACCGGCGGCGGGCCGGGCGGTCCGGGAGGGGCGAGGAAGGTCAGGAACCAGCGTGCGATGGCGGCATCGAGGATCGAGACCGCAGCGAGCAGCATCAGGCGCTTGTGAATCTCGGGCCGGCGCGTGTTCATGATCGCGACCACGAACACCACCGCGAAGAACGCGATGCCGCTCATCGGCACGATCGAAAAGGCGACGCCGGCGTCGGTTTGCCCGACTGCAGCGGCGTGCTTCATCGACGTGACCGAGGCGAGGAAGCCGAAGATCGTCATCGCGGTGGTGAGCGACACGCCGGCGATGCCGAGGGCGCGGTGATTGACCACGCGGCCGGAGGCCGCGAGCCAGGTCTGGAGCACGAAATAGAGCGTCCAGGTGAAGAACAGCAATCCGTGGAAATGAATCACCGGGCCGGCGGAAAATGTCCGGTGGGCGAGCGGTAGCCAATAGGTCGGTGCAAAGCCGAGGAATGCGGTGGCCGCGCAGGCCAGCGCCATGTGGAGATAAAAATATCGTGCAGGCGACGCATCACGCGCGCGTACACGACGGTCGTCGATCAAGGTCGTCATCTGGAATGTGTCTGCGGAAGTGGGGTTTGGTTCAAACCTGTGTCGTCCCGGCGCAGCGCGAGCCCGAAACCCATAACCGCAGGATCGTGTTTGACGAAGCCTCGGAATCGGCAGTCTCGCGCCAAAACCTCTCCCTGTGCTGATGGGTCCTGGATCGGCGCTCAGCTTCGCTACGCTTGTCCGGGACGACAGCGAGCCTAGCCTATCCCCCCGCGCTCAATTCTGCGCGATCGAGCTCTTCCTCGATGCGGTGAAACGCATCGTCGCCGATCACCTCGGTGGTACGGAGGTCGAAGATCGATTTGCGTGCGGCCTCGATGGCGCGGCGGCGCAAGGGATCGGCGGGCAGTTCGCCATCGGCGATGCCGCCGTGCGGATCATCGTCGGCCTGCATCAGGATGGCGCGGTATTCGAGCCGCAGGATTTCCGCCTCCTCCGACGGATCGTCCTCGATCGCATCGAGCGCCGCGCGATAGGCCACGGCGCGGGCGCGCGCGACCTCGATCCCGACGGGGTCGTCGTCCTTGAGGTTGAAGGCCAGGATCAGCGGCCGCAGCGTCAGGCCCTGGACCACCAGCGAACCCAGCACGACGGCAAAGGCGATGAAGACGATGAAGTCGCGATAGGGGAAGTGTTCGGGCAAGGCAAAGGCGGTGGCAAGCGTGACGAGGCCGCGCATGCCGCACCAGGAGATGATGAGGCCGCCCTTGGGCGAGGCGACGGCCTTCGGGTCCTTCGGGTGATAGAGCCCGCGCGCGATCAGCACGCGCAATGTCGTGCGGTAGAATGCAATCCAGGCGAGCCGCACCAGCACCACCGTGAGCAGGATCCAGGCCGCCGCGACGCAATATTCCCACCGCACGTCCGTATCCAGCCGCGTCCAGATCGGCCGCATCTGCATGCCGATCAGCATGAAGGCGAGCACATTGAGCACGAACACCATCGTCTCCCACACCGCATATGACGGCACCCGCAGCCGCGCCGGTATGCGCGCCGGCGCGGTGCGCGCAATGGTGATGGCGTAGGTCACGATGGTGAGGATGCCGGAGAGGCCGAGATGCTCGGCGGCGATCCAGATCATGAAAGTGGTGGCGAACTGCACGATGATCGCGCTCGGGGCCTCGGTTACGCGCTCCATGATCGGCGGGATGATGCGGGCTGCGAGGAGACCGGCGAGAACGCTGCCGACCAGCGCCAGCGCCAGGGTCGGCGCGACCTCGCTCCAGGTCAGATGCTCGGTGGCGACCGCGCCGACCGCGATGCGATAGATCAGCAGCGCGCTGGCGTCGTTGAGCAGGCTTTCGCCCTCTAGCACCTTGACCATGCGGTGAGGCAGCTTGACCTGGCTCAGGATCGCGACCGCGGCCGCGGCATCCGGCGGCGCCACGATCGCACCGAGCGCCACCGCCGCGGCCCAGGGCATGTCGGGCATCAGCCGGTGCGCGACATAGGCGACGCCAGCCGTGGTCAGACCGACCGCGGCGACCACCAGGGTCGAGACCGGAACCCAGTTGTTGCGCAAGTCCCGCAGCGAGGTGTCGAAGGCGGCATCGAGCAGGACCGGTGCGACAAAAAGCGCCAAGGCGAGGTCCGGCTCCAGCGCCCAGGACGGGCTGTTCGGCACGAAGGCGATCAGCGCGCCGCCGATGGCGAGAAAGGTCGGGTAGGGGACCTTGATCCGCCGCGCCAGCGCCGATAATGCAACGGCGCCGAGCAGCAGCGCGATGATCCATTCGAATGTCGACACGTCGATCCCCGAGGCCAATTTGAACGTTGCCACAAGCTAGCACCAATCCGGCCGTATGTTGGATAGTACGGCCGCAAGGCAAGAAGACGAATTTCCGACCGCAACAGCATGCGTTTTCAAAAGCTCATTCAACCGTCAGGTGCCGTTCTGCTTTCCGCGCTCTTGCTCGCCGCCGCTCATGCCGCGACCGGCGGCGAGCCGGTGGCCGTCGCGCCGGTCGACGTCGCGCCATGCCTCGCGGCAACCGTGGCCGACGACATGGACAAGGCGGCCTCCGCCTGCGCGGCTGTGATCGACAACGAGAAGACGGCGAAGGCGGATCTGGTCAAGGCGCTGATCGCGCGCGGCGCGCTTTATGCGCGGCATGACCAGATCGACCGCGCGATCGCCGACGACACCCGCGCGTTGCAGCTCGATCCCACGCTCGCCGATGTCTTCAACGCGCGCGGCGAGCTCTGGCTGAAGAAGGGCGACAAGCCCAAGGCGGTACAGGATTTCGGCGCTGCGCTGAAGATCGATCCGAACCACGAGAAGGCCAAGGCCAATCACAGAACGATGGCGCGGGAGCTCGAGCGGATCGGGGCGCAGATGGCGGTCGCCGGCAAGCCAAGCTTCAACTGCGCCCGCGCCTCCCGGGCCGTCGAGAAGGCGATCTGCGCCAGCCGCGAGCTCGCCGATCTCGACCGCGAGATTTTTGCGTCGAATGCGCGCGCGATCCGGGAAGCGCGCAATCCTGCGGAAGCGAAGAACCACCAGCGCGAGCAGGATGAATTCATCGCCCGCCGCAATGCCGGGTACGGCCGGCCCGGGTATGATCTGAAGAAGGCAATGCAGGAGCGGCTGCAGCGGATCAACGGCGTGGACGGGTATTGAGGTTCTTCTTCGCCTCTCCCCGCGTGCCGGGAGAGGCCGGAATTTGCGATAGCAAATTCCGGGCGAGGGGACTCTCCGCTTCCGGGCGAGGGGACTCTCCGCTTCCGGGCGAGGGGACTCTCCGCGCGTTCGACTCCCTCCGCCTTTTGCGGATGCAGCACCCTCACCCCGACGCTCTCCCCGTAAGAACGGAGAGAGGGAGCTGATAGATTTCAGCTTGAACCGCGGCCCGTTCCCGGGAAAATAGCCCTCAAACAAGGCCGGCACTTGATCCGGGTCATGGCGGGACGTCCGTCGTGCCGCAAGGTCGGGGCCAGGCGAATAAAGGGAACGGGAGCGCGGAATGAACGCCGAGGGTGGAAGCAAGTATCACGAGGTCCATGCGCGCTCGCTGGCCGATCCGGAAGGGTTTTGGGCCGAGGCGGCCAAGGAGATCGACTGGATCGAGTCGCCGAAGAAGATCTTCGATGCCTCGCAAGGCGTCTACGGCCGCTGGTTCACCGGCGGTGTGGTCAACACCTGCCACAACGCGCTCGACCGTCATGTCGAACGCGGCCGCGCCGACCAGGTCGCTCTGATCCATGACTCGCCGCTGACGGGCAGCATCACCAAATTCACTTATGCCGAACTCCTCGGCGAGGTGCAGGCGCTTGCCGCAGTCATGCAGGATTTCGGCGTCGCCAAGGGCGACCGCATCATCCTCTATATGCCGATGGTGCCGGAGGCCGTGGTCGCGGTGCTCGCCTGCGCGCGCATCGGCGCGGTGCACTCGGTGGTGTTCGGCGGCTTTGCGGCCAAGGAGCTCGCCACCCGCATCGACGACGCGCAGCCAAAGCTGATTCTCTCCGCGAGCTGCGGCATCGAGCCCGGCCGCATCGTGCAGTACAAGCCGCTGCTCGACGAGGCGATCAAGCTCGCATCAGCGAAGCCCAAGGCCTGCATCGTGCTGCAACGTCCCCAACTAACTTGCGATCTCACGCCGGGGCGCGATTATGATTGGGCGAGCCTGCGCCGCAAGGCACTGAACGAGGGCAAGAAGGCGCCTTGCGTTCCCGTCGCCGCCACCGATCCGCTCTACATTCTGTACACCTCGGGCACGACGGGCATCCCCAAGGGCGTGGTGCGCGACAATGGCGGGCATCTGGTCGCGGTGAAATGGTCGATGTTCAACCTCTATGGCGTCCAGCCGGGCGAGGTCTGGTGGTGCGGCTCGGACATCGGCTGGGTGGTCGGCCACAGCTACATCATCTATGGCCCGCTGCTGCATGGCGCGACCTCGATCATGTATGAGGGCAAGCCGGTCGGCACGCCCGACGCCGGCGCGTTCTGGCGCGTCATCTCCGAGCACAAGGCGGTCGCCTTCTTCACGGCGCCGACCGCGTTCCGCGCCATCCGCAAGGAGGATCCGGACGGCAAGTTCATCCGGCAATACGACCTCTCGAAATTCCGCACGCTGTTCCTCGCCGGCGAGCGCGCCGATCCGCCGACGGTGGAATGGGCGGAGCAGCAGCTGAAGGTGCCCGTGATCGATCATTGGTGGCAGACGGAGACCGGCTGGTGCATCGCCGGCAATCCGGTCGGTCTCGGCATGCTGCCGGTGAAGCACGGCTCGCCGACGGTGCCGATGCCGGGCTATCAGGTCGACGTCGTGGACGAAGCGGCAAAGCCGGTCGGTCCCAACACGATGGGCTCGATCGTGATCAAACTGCCGATGCCGCCCGGCTGCCTGCCGACGCTGTGGAATCAGGATGCGCGCTTTAGGGAAGCCTACCTCAGCGAATTCCCCGGCTATTACAAAACCTCGGACGCCGGCTACAAGGACGAGGATGGCTATGTCTTCGTGATGGGCCGCACCGACGACATCATCAATGTCGCCGGCCATCGTCTGTCCACCGGCGGCATGGAGGAGATCCTGGCCTCGCATCCGGATGTCGCCGAATGCGCCGTGCTCGGCGTCAAGGACGCGATCAAGGGCGAGGTGCCCTGCGGCTTTCTGGTGCTCAAGGCAGGCGTGAAGCGCGCACCAAACGAGATCGAGAAGGAGATCGTCGCGCTGGTGCGCGAGCGGCTCGGCCCCGTCGCCGCCTTCAAGCTCGCCATCACCGTCGGCCGCCTGCCCAAGACGCGCTCGGGCAAGATCCTGCGCGGCACCATCAAGAAGATCGCCGACGGCGAGCCCTGGACCATGCCGGCCACGATCGAGGACCCCAAGGTGCTGGACGAGATCGGCGAGGCGCTGAAGGGGCGGGTGTGAGGTGAAGCGTCATGGCAGCGAGGAGAGGCGCTGCTTCACCGCCTCCACTGTCATCGCCCGCGCAGGCGGGCGATCCAGTACTCCGCGGCGGTTGTTGTCTAACCCGTTGACCGCCGCGGCGTACTGGATTCCCCGCTTTCGCGGGGAATGACGACGACTGGGGAACGGCATCCGGGGACTTACTATCTCCTCATTCCGCGTTAAACAGGGCCGTGCCAACAGGGGACCTCGTATGCCACTCGCCACCGCGCCGCGCCTGCTTGCAGCCGTAGCACTCGCCATCGCCCTCTCCGCCTGCTCCGCGCGCTACCAGACGCCGGTGGCGATGGGCGGCGACGATGACGATGCGGTCTGCCAGAGCCGCGGCTATGCGCAGGGCTCGCCCGAATACGTGGCCTGCCGCAAGGACCGCGACGTCCAGCGCAGTGCCGCCACCGCCCGCGCCGACCGCCGCCAGCGCGATCTCGGCGAATACATGCTGAACCATCCCGAGCGGCCGTAAGGCGCGCTCCCTCCACTTTCGCCGTCATTGCGCTCGCAATGACGAAATCGCTGAGAGTTATCCCACGACAATGGGCAATTGAGCTCGAAAAAAAGCGGCAGGTTTCCCTGCCGCGTTTTCTTGTTCGATCGTAAACGAAGAGCGGAGCGTTACTCCTCGTTGTCCTCGTGCTTCTTGCCGCCGAGTGTCTTGAGCTTGGCGAACACGGCGTCGACGTTGAGGTCGTCGCCGGACTTCTCCGCTGGCTCGTACTCGTCCTTGCGGGTGGTCTCGGAGGCCGGCAGCAGGGTGGCGCCGCCATAGGCTGCGTCGACCGGCTTTTCCTTCGCGGCGCGCTGCACCTCGAAATCGAGCTCGATCTGCGAGCAGAGGCCGAGCGTCACGGGGTCGATCGGGGTCAGCTGCGAGGTGTTCCAGTGGGTGCGGTCGCGCACGCTGGCGATGGTGCTCTTGGTGGTGCCGACCAGACGCATGATCTGGGCGTCCTTGAGCTCCGGATGGCTGCGCAGCAGCCAGAGGATGGCGCTCGGGCGCTCATGGCGGCGCGACACCGGGGTGTAGCGCGGGCCCTTGCGCTTCGGCTGGGGCGGCAGCACCACCTTGCTCTCCTGGAGGCGGAGCCGGTAATCCGGGTTCTTCTCACCCTTCTCGATCTCCTCGCGGGTCAGCTGGCCGTTGGAGAGCGGATCCATGCCCTTGATGCCCTGGGCAGCATCGCCATCGGCGATCGCACGCACCTCGAGGGGGTGCATCTTGGTGAAATCGGCGACCTGGTCGAAGGTCAGCGCGGTGTTGTCCAGCAGCCAGACGGCGGTCGCCTTGGGCATCAGAGGTGCGTTGCTCATGGCAAATCTCCTTTGTGCTTCGCCCACCCCTCTGGAGGCGAAACCGGTGGTCATCAGCGATGACAGGGAATTCGCGCTATATAAGCCCGGAGGGGCTGGCCACGCAATGGTTCTGCTATAGATAGTGCCTTGACAGCGCCCGAAAGGGGGCCCAATTCCCTCTGCAGACCCGGTAAAGTCCGAGCAACCGTTTTTAGCCCTTTCCAGCCATCGACCGCCCCCGCCAGAAGGCGAAACGGGTGATTCGGTCCCGAGATCGCTCAATGTCAGCCAAACCAGACCTCAAGATCGTGCTTTGTTCTCCCCGCGGTTTCTGCGCCGGGGTGGTCCGGGCGATCGACACCGTGGAACGGGCGCTCGATAAATACGGCGCCCCCGTTTATGTTCGCCACGAGATTGTGCATAATAAATATGTCGTCGATGGGCTGAAGAAGAAGGGCGCTATCTTCGTCGAGGAACTGGCCGAAATCCCGGAAAATACGACTGCTCCGGTCGTGTTCTCGGCCCATGGCGTGCCGAAATCGGTTCCGGCCGACGCCCAGTCCCGCAACCTGTTCTCGCTGGATGCGACCTGCCCGCTGGTGACCAAGGTGCATCGCGAGGCTGCGATCCACTTCAAGCGCGGCCGCGAGATCTTCCTGATCGGCCATTCGCATCATCCCGAGGTGGTCGGCACCCTCGGCCAGCTGCCGGCCGGCGCCGTCACCCTGATCGAGACCGCCGAGGACGCCAAGACCATCAATCCGAAGGATCCGAACAATCTCGCCTTCGTGACCCAGACCACGCTGTCGATCGACGACACCGCCGAAATCGTGGCGCTGCTCAAGGAGCGCTTCCCGAACATCAACGGTCCGCACAAGGAAGACATCTGTTACGCCACCACCAACCGCCAGCTCGCAGTGAAGAAGGTGGCGCCGGTGGTGGACGCGCTGATCGTCGTCGGTGCCCCCAATTCATCGAACTCGCAGCGCCTGCGCGAGGTCGCCGAGCGCGAGGGCTGCAAGGTCGCGGTTCTGGCGCAGCGCGCCACCGACATTGACTGGGACAAGTTCGGCAACATCTCGAGCCTCGGCATCACCGCGGGCGCGTCCGCGCCGGAGGTGATCGTCGAGGAGATCATGGACGCCTTCGCCGAGCGCTACACGCTGCATGTGGAGACGGTCTCGGCCGCGGAAGAGAACGAGTTCTTCCCGCTGCCGCGCTCGGTGCGCCCCGAAGCCGCCGCAGAGTAAATCTGCATGGCGGTCTACACCGACGTTGCCGCCGACGAGCTTGCGGATTTCCTGATGCAATACGATCTCGGCGAATTGCTCTCCTACAAGGGCATCGCCGAGGGCGTCGAGAATTCCAACTTCCTGCTGCACACGAGCAAAGGCTCGTTCATCCTCACGCTCTATGAGAAGCGCGTGGCGAAGAACGATCTGCCGTTCTTCCTCGCGCTGATGACGCATCTGGCCGAGCACGGCGTGAGCTGTCCGCTGCCGGTGAAGGCGAAAGACGGAGAAGCGCTGCGCGAGCTGTCGGGCCGCCCCGCCGCGATCATCACCTTTCTCGAAGGCGTCTGGCCGCGCAAGCCGAATGCGACGCATTGCGCCGGCGTCGGCGAGGCGCTGGCCAGGATGCATCTGGCCGGCGCGAACTTCGCGATCAAGCGCGCCAATGCGCTCTCGGTTGCGGGCTGGCGGCCGCTGTTCGATGCTGCCGCAAACCGCGCCGACGAGGTGCAGCCGGACCTGCGCAGCTTCCTTGCCACCGAGCTCGACTATCTCTCGAGTGGGGTCTGGCCGACCAATCTGCCCGAAGGCGTGATCCACGCCGACCTCTTCAACGACAACGTCTTTTTCCTCGGCGACAAGCTCTCGGGGATCATCGACTTCACTTTCGCCTGCAACGACATGCTGGCCTATGACGTCGCGATCTGCCTGAACGCATGGTGCTTCGAGCCGGATCATTCGTTCAACGTCACCAAGGCGCGCGCCTTCCTCAATGCCTATGGCCGGGTGCGAAAGCTGAGCAACGCCGAGGAGACCGCGTTGCCGCTGCTGGCACGCGGCGCCGCGATCCGCTTCCTGCTGACGCGGCTGGTGGACTGGCTCAACGTGCCACCGGGCGCGCTTGTGAAGCCGAAGGACCCGCTCGAATATGTCCGCAAGCTGCGCTTCCACCAGAGCGTTTCCAGCGTGCGCGACTATGGGCTGACGCCGTCAGGACTGGTCGCGTGAGCGAAAAGCCGGTCGTCACGATCTATACCGACGGCGCCTGCTCGGGAAATCCGGGGCCCGGCGGCTGGGGCGCGATCCTGAAGTTCGGCGACAAGGAAAAAGAGCTGAACGGCGGCCAGCCGCACACCACCAACAACCAGATGGAATTGATGGCGGCGATCTCCGCGCTCGAAGCGCTGAAGAAGCCGTGCACCGTCGATCTCTACACCGACAGCCAATATGTCCGGCAGGGCATCACGGGGTGGATTTACGGTTGGAAGCGCAACGGCTGGCGCACCGCCGACAAGAAGCCGGTCAAGAATGTCGAGCTATGGCAGCGCCTCGATGCGGCGTTGAAGCAGCACGAAGTGCGCTGGCATTGGGTCAAGGGCCACGCCGGGCATCCGGAGAACGAGCGGGCCGATCAGCTCGCGCGGGATGGGATCGTGAAGGCGCGGTTGCAGCAGCGGGTGAGCGAGTAACGAGGCGCTCGCTCTCTCCACTCGTCATGGCCGGGCTCGACCCGGCCAATGTGCGACCACGAACGTGGATGCCCGGGACAAGCCCGGGCATGACGTCATCCTTCGCCTAAAGCTTACAGCTGCCCCAGCAGCGTATCGCCGCCGGAGACCTCGACCTTGCCGGGCATCGCTTCGAGGTTCAGCTTCTTGACCACGCCGTCCTCGACCAGCATCGAGTAGCGCTTGGAGCGGATGCCGAGGCCGTTGGCGGAGGCATCGAGCTCCATGCCGATCGCCTTGGTGAAATCGGCATTGCCGTCGGCGAGGAAGACGGCCTCGTCGCGCTGGTCGGTGTCGCGCTTCCAGGCGTTCATCACGAAAGCGTCGTTGACGGAGACGATGGCGATGGTGTCGACGCCCTTGTCCTTCATGGCATAGGCGTTGAGGAAGATGCTCGGCAGGTGCATCTTGTGGCAGGTGCCGGTATAGGCGCCGGGCACGGCGAACAGCGCCACCTTCTTGCCCTTGAAGATGTCGTCGGTGGTCTTCACCTGCGGGCCTTCCGCCGTCATCACGCGGAATTTCGCCTCGGGCAGCTTGTCGCCAGTCTGGATCGCCATCGTCAGTCTCCCTGAAAATCGGTCCCGCTTTTTAGACCGTGGCGCGGGCCTGCACAATATTGCCGACCGGGAAAGCAGCGGGGGCGGCGTCCCTTCACCGTGATGTCATCAGCCGGCAAAGCCGCCGCTGTCGAGGAAGGCCTGCTCCTCTTCGGTCGTATCGCGGCCGAGCAGGCGGTTGCGATGGGGGAAGCGGCCGAACCGCTGGATGATGTCGGCGTGCTCCCTGGCGTATTTCAGATTTTCGGCATTGTCGGTGTTTTCGAACAGCGCAACGCAATGCAGCTGATCGGGCAGATGCTCGGAATGCATGAAGGGCAGATAGAGGAATTCGAGCAGCATCGGATCGATCCTGAGGTCGACGCCCCGGTCGATGGCGCGGCGGGCGACTTCGCGCGCCAGCGCGTCGGAGGCGAAGGCTTCGCGGGTGCCGCGAAACATGTTGCGCGGAAACTGGTCGAGCACGATGACGAGCGCGAGCGCGCCGTCGTCGCTGTCCTCCCAAGACGCCAGCTCGCCGGCGGCCGCCTTCTGCCACAGCGGCAGAAACCGGCGCCTGACCTCGGCGTCGGAAGTCTCGCTATGCTCGTACCAGCGCTCGCGGCCGGCCTCGCGCCAGAAGGCGAGAATGCCGGCCGGGGTGTTGTCACTCACGTCGGTCATGAATCAGCGATGCGGCTTACGCCGCCTCCGCCTTCTTCTCGTCGCGCAGCTGCCGGCGCAGGATCTTGCCGACATTGGTCTTCGGCAGGTCGGTGCGGAATTCGATGTGCTTGGGCACCTTGTAGCCGGTGAGCTGCTCCTGGCAGAACCTGATGACGTCCTCCGCCGCGAGATTCGGATCCTTCTTGACCACGAAGGCCTTCACCGCCTCGCCCGACTTGGAATCGGGAATGCCGATCACGGCGCATTCGAGCACGCCGGGATGGCTCGCGATCACTTCCTCGATCTCGTTCGGATAGACGTTGAAGCCTGAGACCAGGATCATGTCCTTCTTGCGGTCGACGATCTTGGTGTAGCCCCTCTCGTCCATCACGCCGATGTCGCCGGTGCGGAAATAGCCATCCGCCGTCATGACCTTGGCGGTCTCTTCCGGCCTGTTCCAGTAGCCCGACATCACCTGCGGACCCTTGGCGCAAATCTCGCCGGCCTGGCCGAGCGGCAGCTCGTTGCCGTCGTCGTCGCGGATCGAGATCCAGGTCGACGGCACGGGGATGCCGATCGATCCTGAGAACTCGGTCGTGGTCGCGGGGTTACAGGTCAGCGTCGGCGAGGTCTCCGACAGGCCGTAGCCTTCGGCGATGAAGCAGCCGGTCACCGCCTTCCACTGCTCGGCCACCGGGCGCTGCACAGCCATGCCGCCGCCGTTGGAGATCTTCAGCTTGGAGAAGTCGAGCTTCTTGAAATCAGGGTGCTGCATCAGCCCGTTATAGAGCGTATTCACGGCCGGGAAGCTGTTGACTTGGTACTTTGCGAGCTCCTTGACGAAGCCGGCAATGTCGCGCGGGTTCGGGATCAACAGGTTACAGCCGCCGGCGCGCACCGCGAGCAGGTAGCACGCCGTCAGCGCGAAGATGTGGTAGAGCGGCAGCGCGCACACGATCATCAGCTGCTCGACATGCGGCGGCTGCGCCAGCGCCGGCTGGAGCCAGGCGTCGTTCTGCAGGACGTTGGCGACGATGTTGCGATGAAGCAGCGTGGCGCCTTTGGAGACGCCGGTGGTGCCGCCGGTATATTGCAGGAAGGCGACGTCGCCGGGTGAGAGCTTCGGCTTGTTGAAGGTCAAGCCGCGGCCGGCCGCAAGCGCGTCGTTGAAGGACACCGCGCCCGGCAGCGAGAAGGCCGGCACCATCTTCTTGACGCGGCGGACGACGAGATTGACGATCATGCCCTTGAAACCGAGCAGATCGCCCATGCTGCCGACGATGACATGCTTCACGTCCGTCTTCGCGATCACCTGCTCGACAGTGTGAGCAAAATTCTCCAGCACGATGATGGCTTCGGCGCCGGAATCCTTGAGCTGATGCTCGAGCTCGCGCGGGGTGTAGAGCGGGTTGACGTTGACGACCGCGTAGCCGGCGCGCAGCACGGCAGCGGTCGCGACCGGATATTGCAGCACGTTCGGCATCATGATCGCGACGCGAGCCCCGCGCTGCAGGCCGCGACCCTGCAGGTAAGCGGCGAGCGCCAGCGACATCTGGTCGAGGTCGCGATAGCTGATCGACTTGTCCATGCAGATGAACGCCTTGCGGTCGGCGAACTTGGTGAAGCTCTCCTCCAGGAGATCGACCAGCGATGCGTATTGCGTCGGCTCGATATCGGCGGGCACGCCGGGCGGATATTGCTTGAGCCAGATGCGCTCCATGGAAACTCCCCTCTCTTGCACCAGAGCCCGCTGTGTCTCGGGCTTGCCTCATTGCCGGCAGTATCGAGCCTGCCGCAACGGGTGGCAAGCCGTCGTGGCTTAGGGCAAAGGCCGGGGAGTGGCTACTGGAATCCTCGCAAACCGCGCTCCCGCAACTGCGAAGCGCAGGCTGTGATCTAATTCTGATGCGTTAGCTGTGATGTAGTTCTGAGGCGGCGTTAACTGTTGTTGGCCGGCTTGGCAGCCGCAGGCTTGGTCGCGGCCTTGGGCTTGGCGGGCTTTGCCGCCGCATCCCCGCTCGCGGGCTTCTCAGCCGGTTTCGCCGCGGCATCCGGCTTGGCCGCGGCATGCCTGGCGGCGGCCGGCTTGGCTGCGGTCTTGCCGTCGCCCTTCGCATTGTTCTTCGCATCGGGCTTGGCAGCATCCGGCTTCGCCGCCGCCGTCTTCGGCTCCTTCGGTTTATCCGCGGGCTTGTCGGCCGCGTCGGGCTTCTTGGCGACGCGCGGTTTCTTGCCACGCGCTTTTGGCGTCGCCTGCTGGTCAGCATCGGCGGCGACCGCCGCGATCAGGGCGGTGCCGGTGCGGGTCGGGCCGGTATAGACAAGCACGGGCTCGGCTGCCGCCGGAGCGGAGGCCATCAGCTCGGAGGCTTTCATCAGCGGCGGCTGGAGGCCGGCCGTAAAGAAGGTGACCTGGGCTTCGCCGCCGGTGGCCGAGGCCGATCCGGCCGAGCCGCCATTGGTGGCGATCAGCGCGTCGTCATCGTCGCTGGCCGGGCGCTTGCGGTGGCCGCCGCACATCTCCTCGCGCAGGTTCGGCGGCGAGGCATCGACCGGGACGAGCTTATCGACGGTGCCGAGCGAGGGACGGAGCCAGGTGAGATTGTCTTGGCTGAAGCCGCGCTCGAGCAGCTGCGCCGCCTTCACCGCGCGCGCGGTGCCCGAGTTGGCGCCGAGCACCACCGCGATCAGCCGGCGGCCGTTGCGCGTGGCGGAGGCGACGAGATTGTAGCCGGAGGCGCAGATGAAGCCGGTCTTGAAGCCGTCGGCGCCTGGATAGCGGCCGATCAGCTTGTTGAAATTGCCGGTGACGCGCTTGCCGAAGCGGATCGCCGGGATGTGCACGAAGTATTCGTATTCGGGCAGGTCGCGCAGGAATGAGCGCGCGAGAATGCCGAGATCGCGCGCGGAGGTGATCTGGCCGTCCGCGGGCAGGCCGTTCGGATTGACGTAGCTCGTCTGCGTCATGCCGAGCCGCTGCGCGGTGTCGTTCATCATCGCCGAGAAGCCGTCGATCGAGCCGCCGACGCCTTCGGCGAGCACCACGGCCATGTCGTTCGCCGACTTGACCATCATCATCTTCAGCGCGTTGTCGACGGTGAGCTGCGTGCCCGGGCGGAACCCCATCTTTGACGGCGACTGCGAGGCGGCCGTCGGCGACACCGTCAGCAGCGTGTCGAGCGTGAGCTTGCCGTCCTTCACCGCCTTCAGCGTCACATAGGCGGTCATGATCTTGGTGACGGAGGCCGGATACCACGGGATGGTCGCGTTCTCCGGCCTGGAGCACCTTGCCGCTGTCGGCTTCGATCAGCAGCAGCGCTTCCGCACCCGCCGCGCGCGGCGCGAGCAATGCGGCGCAGGCGAGCGTCGCCGCGACCAGGTTGAACAGCGATTTGCGAAGCAGCGGGCGAATGGCGTGCACTATCCGATTCCGGTCCTTGGAGACCCGCCTGATACGGTCGGCTCTCGTGATCTGACGTTCGGTTCTGAAATCCGGCGCCGCCGCTTGCGGCGTCGCAAACCTATACCGGCTGGTCCGTCGAGAATAGGGGGATCGGTGCTGTATTCCGCAATGAAATAGGCCGAATTTCGACGGTCTTACGGGGACTTGACCGCAGTCGCGGCAGTCTCGGCCGCCGTCACGCTGGCCCGTGCGTTTTCCTGCACCATGAACTGGGCCCTGGCGAGCTCGGCGAAATGGCCGCCTTTGGCCACGAGTTCATCGAAAGTTCCGCTTTCGATCACGCGGCCATTCTCGAACACCAGGATCCGCGTGGCATTGCGGATGGTCGACAGACGATGGGCGATCACGAAGGTGGTGCGGCCCTTCATCACTTCGTCGAGAGCGGCGTTCACCTTGGCCTCGGTGACGGCATCGAGCGCGGAGGTTGCCTCGTCCAGGATCAGGATTGGCGGATCCTTCAGCAGAGCGCGGGCGATCGACAGGCGCTGCCGCTCGCCGCCGGAGAGCATGCGGCCGCGCTCGCCGGCATTGGTCTCGAACCCGCCGCTGCGCTCGATGAAGTCGATGGCCTGTGCGCGCTCCGCGGCTTTGCGCATCTCGGCCTCGGTCGCATCCGGTTTGCCGACGCGCAGATTCTCCGCGATCGAGCGGTTGAACAGCAGCGCTTCCTGGAACACGACGCCGATGTTCCGCCGCAGCGATGTCAACGTCACGCCGCGCACGTCCATGCCGTCGATCTTGATGAAGCCGGATTGCGGGTCGAAGGCGCGATGCAAGAGCGCGATCGCCGTCGACTTGCCGGCACCCGTCGGGCCGACCAGCGCGATGGTCTGGCCGGGCAGCGCGGTGAAGGAGAGGTCCTCGACCGCCGGGCGCTTGCCGTCATAGGAGAAGGTGACGTCGTTGAACTCGACGAGGCCGGAGAGCCGCCCCGCGTCGATCGCATCGGGCCGGTCGTGCACCGCGGGCACGGCATCGAGCACGCCGAAGAATTCACGCAGGCGCGGCGCTTCCATGAAGACGTTGTTGATGAAGCTCACGACCTGCTCGAGCTTCTGGATCAGCAGCGTGGCAAAGCTCACGAACATCACGATCTCGCCGACCGACGTGAGGCCCTGGTCGTGCAGCGCGATGCCGAGCGTGAAGATCGCCAGCACCGTGATGGTGGTCGATGCGCGCGTGATGACGGTGACGAGCGCCCACCACGACAGCACGGGCATTTGCGCCGCCAGCAGCTCGTCGGCGACCGAGCGCAGTCCCTTCACCTCGGTTTCGACGCGGACGAAGCTCTGCACCAGCGCGACATTGCCGAGTGCGTCGGAGGCGCGCGCGGAGAGCTCGCTGTAGTGCTCCTCGACCGCCAGCTGCATGCCGAAAGTCTTGCGCACCACGAAGGTCGTCAGCGCGGTGAAGACGACGCAGAGCACGAACAGCAGGATCGCCAGCCGCCAGTTCAGGTAGAGCGACAGGGGCAGCAGCACCACGACCGACAGGATCGCGGCAAAATGCTCGCGGAAGAAGCCGAGCCACAGCCGCCACAGCGCATCGGTGCCGTTGAGCATCACCTTCATCAGCCGGCCCGAATGGGTGCCGGAGTGGAAGGTCAGCGGCAGTTGCAGGATGTGCTCGAAATAGCTGGTCAGCACCGCCTGGCGCTGGCGATGCGACAGCCGGTCGGCTTGCAGCGCGACGAGCGCGTTGCAGGCGATGGTGAACAGCCCGAACGCCACCCAGGCGCCCAGGAACGGCCAGGCCGAGTTGGACCCGGCCACCGTCTTGCCGGAGAGCACGTCGACGATGCGGCCGAACAGCACCGGCTCGGCGAATTGCGAGCCCGCGAGCAGGAGATTGGCGACCGCCAGCAGCCAGCCGAGCCGCGCTTCCTTGCCGAGCAGTTCGAGAACACGGGTGTAGAGACGGAGCATGGACATGCGGGCGAGCAACTCGGACGGCGATGGAGCCGCATTTTAAGCAGGGATCGCCCGCGAGATACAGCGGAAGCTTGCGGTTTTGCTCAGTTGACGAGCCGGCTTGCGACGGGCGGAAGGAACCGGTCGTCGAAGATGTCGGCGGCCGCCGGGCGTTTGCGGAATTTGAAATCCTGCGCGATCTGGTCGATCGAGTGCTCCAGGCGCGCCGGATCGATGCCGCCTATCCCGTTGCGCTTGACCTCGTCGGTCAGGATATTCTCGGCGAGCACGGTGCGCAGACGCTCGAGCTCGAGGTCGCGGTCGCCGTCGTCGATGCGGCTCGCGGCCTCATCCGCCGCACGCGCCGGCTCCTTGACGGTTGCGTGGACGCCCGCGACCAAGGCGCGGACGAATCCCTTTACTGCTTCGGGCTTCGCCGCGGCGAAAGCGGGATTGGCCACCACGGCAAAGCCGTAGGCCTCGCAGCCGTAGTCGGCAAAGCGCAGCACGACGAGATCGCTGCCGGGCACGCCGCGATCGCGCAGGTTCACCGCCGATAGATAGCTGAAGCTGGCGACGGCATCGACCTGCCCTGCGGAGAGGATCGGCTCGCGCACCGCGGCGCTGATCTTGTGGAATTTCACCTGCGAGGTGTTGATGCCGTTCTGCTGCGCCAGCGCGGGCCACAGCCGCATCGACAGATCGCTCTCGGCAGCGCCGACGGTCTTGCCGTCGAGATCGGGCAGCACATGGATGCCGCGGCTCCGGCGCGCGATGATGGCGTAAGGCGCGCGGTTGAACAGCACGAACACCGCCTTGACGGGTGCAGCATCGTCCTTGTCGCGAAAGCGGATCAGCTCGTTGAGGTCGACGAACGCGAGCTCGCTGTCGCCCTTGGCGACGCGCGCGAGCGCCTCCGGCGATCCGGCGGCGGTGTTGAAGGAGACGTTGAGACGCTCGGAGCCGAAACTGCCGTCCTTCGCGGCCAGGAAGAACGGCGCCATGCTCGCATCGATCGGGCGATCGAACGTGAAGTGAATCGCGGTGGACGGCGCGGCGGTCTCGCCCGCCGTGACCTCGCTTGCAGGCAGAGCGGCGAGCGAGATTGCGAGGGCGAGCGCAAGGGCCGGCAGACGGCAAAGGGCGATCGTCTTGAATCCAGACATAAGTGGCGCCGGTCCCGCATTGTTATGATCTCGTGACGCTTGCAGCGCCGGCTGGCGGACAGTCTCTCAACGCCAATATGAACGGCGGATGAGCGGAGGTTGCGTCACGATTACGCAACCTCGTTCAGCTTGTGTTGGGGTTGGGGAACCCAACATGGGATGCGGGTGTTTGAGAGACATGAGCCTGTCTCAAGCACCATTGAAGGTCCCAAGGAGGGTCCAGGACATGTTTGACAGATTTTCCAGATTTGGCGGCCGCAAAGCCGTCCTTGCCACGGCCGCGGTGCTGGCGCTGACCGCTGCCGCCCCGACCGCCTCTTATGCGGGCGGCCGCCACTGGCATGGTGGCGGCGGCGCAGCCCTCGCTGGTGCGGCCATTGCGGGCGCCATCGGCACCGGACTTGCGATCGCCGCGACTCGCGACGCCTACGCCTACGACTACGGTCCGGGCTACGGCTATTACGGCGGTCCGGCCTATTACAGCGTCCCTGCCTACGGCCCCTACTATGGTCCGGGCCCCAACTACCAATACCAGCGCTACGGCGGCTCGGCGCCGTCGGAGCTCTGCGGCCAGGGCTATGTCCAGAACTGCTACTGACCTTGGCTACCAAAGGTTGACCACAACTGGCCGTCGCCGCGCCGCGGCGGCCAGTTTTTTGCTTTTGCTGTCGTGCGTTAACGCGCTCGCCACCGGTTTAGAGTAATTTCGCGTACATGAGTGATTCGCTTGAGCGGCTATATCTGGCTGTGCTCGCGGCCAGGGATCTTGATCCGGCAACATCGCGTACGGCCCGGCTGTTTCAGCGCGGCCCCTCTAAAATGGCGAAAAAGCTGGCCGAAGAGGCCATCGAAGTCGTGATCGACGCGGTCAACGGCGATAGCGAAGCCGTGGTTCGCGAGAGCGCCGACCTGCTCTACAACCTGACCGTGCTTTGGGCGTCGGCCGGCGTGCGCCCCGATGACGTCTGGCGCGAGATGGCGCGGCGGGAAGACATGCTGGGCATCGCCGAGAAGCTGCCGAAGTCGCCGATGAAACTGCCCAAGGTCGCCTCACCGCGCATCTCCGCGCGGCGGCCAATTGTCGCGCTGGAAGGGCGGGCGGCGCGCAAGCGCCATTAGGGCGTCACAAATCGCTCAAAAACTCGCGATGGACAAATCCGTCCCATGGTGCTTCATCGCGGCGCCATGCTGAAACGTATCTACGACTGGTGCATCGACGCCGCCCACAAGCCTTACGCGCTCTGGATCATGGGAGCGGTGGCTTTCGCAGAAAGCTCCTTCTTTCCGGTTCCGCCGGACGTGATGCTGATCCCGATGTCGCTGGCGCGCCCGCAGCGCGCCTGGGTCTATGCCATGGTCTGTACCGTCACCTCCGTGCTCGGCGGCCTGCTCGGCTATGCCATCGGCGCGCTGCTGTTCGACTCGGTCGGCCACTGGCTGATCCAGGTCTATGGCCTTGGCGACAAGGTCGAAGCCTTCCGCGCCTCCTATGCGGAATGGGGCGCCGTTATCATCCTGCTCAAGGGCCTGACGCCGATCCCCTACAAGCTCGTCACCATCACCTCGGGCTTTGCCGGCTATAGTCTCATTCTGTTCATCCTTTGCTCGATCGTCGCGCGGGGCGGCCGCTTCTTCATCGTGGCGATCCTGCTCAACCGCTACGGCGACTGGATCCGGCACAAGCTCGAGGAGCATCTCGGATTATGGGTGGCGATCGGCGCGGCCGTGCTGGTGCTCGGCTTCGTCGTTGCCGTCAGATTGATCTGACCCGCAACGCTTTGCCGCGGCGCCGGCTTCGGCTACGGTTGCCCTCATGATGGTTCGATCCGGCAATCCGGGCTTGCGGTTCGGGACGACGACTTCAGCAGTGCTGCTGATCCTGCTTGGCGGCAGCGAGATGGGATGGCCGCAATCCGCACCTCCCTCGCTCGGCCTTCAGGAACAGGGGCCGCAGGCCGCCCCGCCGCCATCGACGCCCGCCCCGCCGGCGCGCGAGGAAAATCCAGGGCTGATCAACGAAATGGGCAAGCTGTTCGACAAGCTGCCCTCGATCCTGCCGCCGATCAAAAGCCCCAGTGAGACCATGAGCGACCTGTCGCGGCTGGCAACGCCCTCGACCATGGTCTCGGGGCGCGTGGCGTGCCCGGTCTCGTCCAACGGCGCGCCCGACTGCAAGCTTGCCGCCGACCAGCTCTGCCGGAGCAAGGGCTACAAGGAAGGCAAGAGCCTCAACGCCGACTCCGCCGAAAAATGCTCGGCCAAGGTTCTGATTCCGGGCCGGCAACGCAAACCTGACGATTGCCGCACCGACACTTTCGTGACCAGCGCGCTATGCCAGAACTGATGCGGCGACGCGCGAGCAGCAAGGAGCGCCTATGAGCCGTACGGAGCAGGATTTCCTCGGACAGCGTGAGATCGCCGACGACATCTATTACGGCGTCCAGACCATCCGGGGTAAGGAAAACTTCCACATCACCGGCATTCCGATGAATCAGGAGCCTTACTTCGTGAAGGCGCTTGGCTACGTGAAGAAAGCCGCCGCGATGGCCAATCGCGATCTCGGCGCGATTGACGCCAAAGTGGCCGATGCGATCATCCTCGGCTGCGACCGCGTCATCGCCGGCGACATGATGGACCAGTTCGTCACCGACTTCATCCAGGGCGGCGCCGGCACCTCGACCAACATGAACGCCAACGAGGTGATCGCGAACCTCGCGCTGGAATCGCTCGGCTTTGCCAAGGGCGACTATCAGAAAGTCAGCCCCAACGATCACGTCAATTACGGCCAGTCCACCAACGACACCTATCCGACGGCATTCCGGCTGGCGCTGATCCTGCGGCTCGAGAGCTATATGACGGCGCTGCGCCAGTTGCAGGAGGCCTTTTTCGCCAAGGGCCGCGAGTTCGACCGCGTGCTGAAGATGGGCCGCACGCATTTGCAGGACGCCGTGCCGATGTCGCTCGGGGCCGAATTCCGGGGCTGGGGCACCACGATCGGCGAGGAGGTCGACCGCATCTCGGAAGCCCGCTCGCTGCTGCGCGAGATCAATCTCGGCGCCACCGCGATCGGCACTTCGGTTACCGCTGCGGTCGGCTATCCCAAGCTTGCCGTCCGGCATCTCAGCGCGTTGACCGGCGTCGATTTCATCCTCGCCGGCGATCTCGTGGAAGCGACGTCAGATACCGGCGCCTATGTGCAGCTCTCCGGCGTGCTCAAGCGGACCGCGAGCAAGCTGACGAAGATCTGCAACGACATCCGCCTGCTCGCCTCGGGCCCGCGCGCAGGCTTCAACGAGATCAACCTGCCGCAATTGCAGCCGGGCTCCTCGATCATGCCGGGCAAGGTCAATCCCGTGATCCCCGAGGTCGTCAACCAGACCAGCTTCCTGGTCATCGGCCTCGACACCACGGTGACGCTGGCAGCCAGCGCCGGCCAGCTCCAGCTCAACGTGATGGAGCCGGTGATCTCGTTCGCGCTGTTCTTCTCGATCCGCACCATGGAGCGTGCGGTCAACAGCCTGCGCGAGAACTGCATCGTCGGCATCACCGCGAATGAAGAGCACACCCGCAACATGGTGCTGAACTCGCTCGGCATCGTCACCGTGCTGAAGCCGCTGCTCGGCTACAAGCAATGCGCCGAGATCGCGCGCGAGGGCTACAAAAGCGGCAAGTCGCTGCACCAGATCGTGGTGACCGAACGCAAGCTGCTGACGCAGGAGAAATGGGACGAGATGTTCTCGTTCGAGCGGTTGATCAATCCGGATATGATCGGGTGATCTTTCGTCACGCGCAGGTGCCTCACCTCTCCCAAGAGGTGAGATAAGAATTCCGCTGCTTGGAATTCGGTAGCGGCATCCGCCGCGGCGGCAAAACGCAATACTTGACAGTGGAAAGATTGCCTTGTTGGTATGGCCCCAGCTTCCATTTGACCGCCAAAAGAGGATCGCTCCGCAATGTCCATGCCTGCCCTGTTCAAGGGGCGCCTGTCGATCCCCGTGATCGGCTCGCCGCTCTTCATCATCTCGGTGCCCGATCTCGTGATCGCGCAGTGCAAGGCAGGCGTGGTCGGCTCGTTCCCGGCGCTCAACGCGCGGCCGCCGGAGCTGCTCGACGAATGGCTGGCGCGGATCACCGAAGAGCTCGCGGCCTATGACCGCGCTCACCCTGACAAGCCGTCGGCGCCGTTTGCGGTCAACCAGATCGTGCACAAGTCGAACAACCGGCTCGACCACGACATGCAGCTCTGCGCCAAGTACAAGGTGCCGATGATCATCTCCTCGCTCGGGGCGCGCGAGGAGCTCAATCAGGCGGTTCACGACTGGGGCGGCATCGTCTTCCACGACGTGATCAATCAGAAATTCGCGCACAAGGCGATCGAGAAGGGCGCTGATGGCCTGATCCTGGTCGCAGCCGGCGCCGGCGGCCATGCTGGCACGATCTCGCCGCTGGCTTTCGTTGCCGAAACGCGCAAGTGGTTCGACGGTCCGATCGCGCTGTCGGGCGCCATCGGCAACGGCAAGGCGATCCGCGCTGCGCGTATCTTAGGGGCCGACTTCGCCTATATCGGCTCGGCCTTCATCGCGACCAAGGAAGCCAACGCGGTCGAGAAGTACAAGGAGATGATCGCGGGTTCGAGCGCCGACGACATCGTCTATTCCAACCTTTTCACCGGCGTGCACGGCAATTATCTGAAGCCATCGATTCTCGCGGCCGGCATGGATCCGGAAAACCTGCCGACCTCCGATCCCTCCAAGATGAATTTCGGCACTGATGCCTCCGGCGAGCGCGCCAAGCCGAAGGCCTGGAAGGAGATCTGGGGCTCGGGCCAGGGCATCGGCAGCATCGAGGGCGTCGTGCCCGCTGCCGAACTGATCGCGCGCTTCAAGAAGGAATACGAGGAAGCGATCGATCCGCCGTTGTGATGCAGGCCGTCGTCCCACATTTCTCTCATCGATCGTCCCGGACAAGCGCAGCGCCGATCCGGGACCCATCACCACAGGGAGGAGTTTGGCGAAGGCTCGTGGTTACTGTCTTGCGCTACAACTTCTCCCTGGGATTGTGGTCCCTGCCTTCGCAGCGGCGACACCTTCTTGCTGAGCTCCGATTGTCTAAGCCAACTGAGATTGAGCGATGACCCCCATCTACCGCGTCGACGGCAACAGCGTCGTCACCAGCCCGGACGCTGCCGGACCCTGGGACCGGCGCATGCAGCACGGCTCGGCGCCGGCCTCGCTGGTGACGTGGGCGGCCGAGCGCATTCCGACGCCTGTTGCGATGGACGTCGCCCGGGTCACCATCGACCTGATGCGCCCCGTCCCGGTGGCACCGCTCACCATCGTGACCAAGGTTTTGCGCGAGGGCCGCAAGATTCAGCTCTGCGAGGTGAAGCTCTTGGCCGACGGCGTGCAAGTGGTGGGTGCCACCGTGCTCAAGATCAGACGCCAGGCGCAGGCGCTGCCCGATGACATCGGGCAGCTGCCGGTCACGCTGCCCTCGCCGGAGGACTCGCTGGTCGAGGACGGTCACGCCGCCACCAGCCCGTTCGTGCGATCGGTCTCGATGCGCGCCGCGCGCGGCCGTTTCGGCCAAGCCGGCGCCGGCGCGATCTGGTTTCGCGTCGACCATCCGCTGATCGAGGGTGAAGCGATCTCGCAGGCCATGCGTGCCGTGGTCGCTGCCGACTTCTCCAACGGCACGGCATCGGCCCTCGATTTTCGCGCCTGGACCTATATCAACGCCGATCTCACGGTGAGCTTTGCACGCCAGCCGGTCGGCGAGTGGATCCTGCTCGACGGCGAATCCTGGATCGGCCCTGACGGCGCGGGGCTCGCGATGTCGCGGCTGGCCGACAGGCAAGGTTACTTTGGCCGTGCGGTGCAGAGCCTGGTGATCGAGAAGCGGTGAAGTGACGGCAAGCGCGTCATGGTCGTGCATGGCGCCGAATGAACGGCAGACTTCCGCCGCCGCGGAAGGGATGCTCGGCATCCTGCCAGTTCACATTCCGTAGAAGATCTTGATCTCCCACAGCACCACGATGATAGCCGTGATCAACGTGATCGCGGCGACTGCACTTTCCAGGGAAGCGACTCTCATATCGTACTCCGCTTCCCAGCCCCGTCAGCGGTCTAGGTGATTCCCTGATTCGCGGGCAATCGGGTCGGCATTGTCGGCGCGCACTCCGTTGCGCGCTGTGGTGTCGGAGCCACAATGACCACCGTAAAATCCCGGGGATTTACCCCACCATTTCCCATCGGGGACGCTGACAGTTGTGAGCATGGCGACGTCGGCGTGTTGACGGGGAGAGGGAGAGGCGACGCTGTCGCATTGCTCACGGTTAATCCAGCGCTCCTCCGTCGCGCCCACTTAACGGCAGATTAACCATCGCCCGCCAAGAATCCCCTCACGGCCGCCAATCAGGACCGAGAGGGACAGGCGATGGACTTCGATTTTCTCAACAGCAAGACAGCCGCGACCCTGGACGAGATCCGCATCCGCGTCGCCCACGCGCTGGCTCGCCACCCGCTGTGCCGCAACGTGCGGTTCGACATCGTCAGCGTCCTCCGCACCCGTCGCGGCGGCAACTGGACGGTGGCGCTGCAATCGGTCGAGCCGCGTGCGGTGTGGGAGGCCTCCGAGATCGTCGCCGACATCCAGGACGCCTACGAGCTGTCGGCAGCGGCCTGATTTCCTAGGCCTTTTCGGGAAATGTCGCCGCAGGCATGCTGATTGTCGCAGCGAAGGCACACTCAAGCCTTATTTCGTGCCCTTTTTCCCAGCAAATCTAACAAGCTCGTGAAGCGGTCGTTCCCGGAGAGACGTTTGTCCAGAGCCATCACCATCGTCGTGCTGACCTGTTTCCTCGTCCTCGGCGGCGCCGCCACCGCCATTCTCGGCCGCGACAGCGTGCCCAGCGTCAGTGCCGAGATGATCGCGCAGACGCCTGCGCCCAAGCCGCTCGCGACCAACCGCGCCGCCAAAGCCGACCGCCTGGTTCCGACGCTGGCGCTGGCCTCGGCCGCGATCGACCCGGTTCAGGTGCCGGCCGACAAGCTTTTGCAGGCGGCCGCACCGACTGAGCCGCTGCGTCAGGCTTTTGCCGCCGCCACGCCGTCGGATTTTCCGATGCCCAAGGCGAGCACGCAAAAGGCGCCCCCCACCGAGATTCCCGCCGTCGAGGTCCCGGCCAAGCCGAAGGTCGTCGCCAAGCCGCAGCCGCAGAAATCTTATTCGCTGCTGTCCGACGTTCAGATCTCGGGGATCAAGGAACGCCTGAAGCTGTCATCGTCGCAGGAATATTACTGGCCCTCGGTCGAGACCGCGCTGCGCAACGTCGCCCGCAAGATCCAGGCGAACAAGCTGTCAAATCCGAACGCGCCGCCCGGTGCGCAGATCGATCCGAATTGCGATGAGGTCCAGCAGTTGAAGTCGGCCGCGATGCCGCTGCTGTTCCAGCTGCGTGACGACCAGAAGGAAGAAGTGCGCAAGCTCGCCCGCCTCATCGGGCTCGAGAAGGTCGCGCAGCAGATCTGAGGCGCGGTTCCCGCCGGTATCAGGAACATCCGGCAATCCTCACGCGTTGCCCGCTCCAAACAGGGAGTGGGCCAATGCGCGCCTCGACAGCTTATTTCGTCGGCGCTGGAACGATCGTCGCCGCCATCGCCATTGGCCTCGGCGGCGGCATCGTCGCCGGCAACATCATGAATCCGATCGCACCGAAGCAGGGTGCGGACACCAGCAAGATGGCGCAGCGCGCCGCAGCCGCTGCATCGGACAATACACCCGCGGCGACGAACGCGCCGTCCGAGCGCGTCCAATACCTCACCGGCTCGCAAGCCTTCGGGGCGATGATTGCCGCGCCCGCACAGGCGCAGGGCGAAGCCAAGCCCCTAGCCAAGCCAGAGATCAAGTCGGAGACGCAGACTGTCCAGTCCAACGCCGAGCCGGCGGCTCCGCGGCCTTCGCAAGCTGCCGCAGTCGAGCCACCCAAGGACGTGATCAAGCCGGCGCCCGCATCCCCTCCACATGCAGCAAAGCCCGGCGAGCAGCAGGCGTCGACAGAGCCGTCCTCCTCACCTGACAATGCCTATGCCAGGGCCAAAGATTCCGACATGAAGCGCGCCGCCTCCGAGCGGCGGCGGGCGGAGCGCCGCGAGCGCTGGGCCGAGCGCCGTCACTACGAATCCCGTGAACCGCGCGGCATGCGCGACCGCACCGATTGGGACGATGTCGCGCGCAACATCCGCGAAGATTCCGGCGCGCGCGATTATGCGAACCGCCCGCGCAGCACCTTCCCGCAGATCAGGCTGTTCGGGCCCGACGACGACGATTAGCGTGTCGGCGCGCCCAGCTGCTTCCTGAGCGCGCGATCTTCTCCCGGAAGCGATCAGCCGCCGTGCGATTCCACGACCTTGCGGCAGCCGTCGGAGAGCTTCGACTTGTTCTCGCGCAGGCAGGCATTCATCTGCGGCGGCTTGCCGACATGCTCGGCGCAGAATTTGCTGGCGTCGCTGCGGCAGGCCATCTGCTCCTGCGGTGTAGGGCCGGATTGCGCTGCGGCGGGCAGGGCGGTGGCGGCGAGCAGCACCGCGGCAAGAACCGAAATCTTCATAAAGCACCTCTTTGGGATTGTCGCTGGTCCCGCGTGGGATCAAGCAGGCCGGACCATCTCGCGAAGCCGTGCGCGCGGTCCATGCCATGTTCATGGCATCGGCTCGGCCTGATCGCCGCCGCACCCCCATCTTCATGGCATGTATTCGCGCGCCGTCTTTTGCCATTCACACCTGCACGTCGGCTGCGAAACCCAGGTGAGTGCATCGGGACGCCGAACGGGAAGCAGGAGAGCAAGATGTCGAGAAAAGCGGGAGCGCTGAGCGCCGGGTTGACGGTGATGATGCTGGCGGGCGCGGCGATGGTGTCGCTGGGCACGAGCCCGGCGCAGGCGGTAGTGTATTGCAAGACGGTCGGCGTGCCCAAGGGCTGCGTGGTGCGGCCGACCGCTGCGGTGGTGGTCGCGCCCGCGGCCCCGGTCGCCGCGGCAGCGGTGGCGACGCCCGGCGTCGGCGCGCCTGGTGTCGGCGTTCGCGCAGGCACGCCGATGAACCGCGGCGGTCCGGTCAATCGCGTCGGCGTGCGCTGACGAATTCCTTGGATTGAGCTGATTGCATCGTTTCGGGCAACGGCGCCCTGCGGACGAACACCCCCCGTCCTCCGCAAGGCAGACATCCCGCCCGTTCCCTCTCTCCGTGCGTCCGACGCGTTCGGGGAGGGGGCTTTTCAGCCGGCGGCGGCGTCGCTGTCGGGAAAGACTTGCGGCAATTGCAGCCGCACGCGCGTGCCCGAGCCCTCGGAGCTCAGGTCGAGCGCGGCGCCGCAGCGCGCGGCGCGGCTTCTCATGTTGCGCAAGCCCCGCGCGGTCTGGCTCGCGCCCGCGGCTTCGCCATTGCCCGTGAGCGCAAAACCGCAGCCGTCATCCGTCACGCTGATCACGCCATACGGCCCTTGGCCGCTTCGCTGGCCGCCTTCCAGGGTCTCGATCGTCACTGCGATGTGGCGCGCCTTGGCGTGCTTGACGGCATTGGTCACGGCCTCGTCGAGGATGCGCACGATCTGGATGACATGCCAGGGCCGCAGCTCGGGATGCAGCGGCAGGCCTTGCGGCGTCGTCACGCGCCAGTCGAGCGCGATGTCGTGCGGTCGCAATTGCGCCGTCGCGCGCTCGCGCCAGGAGCCGAGCGCGAGCATCAGGTCGCCGCCGATATCGTCCATGGAGTCGATGACGAGGCGCAGGTCCTTCAGCGCCGCGCGGGCCGCGTCAGTGATGGTCGCGCCCTCATGGCCGCGTTCGGACAGTGCCACGATGCTGACGAGCTGTCCGCCGAGGCCGTCGTGCAGGTCACGCATCAGGCGCGTGCGTTCGTTGGCCAGCGCGGCGGCGCGGGCTCGCTCCTCCTCGCGGGCAAAGCTCGCCTTCAGCCGCTCCTCGGCCTCGCGCACGCGGGTGATGAGCTGGCCGGCGAAGCTGTCGACCTGGTTCAGCGCGCGGGCAAAACGCCACGTCAGGCCGGCGCCGATCGCCACCAGCATCGCCGAATAGGACAGGCGCGAGACGAAGATGCGCTCGTTGGTCACGATCTCGAACACCGACAGCATGTCGTGGATCCAGCAGGTCAGCACGATCGTCACCGCGCAGCCGATCGTGAAGCTCGCCGCGTCCCGCCGTCTGATCACCGCGGCCGTGGTGACGCAGGCCATCAGGAACAGGCTGAGCCCGACCGTGGGGATGCCGAGCACCAGGAACAGGATGCGTGGCAGCGGCGGGCCCCCGATCAATCCGACCACGAATATGATCAGCCCCGGCGCGAACAGCAGGGCGCCGTAGCGCGGCCAGCGCCAGCCGAAGAACAGCACGCCGAAGGCGACGATCAGCGCGCTCTCGATCGGCGCGGATGCGAGCAGCACCGCGGGAAGCCGCGATACGGTGAACGGCGGCACCGGCGGCGGCATGAAGGCCTGGATGACGCCGAGCACCATCGCAGCCGCCAGCACGCCATAGACCGGCTCGCGTCGCCGCATCAGCCACATGATCGCGAGGATGACGGCGAGGATCGACTGCCAGGCGGAGAACACCACCTGCAACGTGACGAACAGCAGCGTGCGCGTCTCATAGGCCGGACGCAAGGCTATATCCGGCCCGACATAGACGGTGTCGAGAAATCCCTTCAGCGGTCCCCATACGAACAACCGCACGGTGATCTCGTTGCTGCCGTCGCGCAGCAGCGAGGCCGGGATGAGCGCGATCTGCGGCGTGTTGCGGTCCGGCCGGTTGGCGTTGGCGTCGCGGCGGGAATCGAGCACGACGACGCCGTTGACGGCGACCTCGACCGCATTGCTGAAGCGCGGCAGGTAGACCGACCATCCTGACCCCGCGTCTCCGCGTTTGAAGATGAAGGTGCCGGTATAGAGCGGCGGGTCCGCCAGCGAATAGCGCGAGGAGGTGAAGTGCGGCAGCGTCACGGGGCGCGTCATGCCGTCCTCCCGCAACGAGAATGCCGTCACGGCATGATCGTCGGGATCGCTGGGCTGGAGCAGCCGCAGTCCGAGAATGGTGGCGATCACGATCAGCGCCTGGAGCAGCAGATAAGGCACCAGCCGCGAGGCCAGCAGCCGGGGCCGCGCGGGTTTGACCGGTGCCTTCGCCGCGATCTCGCTCACAGCTTGATCAGGCCCTGCTGCACCGCCTCGAACACCGCCTCGCTGCGCGTGTGCACCTCGAGCTTGCGATAGATGTTCTTGATGTGGCCCGGCACGGTCTGCCTGGACAGGCCGAGATGGCTGGCGATCTCGGCGTAGCTGAAGCCCTTGGCGATGCCCCAGAGGATGTCGATCTCCCGCGGCGTCAGCCTCGCCGTGTTGAGCACGGGCCCAGGCGGCGGCGCCGCCGAATTCTGCGCCGCTCCTTGTGTTCGGCGGACGATGAAGCGGGCGATCGAGGCCGAGATCGGCGAATGGCCGGCGACGAGATCGCGCACGGTGGTCGCGATGTCGGTGGGGAAGGCGTCCTTCAGGAGATAGCCGGTGGCGCCGACCGTGATCGCCGAGATCACGCTTTCCTCGTCGCCGAGCGCCGAGATCACCATGATCTCGGTGTCGGGAAAGCGCTGGCGGGTTTCGCGGATCAGCTCGACGCCGTGGCCGTCGGGCAGCCTGAGATCGGTCAGCAGCACGCGCGGCACACCCTCGCCGAGCGCGAAGCGGGCCTCACCGAGCGTGCCGGCGCTGCGCACCTCGTAGCCGGCCTTGACCAGCGCATCCTGGAGCCGCCAGCAGGTCGGCGCGTCGTCCTCGACGAGGAGGATGGTGATGGCCTCACCCGTCTCGCCCTGTTCGCTCATGTTCATCGTCCCGCACCGCGTGTCCCCCGCGGCGCGAGCCAGTTTATCCGCAGCGCACTTGCCGTGACACCCATAATCATGGGGCATCGACGGCTGACACCGACCGCAGCAAGGGGAAGTGAGGTACGGCTTTTACAGCGTCTCCATCCTCGGCGGCGGATAGCGCCGCGCCAGCACCGACAGCGGCAAATGCCGTTCGCCCTCCGGCAGCTCCAGATAGGCCAGCACGAGCGCCCGCTTCCAGTCGCCTACACCGAAGTCCATCGCCATCCATTTCTGCGGTTCGGGGCCGTCGAGGCCCCGGACCCAGACGAAATAGCGGGGGAGGTCGTCGGCCTCCGCTTCCGTCGCGCGTCGTCTGGCCATCAAAGCTGCTCGCTGCATCGCTACACGTTCCGGTAGGAATATAGGTGTCGGCGCGGTGAAGTCGAACGCCTTGCGGCGGACAGGACAAAATCGCGCCCCTCCGCTGCATGTCCGAAAGCCTGAAAATGACCTTCAAGACGGTGACCGAATCAGTCCGGATCGCGGCGGATCGGGTACGCGTGTGGGACGCGCTCACCGATCCCCACGCAGGGGAGAGGTGGCGCAACGCTCATTTCAAGACGGATTGGCGCGTCGGCGAGCCCTTCGAGATCGAGGCCGTGATCGGGACGAAGCATTATCGCGACAAGGGCCGCGTCATCGCGGTCGAGCCGCTGATGCTGCTTCGCTACGCCTATTGGTCGCGCGTCTCCGGTCTGCCGGACCATCCTCAATCCTGGTCGATCATCACCATGGCGCTCCGCGCCGACGAGGCGGAGACGATCCTGACGGTCGACCAGTTGGTGCCGCCTTCACCTCCGCGTTGGGGACCCGGCTGGGAGATCGGCGAAGACTCCGGCTGGAAGCACGCAGCCTTTTACTGGCGCAGCGCGCTCGCGATGTTGAAGCGTGCTGTCGAGGACGAGCGCGGGGGCTGACGTGGAGGCGCTCTGGTCACTGCCAGAGCCGGCTTTCCGCCACGCGGTTGATGTCCGCAAGCCGGCGGCTCGCGTCGGCGTTCAGGTCGATGCTCTCGACCAGCGCCAGCAGACGCTGATAGGCGCCATCGGCGACCTCGACCGGCAGCGGAGCCTCGTCAAACGCTTCGATATAGCTGCCGACGAGGCTGCTCAACAGCCGGCACAGGCCGCGCTGCTCAGGGTCGTCGCGACCGAGCGTCTCGAGCTTCTGCTGGAATGTCCGGAAAGTGCGCAGGCCGTGGTGCTGCTCTGAAAGCCACGCGTGCAGGTCGTTCATACTAGCTCCTTCGAGTTATGGAAGAAGCTACCGGCTTTTACAGGGCGGATGTGACAATTGGAAGGGAAGGCTTCGTTGAGCCAGTCCGCCATCGCCAAGACTCCGGCGGGACAGCCTTCGCCGCTTCGCTCCAGTAGAGATGTGCGTGGCTCGCCCAGCCGTAGCTGCGAAGCAGCGAAGGCTGGTGCCCCTGGCCGGAATCGAACCAGCACTCCTTGCGGAACTCGATTTTGAGTCGAGCGCGTCTACCAGTTCCGCCACAGGGGCCCTCGGTCGGCCCCTCCAGGGAGAGCGTCGCGAAGCCGACGGACTATAGCCATGAACAAAGCGAGGTCAACCCGCGCCAAAGTGATCCCGGCCGTTCTCGACAGCCGCATAGGCCGGGGTTACAGCCTTAAAGCGCGACCCCGTCGAGAAGAGGCTGCCGTGACGACCCAGAGTGCCGCAATAGCTGCGTTCAGGCAGGACAGCGCCGGCCCCGCGCTGACCGCCTCGGTGCTGGTCACTTTGATCGCGACGGCGACCATCGCAGGTGCCTGGTTCTTCCAGCTCGTGCTGGAGATCCTGCCCTGTCCGTTGTGCCTGGAGCAGCGCTACGCCTATTATCTCGCGATCCCGCTCGGCGCGCTGACGGCGCTTGCAGCGCGGAACGGCGCACCGCGGCCGCTGCTGCTCGCGGGACTCGCGATCCTCGCGCTGGCGACGCTCGCCAATGCCGGGCTCGGCACCTATCACTCCGGCGTCGAATGGGGCTTTTGGAAGGGCCCGACCGACTGCTCCGGTCCGGTCGTCAATCTCGGCAGCGCCGCCGATCTGCTGTCGAAGCTCGATACCGTGAAGGTGGTGCGCTGCGACGAGGTTCAGTGGCGCTTCCTCGGCTTTTCGCTCGCCGGCTACAACGTGCTGATCTCGCTCTTGATGGCCGCGCTCGCCGCGTGGGGATTTGTGCGGACGGCGAAGCGCTAGGCAAGCTGCCGTAGGGTGGGCAAAGCGGAGCGTGCCCACCACTCCTAGTGATACCGTCGTAAGAATGGTGGGCACGGCGCTAGTGCGCCTTTTACCCACCCCACGAGAGCTGTGCTCCGCTACGGCAGCTGTGCCCCGTCAATCATCCACATCGTCCTGCGTGCGGCCGAACAGATGCACGATGCCCGGAGTTGCGATCGTGACGAACACGAAGCGCGAGAGGTGATGGGCACCGACGAAGATCGGGTCGATATGCAGGGTGAGTGCCAGCGCCAGCATCGCATCCATCGCGCCCGGCGCGAAGGCGACGACGACGTCCGAGAACTTCACCTGCGTGGTCAGTGCGACGATGCCGACGAAGATCGCGGAGACGGCGATCGCCACAGTAAACGAGCCGAGCGCCGCGTTGATGTGGCCGGCCAGCGTCTTGATCCGCATCCGCGCGAAGCGGCTGCCGATCAGCGCGCCGATGCCGATCAGCGCCACCCCCCGCACCCAGTTCGGCAGGCCGCCTTCGACCCAGCCCACCCCATGCAGCACGCTGGAGGCGATCATCGCGCCGAACATCCAGCTCGCCGGAAACTTGATCAGCCGCAGCAGCAGCGCGGCGGCCAGCGAGGCCGCGACCAGCTCGACGAGGTCGAGCGGCGAGGCGATCGCTGTAGTGAGCGTTGGCGCGGCGGAGGGCGCGACGCCCGCGATCGCGAGCACCATCGGCAGCGCCGCGGTGAGAATGATGACGCGCATGGTCTGCACCACGGCGATGCCCGGCAGGTCGGCGCCGCGCTCGACCGCCAAAATCGTGATCTGCGACAGCGCGCCGGGGCTGCCGGCGAGGAAGGCGGAGGTGCGGTCCCAGCCATGGATGCGCTGGAGGTAATAACTCGAGCCGAAGGTCGAGCAGAAGGTGGCGAGCGCGAGCAGCCCGATGGTTAAGGGATAGGCACTGACCTGCTGGATCAGATGGCGCGACACCACTGATCCGAGCGAGATGCCGAGCAGCACCAGCACGGTCTGGGTCAGGATCGGCGGCAGCGTCAGCTGGCGGCCGGCGATCGCGGCGATGCCGACCGCAATCATTGCGCCCGAGATCAGCCCGCCGGGAAGGCCGGCGAGCAGAAACACGAGGCCGCCGGCGGTGCCAATGACGAGCGTCTCCACCGTGCTCAAGAGCTTGGCACGGCTCGGCCATTCGAACGGCAGGGAGGTGGTGATTTGCTTCACGCCACCTTATCGCAAATCAGCGACAGGCGCACAATTGCAGGCTGGTCATGCCGCAATGCGCACGCCTCCCGCGGATGCTCGCGAGCCGTATTGTGACGGATTTACTTCTTGTCGGCGGCGGGGGCGGCGGTGCCGGCCTTCGCGCTCTTGATGCATTCGGAGCGGAATTTCTTGCGCTCCTTGCCATGCAGGCCCTTGGCGTCCGCCTGCTTGGAGCATTCCAGCGACTCGGCCGAGCGCTCCTTCGGCGCCTTCTTGTCGATGGTGGCGGCATCGGTCTTGGCAGCCGGCGCGGCGGTCTGTGCGAACGCGGTGCCGGAAGCGAGCAGGGAGGCGAGAGCGACGACGGCGAGGCGGGACGTAAAGGTCATGGTGTTGCACTCTTCTTGCGAAAATGGCGAAGGGTTGCGAACGTCGGCTGGTGTTGCTGAACGCGACATGAATAATTTGAACGGCGGCTTCACTATATTTTGGCGGAGGGCGCCATCGCTTCCTTGTCGCAAGCGGCCGACACGCTAGGATAGCAATGTTCGTTTCACTTCCCCAGGGAATGACCAAGGGAAGACCAAGGAGGAGATCAGGGATGACCATTCAATCGAAATTGCTGTGTGCGATTGCGGTGTCGGGCTTTGCCGCGCTGGCGGCGAGCGCACCGGCGCACGCGCTGACCTCGCAGGAGTGCAGCGCGAAATATCAGGCCGCCAAGAAGGACGGCTCGCTCGGCACCATGAAGTGGAATGAATTCCGCAAGGCCCAGTGCGGCGCGGACGCGACCCCCGCCGCCGCGCCGACCGCAGCCGCTCCGGCTGCGCCCGCCGCTCCCGCCGAGCCGAAGCAAGCGAAGAAGGAAGCGGCTCCCGCCGCACCGACCCTGCCGGCGGGACCTGCGGTCTATCCGAATGCGATCGATCCGAAATACTCCAAGGAGACCGCCGGCAAGGCACGCCTGCACACCTGTGTCGACCAGTACAACGCCAACAAGGCCACCAACGGCAATGGCGGCATGAAGTGGATCGAGAAGGGGGGCGGCTATTACAGCGAATGCAACAAGAGGCTGAAAGGCGCCGCCTGAGCTTCGATTTGATGCGATGGCCGGAGCAATGCTCCGGCCATCTTGCTTGGCCCTCTGGCGCGCCTAAAGCGTGATGAGATTGGGATGAATCGTCATCGCGCTTTAGCAGGCTGTTGAAGAAGTCTCTGGCGGGACGGAATTGGACGTGATTCTCTCGATGATTGAATCGGGAGGCCGGGATGCGAGGATCGGACGAGCGGTCTGGATCGCTGTTCAGTTATGTGGATCTTGAAGCGCGGGTTCGTCCGGACCATCCCTTACGGAGGATCCGGGGGGATTGTGAACGCTGCGCTGGGCGATCTATCGAAGGCGTTTGCGGGGCTTTACACGGACTTTGGCCGGCCCTCGATTGCACCGGAGAGGCTGCTTCGGGCGATGCTGCTGCAGGCCTTCTACGGCATTCGCTCGGAACGACAATTGATGGAGCGGCTGGAATTTGACCTGCTATTCCGCTGGTTTGTCGGTCTGGGCGTGGACGATCCGGTGTGGGACCACTCGACCTTTTCCAAGAATCGCGACCGGCTGTTAGAGGGTGAGATCGCCGTCAAGTTCCTTTCGGCGGTGCTGGCTCAGCCGAAGGTGAAGCGGCTGTTGTCGAGCGATCACTTCTCGGTCGACGGCACGCTGATTGAGGCGTGGGCTTCGATCAAGAGCTTCCGCAGAAAGGACGGAGACGACAACGACAGCGAGGGTCCGGGACGCAACGCTGAGCGTAGCTTCCACAAGGAGAAGCGTTCAAACGAGACGCACCAAAGTACGACCGACCCGGAGGCCCGGCTCTACAAGAAGGGGGATGGGCGGCCGGCCAAGCTCTGTTACATGGGGCATGCTCTGATGGAGAACCGCCATGGTCTGGCGGTCGGCGGTGCCGTCAGCCAGGCCACCGGCACGGCCGAACGAGAGACTGCGCTGGCGTTGATCGATCGGCGTGATCGCACAGGCCGGCGGATCACGCTCGGCGCGGACAAGGCCTATGACGTCACGCAGTTCGTCCACGACTTGAGAGAACGATCAGTGACGCCGCACATCGCGATCGACGGACACCTCAGCAAGACCGGTACCCCGCGCAGGACGGCGGTCGACGCCCGCACCACCCGCCACGCCGGATACGAGATTAGCCAACGCTGCCGCAAACGGATTGAGGAGGTGTTCGGGTGGATCAAGAGTTCCGCCGGTCTGGCCAAGGTGAAGCTACGGGGGCGCGAGCGCGTGGACGCCGCCTTTACGTTGGCGCTCGCGGCCTACAATCTGATCCGTCTGCCCAAGCTGCTGGTGGTGCAGCCATGAGCGTGCGGGGCAAATGGCGTGTGGTGGAAACGCCCGATCACGACATGGCCGGGGCGGGCTCTTACATCCTGTTCGCAGCCGAAGGCGGCGAGTTCGCCCTGGATTGCCTCACGGGGGCAATATATGGCCGCTGCGAAGGCGATGCCGTGGAGTTCACGTGGGACGGCAGCGACGAGATGGAGCCCGCAAGAGGCCGTGGTTGGGCAGAAGAGCTCGCCGATGGCTCGCTTGAAGGTGAGATATGCCTCGAAGGCGGCGACGACATTCCCTTCATCGCCCGCCGATTGGCTACTTCTTCAACAGCCTGTTAGGGGTGTTTGAGCATGATCTTTTCGGAAAACCGCTGCGCACTTTTCCGGATCATGCTCTAATCCAGCAGCTTCTCCGCCGATTTCGCCACCAGCTGCGACCGCTTGCGCGGGCCGCGCTCGACGAACAAAAGGCTTTGGCCGAAGATGAAGCAGTAGAACAGGAAGGCCTGCGCCTCGGCCTCCTCGGCCGCAAGGCCGGTCGCGCGATAGAGCTCGGCGACGTGCTTCAGCCGCACCGCATCCACGCTCGCCACCGCCGCCGCCGCATTCTCGTCCGAGCGGGCCCATTGCCGGATCGCGAGCTCGATCGCCATGCCTTCCGGGTTGAGCCGCTCCGAATAGAGCTGGATCACCGCCCTCAGCCGCTCGCGCGGCGCCTCGCCGTCCAGGCTGGTCTGCTGCGCGATTGACGCCGCGCGTCCCTCGCGCCAGCGTTCCAGCATAAGATCGAGCAGTGCAGCCCGGTCGGAGAAGCGGCGGTAGAACCCGCCTTTGGTGACGCCGAGATTCTTGGCGAGCACTTCGACCCGGACACCCTCGACCCCCGAGCGGGCGAGCTCGGCAAACCCCGCCTCGACCCAGACGTCGCGCTTGCCCTCGCTCATGAAGTCGCCTCACCGGTTCTTGATACGGTGCCGTATTGCTAACGCGGCGAGCCCCTGATACGCTACCGTATCAAAAGCCAAAAAGGCACCAAAAAGTCAGCAAGAAAAAGGGCAGGGAGACATTGCGATGGAGCAGGAGGCGACCTATCGCGGCACGGTGTATCCGTGGCAATGCGATCATGTCGGCCACATGAACATCATGTGGTATGTCGGCAAGTTCGACGAAGCCAACTGGAATCTGTTCGCTCGCCTCGGGCTGACGCCGAGCTATCTGCGTTCCTCCGGCCGTGGCATGGCCGCCGTGCAGCAGAACATCACCTACAGGCGCGAGCTGCTCGCCGGCGACATCGTCGAGATCCGCAGCCACTTGCTCGAGGTCCGCGACAAGTCGATCCGCTTCCGGCACGACATGACGAATGCCGAGACTGGCGAGATCGCCGCAATTTGCGAGATCACGGGTGTGCACATGGACCGTGGGCTGCGCAAGTCGACGCCGTTCGCGGACGCGATCCGGGCGGTCGCTTTGAAACATCTCGCCGAACCGGCCGAGGTCTGAGTCATGACCGCATTCCAGCCGAAAAACCCGGGCTATCGCGCAGCGACTATTGCCATGTTCGAGAGCCAGCCGGCGATGCGTACGCTCGGTATCGCAATCGTACGGCTCGCGCCGGGCGAGGTCGAGCTGGCAATGCTGCACGCGCCGGCTTTGACGCAACAGAACGGCTTCATCCATGCCGGCATCATCACCGCGGGCCTCGACAATGCCTGCGGCGTTGCTGCCTTCAGCCTGATGCCGCACGAGGCGGACATCCTGACCGTCGAGTTCAAGACCACGCTGCTCGCACCCGCCCGCGGCACGCCCTTCATCTTCAAGGCCGAGGTGATCAAGCCTGGCCGCACGCTGACCTTCTGCGAGGCCAAAGCCTTTGCCGAGCATGAGGGCACGACCGCGCTGATCGCCACCATGACCGGGACCTTGATGGCGATGCTGCCGCGCGCGGCGGCTTAAGCCCGTCGGACACGATTTGCGCAGGGCGCGGCAATGACATCGCGCCCGCGAAGTTCTATATGACCCGTAACAATTCCCGGTCCTGGGCCGTATTCTTGCGGGATGGGACCGAAACGGGACGAGATATGACTGGATTTGGCAAGAAAGGCCTCGTGGCGACGCGGCGTAGTGCGTTGACGTTGATTGGGGCGGGCGCGCTTGCTGCGGGCGGGATCACCGCGGCGCTGGCGGCGGCAGACGATGACGAGGTGCTGACCGAAGCCAAGGTGCTGCGCGATCCCGAGACGCCGGTCGCCGGCAATCCCGATGGCAACATCACCATCGTCGAGTGGTCCGACTACAATTGTCCCTATTGCCGCAAGCTCGAGCCCGAGCTGCGCCAGGTGGTCCAGGACGACGGCAAGGTGCGGCTGGTGATCAAGGACTGGCCGGTCCTCGGTCCGGTCTCAGTCACCGCGGCGCGGATCGCGCTCGCGGCAAAATTCCAGGACAAGTATCACCAGGCCCATGATGCCATGATGGCCGTCAGCTCCCGCCTCACCGAGCCGCGCATCAACGAGCTGCTGGCGGCTGCCGGCGTCGACATGGACCGCCTGAAACGCGATCTCACCGGTCACGCCAAGGACATCGACGCCATCCTCAAGCGCAACAACGAGCAGGCGGAAGCCTTCGGTTTCCGCGGCACGCCGTCATTCATTGTCGGCAAGTACCGCGTGCCGGGGGTGCTCAGCATGAACGAGTTCGAGCAGGTCATTGCCGACGCCCGCAAGGCCAAGATGAACTGAGCTGGCGTCACAGCCAACAGAAGGGCGCCGCCGCGGAGCCGCGACGGCGCCCTGTTCATATTTGGCAGGTCGAGATTACTTGGCCGAAAATTACTTCGATGAGATCCGGACCCAGTCCTTGTGCGCGCGATCGCGCAGCGCCTCCCAATCGGCCTTCGCGACGTCCCAGTTCACGATGGTGCGGTTGGTGGCCGCGACCTCGCCATTGGCGACCGAGGACGTCTGCATGGAGTCATAGGCGTAGACGCCGCACACGAGCAGCAGCGCGCCCAGGATCATTCCGAAAAAAGTCTGCATTTGCGAACCTCCGGTGACGGGCGATAACATCGGCCCGGAGTGATGGTTCCGCGGCGATGCGGCGCATGTAAGGAGAGATCGTTCATTCCCCATTCAGCCATTCCAACAGCTCCGCATTGATCTCGCGCGGATAGGTGTGGCTGAGATCGTCGATCTCGCGATAGGTGATGTTGGCGCCCGCCGCCGAGAGCGCAGCTTGGGTTTGGCGCGCGGTCTGCACCGGAAACATCCAGTCGAGCTTGCCGTGGGTGATGAAGATGGGGAGGCCTTGCAGGCGCGTGGCGTCCGCAATCTCCGCCATTAGCGGATGGAATGTCGCCGACACCGGCGCGAGATGCGTGAAGGGCGAAGCGCCGTCGAGGCCTGTAACGTAGCAGAAGGTGCCGCCGTCGCTCATGCCGGTCAGCAGCAGGCGCGAGGCATCGATGCTCCAGCGGCTGCGGACAGTCTTAAGGATACGCATCAGGTTCGGCGTGTCGGAATCGTCGCCCATCAGTGCCCAGGTCGGGCCGGTTGCAGTCGGAGCCACCAGGATCGCGCCGAGGCTGCGGGCGTCGCGCAGCCAATTCCAGAGAAAACCACAGCCGTTGCCGCTGCCGCCATGCAGCGCCATCACCAGCGGCATGGCGAGATCGGGCCTGTAATATTCGGGCACATAGACCGAGAAGCCGCCGCGGCTGCCGGGCTCATTTTGATCGTGGAAGATGCCGGTGCCGTCGCCCGCGCCGGCTTCGAGCCGCGCCAGCAGATCGCCGTTGTCGCGATTGGCGGCGTTGAGGAAGAAGCTGCTCACCGGCGGAAACTGCGCCGCCATCGGATAGAGCGCCTCCTGCGCACGCGGGACGTGACGCAGCGCGCGGAAGACCGCGACGAGATCGCCATTGCCGCGCTCGACATCGCGGATGCCGGCAAGGGCGGCGAGCGTCTCGTTGCAGGCGCGATCGAGCCGCTCGCGTAATCCGGCGAACTGCTCCGGCCATTCTCCGATCGCTCTATGTGCCGCCTGCAGCGTCTTGTCAGGCCTGCCGATTGCATTCATCACCGAGGCGAAGGCCGGCGGATGCAAATGCCGCTGGAAGAAACCGAGCGCTTCCAGCGCATTGAGCAGCGGCGGCAGCAGGGCCACGATGTCGTCGATCACGGCCTCGCTCATCGCGGCTACCCCAGTATGGGATCAATGCAGCTTCGGCGCCTTCAGAAGCTTGAAGCGGTCGGTCGAGGTCACCGTGACATCGAAAGTGACGCCTTCATGATGAACGGTGAGCGGTATATCGACGCCGGCAGCGCCGAGCGCCCACATCTTCCTGTAGAAGCCGGTCTGGCTCCTGACCTTCTCGCCGTCGACGGCGAGGATGACGTCGCCCGTCTTGAGCTCGGCACGCGCGGCCGGGCCGTTGGCGGAGATCCCGATCACCACCACACGGTTGTCGATCTCGGTCGAGTAGAGCCCGAGCCACGGCCGTGCCGGTTTGTTGACGCGGCCGAACTTGCGCAAGTCATCGAGGATCGGCTTCAACAGGTCGATCGGCACGATCATGTTGACGTGCTCGGCGTTGCCTTCACGCTCGCGTTCGAGCTGGAGCGAGCCGATGCCGATCAATTCGCCGCGCTCGTTGAGCAGCGCCGTGCCGCCCCAGTTGGGGTGCGCAGGATAAGTGAAGATGGCCTCGTCCAGCAGATATTCCCAATAGCCCGCGAATTCCTGCTTGGCGACGATTTGGCTCGCGACCGAGCGCGTGCGCCCGCCGGCGCCGCCGACCACGACGCGGTCGCCGATGCGGGTGTCGGCCGAGTTGCCGAGCGGCAAGGGCTCGAGGTCGAGCCTGCCGAGCGCCTGCACGAGGCCGAAGCCGGTGACGGAATCGAAGCCGAGCACATGCCCCTCGACGACGCGCCCGTCGGCGAGGTGTAGCCACACCGATTCCGCCTCGGTGATGAGATAGCCGATGGTCAGCACCAACCCGTCATCGATCACGACGCCATTGCCGGCGCGTTCGGTACCCAATGTTTCGGCGCTGAAAGCGTCCGGCGGGATGATGGCGTGCAGGCCGACGACGGAGCCGAGCGCGTGATCGAGATCGAAACCGTAGTCGCTCGCACGCGGCTGGTTGGCCGGCGGCACTCTCCATTCGGTTAGAACGGCCATGGAGGTCTCCTGATTTGCGAGCGGTCCCTTCGCCGCCAAGCGAGGGCAGGCGAAGCACCGGTAATTTAGGCCGACGACGGTCATCTTAAAAGACTTGACCTCAACTATTCCGGAGAACGCCGCGTGAAATCTTCGAAAGGCGCGGAAACATCGCGCGCACGACAGGCGGTGTGTGATCCGGCAACGGCCGCATGGCTGCTGTCCGACGATATGCTAGGCGGCCTGCAATGAAGCTGCTAACCATTGCCGCTTCGTTTGACCAAGGGATCACGGACCGAAGCAATGGACAATCGCAGCGACATCTGGCGTGGCATCGACACGATCAAGGGGCGTTTCATCGACCTCAGCGACAAGGTCTGGGGCATGCCCGAAGTCTGCTACACCGAGGCGAGGTCGGCCGCCGAGCATCTTGCCGAGCTGCGTCACCAGGGTTTCCGCATCACCGAGAAGGTCGCGGGCATTCCGACCGCGCTGATGGGCGAATGGGGCGAGGGCGGTCCCGTCATCGCCTTCATGGGCGAATATGACGCGCTGCCCGGCCTCAGTCAGGAGGCCGGCGTTGCGGAACACCGTCCGGTCGAAACCGGCGGCCATGGTCATGGTTGCGGACATAACCTGCTCGGCTCCGCCGCGCTGCTCGCCGCGACCGCGGTCAAGGACTGGCTCGCCGAGAACAAGGTGCCGGGCCGCGTGCGCTATTACGGCTGCCCGGCGGAAGAAGGTGGCGCGGCCAAGGCCTTCATGGTGCGTTCGGGCGCGTTCGAGGATGCCGACATTGCCATCACCTGGCATCCGCACAGCTTCTGGGAAGTCGCGGTGACGCCGTCGCTCGCCAATACCCGCGCCGACTTCATCTTCACCGGCCGCACCTCGCATGCGGCGGCTTCGCCTCATCTCGGCCGCTCCGCGCTCGATGCGGTGGAATTGATGAATGTCGGCGTGAACTACATGCGCGAGCACATGCCGAGCGACGCACGCGTGCATTACGCGCTGCTCGACACCGGCGGCATCGCCCCTAACGTGGTGCAGGCCCATGCGCGCGTGCGTTATTCGATCCGCGCCCGCGACTTGCCCGGCATGAACGAGCTGGTCGGGCGCGTGAACAAGATTGCCCAGGGCGCAGCCCTGATGACCGAGACCAAGGTGGAGATGAAGATCATCTCCGCGGTCTCCAACATCCTGCCGAACGCACCTCTGGAGCAGGCGCTGCATCGGGTGATGGAGGAGCTCGGGCCCCCGCATTTCGACGATGCGGACAAGAGCTTTGCCAGCCAGATCCGCGCGACCCTGAGTGACAAAGACATCGCCTCGGTCTATTACGCGATCGGCATGGAGCCGACCGATCAGCCGTTGGCGGACTTCCTGGTGCCGCTCGACGCCAAGCGCAACCCGCTTGTCGGCTCGACCGACGTCGGCGATGTGAGCTGGGTGGTGCCAACCGTGCAGGTTCACGCACCGACGGTTGCAATCGGCACTCCGTTCCACACCTGGCAGGTGGTGGCGCAGGGCAAGAGCCCGCACGCCCACAAGGCCATGGTGCAGGCGGCCAAGGCCATGGCGGGGCTCGGCATCAAGGCGTTGACGGAGCCGGAGCTGATCAAGGCCGCGAAAGCGGACCTGACCAAGCGGACAGCCAAGACGCCCTATGTCTGTCCGCTGCCGGACCACGTCGCGCCGCCGCTCGATATGTCCGTGGTGTAGAAAATATAGTCTCGATACTTCGTCTGATCCGGCGAACAAATTTTTCGCAGTGCAACGAGGAATCCGGCGTGTTTTGACGCCGGTTTGCCAAAGGCCTGGGCTGCGGAACGCAGTTTTGCCCAACAGACAGCCAGAACACCGTTCGCATACACACGGTCGGAGTTGACGCGCAGCCTATTCGGTGTGCCATCTACCGCCAGCCAAATCGGCGGCCGCTCGCGGTCGCCTGCATCCATACCGGGAACCAGACGGGGGACAACCATGCTGGATAAAGAACTGCGTTCGATGATCGGCGACGTGAAGGACGGGCGGATGGATCGCCGCGCCTTCATCAAGCGCATGGCCGCGGTCGGCCTCACCGCTCCCCTGGCCAACCAGATCCTCGCGCTCGGCGGCGTCGCCATGGCGGAAGGTCCGCAGGTCTACAAGCCGACCAAGCGCGGCGGCGGCGGTGCCCTGAAGCTGTTGTGGTGGCAGGGCCCGACCCTGCTCAATCCGCACTTTGCCACCGGCACCAAGGACCAGGACGGCTCGCGTCTGTTCTACGAGCCGCTCGCCTGCTGGGATCCGGACGGCAACATGAAGCTGGTGCTGGCAGCCGAGATTCCGTCGATCCAGAACGGCGGGCTGGCCGCTGACGGCAAATCGGTCACCTGGAAGCTCAAGCCCGGCGTCAAGTGGCACGACGGCAAGCCGTTCACCGCCGACGACGTCGTGTTCAACTGGGAATATGCCAAGGATCCGGCGACCTCGGCGCTGACGATCGGAACCTATCGCGACATTACCGTCGAGAAGGTGGACGATCTCACGGTGCGAATCCTCTTCAACAAGCCGACGCCGTTCTGGGCCGATGCCTTCGTCGGTGCTCCCAACACCATCATCCCGAAGCATCTTTTCGCCGACTACAAGGGAGCCAAGTCGCGCGAAGCGCCGACCAACCTCTCGCCGGTCGGCACCGGCCCCTACAAGTTCGTCGAGTTCAAGCCGGGCGATCTTGTCCGCGGCCAGCTCAATCCCGATTACCACATGCCGACCCGGCCTTATTTCGACACGGTCGAGATGAAGGGCGGCGGCGACGCCGTCTCGGCGGCGCGCGCGGTGATCCAGACCGGCGAATATGATTTCGGCTGGAACATCCAGGTCGAGGACGACGTGCTGCTGCGGCTGGAGAAGGGCGGCAAGGGCAAGACCATCTACGCCGTGGGCGGCGATACCGAGTTCATCGCACTCAACTTCACCGATCCCAATACCGAGGTCGACGGCGAGCGCTCGTCGATGAAGACCAAGCATCCGTTGCTGTCCGACCCTGCGGTGCGCAAGGCGCTGTCGCTGCTGGTCGATCGCGAGTCCGTCAAGAAGGCGATCTACGGCCGCGCCGGCCGCACCACCGCCAACTTCCTCAACGGTCCCGAGAAGTTCGTTTCCAAGAACACCTCTTGGGAGTTCAGCATCGAGAAGGCCTCGAAGCTGCTCGACGATGCCGGCTGGAAGCCCGGCGCGGATGGCATCCGCGAGAAGGACGGCAAGAAGCTGAAGCTTCTGTACCAGACCTCGATCAACGGCCCGCGCCAGAAGACCCAGGCGATCGTCAAGCAGGCCTGTCAGAAGGCCGGTATCGACGTCGAGCTGAAATCGGTCGTCGCTTCGGTGTTCTTCTCCTCCGACGTCGCCAACCCCGATACCTATGCGCATTTCTACGCCGACCTCGAGATGTTCCAGATCCCGCTGAGCCAGCCGGATCCGGCGCAGCACATGCGTCGCTACCTGTCGACCCTCGTCGCCACCAAGGAGAACAAGTGGCAGGGCACGAACTTCCCGCGATGGGTCAACAAGGAATACGACGCGACCATCGAAGCCGCCGAAAGCGAGATGGATCCGGTCAAGCGCGCGGCGCTCTACATCAAGGCCAACGATCTCATGTTCCAGGACACCGTGTTCATCCCGGTGCAGCATCGGCTGAAGGTGGAAGCGGCGGCCAACAATCTGCGCCCGATCATCAGCGGATGGGCCAACGAAACCGACAATCTGCACGACTGGTACCGCGAGGAATGATCACGCGCAGCTAGGCGGGTCCTTCTTTCATGAGTCAGTATGTCCTGCGTCGCCTCCTGATCGCGATTCCGAGCCTGCTCGGGATCTCGGTCGTCCTGTTCGTCGTGCTGGCGCTGGCGCCGGGAGATCCCTTCTCGGAGCTGGCGACGAACCCGAACGTGCCGCCCGAAGTGCAGGCCGCACTTCGGGCCAAGTTCGGCCTCGATGATCCGATCTACCTTCGTTACCTGAGCTGGCTCTCCGCCATGCTGCATGGCGACTGGGGTTTCTCGTTCGTCAGCCGGATGAACGTCGATCAGCTCATCCTCCAGCGCCTGCCGGCCACGCTCTACGTGATCGGCTCGGCGCAGATCCTGGCGCTATTGATCGCGATTCCCGTCGGCGTCTATGCCGCGACGAAGCCCTATTCGCTGTTCGACCAGATCGCCAACACGCTCGCCTTCGTCGGCTTCTCGCTGCCGACCTTCTTCACCGGCATCCTGTTCATCCTGATCTTCTCGGTCACGCTGGACTGGCTGCCCTTCGTCTACACCACCGACATCAAGGCGACCGGCATCCACTGGGTGCTGGAGATGATCCGCCAGGCGATCATGCCTGTGGCGGTGCTCGGCCTGTTCCAGGCCGCATCGATGACGCGCTTCGTCCGCTCCGCGATGCTCGACGTCATCAGGCTCGACTACGTCACCACGGCGCGCGCCAAGGGCCTCGGCCAGGCCAAGGTCATCGTCAAGCACGTGATGCGCAACGCCATGATCCCGGTCGTGACGCTGATCGCATTGCAGATGCCGGCGGTGTTCGGCGGCGCCATCGTCACCGAGCAGATCTTCCGTATCCCTGGTATCGGCTCGCTGCTGATCTCCTCCATCCTTTCCAACGACACGCCGGTGGTGATGGCCGTCACCTTCGTCTTCGCGTGCCTCGTGGTGCTGTTCAACCTCATCGCGGACGTCCTGTATGGCTGGCTTGACCCTCGCATCTCCCTCCGCTGAGCGGGGCGTCTATTCGCCCTGGCGCGAGACGTGGCGGCGCTACAGCCGCCACAAGCTCGCCGTGATCAGCGCCTTCCTGCTCCTCATCCTGATCCTGGCGGTCGTCATCGGCCCGTTCATCTGGCGCATCAAGATCAACGACATCGACATCGTGGCGGGGCTGCAGGGGCCCTCGCTCGCGCACCCCTTCGGCACCGACGATCTCGGCCAGGACATCCTCGCCCGCATGATCTATGGCGGGCGGATCTCGCTTGCGGTCGGGCTGGCCGCGATGCTGGTCTCGGTGTTCATCGGCACGCTGATCGGCGCGCTCGCCGGCATGTCGCGCGGTGCGCTGGGGCACGGGTTGATGTGGCTCACCGACCTGTTCCTGTCCCTGCCGCAGCTGCCCTTGCTGCTGCTGCTGATCTATCTCTTCCGCGACGGGCTGAAGTCGATGTTCGGTCCCGAAGGCGGCATCTTCATCCTGATCGTGCTCGTCATCGGCGGCCTGCGCTGGATGCCGGTCGCCCGCCTCGTGCGCGCGCAGTTCCTGTCGATCCGCGAGAAGGAGTTCGTGGAGGCGGCGCGCGCGCTGGGCGCCAGCCCGGTGCGGCAGGTGGTACGGCACATCCTACCCAATGCGGTCGGACCCGTGATCATCGCCGGCACGATCGACGTTGCGGCCGCTATCATCGCCGAATCGACACTGTCGTTCCTCGGCCTCGGCTTTCCGCCGGATACCCCGACCTGGGGCCGGCTATTGTTCGACGCCAAGGATTTTCTCGACATCGGCCCGCACTGGGCGCTGTTTCCGGGTGGCGCGATCTTCATCGCCGTGGTCGCCATCAACTTCATCGGCGACGGCCTGCGTGACGCGCTCGATGCGCGACGGGTGATCTGATGGCGCCGCTGCTCGAAATCAAAGGGCTCAAAACTCATTTCTCCACCGACGACGGCATCCTCCAGGCCGTCGACGGCGTCGACATCTCGATCAACCGCGGCGAGACGCTCTGCGTCGTCGGCGAGTCCGGCTGCGGCAAGACCGTGACCGCGATGTCGATCCTGAAGCTGATCGCGATGCCGCCCGGCCGTATCGCCGCGGGCCAGATCATCTTCGAGGGCCGCGACCTGGTGCCGCTGACGAGCAACCAGCTCGACGAGATCCGCGCCAAGGAGATCGGCTTCATCTTCCAGGAGCCGATGACCTCGCTCAATCCGGTGCTCACCGTCGGCGAGCAGATCGCCGAGAGTCTGCGCCGGCATGAGGCGGTGACGAAGAAGCAGGCGCTCGAGCGCACCATCGAGATGCTGAAGCTGGTGCAGATCCCGAACGCGGAAGGCCGCGTGCACAACTATCCGCACCAGTTCTCCGGCGGCATGCGCCAGCGCGTGATGATCGCGATGGCGCTCGCCTGCAAGCCGAAGCTGATCATCGCCGACGAGCCCACCACCGCGCTCGACGTCACCATCCAGGCGCAGATCCTCGATCTGCTCCAGGACATGAAGGAGCGTTTCGGCATGGCGGTGATGCTGATCACCCATGCCATGGGCGTCGTCGCCGAGACTGCGCAGCGCGTCGTCGTGATGTATGCCGGCAAGGTGGTGGAGGAGGCGCCCGTCGACGATCTCTTCGCCGACCCGCGCCATCCCTATACGCAAGGCCTGATCCGCTCGATCCCGCGCATCGATCTCGACAGCGAGCACAAGACGCGGCTCGAGGCGATCGGCGGCTCGGTGCCGATCCTGATCAATCCGCCGGTCGGCTGCCGCTTTGCGCCGCGCTGCAAGTTTGCCATGAACGTCTGCACCGCGAAGGAGCCGCTGCTTCGCGAGGTCGCGCCCGGCCACCGCATGGCCTGTCATCTGGGAGATCCGCAGTTGGGGAACGTGTCATGAGCGAGCCCTTGCTGCGCGTCAGCGGCCTGAAGAAACACTTCCCCGTGCTCGGCGGCCTGCTGTCGCGCCAGGTCGGCACCGTCTACGCGGTCGACGGCGTGTCGTTCTCGGTCAATCGCGGCGAGACGCTCGGTCTCGTCGGCGAATCCGGCTGTGGCAAGTCGACGACGGGACGCTGCGTGCTGCGCCTGATCGAGCCGACCGACGGCGAGGTCACCTTCGACGGCCAGGACGTGCGCCAGCTCGGCGGCAGCGATCTACGCGCGATGCGGCGGAACATGCAGCTGGTGTTCCAGGATCCGTTCGCCTCGCTCAATCCGCGCATGACGGTCGGTGCCATCCTCGGCGAAGCCTTCACCATCCACAATCTCGCCTCCTCTGCCAAGGAGCGCGAGGAGCGCGTCGCGGGCCTGCTCGTGAAGGTCGGGCTCAAGCCCGAGCACATGCGGCGCTATCCGCACGAATTCTCCGGCGGCCAGCGCCAGCGCATCGTGATCGCGCGCGCGCTCGCGGTCGAGCCGAAGCTGATCGTCTGCGACGAGCCGGTCTCCGCGCTCGACGTCTCGATCCAGGCCCAGGTCATCAACCTGCTGGAGGATCTGCAGGCCGAGCTGAACCTCACCTATCTCTTCGTCGCGCACGACCTGTCCGTGGTCGAGCACATCTCCGACCGCGTCGCGGTGATGTATCTCGGCCGCATCGTCGAGCTGGCGAAGGCGAGCGACCTCTACCGCAACCCGCAGCATCCCTACACCAGGGCGCTGTTGTCGGCGGTACCGGTACCCGATCCGAAGCTCAAGCGCGAGCGCATCCGCCTCAAAGGCGACGTGCCGAGCCCGATGAAGCCGCCGTCAGGCTGCCATTTCCACACCCGTTGCCCGATCGCGCAGCCGCGCTGCGCGGAAGTCGCGCCGGAGCTGAAGGAAGGCGCGGGCGGGCATTTCGTGGCGTGTCATCTCGCCTGAAGGTGGTCGCCGAAGCTATGACCTGCGGCGGCGCCCCAATTGGTGCAGCAGCGTGTCGATCGCCGGCCAATTGTCGGCCATTTCCCTGAGCTCGCCCGGCGTGACGCCGAACTTGCGGCGGAAGGCGCGGATGAAGGTGGAATCGCTGCTGAAGCGCAGGTCGACCGCGAGGTCGATCAGACGCTTGTCCTCCGCGGACGGGGAAATCATCTGGCGAAAGGCCAGGTCGAGCCGCCGCTCCCTGATGTAATGCGCCAGCCCGCCATCGGCCTCGAACAGACGATAGAGGGTCGCGCGCGAAATCTGGAAATGACGACACAGCTCTTGCACGGTAAGCGCGTCCGTCTCCAGATTGTGCGCGATGTGGCGTTTGATCATCGCAAGGTAGAGATGCCGCTCGGCCCGCTCGACGCCTGTTGCAATGTCAGCGGCGCCGCCGGCGGCCGATGCCACGATATCGGCGATCGCCTCGATCGTGGCCTCGACGCTGCCGGCCTCGGGATCTGGAGGCAGCATCAGCGCCGCAAAATGGCTGGCGAGCAGCCGGGCATGGGGATGCTCCGCCGGCAACAACACCGCCGTGGCCGCATCGGGATGGGCGAGGCGTGGCGCCAGCATTGCGCGTGGCAGGATGATTGCCCTGAGGTGGGTGCGGCCGCTGCCGCCCCGCAGCACGGTCCGGTTCGGGGGGCCCATATCGAGCAGGCAGATGTCGCCAGGCTTCAGCGTCACCTCGCGCCGGCCGGAGCTGAACCACATCTCGCCTTCGAGACACAGGGTCACGTGATAGTGATCCATGCCCCCGCGGGCGATGTGCGCGGGCGTCCGGTCGTATTCGACGTCAGTCACGCGTGATTCGACCAGCAATGCGTTGCCGGCCATCCTCGTCACGGCGGTGATATGGAAATCGTCCTCTGGGGTGAGCGGAATGACTTCGCAGACGTCGGCGGTCATGGCGCGCATCTGCGCCAGCGCAGCCGGTCCGCGTTCGCCGTCATCCGCCGGCAGGCTCTCGTTCGCAACTGCTCCGTCCACGCCGTCCCCCGATGACACCGGCCGCGGACATAGATCATCCGGACTGACGACATCCACGCGCCGTATCTAGTGATCCGGACAATGTCGAGCAACCGCGTGGAAGTGGCAACGCCTGCCGCGGAAGTTGTGATGCGATTGCATCAGTGACGGCATGAATTCACGGCTGAGATTCTGGGCACATCGCGTATGCGGCCTGCCTGTTAAGGGGTGTCCCGATCCACTTGCCGCAGGCCCTGCCTCATTCTTGATCGCGTGCGGCACAGTTCGCGTCCGAGATTGGTTTATGACAGCCAGATTACAGTTGCTGGACCTGCCACGTCGATCGCTCGCCGCGCGTGCAGTCATGGTTGGCTGTGCGATTGTGGTGCTCGCGACATCGGAGTTGGTGAGCCTTGACCCGGTTGCCGCTCAGACCGTCCTCACGGCGAGCGATGGCGCCAGCTTGGTGGCGGCGCTCACCACCATCAACAACAATCCGAACACCAGCTACACGCTCAACCTCACCCAGAATATCACGCTGACCGGGACGACGATGCTGCCTGTGGTCATGAGCAACAGCACGATCACGATCAACGGCGGTAACAACACACTCGACGGCGGCGGCGTGCAGCACGGGTTCTTTGTCTACTCGGGAACGGTCTCGATCGGCAATTTGGCGATCCAGAACACGGTGGCGCAAGGCGGGGCCGGCGGCTCGTCAAGTTTCAGTTCCGGTGGGGGCGGCGGAGGGCTCGGCGCAGGTGGCGCGGTGTTCGTCAATACGGGGGCGAATGTCACCCTCTCGGGCGTCAGCCTCGCCAACAACAACGCCATGGGCGGCGCTGGTGGCTCATCCTTCTCGGGCGGCGCTCTGGTGGGGGGTGGCGGAGGCGGCGGAGGAATCTTCGGCGCCGGCGGTGCTGGCGGTAATAGCTCTGGCGGCGGCGGTGGCGGCTGGTCCGGCACGGGCGGCGCGGGTGGGGAAGGCGCCGGCGGCGGCGGCGGGGGTCTTGCGGGCAATGGTGGGACCGGTGGCGGGAACAACGTTGGGATGAGTTCCGGCGCTGGCGGAGGGGGGGGCCTGAGTGGCTCCGGCACAAACGGCAACCGCTCCGGCGCCGGTGGCGCGGGCGGCGCGCCGAATGGAGGATCGGGCGGAGCCGCGGGCAACGGGTCTACAAACGGAGGAGATGGCGTAGCTGGTGGGTACGGCGGCGGTGGCGGCGGTGGCGGTAACGGTAACGCGTTGGGCAACGGAGGCTCCGGGGGTACCGGAGGATTCGGTGGTGGCGGCGGGGGCGGCGCGTACGGCAGCACTGCGGGTAATGGAGGCAATGGCGGTGTCGGCGGCGGCGGCGGCGGCGGCGCGTACGGAAGCGGCGCGACGGGTGGCCCGGGCGGCCGCGGCGGGGATTTCGGCGGCGGCGGCGGCGGCACCGGGGCAAATGGCGGCGCCGGAGGTTTCGGCGCGGGTGGTGGCGGCGGCGGGTCGCAAGGCGCTTCTGGCGGCCCCGTTGGTGGCGCCGGCACTGCTGGTTTCGGCGGCGGCAATGGCGGTGCCAGCCTCGGCAACCAGGGCAGCACTCCCGGGAACGGCGGCGACGGTGGCTCGGCCTATGGTGGTGCCGTCTTCGTTCGCCAGGGCGGGACGCTCACGATCCAGGACACCTCCTTTGCGTCCAGCAACACGGTAACGGCCGGTGCGGGCGGCGCCGGTAACACGAACGGTGCGAGCGGTTCGGCCGCCGGCGGCGCTCTGTACCTGAACGGCGCTACCGCGACCTACAGCGTCAGAAGCGGCGGCAGCCAATCGGTTGCCAGCGATATCGCCGGAAGCGGCAGCATCATCAAGTCTGGCGCCGGGACACTGACCCTCAGTGCTGCAAATAGCTATAGCGGCGGCACGTCGATCACCGGCGGCCTAATCAAGTTCAGGGCCGCGAACAATTTCGGATCCGGCAACGTCACGCTGAATGGCGGCGGCCTGCAATGGGCAAGCGGTAACACGATCGACATTTCCGCCCGGCTCACCGCGATCGGCGCCGGCGGCGCCACCTTCGATACCAACGGCAACAACGTCGCGTTCGCCAACGCGCTCGCCGGCGCCGGCGCTCTCACCAAGACCGGCAACGGAACGCTGGCACTTTCGATAACGAATGCGTACACCGGAGGTACCACCGTCACGGCTGGCACGCTACACCTCACGGGCACCGGCACGCTTGGCGCCACCGGCGGAGCCACCACCGTGTCCGGCGGCACGCTCGATCTCGGCGGCACGACGCAGACGCAGGCTGCCATCAGTCTCTCGGGCGGCACGATCCAGCACGGCAATCTCGACGCGCCGATCACCTCGAGCGGCGGCACACTCAATGGCATCAGCGGCAGCGCCAGCCTGACGACGACAAGCGGCACGACGTTGCTGTCCGGCACCAACACCTATTCGGGCGTCACGACGGTTTCGGCCGGTACGCTGCAGCTTTCGGGCGCCGGCACTCTCGGTGCCACGACTGGTACGACGACTGTTGCGGGCGGCACCCTCGATCTCGGCGGTACGACGCAGACGCAGGCTGCCGTCGCTCTTGCCGGCGGCACGATCCAGAACGGCAATCTCAATGCGCCGATCACCTCTACTGGCGGCACACTGAATGGTATCGGCGGAACCGCGAGTCTGACGACGACGAGCGGCACGACCTTTGTGACCGGAAGCAACACCTATAGCGGTGGGACGACGGTGAACGGCGGCGTGCTCGATGTCTTGGGCACGCTCAGCGATCCCACGATCAACAGCGGCGGCACGCTGGCCGGCAGCGGTTCGGTCGGCGACACCTATGTCAACGTCGGTGGGAGGTTTGCGCCTGGCAATGGCATGCCGGGCAGCTCCATGACGATCACCGGCAACCTCGCCTTCCAGTCCGGCGCGATCTAGCTCGTTCAGGTCAGTCCCTCGGCGGCGTCCTATGCGAATGTCACTGGCACAGCGCAGCTCGGCAACGCCAAGGTCAATGCCGTCTTCGCAAGCGGCAGCTATGTCAGCAGGACCTACACGATCCTCAGCGCGAGCGGCGGCATCTCTGGGACGTTTGATCCGGCCGTGGTCAACACCAACTTGCCGTCCAGCTTCGGAACGAGCCTCAGCTACGAGGCCAACCATGTCTATCTCAATCTAGCGCTGATCTTTACAATTCCTGCCGGGCTCAACGCTAACCAGCAGGCGGTCGGCAATGCGTTGACGAATTTCTTCAACGCGAACGGCGGCATTCCGCTGGTTTATGGCACGCTGACGCCCGCAGCGCTCACGCAAGCCTCAGGCGAACTCGGCGCCGGCACGCAGCAGACGACGTTCCAGGCGATGGGCCAGTTCATGGGCCTGCTCACCGATCCTGTCGCGCGGCAGAATGGCGGACCAGGGGCAAGCGGTGGCGCGGCCGGCTTTGCGAACGAAGACAGCGCCAACGCTTATGCCGCGCGCACGCGCACCGATGCGTTCGCCATGGTCACCAAGGCGCCGCCGAAAAACGTCGAGCCGCGCTGGAGCGTGTGGGCCGCAGGTTTCGGCGGATCGCAGACGACGGGAGGCAATGCGATCGTCGGCTCGAACGATACTACGAGCCGCATCTTTGGTCCCGCCGCCGGGGCCGATTACCGGTTCTCGGCAGATACGCTCGCCGGCTTTGCGCTGGCCGGCGGCGGGACCAATTTCAGCATCGCAAACGGTCTCGGCTCGGGCCGCTCCGACCTTTTCCAGGCCGGCGCCTATCTGCGCCACAGCAATGGCCCGGCCTACGTCTCCGCGGCGCTTGCCTATGGTTGGCAGGACATCACCACCGATCGCATGGTGACGATCGCCGGCGCTGATCGCCTGCGCGCCGAATTCAACGCCAATGCCTATTCCGGCCGCATCGAAGGCGGCTATCGCCTCATCGCGCCATGGATTGGCGGCATCGGCCTCACGCCCTATGGCGCAGCGCAGTTCGTCACCTTCGATTTGCCGGCCTATGCCGAGCAGGTCGTCTCGGGCTCGCCCTCGTTCGCCTTGAGCTATGCTGCAAAAAGCGTCACCGACACGCGCAGCGAGCTGGGCCTGCGCAGCGACAAATCCTTCGCCATGCTGGACGGCGTGCTGACGCTGCGCGGCCGCGCCGCCTGGGCGCATGATTTCAATCCGGATCGTTCGATCGGAGCGACCTTCCAGGCGTTGCCCGGTGCCGGCTTCGTGGTCAACGGCGCGGCGCAGGCGCGCGACGCCGCGCTCACCACCGCAACGATCGAGATGAAATGGCTGAACGGCTGGTCGATGGGTGCAGGCTTCGAGGGAGAGTTTTCGAACGTCACGCGTAGTTATGCCGGCAAGGGTAGTGTGCACTACGCCTGGTGAATCCCGGCCTCTCGCGAGCGCCCCTCGAAAATATCAGCGTCAATGAGACGTACGGCATAACGCGTCTGTCGTTGGATTGCTACGTTCGGCACCAATGCGGCTTTTAGGCGAAGCCGCGCACCACACCATCGTCGCGTCGGTGGCTCAAGGATGCCGATCGTGGAGCTTTACCGATGACCGAAACGTCGTTTCCAGCGGCCGCGCTCGTTGGGTCCCGAACAGCTTTCCACCGCCGCCGGCGGCGCAAAGGCCTCTTGGAATTCCTGCTTCAAGCATTGCATCACTCGCGGCGAATGCAGGCCCGTCGCATCCTGGGACAATATGCCGACCTCATGGCGAAGCCTGTCCAGCAAGTCGATTCCGACATGTCCGGCCGGGAGAGCCACTAACGATGTCAGTTGGGGAGAGGTCGGCGCGCAAGAGCCTCGTTCAAATTCCGGTACTGAGCGACAATATGCTGCTCGCGATCATCGCGGTCGGCTTTTGCGTTCTCCACATCCTGACCGCAGTGTTCCTGATGCCGCCCTCCGGCACCGCCGCCGCGCCGCCCGAAAAATCTCTCGCGTTGTACGACTAGCGGGCCCGCGGCTGAGCACTCACCACCGTCCGCCACGCCTGGTCAGGCTTGGTCCGGTCAGGCGGTTCTGGCGGGCCAGGGGACAACCTGTCCCGACATCACCAGCCGGTCGCGGCCATTGTCCTTGGCGGCGTAGAGCGCGCGGTCGGCGGCAGCGACCAGTGCGCTACAGTCCATCGCGGTCTGGGCGGGCAAACTCGTCGCGGCGCCGATGCTCGCGGTCACCAGCCGCGACGGCGGGTTCTGCGCATGCAGAATGGCGAGGTCCTGCAGCGCCTGGCGAATCCCCTCACCGACCTCGGCGCAGCCGTCCGGGCCGGTGTTCGGCAGCAGCAGGGCGAATTCCTCGCCGCCGTAGCGCGCCGCGAGATCGGCCGGGCGCCTCGCATAGGCCGACAGAATCCGGCCCAGCGCGCGCAGGCATCCGTCGCCCGCCAGATGTCCATAATGGTCGTTGAACTTCTTGAAATGATCGACATCGATCAACAGAAGCGACAACTGCGTGCCGTCACGCCGGGCGCGCGCCCACTCCTCGGCAAGGCGTTCGTCGAACGTGCGCCGGTTGGCGAGGCCGGTCAGGCCATCGGTCGTTGCCAGCGAGGCGAGCTTGTCCTGAAGATCCTTCTGCTCGGTGATGTCGCGCACCACCGCGACGACGCCGTCGATCTCGCCGCTGTCCGACGCCAGGGTGACATGCAGCGCCGCCTCGGCCCAGATCTCGCCCTTGTCGCGATGACGCTGACGATAGACGAACCGGGCCTCCTCGGCTTCGCCGTTCTTCAGCGCGGCGATGGCCTGCTCGACCCGTTCCATGTCGTCAGCGTGAATGCCGGCGAGCGAGGAGGTGTCCAGCAGCTCCTCGGCGGACCAGCCGGTGATGCGCACGCACGCCGGAGAGACGTAGAGCAGCCGGTTGTCCAGCCCGATCCGGGTCACCATGTCGCTGGATTGCTCGGCCAGCAGACGGAAATTCGCCTCCTTGGCGATCAGGGCCTGAGCCATGCGCTGCCGCTGCAAGAGCTGACGGACCAGGTAGAAGCCGATCACCGCGATGAGCAGGACGAGGCCGAGGACGAAGGTCATGCGCGTGGTGGCCGCGCGCCACCAGGGCGCCAGCACGTCGTCCTGCGACTTGCTCGCCAGCACCATCAAGGGATAGCGGCTGCTGCGCTGATAGTAGCTCAGCCGCTGCACGCCATCGAGCGGCGACTTGAAATAGTAGACGGCCGCCGCGGGACGGCTTTGCCATTCCCTGAACAAGGGTGCATTGGACAGGTCGCGTCCGACGAAGGCGCCGCTCTCGTCGCGGCTGCGCGCCAGCATGATGCCGCTATTGTTCAGCAGCGACGCCGAGCCGTTCGGCCCGAAGTCGAAGCGCTCGTAGAACTTCATGAAATAGGCGACGTCGATCGTGAGCAGGGCGACGCCGGCGAAGCTGCCGTCGGGATGGTCGATCCGGCGCGAGGCGGTGATGATCCACTGCCCGCCCGCGCGGCTCCTGATCGGTCGCCCGATCAGCGTGCCCTTGTCCGGTGAGTCGCGGTGCTGCCGGAAATATTCGCGGTCACTGTTGTTGAGCTTGGAGAAATCGACATGCTCGGTCGTCGCGAGCCAGCGGCCGGTCTCGTCATAGACGAAGATGCCGCGGATGCGGTCCGATGATTTGCGGGTCGGCAGGTATGTCTGGAGCTTGGCGATGGTGTCGGGGCCGGTGCCGTCGAGCTCGAGCCGGTGCACCAGCCCGACCAGGATCGTATCGGCGAGCTCGAAGGTGTCGTCGGCGTGCTGGATCAGCGAGTGCGCCAGATTGGCGACGTCGATCTCGGCGTTCCTGAGCTCGGCATCGCGCGCCACCCATTCGCGCCAGGCGCTCAAGCCGAGGATCGCAGCGCAAATCAGCACGACGAAGCCCGCCGCCCAGAGCGGAAGGCGCGTCTTGCCGAGTTCCCGGCTGGTGACCATCAGGCTTGCTCCAAATCGGCGCAAACCTCTCACTTTCGCCTTAACGGCCTGTTGCAACATCCACGATGATTGTGCGGAGCCGTATTCGGCCGGAGGGAATCTCGACATTGCGACGGGTTGTGGTCGAAGGATGTTAACCAAGCCGCCGGCCGCGCAATGGCTTCCGCCTCCTGTCCGCCGCCTCATTCCTCCAGCGTGAAGCCGACGCGCAGCGTCACCTGGTAGTGGCGCACGGTGCCGTTCTCGATATGGCCGCGCGTCTGCACCACCTCGAACCATTTCATCTCGCGAACGGTCTTGGCCGCGCGGCTGACCGCGTTCTTGATCGCATCGTCGATCGAGGCCTCGGACGATCCGACCAGTTCCAGGATCTTGTAGACGTGATCCTTCTCGGTTGCGGGCATGACGGTTCTCCCCTTGTGTGGCGGCGTGACCTGGATGCTTCGTCCGCAAGCCCGTCGGTTTTCGCGAGACATGCGGCATCAATTGAACGGATGCCGGCGTTTCGGGTTCCCTCGGGCGACGCTCGACTGCCCGCGAGGTTTTGCGGATAGGATGGGGAAAGCGTGCAGGTCTGGTTTTTGTAAGTGCACGAAAATCTGGCTCGCATGTCCGGGCAGCGCGCGCCGGCCGCATGGTCGCACTTGCCCGTCCGAATGCGGGCGAGTTAATTTCTGCGCCTTTCCTGGCATGTTTCCCAAGCGGCTCGATTTCTACAACCGTCTCGTCGCGAACGGCATCACGCCCTGCGCCACGCTCTATCACTGGGACCTGCCGCAGGCGCTGCAGGACCGCGTTGGCGGCTGGCAGTCGAGCTACACTTCGCGGCGCGCCTGACCGATCGCGTGAAGACCATCTTCGCCGTGAACGAAGTCGGGCGCTTCGTGAATTTCGGCTATGGCTGGGGCATCGACGCGCCCGGCCTCAAGCTGCCGGCGGCGCAGCTCAATCAGGCTCGCCATCACGTCGCGCTGGGATACGGGCTCGCGGTGCAGGCGATCCGCTCCTCCGGGCGCGCCGGCACACGCGTCGGCGCGGCCGAGAACATCGCCGCCTGCGTGCCGGCGATCGCGACGCCGGACAACATCCGCGCCGCCGAGATCGCGACGCGCGAGCTCAACGCCGGCTTCCTCGGCGGGGTGCTGGAGGGCAGATACACCGGCGGCTTCCTCGCCTATGCCGGTGCGGATGCGGTTATGGCGCGGAATGCGATCGCGATGTGAGGTCGGCCTCTACGGATCCAGCTCCGTATCCCAGTAGAGATAGTCCAGCCAGCTGTCGTGCAGATAGTTCGGCGGGAACAGGCGGCCGTTGCGGTGGAGCTGGTGCACCGTCGGCGCGAACGCGCTCTGGCGTGGAAACATCTTGGCCTGCGCCGGGGTGAGATTGCCCTTGCGCAGGTTACAGGGCGAGCAGGCCGCGACCACGTTCTCCCAGGTGGTCTGGCCGCCTTTGCTGCGCGGGATGATGTGATCGAAGGTGAGGTCTTCGGGCGAGCCGCAATATTGGCAGGCGAAACGATCGCGCAGGAAGACATTGAAACGGGTGAAGGCGGGGTGGGTGGTCGGCTTGACGAAGGACTTGAGCGAGACGACGCTGGGCAGCTGCATCTCCAGCGTGGGACTTCGAACAGCCTGATCGTAATGTGCGACGATGTTGACGCGGTCGAGGAACACCGCCTTGATCGCGTCCTGCCACGACCACAGAGACAGTGGGTAGTAACTCAGCGGCCGGAAGTCCGCATTCAGGACCAGCACCGGCCAACTGCCTTGCGAGACATGTGCGTTCAAGTAACGCTCCTGGCCTCCAATGTACGCTGCGAAGCAGCATGTACTGACATACTACATGCAGCGTGACGGGATTGTGAAGCCCGTCGAGCGACTTATTCAGGCGCGAGCAATGCGGCGGCGGGGTGGCAACCGCTCAAAAACGCCGCGATTCGGCAGGGTCATGCGAGGCCGGTCCGGAACCGCAAGGCGTGCCTCGCCGGTGCCTCATTCCCGCACCCGTTCCAGCTTCTGCAGACAGCGCGTGGCGCGTACCGCGGCGGGCATCTCCTCGTCGGGAAAGCTGCTTTTCCAGTTGGTGACGCCGACTTCGCCGACATAGATGTCGCCCCTCGAATCCAGCGCGATGCCGTGCGGCGCCAGGAATTTTCCGCTGGAAACGCCTGGGCCTTGCTCGCCGCCGAGACGCGCAATGCGCTTGCCCTGTGCGTCGACGATCGACAGCCGAGGGCCGAGATTGGGCACATTGCGGTTGATGTCGAGGCCGGGGCCGAGCTCGCCGATGACGAAGGTCGGGCTCTTGGCCCCGCTGCAGCAGCACAGCGCACAGGGCCGGTGCAAATTGTTCCACTGCGTTTCGTACTTGCCCTCGCCATTGAACACCTGCACGCGGTGGTTCTCGCGGTCGGCGACATAGATCCAGCCGTCGGCATCGGTCGCGATATTGTGCACGATGTTGAACTGGCCGGGATCGGTGCCGGGCTCGCCCCAGCTCTTGATCAGCTTGCCGTCAGGGGTGAACTTGTGGACGCGCGCGTTGCCATAGCCGTCGGAGACGTAGATCTCGCCCTTCGGCGACAGTGCCGTGTGAGTGCAGCGGTGGAACGGTTCGCCACTCATGAACGGTGCCGGCTTTGCGGGAATGCCGATCGTCAGCAGCACCTTGCCCTCGGTCGTGCATTTGCGCACGGTGTGGTCGCCATCGTCGGTGCAGTAGAGATGGTCGTCGGCATCGATGTGTAGCCCGTGCGCGCGGGAGAAAAGACCTCCGCCCCAGCTTCGGAGGAAATTGCCCTCGCGGTCCAGAACCACCATCGGATGGGCGCCGCGATTGAAAACGTAGACGCGGTCCTTGCTGTCGACGGCGACCGAGGCGACGTCGGTGAGCTGCCAGCCCTCGGGCAGCTTCGCGAAATTGTCGACGACGCGGTAGCGGTGCTCGCCGGTGCCGAGAATGACTGGCATGGGATGTTCTCTCCTCTTGTCGTTCCAAGGCACGCGAAGCGTGAACCCGGAATCTATCGGGCCGCGCGTCCCGAAGTGTCCATGGATCCGGGACCGCGCTGCGCGCGTCCCGGAATGACGGCTGTGGTTATGTCCGCCCCAAAATCCCTTCCTCGATCGCCTTGATCTGGAGCGCGAGATATTTCGAGTTGATGCGGCACTGCGCGAGGCTGCCGGCGATGAACCACAAGCCGGGCTGCTTGGTGCGCGCATACATGTTGCGCAGCTCAAAGCCGTCGCCAAAGCCCCAGATCGGGCCGACGCGGTCGGCGATGGCATCGCCGAACAGTTTCCGCACCAGATATTCCTGCGGCTTGTAGCCGGTCGAGAGCACGATGAGGTCGGCCGGAACAGTCGTGTCGTCCTTCATCTCTGCGCCCGTGGCTGTAAAGCCCTCGATGTCGGAGAACTGCTTGAGCTTGATCGCGCCCTCGACGATCAGGTTGGAGCAGCCGACGTTGAAGTAATAGCCGCCGCCGCGGGTGAGGTATTTGAACTGCCAGCCGGTGCCGGCCTCGCCGAAATCGAGCTTGAAGCCGACACGCGAGAGGCCCTCGAGCAGCTCCTTGTCGAGCTGCTTCGATTGCTCGGTCAGCATGACATGGGTCTTCTTCGCGAGCGGCGTCGGCATCGAGGCCGCGATCAGATCATTGTCCTCGAGCGTGCCTTCATTGTAGGTCGCGTAAGCCAGCTGGGCCGACGGCTCGATATTGGTGACGAGGGTGGGCGAGCGCTGCACCAGCGTCACCTCGGCGCCGCTGGAATAAAGATCCTGCGCGATGTCGTGGCCGCTGTTGCCGGTGCCGATGACGATGGCGCGCTTGCCGGTCCAGTTCTCGCCGTCCTCATAGCGGCTGGAATGCAGCAGCGTGCCTTTGAAGTTTTCGAGGGTCGGAATGTCAGGAACATTGGCAATGCCGCTGACGCCGGTCGCCATGATCACATGGCGTGGATGCATGATGCGCTGGCTGCCGTCGGCACGGCGCAGCGTCGCGGTCCAGCAGCCCTTGGCCTCGTCATAGGCGCCGCCCTCGAATTCGGTGCCGGTCCAGAAGTTCAGCTCCATCGCATCGACATAGGCTTCGAACCAGTTGGCGAGCTTGTCCTTGGGAATATAGACCGGCCAGTTCGGCGGGAACGGCATGTAGGGGAGGTGATTGACCTGCACCTGATTGTGCAGCGTGAGCGCGTGATAGCGCTTGCGCCAGTTGTCGCCGATCCGCGCCCCGCGATCGACGATCAGCGTGTCGATCTTGAGCTGCTTCAGCCGTGCCGCGATCGCAAGCCCGGCTTGGCCGCCGCCGACCACCAGCACGACGGGATCGCGATCGGCATAGTCGCGCGAGGCATTGCGCTGGTCGAGCCAGTTGGGTCCGCGAAAATCGCGCGAATAGGCCTGGCCGCGCGGCCGCGACGTACCGAGCTGTTCCTCAAATCCCTTAAGCTCGTCGAGCGCGGTGAGCAGCGTCCACGCCTTCAGCCGGTCGCCGTCGGTAGCATCGGGCACGAGCCGCACGATACCGCTGCCGCGGCCGAGCTTGGTCTCGAAATTGAAGATCGCCTCGACGTTGTTGGTGCCGGCGCGCATCACCCAGCGCGGTGGCGCACGGTTCGGCGCGATCTTGAAATGGGTCGGCGCCGCCTCGGGCGCGTGGGCCGCAAGCTCCTGCGTGATCGCATCGTGGCCCGCGATTGTCTGCAAGTTCCAGCTCAGCGCCAGCACATCGCGCCAGAAGCCGTCAGTGACGAAGAGCGGGCCCAGCGTCGCGGGATCAGGTCTGCTCAGGATGCGCTCGAATTCGTCGAGCCAGCCTTGCGCGGCGATGGAAATATCCTGCGTCCGGTCCAGCATGGGCGACCTCATGGCCGTCTTCGCGGCGTTTCCTCAGAGATCGAACGCTATACGGTTTCGCCGCCAGCCAAAAGCCGCGAACCCGCGCGAGGCCGGAATGCGGCCCTGCCCGGGCGGAATATGGCTCGGAATTCCACGCGCGCGGACGCGGGCGGAGAGCGACCTAGGTGCCGCCCGGCCTGCGGTTCGCCCAGTAGGGGTCGCGCAGCTTGCGCTTGAAGATCTTTCCGGTCGCCTCGCGGGGCAGCGCCTCCAGGAACTGGACTTCCTTCGGCACCTTGAAGTTGGCCAGCCGCTCGCGCAGAAAAGCCTGCACCGCTGCGGCGGAGAGCGGCTCGGCCCCATCGGGCTCGATGCAGGCGCACAGCCGCTCGCCAAATTCCGCGTCGGGGATGCCGAACACGGCGCAATCGCGCACTCCTCGCATCGCGATCAGCACGTTCTCGATTTCGGCGGGGTAGATGTTCACGCCGCCCGAGATCACCATGTCGCGCTTGCGGTCGCACAGGAACAGATAGCCGTCCTCGTCGAGATAGCCGACGTCGCCGACGCTGACGAGACCGTCGCGCCCGGCCTCGGCGCGCGCCTGCGTCTTGCCGTGATAGTCGAAATCGGGCACCGCGGTCTGGCGCATGTAGATCTCGCCGACCTCATTCACGTCGCAGAGGCTGCCGTCGTCGCGAAATATCTTGACGATGCCGCCTTCGATGGCGCGGCCGACCGTGCCGGGCTTCTTCAGCGCCTCTTCCGCCGAGTGCCAGACCGGGATGCCGGTCTCGGTCGAGCCGAAATATTCGTTGATGACCGGTCCCCACCATTCGATCATGGCCCGCTTCACCTCGGGCGGGCAGGGCGCCGCGCCGTGCACCACGAAGCGCAGCGACGACAGATCGTAGCGCTGCCTGACCGCATCGGGCAGGCGCAGCAGACGGACGAACATGGTCGGCACCATATGGATATGCGTCACTCGATGGCGCTCGATCAGCGCCAGCAGCTCCTCGGCGTCGAAGCGCGGCTGGAGGACGATGGTGCAGCCGTTGCGGAACGCCATCATGCTGTAGGAATGCGGCGCCGAGTGATACATCGGCCCGTTGATCAGCACCACCTGGCCCTCGCGCGGCTTGATGCCATAGGCGATCGCGCCGACGCGCTCGGAGGCGGCGGCCTGCTCCGGCTGCATCGGCATGCGCCGCACGCCCTTCGGCATGCCCGTGGTCCCCGACGTGTAGATCATCGGCGCGGCGCGGCGTGGCGGCTCCTGCATTTCCGTGTGGCCGTCGCGCCAGCGGTCCCAATCGGCGAGGCCCGCCGGGACCTCGGTCAGCTCATGGGGAATGGCGAAGGTCGTGGCCAACTCGGGCGGGGTCGCGACCACGAGCAGGTGGACATCCTCCGGAATGCCGCCGCGAATTTGCGGCAGCAGGTCGGCGTGGCAGATCAGGATCTTCGCGCCGCTATCGGTCAGGATGTAGCGGACCTCCTCGGCCTTCAGGTGCCAGTTGATCGGCACGACGGGGCTGCCCAGGGCGGCCGAGGCCGCGACCACCTCGAACAAGGCAAAGTCGTTGCGCAGCATCATGGCAACCGGCGCGCCTTCGGCAAGGCCGAGGGTGCGCAGTCCGCGCGCCGCGCGTTTGATGCGGGCCTGGACCTCGTCGTAGCCGATCCGGCGCTCGCCGCTGATGATCATGGTCTGTCCTGTTCCGTTCGAGGCTAGCGATCGTCCAGCACGTCGCCGAAGCCGACCCAGCTCTTGCCGTTGAAGCGCCGGAGCTGAAGCTGCTGGAACGGCAGATAGTCGTCGGGGCCGGTGGTGACGGACATGCCGGGCAGCAGCAGCGGCAGCTTCACCTCTTTCAGCGAGGCCGCCTGGCGCATGATGTTGTCGCGGCTGAAATCATCCTTGCACGCCTTCAGCACCGTCATCAGCAGCGTCGCGTAATGGTAGCCGGCCGCGTAGTTGGAGTTGGAGAGGTCCGCATTCGGCAGGTACTGCTTCATGAAGGCGAAATACTCCTTCACGCCGGGATCGCTGGCCCATTGCGGATCCATCGTGTCCTTCTGGTTGCTCGACGAGATCAGGCCGACCGCGTTGTCGAGCCCGGCCGGCTCCAGGAACGAGATCGACGAGGCCGAGGTCGGCACGAAGAACAGCTCGGGTTTCCAGCCGATCTCGGCGACGCCCTTGATCATCTGCGAGGTGAACTTGCCGAGCACGACGCCGAACAGCACGTCGGCGCCCGATGCCTTCAGGGTCGAGAGCTGCGAGCTGATCGTCGGTGCGCTGGTCTCGTAGGTCGCTTCGGCAACGATCATGCCGGCGGCCTTGTCGCCGAGCGCGCGCTTGAAGCCCGCGACATAGTCGCGGCCGAAATCGTCGTTCTGGGAGAGGATCGCGATCTTCGCGCCCGGCTTGGTGCGCAGCACGTGCTTGGCATAGACTACGCCTTCGGATTCATAGGCGGCCATTCCAGGCATGGTCCACGGATATTTCTGCGGATCGGCCCATTTGGTCGCGCCCGAGAGCACGAACAGCTGCGGCACCTTCTTGCCGTTGAGGTAGCGCTGCACGGCGCTGTTGGTGGCGGTGCCGAGCGAGCCGAACATCATCAGCACCTCGTCCTGCTCGACCAGCTTGCGGGTCTGCTCGACCGTCTTCGGCGGCGAATAGGCGTCGTCCAGGGTGATGAACTTGACCTTGCGGCCGTTGATGCCGCCTTCGGCATTGATCTTCTCGAAGAACGCTTCCTGCGTCCGGCCGATCGCGCCGAAGCCGGAGGCCGGGCCGCTATAGGGCAGGGTCTGTCCGATGCGGATCTCGTCGCTGCCTTCGGCGTGGGCGCCGCCGCCGGCAAGGGCCAGCAGGGACAGGCCGATCAATGCGGCTGTCAGCTTCATGATGTCCTCCTGTTTTTGTTGCCAGTCCGAGACGTCAGGCGCTGACGTGCATCAGGAACTCTTGCCTCGCCTGATCGAATTCGCGCTTCATGCCGTCGACGAGCTCCGCGACGGGGGGCACGTCGGTGATCTGGCCGATGCCCTGGCCCGATCCCCAGATGTCGCGCCACGCCTTGGATTTCATGTTGCCGCCCGAGCCGAAATTCATCTTCGATTTGTCTGCGGCGGGGAGATTGTCCGGATCGAGGCCGGCGGCGGCGATCGACGGACCGAGATAATTGCCGTGCACGCCGGTGAACAGGTTGGTGTAGACGATGTCGTGCGCGGCGTGCTGTGTCAGCGCCGACTTGTAGGCCTCGTCGGCATTGGCTTCCTGGGTCGCGATGAAACGCGTGCCCATATAGGCGAGGTCGGCGCCCAGCGTCAGCGCCGAGGCAATGCCATAGCCGTCGCTGATCGCGCCCGACAGCAGGACGGCGCCGTCGAACCATTGCTTGACCTCGCGCACCAATGCGAAGGGCGACAGCATGCCGGCGTGTCCGCCCGCGCCCGCGCAGACCAGGATCAGGCCGTCGACGCCCTGCTCGGCCGCTTTGCGCGCGTGCTTGACGTTGATGACGTCGTGGAACACCAGCGCGCCATAGGAATGCGCGGCTTCGACGATCTCCGCCGGCGGCCGCAGCGAGGTGATGATGATGGGCGCCTTGTGCCTTACGCAGGTCTCCATGTCCTTCATCAGCCGGTCGTTGGAGGCATGGCAGATCTGGTTGACGGCGTAGGGTGCGACCTTCTTGCCGGGATTGCGCGATTTGTATTCGCCGAGCTCGTCCTCGATCCGGCTCAGCCATTCGCCGAGCTTCTCGACCGGCCGGGCATTGAGCGCGGGAAAGGAGCCGACGATTCCCGCCTTGCACTGGGCGATCACCAGTTCCGGCCCGGAGACGATGAACAGCGGCGAGCCGACCACGGGCAGCTCTAGCGAATTCTTCAAGAGAGTGGGCAGTGCCATCATGTCCTCCCGAAACGGGGCCCCGCCGGCGGGCGGATGACGAGGCGTTTCCGTTTTGATTGTCGCGCGGGCAAATGGGCCGCCGTGGCGCGGATTTGATCCCATTATAGGATTGGACGGCCCGGCCCGGCCGTTCAATAATGAACGGAGGATCATTCAGGAATGAACAGGGCCGCCGAATGGACTGGGACCTTTGCAAGACCTTCGTCGCGGTCGCCGATACCGGCAGCTTGACGGCCGCCGCCCGCCGGCTGCACACCAGCCATCCCACCGTCAGCCGCAAGATCGCGGCGCTGGAAGCTCAGCTCGGCACCCGATTGGTGGCGCGCGCCGCCGACGGTCTGGCGCTGACCGCGGATGGACGGACTTTGCGCGAGCACGCCGAGGCGATGGCGGTCGCAGCGCTGCGGGCCGAGACCGCAGTCGCGGCGGGTGGACACAAGGCGCGCGGCATCGTCAAGCTGTCAATCGGCGCGACGCTCGCCTCGCACTGGCTGATGCCGCGTCTGCCTGCCTTCCTGCGCGCGCACGGTCATATCCAGCTCGAAATCATCACTCATCCGTTTCCGGCGAGCGTGCGCCGGCGTGAGGCGGACGTGGTGCTCCGCCCCTTCGACAGCGGCGAGGAGAACCTGGTCGGCCGCAAGATCGGCCGTCTCGGCACGGGCTTCTATGCCTCGCGCGACTATGCCGCCGGGCGGCCCCTGCCCGAACGGCGCGGCGATTGGAAGGAGCACAGCGTCATCGGCTTCGCCGACCAGACGTCCAATGCGCAACTTGCGCGCTGGAGCGACGTCGTCACGCGGCAGGCGAGGGTGGTGATGCGCTGCTCGTCGCAGGGAGACATGCTGGCGGCGGTCCGCGCCGGCATCGGAATCTCCGCGCTGTCGTGCTTCGTCGCCGAAAGCTATCCCGATCTCGTGCGCGTCGCTCCGCAGAAGCTCGCCAGCGTCGCGGACCTCTGGCTGCTGGCCCATCCCGACCTCGTCGAGCTCCCGGCAGTGCGCGCCGTGATCGAATTCGTCGCCGAATGCGCCCGGACCGACCGCGCGCGGCTGCGGGGTTAGCCCGAGCCCATGAGCACGCCTTCGCGCTTCTTCACCGCGCGGTAGTAGCTCCACCACAGATGCGCCGCCGCGCCGCGCAGGGGACGCCAGGGTTCGGCGAGCGGCGCCATCTGCTTCTCGGTCGGCCGCGCCTTCAGGCCGAGCCCGATGCGGATGCCTTCCTGCACGGCGAGATCGCCGGCCGGCCAGGCATCGCCGTGGCCGAGGCAAAACAGGAGATAGACGTCCGCGGTCCACGGTCCGATGCCGGGCAGCGAGATCAGCGTGTGATGCGCGGCGTCGGCGTCTTCCTCCGCGAGCACGTCGAGGTTCAGCCGCTGCGCATTGATCTCGCGTGCCAGATGCTTCAACGTCTTGATCTTGGCGGCGGACAGGCCGAGCCGCCCCAGCCGATCGGTGCGGGCGCGGCGCACCGCCTCATGGTCGAACGGATCGAACGCGGCCGACAGTCGTCCCCAGATCGCCGCCGCGCTCGCGGTCGAAAGCTGCTGCCCGCAGACGATATGGGCCAGTCCAGTAAAGCCCGGCTCGCGCCGCCGTAACGCCGGCATGCCCGCGATCTCGAACACGGGCTTGAGGCGCGGATCGCGCTTGACCAGCGCGTGGACGGCCTGTTCGAGATCGGATTGGGTTTCGAGGTGGATGGTCATCGCAGTTCGGCAAACTCTTTCCGGCGTCATGGCCGGGCTTGACCCGGCCATCCATCTCCTATCGTAACAGAGTCATGGAGGATGGATTGCCGGGTCAAGCCCGGCAATGACGAATAGCTGAGAACTCATGCCACCCGTTTTCCGATTTGCCCCCAGCCCTAACGGCCTGCTGCATCTCGGCCACGCCTATTCCGCGCTGCTCAATTTCGACCGCGCGCGCGAGGCGGGCGGACGGCTGCTGCTGCGGATCGAGGACATCGATGCGACGCGTTGCCGGCCGGAGTTCGAGGCTGCGATCTACGAGGACCTCGCCTGGCTCGGCATATCATGGGAGACGCCGGTGCGCCGGCAGTCCGAGCATCTCGCCGACTATCGCGCCGCGCTGGACAAGCTCACCGCGCTCGGGCTGGTCTATCCCGCCTTCGAGAGCCGCGGCGAGATCGCCAAGCTCGTCGCCGAACGCGAGGCCGATGGGCCATGGCCGCGCGATCCCGATGGGGCGCCGCTTTACCCGCGCGATGCGAAGTCGCTCCCTGCCGACGAGCGGGTGTGGCTGATCGCGTCAGGTACGCCTTATGCGCTGCGGCTCGACATGGCGGCCGCCTGCCGCCACGCCTCCGGCCTGAGCTGGAACGAACTCGGCGAGGGTCCCGGTGGCGAGCGCGGCACCGTCCCGGCACGGCCGGAGACCTGGGGCGACGTGATCCTGGCCCGCAAGGAGACCCCGACGAGCTACCACCTGTCCGTGGTCGTCGACGACGCCCTCCAGGGCGTCAGCGAGGTCGTGCGCGGCCGGGACCTGTTTCACGCCACCTCGGTCCACCGCCTGCTCCAGCTCCTGCTTGATCTGCCGGAACCCGCCTATCGCCACCACAGCCTGATTCGCGATGCTGCGGGACGGAAGCTGTCGAAGTCGGACCGCTCGACCGGACTGCGCGAGTTGCGCGCGGCCGGCATGACGTCCGCCGGTATCCGCCAGCTGGTGGGATTAGGTTAAGTTTCTCTGGGGTTTAGCCAAACGCCGCCGTGACTCTAGGTGTTCCGACGTGCCATTCTTGCGGTTGAGCCCGGGGTTCGAAGGACGTTCTTCGAAGGGGAGTTATGGCGGCGAAAACGCGCCCAGCGCGCACCACGCGGATGTCCAGGCGTCCGCCTCGGAAGCAGTCCGGGACGGCCGGCCGGGTGCGTCAGCGCAGTCCCAAGGCGGACGCGCCGGACGTGGTCCAGGCCGCGCTCGCCGCCTTTGCCCATGAGGTCCGCACCCCCCTGACCGGCATTCTCGCGATCAGCGACCTGCTCGCGACCTCCGATCTCGGCGAGCGGGAGCGGCGCTGGGCCGACACGATCAAGGCCGGCGCCGAGCATCTGGCGAGCCTCGCCACGCTGTTCGTGGATGCCGCCAAAACAGGGAAGGGCGGCAGCACGCTGCGCCAGGACCTGTTCGACCTCAGGACGCTCGCCCGCAGCGCCGGCGATTCGCTGGCGGGTCGTGCCGCGGCCAAGGGCCTTCAAGCCCAGGTCGAGATTTCCGGAAAGCTGCCGGGCCTCGTGGTCGGCGACCCCGTCCGGCTGCGCGCTGCGCTGGAGAATCTGATCGACAATGCTGTCAAGTTCACCGAGCACGGCGCTGTCGCGCTCGCGGTGTCGCCCTGGCGTCCCCCCAAGGGCAGGAAGCGCGACAAGGCAAAGGGCAGGATCGGGGTTGCCTTCTCGGTCTCCGACAGCGGCATCGGTCTCACGATGGCCGAGATCAAGCGGCTGTTCCGCCCGTTCACCCAGGCGAATGTCACCATCGCCACGCGCTTCGGCGGCGCCGGGCTCGGCCTGTCATCGGTGAAGCAACTGGCGCGCGCGATGGGCGGCGACATTACCGTGGGGCCGCGCCGCGGCGGCGGCGCCACCTTCACGCTGACCGTGTCGCTGGAGGCGGTGGGGCCGGCCAGGTCCCGCAAATCGAAGAACGGCAGTGAAGCGGATGCGATGGCTGCGCTGCGCGTGCTCAGCGTCGAGGACAATCCGTTCGGCCGCGTCGTGCTCAACACCATCCTGACCGAGCTAGGCCATCATGCCGAGTTCGTCGGGCGCGGCGAGGACGCGATCGAGCGGCTGGCGCAGGGCGCATTCGACGCGGTGCTGATGGATATGGTGCTGCCGGGCATCGACGGTGTCGAGGCTATCAGGCGCATCCGCACCATGCCGGCGCCGCTGGCCCGGATTCCCATCATCGGCGTGTCCGGCCGCGGCGAGGACGAGGCGGCCTCGCGCGAGGCCGGTGCCGATGCCTTCCTGGTCAAGCCTGTGTCGCCTCGGGCTTTAGCGACTGCGCTGCTTGAAGCGAGACGCCGTGAGGAAGCCGCGACTTGATGATCGCGGCGTTGAGCTCGCCGCCGTAAACGAAGATTGCGGCGATGAAGTACAGGAACACCAGCGCGATGATGACCGAGGCGAGCCCCGCATACATCGTCACGTAGTTGTTGGCGAAGCGCGCGAGGTATTGGCCGAACACGACGCCCGAGATCAGCGACGCCACCATCGTGAACACGATGCCGGGCAGGATCTGGAAGAAGCTGCGCCGTCCCGCCGGCAGCCAGGCGTGCAGGATGAACAGCGCCACCACCAGCGCGGCGATGGTGATGCCATAGCGCAGCCAGGTGAGGATGCTCTCGTTGGACTCGACGAACAGCGGAATGTGGCGCCGCGCCGCCTCGATCAGTAGTGGTCCGAGCACGATCAGGAACGCCATGGCGAGCGCGGTGAAGGCGGCGACCAGCGTGTAGCCGATCGATTCCAGACGCAGCCAGTACCATCGCCGCATCTCTACCACCGCATAGGCGCGGTTGAGCGCGACCCGCAGCGCCTCGACGCCATTGGAAGCGAAATAGACCGACAGCGCCGCGCCGATGGTCAGCACACCGGAGCGGGTCGTGGTCAGCACGTCGTGCACCTCGCCCGAGATGGAATCGGAGACCTGCTTGGGCCAGACCTGGAGCATCAGGCTGGCAGCCTGGTCGGCAAGTTCCTTGGAGCCGAAGAAACCGGCGAGCGAGGTCAGCACGATCAGGAACGGGAACAGCGCCATCAGCGTCGACAGCGCGATGTGGCTGGCGATCGCCCAGCCGTCGTCGGCCAAGAACGTGTAGAAGGCGTCTATCACGACGACGTAGATGGTGCGGACGGCTTTCAAATGGCACCTACACCGTTGCCTTCCTCTGCCCGCTTGCGGAGAGAGATGAGATGAGCAGGCGATTGGCGCAAATCGGAAATCATTCCGCTAGCATCTGATATTATTGGCCTAAAAGCCAGATCGCGAAGCGCCCCGGAATGACCGCCGGGGAGATAGCGAACCGCCGCATGCGGTGTTATCTACCCTCAGATGGCATCTATCCTGAGTACTTTCATCCTGCCGATCGCGGTCGGCGCCGTGGCTTTGGTGCTGCTGCTCGGCCTCGTCAACATGATGCGTGGCGGCTCGCCCAACACCTCGCAGAAGCTGATGCGCTGGCGCGTGCTGCTTCAGTTCGTGGCGATCGTCATCGCCATGCTCGCAGTCTGGGCGATGGGACACTGAACATGGTTCTGCTCAACCGCATTTATACGAAGACCGGTGACGACGGCACGACAGCGCTCGGCTCGGGCGAGCGCCGTCCGAAATATGATCTGCGCGTCGCGGCCTATGGCACGGTCGACGAGACCAACGCCGCGATCGGCGTGGTACGGCTGCACACTCATGATATGCCCGAGTTCGACGCGATGCTCGGTCGCATCCAGAACGACCTGTTCGATCTCGGCGCCGATCTCGCGGTGCCCGAGCAGGAGGGCAAAGCGGAGCGGCTGCGGGTTGTGGCGAGTCAGGTCGAGCGGCTCGAGCGCGACATCGACGCGCTCAACGACAAGCTCGCGCCGCTCACCTCGTTCGTGCTGCCGGGCGGCACGCCCGCGGCGGCTTACCTCCACGCCGCCCGCACGATATGCCGCAGGGCGGAACGCGTCATCGTGGAACTGGCGGCGCAGCCCGGCGAGCCGGTTGGTCGCGCTGGCATCCAATATATGAACCGCCTGTCGGACTTCCTGTTCGTGGCCAGCCGCGCCGCTAACCATAACGGCGCGGGCGACGTGCTCTGGATTCCTGGCCAGAACCGCTGACCCATTGAGATCGGTATTTCCAAGGTCTAAAATTTGGCCCTGTCGCGCGTTGACCAGGCCGGATCAGGCCTTTAGGTTCCGCGCCAGTTGAATAATCCCCCTCCCAGATTGAGTGAAAGAGGATCGATGAAGGTCTTAGTGCCGGTAAAGCGGGTGGTCGATTACAACGTCAAGGTCCGCGTCAAGGGCGATGGATCGGGCGTTGAGCTCGCCAACGTCAAAATGTCCATGAACCCGTTCGACGAGATCGCGGTCGAGGAAGCGCTGCGCCTGAAGGAAGGCGGTAAGGCGACCGAGGTCGTGGTGGTCTCCATCGGACCGGCGCAGGCGTCCGAGACGATCCGTACCGGTCTTGCCATGGGCGCCGATCGCGGCATCCTGGTGAAGGCCGACGGCAATGTCGAGCCGCTCGCCGTCGCCAAGATCCTGAAGAAGGTTGCTGAAGAAGAGCAGCCGGGCCTGATCATCCTCGGCAAGCAGGCGATCGACGATGACAGCAACCAGACCGGCCAGATGCTGGCCGCGCTGCTCGGCTGGTCGCAGGCGACCTTCGCCTCGAAGCTCGAGGTCGAAGGTTCGGATTTCAAGGTCACCCGCGAAGTCGACGGCGGGCTGCAGACCGTGAAGTTGAAGGGGCCGGCGATCGTCACAACCGACCTTCGTCTCAACGAGCCGCGTTATGCCTCGCTGCCCAACATCATGAAGGCGAAGAAGAAGCCGATCGCGGAGAAGGCCGTCGCCGATTACGGCGTCGACGTCACCGCGCGTCTCGAGGTTCTCAAGACGACTGAACCGGCAGGCCGCAAGGCGGGCGTCAAGGTCAAGGACGTCGCCGAGCTGGTGTCGAAACTCAAGAACGAAGCCGGGGTGCTCTGATGACGACGCTTCTGATTGCCGAACACGACAATGCGTCGTTGAAGGATGCAACCAATAAGGCCCTGACCGCGGCTGCCGCGCTCGGCGCGGATGTCGAGGTGCTGGTGGCTGGCCAGAACGCCAAGGCGGCCGCGGACGCCGCTGCCAAGCTGGCCGGCGTCAAGAAGGTGCTGCTCGCCGATGGCGAGACCTATGCGCACGATCTCGCCGAGCCGCTGGCCGCGCTGATCGTCTCGCTGGCCCCGTCCTATGACGCGATCGTCGCGCCCGCGACCTCGCGCTTCAAGAATGTGATGCCGCGCGTCGCAGCCCTGCTCGACGTCATGCAGGTCTCGGAGATCATCAAGGTGGTCGCGCCCGACACCTTTGAGCGTCCGATCTATGCCGGCAACGCCATCCAGACCGTGAAGTCGAAGGACACCAAGAAGGTCATCACGGTCCGAACCTCCACCTTCGCCGCGGCGGGCGAAGGCGGCAGCGCGCCGGTTGAGAGCGTCCAGGCGGCGGCCGACCCCGGCCTGTCGACCTTCATCGGCGAGGAAGTCGCCAAGAGCGACCGCCCGGAGCTGACCTCGGCCAAGATCATCGTCTCCGGCGGCCGAGCCATGCAGAGCCGCGAGAACTTCGCCAAGTACATCGAGCCGCTGGCCGACAAGCTCGGCGCCGGCGTGGGTGCTTCCCGTGCGGCGGTCGACGCCGGCTATGCGCCGAACGATTGGCAGGTCGGCCAGACCGGCAAGGTCGTGGCCCCCGAGCTCTATGTCGCGGTCGGCATTTCCGGCGCGATCCAGCATCTGGCCGGCATGAAGGACTCCAAGGTGATCGTCGCGATCAACAAGGACGAGGACGCGCCGATCTTCCAGGTTGCCGATTACGGCCTGGTCGCCGACCTCTACCAGGCGGTTCCGGAGCTGACGGCCGAACTCGGCAAGCTCGGCAAGTAAAACGCGTTAAAAACACCGGCCGGAGGCATAAACTCCGGCCGGTTTTTCTTTTTCGAGGCGTTTTCTTTGGCGTGGGGCACGCCTTGGAAGCGATCCAATCTAGGTTTCGAGCCCGGGTTCTGATTAAATCGGGTTTCTGGTCAAATCAGACCTCCCGGCTCAGGGGATAGGCAGGGCGCGGTATGCGCGCCGTTCCGGTGGATGACATTATGGCGGCAGTGATCAAGAAGGTCGGCGTGATCGGCGCGGGTCAGATGGGCAATGGCATCGCGCATGTCGCGGCGCTGGCCGGCTTCGACGTGGTGCTCAATGACGTTTCGGCCGACCGCCTCAAATCGGGCATGGCCACCATCAACGGCAATTTGGCGCGCCAGGTCTCCAAGAAGGCTGTGACCGAGGACGACAAAGCCAAGGCGCTCGCGCGCATCAAGCTCGCAGAGAGGCTGGACGACCTCGCCGACTGCGACCTCGTGATCGAGACCGCGGTCGAGAAGGAAGAGGTCAAGCGCAAGATCTTTCACGAGCTCTGCGCGGTGCTGAAGCCGGAGGCGATCGTCGCCTCCGACACATCGTCGATCTCGATCACCCGGCTTGCCGCAGCCACCGACCGACCCGAACGCTTCATCGGCATTCACTTCATGAATCCGGTACCGCTGATGGAGCTGGTGGAGCTGATCCGCGGCATCGCCACCGACGATGCGACCTTCGATGCGTCCAAGGAATTCGTCGCCAAGCTGGGCAAGCAGGTCGCCGTCTCCGAGGATTTCCCGGCCTTCATCGTCAACCGCATCCTGCTGCCGATGATCAACGAGGCGATCTACACGCTGTATGAAGGCGTCGGCAATGTCGAGGCGATCGACGCGGCGATGAAGCTCGGCGCCCATCATCCGATGGGCCCGCTGGAGCTTGCCGATTTCATCGGCCTCGATACCTGCCTGTCGATCATGCAGGTGCTGCACGAGGGCCTCGCCGACTCCAAATACCGCCCGTGCCCGCTGCTGGTGAAATACGTCGAGGCCGGCTGGCTCGGCCGCAAGACCCAGCGCGGCTTCTACGACTACCGCGGCGCCAAGCCAGTTCCGACTAGGTAAAGGCACTCTCGTGCCCCGGACGCAGCGCGGAGCGCTGCAGAGCCGGGGCCCAGAAGCCGCATGCACAAAGCCTGGGTCCCGGCTTTGCGTCGCGTCATTTCATGACGCGCCTTGTCCTGGGACACGAGTCCATCCGCTCCGTGACAATTCATGGCGCGTTAACTCCTCGCGCCTAGGTTACAGCCGCTACGAGGGTTCGCGTAATGGACATGATGGCAATGGTCGGCACCATGCTGGCCGCTCAGCAAGGCGCGCTGCAATCGAATATCGGGGCGACGCTCACCAAGCAGAACATGGACATGGAGAAATCCACGGTCCTGACGCTGCTCGGCGCCGGTCAGCCCTCGCTTGCCAATGTCGGCCCCGGCATTGGCGGCAATCTCAATGTCACGGCCTAGCGCATGATCCGGAAAAGCGGATACCGGTTTTCCGATCAGATATTTAAAGCGACGCGGCGGCCTTGCCGGTCGCGGCACGAAGCAGCTTGAGCGCATCCTCGCTCGCCCATTCCGCCGGCCCGGCAATCGTCGCGATCTCGCATCCTTGCGGGTCGACCAGCACCGAAGTCGGCATGCCCAGCGCCCGGCCTATGACCTTAAGATCCTGAAAAACCTTGGCTTTCTGGTCGTTGAAATAGCCGAGCCGGGTCAGATTGGCCTCCTTCAGGAAGGTTTTCGGCTTCTCTGGGTCGCGGGTGTCGATATTGATCGCCACCACCTCGAAATTCGGGCCCGACAGCTTGCCCTGGAGCTCATCGAGCGCCGGCATCTCCTTCCGGCACGGCACGCACCAGGTGGCCCAGAGGTTCACCAGCAGCGTCTTGCCGCGGAAATCCGAGAGCTTTTTCGGCTTGCCGTCGGCATCCTCAAAGGTGAGGTCGGGCAGCTTCAACGGCGCGCTCGCCATGGTCAGCGCGGCCACCTCGCCGTGGGCGAGCGGGGCGATCTTTTGGGCCGTGGCCATCGCCGGCTTGCAGGTCGGGTCGCCTGAAGGCGCCCGGCTCAGGCCCAGCCCGTACAGCGCGGCGAAGCCGGCAAGGCCCCCGACCACCACGGTGGCGATCACGATAGGGATCCTCCGCGTGGCGGAAGGCTTTGGGTCGAGCATATCGTTTGTCATCCGGTCGCAGATATGGCTATCAGTGGCCTCTTAATACGGCTGGCCTCGGCCAGCAAACATGCGGCAAAGCAAGGCGTGAGCAGGGGATCATGAGCAACAAGATGTGGGGCGGCCGGTTCTCGGAACGTCCCGATGAGATCATGGAAGAGATCAACGTCTCCATCGACGTCGATCGTCACCTGTTTGCCCAGGACATTGCCGCGTCCAAGGCCCACGCCGCGATGCTCGCCAGCCAAGGCATCATCACGGCCTCTGATGCGAAAAATATCGGCAAGGGTCTAGACACGATTTTGTCAGAGATCGGCAAGGGCGACTTCACGTTCAAGCGCGCGCTCGAAGATATCCATATGAACGTCGAGAGCCGCCTGTCCGAACTGATCGGCCCCGCCGCCGGCCGGCTGCACACCGCGCGCTCGCGCAACGACCAGGTCGCGACCGACTTTCGTCTCTATGTCCGCGACGTCATCGACGACACCGACGCGGCGCTCGCGGAGTTCCAGCAGGCGCTGGTGGAGCGTGCGCTCGAGCATGCCGGCACCGTGATGCCCGGCTTCACGCATCTGCAGACCGCGCAGCCCGTGACCTTCGGCCACCATCTGCTCGCCTATGTCGAGATGACCGCGCGCGATCGCGGCCGTTTCCAGGATGCGCGCAAGCGGCTCAATGAATCCCCGCTCGGCGCCGCCGCGCTCGCCGGCACCTCGTTCCCGATCGACCGCCACGCGACGGCGAAGGCGCTCGGCTTCGACCGTCCGATGGCGAACTCGCTCGATGCGGTCTCCGACCGCGACTTCGTGCTGGAAACGCTGTCGGCGGCTTCGATCTGCGCCGTGCACATGTCGCGCTTTGCCGAGGAGATCGTCATCTGGACCTCGCCGCTCGTGGGCCTGATCCGCCTCAGTGACAAGTTCACCACGGGCTCCTCGATCATGCCGCAGAAGCGCAACCCGGATGCCGCCGAGCTGGTGCGCGCCAAGACTGGGCGCGTCATCGGTGCGCTCAACGGCCTGCTGATCGTGATGAAGGGCCTGCCGCTCGCCTATCAAAAGGACATGCAGGAGGACAAGCAGGGTGCCATGGAAGGCTTTGCTGCACTGTCGCTGGCGATCCGCGCCATGACCGGCATGGTCCGCGACCTCGTGCCCGATAAGGCCAGGATGAAGGCTGCCGCCGGCGAGGGCTATGCCACCGCGACGGACCTTGCCGACTGGCTGGTGCGGACGCTGAAGATGCCGTTCCGCGACGCGCACCACGTCACCGGCCGCATCGTCGCCGAGGCCGCCGAGGGCGGCGTGGCGCTGCACGAGCTGCCGCTCAAGGACATGCAGGCGATCGAGCCGAAAATCACCAAGGACGTGCTCGGCGTGCTCTCGGTCGAATCGTCGGTGAAGAGCCGGACCAGCTTCGGCGGCACCGCGCCGAAGAACGTGACGTCGCAGGCAAAGAGCTGGGCGAAGCGGCTGGAAAAAGAGCAAAAATTGGGCTGAGGGCAAAATTTCGCTGATGTTTCATGGTCATCCGGCTCTCGCCAGAGCGCGCCAATCTCTGTATGGTGCGCGCCGCGTAGTGGGGATTTCGTCGTGACGTCAAAGTTTCGCCCGGCCGGCTCGGGGTGGGCCATCATTGTCTTGAGCCTGACGGCGCTCGCGCTGGCCGGCTGCGGCCGCAAGGGCCCGCTGGATCTGCCGCCGACCGCCTCCAGCGCGTCCACGGCCAATATCGCAGCGCCGACCGATACCGAGATCGAAGCCCAGAAGACGCCGAGCGTGTTCAACCCCACCTATGGTGCGGATGCTGCGCCGGCGGCGCCGAAGGGCAGCAAGAAATCGTTTATTCTCGACCCGCTCCTGGACGAAAGACCCAGCCGGTAGGCTGGCGCAACCGAGCCAACGCCATGAACCATTTCGACTATCGCAACGGCGTGCTGCACGCCGAGGCGGTGAACCTGTCCGAGCTGGCCGCAACGATCGGCACGCCGTTCTACTGCTATTCGACCGCGACGCTGGAGCGGCACTACCGCGTCTTCACCGACGCTTTCGCCGGTGAGAAGGTGCTGGTCTGCTACGCCATGAAGGCGAACTCCAACCAGTCCGTGCTGCGCACACTGGCCAAGCTGGGCGCCGGCGCCGATGTCGTCTCCGGCGGCGAGCTCAAACGCGCGCTGGCGGCCGGCATTCCCGGCAGCAAGATCGTGTTCTCCGGCGTCGGCAAGACGGAAGCAGAGCTGCGTGCTGCGCTGGCTGCCGACATCCTCTGTCTCAACGTCGAATCCGAGCCCGAACTGGAGCTCCTCTCGCGGCTTGCGACCGAGATGGGCAAGACCGCGCGCATCTCCGTGCGCGTCAATCCCGATGTCGACGCCGGCACGCACGCCAAGATCTCGACCGGCAAGTCCGAGAACAAATTCGGCATTCCGATCGCCCATGCCCGCGAGGTCTATGCCCGCGCCGCAAAGCTGCCGGGCATCGAGGTGACAGGCACCGACGTGCATATCGGCAGCCAGATCACCGACCTCTCCAAGATGGAGACCGCGTTCCGCATCCTCTCCGAATTCGTGCAGACGCTGCGCAGCGACGGCCACAACATCTCTCATGTCGATTTCGGCGGCGGGCTCGGCATTCCCTATTACATGGACCGCGAAGCGCCGCCTGCACCCGACGCCTATGCCGCCATGGTCAAGCGCGTCAGCCACAATCTCGGCTGCACGCTGATGTTCGAGCCCGGCCGCATGATCGTCGGCAATGCCGGCATCCTCGTCGCCAAGGTCATCTATGTGAAGCACGGCGATGGCAAGAACTTCGTCATCATCGACGCCGCGATGAACGATCTGATCCGCCCCACGCTGTACGAGGCCCATCACGACATCCTGCCGGTGATGCAGCCCGCCAAGGGCGCCGCCACAATCGTGGCCGATGTCGTCGGCCCTGTCTGCGAGACCGGCGACTATCTCGCGCTCGACCGCACGCTGCCGACGCCGAAGGCCGGCGATCTCCTCGCCATCATGACCGCGGGTGCCTATGGCGCGGTGCAGGCCGGCACCTACAACACGCGGCCGCTGGTGCCCGAGGTGCTGGTGAAGGACGACCAATACGCCGTGGTGCGCTCGCGCGTCGAGGTCGAGCAACTCATCGCGATGGACAAGCCGGCACCGTGGCTGTGAGTTGGCGACGTCGGCTCAACAACCTCGGTGTCGTCCCCGCGAAACGCGGGGACCCATACTCCCAGGCAGTGGTGGCGGCACGGAGGAATCCGCGCTTCGCTTGTCCGGGACGACGAGGAGAATGTGGGACGACTATTTCCCCGTCACGCCACCCGTCTTCGCGCCGACCACGACGCCCGCCTTCTTCTCGATCGGCTTGATCGCCGCCGTGAAATCGGACTCGGCACCTTCCGCAGCTATCACGGTCTCCCACAATCGTCCGACCGCGTCCGCAACCTCCATCGACAGGCCGAGCTGCTTCATCTCCTCCAGCGCGAGCCGCACGTCCTTCACCATCAATCCCGTGGCGAAGCCGAAGTCGAATGTCCGCGGCAGGACCGAGCGCGGAAACTTGTCGCGGCTCGCGGTGTTCATGCCCGAGCCGGCATTGATGACGTCGATCATCACGGCGGGATCAAGCCCGGCTTTGACGCCCATCACCACCGCTTCCGACGTCGCCACGATCGCAGTGGCCGAGAGGAGATTGTTGGCGAGCTTCATCGTCTGCGCCGCGCCGGGCTTCTCGCCGATGAAGAACACTTTTCCGATGACGTCGAGCGCCGGCTTCAGCAACTCGTACTCGACCTTCGGCCCCGACACCATCACCGCCAGCGTGCCCCTCTCGGCGCCGCCGACGCCGCCCGACACCGGGCAGTCGATCTGCACGATGTTGCGCTTGGCGAGCAAGCCGTGAATCTTCGCGGCCATCGCCGAGCCGACGGTGGAGAGATCGACGAAGCGCTTTGCGCGTTTGCCTTCGATCACGCCGTTTGCGCCCGTCGCGACCTCGAGCGAAGCCTGCAGCGACGGCAGGCTGGCCATCACGGTCTCGACGTGGTCGGCAACGTCCTTTGGCGATGCCGCAGCAGTTGCGCCGCGCGCCACCAGCCTGTCCGTGCCCTCCTTGCGCGTGTCGAACACGACGAGCTTGTGCCCAGCCTCGATCAGCCGCCGCGCCATCGGAAAACCCATGTTTCCGAGGCCGATGAATCCGATATCCATGGTGTTTCCTTATTTCTTCTTGGTTGTTGTGAAAGATGCTCGTTCCATCCTCGCTGTCGTCCCGGATCGCCGCTGCGCTCCAGACAACGCTACGCCTTGTCGGGAGCTTCGCTTGTCCGGGACGACGGAGGTGAGGATGTTGCGTCCCTGACCTCGCGCCCTCACGCCTTCCCGTCGATCTCCGCGAACACCTCTCGCGCGATGCGGAAACTGTCGACGGCCGCGGGCATGCCGCCATAGATCGCGACCTGCATCAGGATCTCGCGGATCTCGTCGCGGGTGACGCCGTTGGTCAGCGCGCCCTTCAGATGCGCGCGAAACTCGTGCTGGCGGTTGAGGATCGCGATCATGGCGATGTTGAGCATGCTGCGGGTCTTGCGCGGCAACTCCTCGCGGCCCCACACCGTGCCCCAGCAATATTCGTTGAGCATCTCCTGGAACGGCCGGTTGAAATCGTCGACGTTCTTCAGGGCATTGTTGACATAGGCCTCGCCCAGCACCGCTTTGCGGACTTCCAGGCCCTTGTCGTGCATCTTCTTGTCCATGTCGTTTCCTCATCTCTCCCTCAGGGGCGGCGCGGAAACTACGGGGTTGCAGCGAGCCAGTCACGTCCTCGTGTTATGCGGGAAAAGGGGTCTCTCCCGTACAGGAACGGATGCCTCAGTGCTGCCGTTGTGGTAGGCTTCTCTACCGGGCAACCTGGAGAGTTGATTGAACGGCGTCACCCCCGACCCGTCAGACCCGATCCGCAACAGTGGCGCTCTGTCGCGGCTGAAGCTGGCGCAGGCCCTCGATCGGGCCATTTATGCCATCGCGTGGGAGCGTGCCTGGCCAAATCTGGCGCGACTTCTGACCGTCGTCGGCCTGTTTCTGGCCTTGTCCTGGGCCGGGCTCTGGCTGGCGTTGCCGTTCGTGGCGCGCGCCATCGGCCTCGTCATTTTCGCCGGCATTGCGATTGCCGCCTTATTGCCGCTGGTTCGTTTCCGCTGGCCGAGCCGCGAGGAGGCGCTCGCCCGGCTCGACCGTGGTTCCGGCATTCGTCACCGCCCGGCCACCACGCTGACCGATACGCTGAGCTCGCAGGATCCGGTCGCGCAGGCGCTGTGGCGAGCCCAGCGCGAGCGCACACTGGCCTCGCTCAAGCGCATCCGCGCCGGACTGCCGCATCCGCGCATCGCCATCCATGATCCCTGGGCGCTGCGCGCGCTGGTGATGGTGTTGCTGGTGGCGACCTTCTTCGCCGCCGGCGACGAGCGCGCGATGCGGCTTGGGGCCGCTTTCGACTGGAACGGCGTGCTGGCGCCGACGAATGTCCGCGTCGATGCCTGGGTCACCCCGCCGCTCTACACCGGCAGGCCGCCGGTGATCCTGTCGGCCGCTAACAAGGAGGCCGCGGCGCTGCCGGCCACTGGCCCGCTCGCCGTTCCCGCCGGCTCGACCCTGATCGTGCGTTCCTCGGGCGGCAGCCTCGATGTCACCGTCTCTGGCGGCCTCAAGGAGGTCGCTCCGACCGAGGCGACGCCCAAGGGCACCAACGAAAAGCATTTTGCCATCACCGGTGACGGCACCGCGCATGTGCGCGCGCCCTCGGGCCAGCCGCAATGGGCCTTCGCCGCGACGCCGGACCACCCGCCGACCATCGCGCTCGCCAAGGACCCGGAGCGCCAGGCCCGCGGCGGACTCCAACTCTCCTATAAGATCGAGGATGATTACGGCGTCACCGGCGCCGAAGCGCAAATCGGCTTGCGCCTCGCCGATGCCAAGGACGCCAGCAAGAATGGCGGCAAGGACGCCGACACCAAAGTGGCCGCGCGGCCGCTGTTCCAGCCGCCGAAATTCCCCCTGGTGCTGCCGAATGCACGCACACGCAACGGCGTCGGCCAGACGGTGAAGGATCTCAGCGAGGATCCCTATGCCGGCGCCGACGTCACGCTGACGCTCACCGCGAAGGACGAGGCCGGCAACGAGGCCAAGAGCGAGCCCTTCAACATGCGCCTGCCCGAGCGTCTGTTCACCAATTCGCTCTCTCGCGCGCTCATCGAGCAGCGCCGCATCCTCGCGCTCGACGCCAACAAGAATTCCGAGGTCTATGCGGCGCTGGACGCGCTGATGATCGCGCCCGAATTGTTCACGCCGGATGCCGGCTGCTATCTCGGCCTACGCAGCCTGGCGTCGCAGCTCGAGGCGGCTCGCACCGACGATGCGCTGCGCGAGGTGGTGGCGAGCATGTGGGCGTTCGCGACGACCATCGAGGACGACGGTGTCGCCGGCAGCGTCAACGCCGCGCTGCGCGCGGCGCAGGACGCCCTCAAGCACGCGCTGGAACGCGGCGCCAGCGAGGACGAGATCCGGGTGCTGACGCAGAAGCTGCGCGAGGCCATGGCCGGCAAGGTGCGCGATCTCGCCCGGCGCGCCGAGCAGAATCCGCTCGGAGCCAGGCAGCCGTTCCCCGCGGAGGTCCAGCTCATCCTCGACAAGGCAATCGAGCTGCGACAGAAGACCCAGCATGCCACGCCAGAGCAGCTCGAAGAGCTGGCGCAGCAGCAGGACGCGTTGCGTCAGCAGCTTCAGGCCTATCGGAAGTCGGCGAACAGCCGGGCCAACAAGGGCGAGGACGGGGCCAACCAGTTTACGCGGGACCGGAAATGCGGAAGCTAGCGCGCGTGCCAGTCTTGAAGGCGATCTCGATCGCCTGCCTCGCCGTCCTGTTGGGAAGCGTCGTGCCTGCCGCTGCCCAGCTCGATCAGGATCCTGACGCGCTGCTCGACAGCGCGGAAAAGGCGATGCAGGATTCCGGCGACAGCCTGCGCCAGAAGGAATCCGGCAAGAGCCTGAACAACCAGTCCGATGCGATCCAGAAGCTCGAGGAATACAAGCGCGCGACGGAACGGAGTCAGTCCTCAAATCGCGATCGTTCCGTCATCACGCAGCGTGATCTCGACGATCTCTTGAAGCAGATCGAGAAGGCGGCGAAGGAAGGCAATCGCGAGGCGGCCCAGCGTCTGCTCGAGCAGCTGGCGCAGATCATGGAAAACCTCCAGATGGCGCAGCCCGGGCAATCCGGCGACAGCGAGATGGAGCAGGCGCTGAACGAGCTCAGCGACATGATCCGCAAGCAGCAGCAATTGCGCGACAAGACCTTCAAGCAGGGCCAGGACTCCCGGCGCGATCGTTCGCGTGGCAAGCAGGGCGATCAGTCGATGTCGGACCTGCAGCAGGATCAGCAGGCGCTGCGCGACCGCTTGAAGAAGCTTCAGGATCAGCTCGCCAAGCGCGGCCTCATGCAGAAGGGGCAAAAGGGTCAGAATCAAAAAGGCCAGCAGGGGCAGCAGGGCGACCAGGGTCAGCCCGGCCAGAATGGCGATCAGGACGGCGATGGTGATGACGACGGCGGTCTGGACGCCGCCGACGGCGCCATGGGCGATGCCGGCTCCAAGCTCGGCGAGGGCAATGCCGACGGCGCCGTGGACTCCCAAGGCAAGGCCCTCGAGGCCTTGCGCAAGGGCGCTCAGAAGATGGCCGAGGCGATGCAGCAGGGCGACGGCGAGGGCCAGGGCGATGGTCCCGGCAACCGCGCCGGTCGTCAGCAGAGCGGCAGCAACCAGACCGACCCGCTCGGCCGCCCGCTCCATGGCCGCGATCTCAGCGACGACTACACGGTGAAGATCCCCGGCGAGATCGACGCGCAGCGCGTCCGCCGCATCCTCGAAGAGCTCCGCCGCCGCCTAGGCGATCCCTCGCGCCCGCAGATCGAGCTGGATTATCTCGAGCGGCTGCTGAAGGATTTTTGACGGAAAAGTTGCCATAAGCGCGCTGTCATCGCCGGCGCAGCCGGGGCATGACACCGGTGTGTGTGGCTGGTGTGGCCCGCTAGCCCTTGTTCGCCGCCAGCGCATCCGCCACCGCGGTGCGGATGTCGGCCACCGAGAACGGCTTGGTCACGACGTCATGCACCAGCGCGTTGAGGTTCGAGGCGCGCTCGCGCTGGTCGGCAAAGCCGGTCATCAGCAGGATGGTGAGGCCAGGGAAGTCGCGCGCGGCGGCGAGCGCCAGCGCGATGCCGTCCATCACCGGCATCTGAATGTCGGTGAGCAGCAGGTCGAACGCGCCGTCCTCGCGGGTCAGGATCTCCAATGCCTCGGCGCCGTCCTGCGCGGTGACGATCTCGTGGCCGTCCATGGCGATGGCGCGCGCCACCAGCTGGCGCATCGAATCCTCGTCGTCGGCGATCAGGATTTTCGACATGAGATCAACCTTGGGACCAGCCTCCCGTGGAGGATACGCGAGATCAATTACACGCTGCCGCCGGCGATGTCGCGCCGGTTGAAGAAGCGAACGTCGATGTTGCGGCCCTCGGGCGGCGGCGAGGCCAGGCGCGAGCGGAAGAAGGCGCGCTCGCCCGGTTGCAGCACGGTCTGTTCCAGCACGGTGTTCCAGGCATAGATCTCCGCGCCTTGCGCGTCTCGCACGGCAAAGCGCAGCCGCGGGATATCGAGCGGCTTCTTGCCCTGGCCGACGATCACACCCTCGATCACCAGCACCTGCTTACCGTCAACGGTCTCGCTGGAGAGCTTGACGTCCTTGAAGGCAAGCCCGCGCAGATTTACGTCGAACCCGACCAGTTTGTAGAACGCGGCGGTCTGCGGCAGCAGTCGCACCATGTCGCCGCGCCAGATGATCAGGGCCAGCACCAGCGCGCCCATGGCAGCGCAGGCGACGGGCAGGCCGAAATGGGATTTGCGCGGCCTCGCGGCGGGGACCGGGCGGCTCACCCGCGCGCCGCGGCGACTGAACAGGCCGCGGAACCAGGACTGGTGCTGCGCGCCGAGGGCGTCCTCTTCGGCCGCGCGAGCGGCCGCCGACCACTCATCTTCCATCTCCTTGGCCTCGTCGGCCGGCCAGTCACTGGCGATGGATGGACTGTCGACGACCGGCGTATCCGCGGCGCTATCGTCCTTGGCGTAGGAGTTCCACTGCTCGGCGAGGTCGGACTGGTCTTCGGACTGGCTGGCCGCGGCCAAGGCCGGAACGGATGCCTCCTCGATGGCATCATCGGCATAGGCGACCCAGGTCTCCTTGCAGCGGGAGCAACGAACGGTCCGTCCGTTCGTCCCAAGGCTCGCGAGCTTGATAGCGTAGGATGTCGTACAATGAGGGCAGACGATATGCATGGACACGGGCCTTGATGCACGGACTGGTCTTGAAAATGCCGCGGGCGCCGAGAGCCGGGCACTCCAAATGCTACAAGGCGACCGTTAACGAACCGGAAACCATAACGGTCGCACAACCCCTTGATCGCGTGTGGCGGGGTGCCGCGGCGCGGCCCCCTCTCGAACGGAGCTGAACTTGGTTCGGTTCGAAAATGTCGGATTGCGTTACGGACTGGGGCCGGAGATTCTGCGCGACCTCAGCTTCCAGATTCCGGCGCATTCTTTTCAATTCCTCACCGGCCCGTCCGGCGCCGGCAAGACGTCGCTGCTGCGCCTGTTGTTCCTGTCGCACCGGCCGACGCGCGGCCTCGTCAATCTGTTCGGCCACGACATCTCGCAGCTCGGCAAGGACGAGATCGCCGATCTGCGCAAGCGTATCGGCATCGTGCTCCAGGATTTCCGCCTGCTCGACCACATGACCACCTACGAGAACGTCGCGCTGCCGTTCCGCGTCATGGGCCGCAACGAGTCGAGCTACCGCAAGGAGGTGATCGACCTCTTGCGCTGGGTCGGGCTCGGCGACCGCATGGACGCGCTGCCGCCGATCCTGTCGGGCGGCGAGAAGCAGCGCGCCGCGATTGCCCGCGCCGTGATCTCGCGGCCGCAGCTGCTGCTCGCGGACGAGCCGACCGGCAGCGTCGATCCGACGCTCGGCCGCCGCCTGCTGCGGCTGTTCATCGAGCTCAACAAGTCGGGCACCGCCGTCATTATCGCCACCCACGACATCGGTCTGATGGACCAGTACGAGGCGCGGCGGCTGGTGCTGCATCAGGGACGGTTGCACGTCTATGAGTAGGACCGACGAGCGCGGCGTGCTGGTCGACCTCGGACAGGAGCGTCCGCAGCTTCCGGCCAAGGCGCGCAACATGTCGCCGATCGTGCCGCGTGCCTCGATCCATGGCCGCGCGCTGGTCGCCGTCGTTGCCATCATGACCTTCCTCGCCTCGATGACGACGGGCACGGTGCTCCTCGTCAGCGCCTCCGCCGCGGAATGGCAGTCGGATGTCGCAAGCGAAATCACCATCCAGGTCCGTCCCCAAGCGGGACGCGATCTCGACCGCGACACCGCGGCCGTGACCGAGGCGGTGCGCGCGCAGCCCGGCATCGTCGAGGTCAAGCCGTTCAGCAAGGACGAGAGCGGCAAGCTGCTCGAGCCCTGGCTCGGCACGGGCCTGTCGATGGACGATCTGCCGGTGCCGCGCATGATCATCGCGCGGGTGCAGCCGGGCACACAGCTCGATCTCGCTGCCTTGCGCGCGCGCGTGACGCAGGTGGCGCCAAGCGCCAGCGTCGACGATCACCGCGCCTGGATCGAGCGCATGCGCTCGATGACCAACGCCACCGTGCTCGCCGGCATCGGCATTCTCGCGCTCGTCATTATCGCGACCATCATCTCGGTGTCGTTCGCGACCCGCGGCGCCATGGCGGCGAACCGCCCGATCGTCGAGGTTCTGCATTTCGTCGGCGCCGGCGACCGCTATATCGCCAACCACTTCCTGCGCCATTTCCTCCGCCTGGGGCTGGAGGGCGGCGTGATCGGCGGCGGCGTCGCCATGCTGCTGTTCGGCTTCTCCGAGTCGATCGCCGGCTGGTTTTCCGGCACGCCCGTCGGCGACCAGTTCGCGGCACTGCTCGGCACTTTCTCGCTGCGGCCCTCGGGCTATGTCGTGCTCGCGGTGCAGGCGGTGTTGATCGGCGCCATCACGGCGGTTGCCTCGCGCCAGACCCTGTTCGCGACATTGAATGACATTGATTGAGATTTCTTCGCCTCTCCGCGCAAGCGGGGCTCGAGGGAGTGCAGCACTGAGGACGATGGAGTTGTGGTCCGTTGCATTCATCGAGCCCAACAAACCAGACTCCACTTCGCCTCAAAACGTCCTAAAATCATCCCGGGAAGGGATCATCGACATCACATGACCTCAAAGGCCGACGATCGATCGCCGAAACTGCCGCGCGGCTGGCTGCGCGCGGCATTGGTCTCGACGATCGCGTTCGCCTTCGTCGGCGCGGTGGCGGGCTTCCTCGCGTTCCTGTCGCAACTACGGGGCGCCGAGATCGCTCCTGGGCGCAAGGCCGACGGCATCGTTGTCCTGACCGGCGGCGCCTCGCGGGTGTCGGACGCGATGGAGCTGCTGGCTGCCGGCTACGGCCAGCGGCTGCTGATCTCCGGCGTGCATCCGACCTCGACCGCGAGCGACATCTCCCGGACCCTGCCGGAGAACCAGTCCTTCATGCATTGCTGCGTCGATCTCGACCGCACCGCGGTCTCCACCCGCGGCAACGCGGCGGAGGCGCGGCGCTGGACCGAAGGGCGCGGCTTCAAGTCGCTCATCGTGGTCACCTCGAACTACCACATGCCGCGCGCGCTCGTGGAGTTCTCGCATGCAATGCCGAAAACGACGCTGATCCCGTTCGCGGTGGTCGGCGAGAAATGGCGCGAGGAGCCGTGGTGGACCTCGGCCTCGACCTTGCGGCTGCTCCTGTCCGAATATGTCAAATATGTCGCGGCCGAGATCAGGGTCCGTCTGGAGGATTTCGGGATTGACCTTTCGCCCGAGATGTCGGAGCAGCCTCCAGGCCAGCAGCCGAAGCGGCCCGCCACCGCACAGGCCAATTGATCGGACCCTCGATGTTCCTGATTTTCTTGCGCTCGCTCGTATTCAACGTGCTGTTCTACGCCGTGCTGGTGTGTCTCGCGATCGTGGCGCTGCCGACCTTCGCATTGCCGCCGCGCGCCATGCTGACGGTCGCGGAATGGTGGGCGAAGGCGACGCTGGTCCTGATGCGCGTCGTCTGCAACATCAAGGTGGAATTCCGGGGTACGGAGAAGATCCCGGCCGGGCCGCTCTTGATCGTGGCGAAGCACCAGTCGTTCTGGGAGACGTTCGTGCTGCCGGGCTTCTTCAACCGCCCGATCTTCATCCTCAAGCGCCAGCTGATGCAGATTCCCGTATTTGGCCAGTTCCTGGCCAAAACCGGCATGATCGCGATCGATCGCAATGCCGGCGTGAAGGCGCTGCTGGACATGACGCGGCGCGCGCGCGAGGCGGTGCGCAGCGGCCGCCAGCTCGTGATCTTTCCGGAAGGCACGCGTCGTGCGCCGGGCGCGCCGCCGGACTACAAGACCGGTTTTGCGCAGATCTATTCGTCCTGCGGCGTCGCCTGCCTTCCGATCGCGCTCAATTCCGGCCTGTTCTGGCCGCGCCGCACCTTCATGCGCTATCCCGGCACGCTGGTGGTGGAGTTCCTCGATCCACTGCCGGCGGGCCTGCCGAAGGACGAGTTTCTCTCCCGGGTGCAAACCGCGATCGAAGACGCGACCGGCCGTCTCGTCGAAGCGGGCCGGAAAGAGCAGGAGCAGCTGATCGGCTCCGCGCCGAGCTACGCGCCGTCGGCGAGCTAGCGGCTTTCGCTGTCTTCGTCCGGAGCCGGCGCGTGCAGCGCATGCGTATCACCATGCAGCATCGTCGCGAGCTGATGCAGCTGGGTATCGCGAAAGCCCTCGGCCTCGATCGCCTTCACCGTCGCCGTGACGTAGTCGCGGTTGGCGCCGGACTGGCCGTGGCCCTGGATCACGTGCCGATGCTGCTCGGCGAGCGAGAGCCGGCCGGCATATTGGACATGGCCGCGGTCGACGACATACGCGAGCGCGGAAACGCGCTGGCGCGCATCGTTCTCGAGCCACACCGAGCGCATCACCTCGCGATAGACTGAGGTGACCTGCTCGCGCGCGCGCAGATAAGCGACGACCTCGGTGCGGTTCTTCTCGGCGACGCGGAAAGCGATGCCGCGGCAGGCGCCGCCGCGGTCGAGCCCGAGCACCAGGCCCGGCTTCTCCGGCGTGCCGCGATGTACGAAGGAATAGACGCAAAGCGCGCGATGCTCGCCGACCAGCCGCGCCGGGACGCGCTCCTCGAATTCGAAGCCCGGCCGCCACATCAGCGAGCCATAGCCGAACACCCAGAGGTCGCCTTTGGCAGTTGTGACGGAGGGGAGGGTGATTTCCGACATTTCGGGCACGGCTACCAGAATGAAGGCCCCAGGCGAAGCGAATTCTCGGACTTTCGTCGGAGGCCGGATCCGCTTACATTTGCCAAAATCTGGGGCCAAAGGGTCGCCGCATGTCCGATATGACCGTTGCCGCAGGCCGGCGCTCTCGTTGGCGCCTCTTCATCGCACCCGTTCTCCTCCTGATCCTCGCCCTCGCGTGGAGCGGTTTCTGGTTCTTTGCGGCCTCGCAGGCCGAAGTGGCCGCCGACGCCTGGCGCGCGCAGGAGGCCAAGGCCGGCCGCATCTATGATTGCGCCAAGCGCTCCATCGCCGGCTTCCCATTCCGCTTCGAGGTGCAGTGCTCCGGCGCCAGCGTCGTCCTGGTGTCGCAGAACGCCAGCAAGACGCCGTTCACGGCGCGGCTCGACAACATCCTGGTGGTCGCCCAGGTTTACGATCCCAGACACGTCATCGCCGAATTCTCCGCGCCGGCGACGCTGACCGATGGCATCACGCAAAACACCTTCGTGGCGAACTGGAGCAAGGGCCACAGCAGCGTGGTCGGCTTGCCGGCGGTGCCGGATCGTGCCTCGCTCGTGTTCGACGATCCCAGCCTCAACCGCCTCGACGGCAGCGTGCAGGTGCCGCTCGCGCGCGCCAAGCAGGTCGAGCTGCACGGGCGCCTGGCCGAGGGATCGACCTCCGATCACCCTGTCATCGAGACCGTGCTCCACGTCGCGCAAGGCAGCATCCAGGGCGTTCATCCGCTGCTCGCCGAGCCGTTCGAGGCGGACACGCGCGCGAAGATCACCGGCCTTTCCGACCTTACGCCAAAGCCCTGGCCGCAGCGCTTTCGCGAGATCCAGGCCGCCGGCGGTCACATCGAAATCGTGCAGTCGCGCATCCAGCAGGGCGAGATGATCGCGGTCGCGGCCGGAACGCTCGGCCTCTCCGCCAACGGCCGGCTCGACGGCGAGTTGCAGATGACGGTGACGGGCCTCGAGCGCGTCATCCCCGCGCTCGGCATCGAAAAGATGCTGGAGGAGGGCGTGCCGCAGGCGACCCTCGACCGCGTCGCGCCCGGCGTGAAGTCGCAGGACCTCAACAATCTCTTTGGCGCGCTCGACCGCGCCGTGCCCGGTCTCGGCAAGGTGATCAAGCAGAACGCCAATGCCGGCGTTGCCGCCGGCATCAATTCGATCGGCACCGAGAGCACGCTGGAAGGCAAGAAGGCGCGCAGCTTCCCGCTGAAATTCGTCGATGGCGCGGTGCTGCTCGGCCCGATCAAGGTTGGCCAGATCCCGTCGCTGTATTGAGCGCTGCGCAACGGCCGCCAAACGCTCCGTCGTCATGCCCGCTTGTCCCGGGCATCCACGTATCTATTCAATCGCGGATGCGCGTGGATGGCCGGGTCAAGCCAGGTCAAGCCCGGCCATGGCTGAAAGAAAGCTACGGCTTCTTCAGCGCTGCATGCGGCCGGCCGAAATCGGGCGCCGCCGAATCCTGGCCGATCTCGACGATGCCGCGGCGGATGGCGCGGGTGCGGGTGAAATGGTCGAACAGCGCCTCGCCGTCGCCGCGGCGAATGGCGCGGGTCAGCTTGGCGAGATCCTCGGTGAAGGTGCCGAGCATCTCCAGCACGGCTTCCTTGTTGGCAAGGAACACGTCGCGCCACATCGTCGGATCGGACGCCGCGATGCGGGTGAAATCGCGGAAGCCCCCGGCCGAGAATTTGATCACCTCCGATTCCGTCACCTGCGCCAGCTCGTCGGCGGTGCCGACAATGGTATAGGCGATCAGATGCGGCAGATGGCTGGTGATCGCGAGCACGAGATCATGATGATCCGGTGTCATCACCTCGACCTTGGCGCCCATCGCTGCCCAGAAGGCGCGCAGCCGATCGGTCGCTGCCGCATCGACACCGTCCGGCGGCGTCAAAATGCACCAGCGGTTGATGAACAGCTCGGCGAAGCCGGAATCCGGGCCCGAATGCTCGGTGCCCGCCACCGGATGCGCCGGCACGAAGTGAACGGTCTTCGGCAAATGCGGCGTCATGTCCCTGACCACCGCGCCCTTGACCGAGCCGACGTCGGAGACGACAGCGCCGGGCTTCAGATGATCAGCGATCTCCTTCGCCACCTCGCCGCAGGCGCCGACAGGGATGCAGAGAATGACGAGATCGGCGTCCTTCACGGCCTCCGCATTGGTCGCCACCACGTGGTCGACGATGCCGAGCTCCATCACCCGCGCGCGCGTCTTCTCCGAGCGCGCGGTGGCGACGATCTCGCCCGCCAAGCCCTGGAGCTTCGCAGCGCGCGCGATCGAGCCGCCGATCAGGCCGAAGCCGATCAGGGCGACGCGCTGGAAGTGCGCCTCGCCGCTCATTTGCCGGCCATGAAGTCGCGCAAGGCGTCGACCACGAGGCGGTTGGCCTCCTCGGTGCCGATGGTCATGCGCAGTGAATGCGGCAGGCCGTAATTCTTCAGCGCGCGCAGCACGAGGCCGCGCTTGGTGAGGTAGGCATCGGCCGCCTCCGAGGTCTTGCCCTCGGTCGGGAAATGGATCAGCACGAAATTGGCGACGCTCGGCGTCACCTTCAGTCCGAGCTTGCCGATCTCCTCGGTCAGCCAGTTGCGCCAGGTCTCGGTGAACTGCTTCGACATCGCCTGGTGCGCGGTGTCTTCAATGGCGGCGACCGCGGCGTACATCGCCGGCGTCGACACGTTGAAGGGACCGCGGATGCGGTTGACGGCATCGACGATGTGCTCGGGGCCGAACATCCATCCGACGCGCAGCGCGGCAAGCCCGTGGATCTTGGAGAAGGTGTGCGTCACGACCGTGTTCTCGGTGGTGGCGACCAGCTCGATTCCCATTTCATAGTCGTTGCGGGAAACGTAGTCGGAATAGGCGGCATCCAGCACCAGCAGCACATGCGAGGGCAGGCCGGCGCGCAGGCGCTTGACCTCGTCGAACGGCACATAGGTGCCGGTCGGGTTGTTGGGATTGGCGAGCCAGACCAGCTTCGTCTTCGGAGTCACCGCGTTGAGGATGGCGTCGACGTTGCAGGTGAGGTTGGTCTCCTGTGCAATGACGTTCTTGGCGCCGACCGCCATGGTCGCGATCGGGTAGACCAGGAAGCCGTGGGTGGTGGAGATCGCCTCGTCGCCCTGGCCGAGATAGGTGTGGGCGAGCAGGTTCAAGATCTCGTCCGAGCCGGCACCGCAGATGATGCGGTTCGGATCGAGCCCGAACGAGCGGCCGATCGCCTCGCGCAGCACGCGCGAGGTGCCTTCCGGATAATCCTCCAGATGATCCGCCACGCGCTTGAACGCCTCGATCGCCTTCGGCGAGGGTCCGAACGGCGTCTCGTTGGCCGAGAGCTTGAACACCTTGCGGCCCGGCTCCGGCACCGGGCTCTTACCGGGCGTGTAGGGCGCGATATCGAGAATGCCGGGATTCGGCACGGGGCGGGACATCTTCAACTCCGAAAGTGACTGGGCGCGTGGCTTACGATTTCGGCCCGGTCGGGGCCACCGTATAGCGCGTTGCGTGGCTGCCGACGAGGGCCGTGGAGCGCACCGAGGCCCCCGCCTCGATCAGGGCAGCCTTGATCTTGTCGATGCTGGTTGCGCTCGTGACCGACACCAGCAGCGCCGCGCCGTCGAAGGCGGTATCGGGCACCGCCACGATCTCGGCAAGCGGCGACAGGGCGCGCGCGACCTCGGCGTTCCACCCGGAAACGCGCACGCTGAAGGTCTCGACCTCGGTCACCAGGGCGCTGTCGGCGACGCGCGAGACCGCAAACACTGGCAGTGCCGCCGGATGGTCCGCGCGCTCGACGAAGGGCAGCCGCGCGATGATTTTTGGCGCGCCTTCCGCTTCCAGCTCCAGCCACCATGGCGTGCGGCTCGACGTCGCCGAGACCAGCGCCAGGTCGCCCTTGGATTTGGCCACCGCCTCGACCGCAGCCTGCGCGCTGAAATGCGCGACGTAGGGCACCGTGAAGCCGAAATGGAATCGCGCGGAATCGCGCATCGCCGGCTCGCTCACCGAGATGTCGGCATGCACGGAGAACGGCGCCTGCACGTAAGTGAACGTCGAGATGATCACCCGCCAGATGCTCTCGACCGTGTCGAGCGGCAGGATGCCGCGATGGCGCTGAACGAGGTCGCGCATCATCGCGGCCTCGCGCGCAGGCCGGAACGCGGAGCCGACCTCCTGGGTCTGCTTGACCTGGATCAGGCGGTCGATGATGTCGCCGCGCTGCATCAGCAGGCGATGCATGTCCGCATCGATCGCGTCGATCTCCTTGCGCAATTCCTGGAGCGATGGTGGCGCGGGCGGACGTTGGGACATATCTGCCAGATGCGTTCTGCGAAGTGCTGTTGAGAGGCGTTCCAATGCGGGTCGGGCAAGCCAGTCGACCGGATTCCGCTGCGGTCGATGTCCTGATTAGGCAGTCAGGGCGGCGAAAGCAAAGAGAAATGACGGCCTTTTCGGCGGGCGTTTCAAGGACGATTTTGGTTAATCCGGGCCGCGACTTGACGAAAACCGCCCAAGACAGTAGCTTTTGCCCGTTCCGTGGTCATTTGAGCCGGCCGGCTTGCAGCCACGTTAAAAAACTCGCTAAACAGGCCGGGGACGCTTCCGATCCCGGCCGAACCTATCGTTTAGGCCGGGTTTTTCATGGCCTGATGCAAGTAGCGGTCTGAAGTCCGATCGCAAACGAGGTCGATGGTCAGATGGGTAGCGTCAAGGCGATTCCGAGTCCTGCGATCAGCGCTGATGAGCGCTCGCACGAGGTCGATCACCCAAGTTCGCAGGTCGCGCGTTTCGGCGCCGATCAGCCGTTGCGGCTCGATTGCGGCATCGATCTGGCGCCGTTCCAGATCGCCTACCAGACCTATGGCGAGCTCAATGCCGATCGCTCCAACGCCATTCTGATCTGCCATGCGCTGACCGGCGACCAGCACGTCGCCAATCTGCACCCCGTCACCGGCAAGCCCGGCTGGTGGGACACGTTGGTCGGCCCGGGCCGCCCGATTGATCCGAGCCGCTACTTCATCATCTGCTCCAACGTGATCGGCGGCTGCATGGGCTCGACGGGGCCGGCCTCGATCAATCCCGCGACCGGCAAGGTGTGGGGCCTCGATTTCCCCGTCATCACCATTCCCGACATGGTGCGCGCGCAGGCGATGCTGATCGACCGGCTCGGCATCGACACGCTGTTCGCTGTCGTCGGCGGCTCGATGGGCGGCATGCAGGTGCTGCAATGGACCGCGGCCTATCCTGCCCGCGTGTTCTCTGCGCTCGCGGTCGCCTGCGCGACGCGGCACTCGGCGCAGAACATTGCCTTCCACGAGCTTGGCCGCCAGGCCGTGATGGCCGATCCCGACTGGCACAATGGCGGCTATGCCGATCGCGGCCTTCATCCGCATCGCGGCCTCGCGGTCGCGCGCATGGCCGCGCATATCACTTATTTGTCAGACGCTGCTCTGCACCGGAAATTCGGCCGGCGCATGCAGGATCGCGAGCTGCCGACCTTCTCGTTCGACGCCGACTTCCAGGTCGAGTCCTATCTGCGCTACCAGGGCTCCTCCTTCGTCGAGCGCTTCGACGCCAACTCCTATCTCTATCTCACCCGCGCGATGGACTATTTCGACATCGCGGCCGATCACGGCGGCGTACTGGCGAAGGCGTTTGCGGGCATCCAGACCCGCTTCTGCGTGGTGTCCTTCACCAGCGACTGGCTGTTTCCGACCTCGGAATCGCGCGCGCTGGTGCATGCGCTGAACGCGTCGAGCGCACGGGTGTCGTTCGCCGAGATCGAGACCGATCGCGGCCACGACGCCTTCCTGCTCGACGTGCCCGAATTCTTCGACATCTCCCGCGCCTTCCTGCAATCGGCGGGCAAGGCGCGCGGCCTCACCGGCAAGAATGACTGACAAGGACCGCTCGCGATGTCTGTACAGGAAGTGCTGCCGCTGAACGGTCTCACCGTGGAGCAGTCCGCTCATTTCCGCGCCGACCATCTGCTGGTCGCCGAGATGGTCAAGCCGGGCTCCAAGGTGCTCGACGTCGGCTGCGGCGACGGCGATCTGCTTCAGCTGCTGGAGACGCGCGGCATCGACGGCCGCGGCATCGAGTTGTCGCGCGAGGGCGTCAACCGCTGCGTCGCCAAGGGTCTTGCCGTGGTGCAGGGCGACGCCGACACCGACCTCGTCAACTATCCCGACGACGCCTTTGACTATGTGATCCTGTCGCAGACGCTGCAGGCGACGCGGCAGCCGCGCGTGGTGCTGGAGAACTTGCTGCGCATCGGCCGCCGCGCCATCGTGTCGTTCCCGAATTTCGGCTTCTGGAAGATGCGGCTCCAGCTCCTGATCGGCGGCCACATGCCGCGCACGGAGAACCTGCCGGCGACCTGGTACGACACCGCCAACATCCATTTCTGCACCATCAAAGATTTCGTCGAGCTCTGCGACGCGATCGGCGTCAAGATGGAGCGCGCCGAGGCGCTCGACCTCTACGGTCGTCCGCTCCGGCTGCGATTGCCGTGGTGGGTATGGAACATGTTCGGCGAGCAGGGCGTGTTCCTGCTGAGCCGCGGCGGGGGGAAGTAGGTTCTCCGTCATTCCGGGGCGATGCGATAGCATCGAGCCCGGAATCTCGAGGTTCCGGGTTCGCTCTTCGCGCGCCCCGGAACGACTGCCATGCTAACCTGCCGCCAGCGACCTCGGGTCCCGCGCCGGCCAGCGTCCCGCTTCCACCAGTGTTACGAACCGCTCCACGCTCTCGTTGAACAGCGCGGGCTCCTCGAGATTGAGCACGTGGCCGGACTAGGGAAACATCGCCAGGCCCGCAGCCGGCAGATGCTTCTTCAGAAAGAGACTCGCACCGACGCACGGATCGTCCTCGTCGCCGCAGATGATCAGCGCCGGCGTTGCCACGGCTCTGATCGCATCCGTCATGGCGTAGATCGAGGGGCGGCCGCCCTGAAAGCCGCGCATCGTGCGGGCTGATCCCTTGGCATCGTGACGCGCGAGCGCGGCGTAGAAATCGGCGTGGCCGCGCGGGTCCTTCACCAGGAAGGGAATCCGGCTCGGCGCCTCGCGCGTGACCTTTGCGACTTCGGCAGAGCCCAGCGTCTCGAACTGTTCGGCATTGGCGCGGCACTGCTTGCGCCAGGCGTCGAGATTTTCGAGCTCGGAGCCGGAGCCGACGCCGGCGAGCGTCATCGACAGCGCGCGATGCGGCGCGTTCAATCCGATCTGGAGCGACGAATAGGCGCCCATCGAGAGCCCCACGAGATGTGCGCGCTCGATTCCGAGATGATCGAGCACCGCGAGCGCGTCGGTGTAGAAATGCGTGTAGGTGTAGACCTCGCCATCGGGCACGTCCGATGGCGTGTAGCCGCGCGCGGAATAGGTGATGCAGCGGTGGCCGCGCGAGAAGTAGCGCATCTGCGGCTCCCAATTGGTGTAGTCAGCCGCGAACTCGTGCAGGAAAATAATTGGCGTTCCCTGGCCCGCCTCTTCGAAATAGATGCGGACGCCGTCCCTGGTCGTGGCATGGGGCATTAACCGTTTCCCTCTGTTCAGGCCGCAAACGGAGGATCGCAGTTAAAGGTGTTGTCCGCAATGCGGCAGCATCAGGCCAGCTCCAATGCAAAATCATCGCAGCCATTCGCCGACATGGCAGTCTTTTTCTCGCCACATCCGGACGCTTTACGCCCCGGCGGATGTCGGCCACGGCACTTGCCGACGGGAAGTGGGGGTGTAACTAAGGATGAAGAATGGTTGAGTTGTTTGCGTACCGCCTGTCGCGTTGTATTGTCGCGCTGGCGTTCTTCTTCGCGGCGGCTGCCGCGTTCGTTTCTCCGGCCTCAGCGCGGCCGCATCATCGTCATAGCGCAGAGCGGCACGCTTACGTGCACCATGCCAGACATCATCATGATCGCCATCATGCCCGTGGCTCGCGCTTCGAGCGCAGCGCGGCGCAGTTGCAGGCGAGCGGCTTTGCTGACACCCAGGCCAGCTATGATCCGAACGCCAACGGCGGCGGCATGGCCAGCAACGCCATGAGCGGTGGCAGCTTGGGCGGCGGATCGGGCCTCGTGTCCGAGGCGCGCCGCTATCTCGGCGGCAATCCGACGGGACGCGGCAGCCTATGGTGCGCGCGCTTCATGAACATGGTGCTGGAGCATACCGGCCATCGCGGCACCGGCTCCGACATGGCGAGCTCGTTCGCGCGTTACGGCACCCGCGTCTCCGGTCCGCAGGTCGGCGCCATCGCGGTGATGTCGCGCGGCCGCCGCGGCGGCCATGTCGGCATCATCACCGGCATCGACGCGCAGGGCAATCCGATCATGATTTCCGGCAACAACGGCAACCGCGTCCGCGAGGCCCCGGTCTCGCGCGGCCGGATCTATGCGTATGTGATGCCGAATTAACGGAGCCACGGGCCGTAGGATGGGCAAAGCGAAGCGAGCCCACCACCTCCGTCCGTTCAATAAAATGGTGGGCACGGCGCCAGAGCGCCTTTGCCCACCCTCCGGCAGCGGTGCTAACTCACACCAGCTTCGGCTCTTCCACCGCGACCGCATCCCCAACGCCGATCTCGCCACCTTCGATCACCTCGGCATAGATGCCGCAATCCATATGGCCGAGATGGCGCGAGAGCGTCGGCGGGATTTCGAGGTCGCGCGCGGCGGTCACCGGGTCGACATTGGTCGCCGGGCAGCGGACGATGCGTTTGACCACCTTCAGCCGGGCGGGCCCGATCGCGAGCGTCTGGCCGACGAGGTCGAGCTCGGACCATGCCGGCCAGCCCTTCACGTAGAGATTGGCGCGGAAGCGCAGCGGGTGCACGGCGATGCCGCCGAGCATGATCTCGATGGCGCGGACGCTGTCGAGATTGATGATGGACACGACCTTGCGGGCGACGTCGGAAAAGCTGTGGTCGCGTCCGGACAGAACCTTTGGCGGGCCCTTCAGCTCCGGCTGGAAATTCTCGGTGAAGTAGCTCTCGATGGCAGCGCGGCCGGCGGCGGTCTCGAGATCGCCGCTGGCGACGATCTGGCCGTCCTTGCGGATGGTCAGGCGGTTGGTTGCGTCCTCGAAACGACTGTCGAGGGAGGCCAGCCGCTCATGGCGCGCCAGCATCAGGAACTGGATCTTCGGCTTCCATTCGGGGGCTTCAGGGTCGAACCCGCTTGGGCCGTTCTCGATGGCGTAGCGGCGGTCGGCGGGCAAGGTCTGGCCGACCCGCAAGGGCACGCGGGGCAGGGACTCCGGCGTCAGGCCCTTGATCGGATAGCGGTAGAGGCCGGTGATTTCGGCGGTCTGGCTGGCTGTCATGCCGCTACTTAAGGGATTCGACCGCGTCCCGCCAAGCCGGCGGATCGGCGCACGAAATTGTGAACTCGCCTCTTTCGATCCGGGGACGCGCTTCCCACATCTGGGTCAGGCCGGCGCCAGCGCCGGCTGATACGACCGATGCCCGGTTGAGGAACGTCAACGCAGGCAGCGGAAACCCAGTGAAGATGCCGTTTGGGGTGCCTTAGCGGGCCCCAAGGGCAGGCCGAGGGACAGAAAAGAAATGAACGTCGAGAAGTATACTGAACGCTCCAGGGGCTTCATCCAGTCCGCGCAGTCGCTCGCGATGCGCGAGGGGCACCAGCAGTTTTCCACCCTGCATGTGCTGAAAGTCCTGCTGGACGACAATGAGGGGCTCGCTGCCGGTCTGATCGACCGTGCCGGCGGCAATTCCCGTGCAATCCTGAAGGCGACCGAGGAGGCCCTGAACAAGGTGCCGAAGGTCAGTGGCGGCGGCGCCGGCCAGATCTATCTCGCGCCCGAGCTCGCTCGCACTTTTGATGCCGCCGAAAAGGCCGGCGAGAAGGCCGGCGACAGCTTCGTCACCGTCGAGCGGCTTCTGCTCGGTCTCACGGTGGAGAAGACCAGCGAGGCAGGAGCGATCCTCGCCAAGGGTGGCGTCACCCCGCAAAATCTCAACGCCGCGATCGAGGCACTGCGCAAGGGCCGCACCGCGGACTCCGCGACTGCCGAGAACGCCTATGACGCGCTGAAGAAATATGCCCGCGACCTGACCCAGGCTGCGCGCGACGGCAAGCTCGACCCGGTCATCGGCCGCGACGAGGAGATCCGCCGCACCATCCAGGTGCTGTCGCGCCGGACCAAGAACAATCCTGTCCTGATTGGTGAACCCGGCGTCGGCAAGACCGCGATCGCGGAAGGGCTCGCGCTGCGCATCGTCAATGGCGACGTGCCGGAGAGCCTGAAGGACAAGAAGCTGCTGGCGCTCGATCTGGGCGCGCTGATCGCAGGCGCAAAATACCGCGGCGAGTTCGAGGAGCGGCTGAAGGCGGTGCTCCAGGAGGTGACCGGGAGCGAAGGCACCTTCATCCTGTTCATCGACGAGATGCACACGCTGATCGGCGCCGGCAAGGGTGACGGCGCGATGGACGCCTCCAACCTGCTCAAGCCTGCACTCGCCCGTGGCGAGCTGCACTGCATCGGCGCGACCACGCTCGACGAGTACCAGAAGCACGTCGAGAAGGACGCGGCGCTGGCGCGGCGGTTCCAGCCGATCTTCGTCAGCGAGCCCTCGGTCGAGGACACCATCTCGATCCTGCGCGGGCTGAAGGACAAGTATGAGCAGCACCATGGCGTGCGGATCGCCGATTCCGCGCTTGTCGCCTCTGCGACGCTGTCCAACCGCTACATCACTGATCGTTTCCTGCCCGACAAGGCGATCGACCTGATGGACGAGGCCGCGGCGCGGCTGAAGATGCAGGTCGATTCCAAGCCGGAGGAGCTGGATTCGCTGGACCGCGAGATCATCCGGCTCAAGATCGAGCAGGAAGCCCTGAAGAAGGAAAGTGATCCCGGCTCCAAGACCCGTCTCGAAGCGCTCGAGAAGGAGCTGGTCGAGCTCGAGGAGAAGTCGGCAGCGCTCACCGCGCGCTGGAGCGCGGAGAAGAACAAGCTCTCCAACGCCCAGAAGCTGAAGGCGGAGCTCGACGGCTTGCGCGTCGAGCTCGCCAACGCGCAGCGGCGCGGCGAATTCCAGAAGGCCGGCGAGCTAGCCTATGGAAGGATCCCGGAGCTGGAGAAGAAGCTCGCCGATATCGAGGCGAAGGAGAACCCCGGCGAGATGATGGAGGAGGCGGTCACCGCCAACCACATCGCGCAGGTGGTTTCGCGCTGGACTGGCGTGCCCGTCGACAAGATGCTGGAAGGCGAGAAGGAGAAGCTCCTCAAGATGGAGGAGCAGCTCGGACAGCGCGTGGTCGGCCAGGCCGAGGCCGTGCGTGCGGTCGCCACTGCCGTGCGCCGTTCGCGTGCGGGCCTCCAGGACCCGAACCGGCCCACCGGCTCGTTCATGTTCCTGGGGCCGACCGGCGTTGGCAAGACCGAGCTGACCAAGGCGCTCGCCGAGTACCTGTTTAACGACGAGACCGCGATGATCCGCCTCGACATGTCCGAGTACATGGAGAAGCACTCGGTCTCGCGGCTGATCGGCGCGCCTCCGGGCTATGTCGGCTATGACGAGGGCGGCGCGCTCACCGAAGCGGTGCGGCGCCGGCCTTATCAGGTGGTGCTGTTCGACGAGATCGAGAAAGCGCATCCCGACGTCTTCAACGTCCTGTTGCAGGTGCTCGACGATGGTCGCCTGACCGATGGCCAGGGCCGTACCGTCGATTTCCGCAATACGCTGATCATCATGACCTCGAACCTCGGTTCGGAATTTCTGGTGAATCAACCCGAGGGCGAAGACAGCTCGGCCGTGCGTGAGCAGGTGATGGGAACGGTGCGGGCGCATTTCCGCCCCGAATTCCTCAACCGCGTCGACGAGATCATCCTGTTCCACCGCCTGCAGCGGAGCGAGATGGGCCGGATCGTCGAGATCCAGTTCGCGCGGCTGCAGAAGCTGCTGACCGATCGCAAGATCGTGCTGACGCTCGATGCTGCCGGCCGCGACTGGCTGGCCGCCAAGGGTTGGGATCCCGCCTACGGCGCCCGGCCGCTGAAGCGGGTGATCCAGCGCTACCTCCAGGATCCGCTCGCCGAGATGATCCTGGCCGGCGACGTCAGGGACGGCGATACCGTTGTGATCTCGTCCGCAGGCAATGTGCTGACCTTCAACGGCAGGGCAGCGCAGACTGCGGAGATCGCCCAGTTCGAGGCGCCAGTGTCGAAGCGCAAGCTGAATTGAGTGCGGGCACTGCCGGCTGAAACGACGAACCGCCCCGGAGGGTTCAGCCTCTCCGGGGCGTTAGCTTTGTCGGTTAGTTCGTTAATTAGCCGAGTGCAGATGCGGAGCCGGGATCGGCTGGACCTTGCTCGTCGTCGTCCTCGTCGAGTTCCGAGAGAATATCCACCAGCTCGCGCACGCGGCCCTGTGCCAGCGGCCGCAAATCGTTGATCATCGGCTCGTCATTGGCGAGCCAGGCCTGAGCTTCGGCGAGTTCCTCGACGGTTGCGCCCGTCCCGATGATCTGGGCGATAGTGACGTCGTCGGCCCGATCCACGGCCTTGACGACATCGTCGCGTGAGAGGCGCGTCATGGGCGATCCTCCTGCTGATCAATTTCCGCCAGCGTCTAACCGGGAACCAGCGTGTGGGTTCCGCGGTCGAGGCCGGTCTGGCGGAGGTTACTTTTTCGCGAGCTTGTAGATCGCGTTCTCGAGGTCGGAGGAGACATAGATGACCCCGCTCGCGCCCACCGCGACGCCGGTCGGAATGTGGGTCGGCAGGCCTCCCGGCGCGCCCACGAGGCCGATCGGAAGATTGGCCGCGATCTCGGTGACCTTGCCGCTCTCCGGTTCGATCGCGATCAGGCGCTTGGCGCCGACTTCCGCCACGATCAGCTGACCATCGCCACCGCGCGCGATGCCTTCCGGCATTTTCAGCTCCCTGGCGAGTACGGTCTTTTCGCCGTTGCTATCGATCCGTGAGACGGTGCCTGCAAAGGCTTCGGTGACGTAGATCTCGTCAGCCCTCCCGCGAACGAGCCCCACCGGGCCTTCGAGGCCGCCGATCAACGTGGTGCGGTCCTTGCCATGCTCGCCGCTCACCTTGACCAGTGACTTGGTGCCGAGCTCGGCGACCAGGATGCTGCCGTCGGCGAGTACGATCGCATCGTGCGGCGCCTTGAAGCCGTGCAGCATGTCGCGCGTTGCGCCGGTCTTGGCGTCGATCACCTGCACCGTGCCGGTGAACCAGCTCGACAGCACCACATCGTTGCCCTGCGCGGTCGCGCTCATGGGATATTCGAGCGTCGTGCCGGCGGCGTGCATGCGCGCCCTCTCGGTGACCTCGCCAGTCGTGCCGTCCACCGTGCGATAGGCGAACACGTCGGCGACGTGGATTGTGTCCTTTCCGTTCTCCGAGGTGACGCCGATGCCGCCCGGCAAAGCCAGCTTGCCGATGATGATCTGCTTGGCCTGGCCGGTCGCCGGATCGACCTCCTGAATGCCGTTGTCGGCCATGTTCGAGACGTAGATGCGGTCCTTGTCGTCGATGGCGAGGTTGTCCAGTGACGGCTTCAATTGCGCGACCGTGGTCTTGGTGCCCGTTTTGGGATCGACCCGGACGAGCTGGCCGAGCGCGGTATCGACCACGAAGAGATTGCCCTTGGAATCGAAGTTCACCGCGGCCGGGACCTTGAAACCGTCGGCGACGACGGTGAGCTCGGCCTTGTCGACATCGACCTTTACGACCTGGCCCTTGAACCAGAGCGGACCGTAGAGCTTGTCGTCCGGACCGAACTCGAAGCCGTTGAGGCCGCCCATTTTCTCCATGATCTGGCGCGGCGGCTTCACGCCCTCGACGTCGATCTCATAGAGCGTGTCGCCGAGGAAAACGGTGGTGGCATAGAGCCTGCCGTCCTTGCGAAAGGCGAGTGAGTTGATGCCGGGAAGGCCGGATGCGAGCTTCTTGATGGGGCCGTCGCCCTTGCGCGCATAGAGATCGCCGGCGAGGAATCCGGTCCAGGCCATGGTGCCATCGGGCGCGAACGCGATGTCGTCGGCCATGCCGACGGGAGACGGAATTGCAACCTTGGCGGTACCGCCGGCGATGTCCACTTCGTAGAGCGCCGCGCCGGCGACGCTGCCGGCGAACAGGTGGCCGGCCTTGTCGATGCCGAGCCCGTGCACGCCATGGAATGCGGAGCCCGGCACGAGCTTTGTCACCTCCCAGCCGTCGGCGGATGCGCCCGTGGTGACGAAAAGCGCAGCGACGAGCGCTGCGCAGGCGAGCCTGTTGTTCATGGCGAGACCTCCCGTTTTTTGGAAAGTATTCGCTCCTGGCGCTGCTTTGGCAAACGAAACTTGGCGTTGTGACGCCGCGAGGCCGTCTCACGCGGTCAACGTCGAAATCCGATCGTGTTTGAAAATGTCCGGCCGATATCGGCCTGTTACCGGTTTCTACTACCGGTTGGTGACCTGGAGCGGACCGCCGGTCGCGTCCGACATGCGGGCGATGGCGCCGCCGCGGCCGCTCATCATGCCGTCAAGCCGGTCGCGCTCCTTCTCGAAGCCGGCCAGCATCGGGCCTTCCAGCGAACGGCCGCGCGGCAGTTTTACGCGCAGCGGGTCGACGAAGCGGCCGTTGACCAGGATTTCGTAGTGGACGTGCGGGCCGGTCGACGCGCCAGTCGAGCCGACGAAGCCGATGACCTGGCCCTGCCGCACCTTCTTGCCGACTTCCATGCCCTTGGCGAAAGCCGACATGTGGCCGTAGGCGGTTTCGTAGCCGTTATTGTGCTTGATGCGGATATATTTGCCGTAACCGCCCTCGGGGCCGATCTTCTCGATCGCGCCGTTGCCGGAGGCGAAGATCGGCGTGCCGTAGGCGGTGGCCCAATCGACGCCGGTGTGCATCTTCACATAGCCGAGGATCGGATGGCGGCGGCCGCCGAAGCCGGAGCGCATGATGGCGTTGTTGACGGGTTTCCTGACCAGGAACTTCTTCGCGCTCTTGCCGGTCTCGTCGTAGTAGTCGACGACACCATCGTCGGGGCTCTGATAGCGGTAGTATTTCTTGGTCTCGCCGCCGACCGTGAGCGAGGCGAACAGCACGTCGTTCTTTTCGCTCGACGTCACGCCCTCGTCCTCGCCGGCGTAGAACACGTCGAAGGAATCGCCCGGCTGCACCTTGCGCTGGAAATCGACGTCGTAGGAGTAGATCTTGATCATGTCCTCGATGACCGGCATCGGGACCTTGTTGCGCATCGCGGTCTCGTAGATGCTCTGGTAGAGCCGCACCCCGGTGCCGTCATCGTCGTCATCGTCGTCGCTGCTGGCGTTGGCCGTGGCGTCGGCGACGGTGTTCATGCTGGAGACGTCGACAGCGACATATTTGCCGAGATCGGACAGCGCCGCGATCGCCTCGACCATAGTGTCGTTTGCAACCACGACGCGATAGGGCTGGAGGCGGGCGCCGGGGCTTGCGGGCGCCATCAGGATGCGGAGCTTCTCGCCTTCCTTCAGGCCGCCGTCGCGGCCGCGGGGGCCGAGCGTTGCGGTGATCGCCTTGATCTCCTCGGCGCTGGCGCCGAGATCGCGCAGCACGGAGCCGACGCTGTCGCCCTTCTTGACCAGGTAGATGCGTTCGCCGCTCGGATTGCCGCCGGTGATCTGCTCCTTGGTCTTCGGCAGCAGCGTGACGTTTTCCGGCACCACGCGCGTCTCGAAGCCGGCATAGGGATCGGACGATGAGGTTTCCGGCGCGTAGGCGCTGCGGATGTCGGACGATCCGGTCGCGCCGGAGACATCGGCCGTGGCATTGGCCAGCGAGGCGTAGCGGACGCCGCCATTGCCGCGCCAGTTGGCGGCATCGCGCACCCGCATCAGGATGTCGTCGAGCGCCACCACTGCGGAAATCTTCGCCTTCGGCAGCACCGGCGACAGGTCCTTGGTCACGAAGGAGACCTCGGCGTCGGGCTCGACGGCTTCGGGATTGTTGGGATCGTCGGAGGCGGTCTTCGGATCGGAGCCGACATCTGTGAGCAGACGCTGGGCGTTGAACGGCGGGATCTTCGCCGACAGCTCGCTGGTCGTCATCGACAGGTTGCCGGCGATCCGGACGAAGGGGCGCACCCGCATCACGTCGCGGTTGCCGACACGGGCCACAGTCGAGACGCGCACGATGTTGCGCGAGGCCGTGGATTCGTTCGGCGGCGGCAGGCGGTCGCTCTTGTGCAGCGTGGCGGCACGATCGGCTGCGCCAAAGGCGCCGCGCAGCGCGCCTTCGACGCGTTCGGGCACCTTGGCGAAGGTCATCTCGCCGTCGAGAGATGCGAAAACGGCGCCGCCGATCAGGGCCGCGCCGCAGAGTCCGGTCAGAATTGTGCCGCTGAACCACTGCACCGAGACGCGGCGACGATCGATGACGGCGGCTTCCGAACCATCGACGGACAGCGGCGGCTCGTGGCCGAGATCGATGATCCCGGTCTCACGCCCGTAAGCGCCGCGTGACGTCCTGTGGTTCAACCCAAGTCCCCCAATCAACGACCCAAGATGCCCGTTTCCGAACCCCGTTCCGGTTGCCCTCTTGCAGGGGGATCGCCGGAAAAGGCAAGCCGCACAGGCGCCCGCGCTCAGAAAGCCCCGCGATAGGGCCGGCCGAAATTACGAACAGCTGGACGGGTGAAGGTCTCTCGAAGTCTCTCGAATGTCGGAAGAAGGCCGCCTCATCGTATGATTGCCTTCCTCTGACCCCACGAAAATCGCGGCAGCCCCCACTGGCATCCCGCGATTCAAGCTTGTCTCTTATCAGAACGCCGCGGGATTGTGGCTCAAGTACGGCGCCTAATATGGAAAAAGTTTCCTGAACGGGCGGGCGCGGGAGGCCACCCGGCAGGCCGCCCAGGACCCCCTTCGGAGCCCCTCAGGAGCCCCCAGGGGCGCAAACTTTTTTTCAGATTTTTTGCCCTGCAGCTTCGATCCGATCGCCCCCTGGCCGCCTAATCGACTGGAATCGCTTGACTTTTTTCCGTGATCCACTGTGCGACGATTTGTTGACGATTGGCGTTGACAGCCCGGAAGGCGGGGCCTATAACCCCAACCACTGAGCGCGGCGCCGCCGGGTCACTGACCAAGGCGAGCGAACGCGCCACTGATGCTCCTCACCTTGTTGAGTGACACAACAGCCGACACCAGTCGGTTGGAGTTCATCCATCGTCGGTAAGGGTGTCGGAACCCTTCCTCTCAGGAAGGTTGGGGCCTCTCCGGTCCCGGGCTGTTTGACAAGTGAAGATGAAGAAAGAGAAACGTGGACGGCGGAGTCCTTGCGGGTCTCGCTTCTGAAAAGCTTCGGCTTTTCTGATCGAGACCGGACGAAAGACTTCGGCGGTACACGTTTCAAAGGTAACACCATGGCCTCTTCATTGAGGTCAGTTCGCAAGCGATGTGAATCGCTTCGCGAGTATGGTGGGACCTCGTCAAACGTTGTGATCAGCCGGTTCAAAGTTCAAGTCCAACTTGAGAGTTTGATCCTGGCTCAGAGCGAACGCTGGCGGCAGGCTTAACACATGCAAGTCGAGCGGGCGTAGCAATACGTCAGCGGCAGACGGGTGAGTAACGCGTGGGAACGTACCTTTTGGTTCGGAACAACACAGGGAAACTTGTGCTAATACCGGATAAGCCCTTACGGGGAAAGATTTATCGCCGAAAGATCGGCCCGCGTCTGATTAGCTAGTTGGTAGGGTAATGGCCTACCAAGGCGACGATCAGTAGCTGGTCTGAGAGGATGATCAGCCACATTGGGACTGAGACACGGCCCAAACTCCTACGGGAGGCAGCAGTGGGGAATATTGGACAATGGGGGCAACCCTGATCCAGCCATGCCGCGTGAGTGATGAAGGCCCTAGGGTTGTAAAGCTCTTTTGTGCGGGAAGATAATGACGGTACCGCAAGAATAAGCCCCGGCTAACTTCGTGCCAGCAGCCGCGGTAATACGAAGGGGGCTAGCGTTGCTCGGAATCACTGGGCGTAAAGGGTGCGTAGGCGGGTCTTTAAGTCAGGGGTGAAATCCTGGAGCTCAACTCCAGAACTGCCTTTGATACTGAAGATCTTGAGTCCGGGAGAGGTGAGTGGAACTGCGAGTGTAGAGGTGAAATTCGTAGATATTCGCAAGAACACCAGTGGCGAAGGCGGCTCACTGGCCCGGTACTGACGCTGAGGCACGAAAGCGTGGGGAGCAAACAGGATTAGATACCCTGGTAGTCCACGCCGTAAACGATGAATGCCAGCCGTTAGTGGGTTTACTCACTAGTGGCGCAGCTAACGCTTTAAGCATTCCGCCTGGGGAGTACGGTCGCAAGATTAAAACTCAAAGGAATTGACGGGGGCCCGCACAAGCGGTGGAGCATGTGGTTTAATTCGACGCAACGCGCAGAACCTTACCAGCCCTTGACATGTCCAGGACCGGTCGCAGAGACGTGACCTTCTCTTCGGAGCCTGGAACACAGGTGCTGCATGGCTGTCGTCAGCTCGTGTCGTGAGATGTTGGGTTAAGTCCCGCAACGAGCGCAACCCCCGTCCTTAGTTGCTACCATTTAGTTGAGCACTCTAAGGAGACTGCCGGTGATAAGCCGCGAGGAAGGTGGGGATGACGTCAAGTCCTCATGGCCCTTACGGGCTGGGCTACACACGTGCTACAATGGCGGTGACAATGGGATGCGAAGACGCAAGTCCTAGCAAATCTCAAAAAGCCGTCTCAGTTCGGATTGGGCTCTGCAACTCGAGCCCATGAAGTTGGAATCGCTAGTAATCGTGGATCAGCACGCCACGGTGAATACGTTCCCGGGCCTTGTACACACCGCCCGTCACACCATGGGAGTTGGCTTTACCTGAAGACGGTGCGCTAACCCGCAAGGGAGGCAGCCGGCCACGGTAGGGTCAGCGACTGGGGTGAAGTCGTAACAAGGTAGCCGTAGGGGAACCTGCGGCTGGATCACCTCCTTTCTAAGGATGATCCTTCAGCGAGCTCACGCTCACTATCGGATCGTTTTAGAAACATCAGTGGCCAACAGATCGCCAGATCGTTGAGCTGCATTGGCGGGATTTCGCCGTCTTCGTTTCTCTTTCTTCGCGGACGAACACGCGCTGGGCCTGCAACGGCAGGATCCAGGGTCCTTAACGGGATGTGCGTTAGGGGCTTGTAGCTCAGTTGGTTAGAGCGCGCGCTTGATAAGCGTGAGGTCGGAAGTTCAAGTCTTCCCAGGCCCACCACTTTCATCGAGTGAGCATTCGTCTTCTGGTTACGGGGCCATAGCTCAGCTGGGAGAGCGCGTGCTTTGCAAGCATGAGGTCGTCGGTTCGATCCCGTCTGGCTCCACCAGATGGTTTGATCACCTGCGACTGACCGTCGTCCGCGAAACATCACTTCGCATTCACTAGTCTGGATAGACAGTGAACTGCGTGTTTTCTGACATCGTAAAGAGGAGATCGATCCGAGTTGGGTCGTGCAGCAGATTGTTGCGCGGATCCTTCATTATCTCCGGATCATTTTCGGCGCTCGCTTTCAGCCGTGAGGCTGAACGCGAGTTGTAAAATGATCCTTTTAGCGAAGCTTGACCGCCTCGCTATCGGAACGATCTTACGAAGCAAGCTGGTCTTTCTAGTCAATGTCCGGCTGTGAGAA
>NZ_JBSRZV010000001.1:7222500-8315141 GCF_054057995.1 Bradyrhizobium sp. USDA 4486
CAGCTCGACGGCGTCGCCAAGAAGCACGGCTTTGCCAGCTATGACGAGTACAACAACGTCGTCGACAATATCAGCCTGGTGCTCGGCGGCTTCGATCCCGCCACCAAGAAATATGTCGGCACCGAAGCCGTCATCAAGGCGCAGATCGCGCAGATCCAGGCCGACAAGAAGATGCCGGCCAAGGACAAGAAGGAAGCCCTCGACGAGCTCAACGAAGCGTTGAAGACTCCGGCGCCGCAGGTCGAGAACAAGGGCAATATCGATCTGGTCGGCAAGTACTACGACAAGCTGGTCGCAGCGCTGGGTGACGATCAGAACTGAATGGATGATACGTTCGGTTGCTTACCTGAGCCACGCCTCTCTTCCCGCATGCTATCGCATTTGAGAGCTTTTCCTTGCGGCCATCCTTCGGGACGCTCGCTTGAGACGGGCTCCTCAGTATGAGGGCGGAGGGCGTGGTTACGGTTTCAAAGGCGCTGACGCTGGTTGGCCTCATCCTGAGGAGGCGTTAAAGCATGATCCGGAAAAGTGCGCAGCGGTTTTCCGAAAAGATCATGCGTAAACAACAAGCTAAAGCGCGATGACGATTCATCCTGATCTCATCGCGCTTTAGCGCCGTCTCGAAGGACGAGGCGCGCGCAGGCTGCCGCAACAAGTCATATACGATGGCCCTGCCTCCTGACGGGACGATCGCCGGCATCAGACCCGACCAAGAAAGTCGAGCACCCGGGCCGTCAGCAGCGCGGCCGCATCCGGCTCGTATGACGGTAGGGAGCGGTCGGCGAAGAAGTGTTGATCGCCGCGATACAAGAAAAGCTCCGCGCCCTCGACCTTCTCCACAATCTCGCGGGCCGCGTCGATGTCGCCGTCGCCGACGAAGATCGGATCGTTGTCCATACCGTGAATTTGCACAGCGACGCCGTCCGGCCAAGGACCGAAAGCCCATTGCCCGCTGATCGGCAGGCAAGAGCAGAAGAGCAGGGCTCCGCGGGTCCCGGGCCGTGTCTGCGCAAGCTTCTGCGCCGGCAGCACACCGAACGAGAACCCCGCGTAGACCAGCTCGGACGGCAGTTCGTCGGCGGCGTGGACGCCGCGCTCGCGCATTTGGTCGAACCCGATCTCGCCGATGTAGGCGAGACCCTCCTCGATGCTACGAAAAATGCGTCCGTCGAAGAGGTCCGGCGTATGCACGGTATGGCCGCCCGCCCGCAAATCATCCGCAAACGCGCGCACCCCCTGGGTCAACCCCAGCGCGTGGTGAAACAGCAGGACCTCGGCCATGCGGAGCTCCAAACGGGATGATCAAGCGGATCGTTCAATCTGCCTAACGCATCGTCTCGCTGTCAGCAACGTGCGCACGTTGCCGCGCAAATGAATTTCAGTTGAGGTGATGCGCGTCCAGAGCTTGCATCGCCTCTCGCGCAGAGGAGATGTGAACCTCGGTCCATCGATCGAGCCCCGACTTCATCACGCGCGCGGGGGCGACGGTTTGCGGCTCGGCTCTCGGCCATCACGCCTCGGCCGTCATGTCTGGCCAGTTTACGTCCTGGCCATCATGCGCCAGCGCGAACGTTCGACGCCTTCTGAAAGGCAAAAGGCCCCGGAGTGATCTCCGGGGCTTTCGTCGCTTCGCTGCTTGCAGCGGGGCGCGACTACGTCCTCGTCCGCATCCGCATCATGAAGCTGTCGAAGCTCAGCTCCGCGACCTGCATCCAGGCCAGCGACTCGTTGCGGTAGGCGGCGAGGCTCGCATGCATCTTGCCGAAATGCGGGTTGCTCTTGGAGAGATCTGCGTAGATCTCGTTCGCAGCGCTGTAGCAGCCCTCCAGCACTTCCTGCGGGAAGGGTTTGAGGACCGCGCCGGCGACCAGCAGCCGCTTCAGCGCCGGCGGGTTGACCGCATCATACTTGCCCGTCACCCAGGTGAAGGTGTCGCGCGAGGCGCACTCGATCGCGGCCTGGTAGTGCTTCGGCAGCGCGTTCCACTTGTCCAGGTTCATGATGTTGTGGCCCTGGCCGGTGCCTTCCCACCAGCCCGGATAATAATAGAACTTCGCCACCTTCACGAAGCCGAGCTTCTCGTCGTCATAAGGGCCGACCCATTCGGCGGCATCGATGGTGCCCTTCTCCAGCGCCGGATAGATGTCGCCGCCCGCGATTTGCTGCGGCACGCCGCCGACCTTGGCGATGATCGTGCCGGCGAAGCCGCCGACGCGGAATTTCAGGCCTTGCAGATCGGCCATCGACTTGATCTCCTTCCGGAACCAGCCGCCCATCTGAGCGCCGGTCGAGCCGGTTGGAATGCCGATCGCGTTGTGTTCCTTCAAGAGGGCGTTGAGCAGATCCTGTCCGCCGCCCCATTGCAGCCAGGAGATGTGCTGGCGCGTGTTGAGACCGAACGGCAGTGCCGTGCCGAAGGTGAAGGCGGGATTCTTGCCCCAGTAGTAATACAGCGCGGTGTTGCCCATCTCGACGGTGCCGTTGGACACCGCATCCAGCACCTGCAGCCCCGGGACGATCTCTCCGGACGCGAACGGTTGGATCTGGAATCTGTTGTCCGTGACCTCGGCGACGCGCTTGCAGAAATATTCGCAGCCGCCATAGAGCGTGTCGAGCGCCTTCGGCCAGCTCGCGGCGAGTCGCCATCTGACCTCCGGCATCGATTGTGCAACGGCTGGTGCGGCAACAGCACTCGCGGCAAGGCCCAATCCGCCCGCCGTCAGGAATTTACGACGTTCCATGCGCTTCCCCTCTCTCTCTGCTGTCGAGTCCTCGACGAGGGATCGCGATCTTGGTGCCGCTTTGGTCTTCGCCGGGCAGCCGACGTTGTGTCCGAAATCTTGGTTTTCCGGATCGCGATCAGGATGGCCAAAGGGGGTGCGCAAAGCAAGCGCTCTTTGGTCGTGTCCCGGCACGGCCGTTCAATGTTGCGCTGCGAACGCCGCTTCCATCGCCTTTCGAACCTTCACCGTCTCGTTGTTCGCGTCGAACTCCACGTCGCTCCAGCGCACCACCGCGCCATGCGCGACGTCACGCCTCAGCTTCACCCGATGCGCGAGGCCGATCGGCAGCGCGCCGGCCCTCAGGCTGGCGGCCGCCGGCACCAGCTTGCCCCACACCGTGTAGCCGCCTTCGCCGTCCAGCATCTCGCCGGCGCGCAAGACACGCTTGGCGACCGCCGCGACGTCGCCGCGGAAGCCGTAGGGCTGCCCGGTCGGCTCATTGCGCAGCGCAGCCGACAGGATCGAGATGTTCAGCTCGAGCCCGATCAGATGATAGGGCTTGTACATGGCAGCGTACCGCCCGCTGGTATCGGTCTTCAGGCCGTATTGCCTGAAACAATCCGCCGCATAGTCGTTCGGCGCCTCCAGCACGACATAGACGCCCCAGCGCAGATCGCGAAACACCGGCCGGCCGTCGCGCTCGAGCGACGATACCACCTCCACCACGCCGGAGCTTTCCAGCACGCCGCCCTTGTCGCTGGGCCGCATGACATGCGGCAGGTCGTCGACGCCGCAGGGCGGAAACAGCAGGCCGCCTGAGGGCACGTCGAGCCCGCAGGCGTTGGCGATCGCGGCCATCTCGATCGCCGATTTGGTGCCGTCGAGGAAGGAGTTGAACATCTGCGGATTCATGCCGGCCGACTGCGCCTCGCCGGCGGTGAGGCCGTAATGCTGCCAGACGCCATCAGGCGTGACATCGTGATAGGCGGGCAGGTATTTCGTGCCTTTGCCCGCGGCAACGACGTGAAAGCCGGTGGCGCGGGCCCAGTCGACCATCTCCGCTGTCAGCGCCGGCTGGTCGCCATACGCGAGCGAATAGACGACACCGGCTTTCCGCGCTTCCTCGGCAAGCAAGGGCCCCGCCAGCACGTCGGCCTCGACGTTGACCATCACGACATGCTTGCCCGCCGCGATCGCGGCGCGCGCATGCTTGATGCCGATCGCGGGATTGCCGGTCGCTTCTACCACCACATCCATCGCACCGCCGTCAATGGCGCGGGCGCCGTCATCGGTGAAGACGGTCCTGACGATGCGCTCGGCATCCCAGCCGACGGTGCGGCATGCCTCGCGCGCGCGCTCGCGGTCGATATCGACGATGATGGGGACTTCCAGCCCCGGCGTGTGCGGCACCTGCGCCAGAAACATCGAGCCGAATTTGCCGGCGCCGATCAGCGCGACACGGACGGGTTTGCCGGCGGCCGCGCGGGCCTGGAGGAGGCGGAAGAGGTTCATGGGGCTACCGATCAATTATCGTGTCCCGGACGCGGTGCGGCGCCAAGTGCCGCTCCGCAGAGCCGGGACCCAAAGAAAAACTATCTGCGTGGCCTGGGCCCCGGCTCAGCAGCGCATCACTGACGTGCTGCGCTGCGTCCGGGGCACGAGACCTGTTTACTCCGCCGCCTGCCGCGGCGCCCGTGCCAGCCGCAGCAGCGCATCGTCGTCCACTGTCTTGATCGGCGTGAAATCGCGATGCGCGATGTACTCCGGTCGCGTCGGTGTGCGGATGTAGTTCGAGACCGCGTTCAGCGTCAGGTACACGATCTTGCGCGGGTAGGGGGTGATGTTGCCACTCGAGCCATGCACGAGATTGCCGTGGAACATCAGCATGCCGCCGGGCTTGCCGGTGGGCGCGACGATGCCGCCCTGCTTGACGAGACGCGTCACGGTGTCCTCGTCCAGCGTCCATAGCGGATAGGAAGTGGTGGCGAGGTCGTGCGAAGCTTCGAGATCGCCGGCATTCTGGCTGCGCGGCACCAGCATCAGGGGGCCGTTGATCGGCATCACCTCGTCGAGGAAGATCGCGATGTTCATGGCTCGCGGCTCCGGCATGCCGTCGTCGCGCTTCCAGGTGCCGTAATCCTGGTGCCACTGCCAGACGTCGCCGGTGAAGGCCGATTTCGCGTTGATCTTGAACTGGTGCATGTAGACGGGCTCGCCGAACACCTGCTCGACCGGCTCGATCATGCGCGGATGTGCGCCGAGGATTCCGAACGCCTCGTTGTAGAGATGCGCGGCAAAGGCCGTGCGCGGCGCGCCGCTCTTCTCGCGCCAGATCTCGGGCCGGTTGGCGTCGTAGATACCGACGGCCTCCCGCGCGAGCAGGTCGACCTCTTCCTGGCTGAAGAGCTCGGGGAGAAACAGCCAGCCCTCGCGCTGGAAGAACTCCAATTGCTCCTGAGACAGTTTCATGGTCGTCCTCCTGTTGAATTGATTTTTGTTGTCGTTCCGGGGCGGTCCGTAGGACCGAACCCGGAACCTCGAGATTCCGGGTCGCGCTTTCGCGCGCCCGGAATGACGGCGCGCAGATAGCTACGCCGCCGCCTCGTCCGTCGCCCGCAATCTCTCCTCAGTCATCCGACCCGCCGTCTGCGCATGCGCCAGCGCCGCACACTCGGCGGCCTTCGCCTCGCCCGCGAGAATGTGTTTTGCGATGTCGGCATGCTCGGCCCAGGCGCTGCCGCGATAGTCGAGCTCCGACAGCACCGTCGCCATCGAGCGGCGCATATGCGGCCATTGCGGCGCAATGGTCTCCTCGATCACGGGATTGCCGGCGAGCTGATAGATGGCGCGGTGAAAATCGACGTCGAGCGAGATGAGCTCGGCGAGCGGCGTGTTGCGGTCGATGCTCCGTCCGGCTGCGAGCGCCGCGTCCAGCCGCGCGCGTCCCGCCGCGTCGGTGCCTGCGCGCTCCGCCGCAAGGCGCGCGGCGAGCGCGTCGATGGCGCCGCGCACCTCGTAGAGCTGGCGGATGCGGGAGGGATCGAGCTGCGTGACTTCAAAGCCGCGCTTGCCGCTCTCGGCAACGAGGCCCTGCCGGTGCAGCAGATGCAGCGCATGGGACACCGGCTGGCGCGAGACGCCGAGCTTGTCGGCGAGCTCGTTCTGACGGATGCGCTGGCCAGGTTGAAGCGTGCGGTCGGAGATCGCCTCCAGGATCCGGGCATAGACCTGGTCGATCAGGTTCGGGAGCGGGTCGAGAGGGATCACGCCGGCAGCTCCGAGCAAAAGGGAATACGGAATTCCGCATTCCAATGTACTCCAGGGGAGAGGACGGCGTCAATGGTGTCCTAAACCGTTGATTTTATTGGGAGTGGTCTACTGTGCATGGGGTTGTTTTCGCGGCAGTGAGCCGGTTCAGGGTTCCAGCACCTCCACGTCGAGCGCCGCAATCCGCTCCGCATCGGCCAGAGCCTCGATCGCGGGAATACGGTCGCCGCTGAACGCGACACGCAGCGCGATGCGCAGCTGGTCGCCGAGGATGAGCGCTCAGTCCGACAGAAACCTGTTCACCACCTCGCCGAACTCCAGCGGCGCCTGCTCGAACATCCAGTGGCCGGCATTGGGGATCACCGCCGCCTGGGCGCCTGCAATGTGCTCGGCCAGCACGCGCCAGATCACCGACAGGCTCCCCGTGGTTGCCCCGCCGCCGATCAGCAGTGTCGGCGTCCTGATCGCCTGCGCGTCGCTGAGCGTGTAGGGCTGGCGCTGCTCGTTGATCTGGCCGCGGAAGGTCAGCGCGTTGTCGCGTAGCTGCTGTTTTGCGGCCGCCGGCACGCGACGCCAGGAGCCGTCGCCCTCGATGCCTTCATAGAAATTTTGCAGCGCGCCCTCGATGTCGCCGGCGCGGATCATCTCGGCCGAGCGTATCGTCTTCGCAGCGAGCGGCGGATGCGCGGGCGTGCCCTCCGGCAGCGGCAGGCTGGCGTCGAGATCGCCGCCGGGCTCGGCGAGCACCAGCTTTCGCAACAGATCAGGCCGCGCTTGCGCCACGCGAAACGCGATATGGCCGCCGCGCGAATGGCCCATCAGATCGACCGGTCCGGGTTTGACTTGCTCAATGAGCGCGATGGTGTCGGCAACATGCTGCGCCATCTTGTAGTCGTCGCCGACGGCGTCCCAATGCTCGGGAAAGAAATGCCGCAGGCTCACCGAGATCACCCGATGCTTCTTCGACAGCGGCCCGAGCACCGAATACCAGGTTCGGAAATCGCCTAACGTGCCGTGCACGCAGACCAGCGGACGGCCTTGGCCGACTTCGAGATAGGCCATGTCGTAACCGTTGACGCGAAAGCTCTGCATGATCAGCTCGCCAGAAAATCCAGGGACGATTTCGGAGTATTTCTGCGGCGCCTGCTCGAACATCGGGTGGGTCGCATTCGGGATGATCGCCGTCTTGGAATAGGGCACATGCGCGGCCAGCGCATGCAGCACCTTCGGCAGCAGACCCTTGGTCCGCGCGCCCAGGATGAACAGCGTCGGCATCAGAATCGATTCCGCATCCGCCTTCGAGAAGGGCGGGCGATTGTCGCGGACCTGGCCGATCAGGGTGTAGGCATTGTCGCGAAGGTTCTGCTTCACCATCGCCGGCAGCCGCGCCCAGGTGCCGGCGCCCTCCAGCGTGTCGACGAACACCGCGAGCCCGCCGTCGACGTCGCCCGCTGCGATCTTCTCCGCCGAAGCCGTGAAGCGCGCCAGCAGCGGCGAGGGACCGCCGACATAGTCCGGGTCGAGGCTCGCATCGAGCTCGCCGCCGGGTTCAGCCAGGACCAGCCGCCGGAGCAGGTCCGGCCGCCGCTGCGCGACGCGAAAGCAGATGTGCCCGCCACGGGAATGGCCCATCAAATCGACCGGGCCGAGATCGAGTTTCTCGATAAAGGCGATGACGTCTTGGACATGCTGGGCAATCGAATAGGTGTCGCCGATGCCGTCCCATCGATCGGGAAAGAAGTGCCGCAAGCTGACGGCGATCACCCGGTGCCGCTGCGTCAGCGGCCGGAGCACGCAACCCCAGACGCGGAAGTCATTCAGCGATCCATGCACGCAGACCAGCGGCGCGCGGCCCTTGTCTTCGCCCACGTCGAGATAGGGCATGTCGTATCCGTTGACGTGGAGGCTTTGCATTCGGGGCTCGCGAAAGGGGACGGCGGAACTCCTGTGCAAGATTCCCGGAAACCGGGTGGATCGCAACTATTTCCAAGCCTAGATTTGGCGAGAGATGAAAGTGGGAGCCTGCGACAAGGACGCAAGCCAGGAACCAAGCCATGACCGACCAGCATTTTTCCCTGTTCGACACAAGGATCGGCCTCTGTGCCATCGCCTGGGGGCCACGCGGCATCAACGGCACGCAGCTGCCAATGGGCGGCGAGCAGAAGATCCGCACCCGCATCAGCCAGCGCCATCCTGACGCCAGTGAAGCCGAGCCCACCGCCGAGGTGCAGCAGGCGATCGACCGCATGACAAAACTGCTCGCGGGCGAGCCCGACGATCTCACCGACATTCCGCTCGATCTCGATGGCGTGCCCGAATTCAACCGCGGCGTCTACGAGATCGCCCGCGCGATTCCGCCCGGCAAGACCATCACCTATGGCGACATCGCAAAACAGCTCGGCGGCGTCCAGCTCTCGCGCGATGTCGGTCAGGCGCTCGGCCGCAACCCGTGCCCAATCGTCGTGCCCTGCCATCGCGTGCTGGCGGCCGGCAACAAGCCCGGCGGCTTCTCGGCGAATGGCGGCGTGGTGACGAAGCTTAAGATGCTCGAAATCGAAGGCGCGCTGGTGAACCACACGCCGAGTTTGTTTGATTGAGGCTTAAATCTTCGCCGCCGTCTTCGGCCAATACCGATCGCGCAAGTGCCGCTTCACCAGCTTGCCCGTGGGCGTGCGCGGCAGCTCGGCTTCGAAATCGATCGAGCGCGGGCATTTGATCGTGGAGAGGCGGCTTTTGCAGTAGGCGATCAGGTCGGCCTCGAGCTCCTTGCCGGCGCGCGTCATGTCGTGCGGCTGCACCACCGCCTTCACCTCTTCGCCCATCTCCTCGTTCGGCACGCCGAACACGGCGACGTCGGCCACCTCGGGATGGGTGATGAGCACGTCCTCGGTCTCCTGCGGGTAAACGTTCACGCCGCCGGAGATGATCATGTAGGACTTGCGGTCGGTGAGGAACAGAAAGCCGTCCTTGTCGAGATAGCCGACGTCGCCGAGCGTCGACCAGCCCTTGGCGTTATAGGCCTTCTTCGTCTTCTCGGGATCGTTGTGATAGGTGAAGGCGGGCGCGTCGGCGAAATAGACCGTGCCGATCTCGCCGGTTGGCTGCTCCTCGTCGTTCTCGTCCAGGATCTTGATCTTGCCGACCACGGCGCGGCCGACGCTGCCGCGATGCTCGAGCCATTCTTTCGAGTTGCACACGGTGACGCCGTTGCCTTCCGAGCCTGCGTAATACTCGATTAGGATCGGGCCCCACCAGTCGATCATCTTGGCCTTGACGTCGACGGGGCAGGGCGCGGCGGCGTGGATCGCGCCCTTCAGCGTCGAGACATTGTATCTGGTGCGAACCTCGTCCGGCAGCTTCAGCATGCGCACGAACATGGTCGGCACCAGCTGCGATTGGGTGACCTTGTATCTCTCGACCAGCTTCAAGAACTCTTCCGCGTCAAAATGCTCCATGATGAGGGAGGTGCCGCCAAGCACGATTGCCATCATGTTGAAGCGCAGGGGCGCAGCGTGATAGAGCGGCGCTGGCGAGAGGTAGATGCTCTCGGCGTTCATGCCGCACATGTCGGCGCAGAGCACCTTCAGCAGCGGATTCGGCGCGTCGATCGCCTTGCCTTCAAACGCCTTCTTGACGCCTTTCGGCCGTCCGGTCGTGCCGGACGAATACAGCATATCGTAGCCGGCGACCTCGTCCGCAACCGGCGTGATCGGCTGCGCGGCTGCTTCCTTGTCGTAAGAGCGGAAGCCGGGTAGGGGCTCGTCCATCATGTAGAAGACCGGCTCGTTCGGCGTCCCCTTGATCAGGCCCTTGATCTGGTCGGCGCATTTCGGCGTGGTGATCACGACCTTGGCGCCGCAATCGCCAATGATGTAGTCGATCTCGTCCTGCTTCAGATAACGGCTGATCGCGGTGTAATAGAGCCCGCTGCGTTGTGCCGCCCAGCAGATCTCCATGAAGGCGAGGCGGTTTTCCATCAGCAGCGCGATGTGGTCGCCGGCCTTGAGGCCGAGCGAGCGAAACAGCTGAGCGCCCTGGTTGGAGAGCTCGTCGAGCTCGCGATAGGTGATCGCCTTGCCGGTGCCGGCCATCTGGTAGGCGATCTTGTCGGGAGTCGTGCGGGCATGGATGGACGGATGGGTCATGGGGCTGCTTCAAGACCGGCAAATGGATATGACGTTCCCCGGACGCAGCGCAGCACGAAGTGGTGCGCTGCTGATCCGGGGTCCACTGTGGGGCATGGGTCCCGGCTCTGCGCAGCAGCGTTGCACGCTGCAGCGCGTCCGGCACACGAGAGCAGCCTACAGCCGCTCGACGATCGTCACGTTGGCCATGCCGCCGCCTTCGCACATGGTCTGCAGGCCATAGCGCTTGCCGCGCTGGTGCAGGGCGTGAACCAGCGTCGTCATCAGCTTGGTGCCGGAGCCGCCGAGCGGATGCCCGAGCGCGATGGCACCGCCATTGACGTTGAGGCGCGCCGGATCGGCGCCGGTGGTCTTGAGCCAGCTGGTCGGCACTGAGGCGAACGCCTCGTTGACCTCAAACAAGTCGATGTCGTCGATCGTCATGCCGGCCTTCTCCAGCGCCTTCTTGGTGGCGTGCAGGGGAGCATCGAGCATGATGACGGGATCGCCGCCGGTCATGGTCATGTGATGGATGCGCGCCAGCGGCGTGGCGCCGAGCTGCTTGAGGCCGCGCTCGTTCACGACCATCACGCCGGAGGCGCCGTCGCAGATCTGGCTGGCGCTGGCCGCAGTCAGCTTGCCATTCTCGGCAATCAGCTTGACGCCCTTGATGCCGTCGAGGGTGACGTCGAAGCGGATGCCTTCGTCGACGTGATGGGTGTCCTTGCTGCCGTCGGCGCGGGTGATCTCGATCGGCACGATCTCCTTCTTGAAATGGCCGGCCTGCGTCGCTGCGATCGCGCGCTGATGGCTCTGGTACGAATATTCGTCGAGGTCATCCTTCGACAGGCCGTACTTCTCGGCCATCATCTCGGCGCCGGTGAACTGGCTGAACACGATGTTCGGATACTTCGCCTCGATGCCCGGGCTCTTGTAGTGGCCAAAGCCGTTCTTGGCGGCGAGCTGCGAGGACAGGCCCATCGGCACCCGCGTCATCGATTCCACGCCCGCCGCGATCACTACGTCCATCGTGCCGGACATCACGGCCTGCGCCGCGAAGTGCAGCGCCTGCTGCGAGGAGCCGCACTGGCGGTCGATCGAGGTGCCCGGCACGCTCTCCGGCAGCTTTGACGCCATGATCGCGTTGCGCGCAATGTTATTGGACTGCTCGCCGACCTGCATCACGCAGCCCATGATCACGTCCTCGACCAGGGCGGGATCTACCTTGGTGCGATCGACCAGCTCGTCCAGCACCTTTGCGGCGAGATCGGCCGGATGCCAGCCGGCGAGGCGGCCCCCCTTGCGCCCGCCCGCGGTACGTGCGGCGGCGACGATGTAAGCCTCGGCCATGTCGGTTTCTCCCTGGATTCTTGATTGGGTTGTTGTCGAGAACGGATTTAAGGGGTCGGATATCGTTTAGTCAATCGATCAATTAACTCTTGTGAAGAGGCGCTGCATCGGCTTATCTGCGGCCGGCTTCACGCGCGAGAACAGGGATCTCCGTGACGAACAGCGTACCGAACCGGCTTCCGAGCGGGAAAAATTCCACGGCAGAGAAATTGCTCGTGGCCGCGAGCGAGCTGATGATCGAACGCTCCTCGATCGAGATCTCACTCTCCGACATCGCCCAGAAATCGGGCGCCAACGCCGCATTGGTGAAATATCATTTCGGTAATAAGGACGGCCTCTTGCTGGCGCTGCTCGAGCGCAACGCCGCCACCGAGCTGTCCAACCTCGAATATCTCCTGGCGCAGCCGATCACGCCGACGGCAAAGCTGAAGCTACATATCGCCGGCATCATCCGCGCCTATTACCGGTTCCCGTACATGAACCGACTGATCCACTATCTGCTGCATGAGAGCGCCGCCGGCTCCGCCGACGAAGTTTCGAAGTTCTTCGTGGCGCCGCTGCTGGATTTCCACCGCCGCCTGCTCGCCGAAGGCGAGACGAGCGGCGAATTCCGCGTCACCGATCCGGTGCTGTTCTACACCAGCTTGATCGGCGCCTGCGATCACCTGTTCTTCGGCCGGCATGCGATGTCTCGCGCGACCGGCGTCGGCCCGGTCACCGACGACGTCTGCCGGCAATACATCAAGCACATGGAAACGCTGATCTGCGGCGGCATCCTCGCGCAAGCCGAGAAAGCCGCTGCTGCCGGATAATCCGGCCATCACTCTCAGAGTCCAGAGAAGAAACGCCCAAGGAAAAGGTAGAGGAAAGGTACAAGCGATGGAATTGAAAGGCGTAGCCGTTCTCATCACCGGTGGGGGCTCGGGTCTCGGTGAAGCGACCGCCCGCGCCATGGTGGCCAAGGGCGCCAAGATCGGCGTGATCGACCAGAACAAGGAGAACGCCGAGAAGGTCGCCGCCGAAGTGAAGGGCGTCGCGCTGCACGCCGACGTCACCAGCGAGGAGCAGATCAAGGCCGCGATCGCCAAAGCGGAAGCCGCGCACGGCGTTGCCCGCGTGCTGATGAACTGCGCCGGCATCGGCGGCTCGCAGCGCATCGTCGGCCGCGACGGCGTCTATCCCCTCGAAAAGTTCGCACGCATCATCAACGTCAATCTGATCGGCACCTTCAACTGCCTGCGGCTGTTCGCCGAGCGCCTGGTCACCATCGAGCCGGTCGGTGAGGAGCGCGGCGTCATCATCAACACCGCCTCCGTTGCCGCTTACGAAGGCCAGATCGGCCAGATCGCCTATTCGGCGTCGAAGGGCGGCGTTGTTGGCCTGACCTTGCCGGCCGCGCGCGACCTCGCCAGCCAGAAGATCCGCGTCAACACCATCGCGCCCGGCCTGTTCTTCACGCCACTGCTGATGGGCCTCAACGAAGAAGCCCGCAAGAGCCTGGGCGCCCAGGTGCCGCATCCCTCGCGCCTCGGCGATGCCAAGGAATACGGCGCGCTGGCGGTGCACATCGTGGAGAATGCGATGCTGAACGGCGAGACCATCCGGCTCGACGGCGCCATCCGCATGGCGCCGCGGTAGGGCGGTTGCCGCTCCTTACCCTCCCCTGGAGGGCGAGGGTCGATTGCGCGAAGCGCGAGCGGGGTGGGGTGATCTCTCCAGACGGGCAGCATCTCAAGTGGAGAGACCGTCACCCCACACCGGCTCACATTTCGCTGCGCGCAATGTGAGCCGACCCTCCCCCTCCAGGGGAGGGTGAGAGACGGTCTCCGTGTGGCAAGAAAGTGCGAGGCCCCATGTCCCAACCGCTGCTGATCGAGCACGACGACGGCGTCGACCGGGTGACGCTCAATCGTCCTGACCGTCTCAACGCGCTCGATCCGGCGCTGATCGATGCGCTCAATTCCTATTTCCAGGGCCTGCAGCGCAATCGCGACACGCGCGTCGTGGTGTTCAAGGGCGCCGGTAAGAATTTCTGCGCCGGCCTCGACCTCAAGGCCGCGATGGCGCGCCGGGCCGGGCAGCAGGAGCCGCCCGGTGTCACGGAGTCATTGGACTCGCAGCGGCGCATCGCCGACATCGTGATGCTGATGCGGCGCTGCCCGCAGCCGATCATCTCGCTGCTGCAGGGCGCCGCGGCCGGCGGCGGCTTTGCGCTGGCGCTCGCCTCCGACATCCGCATCGCGACGAAATCGGCGCGAATGAACTGCGCTTTCATCAAGCTTGGCCTTGGCGGCTGCGACATCGGCACCAGCTATTTTTTGCCGCGGCTCGTCGGCGTTTCCGTCGCGTCCGAGCTGATCCTCACCGGACGCTTCATCGGCGCCGAGCGCGCGCTCGCGGTCGGGCTCGTCTCGGAGGTCGTCGACGAGGACAAGCTCGATGCAGCGGCCGAGCCTTATGTCGATGCCATGATGATGGCCTCGCCCGTGGGGCTGCGCCTGTCGAAAGAATGTCTCAATATGAGCGTCGATGCGGGATCGCTGGAGGCGGCGATCGCGATGGAGGATCGCAACCAGGTCCTGTGCAGCCGCTCCGAGGAATTTTCGGAAGGCATCAGGGCCTTCCTTGAGAAGCGAAAGCCTGTCTATATCAAGCGCTGAACGACGAAGATCCGCAAAGGACTATAATTCCGGGAGACGCAAAATGAGTGGAAGTGCGGCGGCGGTGATGACGAAGCCCGCCTTTCGCAAGGTCGAGTGGCTCAAGCGCGACATCGATGTCGAGCGCCGTGCCGACGGCACCGTGGTGCTGAAGTCGCGCATTCCGCTGCAGCCTTACGAGACGCACATCCCGGCGTCGCTGGCGAAATGGGCCAGGGAAGCGCCCGAGCGCATCTGGCTCGCGCAGCGCGGCGGAGCGAACCGCGAATGGCGCAAGGTCTCCTATGGCGAGGCCAAGCGCACCGTCGACGCGCTGACGCAGGCGCTGCTCGATCTCAAGTTGGGCGGACGCCCGGTCGCGATCCTCTCCGGCAACTCGATCGAGCACGCGCTGATGACGCAGGCCGCGATGCAGGCGCGCGTCCCGGCGGCGCCGGTGTCGCCGGCCTATTCACTGATGAGCCACGATCACGTCAAGCTGAAGTACCTGTTCGACCTGATCAAGCCGGCCGTCGTGATGGTGCAGGACGGCCCGACTTTCGAGAAGGCGCTGAAGGCACTCGATCTCGCCGGCCTCACCGTCGTTCACGTCGCGCGGCCCTGCGACGGCATCAAGAGCGTCAGCTTCGCCGAGCTCGCGGCGACGCCGGTGACCAGGGATGTCGAGGACTCGATCGCGAAGATCACGCCCGATACCGTCGGCAAGCTGCTGTTCACATCCGGCTCGACCGGCATGCCCAAGTCCGTCATCAACACGCAGCGCATGATGTGCGCCAATGCGGCGATGATGATGCAGGTGCGACCGCGCCTCCCGGGCGGCCCGCTGCCGGTCGTGCTCGACTGGATGCCGTGGAATCACACCATGGGCGGCAACGCCGCTTTCCATCCGGTGCTCGTTGATGGCGGCACGCTGTATATCGATGACGGCCGCCCGATGCCAGGCCAGCTCGAGGAGACCATCAGGAATCTGCGCGAGATCTCGCCCACCTATTACGCCAACGTGCCCGCCGGCTATGCCGCGCTGGCGGCGGCGATGGAGAAGGACGATGCGCTCTGCCGGTCGTTTTTCAAGAACCTGTCGATCATGGCCTATGGCGGCGCGCGGCTGCCCGACGATCTCTACGACCGCATGCAGACCCTCGCCGTGAAGGCCACCGGCGAGCGCATCGTGTTCTACACCGGCTGGGGCTCGACCGAGACCGCGCCGACCTCGACCGGCACCTATTGGGACACCGAACGCGTCGGCTTGATCGGCCTGCCGTTTCCCGGCGTCGAACTGAAGATGGTGCCGTGCGGCCCGAAATACGAGCTGCGTGTGCGCGGCGTCAACGTCACGCCCGGCTATTTCGGCCAGCCGGACCTGACCAAGAAGATGTTCGACGAGGAAGGCTTTTACCGCATCGGCGATGCCGGCATCTTCGTCGACGATGCCGATCCGGTGAAGGGCATCATCTTCGCCGGCCGCGTGGTCGAGGACTTCAAACTCACAACGGGCACGTTCGTGCATGTCGGCTCGCTGCGTACCGATGCGATCGCTGCGGCGACACCCGTCGTGCATGATGCGCTGGTCGCTGGGCAGGACCAATGCTCCATTGGTTTGCTCGCCTGGCCCAATCTGCATGCGTGCCGCCAGCTCGTGGGCAATCCCGACCTCAGCTTCGAGGACGCGGTGAAGCACCCCGAAGTGATCGCCTGCTTCAAGCGTGGTCTCGAAGCACACAACAGGGAATGCGCGGGCGCCAGCAGCCGCGTCATCGCCCGCGCCATGCTGATGGCCGAGCCGCCCTCGATCGACGGCAACGAGCTCACCGACAAGGGCTACATCAACCAGCGCGCCGGCCTGGAACGCCGCGCGGCCCTGGTGGAGCGGCTCTATGCGGACCAGCCGGACCAGGATGTGATCGTGCTGCGATGAGTGCGGAGTGAATTCGTCATTCCGGGACGCGGGTAGCGCGAACTATGGTGCGCAATTGCGCACCTGAGAATGCAGAGATGACTAAATCGAGATTCCGGGTTCGGCGCTCCGCGTCGCCTAGGAATCACAGCAAGTGAAAGGGCAGCCGGCCATGAACTTCGACTTCTCCGACGACCAGAAGCAGCTTCGCGATCAGGCGCGCAAATTCCTTGCCGAAAAATGCTCGCCGAAGGCCGTGCGAGTCGTGCTCGACGGCAAGGCGCCCTACGACAAGGAGCTGTGGAAGGGGCTCGCCGAGATGGGTTTTCTCGGCGTCGCGATCCCCGAGGAATTCGGCGGCGCGGGCGCCGGTCATCTCGAGCTCTGCGTGATCGCGGAGGAAATGGGGCGGGCGAATGCGCCGGTGCCGTTCTCTTCGACCGTGTACCTTGCCGCTGAAGCGCTGCTGATCGCCGGCAACGACGCGCAAAAGAAGAAGTGGCTGCCCGCGATCGCCTCGGGCGACGCGATCGGCACGCTGGCGCTGTTCGAGGGTAAGGGCAATCCGGCGCCGAAGAACGTCAAGCTGACGGCCGCGAACGGCGTGCTCAACGGTGTCAAGAAGCCGGTGGCCGACGGCGCGATCGCCGACTTCGCGGTGGTTGCCGCGCGTACGGGATCGAGCGGGCGTGAGGGCGACATCTCGCTGTTCCTCGTCGATCTCAAGGCCAGCGGCGTCGAGGTGAAGAGCCTGACCAATCTCGATCCGACTCGCGGGCAGGCGGAGATCATTTTCAAAGACTGCAAAGCCGAACCGGTCGGTGCTGCCGGTGAAGGCTGGAGCATTTTGACTCAGCTGCTCGACCGCGCCGCGGTGCTCTGCGCCTTCGAGCAGGTCGGTGGTGCCGACCGCGCGCTGGAGATGGGCCGCGACTACGCGCTCGACCGCATCGCCTTCGGCCGCCAGATCGGCTCGTTCCAGGCGATCAAGCACATGCTCGCCGATATGTACGTCTCGGCGACGCTGGCGCGCTCCAACAGCTATTACGGCGCCTGGGCGCTCTCGACCAACGCGGCCGAGTTGCCGGAAGCCGCCGCCGCCGCGCGCATCAGCGCGACGCACGCCTTCCAGCACTGCGCCAAGAACAACATCCAGGTTCACGGCGGCATGGGCTTCACCTGGGAGTTCGACTGCCACATGTACTACCGCCGCGCCAACGCCATGGCGTTGGGCTTGGGCAGCATGTCCTATTGGGAAGACCAACTGGTCGACCGCATGCGGAAGAAGAACGCGGCGTAGACTCCTTGTCGTCATTCCGCGGCGCGCGAAGCGCGAACCCGGGATCTCGAGATGAGTCGATAACCTCTGGATTCCCTGATGCGCAATTGCGCATCATAGTTCGATGCTTCGCATCGCGCCGGAATGACGGAAGAGAGAAAGAGACCCATGAACTTCGATGACACCCCGCAGGAGGCCCAGTTCCGCGCCACCGCGCGCGCCTGGATCGGAGCCAATGCGCCGAAGCAGTACGAGGACGAGCTGCGCAAATCTTCGCTCGGCCGCACTGTGCTCAAGAACGCTGACATTCTCGAGGTCGCAAAAGCCTGGCAGAAGAAGAAGGCCGACGCCGGCTGGGCCTGCCTGCACTGGCCGAAGGAATATGGCGGTCGTGGCGCCTCGCCGATCGAGCGCGTGATCTGGCAGCAGGAAGAGGGGCCGTTCGGCCAGCTGTCGCGCATGTTCATCATCGGTCACGGCATGTGCGGGCCGACCATGATGGCGTTTGCGCGCGAGGAGCATAAGCGCACTTATTTGCCGCCGCTTGCCTCCGGCGAAAAGGTCTGGTGTCAGCTATTCTCCGAGCCTGCCGGCGGCTCGGATGTCGCAGGGCTTCGAACGCGCGCGGAGAAGGATGGCGACGACTGGATCATCAACGGCCAGAAGATCTGGACCTCGGGCGCGCACTACTCCGATTACGGCATCCTCCTGACCCGTACCGATCCGACCGTGCCCAAGCACAAGGGCCTCACCATGTTTTTCCTCGACATGAAGAGCCCTGGCGTCGAGGTGCGGCCGATCAAGCAGGCGAGCGGCGCGTCCGACTTCAACGAGGTCTATTTCACCAATGTCCGCATTCCCGATCATCAACGCCTCGGCGAGGTCGGCGACGGCTGGAACGTCTCGCTGACCACGCTGATGAACGAGCGCAGCGCGATCGGTGCGGCCGTGTCGACCGGCTTCCCCGAGCTGTTCGAATATTGCTCCAATCTGATGCTCGACCACGGCCCGGCGATCGAGGATCGCGCGGTGCGCTCGAAACTCGCCAACTGGGCGGTGAAGGCGAGCGGGCTGAAATACACCAGCATGCGCGCGATCTCGGCGCTGTCGAAAGGCGAGCGGCCGGGGCCCGAAAACTCCATCGGCAAGTTGGTGGCGGGCTCGATGATCCAGGACGTCGCGACCTACGCACTGGATCTGCAGGGCGCCGCCGGCGTCCTCAGCGGCGAGGATGCCGAGCTCGCCGGCCGCTTCCAGGCGATGCTGCTGCGCGCGCCGGGCACCCGCGTCGAAGGCGGCACCGACGAGATCATGCGCAACATCATCGCCGAGCGGGTGCTGGGCCTGCCCGGCGACATCCGGGTCGACAAGGACGTGCCGTTCAACAAGATCCCGACCAAGGGAAGGAATTAACCGTCATTCCGGGGCGGCTCGAAGGCCGAACCCGGAATCTCGAAATGAGCAACTAACCTCTGGATTCCGGGTTCGCCCTTCGGGCGTCCCGGCATGACAGGAAGAGAGAGGCCGCCATGAATTTCGACGACACCCCGCAGGAAGCCGCCTTCCGCGAGACCGCACGCAGATGGGTCGAGGCCAATGCGCCGAAGGAGCTGCATGCCGAGCTGTCAAAATCCTCGCTCGGGCGCATCCGGCTTGCCAAGCACGACATCGTCGATGTCGGCAAGGCCTGGCAGAAGAAGAAGTTCGAGGGCAATTGGGCCTGCCTGCACTGGCCGAAGGAGTATGGCGGCCGGGGCGCCACGCCGATCGAGCGCGTGATCTGGCAGCAGGAAGAGGGCGTCTACGGCAAGCTGACGCAGCCGTTCCAGATCGGTGAGGGCATGTGCGGCCCGACCGTGATGGCGTTCGGCAGCGAGGAGGCCAAGCGCCGCTATTTGCCAAAACTCGCCTCAGGCGAGGAGATCTGGTGCCAGCTGTTCTCCGAGCCGTCCGCCGGCTCCGACGTCGCAGGGCTCCGCACCCGCGCGGAGAAGAAGGGCGACAATTGGGTCGTCAACGGCCAGAAGATCTGGACCTCCGGCGCGCATTATTCCGACTATGGCCTGTTGATCGCGCGCACCGACCCGAATGTGCCCAAGCACAAGGGCCTCACGATGTTCTTCCTGGACATGAAGAGCCCCGGCGTCGAGGTGCGGCCGATCAAGCAGGCCAACGGCATGCAGGAGTTCAACGAGGTCTATTTCACCGACGTCGTCATTCCGGACAGCCAGCGTCTCGGCGCCGTCGGCGAGGGCTGGAGCGTGTCGCTGACGACGCTGATGAACGAGCGCATGTCGATCGGCGCGCGGCTTGCGACCGGTGTCCCTGAGATGTTCGAGTTCTGCTCGAACCTGATGCTGGATGATGGTCTCGCGATCGATGATCCCGCCGTGCGCTCGAAGCTCGCAAGCTGGGCGGCGAAATCGAGCGGGCTGAAATACACCAGCTACCGTACGATCTCGGCCCTCTCGAAGGGCGAGCGGCCGGGGCCGGAGAATTCGATCGGCAAGCTGGTGTCGGGCATGATGCTGCAGGACATCGCGACCTACGCCATGGACTTGCAAGGCGCGGCCGGCGTCCTCACCGGCACCGACGAGGAGACGGTGCAGGGCCAGTTCCAGCAGATGCTGTTGTCCTCGCCGTCGATGCGCATCGCCGGCGGCACTGACGAGATATTGCGCAACATCATCGCGGAACGCGTGCTGGGCCTGCCCGGCGACATCCGCGTCGACAAGGACGTGCCGTACAACAAGATCCCGACCAAGGGGCGGTGATGTTACCTCCTGCGGTATCTCATAGGGTGGGCAAAGCGAAGCGTGCTCACCATATCCGGATGCGCCGGAGTAAGTCTGTCCGTGGGCAGGGCGCGGTGCGCCTTTGCCCACCCGAGAAGAGCGCGAGCTGATCCATGGACGCACAGGTGAAACAAAACGACCGCATCGGCGTGCTCGAAGAGCTCCTCAAGGAGCGCTACTCCGTCCGCGCTTTCCTCTCCAGGGAAGTCGACCGCGCCACCATCGAGCATGTCTTGACAACGGCGCAGCGTACCGCGTCCTGGTGCAACAGCCAGCCCTGGCAGGTCATCATCGCCAGCGGCGAGGCCAAAGAGCGCTTTCGCAAGGCGATCTACGCGGAGGCCTCAAAAGGCCTCGGCGACGACTACGATTTCACTCCGCCGCGCGAATATGTCGGGGTCTATCTGGAGCGCCGCCGCGAGAGCGGCTTCCAGCTCTACAACACGCTCGGCATCGCCCGCGGCGACAAGATGGCTTACGCAAAGCAGGCGCTGGAAAACTACAATTTCTTCGGCGCGCCGCATGTGGCTATCATCCACACCAACGAGCCGCTCGGCATCTACGGCGCGATCGATTGCGGGGCTTATGTCTCGAACTTCATGCTGGCCGCGCAGGCGCTCGGGCTCGGCACCATTCCGCAGGCGGCGCTGGCGCGCCACTCCGGCCTGATCCGCCGCCATTTCAATCTGCCAGACGACCGCCGCGTCGTCTGCGGCATCTCGTTCGGCTACGCAGACAGCGCCCACAAGATCAACAGCTACCGCACTTCGCGCGCGAGCGTGGCGGACACGGTGACATTCGTCGAGGAATGATCGAGTGGCAATCCGCTGCGCGGACGCGCGGAAAGGCGGCCGCAGAAACGGCCGCCTTTGCAGCTGTCGATTGGTCCGATTGACGCGGGCCGCTAGCCGCCGCTGCCGCCGATCACGGCCCGCACGGTCTCGTCGGGGCCGAAATCTTCGGCACCGTCGACATAGAGCAGCGCGGCGAGCTTGGAGCGCGCGCGATTGACGCGGCTCTTGATGGTGCCGACCGCGCAGCCGCAGATCGAAGCCGCGTCCTCGTACGAGAAGCCCGAGGCGCCGACCAGGATCAAGGCTTCGCGCTGGTCCTGCGGAAGCTTGTCGAGCGCGGTGCGGAACTCCTCGAACTCGAGATGCGCGTTCTGCGATGGCTGCGTCTTCAGCGTCTTGGCGTAATTGCCCTCGGCATCCTCAACCTCGCGCCGCCGTTTGCGATAGTCGGAGCGGAACAAGTTGCGCAGGATCGTGAACAGCCACGCCGGCAGATTCGAGCCGGGCTGAAACGAGTCGATGTTGGCGAGTGCGCGCAGCAGTGTCTCCTGCACCAAATCGTCGGCGCGGTCCGCATTGCCGCTGAGCGAGATGGCGAACGCACGCAGACTAGGCACGGCCGCCAGGATGTCGTTACGCAGGGAGTCCGTGAGAGGCATTAATCCCTCCCATTGTTGTTGTCGTTGGAGCCCCCAGCAACATTCTCATCGTGGGATCCGCCTCCCGGCGCATCAAGCTTCTTGATGAGCTCCGCGAACCGGTCGGGAACCCCTTGCCGCACGACGTCGTCGTACATGGCGCGGAGCTGATGCCCGATCCGGGACTGGATCTCCGGAGTGAGCCCTCCCTTGCCGGGGGTCGTGCTTTTGCTGGCTTGAGATTTGAGATCTTTCATGACCTGTTCCACGTTTCCCCGAGTTAAGTGACTGTAAAATAGAGAAGTTTTCTCAACCGGGAGCCGTTCCCTGGATAGGCACAATGCGACGTGAGATAAAAAGTTCCGCGCCTTGCGGAACTTTTATTGGCTTGATGCGTAAACAGCCCAGCAGGGGAACCCGGGCCCCCCGCGTATCGCCTGACCTCAGGGTTGGATCTCAAGGCTGGCCCGAAGATGAATGGAGTGGGGATGTCCCGTTCACAGCTTGTTGCTGAACACCTGCCGCTGCTGCGCCGCTACGCACGCGCCCTGACGGGCAGCCAGGCCTCCGGTGACGCCTATGTCGCAGCCATGTTGGAAGCCATGCTGGGGGATCCGTCGGTGCTCGACGAGAGTCATGGGCCGCGCGCCGGTCTGTTCCGGCTGTTCACCCAGATCTGGAATTCCGTCTCCGTCAACGATGATGCCGAGGTGACGACGCTGCCGATGCCGCCGGAGCGGCGGCTGTCGAATATCACGCCGCTGCCGCGGCAGGCCTTCCTGCTGCTCTCGCTCGAGGGATTTTCGGAAGAGGAAGTCGCCTACATCCTCGGCACCGACGTCGGCGAGACGCGGCGGCTGGCGGATGCCGCCGGACGCGAGATGGCGGCCGAGATCGCCACCGACGTACTGATCATCGAAGACGAGACCTTCATCGCCATGGACCTCGAGAGCCTGGTGAAGAATCTCGGCCACAACGTCGTCGGCGTCGCGCGCACCCATGCCGATGCGGTGGCGCTGGCCAAGAACAAGCGGCCGGGCCTGATCCTCGCCGATATCCAGCTCGCCGACGGCTCGTCGGGCCTCGACGCCGTCAACGAGCTGCTGCGCACCTTCGAGGTGCCGGTGGTGTTCATCACCGCCTACCCGGAGCGCTTCCTCACCGGCGAGCGTCCCGAGCCGGCGTTCCTGATCTCGAAGCCGTTCCAGCCGGCCATGGTCTCGGCGGTGGCAAGCCAGGCGCTGTTCTTCCAGCGCAACTCTCGCAACCGCACGCCGAAGGCGCCGGCGGCGTAACAAGGCGCCGGCGGCTTGACAACACGCGATTTCGCGAAGTGATTTGATCCGGCGAGCTGCAAGGCACGCCGGATTTTTCATGCCCGTTGCCAGCTTGACGGGGATTGAGTTCGGCGCCCATACCTCGGCATTGATCCCTATCGGAGATGTGCTCATGGACCAGCAGCTGCTCGATCGCCTCGCCATCCGCGACCTCGTCGAGAACTGGGCGGTGTGGCGCGATGCCGGTGATTGGGAGCGCTTTGCCACGGTCTGGCACGAGGAGGGCTGGATGTCGGCGACCTGGTTTCAGGGACCGGCACGGGACTTCATGCGCGTCAGCCAGGAGGGTTTTGCCAGGGGCGTGCGCATCCTGCATTTCCTCGGCGGCAGCAGCATTGATCTCGCCGGCGAGCGCGCGATCGCTCAAACCAAGATGACGATCTCGCAGCGGGCCCTGGTCCATGACGTGCTCTGCGATGTCGTCTGCACTGGCCGCTTCTACGATTTTCTGGAGAAGCGAAAGGGCCAATGGGGCATCGTCCGCCGCCAGCCGATCTATGAGAAGGACCGCATCGACCCGGTCGATCCCGCCGCGTCCCTCCGCCTCGACCAGCAGGCGCTCGCCGCCCTGCCCGACGGCTACCGCCACCTCGCCTACATGCAGGAGCTGATCGGCTACAAGGTCAAGCGCGACATGCCCGGCCTGATCGGGCCCGAGGTCGAGAAGCTTTATTCCGAGGGGCGGGAGTGGCTGGCGGGAAGGGCCAAATAACTTGAAGCAAAAGTGAGCCCCAGACAAAAGTAAGGCGCGACTGGCATCACCACAGTCGCGCCCTACGTCGCCGGCTTATGGGGCAGGGGGGAATAGCCGGCTGCTGAGACGACTCCCGGGCACGAAAGTCGTTCCAGTCGGTTGCAAAATTTTTTGTGCCGCCTGCGGTGATTTGCGCACACGGTTAAGTGATCTTAACGGCTGAGAACTCCCGGTCCTTTCGTCGCGTTGTTCCCGCGATCGCCATGGGGCGAGGGATATTTAGCCATGTCACAGATCCAAAAGATATTTTTGGGCGCCGTCGCAATTGCTGCGACGCTCGGTGCGGTCCAGGTCGGCGCGGTGCAGCTGGCCTCCGGCCACGATCTGGCCGACCGCTGGCAGGCGGTTGCCGACAAGCCGGGCCACAACGTCAATCGCGCCAGCAAGGCCGACCGCCTCGCCGAGATCAAGCCGGCCCCGGTTCCCACCCGCACCGTGTCGATGCGGCTGAACGACCTTGCCGATACGTCGGTGCTGTTGCGGGTCCCCGCAGTGATCGAGACCGGCAATGCCAAGCCGCCGCCGGTGCTGCTCAAGGACAAGGGCCAGAAGCAGGGACGCCCCAAGCCGACGATCGCCTGCGAGCCGATGGTCAGTTCGCTGACCGAGGTCGCAAGGCTGCTCCAGCCCGGTCGCTGCGTGACCTGATCACGCCTGGCCGAAGGACCGGTGTTCTAGCGGCGCTCACATCCTCTTGATCCGCTCTCCGGTCGCGCTATATCCCGGCTTTCCCTTTTTGATTGACCGGGTAATCGCATGACGACGTCAGATACGGCTGTGCATACGCAGCCCTTCCAGGCCGAGGTTTCTGAGCTGTTGCACCTCATGGTGCATTCCGTCTATTCGGAGACCGACATCTTCCTGCGCGAGCTCGTCTCCAACGCATCGGACGCCTGCGACAAGCTGCGCTATGAGGCGATCGCAAGTCCCACGCTTCTGGGCGAGGGCGACGGGCTCAAGATCCGCATCATCCCCAACAAGACGGCCGGAACGCTCACGATCGCCGACAACGGCATCGGCATGGAGCGGCAGGAGCTGATCGACCATCTCGGCACCATCGCCCGCTCCGGCACCAAGGCTTTCGTGTCGAAGCTGAAGGAAGCCAAGGACGGTCTCGGCCTGATCGGCCAGTTCGGCGTCGGCTTCTATTCCGCTTTCATGGTTGCCACCAGGATCGTCGTGATCAGCCGCCGCGCCGGCGAGAGCGATGTCTGGACCTGGACGTCCTCCGGCGGCTCCGGCTTCGAGATCGCGCGGGCCGGCGACGAAGACGCGGCGCGTGTGGCGCGGGGCACCGAGATCGTCCTGCACCTGAAGGAGGACGCGAAGAAATATCTCGAGACTTACGAGATCGAACGTATCGTCAGCGCCTATTCCGACAACATCCTGTTCCCGATCGAGCTGGTGCCGGAGCAGGGCGAGCCGCGCCAGATCAATTCAGCGAGCGCGCTGTGGCAGCGCCCGAAATCCGAGCTGACGGCGGAGGACTACAAGAAGGCCTATCAACAGATCGCCTCCGCCTTCGACGATCCCGCGATGACGCTGCACTACCGCGCCGAGGGCCGCTACTCCTACGCCGTGCTGCTGTTCGCGCCATCGACAAAACCGTTCGACCTGTTCGAGCCGAACCGCAAGGGCCGGGTGAAGCTCTACGTTCGCCGCGTCTTCATCACCGACGACGCTGACCTTTTGCCGGGCTATCTGCGCTTCATCCGTGGCGTCGTGGACAGTGAGGATCTTCCGCTCAACATCTCGCGCGAGATGCTGCAGAACAATCCGCAGCTCGCACAGATCCGCAAGGCGGTCGCGACCCGCGTCGTGTCCGAGCTCGAAGGCCTTGCCGACAAGGACCCGGAGAACTTTGCGAAGATCTGGGACGCCTTCGGCCCGGTGCTGAAGGAAGGCATCTACGAGGATTTCGAGCGCCGCGAGAAACTGCTGTCGCTGTCGCGCTTCACCACGACCTCGGGCGAGAAGCGGTCGCTGAAGCAAGTCGTTGCCGATTTCAAGCCGAACCAGACCGAGATCTACTATCTCGTCGGCGACAGCATCGAGCGGCTGAAGTCCAACCCGCGGCTGGAAGCTGCGACCGCGCGCGGCATCGAGGTGCTGCTGCTGTCCGATCCGGTCGACGCGTTCTGGACCTCGATGCCGACGGAATTCGACGGCAAGCCTTTGAAGTCGTTGAGCCAGGGCGATCTCAATCTCGACCTGATCCCGCGCGTCGACGCGGCGGACGAGGTGAAGAAGGACGAGCCCGAGGCGGACGAAGCCGCCACCATCGCGGTGATCAAGGCCGCGCTCGGCGAGCGCGTCAGCGACGTCAAGGCCTCGACGCGCCTGACCAGCTCCGCCTGCTGCCTCGTCGCCGACAGCCAAGGCCCCAGCCGCGAGCTCGAGCGCATCCTCTCGCAGCAGAACCGCGGCATGCGCACCAAGCCGATTCTCGAAATCAACCTGCGCCATCCCATGGTGAGCGCGATCACCAAGGCGCAGGCCGGCTCCAAGACGGTCGATGACCTCAGCCTGCTCCTGCTCGAGCAGGCGCAAATCCTGGACGGCGAGCTGCCGGAGGACCCGGCAGCGTTTGCGGCAAGGCTGAACCGGCTGGTGCTGCAGGGGCTGGGCTGACGCCACGCATGCAGACCTCGTAGGGTGGGCAAAGCGAGCGAGGGCGGAAGCGTGCCCACCACATGCGGAGGGTGGGCACGGCGCCTTGCGCCTTTGCCCACCCGGCACTGCCTCACAGCGTCATTGCGAGGAGCGAAGCGGCGAAGCAATCCGGAAGCCCTCCGCGCAAAGAGTCTGGATGGCTTCGCTTCGCTCGCAATGACGGAATCCTGAGCGTTGTCTTTCTACTCCGCCGCATCCTTCTGCTTGCCGCTGGCTGTCTCGGCCTGCGGCTTCCCCTCCATCCAGCGTGACAGCAGGTTGGAAAAGCGGTCGAGATAGAGATAGACGACCGGCGTCGTGAACAGCGTCAGCGCCTGGCTTACCAGCAGGCCGCCGACCATGGCATAACCGAGCGGCTGGCGGATCTCGGCGCCGGTGCCGGTGCCGAGCATCAGGGGAACGCCGCCGAGCAGCGCCGCCATCGTCGTCATCATGATCGGGCGGAAGCGCAGCAGCGCGGCCTGGCGGATCGACTGCTCCGGCGTCAGATGCTGCTCGCGCTCGGCGGCGATGGCGAAGTCCACCATCATGATGCCGTTCTTCTTGACGATGCCGATCAGCAGGATAACCCCGATCAGGGCGATGAGGCTGAAGTCGAAGCCGAAGATCATCAGGATCGCGATCGCGCCGACGCCGGCCGAGGGCAGCGTGGACAGGATGGTCAGCGGGTGGATGTAGCTTTCATAGAGCACGCCCAGCACGAGATAGACCACGACCAGCGCGGCGAGGATCAGCATCGGCACAGTGCCGAGCGATTGCTGGAACGCCTGCGCGGTGCCCTGGAAGCTCGTCGACAGCGTCGGCGGCGCGCCCATGGCGCCGATGGCGCGCAGCACGGCATCGGTGGCCTGTCCCAGCGCCACGCCCTCGGCGAGGTTAAAGCTGATCGTCACCGCCGGGAACTGGCCCTGATGCGCGATCGCGAGCGGCCGCACCGGCACGTTGGTCCAGTTGCAGATCACCGAGAGCGGCACCTGCTCCCCGGTCAGCGGCGACTTGATGTAGAGCTTCTCGAGCGTCTCGAGCTGGCCCTGCAACGCCGGCGTGATCTCGAGCACCACGTGATAGCTGTTGGTCTGGGTGAAATATTGCGCGACCTGGCGCTGGCCGAAGGCGTCGTAGAGCGTGTCGTCGATCAGTTGCGGCTGGATGCCGTAGCGCGCGGCGGTGTCGCGATTGATCCTGAGCTGCAGGGTCGTGCCCTCGGTCTGCTGGTCGGTGGCGACATCGCGCAGTTGCGACAGGCTTCTCATGCCGGCCAGGATCTTCGGCGCCCATTCGTTCAGCTCGGCGAGATTGGCGTCCTGGAGCGTGAACTCGAACTGGGTGCGGGTGGCGCGCCCGCCGAGCCGCACGTCCTGCGAGGCCTGCATATAGAGGCGAGCGCCCTCGACCTCGGCGAGCTTTGGCCGCAGCCGCGCGATGATCGCTTGCGCGCTGGCGTCGCGCTCCCCGATCGGCTTCAGCGTGATATACATGCGCCCCGAGTTCAGCGCCGTGCCGCCGCCGCCGATGAACATCGCGATGGAATCGACCGCGGGGTCGGCCTGCACGAGGGCATTCAGCTCCTCCTGCCGCCGCTTCATCTCGGCGAAGGAGATGTCCTGGGGCATCTCGGATACCGCGGTGAGAAAGCCGTTGTCCTGCTGCGGGAAGAAGCCCTTGGGGATCATGACGAACAGCACGGCCGAGAGCGCGACGGTGCCGAAGAAGATGAGAAGCGTGACGAAACTGTGTTTCAGCGCGAGGTCCAGTCCGCGCTCGTAGGCGCCGAGCAGGCGCTCGAACATCCGCTCGCTCCACTGGTAGAAGCGGCCGCGCCGCGCCTCGTGGTCGGCGCGCAGGAAACGCGAGGCCATCATCGGGGTCAGGGTCAGCGACACCACCAGCGAGACGAAGATCGCCATCGAAAGCGTCACCGCGAATTCGCGGAATAGCCGGCCGATGATGCCGCCCATCAGCAGCAGCGGGATCAGCACCGCAACCAGCGAGATGCTGATCGAGACGATAGTGAACCCGATCTCGGCCGCCCCCTTGTACGCCGCGGCGAGTGGGCTCTCGCCCCGCTCGACATAACGTGTGATGTTCTCCAGCATCACGATGGCGTCGTCGACGACGAAGCCGACGGCGATGGTCAATGCCATCAGCGAGAGATTGTCCAGCGAATAGCCGAACACCCACATCAGCGAGCAGGCCCCGAGCAGCGCCAGCGGCACGGTGATGCTTGGGATGATCGTGGCCCAGAAGCTGCGCAGAAAGACGAAGATCACCATCACCACCAGCGCAATGGTGATCATCAGCGTGATCTGCACCTCCTCGACCGCGGCGCGGATGGTGATGGTACGGTCGCTGATGATCTTGATCTTGATCGCGGGCGGGATCGCCGCGATCAGCCGCGGCAGCTTCTCCTTGATGCGGTCGACCGTCTCGATGACGTTGGCGCCCGGCTGCTTGAAGATGACCAGGAACACGCCGCGCTTGCCGTCGGCCCACGCCGCGGTCTTCATGTCTTCCGGCCCCGAAACGGCCTCGCCGATGTCGCGGATCCGCAACGGCGCCCCGTTGCGATAGGCGACGATGATGTCCTTCCAGTGCGCCGCCTCGAGCAACTGGTCGTTGGCGTAGATGGTGTAGGAGCGCCGCGTGCCGTCGATATTGCCCTTCGGGCTGTCGGCGGTGGCGATCGCGATCTGGCTGCGCACGTCCTCGAGCGACAATCCCTTAGCGACGAGCTTGGCCGGATCGATCTGGATGCGCACCGAGGGTTTTTGCTGGCCGCCGACGAACACCTGCGCGACGCCCGGTATCTGGCTGATCTGCTGGGCGAGCTGGGCATCGGTGCGGTCGCTGACCGTGGTCAGCGGCAGCGTGTCGGACGTCGCCGACAGGATCATGATCGGGGAGTCCGCCGGATTGACCTTGCGATAGGTCGGCGGCGAGGGCAGGTTTTTCGGCAGTTGTCCGCTCGCCGCGTTGATTGCGGCCTGCACGTCGTTGGCGGCGGCATCGATCAGGCGGTTGAGATCGAATTGGATGGTGATCGAGGCCGAGCCGAGCGAGCTCGTTGACGTCATCTGCGAGATGCCGGGGATCTGGGCGAGCTGGCGCTCGAGCGGCTGCGCCACGGAGGAGGCCATGGTCTCTGGACTGCCGCCGGGCAGCGACGCGGAAACCTGGATGGTCGGAAAGTCGACCTGGGGCAGCGGTGCGACCGGCAGCAGCGGATAGGCGACGAGGCCTACGAACAGGATGCCCGCCATCAGCAATGAAGTGCCGATCGGGTAGCGGATGAACGGAGACGAGAAGCTCTCTTGCATGCCCTGGGACCAGAGGGCCAGCGCATCTTCTCCCCCGCTCATGGCGGAGCCGCGCCCGAAAGAGCCCGAGCGCGAATGTGCGTTTCCTTCAGCCCATTTGTTTGTTGATTGCCCTGGAACGTCGTCGGTCCGGGGCCGGCCTTGTGCTCGAAAGACTAGTCCGTTTGCGCCAGCGTGCGAACGGATTCCTGCGCCGGATGCTTGCAACCTTTGTCGCAGGAGATCTGCGGCGAGTTATGCGCTCCGTGCAGGCCGAAAACGCCGCGTCTTCCCGTTTTCACAGGTTGCGGCGCCGTGTCTCATCCGTTTCGCCGCGCGTCACAAGCGGGAGAGGTATGAACAGGAACAATCGCTTGTTGCGCGCCGTTGTGCCATATCGAAATGGCATACCGCGTGCCGTTGTTGCCGATTCGAGGAAATGTCCGATGCGCCTGCCGATCTTGACCCTGACCGCGATTGCCTCGCTGTTTGCCGCGGCGGACGCCAGCGCACAGACCTATGATCCGCGCTACCCGGTGTGCATGCACGTCTATACGCCAGGCGGCTTCGCTGGCGGCGGCGGCGACTATTTCGACTGCTCCTTCACCTCGCTGCCGCAGTGCCGCGCCACGGCGTCCGGCCGCTCGGCAAGCTGCGACCTCAATCCCTACTATGCCTTCGAACCGCCGCCGCCTCCGCGCAAGCGTCACAGGAAACAGTACTAGCGATCCGCGATGCGGATTGGAGAGATGCTTGTCATGCGCAGCTCATTCGGTCTGATGGTGATCGTCGGTGCATTGATCGCGGCTGCGCCGGCGCAGGCGCAGACGTTCGATCCCCGCTTCCCGATCTGCATGCACGTCTATTCCGGCGCGAACGGCGGTGGTGGGGAATGGTACGACTGTTCCTTCATCTCGCTGCCGCAGTGCCGCGCCACGGCCTCAGGCCGTCCCGCGACCTGCGATCTCAATCCGTACTATCCGGTCAACGCTCCGCTGCCCCGCGCGCGCTACAGGCGCGGCGGCTAGCTCCGCACGATCACCGCTCGCCCGGCCACCAATTCGAGCGCGGTTCTTTTGCGGAAATTTTTGTCGTGCGGAGCGCGACCAGATGGCTGCGCTTGTAGGGGCGCCCCGCAAGCTCCGAGCACTGGCGGCAGCGCATGGCCCGCTCAAGCTCGTGGATCGGTGTCGACTTCCTCCGCCTGATGATGTCGAGCGCCACCGTCTGATGCGTCTCGCAGCCCAGGCACTTGACCTCGAGATAGCAGTAGCCCGCGTTGAGCGCGTCGCCCAGCGTCGGCGATGGCTGTGCGGGACCCCGGAACCCCAGCATCCGCTGATTCCAGGCCTCGCAGGCGAGGCGATCGGCCTCTTTACGCACGTCGGCCGCGCGCTCGGCCGCCGCCCGGACGGACGCACCATAAATTCGCTCGCGGGATTTGGTCGTCATGACGCGGCAACATGCCCGCGCTCGGGATATTTCGGCAAGCCGCTAGGAATAGTGGGTGTGGACGGCGTGGACGCAATCCGCGTTCCGCGCCGCTACTCCTTCTTGACCCCGGACAATTCCACAACCTTGCGCCAGCGCTCCGTCTCCGCGCTCAGCATGCTGCCGAACTTACTGGCGTTGCCGTGCAGCGGGATCGCGCCGAGCTCGGCGATGCGGGCCTTGATCTCGGTGTCGGACAGCACGGTGTCGATCTCGCGATTGAGCAGATCGACGATCTCGCGCGGCGTGTTGCTGGGAGCACCGACGCCGTAGAACGATGAGGTCTCGTAGCCGGGTAAGGTGTCCGCAATCGGCGGCACGTCGGGCAGGGTCTCCGAACGCTGGCGCGTGGTGACGCCGAGCGCGCGCAGCTTGCCGGCGCGCACCAGCTCGAACGACGAGGTGACGTTGTCGAACATGCCCTGGATCTGGCCGCTCATCACGTCGGTGAGGCCCGGCGCCGAGCCGCGATAGGGTACATGGGTGAACTGCATGCCGGCCATCGACTTGAACAGCTCGCCGGACAGATGCAGCGAGGTCCCGATGCCGGACGAGGCAATCGACATCTTGCCCGGGTTGGCTTTGGCATAGGCGATGAAGTCGGCGACATTCTTCACCGGCAGGTCGTTGTTGACGACCAGCACCAGCGGGATCCGTGCGAGCCCGGCGACCGGCGCGATGGCCTTGGCGAAATCGTAGGGTAGCGAGGGATCGAACGAGGCGTTGATCGCGTTCGCAGTCGAGGTCAGCAGCAGCGTGTAGCCGTCGGGCGCCGACGTGATCACGGCCTGCGTCCCGATATTGCTGCCGGCGCCCGGCTTGTTCTCGACCACAAAGGTCTGGCCGAGCCGGTCGGACAGGCGCTGACAGAGCAGCCGGGACAGCACGTCGGTCGCGCCCCCAGGCGCATAGGGCACCACCCATTTCACGCTGCGTGAGGGATAAGGGGGGTTGCCGGTCGCGAAGGTGCGCGGCGCGGCCAGCGTGGCGACGGTGCAGGCGGCGGTCTGAAGGAAATGTCGTCTGGTGATCACCATCGTGCCCAGTTCGGTTCGCTTGCAACCAAGGAGAGGGGACGCGCGCAGCGTGCCCGAATTGACTGGATTTGCTATCGCAATAATTGCGCCACGGTGCACCCCGATCCTGCCGGCTTGGTAAAGGATGACTGGAGTTAATCGCGCACTAACCGGCTTTTACCTTCTCTCTTAACACCTGGGCAGGGCGCGCCGGCTAAGCTGCCGCTACCTGCAGATACGTTCCGAGAGAATGAACGGCATGACTACCGGCGTCATCGAGCAACCAAAAGCCGCACGTGCGCCTTCGGCTTCAAGGATCTGGCTGAAGGCCATTGAGCTCACGGCGCGCATCGAGACGCTGCCGGGCCGCCTGTTTGCCGACGTCGTCGACGATTGGGCGCAGCGCCAGCCGGACCGCATTGCGCTGGTCGCCGACGAGACAACACTCGATTACGACGGCCTGTCGAAGCGGGTCAATCGCTATGCGCGCTGGGCGCGCTCGGTCGGCGTCGCCAAGAACGATACGGTTGCCCTGATCATGCCGAACGGCATCGACTATGTCGCGGCCTGGCTCGGCATCAGCCGGGTCGGCGGCGTGGTGGCGCTGATCAACACCAAGCTGGTCGGACAGTCGCTCGCGCATTGCATCGACGTCGCAAAGCCCTTGCATATCATCGTCGCGCATGAGCTGGCAGAAATGCTGGACGGCGCAGCGCCGCATTTGAAGGGGCAGGCAAAAGTCTGGACCCATGGCGATGCCCGCAGCGAGCGCGCCATCGACGTCGCGCTCGCTGCGCTCGACGATGCGCCGCTCTCGCCGGACGAGCACGGCGACGTCACGATCGACGACCGCGCGCTGCTGATCTACACGTCCGGCACCACAGGGCTGCCCAAGGCCGCCAGCATCAGCCATCGCCGCATCCTCAACTGGGGTTTCTGGTTCGCCGGCCTCGCCGGCGCCACGCCGCAGGACCGGCTCTATGACTGCCTGCCGCTGTTCCATTCGGTCGGCGGCGTCGTCGCGCCATGCAGCATGCTCGCCGCCGGCGGCTCGGTGGTGATCGCGGACAAATTCTCCGCCTCGCATTTCTGGCCCGACATCGTGCGGCACGACTGCACGCTGTTCCAGTATATCGGCGAGCTCTGCCGCTATCTGCTGAAATCGCCGCCGTCGGAATACGAGAACCGCCATCGGCTGCGGCTCGTCTGCGGCAACGGTTTGCGCGGCGACATCTGGGAAGATTTTCAGGCGCGCTTCGCCATTCCGCGCATCCTCGAATTCTATGCGGCCACGGAAGGCAATTTCTCGCTGTTCAACGTCGAGGGCCAGCCCGGCGCGATCGGCCGCATCCCGCCGCTGCTCGCGCACCGGTTTCCGGCGAGCCTGGTCAAGCTCGATCCCGATGGCTGTGCACCGCTGCGCAATGACGAGGGCTTTTGCATCGCCTGCGTCCGTGGCGAAGCCGGCGAAGCCATCGGCCGCATCGGCACGGCCGACGAAGGCGGTGGCCGTTTCGAGGGCTATACCGATGCCGGCGAGACCGAGAAGAAGATACTTCGCGACGTGCTCGTCAAGGGCGATGCCTGGTTCCGGACTGGCGATCTGATGCGGCTTGACGACAAGGGCTTTTTCCATTTCGTCGATCGCATCGGCGATACCTTCCGCTGGAAGGGCGAGAACGTCGCCACCTCCGAGGTGAACGACGCTGTGCGCGATTTTACCGGGGTGATCGATGCCACCACCTATGGCGTCAGCATCCCCGGCACCGACGGCCGCGCCGGCATGAGCGCGATCGTTGTCAACGAGGGCTTTGACATCGCCGCGCTGCCGGCTCATCTCGCCGCGCGCCTGCCGGCTTACGCCCGCCCGGTCTTCGTCCGCATCTCGCGCGAGCTCGATGCGACCGAGACCTTCAAGCAGAAGAAGGGCGAGCTGGCGCGGCAGGGCTTTGATCCGGCAGCGATCTCCGATCCGCTGTTCATGCTCGATCCGAAATCCGGCGCCTATGTCGCGCTCGAGTCAGGGGTGTTTACCAAGATTATCGACGGCACGATCAGGCTCTAGCGCTGCGGAAATCGCTAGGTAGGTCCAATTTTATCTGAATTGTCCAAGAAGCCATTTACCTCTGTCGGGTAAACAGACGGTCATGGGGAGGCGGTCATCAAGAGCCGCCGTAACATCGAAATCAATAAGAGCGAGCCAGCCATGTCGGTACGGTCCAAGGTCATTGAGGCGATCCAGCAGATCGCCAAAGAGCAACACGTGACGCTTCCTGCCCTCTCGGACGATCTGTCCCTGCATGAGACGGGCTTCGACTCGCTCGCCTTCGCCATTCTGGTGGCGCGCCTCGAAGACGAGATCGGCGTCGATCCCTTCACCATTTCCGAGGACGCAGCGTTCCCCGCCACAGTGGGCGATTTCGTGCGGGCCTACGAAAATGTCCCCGCGTGAGATCTTTGCGCTCCGCGACCATCTCAGCCCGGAGTTGACCGGCCGCACGCTGTCGGACGCGCACCATATGGTGTCGCTGACGGATATTCTGTCGCAGACGGTCCTCGGCGGCCGTCTGCACGAATTGTCCGGCCGTGCGGTGCTACTGAAATTGTCCGACCAGCTCCGGTCGGGTCTTGCCATGATCGAGCTCGACGGCGTCGCACGTCGCATGCTGCTGTGCCCGCCCGATCTCAATCCGGCGCATCTCGACGCGCTGATCGCCGATGCCGGCATCGATGCCGTCGTCACCGACGAGCCCGATCGCTGGACGGATGCCGGCGTGTCGCTGGTCGTCACCGCACAATTGCCGCTTCAGGCCACCATACCTGCCAGGACCGAGCGCGCCACCGAATGGCTGATGCTGACGTCGGGTACCTCGGGCGTGCCGAAAATCGTCGGCCATACGCTGGAGGCGCTCACCGGCGCCATCGTCGCCGAAGGTCCCGCGAAGGGGCCTGCACCAGTGTGGGCGACGTTCTACGACATCCGCCGCTATGGCGGCCTGCAGATCTTCCTCCGCGCCATTCTGTCCGGCGGCTCCATGGTGCTGTGCGATCCGCATGAGGCGCTCGGCGATCACGTCGCGCGGCTGAACGCGCGCGGCGTCTCGCACATCTCCGGCACGCCCTCGCACTGGCGCAAGCTCTTGATGAGCGGCGCGGCTGCCCAATTCGCCCCGCACTATGTCCGCCTCTCCGGCGAGATCGCCGACCAGGCGGTGCTCGACGGCCTCAAGGCGGCCTTCCCAAATTCCTCCGTCGGCCATGCCTATGCCTCGACCGAGGCTGGCGTCGGCTTCGCGGTCAATGACGGGCTTGAAGGCTTTCCAGCCGACTATCTCGGCAACCGCAACGGCGTCGAGATGAAGGTCGTCGACGGCTCGCTGCGGATTCGCTCGACGCGCACGGCGCATGCTTATGTCGGCCGCAGCGCCGCCGCGCTCACCGACGCGGACGGCTTCGTCGACAGCGGCGACATCGTCGAATTGCGTGGCGACCGCTATTATTTCGTCGGCCGCCGCGGCGGCATCATCAATATCGGCGGGCTGAAGGTCCACCCCGAGGAAATCGAGGCGGTGATCAACCGTCACCCTGACGTGCGGATGTCGCGGGCGAAGTCGCGGCGCAGCCCAATTACCGGCGGCATCGTCGTCGCCGACGTGATCCTCGCTGAAGGCACCGACCAGGCGTGGGTGAAGGAAATCCGCGACCAGATCCTGGAGCAGTGCCGCGCGCAGCTCGCGTCCCACAAGGTGCCGGCGGTGATCCGCTTCGTCGAGGCGCTCGACGTCACGCCGGCCGGCAAACTGGCGCGCACCGATGCATAATGTCCTCGTCACAGGCGGCAGCCGCGGCATTGGGCTAGCGATCGGCAAGCGCCTCGCCGGTGCCGGCTTCAACGTGATCGCGGCTGCGCGGCGCGAGAGCGACGAGCTCAAGGCGGCGGTCGCGGAGTCCGAAGGACGCCTGCACTTCCGCGCCTGCGATCTCGCCGTGATCGATGCGATCCCCGCTTTCGCAAAGCTCGTGCGCGACGAGTTCGGCCCGACCTTCGGCCTCGTCAACAATGCTGGCCTCGGCACCGAAGGCCTGCTCGCGACCATGCACAATTCGGAGATCGAGGCGCTGGTGCAGCTCAATGTGCTGTCGCCGATCATCCTCACCAAATATGTCGCGCGGCAGATGATGGCCGATGGCGCCGGTCGCATCATCAACATCTCCTCGATCATCGCGACGACAGGCTATAACGGCCTCTCCGTCTATGGCGCGACCAAGGCGGCTGCGACCGGCTTCACCCGCTCGCTCGCGCGTGAGGTTGGCAAGCTCGGCATCACCGTGAATGCGATCGCGCCCGGCTTCATCGACACCGAGCTCACCCACAATCTTTCCGACGAAGGCCGCAAGCGCATCGCCGGCCGCAGCGCGTTGCGCCGCCTGCCTGAGACGGACGACGTCGCGCGCATGGTGGAATATTTGCTCGGCGAGGGTGGCCGCAACGTGACCGGCACCGTGTTCACGATCGATGCGGGCAACACGGCATAAAGGAACCCGTCTGCCACAATTGAGTTGATCCGGCGCAATGACATCCCGCCGGATTTGGTCGTAAGATGCCCCGCAATCGATTGGGTTACGTCAATCGATCTGCCCTAATCGACAGGGAGCAGTCCATGACCGTGCAAGACATGACCGCTTCACATAAGGGCCAGGCCGAGCAATCTGGCGCGAAGCCTGACGACATCCATTGCCCGCCGATGGCCCATCAGAATTCCGGCGGTCACGGCTATGAAATATATCCGCAGCAGTTCGTGCGGCTGGTCGGCTGCCACGACGCCTCGCTCGAGGCGTTGCGCCAGCGTGAGGACGAGAAGCTGCACTAGGCGCTCACGTCTCCTGCTTCGGCAGGTCGATCCGTTCGTGTGAGAATTCCGGCGGCCCCTCGGTGAGGCGGCGGATGCGGCGTTCGCGTTCATCGACCGGCAAGGCGGGATCTAGCAGCCCTTCGATCTCGTGCACCGCGATCTCCTCGATCCGCGCGGCGCCGGATGCAACCGGGTGCGCCGATGCCGGCGCACTAGGTGCGATCTTCAGCCCGAGTTCGACCAGCTTGCAGATAGCAGCCGAACGCGACAAATGATGGGCTTCAGCCCAGGCATCGACGGCCGCCGTCAGCCTTTCCGGCATCTTCACCGCGCTGATCGGATCAAGTCCCGTGCGCCCCGGAGCCGTGGAGTGCCTGTTGCTGAAGTCGGACACCTCGATCATCCCGCGTAACTCTTGGAGATGCCGCCATCGTAGAGGTTGCTCCGGCCGGCTGTTTGACGCCGATCAATGATCGGCCGCGGCATTGCGGCGCTCTGCGATCTTGTTGTCCGGGCCAGTTTCGGCCAATGATCGAAACGGGCGCCGCCCGGCGAACCCGGATCGCTCCTGCCTCGTAGCTCTCTCGGACCGCTTCCCAACCATTCGGCATCCCCCGATGACATCAGGCGACTCCTTCTACGGCGGCATTCCCGTCTTCCGCGGCTTCACCAGCCTGATGGACCCCGCGCTCTATGCGCCACTGCCGGATGACTGGAGCATTGGCGTTGCTGACATCGTGGATTCGACCAAGGCGATCGCGGCGCAGCGCTACAAGGCGGTCAACATGGCCGGCGCCGCCGTGATCGCGGCGGTGACCAATGCGCTGAAGGGGCGCGAATTCCCCTTCGTGTTCGGCGGCGACGGCGCGAGCTTTGCAGTCGCGCCGTCCGATCTCGAAGCCGCGCGCGAAGCCTTGGCTGCGACCGCGACCTGGGTGCGAGAGGACCTCGATCTGAACATGCGCGTCGCGCTGGTACCGGTCAGCGCCATCCGTGCGCAGGGCCTCGACGTGCGCGTTGCACGTTTCGGTCCGTCGGCGAATTTGTCCTATGCGATGTTCTCGGGCGGCGGGCTCGCCTTCGCCGATGCCGCGATGAAGCGCGGCGAGTTCGCGGTCGCGGAGGCGCCAGCGGGCACGCAGCCCGATCTCTCCGGCCTGTCCTCCTGCCGCTTCGAGGTGATGCCGGCCGCGCGCGGCCTGATCCTGTCGGTGCTGGTGATGCCCGCGCGCGGTGCCGATCCCGCAGCCTTCCGCAAGGTGATCGAGGACATCATTCACCTCGTCGAGCGCAGCCCGGATGGCGGCCGTCCCGTCCCGCCGCAGGGCCCGCCGCTGAAATGGCCACCGCAGGGGCTGGACTTCGAAGCCCGCACCAAGCGCGGCGGTCCGCTGCTGGCGCGCAGAGCCGGGGTGTTGGCCTATACGCTGTTCGTCTATCTGATCATGCGTTTCGACCTCAAGGTCGGCGGCTTCGTGCCTGATGTCTACAAGCGCCAGGTGGTGGAGAACTCGGACTTCCGCAAATATGACGATGGCCTGCGCATGATCCTCGACTGCACGCCGCAGCTCGAGCGCGCCTTGAGCGAGCGCCTCGCGATGGCGGCGCGCGACGGCATCGTGCGCTACGGCCTCTACCAGCAGGACGCCGCGATGATGACCTGCTTCACGCCCTCGGCGCTGCGCAGCGACCATGTCCACTTCATCGACGGCGCGCGGGGCGGCTACGCCTCGGCGGCGACGGCGTTGAAGGCGATGATGGCGGCGGATTAGCGCCGGGTCCAGGTCTCGCCGCCACAGAGCGCGCCGACGCAGCCTTCGACCCGCAGCGAATCTGCGCCCGTGACCGTGACGCTGCTCGCATAGGTGCTGCCGTCATCGGCATTGTAGATCTGGCCCGACCATTTATTCGGCCCTGACGGCTGCATGCCGCTGAACAATGGCAGGCCGATCATCGGGCGTCTCGCGAGCGCGGGATTGGGGTTCTTGCTGTCGGTGGCGGGCTGGCCCGTCGCGGTGTCCATGGGTTCGCGCAGCCAGACGATGTGGCCGCAGATGCCGCCGCCGCACTTGCTGATCTTCACGCGCGCATCACCCGCCTGGGTGAGCCAGGTCCCATCGGCGCTCTGCGCATGGGCGGCCGGCGCGCCAAACAGCGCAGCCAGGATGACGGAAGGAATCGCGAATCTGCTGAGCATGGAAAAAGCCCCGAAAAATCGAGGTGCCTCCATAGCAGCCCGGCAGGATAGTGCAACGCCGGATTGAATCACATTCCTGCGCTTGATTCGCCTGCGCTCATTTGCCCCAGCGCGCGAACGCGACCGAAGCCGCGGTCAAGAACCCGAACACGACCATGGCGCCGCCGACCAGCGCAAACAAGGTCCAGGCCGGCGCCTGCGCCATCATCAGGCCGATCCCGCCGATCGCGACGATCAGCAGCCGTGCGGTGGAGGCCAGCACGGGGCCGCCGACGCGCGCGGCACCTTGCGAGGAGAAATACAGCGACACGCCCATGCCGAAGAATACGAAGGCGGGGCCGGCCCAGTGGAAATAGCTGTGCGCGGCGCCGGTGACGCCGGCATCCCTGGTGAACAGCGACACCCACGGCGCAGGATCGAGCGCGACGACGAGGCCGATCGTGCCAACCGCGAGACCCGAAGCCGCAGCCGCGGTCCAGGCGACGCGCCGCGCGCGCTTGATATGTCCGGCTCCCATTGCCATGCCGACCATCGGCACCGAGGCGATGCCGAAGGCGAAGGTGATCGGGATCAACAGGAATTCCAGCCGCGAGCCGATGCCGTAGCCGGCCAGCATCTCGGTGCCGAAGGTCGCCAGGATTTTCGTGAAGATCAAAATGGTGAGCACGGTCTGGAGCGGCGACAGGCAGGCCACCGCGCCGACTTTGAGGATGTCGAGGAACATCGCGCGCTCGAACTGGAAAGCGCGAAAGTTCAGCGCCAGCCGGCTGCGGCCGGACAGAAGATACCAGAGGAAGAAGACCGCGGTGCAACTGAATGCGATCAGCTGTCCGCTCGCAACGCCGGGCATGCCGAATTGCGGCACGCCGAACAGGCCGAGCCCCAGCGTCCCGCCCACGGCGATCTGAAGCACGCTCGCGCCGATCAGTGTCATCGACGGCAGGCGCATGTCGCCGGTGCCGCGGATCACCGAGGCGAGCGTGTTGACGAGCCAGATCGCGACCGCGCCCGAGAACAGCACCTGCGAATAGCCGCAGGCTTCCTCGAGCACGCGCTCGCGCCCGCCGAGCAGCGCGAAGAACGAGCGGCCGAAGGCGAGCATCATCGCCGTAAAGAAGAGTCCGCCGCAGAGGCCGATGATGGCGGCATGCAGCGCCAGCGTCGCCGCGCGGTCGCGATTCCCGGCGCCGAGCGCGCGGCTGATCGCCGACGACACACCGCCGCCCATCGCGCCCGCGCTCATCGTCTGCGTCAGCATCGCGAACGGAAACACCAGCGCGATGGCGGCGAGCGGGATGGTGCCGAGCCGGCCGATATAGGAGGTCTCGGCGATCGCAACCAGCGTGGTGCCGACCATCGCGATCATATTGGGGATTGCGAGCCGCAGCAGCGTAGGGAGGATCGGCGCCGTCAGCAGGCTCGCAATGGGGGAGGCGACCGGAGCACCCGGCGGCGCAGCGTCTAGCGGGGCGTCGATCGTCATGTGTCACCGGGTGAATTGCATGATGATCGACATATTATAGGACAACCGGCATCCGCGCCAGCCCTGCGTTCACGCAGGGCTCACCAGGGCAGGCCGCATAGGTCGATGGTGCCGAGCGTCGGCGCGCGGACGATCTCGAAAACGTAGGGCGCCATGTATTCGAAGCGGATCCGCCCCTCCGGCTGCTCGCAATAGACCTCGCCCTTGAAGGGCTGCCATCTGCGCGCCTCGTAGAATGCGTAATTGTGCGGTTCGCAGAACAGGAGCCCGAAGCGGACCGCCTCGTTGGCGCGCATGGTATGGACGGCTGCGTCGATCGCCATGGTGGCGTAGCCGCGCCTGCGCCGGTCTTCACGCGTGCAGACGCCGCCGATGCCGCCGACATGGACCTTCTGTCCGTTCCAGGTGATGGTGCGGAAGTAGACGCCGACGTGGCAAACGAGACCGTCCTCGGGGGTCTCGAGCAGCACGCGAAGATGGGCGTTCTCCCATTTGACGTGAGCCCAGGGCCTGCCCGCGATCATATGCGGTCCCCAGACCGCCTGATGCAGCGGCTCGGCGATCGGCCACGAGGCGTCGCCGTTCAAAATGTCGATCTCGATGCTCATGGCGTCCTTCACAGCTCTGCTTCGTGGCGCGTTTGTTCTGTCTTAAGCGCCTCAAAGGCAATGATATTTTATGGCGAACCGCAGGCTTGATCCACCCGGCCCGTTGCGACCAATTTGTGCATTCGGACGAAGTCACCCCATCACCCGTTTTCGTAAATTCTGAGGTATTTAATGCTGCAGGAACCTTCTATAAGGGGTGACCGTTAGAACTCGTTCCCCACCAGTTGCGGACAAGAAGCCATGACCTTTACGCTGCCCCCACTCCCCTACGCCTATGACGCCCTCGGCCAGTACATGTCGAAGGAGACGCTGGAATATCATCATGACAAGCATCATCAGGCCTACGTCACCAACGGCAACAACGCGCTCAAGGGGACCGAATGGGAAGGCAAGTCCCTTGAGGAGATCGTCAAGGGCTCGTTCGGCAAGAACCCCGCGGTGTTCAACAACGCCGGCCAGCACTACAACCACATCCACTTCTGGAGCTGGATGAAGCCCAATGGCGGTGGCACCAAGCTGCCGGGCAAGCTCGAGAAGAAGATCAACGAGGACCTCGGCGGCTTCGAGAAGTTCAAGACGGACTTCCAGGCCGCCGGCGTCGGCCAGTTCGGCTCAGGCTGGTGCTGGCTTCAGGTCAAAAACGGCAAGCTCGAGATCTCCAAGACCCCGAACGGCGAGAATCCGCTGGTGCATGGCGCCACGCCGATCCTCGGCTGCGACGTCTGGGAGCACTCCTACTACATCGACTATCGCAACCGCCGTCCCGACTATCTCAAGGCGTTCGTGGAAAACCTCGTGAACTGGGAATACGTCGAGTCCCTGTTCGAGAAGGCGTAAGGCCTTGCTGTCATTCCGGGGCGATGCGAAGCATCGAACCCGGGATCTCGAGATTCCGGGTTCGGCTTCGCCGCCCCGGAATGACAACAAAGGCGGTCGCATGCGCGGCCGCCTTTTTGCTGTGCGGAATTGACTGATTGGACCAGTCCTGCGCCGTGCGCGCACGGGTCTGTCATCACACCGTTTGCATCCCCTCGGCGCGGCCCTTAAGCAGGATGGGCATCACCTTCGATCCGACCAAACCCGTTGTCAGACCCTTTCCCGATAGACCCGGCGCCTGCCGAGGACGCGGAGTCCGAGCCGCGGCCGGGGCGTGCGCGCAAGCCGATCGGCTGGTCGACCATCATCATCGCAGCGCTGGTGGCGGTGAGCGCAGGTTTGGTCTGGCGCCGCGACGGCACCGACGGCGTCCTCGACATCCTCACCCAGGATCTCTCGCTGTTCTCAGGCATCCTGCCGCGCGTGCTGGCGGGCTGCCTGTTAGGAGCCTTCATCTCCGAGATCCTGCCGCACGAAAGAGTCTCGCGCTCGCTCGGGCCGAAATCCGGCCTGATGGGCCTTCTGATCGGCACTGCGTTCGGTGCGATCCTTCCCGGCGGGCCCTTCACTGCCTATCCCGTGGCGAGCGCGCTGCTTGCGGTCGGTGCCGATTTCGGCGCCACCATCGCCATGGTCGTGAGCTGGACCCTGATCGGCTATGGCCGCGCGGTCGCGTGGGAGATCCCGATCATGGGGACCGATTTCACGCTGTGGCGGATCCTGATCTCACTGCCGCTGCCGGTGCTCGCAGGTAGCCTCGGCCGTTTCGTCTATGTCCGGGTCTATCGGAAGCGCGAAAGCGACGAGGATGCCGCATGAGCGCGGCGCTCGTGATCGACATCCTGCTCTGGGGCTCGGTGCTCGGCGTCGGCCTGATCGCCTTTCGCAGCGGCCCTCCGGTATTCAAGACCTCGCTGCGCGAGGGCTCGATGGACTTCATCAACATCGTGCCGCGGATCGCGCTCGGGGTGATCGGCTCCGGGTACATCGCCGCCATCATCCCGCAGGAGGTGATCACCGGCTGGCTCGGCCCGGACTCTGGCTGGCTCGGGGTTGCGACCGCCGTGGTCGCCGGCGCCGCCACCCCCGGCGGGCCCGTGATCGGCTTCTCCATCGGAACGGTGGCGCTGAAGTCGGGCGGCGGGGTGCCGCAGGTGGTCGCCTACGTCGTTGCCTGGGCCCTGTTCGCCTTCCAGCGGGTGATCCTGTGGGAAATCCCGTTCATGCCGGCCCGTTTCGTCTGGTTCCGCTGCGCGGTGTCGGTGCCGTTTCCCTTCGTGGCGGCCGCCATCGCTATGGTGATCGGCAAGCCCTGAGGCGGACGTGGACAGACGTAATGTTATAATATAACGTCCTCGAATGGTTCCTGCCGCGTCCCACGTCCATCATCACGACCATGCTCACGGCCATTCCCATGACCATTCGCATGGGCACGACCATACCCATGCCCATGTCCACGATGCGACCTCGCCGCATCCGGCGCAGGACGCACCCTGGTCGATCCTGCGCATGACCATGGCCGGCCGCCTTTCGGCGGCTCTGGCGGTCTGCGCCGTGCTCTGGGGCATCGTCTTCCTGGCAATGAGGTGACCGTGGCGGCGCTGCACTTCCATAACGTCACGCTCGGCTATGACCGCCATCCAGCCGTGCACCATCTCAACGGCGAAGTCGCGCGAGGGGCGCTGGTCGCTGTCATCGGTCCGAACGGCGCCGGCAAGTCGACGCTGCTGCGCGGCATCGTCGGTATCCTCAAGCCGCTCGACGGCACCATCCATCTCGGCGGGTTAGACACCCGCGACATCTCTTATCTGCCGCAGAGCGCGGAGATCGACCGCAGCTTTCCGATCTCGGTGTTCGACTTCGTCGGCACCGGACTGTGGCGCGATGCCGGCCTGTTCGGCGGCATCGGCAAGGCCGCGCGCAAAAAGATCCTGCGCGCCATCGCTTCCGTCGGCCTCAGCGGTTTCGAGAACCGCCCGATCGGCACGCTCTCGGGCGGGCAGATGCAGCGCGTTCTGTTCGCGCGGGTGCTGCTCCAGGATGCGCGCCTGATCGTGCTCGACGAGCCCTTCAACGCCATCGACAGCAAGACCACCGCCGATCTGCTCGCGCTGGTGAAGCAGTGGCACGCCGAGGGCCGCACCGTGCTCGCCGCGCTGCACGATATGGAGATGGTGCGCACCCATTTCACCGAGACGCTCGTGCTGGCGCGCGGCCCCGTGGCCTGGGGCCCGACGGCGGAGGTGCTCACGCCGGAAAACCTGATGGTCGCGATGCGCATGTGCGAGGCCTTCGACGACAGCGCCGCGGCTTGCGCCGCGGACGATGTCAGTTCGCGCGCGGCGTGATCAGCGATGGCCTATGACGCGCTGATCGGTCCGTTCACCGAATTCGAATTCATGCGGCGGGCGCTTGCCGCCGTCATCGCGCTCTCGCTCGCCGGCGCGCCGATCGGCGTATTCCTGATGCTGCGGCGGATGAGCCTCGTCGGCGACGCCATGGCGCATGCGATCCTGCCCGGCGCGGCCGTCGGCTTTCTGCTGTCGGGGCTCAATCTCTTTGCACTGACCGCCGGCGGTCTGATTGCAGGCTTTGCGGTCGCGATCCTCGCCGGCGTGGTCGCGCGCTCGACCGGGCTGAAGGAGGACGCCTCGCTCGCGACGTTCTATCTGGCCTCGCTGGCGCTCGGCGTCACCATCGTCTCGATCAAGGGCACCAATATCGATCTCTTGCACGTGCTGTTCGGCAACATCCTCGCGATGGACGACCAGACGCTGCTGGTGGTCGCCTTCAATGCCACAATCACGCTCCTGGTGCTCGCGGTGATCTATCGTCCGCTGGTGATCGAGAGCGTCGATCCCTTGTTTTTGCGCACCGTGAGCCGCGCCGGCGGCCCCGCCCATCTTGCCTTCCTCGCGCTCGTCGTGATCAATCTCGTCAACGGGTTTCAGGCGCTCGGCACGCTGCTGGCGGTGGGGCTGATGATCCTTCCCGCAGGCATCGCACGGTTCTGGTCGCGCGATCTCACGGCGATGATGTGCATCGCCGTGATCGCCGCGGCCATCTCGGGTTACGCCGGCCTCGTGCTGTCGTTCCAGACCCGCGTGCCGTCGGGGCCCGCGATCATCCTGGTGGCGACGGTGATCTACGTCCTCTCCGTGCTGTTCGGTCGCGTCGGCGGCATCGTCAGGCAGATGTTTCCCGGTCGGCATCTGGAGGCGTGAGGATGCGCTTCCTTCTGCTCCTTGCCTTGCTGCTGATGACCTCGCCACTCCATGCCGCGGAGCGGCTCAACGTGGTCGCAAGCTTCTCGATCCTTGCCGATTTCGTCCGCAACGTCGGCGGCGACCGGATCGATCTGACCACGCTGGTCGGGCCCGACAGCGACGTGCACGTCTATACGCCGGCGCCGGGGGATGCGAAACGGATTGCGGCGGCAAAGCTCGTCGTCGTTAACGGGCTCGGCCTCGAGGGCTGGCTGCCGCGTCTCGTCCAGTCATCCGGGGCGCAGGCACAAGTGGTCACCGCGAGCGCCGGCATCGCCCCCCTCAAGCTCGGCTCGGCCGCGGATCCCCACGCTTGGCAGTCCGTGCCGAATGCCAAGATCTACGTGACCGACATCGCCAACGCACTGGCTGCAGCCGACCCGGATGATGCCGAGTTCTTCCGCGGTCAGGCCAAGGCCTATCTGGAAAAGCTCGAAACCCTCGATCGCGAGGTCCGCGACGCCATCGCCAAAATCCCGGTGGAACGGCGCAAGGTGATCTCCACCCATGACGCCTTCGGCTATTTCGCCGCTGAATACGGCGTTCAGTTCGTGGCGCCGCTCGGCGTTTCCACCGAAACCGAGCCCAGCGCGCGGGACATCGCGGCCATCATCGGCCAGATCAAGGCTCAAAAAATCCCGGCCGTGTTCCTGGAAAATATCAGCGACGACCGCCTGATCCGGCGGATCGCGGCGGAGACCGGCGCCAGGGTCGGCGGGACCTTGATTTCGGACGGTTTGACCGGCGAAAAGGGGCCTGCACCCACTTACATTGACATGGTCAGGCACAATATAAAGGCCCTGACCAGCGCGCTTGACCATTAAGGGCAGGGGCCACCCCGCCTCGCGTCGCGCGAAAAAGCCCGAAGCCGGAGTTGTTATGTCTGAAGCGACCTCCCAGAAAATTCCCGTGACCGTCCTGACCGGCTATCTCGGCGCCGGCAAGACCACGCTGTTGAACCGCATCCTGTCGGAGAACCATGGCAAGAAGTACGCCGTCATCGTCAACGAATTCGGCGAGATCGGCATCGACAACGACCTCATCATCGGCGCCGATGAGGAAGTGTTCGAGATGAACAACGGCTGCATCTGCTGCACCGTGCGCGGCGACCTCGTGCGCATCATGGACGGGTTGATGAAGCGCAAGGGTAAGTTCGACGCCATCATCGTCGAGACCACCGGCCTTGCCGATCCGGCGCCGGTTGCCCAGACCTTCTTCGTCGACGAGGACGTGCAGAAGAATGCCCGGCTCGACGCGGTCGTCACCGTCGCCGACGCCAAATGGCTGTCCGATCGTCTGAAGGACGCGCCCGAGGCCAAGAACCAGATCGCGTTTGCTGACGTCATCGTGCTGAACAAGACCGACCTCGTCAACAAGGGCGAGCTGGCCGAAGTCGAGGCCCGTATCCGCGGCATCAACCCCTATGCGAAACTCCATCGCACCGAGCGCTGCTCGGTGGCGCTGGCCGACGTGCTCGATCGCGGCGCGTTCGACCTCGACCGCATCCTCGACATCGAGCCGGATTTCCTCGAAGCCGACGATCATGACCACGACCATGATCATCACCACCATCACGGCCACGACCATCATCACCATGATCACGGCCAGGGTCATGGTCACGGCCTGAAGCACTATCACGATGAGGACATGCAGTCGCTCTCGCTGAAGACCGACAAGCCGCTCGATCCCAACGTGTTCATGCCCTGGCTCCAGAACCTGGTGCAGGTCGAGGGCGGCAAGATCCTGCGCTCCAAAGGCATCCTCGCCTTCCACGATGACGACGACCGCTACGTCTTCCAGGGCGTCCACATGATGCTGGAGGGCAATCACCAGAGGAAGTGGAAGGACGGCGAGAAGCGCGAGAGCCGCCTCGTCTTCATCGGCCGCGAATTGCCCGAGAAGGCCATTCGCGAGGGCTTTGAGAGCTGCATCGTCTCGTGATGAAAGAGTTTACGCCGGCCCCCGATTCCGCCTCGATCGTCTCCGTCACCGATCGCGTCAAGCGCGTTGCGCTCGGCATGGGCGTGACCTCGGTGCATTTCCTCGGCCTCCGCGCCGCCTTCGTCGGCGGTGAGGAGAACGTCGCGTTCGTCGACGCAAAGGGTGAGGTCAGCACCGTCGCCGTGCACAGCGGCGGCATTCTGTCGGCCGCCTCTGACGGCAAGCGTCTCATCATGGGCGGCGACGACGGCAAGGTCGTCTCGCTCGATGCGAAAGGCGAAGTGACGCTGCTCGCCACCGATCCGAAGCGGCGCTGGATCGACGCGGTGGCAGTGCAGCCCGACGGCGCCTTCGCCTGGTCGGCCGGCAAGACCGCCACCGTCAAGAGCGGCAAGAACGAACAGAAGTCGCTCGACGTGCCCTCGACCGTCGGCGGGCTCGCCTTCGCGCCGAAGGGCCTGCGGCTTGCGATCGCGCATTACAACGGCGCGACGCTGTGGTTTCCCAACATGGAAGGCTCGGCCGAATTTCTGCCCTGGGCCGGCTCGCATCTCGGCGTCACCTTCAGCCCGGACAACAAGTTCCTGGTCACCTCGATGCATGAAGCGGCCCTGCATGGCTGGCGGCTCGCCGACAACAGGCACATGCGCATGACCGGCTATCCCGGCCGCGTCCGCTCGATGTCCTGGAGCGCGGGTGGCAAGGGGCTTGCGACTTCTGGCGCCGACACCGTCATCATCTGGCCGTTCGCCAGCAAGGACGGGCCGATGGGCAAGGAGCCCGCGATGCTGGCGCCGCTGCAGGCGCGCGTGTCCATCGTCGCCTGCCATCCGAAGAACGACATCCTCGCCGCCGGCTACAGCGACGGCACCGTGCTAATGGTGCGTCTGGAAGACGGCGCCGAGATTCTGGTCCGCCGCAACGGCACCCCGCCGGTGTCCGCGCTCGCCTGGAATGCCAAGGGCACGCTGCTGGCGTTTGCGGATGAAGGTGGGGATGGCGGCCTGCTCGAGCTTTGATCTGTCATGGTTCCGGCCGTATAGGGGACCATGCGATTTCTGACGACCTTCCAGCTTGCTGATTTCATCGACACGCTGGTCAGCCTGTTCACGGCCTTCGTGCTGGGCACGCTGATCGGTGCGGAGCGGCAATACCGCCAGCGCACCGCGGGCCTGCGCACGAACGTGCTGGTCGCGGTGGGAGCGGCCGCCTTCGTCGATCTCGCCATGCAGCTGGACGGCGCCGACGGTGCCGTGCGGGTGATCGCCTATGTCGTCTCCGGCATCGGCTTTCTCGGTGCCGGCGTCATCATGAAGCAGGGCATGGACGTGCGCGGGCTCAATACCGCGGCGACGCTGTGGGCTTCGGCTGCTGTCGGCTCCTGCGCGGGCGCCGACATGGTCGCGCAGGCAGCCGCCCTGACCGTGTTCGTCATCGCCGGCAACACGCTGCTGCGCCCGCTGGTCAACGCCATCAACCGCATCCCACTGAACGAGAAGGCGCTGGAGGCGACCTACTATTTCAAGCTGGCGGTCTGCCCCGATGCGCTGCCCGACATGCGCGACCGCCTCGTCGACAAGCTCGAGGCCGCGAAATATCCGGTGGCCGATATCGAGGTCGCCGAAATCGGCGAGGACAATCTGGAGATCGTCGCGAAGCTCGTTGCCACCGCGGTCGACCCCAACGAGCTGAATACGGTGGCGACCGATCTTCAGCACTTGCCGGGCGTGCGTCACGCCACCTGGGAAGTCAGCACGACCGAGTGAGCGCGGCGCTTTGGCGCACAAGCGTGCGGTTCCGCTTGCGAAGAGCACGGAACCGTGGTCGTGGAAATTCGTTGGTCCCGCGGACAAAGGCGGTGATCGATATGCCCGGCCAGAACGATAAGCGCAGACTGAAGCTCGACCTCACAATTGCCGCTTCGCTGTTCGCAGCAGGCGTCCTGGTCTCGGTCATGTCGCTGGCCCAGATCCGCGCCGAAAGCCGGCTGCAGACGGCGCAGGCGACGCAGCCGCTCCAAGGCACGCCGTCCGACGAGCAGAGCAAGACGCCCGCGGAATCCAAGCCCGGCGGCGACCGGCCGACCACGCCGGCCCCCGAGCCCGCGCGCCCCGATCCGCAGACGCAGGGCGCTGCGAAGCCGGTGTTGCCACCGGCTCCGGCGGAGAAGGTCGCGCCGCCGATCGAGAAGAAATAACTGGCGGCCATACGTCCAGCCACACAATCAGTGTCGCCCCCGGGAGCGCGGGGGATCCAGTATTCCAGAGACGACGATTGGATACGGAGAGGCTGCGGCGTACTGGATGCCCCTTCGCGGGGCATCACAGTTGTGGATGAGGCGAAGGCGTCGCGCCCCTCAGCGCACCAGAATGTTCTTGAACTGCCAGGGATCGCTGGTGTCGATGTCCTCTGGGAACAGTCCCGGACGATCCGTCAGCGGCGTCCAGTCGGTGTAGAAACCCTTCACCGGGCCGAGATAGGGCAGCTGGATTTCGAGCAGGCGATCGAAATCCATCTCGTCGGCTTCGACGATGCCTTCGTTCGGGTTCTCCAGCGCCCACACCATGCCGGCGAGCACGGCGGAGGTCACCTGCAGGCCGGTCGCGTTCTGATAGGGCGCAAGGGCACGGGTCTCTTCGATCGAGAGCTGCGAGCCGTACCAATAGGCATTGTTGTCATGGCCGAACAGCAGCACGCCGAGCTCGTCGATGCCGTCGACGATCTCGTTCTCGTCGAGGATATGGTGCTTCTCCTGCATCTTGGCGGCGCGGCCGAACATTTCGTGCAGCGACAGCACGGCATCGTCGGCCGGATGATAGGCGTAGTGGCAGGTCGGCCGGTAGATCGCCTTGCCGGATGCGTCGCGCACCGTGAAGTAATCGGAGATCGAGATCGATTCGTTGTGGGTGACGAGGAAGCCGTACTGCGCGCCGCGAGTCGGGCACCAGGTGCGTACGCGCGTGTTGGCGCCGGGCTGCATCAGATAGATGGCAGCGCCGCAGCCGGCTTCGTGGGTCCGCGCATTCTCGGGCATCCATTTCTCGTGGGTACCCCAGCCGAGCTCGGACGGCTGCACGCCTTCGGACAGGAAACCTTCCACGGACCAGGTGTTGACGAACACATCCGGCTCCTTCGGCTTCTTGGAGCGCTGGGTGTCGCGTTCGGCGATGTGGATGCCCTTGACGCCGGCCTGCCGCATCAGGTCCGCCCATTCGGCCTTGGTCTTGGGCCGGGGAGCATTGAGCTTCAGATCGGCGGCGACATTGAGCAGCGCCTGCTTGACGAAAAAGGAGACCATGCCGGGATTGGCGCCGCAGCAGGAAACGGCCGTGGTCGAGCCAGCCGGGCGCGCCCGCTTGGCGGCAAGCGTTACCTCGCGCAGGGCGTAGTTGGAGCGCGCTTCCGGACCCTTCGACGCATCGAAGTAGAAGCCGAGCCAGGGCTCGTTGACGGTGTCGATATAGAGAGCGCCGAGCTCGTTGCAGAGCTCCATGATATCGGTGGAGCCGGTGTCGACCGACAGATTGACGCAAAAGCCCTGACCGCCGCCTTCGGTGAGCAGCGGGGTCAGCACCTCGCGATAATTATCCTTGGTCAGGCCCTTCTGGATGAAGCGGACATTGTGCTTCTCGCAGAGTGCCTTGCGGCCCTCGTCCTTGGGATCGAGCACGGTGATGCGCGCCTTGTCGTAGTCGAGATGCCGCTCGATCAGCGGCAGCGTGCCTTTGCCGATGGAGCCGAAGCCGACCATGACGATAGGACCGGTGATCTTCGCGTAGATCTGCGAGGCGGGACTCATGGATGGTTTCTCCGGAACGTGCTGGCGGACAAAGGGTGGGTGGTTCAGGCGCTGCGGCGCTTGTCAGATGCTGCGGCGCTTGGCGGTGACTTCGATCTCGACCTTCATCTCGGGCTTGGCCAGGGCGCTGACGACCAGCAAGGTCGCCGCTGGCCTGATGTCACCGAGCACCTCGCCGCAGACGGCGAAATGGGCATCGATGTAGCTGGCGTCGGTGACGTAGTAGGTCGCACGGACGATATCGGCCATTTCGAAGCCGCCCTCCTTCAGGGCGGCTTCGATGGTCTTGAAGCAGTTGCGTGACTGGCTCGTGACATCGGCCGGCATGGTCATCGTCGTGTAATCGTAGCCGGTGGTTCCCGCGACGAAGGCGAAATCGCCGTCGATCACGGCGCGGCTGTAGCCGACGGTCTTCTCGAGAGGGGAGCCGGTGGAGATCAGGCGACGGGACATGTTTGGACCTCGACTGAAAGAGGATGTTTTGCGGGGTTAAAGGGCGTTTCCGGCGCCTGCGCAACCACAAAGGAACGGGCTCGGCGCAGCCACGGCCGGGCGTGCCGCACGGTGCTGCGGCTTCGGTCTTCGCTATGAGAGCGATCCCTTAGGCCGCGTGCGCGTGGAGGGCGCGAACCGCCCTCCGTTTGGGCAGGGCCGCGCCGGTCGGGACGATCATCCCCTCGGCGCCGTCGAGCGCGCCGTCGGCGAACTCGATCGCCAGCAGGCGGTCGCGCTCGAACGGGCCGGGCAGCGACAGCGCGCCGGTCTTTTCCGCCGAGAAGCCGAAACGGCCGTAATAGGGAGCATCGCCGAGCAGGATCACGGCGGCATGCCCGCGCGCCCGGGCGGCGGCCAGCGCTTGATGCATCAGCGCGGCGCCGATCCCGAGCTCGCGGAAGGCAGGGTTAACCGCCAGCGGTCCGAGGACCAGAGCGGGCCTGCCTCCGGCGCTGACGTTCCACAACCGCACGGTTCCCACGAGTGTCCCCTCGCGTACCGCCGACAGGGCAAGGCCTGCAGCAGGTGCGCGCCCGTCGCGGAGGCGCTGGCAGGTGCGGCCGTGGCGGTTCTCGCCAAAGCAGGCATCGAGCAGCGCTTCACGCATCGCGACGTCGGCAGCGCGTTCCGCACGGATCGCGAACGGAGCGGCTTTCGAAGTGAGGGCGACTTGTGGCTTCCGAGGAGCAGTCATGGCGCGTCAGTCCCCGCTTGAGCCGACGCGCGCACTGCACGCCGGTCCAAGACGTCGTCAGAAATCGAAGATGTCAGGGAGGAGCCGGCAAGCCGGCTCCCGGGTTCGTCAGGCCTCAGACGAGAGGCGGCTTAGATGTGGTACGTCTTCAGCGGCGGGATGCCGTTGAACGCCACCGCCGAGTAGGTCGACGTATAGGCCCCGGTGCCTTCGATCAGCAGCTTGTCGCCGATCTCGAGCGTAACGGGGAGCGGATACGGGTTCTTCTCGTACAGCACGTCAGCGCTGTCGCAGGTGGGACCTGCGAGCACGCACGGGGTCATGTCCGCGCCGTCATGCGGGGTGCGGATGGCGTAGCGGATCGACTCGTCCATGGTCTCGGCGAGACCGCCGAACTTGCCGATGTCCAGGTACACCCAGCGCACCTCGTCGTCGTCGCTCTTCTTCGAGATGAGCACGACCTCGGACTCGATGATGCCGGCGTTGCCCACCATGCCGCGGCCCGGCTCGATGATGGTCTCCGGAATCTGGTTGCCGAAGTGCTTGCGCAGCGCGCGGAAGATCGAGCGGCCGTAGGTCACGACCGGCGGCACGTCCTTCAGGTACTTGGTCGGGAAGCCGCCGCCCATGTTGACCATGGAGAGGTTGATGCCGCGTTCGGCGCAGTCGCGGAACACCTGCGAGGCCATCGCCAGCGCACGGTCCCACGCCTTCACCTTGCGCTGCTGCGAGCCGACGTGGAAGGAGATGCCGCACGGCTCCAGGCCCAGGCGCTTTGCGAGGTCGAGCACCTCGACCGCCATCTCCGGGTCGCAGCCGAACTTGCGCGACAGCGGCCACTCGGCGCCGGCGCAGTCATAGAGGATGCGGCAGAACACCTTCGCAGCCGGCGCGGCTCGGGCGACCTTCTCGACCTCGGCGGCGCAGTCGACCGCGAACAGGCGAATGCCGAGCGCGAAGGCCCGCGCGATATCGCGCTCCTTCTTGATCGTGTTGCCGAAGGAGATGCGGTCGGGCGTCGCTCCGGCGGCCAGCGCCATCTCGATCTCGGCGACCGTCGCGGTGTCGAAGCAGGAGCCCATGGAGGCGAGCAGGGACAGCACTTCCGGCGCCGGGTTCGCCTTGACGGCGTAGAACACGCGGCTGTCGGGCAGCGCCTTGGCGAAGCTCTGGTAGTTGTCGCGCACGACCTCGAGGTCGACGACGAGGCACGGCTCGGTGTCGAGACCTTCCTTGCGGCGGTTGCGCAGGAATTCCTGGATACGTTCGGTCATGGCACTCTCCAACGGTCCCAGCGACGGGATCCGCATCAACGTGACGTCGGATAAGAGTGCTTCGGCCACATCGCGCGATGGAGGCGCGCTGAGGCCAAAAAACTCAAACCAGACTGTGCTGCCGTGGATTGGTTGGGAGAGTTTCCCGCCCGCTCACCTGGCAATGAAGGACAAGCCTTTTCAGTAGCCCGCGCCGGCGTTGGACTGCCGGTAGAGACCAAAAAAGCCCGATCCGTCGTTGCTTTAAGTCGCGTCCCCCGTTGAGAGCGGGGTGCGCCGGTTCGCCTCCGGCTGCCAGTCACGGTTGCAAAGAGCGAAGTCACCTTCGACAAGGCACCTCTTGAGAGAGATGCTGGGCGCTCCGGGTTTGCTTTGATCGTTCGACTTCTCAGTCTTCGACTTCCGCACTTCCGAAGAGCCCCTCGGCTTCTTCACCCCTTGGCGGCTGTCCGGCCTCTTGTCCGGATACCTACCGACTGACACACGACCACAGGCACGTGCGAAATTGGGCAAGACCGCACATAAGCGTTTTGACTCTGCTTCGCAAGAATTTTTTTAGGCTGCGGACAGAATTGCCTAACATCTGCTTGCGCAGTGTTGCGCGAGCGACGCGGGAGATGAACGAGCGTTAAGTTTTCTGTGTCGCGCGCGTGTTGCTCTCGCGCGTGAAGCGTCAGCCGCGCTTGGTGAAGGGCTCGACGCGCTGAGCTGCGCGGATGAACGCGGTCATCACCAGCACGCCGAGTGCGAACAGCACGGCCTGCAGGATGTGCGTGCCCTGGTCGCCGAGACCGAACAGGATCGCGAGCGCCCAGCCGCCGGCAAAGGCCGCGCCGAACACCTCCGCGCCGATCAGGATCGCGGCGCTGACGACGGTGATGACGCTCGGCCAGACGATCTGGCGGGAGGACGAGGAAGGCGCGTTCATGAACTCTGGGATCCCAAGACTTCGAGGGCCGCAATCTCCCCGAAAAGCCGGCCGGGAGCAAGGGCAAATGGCCCAAAAAAGCCCCATCGCGTGCTATAGCTGCCCACAACAATCGAGCCACAAAAATCGGGACTTGTGATGTCAGAACCCCGCCAAAATCCGGACACCGCGATCAATCCGCTGCTGAAGGCCTGGGTGACGCCGTTCGCAACCCCGCCCTTCGACGAGATCAGGCCGGAGCACTTCCTTCCCGCGTTCGAGCAGGCCTTCGCCGATCACGCCGCCGAGATCGCGGCGATCACCAATGATCCGGCCGCGCCCGACTTCGCCAACACCATCACGGCGCTGGAGCGCTCGGGCAAGCTGCTGAGCAAGGTCGCGGCGGTGTTCTACGACCTCGTCTCGGCGCATTCCAACCCGGCCATCCTGGAGATCGACAAGGAAGTTTCCTTGCGGATGGCGCGGCACTGGAATCCGATCATGATGAACGCCGTGCTGTTTGGTCGCATCGCCCATCTGCACGAGAACCGCACTGGCCTCGGTCTCACCCCCGAGCAGCTCCGGCTGCTGGAGCGCACCTACACCCGCTTCCACCGTTCCGGCGCCGGCCTCTCGGAGGAGGCCAAGACGCGGATGGCCGAGATCAACGAAAAACTCGCCCAGCTCGGCACCAGCTTCAGCCATCACCTGCTCGGCGACGAGCAGGAATGGTTCATGGAGCTGGGGGAGGCCGACCGCCAAGGGCTGCCGGAAAGCTTCGTCGACGCCGCCAGGGCTGCGGCAGAAGAGCGCGGCATGGCCGGCAAGGCCATCGTGACGCTGTCGCGCTCCTCGGTCGAGCCGTTCCTGAAGAGCTCGGCGCGGCGCGACCTCCGCGAGAAGGTCTACAAGGCCTTCACGGCGCGCGGCGACAACGGCAATGCCAATGACAACAACGGCATCATCGTCGAGATCCTGAAGCTGCGCGAGGAGAGCGCCAGATTGCTGGGCTATCCGACCTTCGCCGCCTACCGGCTGGAGGATTCCATGGCCAAGACCCCCGACGCGGTGCGCGGCCTCCTGGAGCGGGTCTGGAAGCCGGCCCGGGCACGCGCGCTCGCCGACCGCGACGAGATGCAGGCGCTGATCACGGAAGAGGGCGGCAATTTCAGGCTCGCGCCCTGGGACTGGCGCTTCTACGCCGAAAAACTCCGCCTGCAGCGCGCCAATTTCGACGACGCCGCGATCAAGCCGTACCTGACGCTCGACAACATGATCGCCGCCGCCTTCGACTGCGCGACGCGCCTGTTCGGCATCACCTTCGAGGAGCGCAAGGACGTTCCCACCTGGCACCCGGACGTCCGGGTCTGGGAGGTGAAGGGACCCGATGGCAAGCACAAGGCGCTGTTCTACGGCGACTATTATGCCCGCCCATCGAAGCGGTCCGGCGCCTGGATGACCTCGCTGCGCGACCAGCAGAAGCTCGACGGCGACATCGCGCCGCTCGTCATCAATGTCTGCAACTTCGCCAAGGGAGCCAACGGCGAGCCCTCGCTGCTGTCGCCGGATGACGCCCGCACCCTGTTCCACGAGTTCGGCCACGGCCTGCACGGCATGCTCTCCAACGTGACGTATCCGTCGCTGTCGGGCACGGCCGTGTTCACGGATTTCGTCGAATTGCCGTCCCAGCTCTACGAGCATTGGCAGGAGCGGCCCGAGGTGCTCCAGCAGTTCGCCCGCCACTACCAGACCGGCGAGCCGCTGCCGGACGACCTGCTGCAGCGCTTCCTGGCCGCGCGAAAATTCAATCAGGGCTTTGCCACCGTCGAGTTCGTCTCCTCGGCGCTGATCGATCTCGAATTCCATACCCAGCCGGCTGAGGCTGCGCAGGACGTGCGCGCCTTCGAGAAGAAGGAACTGGAGAAGATCGGCATGCCCGAGGAGATCTCGCTGCGCCACCGGCCCACTCAGTTCGGCCACATCTTCTCCGGCGACCACTATGCCTCCGGCTATTACAGCTACATGTGGTCGGAGGTGATGGACGCCGACGCCTTCGGCGCCTTCGAGGAGGCGGGCAACATCTTCGATCCTGATGTGGCCAAGCGCCTGCACGACGACATCTATTCGACCGGCGGATCGGTCGATCCGCAAGCCGCCTACGAGGCCTTCCGCGGCCGCCCGCCCGAGCCGGATGCGCTGCTGCGTCGCCGCGGCCTGCTCGACGACGCCAAGGCGGCATGATGGGCATGCGCGTCCTGCTTGGAATGCTGCTCGCCGCTGGCCTGTCGCTTGCGTCGGGAGCGGCGAGCGCTCATCCGCATGTCTGGATCACTGCGACCAGCGAGCTGGTTTATGCAGCCGACGGCACCATCACCGGCGTCCGCCACGCCTGGACCTTCGACGACATGTTCTCGGCCTATGCGGTGCAGGGGCTCGAGAGCAAGACCAAGGGGGCCTATACGCGCGAGGAGCTGGGGCCGCTGGCGCAGACCAATGTCGAGTCGCTGAAGGAATATGCCTACTTCACCTTCGCGAAGGCCGACGGCAAGAAGGAGCGCTTCAACGAGCCGGTCGATTATTTCCTCGACTACAAGGATACGGTGCTGACCCTGCACTTCACGCTGCCGCTGAAGAACCCGGTCAAGTCCAAGCAGCTGGTACTCGAAGTGTTCGACCGCTCCTTCTTCATCGATTTCCAGATGGCCAAGGACAATCCGGTCAAGCTGGTCGGCGCACCCCCAGGCTGCCAGATGAAGCTCGACCGACCCAGCGACGGCACCGCGACCGCGCAGAAGCTCAACGAGCAGACTTTTTTGAGCGGCGAGAACACCAATTTCGGCATGATGTTCGCCAACAAGATCACGGTGGATTGCCCTTGACCGGTCGTCTTCAATCCCCGCTCGCCCGCGGGCTGCTCGCCTGCGCTGCGGTCGTCGTCGCTCTGGGCCTGGCCGATGCCGCGCTCCACGACCTTCTCGCGCAAAATCCCTTTGGCGCGCCGCGGCCGGCGCAGGCGGCCGAGCCCGAAGCCAGCGGCATCGTTGGCTGGCTGCTGGCAAAGCAGTCCGAATTCTATCGCCAGATGTCGGCGACCATCCGCGCCGCCAAGTCCGACGGTTCGGCGGGTGTGGACGCTGCTTTTCATCTCGTTCGCCTACGGCATCTTTCACGCCGCCGGCCCCGGCCATGGCAAGGCGGTGATCGCCTCCTACCTTGTCGCCAACCGCGAGAGCGCGCGGCGTGGCATCGCGCTGTCGTTCGCCTCGGCGCTGATGCAGTCGCTGGTCGCGATCCTGATCGTCGGCATCTCGGCCTGGATCCTGAACGCCACCGCCAAGACCATGTGCAAGGCAGAGGGCGCGATCGAGATCGCGAGCTACGCCCTGATCGCGCTGTTCGGTCTGCGCCTCGTCTGGGTCAAGGGCCGTACCTTCATCCGGGCGCTCCAGGCGGCCCAACCCGTGCCGGCGATCGCCGGCGTGCCGCATGATCATCACCATCGTCATGAGGCGCACGAGCACCATCATCATCACCACGATCATGCTCACGCCCATGACCATCACGGGCACGACCACGTCCACGACGAGCATTGCGGCCATTCCCATGGGCCGATGCCGACCGAGCTCGCCGGCCCCGGCGGCTGGCGGCGCGGCTTTGCGGCGATCCTCACCGTCGGCATCCGTCCCTGCTCGGGCGCGATCCTGGTGCTGGTGTTTGCGCTGGCGCAGGGCCTGTTCTGGGCCGGTATTGCGGCGACTTTCCTGATGGGGCTCGGCACCGCGATCACGGTCGCGGCCATCGCCGTCGTCGCCATCTCCGCCAAGGACATCGCGCAGCGCCTCAGCGCCGGCCGCGACGGCGGCGGCGCGCTGTTCATGCGCGGCATCGAATTCGCAGCGGCCGCCGTCGTGCTGCTGTTCGGTGCAGGGCTCTTGTTCGGCTACATCGCGGCCGAACGGACCACGTGTTTTTGAACCAAGCCCTCGTGCCCCGGACGCAGCGCAGCGTCCCTTCGACGATGCGCTGCAGAGCCGGGGGCCCATCTGTCCACGGGGTAGAGCTTGGCTTTCTGTTGGGTCCCGGCTCTGCGGAGCAGCGCAGGGGCGCTCCACCGCATCCGGGACACGGCAGCTCACACCGGCAAAAACTTTTTCAATGCCGGCATGAAGAAGATCCCGAGATTAATCGCAAAGCCGATGCTCCACAGGATCGAGCGCAGCGTCGGGCGATTGCCGAGATAGGTCAGCACATAGGCGATCCGCACGATCAGGAACAGCACCGCGAGCTCGTCGATCAGGCGCTGCGGCGAATCCCGGAATTCGGCGAGCAGGACGGCGAACGCGAAGAACGGGAAGGTCTCGATGCCGTTCTGGTGGGCGCCGAGCGCGCGCTGCGCGATGGCGTCCTCATAGAAGGCCGGATCGCGCGGCCGTGAATTGTCGAAGCCGCGAAACCTGATCCATTTGATCGAGACGATCGTCGACAGATACAGCAGCAGCGCTCCGAAGACGCACCATTCCGCGAGTGTCATCTTTCCTCCCCCGCTTGGATAGACCGTAGCGAAAGCAGCCTCATCTTGACAAGTTCGGGGCAACGCGCGACGCAACGGCCCATGACGAACGTTGTCCCCATCGAGAGCGCGAAGCCCGCCGTGCAGTCCGGCTGCCCGCAGGTCGGCGTGCTCCTCGTCAATCTCGGCACACCCGATACGGCCGACGCGCCCGGCGTGCGGGTCTATCTCAAGGAGTTCCTTTCGGACCCCCGCGTCATCGAGGACCAGGGCCTGATCTGGAAGCTGGTGCTGAACGGCATCATCCTGCGCAGCCGCCCGCGCACCAAGGCGCTCGACTACCGGAAGATCTGGAACAATGAGCGCAACGAGTCGCCGCTGAAGACCATCACGCGCTCGCAAGCCGACAAGCTCGCCGCCGCGCTGTCGGACCGCGCGCATGTCGCCGTGGACTGGGCGATGCGCTATGGCAATCCGTCGATCGGATCGGGCATCGATGCGCTGATCGCCAAGGGGTGCGAGCGCATCCTCGCCGTGCCGCTCTATCCGCAATATTCCGCGTCGACCTCGGCGACCGTCTGCGACGAGGTGTTCCGCGTGCTCGCACAGCTCCGCAACCAGCCAACGCTGCGGGTGACGCCGCCGTATTATGACGACGCGGCCTATATCGAGGCGCTCGCGACCTCGATCGAGACGCATCTGGCGACATTGTCCTTCAAGCCGGAGCTGATCGTCGCCTCCTTCCACGGCATGCCGAAATCCTACGTCGACAAGGGCGATCCCTATCAGAGCCACTGCATCGCCACGACCGAGGCGCTGCGCCGCCGGCTCGGCATGGACGAGACAAAGCTGCTGCTGACCTTCCAGTCGCGCTTCGGCAATGACGAGTGGCTCCAGCCCTACACCGACAAGACCGTGGAGCGGCTGGCGAAGGAAGGGGTGCGCCGCATCGCGGTGGTGACGCCGGGCTTTTCCGCCGATTGCCTGGAGACGCTGGAGGAGATCGCGCAGGAGAACGCCGAGATATTCAGGCACAATGGCGGTGAAGAGTTTTCCGCAATCCCCTGCCTCAACGACAGTGAGCCTGGGATGGACGTGATCCGCACCCTGGTGCTGCGCGAGCTTCAGGGCTGGATCTGATGGTTGGCCCGGTGAGTCGCCGCGACTGCCTGGCGTTTCTCGGGATGACCGTCGCGCTGCCGGCCGCAGTGCCGGCGCAGCAGGCGAACGCAACGCGCCGGCTCGGCGTGCTGTCGGTGATTGCGGGCGATGAGGTGATCGGCCAGACACGCCTGGCCGAGGCGCTCGCCAGCCATGGCTGGAAGGAGCAGGACAATCTCGGGGTCGACTGGCGCAGCGGCGCCGGCGATCGCGCGCGCATCGCCCTGCTTGCCGACGAGCTGATCGCGCTCAAGCCCGACGTCCTGCTCGCGCTCGGCACACCCTCTGTCGAGGAGCTGCGCCAGCGCACCGCGACGATCCCGATCGTGTTCGCGGTCGTCACCGATCCCGTCAGCCAGGGCTTTGTCAAGAACCTTGCCCATCCCGGCGGTAACGTTACCGGCTTCACCGACTATGACGGTCCGCTGGCCGGCAAATGGCTGGAGATGCTGACGCAGGTCACGCCGAGGGTGTCGCGCGTCTTCGTCGTCTACAATCCCGCCACCGCGCCGTTCGCGCCCCTGATGCTGCGCACGATCGAGGAGGCGGCGCGGACCGTTCACGTGACGGTCGAGCCCGCGCCGGTCCATGATGCCGCCACGATCACGGCGCTGGCCGCGCGCAAGGAGGGTGGCTTCCTGGTGCTGCCCGATTTCTTCACCATGGCCAATCGGGCGCAGCTCCTGGCGGCCGTCAGCGAAGCGCACGTGCCGGCGGTGTTCTGGAGCCGCACCTTCGTCGATGAAGGCGGGCTGATGTCCTACAGCACGGATAGCGCCGAGCAATTGCGGCGTGCTGCGTCCTACATCGACCGCATCCTCAAGGGCGCGCTGGCGGCCGACCTCCCGGTTCAGAACCCCACCAAATTCGAGCTGGCGATCAACCTTAGGACTGCGCGGGCGATCGGCGTCACGCCTGCCCCTGGCCTCATTGCACTCGCGAACGACGTCATCGAATGAGGTCATCGAACGGACGCCTTGCTCGGTTCGCTAATTCTTGCCGCTAGGTCTCCGCCTGCACGCTTTCAAGAGCCCGTTGCGAATACATATCGTGACCATTCCCTCCCTCTCCGTCTTGTGCAGAATCGGGCCGATACCGACGTGAATCGGCGCTGAACCGTTAGGGTCGCGCTCCCGACCAATGACGGCGCGGGAAGGGGCTTTTCCTGCCTTTGTTTTCCCGCCTTGGAGGAAATATGAGCGGCTTCGACATTTTCGCGATTGTTCTGGTATTGCTCGTCATCGCCACGCTGCTGGCCGGCGTGAAGACGGTGCCGCAGGGCTATGATTGGACCATCGAGCGGTTCGGCAAATACACGCAGACGCTGAGCCCCGGGCTCAACCTGATCGTGCCTTATTTCGATCGCGTCGGACGCAAGATCAACATGATGGAGCAGGTGATCGACATTCCCGAGCAGGAGGTCATCACCAAGGACAATGCCACCGTAACGGTGGACGGCGTCGCCTTCTTTCAGGTGTTCGACGCGGCGAAAGCGAGCTACGAGGTCGCCAATCTGAACCAGGCGATCACGGTGCTGACCATGACCAATATCCGCTCGGTGATGGGCTCGATGGATCTCGACCAGGTTCTGTCGCACCGCGACGAGATCAACGAGCGCCTGTTGCGCGTCGTCGACGCCGCGGTCTCTCCGTGGGGCGTCAAGGTCAACCGCATCGAGATCAAGGACATCGTGCCGCCCGCCGATCTCGTCGAGGCGATGGGCCGGCAGATGAAGGCCGAGCGCGTCAAGCGCGCCGACATTCTCGCCGCCGAAGGCCAGCGCCAGTCCGAGATCCTGCGCGCCGAGGGCGCCAAGCAGGGCCAGATCCTGCAGGCCGAGGGCCGCCGCGAGGCCGCCTTCCGCGACGCCGAGGCGCGCGAGCGCCTCGCCGAGGCCGAAGCCAAGGCGACGCAGGCGGTGTCGGAGGCCATTTCCAAGGGCGACGTCGCTGCGCTGAACTATTTTATCGCCGACAAGTATATCAAGGCGTTCGGCCAGTTCGCGGACGCGCCGAACCAGAAGATCATCATGCTGCCGGTGGAAGCCGTGAGCATGCTGGGCTCGCTCGCCGGTATCGGCGAGATCGCCAAGGCGACGTTCGGGGAGAGTGCTGCATCGGCTGCGGCCGCGGCCCGTCGCGGCAGTTCGGTGCCGCCGTCAGGCCCGACGCCGCCGGCCGTGCCGCCGCAGTAACGGGATTTGCGCGTATGCTCAGGAAAAATGGGTATCGGTTTTCCGATGAGGACATGCGCCAATATGACGAGGTCGTGTCATGACCGAGATGTTCGCATCGCTCGGCAACTGGAATTGGCTGATCTTCGGCTTCATCCTGATGGCGCTGGAAACGATCGCGCCGGGCGTATTCCTGTTCTGGCTCGGGCTTGCGGCCTTGCTGGTCGGCCTGGTCTCGTTCGCGGTCGCGATGTCCTGGCAGATCCAGCTCGTGATGTTCGCCATCTTCGCGGCAGCGGCGGTGCCGGTGTGGCGGCGGCTCGCCCGTCCGAAGCTGGACGCCAGCGCCAGCCCCTTCCTCAACAAGCGCACTGAGGCGCTGCTCGGCCGCGAGTTCACGCTGGAGAAGCCGATCATCGACGGCTCCGGCACGGTCCGCATCGGCGACACCGTGTGGCGCGTCGCCGGCCCCGACACGCCGGCGGGAACGCGGGTGAAGGTGGTGCAGGTGGACGGCGCCAACCTGACGGTCGCGGTGACGTAGCGATTCTGCCCTTCCCTGGCGGTCCCTGAAGGGAAGGGTTGGCTGAGCGCAGCGAAACTGCGCGGTGGGTGACAGTCCTCGAACGGTGCCCGAGCCGAGAGATCACCTCGCGCCGGGGACGGATTGCCTCACCCGAACAGCGGCGTGCCCGGCACGAAGGCGTCAAAGGCGGCCCAGAACTGCGAGCGGTAGCGGTCTTGCTCCTGCAGGATCTCGTGCTTGGCGCCGGCGATCACGAGATGCGAGCCGGCGCGCAAGTGATAGGCGAACTCCTCGATCGCCGCGGTCGAGACCACGGTGTCGTTGGAGGCCGCCAGCATCAGGATCGGCTGGCGGATCTCGGACGGGTAGTTCGTGCGCTTAAAGGTGTGCATCGCGCGGAACGCAGTGTCCGCCCAGGCGATCGTCGGCGAGGCCAGGCCCAGCGTCGGGTCCTCCTCCAGGATCGCGGCATTGCGCGCATAGCGCACGGGATCGCTGGTCACGGGATTGTTGATGAAGGGATCGAGCCCGGTGAGGCGGTCGCTGCCGCCGGGAACGTAACGGCCGCCCTGCCCGAGCAGGCGCATCGTCTTGAGCAGCGCACGCACCGGAAACGAGGTGGTGCGGCCGGGCAGGTCGATCATCGGCGCCGACAGCACCATGCGGTCGAACCAGCGCTTGCCCGCATGCGCAACCCGCAGCAGCACCGTGCCGCCCATGGAGTGGGCGAGCGCGAAGAACGGCGGCGGACAGTCCGGCAGCACCACCTGCTGCACGAAGGCCTCGACGTCGATTTCGAAATCGGCGAAATCGCGCACATAGCCCTTGCGCGGATCGCGCAGGCGCCGCGCGGAATGGCCCTGGCCGCGCCAGTCGATCATCGCCACCGCAAAGCCGCGGTCGCGCAGGTCGCGCACGGTCTCGAAATATTTTTCGATCTGCTCGCTGCGCCCGGTGAAGACGCAGACCGTGCCCTTGCGGTTCGCCGGTGGCGCCCAGCGCGCAAAGCGCAGCTCAACGCCGTCGGACGTCTTGATCGTGCCGCTGACGACGTCTTCGGGAACGGGGTTGGACGGAATCGAGACCAGCGTCATGATGGGAGTGCGTGGGCGCCAAGTGCTGCAAATCAAGGGGCGGGAGCGCCGAAAAGGGGCCAGTGCCGCCCTCTTGAACGTCGTCTGGACTCACCCATATCACCTTCGTGCAGGCCGCTACCAGTGTTTCGGAACCGGAACATCAGGCTGCACACAGACTAAAGCCCGGCCCGATTGGCGGGCGGGTTACCAACAGTCGCTCAATGGAGGACTTGAACCATGCGTACCTACGACCTCACCCCGTTTTATCGTTCCACCGTCGGCTTCGACCGCCTCTTCAACCTGCTCGACCAGGCCGGTTCGGACGGCAGCCCCGGTTATCCCCCCTATAACATCGAGCGTACCGGCGAGAACGCCTACCGCATCACCGTTGCGGTCTCGGGCTTCTCCAAGGATGAGCTCTCCATCGTCGCGAAGGAAAACACGCTGACGATCAAGGGCGAGAAAGTCGCCAACGAGAACAGCAAGTCCGAGGTGCTCTATCGCGGCATCGCCGCGCGTGCCTTCGAGCGTGCCTTCCAGCTTGCCGACTTCGTGCAGGTGAAGGACGCCTCGCTCGAGAACGGGCTGCTTCACGTCGATCTCGTGCGCGAGATTCCCGAAGCCAAGAAGCCGCGCCAGATCGCGATCAACGCCGCCGCGCCGAAGGCGCAGGTGATCGAGAACTCGGCCGCGCAAGCCGCCTGAGACAAGCGACCTCCAGGTTGCGAAAACGCCCCGGTGTCCCGGGGCGTTTTTTCATTTTGCATCGCATCACAGAACGGTGAGGACCGTAACGCCGCGGCCTCGCGCTCCGTCCTTTGGGCATCACACCCTAACGAGACGGAAGATGATCATGTCACTCTGGCGCAGCCTTTTCGTCGCCGCGAGCCTGTTGGCGGCCCCGCTCAGCCTCGCTCACGCGCAAGCACCGCAGACCGTGAAGGCCAAGAACGTCGTACTGGTGCATGGCGCCTGGGCCGACGGGTCGAGCTGGTCGGAAGTCATTCCGATCCTTCAGGCCGCCGGACTGCATGTCACCGCCGTGCAGAACCCGCTGTCGTCGCTCGCGGACTCCGTCGATGCGACCAGGCGCGCGCTGGCCGAGCAGGATGGACCGACCGTGCTGGTCGCGCATTCCTGGGGCGGCACCGTGATCAGCCAGGTCGGCACCGACCCGAAGGTCACCGGCCTCGTCTATGTCGCAGCACGCGCGCCCGACGCGAATGAGGACTTCGTCGCGCTCTCGAAGCAATTCCCGACCGGCCCCGTGCGCGCCGGCATCGTCGAACGCGACGGCTACACCAAGCTGTCGGAAGACTCCTTCCTGAAGTACTTCGCCAATGGCGTGAAGCCGGAGCAGGCGAGGGAGCTCTACGCCGTGCAATGGCCGACGGCCGCCTCGATCTTCGCCGGCCGCACCACGGAAGCCGCGTGGCGCTCCAGGCCGAGCTGGTACGCGGTGTCGAAGAACGACTACACCATCAACCCCGATCTCGAGCGCTTCCTCGCCAAGCGCATGAACGCGACCACGGTCGAGCTCGATGCCGGCCACCTCTCGCTGGTGTCGCATCCGAAGGAGGTCGCGAATTTGATTCTGGAAGCGGCAGGGTATCCGCGGAGCTGAGGGGCGGTCGCTGAGATCGCAAAAGCGGCCCGAGATTCTCGGGCGCCTTTTTGTTTTGCCCAACTCTCTCCCCGCTGTCGTCCCTGCGAACGCAGGGGCCCATAACCCCAGGGAGCAGTTTGGCGAAGACTATTGGTTCGGTACTCGCGCCTCATCCCCACCGATAGATCACGCGGTATGGATCCCCTGCGTTCGCAGGGACGACACCGTTTGTGTGGTCATCCCCTTCATCAAACGCGCAGCGCTAATCTAGCCCCTGCGCGGCAGGCATCTCCTGTGTCGGCAGAATGGTAGGAGCTGGCTTGGCTTGCCCCACGGCTGGCGCGGCGGCTTGCGGCGCCGCTTCAGCAGGCCTCGCCTGCACGGCCGCCGTCTGTTGCGCGGGCTGGGCCTGCTGCGTCACCGGCTCAGCCGGCTTCACTGCTGCGACCGGCGCCTCGGCGCGCTGCGGGGCGGCTTTGGGCAGCGGCACTGTGCGGCTGGCGACATGAGGAATCGGGGCGGGCGGACGCGGCGGGCCACCGCGGACCATGATCGGCGGCGGCAGCGCACTTTGCGGACGGTAAGGTGTCACCGCGGGTTCGTCATACGCAGGCGCCATGCCATAGGCATCGGCAGCCGGCATGAAGCGGATGATCCTGCCGTCGCGGGCGTCGATCACGAGCCGGCCGTCGTCGCCGCGGCGGTCGATCACCGCGATGGTGTAGACGCTGCCGCGCAGGCGCGGGATGCCGAGCGGCGAGAAGCCGTTCTCGCGCAGCACCGCGTAGACCTCGGTGGCGGGCAGCAGGGCGGGGGCCGGCCCGCGCTCCTCATAGCGGTAGCCATAGCCGTAACGCGGTGGCGGTGGCGGCGGGGCGTAAGGCCCGTCGAAATCCGACACGGCGGTCATGCCCCTGCCGCCGATTCCGTTCGCCGGAACCTGCGCTTGCGTCCCGGTCGCGGCCAGCGCCAGCGCGGCGGCGGCCACACATCCTGTGAAAAACTTCATGGTCGACACGCTCCTGTCAGGCCCCCGATGCTCGCGCTCTTTCGCTTCTTTGCGGCGTGGCGCGGCTTTCGAAGAGCTGGTCCGAAGCTTCAATGGGGATTTCGGCGCGGCTTGGGCCGGATCAGGGCGCGTTTGCTTCAAAACCGGGGCCGCGCAACTTTCGGAAAGCGATTGATTGACTTATCGGGAATCGGGACTTCCGCGCGCTTGTGTGCTAGACAAAAATTTGGCAAGGTGATGGTTAGGACAGGAAGACTGTCTCAATTTTGCCTGCGGTTCCGGCACAGGGATTGCAGCGAAAGCTGGCACTTTCGAGCGCCAGGAAGGTACCAGGCAAAGCCGTTCTCGGGGACGTAGAACGCCTAGGCCTGAATTTAAGAAAATGCGGCTCGCTAGCGGACGAGCGGTGACCCAGAGGCGGGTGCCGCGGAACGCCCAAGGTGCGCCGAAGATGGCGGTGAGGCAGCTTGCCGCACGGAGAGGACAGGAACAATGAACGGGTCGCAATTCGAGCGCGCAAACATCGTGGCAGAACAGCTGTCGGCGACGGTCGCCTCGAAACCGGCCGATCCGATTCAGGCGCACAACTCCCGTCCGGCCGCCGAAGGCCTCTACGATCCGAGCCTGGAGAAGGATTCCTGCGGCGTCGGCTTCATCGCCAATATCAAGGGCAAGAAGTCGCACGAGATCGTCTCGGACGCGCTGAGCATCCTCTGCAATCTCGAGCATCGCGGCGCGGTCGGCGCCGACCCGCGCGCCGGTGACGGTGCCGGCATCCTGGTGCAGATCCCGCACGCCTTCTTCGGCCGCAAGGCCAAGGAACTCGGCTTCGCGCTGCCGGCGCCCGGTGAATACGCTATCGGTGCGCTGTTCATGCCCCGCGACACCGCCTGGCGCAATGTCATCAAGAGCATCATCGCCGACCAGATCAAGGAAGAGGGTCTGACCCTGCTCGGCTGGCGCGACGTGCCGACCGACAATTCCTCGCTCGGCGCCACCGTAAAGCCGACCGAGCCCGCCTGCATGCAGGTGTTCATCGGCCGCAACGGCGTCGCCAAGACGGAGGACGAGTTCGAGCGCCGGCTCTACATCCTGCGCAAGTCGATCTCGCAGGCGATCTACCAGCGCCGCGACCGCGGCCTTGCCGGCTACTATCCCTGCTCGATGTCCTGCCGCACCGTGATCTACAAGGGCATGTTCCTCGCCGACCAGCTCGGCAAGTACTATCCCGATTTGCACGAGGCGGACTTCGAGAGCGCGCTCGCGCTGGTGCATCAGCGCTTCTCGACCAACACCTTCCCGGCCTGGTCGCTGGCGCATCCGTACCGCATGATCGCGCATAACGGCGAGATCAACACGCTGCGCGGCAACGTCAACTGGATGGCGGCGCGCCAGGCTTCGGTGAGCTCCGAACTCTACGGCAAGGACATCAACCGGCTCTGGCCGATCTCTTACGAGGGCCAGTCCGACACCGCCTGCTTCGACAACGCGCTCGAATTCCTGGTGCAGGGCGGTTACTCGCTGCCGCATGCCGTCATGATGATGATTCCGGAGGCGTGGGCCGGCAATCCGCTGATGGATGAGAAGCGCCGCGCCTTCTACGAATATCATGCCGCGCTGATGGAGCCGTGGGACGGCCCCGCCGCGATCGCCTTTACCGACGGCCGCCAGATCGGCGCGACGCTCGACCGCAACGGCCTGCGGCCGGCGCGCTATCTCGTCACCAAGGACGACCGCATCGTGATGGCGTCCGAGATGGGCGTGCTGACGATCCCCGAGGACCAGATCATCACCAAGTGGCGCCTGCAGCCGGGCAAGATGCTGCTGGTCGACCTCGAGCAGGGCCGCCTGATCCCGGACGACGAGATCAAGGCCGAGCTCGCCAAGAGTCATCCATACAAGGAGTGGCTGGAGCGGACTCAGATCGTGCTTGAAGAGCTGCCGAAGGTGCCGACCACCGGCGTGCGCTCGAACCTGTCGCTGCTCGATCGCCAGCAGGCGTTCGGCTACAGCCAGGAAGACATCACCATCCTGATGACGCCAATGGCGGCCACCGGTGAGGAGGCAGCCGGCTCGATGGGCAACGACACGCCGATCTCGGCGCTGTCGCATAAGGCCAAGCCGCTGTTCACCTATTTCAAGCAAAACTTCGCGCAGGTCACCAACCCGCCGATCGATCCGATCCGCGAGGAGCTGGTGATGAGCCTCGTCTCGATTATCGGGCCACGGCCGAACCTGTTCGACCTGCAGGGCATGGCCACGACCAAGCGCCTCGAAGTGCGCCAGCCGATCCTGACCGATGCGGATCTCGAAAAGATCCGTTCGATCTCGGACGTCGCCGAATCGCACTTCAAGTCGCGCACGCTGGACACCACCTTCCACGCCGGTCTCGGCGCGGCCGGCATGGATCAGGTGCTGGACGAGCTCTGCGCGCGCGCGGAAAGCGCGGTGCGCGAGGGCGTCAACATCATCATCCTGTCCGACCGCATGGTCGGCACCGACCGCGTGCCGATCCCCTCGCTGCTGGCCTGTGCCGCCGTGCATCATCATTTGATCCGCACCGGCCTGCGCACCTCAGTCGGCCTCGTCGTCGAATCCGGCGAGCCGCGCGAAGTGCATCATTTCGCGTGCCTTGCCGGCTACGGTGCCGAAGCGATCAATCCTTACCTCGCGTTCGAGACCATCATCGCGATGAAGGACCGCCTGCCCGGCTCGCTCGACGACTACGAGATCGTCAAGCGCTACATCAAGTCGATCGGCAAGGGCCTGCTCAAGGTGATGTCCAAGATGGGCATCTCGACCTACCAGTCCTATTGCGGCGCGCAGATCTTCGACGCCGTCGGCCTCAAGGCGGACTTCGTGTCGAAGTTCTTTGCGGGTACCCACACCCGTGTCGAAGGCGTCGGCCTTGCCGAGATCGCCGAAGAGGCCGTGCGCCGCCATGCCGACGCGTTCGGCGAGGCGCAGGTCTACAAGACCTCGCTCGATGTTGGCGGCGAATATGCCTATCGCAGTCGCGGCGAGGACCATGCCTGGACCGCCGAGTCGGTGTCGCTGCTCCAGCACGCCGCGCGCGGCAATTCGCAGGAGCGCTACCGCGCCTTCGCGAAGATCCTCAACGAGCAGTCGGAGCGCCTGCTGACGCTGCGCGGCCTGTTCCGGATCAAGAACGCCGAGGAGGAGAAGCGCAAGCCGGTGCCGCTCGACCAGGTCGAGCCGGCCAAGGAGATCGTCAAGCGTTTTGCCACCGGTGCGATGAGCTTCGGCTCGATCTCGCGCGAGGCGCACACCACGCTGGCGATCGCCATGAACCGGATCGGCGGCAAGTCGAACACCGGTGAAGGCGGGGAGGAAGCCGACCGCTTCAAGCCGATGCCGAACGGCGACTCCATGCGCTCGGCGATCAAGCAGGTCGCCTCGGGCCGCTTCGGCGTCACCACGGAGTATCTCGTCAACTCCGACATGATGCAGATCAAGATGGCGCAGGGGGCCAAGCCCGGCGAAGGCGGCCAGCTGCCTGGCCACAAGGTCGACGCGACCATCGCCAAGGTGCGTCACTCGACCCCGGGGGTCGGCCTGATCTCGCCGCCGCCGCACCACGACATCTATTCGATCGAGGACCTCGCGCAGCTCATCTACGACCTCAAGAACGTCAACCCGGCAGGCGACGTCTCGGTCAAGCTCGTCTCCGAGATCGGCGTCGGCACGGTCGCGGCGGGCGTCGCCAAGGCGCGCGCCGACCATGTCACCATCGCGGGCTTCGAGGGCGGCACCGGCGCTTCGCCGCTGACCTCGATCAAGCACGCCGGCTCGCCCTGGGAGATCGGGCTTGCCGAAACCCACCAGACCCTGGTGCGCGAGCGGCTGCGCAGCCGCATCGTGGTGCAGGTCGATGGTGGTTTCCGCACCGGCCGTGACGTCGTGATCGGCGCGCTGCTCGGGGCCGACGAGTTCGGCTTCGCCACCGCGCCCTTGATCGCGGCCGGCTGCATCATGATGCGCAAGTGCCATCTCAACACCTGCCCGGTCGGCGTCGCGACCCAGGACCCTGTCCTGCGCAAGCGCTTCACCGGCCAGCCCGAGCACGTGATCAACTACTTCTTCTTCGTCGCGGAGGAAGTCCGCGAGATCATGGCTTCGCTCGGCTTCCGCACCTTCAACGAGATGGTCGGCCAGGTTCAGCTGCTCGATCAGACCAAGCTGGTCGCGCACTGGAAGGCCAAGGGCCTCGATTTCTCGAAGCTCTTCGTCAAGCAGAAGGAAGAGAAGGGCCAGAAGATCTATCACTCCGAGCGCCAGAACCATCATCTGGAGGCGGTGCTCGACCGCACGCTGATCGAGAAGGCGCAGCCCGCGCTCGACCGCGGCGCGCCCGTGAAGATCGAGGCCACGATCAATAGCACCAACCGCTCCGCCGGCGCCATGCTTTCGGGCGCGGTCGCCAAGATCTACGGCCATGCGGGTCTTCCGCACGACACGATCCATGTCAGCCTCAAGGGCACCGCCGGTCAGGCCTTCGGCGCCTGGCTCGCGCACGGCGTCACCTTCGAGCTCGAGGGCGAAGCCAACGACTATGTCGGCAAGGGTCTCTCCGGCGGCAAGATCATCGTCAAGCCGCCGCGGAACGGCGGCATCGTGCCGGAAGAGAGCATCATCGTCGGTAACACCGTGATGTACGGCGCGATCGAGGGTGAGTGCTACTTCCGCGGCATCGCCGGCGAGCGCTTCGCCGTACGCAACTCGGGCGCGGTCGCCGTGGTCGAGGGCGCGGGCGATCATTGCTGCGAATACATGACTGGCGGCATCGTGGTCGTGCTCGGCAAGACCGGACGCAATTTCGCGGCCGGCATGTCGGGCGGCATCGCCTATGTGCTGGACGAGGCCGGCGACTTCGACAAGCTGTGCAACCTCAGCATGGTCGAGCTCGAGCCGGTCCTGTCGGAAGAGCTGATCAACGCCGGCACCTACAATCACGCCGGTGACCTCGAAGCGCACGGCCGGGTCGACGTGTTCCAGAACCTGCTCGATTCCGACGTCGAGCGTCTGCATGTCCTGATCACGCGCCATGCGAAAGCGACCGGCTCCAGGCGCGCCGCCGAGATCCTTGCCAATTGGAAGGACTGGCTGCCCAAATTCCGCAAGGTGATGCCGGTCGAGTACCGGCGCGCGCTGCGCGAGATGGCCGCCAACGCGGACGCCGAGCCGAAGATCGCGATCGGGGCGTAATTCTTACCTCGCGTCATTCCGGGGCGCGCAAAGCGCGAACCCGGAATCTCGCAAAGATAACCTCCAGGTTCCGGGTCTGCGCGCGGCGCGCGCATCCCGGAACGACGGAAAAGAAAACTAAGCGGCAGGGACTTCGGGTTTAATGGGCAAGATCACGGGTTTTCTCGAAATCGAACGGCATGACCGCAAGTACACCCCGGTCGCCGAGCGCGTGAAGCATTACAAAGAGTTCGTCGTTCCCCTGAGCGAGAAGGAAGTGCGCGACCAGGCCGCGCGCTGCATGAATTGCGGCATTCCCTATTGCCACGGCACCGGCTCGGTCGCGCCCGGCACGCCCGGCTGCCCGGTCAACAACCAGATCCCCGACTGGAACGACCTCGTCTATCAGGGCAATTGGGAAGAAGCTTCGCGCAACCTGCACTCGACCAACAATTTCCCCGAGTTCACCGGGCGCATCTGCCCGGCGCCGTGCGAAGCGTCCTGCACGCTCAACATCGACGACAACCCCGTCACCATCAAGACGATCGAATGCGCGATCGTCGACCGCGCCTGGGACAATGGCTGGCTGAAGCCTGAGGTCGCCGCCGCGAAGACCGGCAAGAAGGTCGCCGTGATCGGCTCGGGTCCGGCCGGCATGGCCTGCGCGCAGCAGCTCGCGCGCGCCGGCCACGACGTGCATCTGTTCGAGAAGTACGCCAAGGCCGGCGGCCTCTTGCGTTACGGCATTCCCGATTTCAAGATGGAGAAGGGCATCATCGACCGCCGCGTCAAGCAGATGGAAGACGAAGGCGTCACCTTCCACTACAACAGTCATGTCGGCGCCGAGGGCAATGTCGATCCGCGCGAGATGCTCAACGAGTATGACGCGATCGCCCTGACCGGCGGCGCGGAAGCCCCGCGCGATCTGCCGATCCCCGGCCGCGAGCTCGACGGCATCCACTACGCCATGGATTTCCTGCCGCAGCAGAACCGCCGCGTCTCCAATGAGCCGCTGGGCGGTGTCCGGGAGATTTTGGCCGGCGGCAAGCATGTCGTCGTCATCGGCGGCGGCGACACCGGAAGCGACTGCATCGGCACCTCGCTGCGCCAGGGCGCGCTGTCGGTGACCCAGCTCGAGATCATGCCCGCTCCCCCCGAGCGCGAGAACAAGGGCCTGACCTGGCCGAACTGGCCGGTAAAGATGCGCACCTCCTCCAGCCAGGCCGAAGGCGCGGTCCGGGAATACGCCGTGCTGACCCAGAAGTTCTCGGGTGAGAACGGCAAGGTCAAGAAGCTGCACTGTGTCCGCGTCGACGACAAGTTCAAGCCGATTGCCGGCACCGAGTTCGAGCTCGACGCCGAGCTCGTCCTGCTCGCCATGGGCTTCGTGCACCCCGTGCACGAGGGCCTGCTCAAGCAGCTCGCGGTCGAGCTCGACGCGCGCGGCAACGTCAAGGCCAACACGCTCGACTACCAGACCTCCCGCCCGAACGTGTTCTCCGCCGGCGACATGCGCCGCGGCCAATCGCTGGTGGTGTGGGCGATCCGCGAAGGCCGGCTGTGCGCAAGGTCGATCGACACGTTCCTGATGGGGAAGACGGATCTGCCGCGGTAGTTTTCGTTCCGCTGCCAAATTTACGAAAAGTGTCATCGCCCGGCTTGACCGGGCGATCCAGCATTCCAGCGACGTCAAACGTATACGGATAAGCCGCGGCGTACTGGATGCCCCGGTCAAGCGGGGGGCATGACAGCCGAGTGGGTGGCGACAGCAGTGGGTCTCAGTCCAAGACGTGTGGAAAATGCTTCGCATCCCACTCGTCAAGCCGGAACATCACCTTACCGTATTCGAGAAGTTTGTCGGTTGGCCGATAAGGACGCGTCGAAACTTCGACGTCCGATGCTACATCACTTGGCATCAAGTGAAAATGCTCGTTGGTCTCACTGAGGGCCAGCAGTTCCTTGACCAGAAGGTCTCGGCCTTTGGGATTGAGCCATAGCTCGAATTCACACGCCGAATTGATATCCAAAGTAATTCGAGCTGCCATGGCGGCTTCTCCTCAATTCTGCAGCCTCACCCCCAGCATCACCACCGTCCCCTGCGAGCTCGATCCCGGCTGGTTCGAATCCAGGATGTCGTGACGCAGCGTGCCCTTGACCCAGAGGTTGCGGTTGAGCTTGTAGATCAGGTTGCCTTCGAGCGAGTAGGTTTTGTCGTTGCGGCCCTGGTTCTGGTAGTCGTACGTGCCGTAGGTGAACTTGCCGATGGCGGTGAGCCAGCGGCGGAAGTCGTGGTCGACTTCGGCGGCATAGGTGTGCACGAGCACGCCGGATGAGCCGGGGACCGTGGTCTCGTTGATCTGCGTGTCGGTGAAGAATTTGACCGTGGTGAGACCGCTCGCATACCAGATCAGCGAGCCCGCGGTGAGGAAGCCCGAGAGCTGGCTGAGGCGCGGGTCGACATAGTTGCGCGCGGAGTAGCCGACCGAGATCTCTCCCGTGAGAATGCGCGAGAACTCAAAGGACGAGCCGACCTTGGCATAGCCGCCGTTTGAATCGCGCAAGTAGCCGTTGCGGTCGGCGGCCTGATCGTGGACGCGGGTGTCGCCCTCAATTTCGACGAAGGGTTTGAGGCCCGGCTTCAGCTCGTAGGAGAAGCGCCCGACGCCGCCATATTGGTTGAAGTCGCGGTCGTTATTGCCAGAGGTCGAGCCGTCGGTGAGCTTTGAATCCGTGTAGGCGGTGCGGTCGACGGTGGCGCCGGCGGCGACCTGGAAGCGGTTGAAGGTCTGGTCGAAGCCGATCGTCGTGCCATAGCTGGCATAGACCGGATATTTCTGCAGGCCGGCCTGCACGTTCGGGCTGCCGGGATTGTCGGTGGCGAGCCGCAGGCGCAGCTGCGAGGTCAGCTTGAGATCGCGGTCGACGTCGAGGCGGCCGTCGACATGGCCGGTGAAATCGGGCCGGTCGATGTCGACCGGCGAGGGCGAGGCAAAGCCGTTGATCGTCGCCGGCATGTTGTTGGTGTAGCCCGAGAACGAGCCGCGCAGGTCAGCGACCAATGCGTGGCGCTCCCAGTCGGAGATCACGAGGAGGTCAGGCGCGACGACATAGGCCGGCGAGCCGACCGGCTTGTTCAGGCGCGCCGGATTGGTGTCGTAGCCGGCGGAGAGCTCAAGCCCGCCCTTGATCAGGAAGCTGCCGGCATAATCGCCGACCGCGCCGAACGCATCGTCATCGGCTTTGAGGCGGCGGCGCAGCGGCTGTCCGGGCACGATGCCGGCCATCGCCGGGGCGACCGGTGTCTTGTGCGCGGTCTCGGACGGCGGCGGCGCGATGCGCGGCGGGCCGAGCGTCGTCACCGGCGTTGCGGGCGGTGGCGGCGAGCCGGGCCCGAGCGGGCGCTTGGGCTTGGCCTGGCCGGGATAGAGCTTTGGCTGCTGCCGTTTGCGGTTGAGCGAGTCGTAGCCGGAGCTGCTTGCGCCATTGGCGGCGGGCAGACCGTAGGTCGGGACCTGACCGGCTGTGTTTTGGCCGAGGCGCGAAGTCGTCGGCGCCTGCTGGCGCTTGCGCGGATCGGCACCGGGATCGGGCAGCGTCGGCAACGCGTCCGAGGGGGCCTGCGGCACGCCCGCCGTGCGGCGGGTCGGCAGCGTGTCGGGCGAGGCGAAGCCGCCGCGATTGGGATTGAACAGGTCGGGCGTGAGGCTCTGGGCGGTCGCCGGGCTGCTTCCGAGGGCCGTCAGCGCAAGGCACGGGACAAGGCACGGCAAAGCCGCACGCAGCAATTGCGCGCGTTTGCTCCGGCGCATGCCTGGAGACGACCCCACGATGGAATAACCCCAACGAAATCAAGTACTTTCATGATGGCCTCCCACCCGCTGGCGGGAACCATCGTTAATGGACTTAAAACAATTATGGTTAATGACCGGTTGAGGGCATTTGCGGCCGCGTCGCCTCACCCGCCCGAGCGTGCTAAGCAGGCGCCAACGGGCGAACGCCCCACCTCCCGGGACCTGATCATGCAGAGTTCGAAACCGCTGATGACCCAATCATCCGGCCCCATTCCTGATAGCGTCGAATCCGCGCTCCGCACGCTGGAGACGGAGAGCGGCGGCATCACCGCGCTCGCTGCAGCGCTGCGCGGCCCGTTGGGGGTGACCTTCGCCAAGGCGGTCGATCTAATCCGCAACGCCAAGGGCCGCGTCATCGTCACCGGGCTCGGCAAGTCCGGCCACATGGCGCGCAAGATCGCGGCGACACTGGCCTCGACCGGCACGCCCGCCTTTTTCGTTCACACCGCGGAAGCCGCCCATGGCGACCTAGGCATGATCACCGCGGACGACGTCATCATGGCGCTGTCCTGGTCCGGCGAGCAGCCGGAGATGAAGACGCTGGTGAACTATTCGGCCCGCTTTGCCATTCCCATGATCGCGGTGACGTCGAACGCCATGTCCTCGCTGGGCCAGGCCGCCGACATCGTGATCGAGCTGCCGAAGGCGCGCGAGGCCTGCCCGCACAATCTGGCGCCGACCACCTCGACCATGATGCAGGTCGCGATCGGCGATGCCATCGCGATCGCGCTGCTCGAAGGCCGTGGCTTCACCGCGCTGGAGTTCGCGCATTTCCATCCCGGAGGCAAGCTGGGCGCGATGCTGAAATTCGTCCGCGACTACATGCGCACGGGCGCCGAGATTCCGTTAAAGCCGCTCGGCACCAAGATGTCGGATGCGGTGGTCGAGATGTCGGCCAAGGGCCTCGGCTGCGTCTGCATCGTCGATGAGGCCGGCGGGATCGCGGGCATCATCACCGATGGCGACCTGCGCCGTCACATGCGCCCCGATCTGCTGACGGCGTCGGTCGACGAGATCATGACCAGGCAGCCGAAGACCGTGCCGCCCTCGATGCTCGCCACCGAGATGATCGAGGTGCTGAACACAAGCAAGATCACGACACTGATCGTGACCGACGCGGACGAGGTGGTCGGCATCGTGCATCTGCACGACCTCTTGCGGGCGGGCGTGGCGTAGTCCTACCGCCACCGGGCGCGGGACAAGCCCGGGCACATCAGCTCACAGCGTCTTCAGATACTCGATCAGCTCGTAGCGCTCGTCGTCGTCCTTGAACATGCGGCCGATCACGCCGTCGCGTCGCGGCTCGCCGTCCCTGAGCTCGAATGAATGGCCGAGCACGCTGTTGCCCTGGATCGGCTTGCCGTCGGGTCCGGTCATGGAGAACTGCGTTTCGCCTGTCTTGCAGCGCTCGTCGGCGGTGACGGCGAAACCGACGGCCACGGGATCATAGTCGCGGCGGCCCATGCAGAATTTGATCGGGCGCTCGTTCTGCGGCTTCAGCAGCCAGTACAGCGAAGGCACCGAGCCGTTGTGCAGGTAGGGCGCCGTCGCCCAGATGCCGTTCAGCGGGCGCGCGCGATAGCGCGCTCCCCCCGCCGGATTGAGGCAGTTCTTGCGCGCGAGATTCCACAGCTTCGCCCGCTCGGCGTCCGATAGCTTCTCGTCGTCCATCCATTTGCGGGCGACGAGGTCCACCACTGTCATCAACCCGAGCGCATAGACCATCTCGTTGGGCGAGGTGCTCGCGGTCGGGACCTCGCATTGCCACCATGTCTGCAGGTCCGCCGTATTCACCTTCAGGAAGCCGGGGACATCGATGATCCTGTTGCTGAGCACGAGTGTCTGCTCGGGGTCGGTGTTGATCTCCTTGAGGGGAATCGTGACCGCGTTCAGCACCTTGCTGTCGCCGCTCGGCTCCCAACGTTTTGACGACCAGAACGCCGGGGTGTCGATCGCCGGCAGATGGCATCCGGCACACATCTCGGCGTAGATCTTGCGGCCCTTCTCGACCTTGTCCCTGTCGATCCTCCAGGCATCGCCGAGTATCTGCGAGGGCCATTTCGGCGACAGCAGGCCGCCGAATTTCGGACCGGTGGCGGGATCGGGCGACTTGAAGGGATCGGGACCCCTCAGCATGTCCTCGATCCAGCCGAGCGTGTTGACGTGAACCGAGGAGCGCCAAATCCGGTCGTCCGGATAGGCGTCAGACAGGTTGAGCAGCGCCGTCACGCCGAGCGCTTCGCCGGCGTTGCGGATCAGCGGCTGCTCGATCGAGGCGTCGTATTGGGCGAACTTGAACCACGGCACGGTCCAGATCGGGGGATAGCTCACCGGCGCGTCCTGGGCGTGCAGGTTCTTCTCGAATCCCCTGACCCCGCTCAACGTGAGATCCTGCGAAAAGACCTGGTTGCCGATGCGATTGAGGGCGTCGAGGCGGCCGAAGCCTTCCTCGGTGTCCTTCTGCTGCCTGCCGTTCCAGGTCTTCTTGCCTTCGATCGTCTCGTTGTACGTGTCCTGCCAGCCGATCAGGAACTTGCCGATCGCGCTGAGCTTCTGCTTGAGCGCGTCGCGATCCGCCTTGCCGGCTTCAGTGCCGAGCACGCGATCGGCGAAGCGGTCGAAGCGGAACGGGACGTACAGCGTGTAGGCGATCGACAGGCCGGTGGCGAGTTCGAGCTTCTTCAGGTCGGTCATGGCCGGGCCGCCGTCGAAGCGCACGTCGATGCCCTGGTAATGGATCTGGCCGGTGTGGCAGGCGGCGCAGGTCAGCCCGATCTTGTCCTCCTCGCGTCGTCCGCTCGCGGGATCGACGACGCCGGTCATCCGCGCGAAGCCGACCGGCAGGCCGTCGACGTTCTCGGCCGGCGTCCATCTCGTCGACCAGTCCGGCACCTGCGTCGTGTCATAGACGTTGGCGTAGCCGAAGCGGCGCAGCGTCGTCGCGTCGGTCTGGACCGATTGCGGGCTTGGGATGAAGCCGAAGCTTTCGAGATAGGCGCTGTCCTTGATCATGCCCGGCTTCGAGAACAGATGCAGCCGCGGCTGCTCCAACGCCACGAACCAGTCATAGGGTACCGGGAAGGTCGCAGTGCCCTGGCTCGCATGGTGAAACCAGTGCCGGTCCTTCAGCGACCAATTTTGCTCCAGCCAGAAAGCGGCCTTGGTTTCGGGTACCGCGGGCAGGGGCGGCGGCAGGAGCTGCGCCAGGATTCCCTTCTGCGGCAGCATGGCGCGAACCTGGTTGGGGAATTCGGCGACCGCAACGAGCGCGACGAGAGCGGCGGCGAGGAAGAGCCCCACGATCCCGAGGGCCCAGCGAAACCTGAGCGCGCAGGCCGACAGCAGCGGCTGTGACACGATCCGCTGGGTGATCCTGACGGGGAATTTGCGCTCGTTGAACAGCGTGCGCACGTCGGCGACGCTGAGATAGAGCTCTGCCTTCTTGCCGTCGACCTTGCCCTTGCCCATGATCTTCAGCAGCACGGGCCATTCGAACTGCATCAGCACCGGGTAGTACCAGCGCGCGGCGCTGCCGGCGCGCTTGAGATTGTCATGCATGAAGGTCTTGATTTCCGCGGCGTTGAGGCCGGGCTCGCTGACGCCGGTGTTCGGGTCGGTGTAGGTCCGGCCGAAGCTCTGGAGGCGCGCGATCTCGTCCTCGTTGACCTTACCATCGACGCCGAGAATGCGCGAGCCGGCGCCCAGCTTATCCAGCGGGCCGCCACGCAGCGCGTCGAGCTGCGGGCCGGACCAGATGCTTTTCAGGATGTGACTGAAACCGTTGGCGATGGTCGCAACGCCGCGGACCTGGATGCGGGCCCAGATCTTCTTCAGTCCGTTCTCGCCGCTCGCATTCGCGATGGTCTGCGACAGCGTGTTGAGCAGGACGGTCCCGCCATCGACAAAACCTTCGCCGACGAGGCCGCGCAGGAATGGGCAAGGATTGTCTGGCGAGACTGGGATTGAGGGGGCAAAGGGCGGCTTCGAAACAGGGTCGTGCATGGCCCAAATCCTGAAAACAGCGAATCGTGAAATGACGCGCCGATAAAGCGCGAAAAGTCCTAACAAACCGGCAGCGCACTATACTACTTCAGCGTGTAGCGAAGTGTGTCCGAATTCACTGTCGTGTCAACAAGGGCAGGTGCGAGCGTCACCGAAAAGACGGAGGGGATCGCAGGAGGCCGCCGCCTGCCTTTCAGGATTCAGCGGCGCGTTTGACGTCGCTCTGGACCAGCGTCAGCTTGCCAAGCGGCACGCCGGCCTTCAGCAGTCCCTCGCGATAATGGGCGATGTCCTCGGGCCGCTTCCAGTGGAAGTTGCGCAAGTGCCTGTCGACGTTCAGCGTCGGATAATTTGTCATCAGCACGCGGGCGGCTTCGCTAGCCTCGTCGCTTCGTCCGAGCTGCGCCAATGCGGCGGCCCGGATCGCCAGCGCCTGCATGTGATTCGGGTTGATGTAGAGCTGCTCGCGCGCCCATGACAGCGTCGCGTCATATTGGCGCAACAGATAATGGCTGAACGCGTTCAATGCCGCCCATTGGTAGCGCGGGTCGCTGTTGTCGCGTTGCGCGGCCATCGAGAACAGCTCGATCGCCTCGCGGTGCTCGCCGACCATGAAATGGCAGATGCCGAGCACGCCGCGTGCGCCCATGTCGTAGGGATTGAGCGCGACCGCGCGCTTGGCGGCGTCCATGGCCGCCTCGTGATGACCCTCCAACGCGTGCGCCCAGGTCAGGATCGAGAACGCAAAGGAGGAGCGCGGATCGAGCCGGACGCTGGTCTCGGCGAGGTTCATCGCCTCGGCCCACATCTCGCGCGTGCCCTTGACCCAGCCGAACTGGATGCTCTGGATCTGGATCGTGGCGAGATAAGCATGCGCGATCGACAATTTGGGATCGAGCCTGATCGCCTCCCGGAACAGGTCAACGGCGGTGGCGAGGTCCTCCTTGGTCTGCCGGTAGTAATGCGACAGTCCCTTGAGGAAGCGGTCCCACGCGGTCACGTCGGCGGAGGGCCGTGCCGGCGCCGAGGCTTCGGCGCGAACGATCTCGGTGGCGATGGCGGCGGACAGATTTGTGGTGATCTCGTCCTGCATCGCGAAGAGGTCGCCGATGTCGCGGTCGTAGCGGCCGGTCCAGAGCTGCTCTCCGGTCTCCGGCGCGATCAGCTCGGCGGTGACGCGGATCTTTGCGCCGGCGCGCCGCACCGAACCCTGGATCAGATAGGTGGCGTCGATCTCGCGCGCGATCAGGCGGGTCGAGGCATTCTTGCCCTTGAAGGCGAAGGTCGAGTTGCGGCTCAGCACGCGATAGAACGATTGCAGCGCCAGCGCGTGGATCAGATCCTCGGTCAGGCCGTCGGAGAAATATTCGTCCTGGGCGTCGCTGAGATTGGCGAAGGGCAGCACGCCGACGATCGCGGTGCGGTACTGCTGCGACAGGACGGACGCCTCCCGCAGCTCGGGGACGAGCGCCGGTGCGTTCTCGGGCGTCCAGGTGAAGACCCCGACCGAGTCCTTGATATTCTTGAAGCGATGGTTGCCGGCATCGGTCAGCGGCACCTGAAGATGCTTGCTCGCCTCCCGGTAGGCCTTGGCCGAGATCGCGAAGCCGCCGGGGCTCGCCACCGCTTCGAGGCGGACGGCGATATTGACGTCGTCGCCGAAGACCTCGTCCTCGTCGGCGATGACATCCCCCATGTGGATGCCGAGCCGGAACTGCATGGCGCGGTCGGCTGGCAGATGGTGGTTGCGCTCCGCCATCAGCGTTTGCATCGCGATCGCCGCCTCGGTGGCGCCGACGATGGAGGGGAATTCCAGCAGGAAGCCGTCGCCGGTGTTTTTGACGACGCGGCCGCCGTGATTGAGGATAATGGGGTGAATCGCGCTGCGATGGGCTTTGAAGGCGGCATGGGTGCCGGCCTCGTCGCTGCCCATCATGCGCGAATAGCCGGCGACATCGGCGCAGACGATGGCGGCCAGACGTCTTTCCATAGCCCCGGAGCTCCAAGGGATCGGGGACCGGCCACGGCGTGGCAGTCGCCTCGAATCCCGCATTTCAAGAACCCTGCCTTTATAGAGCAGATGCGGCCGAGCGAAAGTATGATCCGCATTGCAAATTCGAGGTAAATTTGACGCATGCCGGTGGTGGACGGGGGCGGGCGAACCGACTAAGCCCAAATCCTTCGGCAGGCGGCCGGGCAGGGCACCTCACATGCTGGGTATTCACGAGATCTGGCTCTTCATCCTGTCGGGCATATTGCTCAACATCGCGCCGGGGCCGGATACCGTCTATGTGATCGGCCGCAGCATGCAGATGGGCTGGCGGGGCGGCGCCGCGGCCGCACTCGGCATCAGCTGCGGCTGCTTTTTCCACGTCGCGGGCGCCGCGATCGGCCTTTCGGCCCTGCTGATGGCCTCGTCCACCGCGTTCTCGATCCTGAAGCTGGTCGGCGCGGCCTATCTCATCGTCACCGGGCTTCAGATGCTGTGGTCGCGCCCGGTGCTGGCGCCGGCCATCGACGAGCCGGCGCGGAGCTCGCTGCGGCGGGTGTTCCTCCAGGGCGTCTTCACCAACGCGCTCAATCCCAAGGTCGCGCTGTTCTTCCTGGCCTTCCTGCCGCAATTCGTCGCGGCTGACGCGCCGCACAAGCCGCTCGCCTTCCTGACGCTCGGCCTGATCTTCATCTCGACGGGAACGCTGTGGTGCCTGGTGCTGGCCGCGTTTGCGGCCAAGGCCGCGCATCGCTTGCGCAGCTCCGAAGGCGCGATCGCCTGGGTCAACCGCGCGCTCGGCGGCCTCTTCATCTATCTCGGCATCCGCGTCGCCATGCTGGAGACGCGGTAACGCGCGTCTAGACGAACTCCTTCGCCAGCGCACTGCCAGCCAGATAAAGGCCGAGCAGGATCATCGCGATCAAAAACCAGCGGCGAAACGCTTCGGCCGGCATCCGCGCCCGGACTGACTGGCCGATGAACATGCCAGCAAAGGCCATGGCCATCGCGATGGCGCTCGGCACCGCATTGGCCGGCGTCAGCAATCCGCCGGCAGTGAGATTGAAGGCGAGCGCCAGCGTCGCGGTGGTGAAGAACACGCCGAGCGCCTGCACCAGTTCGTCCTTCTCCATGCCGATCGCCTGCATGAACGGCATCGAGGGGATCACCTGCACGCCGGTCGAGGCCGAGATCACACCGGTGATCACACCGACCACGCCGCCGACCCATTTCTCGTTCTCAGGGGCGACGTGAAACTTGAATTTGCTGAGGCCGATGACAGCGTAGATCACCAGCAGGACGCCGAGCACCACGGTGCCGTAGCGCGCATGGGGGCCGGTCAGCGCGCCCGCATTGAGCCAGCAGCCGATCACGGTGCCGATCATCAGCGGCCACAGCCGTCTCAGGATGTCGCGCAAATGGGGGCCGACAAAAGTCTGCCAGATGTTGGTGACAATGGCGGGCACGATGACGATGGCGATCGCCCGGCTGGGCGCCGTGCTCACCGCGAGCAGGCCCATGGACACGGTCGGCAGGCCGAGCCCGACCACGCCCTTGACGAATCCGGCGATCAGGAAGACGGCGGCAACGGCAATGAGAAGGGGGTCGATCATAGCGGGCACATTGACCGAAGCTGCATCCCGGCACAATCTGGAGGTTCCGGAGACAGCCTTCGTACGTGACGAAGGCTAGCTTGGAGGAAACAAGAGTGCGCTTCGATCTCGTCGATCTCCAGCTCTTCATCGCCGTCGCCGACCAGCGCAGCATCACCCGCGGCGCCGAGCGCTCGCATCTGGCGTTGGCCTCCGCCAGCGCGCGCATCAAGGGGCTCGAGGATGCGTTGGGCGTCGCGCTGCTCAAGCGCGGGCGCCGCGGCGTCGAATTGACCGCGGCGGGCGAGAGCCTGCTCGACCACGCACGGCTCGTCATTCACCAGATCGACGCCATGCGCGGCGATCTCGCCGGCTTTGCCAGCGGCGTGCGCGCCAGCGTGCACCTCCTCGCCAACACGTCGGGCCTGTCGGAGCATCTGCCGAAGGCGCTCGCCGGCTTCCTGCGCGAGCATCGCGATGTCGCCATCGACATCGAGGAGCGTGAAAGCACCGACATTGCGGCGGCCATCACCGCAGGCGCCGCCGAGCTCGGCTTCGCCGCCGAGCACGCGCTGCCCGATCATATCGAACGCTTCCCGTTCAGCGAGGATCGTTTGACGCTGGTGACGTCCAAACGCGGTCCGTTCGCCGGCCGCCGCCAGATCGATTTCCAGGAGGCGAGCTCTTGCGAGTTCGTCGGGCTCACCAGCGCCACGGCGCTCCAGATGCATATTTCCAAGCACGCCGCGCGGCTCGGCATGCGCCCGCATTTCCGCGCGCGCTTGCGCGATTTCGATGCGATCTGCCAGATGGTCGCCGCCGATGTCGGCGTCGCACTGGTGCCGGAATCCGCCGCCCGCCGCTGCGCCAAGCTGATGCCGCTCGCCATGGTCCGCCTGCGCGATGCATGGGCCAATCGCCGCCTCGTGATCTGCGCGCGCAGCTTCAAGGCACTGCCGCGCCCGGCGAAGATGCTGGTGGAGCATCTGCGCGCGGCGGCGGTGTGAGGTGATTGAGCAAACTCGTCATGCCGGGACAAGCCCGGCCATGACGGTGCGGCAACAGAGCCACTTACTTCGCCGTCTCGACGCGCGCGTCCTTGATCACCTGCGCCCACTTCCTGGTCTCATCGGCGATGAACTGCCGGAAATGTTCCGGCTCATCACCAACGAGCGTCGCGCCTTGCTGGCTGAGCTTTTCCTTCACCAGTCCAAGAAACAAATTCAACCAGCGGCCTGCGCGAGATGGTCATGCAAGCCTCCTGCTCACGTTTGTCATTGGTTGAGCAGCCTCAAGGCTTCTTCATGAACTCTGGCGTCGCCGGCGGCAACGATGCGGCCGCCGCCTTGCGCCGGCTTGCCTTCCCAGGTGGTGACGACGCCGCCGGCGCCGGTCACTATCGGGATCAGGGCCGCGATGTCGTAGGGCTTCAGCTCGGTCTCGACCACGAGGTCGACATGACCGGCCGCCAGCATGCAATAGGAGTAGCAATCGCCGCCATAGCGCGACAGCCGCGCGCCCTGCTCGATCCGGCCGAAAATGGCACGGTCGCGCTCGTTCATCAGCAGCGGAGAGGTGGTGTAGGTGGTCGCCTCCGACAGCGAGGCGCAGCGGCGGACCTGGAGCCGGCGCTCGCCGGAGGGCCCTTTATAATTGGCCGAGCCGTTGTCGCCGGAAAAACGCTCGCCGATGAAGGGCTGGTGCATCATGCCGTAGACCGGCGTGCCCTTGTGCAGCAGCGCGATCAGCGTGCCCCAGATCGGAAAGCCGCCGATGAACGACTTCGTGCCGTCGATGGGGTCGAGCACCCAGACGTAGTCGGCATCCTCGCGCTCGTTGCCGAATTCCTCGCCGACGATGCCGTGCTGGGGGAAGCTCGCCTTGATCAGCCGCCGCATCACCGCTTCCGCGGCGCGGTCGGCTTCGGTGACGGGATCAAAATCCTTGGTCTTGCTCTTGTCGTCGATCGACAGCGAGGTGCGGAAGAACGGCAAGATGGTCTCGCCGGAGGCGGTGGCGAGCCGTCCGATGAAGGCGGAGAAGTCGATCACCGTCACGGCGTATCCTCGAAGCGAAAGTCGGATGAAGCTCGCCTCTAGCTAGCTCAATTCGCCTGCCGCGTGCAGCGCTGTCTTGATTTGGCCCCTGGTATTTTGAATGCCGCGGATGACTGCCTCAGCTCAGTCATATCCTGGCCAAATATCGATCACGGAGTTGAAAACTTAGTTCCGAATATGCCTTGTTCGTATGCAAACAACTATCAACCCATTGAATTTCCTTATTAAACAAACTGAATCTGGGTTTCTCTTAGAGCAATTGAGCCATGTGCATATTGCATGGGAAATGGCTCAAAAGCCCTTGCACTTTGTGCGGCGCGGCCGCATATTGTTGCGGTGCGGTAGCGCTTCGCGTTACCGCTGCCCTCCTTGGGCGTTTCCTCCCTAGACTTGGGCCGCTTCTTCATCAGAAGCGGCCCTTTTTTCTTGTCGCCGCCGTTTTCATTTTCGCGCGCGCTGGGCCGCGAAGCGAAAACGCGTTCGCGCCAATCGCGCGCGGTGCGATCGTTCGAGACAAGCTGTCGTCTATTCCGCTGCGGCCTGGAACGGGCCGAGATCGCCGAACGGGATCGTCGTCGCCAGCACGTCGGCAAGCACACCGAAATCGGACGCGACTTGCGCAAAGCGCGGACCGCGCTCGCGATGCCGCTCGTCCATGTAGATCGCGCGGTTGAGCTCAAGCTGCACGGCGTGCAGGCCGCTTGCGGGGTTGCCGTAATGCTCGGTGATGAAGCCGCCGGCGTAGGGCTTGTTGCGGCCGATCGAATAGCCGAGCCCGCCCAAGGTCTCCTCGACCCGGTCCGGCAGCAGCGGCGTGCAGCTGGTGCCGTAGCGGTCGCCGATCACGACGTCGGGCCGGCGCGGCTCGTCCCTGCTGACGCCAACCGACGGCATCGAGTGGCAATCGACCAGCACCACGGTGCCGAACATCTGGTGCACCTTGTTGATCAGCCGCCGCAGCGCGCGATGATAGGGCTTGTACAGCGTCTCGATCCGCGCCAGCGCATCGTCGACCAGGATGCGGTCGCGGTAGATTTCCTGGCCGTCGCCGACCACGCGCGGAATGGTCCCGAGACCACCCGCGACCCGCATCGAGCGGGTGTTGGCGAAGCTCGGCAGGCGCCCGGTGAACATGCGGGGATCGAGCTCATAGGGCTCGCGATTGACGTCGACATAGGAGCGGGGAAAGTTGACCCGCACGGTCGGAAAGCCGCGCGCGCTCAAATGGCCGATCAGCTCGTCCATGAAGGAATCTTCGGACCGCCGCAGCGTCGGCAGATCAATCCGCGAGGCTGTCAGGAATTCGTCCGGATAGGTCGAGCCGGAATGGGGCGAGTTGAAGATGATTGGCGCGCGCCACTCGGCGGGCTCCACGATCTCGAAGGCTGGCGACACCTCGCCGTCAAACCGCGTCATCTTCTCAGGCTTCGTCCCTTCGCCGCACGATCCGGGGCCCCCGGATCGAATGATTCGGCCGGTCGAACGGCTCTTATGTGTCGCCATTGTCCGGAATCGCAACCATTCTGCCAAGCGAAAAGATGTGACGGGCACTGGAACTTGTCTTAACCGTGCAGCCATCGAGGTGGGGATCGGCGCGGCCGGCTTGATTGATTCGCAGCTCGATCGGGTTCACAAGGAGCCGGCAGCGCGGGCCGCGAGGGTAAAGATTTTCACCCCAAATTTACCGTCTATCGGGCTTAGTGACTTCTGCTGATATCCTCTGGGGATTCGACGTTTCCTGCCATGCCAAAGATCCTGCTCGCCGAAGACGACAACGACATGCGCCGTTTCCTGGTCAAGGCGCTGGAAAACGCCGGTTTTCAGGTCTCGTCCCACGACAACGGCATGGCCGCCTATCAGCGGCTCCGGGAAGAGCCGTTCGAGATGCTGCTGACCGACATCGTGATGCCGGAAATGGACGGCATCGAGCTCGCCCGCCGGGCCTCGGAACTCGACCCCGACATCAAGATCATGTTCATCACGGGTTTTGCCGCGGTCGCCCTGAACTCGGATTCGGACGCCCCCAAAAATGCCAAGGTGCTGTCCAAGCCCGTGCATTTGCGCGAATTGGTTAGCGAAGTGAACAAGATGCTGGCGGCCTAAATCAGGCCCGTTCCGTCCTTGCGCACGCTCCCCTGAGCCGTTATAGGGACCCCACCCGACGCAAGTGGACTTTTAGGGCACGTAGCTCAGCGGGAGAGCACTACCTTGACATGGTAGGGGTCACAGGTTCGATCCCTGTCGTGCCCACCATCCTCTTCAATGACTTAGTCGCCTTGCGCCTGAGGCCTGAAGAGGTGGTTTCGACGCTTCCTCTATGTCGAACAAGGGCTCGAAGAGGAGCGCGCGGAATCGCACGAGGCTGGGCACAGAAGTTAAAAGCCAACCGGAGATCATCGCGTAGCGTCTGCGGGACGGACCGCCAAGGTGAAGTGAAAAGTCGCGCCGCGAGGCAGGCTAGGGGTCGCCCACAAGCGCCCGGCATGAGCTTCAACAATGGAACGGCAGATGGACAGTCCCACACCGAGCCCACCCGGCTTCGTCGTGTAAAAGGGGGTGAAGACGTGCTCGGGATTCTCCACTGCCAACCCCGGTCCCGAGTCCTGCACCTCGACAAGAATACGGTCAGGGTCGACCGCACGGGTGGCGATAAGCAACCTTCTGGCGTCGTCCGCCACAGTGCCCATTGCCTGGACGGCATTGACAATCAGATTGAGGATGACTTGCTGCAATTGGACACGATCGCCCTGCACAAGCGGTAAGCTGTGTGCAAGTTCCGTCTGTACCGAGACGCCGTTCTTCATCGCTTCGCCGCGGGTAAGCTCAATCACGTCCCGGATCGCCTCGTTAATGTCCAAACTATCCTTTCGGGGCGGTGCTTTTTTGATGAGATCGCGAATTCGCTGGATGATGTCGCGGGCGCGCGCAGTATCGTTCATCACCCAGTCCAGTGATTGCCTGACCCTCTCTAGATCCGGTGGGTCTCTGTCGAGGAACCGCGCGGCCGCACTAGCATTCATGGATGCCGCGGCGACCGGCTGGCTTACTTCGTGGGCGATCGAGGCCGTCAGTTCGCCCATGGTGGCGAGGCGGTTGGCATGTGCCAACTCCCTCTGCATCTCGCGCAGGGCCTCCGTAGCGCGCTTCTGTTCGGTTATGTGGCGTCCCACGCCGCGATAACCGATGAACTGGCCGGACTTGTCGAAGACCGGCATCCCCGAGACGGAGACGTAGCGCTTCCGGCCGTCGCTCGTAGGGCGCGCGAGCTCGAAATCGCGGAACGGCAGGTGCGCATCGAGCGTCTCCCGATGCTTGCGCCAAGCCTCCTCGTCGGGCTCCAAGTAGGGCACTTCCCAGCGCGTTTTACCCAGTTCAGAGCCCGAGGCGGGCGCGTCAGCAATGGTTTCGGCGAACTCCTGGCGGATGAAGCGGTGGTTCGCATCTGATTCCCAGTACACGTCGAAAGAGAACTGTACGAGAGTTCGAAAGCGCTCTTCGCTCTCCCGCAGAGCCTCCTCGGACCGTTTACGCTCCGTCAGGTCGACGACAAAGGAGACACCTTGGTCCCGTTGCTCGTCGAACGCAGCCATTCCGATCAAGACCGGCACGCGACTCCCGTCCTTGCGGAAATACTCTTTCTCGAACGGCTGTACGCTCCCCATCTTCTTGAGTTCCGGGATCCACCATCGTTCGTGTCGGTCGAGCCATTCCGGTGGCGTCAGGGCAGTCCAGAGCAGGCGGCCAGAGGCGAGATCCTCACGATCGTACCCCACGATGCGCAGAAACGCGTCATTGGCCTCCAGAATGGGACCTTCAAGCTCCCAGATGATGATCCCGATGATGTTGGCGTCGACGAGGCGCCGGATCTTCGCTTCGCGTTCTCTGACATCGCGATACAGAGTCGCATTTTCCAGCGCGATTGCCGCTTGTGAGGCAAGCAATTTTAGAACCGCGACTCTCGCGGGAGCGAAAACGTCGGGTGTCAGTGTATTCTCGAGGTAGAGCACCCCGATAAGCTTCCCATGGTTGATCAGAGGCAAGCAAAGAATCGAACGAGGCTTGCGCTGACCAACGTAGGGGTCCGTAGCAAAAGGAGGTTGGCAAGCGGCATCTTCGAGAACAACACATTCTCTGGTCCGCATTACGTAATAGAGAACGGATTCCGGAAGGAGAGCCTCGGTCACCGCTGCATCGCGCAGTTCGACGGTCACTCTCTCGTCGGTTGTCGTGGCTTCCGCCTCGATGCGCGCCTCGTTGTTCTCGTGCGACAGGATCAACAGGCCCCGTTCAGCGCCTGCTTGTTCAATTGCCGTGTGCATAAGGGTCTCGATGAGCTTTTCCAACACCATCTCGCCTGCGACCGCTTCAGACACCTTGATCACGGTAGTGAGGTCGAGATGCTCGACTGGCGCCCCGATGGTGCTCATCGGGCCAGGCTCTGATCTCTCCTCCTTGAGGTACGGACGGATATTCTCAAGTTGCCGCACTTTGCCGTCGGCCCCCCAACGAACGTAGCACTCGCGTGCTTTTTGAAGATAGATGCGAGCAAACTCTTCGAAGCCACGCATGCCGTAAAAGCGCGCGGCCAATTCGTAAGCGAGTCCCTCGTGGTGGACGAAGCCGTTGCCGCGGGCGGAGCGGATGGCTTGTTCAAAAAGACACTCCGCTTCAAGTTCTCTGCCTTGGAGGCGCGCGATTTCTGCGCCGGCGAGGAGAGCGCGATTTGCGAAGCTCTCAGGGCAATTCTGCGCCCACAGTTCGAGCTGCTGATGATGGGCCCTCAGCGCTTCAAAATGCCCTTCCCGTTCTTCAGGGGAGGCAAAATCGCAGCATGCGGCGTGGGACAGTGCTGCATAGAACTCGTATTCCGCCGTTTCGAATAGCTGAGGTGGTGACCACGGTAGGCTCCGAGCCCTGGCTGCGGCGGCAACGGCCGACACATAGTCGCCGGCAAAGAAGCATGCTTGCAGCTTGCGGATCCAGTACCAGCTCTCAGGCAATGCGAGTGCCGGATCAGCGGCCAAATGCTGCTCGAACCGAAGCTCGTCGGAGTGATCGTCGTGAAGAGTGCCAAACCGGCGCGTCAGGCCGCGCAGCATCCGGATCAGCCCAAGCTGCGACTTTATGATGTCGCCGATGAGCGAAAATTTCGCTTTCTCGGTCAACTGCAATCCGTGCTCGGTTTCGCGTTGTGCTTCTGCAAGCGGATCGCCCGCCGCAAGGAAATTGGTGTTCAGGCTGGCGCAGCTGAAAGCCGCGAAAGTGATATCGCCACTGTTGCTCGCCGCCTCGAACGCGCGTCGAAACGCGTCTCGCGCATGCTGCAGGGGCTTTGTCCATGAAAGGACAAGGTTGCCATAGTTCAGGTAGGTCCGCGCTTGAACGAGCGAAAATCCGCGCCGCTCGACCAGCTCAGTGCCGATACGGCTCAATCGAAGCCCCGCCTCATAGTCGTCGAAGCGTGCGCCGGCAATGGCGCCGAACATGACGTAGGGAACGCACGAAGCATCGTTGTTCCCCCACTCCAGGCTGAAATCCACCGCTTTGATGACCACCAGCGAGCGAAGGTTCGTATCGGTGAAGAATGCGGGCGGCATGAGGGCCGTCAAAAGATCCAAGATGGCCAGTGCGAGCGGGTCGGTCATCAGTGGCAGATCCAACACCTCCTCGATGGCTCGGTCTCCGAGACGAGATCGGACGCGCTCGTACTCCTGTCGGACGTGATCGTCGCTTGGGTGGGCCACCCATCGAATCCCGAGTTGCTCCAGACAGCTGAGCCCGGCGCCAACCGCGCGGTCCGGCTTGCTGAGCGCCGTATACAGATCCACCAGCCGGCGTGCGACGACTGCAAGGTCAGTTGCACTCGCGATTCTCGTCGTCAGTTCCTGTAAGCGCTGTTCCGCCTCAACGACAGCGCCGGTCACGAACTCGCATTCGGCGCGCTGCAACTCGAGCGAAAAAGCAAGCCGCTGGAAGCGCTCCCAACGGTCGTGCGGTAACAATGCCGCGCCGGTCGCGGCGTAATTGAGCGACGCCGCGTAGGCCGCCGATGCCCTCGCGCGCAGGCTGGCTGTCAGATTGAACTCCGCAAGCTGCACGCGTTCATCTCGGGAGGTGATCAAGGCCGCGCCGCGATTGAGCTGATTGACGATCGCGAAGATCGCCTTCTCGCGCTTCTCCCCGAATGTCTGCGCCAGCAACTGCCGTCCGATTCGTAGATGGAGCGCCGCGCGTTGATGATCCGGGATCAGCGAGTAGCAGGCTTCTTGTATGCGGTCGTGGACAAACCTGTAGGCGCCGGCCTGTTGCTCGATCAATTCCTGGCGGACCGCTTCCCAGAGCGCCGCATGAACCTGCTGCTCGGAGCGCCCGAGGACGATCGAGAGTGTCGTGGTTTCGACAAAATTTCCGAGACAGGCCAACTCCCGCAGCGCGTTCTGTGTGTCAGCCGGCAGCTGTGCAAGCTTTGCAATCATCAAATCCACGACATTGTCGGTGTGACCCTTTGCGTGAATGCGGTCCAAATCCCAGCACCAGCACACCGCGTCATGATCAAAGCGGACGAGGCCTTCCGCGGCGAGTGCGTGGAGGAACTGATTCACGAAGAATGGATTGCCGGCCGTTTTATCGTGGATCAGATGCGCGAGCGGCGCCGCATGCAGCAAATCGCAGCCTAGAGCATCAGAAATCAGCCGCGAAATGTGTTCGCCGGCAAGCGGCGCAAGACTGATCTGCTGCACGTTTGCGCCAGCGTTCTCTAGGGCCTCAAGTCGCCGCCGTAGCGGATGGCCGGCGGTGACCTCGTTGTCCCGAAAGGAGCCGATCAGCATCAGGTATTCCAGATCGGTCCGGGTCAATAGATCCTCAACCAGATCGAGCGTGGCGGCGTCGGCCCACTGGAGATCGTCGAGGAAAAGTACCAACGGATGCTCGGAACGCGCGAATACCCCAATGAAGCACCGCAAGACGTGGTGGAAGCGGTTTTGTGCCTGCAAGGGCGACAGGTCAGGGACCGGCGGCTGCTCTCCCATGATCAGCCTCAATTCGGGAATCAGGTCGACTACAAGTCGGCCATTTGCGCGCAGCGCATCTTGAAAGGCTTGGCGCCAGTTCGCGAGCTCGGCGTCATTCTTGCTCAGAAGAGACCTCACGAGGCGCTGAAAGGCCTCGACCAGCATGGAATACGGAATATCGCGCTTGTACTGGTCGAACTTGCCCGACGCGAACAGTCCATGCGCCGGAACGAGCCGATGATGGAGCTCATTGACCACCGAGGACTTGCCGACGCCGGCACAGCCGGAAACCAGCACCAATTCCGGCACGCCACTCTTGAGCATGCTGTCGAACGCGCCCAGCAAGATGTCAATCTCGCGGTCTCTTCCATAGAGCTTTTCTGGGAGCAGCAGTCGGTCGGGCGCGTCATTTTGCCCGAGTGCAAAGTCTTCGATCCCGCGTCCGGTTTCCCATTCACGCAGGCACCGGCGTAGATCATGCTCGAGGCCCAGCGCGCTCTGATAGCGTTCCTCGGCGGACTTGGCGAGCAGCTTGAGTACTACGGCCGAGATTGCACTCGGTACAGTGCTCAAGCGCTCGCTGGGCGCTACCGGCTTTCTCGCAATATGGCAATGGACCCACTCCATTGAATGTGCCGCAGTGAACGGCAACGAGCCTGTCAGCATTTGATAGAGCGTCACACCAAGCGAGTAGAGGTCGCTACGGAAATCGATCGAGCGGTTCATCCACCCGGTCTGTTCGGGCGCCATGTAGGGGAGCGTGCCCACAATGAACTCGGGCGGGCCGGGCGTACGTCGCTCCCGGACGAGACGCGAAGCGATACCGAATCCGAAGAACCGGATTCGTTCGTCGTCGCAGTTTACCAGTATATGCGCCGGTTTCACGTCCTTGTGAACGAGGCCTCGCTGATGCACCTTGTTCAAGGCGCTCGCGATTTCGATCGCCAGTCGCAGAAAGCGTTCGATATCCATGGGCGCGCCAAGCAACTGCTCAAGTGGCTGGCCGCCAGGATACTCAAGCAGCAGAACAGGGTGACCGCCGTCGTACTCCAGCCCGAGCGGCTGCATTGCCCACGCGCCATCCAGCTGGTCCTTCAGTTCGAATTCGTGAGCCAGTCGATCGAGGATGCCGGAGGAAGCGTGCGTCGCCTTGGGAAGTACCGCCAATACAGCTCTGCAAGTGGCATTGGAATCCGGGCACGAAGCCCGGCAAAAGATCCGGGCATCGTCCTCCCATAGCAGTTGGAACCTGTTGTCCATGCGCGTCGAACCGAAAACGAGGGGTTCAACCGGAAGCCTCCAAGTGACCCAATGCAGGGCGAGGAGGTACTGTCCTGAACGCAGATTCTGACACAGACGCGGGGATGTGCCCAGTGTAAGCTGCGGTGCCGGCCATAGCACGGCGAAGAAGCGGCGCGGATCGTCTGCTGAGACTTTCTCACAATCATTGGTTTATGCCCGCCCAGCGCTCTCGGAACAGGGGCGCTGCTGTGGCGCGTCAGCCGCTGACAGCACATCGCTTGATCCAGCGCATCTATGTCACTTCGTGCCGAACTTCGCTTCGGTTTGACTGCGCAACGCTCAGAGTACGCAGCTTGCGGGTCACCAAGGCGCGGATGATCTAGTTGGAGCAGGTCGGCGGCTTTGGTCGCCCAGCCCGTCGCCGATTGGATCATCGATTATCTTTTCATGCACGTCCATCGCTTCAACCTAAGAAAGAGAACCCAGGCATAGCCGCTCGCGCTTGCTTCCCGGCATCCGGCGCAGGCCAATTGCTGTAGTAGCTGTCATGTTGTGTCTAGTCGAAAGCCGACGATCTGGATGCACCCTCGCGCAGCTTTGGCCCTGCGCAACCGCATGCTGAATTGTTGCGAGGCCGTTTTTTCTCCGACCGAGTAACCGACCGTGCTAATGAGATGGCGTTTCGCGCGCAGAAATGGAGCGCGCCCCGTAGGTCAACCGAGTGATCCAGGACAATGCGAGCCGAGATCAATATCGCGAGAAGTCGATCTTGGCTAGCGCTTCACCCGGATTACGAATGGCGCCGCCGTTGCCGCGGTGGTCGGATGGCTCGGTGGTGCAATCGTGCTTCTTTAGCTGGCTGCCGTCTTGGTGCGGCTGGCACTCGTCGCCACCAACATGCTTGGAGTGGTCCAACCGGCTGTCCTCCGAGTAGTTGTCCGTCCCGGCATGATGCGCGTTATCGCGCGTGCGGCCGTGATCGGAGCAGGCATCGTGGCCCTCGCCGGCCGATGCGGCCTCGGCCGATCTTGCACCCTCTACGGCAAGCCTGGTGGAACCAGCATCGCACGCGGGAGCCGCCGCTGGGCTGGGGCTTGCAATCCTGACTTGGGACGGCTCACTCGCCGAGGTAAGATGGATGATCATATCCGCTCCCTCGGTAATTTCGGGCCGGTGCGCTACGCTCACCCGCGTCATGTTCAGCTGCCGGAGATTCGCATTGATTTCTTTTTCCTTCTCGGTGTCGAGATGTGCCGTGCCCTCATCCAGAAACAGGATCTTTGGTCGGCGATAAAGCGCGCGCGCAAGCAGTACTCTCTGCTTCTGCCCGCTAGACAACGAGCTTCCCATGTCACCGATGAGGCTGTTGTAGCTCATCGGCATTGCCATGATGTCGTCGTGAATGCCGGCAATCCGCGCGCACTCGATCATCCCTTGCAGATCGAATGTTGTGTCAAAAAAGCAGATATTGTCGGCAATCGATCCTGATAGCAATTGATCCTCCTGCATCACCGCGCCAATTTGCTCGCGATAAGCCCGCGGTCCGATCTGGCCCAGCGGAAGGCCGTCGATCAGAACTTCTCCGCTCGTTGGCTCGAGCAGTCCAAGCATAATCTTGACAAGAGTTGACTTGCCGCAGCCCGACGGTCCCATGATCGTCACGAATTGTCCGGGAGCGACGCACAGATTGACATTACTAAGAATCAGAGACTCTCCTTCTGCATAGCGGAAGCACACGTTGCGCAGTTCGATCGCGCCGCGAATCTGTCGGAGATACGACAGGTCCCGATCGTGCCCACGCTCCAGCGGAGTGAGCGCAATGTCTGCGAGACGCTCCAAATGCAATCCGAGAATGCGGACATCCACCAGCTTCTCTATCAGCAGCGCTGTCCGCTCGGCGAACTGCAGCTTGTAGCTGACAAACGCGAATATCATGCCAACCGTGATGAGGTTGTCCAGTGCGAGGCGAGCCGCGAGGTAGATTGTGATGACGTTTTCGAGGCCGAAGATCGTGTCGTTCATCGCTTTGAAGCTGATCCTCGCGCGACCAAGCCGCACGACGGCATTTATATACGCAGCATAGCGGTTCAGCCATTGGCTTTCCCGTTCGTTCTCTCGGTTGAGCAACTTTAGGCTTTGTACCGCACGCACGGTTTCGATGAAGGTGGAATTCTCGTCTGCCTTACTGTGAATGGCCGCTTCGCTTCGTTGTCGGAACATTTTGAAAAGTGCGAGCCGCAAGCCGGCATACAGCGCGAATGCGAGCAGCACGACAAGTCCGAGCTGGACGCTGTAGGTGAACATCAAGGCCAGCATCAACACCGACATGAGCCCGTCGATCAAGCCCGTGATCAGTCCCTCCGCGAGCACGTTGCGGATCGGCTCGATCGAGTTGAAACGAGAAAGGATGTCGCCGATGTGCCGCTTTTCGAAGAATGAGAGTGGCAAACGCACTAGATGATGAAACAGGCGGGCGCCGATTTGAAAGCTCAAGGTGTTCTGCAGAACAAGAATAATGAACGAGCGTGTCGCGGCTGACGCGACCCGTATCAGGAGAAGGAGCGCGAATCCTAGCCCGAGTACGACCAGGAGATCGACGTCCCCTCTGGCTATGACCTCGTCAACTGTGAGCTGCATGTAGAACGGGGCGGCAAGGAGAAGAATTTCGATGACAACTGAGAGAACAAATATTTGGGCGAGCGCATGAGTGTTTCCGTTCATTCCGCTCCAAAATACCGAGAACGGCAATCGCACTCTCTCGTCTGTGCGGCAGAACTCTTCAGTTGGCGACAGTTCGAGCGCGACCCCGGTGAGATGTCTAGATGCTTCAGTGAGGGGAAACCATTTCTCTCCGCCCGCCGGATCGTGCACCACAATCCCTTTCTTCCTGTACGCTTTCAGTACAACGAAATGAGCCATGTCCCAGTGCAAAATGGCCGGCAGACGCAACTGGCAGAGATGGCCCATTTCGATTCGCAGCGGCCGGCATGCCAGTCCCAGGTGAGCTGCTATCTCCATGAGGTCGCGGAGAGTGACGCCTTTCAGGGATACTGGATGCCGGCGCCGCAGGCTGTTCAAGTCCGTTCGATGACCATGATAGGACGCTACCATTGCGAGGCAGGCGAGCCCGCATTCCGTCGCCTCCGTCTGCCTGATGACCGGAAGGAATCTGCGTCCGCTGAAATTCAGTAGGCTTTGCATGCGCTACATCCTTGCGCTTAACACCGGATCAAGCAGCCACCTCATCAGGGAGCGCTGCTCAAGGATAACGTCGGCCCTAAGCAGCATGTCCGGCTGAAGCGGCATCTTCCGGCCATAGGCGTCGATGTCGGGCCGCTCGAGCGCCGCAGTCACACGGTAAGCCGGTTCCTTGAGGGTGATCGGCCCGGTCGTTTCGTTGGCGGTCAGAATGGTGTGAGAGACTTTTGTCACGCTGCCGCGGTAGGTGCCGAATTTCTGATACGGAAATGCATCGTAAAGTATCCTAACGTGCTGGCCGGGGCGCACAAAACCAAACGCGCGCGTCGGAAAGAACAGCTCCGCCTGCAACTGCGCATCAACGGGAATGATTTCGAGCTGCATATGCCGTGGATCAGCGACCTGGCCAACAGTCGCCTGCAGCGTGGACACGCGCCCATTCGTTGGTGCCCTGATGACGTAAGCCTGCCGCCCGTTCACCTCGGCGATGCGCTGTTCGATCGAGGAGAGATCATTGCGCAGCACCCGGATCCTCTCTGCAGTAACGGTCGGGAGTTGCTCGAGTGTATGCTGAGCGTCTGTCAATTGGGTGCGTCGCGCGATGATCTGCTGATCGAGCGATACCACGCTCTGTTTTTGCTCAAGTGCAGCCTGTTCGCGGCGCTTCAGCTCAATCGCTGGCAATGCTCCGCTCGCAGTTAGCTTGGCGCCGGTTGATACGAAACCCTCCGAAAGCTTCAGTCGCTCGTTTTGGATGTTTCGCTGGTCCTCGAGCTGAGCAATCTCTGCTTCAATCCCTTGGATCGTGGAAGCGAGGCGATCCCGTTCCGAGGCGGTTCGGCGATCTTCCGCATCGATTTGTCGCTCGACCACATTGCGTTGCTGGGTCAGCACTCCAAGTACGGTGGCATTGACGTCGTCGCCATTGGCGGTGATTTGGGAAGTGACTACGGTCAGGAGCGGGTCACCCTCCGCAACCTCCTGCCCCTCCTTCACATGTATGCCTTTGATGAAACCCTGTTGTGTTACGAAAATCTTAGCCGTGCCGGAGGTAGGCGTGAGATACCCGGAGACGGTCTCCTTGCGTGCGTATTGCGCGATGGAGAGAAAACACAAAATGAGTACAACGAGCGCTCCAACGCTCCAGCTAAGGAGCGTGCTCGATAGCGGTTGCAGCAATACGACCTCTCCCCAGCTATGGCGCTGACGTAGAAAGTCGATTGCTTCCTGGCGAAATAGAGCTGGTCGAGCCGCCATGGATGCACCTAGTTAGCTTTCGTTCGTTACGTTAAGGGCTACGCGCGATATCTCTCTCAACTCGATAGCTTCCGCCGCGCCACGGCTGCGAACGGTACCCCACAATGCGATGGAGAACCGCGCCTCATTATCGGGAAAGTGGTTGGCCCAGCGTCCGGGCCGAAAGAAACTGACCTGCGACGGCAGTGCGGCAGCGATGTAGCTCATTGTAGCTCGCTCCTGCGGCCCCCTGGGCGGCGCTGCACCGCCCAGGGGACGAGCAGATTGGGTCGCTACGTTCTTTGGACGGCGACGTTTCCAGCTCCAACCTGAATCGCGACATTGTTGTCGTTGAGGAATCCGATGCCGACGAGGCCGCCAATGCCGCCGTTGTTTTCGTTTCCTCCGCAACAACGATGGCCGCCACCGCCTGCAACCAGATCGAGTTCCTGATCAGACAGCTCCATAGGATGAGTAAACTTGTCCATCTTCTCCATGTTGGTCTCCTTTCGATGTAAGTGGTGGGATATCGCTGTGACTGCTGCCACGTTCTAACTAGTTGCAAGGCGTAAATCTGGATGCACTGTCGCACAATTTTTCTGTGGGATGACCGTCGCGCAAATTCGCGCAAATTGCTGTGTGGTACGTGCTACGCGCTCGTCCTCATCGTGAATCGACAGCGACGAAAGCATGGCGCCTTGAAGTTCGGGGTCAGTGCGGTTTCGTCTGAGTGAGTTGGACGTTCTGATTGACGATATCTTCGATGGCGGCGGCAGAAATGCGAGATCGTGTCTTCCGAAGGAAAATGCGTTGCGACGCCATGGGCTGGTACGCCCCCGAGAGGCGGCATGGCTTCCATCGATAGCCGCACTCATCGCAATAGCGGCGCACGTCACCGCTCCGATGAGCAGCGCAAAGGCTTGCAGTCGTGACAGTGTGAGCGCGTTGCGGGCAGGTTTGTATTTTGTATAGAGGGTGGAAAATGTGAGGGTAGCGATACCGATCTTTTTGAAGGGCTGCGATTGACCCTCGAAGACGTTACACAGTATCGAAGTTGGATCCGATGCCTGCTCTGAAGTCGTAAAACGCCAATTAGCGGACAGTGCCACCCGGCGGCGGCCGCTGCGGCTCTCTTCGAAAAAGCCGCCGCGCAAAATGACAACGTCGAAGACGTTTCGCTCGAGAACATGGCGTCAGTCCGCAAGCGGCCGCGGGCAAACGTGGTTTGCAACGGCTTCGGCGGGCCTGAACAATACGAATGACGGGCCGCCTCCAACTCTCTCCGAACAGAGGCAATTCACGTTGCTGCTCGCGGCCGGCTCACCGAGCTAGCGAGCTTGATCCGTTTGCGGCCGCTTACACTGTCGACCACGTCGCGTTTTGGCGATTGGAAAAATTTTTGAAAAATTTCCGGAACGAAAGTCGACTGTGTTGACTTGAGTTAGCCGATTTCGATTTAGAACTTGACAATTTTATACTGCAGCAATTCGAACGCAGTAGGCAGTCTCCCTGCGCGGGAAGGGTAATAGCGTACCTGCTTTATGAGGGGTGACTTCGACCATGCCCCATCCATGCGTTGGTTTCACGAAGCCAGAGTCTCGCTCCGGTGCGGCGCGGCATAACACCTATCGTTGCGAGACAGCTCTTAATTACGAGATGGCGCTTCTTGACTGCGCCTCGGGATCGCAGTCGGCCCTCGGCAAAATCTACGCCCGTGAAAAGGAGCAGTTGCGCGCGATGGCGCACCGCATCGTCCACGACAGGTCGCGTGCGGAAGACGTCGTCCACGATGCATTCGCGCAAATTCTCCGATACGCCAAAAACTTCGATCCTGCCCGCGGATCCGCGCGAGGCTGGATCTACACAATCGTCCGCAACACGGCACTCAAGATGCAGGAGAACGCCAGGCGCGAATTCGCCCTGGAGGACGAGACATTGAACGCCATCTGCGCGCGCAAACAGACCATCCGGAACCCCGCCGCCTCTATCCCAGATAGCATGACGCTCAGGACCATGCTCGATCAACTCGAGCCAAAGCGCCGCGCGACCCTGCTTCTGGCGATCGTCGACGGGCGCACACATGAAGAGATCGCCGAATACCTCCGGGTTCCAGTCGGAACTGTCAAGGCGTGGATCCGGAGAGAGCTCGTGGCCCTGCGGCGGCAGCTCGCATAAGGCGTGAAATTATTTTTCGCCGCTGCATCCATCGGTGTGCGTCGGCGACAGTAGGGGTGACGGTCAGTGATCCGGGGGCATGTGCCCATGACGCATGCCCTTGCCGTCGCAAACCTGCAGGGAGGAACGCAATCATGTCTATCCTGAGCAGCATTACGAGCATTTTCGGGTTGACAAAGAGTTTGGGGATCGGTGTCCCAACGCAGGAATGCACGCCAAGCAAGCCCGACGACTGCAGCGACGGCAAGCAGTCCAAGTGGAATGACGATCATGGGGGGCGCGGCGTCTACTCGAAGAACGGCGACAACGACGAGTATTCCAAGCTTGGCGGAAAGGATGGCTCGTCGACAGATGGCCCGGGCGACTACTCCAAGTATCATGTTGGCTGGACGGACGCCAAGGACCACAACTATCAGCCGAAGGATTCTTGCGACCTTCGGTCCGACGACGCCGGCGGGGGTGACACCTATGGTAATCCCGGCGAAGCGCTGGCCAGGTTCGATTTCTCGCATGGTGATTTCGGCTCGCACGGTCCGGATCATGTGAGTGACATACACGGCGCGCTCGCTTCGATGTCGTCCGACGATGCGCTCGAATACGCCATCGGCCAGATGGGGCCGGTGGACGCGGATCACGTCGACGTAGGGCATTTCGACGCGGCAACGGACACGTCACACAACACGGATGCCTGATGCGCCGAAAGAGCGGCGCCCGGCGGTGAATGCCGCCCGGTGCGAGTTGCTTTGTAACGAACGAGTTGAACGGTGGCGATCATGAACGATGTAGAAAAGCGTGAACTGTTCGAACAAGAGCGAAAGATCTTCGAGGCTGGGTCGCAGCGTTTGGACAAGCGAATCGGCTCTTTCAGCTTCTTAACCTGGCCGTTCTTCATTGCCATTGCCCCCTTGATCGCTAGAGAAGAGTTTCTTGCTGCCACGTTCAATTCCGCGACGGCCGAGGAGGAGGATGCGAAAGCCGCTCAGGCAGGCGCGCCGCACGTGACAAACGATGTTCAGCCGATGGATGATGCGCGGAAAACGAGTGCAGAGGATGAGATGGCCAAGGGAGCCGCCCACTCGTCGCAGGCGCATGCGACCCAGCTCGATCCGATTGGACTTCAAGCGGAGCTACATGAAGGGGCGGCCACGCCGAGCTCCTCTCGCAGTGAGGCTGTCGCGGCCGCATTGGGCGGGGACGGCGGAAGCGGCGATGATGCCGATTCCCCCGAGCAGGACGCTCCAATCTCAATCGACGTCAGTTCCGTCAACGCGCTGTCAGCGAATTCCCACCTCGGAAACAGCCAGCTGCTTGGAATGGTCGGCAATTTCGACAACGGCGCGGGGGGAGGGACCGCGCCGGTCGAGACGGCGGCGCAGCCGGTGCTCACGACCGTGGCGGACGCCGCCGGCACGTTGGCAAGCGACCTGGCCGGCGCGATTGCGCCGGTGGAGGCGACGGTGCAGCCGGTGTTCACGACCGTGGCCGATACCGCCAGCATGTTGCCTCACGACATGGCTGGTGCGATCGCGCCGATCGCGGCCGAGGTGCAGCCGGCGCTTACGACCGTGGCCGACACCGTCAGCACGTTGCCCTACGACATGACTGGTGCGATCGCGGCGCAGGTGCAGCCGGCGCTCACGACGGTGAGCGACACCGCCGGCACGCTGGCAAGCGACGTGGCCGGCGCGATTGCGCCGGTGCAGCCGGTGCTCACGACCGTGGCCGACACCGCCAGCATGTTGCCCTACGACATGGCTGGTGCCATCGCGCCGACCGCGGCGGAGGTGCAGCCGGCGCTCACGACGGTGAGCGACACCGCCGGCACGCTGGCAAGCGACGTGGCCGGCGCGATTGCGACGGTGCAGCCGGTGCTTACGACCGTAGCCGACACCGTCAGCATGCTGCCCAGCGACGCGGCCGGCACCATTGCGCCAGTCGAGGCGGTGGCGCAGCCGCTGCTCACGACGGTGAGCGACACCGCCGGCACGCTGGCAAGCGACCTGGCCGGCGCGATTGCGCCGGTGGAGGCGACGGTGCAGCCGGTGTTCACGACCGTGGCCGATACCGCCAGCATGTTGCCCTACGACATGGCTGGTGCGATCGCGCCGATCGCGGCGGAGGTGCAGCCGGCGCTTACGATGGTGAGCGACACCGCCGGCACGCTGGCAAGCGACGTGGCCGGCGCGATTGCGCCGGTGCAGCCGGTGCTCACGACCGTGGCCGACACCGCCAGCATGTTGCCCTACGACATGGCTGGTGCCATCGCGCCGACCGCGGCGGAGGTGCAGCCGGCGCTCACGACGGTGAGCGACACCGCCGGCACGCTGGCAAGCGACGTGGCCGGCACCATTGCGCCGGTGGAGGCGGCGGTGCAGCCGGTGCTCACGACCGTGGCCGAGACCGTCAGCATGCTGCCCAGCGACGTGGCCGGCACCATTGCGCCAGTCGAGGCGGTGGCGCAGCCGCTGCTCACGACGGTGAGCGACACCGCCGGCACGCTAGCAAGCGACGTGGCCGGCACCATTGCGCCGGTGGAGGCGACGGTGCAGCCGATGCTCACGACCGTGGCCGACACTGCCGGCACGCTGGCAAGCGACGTGGCCGGCGCAATTGCGCCGGTGGAGGCGAGGGTGCAGCCGGTGCTCACGACCGTGGCCGACACCGCCAGTACGTTGCCCTACGACATGGCCGGCGCGATCGCGCCGATCGCGGCCGAGGTGCAGCCGGCGCTTACGATCGTGAGCGACACCGCCGGCACGCTGGCAAGCGACGTGGCCGGCGCGATTGCGCCGGTGGAGGCGACGGTGCAGCCGGTGCTCACGACCGTGGCCGACACCGCCAGTACGTTGCCCTACGACATGGCCGGCGCGATCGCGCCGATCGCGGCCGAGGTGCAGCCGGCGCTTACGATCGTGAGCGACACCGCCGGCACGCTGGCAAGCGACGTGGGCGGCGTGATTGCGCCGGTGGAGGCGACGGTGCAGCCGGTGCTCACGACCGTGGCCGACACCGTCAGGATGCTGCCCAGCGACGTGGCCGGCACCATTGCGCCAGTGGAGGCGGTGGCGCAGCCGCTGCTCACGACCGTGAGCGACACCGCCGGCACGCTGGCAAGCGACGTGGGCGGCGTGATTGCGCCGGTGGAGGCGACGGTGCAGCCGGTGCTCACGACCGTGGCCGACACCGCCAGTACGTTGCCCTACGACATGGCCGGCGCGAAGACGGGTGCAGATAGCCAGTCGACCTTGTTGTCGCAAATGGCTGCATTGGACAGCGCCGGCGCTGACACCCTTGACAGTTCGCCAGCTCTTGAAATCACGGAGTCGGCGCTGGCTACGCGTATTGCGACCAGTGACGAGCCGGAGCTCGCCAATGTAGCTGGCGATGCCGTTGCGACTGCCGCACCCGTTGATATGATCGAGCCGGCGCTCACCCCAACGGCTGCCATCCTGACCAATCCGAGCAGCGACGCGCCACATCCGGCCGACGCCGCGAACGCGGCCAGCGACGCTGTTGCGAATGCCGCGCCGATCGCTGACCCGACCGAACCGGTGCTCACCCCAACGGCTGCTGCTTTGACCAGTCCGAGCAGCGACGCGTCACATCCGGCTGACGCTGCGAACGTGGCCAGCGACGCTGTTGCGAATGCCGCGCCGATCGCTGACCCGACCGAGCCGGTGATCACCCCGACGGCTGCTGCTTTGACCAGTCCGAGCAGCGACGCATCACATCCGGCCGACGCTGCGAACGTGGCCAGCGACGCCGTTGCGAATGCCGCGCCGATCCCTGACCCGACCGAACCGGTGCTCACCCCAACGGCCGCCATCCTGACCAATCCGAGCAGCGATGCGTCACATCCGGCCGACGCTGCGAACGTGGCCAGCGACGCTGTTGCGAATGCCGCGCCGATCGCTGACTCGACCGAGCCGGTGCTCACCCCGACGGCTGCTGCTTTGACCAGTCCGAGCAGCGACGCATCACATCCGGCCGACGCCGCGAACGCGGCCAGCGACGCTGTTGCGAATGCCGCGCCGATCGCTGACCCGACCGAGCCGGTGCTCACCCCGACGGCTGCTGCTTCGATCAATCCGAGCAGCGATGCGTCACATCCGGCCGACGCTGCGAACGTGGCCAGCGACGCTGTTGCGAATGCCGCGCCGATCGCTGACTCGGCCGAACCGGTGCTCACCCCGACGGCTGCTGCTTCGATCAATCCGAGCACCGACGCGTCACATCCGGCCGACGCCGCGAACGTGGCCAGCGACGCCGTTGCGACTGCCGCACCGATCGCTGACTCGGCCGAACCGGTGCTCACCCCAACGGCCGCCATCCTGACCAATCCGAGCAGCGATGCGTCACATCCGGCCGACGCTGCGAACGTGGCCAGCGACGCTGTTGCGAATGCCGCGCCGATCGCTGACTCGACCGAGCCGGTGCTCACCCCGACGGCTGCTGCTTCGATCAATCCGAGCACCGACGCGTCACATCCGGCCGACGCCGCGAACGTGGCCAGCGACGCAGTTGCGAATGCCGCGCCGATCGCTGACCCGACCGAGCCGGTGCTCACCCCGACGGCTGCTGCTTTGACCAGTCCGAGCAGCGACGCATCACATCCGGCCGACGCTGCGAACGTAGCCAGCGACGCAGTTGCGAATGCCGCGCCGATCGCTGACCCGACCGAGCCGGTGCTCACCAACACAGCTACCGCTCCGGCCGATCCGAGCAGCGACACGTCACATCCGGCCGACGCCGGGAATGTAGCCGGCGACACTCTTGCCAGTGCAGCGCCTGCCAATGCAGCGCCGGTGGTTGATACGACCCTGGACTCCAGCAGTGCTCCACCCCCCGGATCCGCCGACACCCTTCTCGCGCTCGCCACCGCAACTGACGCACCGAACCAGGGTCCTACATCCGCGAACTCCGTCGCGGACAATGTGGCAACGGGCACGTCGAATGCCGCGGCGACCGTCGATCCGAGTGCCGTCTCTGGCGATGTGATCGCCTTGAACGACACCCCACCCCCTCCCTCAAATGCGCTGTTCACCGGAAGCCAGTATACCGACTATGGCGTCACGCTCAGCAGCGACACCGCGGTTCCCCTCCAGAATGCTGTCTCTCCGGGGGACGCCGCCTCGGCTCTCGACACCTCGGGGCCAGTGGTTGCCGATGTCCAAAAACCCGCGCCGCCGCCTCCTGACAGCGTCGACACGACTCAACCGATCGATCACATTGCACCTCACGACGCCATCCTGTAGTAGGAGGCAAACATGGCGGCCGTCGAGACACTGGACAATCCGCCGCGCAATGTTCCTGCAGATCACCTTCGTGTCGCACCCGGCGGCAAACCCCGCGACTATGTCGGACCTGTTAACGCGCTGGCCACCTGGCGTTCGGTCGCGCGCACCAACCTGATAGCGGTCGCGGCATTTTCGCTCGTTGTGAATCTGCTGATGCTCACGCTACCGATCTACCTGTTCCAGATATCTGATCGCGTGCTGACGAGCCGCAGTCTCGAGACCCTGCTGATGCTCTCGGCTCTCGCGCTGGCGTTCATCGGCGTCCTCTCGATCGTCGACATTCTGCGTCGGCAGGTGCTGGGGCGTCTTGCAACCAAGATGGAGGCGGTGCTCGGCGGCGCAGTGCTGGCGAGTAGCATCAATAACGCCAGGGCCGGCGAGGGCGGGACCATTCAGGCGATCCGTAGTCTTCATCAAGTGCGGGGCTTCATCTCGAGCCCTATCATGCTTCTGCTGATGGACGCGCCGCTCTCGCCCCTCTACTTCGGAGTCATTTTCCTCGTTCACCGGCATCTCGGCTGGATCGCAGTCGTATCGGGCTTGGCTCTTGCGCTGATTGCGCTGATCAACCAGAAAGCGACCTCGGAACGTTTGAGCGAGGCAGGCCTGCACGCCGCAGAGGCCGATGCGGCGGCGGAGTCGCTGGCCCGAAATTCGCAAGTAATCAATGCCATGGGAATGCTGAGCGAAAGCATTCTGCATTGGGGCCAGCGGCAGGCGCCGGCGCTGACGGTTCAGAGCCAGGCGCTTGACCGGAATTTCTGGATTAGCGGTGCGTCGAAGTTCGTCCGGCTCGTGGCCCAGATTACGATCCTCGGCACTGGCGCCTATCTGGCCCTCCACGCCGAGATCACTGGGGGCATGATGATCGCGGCTTCGATCATTGCCGGACGCGCCCTGCAGCCGCTCGAGGGTTTGATCGAGGGATGGCGCAGCTGCGTGCAGGCGCGATCGGCGTACGCGCGCGTCAAGCAGGCAGTCGAGTCATTCCAGCGCGAGACGCCCAAGCTGCGCTTGCCCAAACCGCAAGGGCGCCTGAGCGTTGATCGGGTCTTGTATCTGCCGCCCGGCTCGAAGGAGCCGATACTCAATGGCGTATCGCTTGACCTGGCGCCAGGAGAATCTTTGGCCATTGTCGGACCGTCCGGATCGGGCAAGTCAACGCTCGCGCGCATTCTGGTGGGCTGCCTGGTGCCGACCGCTGGCAAGGTCAGACTGGACGGCACGGAGCTGCGCAACTGGGATCGCCGCCAGTTCGGGGAATATAGCGGCTACCTGCCTCAGGAGGTCGAGCTATTTCCCGGCACCATCAAGCAGAACATCTGCCGCATGCGCGACGACCTGCCTGATGCGAGCATTTATGAGGCGGCGATGTTGTCCGGCATCCACGATATGGTCTGCCAGCTGCCGCAAGGTTACGAGACCGTGCTCGACCGCGGCGGCGGGCCGCTCTCCGGCGGGCAGAAGCAGCGCATCGCGCTCGCCCGGGCTTTCTTCGGTAGTCCGTCCCTTGTCGTGCTCGACGAGCCCAATTCGAATCTCGACGCGGCTGGCGAGCAGGCTCTGACCGAGACCCTGCAGCGCGCCAAGAGGCGGGGGGTCACTGTGGTGGTCGTAACCTTGCGCCCGGCGCTCCTGAACAGTGTGGATAAAGTCCTCATCCTGCGGGCCGGGCGCGCGGAAGCATTCGGATCTCCGAGCGACGTGTTGCATCGCCTGGTTCGCTCGCCGGGCGGTGCCGGCGGAGATAAGCCGGAGCAGCCGCAACGGATGGAATCCTCGGGCCGGTGACGAGTGCGGGAGGATGGCATGAGGGCGGAAAACGACCGTATCGGCGAATGGTATCGTGACGTTCCGTTGAGCGCCAAGTGGCCCATCTTCACCGGCCTTGCCATCCTGGTAGTTTGGCTCGGGTGTTTCGGCCTTTGGGCGGCAGTCGCTCCACTGAACAGTGCGGTCGTCGCCTCGGGTACGTTCGTGGCAACCGGACAAAACAAGCTCGTTCAGCATTTCGAGGGCGGCATCATCCGCGAGATTGCGGTCAATGACGGTGATATCGTCGAGGCGAACCAGGTCCTCGTTCGCATGGATGACACTGCTGCCAATGCCAAGCTGAGGCGACTGGTCTTGAAGAAGTATCGGCTCCTCGCTATGAAGGCGCGTCTTGAAGCTGAAATGAGCTCTTCGGATCATATCGAAACTCCGGTCGCATTCAGCGAGAGCGCACGCGATCCGGAAATCAAAGCGATTCTCGAGCGGCAACGTGCCGAACTCGGGGCACGTCGGGCTAGTCTGATGACCGAGGAAAGCGTTCTCGTCAAGCAAATTGCCGGGCTGGAGGAAAGCATTCGCGGATATCAGGCGCAAGTGCAGTCCACCAAAGAGCGCATTGCCTTGTTCGCCGAAGAGTTGAAGGACAAGAACTCGCTCCTTGGTCAGCAGTTGGTCCGCAAGTCAGATGTGCTGGCACTGCGGCGCTCCGAGGCAGGCCTCGGGGGAGATCTCGGCGAGTATCTCGGCCGCATCGCGGATGCGAAGGAGCGGATCGCTCAGGCGAATGAAAGAATAACGCAGCTCCATGCGACGGCGCTCCGCGATGCGACCAAGGAGCTGCGCGAGACCGAGGCGGATCTGGACGACGTCGATGAGCAGATCCGCGCCGCGCAGGACGTGGTCGACCGGATCGATGTTCGTTCGCCAGTCCGGGGCATCGTGGTGAAGAAGAACTTCCACACGCCAGGCGGCGTCGTCTCTCCCGGCGCCGTGATCCTTGAGCTTCTACCGATCGGCGACGAGCGCATCATCGAAGCCCATGTGAATCCCAAGGACATTTCGCACGTGAGCATTGGCCAAGAGGCGCTGGTGCGGCTGTCCGCGCTCAACCAGCGCATCACGCCTATGGTCGCAGCGAGCGTTATCTACGTGTCAGCGGACGCCTTGGCGGCGGAGCAAGTACAGGTGAAGACCGAAACCCGCTCCGACGGCGACACGCGTCGGGAATTCTATGTCGTTCGGGTGCGTTTGGACCAAGACGATATTCTAAGGCGCATGCCTGAATTCATTCCGACGCCCGGGATGCCCGCCGACGTCTACATCAAGACTGGAGAGCGCACCTTTTTCGAGTACATCATGAAGCCGGTCCTCGACAGCTTCTCCCGCGCTTTCCGCGAAACCTGAAATGGACTAACAGCGGCCGCATAGCAGCGCGCTCCGCGACGATGGCATGCCCCGACCGCTCCATTATGCCCGTGCTCGGATCCGAGGGTGGAGTCGCCGTGACGAGTTTTGACGAGTTTTGCGAACTTGCCGAAAAGACCTGTGACGTCACCGTCGGATAGTGTGCGTTGCCGCTAACCAGGAAGGGACGGGTCGCGCGTCTCCTCGAGAACACCGCAGCGAAATCGCAACGAATTGAGCGAAACGAACGTGAACAGAACGCGACCGACGGGCCTGCCGTATCAAAAAGCCAATGACTTAGAAGATGCTCACTGCGTTCGGGACGCAGAGGGTGCAGGTTCGCTAATCCGCGGAACTCGATTTACAATTCGACGGTAACCTATTGATCTGTACAGGCAGGTTCGCACCGCTTTTTACATCTAAGTACCTGTCGTTGTTCATCAAACATCTGACTCTCAATCAGCTGTTCGATCGGCACGCACAATGTCGCACGGAGCGCGTCGTTTCCCGAACAGCTCGCGGGATGAGCACCGCGCTGGCGGGGCTCGGGAGGTCGCCGGTCGAGCAGGCGTCCGGTGGCACGGGAGGGCGCTCCGCTCATGCCAGCACCTCCCGGGAGGTCGGCCGCTTTCCACGAGCTTTCCACGTTGGGGCCAAAACGCCGGAAAATGGCGCCGAACCGGACGGCACGGGACGAAACGGAAGCGTTTTGAAATCAACGAGATACGCCTGCGGGACCTTCCTTGACATGGTAGGGGTCACAGGTTCGATCCCTGTCGTGCCCACCACGCGTCGCGTTCGGCTTCGCGTGGCCCAGCCTGGAAGATTGCGGCGAAGCGTGTCCGGCGTATCCTAGAGCGCGTAGACGGACTGGCGCGTCTTGCTCGGTATCGTGGAACGCCCGAACGCCATCCGGCATTGTTCCGCCATGCCCAAAGCCTCCGCAAAAACCTTCAAGCGCGGCGATCACGTCAGCTGGAATTCAGAGGCCGGCCGCGTGCGCGGCCATATCCTGCGGGTGCACACCAAGGACGTTGACTACAAGGGGCACACGCACCATGCGAGCCCGGATGATCCGCAATACGAGATCAAGAGCGACAAGACCGATCACGTCGCCCTGCACAAGGGCCGGGCATTGCGGCGGCTGCGTAGCTGAGCGGCACGAGGCGAGCTGACGGGCTGCCCATGGCTCATCCCTTCTTCACCATCGGCCATGCCGCGCGTTCGCTCGAGGAATTCGCCGGACTGTTGCAGGGCAGCTCGGTCACCTTCGTCGCCGACGTGCGCACAGTGCCCCGATCCCGCACCAACCCGCAGTACAATCGCGAGACGCTGCCGCAGTCGCTGGCGGTCGACGCGATCGGCTACGAGCACATCGCCTCGCTCGGCGGCCTGCGCGGCCGCAAGGGTGAAGTGCCGCGCGAGACCAACGCCTTCTGGCAGAACGACAGTTTTCACAATTACGCCGACCACGCCATGAGCTCGGCCTTTCACGAAGGTCTCGTTCATTTGCGCAGCCTCGGGCGGATGCAGCGCTGCGCCATCATGTGTGCAGAAACATTGTGGTGGCGGTGCCACCGCCGTATCATCACAGATTATCTGCTCGCGGCCGGCGAGACGGTGTTTCACATTCTGGGACCCGGGCAGGTCAAAGAGGCCGAGATCAATCCGGCCGCGCGCGTCATGGCTGACGGCCGCCTATCCTACCCCGCGCAAAATTAGCCAAGCGTCGACGCCAGAGTTATGCTCGCCGGCATCCAGGCGAGATATCTTCCAGAGACGCGAGGCCGCACATGAGCGTGTCCGTCATCGAGCAGGCGAAAATCCAGGCGCAGGTGCTGGTGCCGCTGGTCAAGGCATTGCAGGCCGAGCTCGGCGAGGCGCGCGCCAATGCGCTGGTGCGCAGGGCGCTCGGCGATCTCTACCGCGGTTTCGGCGAGGAATTCTGGAAGGCCAAGAACACTGCGAACAACGAAGTCGATCTCGGCAAGACCGTATCTTCGGCGTTCAGGACCTACGCCCGCGACGACGCGCTCAGCTATGAGGTCATCGAGCAGACGCCGGACGCGTTCGCATTCGACGTGACGCGCTGTGCCTATGCCGAGTTCTACAAGGCGCTCGGTGAGCCGGAGCTTGGCTTTCTCCTGGTCTGCACCGCGGACTTTGCGACCGCCGAAGGGTTCGGCCCCGGCGTCAAGCTCACGCGTACCCAGACGATCATGCAGGGCGCCTCTCATTGCAATTTCCGCTATCGGCGCGATGGAGGCAGGTCACAGTGAAGGGACTGCAAATGACGCGGGCTGGCTGTCTTGCCCTGGCGGTGATGGCGCTGATGGCGTCGCGCGCCGAGGCTGCGATCATCGACTGGCAGGCCGAGCTCCAGCGCTGCCGCGAGCTGCGCCAGAACGTGGCGCCGCTGCTTCAGGCCGGCGAGGGGATATCCGCCGTCGGCCGCTCCAACCGGTCTGTCCGTCGCTGCATCTGGATCCAGCGCATGGCGGTGCGCAAGAAAATACCGGGCGCGGAGGTGTGGTAGTACTCCGTCATTGCGAGCCAACGGGTCCGCGCGAAGCGCGGACCCGTTGGCTCGCAATGACGATGTGGAGACAGTGACGCGTTCTGTCACCATCACCCCTGAGGCGCTCGCCTCTTCAGCGGCCCTCGAAGGGCGACGGCCCCGCTGCATCCGGGCTGTTCACTCTTCGAGGCTCGCGGTGCGAAGCTTCGCATCGCGCGACGCGCACCTCCAGCGACAACCGCTTGGCGGTTGCGCGGGGATGACCGGGCCGGCATGATCACTCCACCAAATACTTCCTCACCGCCGCCTCGTCCCACGCGATCCCGTTCCCCGGCTCCTCGCTCGGCAGCGCAAAGCCGTCCTTGATCTTCAAGCGCGTCGTCAGCACCGCGTCGGCCCAGTCGACATATTCCAGCCAGTGCGCTGATGGCGTCACGCAGAGCAGGTGCGCGCTGACCTCCGAGAACAGGTGCGTCGACATCTCGATGCCGGCGGCGTGGGCGAGCGCGGCGGCGCGCAGCCAGCCGGTGACGCCGCCGATGCGCTGCACGTCAGGCATGACGTAATCGGACGCCTCGGCGGCCAGCGCCGCCTTCATCGAGAACGCGCTGTCGAAATTCTCGCCGATCTGGACCGGCGTGCGCAGCGCGTCCGCGATGCGGGCGCAACCCTCGTAGTCGTCGTGGCGGATCGGCTCCTCGATCCAGGTCAGGCCCTCGTCGTCGAGCATCTCGCCGCGGCGAATGGCTTCGGTGACCGTCAGCGCCTGGTTGTAGTCGCACATCAGCGTCACCTCGTCGCCGACGGCCTTGCGCACCGCGCGCACCACGGCGAGATCGTCCCGCGCGTCGGGCCGGCCGACGCGGATCTTTGCGGCGTGAAAGCCTTCGGCGAGCAGCTTGTAAGCTTCTTCCACTGCAGCGCCCGCCGGCATGATGCCGAGGCCCTTCGAATTGTAGGCGCGCACCGGCTTCGGCGCGCCGCCGAGCAGGCGCGCCAGCGGCAGGCCGCGTGTGCGGGCCAGCGCGTCCCATGCCGCCATGTCGATACCGGATTGCGCCAGGCGCTGCAGGCCGGCAAGGCCAAGCAGCGTGAAGCGCTGGGTCAGCTTGCGCTCGATCTCGAACGGCAGCAGCGCATCGCCGGCGACGAGCTCTGACATTTCCGCGACCATCGCGGTCAGCGGCTTCAGGGCCGAGGGCGTGATCGCAAACAGATAGGCATGCCCCACGGCGCCCTGGTCGGTCTCGCAGTCGATCAGCACCAGCGGCGCCTTCGCGACCGTGCCGGTCGAGGTCTGGAGCGGCAGGTTCATCGGCACGATCACGGGGCGCGCATGGAAGCGCTTGATGCGGATGTCGGTCATTCCAAGATCTCCCGGCGGCGTGAATGCAGGTTCAAGCCGATCTTAAACATTCATTATGAAACGAAAAGGTGGCTGCTGCGACCACCATATCTCGATCCCGCCGTGGTGAAGTCAGGCAACGCCGCCCGCGTGCGCACGCTCCTGGGAAAACGCGCTGGCCTCGCTCAAGCCGGCGTGACGGGGGGAATAGTCGCAAAAGGTGCGTGTTGAACGCCGTGCTGTACCAACGACACGTCCACGCGAGGCTCACCTTGCCGCCCCCTCCGTGAACGCCGTCTCGATCACGTCGCCAAACGGCTGCCAGGAGCGGCCGTCGAATTGCACCAGCCGCATCTGCTTGATCGGCAGATAGCTGTCCGGCGAGGTGTTCAACCTGATGTCGGGCAGCGCGACGGAGGGCTGATAGGCCTTCAGCGATGCCGCCTGCCGCATGATGTTCTCGCGCGAGAAATCGTCACCGCATTGCTTCAGCACCCTCGTCAGCGCCTCGGCCGCGGCGTAGCCGTAGACCGCTGCGCTGTTGTTGGTGCTTTCGATCTGGTGGTACTTGTCCATGAAGGCGAACCAGTCCTTCATGCCGGCATCGTCCTTCCAGGCGGGATCGCTCGGATCCTTCAGGAACGCCGCCGAGATCACGCCGGATGAATTCTCGAGGCCGGCTGGCGCCATCGCATTGGCGATCGAGGCGGAGGCATCGTTCACGATGAACACCGGGCGCCATTTCATTGACGCCGCGAGCTTGATCACCTTGGACGCTGTCGACGGCACGCCGAGAAAGACGAAGATGTCGGCGCCCGCGCGCTTGAGGATCGAGACGTGGCCGTCGAGATGCTCGTCATTGATGTCAAAGGCGATGTCGACGAGGACCTGACGGTTAAGCTCGCCGAGCCCTTCCTGGATGCCCTTGTACAGCATGCGCCCGAACTGATCGTTCTGCCAGAGCACCACGATCTTCTTTCGGGGATAGTAGGCCTGGATATAGTTGGCGTAGATGCGCCCTTCGGAGCGGAACGACGGCTGCCAGCCCATGGTCCAGGGAAACGCCTTGGCCTGGCTCAGCTCCTCGTCGCCGGAGGCGACGAACAGTTGCGGGATTTTCCTCTCGTTCAGATACCATCGCGTGGCGATATTGCCGGGCGTGCCGAACGAGCCGAACATCAGCTGCACGCCGTCCTTCTCGACCAGGTTGCGGGTCAGCTCCAGCGCGGTCGCCGGATCGGAATTGTCGTCGCGCGTGATGAAGCGGATCTTGCGGCCGTTGATGCCGCCGCGCGCATTGACCATGTCGAAATAGGCGGCCTCCGCCGTGCCGATCGCGCCGAACTCCGAGAGCGGCCCCGAATACGGCATGACATTGCCGATGCGGATTTCGGTGTCGGCCGCGGGTTGTTCGGTGTGTTGCTGCGACATCGCCCCGAGTGAGGCGAAAGCGATCATCGAAACGAACAGCAGTCTGCCGGTGACGCGCATGTTCGACACCTTGTCGTTGGCCCCCAACGAGGTCGGCCCGATCCGCACCAAGGCCGCTTAATCTACGTCAAGCGTTTGGCAAAGCTGTGGCCGGGCAGCCCGCTTCAATGCGACGCATGGGCGGAAAGCAAAACGGCAGCCGTGTTGACGCGCTGCATCGATTTCTGATCGAGAGAGTGTGTCGTGTGGCACTTGCTCTTACCCTCCCCTGGAGGGGGAGGGTCGATCGCGCGCAGCGCGAGCGGGGTGGGTTGATCTCTCCACTCGGGCACTGTTGGACGTAGAGAGACCGTCACCCCACCCCGTCTCACATTTCGCTACGCTCCATGTGAGCCGACCCCTCCCCCTCCAGGGGAGGGTAAGGACCGACCTCTCACCACGCGAGAGGTGTGCTCCCTCCTCTTGTCCGCCGCAGCCTTGGCGAAGGCGGATGTAAGGCAGGGCCGGGCGCTCAGTAAAGGTGTGAGCAAGAGGCAAGGCGCCCCTACGGTAGCCCGCGTGCCTCCAGCTGATGCACCAGCAGCAGTGTCGGCTCGGCGAGGCTGTCGCCCGAACCATCGAGCCCGAACGCGGCGGCGATGCCGTCGCGGCTGCGCAGCAGCGCGCTGCGCGGGCAATGGCCGGCGCCGCAGAGCGTCTTTTTCAGCGTCTCGCCTTGTGAGACGAGATTGGCAGGATCATCCGTGGCCCAGGCCAGCACGATCGGCACATCGACATTGAGGATCCCCGGGTAGACCGACCGCTTGTCGTACTGGGCGGCGTCGGGGCCGAGATAGGCCTTCACACTGTCGCTGGCGTCCTTGCCGGCGCGGTAGATCCCGGACACCAGCACCACGGCGGCGACCTCGGCGCGATCGGCCTGGAGCTCGGGATGCGCCAACAGCGTCGCAACATGGAACGCGCCGGCGCCGTAGCCGACCGCGACGATCTCGCGGGCGTCGCCATTGAAGAGGTCGATATTGCCGTGGACCCAGGACAGCGCTGCCGCGACGTCGGTCGCCCCCGCCGGCCAGGCCGCCGACGGGGCGAGGCGGTAGTTGACCCGCACCCCGATCATGTCATTGCGCGCGGCAAAGCACATCGCCTGGTCCTGCATCTCGCGCGACAGGTCCGGCGCCCCACGGTCGCCGGTGAAGGTGTCCCCGGTCACGAACACCAGCACCGGCCGCGGCGTCGTCGCCTTGGTCGCGCTGGCGGCGACGTCGAGCACATTGGCTTCGCTCTCGCCATAGCGCAGGCCGCGCGAGAAGGTGACCTGCTCGCACAGCCGTGCGGTGCCGCCGGCGGTGGTGTCGGAATCGGTGAGGCCCGTCAGGACGAGATCGGACCGGGGAAGCGGCCGCTCCGGCATCGGGCCATGCGCGGATGCGGTCGTGACAGTCAGAAGCAGGAAAAGTGCGAGATGATTCTTCATATTGGTGTCGGCCTTGCGCGCCTCATCATGGGTCGCCGATCGGGCCTGTCTTTTCAATTCGCCTTATTAGTTAGCTGGGCTTGAGGCGATTTCACGGCGCCGTGGCTGGTTCTCGGGAGACGCTCAATTCCCGGGCTGGAATGTGCAATCCGCCCCGCTGCCGTCCTTCCGCCTGATCGCGTTGGGGTCGATCGTGCAGCTCAGCTTGGTCAGGCTCTCGAAATTCGATCCGGCCGCGCCATCAGGCGGAATGCCCGCCAGCGCTGCCGTCGCGAAAATCTCGTTTGCGGTAGAGCCGTTCACGGTCTTTGTCTTCTTGCCGAACGTGACCTCGCAATTGCGAACGGTGATATCGACATTGCCGGTGCGGCAGATGATCTTGTCCGCCGTCACCATGATCGGCTTCTTGTAGGGAACGTCGGCGTTGGCGGCGAACAGCATCGCCATCGCCTTCTTCTCGGGCCCCGTCAGGTCCGGCGACAGCGGCGCGATCACGCCCGCGAGCGCCAGCGCCGTCGCGCCCGACACTTTTGCAGGCTCGGAGGCGCCCGCGGCATTTTGTGCGCAGGCAGCGATGAGGCCGCAGGCGAGGATCAGTCGACCGGATGTCATGTTGCCTCCACCGGCCTGCCGTTTCAGGCGGCTTTCTTGCGTGTGGTGGCCTTCTTCGTGGTCTTCTTCGTCGTTTTCCTGGCCGTTTTCTTGTTCGCCGCCTTCTGCGCCGCGAGATAGGCCTCGACCTTCTTGGAGGAATGGCCGGCTGCCCCGACCACGAGCCTCAGCTTGGCCGGGGTGATCTTGAACTTCTTCGACCAGTAGCGGACCTCGTAGGGTTCGCTGAGCGCGATCCGGCTCTTGTCGGCGGCGCGGTGCTTCTGGAGCTTGATGTACTCCTCGACCTTCCTCGCGGAATGGCCGACCTTCTTGACGGCGTATTCAGCTTGGCCGGGCTGACCTTGAACTTCTTCGACCAGTAGGCGACTTCGTATGTCTCGGTGAGGGCAATCAGCGCCCGATCGGCTCCGCCCCGCTTCGCCTTGTTGTCGGCCATGCTTCCCTCCTGCCCTGGATGGCATCCAGTCTAGCATGCAACCGGATTTGGAAGGCAAGATGCCAGCCGCGCGATGATTTGCGCGGCGCGGCCGTTTTGCGCCGACGTGTCAGACATTTGCCGCGCGTGACCCGCCCCGAGCCGGCTGAGGCCTTCTACTGTGCATGGGGTTGTTTTCGCAGTTTTGGTTGGGGCCGACCCGTCAGGCCCGCTTCATGGTCCGGAAGGTGATGGAATAGCGGCGTGCCTCAACCGGCGGGATGCTGTGCTCCCATTGCGAGCGCGCCTCGCCGTCCATCATGTAGAGCGAGCGCGGAACGGCCTCGAGCGTGTGGCGCTGCCATTTGTCGCCGCTGCGACGGCGGAAGCGGAATTTGCAGGGAGAGCCGAGCGACAGGCCGAGCACCTTGTCGAAGTGGGGCTTGTCGCGATGCCAACCGATGCCGACGCCGGCCTCGTATTCGGTGCACAGCACCTGTCGCACGCTGTCCGCGGTAAGGCCGGCCCACGCCTCGACCCGGCGCGCGACAGGCAGCACCCAGTCCGGGATCGGATCGGCCTCGGCGAGCCGTTGCAGCGTGTAGTCGTAGCGGTAGCCGAATGAGGCCACCCGGCGGTTGCCCTCGAACGCGCCGAACTGGAAGCGCTGCAACGGCAATGCCGCGATGCGGCCGATCAGATCCTGCTCGGCGGCGGCGTCGATAAAATTGTCCGCATAGCGAAGCCCGGCGGGACCGCTGTCCGGATCGGCGAACAAACCAAGCTGCGTCATTTCTCGCATTTCCGTGATGGAACCTAATGGCGGCTGATGCGACTTATCTATTGACGCGGGAAGTAACGTGCGAGGCTGTCATGGCAGAGAAGCATACCGCCGATCCAGCAGAGATCATGCGGGCCACCGGTCATCCTGAGCTGGAATATGCCGCCGGCTGGACCATCGCCGGTCTCGTCACCATCGGCACCATCGTCGCGGCCTGGGTGTTCGCGATCTAGCTAAAGGGAATTGCAGCTCGAAGGCGGTGCCCTCGTCGGACGGCTTGAGCCTGATCGAGCCGCCATGGCTCGCCATCACCGCGCGCGGTCTATATTCTCGGTGCAAAGAGGCAAGGCGTGCATGGCTGGGACGAGCCCGGCCATGACGATGAGAACACGTCGAACTTTCGGCGCGCCAAGCTATGATTTCGCAAACTGGCGGTAATCCGGCTCGCGGTGAAACCAGAATTCGTATCCAGTGACTCCCTTCTGCATGGCGACGTCATGGATCGGCTGATTGAGCGGGACGACCGGAACATCGCGCATGCAAAGTGTGATGAAATCCTTCACCGCCTTGTCGTACTCCGCCGCATCTGTGGTGAAGCGAGCCTTGTCGATCAGCGCGTCCATCTCCTTGTTCCGGTAGGAGGAGATGTTGAAGATCGAATTGCTGCCGTGGAAATTCCAGTAGAAGTAATATTCGGGATAATCCAGCCAGCCGCTGAAGCGGTTGAGCGCGAGCGGCAGCTCCTTCTTGTTGAGCGTCGTGCGCCAGTTGGCGCCCGGAATCTTCTCGATCGATGCCTTGATGCCGACCTTGGCGAGGTTCTCCTGGATCAGGATGGCGGTCGGCTCACCGACGGTCGCAGTGCCTGTGTCGAGCGACAAGGTCGTCTCCAGGCCCGACTCGAAGCCCGCTTCCCTCATCAGCGCCTTGGCCTTGTCGAGATCGGTGACATAGGGAAACGGCTGTGGCCAGACCGGTCTTGAGACTTCGGCAACCCCACCGTACATGGGAACGGCGCGGCCGAAGAACGCGCTGCTCTGGATCTGCTCATAGGGCATCGCCCAGGCGACGGCCTGGCGCAGCTTCACATTGTCGAATGGCGGTTTTGCCGTGTTCAGCGCGACGTACCACAGCGCATTCGGGATCGGCACGCCCGAGACCTTGACCTTGCCCTCCCTGATGATCTGCTCGAAGTCGCGCGGCGCAAAGCCGCTGGAAATATCGGCATCGCCGCGCTCCAGCATGGCGCGGCGGGTGCCGGCGGAGGGCACGTCGCGCGCGATCACGCGTTTCACCTTCGGCAGTAGTCCGCTCTTCCAGTCGTCGAAGCGCGCCAGAACGGTCTCGCTGCCGGGTTTCCAGCTCTCGATCCTGTAGGCACCCCCGCCGGCCTCGTTGTTCTTCAGCCAGGCCAGTGCCCAGGGGTCCTCAGCGGTTGCGTTCTTCTTTGCGAGCTCCGAGTTGATGATGAAGGGCACGACGACGGCGACGTTGAACAGCAGCATCTTGTCCTTGCGCACATAGTCGATGCGGAAGGTGTGGTCGTCGACCGCCACGAACTGCTCGGGCTTCTCCAGCGATCCCGCGGACATCTGGAAGGTCGGAAACCCGCCGACCTTCACCGCGCGGTCGAACGACCATTTGACGTCCTTGGCCGTGACCAGTGTGCCGTCGTGGAATTTCGCGTTCTTGCGAAGCTTGAAGGTGCAGGACATGCCATCGGCCGCGACCTCCCAGCTTTCCGCAAGCTCAGGTGCGAGCTTCTCGCGGTCGTATGAGGTCGTGCCGTCGGGCAGCGTCTTTGAGGCGTAAGTCAGCAGGCGGTCGTAGCAATTCCACGACAGACCGTTCACGGTCTGGTTGGAGCCGACGCCCTGCATGTCGAGCGAGTTCGGCCCGAGTTCCTGCACCACCAGAAGCGTTTCGCTGCGTCCCTGTGCCCAGGCGGCCGGAGGGGCAAGGGACGCCATTCCGGCGGCACTGATACCGCCGAGCACCACGCTGCGGCGGCTGATACCGAAAGGTGAAACGCTCATGGGTGCCTCCTGCCCGGGAATTGTTCGGCATAGAGAGGCAAGATGTGTGCCATCGGCACGAATGATCGCGGCGCACCTGCTGCGTTCCGCCCCGCGATGGTGCTAGGCGGGACGTCTGCTGCGTCCGGGGCGCCGGCTGCTCGCTATTCAGCCTGCTCCAGCGCGGCAGGCATCTTCGCGACCGACATCAGCGAGCGCGCGACCTGATTGAGCAGGAGGTCGGCATTCTCTTCCTCGGCAAGCGATTTGGACAGCAGGGCGACGATCGCGCTATGCCGGAGTTGCTGTGCCAGATTGCGTGCGGTGGTGTAGCCCGCCATCTCGTAATGTTCGACGCGTTGAGCCGCTCCGATCAGCGCGAGGTCGGCGGCTGCATCCTGCTTCTTTTCGCCCTCCTTCATGACCTCCTGGCCCTCCTCGACCAGGCCCATCATGCCCTTGCAGGGTTTTGCCCGGGCGCTCTCGCCGAGCAGCTCGAAACATTCATTGATGCGCTCGATCTGATTCTCGGTTTCGCCGAGATGCTGCTCGAACAGCTCCCGCAACTGGTCGAACCGCGCGGCCTGCGCCATTTTGGGAAGCGCCTTGGTCAACTGCTTCTCGGCGTGGAGAATGTCGCGCAGCTCATGCAGCAGGAGATCGGTCAGCCCCGCTTCGTCGACAGGCGGCGAGCTCTCCGCGACGATCGGCGTGGCTGCACCCGCGTCCGTGGACTGGAGCGCAGGCGATTCCGTGAACACCCAATCTTCTCCCTCGTTCCAGGGACCTCTCGTGTCGATCTCGCCATGGTCGCCGCTGCCGGTGGAGTCGTTGAAGTACTGGTTCACGAGCCCGGGCGTCGGAGCGATCCTGCCGATGCTGAAGGCCGGCTTCGACAGGCTTTCGAGCGCTCGCGCAAACGCCTTCATATGCGTGATCTCGCGCGTCATCAGGAATTGCAGCGCGTCCTTGCTGCCGGCGTCGTCGCAGAAATTGATCAGGCGCTCGTAGACGATCTTCGCGCGGGCTTCGGCGGCAATGTTGCTGCGAAGGTCGACGTCAAGCTCGCCGGTGATCTTGAGGTAGTCGGCGGTCCAGGGATTGCCCTGCGAATTGAACAGATTGACGCCGCCGCCGCCGGCAATGGCGATGAGCGGATCGGCTTCTGCCGCCTGGCGGTCGTTGCGCGAGGGCGCCAGATGCATCCGCGCGAGGCAGCCGACGACTTCAAGATGACTGAGCTCCTCGGTGCCGATATCCATCAGCAGGTCCTTGCGGTCGGGATCCTCGCAGTTCAGCCCTTGAATCGAGTATTGCATCGCGGCTGCGAGTTCCCCATTGGCGCCGCCGAATTGCTCGAGCAGCATATTGCCGAAGCGCGGATCGGGTTCGTCGACGCGCACGGTGAACATCAGCTTCTTGACGTGGTGATACATGGGATGGCTCGCGCTCTGAGGGAAACTACGCGCGACAACAAACCCCCGAAACGTTCGTTCCTAGGCCGTTTTCGACTATCTTCGTTCGTGTAGAGGCGACGAATGCGCTACGGCGTCACCGCTCCGCGTGCGACCGCGCGCGGAGCGGTCAATTCCTTCCAGGTCGAATTGGCGACATGCACAGGCGAGAAGGCGGGCCGCTCCACATAGTGGCCATCGCCCGCCTCGGCGCGCAGATCGCCATGCTTCCAGACGATACGGCCGCGCGACAGCGTCACCGTGGCGCCGCCGGTACAGGAAAATCCCTCGAACACGTTGTAGTCGATCCGGCTCATCTGCCGCTTCGCGCTGATGGTCTTGCTCGCCTTCGGATCCCACACCACGAGATCGGCATCCGAGCCGACCGCGACCGCGCCCTTGCGGGGATAGATGTTGAGGATGCGGGCTATGTTGGCCGAGGTGACCGCGACGAACTCCTCCTTGGTCAGCCGTCCCGTGGCGACGCCCGCGGTCCAGAGCAGCGCCAATCGGTCTTCGAGGCCGCCGGTGCCGTTCGGGATCTTCCTGAAATCGCCGCGCCCGAACCGCTTCTGCTCGGTGGTGAAGGCGCAATGGTCGGTCGCGACCACTTGGAGCGAGCCTGATTGCAGCCCGGCCCACAGACTTTCCTGGTGCTGCTTGTCGCGGAACGGCGGCGACATCACGCGCTGCGCCGAATGGTCCCAGTCCTTGTTCTGGTATTCATCGGCGTCCAGCAGCAGATGCTGGATCAGCGGCTCGCCATAGACGCGCTTGCCCGCCGCGCGCGCCCGCGCGATCGCCTCATGCGCCTCGCGGCAGCTGGTGTGCACGATGTAGACTGGCGTGCCGGTCATATCAGCGATCATGATGGCGCGGTTGGTGGCTTCACCCTCGACCTCCGGCGGCCGAGAGTAAGCGTGGCCTTCGGGGCCGGTGACGCCGCGCGCGATCAGCGCGTCCTGCATCAACGCGACGACATTGCCGTTCTCCGCATGGACTACGGGCATGGCGCCGAGATGGGCGCAGCGCGCGAACGAGTTGTAGAGCTCGTCGTCGTTTACCATCAGCGCGCCCTTGTAGGCCATGAAATGCTTGAAGGTGTTGATGCCGTAGGTTTTGACCACGGTCTCCATCTCGTCATAGATCTGCTTCGACCATGACGTCACCGCCATGTGGAAGCCGTAGTCGGTCGCCGCCTTCTCGGATTTGTGCCGCCACTCCTGATAGGCCGCGAGCATCGACTGGCCGGGATCGGGCAGGCAGAAGTCCACCACCATCGTGGTGCCGCCGGCGAGCGCCGCCTTCGTTCCCGACTCGAAATCGTCGGCTGTCACCGTGCCCATGAACGGCATTTCGAGATGGGTGTGCGGATCGATGCCGCCCGGCATGACGTAGGCGCCGCCGGCGTCGATGATTTCGGCGCCGGTGGGCGGCTCGAGCGACGCGCCCATCGCTGCGATCGTCTCGCCATCGATCAGCACATCGGCGCGGCGCGAATGATCGTGATTGACGACGGTGCCGCCGCGGATGAGGAGGGGCATGGGACGCTCCGGAGCGAGATGAAGGGGACGTTTTCGCCACGAAGGCTAAGCGCGGCGACCGCGATGCGACAGGCGAAATTTTAGTCAGCCGATCGCTTTGCCGCGCACTCTCTACGCCGCATGGGCAATCAGTCCGTCGATCATCGCACGCACGAGGCCCGCGATCTCCTTGCGCAGCGCCGGCAGCGGAACGGCGACCAGCTTCTGTTCCAGCCCCAGCGCCACCATGCCGTGCACGGCAGAGAACAGACTGCGGGCTGTGATGCCGAGTTCCTCAGGGCTGCGCTTTGGAAACAAGACAGCCAGCGGCTGGTAGATGTGGCGGAACAGCTGCATCTGGTCGTCGATCGACCAGTCGGGGACTTCCTTACCGGCCTGCATGCGGTGCTCGAACAGCGCGCGCCAGAGTTCGAGATTTTCGGCGGCAAAATCGCAATAGGCGATTGCGATGCGAACCAGGGTCTCCTGCGGCGACCGCTCGCCTGCGCTCTCCGCCGCGCTGAGTGCTTCGTCGAGGCGAAGCAGCGTGCGCGAGCCGACGCGCAGGATCAGCTCGTCCACATCGGCCACGAGATTGTAGACGGCGCCATTGGCGCAGCCGATCTCGCGGGCGAGATCGCGGGTTTTCAGGCCGCCTAATCCGCGGCTTGCGATCATCCGTTCCGCCGCCAGGATCAGGTCGGCCCGAAGTTTTTCTCGACGTTCCACGGCTTTAGACATTCGTTAACCACAAGCGTGAGCGCTGCTCAAATCATTCTTGAGCAATGCTCAAGATGTGCTACAAGGCATCTGTGAGCAGCGCTCATAACAGGGAGCAGCCAATGTTCAAGACCGTAGTGACACTTTTCCGCGGCAGCGTGGCCGCCGCGGGCGAGGAACTGGAGGACCGGACGGCCCTTCTGATCCTCGACCAGCAGATGCGTGATGCGGCCGCGCGCCGTCGAGCGCAGCAAGCGGACGCTGGCGCTGGCGATCGCCCAGGACCAGCAGGAAGGCCGCAAGCTCGAGGCGACGATCGCTCGTATCGCCGATCTCGAGACGCGCGCGGTTGCGGCACTCGATGGCGGTCGCGAGGATCTCGCCAAGGAAGCGGCCGAAGCCATCGCAGGGCTCGAGGCCGACCGCGATGCGGCGATGACGGCGCGCGCACTGTTCGCGACCGAGATTGCGCGCCTGAAGCGGCACGTGGCGAATGCGCAGGCCCGCATCACCGACCTCGATCGCGGCCGTCGCGTCGCCCGCGCTTCGGAAGCGGTGCGCTCGCTTCGCCGCAGCGGTATCGAGGCAGCCCGCCCTTACGAATCCACGCTGCCAGAGGCGGAGGGCACCTTGCGGCGCCTGCGCGAGCGCCAGATGGAGGCCCAGGCGGCAGATGATGCGCTGGTCGAGCTCGATGCGGCCACCGGTCCGCTCGCCACCGCCGAGAAGCTTGCCGAGCAGGGCTTTGGCCCCGGACTCAAGACGACCGCGGACGACGTGCTGGCGCGGTTGAAGTCCAAGCGCAGCCCGGCTGGCTGATCTCAAACCCGATCTCTCAAATCCCATCATCATTCGAACCAACAGGAGACTATCATGAACCAGAACGGCCAGCCCCACAGCAGCGCTTGGGTGACTTTCACTTACGTGTCCTTCGCAGCTTCCGCCTTCCTCGTCGCGCTCGGCATCTTCTTCCTGCCGATCGACCTCTGGATGAAGGGCTATCTCACGATGGGCATCGTGATGCTGATCCAGACCTGCGTCACCCTGACCAAGACCGTGCGCGACAATCATGAGAGCAGCCGGCTGGTGAACCGCATCGAGGATGCCAAGGCCGAGCGGCTGCTGATGGAGGTATCCAAGGCCTGAGACGAGAACGCCCGGACTGCACAACGGCTTGCAACATTGGGGCGGTGGGCGCCGGAGCGTCCACCGCGCGCCTGATCCGCATATCGCGCCTGCGAAATGCAACCGAGCCATGACGGATCGCGCGGGCGCGCGCCCTTGCGTGGCGGCGCCGGCCGGCGCAGTCTCTTCAGGCGGCGCGAATAACGCCGCCAATAAGACTCTGCGAGGAACTCCGAGGAAGCTCCATGGCGGCGACGCGGATCGACTGCGACATCCACCCGGCTGTTGGTGGCACACGCACCACGCTGCTTCCTTATCTCAGCGATCACTGGAAAGAGCAGGTGGTGAGCCGCGCCATCGACGGGCTCGATCTCACCTCCTATCCGCCGAGCATGCCGCTTTCGGGCCGCGCGGATTGGCGGCCGGCCAATGGCGCCAAGCCCGGCTCCGATCTCGCCATGGTGCAGAAGGGCGCCTTCGAGCAGCTCGGCGCCAGCCACGCCATTCTCAACGTTCTCTACGGTGCGCAGGCCGTGTTCGACGCCTATATGGCGGCCGACTTCTGCAAGGCGATCAACGACTGGATCGCCGCCGAATGGCTGTCGCGCGATCCGCGCCTGCGCGCCTCCATCGTGGTGCCGATGCAGGCGCCGGATCTCGCCATCGAGGAGATCGAGCGCCGCGCCGGCGACAACCGCTTCGTCTCCATCCTGGTGCTGGCGCAGGGCGAGACGCTGCTGGGACGACGCCATTTCTGGCCGGTCTACCAGCTCGCCGAGAAATACCAGCTGCCGCTCGCGATCCACGCCGGCACGCAATATCGGCAGGCGCCGAGCTCGGCCGGCTGGCCATCGCACCGCTACGAATATTACTTCGTCGAGGCGCAGGCGTTTCAGGCACAGATATTGAGCCTGATCTATGAGGGCGTGTTCGGCAAGTTCCCGAACCTGAAGGTCGTGCTGATGGAGTCGGGCGTGAGCTGGCTGCCGGCTTTCATGTGGCGTGCCAACAAGACCTGGCGCGGCGTGCGGGTCGAGGTGCCCTGGGTCGAGCGCGAGCCGGCCGCGATCATCCGCGACAATTTCCGCGTCACCATGCAGCCGTTCGATGCCCCCGCCGATGCCAGAAGCGTCGAGGAGATCATCGATCAGATCGGCTCCGAAAAGATGTTCCTGTTCGCGTCCGACTATCCGCACTGGCAGTTCGACGGGGACGATCCGATCCCGCCGAATCTGCCGAAGAGCATCATCGCAAAGATGTGCGTCGACAATCCGCTGGAGACGTTTCCGCGGCTCAAACTGAATGCTTGAACCATGTTGATGGTATCCGACTTCGAAGTCGCATCGCAGCTGCTTCACCTCTCCCCGACGGGCAGAGGTGAAACAACTGCCATAAGGGTCTTCAGGAGGTTCGCATGAGTGAAGTCATCGACCGTCCGCTGCGTGACGACGAGAAGCCTACCGCGACACGCTTGCGCATCGTCGATTGCGACGTGCATCCGAGCCTGCATTCGCTCGACGATCTCAACGAATTCCTGCCAAAGCGCTGGCAGCAGCATTTGCGGGAATATGGCAGCCATCTGCGTACGCCGTACCTGTTCACCACGCCGTACCCGCGCTCCTCGCCGCTGATCGCGCGGCGCGATGCCTGGCCGCCCACCGGCGGGCCGCCCGGCTCCGATCTCGCCTTCATGCAGAAGCAGCATCTCGATCCGCTCGACGTCGAGTTTGGGATTCTGCAGGTGCTCGATCTCTTTATCTTCTCTCAGCAGAACCTGGAATTCGGCGCCGCGATCCAGCGCGCCATCAACGACTGGCAGCTGGCGTTCTGGTCACATCGCGATCCCCGCCTGAAGGCCTCGATCCTGGTCGGGCAGGATGGTGTGGATCTCGCCATCGCCGAGATCGAGCGCTGCGCGAAAGCCGGCGAATACATCCAGATCAACGTCTCGCCGCGTGCCAACGAACCGCTCGGGCGGCGTCGCTACTGGCCGATCTACGAGCGCGCACAGGAGCTCGACCTGCCACTCGGCATCCATGTCGGCGGCTATGGCGGGCATCCGCCGACCGGCGGCGGCTGGCCGTCCTATTACGTCGAGGAGCACCAGTCCAACGCGCACACCATCGCGGCGCAGCTTGCGAGCCTCGTCATCGAGGGCGTGCCGGAGCGGTTCCCAAAGCTGAAGATCGTCTTCATCGAGGGCGGCTTCGGCTGGATCCCGTCGGCCGTGTGGCGCATGGATCAGCATTTCGAACGCTTCCGCAGCGAGGTGCCGCATCTCAGGCGCAAACCCTCGGAATATGTCAGGGAGCATTTCTGGTTCACGACGCAGCCGATCGACGAGCCGGACGAGGCGCGGCATCTGCGCGCGTTGATCGAATGGGTCGGCGTCGATCGCCTGCTATTCTCGTCGGACTATCCGCACTGGGATTTCGACGATCCGCGCTTCGCCTTCAAGACGCCGCTGACCGAGGCCGAGCGCAAGAAGATATTCAGCACCAATGCCCGCGCGGTCTACAAATTCTGATCAACATGGCTCGTCATATCGTCGCCACCACCTCGGAGATCCCGCCCGGCGGCAACAAGGTCGTCGATATAGCCGGGCGTGACATCGTCGTGTTCCACGTCAATGGCGAGTTCTTCGCGCTTCTGAACCGATGCCCCCACGAGGGCGCTCCGTTGGAGAAGGCAGCCTGCGTGGCACGGCTGACCTCGCCCGAGCCGGGCGTCTATGAACGCTCCCGCGTCGGCGAGATGCTGCGCTGTCCCTGGCATGGCTGGGAGTTCGACATGCGCAACGGCCAGTCCTGGTTCGATCCGAAGCGCGTCAAGATCCGGTCATATCCGGTCGCGGTGGAGCGCGGCGAGGAGTTGCAGAAGGGCCCGTATGTGGCCGAGACGTTCCCGGTGCATGTCGAAGACAGTTATGTGATCGTCGAGGTCTGACACACTCGCGTCAATTCGGGGCGCGCGGAGCGCGAACTATGGTGCGCGGTTGCGCACCAGAGCATCTCGAGATTCCAGGTTCGATGCTGCGCGTCGCCCCGGAATGACTCTCTTGAGTGCGCAGTGATCTCGCCATTGCCGATTGAGATTCCAACGCAGGTGCGATATGGCTCTCGCGCTTTCCAGAGGCGGAGATGAGCTTTGTCGAAACAATCCCTGCGTGAGGAGGCCGAGCGCCTGATCCGCGAATCGATGGAAAAGAAGGCCATCGTCGTCAAGCAGGGCACGACCCGCATCGAGGCCGTCTGCGGCAAGTGCGGCGCGCCGAACCGGGTCCAGGCGGAAAAGGGCCAGAGCCGCGTCAAGTTCGCCTGCAAGAATTGCGGGCACAAGCAAGAGACGCTGTAGATTTTTCAACCTCTCCCCGCCCTTCTGCGGGGAGAGCTTGGATCGCCCTCGGCGATGCGAAGCATCGTCCGACGCGATCCGGGTGAGGGGCATGGCACAGGGACGCCGCGATAAACGCTTCTCGGACCAACGGTCGCCACCACGAGCTTCTCTTCAATTAATCAGACTGAGCCTGCCGCCCCTCACCTCACTCTCTCCCCGCAAGAGCGAGGCGAGGGAGTGAGAGAGCGATGCCTGCCTATTCCCCTTCACGAACTTCGCGAACGCATCCGCATAGTCCCGATGCCATCGCGACAAGGGCGCGCGGTTCTCAACGATGTCGCCGGCACTCGCGCGACCCTGCATAAGTCGGCATGGCAGGGCTTCGTTTCGCGCTGCCTTTACGCCCCTCCGGCACCGCTGTATTCTTCCCAACCTAACGATCCCGCCCAGATCGAACCAATCAATCACCTGACAGGGAGTGCAGCCATGGCTGTGTCGCACGCTATCCCGATCACGCGCCATCCGTTCGCCAACGGCTCCTACAAGCAGATGCTGATCGACGGCAAATGGGTCGATGCGGCCTCCGGCAAGCGCTTCGAGACGCACAATCCCGCCACCGGCGAGCTGCTCGCAACCGTTGCGGAAGGCGACAAGGAAGACATCGACCGTGCGGTTGCGGCCGCCCGCCGTGCCTTCGAAGGTCCCTGGAGCAAGGTCAAGCCGTTCGAGCGGCAGAACCTGCTGCTCAAGCTCGCCGACCTCGTCGAGAAGAACTTTGACGAATTGTCGCAGCTCGACACGCTCGACATGGGCGCCCCGGTCAGCCGCACCCGCGCCTATCGCCTGCGCGCCGTCGGCATGCTGCGCTATTATGCCGGCCAGACTACCGCGATCCACGGCGAGACCATCGAGAACTCGCTGCCCGGCGAAATCTTCTCCTATACGCTGAAGGAGCCGATCGGCGTCGTCGGCGCCATCATTCCCTGGAACGGTCCGCTCACGGCGACGATCTGGAAGATCGGGCCTGCCATCGCGACCGGCTGCACGGTGGTGCTCAAGCCCGCGGAAGAAGCGCCGCTGACCTCGCTGCGCATCGCCGAGCTCGCCATGGAAGCCGGCATTCCGCCCGGGGTCGTCAATGTCGTGCCCGGCTATGGCGAGACCGCGGGCGCCGCCCTCGCCTCGCATCCCGACGTCGACAAGGTCGCCTTCACCGGGTCGCACGTCACCGGCCAGTCGATCATTCGCGCCTCCGCAGGCAACCTCAAGCGCGTCTCGCTCGAGCTCGGCGGCAAGTCGCCGGACATCGTCTTCGCCGATGCCGATCTCGATGCCGCAGTTCCCGGCGCCGCGATGGCGGTGTTCGCCAATTCGGGGCAGATCTGCAGCGCCGGCACGCGCCTGTTCGTCGAGGAGTCGATCTACGAAGAGTTCGTCGGCCGCGTCGCCGAGTTCGGCAAGAACCTGCAGGTCGGCAATGGCCTCGATCCCAACGTGCAGATCGGTCCGCTGGTTTCCGAGCAGCAGCTCGAGCGCGTCACCGGCTATCTCGACATCGGCCAGAAGGAAGGTGCAAAGGCGCTCGCCGGCGGCGGCCGCGTCACCGAAGGTGCGCTGTCGAAGGGCTTCTTCGTCTCGCCGACCGTGTTCGCCGGCGTGCAGGACAACATGCGCATCGCACAGGAGGAGATCTTCGGCCCCGTCATCTCCGCGATCGCGTTCAAGGACATGGACGAGCTGGTCAAGCGCGCCAACAACACCACCTTCGGCCTCGGCTCCGGGCTGTGGACGCGCGACGTCAGCAAGGCGCATGCGGTGGCGAAGCGCCTGCGCGCCGGCTCGGTGTGGGTGAACTGCTACCAGGCGATGGATCCGGCCGTGCCGTTCGGCGGCTACAAGATGAGCGGCTACGGCCGCGAGTCCGGCAAGCAGCACGTCGAGGAATATCTCAACGTGAAGGCCGTCTGGATCAAGACGGCGTAAGACCTGTTCTCCCCGCGTTCCGCGCGAGGAAATATCTGCTTTTGTGAGGGGCGGCGCCTTTTCCGGTGGCCGCCCCTCGCTATATGATCCGCATCCTTCCATAGCCATTGGGGCCAGCATGAAATTCGAGGCGTTGTTTAGGCCGTTGCAGGTCGGTCCGTACAAGCTTGCGCATCGCGTCGCGATGGCACCGTTGACGCGCATGCGCGCCGAGCGTGAGAGCTTTTCGCCCCGACCGCTCAACGCCGAATACTACGGCCAGCGCGCAACGAAGGGCGGGCTGATCATCGCGGAAGCTTCGCCAGTGCTCTCGCACGGCCGCGGCAATCCGGCGACACCCGGCATCTATTCGGACGCGCAAATCGCCGGCTGGCGCAAGGTGGTGGACGCGGTGCACGCCAAGGGCGGCATCATCTTCCTTCAGCTCTGGCATGTCGGCCGCGTCTCGCATTCCTCCTATCATGGCGGTGAGCTGCCGGTGTCGGCCTCGGCGGTTGCGATCAAGGCCGAAGGCATGAAGGCGATGACCGCCGACGGCAAGATCGCCGATTACGAAACGCCGCGCGCGCTGGAGACCCATGAGGTCAAGGGCATCGTCGAGGCCTTCCGGCAGGGCGCCAAGAATGCGCTCGCCGCCGGCTTCGACGGCGTCGAAATCCACGGCGCCAACGGCTATCTGCTCGAGCAGTTCCTGCAGTCGCGCAGCAACCAGCGCACCGACCGATATGGCGGCTCGATCGAGAACCGCGCGCGGTTGCTGCTCGAGGTCACGCAGGCTGCGATCGATGTCTGGGGCGCGGGCCGCGTCGGCGTGCGGCTGTCGCCCCACGGCATCGCCAATGATTCCGGCGAGCCCGATCCGATGCCCCTCTACACCCATGTGGTGAAGGCGCTCGACAAGCTCGGCCTTGCCTATCTGCACTTCATCGAGCCGCGCTCCAGCGGCGCCGGTCGTGCCGACGTCCACTGGGAGAACGTGCCCTCTGCGATGGTGCTGTTCCGCCCGCATTACAGCGGCGTGCTGATGACCGCCGGCGGCTTCACCGGCGAGAGCGCGAATGCGGCAATTGCGGAGGGTCATGCGGACATCATTGCCTTCGGCCGCATCTTCATCTCCAACCCCGATCTGCCGCGGCGCCTCGCGCACGGTTATCCGATCACGCCGTACAACCGCGCGACGTTCTATGGCGGCGAGGAGAAGGGGTACACGGATTATCCAGTGTATGACGAGCTGACGCCGGCGTGACGTTGCCGCAGCCCGGATGAGCAAAGCGATATCCCCGACCTTCGTCTGAGCAAGAATTTCCCCGGCTGTCGCTTCGCTCATCCGGGCTGCGCGGCTATTGTGTTGCTCCGACCGCACCACAGATTCCGTCATTGCGGGCGCAGCGAAGCAATCCAGAATCGTTCCGCGGAGGCAGCCTCGATTGCTTCGCTGCGCGCGCAATGACGACGGAGAAAGCAATCATGGCTAAAGCCGCAGTCGCCGCAGGAACCGCCACGGGCCAGTGCCTCTGCGGCAAGGTCACCTTCGAGATCGACGTTCCCGCGCGCTGGGCCTGGCATGATCATTCCGCCGCCAGCCGCCGCGCCCATGGCGCGGCCTATGCCACCTATGTCGGCAGTTGGAAGAAGCGCTTCCGCATCACCTCGGGCAAGACCGCGCTGACCCGTTACGAGGACAAGGCGACAAAGACCGCGCGCAGCTTCTGCTCGCATTGCGGCACGCCGATTGCCTATGAGCGCCCGCGCGGCCCGCACATGGTCAACATCCCGCGCGCGCTGTTCAAAGAACGCACCGGCCGCCAGCCGCTCTATCACATCGCGATCGAGGAGCTGCAGGAATGGGCCTATACCGGCGAGCCCTTGGTGCCGCTGAAGGGCTTTCCCGGCGTGGTCTGGCAGCGCTCGAAAAGGAAGAAGCGCGCGGGCGGCGAAGATCCGTTCGAGCTGGGGCGCGAGGAGATGTAGCGCGCCGCTCGCCCCGCTCTCCTGCCAAGACGCAGCGCAGCACCCCTTCGGTGGTGCGCTGCTGAGCCGGGGCCCATGCATCGGTGAACTCGTCACGAAGCTGGGTCCCGGCTCCGCGTCACAATGCTATGCGCGGCGCCGCGTCCGGGACACGAGACCATCGCGCGCAACGCAGCCATGACTGCGCTTCCTTGCGCGCCTGCCAAAACTTCGGCCATCATGTGTCCGTCCTTGCGGCAACGCCCGCTCCTGGAGGAAACATGAAGAACAAGATCACCGGCCGCTCCGCCTTTCTCGCGCTGCTCAAGGACGAGGGCATCACGCATCTGTTCGGCAATCCCGGGACCACCGAGCTGCCGATCATGCATGCGCTGAAGGACCATCCCGATCTCACCTACGTGATGGCGATGCAGGAGAGCCTGGTGGTGGCGATCGCAGATGGCTATAGCCGCGCCTCGGGAAAGCTGGTCGCCTGCAACGTCCATGTCGCGCCCGGTCTCGGCAACGCGATGGGCTCGCTCTACAACGCCCAGTTCACGGGCACGCCGATGATCCTCACCGCCGGCCAGCAGGAGCAGGGCCACGGGCTGATGGAGCCGGTGCTGTATGGCCCCTTGGTGCGCATGGCCGAGCCGCTGGTGAAATGGGCAGTCGAGGTGACGCGGCTGGAGGATCTGCCGCGCATCGTGCGCCGCGCCGCCAAGGTCGCGATGACGCCGCCCACAGGTCCGGTGTTCATCTCGCTCCCCGGCGACATCCTCAACTGCGAAGCGGGCATCGATCTCGGCCGCTCCACCCGCATCGACGCGCGCGTAAAGCCGTCGGATGAAGCGCTGAGAGCATTTGCCGCGCGCCTGCTGAAGGCCGATCGGCCTGTGGTCGTCACCATGGATGAGGTGGTCAAGAGCGATGCGCTGAAGGAAGCGGCCGAACTCGCCGAGCTGCTCGGCGCAGCCGCCTATCAATCCTCGACGCCCTATGGTTCACACTTCGTTTCCGAAAGCCCGAGCTTCGTCGGCACGCTGGCGCGCGTGCAGAAGGTCGCGCGCGATACGCTGGCGCCCTACGATCTGCTGATTGCGCTCGGCGGCGATCCGTTGCGGATGTCTGTCTATAGCGAGGTCGATGCGCTGCCTGATGGCCTTGGCATCGTCCAGATTGGTCTCGTCGATTGGGAGATCGCCAAGAACTACGGCGCCGAGATCGCGCTGAAGGCGGACGTCAAGGAAACGCTGCGCGCGCTGATCCCGATGCTGAAGGAAATGGGCGGTGCGGCACTCGCAAGCCGCGCCAGGGAGCGTCTCACTGAGCTGGCACCAAAGAACTGGAGCGCGCGCCGCGCCGCTTTGGTCGAGCAGATCGGCAAGAGCGCGGGCCGCAACCCCATCGATCCGGATTATCTCGTGCTGCAAATGGTCGAGGCCATGCCCGATCACGCGATCCTCGTCGACGAAGGCCTCACCTCCAGCCGTCAAGTCACGGCGCTACGTCCGCATCGTGATCGTTACGGCTATCACGGCCTTGCCTCCGGCGGCATCGGCTGGGGCCTGCCGGCCTCGGTCGGCGCCAGCCTTGCCAATCCGGATCGTCCCGTGGTGTGCTTCTCGGGCGACGGCAGTGCGATGTATTCGATCCAGTCGCTGTGGACGGCGGCGCATCACAAGCTGCCGCTCAACGTTGTCATCGCCAACAATGGCGGCTACCGCATCATCAAGCAGCGCCTGCTCGCCTTCCATGGCGATGACAATTACGTCGGCATGGATTTTGTCGATCCGCCCGTGGATTTCGCCGGCGTCGCGAAAGCGCTGGGCTGCGAGGCGATCAGGATCAGCGATGTCAGCGAGCTGAAGCCGACGCTGGCGTCGGCGTTCGGCCGGCCAGGGACAAAGCTGATCGAGGTGATGGTGGACGGGAAGGTGTAGGACACACTGCTTCCACCGTCATTGCGAGCGCAGCGAAGCAATCCAGGCTTTATCCGCGGAGGGATTCTGGATTGCTTCGCTGCGCTCGCAATGACCAGGAGGAGGCACTCTCCCTCTCCAGCTCGTCCTGGCGGAAAGCGGGGACGACAGCGCGGGTGTGGCGCAAATTTCCGCCTACCCCTTCCTCCCCACCCGATACCCTGCCGCCGGATGCGGTGAGTCGAGCCTTGCACGTCCGCTGCCAAACAGCTTCTCCCGCAGCGTGCCTTTCGCATATTCGCTCTTGTACCGGCCGCGCCGGGTCAGCTCCGGCACCAGCATGTCGGCGATCTCCTCGAAATCACCGGGCGAGATCGCAAAGGCAACGTTGAGGCCGTCGACATCGGTCTTCTCGAACCAATCCTCGATCTTGTCGGCGACGCTCTCCGGCGTGCCGACCACGACCGGGCCGGCACCGCCGATGCCGACATGGTCGATGACGTCGCGCACCGTCCAGACGCGATCGGGATCGGCGCGGGTGACGTTGTCCATCGCACTGCGGCCGGCATCGTTCTGGACATGGCGTACCTGCTGGTCGAGGTCGTAGCCGGAGAAGTCGACGCCGGTCCACCCCGACATCAGCGCCAGCGCGCCTTCGGGGCTGATGTGGCGGCGGTAATCGGCGTATTTCTCCTTTGCTTCGGCCTCCGTTCGTCCGAGGATGATCGTCATCATCGAGAACATCAGGATCTCCGCCGGACTACGGCCGAGCGCGGCGGCCTCCTGGCGGATCGCGGACACGCGCGGCGCGATCACCTTGGCCGACGGTCCCGACATGAACACGCATTCGGCGTGCTTGGCCGCGAATTGCCGCCCGCGCGGCGAGGTGCCGGCCTGGTACAGCACGGGCGTGCGCTGCGGCGACGGCTCGCTGAGATGGATGGTGTTGTTGATGCGGTAGTTCGCGCTCTCGTGGTTGATGCGATGGACCTTGCTGGGATCGGTGAAGATGCCGCGCTTGCGGTCGCGGAGCACGGCGTCGTCCTCCCAGCTGCCTTCCCAGAGCTTGTAGACGACCTCCATATATTCGTCGGCGATGTCGTAGCGGTCGTCGTGGCCGGTCTGCTTGTCCTTGCCGGCGCCGCGTGCGGCGCTGTCGAGATAGCCGGTGACGACGTTCCAGCCGATCCGTCCCTCGGTGAGATGGTCGAGCGTCGACATCCGCCGTGCGAACGGGTAGGGCGGCTCGAAGGACAGATTGCTGGTGACGCCGAAACCGAGATTTTTAGTCACCGCCGCCATCGCCGAGAGCAGGAGCAGCGGTTCGTTCGACGGCGTCTGTGCTGCATTGCGCAACGCCGCGTCAGGGCTGTTGCCATAGACATCGTAGACCCCGAGCACGTCGGCCAGGAACAGCCCGTCAAAACGGCCGCGTTCCAGCGTTTTGGCGAGGTCGATCCAGTAGGGCAGGCGGTTATACTCGGCGGTGCGGTCGCGCGGATGGGTCCACAGGCCCGGTGACTGATGTGCGACGCAATTCATCGCAAAGGCATTGAGCCTGATCTCTTTGGCCATCCTGGTCCTCTGGCGCCCTGTACTGAGCGCTCTTCGAATGCTAGACGTGCGCCCCAATCTGGCGACGTTCTTGCATATCGCTTGCCCTTGGCAAGGCCAAAATCAGCGGCCGGCAAGCCAATCTCAAGCGAGCAAAAACGAAGTCCGAAGAGCAGTACAAGAGAACTACAAGCGAACTGCCCAAGTCCCCGCCACTTTCGAAGGGCATCCTGTGCCGGATAGGATCCTTCGTCCCAAAGCCTCGAAAAAAGTCATGACCAGAGCCGACGCCATCGCCCGCGCCCGTGAGGATTTCCAGTCCGGCGCATTCCTCGCCGAGCTCGACCGCCGCGTCGCTTATCGGACCGAAAGCCAGAATCCGTCGCGCGGCCCCGAGCTGCGTGCCTATCTGGAACAGGAGATGATGCCCTCCTTCGCTGCGCTCGATTTCAACAGCCGGATCGTCGAATCCCCAAGCGGCAAGGCGCCGTTCCTGTTCGCCGAGCATCACGAGAGCGCCTCAGTGCCGACCGTGCTGGTCTATGGCCATGGCGACGTCGTCGACGGCATGGAAGGCGAGTGGCGCGATGGCCGCGATCCCTGGCGCACGACGGTTGCGGGCACGCGCCTCTACGGCCGTGGCACCGCCGACAACAAGGGCCAGCACAGCATCAACATGGCAGCGCTCCGCGCCGTGCGCGAGGCCCGCAGCGGCAAGCTCGGCTTCAATGCCAAGTTCATCGTCGAGATGGGCGAGGAGATCGGCTCGCCTGATCTCGCCAAGGTCTGCGATCTCAATCGCGACGTGCTCAAGGCCGACCTGTTCATGGCCTCCGACGGGCCGCGCCTCTCCGCCGATCGTCCGACGCTGTTCCTGGGCTGCCGCGGCGGCATCCGCATCCATCTCGACGTGAAACTGCGCGATGGCGGCCATCATTCCGGCAATTGGGGCGGCGTGCTCGCCAACCCTGCGACCATCCTGGTCAACGCCATTTCGACGCTGGTCGACGGCCATGGCCGTCTCCAGCTCGAGGCGCTGAAGCCGCCGCGGCTCACCAACCAGATTCGCTCCTATCTCGCCGATGTGCAGGTGGCCCCGACCGCGGACGAGCCGGCACTGGCGGAGAACTGGGGCGAGGAGGGCCTGTCAGCTGCCGAGCGGCTCTACGCCTGGAACACGCTGGAAGTGCTGGCGATGTCCTCAGGCAATATCGAGAAGCCGGCCAACGCCGTTCCCGGCCATGCCAATGCCGTGCTGCAACTGCGTTTCGTGGTCGGCACCAAGGTCGACGGCCTGATCGAGGCCATCCGCGCGCATCTGGTTCAGAACGGCTTTCCGATGGTCGAAGTGCGAGCGGCGCAGAGCTTTGCCGCCTCGCGCACCGATTTCGACAGCCCCTGGATCAAATGGGCGTCGGATTCGGTGAAAGAGACCACCGGCAAGCCGCCGGCGGTGCTGCCGAATTTCGGCGGGTCGCTGCCCAATGACGTGTTTTCCGAGATTCTGGGACTGCCGACGATCTGGGTGCCGCACTCCTACCCCGGCTGCTCCCAGCATGCGCCCAATGAGCACATCCTGCTGCCATTGACCGAGGAGGCCTTGACGGTGATGGCCGGGCTGTTCTGGGATCTCGGGGAATTGCCGCGCCCGTTAACCTGAGCCTCCGGTCCAGCCAAAAGTCACATTCTATTCCGGCCCATTTTGTGCTTGCATCCCGCCCGCATCATCCTGAAAGGGGAAGAAAAAAGTGAAACATTTCCGTAGCATCGGGCTCGCGCTCGCCGCGACCTTCGCCGTCAGCCAGGCCGGGGCCCAGGAGCTGACCGGCACGCTGAAGAACATCAAGGACACCGGCACCATCACGCTGGGCTTCCGCGACTCCTCGATCCCGTTCTCCTATCTCGACGACAACCAGAAGCCCGTCGGGTTCGCGATGGACATCTGCTACAAGATCGTCGATGCCGTGAAGAAGGAGCTCAAGCTCGACAAGCTCGAGGTCAAGCTCAACCCGGTCACGTCGGCGACGCGTATTCCGCTGATGGCCAACGGCACCATCGATCTCGAATGCGGTTCGACCACGAACAACGCCGAGCGCCAGAAGCAGGTTTCGTTTACCAACACGCACTTCCTGACCGCCAGCCGCTACGTCTTCAAGAAGTCGAGTGGGCTGAAGTCGATCGACGACCTCAAGGGCAAGACCGTGGTCTCGACCGCCGGCACCACCAACATCAAGCAGCTGACCGAAGCGAACGTCGCCAAGGGCCTCGGCGCCAACATCATTCCGGCCAAGGACCACGCCGAAGCCTTCCTGATGGTCGAGACAGACCGCGCGGTCGCCTTCGTGATGGACGACATCCTGCTCGCGAGCCTCGTCGCCGGCTCCAAGAACCCGGATGACTACGCGATCTCCAAGGACGCGTTCTCCAAGCCCGAGCCCTACGGTATCATGCTGCGCAAGGATGACGCGCCGTTCAAGAAGGTGGTCGATGCGGCGACGGCTGCGCTCTACACGTCCGGCGAGGGCGCCAAGATCTACGACAAGTGGTTCATGCAGAAGATCCCGCCGAAGGGCCTGAACCTCAACACGCCGATGTCGGAAGAGCTGAAGCACGAGTTCGCGAAGCCCTCGGACTCGCCGAACCCGGACGACTACAAGTAAGATGCTGTTTCCCTCTCCCCGCAAACGGGGAGAGGGAAGACATGCCGGCCATTCTGGAGGGATGTGGCCGGACATTTGCATAGGCGCCGGGACATTTCCGACAGGCGCGTTCGCGCGGGGGACACGTGAACTACAACTGGAACTGGGGAATCTTCTTCCAGCCGAACCCGATGGGGACCGGCACCTATCTCGACATGCTGCTGTCCGGACTGGTGCTGACCCTCAAGACCGCGGTGCTGGCCTGGATCATCGCGCTGATCACCGGCTCGATCGTCGGCGTCATGCGCACGCTGCCCTCCAAGGGCGCCTACTGGTTCGGCTTCTGCTACGTCGAATTCTTCCGCAACATGCCGCTGCTGGTGCAGCTGTTCCTGTGGTACTTCGTGCTGCCGGAAATCCTGCCGAAAGGCGCGGGCCTGTGGCTGAAGCAACTGCCGAACGCGCCGTTCTGGACGGCGGCGATCGGCATTGGTCTGTTCATGTCGGCGCGCGTCGCCGTGCAATTGCAGGCCGGTATCTCCTCGCTGCCGCGCGGGCAGAAGATGGCGGCGACTGCGCTCGGCCTCACCACCGTGCAGGGCTATCGCTACGTGCTGCTGCCGATGGCGTTCCGCATCATCCTGCCGCCACTGACCTCCGAGTTCCTCAACACCATCAAGAACACGGCGGTCGCGATCACCATCGGCCTGCTCGAACTGACCGGACAGGCGCGCTCGATGCAGGAATTCTCGTTCCAGGTGTTCGAGGCCTTCACCGCCGCGACCATCCTCTATCTCCTCGTCAACGCCGTCGTCGTGACCGCGATGCGCTTCCTCGAGCGCTGGGTCGCAATCCCCGGCTACATCACGGGGAAATAAGCGATGCTCGGCAATTTCGATTTCGACGTCATCCGCCGCGCGCTGCCCTATCTGTTCTACGAGGGCATGACCTTCACGCTGACGCTGACCGCGCTTGCCGCGCTCGGCGGCCTGGTGTTCGGCACGGCGCTCGCCCTGATGCGCCTGTCCGGGCTCAAGCTGCTCGGCCGCATCGCCGGCATCTATGTCGACTTCATGCGTTCGCTGCCGCTGGTGCTGGTGATCTTCTGGTTCTACTTCCTGGTGCCTTATATCGGTCAGTGGCTGACCGGCGCCTCGCGCCCGATCAGCGTCGGCGCATTCGCATCCTCGCTGATCACCTTCATCATGTTCGAGGCGGCGTACTTCTCCGAGATCATGCGCGCCGGCATCCAGTCAATCTCGCGCGGACAGCCGGCGGCCGCCAGTGCGCTCGGGCTGACCTACACCCAGACCATGCGCTACGTCGTGCTGCCGCAGGCGTTCCGCAACATGCTGCCGGTCCTGATCACGCAGACCATCGTGCTGTTCCAGGACACCTCGCTGGTCTACGTTCTCTCGATCACCGACTTCCTGGGTGCGGCGAGCAAGGTCGCACAGCGCGACGGCCGTCTGGTCGAAATGTATCTGTTTGCAGCCGTCGTCTACTTCACCATCTCCTGTATCGCGTCCTTCGGCGTTCGCCGCCTCCAGGCGCGCATCGCCATCATTCGCTAGAGCGTGTCGACCATGATCGAAATCAGCCATGTCAACAAATGGTACAGCCCGACCTTCCAGGTGCTGACCGACTGCACTACCAATGTCACGAAGGGCGAGGTCGTGGTGGTCTGCGGCCCCTCCGGCTCGGGCAAGTCGACGCTGATCAAATGCGTCAATGCGCTGGAGCCGTTCCAGAGCGGCGACATCCTGGTTGACGGCACCAAGGTCAATGATCCCAAGACCAATTTGCCGAAGCTGCGCTCGCGCGTCGGCATGGTGTTCCAGCATTTCGAATTGTTCCCGCACCTGAAGATCATCGACAATCTCTGCCTCGCGCAGGAGAAGGTGCTCGGCCGCTCGCACGACAAGGCGGTGAAGAAGGGTATGCAACTGCTGGAGCGCGTCGGGTTGAAGGAGCAGGCGCAGAAGTTTCCGGCGCAGCTCTCCGGCGGCCAGCAGCAGCGCGTCGCGATTGCGCGTGCGCTCGCCATGGACCCGATCGTGATGCTGTTCGACGAGCCGACCTCGGCGCTCGATCCCGAGATGGTCAGCGAGGTGCTCGACGTCATGGTCGACCTCGCCCGCGAAGGCATGACCATGATGGTCGTGACCCACGAGATGGGCTTTGCCCGCAAGGTCGCCAACCGCGTGATCTTCATGGACCGAGGCGAGATCGTCGAGGACGCCCCGAAGGACGATTTCTTCGGCAAGCCGCGCAGCGACCGCGCGCAGAAGTTCTTGTCGAAGATTCTCTCGCATTAGGCACTGTCGTCATTCCGGAGCGCGCGTAGCGCGAATCCGGAATCTCGAGATTCCGGGTTCAATGCTTCGCATTGCCCCGGAATGACCGGTGTGAGGTTTATCGGCGCCCGCAAATTTCGTATAGCAGCCCTAATCCCCCTTTCCCGCCAGGAGACCCGCCTTGGACTCGATCGCCTACGTCAACGGTTCATTCGTCCCGCTCGCGGACGCCAAGGTCTCGATCCTCGATCGCGGCTTCCTGTTTGCCGATGGCATCTACGAAGTCTCGGCCGTGCTCGATGGCAAGCTGGTCGACAACGCCTCGCATCTGGCGCGGCTGGAGCGCTCGGTCGGCGAGATCAAGCTGAAGCTTCCGGAGACCGTCGAGCGCATCACCGAACTGCAGAAGGAATTGATCGCGCGCAACAAGGTCGAGAACGGGCTCGTCTACCTCCAGGTCACGCGCGGCGCCGACAAGGGGCGCGATTTCGCCTTCCCGAAGGGCGACGTCAAGTCGAGCCTGGTGATGTTCACCTCCGAGAAGGACATCATCAACGCCGCCTCGGCCAAGACCGGCATCAGCGTGATCACGGTGCCCGACATCCGCTGGGAGCGCCGCGACATCAAGAGCGTGGCGCTGCTGGCGCAGGTGCTGGCGAAGCAGGCCGCGGCCGAAGCCGGCGCCGGCGAAGCCTGGATGCTGCAAGACGGCTACGTCACCGAAGGCGGCTCGTCGTCGGCGTTCATCCTCACCAAGGACGACGTCATCGTCACCCGCAAGAACTCCAACACCATCCTGCCGGGCTGCACCCGCAAGGCGGTCGTCGCACTCGCCGAGGAGCGCCAGCTCCGCGTCGAGGAGCGTTCCTTCACCGTGGAAGAGGCGCTGGCCGCGAAGGAGGCGTTTGCGACCTCGGCATCGCTGTTCGTGCAGCCGGTGGTCGCGATCGACGGCAAGAAGGTTGGCGACGGCAAGCCCGGCCCGATGGCCACGCGCCTGCGCGAGATCTACGTGGAGTTCGCCAGGGCGACGGCGGTTTAAGCCGCACACTCCGCTATCGTAGGGTGGGCAAAGGCGCACTGCGCCGTGCCCACGTCTTTTTCTCTCGTTGACTGAAGGTGGGCACGCTTCGCTTTGTCCACCCTACGAGACCTACTTCGATGAGCGTGTCGCGCCTCACGCCACCGACGCTTTCACCTTGACCGGGTGAACCGCGCGGAACGAGATTGCGATCCTGTTCCAGGCATTGATGGCGCCGATCAGCATGGTCAGGTTCACCGTCTCCGCGTCGGAGAATTGCGCACGGACCTGCTCGTAAACCTCATCGGGCGCGTGCGTCTCCGAGATCAGCGTCACGGCTTCAGTCCAGGCCAACGCCGCGCGTTCGCGGTCGCTGTAGAGCGGGGACTCCCGCCAGGCGTTGAGCAGATAGATGCGCTGCTCGGTCTCGCCGCGCTTGCGGGCGTCCTCGGTGTGCATGTTGATGCAGAACGCGCAGCCGTTGATCTGCGAGGCCCGGATCTTGACGAGCTCGATCAGCGATTTCTCCAGACCCGTCGACTGGATCTGCTCCTCCAGCGCCATCAACGCCTTCATCGTGTCGGGGGCGGCTTGGTGGAAGTTCATGCGCGGTTTCATGGTCGTTCTCCTTCTGGCTGGGGTCAGTGGGCTCCGCCGGCCGAGGTCTGGCCGGCCCTCTTCAGGAACAGGACGGCGGCCAGCGCGACGATCAGCGCCATGCCGAGCAGATAGAAGGTGTCGCTGAAGGCGAGGATATAGGCCTGCTTCCGCACGGTATGGCCGATCGCGACATAGGCGCGATGCGCGGCGTCCGCATGGTCGAGCACGCCGTGATTGATGAAATACTGCGTGAGCTGCTCCAGCCGCGTCCGCGTCGCCTGCTCGAACACCGAGACCGACTGCATCAGCACGTTGGAGTGATATTGCTCGCGTTTGGTCAACACGGTCTGGAGCAGTGCGATGCCGACGGCGCCGCCGAGATTGCGCATCATGTTGAACAGGCCGGAGGCCGAGCCGGCGTTCTCCGCCTCGATGCCTGCAGTCGCCACCGCCGACAGCGGCGCCATCACCAGTGCCTGGCCGATGGCACGAACGACATTAGGCCACAACAGCTGGTCGGCCGCATAGTCGTTGGTCATATAGATGTTCATGAAGTTCGACGCTGCGAACAGCACGAAGCCGATGCCGATGATGATGCGCGCGTCGAACTTCTGCATCAGACGCGGCACCAGTGGAATCAGCAGGAGCTGCGGCAATCCGGTCCAGGCCAGCACCATGCCGATCTGCTCGGCGTTGTAGCCCTGGATGCGCGACAGATATTGCGGCAGGATGAACACCGAGCCGTAGAGCGCGATGCCGAGCAGAAAGTTCGCCAGCATGCCGAAGCCGAAATTGCGGCGAGCCAGCAGGGCGCAGATTGAGCAGCGGCTTCTTCACCGTCAGCTCGATGATCAGGAAAGCGGTCAGCGCCACGGCCGCGATCACGCTGAGCTTGACGATGAAGGGCGAGCCGAACCAGTCGTCCTTGTTGCCTTCCTCCAGTACGGTCTGAAGCGCGGACAGGCCGATTGCCATGGTCACGATGCCGGCCCAGTCGCCCTCGCGGAGCAGCGCCAGCTTCATGGGCTTGGCCTCGAGCGCGTACCAGAGCATGCCGACCATGATCGCGCCGGGCACGAGGTTGACGTAGAAGATGTACTGCCAGCCGAAATTCTCGGTGAGATAGCCGCCGATGGTCGGGCCGATCGCGGGGGCGAACGTCGCCGACAGCGCGAACATGGCAAGTCCCACGGGTTGTTTTGCGCGCGGCAGCAGCGTGATGATCAGCGTGAACGCCATTGGGATCAGCACGCCGCCGGTAAAGCCCTGCACCGCGCGCAGCACGATCATCTGCGGCAGGTCCTGCGCCAGGGCGCAAGCCGCCGACAGGGCCAGGAACAGGACCGCGTTGGTGAGCAGGTAGATCCGGATCGAGAATACTTGCGCAAGCCATCCCGACAGCGGGATCACCACGATCTCGGCGATCAGATAGGAGGTCGAGATCCAGCCGCCGTCGTCGATGCCGGCGCCGATCGCGCCCTGGATGTCGGCCAGCGAAGCGTTGACGATCTGGATGTTCAGCACCGCCATGAAGGCGCCGAGCGTGGCGCCGATCACCGCGATCCAGGTTTTGGCGGAAATGACCGGCGCGGCAGGTGCGGCCGGAGTGCGGATGCTGGTGGCGGAAGCGGTGTTGAGAGCGGGGTGGAGCGTGCTCATGGAAGCCTCGTCTCGGGTATGGAGACAGGATGCATCAGGCGATGGGTTTCGATCATCGAGGAAGTTGAGGAAGCATCGTCCGGCAGGAATTGATAATCCTGCCGGTCAACCGACCTCAGCTGCCGTTCGGGCGGGGCGCGTTCTCGGCGAGGCGCTTGGCCGTGTCGCGTTCGGCCAGCACCGTCTGCTTCGTATCGACGGTCGGCACCGCCGACATGCCGGGCCGGAGCAGTCCGGTCAGGCGGTGGTCGTCAAGCACGATCTTCACGGGAACGCGCTGCACGATCTTGGTGAAATTGCCGGTGGCGTTATCAGGCGGCAGCAGCGCGAATTCGAGACCGCTCGCCGGCGACAGGCTGTCGACATGCCCGTGCAGGGTCTGGCTGCGGAAGCTGTCGACGCGGAGCTCGACCGGCTGGCCGGGGCGCACATGCGTGAGCTGCGTCTCCTTGAAGTTCGCGACCACATAGACCGCATCGAGCGGCACCACCGCCATCAATTGCGTGCCGGCCTGCACAAACTGGCCGACGCGCAAGCTTCGCGCCCCGACGGTACCGTCGACCGGCGCGGTGATCTCGGTATAGGACAGATTCAATGCGGCCTGCTCCGCGACCGCGCGGGCGCGGTCGAGCTGCGCGGCGGCCTGGGCGCGCTGGGTGGTGAGGACGTCGACCTTGCGCTGCGCGGCGACGAGACCTGATTTGGCATGCTGCAATTGCGCGTTGCTGGCGCGCAGCGCCGCATCGGTCTGCTGTGCGCGCTGGATCGTGCCGGAGCCCGACTTCATCAGGTCGTCGTAGCGTGCGCGCTCCTCCTGCGCGAATCTCAGATTGGCGTCGGCGGCGGCGACATCGGCGGTGCTCTGGTCGATGATCGGCTGCTGGAGTTCGAGCTGCGCATCGATGTTGCGCACGGAGGCTTCGCCGGCGGCGACGTCGGCTCTCGCCTGATTCAGCGCCGCCTTGAAGTCGCGGTCGTCGATTTTCGCCAGCAATTGGCCGGCCTTGACCCGCTCATTGTCGCCGACCAGCACCTTGGCGATGTAGCCGGAGACCTTCGGCGCGATGATCGTGGAGTCGGCCTTCACATAGGCGTCGTCGGTGGATTCGAGGTAGCGGCCGTTGGTCCAGTAGTCGTGGCCGTAATAGGCAATCGTCGCCGTGCCTGCGAGGAGCGCGACAGCCAATGCCGCGCGCCGGACCATGTTACGGGCCGGAGCAGCCGCCGGCGTCTTCGCGTAATCCTGAACGATTTCAGTCGCTTGCTTGAAATTATCCGTGCGGGGCATCTCGGACATGGCAGTCTCCTATCGACTACGTGAGACTATCGTTCCTACCGGCTTTGAAGATAATCTGCGAAATTCTGGAAGGATTATCCATCAGACGTGGATAATCCCCGGGTCCTGGCTATCGAAGCAGGCCGGCGACCGCCCAGAGGGATTGCTGTGCGGCCCCGAACGAAGCTGCGAGCGGGATGAGAGCGTGTGTCCAAGATAATCGGAGTGAATTCCTTCCGATTATCGATCGAAACGGGATAATCGGCGGCCATGGATCGATTGACGAGCCTCGAAGTGTTCAGCCGGGTGGTCGAGACCGGCGGCTTCTCCGCAGCCGCCCGTAAGCTCAACATGTCGACCACGATGGTGAGCAATCACGTTCAGGCCCTGGAAGACCGGCTCGGTGTGAGGCTGCTTCACCGCACCACGCGCAAGGTCAACCTCACCGAGATCGGCAAGGCCTATTACGACCGCTGTGTCCAGATCCTCGCCGATATCGAGCAGGCCGACGACATTGCGAGCGAATTGCAGTCGGTGCCGCGCGGCACGCTGCGCATCCACGTTGCCACCCACATGGTGCCGTTCGTTGCGCCCGTGGTCGCGAAGCTGCTGTCGAGCTATCCGGAGCTCAAGATCGATCTGCGCATGGGCGAGGCCGACGTCGATCTCATCGAGGAAGGCTACGACGTCGCCGTGCGTATGACCCCGCCGCCGGATTCAAGCCTGATCGTGCGGAGCCTTGCCACCTGGCGTCACGTCCTGTGCTGCTCCCACGACTATCTCGACAAGCACGGCCGGGTGCAGCGGCTCGACGAGCTCACCGCGCACAATTGCGCCCGTCACCTGAACTATCCGTTCGGCGACGAGTGGCGCTTCTTCGATCGCAAGGGCGCGCCGGCTTCAGTGCGCATCTCGGGCCGCTTCGTCACCAACAGCGGAGAAGCGCTGCGCAGGGTGGCGCTGGAGGGGGCTGCCGTCTGCCTGATGGCGGGGTTTCTCGTCCAGGACGATCTCGATTCCGGCCGGCTCGTCCGGCTGCTGCCGGAATATCGGCCGGTCGAGCTGTCGATGAACGCGGTCTATCCGCACCGGCATCATCTGTCGGCGAAAGTCAGGACCTTCATCGACCTGCTCGTGCACCACAGCGCCGAGCAGCAGAAGCTGGTCAATCCCTATGCGTGAGATGCGGCCATCAGTGCCGTGGGGTAGGCAAAGGTGCAAAGCGCCGTGCCCACCATCTCCCTTGTCAACCTTGGGCGCGCATCTTTTGCGTTGCCGGTGTCGTCAAATTCGCAGCGAGCCGCTCGACCTCGGGCCTCACTTTCGCGATCGCTGCGTCCTTCACCGGGCCGTAGCCACGGATCTCCATCGGCGCTTTTGCGATCACCACGAGGTCGGACAGGCGCGCGGCGTCGAGACTGCCGAGCATGCGTTCGATCAGGCCTTCATACCAGCCGATCAGCTCGCGCTCCATGCGCCGCTCGGCGGTGTAGCCGAACGGATCGAACAGCGTTCCGCGCAACCGCTTCAACCGCGCCAGCACGGCGAGCGGCGTCTGGATCCACTGGCCGAAGGCGCGCTTGCGCGGACGACCGCGGGCGTCGTGCTTGGAGGACAGGAACGGCGGAGCGAGGTGATACTGGACGCTAAAACCGTCCTCGAACTCGCGCTTCAACTCGTCGAGGAAGCCGCTCTGCATATGCAGGCGCGCGACCTCGTACTCATCCTTGTAGGCCATCAGCTTGAACAGGGCGCGGGCAACCGCCTTGGTCAGTGCCGTGCTATTCAGGGACGCTTCGGCGTTGCGGACCTTTGCGACGATTGTCCGATAGTGCGCCGCATAGGTCCCGTCCTGATAGTCGGCGAGGAAATCGGCGCGACGATCGATGATCTGGTCCAGCGTCTCGGCTTGCGGCGTCGCGCTCGTCTGCGGCAAGAAGTCCGGATCGGCGGCGGCGATGCGACCCCAGGCAAAGGCCTGCCTATTGCGCTCGACCGCGACGCCGTTGAGCTCGATCGCGCGCAGCAGCGCGGATAGCGAGACCGGCACCAGCCCGTGCTGCCAGGCAAAGCCGAGCATGATGATGTTGGCGTAGACGGTGTCGCCGAGCAGCCGTTCGGCCAGCGCATTGGCATTGACGGTGTCGAGATTGTTCTCGCCAATGACATGACCGATTGCGCGCAGGCGGGCAGGCGAAGCCAGATCAGCGTCGCGGAAACGAACGACGTCGCCGGTCGGCATCTCCGCGATGTTGACCACCGCGCGGGTACCGCGGCGATAGGTGCCGGACGCCTTGGGCGAGGAGCTGACGACGAGGTCGCAGCCGATCAGCGCATCGGCCGCGCCCTGGTCGATGCGAACCTGATGCAGCGCATCCGGTGTCGCGGCAAGCCGGACATAGCTCAACACCGGACCGAATTTTTGCGCAAAGCCGGTGAAGTCGAGCACCGAGACGCCGCCTCGTTCCAGATGCGCGGCCATGCCGATCAGCGCGCCGACCGTGATCACACCGGTACCGCCGACGCCGGTCACGAGCAGATCGTAGGGCCGGTCCAGCGTGGCAGGCGCGGGCAGGGGAAGCGTGGCGGCATGGCCGACTGCATCGATCTCGCTTGCGCTCTTCTTCCGGCGCATCGCGCCTTCGACGGTCACAAAGCTCGGGCAGAAGCCGTTGAGGCAGGAGAAATCCTTGTTGCAGGCCGACAGGTTGATCCGGCGCTTGCGGCCGAACGGCGTGTCCTTTGGCTCGACGCTGAGGCAATTGGACTCGACCGAGCAATCACCGCAGCCCTCGCAGACGAGGTCGTTGATGTAGGCAAAGCGCTTGGGGTCGGCGAGCTGCCCGCGCTTGCGGCGCCGCCGCTTCTCGGTGGCGCAGGTCTGCTGGTAGATCAGGACCGAGACTCCCGGGATTTCGCGCAGTTCGCGCTGGACCGCGTCCATCTCCTCGCGCGGATGGATGGTGACCCCGCCGGGCAGGTCTGCCGGAGCAAACTGCGTGGGATAGTCCGAGACCAGCGCGATGCGGGCGACGCCCTCGGCGCGGACGCTGTGCGCGATGGCGTGCACGCTGACGGGGCCATCGACCGGCTGGCCGCCGGTCATCGCCACGGCGTCATTGAACAGGATCTTGTAGGTGATGTTTGCCTTGGCCGCGATCGCCTGGCGGATCGCCATCGAGCCCGAGTGATAATAGGTGCCTTCGCCGAGATTCTGGAAGACGTGCTTGTTGCCGGTAAATCGCGACGATGCCGCCCAGTTCACGCCTTCGCCGCCCATCTGAATCAGCGACGAGGTCTCGCGGTCCATCCAGCTCGCCATGAAATGGCAGCCGATGCCGGCCAGCGCCTTCGAGCCTTCGGGGACCTTGGTCGAAATGTTGTGCGGACATCCCGAGCAGAAATACGGCGTGCGCGTGGCGCCGGCGACGTTGATCGTGCGCGCGGCCTCCGGCATCAAGGCGGCGGCCCGCGCGGCGAGATTGAGCCCGGGAAACATCGGATCGAGCCGGCGCGCGAGCACGCCGGCCAGCGCGCGCGGCGACAACTCGCCGATCCAGGAGATCAGCCGCGCCCCACGCTCGTCGTGCTTGCCGACCATGCGCTCGGGCTTGCTGCCCGGATAGTCGTAGAAATATTCCTTGAATTGGCTCTCGATGATGCCGCGCTTTTCCTCGACCACGAGGATTTCGCGCTTGCCTTTCACGAACTCCATCGCGTCATGCAGCGCCAGTGGCCAGATCATGCCAACCTTGTAGATGTCAATGCCGATGCTGCGGCAGGCCGCCTCATCGAGCCCCATCAGCCGCAGCGCCTCCATCAGATCGAGATGCGCCTTGCCCGTGGTGACGATGCCGTAGCTGGCATTGGGAATGTCGTAGATATGGCGATCGACCGGATTGGCCTTGGCGAAGGCGTAGACCGCGTGCTTCTTCGCTTCCAGCCGTTCCTCGATCTGCGGGCCCGGCAGATCGGGCCAGCGATAGTGCAGGCCGCCCGGCGGCGGCGTGAAGTCGGGCGTGTGGAAGAGGCGCGGCGGGCGCAGCAAGACGGAGGCGCCTGATTCCACGATCTCCGAGATCGCCTTGAAGCCGACCCACATGCCGGAGAAGCGGCTCAGCGCGTAGCCATATTCGCCGAATTCGAGGTATTCGCCGACGCTGGCCGGATGCAGCGTCGGCATGAACCAGCTCATGAAGGCGACGTCGGATTGGTGCGGCATCGACGACGAGACGCAGCCATGGTCGTCGCCGGCCACCACCAGCACGCCGCCATGTGGCGAGGAGCCGTAGGCGTTGCCGTGCTTGAGCGCATCGCCGGACCGATCGACGCCGGGACCCTTGCCGTACCAGAGCCCGAACACGCCATCGACCTCGCGGTCGGCTTGCGTCTCGACCTGCTGCGAGCCGAGCACCGCGGTTGCGGCGAGGTCCTCGTTCACGGCGGGGAGGAATTCGATTGTGTCGCGCTTCAGTCGTTCCTGGATGCGCCAAAGCTCGAGATCGATGCCGCCGAGCGGCGAGCCGCGATAGCCGGAGATGAAGCCCGCGGTGTTCAACCCCGCCGCGCGGTCGCGCCTGATCTGGTCGAGCGCGATGCGGACGATGGCCTGCGTGCCCGTGAGGAAGACGCGGCCCTCCTCGCGGTCGTAACGATCGGAGAGCTCATAGGTGTCGAGTGACGGAATGGTGTCCATGGCGGACCTCGCGCGGCATCCCTGCCGATCAGCGAAGGTTAGGCCCGGGCGGGTGGTAGGTCTTACCTATTTTCCCCGAATTGATCGCGAATCCGGTAAAATTTTGCGTCAGGCAGTCAAATTTGGTAGATGTTGCCGATCTGAGGGGTCCTCATGATCGAAGAACAGGACACGCGAATACTCGCCCATCTTCAGAAGGATGGCCGCGCCACCAACCAGCAGCTGGCCGATGAGGTCGGCATGTCGACCTCGGCCTGCTGGCGCCGGGTGCGGGCGCTGGAGGAGAGCGGTGTCATCCAGGGTTATGCGGCACTGGTCGCGCGCGAGCAGGCGGGCTTTGCGATGTCGGCCATCCTCCACGTCTCATTGGAGCGGCACGACGCCAAATTCGTCGACGAATTTGTGGCCCGCGTCACGAAACGTCGCGAGGTGCTGGAGTGTTTTGCGACCACGGGCGATGCCGACTATCATTTGCGTGTCGTCGTGCAGGACATGGCGGCCTACAACCGTTTCCTCGACGAGTTCATGTTCCGCATCCCCGGCATCCGCTACGTCCGCAGCAACGTGGTGCTGAAGGAGATCAAGACCGGCGTTGCGCTGCCGTTCTGATGACGCTGGCACGGTACCGTAGGGCAAACCACCATTCGTTCACGGTGGCGGAAAGCTGGTGGGCACGGCGCAAGAGCGCCTTTGCCCACCCTCGCACCGTTGATCGTGTCACGCCGTTTTTGCGTCGGATCCAGCCCTCAGCAGAATCATGAAGACGAGAACGTGGCTGACGAGCAGCAGCGGCACATAAAGTGCCGGAATGTAAATGCCGGCACCGAAGAGGCCGGGAGTCTGGATTTTCGTCGCGCCCATGTAGTAGGCGTTCAGAAGATCAAGCGTGCCCCAGACGTTGAATATCCAGACCATCGGAACGGCGATCGACCATCGCCAGGAGAGTGCCGCCATCGAAACAAGCGCGAGGGTGGCGGCGATGAGATCGCCCCAGCCGACCTGGCCGGCGAAATCCGGGCTCAGCTCCGATGAGACGAACCCGGTGACCATGAAGTTCATGCCCAGGAACCTGAACGCGTTGAAGGCTGCGAGAAGCCTCAAGGCGTCAAAGCGCGGCATGGTGCGGAGTGCCGGCCAGACGTAGATGGTGGCCACCACCCCGCTTGTCAGGAAGGCGCCGGCGACGCTGAGCACGAACGGCAGGTTGAAGTCAGGTGGCACGTTCAGATTCCCTTGCGATTATTTGGTAGGCCGCTCAGGGCTTCGTCATGAGCAGACGGAGCGGCATCAGCGGGCCGACCGCGATGTATTCGTGGTCCACAAGCTCCTGCTTGGCGAGCGGCAGGCCGTCCATGATCGCGTGCCCCTCGGCGGCGTCCTTGACGTTCAGCAGGAAGACGGCGCCGCGTCCGTCGGACCGCGAATACCATTCTCGAACCATCCCGTTGAGGTAGAGCTGAACGGTCTGCCTGACTTCATCGGGCATGACAGCCATCACCTGTTCGCGGGTGATGCCCGCCTTGACGGTCAGGATGACCATGACCCCGGTTGTCGGCGAGGTGGCTGGTGCTTGTGTTTGGGCTTGGGCTGAATCGACCATGAGAGTTGCACCTGTCAGTGTGAGGGCGAGCGCCAACACGAGGTTGTGGATTGTCTTCATCGGCTTCATGTCTCCAGTCACGGCGGTCGCCGTGATGTCGCTGGTGCCGGCGCTCACGGCGATACGGCTCGTCAGCAATTCGGATGTAAGTCCGCTTTCCGCGCGGCACTATTCGCGATAATGTTGATGGGCTATGAAGCAGAACTTCACAGTCAGGCAGGGCGCGCTCGACGGCGTCGAGGCGTTCCTGAGCGTCGCCCAGCACCGCAGCTTCCGCCGGGCGGCCGCCGAGCTCGGGGTCACGCCGTCGGCCATCAGTCAGGCGGTGCGTGCTCTGGAGGCGCGCATCGGCGCCGCGCTCTTCATCCGCACCACGCGCAGCGTCGGTCTGACCGAGGCCGGCGAAAGGTTCCTCGCGCGTGCAAGGCCTGCCTTCGAGGAGCTCATTGCGGCAAGCGGGGCCGCGCGTGAGCTCGGGCAGCGACCGGCCGGGCTCCTGCGTCTGACTGTGCCGCGCTCGGTCGTGCCGATCCTGCTGGAGCCGCTGGTCGCCTCGTTCTGCCAGGCGTTTCCCGAGATCGAGGTGGAGCTTGCCGCAAGCGAGGAGCTGGTCGACCTCGCAGCCGAAGGTTTCGATGCCGGCATCAGGCTGGGCCAGTTCATCGCTCCCGATATGGTCGCGGTGCGCCTGACCAAGCCGTTGCCTCTCATCATCGTCGGCAGCCCGGCTTACCTCGCCCGCCGCGGCCGGCCCGAGCGCCCGGACGATCTGCGCGAGCATGCATGTTTGCGATTGCGGCGATCAAACGGCGCGCTTGCATCATGGTCGCTCGACGACAACGGCCGTTCCATCGAGATCGTCGTTTCGGGACCTTTCATCGCCAACGACTTTCCCACGATGCTCGGAGCCGCCATCGAAGGCGTGGGTCTTGCGCAGGTGCCTGCGCCGCTCGCCACCGCCGCCGTGACGGCAGGAAAGCTCGTCCATGTGCTGGAGCGATTTTCGCCGATGACACCGGGTGTGTTCCTCTATTATCCCGGTCATCGGCAGATCATGCCGAAATTGCGGGCCTTCATCGACCATGTGAAGGGCCGCTCGGCGGCCACAGGCTGATCTACCGTCCCTCCCGCACAAACCGATTGCGCAATACGCCGATGCCGGTGATCTCGATCTCGACGACATCGCCGTGCTTGATATCGGGCGACGCGCCATCCGTGCCCATCCAGATCACATCGCCGGGCCACAGCGTAAAATACTTCGTCAGCTCGACCAGGAACGGCACCACGCCGAAGATCATGTCGCGGGTCGCGAAGCGGTTGGTCTCCTGGCCATTGACCCGAACGACCGTTTCCATCTTCGCGAGATCGGCCTCGGTCTCGATCCATGGGCCCATTGGCTTGAACGTGTCGGCGTTCTTCGCGCGCCACAGGCTGCGGTCGGCCTTCTGCCAGGAGCGCTCGCTGACGTCGTTGCCGATGGTGTAGCCGAACACGCAATCCATCGCGTTCTGTTCGGTGAGATGCTTCACCTTCTTGCCGATGACGACGACAAGCTCGCCCTCGTAGTGGACCTTCTCGCTCGCGAAGGACGGGATGACGACGTCCTCGTCATGCGCAATCAGCGCGTTCTGCGCGCGATAGCCGATCTCGGGCCGGTCAGGCACGGCCGGCACCTCGCCGCGTTTATCGGCGGCTTCCTTCAGGTGCTTCAGATAGTTCAGCCCGACGCAGTAGAAGGTGCGCGGAATCAGCGGCAGCTCGATTTTGACCTGCGACAGCGGATGCACGCGCGAGCTGCGCTGCCATTCGCCAAAGGGATCGCCGTCGACCGCGATCACCTGGTCGCCTTCGACAAGGCCCCAGGAGGTTCTGCCGGAGGCGGTGAATTTCAGCCAGCGCATATCCGGTCCTCGCCGTTATTCCGCGGCATCGCGCGGCTGCACCTTCCAGGCGCCGGCGGAAGGCCGCCTCAAGCCGAGATTCTCCCGCAGCGTCTTGCCGCGATACTCCTTCTGGAACAGGCCGCGCCGCTGCAATTCCGGCACGATATGCTGCACGAAATCGGCGTAGGAGCCGGGCACATAGGTCGCGGCGATGACAAAACCGTCGCAGCCGCGCTCGACGAACATCTCCTCCAGTCTATCCGCGATCTCCTTCGGGCCGCCGACGATGGCGTCCTGCACCTGGCCGCGACCGGAGAAGGTGACGAAGTCGCGCGCGCTCGGATTGCTCTTGCCTGAATTCTTCAGCACGCCGTCGCGGATGCCGAGAATGCCCTGCATGCTCTTCAAGTCCTCCGTCGTCAGCGGCTCGTCGAGATCCTTGGAGGCGAAATCGTAATTGAGCGCTTCGGCAAGTAGCGACAGCGCGTCGATCTGGAGCGGCAGCTTGTCGATCAGCGCCATCTTGTCCTCGGCCTCGGCCTTGGTCGCGGCGCAGACCGGCGTCGTCAGATTGCAGAGGAACATCTGGTCGGGATCGCGCCCGGCTTTCGCAGCCTCGTTGCGTACGGCGGCATAGCCGTCCTTCGCGGCGGCGAGGTTGCGCGCGGCGGTGAAGATCACCTCGCCCCATCGCCCCGCAAAGCGCTGGCCGCGGCCGGACGCGCCGGCCTGGATGATGACGGGGTGGCCCTGCTGCGAGCGCGGCACAGTGAACGGGCCGCGCGATTTGAAGGCCGGCCCGTTGTGATCGAGCCGCTTCACCTTGCTCGGATCAGCAAAGCGGCCGGTCTTCTTGTCCATGATGATCGCGCCGTCTTCCCAGGTGTCCCAATGGCCGAGCACGACCTCCATGAACTCGTCGGCCTTGTCGTAGCGGGAATCATGTTCGGGGTGGGAATCGCGCCCCATGTTGAGGGCTTCGCCGTCATTGAGCGAGGTAACGACGTTCCAGCCGGCGCGCCCGCCGGACATCAGATCCAGCGTTGCAAAGCGGCGCGCGACGTCGAATGGCGCGTAGTAAGTGGTCGAGCAGGTCGCGCCGAGGCCCAGCCTGTCGGTGACCATGCCCATCGTGGTCAGCACGATCAGCGGATCCATCTTCACGCAGCGGATGCCGTATTCGACGGTGTGGGCGTGGTCGTTGCCGTAGCGGTCCGGCATCGCGAGGCGATCGTCGAAGAACGCCATGTGGAACTTGCCGGCTTCGAGGATCCTGGCGATCTCCTGGTAATAGTCCGCCGACATGGAATCATCGCGGGAGTCGGGGTGGCGCCAGGAGCTCGGCAAATTCGTGCAGTTTTGCGCCTGAAGGAAGCCGACCAGGACCATCTGCCGATTCATGCTGCTGTTCTCCAAATTCGCTCAGGCCAGATCGAGCACCGTGTCGAGCCGGTACTCGCGCGCCAGGGCGCGCATTTTATCCCAGGTGGCGTCCTCGACCTCGATGCCCTCGCGCAGGCGCTGCTGCTCGCGGATGTCCTCGATCTCGCCCGGATAGTAGACGCCCTGGCTGCCCTCGGAGGGCGGCGTCGATTTCAGGTATTGCGCGAATTCAGCGACCTCGCGCTTGAACCTCGCTAAGGGGCGGAACGCAGCGACGTTGAACACCGCCATGAAGCATCCGTCATTGTGCCGCCCCGTCGGCTCGACGCCAAAACCGAGACCGGTGAGCAGGCCGCAGAGCACCTCGACCATCGCGGCAAGGCCGCTGCCTTTGTAGCCCTCGGTGCCGCCGAGCGGCAGCAGCGCGCCGCCCTTGCGATATTGCGTGGGGTCGGTGGTGTGCCGCCCCTCCGCATCGATGATCCATCCCGTGGGGATCTCCTCGCCGCGCGCGACCGCGAGCTGGATCTTACCGGCCGCAACCGCGGAGGTCGCCATGTCCAGATAGAACGGCGCCGCAAGATCGGACGGCACCGCGATCGAGATTGGATTGGTGCCGAGCCGCGCCTCCTTGCCGCCGAATGGCGCGACGTGCTTCGGCGAGCGGCCGGAGTCGGCCGTCGCGATCCCAATCATGCCCTCGCGCATCGCCATCAGCGGATAGGCGGCGAGGCGGCCGACATGGCTCTGCCGGAACACGGTGCAGGCGGCGACATTCGCCGACTTCGCCTTCTCGATCGTCAGCGCCATCGCCTTGGCGTTGACGTGGAAGCCGAAGCCCCAATTTCCATCGATGACGGTCGTGGTCGGCGATTCCTGGACGATGGTCCATCGCGCGCCGGGAACGATGTGGCCAGCCTTGATGCGGTCGATATAGGTGGGAACCGCAATCACGCCGTGGGAATCGTGGCCGGCGAGATTGGCGTTGACGCAGCCGGTGGCGACCGCGTCGGCCTCTTCCTCGGACGCGCCGGCGGCCCGGAGCAGCGCGGCGCTGATGCGCGTGAGGCGATCGGCCCTGACGATCGGCATGGCGTTCCCCCGGCTTTCGTGCCCTTAACGGGCCTGGTTGTTGGACGCCATCGTCTCAAAGCGCGGGAGCAATATCAATCTCCCGTAAACCAATACAGGGCTGCAAATTCGTCAAGAGAACGCGCCTTCGGTCGAAGGGTCGTCCCGTGCGGCGGTATTTTCGTGAGTTTAGCGCCACGCGTTCGCAGCTCGTTCACTTTGATCGATGGTTTGCCGCAGGCAATAACGACCACTTAGGCGATCGCCATTCATAAAGGCGCCGGGAGAAATAGGCAGAAATGCCCGGGAGCTAAGAACGTGCCTACGACACTCGCGCGCACCTTTGCGGCGTTGAGCGCCATCAATGAAGCGATCCTCTACGCGAAATCGCCGGACGAGCTGTACCAGAAGGTCTGCGACGCGGGATTTTCGAGCGGGGACTTTCTGGCCGTCGCAGTTTTCCTGGTGGATGCGGGTGGTCAGCGGCTGCGTTTCGCCGCCGGTTGCGGCGACGATATTGCACGGCTGCGCTCGCTCCTGATCACCACGGAAGCCGGCACGCCCGAAGGATTGGGCGTCGGCGGCGAGGCATTTCGCGATCAGAAGCTGTGCATCAGCAACGACTATCTCAACGATTCGCGGTCGCTGGCCTGGCGCGCGGGCGCGGCCAGCGCCCATATTGGCGCGGCTGCCGCGCTGCCGCTGCTCTGTAACGGCAAGAGCGTCGGCGTGCTCTATGTGACCCGCAGCGAGGCCAACTCGCTCAACGAGCAGATGGTCTCGCTGTTCGAGCGCATGTCGGCGAACATTTCCTATGCGCTGGACAATTTCGCGCGTGAGGCTGCGCGGCAGTCCGGCGAGAGGGCGATGCGGCGACTCAACCGCATGTTCGGCGCGATCAGCGCGACCAATGAAGCCATCCTGCGCGCCAAGACCGACATCGAGCTCTATCAGCTCGTCTGCGATGCCGCCGTGCACAGCGGCAAGTCGCTGGCAACCATCGTGTTGCTGCGCGAGCCCGATTCGCACTGGATGGTCCCGGTCGCCTCCACCGGAGAGAACCTGCATCTGGTCACCCAGGCGCGCTATTCGATCGATCCGGACAATCTCTACGGCAAGGGTCTCTCCGGCGAGGTGTTCCGCACGCAGAAAGCCATCGTCGAGGACGATCTCGCCAGTCGCACCAGGGGCTCGCCTTGGGAGCAGGCCAATGTCAACACCGGCGTCGCAGCCTGCGTCGTCGCCCCGCTGCTGCTGCTGCGAATGGCCGAGAACGTCTCCTTCGCGATCGAGAATTTCGGCCGCGAGGCCGAGAAGGCCAGGATCGCCGCGGAAGAGGAGCGCCTGGCGCGCATGTATGCGGCGCTCAGTGCCACCAACGAGGCGATCCTGCGCGCGCGCTCGCGCGCGGAGCTGTTCGAGCTTGTCTGCGAGGCAACCGCCAAGGGAGTCAAGTTCACCTCGGTCAGCATCGCGCTGGTCGACCATCGCGCCGAGCTGCTGCGCGTCGTCGCCAGCTATGGCCCGAATGCCGATCAGGTTCGTAACTTCAGGTTTTCCACCTCCGACCAGGTGCCGGAGGGGCGTGGGCTGACCGGGACCGCGTTCCGCACGCGCCAGCCTGCCGTCAGCAACGACGTGCTCGCGGACGACCGCATAGCGCCGTGGCAGGCCATCGCCCGCCGCAGCGGCATCGCGTCCTCCGCGGCATTGCCGCTGTTCAACGGCGACACGGTCGAAGGCATATTCCTGTTCAACTCTCCGGAGCGCGACACCTTCACGGAAGAACTGGTCGAGCTGCTGCGCAAGCTCCAGGCCAACGTCTCCTTCGCGCTGGAGAATTTCGACCGCGCCGACGAGAAGGCCAGGGCCGAGATGCAGCGCAATCGTCTGCGAGGCATGCTCGAGGCGCTGAGCGGAACGAACGAAGCCATCATGCGGGTCAAGACCCGCGCCGAATTGTTCGAAGTCGTCTGCGAAGCGGCGGTGCTCGGCGGCACCTTCTCCTCCGCGACCATCGCCACGGTGGACGCGACCGGACATTATCTCGACATCGCCATGACCAAAGGCGAGAGCTGCTATCAGGTCAAGCAATGGCGGTTCTCGACGTCGGCCGACGACCCAGAGGGCCGCGGACTGACCGGCACCTGCTTCCGCACGCGCGCGCCTTGCGTTGCCAACGAGCTCCTCACAGACGTCCGCACCAGGCACTGGCACCAGATCGCCCGCATCCAGGGCACCAGATCGGGCGCCTGCTTTCCGCTGCTGAGCAATGGACATGAGGCGGTCGGCGTGTTGCTGTTCCTCTCGCCGGACGAAGGCGCGTTCACGCCGGATCTGGTCCAGCTGCTGGGGCGGCTTGCCGAGAACGTGTCGTTCGCGCTCGACAATTTCGAGCGCGCCGAGGAAAAGGCGCGCACCGAGGCGCAGAAGGAGCGCCTGACGCGCATGTTCGCGGCGCTGAGCGCAACCAACGAGGCGATCATGCGGGCGAAGTCGCGCGCCGAGCTGTTCGACCTTGTCTGCGTCGCCGCATCGAACGGCGCCAAGTTCACCTCGACCACGATCGCGCTGGCGAGGCCCGACAGCGATCAGCTCGAGATCGTGGCCGCGGCCGGACCGTCCGCTAACACCACGCGCAACGTGCGCCTCTCCATCGATCCCGAGCGTCCCGAAGGGCGCGGCATGAGCGGCACGGCGTTCCGCACGCGCCAGCCTTGCATCAGCAACGACTATCTCAACGACGATCGCGTCCGCGCCTTCCATGCCATCGTCCGCGGCGATGGCGCGCGGTCGGGTGCGGCGTTCCCGCTGATCGCACACGATCAGGCCGTCGGCGTCATGATCTACATGTCGACCGAACCGGCGACCTTCACGTCCGAATTCGTGGAGCTGCTGCAGCGCCTCGCCGACAATGTCTCCTTTGCGATGGAGAATTTCGACCGCGCCGACGAGAAGAACCAGGCGGACGAGCGCATCGAGTATCTCGCCTCGCATGACAGCCTGACCGACTTGCCGAACCGCGAGACTTTCAACGGGCTGTTGCGGGCGGCGATCGACGAGGCGCAGCGCCACGATCAGCGCTTCGCGGTGCTGTTCATCGATCTCGACCGTTTCAAGGTCATCAACGATTCGCTGGGTCACGAGGCCGGCGACCTGCTGCTGCTGGAAGTCGCGAACCGGCTGCGCGGCGCGTTGCGGGCCAGCGACGTCGTCGCGCGCCTCGGCGGCGACGAGTTCGTGGTGATCCTCGACCAGTGCGGCGAAATCGACGACGTTCAGCGCATCGCGACCGGGCTGCTGACCGCGCTGGCCGAGCCCATGGAGCTCGCCGGCCACGAATGCCACACCACGGCGTCGATCGGCATCGCGATGTATCCGGCCAACGGCTCGGATGCGCAGACGCTGACCAAGAATGCCGACATGGCGATGTACCTCGCTAAGGAAGACGGCAAGAACGGCTATCGCTTCTTCTCCAAGGAAGTGAAGACGCAGTCGATCGAGCGGCTGTCGCTGGAGAGCGCGCTGCGCCGCGCGCTGGAGCGCGAGCAGTTCTCGCTGAACTATCAGCCCAAGGTCGACATGGAGACCGGCCAGATCACGGGTGTCGAAGCGCTGCTGCGCTGGACCCATCCCGATCTCGGCAGCGTCTCGCCGGCCCAGTTCATTCCGCTTGCGGAGGAGACCGGCCTGATCGTGCCGATCGGCCGCTGGGTGCTGAGCGAGGCTTGCGCGCAGGCGATGGCTTGGCAGCGCCGCGGCCTGTTGCCGCTGTCAATGGCGGTCAACCTGTCGCCGCGGCAGTTCGCCGACGAGCATCTGTTGCAGGACGTCGACGAGGCGCTGGCGGCCTCGGGCATGTCGCCGGTGCTGCTCCAGCTCGAGGTCACCGAGAGCATGATGATGCGCAATGTCGGACGCGCGCTGAAGGTGCTCGATGCCATCCAGAGCCGCGGCATTCGCCTAGCCATCGACGATTTCGGCACCGGCTATTCCTCGATGTCGCTGATGAAGCACTTCCCGATCGACACCATCAAGATCGATCGCTCCTTCGTGCGCGACCTGCCGCAGGATTCGGAAGACCAGGCGATCGCGCAGGCGATCATCAGCATGGGCAAGGCGCTCGGCATGACCGTCGTCGCCGAAGGCGTCGAGAACGCCGAGCAGGAGGCATTCCTGCGCACCCATGGCTGCGACGAGATGCAGGGTTATCTGATCTCCAAGCCATTGCCGGCGCGGCAGATGGCCGAGCTGCTGCGGCCGATGGTGCTGCCGGTCGCGCCGCCGCTCCAGCCCGAGCCGGTCTCCGGCGAAGCCGCGGCCTCAGGGCTGAAACGCGCTGTCATCTAACGGCTGCGGGTGCAGCTCGCGGGTGTCGTGCTCGCCGGCTTCCGCCTTGCTTGGAAAATCCTGCGGTCCCGTCAACGACGTCTGCTCGACGAACAGCGCGAGAATCGTACGCCCGCCGTCGGCGAAGCTCGCGCCCTCGTTCAAGCCGAGCGCGGCGCACCATGTTCCGTTCATCGGCTCCTCGTCGTCGACCACGGCCATGGCAGGGCCCCACCACCAGGCGGGCGCGGGCGAGCGCTCGTCCCCGGGCACGACATGCCAGCGGACGAACTCATTCATCACGCGCCCGAACTCCAGGCGTGCAGCCTGATGCATGCGGTCGATACTCCCAGAATCTGCATCCGATGACAGGCCGACGTACGGATTTGATCGCGACCTTGGCCTTCGGAAAAATCGGCTCGCGCACATGAGGTGAGCCATGCATGCCGACATCATCGTCGGCCACGCCTGAATGGCGGCCGCCGGCAATACGCCAACGGCGGCAATGAACAGGCATCCTAGCCCCCTGGAGGTGCGCCAGGCAAGCTACGGCTGTTACGGTTGCTTAACGGACCTTGAGCGGATGCGCCTTCTGGTGCCAGGCCCAGGCGGTGCGGATCACCGTCGGCAGGTCGGAGTGACGCGGCACGAAATTCAGCACTTTTCGCGCGGCGGAGGGGTCGGCGACCAGGTAAGTGGGATCGCCGGCACGGCGCGGCTTGACGGTGTGCGGCACCTCGCGTCCGGTCTCCCGCTTGATGGCGTCGAGGATCTCGCGCACCGAGAAGCCGGCGCCGGTGCCGAGATTGAAGCTGCCGCCGGCATGCCCCTGTTCCAGCAGCTTCAGCGCGGCGACATGCGCTGCGGCAAGATCGGTGACATGGATGTAGTCGCGGATCGCGGTACCGTCGGGCGTGTCGTAGTCGTCGCCGAACACGGCGAACTCGACATGGCCCTGGAGCGCCATCATGGCGCGCGGAATGAGGTGGGTCTCGTTGTCGCGCAGCTCGCCGATGCCGCCGGCCGGATCGGCGCCGCTGGCATTGAAATAGCGCAGGCAGAACGCACCGAAGCCGTAGGCCGCGCGATAGTCGGCGAGCATGCGCTCGATCATCCACTTCGATGCGCCGTAGGGATTGATCGGCGCGCAGGGAAAGTCTTCCGGCAGCTCCTTGGAATCGGCATTGCCGTAGACGGCGCCGGTCGAGGAGAACACAATGCGATGACAGCCCGCGTTACGCATCGCCTGGAGCAGCGACAGCGTGCCCTGGACGTTGTTGATGTAGTATTTCTGCGGATCGGTCATGGACTCACCGACGAGGCTGGCGGCGGCGAAATGCATCACGGCCGTGACCTTGTGATCGGCAAAAGCGCGTGCCAGCGCCGCGCCGTCGAGCAGATCCCCCGTCACCAGCGGCCCGGCGACGAAGCTGCGATGACCTGTCGAGAGATTGTCATAAACGACGGGCTGATAGCCGGCGGCGGCCAGAGCGCGGCAGGCGTGGGAGCCAATATAGCCCGCGCCTCCTGTGACAAGGACGGTCGGTCGGTCGGTCATGTCGTACTCTACTCTTCTCTCAGCGATTGAACGGCCGGTTGCGGCTGAAGAGAAGATAGAGTGCGCGGGGGTTGGTGGTCAAATAGCGCCAGAACAGGCGGCGCGGCTCGAGCCAGGTCCGCCAGGCCCATTCGAGCCCGATCTTCTGCATCCAGAGCGGCGCACGCGCCCGGCTGCCCGACAGGAAGTTGAACAGGCCGCCGGATGTCTTGATAACGCCAACATTGGTGAGATGCGGCGTGAATTCCTCGACGAATGCCTGCTCGTTGGGCACCCCCAGCGCGACCCACAGGTAATCCGGCGCGAGCGCGTTGATCTCATCGACCTTCGCGCGCAGCGCTTCACCGCGCAGATAGCCGTGGCTGCGACCGACGATCTTGAGGTCCGGATACATCTTCTGGACGTTCTCGACGGCGGCAAGGTTCTCGGCCTCGCTGGCGCCGAACATGTAGAAGGTGCGGCCCACAGCTTCCGCCTTGCGGGCGACGACATGGAATAGGTCCGTGGTCGCGACGCGCTCGGGCAGTGGAAACCAGGATTGCAGCTTCGAGGCCGCCACCAGCGGCTGTCCGTCGGCATTGATCATGTCGGCGGCGCGGAACAGGCGCTCGGTCTGCGGCTCGGTCGAGCAGCGCGCCAGCACTTCGCCATTGGCCGAGGTCAGGAACAGCGGGCGGCCGATGCGCTTGTCCGGATCGGTGGCCTCGATCATGAAATCGGCGGTCGCTTCCAGGTCGAGCGCGGCCATGCGCAGGCCGCCGACGGTGATCCGCGGCACGTCGGCTGTGGCTGCCCTTCCGTCGTGGTTGACGCGGCGCTCAAGCATATTGTCTGCCTCGCTGGCGCGCCTGGGTCGCAGGGGTGAGCTCGTCGAGCACGACGCCGACGAGCTTGCGCTCGGCGCGGCCAAGGGTGCTCAGGATCTCTTCCAGGCCGTCGTTGATGTCGAGGCTGGTCGGCAGCACCGCCACCAGCGCATCGGTGTCGTCGAGCAGCTTGCGGCTGCCGGCGGCGAGTGGCGTCCCGGGGCCGTCGAGGATCACGAGATCATAGCCGCCGGCGGAGCGCGCCCGCGCGATCGCCTTGCGGATGGCCTCAGCCGCCTTGCCGGCATTGCCCTCGGCGGCGGGCAGAACCGAGATGCCGTTGACCGTCTTGATCTCGCGCGCCGCCTTGCTGCCATTGGAGAGCCAGCCGAGCCGGCTCGGCTCGCTCTTGCCGTTGCGGTTGACCTTGTTCGAGAGCGAATGCGCTAGATGATCGGCATCGATCATCAGCACGCGCACGCCGTCGCGCGCGGCCGCGAGGGCGAAATTCAATGCGGTCACGCTGCGCCCGGTGGTCTCGCCGGCGCCGACCAGCGCGATGACCGGCATCGCCTTGCCGCCGGCGCGGCGGCCAGCGGCAGCGCGCATGTCGCGCCAGGCGTTGAGCAGGCTCGTCAGCGGAAAGCCGGGGCGCAGCGTCGGCCAGCCCAGCCGGGTGAGATCGACGCTGCCGCCGGTGGCGAGGATGGCGCCGAGCGTGTGAATGACGTCGGCCTCCTGGAGCCGTGCGATCAGTGGCTTTTCGATCACAGGCTTTTCGGCCAGCGCAGGTTGCAGCGGCGGCGCGGCAAGTTCGGGCAAGGCCTGCGCGACGTCGGGAGCGCGTGCGACCGGCTGCGGCGGAGCAGGTTCCGGCGTTCGTGAAGCTTGCGGTGCGCGTGCGGTGTCCGGCGCCGGCGTGCGCTGGGGACGGGCGGGTGCAGGCGCAGGTGCAACCGCGCCGGCGAGCAGACATTCGGCGGCGACGAACCAGCCTGATGCGGCGAGCGCGCCGAAGATGAAGCCGATCATCGCGAACAGCGTCATTCCCGGCGGGAACGAGCGCCGCTGCGGCACCGTGGCCTCGCCGATGACGCGGGCGGCCGACGTGTTCAGGCTCTCCTGCTCCTCCGTCTCGCGCGAACGCTTGAGGAAGGACTGATAGACGTCGCGGCTGGCATCAGCCTCGCGCTCGAGCTCGCGCAGGCGCACGGCGGCCTGGCTGAGCTGGACGCTCTGCCGCTTCTGCGCTTCCAGCGCCCTGTTGAGCGAGGCCTCGAAGTCGCGGGCGCGGGTTAGATCGTTCTTGGCGGACTGGGCGAAGCGGTCGATCTCCTCGTTGATCGTACGCTTGAGATCCTCGACCTGCTTCTCGGTCTGGCGCAGCGCCGGATGGCGCGGGCCGAGCTCGCCAGCCTGCTCCGCATATTTCTTGCGGGCGTCGGCATATTGCGCGCGCAGGTTCGCGATGGTCGGCGATTGCAGCGCCTCGGGGATCGCGCCGGCATCCGCCGCCGTGCGCCGGCTCGCCTCGATCTGGTCGAGCCGCGCCTGCGCGTCCATCGTCGCGGCGCGGGCGGCGGCGAGGCGCTGGTTGCTGGCGGAAAGCTGCTGGTCGCTGATCAGCGTGTCCTGAGTGCCGACGAAATTGTTCTGGGCTTTGTAGGTGGCGAGCACGGTCTCGGCGTTGCGCAGCCGCTCGCGCAGCTCCTTCAGGCGGCTGGAGAGATCGTTCGTGGCGCGCCGCGCGGCCGAAGCCTGCGAGTTGCGGGATTCGGTGAGATAGGCGTTGGTCAGCGTGTTGGCGAGCATCGCCGCCTTGGCCGGATCGATCGACCAGACTTCGATATCGACGATGAAGCTCTTCTCGGTCTTGCGGATGGTGATGTGCTTGTTCAGCGCCTCGAGCGCGCCGAGCTGCACTTCCCTGCTGTCCGCGGCTGAGGGCGCGCGGGGCTGAAGGCCGATCAGGCCGAGCAGCGACGACATCAGGCTCTTGCCGTCACTGCCGCCGAATTCCGGATCCTTGTCGAGGCCGGCCTGCTGGATCACCTGGAGCAGCACGCTGTTGGACGTGATCAGGCGCGCCTGGCTCTCCACCACCATGGACATGCCGGAGACATCCTGCGCCCGCGGCGTGAGCTCGCGATCGACCAGCTGAAGCTCGCGCGGATCGACATAGAGCTGGGCAGTGGCGGTGTAACGGGGTGTCATGCTCTTGCCGAAGCCGACGGCAAGCGTTGCGCCGAGCAGGGCGGCCGCGGCAATCGTGACCTTGCGGCGCCAGAGCAGATGGGAAAGCTCCAGCACGCTGAAGCCGGCCTGCGGCTTCTGCTGCGGCGCCTCCGGCCTGGCGCGATCTATCGGCTGGTTATAGTCAAGCATGATCCCCAGCTTTCATTCCAACGGCCGCGGGCTGAGGGGTTACTCTTCGCTTTACGCCACGCACCCGGGATATAGGTGCCCAATCAACGCAACAGGGAAAATTAACCATACTCATTGAGGGACTATTCACCGAAATGGCAAACAAAGCGTTTAAGCGCATGCCGCTCTTCGACGCGTGACCGTAACGCGGTCCGTCGGAGATTAACGGTTCGTTACCGCGCCTGACGCGGCCGCGAAGCTTCGCTTCTCCCGCCAGGGGCTGCGCGCGCATGATTGTCACCTCTTCCGCAGGATGACGTGATAGTCGCCGCGGCGGACATCGGTCCCGCGCGGGAGCACGGCATTCAGCACGGCAGCGCCGGCATCGACCAGGGTTGCGAACAGCGGCTTGCGCCGGCGCATCTCGGGATAGCGCGGGCTCTCGACCTCACGGCGATAGATCATCTCGAGCCCATTGGCGGCGGCAAAGGCCTCGAGCCGCGGCAGCGTCACCAGCGGATGGAAGAAGGTCGGAAACGGCGGCTCGCCGGGCAGGCCGGCATCCTTGATGCCGCGGATATTCCGGTAGAACCAGACGTGAAACCAGTGTGGGGAATATTTGGTCACGACGCCGGAGAGCGAGCGCGGATTAGGGGCGCCGATCAGGATCATGCCGCCGCGCTTGAGCGCGTCGCGGAAGTTCAGGAGCGCAGCATCGACATGGGGCAGATGCTCGATCACGTTGTAGCAGATCACGAGGTCGAAGGTCTCTTTGCCGAAGCTGTAGGTCTGCACGTCGCCGAGAATGGCTTCATCCGCGTAGGTGTTGTTGCGGACCTGGTCCTCGTCGATATCGACCACGGTGATCTTGCTGCGGCTCAGCAACTCCGGGGGCACCACGCTGCACGAGCCGCCGCCCGCTTCATAGATCGCGAGCGGGCCCTGCGGCAGCTCGCGGCGCAGCGCGTCCTGCACGGCGAGCAGGCTGTCGCGGGCTTCGCCGGGCACGAGGTCGTGCAGCGCCGGCGCCTGTACAGCGGCGATGGGCAGGGGCGTGACTGCCGTGAAACCGATCGTGGCTGGCTTGTTCATTTTTTTCTGACCGCGCTTGTTCTATTCAAATTTACAGGAAAAAACTCGCGAGCCCGAAGAGCAAATCCGATGCCGCGCCGCTTCACCCGTCGCGGTGCTTACGTTCGGGTTAATGCGCATGGCCGTTAACTACGGCATCGTTCATGTCGGGCCGTCTTCGCGGCGATGGACCGCGAATTGCAGTAGCACGCGCGCGTGATTGCGCGAGAGAAACAGGCGAAAGCGGTTAAGTGCAGTGTTGCGGGAAGGTCGGCGGCTCGGAGCCGGCTTGCGCGGTGCGCCGACCGGTCGTTTTGGGACGCATCCGTGCCGCGGCGATGTGCCGCCGCGGGACGGCGCCGATCCCGTGCGATCGAAGCAGGGCTTTTTCAATCTATCTCGGACATCTAGAAGCTCATGACCTTGATCCCGACAGACCTGTCCGCCACGCGTATCCAGGACGCCGTGCGCGATCCCAACCGGGAGATCGCGGCGAGCTCGCGCGTCATCGACCTGTCGGTCGGCATCGTCGTCTGCATTCCATGCTTCCGCCGTCCGCAGCATTTGCGGCTGACGCTGGACTCGCTCGTGAACCAGCGCACGCCGCGCTCCTTTGCCGTCGTCATGGTCGAGAACGATGCCGCGCGGCGCGAGAGCGCGCCGGTCGCCGCGGAGTATCTCGCCAGCGGCAGGCTGCAAGGCATCTGCCTCGTCGAGAAGCGGCAGGGCAATTGCCAGGCGATCAACGCCGCGTTCGAGACGGCGCAAGCGCTGTTTCCCGCGGCGACCCGCTTCCTGATGATCGACGACGACGAGGTCGCTTCGCCCGATTGGCTCGAGCTGATGGTCCGCACCGTGGAGGCGACCGGCGCCGACGTGGTCGGCGGGCCGGTGCTGCCGGTGTTCGACGACGACAGCAAACCGTGGCTCGCTGGCCACCCCGCCTTCTGTCCCGCCTACGATTACACCGGCGCGGTGCCGCTGATCTATGGCTGCGGCAATTGCCTGATCACGCGCGCGGCGTTCGAGCGGTTCGAACGTCCGGCCTTCGATCTGCGCTTCAATTTCCTCGGCGGCGGCGACTGCGATTTCTTCGTGCGCTGCCGCGATGCCGGCATGACATTCCACTGGAGCGCGGAAGCGGTCATCATCGAAACGGTGCCGCAGAGCCGCACCCGCTTCGGCTGGATCGCCAGGCGCAGCCTGCGCATCGGCGTGATCAACTATCGTGTGCAGTCCAAGGCTGCGCGGAGCGCGAGAGCACGAGTTCGGGTATTTGCGCAGATGCTGGCGCGCTTGCCGCTGTCGCTGCTTCGTTCCGCGCGTCTGCTCGCGACGTCGAAGGTCGTCGTCGCGATGCATCCGACGCTGGTCGCGTTCGGCTCCCTGCTCGCGGCATTCGGCATCGAGCCGAAACCCTATGAGGCCTCGAAGATCGTATCCTGACGTGGTGTGCCGGGTTAGATGCCGAAGCGCGCGAGGGCGGTCCTCGCCATTGCGCGCGGCAGCGCCCTGAGCGAGCGCCGGCCGATCATCCCGAGATAGCCGAAAGCCTGGCGGTAGCGGCCGAAGCGGACCGCCTGCATCGCCGCATAAGTGACAAGATGGATCTCGGCGGCCCGGCGCAAGCCGGCCGCAGTGCCCTCGGGCAGTCGCGCCAGGATCAGGCCGTCGTCGAACACGCGCGCGATCGCCGGGAAGAAATCCTGCGGCGTCCGTACCGCCGCGTTCATGGTGTTGGCGGTGTGCACGCGATAGTCGAGCAGAAGCTTGGGCGCGAACTCGAATTCGCCGATCGCGGCGAGGCGGCACCAGCAATGCCAGTCCTCGCAATATCTGAGGGAGGTGTCGAAGCCGCCGATGGCGCGGAAAGCCTCCGCGCGCGCGAGCGCGATGCCGCCATTGACGATGAAGTTGCCGGCCGCAATCCGCGCCAGCACGTCGCCGGAAGGCTTGCGGCGGCCCTTCAGCAGTTCGCGCCGGCCGATCTGCCGTCCCTCGCTGTCGATGGTGTTGTAGTCGCCGTAAACGAGAACGGCGCGCGGCGCTCCGCGCGCCGCCGTCAGCAGGGCCGCCGCCGCGCCGGGGCGCAGGCGGTCGTCGGCATCGAGGAAGAGCAGCCACTCGCCGCTCGCATATCGCGCGCCGAGATTGCGCGCGGCCGATACGCCGGCGGAATCGTTGATCATCAGGCGCAGCCGCGGGTCGCGCTTGGCGCGAACGATCGCGACCGTCTCGTCAGACGAGCCGTCGTCCACGACGATCACCTCGCCGATCTCGCTCTGCGCCAGCGCGCTGGCCAGGGTTTCGTCGATGTAGGCCGCAACGTTCTTGGCGGGAATGACGACGGACACCGGAGCGGTCGGGCTCGCCGGCAGCGGCAGACGCATCGCCGGGGCGATGCGCGAGGAGGCCGGCAGATCGAGAACGTCTTCGGCGGTGATCGGAGCCACGGCTCGCCTTTAAGGATCTGTTAACCAGGGCGCATCTGCCGAACCAGCATTGCGATTGCAACATCGGCGCGCCCGCGAACGATACTCGCATTACGGCCAAATCGTTGTCGCAAGGATCTGTGCGCCCGCGGTTTCGTCAATTAGCGTTAAGCCGATGGCATTAAGCCTGTGGCAAATTTGGAAGAGTGCGGCAGCCGGTCCCATGCGAGAATGCGCATCTGACGGCTCGCGGATGGATCCAGTGCCCGCAAAGACATTCGACGACGACCCCGAGGCCATGGTCCTCAATCTGTTCTACGAGGACAAGGACGATCGCTGGTTTCCCGGCGACCGGCATCTGCGGCGCATGGCGCGCCGCATGCTGCTCGGCGAGCCGCGCATGAGCGGCCAGCTTCGCGTGTTCCTCAATCTCTGCGCGGGGCTCGACCGTCTCGGCATCCGCTACCGCGTCAACGACTACGGCTACATCGCGCAGCATCCGAGCGAGCTTGCCTGCATCATCGGCCGCACCTTCCTGCTCGACAAGTTCACGTGGAAGAATCCGATCCTGCTCGGCGTCGCCGCGCACAATCATCCGCTCGACGACCCCGATCTGTTCAAGCGCCTGCCGGTGAAGAAGGTGGTGGTGCCCGGCCCGTGGTACGTCGACATGTATCGGCCGTATTGGCCGGACACGGAGGCCTGGCCGGTCGGCATCGATACCGATCTCTGGGCACCGTCGCCCGCCGCGGACAAGACCGTCGACGTGCTCATCTACGACAAGGTCCATTGGGACCGCGAGCGCTATGCGCCGGAGCTGATTGAGCCGGTTCGCGCCCGCCTCGCCAGGGAAGGCCGCTCCTTCACCGAGCTGCGTTACGGCAGCTACAAGGAAGAGGACTATCAGGCCGCGCTGGCGCGTTCGCGCGCGATGATCTTCCTGTGCCAGAACGAGAGCCAGGGCATCGCCTATCAGCAGGCACTCTCCTGCGGCGTGCCGGTATTCGCCTGGGATCCCGGCGGCCCATGGCGGGATCCCGATTATTATCCGCACCGCGTCCAGTTCGGACCGGTGTCCTCGGTGCCGTATTGGGACTCGCGTTGCGGCCTGAGATTCACCGACGTCGCAGGGTTCGAGGCGGGCTGGGGCGATTTCTGGGCGGGGTGCGAGACGGACAGGTTCGATCCGCGCGGCTTCGTGCTCGACAATCTGACACTGGAGCAACGCGCGCTGCAATATTACGAGATCGCGCAGAGCATCGTGCGGCAGCAGACGGTGCCGCAGACCTCAGGCCTAGTGGTTGACGAATGCTTAACAGGCATCGGCGAGAACCTGAATTTTCCCGGCTTCATCGACCTGCCTTGAGCCATGGATCGCAGCGCCGCTGACATGACCGACGTCGAAGCTCGATCGCTCGGTCACGCCTTTCGCGATGGGCTTGCCGGGCTCAACGCCGTGCAGGCGGCGCGATGTCTCGTCGCGGTCGCCGCGCTGCTCCTCGTGCTGGTGACGCTCGATCCGTTTCCCGATTTGCGCAGCGAGGCTGCCACCACCGTGGTCGGCGGACGCATGGCGCTCGCCTATATCACGTGGGGTCTCCTGGCGGCGGTGGCGGTGCTGTTCGTCGCCGCCACGGACGGGCCTTCGCTGAAGAGCCTGGTCACGCCGCTGCATCTCTGTCTGGTCGGCTGGCTGCTCGTCAACGTCGTCTTCTCCGAGAGCCGCGGCCTGTCGATCCAGCGCTTCGTGCTCGCCGTCAGCGTGACCTCGCTCGCGGTGCTCCTGCCGTTGCTGCCGCCGACCCAGCGCAGCTTCAATCTGTGCCTCGGCGGCGCCGCGCTCGTGCTGCTCGTGCTGTGCTATCTCGGCGTTGTCCTCGCGCCGCAATATTCGATTCATACCGCGCTCGACCTCACCGAGCCGCAGCTTGCCGGCGACTGGCGCGGCAGCTTCGGCCACAAGAACGTTGCTTCGCCGGTGATGACCATCCTGGTCTATGTCGGCATTTATCTCACCGCCGTCGGCTCGTTCGTGATGGGGCCGGCGGTCGCAGCGCTCGCCGGCATTTTCCTGATCTTCACCGGCGGCAAGACCTCCTCGGTGCTGTGCCTTGCGATCTATGGCCTCGCATCGCTGGTCTATGTGACGCGGAGCCTGTGGCTGAAGCGGATCATCTGCTTCGTGCCGCTGATCGTGATGAACTTTTTGACGGTCGGCAGCGTCCTGAGCCCCGCGCTCGGCGCCATGACGCGGCAGCTTCCGCTGGATCCGACCTTCACCGGCCGTTCCGACATCTGGGAGTTCGCGCTCGCGGCCGTCGCCGAAAAGCCGGTCATCGGCCACGGCTATGCGGCTTTCTGGGACGACGTCACCGAACGGCAGACCGCCCAGGGCGCCGAATGGGCGACGAGCGCGGCGCACAGCCACAACAGCTATCTCGACCTCGCGGTCACCATCGGTCTGCCGGGACTGCTGCTCGTGATCCTCGTCTTCGTGCTCGCGCCGCTCGGCAATTTCCAGTCGGCCCAGGCCTACAACCGCAGTGGCGCCCTGGCAAAGCTGTTCCTGACCATGTGGCTGTTCGGCCTCTATTACGGAACCACCGAGACCTTCCTGCTCGAGCGGCAGAATCCGATCTGGTTCATGTTCGCGCTTGCGGTCGCCGGCCTGCATTTCCTGGCGAGGTTCCAATGCGTCGACCAGGTGAAACCCGAACTCTGACAGCTTGTCGCAGCCCGTGGTGGGACAGGCTTAACGATAAGCAGCGACGTCGCTTGTAGTCTGCGGCAAAACACAATCCATCTGGAAACATTCAGTAATCGCATGTCCCACGGATGACGTTTCTCGGCGTCGAGCAAGTCAACGGTCAGGCGTCAAGCGCGTCGGGAATCGCGGTCGATTTCGTGCGTGACTGGCGGCAGGCCGCATCGCGCCTGAGCGCAGGCCACCGCACCGCGTTTCAGCATGGTTACTGGCTCGGCGCCTGGTACGCGGCGTTCGGCAGCGCCCTGCCGCTGATCGCATTGATCTCCGATGCGGCGACGGGCAGGGACATCGCGGTGGTGCCGATGGTCAGCCATATCAGGCGTGGCATCCGCGTCGTCGAATTTGCCGATTTCGGCGTCACCGACAACAACGCGCCGATCGTTGCGTCCGATGCCGCGCTGGATGCGGCGGCGATGGATGCGGTTGGCCAGGCGCTGGTCGAGGCCTTGCGCGCGCTGCCCGACGGCTTCGACCTGCTGCGCCTGAAGAAGATGCCGGTCCATGTCGGTGGCAGGCCGAACCCGCTGGTGTCGCTCGGCCGGATCGGCTCGAGCTCGCTCAACGGCAATCTCGTGCTGACCGGCGACGATTATGAGGCCTACCAGGCCTCGATCAAGCGCATGCAGATGCCGCGCTGCTGGCGCGTCTTCAGCCGGCACGCGGGCGCGCGGTTCGAGATCGCCACGGATGTCGCGCGTGCGCATGAGCTGCTGGACGTGATGGACGCTCAGCAGCAGGCGCGCATGCGCAAGCTCGGCTCGCGCTTCGTCCTCAACGACGAGACCCATGCGAAGTTCTACCGCGAGGTCGCTCGCCAGGGCGTTGCGGAAGGCTATGCCGTCATCTCGGCACTGGTCTGCGACGAGGGCGTCGTCGCCACCACGCTCGGAGTCAGGGATGGCGCGACCTATTTCCCTCCTGCGCATCAGCCACGCCGGCGATCCATGGTCGAGCTGCTCGCCCGGCCTGCTCGTCACAGAGCGCACCATGGCCGCGCTGCATGCGCAGGACGTGCGCCGATTCGATCTCAGCATCGGCAATCACGACTACAAGCGCCGCTTCGGTGCCGAGAAGGTGCCGCTGACCGACATCAGCGTTGCGCTATCCTGGCGCGGGGCACCTTATGCCTTGCGCGACCATGCCGCGCAGGGTCTGCGCCGTCATCCGAAGCTCGCCGCCCTTGCCGCGCGCGCCATGGGAAAGCCGGCAAATTAGCGGGAAGTCGCTGGATCGGCGGTCATTCGACGATCGCAATCCTCGTGCTATCGTCGCCTTCTCCCCGGAGGCGACATGGAAGATCGTTCGGCAAAATATCGCGTATTCTATGCGCAACTGATCTGCGCTGCGGCGAAGGCTGCGGATTCCCGGCTCGAGCAGGCCTTTCGGACCGTCAGGCGCGAGCCTTTCGCCGGGCCCGGGCCGTGGTCGATCACGCTCGGCGGCCATCCTTATGTGGTGACGCCCGATGATGATCCTGCCTTCCTCTATCAGAACGCGCTTCTTGCACTCGATCCGGAGCGCGGCCTCAATATCGGCATGCCCAGTGCGCATGCTTATTGGCTCAGCGGCTGTGCTGTCAGGGAACGTGAGACCGTCGTCCAGATCGGTGCGGGCAGCGGCTATTACTGCGCGATCCTGGCGCATCTCGTCGGACCCGGCGGCCGGGTCTATGCCTATGAGATCGACGAACGCCTGGCGGCCCTCGCGCGCGACAATCTGAAGGACGTCGCGCATGTCGATGTGCGCGACCGCTCGGGCATCGCCTCGGACCTGCCTGCAACCGACGTGATCTACGTCTGCGCGGGGGCGGCGCAGCCGGCGACGGAATGGCTCGAGGCGCTGCGCCCCGCCGGCCGGCTGGTGTTTCCCCTGGCGCCGGAAGGCATGCTCGGCGGCATGCTGATGATCACACGCCCGGATGCCGGCGCGGTCTGGCCGGCGAAATTCCTCAGCCGTGCCCAGTTCATCGGCTGTGCGGGATTGCAGGATGAAGACTCCGCCCGCCGATTGGCCGAGGCGTTCGCGAAAGGCTGGGAAAGCGTGCAGTCGTTACGGAGGGAGGGCGCTCCCGACGAGACCTGCTGGTTCGCCGGTGAGGGCTGGTGGCTGTCCACGGCGCCGGCGCCCATGCCGATGGATTCAGTCCCGCCCCACGCGGACATCACGCAGGCGTAACGAAGACCGGGTCGTTACGATTCCGTGCATTCCGCGCAGTGCAGCCGGCCGCGCGAGGCGCGGAACAGGCTGCGGCAATACCAGCGCCGCGCCAGCGCCTGGACGGGCTTGCGGATCATCTGCGCGATCAACAGGAGTTCGAAAGCCATTCGTATCGCTTTTTTGGTGGAAATATCCTGCGAGTAGAGATGGGGCGGCATCCCCGAATGAGAATGCCGCCCGCGTCGCATCAGCCATGCAATCGGCCGCGTGCAGTTCAGCCGTGAAGCTTCTTGGCGGTCTCCGCGATCTGGCGGCCCTGATAGCGCGCGCCGGCGAGCTCGTTGGCGCTGGGCTGGCGGCTGCCGTCGCCGCCGGTGATGGTGGTGGCGCCGTAGGGCGCTCCGCCGGTGACCTCGTCGAGCTTCATCTGGCCGGCAAAGCCGTAGTTCATGCCGACCACGACCATGCCGAAATGCAGGAGGTTGGTGATGATCGAGAACAGCGTCGTCTCCTGGCCGCCATGCTGGGTCGCGGTGGACGTGAAGGCGCCGCCAACCTTGCCGTGCAGCGCGCCCTTGGCCCACAGCCCACCGGCCTGGTCCAGGAAGTTCGCCATCTGCGAGGCCATGCGGCCGAAGCGGGTGCCGGTGCCGACGATGATCGCGTCATAATTGGCGAGGTCCTCGATTTTGGCGATCGGCGCCGCCTGGTCGACCTTGTAATGCGCGGCTTTCGCGACTTCGGCCGGCACCAGCTCCGGCACGCGCTTGATGTCGACGGTCGCGCCGGCTTCGCGCGCGCCTTCGGCGACGGCATTGGCCATCGCCTCGATGTGGCCATAGGCGGAATAATAGAGGACGAGAACTTTGGTCATGGTGGTCTCCGTTGGGATTGATGTTCGTGATCTCTCCGTCGTTCCGGGGCGATGCAAAACATCGAACCCGGAAGCTCGAGATTTCGGGTCTGGCGCTTCGCGCCATCCCGGAATGACGTCGAATGATACCGTTACGCCGCGTCGACGAGCACGATCTCCGAATCTTCGAGCGCCGTGATCTTCAGCCTGTCCTCGTCGCGGATCGCGGCGCCGTCGCGGGCGTCGACGCGCACGCCGTTGATCTCGACTGAGCCCGCCGCGGGCACGAGATAAAGATGCCGCGACTTCTGCGGCGCGTACTCCGCGCTCTCGCCAGCCTTCAGCGTAGTGGCGAGCACCCGCGCATCGGCGCGAATCGGCAGTGCGTCCGTGTCGCCCGCGATCCCGCTCGCGATGGTGACGAGCTTGCCGGAGCGGTCTGCCTTCGGGAAAGGTTTCGAGCCCCAGGTCGGCTGTCCGCCGCGCGCGGTCGGCTCGATCCAGATCTGGAAGATGCGCGTCTGCGTCGGCTCCAGGTTGTATTCGGAGTGGCGGATGCCGCTGCCCGCGCTCATCACCTGCACGTCGCCTGCTTCAGTGCGGCCCTCGTTGCCGAGGCTGTCCTGATGGGTGATCGCGCCTTCGCGCACATAGGTGATGATTTCCATGTTGGCGTGGGGATGCGCCGGGAAGCCGGTGTTCGGCGCGATCTCGTCGTCGTTCCACACGCGCAAGGCGCCGTGCCCCATGTTGTTCGGGTCATAGTGGCTGGCGAAGGAGAAGTGATGCTTGGCCTTGAGCCAGCCGTGATCGGCGCCGCCGAGCTTTGCGAAAGGTCTGAGTTCGATCATGGAAATGTTTCCTTGGTTGGCGGGTTTGGCGCTAGGCGCCAAACCCGCCGTCGACATTGAGCACGGTGCCGGTGACGAAGGAGGCTTCCGGACTTGCGAGGAACACGACGCCGGCAGCGACTTCCTCGGGGCGGCCGAAGCGCTGCAGTGCGTGCTGCTTGCGCTGGGTCTCGGCGAACTCGCCGCCGTCCTTCGGGTTCATGTCGGTGTCGATCGAGCCGGGCTGCACCACGTTCACGGTGATGCCGCGCGGGCCGAGGTCGCGTGCCGCGCCCTTGGTGTAGCCGACCACGGCCGCCTTGGTGGCGACGTAGTCGGCAAGTCCGGGGAACGAGGCGCGGTCGGCCAGCATGGAGCCGACCGTGACGATGCGGCCGCCTTCATTCATCAGTTGCGAGGCGGCGCGGATCGCCGCGATCACGCCGTGCACGTTGATGGCATCCTGACGGGTGAGCGCCTCGGTGTCGGCCTTGGCATCGTCGATCGCAGCACCGGCAGCGACGCCGGCATTGTTGACGAGGATGTCGAGATGGCCAAACTCCTTGGCCACATCATTGACGAGCTGCGTCACGTCCTTGGCCGACGCCTGGTCGGCCTTGTAGGCGCGGGCCTTCACACCCTTTGCCTTCAACTCGGCGACGACGGCCTCGGCCTTTGCGGGCGAGGCGACATAGCTGATGGCGACATCCGCGCCTTCATTGGCGAGAGCCCGGGCCGTGGCCGCGCCGATGCCGCGCGAGCCGCCGGTGACGAGGGCAACCTTGCCTGAGAGCTTCTTGGTCATCGGATTTCTCCAGTCCTGACTGTCTGATGACCCTTGGATAAGCCTCCGCTTGTGGTATAGAAATAGAAACTGTTGAAACACATTGTTTCCTGAAATATCCCTGACGGACCGGCTGCCATGGCAAAGCTCCCCGATTTCGAGGCCCTCGCGATTTTCGCAAAAGTCGTGGAATTACGCTCGTTTGCGGGGGCGGCGAGCGAGCTCACGATGTCCAAGGCCACGGTCTCCAAGGCGGTCACGCGGCTGGAGGAGCGGCTCGGCGCCCGCCTCTTCAACCGCACCTCGCGCCGGCTGGCGCTGACCGATGCCGGCCACAAGCTCGCCGACCGCGCCACGCGCCTGCTCGCCGACGGCGAGGCGGCCGAGAACGAGGCGCTGGCGCAATCGGTGGCGCCGCGCGGCCTGGTGCGGCTCGCGGTGCCCATGACGTTCGGGATCAAGGCGGTGGCGCCGCTGCTGCCGGAGTTTTTCGAAACCTATCCGGAGGTCTCGGTCGATCTGCATTTGAGCGATGCGACCATCGATCTGATCGGCGAGGGTTTTGACATGGCGGTGCGGATCGCGCGGCTGCCGGACTCCTCGCTGATCGCGCGGCGGCTCTTCACCATGCCCCGCTTCACCGTGGCCGCCCCGTCCTATCTCAGGAAGCACGGCCGCCCGACGCATCCGATGCATCTCGCCGAGCACAAATGCTTCAGCTATGCCTATCTCTCCACGCCCAACATCTGGCACTACACGAATTCGGCCGGCGAGCAGGCGAGCGTGCGTCCCGGCGGTCAGCTCCGCGTCAACAACGGCGAAGCCGTGATGCCCTCGCTGCTCGCCGGCCTCGGCATCGCGGAGCTGCCGGAGTTCATCGTCGGCGACGCGATCTCCTCCGGCGCCCTCGAAGTCATCCTGAAGGACTGGAAGCAGGCCGAAGGCGCCGTGCACCTGGTAACCCCGCCCGGCGGCCCGCGCCCCGCCCGCGTCGAGGCGCTGGCAGATTTCCTCGCCGCGAAGCTTCCGGGCAGCTGCAAGCGGCGGCCGGGGAAGGGTGGCAAAGCCGGATAGATTGGTGGGCACGGCGCGCGACGGGCGCGCCTTTGCCCGCTCTACGGCATCTCGCTTTTCGACCTGACTACGGCATCTTCACGCCGTCGATCGCGACGATGCGCAAGGCCGGCTTCAGCGTCTCGTCCAGCTGCGCCTTCAATTCGCGCACCCGCGGGTCCGTCGAGCGGGCCGCGCACACTGCGTATTGATGAACCGATTGCGCCAACGCGCGCCGCGCTTCCGGCGTTCGCGTCAGGTCGGGCTTCGAAAGCCGCAAGACGATCGCTGCGAGATTCACCAGCATCTCGTCCAGCGCGACGTCGATGGTCGCAACATTCCGCATGACCCACTCCCTGCCAGGGCAACAGCCGCTCAAGGGATGCGTTCCAGACCGGGCTGAACATGGTTAATGCCTGGTAAACGTCTTGTTCTTGCCGGTCGCCACGCTAGGCAGGGGCCGAAACAAGAAAGTCGGGGAGGGGAGCTGCGATGGACTTCCAGGAGCTCGGCTACAACGACGTCGAGATGTATATCTGGGCCGGCTTGGTCGCGCAGAGCTAACTGCCCGCGCAGGCCGCGCCGGCCTTCTCCGAATTCGTCGCGGCCGACAGCACGCGCCTGATCGCGGCCGTGAAGAAGATCGGCAAGCTGGAGTAGGTTCCGCCGGAGCATTCACGTTTTGTTGTTGGGCCAGAACCTTCCCGTGGCTCATTGATTGAGAAGCTTTTGAGAGAAATCGGGAAGGAATCCGAAGATGCGAACAGAGCGGATTGCGCTGGGTGTGGCGCTTGCGATCGGAGGCATCGTCGCGCAGGGCGCTGCATCCGCTCAGGAATATCGCGGCACCATGGAGCAGCAGATGGCCTGCACACCGGATGTGTGGCGGCTGTGCAGCGACCAGATTCCGGACGTGAACCGCATCGTGGCCTGCCTGCAACAGAACACGCCGCAGCTCTCGAGCGCCTGCCGCGCGGTGTTCCAGTCCAACAACCAGGTGCCGCGCGGTCGTGCCGCATCGCCACCGCGCTACTACCCCGCGCCGCCTCCCGCGCCGCGGCCGCCTTACGATGAGAATGATTAGAGCGGCTGAGGTCCTGGTTAAATCGATGCGCGCTCGGATTTCGGTTCACCTCTCCCCGACGGAGAGAGGTAAACCACGGACAGCCCGCCGAACCGAATTTCATCACAGCCGCTATCAGGGCCGGTGCTCGCAGACGTCGACCCATTCGGCGCCGACGAGTTCGGCCATGCGGTCGGGCGCAATGCGCACCGCGCTGTGGGTCGAGCCCGCGGCGGGAACGACGATGTCGAAGGCTTTCAGCGACACATCGCAGTAGATCGGCAGCGGCGATTTCAGCCCGAACGGGCAGACGCCGCCGACCTCATGGCCGGTGATCTCGGCGACCTCTTCCAATCCCAGCATCTTCGGCTTTCCGCCGAACTGCGTCTTGACCTTCTTGTTGTCCATGCGCGAGGTGCCGGCGGCGACGATCAGGATCACGCGCTCGCCGATCCGCAGGCTCAATGTCTTGGCGATGCGCCCGGGCTCGACGCCATAGGCTTCGGCCGCCAGCTGCACCGTCGCGGAGCTGATCGGGGATTCCATGACAGAGATGTCGGGAGCTTTCTCGGCGAAGAAGGCGCGAACGGATTCCAGGCTCATTGACTTCTCACGGGCGGGCGGCGATCCCTAAAGCATGATCCGGAAAAGTGCGCAGCGGTTTTCCGAAAAGATCATGCGCAAACAACAACTAAAGCGCGATGACGATTCATCCTAATTTCATCGCGCTTTAGATGATTCCTGCCAGCTCGGAGAGCGCCCGGACGCGGTGGTCCGGCGCGAAGTCAAGCTCGTCCATCTGGGTGCGGATCGCCTTGAACATCGTCAGCGGTGCCACGAGTTCGTTCTCGACGCAAGCCAGCGCCATCGCCTCGGGCGTGACGCGCTCGATCCAGGCGACGTTCAATCCAAACGACTTTGCGCCCGCCACGTCCCAGGGATTGGAGGAGACGAACAGCACCTCGTTCGGCGCGGTGCCGAGCACCTCGCCGACCAGCTCATAGGCCTCAGGGCTCGGCTTGAAGATCTTCTTCGCATCGACGCTGATGGTGGCATCGAGCAGGCTGTCGAGCCCGGTGTTGCGCACCAGCGTATCAAGCATGTCCGGACTGCCGTTGGAGAGGATGGCGAGTTTTCGCGGTTTCAAGGCCGCCAGCGCCGCCGCTGCATCCGGATAGAGATCGAGATGCAGATATTTCTCGATCACGCGCTCGAACGCATCCTTCTCATAGGCGAGCCCGAGCACGCGCAGCGTATAGGCCAGCGAATCGCGGGTGACAGACGTGAAATCCTGGTAGCGCCGCATCAGCGAGCGCAGCCAGGTGTATTCGAGCTGCTTGATCCGCCAGACCTGCGTGATGATCTCGCCATAACCCGGAAACGCATCCTCGGTGATCTCGGCCACCGACTGGATGTCGTAGAGCGTCCCGTAGGCGTCGAACACGACGGCTTTGATGGTCATGGGCGCGCTCCTTCGTATTTGCAAGCGCACGGATTATACCGGCTACGCGCTTCCCGTGTCGCCGACTATTGAGCGTCGACCTAGCGGATAATGCTCTGATTCTGAACGTTGGCGATCAACTCATCCGCCCAAGACAAAAGGCGATGAAGCAAGGGCGAGGAATTTGCCTGGTTGTACCCTAAGGCCAAATCGACCGTCGGCGTGCCCCCGTCAAGCGCTCTGGCGACGACGCTGGGTGCCAGCATATTCTGCGCATAGAGGGGAACAAGGCGTCGCCTGGATCGTGCCGAGAACTCGCCACGATCCAGAAGCGAACGGTAATTGGCCGGCGAGAGTGAAGCCCTCGCGCTACCCAAGCTCTCAGGAGCGGACATGAATGACCGTCTTGCCGTGGCGTCGCTGTGCCGAACTGAAGGTGGCGAGCGCCTCTTCCAGGGAGGAGACCTTTCCGATGTTTGTCCGCAGTCGTCCGTCCCGCACCCTCTGGACGATCTCGCTCAATTGGCCACGATCGGCCTCCACGACGAAGTCGATGGCCAAACCGTCCAGCGGCCGAGCCTCCGCCGGGCCGACAACACTCACCAGCGTGCCTCCGGCTCTAACAAGGGCTGCAGACTGCTTCTGGATGTCGCCGCCGATGACGTCGAATGCGAGATCGACCCCACCGACATCTTTGAGCGCCTCGTTCTCCAGGTCGACGAATTCATTCGCGCCGAAGTCGAGCGCTTTCTGCCGGTCGGCCGCACGTCCTGTTCCGATGACATAGGCACCAGCCTCGCGCGCGAGTTGAACGACCATGGAGCCGACCGCGCCGGCCGCGCCATGCGCGAGCACGCTCTGGCCTGGCTGAAGACGGCCGTGCTGGAAAAGCCCTTGCCACGCGGTTAAGCCCGAGATCGGCAGACTCGCGCCCACCTTGAAATCGACGTCACCCGGCAATGGCGCGAGATTGCGCGCCTCGATGGCAATATATTCGGCGAGCGAGCCATCGCGATACCAGTCGGCAAGGCCGAATACGCGCTGTCCCACCGACAGTCCTGTCGTGCCGTAGCCGAGCGTCGTGACGATGCCGGCGAATTCGTGCCCAGGGATTGACGGAGTTCTGTCCTGCTCGCGGCGATCGGTCCAGGTCGAGGGCCATTCCAATTCCGTCGGAACGAAGCCCGATGCGTGAACCTCGACGATCACGTCGTTGATCGCTGGTTGAGGTTTGGGGCGTTCCACCAGCTTCATCCCGGCAAACCCGGCGGCTTGATCCGTCACAATAATCGCTTTCATCTTCGACTCCTTTGCGTCTGGTGTTTTGCAGATTCCGAACTTCCCGACCGTGCTCAGATCGAGCCGGCCGGTGCCACCGCGGGGAAGTCCCTGTCGGGATTGAACACGTTGTTGAAGAAGTTCGTCAGGGAGTACATGGCGACAAGCGCGACGATCTCCATGATGTTCGCATCCGTGTAGCCCGCATCGCGGACGGCTTGCAGATCGAGGTCTGTGACATGGCCACGGCTCTCGATGATCTTGCGTGCAAACTGGACGGCGGCATCCCGCTTCGGGTCCCTGGCATGACCCTTTCGGGCGAGAACAATGTCCTCCGCCGGCAGCTTGGCCATATGCTCCGCCGTGAAGCTGTGCACCGTCAGGCAGTAGTTGCAGCCGTTCACTTCGGAGACCGCAAGGCCGATGCTGTCGCGTGTCCTGACGTCGAGCGCCTTGCTCAAGGAGCCGAGCAGAGCGGCCCATGCATTGAACGCGATCGGGCTTTGCGCGAAGGTCGCCATCATGTTTGGCGTGAACCCGATGTTCTCAGTGAACTTATCGAGGGTTGGTTTCGAATCGACCGGCACGTGTTCCGGCTTCAGAGCAGCAGCTCTGGCCATGATATTTCTCCTCAATTGATCGATTTCAGGGTTGGTTAGGCGAAGTGCAGCACATCGGCCACGGGCAGGCGCGGCTTCTGCGGCCAGTTGCCGGACCGCTCTCGCCCGACCGTCAGCAGCATGACCGGGATTTCGTCTTCGGCCAGGCCGAACTCTCTGTGCACGGCCTCTGCATCGAAACCGATCATCGGTGTCGACCCCAGGCCTAGCGAGCGGGCCGCATAGATAATAGCTGCGGCGCCGAAGGTCGCGGAGCGTACCGCTTCGTCGCGCTGGCGCTGCGGATGATCGTCGTACAGGCCGCGCGCAGGCCCCTCCCATTCCGGCACCACATGTGCCGGCATGATTCCGGCTTCCACGACGGGTGCCAGGCGCTCAGGGACGGTGCTCGCATCGGCCAATTGGCCGATGATGATGAAGGTAACGGCTGCTTCGGTGATTGCGGGCTGATTCCAGGCGATGGGAAGCAGCCGCGCCTTCGCTTCGGGTGAGCGCACAGCGACGAAGCGCCAGTTCTGCAGATGGAAGGATGTCGGCGCTGACGTACCGATCCGCACCAGGTCGCGGATCTGATCATCGCTTAAGGTAGCGGTCTGGTCATAGTACTTCGCAGCACTGCGGCTCAGAATGGTTTCGATGACGGCATTTGTCGGCAGCGGCCCCGCGAGCCAGCGGGAGGTTTCGTGATGGGCGGCGGTTGTAGCGGTGTGGGTCATTGGGTTGCTCCGTAATCAAGTGATGACGGAGCCCAACCTACCGATGGAAATGATCGTTTCGAGCCTTCATATGCTCATTTTGATGCTCAAAAGGATCAATCTGGTGACGACCCAGACTCATCGCCATTGTGCGCCAGTCGGCGCCATTCCCCTGGCGTCATCCCCATCCTCTCCGCAAACACACGCCGGAATGCCGAAACGGATTGATACCCGACCGCTTCGGCCACAGCTTCCGTGCTGATCGTTGGCTTCTTGAGCTCGTTGGCGGCCATGCTCATGCGTAGATCGGTCAACAGGTCGAGGGCGGAGCGGCCTAGCTTGTCCTGAAACTGGCGCATGAATGTCGCGCGTGACATGCCGCATAGATCGGCCAGATCGGGAAGCTTCCAGGGTCGCGCCGGATCCGCGAACATCGCCGCAATGGCCGCTGCCAATCTCGGATTGCCGGCAAGGGCCAACAAGCCTTCGGTGGATTTGCCGGCTTCGCTCGCGGCGCGGAGAACCAGAGTGAACAGGACTGAAGAAAGCGCGTTGAGAATGGCGCGTCCTCCCGCTCTGTCCCCAGCGGACTCCATTCGCATCAGGCCGACCAGTCCGGAAAGTTGACTCGATGCCGACGCGATGTCCTCTTCTCCATGGTTTTTCATAGCCCGCACGACCAGATTTGCCGGCAGGTAGCTGCGGATCAATCGATCATGGGGTGGCACGACGAAAAATCGTCCGCACAGCAGATCGAGTCGCTCACCCGGTCCATCGTTCTCGCTCAACATCCAACCTGCGGAGCCCCTGCTTTGGCGCGTGCTGATCGGCGTTTCGCCGCTGCCGTCGTGCAGCACGTGCGACGAACCGTGAGGAAGCAGCACGATATCCCCGCTCCCAAGCTCCTGCACCGTTCTCGCATCAGGGTCCTCGAAAATGGCCCGGCCCATGACGATGACATGGTAGGGGATTTCGTTCGCCGCCGCCTTGGGCCAGATGATACGCCACGGTGCGCCGTAGGCGCAGCGGACCTCGAGTTGGCCGGTGACGGTGATGATCTGCAGCAGATGACTCAACCAGTCGACTTGAGACATAAGACCTCGAGAGCGTGGATCGCCGACGCAGCATATCAATTAGCGACGCTTTCGACGAAAGGCTTGGTCTTTCGTCTTCATTGATCGCGGCGATGAAAGCCAACCGACATGGACCCTTCGTCCGCCGGCCGGAGATATGGTCGACATGACTTGGAACGCGCGGAGTGATCCGGCATCGAAGGCGACGGCCCTGAGGCTCATGGGCGGCTGGTGTGGTCAAAGAACGCTGCTTTGGGGAGCGCGCATGATCGCCAGCGCCTGTGCGCCGCTCGGAACTTTGCCAACGCCCTTCCGTTCCCGTTAGCGAGCACGAACATAGGCGGGCGCCGCAGCCAACGCCGCGAAGTTAGCGACAGTGATGGCTTCGGACGCCGACCTGTCTCACACGTTCAGCGCAAGTTAGCCGGTCGGCTCGCGTGCTCGCCGCGTCCAGGTCGCTCGCTCTGCGTAGACCTCGATAACCTCCGCCATATGCTCCGTGCCCCATGAGCAAAGCGGCACGAGGGCCTGGGCGAGGCTGTGCCCCAGAGCGGTGAGACTGTAGTCCACCCGCGGCGGCACCTCCTTGTAGTCGGTGCGCTTCACGAGGCCGTCGGCCTCCAGCTCCTTGAGCTGCTGGATCAGCACCTTGTCGCTGACATCGCGCACCGCGCGGCGGAGCTCGCCGTAGCGGGTGGGACCGTCCTGGGCGAGGAAGTAGAGGATCAGCGGCTTCCACTTGCCTGAGATGACTCGCAGGGTTGCGTCGAGGCCGCAGGTGAAGCCGGGCACAGTCGGCGTGCAGCTCTGGACCGGCGGATTTGGTTGGGAGTGATCTGACGACATTTTTTGGGCACTTACCAAAAGGTGCATACTTGTCGATAGGTGGGTACGCCGCCAGCTCAGTGCAACCTCAATGACGGGAGCACATCATGAGCAGACTACAAGGCAAGACGGCAGTGGTGACCGGCGGCGGAACCGGGATCGGATTGGGAGCGGCGAAACGGTTCATCGACGAAGGCGCGTTCGTCTATCTCTTCGGGCGGCGGCAGGCCCCGCTCGATGCCGCCGTTGCGCAGCTAGGGCCCTCGGCGCGCGCCGTCAGGGGCTCGGTGACGGATCTGTCCGATCTCGACAGGCTGTACGCGGCGGTGAAAGCCGAACGGGGCAGGCTCGATATTCTGTTTGCCAATGCAGGGACCGGATCGTTCGCGCCGCTCGGCGAGATCACGGTCGAGCACTACGATCAGATTTTCGACGTCAACGTGAAGGGGCTGGTGTTCACGGTGCAGAAGGCCCTGCCGCTGATGACGAAAGGGTCTTCCATCATCCTCACCGGCTCGAGCACCGGGGTGATGGGGACGCCGCAGTTCAGCATCTACAGCGCGACCAAGGCCGCGATCCGCAATCTGGCGCGGAGCTGGGCGCTGGACCTGCGCGGCAGCGGCATCCGCGTCAACGTGCTGTCGCCGGGGCCGACCAAGACGGAGCTGGCGCTGGAGGTCGTGGGCGAGGAAGCATTTAATGCACTCGGCAGCGCTACGCCCATCGGGCGTCTGGGCGATCCGTCCGAGACAGGCGCGGTGGCGGCTTTCCTCGCATCCTCGGACAGCAGCTACATGACCGGCGGCGAGGTCTTCGTCGATGGCGGCCTGGCGCAAGTCTGAAGCTTTGAGGGCTTGAGCAAGAGGGCTTCGATCATTGGCATCGAAGCCCTCAATGCGCTGTGGCGCTGACGCGTCTCGGAGTTCGTGCAAGCTTCTTTCAAAGAATCGTTATCCTGTCGATCCTGGCGCAGCGGATTGACACTGCTGCGGGCAGGCGTTTAATTCAGGGCACGGGGATGTGCGATCTCCCCGCGAGGCGACATGCCCAAGTATCGCGTCCTGCTCACCAAGGACGCTGCATGTCTTCTTACATCCCGACCTCAGCAGAAGAATTATCCCGTCATATTGGTGCCGCCAGCGCGCCGACCCTGGTCGATGTCCGTGTCGATGAACACCGCGCGGCCGATTTGCGCACTCGACGAGACGGCGAGCAGCATGAGCACGCGGGGCACTTTCGGGACGACGATCAGGTGGAGGACTCCATGACCACCAATACAGACCGCCGAGACTTCATCAGCCTATCACATGGATTATGGCGCCGCCGCCGCGAAATACGTCGACATCCAGATGGAAGCGATCAAATGGGACAACGCTGCAGCTCTGTACGATCAATGCAGACGGGAAGGTTAGACGTCCTGCAAAAAATTGGCGTAGCGCTCTTGGGCGCGGCGTTGTTTCTATTGCTGGCGGAAGGAAACGCGATGGCAGAAACTGTAAACTTCGACAACGCACCAGCCGGCGCAGCGCCCGAAGGCTGGACTCTGACGATGACCGGTCGTGGCCATCCCAAATGGACGGTCGAGGTGGAGTCGACGGCGCCAAGCAAGCCGAACGTCCTGAAACAATCCGGTCAGGCGACGTTTCCGGTGGCGCTCAGGAACGGCACCAGCATCATGGACGGGTTCGTCGAGGTCAAGTTCAAGGCGATCTCAGGCTCCGAGGATCGTGCGGCCGGTATTGTCTGGCGCGCAAGGGATGCGGACAATTACTATGTCGTGCGGGCCAACGCGCTTGAAGACAACATTGTGCTTTACAAGACGATCAAGGGTGTTCGCAGCGCGCTCGATATCGTCGGGCGGAAAGGCGGCTATGGCGTCAAGGCATCGGTGCCATCAGGTCAATGGCATTCCCTGCGCTGCGAATTCGCCGGAAAGCTGTTCAAGGTGACGTATGACGGCAAGCCGATGTTCGAGGTCGAGGACGAATCGATCAGGGACGCCGGCATGATCGGCTTGTGGACCAAGGCCGACAGTGTCACCGTATTCGACGACCTGACATACGGTGCGCTGAATTGAGCCTGCGCCAAGGCCGGAATCGACGCCATACGCGGCAAGCTGGAGTTTTAGGATCGCATTGCCTGCCGCAATGGCAAAAAGCCGCGAGCGCCGCATCGGCGGGCCGCCTTGCTCTTCCGCATTGTCAAGAACAGCGACGACGGGTTCTTGAAAAGAGTGGTCGAGAGTTGCTTCATTAAGACAGAGCGCGCGAATGAGCCCTTCCGGATCTTTGATCGCGATCCTGCCGTGTAACGACCTTGATGCGTCGGAGCGGTTCTATAACCGATTGGGCTTTGCGCGTGCGGACAGCCAGAGGCCTGCTCCAGGAGAACGCGACTGCTATCGCATGCTGTCGAACTCGAACGGCGGACATCTACATCTAAGGGACGCGGTCGAGGGATGGTTGATACCGGGCAGAAACCCTTTTGGGCTTTATCTTTACCTTGAGGATGTTGACGCTGCGGCGCGCGAATTTCAGCAATCACCCGAGGACAAGCCATGGGGGATGTACGAATTTGCCGTGTCTGATCCTGATGACACGTTGGTTCGTGTCGGTTGGCCAACCCGTCTCCGCGCCGGTGCTCAATAAATCCTCCGCACCGCAGCAGCTCGTGCCGGACGATCAGCCCGCCGATGCGGGTGAGCACGGTCTATTCGGGCAACCCCGCTTTTCGAAGCCCCTCAATAAACAGCTTTGGGCTTTTGGAGGACCGGGCCGTATGCGCCGATATTGTGAAGGAGGGATCGATCTCAAGCACTCGCGCCGCCGCAGCGTGCGCCTCAGCGTCGCGTCCTAGATGGGCGAAGGCGGACGCAAGGCCGCGGCAAGCTGGCGCAAAGGAGGGATTATGACGAAGGGCTCTCTTCAGTGCGACAATTGCCTCGTCAAAGCGATGAAGCCCTATAAGGGCATGCGCAATGCCAAGAAACGTCATGTGAAGCAGCGGATCTACTGGGCTCATGCGAATTGCGCGTTCAAAGCTGAGTATCGCTTCCTCCGGCTGGCCCACCATTACATAGACCCAGCCTCTGTTGTTCCAAGTGCGCCATGAATTTGGGTTGAGTGCCACCGCTCTGTCAGCCATTTCGATCTCGGCTTCACTATCGCCGACCATGCCCGCCGAGATCACCGCAACCCTTGACAAGATGTCTGGATCACCATCATCGATCCTCAATGCCAAACGAGCGAGCCGAACTGCTTCCTTGCAGTCAAACTGAGGATCGTTGGCGTAGCCAAAGGCGACGTTGCTCGCATGGCAGTCGCCTGCCAGCGCCGCTGCAGACCCGAATCTCGGATCTAGCTCCAAAGCGCAATGAGCCAGCCTGATCGCCTCGGCCAAGCTTTCGCGGGTCGTCAGGTAATACTGCTGCATGGAGCGGAGAAACAAGTCATAGGCGGTGAGGTTCTCTGATCGCCTACGCGTAGCCATTTCGATTTCTGTCTGAATCATCTTTGGTTGAATAGCCGAGACAACCGCGACGGTTACTTCGTCCTGGAGAGCAAAGACGTCGGCAAGGTCACGCTCAAACCTGTCCGCCCATAGATGCGCGCCTGTAACCGCATCGATCAACTGCCCTGCGATGCGAACTTTCCCCGACGCCTTCCGTACAGAGCCCTCGAGGATATAGCGCACGCCAAGCCTGCGTCCGACTTCCTTGATATCGACGGCTTTGCCCTTGAAGGTTAAAACTCGAATGACGTGCGATAACAAACAGAGACTTAAATCGCGACAGCGCTGTGATGATCTCTTCTACCATGCCATCCGCAAAATATTCCTGCTCAGGGTCGCCGCTCATGTTCTCAAACGGCAGCACGGCGATGGAAGGTCTGTCCGGGAGCGCAAGATCGAGCTTTTGAAGTTCTACCTGATCGTCGGCAACTGTTGCGCCTGCCGGTTCCTTCGCTTCCCGAACAACTCCAACGAAACGAAAGCCCTTGCGCTGGAGTGTCTTAATGAAGCGCTGTTCGTCGCCAGAATCGCCAATTGCAATCCGGGCGGCGTTTAAGCGGGTTGTTAGCGCCGCATCGGATACGCTGCGCCCATTCCAAACGGCTTTGATGAGGTCATCCTTGCTGACAACTCGCTCCCTATTGCGGATCAGGTAATCGATCAGGTCAAATACTTGTGGCGCGACGGAGACGACGTCCGCCCCGCGATGCAGCTCGCGCCGATCAGTGTCGAATACGTACTCCGCAAAGAGATAGCGCAAGATGCGAACCCCGTTGGATGAGGCCTCCCATAACCGGGTACGTTTTGGCCTCGCCGAAACTCGCAAGAATAAGCCGCCGGTAGGGAAAATGTAAGCTGCCGGTCAAGCGTCCCCGCCAACCCCGCGGCACTCTCCGGTCGGTGCAAGAACACCGTCCAGGAGACGCCGCGATGACCACGACGCACGGCACTAAATGGCTGGAACGGACATCCGTATCGACCCGGCATGTCACCAGCTTCATCTGGAAATGTTGGGATGCCTTTCATGAGCGCCGCGAACGCCAGAAATTGAGCGCCACGTTGTCCGACCTAAGTGACGGAGAACTGATGGATATCGGCACCACGCGCGGCGAGATCGACTACGTCGCCTCGCACCGAAATACTGACCCGCGGGGCATCCGATCCGGCGAATGGCTGCGATATCTGCCGACTGTGGACGGCCAGGTTGGACCTACCGACTTTCGATAGAGATCACGCGCGCTGGATTGCTGCACCTGAAGTCTCTTCTGATCTTCCTCAGAGACGAGACATTGGACCTGGTCGCGGTGAGGTCCAGAAGGGCCATTTCCGGATGCCTGCACCGCAACAGTGAAGAGAGACGAAGCCTCTTGTTTTAACGAAACTGAGCAACCGATCCCAATGGTGGACCGGACCATCGACCTCGGATCATGCGCAGTGCGTTCGACGAGGCGGCGTATCAGGTCATGCTGCCCGGGACGAAACAGCGGACACGAGGATGTCCATCGATGTGGTGCTTCCAGACCATCGTCTGTCCGGCGAGATCGGATTGCTTGATGAGAGCGCCGTCTGGCACGAGCACCCATTCGTCGTCGATGCGCGATATTCCTGATCGCTTCACGCTTTAGGCTAAAGCGCGATGAGATTTGGATGAATCATCATCGCGCTTCAGGTTGTTGTTTGAGCATGATCTTTTCGGAAAGCGCTGCGGTTTTCCGGATCAGGCTCTAGATCCCCAGCAGCTTGCGCGCGTTCGCCTTCAACACCTTCGGCCGGATCTCGTCGCGGATCTCGATCTTGGCAAAATCCGACAGCCAGCGGTCCGGCGTGATCACCGGCCAGTCCGAGCCGAACAGCATCTTGTCCTGCAGGATCGAGTTGATGTAGCGCACCAGGATCGGCGGGAAGTATTTCGGCGACCAGCCCGACAGGTCGATGTAGACGTTCGGCTTGTGGGTCGCGACTGACAGCGCCTCTTCCTGCCAAGGGAAGGAGGGGTGGGCGAGAATGATCTTGAGGTCGGGGAAATCGGCCGCGACGTCGTCCATGTACATCGGGTTGGAATATTTCAGCCGCATCCCCATGCCGCCAGGCATGCCCGAGCCCACGCCGGTCTGGCCGGTGTGGAACAGCGCGATCGCGCCGCCATTGTTGATCTCTTCGTAGAGCGGATAGGCCATGCGGTCGTTGGCGTAGAAGCCCTGCATGGTCGGGTGGAATTTGAAGCCGCGCACGCCGTATTCCTCGATCAGCTTGCGCGCCTCGCGTGCGCCAAGCTTGCCCTTGTGCGGGTCGATCGAGACGAAGGGGATGAGGACGTCGAGATGGTCGGAGGCGATCTCCAGCATCTCCTCGTTCTTGTAGCGGCGGAAGCCGGTCTCGCGCTCGGCGTCGACCGGGAAGATCACCGCGGCGATGTTCTTGGAGCGATAGTAGGCCGCGGTCTCCGGCACGGTCGGCGGATGCTTATGCGGCGACTTGAAGTACTCCGCCATCTGCGCCTGGAAATCGTCATAGCCGTCGTCGGGATGGGTGCCGCAGGGCTCCTCGGCATGGGTGTGGATGTCGATGGCGACGACGTCGTCGATGTTTGGCAGCTTCAGTTTCGGCATGGTGTCCTCCCGACGGGTTGGCAAATTGATTATATGATATAACGAATTTGGCAAGGCGTTGCCGCAGGCAAAAGCGCTGCCTGCAAAAGTCCTTGCCGTGCTTGGCCGCGAACGGACAAGATCGGGCCGATCCGGCCGTTTCTACTGTGCATGGGGTTGTTTTCACGACTTTGCCGGTTCGGGACCGGGCAGTTAACATTGACATCACCTCCCGCCATGCCTTAAGAACCGCCTCGTCCCGGGCGGTCGGTCCGCCAGCGGGAAAAATCTCATTTTGCCACATTCGCGCGTGCCGAAACGGTAGTGCCGAACACGGCCTTTCGAACGTTCAGGATTCTGCCATGAAGGTCCGTAACTCCCTGAAGTCGCTGCGCGGTCGCCATCGCGCCAACCGCCTGGTCCGCCGCAAGGGCCGGGTCTATGTGATCAACAAGGTGCAGCGCCGCTTCAAGGCTCGCCAGGGCTGATCAGGCGACTGATTGCCCTCGCGGTCGCCTTTCGCGCGCACCCGCAAGACCACGGTCTCACACGAGTTTGACGCCGCCCCTGCTATGCAAGGGCGGCTTTGCGCGTTTAGACTTTGATGATGGCTGTGAGATTCCCTTTCGCGCGCACCCTGTGTCTGGCCCTTGTGCTGGGAACCGCCGGGCTGGCTCCCGCCCTGGCGCAGCAGGTTGAGCCGCCGCCTCCGCCCGGCAAGCAGAAGAAGCTTCCCGAGGCGCCGGCCAAGCTGCCGAAGGTCGACCGCAGCAAGAATCTCGATTTCCTGTTCGGTGCGCTGAAGGCTGCGCCCGACGAGGCCAGCGCCAAGCATGTCGAGGCGCGCATCTGGGCGATCTGGATCCAGACCCCGAGCGACACCGCGGCGCTGCTGATGTCGCGGGCCAAGACCGCGGTCGAGGCGCAGAAGATCGACATCGCGATCAAGCTGCTGGATTCGGTCATCAAGCTCAGGCCCGACTACATCGAGGCCTGGAACCGGCGCGCCACGCTCTACTACATGCAGAACGATTATGGTCGCTCGCTCGCCGACATCCGCGAGGTGCTGATCCGCGAGCCCCGTCACTTCGGCGCGCTCGCAGGCCTCGGCATGATCATGCAGGAGGTCGGCGACGAGAAGCGCGCGCTCGAGGCCTACCGCAAGGCACTCGCGGTCAATCCGCACCTCGAGAAGATCCCCGAGCAGGTCAAGGCGCTGACCGAGAAGGTCGAAGGCCGCGATATCTAGGGCACAATCCGGACCCCAAGGGGCGCATCAGCGCAAAGTGTGAAGCGCTTTTGCAAGAGGTCGCGCTCGAACAATACGGACAAGTCGATCAGTTCTTGAGCCGGTGCGGCGGCGGTGGATTAACCACGACGACACGCGCCGCGTTGCGAGGGGTGTTGGCGCCACGGTCGCGGGCTTACCTTCATGGCAGGAGCACAGCCATGAAGCGTTTGATCCTTGCAGGTACATTGCTGCTGGCGTCGGGGACGGTGAGTCTCGCCGACGGGCTGTTCTGGGTGGTCGGCAACCGCGCCACCGGCAAGTGCAACATCGTGACCAGCAATCCCGTGATCAACGGCGACATCTGGTTCGGCGATGGCCCCTACAAATCCAGGGACGACGCCAAGCTTGCCCGCTCGACCATCCGCGCCTGTCCCGCCGTCAGCCCGGACGAGGAAAAGGACGAGGACAGCACGAATTAAGCCGACCGCGTCCTAGTGCAGGACGCTGCCGCCGCGCTCGGTCAGGCCGCGATCGGCGGCCGCGGCGTAGGCCCTTGCCAGCTCCGCCTCGAGATGCTCGTTGATCAGGAGCAGCGCCCGCACGGCACCGCGCAGATCGCCGTTGCAGCTCGCCACGATCTCGTCGATCGCAGTGTCGTTCGATCTGAAGCTCATCGAAAATTCTCCGGTTCAAACCAGGACAAATCCTGCCGGCCTATCCTCGTATCCCCTGAGGCTGCGAGGAGGATCGGCGCCCACCCGCGTGTAAATGGCGGAACCGACCATGGCGATTATATGGAGGCCGCGATGACGACTGCATGAAGCTGGTCCGAGGCTTGTGTGTCACGAGAAAATGACATTGATTTTGCTCGATTTTTTGGTTCGGCAATTGTGCACATATCCACAGCCCCTCAATTCAATGGAAGCGCTGACGCGCTCCGGGCGAAACTGTCGCGTGCAAGACCCGTAACTGCCCTGTGCCCTGGATCGTCCGGATTCTTCCCATGATCATAATGTCAGTCGTGACGACGCTGGTCCTGCTGGCGCTGGTCACGCAGGCCGGAATCATGGCCGTGCAGCGCGCCTTTCCGCCGCAGGGCCGGATGATCGAGGTCGAGGGCGCGACGCTCCACGTCGTCGACATCGGCCCGCGCGAGGCCGGCCTGCCGATCGTGATGCTGCATGGCGCAAGCTCCAATCTCGAAGCGATGCGGCGGCCGCTCGGCGACACGCTCGCCAAGGAGCATCGCGTCATCCTGGTCGACCGTCCCGGCCATGGCTGGAGCACGCGCGCCAGGCGGCAGGATTCGACGCCGGAGATCCAGGCGCGGATGATCGACGAGGCGCTTGGCAAGCTGGGGATCGAACGCGCGGTGTTCGTCGTGCATTCCTGGAGCGGGGCGCTCGGCGCGCGGATCGCGCTCGATCATCCGTCCCGCGTCGCCGGCCTCGTGATGCTCGCACCCGTGACGCATCCCTGGCGCGGCGGGGTTGGCCGCTACAACGAGATCATCGCAACGCCCGTGATCGGCCCGCTGCTCGCCTACACGATCACGCTGCCGCTCGGTTATTTTCTCGCCGAATCCGGCGCGCGCAACGTGTTCCTGCCGCAGATGATGCCGGATGGTTTCGTGCAGGACTCCGCAACGCCGCTGCTGCTGCGCCCGCGCGAGTTCATCGCCAACGCCTTTGACCTGGTGACGCTGAAGGACGCGGTGATTGCGCAAGCTCCGCGCTACGGCGAGATCAAGGCGCCGGTCACGATCATCGCCGGCGAGCCGGACAAGACGGTGAAGACCAGCATCCACGCACGCCCGTTCGCCGCGACCGTGCCGAATGCAAAGCTGATCGTGCTGCCAGATCTCGGCCACATGGTGCAGAACGCCGTGCCTGATCTGGTGAGGACGGAGATCGAGGCGATGATCGGGAGAATCGTGCCGGCGCAGGCTGCCGCCGACTAAAGCGTCTTCGAGCGAAGTGGAGACCGGTCCGCGTGAAGAAAACGCGTCAATCCAAGAAGCCGGGGCTTCGGTTCTGAGTCAATCAGAACCGAAGCTCGAGCGGCTGTCCCTTCTTACTGCTTGATCTTCCCGTCCTTGTCGAACTGCGAGACATAGGCCCAGAGATTGTTGATCTCGGTCTCGTTCTTGATACCGGCGAATGCCATCTTGGTGCCGGGGATCTTGGCCTTGGGATCCTTGATGTATTCCTTGAACGTGGCCTCGTCCCAGGTGATGCCGGAATTCTTGTTCGCGTCCGAATAGCTGTAGTCCGGCGCGGTGCCGGACTTGCGGCCGTTGAGGCCGTTGAGTTCGGGGCCCACCTTGTTCTTGGCGCCTTCGCCGATCGCGTGGCAGGCCAGGCACTTGTTGAATGACGATTTGCCGGCCGCGACATCCTGCGCCATCGCGGCGGGTGCGGCGGCGGTCACGGTGAGGATCATCAGTGCGCCAAAAGTCAGTTTTGTCATCGGGTGCCCTTCGTCTCTTCCCTGGAGGGTTTGGCCTGTTCGGTGTCTTGCCTGGTCGGCAGTCGTCGAACCCGCCGGTTGTGGCAGGCCCGCCCGGCTTGGACAAGCTTTGAAACCATGACAGGTTTCATGGCTGCCTACTTGTCCCAGAGCGAACTCGCCGAAGATCGCGGCTCCGACTTTCGGATGGCCTACCCAAACCCGCGCGGACGTGATTGATTTGGCGTGACAAATTGATCGTGCGGCGTGAGCCGGAAGAATATGCCATGAGGGATCTGATATGGCCATCATGATGCCTGCGAGCGACCAGGCGGTGCTCGCGCGCCGCGCCGAGATCGTGGCTGCATTGCGCGCAATCGTGCCCGGCGAGGGCGTGATCGATACGCCTGCCGAGATGCGGGCCTACGAATCCGACGGGCTGACCGCCTACCGGCAGCCGCCGATGGTGGTGGTGCTGCCCGATACGACCGAACAGGTCTCGCTGGTCCTGAAATATTGTGCCGGGAAGGGCATCAAGGTGGTGCCGCGCGGCTCCGGCACGTCGCTGTCAGGCGGTGCGCTGCCGGTGGAGGACGGCGTGCTGCTGGGTCTTGGCAAGTTCAAGCGCATCCGCGAGATCGATTTCGACAACCGCGTCGTCGTCACCGAGCCCGGTGTTACCAATCTCGCGATCAGCCAGGCCGTCGCGCATGCCGGATTCTATTACGCGCCCGATCCGTCCTCGCAGATCGCCTGCTCGATCGGCGGCAATGTCGCGGAGAATTCCGGCGGCGTGCATTGCCTGAAATACGGCATGACCACCAACAACGTGCTGGGCTGCGAGATCGTGCTGATGAGCGGCGAGATCCTGCGCATCGGCGGCAAGGGGTGCGAGAATTCCGGTTACGATCTGATGGGCGTCATCACCGGCTCGGAAGGGCTGCTCGGCGTCATCACCGAGATCACGGTGCGCATCCTGCAGAAGCCGGAGACGGCGCGCGCGCTGATGGTCGGATTCGCACAGGTCGAAGCGGCCGGCGAATGCGTCGCGCGCATCATCGGCGCCGGCATCATCCCGGGCGGCATGGAGATGATGGACAAGCCGGCGATCCACGCCGCCGAAGCCTTCGTCCATGCCGGCTACCCGCTCGACGTCGAGGCGCTGCTCATCATCGAGCTCGACGGTCCCAAGATCGAGGTCGACGAGCTGATCATGCGCGTCGAGGCCATCGCGAATGGCTGCGGCTCGACCACGTGCCAGATCTCCAATTCGGAAGCCGAGCGCAATCTGTTCTGGGCCGGCCGCAAAGCCGCCTTCCCCGCCGTCGGCCGCATCTCGCCCGACTATCTCTGCATGGACGGCACTATCCCGCGCGGCGCGCTGCCGAAGGCGCTGGCGCGCATCCGCGAGCTCGGTGAAAAGTACCAGCTCGGCTGCGCCAACGTGTTCCACGCCGGCGACGGCAATCTGCATCCGCTGATCCTCTACGATGCCAACAAGCCCGGCGAGATCGAGCGCGCCGAAGCCTTCGGCGCCGACATCCTGCGCGCCTGCGTCGAGTTCGGCGGCGTGCTCACAGGCGAGCACGGCGTCGGCATCGAGAAGCGCGACCTGATGCCGGATATGTTCACCGAGATCGACCTCAACCAGCAGCAGCGGCTGAAATGCGCGTTCGACGCGCAGGGCCTCCTCAATCCCGGAAAAGTGTTTCCGACCCTGCACCGCTGCGCCGAACTCGGCCGCATGCATGTCCATGCCGGCAAGCTGGACTTTCCGGACATTCCGCGGTTCTGAGCGATCGCGCGGAGGGAAGGGACGAGCCCGTCCCTCCGCAAGACACTCACAGCAGCCCGTACTGCGCCCGCTCGCGCCTGGCCAGCAGCGGCAGGGCTTGGCCGGCGATCCAGGTCTTGAAATGCGCGCTCTCCTGATGCGCCTTGAAGGCAGCCTCGTCGCGGAACAGCTCGTAGAACAGGAACTGGGCCGGATTGTCCTTGCCGCGCGAGATCAGGAACAGTTTTACGCCGTCCTCGCGCTGCGCCTCTGGCAGGAAGCGGTCGAGGATTCCCGCGATCCTGTCGGCCTCGCCTGGCTTTGCCTCCCATTGCGCGACGACGAGCAGGCCGCCGCCATCGACGGCGTCGCTTAGGGATTTCTGCGTGGCATAGTGGTTCATGGCTCTTCCTCCTTGCTTTTGGCTTCAGTCTCGATCACGACCGGTGCGAGCTTGTAGCGAGGCGCCGAACCAGCTTGGTTCGCCAGCCATCGAAGTGTCGATGTCGTGAACGCTAGGGTCATGATCGATGCGTTGCGGTGGCTCGGGTGTCGGAGCTCGAGCGCGCCGGCGATAGTCGCCGGCGTCACGCCGCATTTGATTTTGACGGCGAATTTCGCTACCGCCTTTTCCCGTGGACACGCTCAGGGTCAGAGACGCCAAGGACGTCGAAGAGGTGGTGCGCGCGGCAATTGCCAATGAGCAGCCGCTCGAGATTATCGGTCATGGCTCTAAGCGCGGCATCGGGCACACGATGGCGACGAACGCCGTGCTCGACGTCTCCGCGCTGAATGCCGTCACCTCCTACGAGCCGAACGAACTGATCGTCACGCTCCAGGCCGGTGCGCCGCTGGCCGACGTGCTCTCGCTGATCGATGCCAAGAACCAGCAATTTGCCTTCGAGCCTGTCAACACGGCGCCGCTGCTCGGCACGCCGGCGGTCGGGACCATCGGCGGCATGATCGCGGCGGGACTCGCCGGCCCGCGGCGGATCAGGGCGGGCGGGGTCCGCGACCATCTGCTGGGGGCGCACGCCGTCTCCGGTTTCGGCGACAGCTTCAAAACCGGCGGCAAGGTGGTGAAGAACGTCACCGGCTACGACCTCTGCAAGCTGCTCGCGGGGTCCTGGGGCACGCTGTCGGTGATGACCGAGGTGACGCTGAAGGTGATGCCAAAGCCCGAGGCCGAGCGCACGCTGCTGCTGCGCGGACTGGATGATGCCGCCGCCAACAAGGCGATGACCGCGGCGCTCGGCTCGCCCTACGACGTTTCCGCCGCTGCGCATCTGCCGAAATCGGCGTTCCGCGCCAAAACTGAGGGACTCGGCGATATCGCCGGCCAGGGCGAGGCGCTGACCGTGCTGCGGCTCGAGGGCATCACGTCCTCCGCCGCGCACCGCGCCGGGTCCTTGCGCGAATTGCTGGCGCCGTTCGGAACCGCGACGCTGATCGAGGACACGGACTCTGCCGCGCTATGGGCCAGCATCCGCGACGTGCTGCCGTTCGCCGTCGCCGGCGCGCTCGGCGCCTGGCCGGTGTGGCGGATCGTCTGTCCGCCCGCCTCGGGCGCGGCGCTCGGCACGCAATTGGCGCGCGAGACCGGCGGCGATGTGATCTACGACTGGGGGGGCGGGCTGATCTGGGCCGCGTTGCCGCCGAAGGGCGACGCCCATGCCCCGGTCGTGCGCCAGCGCGCGGATGCCGTCGGGGGCCACGCCACGCTGATCCGGGCGGCGGAGGACGTCAGGCGCGATGTCGACGTCTTCCATCCGCAGGCGCCGGGCGTTGCTGCCCTGAGCGAGCGGGTGCGCGCCAGCTTCGATCCGAAGACCATCTTGAACCGGGGACGCCTGAGGCGGGGCGCTGCGGCATGAAGACCGAATTCTCACTGGCGCAGCTCGCCGACCCTGACATCGCGGAGGCCGACAAGATCCTGCGGGCCTGCGTCCATTGCGGCTTCTGCACCGCAACCTGTCCGACCTATGTGCTGCTCGGCGACGAGCTCGATAGCCCGCGCGGCCGCATCTATCTGATCAAGGAGATGCTGGAGAAGGACCAGGCGCCGACCGCCGAGGTGGTCAAGCATGTCGATCGCTGCCTCTCGTGCCTGGCCTGCATGACGACCTGTCCTTCCGGGGTCAACTACATGCACCTCGTCGACCAGGCCCGGGTCAGGATCGAGCAGCGCTATGAGCGGCCCCTGGCCGAGCGGCTGCTGCGCCAGGTGCTGGCCTTCGTCCTGCCGGATCCGCAGCGCTTCCGCGTCAGCATGTGGCTGGCGCGGCTCGCCCGCCCGCTGGCCGTATTCTTGCCGACACCGCGGCCGTCGGCGACGCCGGGCCTGATCCAGCGCCTCAAGGCGATGTTGGCGCTGGCGCCGAACCGGCTGCCGTCGCCGGGGCCTGCCGCCGGCAGCGTGTTCGCGGCGCTTGGCAAGAAGCGTGGGCGCGTCGCGCTGCTCCAGGGCTGCGCCCAGCAGGTGCTGGCGCCGCGCATCAACCAGGCTGCCATCAGCCTGCTCACCCGCCACGGCATCGAGGTCGTGCTGGTACGCGACGAGCAGTGCTGCGGTGCGCTGACCCATCACCTCGGCAACGACCAGGATGCGTTGGCGCGGGCCCGCGCCAACGTCACGGCGTGGCAAAAGGAAGCGGCCGGCGAGGGGCTCGACGCCATCCTGGTGACGACCTCCGGCTGCGGCACTGTGATCAAGGACTACGGCTATCTGCTGCGTGAGGACACGGCGTTCGCGGCCGATGCTGCCAAGGTGTCTGCGCTCGCCAAGGACATCACCGAATACGTCGCCGGCCTCGGATTGGAATCGACTGCACGGCACGACGACATCGTCGTCGCTTATCACTCCGCGTGTTCGTTGCAGCACGGACAGAAAATCACAGGCCTTCCGAAAGAATTGCTTTCCAAGAATGGATTCGTGGTGAAAGATGTCCCGGAGAGCCATTTGTGTTGCGGCTCGGCGGGGACCTACAACATTCTCCAGCCCGAGCTTGCGGGCAGGTTGCGCGATCGCAAGGTCGCCAACATCGCAAGCGTCAAGCCGGACATGATTGCCGCGGGCAATATCGGCTGCATGGTGCAGATTGCCAGTGGCACGTCAGTTCCGGTCGTACACACGATTGAGCTTCTCGATTGGGCTACGGGCGGGTCGCGGCCGGCATTGAACGCGCAGGTTTGAGCTTTCAAGGGCTGAGCTTTGGTCCGCAGGTGACGGCAGAACGACGCCCGATCGACCATTGTTCGGCGGCAACAGGAGGACCACGATGGCGAAAGCGAAGAAGAAGAAAAGCAAGAAGGCCAAAAAGGCCAAGAAGGTTGTAGCGGCGAAGAAGTCCGCGAAGAAGTCTGCCAAGAAAGCAACGAGGTCGGCCAAGAAGGCCGCGAAGAAGGCCGCGCCGAAGAAGGCTGCGAAGTCAGCCAAGAAGGCTGTGAAGCAGGCTGCACCGAAGAAGGCTGCGAAGAAAGCAGCACCGAAGAAGGCGAAGGCAGCTCCCGCGCCGAAGCCGTCAGCGCCGATGGCGGCTCCGGCTCCCGAGCCCGCTGCTGAGACGAGCTGGGCGATGCCTTCGTCTTCTGCGGAGCCGACGCCGGCCGACGGGCAAGGTTAGGCCGGAAGGCCTTGGGGTGGGTCCCAAGGGGCACCAAAGGTGGAGCCACCCCAACGGCAACGAGCGACAACAGCAAAGGCCGCGGCGGTGACGCTGCGGCCTTTTTGCATCGTCATGATGGTCGGGGGCGGCGGCCGTTTCTCACCGTCGGCCCGATTCGTGGCGCGGGCACCACTGCGGCTCGGTTCTCCGTAGTTACCCGGGCCCCCCGGTGCACTTTGGAATGCAAATAATGTGATCGAGAAGACACACAGCCTGACAACCTTTCGTGGAATCGTCAAAACGCCCAAAAAGTCGGCAGATGCCCGCGTTTTTTGCTTCACGGTTTACCCGCCCCAATCCAAATTGCCGCAGTTACGAATTTTTGAAGTCAGATCGTGTGCCCCGGGGGGCTTCCGGGGGACTGGCTGGTAGAACTGGTGATGGGGATCGAAATGAAGAAAGTAGCTTTGTTGGCAACGGCGCTGGCAATGGTGACGGGTTCGGCTTTCGCGGCAGACATGCCCGTCAAGGCATTGAAGGCTCCGCCGCCGCCCGCCTTCGATCCCTGGGACGTCGCCTTCGGCGGCGGTATCATGAGCGACTACATCTTCCGCGGCATCACCCAGTCGAACCACAAGCCGTCCGTGACGGCCTATTTCGAGCCACGCTACAACGTCACCAAGGACCTGCAGCTCTATATCGGTACGTCGGCTGAGAGCATCTCCTTCCCGAACCGCGCCGCGGCCGAGGTCGACATCTACGGTGGTATCCGCCCGACCTTCGGCGCCTTCGCTTTCGATATCGGTGTCTGGGGTTACCTGTATCCGGGCGGGACCTGCTATTTTGGCCCACCCGGCATCGACAACGCCGGCGTCTTCCAGGGCGCCGAGTGCGCCGAGAAGGGCCTGCTCAACGGCAACGTCATCAAGAAGAACCTCAACTTCTTCGAAGTCTATGGCAAGGTTCTCTACACCATCAATGACAGCTGGGCCGTCGGCCTCAACGAGTACTACACGCCGAGCTACCTGAACTCCGGCGCGTGGGGCAACTACACCTCGATCACCGCCAAGTACACGGCGCCGAGCACGACCTTCGGATCGAGCGGCGTCGGCATGTACGTGTCGGGCGAGTTCGGCCGTCAGTGGCTCGGCACCTCGGACAGCTTCTACGGCGTCCCGGCCTTCCCGAACGGAATCAAATATGCCGACTACAACACCTGGAACATCGGCATCGGCTTCACCTACAAGGTGTTCACGCTCGATCTGCGTTACTCCGACACCGACCTCTCCAAGGGTAACTGCAACGCCTTCACCAGCGACTGGGCTGCCCGCGGCAACATCGCTCCGAACGCTGGCACGAGCGTGACGCCGATCAACCCGACCGGCGTCGCCTCGAACTGGTGCGGCGCGGCCGGCATCGCCAAGCTGTCCTTCGACCTGACGGCGATGAGCAATCTCAAGTAAGTTTCGTCCCGAGCAACTTGACGCGGGCGGCAGGGCAACCTGCCGCCCTTTTGCTTTTGGGGCTAAAGCGCGATGAAATCAGGATGAATCGTCATCGCGCTTTAGGTTGTTGTTTGAGCATGATCTCCGCGCAAACGCGTTCCGCGTTTGTCGCGAGGGAAAACCGCTGCGCACTTTGCACTAACGCGGCCCTCCGGGTCCGGATCATGCTTTAGCGAGCGGATCTCCCTCTCGTGCCCCGGACGCAGCGCAGCGCTATCCCGGCGATGCGAAGCATCGTCCGGTCAGCGCTGCGCTGCAGAGCCGGGGCCCATGCTTCTGGCGTGCGATACCTGGATCCCGGGTCTGCGCCGCAACGCTGAAGCGCGTTGCGGCTTGTCGGGGACACGACAGGACGTGCTGGTTCTTCTTCCGGCCGGAGTTGCCGGGGCTGCCTTTGCGCGTCAGCGCGCCGCGGTCGTCTCCGCCCGGGCCGCCTCGCCGCCCTTGCCGAGAACGTGGATATCGCCATCCTTCACCATCGCCACCTTCCGGCTGTGGAAGGCATCCAGCGTCGAGCGGTGGCCGATCGAGACGATGGTCGCCTGTGGCAGCTTCTCCGCGAGCAGCCGGTACAGCCGGGCGCCTCGGAGGGTTCGTCCAGCGACGCGGTGGCCTCGTCCAGGAACAGATAGTCCGGCGCATGGAGCAGCGCGCGGGCGAGCCCCAGCCGCTGTTGCTCGCCGAGCGATAGGATCCGGTTCCAATGACCGTCCTCGTCGAGCCGTTTGGCCAGCCGCGGCATGCCGACCGCGTTGAGCGCTTCCGCGATCTTCTCGGGCGCGACCGTGCCGTGTTCGGCCGGATAGATCACTGCGTCGCCGAGCGGGCCGATTGGAAAATACGGCCGCTGCGGCAGCATCATCAGTCTGGCCTTCTCGGGAATGGCGATGGTCCCGGTGCCGAATGGCCAGATGCCGGCGATCGCCCGGAACAATGTCGACTTGCCGGCGCCGGATGGCCCGCTCACCAGCACCCGCTCCGCCGGCTCGACCGTGAAGGCATCGGCGCTGACCAGCGGCTCGCCGTTTGGCAGCTCCACCAGCAAGCGTGCAAGGGTGATTGCCTTGCCACTCGACCGCGCGACGCCGATGGTCGGCTCGCGCGCGGTGACGGTGGCGGCGGAGCTGACCGACATCTCGAAGCCGTCGAGACGGGCGACGATGGCGCGCCATTCGGCGAGCGAGCGGTAGGCTGTGACGAAGAAGGACAGCGCATCCTGCACGCTGCCGAAGGCCGAGCCGGTCTGCATCATGTCGCCGAGCTGGATGCGTTTGGCGAAGTAGGCCGGAGCGACCACGACGTAGGGAAAGATCGTTGCCGCCTGACCGTAGCTAGCCGTGAAGGCGGTGAGGCGCTTGGTCCGGCTCATGATCGCGTACCAGTTGGCGATGACGGAGCCGAAGCGGTGCAGCAGATGCCCCCGCTCCGCGCTCTCACCCCTCAACAGTGCGATCTGCTCGGAATTTTCGCGCACGCGGATCAGGTTGAAGCGGAAGTCGGCTTCAAAGCGCTGCTGCTCGAAATTGAGGTTGATCAGCGGAGCGCCGATCCAGTGCGTCAGTCCCGTGCCCAGGATCGCATAGACCAGCGCACACCAGACCAGAAAACCCGGGATGACGAAATCGGTGCCGTAGATGTGCAGGGGGGCCTTGTTGGACAGACCCCAGAGGATGACGACGAACGAGGCCAGCGTCACGATCGACGACAGCAGACCGAGGCCAAGGACGAGCGTCTGCTCGACGAAGTTCTTGACGTCCTCGGTGATGCGCTGGTCCGGGTTGTCGGCCGGATCACCCTTGAGCTGCATGCGGTAATGCGTGGCACCGTCCAGCCATTCGCCGAGATAGTGTTGCGTCAGCCATCGCCGCCAGCGGATCTGGAGCCACTGGTTCAGGTAAAGCTTGTAGACGGCCAGGGCGACATAGGTGAAGGCAAGGCCAAGGAAGATCCAGACCTCCATGACGAACGCGTTGAGATCGTAGGCTTGGAGTGCGCTGTAGAACCGGTTCTGCCATTGATTGAGCAGCACGTTGATCGCCACCAGCGTCAGCTCCATCGCGATGACGACGCCAAGCAGGCCGCGGCCGGCCCATTTGTCTTCCGATCGGAAATACGGACCGGCGATTCGCCAGACGACCGCGAGCGTGGCGCTGATGTTCTTCACAGAGCAGGATCTCCTCGAGGGGGTGTGCACAAATGCCGGGAGCCAAATGGCTGCGGCGATGGCGGAAATTGGCTGCGCTTAGACTAAAGTCGCAGGTTCTGCAATTTGCGTTGGCTTGTCGCGGCTTGCAACCTTAGCATGGGCTTCAACGGCGCGGGGTGGGGGCCTCCAGTATTTCGCGAGCTTGTGAGCGGGCGGGAACCGCCGCAAATTGCGAGGAATTCACGTCCAGCTCGGGGGTTATCTTCCCAGCGTCAAGCAGGCTTGGCCGTCCACGCAAGGCCGCCTGCCGCAACACATGCGTGGGGGAGGAAGACCATGTGGAATCAAATCTATGATCCGCTGCACAGCCCCGTGCTGTCGACGATCGCCGCGGCGGTGCCCGTCGTCACGCTGCTGGTCCTGATCGCGAGCGGCCGCGTCCAGGCGCATATTGCGGCCGTCATCGCCGTGATCGTGACCAACCTGATCACGATCTTCGTCTTCACCATGCCGGCGAACATGTCGATCCGCGCCTCGATCCTCGGCATCGTGACCGGCTTCTTTCCGATCGGCTGGATCGTCCTCAACGTCATCTTCCTGTACCAGGTGACGGTCTCGACCGGGCGCTTCGAGCTGCTCAAGCGCGCGGTCGGTGGCGTCACCGAGGACCGGCGGCTGCAATTGCTGCTGATCGCATTCTCGTTCGGCGCCTTCTTCGAAGGCGCCTCGGGCTTCGGCACCCCGGTCGCAATCACCGGCGCCGTGCTGATCGGCCTCGGCTTCTCGCCGCTCGCGGCATCCGGCCTGTCGCTGATCGCCAACACCGCGCCGGTGGCTTACGGTGCACTGGGCACCCCGATCCAGGGCCTTGCCTCGGTGACCGGGCTCGATCCCTACATCTTAGGTGCGATGGTCGGCCGGCAATTGCCGTTCTTCTCGCTGATCGTGCCGTTCTGGGTGGTGTGGGCGTTCGCGGGCTGGAAGGGCATGAAGGACGTCTGGCCGGCGATCCTGGTCACCGGCGTATCGTTCGCGATCCCGCAATTCGTGATCTCGAACTTCATTAATCCCTGGATCGTCGACATCGGCGCATCGCTGATCTCGATGGGCGCGCTGATCCTGTTCCTGCGGGTGTGGCAGCCGCGGCAGCTCTGGCTGTCGCCGGCCCTGCGCGGCCACGATGAATCGGCCGCGACCATGGCGGCGGCAAGACCACTGGACAAGACGCCGCTGACCCAGAGTGAGCTGTTCAGCGCACTGCTGCCGTGGATCATCGTCTGCGTCGTGATGCTGATCTGGGGCAACGGCGCCTTCAAGAGCTGGGCGAATTCGATCTTCACTTGGAACTATCCGGTGCCCGAGCTGCACCAAATGATCAACAAGATGCCGCCGGTCGCGCCCGGACCGACCAAGGAGAGCGCAGTCTTCAGCTTCACCTATCTGTCCTTCACCGGCACCGGCATGCTGATCGCGGCGATCATCTCCGGCTTCCTGATGGGCGTCGGTCCCGGCCGGCTCCTGACCGAGTACGGTCGCACCATCCGGCTGTGCGCGATCTCGCTGATCACGATCTCGGCGATGCTCGCGATCGGCACGCTGACGCGGCTGTCCGGCGTCGACGCCACACTCGGTCTCGCCTTCGCCGCAACCGGCGTGCTCTATCCCTTCTTCGGCACGCTGCTCGGCTGGTTGGGCGTGGCGCTGACGGGATCGGACACCGCCTCCAACGTGCTGTTCGGCAACCTTCAGAAGATCACCTCCGAACAGCTTGGCCTGTCGCCGGTGCTGATGGCGGCGGCGAACTCGTCCGGCGGCGTGATGGGCAAGATGATCGACGCGCAATCGATCGTCGTCGCCTCCACCGCCACTAACTGGTACGGCCATGAGGGTACGATCCTGCGCTTCGTGTTCTGGCACTCGATCGTGCTGGCCTGCCTCGTCGGTGTGCTGGTGACGTTGCAGGCCTATGTCTGGCCGTTCACGGCGCTGGTCCTGAAATAGCCACACCGGTTTCGCGGCAAATCCCCGCGGGGGTCGTCCCCACGCGGGGATTTTTGCATCTCAAGCATGATCCGGAAAAGTGCGCAGCGGTTTTCCGCGAAGATCATGCTCAAACAACGGTCCAAAGCGCGATGACGATTCTTGCCAATCTCGTCGCGCTAGTGCGGGCGAACCTTCTCAATGGCGCCGCCGTCTTATAGAAGGTGCCGCAAATCAGGTCGGTCGAGAGGTGCCATGGTTTCGTTCAAGCTGGTGGTGTGTGCGGCGGTTGCAATGCTCGCCGCGTCCGGCCTCGCGCGCGCCGAGGAGGGATTTCCGTTCGGCACCGAGATGACGCTGGAGGCGCTGCCGCAAGCAGGCTCGAAGCGGATTCCGAACATCGAGATCGGCGACAATGGCGAGGTCGTGCTGGAGCTCTGGTGCAAAGGCGGCAAGGGCCAGTTCTCGGTCGCCGGCAACACCGTGATCTTCGTGCCGGGCCAGATCCAGGATCGCTCCTGTCCGCCGGCCAAAGCCCAGGCCGACGACGACCTCGTCGCAGCCCTCGGCAGCGTCGAAACCTGGAAGCGCCAGGGCGACGTGCTGACCCTGATCGGCCCGAAGCCGCTGCGGTTTCGCGTCAATGGGAATTAGGTCTCTCGTGTCCCGGACAAGGCGTAGCGCGCAGGCGCTACGACGCAAAGGCTTGCCTCACGTGCAAGCCGGGACCAGTTTCTTATCCGCGACTTCGCTTGTGGCTTCTGGGCCCCGGCTCTGCAGCGCTTTCGCGCTGCGTCCGGGGCACGAGCGTCACGTCACTTCCACACCGACTTGTCGGCGTCCCACCGCTGGCCCTTCAGCTCCCTGGCGAGCGCCTCGATCGAGCCGTTGTCGTCGGGTTGATCGCCTTCCTCCTCGGCGGAAGCTTCATCCGAAAGATTGAGCTTGGCGCCACTGCTCTCATCGGCGGTGGTGATCGCAGGGCTGCCGATCCACAGCATCAGCTTGTCGGTGGTGCCCGGCTTGTCGGGCGAGATCAGGCCTGCGACCTCGATCGTGTCGGTGAGCTCGAGCGCCGGGAAATCCTGGTTCGGCCGCTTGAAGACCAGCTTGAGCTTGCCGGTGGCCGGGTTGAAATTATGCGACACCGGCTTGGCCGCGAGCGTCCTGCTCAGCACGCCGGCGATGGCCGAAGCGAGCTTGTCGCGGTTGACCTTGTCGCCCTCGCGCCAATCGGCGGCGGGAATGCGGATGGTGCGGTCCATCTCGGTCATCCCCGCGGTCCAGCCGGCCGCGGTGACGCCGGGCATCGCCTTGAACTTGCCGAGCAGCGCGGCCGCGCGCTCCGGATCGACCGACATGTTGATGGTCTGCTCGCCGGCGCGCAGCGCGTCGCAGCCAACCGAAAGGCTCGCCAGCGTCACCTCGACATCCTGGCCCTTCAGGCTCTTCAGGAATTCGGTTGCCGCATCCAGCTTGACCTTGACCGCGATCGCCTCCGGCGAGACTTCGGTGAAGTCCTTCGGCTGCGGCGTGATGCCGTCGTCGGAGGTCTGGTTGTCGAGAAACTCTCTCTCGCTGAGATCGGAGTTGTCCGGCGAGGTGACCTCGGTCACCACTGAGCCGATGCTGATCTGACCGCGGAACTCGAACGTGTCTCCGGTCGGCTTGCGCAGCAGCTTGACGCTGACTGGCGCTTTCTCGCTGAGGCTCTGCGTCGTGCCCGTCAAGTTCTGGCCGGCGACCTGGAGATTGACGACGAAGCGGTCCTTGCGCTCGGAATTCTTCGCGACGGGATAGCAGACGTCGAGCACGGCGGATGTGACCGTCTTGCCCTGCCGCGTTTCCTTCAGGATCACGTCGGCATTGCCGTCCATCAGCCCGTCGATCGAGGTGAAATAGCGCGTCTCGGTTCCGCCCGGCGCGGTGGCCTTCGGCGACAGTTTCATCTGCGCGGATGCGATTTCGGGCGAGGCGGCGAGCAGAGCCGCCAAAACAATCGTCAGGCAAACCAGGAGTGTGCGCATCGCCGAAATCCTCGAAGGAACAGAATCGGCCGCCACCGTAATTGGTTTTGGCCGTCCGTTGAATTGCAAAGCGTCAGGGAGAGGATCGGCAAAAAAGAAGGCCGCCCGGAGGCGGCCTTCGTAGGCGCTGCAGTGAAGGAGGGGCTTAGAAGCCACCCATGCCGCCGCCGGCGGGCATCGCGGGTGGAGCTTCCTTCTTCGGCATTTCGGCGACCATCGCCTCGGTGGTCACCAAGAGGCCGGCCACGGAGGAGGCGTCCTGCAGCGCGGTGCGGACCACCTTGGCGGGATCGATGATGCCCTTCTCGACCATGTCGACATAGTCCTCGTTCTGGGCGTCGAAGCCGAAGGTCTCGGACTTGTTCTCCAGGATCTTGCCGACCACGATCGAGCCTTCCACGCCCGCGTTCTCGGAGATCTGGCGGATCGGAGCTTCCAGCGCCTTCAGCACGATGTTGATGCCGGCCTGCACGTCCGCATTGTCGTTGGACAGACGGCCCACCGCCTTCTTGGCGCGGAGCAGCGCGACGCCGCCGCCGGGGACGATGCCTTCCTGCACTGCGGCGCGGGTGGCATTGAGCGCGTCCTCGACGCGGTCTTTCTTCTCCTTGACCTCGATCTCGGTGGCGCCACCGACGCGGATCACCGCGACGCCGCCGGCGAGCTTGGCAAGCCGCTCCTGGAGCTTCTCACGATCGTAGTCCGAGGTGGTCTCCTCGATCTGGGCCTTGATCTGGCCGACGCGGGCCTCGATGTCGGGCTTCTTGCCGGCACCGTTGACGATCGTGGTGTTCTCCTTGTCGATCACCACCTTCTTGGCGCGGCCGAGCATCTTCACCGTGACGTTCTCGAGCTTGATGCCGAGCTCTTCCGAGATCAGCTGGCCGCCGGTGAGGATCGCGATGTCCTCGAGCATGGCCTTGCGACGGTCACCGAAGCCCGGCGCCTTGACAGCGGCCACCTTGAGGCCGCCACGGAGACGGTTGACGACCAGCGTGGCCAGTGCCTCGCCCTCGACATCCTCTGCGATGATCACGAGCGGCTTGCCCGACTGCACCACGGCTTCCAGCACCGGCAGCATGGCCTGCAGCCCCGACAGCTTCTTCTCGTGCAGGAGGATGTAGGCGTCCTCGAGCTCGGCCGTCATCTTCTCGGCATTGGTGACGAAATAGGGGCTGAGATAGCCGCGATCGAACTTCATGCCCTCGACGATGTCGACCTCGGTGTCGAGCGACTTGTTCTCCTCGACGGTGATGACGCCCTCGTTGCCGACCTTCTGCATCGCCTGGGCGATCATCTTGCCGATGGCGGCATCGCCATTGGCCGAGATGGTGCCGACCTGGGCGACCTCGGAGGAGGCGGCGACGGGCTTGGCGCGCTTCTCGATGTCCTTGACCACGGCCTGGACGGCGCTGTCGATGCCGCGCTTGAGGTCCATCGGGTTCATGCCGGCGGCAACCGCCTTGGCCCCTTCGCGCACGATGGCCTGGGCCAGCACGGTCGCGGTGGTGGTGCCGTCGCCGGCGAGGTCGTTGGTCTTGGAGGCGACCTCACGCACCATCTGGGCGCCCATGTTCTCGAACTTGTCCTCGAGCTCGATCTCCTTGGCGACGGTGACGCCGTCCTTGGTGATGCGCGGCGCGCCGAAGCTCTTCTCGATGACGACGTTGCGGCCCTTCGGGCCGAGCGTCACCTTGACGGCGTTGGCGAGAATGTCGACGCCGCGCAGCATGCGATCGCGCGCGTCTCCGGAAAACTTGACGTCCTTGGCAGCCATGGTCTGCAGTCCCTCGTGTTGCGTGATGTGTCTTGTTTCGTGCAGTGCGGCGCTCTCGTCGTCATTGCCGGGCTTGACCCGGCAATCCATGCTGGTGCGAAGAAGGATGGATGCCCGAGTCAGGCCCGGGGCATGACGATGGAGTATTCAGCGGCCGTTCAGGCGGATGGCCTTAGGCCAGCACGCCCATGATGTCCGACTCCTTCATGATCAGGAGCTCCTCGTTGTCGATCTTGACCTCGGTGCCCGACCACTTGCCGAACAGCACGCGGTCGCCGGCCTTGAGGTCGATCGGAATCAGCTTGCCGGCCTCGTCGCGGCCGCCGGGGCCGACGGCGATGACCTCGCCCTGGGACGGCTTTTCCTTGGCGGTGTCCGGAATGATGATGCCGCCCTTGGTCTTTTCCTCGGCGTCGATACGTTTGACCACGACACGGTCATGCAGCGGACGAAATTTGGACTTAGCCATGACGTTTCCCTTTGCAGGCTCACTTCGGAAGTAGTGAAGTCGGTGGGGCGGCGCTGCCGTTCCTCCTCTTCCCGAGGATCGAACGGAGCGCTTAGCAATCGGGCTTTCCGAGTGCTAAGAGTGGCCCGGGAATATGGCTTGGCCGCGATCCTGTCAAGCAAAGGTGGTTAAGCGATTGGTGAGGCGGATATAGGATGGTGGCATTGGAAACTTGGTCGGGGCGCCCGCGTGTTAAAGGACGTCATTGCTCCGGCGGCAGTTTTGCGCTTGGCTGCGGCAGGGGTGCGGCCATGGTCTTGTTCGGGGGAATGCCATGATCAATTCAGCTCGCGCGCGCACGGTCGCCAATCTGGCCGCTGCCTCTGGCCTGGCGTTGCTGCTTGGCGCCTGCGGCGGCGGCATGAGCCTGCCGTCGTTCTCGTCCTCCCAGCCGCCGCCCGAGGCCGAGCCCGGCACCGGTCCTGAAATGCCGGCGACAATCCGTGCCGACGAGATCGTCGGCCGCTGGGGTCTCGCCTCGTTCCAGAACCCGGCCGACCGCGCCCGCACCGAGGCCGCGGCGAGGGCCCAGTGCAAGAACCCTTACGTGATCACCGCCGGCTCCTCCGGCGGCGTGATCATGCATCTGGCCGACCAGGCCACCCCGCAGGAACTGCGGCTGAAGGGCTCGCCCAGCGGCAAGAACTACATTGGACCGGCCGGCCCGACCCCCGGCGAGCAGGACCGCGAGATCGTCTCCTTCGATGGCCGCGTCCTGATCACCCGCTTCATCGACAAGGACGCCGCCACCCGCTACGGCAACATGGTCTACGTCCGCTGCGCGCCACGGGCGTGATTTCTTTCCGTCATTCCGGGGCGCGCGAAGCGCGAACCCGGAATCTCGATGTGGTAGGCTTCCTGCCTTAAAGCTCTGGATCCCGGGTTCGGCTTTGTCGAGCCGTCCCGGAATGACGTCATGGCTAGAACAAAAACGCCGGCCCCTCAGCCGGCGTTTTGCTTTGTTTCGTGTTTCCCGCGCTCAGTCGAACAGCGCGTCGATGTCGTCCTGCGAGGCATGACCGACGTCGCCGGCGAGCTTCGGGCCGTTGAGGAGCTTTTCGTCTTCGCTGCGGTGATCGACCGGCGCCGGCACATGCGCCTTGATCGCGTCGACGCCGCCCCAGATGTCCATCATCGCATTGATGTGCTGCTCGATGAACTTCATCGTGGTCATGACCTTGCTGATGCGCTGGCCGGTCAGGTCCTGGAAGTTGCAGGCTTCGAAGATCGAGATGACACGTTCCTGGATGTCGTCGGCAAGGCGCTTCTGCTGGTCGGCCGAGTCCACCTTGGACATCGCGCTGGCCGCCTGGTCGATCGACTCGGCAGCTTCGAGGATCTGCTGGGTCGCCTGCTCGGTGCCGCCGACGACCGCGCCGAGCTCGCCGTTGACCTTGGCCATCTCGCCGCCATCGAAGCTCTTGCCGTGCAGCGTCGCGATCTCGCGCTTGGTGCGGTCGATGGCATCGTGGATCAGGTCGAGCTCGACCTTCAGCTTCTCGCACTGTTCGATCTGCGCCCGGTAGGTCTCGAGCATGGTGCGCGCTTCGGCAAGCTCATGCGCCGTGGACGCATCGATCGCCGCCATGGCTGCGCTGCCGGACAGCGGGGCAGCCACAACGCCCTTGGCCATCTGTGCGCGGATCGCGCGCAACTCCGCCATGATCTCGCTATGCATCGGGCCCGCCTCTTCGGTTGCGTCAAGAATCGGCATCTCGCCACCGACGATATCTTCGACGCGAAAACGCTTGCGGTGAACAGCCATCAGGATACTCCCCCCACCTCACTCACGCGTCTTTGTAGGCAGAAGCGATTTAACACGAAGTTCACAGCCGGAACTGTGGTGCAGACGTGCGCGACGGCGCACAAAAGACGCGGTTAACCATCACCGCGCGGCATTCATCGAAAATAAACGCTGATCGCCAAATTGCAGCCTCGCGCACGACATGGTGAATCGAAACGCCCGATGCGTTTACCAAACAAAACAGCTTTTGCTCTTTATTGACCACGTCGAGGGGCGCGATCAGCCATCAGCTCCATGACGCAAATGATCTAGACGAAACAGTACAGAGTACGTCGATGTTCAAGAGAATGTCTGTCGCGCTGCTCGGCAGCGCTTGCTCCTTCATGGCCGGCGCGAACAGCGCAAGCGCCTTCGACAACACGGTGCCGAACGACCCGCCCGCGGTGCTCTACGCCCCGCAGGTGCCGCCCGCGCCGATGCGCGTTGCCTCCAATTCCAACATGGGCGGCGGCTTCATCGAGTTCCTGTTCGGCGACGGTCCCGGCCGTGGCCCGGCCTACGCGCCGCAAGCGCCGGTCTATCAGCAGCAGCCCGGCTATTACGACCAGCGCCGCCTGCCGCCGATGGGCGAGCCGCAGATGCAGGGGGGATATCAGCAGGGCGCGCTCCAGCAGGAAGCGATCGATCCGCGCCAGCGTCCGTTCGATCCGAAATTCGAGAAACAGATTGTTGACTATAGCGGCAAGGAAAGTGCCGGCACGATCGTGGTCGATACGCCGAACAAGTTCCTCTACCTCGTCGAGGGCAACGGCAAGGCGATGCGCTACGGCATCGGCGTCGGTCGTCCCGGCTTCACCTGGTCCGGCGTCAAGTCGATCACCGCAAAACGCGAATGGCCGGACTGGACGCCGCCGGCGGAAATGCTCGCGCGCCGACCTGACCTGCCGCGGCACATGGAAGGCGGCCCGGAAAACCCGCTTGGTGCGCGCGCGATGTATCTCGGCTCGACGCTCTACCGCATCCACGGCTCCAACGAGCCCTGGACCATCGGCACCAACGTCTCCTCCGGCTGCATCCGCATGCGCAACGAGGACGTCATCGACCTCTACGGCCGCGTCAATGTCGGCACCAAGGTCGTGGTGATGTGAGTCTCTTTACCCTCTCCGACAAGGGGGAAGGAAAGAGGTTATGAGCACGACGCGCGAAAAAAGGCCGCCCACAAGGGCGGCCTTTGCACTGAGATTCGTCCCTAGCTCACGCATAATCGCTGCCGCCATCGTCGCCGCCGCCGAAATCGCTGTCGTCGGCCATGTCCATGTTGCCGTCGTCGCGATCGTCGTCGTAGTTCTGGTCGTTGTCGTCGCGATCGTTCGAGGCCTGGTCGAAGAAGCCCTGACGGGAGTCGCGGTTGGAGCCGATGTCGTTGAGACCGGCGTCGCGTGCGAGCGAGCCGCCGGACTGATCGCCCCCACCACCCCACGGACTGCCGCCACCGCGTTCCTCGATGATCGTGGTGTCGCCAAAGGCCTGATGCGAGCCGCCGCCCATCATGCCGCGGATGCTGGAGAGCAGCAGCGAGCCGCCGACGACGCCGGCCGCGGCTGCTGCCGCCGTGCCGAGGAACGAGCCGCCGCCACCGCCGACCGGCGGGGCGCCATAACCCGGCGCTTGGCCCTGACCCGGACCTTGTCCGTAAGCCTGACCATAAGGCGGCAGGCCGTAGCCCGGCTGGGTCTGCTGCATCGCCTGGCCGCTGTTCCAGACAGGCCGCTGCTCACGCGGCGGCACGTTCGGAACCGAGCCGCGAGACTGGCTTCCGCCGAACAGCGTGTCGCGCATGGTGTCGAGGAAGCCGCCGGACGAAGCCTGCTCCGGCGCACGGGCTGCTTCCAGCTCCTGGATGCGGTTATGGGCGCGCTTCAGCGCTTCGTCCTGCACCAGCGTGGTCTGCACTAGCGCGTAGATCGCGCCAGGCGCCTTGCGCAGGCCGTCGGAGATCGCGGTGATCGCGTCGGGATCGCGCGGTGCATTTTCCAGTTTCGAAAGCCGGTCGAAAAGCTCGTCAACGAGTTGGCGTTCCTGCGGCGTCATGATCAATCTCCTTCGCGCAAACCAAGCGCGAGCAAGATGTAGGGTTCCATTATGGCCCCAACAGTGCCGGCCATATTAAATTTCGGTATGCGACAAGCTGACCCGCGGCTTGTTTTCGGCCGGGTTCACCCCAGCGTGACGCCGCTGTCAGCCAGCAGGCGCGCAAAGGCATCGCCTGAGAGATAGGCATGCTCGCGCTCACGGACATCGGTCATCGGGTCGAGGCCGGTGAGGACGTCATCGACGAAGCCGGGGTGGCACATCACGAGGCCCCCATCGGGCAGGCCTTCGAGGAACTGCCGCATCAATGCGCCGAAATCGGCCGCGCGCGCGAAATCATAGGCGCCGGCAAAACCCGGATTGAAGCTGAGGCCGGCGCTACCCGCGCGGCGGCGGAATTGCGCGCTGAGGATGTCGAGCACCATGGCCTTCGGTGAGGCCAGCCGCTGTGAGAGCGGCAGGTTGCGGCCGCCCTGGCGCACCCAGGCCTTCGGCGCGGTCTCAGCGACTGCATCGACAAAGCCGTCGCGCACCTGCGGAAAGAGCTGTACGTGCTGGTGGCCGTCGACGAAGTCGGGCGCGCGGCCGAACGCTTCCACGAAGGCCGCCAGCTGCGCCTTCACCTCGCTGCGAAAGAATTCGCGGTCGAGCCGGCGCGCGAGACCGGCGCGCAGCAGCTTTGGAAACGGCAAGAACATGTCGCCGTCGAGCGGGCGGAAATGCATCGTGAGCGGCCGGAACGGCGCCGACAGCGTCACGTGCAATCCGATCGCGCAGCGCGGGCTTGCCTTCGCGGAAGCTTGCAGCGCTTCGACCTCGCCGCGTTCGATCGCGGGGCCGACCATCATCACCGAGGTCGCGTTGAGGCGGCCGCGTTCGATCAGGTCGCGGATGGCGCGGTTGACGCCCGGGCTGATGCCGTAATCGTCGGCGCAGAGCCAGATCCGCCGCAGGCTCGCGGCCGCGCTCATTCGGCCGCGGTCCTCTTGGCGGCGTCATCAGCCTCGAAATGCTTCTCGCTGTGCTCGGCGACGAAGTAGATCGGGCGCGCCTTCAGCTCGGAGAGGATCTTGCCGATATATTCGCCGACGATGCCGATCATGATGAGCTGCACGCCGCCGATCGTCATCAGGCCGACCACGAGCGAGGGATAGCCGGGGACCTGCTTGCCTGTGGTGAAGACCTCCCAGAGAATCGAGAGGCCGAACAGGAAGGCGACGCCGGCGAGCATGACGCCGAGCAGGCTGGCGAAGCGCAGCGGCGCCACCGAGAACGAGGTCAGGCCCTCGATCGACAGGCCGAGCAGGCGGGCGGCATTGAAGGTGGTGACGCCATGGGCGCGCGGCGCCGGCTCGTAATCGACACGGATCTGGCGGAAGCCGATCCAGCTGGCGAGGCCCTTGAAGAAGCGGTTGCGTTCGGGCAGTTGCCGAAGCGCCGTGACTGCGCGCGGCGACAGGAGGCGGAAGTCGCCGGCGTCCTCCGGAATTTTCTGGCGGGCGCCCCAGTTGATCAGGGCGTAAAAGCCGTGCACGGCGAGCCGGCGCAGGAAGGTCTCGTTATCGCGGTGCGCCTTGGCGGTATAGACGACGTCATAGCCGTCATCGATCCAGTGCCGCACCAGCTGCTCGATGAGAGCAGGCGGATGCTGACCGTCACCGTCCATGAACATCACGGCGCCGAGCCGGGCATGATCGAGGCCGGCCATCAGTGCCGCCTCCTTGCCGAAATTGCGCGACAGCGACACCACCTGGACATCGATCGCGTCGGCCGGCAGCGAACGGGCAATCGACAGCGTCGCGTCTGCGCTGCCGTCATCGACATAGACCACCTCGCAGGACAGCCGATAGCGCTGGCGCAAGGTCCTGGCGAGATCGCAGATGCGCTGGTGCAGGGCGGCAAGGCCTGCGGCCTCGTTGTAGACGGGCACGACAATCGACAGTCCCTTCGCGGCGGCGTTCGCTGCGGTGGTCGTCAGGCCGGAAACATCAGAGCCCAGCGTCATCGATCAAGGTTCCAGAAGCGTTCAAGGTCATCTCAACAGCATATGGTAGCTGCCGTTTGCTGTCGCTACGCTGAACGGAACAGCTCAACAAACTTTGGGCTCACCGCCGCAGGAACGCCTCGAGTTTGGCGAACAGCGGGTTCTCCCTGTCGAACACATAGTCGAGCGAGACCACCGAGACCGTCTCGGCGCCATGCTCGCGCAGGAAGCTGGCGAGCGCATAGAGCTGGCCCGGCGGGCAGTGCAGCGTCAGCATGCCTGACGAGGTCGGCCCGCCGAACGGGGCCTCGACGCCGAACCGGCTGTGGGCTTCGCCGAGCAGCGCCGCGTCGCACTGGCGGAAGCGGGTGCGGACCTCGCGGTATTTGTTGGCCCGCGCTCTCGCGGCGATGTGGTCGAGGATGACGCGCGCGGTCTCGCGCGCCTGCGGCGACCAGTCGGCGTCCTTCGAGGCGACCAGATTGGCCTGGCTGCGCAGCATCACGCCGTCGTCGAGCACCCGCAGGCCGTTGGCGGCGAGGGTGGCGCCCGTGGTGGTGATGTCGACGATCAGCTCGGCGCTGCCTGCGGCGGGCGCGCCTTCGGTGGCGCCCGCGCTTTCGACGATGCGGTAGTCGGTGATGCCGTGCTGCGAGAAGAACGTGCGGGTCAGGTTGATGAACTTGGTCGCGACCCGCATCCGCATGTGATGCTGCTCGCGGAAGCCGGTGGTCACGTCGTCGAGGTCGGCCATGGTGCGGACGTCGATCCACGCCTGCGGCACGGCGACCACGACGTCGGCATAGCCGAAGCCGAGGCCTTCGATCAGGGATACGCGCTTGTCGGCGTCCGCGATGTTCTCGCGCACCAGGTCCTCGCCGGTGACGCCGAGATGCGCAAAGCCGCGGGCGAGCTGCGAGGCGATCTCGCTCGCCGAGAGATAGGCGACCTCGACATTGTCGAGGCCTGCGATGGTGCCGCGATAATCGCGGGCGCCGCCGGCCTTCGACAGCTTGAGGCCGGCGCGGGCGAAGAACGCTTCGGTGTTTTCCTGCAGCCGGCCCTTGGAGGGAACGGCCAGAACGAACGGCGCGCTCATGACTTAAGCTCCCACCTTGCGGCCGATCCGGCTCAGCGCCTCGATCCAGACCGAGAACCCGACAGCGGGGATCGGCTCGGCCGATCCAAGCTGGGTCATCAGCCCGTCATAGCGGCCGCCGGCGACCAGCGGCTCGGCGCCGTTGCCGCGGTGATGCAGCTCGAATTCGAAGCCGGTGTAATAGTCGAGACCGCGACCGAACGCGGTCGAGAAGCGCGTCTGCTTCACGTCGATGCCGCGCGCTGCCATGAAGCCGACCCGACTCTCGAACTGGTCGATTGCGGCAGACAGATCGAGCTTCGCGTCAAGCGTGAGCGCGCGCAGCTCGGCGATGGCATCGTCCGGATTGCCGGATATCGACAGGAAGCGCTTGAGCACGGCGATCGCCTCGCGCGGTAGCGCGCCGCCCTTCAGCGTCGATTGCTCCAGGAAGCGATCAGCGATCTCCGCCGTGGTGCGGCCGCCGACATTGGTGGTGCCGGCGATCGACATCAGATCGGTGACGAAGGCGAGTGCCGCCTTGCGGTCGGAGCCGGCCAGCGCGGCGAGCACGCCCTCATATTCACTGCGGGTCGCGGCGGCCGCGGCCGCCAGCTTCTCCAGATCCTTCTCCAGGCTGATCTTGCGGTTGAAATCCTTGACCAGGCGGCGGCGCCAGACCGGAAAAAGATTCAGTGCGTCGAGCAGCGCATTGAACAGCGCGACGTCGCCGGTGCGGATCTCGACATCGCGGACGCCAAACGCGCTCGTCGCTTCCAGCGCCAGCGCCAGCATCTCGGCATCGGCGGCGGCGCGGTCCTGGCGGCCGAACGATTCGATGCCGGCCTGAAGGAATTCGCTGGCCTGGCCGCTGCGGTAGCGGAACACCGGACCGAGATAGCTGTACCCGGCCGGCTGGCCGGCGCGGCTAGATGCGAGATAGTCGCGGGCGACCGGGATGGTGAGGTCCGGGCGCAGGCAGAGCTCCTCGCCGGAGAGGTCCGTGGTCAGGTACAGGCTCTTGCGGATGTCCTCGCCGGAGAGGTCCAGGAACGGCTCAGCCGGTTGCAGAATCGCGGGCTCGGCCCGGATGTATCCGGCCTGCGCGAACGACAACAGCAGCGTATCCGCCCAGGCGGCGGAGCCGGCAGCATTTGTGGTGGCAGTCGCGGTCATCACAGGGGTCCATCGTCCCGGCGGAACCGGGCAGAAAAGGGGGAGGCGAATTGGCGCAGCCCTTAGCATGGCCCGAAAGCGGTTTCGACCTCCAATGGATCAATCGCTTAACGGCTGGCCAATCCGCGGAATCACACGGACCGGCGGGCCCAATCGCCCAGCACCGCCTGCACCAGCGCCAGCGCCGCCACGGCGGCTGTGTCCGCCCGCATGATCCGTGGCCCGAGGGCGAGCCGCAGGATCTTGGGTTGCCGCTGCAGCAAGGCCCGCTCTTCCTCGGCAAAGCCGCCTTCGGGGCCGATCAGCACGTCGATGCCGTGGCCGGCGGCCTCCCGTGCATTTTGCAGGCTCTGAACGGGGTTTTCGACCTCCGCGGCCTCGTCGCAGAAGATCAGCAGCCGGCTGGCGCCGCGCTGGCTGAGGAAGCGTTCCAGCGGCACCGGCTCGGCAACGGTGGCGATGCTCAGGATGCCGCATTGCTCGGCCGCCTCGACGACATTGGCGCGCATCCGCTCGGTGTTGACCCGGGAGGCCTGGGTGAACCGGGTCAGCACCGGTTGCAGCGTGGCGGCCCCCCATCTCAATGGCCTTCTGGACCATGTAGTCGAGCCGGGCATGCTTGAGCGGGGCAAAGACGTAAGCGAGGTCGGCCAGCCGGTCCTGGGGCCGGATCTGCTGCAGGATCACCAGTCCATCCGGCCGCTTGCGGCCTTCGATGGCGGCCTGCCACTCGCCGTCGCGGCCATTGAAGGCCAAAACCTCCGCCCCCGCGGCCAGCCGCAGCACGTTGCCGAGATAATTGCTCTGGTCGCGGTCCAGCGCGACCCTGGCGTCCTGGGCCAGGGGAGCGTCGACGTACAGGCGGGGCGCGCGGAAATCGTGGGAGGGCATGGTTCGAAGGTCCGATTTGCCGGCGTTCTTAACTCAAAGCAGCGCTTTCGGGGGTAAATATCGCCAAATTGGTGCGTCCCGACGCCGCGCTCTTGCCCTATTCGACGGGTTGTTAAGGGTCGGCGGGAATCGTAAAAACGCGAACATGCTGGTTGCGCTTCAATTGGGAAGACGCCGAACCCCGTAAGCTCCTGCCGGAGAAACTCTCTTCATGATCCGTCATTTGATGGTTCCGATCACTGCCGCCATGGTCAGCCTGGGCGCCGCGGGCGCCTGCGCGCAAAGCGCCTTCCCGGCGCCGCTGCCGAACCAGGCTGCGAGCAGCTCGGCCTTTCCGCCCGTGAACGGCTCGGCGCCGACCGCCTCTGTCGGCGCGGCACCGCAATCCTCGTTTCCCGTGAATGGCGCTGCGCCCATCGGCGGCGCCGGCGCCTTCAGCGCCGCTCCGCCGACGCAGGCTGGTCCCGGTGAGGACTGCATGAAGGCGTTCATGCCTCTGCGCGAGGAGGCCGAGAAGCGCGGCAAGCTGATCAAGGCCGCGAGCGACCGTCACGCCCCGCCGGACGAGGCCTGCAAGCTGATCCGCAATTTCAGCCAGGCTGAAACGAAGATGATCAAGTACATCGAGGCCAACGCTGCGAAGTGCGGAATCCCGCCGCAGGTCGGCGCGCAGATGAAGGATGGCCACAAGAACACCGAGGCCATGGCGACGAAGGTCTGCAACGTTGCACAGCAGATGCAGCAACAACAGGCGCGGCCGGCCGGCCCGTCGCTGAGCGAGGTGTTGGGGTCGGGCTCGGCGCCTGAAGCCAATGCCGGCAAGAAAGGCGGCAGCACCTTCGACACGCTCAACGGCAACGTCCTCACCCGATGAGCGACACATCCGCCCGCGTTGCCGATTCCACCGGCAACTGGGTCGATACGCTCGCGCCGCATTGGGCGCGACCTTATTTGCGCCTGTCCCGCTTCGATCGTCCGATCGGCTCCTGGCTCTTGTTGATGCCGTGCTGGTGGTCGGCGGCGCTCGCGAGCGGCATGGCGCACGATGTCCGCCGCCTGCCGCTCACCATCGTGCTGTTCTTCGTCGGCGCCTTTGCGATGCGTGGGGCAGGCTGCGCCTGGAACGACATCACCGACCGCGACCTCGACGCCCGGGTCGAGCGCACCCGCTCGCGGCCGCTGCCCGCGGGCCAAATTACGGTGAAGCAGGCGCTGGCCTTTTTGGTGGCGCTAGCGCTGGTCGGCCTCCTCGTGCTGCTCCAGTTCAACCGCTTCGCCGTCGTGACCGGCATCGCCTCGCTCGTGGTCGTCGCCGTCTATCCCTTCATGAAGCGCGTCACCTGGTGGCCGCAGGTCTTCCTCGGGCTCGCGTTCTCCTGGGGCGCGCTGATGGGCTTCGCAGTCACCTTCGGACGCATCGACGTCACCGCGCTGGTGCTCTATGCCGGGTCGATCGCCTGGGTCATCGGTTATGACACGATCTATGCGCATCAAGATGCCGAGGACGACGCGCTGATCGGCGTCAAATCCACCGCGCGCCTGTTCGGTGCGCACACGCACCAGGCCTTGATCCTGTTCTACGGTCTCGCGGTGATGCTGATCGGTGTCGCGCTGGCTTCAGGCGATGTGCGCTGGCCGGCCTGGTTCGGCCTTATGGCCTTCGCCGCGCACCTCGCCTCGCAGATCGTGCGGCTGAATATCCACGATCCGGCGCTGTGCCTGCGCCTGTTCAAGTCGAACCGCGATGCGGGTCTGCTGCTGTTTGCGGGACTGCTGCTGGATGCGGTGATGCGGGCGGCTTAATTCGCAGCTCTCGTAGGGTGGGCAAAGGCGCACTTGCGCCGTGCCCACGATCTCTCAAGGATAGAAGACGTGGGCACGTTTCGCTTTGCCCACCCTACGGCACCTCAGTTCCGCGCGATGATCTCGCGTTCGCCGTGATGAACCGGCAGCTCGCGCGCGATACCGGCGCGGCGACGCATCAAGAATTTCGGGCGGCGGGCGCGGATCGCGTTGGCGCGGCGACGGCGGGCTGCGGGCTTGCGCGCACCTTCGTCGAGCTGCGGCAGCGCGAAGAGCTCGCTCCAGACGGCCCAGGCTTCGCTGAGTTCTTCGCCATCGGCGCCGACCAGCAGCGGAACGGAAAGCGAGGGATCGCGATGCACGAGGACGAGCGCCTGCGCTTCGTCATTGCCGCGCAGCGCAATGCCGACGAAGTCGCTGACGCGCACGTTGATCGCCATCTGCATGCCGTGGACGGCACGGCGCAGCACGACGCGTTCGCGATGAAGCTCGATCTGCCGGATGTATCCGTCGGCGCGCGGATCGTGCGCATCGAAGCGGACCGGAAGGGAAAGAGGGTCGAGCCGCAGGGAGCGGCTCGACCCGGCGGGAGCGACCCCGCATGTTGCTGTTTGACGCCTCACGGCTCATTCTCCCCGCCGGGATTATGTTCCCGGTCGATGCGGGGACTTTAGCGCGGCCGTTTCCGAAACCGCTTAAAAAGGCTGGTTAATCCAACCTCACCGCCGCGCATGATTGACAAGACGTTGCCCGAGAGCCGCGAATCTGAGCCTTTTGCGGGCTGAAAATGCTTGAAGTCCGCACCATTTGGGCACATCTGGTGCTCGGGGCCCTTGCCGCCCCGAAACCTCCCGCGCCCCCAACAGGATTTCGTTTGTGAACCCTTCACCAAGCTCGACGCTTTCGCCGAAAGCCAATCGCGATCTGTTCGATCAGTCCGCGCTGTCCGATCTCGCACAGCGGCTGGTGGAGGCGGCGAAGCGCGCCGGGGCGGATGCGGCCGATGCGGTCGCGGTGCGCGGCGTCTCGCAGGGCGTCGAGGTGCGCGACGGCCGCGTCGAGGAATCCGAGCGGTCCGAGGGCGACGATGTCGGCCTGCGCGTCCTGGTCGGCCAGCGCCAGGCGGTGGTCTCGACCAACGACGTCAGCGGCGATGCGGTGACCAAGCTTGCCGAGCGCGCGGTGGCGATGGCGAAGGTCGCGCCATCAGACAAATATGTCGGTCTTGCCGATCCCGCGCTGCTCGCGCGCGACTTCCCCGAGCTCGATCTGCTCGATCCCAACGTGCCCGCGACATCGGAGCTCGAGCGCCGCGCACTCGCGGCTGAAGCCGCCGCGCTCGCCGTGAAGGGCGTGACCAAATCCGGCGGTGCATCGGCGTCCGCCGGCATGGGCGGCATGGTGCTCGTCACCTCGACCGGCTTCCACGGCTCTTATTTGCGCTCCAGCCAGGGCATTTCGGCCACCGCGATATCAGGCGAAGGCACCAGCATGGAGCGCGACTACGACTTCACCTCGGCGCCGCATGCGTCCGATCTGTTGTCGCCGGAGGTCGTCGGCCGTTCCGCCGGCGAGCGCACGGTGGCGCGCTTCAATCCGCGCAAGGTCGAGACCTGCAAGGTGCCGGTCGTGTTCGATCCGCGCGTCGCGGGCTCGCTGGTCGGCCATCTCGTCGGCGCCATCAACGGCGCCTCGATCGCGCGCAAGACCAGCTTCCTCAAGGACAAGCTCGGCCAGCAGCTGTTCGCCAAGAACATCCGCATCATCGACGATCCCCTGCGCAAACGCGGCCTGCGCTCGCAGACCTTCGATGCCGAAGGCGTTGCCGTGAAGCGGACCGCGCTGGTCGACGAGGGCGTGCTGACGACCTGGCTGCTCGACTGCGCCACCGCGCGCGAGCTCGGCCTCGTCACCACCGGCCATGCCCATCGCGGCGTCTCCTCCTCGCCCTCGCCGGGACCCTACAATCTGCATCTCGAAGCCGGCACGCCGAGCCCGGCCGAGCTGATCGCCGACATCAAACAGGGGTTCTACGTCACAGACCTGATCGGCTCGGGCGTCAATGGCGTCACCGGCGATTACAGCCGCGGCGCCTCCGGGTTCTGGATCGAGAACGGCGAGATCACCTATCCCGTCAGCGAGGTGACGATCGCGGGCCACCTGTTCGAGATCTTCAAGTCGATGCAGCCGGCCAACAATCTGGAGTTCCGCTACGGCATCAATGCGCCGACGGTGCGCATCGAGGGTTTGACGCTTGGCGGACGTTGACGCGCATTCCCTCGAAACCATCCTGACGCGTGATGCGGCGCTGCTGAAAGACACGGTGCGGGAGGCGGGCAGCCTCGCGCACTCGATGTTCCGCACCGAGCTGAGGAAGTGGATCAAGGGCGCGTCCTCGCCGGTGTCGGAGGCCGACATCGCCGTCAACGATTTGCTCGAGGCGCGCCTGCGCTCGGCGACTCCAGCCTATGGCTGGCTGTCCGAGGAGAGCGCCGACGATTCGACGCGGCTGTCGCGGCGCCTGACCTGGGTGGTCGATCCCATCGACGGCACGCGCAACTATCTCAACGGCCATGACGAATGGTGCGTCAGCGTCGCGCTGGTCGAGGATGCCGCGCCGGTGCTGGCCGCGGTGTACGCGCCGGCCAGCGACGAGTTCTTCTTCGCGGCGCGCGGCCAGGGCACCACGCTCAACGGCGAGGCCGTGCAGGCGGCCGGCGGCTCCGCACTCGATTTCGCCCGCGTCGCCGGGCCGAAGCCCCTGGTCGAGCGGCTGAAGCCGTCGCTCGGCGACATCAAGCTGCATCCGCGAATCGGCTCGCTCGCGCTGCGCCTGTGCCGGGTCGCCCATGGCGCGCTGGATGCGGCTTTTGCGGGTGGCAACAGCCATGATTGGGACCTTGCGGCGGCCGATTTGATCGTGCAGGAAGCGGATGGTAGGATGAGCGATCTCTCCGGAGATCCCATCCTCTATAACCGCCGGGAAGTGGCGCACGGGGTGCTGGTGGCAGCGGGTCGCGATCGTCATGCGAGCATTGTCTCGCATTTTCGAAACCGCCCCATAGCCTAAAGCGCTTTCGTCGTGCTTGTCGAACACTGCTTTGCCGGGCAGCCCGTTAGGAACAGAACCCATGTCAGATAGTGCCCCGCAACAATTGCTGCATCTCGTCATCGGCGGCGAGCTCGTCGATCTCGAGCACAACACGTTCAAGAACCTGGACGACGTCGAGATCGTCGGCCTCTATCCGAACTACGCGACCGCACACGCTGCCTGGCGGGCCAAGGCGCAGAGCACGGTCGACAACGCCCAGATGCGCTATTTCATCGTCCACCTCCACCGGCTGCTCGACCCGAATCAAGAATCGAAGCCGGCGCGTTGAAGAAACTGCTTCGCAATACGCTGCGAAGCAGCTGGTTTCAGCGTGCCGTCGGGGTCCTGGCGGCCGAATATCTGCGCTTTGTCTGGCGGACCAACACATTCACGTTCGATCCGCCCGACGTCTATGAGATCGTCGAGCCGCAGATCCCGGCGATCTTCGCGTTCTGGCACGGCCAGCACTTCCTCACCCCGTTCATCAAGAACAAGGACTCCTACAAGGCGAGGGTCCTGATCTCGCGGCACCGCGACGGCGAGTACAACGCGATCGCCGCCGAGCGGCTCGGCATCGGCACGATCCGCGGTTCCGGCGACCATGGCGGCGCCTTCCACCGCAAGGGTGGGGTCGGCGCGTTCAAGGAAATGGTGCGGACGCTCGAGGACGGTTGTAATGTCGCGCTGACCGCCGATGTCCCCAAGCGCGCGCGCGTGGCCGGGCTCGGCATCATCATGCTGGCACGGGAATCGGGGCGGCCGATCATGCCTTTCGCGATGGCGACCAGCCGATTCATCCGGCTCAAGAACTGGGACCGCACCACCATCAATTTGCCATTCGGCCGCGGCGCATTGGTCGGCATCAAGGAAATCCACGTTCCGCCGGACGCCGACGCGGCCATGATGGAAACCCTGCGGCTCGAGCTGGAAGAGACGTTGAACGAGGCGACCCGCCGCGCCTATGCGCAGCTCGGCCGTCCGGGACCCGCAGATGGCTAGTTCGATTCCGATGACGCTGCGGATGTATCAGCGCCTGGCGAGCGGCCTGGTGCCGCTGGCGCCTGCGCTGATCAAGCGGCGGCTGAAGCAGGGCAAGGAGGATCCTGCGCGCGTCGGCGAGCGGCGGGGCCTGTCCCGGGACGTCCGACCGCACGGTCCGCTGGTCTGGATCCACGGCGCCAGCGTCGGCGAGGTCCTGGCCGCGGCTGCGCTGATCGAGCGCTTGCGCGACCTCAACCTGCGCATCCTGCTCACCTCGGGCACCGTGACCTCTGCGGCCGTGGTCGCAAAGCGCTTTCCGCCCGACGTCATCCATCAATACGTGCCCTATGATTCGCCGCGCTACGTCGCGCGCTTCCTCGACCACTGGAAGCCGTCGCTGGCGCTGTTCATCGAATCCGACCTGTGGCCGAACCTGATCCTGGCCGGCGCGGCCCGCCGGGTGCCGATGGTGCTGATCAACGGGCGGATGTCGCCGCGCTCCTTCCCGCGCTGGCGGCGGATGCACGGCACCATCTCGGCGCTGCTGTCGCGTTTCGACATTTGTCTGGCGCAGTCCAAGACCGATGCCGAGCGCTTCTCCGCGCTCGGCGGCCGCAACGTCGTCACCACAGGCAATCTCAAGCTCGACGTTGCCGCGCCGCCGGCCGATCCGGCGAGGCTGGAGCGGCTGATGGCGATGACGCGCGGGCGTCCGATCATCGTTGCGGCCTCGACCCATCCGGGCGAGGACGAGATGCTGGTCGCGGCCCATCGCAGCCTCGCCGGTTTCTTTCCGCAGCTCCTCACCGTGATCGTGCCGCGCCATCCCGATCGCGGCCCATCGATCGCGGGGCTGATCACGGCATCCGGTCTGAAGCCCGCCTTGCGCTCGCGCGAGGAGCTGCCGACCGCCGCGACCGACGTCTATGTCGCCGACACCATGGGCGAGCTCGGCCTGTTCTATCGTCTCTCGCCGATCGTCTTCATGGGCGGATCGCTGATCCGCCATGGCGGGCAGAATCCGATCGAGGCGATCAAGCTGGGGGCCGCCATCGTCCATGGCCCGCACGTCTTCAACTTCGCCGACGTCTTCGAGGCGCTCGATGCGAGCGGCGGCGCGCGTCAGGCCGACACGCAGGAAGCGCTGGTCAAGCAGCTCGGCCAGCTCCTGGCCGACCCCACCGTGCGCGACAAGATGCAGCGCGCCGGCAGCGGCGTGGTGGATCAGCTCGGCGGCGCGCTCGACCGCACCATGAGCGCGCTCGAGCCCTATCTGTTGCAGCTGCGGATCGAGATGGGGGCCGCCAATGCGTGAGCCGGCCTTCTGGTACCGGCCACGTTCCCCGAAGTTGCATCTCCTCAGCCCGTTGGGCGCGCTCTACGGCGCCATCACCGCACGCCGGATGGCGCGCAAGGGCTTTGACGCCGGCATTCCCGTGATCTGCGTCGGCAATTATCATGTCGGCGGCGCCGGCAAGACGCCGACCGTTCTGGCGCTGACGAAGCTGCTGCGCGAGCTCGGCGAAACGCCGGTGGTGCTCAGCCGCGGCTATGGTGGACGGCTCCACGGTCCCGTGATGGTCGATCGCGCGCGCCACACCGCCACTGAGGTCGGCGACGAGCCGCTGATGATGGTGCGCGACGTTCCCGTCGCGGTCGCGCGCGACCGCGTCGACGGTGTCGCGCTGGCGAAGTCGCAAGGCGCCACCGTGATCCTGATGGATGACGGCTTCCAGAACCCACAGCTGATGAAGGATGTCTCGCTGATCGTGATCGACAGCGAGCGCGGCCTCGGCAACGGCAAGGTGTTCCCGGCCGGCCCCCTGCGTGCGCCGCTCAAGGCGCAGCTCGCGCGCACCGATGCGCTGGTGCTGATCGGCGATGGCCATGCCGCGGACGATGTCGCCGCCGAGCTCGACAGGCGCGGCAAGCCCAGGCTGCGCGCGCGCCTGACGCCGGATGCGGCCTCGGTCGCGCAGCTGTCCGGCAAGTCCGTTCTCGCCTTCGCCGGCATCGGCGATCCCGAGCGCTTCTTCCGCAGCCTGCGCGCCTGCGGCATCGATGTCGCGCGCACGCGCCCCTTTGCCGATCACCACAGGTTCTCACATGACGAGCTCGTCCTGCTTGCGGCGGACGCCCGGCGCGAGCAGCTCACGCTGGTGACGACGGAAAAGGATCTCGCGCGCCTGCGCGGCCGCGACGATGTGCCAGGCGGCATCGTGCCGTTCGCCGTGCAGCTCGCCTTCGATGATCCGGCAAGGCTGCGGCAGCTGATCAGCGATCACCTCTACAAGGCGCGCGAGCGGCTGTTTTCCAGGCGATGATTCCGCGGATCGCGGCTCAGCACTCGGTCGTGCTTACCACGCCCCTACGGCGATCATTCCGATAATGGTCAGGCACGAGGCGCAGGCCACCATGAAGGTATAGCATTCAGGTGTATTCATCGCTTCCTCCCAAACTGCAGCCAATTGCTTGGCCATTGCTACGCGGGAGAGATCGCCGGTCTTCGAGCCGCTTCAATGCGGCCCGTTGCGGCCGGTCCTGTGGTGCGCCGTCATCTCATTCTCGTCACCCTGATCCGCCGGATGACAATCAGCATCGAGAGCCTCGAAGCGTTCTGTTGCGATCAGAAGCTGTTTGCGCATTTCAGCGAGACGGGCGCGGCAATATTCACGATAGAGCAGGTCCAATATGGTGGGCATGATCACCCTCATCGGTCCATATTCGATTGACTGATGTTCCACCTGCAAATTTTCGAGGTGATCGTAGCCCGTCAGATTGGCTCTTCGTTATGAGCCCGTTCACAGACTGAGCCAATTCCAATGCTCAACGGCTTTTGGTTGACTTGATTGTCTGCGCGATAAAAACAGCAGGGCCAATTACCTAACACGCATGATAGCAGCACTGTGTTTCACCAAGACTTCGTCAAACAACTTAAGCGCGCCGAATTGCAACAAAGAATCCAACCACAGCGCGAAATGACTCACCATTGAGTGCACGCGCTGCTCGATGCAACGAGACCGGTGCGACGAAGATCATTTTCGGCTGTGAGACTGGCAGGGGCCCGCGCGAACGCTGTCGGGATGCTGGTACTTTCATCGCCAGCCTCGCTGCATCGCCCGGTCATCCCGCAGCAGCCTGCCATTCAGGCGACATTCATCGCAAGGCGCCTATCGATGTCGGACGATCAGGAGAATTCGATGAGATTGCCCTCCGCAGCCTTCGCCGCCAGCCTTGTGTGTCTGATCATTGCGCCGGTGTTGGCGCAAGCGCCGGCGCCAAGTCCGACCGCCACGGTGCCGGTTCCCGCGACCAAGCGCGTGACCTGTCTTGCCACCACGCAAAATCTGAAGGGGCAGGACAAGCGCGACCAGATGCAGCTCTGCATGGCGCAGGCGCGGCTCGATTGCCTGAAGCAGGCGATCGATCAGAAGATCGTCGGCGAAGCGCGCAAGAGTGCGATCAAGACTTGCGTGGGCGGGGATGGTCCCGAGCAGCAATAACCGAACGATGCCACGATCTCGATCTCGTAGGGTGGGCAAAGCAACGCGTGCCCACCATGTTCGTTGCCATCGCGGAGTGATGGTAGGCACGGCGCGTTGCGCCTTTGCCCACCCTACGAGAGCCGAAGGATCACGGCTGCTTCAGCGCGCCCGGAAAGTGCCGCTGCAGCACCGCCGCGGGCGTGGCGTAGGCTTCCTGCAAATCGACGCTCCAGTATTTCAGCTCGTCGAGCGGGATGCGCGTGTCGGTGATGGCACAGCGCACGAAGGTCCCCGGCGAGATCACGCGGAAATCGCCGTCGAGATACTGCACCTGCGCTTCGCCATGGCCCGAGGGGCCGAACTTGTTCAGCACGGTCGAAAGTCTCCGTGGAAGGGCCGCTCCGTAGAAAACCCGGGAGGGCACGTGTGTTGGACGGGATGTAGCATAGATAGGGCGGCCTGTCCGCCCGTTAAACCCACCGGTTTGTGATGTTTTGCCGCCGTTTCCGCGTGATAGTGCTGGGCCGAAGCATTTGGACGCAGACGCCGATGCGCCTTCGACTGACCGCCCTGTTCCTGATGCTGCTGATGCCGGCCGCGCATGCGTCGCCGGCGCCGCAGCAGGTCGATATTCCGCTGTCCTCGGGCGTGCTGCATGCGCAGCTCTACAAGCCCGAAGGCGAGGGGCCGTTTCCGACCGTGATCGCGCTGCATGGCTGCGGCGGCCTCGGCAACCATTCCGAACCGGTGCTGCCGCGCTATCGTGACTGGGCCGAGCGCCTGCTCAAGGCGGGCAATGCCGTGCTGCTGCCCGACAGCTACGGCTCGCGCGAGCTCGGTCCGCAATGCCGCGTCAAGGACATGCACGTCAAGGCGCGGCGCGAGCGCGTAGCCGACATCGCGGCCTCACGCGCCTGGCTGATGAAGCAGACCTGGGTGGCGCGCAGCCGCGTCAGCCTGATCGGTTGGGCCAACGGCGCCAGCGCGCTGCTCTGGGCGGTGCGGCCGCAGGGCGGGGCGCGCGACGCGAGCCCGGACTTCCGCGCCGCCATCGCGTTCTATCCCGATTGCCGGATTTCCGCCGGCTTGGGCTGGAGCACGCGGGTGCCGACCCTGGTGCTGATCGGCGGCAATGACGATGTTTCCTCGCCGCCGGCCTGCCGCCAGATGGTGGATGGCGCGCACGGCCGCAGCGCGCTCGCGCGCATCGTGGTCTATCCCGGCGCCTACCACGATTTCGACCGCGCCAACACGCCGCTGCACGCAGCCGCTGCGAGCGGCGACGCCGCCGCACCCGAGCACGGCCATCTCGGCACGGATGCGATAGCGCGCGCGGAGTCGCAGAAGGAAGTCGCGGAGTGGCTGGCGCGCTAAGCGGGGCCGCCCGAGGAACAAGGTGAGGCGGACAGTCCCGCATCGACCACCGCCCTGCACGGAGCCTGATGGCCGACCGGGAATCTACGGATCGCGTGCAGTGCCGGTTTCAATGCGCGACGGCGCCATCTTTCGACCACGATGTCGATTAAACGCAATCCTCATGCGCAACCGCATCACGCTCTTCGCCTCCGCCCTGATCGTCTTCACCGTCGCCGTCTTCCTGTTCGAAGCCCACGCCGGCGCACCCATGCACGCGCCGGAACATTGCGGCTTCTGGACCACGATCGACGCGGGATTGTCCTGCCGGTAGGCGAGACGGTGCGCGCAGCTCGCTTGGCACGCTCGCGCCTCACACACAGGGTCATCGCCCGCGCAGGCGGGCGATCCAGTACTCCGAGACCCCTGTGATTCACCGAGAAGCCTCGGCGTACTGGATTTCCCGCTGAGAGCCTGTCATCGGGCTCGCCGAAGGCGAGACCCGGGGGCGGAGAATGACAGCGAGGGCGTGCCAGCACCTTCACTTCTCAGAACAAGCTGCCCTGATCCACCGGCTTGCCGACGCGCTTCGGCGCGGGCTTTGTGTCCGTAGCCGGCTTCGGCTGCGGCGCGCGCTTTGCCGCCGGCACAGCGCGATCCGCATCCGTGGTCGCACTGAGACGGCCGTCGGCGAATTCGATCTCGACACGAGCGCCGGGACCGATCGAGTCCGCCGCATGCACGGGATGTCCCGCTTCATCGCGCACCAAGGCAAAGCCGCGCGCGAGCACGCTGCGATAGGACAGCGCCGAAAGCAGCTTGCCGCTGTTCTCGACGCGGGTATCGAGCCGGTGCAGCAGCGTTGCCAGCGCGCGCTGTGCGCGCTCGGCCAGCCGATGCGTGCGCTCGCGCTGGCGCGCAATGGCGTTGCGCTGCGCCTGCGCATTCGACAGCTTTGAGGCGCGCAGGCGCACCTCCAGCCCGGCAAAGCGGTCGCGCCGCTGCCGCAGCAGCGAGCGTGCGGACAGGCCAAGCCGCTCGCCGCATACGGTGAGGCGGTGATCGGCCTGCGAGATCTGGCCGTGCAGCACCCGCAGCGTCAGTTTTGCGCTGGCTGCGGTGAATCTGCGGAAATGCGCATGCGTGTTGGCCTTGAGGCAGCGGGGCAGGGACGCGCCCGCCGAATCCAGCCGCTGCCGCGGGATTGCCAGCAGATCGCCTGCCGCCGGCAGCGCGCGCGCGGCGGCGCGCAATTCGCTGCGGCGGCTCTCCTGGGCGCGCTGCCAATAGGCGCGGGTGCGGCGTGCGAGATCGGCGACCTCGACGAACAATTCGCTGCGCACCGGCACGGCCATCTCGGCCGCCGCCGTCGGCGTCGGCGCGCGCTTGTCGGCGACGAAATCGATCAGCGTGATGTCGGTCTCGTGGCCCACGGCCGAGATCAGCGGGATCATGCTCTCGGCCGCCGCGCGCACCACGATCTCCTCGTTGAACGACCAGAGATCCTCCAGCGAGCCGCCGCCGCGCGCGACGATCAGCACGTCGGGCCGCGGAATCCTGCCGCCCGGGGCAATCGCGTTGAAGCCGCGGATCGCGGCCGCGACCTGCTCGGCCGAGCCTTCGCCCTGCACCTTGACCGGCCACACCAGCACGCGGCGGGGGAAGCGGTCTTCGAGCCGATGCAGGATGTCGCGGATGACGGCGCCGGTCGGCGAGGTCACGACGCCGATCACCTCGGGCAGCCAGGGCAAGAGCTGTTTGCGCGATTCGTCGAACAGGCCCTCGGCGGCGAGCTTCTTCTTGCGCTCCTCCATCAGCGCCATCAGCGCGCCGATGCCGGCCGGCTCCAGCGCCTCGATCACGATCTGGTACTTCGAGGAGCCCGGATAGGTCGTGAGCTTGCCTGTGGCGATGACCTCGAGCCCCTCTTGGGGCTTGAAGCGCATGCGGCTGTGCACGCCCTTCCAGATCACCGCCTCGATCTTGGCGCTCTCGTCCTTGAGCGCGAAATAGCAGTGCCCGGAGGAGTGCGCGCCGCGGAACCCGGAGATCTCACCGCGGACCCGGACATGGCCGTAGGTGTCCTCCACCGTCCGCTTCAGGGACTGCGAGAGCTCGGAGACAGTGAATTCGGGCGCGTTGTGAAGTTGTTCCGCAGGCGGCATCTAGCAATCGATTCGGCATTTTGGGGTCAGACCCGACGTTAAGGATTTTCGCCCCGCAGTGCCAATCCCTAAGTTGATTTGAAGAGAGTACTCTGTAATACAGAGTTATCTGGGTAACTCAACGGCATTGCTCGTGGCACCTTGCTGCAAGCGCAGCGGCCTCTGGATGCGGCGGAGCTAGCGCCATGGCCAAGTTCGACGACATCATCCACCAGCCGCTGCGACTGAAGATCATGGCGGCGCTGAACGCCCTGCCTGCGGGGGTCGGACTGGAGTTCGCGCGCCTGAAGAAACTCACCGGCGCCACCGACGGCAATCTTGGTGCCCATATCGAGACGTTGGCGAAGGCGGGCTACGTGTCGGTGGAGAAGGCGTTCGTCGGGAAGAAGCCGCAGACGACGGTGACTGCCACGGCGGCGGGGCGTGGCGCGTTTGCGCGGCACGTGGCGACATTGCAGGAGATGATTGCGGGGAAGCAGGTTTAGGCCTTTTCGGTCATCCGGGCGCGCCTCTCTCGATCGTCATTCCGGGGCGTCGCGAAGCGGCGAGCCCGGAATCCATTTCGCCACCAACGCCGCCGCCGCAGATGCCGCTCGGGTCAGTGAGCTCGACGGACGCTTCGTGGAAACAAGAGTGGTGGGTTTCGCAAGGGCTCAACCCACCCCACGAGCTGATTTGCCTCGTGGTCGTCACAGCTGAGGCCGTACCGCCGCGGGATCAGCACATCCGGGAGCAGTTGAAAGCCGACAACGTTTGGTAGCCTATCCGGGATGAATCTGCTACCTGAGGTTTTTAGCCGAGACTATGTCTCGGCTTTTTTATTGCCCGGGGGTAGGCATGGCTGAGGACGAGGTCGTAAAGGCAATTTCTACACTGATGGACGCACTGACGCCTCTCGATAAGGAGGCCCGAGAGCACGCGCTGGATTTCGTTATGAAGCGTCTTGGTATATCGCTTGCCGCGGCAGCGGCTCCAATGCAGCATCCCGGTTCGCCGAGCCCGCCCACGCTCATAACCCCAGCCACGCCGCCCATCTCAGATCAACCGGGGCAGGACATCAGGTCGTTCGCGGCTCTCAAGTCGCCAAAGACGATGAACGAGAAGGTGGCGGTGATGGCCTATTATCTTGCGCAGCTTGCGCCCCCGGCAGAGCGGCGTGATTACATTACGCCGGAGGACATCAAGCCCTATTTCATCCAGGCTGATTTCGAGCTGCCGACGGCCACCGGGAGTATGACGCTCACTAACGCTAAGAACGCGGGCTACCTCAACGCTCTAGAACGCGGCCAATATAGGCTTAACTCGGTCGGGCATAACCTCGTGGCCCATAAGCTGCCAAACAAGGACGCTGGCGCGAAAGCGACACGCCGGCCGGTCAAGAAGCCAGTAAAGAAAGGCAAGCGATGAGCGACACCGTCGATGATTGGCGGGCGCTCATATCAGAAGCTTCAAAGGTCCAAAAGAAGATCAATCGCGTCCCCAACGCTAGGGTTAAGTCAATTCCGCTGCGGGACGAAGCTCGCGGCCTGGGACGGTCGTTCTTTCAGAACTTGCAGCTCGGGCTTATCGGCGCTGGGCTCGAAGAAGAAGCTCAGCTTTTGTCAGATGAGTTCGAAACCCTGATTCGGCTCGCCGAGGCCGAGAGTGCGAAATCGAAGTACGCAGCCGCGTTCCGCGTGCTTCGGGAGATTTCCCCTGATGTGGTCGCCAAATTGGAAAGGGATCGCAGGCGATCGGTCAAGGTGGAGGTCGGCATCACCAACGAGGACCAGCGCATCATCGAGACCTTGGAGGGACTCGTACCGTCTGCCGCGCTCTCATTCCGGCAGGCAATCGCCGACTTAGCCGACGACAATCGGGTCTCGTTTCGCGGTCCCGCGCTAGAACTACGCGAGGCGTTCCGAGAAACATTGGATCATCTTGCCCCTGACGCCGATGTCGAGGCGTCTGATGGGTATAAGCGCGAGCCAGACAGAAAAGGCCCGACGATGAAGCAAAAGGTTCGCTTCATCCGCAAGGCAAGGGGCGAGAGCAAATCGTCAGGGGTGGTGCCGGAGCAGACGGCCTTGACGATTGATGAACTGGTAGGGAGCCTCTTTCGCGCGGTGTACGACCGATCCTCTGTCGCGGCTCATGTTGGAACGGAACGCAAGGCTGTTCTCCAAATCAAAAGGTACATCGTCGCCATCCTCCACGAAATTCTGGAGATTTAAGTCCAGTGACGTTCCGTCGCATAACGTCCGAAGCCCTCCGTCGCACTCATGCAAATTTGTAACGGAATTACGGTGACAGTGCACTAAACCCGTCAACTGATGCTTAGGCTTTGGATATTAGTGCACTGTCACCGTAACTAAGAGGTGCCGCCGATTATCTTCTTGGAGCGCAGATCATCAAAAATTGCGGAAACAGAGCTTGATGCGCTGCTTCCGTTTCCCACGAAAAGTCGGCCACCCGCGCTCACCTCTCCCGATCCCACCCAGAGGTTTCTTGCGGTAGCTGGATCAACGAGGCGTGCCTTGAACACCGTTTGACGGCTGTATCTGTGCATGGGGGTTGCTGTTCCAGTCATCGTGCCGGACGTACTTCCTGCTAGGGAAACATTCGAGATATTTCCGTTGCGTGTAACAGTGCCGTTAACATCGGTCGAACCCGAATATTGGCCTTGAAAGAACGTGCCAGCGTATTCCTTGACGACGCCCGTATCCCCCACAGTTATGATTAGAACTGCATCGACGCTGTTGTCGGCCAATACTTTCCGAATTTCCGCGTCAGTGTAAGTTCGCGTCGGTGGAAGGAGCGCGTAGGCATCCTCGGCCCCAATACCTCGCTTCGCCGATTCCTCAGCGATGCTCGATTGGAAACTGGAAGCCAGTCCTGTAGGCGCGACGACGTAAGCTGCTATGCGTTGTACGGGCCGCGCCGGTAAATCTCGGTCAGCGTAACCCTGCATGGCAGTAGTTATGCAGCCTGACAGCAGAATCGCGGCCAAGCAAAGCAATACGGACCCAAACCGTGCCATGTGATTTCCCCCCCGGTCACGCTAGTACAGCGTTCAGGAGGGCGCCACCGAAAGTTGCGGCCTTCAGAACGGCGTGACCATCATCTCCATCGGTGCGGCGAATTCCGTCGGTGGTCTGTACCTGATCCCACAAGAGGAGAAGGTAGAAGGGCTTGGCACGCCCCGGAATGACGGAGAGTTCGGGCCCACCCCCTTGAGCCCCACCCCGATTCGTGCGACCTCCGCGACCAGCAAAACCCCTCATTTTCCGAGCCTTCGATGCACATTCTCCTGCTTGGTTCCGGCGGCCGCGAACATGCTCTGGCGTGGAAGATCGCGGCCTCCCCCCTGGTGACCAAATTCTGGTGCGCGCCCGGCAATGCCGGCATCGCGCGCGAGGCGGAATGCGTGGCGCTCGACATCGCCGACCATGCCGCCATGATCGCCTTCTGCAAGGCGAACGCGGTCGAGCTGGTCGTGATCGGCCCGGAGACGCCGCTGGCGGCCGGCATCGTCGATGATCTCACCGCCGCCGGCATCAAGGCATTCGGGCCGAGCCGGGCGGCGGCGCAGCTCGAGAGCTCCAAGGGCTTCACCAAGGCGCTGTGCACCGAGTTCGGCATTCCGACCGGCGCCTACAAGCGCTTCACCAGCGCCAAGGATGCGCTCGCTTACGTGCAGAGCCGGGGCGCGCCGATCGTCGTGAAGGCCGACGGTCTTGCCGCCGGCAAGGGCGTCGTCGTCGCCAAGACCGTGCGCGAGGCGGAGGACGCCATCGCCATGATGTTCGAGGGCGCCTTTGGCGAGGCCGGCGCGGAGGTCGTGATCGAGGAGTTTCTGCCGGGACGCGAGATCAGCTTCTTTGCCCTCTGCGACGGCGAGACCGCGATCCCGCTCGCCTCGGCGCAGGACCACAAGCGCGTGTTCGACCACGACGTCGGCCCGAACACCGGCGGCATGGGCGCCTATTCGCCGACGCCTTTGGTGACGCCGGCGATCCACGACGCGATCATGGCGAAGATCATCCGGCCGACGGTATCAGGCATGAAGCAGCGCGGCACGCCGTTCCGCGGCATTCTCTACGCCGGCATCATGCTGACGACGCAGGGGCCAAAGCTGTTCGAGTTCAACGTGCGTTTCGGCGACCCCGAGTGCCAGGTGCTGATGCTGCGCATGATGAGCGACATCGTGCCGGCCTTCCTCGCCGCCTGCGACGGGGAGCTCAAGCACTTCGATCTGCGCTGGCATCCGGAAACCGCGCTGACCGTGGTGATGGCGGCGAAGGGCTATCCCGGCGACTACCAGAAGGGCACGCGCATCGAGGGGCTCGATGAGGCCGGGCAGGTCGAGACGGTCGAGATCTTCCATGCCGGCACGGTCGAGAAGGACGGCGCGATCCTCGCCAATGGCGGCCGCGTGCTCAATGTCTGCGCGCTGGGCAAGACCGTGACGGAGGCGCAGAGCCGCGCGTATCAGGCCGTCGACCGCATCCACTGGCCGGACGGCTTCTGCCGCCGCGACATCGGCTGGCAGGCGGTGGAAGCCGAGAAGGCGAAGACCTAGCCCGTCATTCCGGACGGCGCGTGCAGCGCGCCGATCCGGAATCTCGACATGCGGGCGCCATCTCGACATTCCAGAAATGCGCAATCAGCTGTTGGGGTTAGCAGCCCCGCTGATAATACCGCTACTGTGCATGGGGTTGTTTTCGAATTTTGTCGAGGCCCCCTCGCGACTGACCAGTTAAGGATGCAACAAGATGTCCGATCTCGCCGACCTCTATCCCGGCTTCGCCTCGGAATGGATCAACACCTCCTTCGGCCGCATCTTCGCCCGCATCAGTGGCGAGGGGCCGCCGCTGTTGCTGCTGCACGGCTTTTCCGAGACGCACGTGATGTGGCACCGCGTGGCGCCGCAGCTTGCCGACAAGTTCACGCTGATCATCGCTGACCTGCCCGGCTATGGCTGGTCCGACATGCCCGAGAGCGACGCGCTGCACATCCCCTACAGCAAGCGCGCGATGGCGAAAGCCATGGTCGAGGCGATGGAGCGGCTCGGCCACGTGCACTTCGCGCTCGCCGGCCACGACCGCGGCGGCCGCGTGTCGTATCGCCTGGCGCTCGACCATCCCGGCCGACTGTCGAAGCTCGCGGTGCTCGATATCCTGCCGACCTATAATTACTGGGAGCGGATAAACCGCGCCTATGCGCTGAAGATCTATCACTGGACTTTTCTGGCCCAGCCCGCGCCGCTGCCGGAGACGCTGATCTCCGCCAACGGCGAATTCTTCCTGCGCTTCAAGATGGCGAGCCAGACCAAGTCGAGGACGCTGGACGCGATCGACAAGCGCGCGCTCGAACATTACATCGCCCCGTTCCGCGATCCCGCCCGCGTGCATGCGATGTGCGAGGACTATCGCGCCGGCGCCTATTTCGACTACGATCTCGACAAGGCCGATTTCGAGGCCGGCAAGAAGATCACGGTGCCGATGCTCGCCCTGTGGGGCAATGCCGGCGTGGCACAGGCCGCCGCGACGCCGCTCGACACCTGGAAGCAATGGGCGACCAACGTCGACGGCATGCCGGTGGATTCCGGGCACTTCCTCACCGAGGAGAATCCCGACGTCACCGCGAAAGCGCTGCGCGCGTTTTTCTCGGCTTGAGCCACACCGCACGCCAAGCATGCAACTGTCATCGCCCGCGAAGGCGGGCGCTCCAGTACTCCGAGACGGATGTGGTTGAACCGATAAGCCGCGGCGTACTGGATGCCCCGCCTTCGCGGGGCATGACAGCGGAGTGTGTGGCGCTGCTACCGCCGCTCCCGAAAGAAGTCCTTGAGCAGCCGCGCCGCCTCGCTCTCCCCGACGCCGGAATAGACGTCCGGTGCGTGATGGCACGTCGGCGAGGCAAAGAACCGCACGCCGGACTCGACCGCGCCGCCCTTGGGGTCGGCGGCGCCGTAATAGAGCCGGCGGACCCTTGCAAATGAGATCGCGCCCGCACACATGGTGCAGGGCTCCAGCGTCACGTAGAGGTCGCAATCGACGAGACGCTCGCTGCCGATTTTCCTGGCTGCCTCGCGCAGCGCAACGAGTTCGGCATGGGCGGTGGGGTCATGGTCGGTCAGCGTCCGGTTGCCGGCGGTCGCGACGACCTCGTTATCCCTGACCACCGCGCATCCGATCGGAACCTCGCCCGATTTTCCGGCATTTTCGGCTGCCTGGAGCGCCAAATCCATGAAAGAAGGGGCTTTCATGCCTCGTATCATCGCCAGAAACCTGCTAGTAGCTCCGCCTTCAGCAAGAGTGAATACCGGTTTTGCCTGAGCATGCGGCTCGGAACGAGCGCGCGCACTGCTCCCGCGCCGCCCCCTTAAGTGAGATTATTCATGCCTCGCGACAGCGACAAAGACAACGATTCCCGCGGCCGGCGAGGCCCGGCCAGAGGCGGCCGCAGCGGCAAGCCCCGCGGCCCCGAGAAGAAATTCGCCAAGCGCGGCTTTGAGGGCAAAGGCGAGCGTAGGGACGACCGCCCCCGTGGTGACCGCGACAGCCGCCCCTTCCGCCGTCGCGAGGACGGCGATGCCCCGCGCCGCGATTTTGGCGACCGCCCGCGCTTCAAGCGCGACGAGCGCGGCGGCGAGGCGCGCAGCTTCAAGCCGCGTGGCGACCGTCCGTTCAAATCGCGCGGCGACCGTCCGAAATTCGATCGTGACGATCGCGCCGGGCGAGGCGAGCGCTCCGAGCGCCGCTCCGATGAGCGCAAGTTTTCGCGCGGCAGCTCGGATCGTCCGCGCAAGGATTTTGGCCGAGACCGCGACTTCGGCGATCGCAAGCGCAGCTTTGGTGACCGTCCGCGCGATCGTGGCGAACCCAGGGATTCAAAGCCGTGGCAGAAGCGCGATGATCGTGCGCGCGGCGACCGGCCCCGCAAGAGCTTCGACAAGGATTTCGGCGGCCGCGATCGCGGCGAGGAAAAACCCTGGCGTCAGCGCGACGATCGCCGCGAAGGCGGCCGCGGCGAGGACCGTCCCCGCTTCTCGCGCGCGCGCGATGATCGGGCGCCGGGTGATCGCCCGTTCCGCGATCGGCCGAAATTCGATCGGCCGCGTGACCGCGACAGCGAACGTGGGGACCGTCCGAAATTCGATCGCCCGCGCCAGCGGCCTGAGGGACGCATGGACTGGCAGGAGCATCCGCGCAGCGAGGGCCGTTTTCGCGACCGGCCGCGCCGCGACAATGAGGACGACAGCAGGATCTTCGAGAAGCGCCCCGCCTTTGGCGGCCGCGGCGCCTATCGCGAGCGCGACCGCGATTTCGACGGGCGTCCGCGTCGTGAGGAAGCGCCGAAGCCGAAGAAGGCCGGTGAGCGCATCGCCAAGGCGCTGGCCCGTGCGGGCCTCGCCTCGCGACGCGACGCCGAGGAGATGGTCACGCAGGGCCGCGTCACCGTCAACGGAAGGGTGATCAACTCGCCGGCGCTCGACATCACGCAGAACGACGTCGTCCTGGTCGACGGCAAGCCGTTGCCGCCGCGCGAGCGCACCCGGCTGTTCCTCTATCACAAGCCGCGCGGGCTGATGACGACGCATGACGACCCGGAAGGCCGGCCGACCGTGTTCGACAATCTGCCGGAAGGTCTGCCGCGGCTGATCAGTGTCGGCCGGCTCGACTTCAATACCGAAGGGCTGCTGCTGCTCACAAATGACGGCGGGCTCGCCCGCACGCTCGAGCTGCCGGACACCGGGTGGCTGCGCCGCTACCGCGTCCGCGCCCATGGCGACGTCACGCAGGCGCAGCTCGACGAGCTCAAGGGCGGCATCGAGATCGACGGTGTCAAATATGGTCCGATCGAAGCGACGCTGGAACGCGACCAGGGCGCCAATGTCTGGCTGGTGTTCGCGATCCGCGAAGGCAAGAACCGCGAGGTGCGCAACGTCTGCGCCCATCTCGGGCTCGAGGTGAACCGGCTGATCCGGGTCTCCTACGGCCCGTTCCAGCTCGGCGAGATCCCCGAAGGCCAGGTCGAGGAGATCCGCTCGCGCGTGCTGCGCGAGCAGCTCGGCCACAAGGTGATCGAGAAATCGGGCGCCGAGTTCGACGTGCCCGCGAAATCCGCCGGTCGCGGTGAGGATGCGCCGAAGAAGCCGATGAAGCGCGCGGTGATCAACGACCGTAAGGGCCGCCGCGTCCTGGTGCAGCGCACCGGCAGCGAGGAAGCGCGCGAGCGTAACGAGATGGAAGCGAACGGCTACGGCCCGCCGCGCCGTCCCAAGCGCGGCTATCACGGCAAGCGCGACCTGACGCCGCGGGAGGACTAGCTTGCGCGTCGTCGGCGGCAGGTTGAAGGGGCGCAATCTCGCCTCACCGTCCTCGCGCGATATCCGCCCGACTGCGGATCGCTTACGCGAGTCCGTGTTCAACATCCTCGTGCACGCCTATGACGATCCGATTGCGGATGCGCGCGTGCTCGATCTCTTTGCCGGCACCGGCGCGCTCGGCATCGAAGCATCGTCGCGCGGGGCGAAGTTCACATTGTTCGTGGACAACGGCGCGGAGGCGCGAGCGCTGCTGCGGAATAATGTCGAGTCGCTCGGCCTTGGCGGCGTGACGAAGGTCTATCGCCGTGATGCGACCGATCTCGGCCCCGCCCATCCGGTCGAGCCGTTCTCGCTGGTGTTCCTCGATCCGCCCTATGGCAAGGGCTTTGCGGAGAAGGCGCTAGCGTCCTTGCGCGATGGTGGCTGGCTGACGCCGGGTGCACTGGTGGTGGTGGAGGAGGCGAAGGCCGCGCAGTTCGTGACGCCGGAAGGGTATGAGGAGCTGGAGCGGCGGGCATACGACGACACGGAGTTCGTCTTCTTGAAGAGGCCGTAGGGCCGCGCTGCCTACGGCACCGTCACCGCCGCCCGAACAGCTTCTCGACATCAGCGAGCTTCAGTTCGACATAGGTCGGCCGGCCGTGATTGCACTGGCCGGAGTTCGGCGTCTCCTCCATCTCGCGGAGCAGGGCGTTCATCTCCTCGGGCCGCAAGCGGCGGCCGGCGCGCACCGAGCCGTGACAGGCCATGGTCGCCGCGACATGCATCAGGCGGCGTTCGAGAGGGAGCGCCTCGTCCCACTCGGCCATGTGCTCGGAGAGATCACGCAGCAAGCCGCCGGCATTGGTCTTGCCGAGCAGCGACGGCGTCTCGCGCACCGCAACGGCGCCGGGGCCGAAGGATTCGATCGCGAGCCCAAATGAAGCAAGCTCCTCGCTGCGCTCCAGTAGGCGCTCCACCGTGGCCTCGTCCATCTCGACGATCTCGGGGATCAGGAGGATCTGCCGCTGCACGCCGTTCGCGGCGAGCGAGGCCTTCAGCCGCTCATAGACGATGCGCTCATGCGCGGCGTGCTGGTCGACGATGATGAGGCCGTCGCGGGTCTGCGAGACGATATAGGTCTCGTGGATCTGCGTGCGCGCCGCGCCGAGCGGGCGGTCGACGAGGTCGGCTACGGGCTGTGTTTCGATCCGGATGTCAGCGCTGGGTCCGCCGACATCGAACGCAGCCTGCGCGCGCTCGGCGAAGACCGGCGCGGCCGAACGTTCGAAGGATGGCATCGGCGCGACCGGAGCCGACGGCGAGGCGCGCCAGTCCCAGCCTGCGGGGCGCGGCGTGAAGGCGGGCCGGAACGATGCCAAGGCACTCTCGCCGCTATTGGCAGCGGTGCGGCGGCCCTCGCGCGCGAGGCCTTCCTTCAACCCGTGTACGATTAGCGCGCGGACAAGGCCGGCATTGCGGAAGCGCACCTCGGTCTTGGCCGGGTGCACGTTGGCATCGACCTCGCGCGGATCGAGCGTGACGAACAGCGCCAGCACCGGATGGCGGTCGCGCGGCAGATAGTCGGCATAGGCCCCGCGCACGGCCCCCAGGATCAGCTTGTCGCGGACCGGGCGGCCGTTGACGAAGAGATATTGCCCGAGCGCATTGGCCTTGGTCAGCGCGGGAGCCGCGGCATAACCAGCGACGACGACGCCCTCGCGTTCGGCATGCACTTCGAAAGCATGGCTGCGGAATTCTGCGCCCAGGATATCGCCTAGCCGTGTCAGGCGGCCTGCGGCGCCGGGCAGGGCGGCGGCCCAGGTCACCGGCGCGCGCTCTTCTCCGGCAAGCGTGAAGGCGACGTCGGGCCGCGCCATCGCAAGGCGCCGCACCACCTCGCGGATCGCCTCTGCCTCGGTCCGGTCGGTCTTCAAAAATTTCAGCCGCGCCGGCGTCGCGTAGAAGAGATCATTGACCTCGACGCGCGTGCCGAGCGCCAGCGCCGCCGGCATGATCTCGGACTTCTCGCCGCCCTCGACATTGAGAGCCCAGGCATGCGGCTCGCTGGCATGGCGCGTGGTGATCGACAGCCGCGCCACCGAACCGATCGAGGGCAGCGCCTCGCCGCGGAACCCGAGCGTGCGGATCTGGAGCAGATCCTCATCGTCGAGCTTTGACGTGGCATGGCGCTCGACCGCGAGCGCGAGGTCGTTTGCGGTCATGCCGCTGCCATCGTCGGTGATGCCGATCCGCCGCCGCCCACCGCCGTCGGTGAAAACGTCGATCCGGCTCGCGCCGGCATCGATGGCGTTCTCGACCAGTTCCTTGACCACGCTCGCCGGACGCTCGACCACCTCGCCAGCGGCGATGCGGTTGACGACTTGCTCTGGAAGCTGGCGGACAGGCATGGGGCTTACGATCTGGATTCGCTGACGGCGCTATATCTTAAGCCGTGTTGCGTCAAAAGCATGTGTTCGGCAACAGCGGCGTCGTGCCCTGGGGAAGAGAGATGCCTATCACATTGAAGACATTGGACGTTCGAGAAAATCGCGCAAGCCGGATCGAGCGCCGTGCGGTGACCGTCCTCTTTGTGGGTGCCAGCATCGTGAAAAATGGCAACAGGACGGGAGGACGCCATGTGCCTTCTGTCTCCACGGTCTAGCTATCGGGCCTTAGATCTCCTTCTGCATCCCCCCGCAATGTAGTGCGCCTGCAATCCCAGCACGATCGCGCGCATCGTCAAGGCTCGCCCGTCCACATGTGCGGAGAGGCTCGCGGCGTTGCGTGTTCCGCGTTGCCTTATATGCGGAGCACAATTCCGCGAAAGCGCCGCCAAATCCCTAAACGATCACCACACGAACCGGATTGCATCATGGTCGCGCCGTTCGAACTTCTCTACGCGATGAACTGGTTCGGCCCAGTCGGACGGCGCAGCCAGCCGCCGATCCATTCATCGCGAAAATCCAGGAGAATTGGATGAAGTTGGTGAAGACCACTGCAATCGCATGCGCTCTCTCGGCGCTCGTTGTCACGCCCGTCCTCGCGCAAGGTACGTCGTCTGGTGCCAAGCCTGGCGGCACCGTGCAAAGCAAACCCATGCAAGGCAACACGATCGGCAGCGGCGACGAGGAGATGAACGCCCAGCCGGGCGCAGCGGGTGAGACGACGGGCATGAAGCCGACAAAGGGCACCAGAAGCACGGTCGGCACCACGGGCAGCTCCGCGCACAAGGGGACCGCCGACGATGCCGCGACGGGCGGTGCAGCTCCATCCAAGCGTTACTAGTCCCGCCGGTGACACGGCAAAACTCCGGTCGCGTTGCGGCCGGAGTTTTTTCGACTGCGTCTGCTAATCGTCGAAGCGGCCGCCACGGCCGGCCTTGACATCGCTGCGGCGCTTCTTGCCTTCGAGTCTGCGCTGCTTGGAGGCGAAGGTCGGCCGCGTCGCGCGGCGCGGCGTCGGGCGCACCATCGCCTCGCGCAACATCTCCGTGAGGCGGTCGATGGCATCCTGGCGGTTGCGCTCCTGGGTGCGGAAGCGCTGCGCATGGATCACGATCACGCCGTCCTTGGTCATGCGCTGGCCGGCGATGCGGGCGAGCCGGATGGCCGCATCCTCCGGAATGGTCAGCTTGCGGGTGTCGAAACGCAACTGGGCCGAGGTCGCGACCTTGTTGACGTTCTGCCCGCCCGGGCCGGAGGCGCGGACAAAGCCGATCTCGATGTCGTCCTCGTCGATGACGAGATCGCGGGATATCCGCAGCATGATGGCACCATTTGCGATGTCCGGACATATCGCGGACGTCCACGTTCGGCAATGGCGCTCATGCAAACGCGAATCGCCGGGGCTAAGCCCGGCCATCTGATGAACCGCTGGAGAAGGGGCTCAGTTCGACTTCGCCGCCGGTGCAGCCGCCGGCTGCGCGGCGGCCTGCGGGGTGCGGCCGACCACGACGGTCAGCAGGCCCTGGCCCCAGAGGCGCCTGGCGGCTGCCTTGGCGTCGTCCAGCGTCACCGCATCGACGATGGCGTTGCGCTTCTCGATATAGTCGATCGGCAGCTTGTCCTGCTGGTACTGCAGCAGCGCCTGGGCGAGCTTGGAGGAGGTGTCGAGCGCCAGCATCTGCGAGCCCTTGAGGTAGGACTTGGCCTCGTCGAGCTCCTTCTGCGTCGGGCCCTCCTCGGCGATGCGGCGCACCTCCTTCTCGATGGCATCAATGGTGTCGCCGGCCCGGTCGGCGCGCGTGCCGGTGTTGCCGATGAAGACGGCCGAATGCTCCATCCAGAGCAGCGATTCGAACACCGAATAGGCGAGGCCGCGCTTCTCGCGCACCTCGCGATAGAGCCGCGAGGACAGTCCGCCGCCGCCCAGGATGTGGTTGACGACATAGGCCGCCATGAAGTTGGGATCGCTGCGCTTCACGCCGGGACCGCCGAAGGTGATGACGGTCTGCGGCACGTCGAGCGTCACGAAGGCGCGCTGCGGCGGCTTGGCCGCCTCGATGTCGGGTACCGGCGTCAGGTTGGCCTTGGCGGGAAGACTGCCAAAGGTATGGTCGAGCAGCTTGCCGAGGGTCTCGGGATCGACGTCGCCGACCACGGCGATCTTCAGCCCGCCCTTGGCGAGCACGCGGCCGACATAATCCTTCAGGTCGGCGACCGTGATGTTCGGCACGCTGTCGAGGGTGCCGTTGGTCTGCCGGCCATAGGGATGATCGCCGAAGGCGACCTCCAGGAACTTGCGGCTCGCCAGCGAGGTCGGATTGGTGGTCTCGCGGCGCAGGCCCGAGACTACCTGCGAGCGGATGCGCTCGACATCGGTGCCGTCAAAATGCGGCGAGGTCAGCGCGCTCCTGAGCAGGTCGAAGGCCTCGTCCTTGTTGTCGCGCAGCATACGCAGGCTGCCGCGGAATGCATCGCGGGTGGCGCTGAAGGAGAGCTCGATGGCGCGGCGGTCGAGCCGCTCATGGAAGGTCTTGGAGTCGAGATCGCCCGAGCCTTCGTCGAGCAGGTCGCCGACGAGGTTGGCGACGCCCGACTTGTCCTTGGGATCCTGCGCCGAGCCGCCGGCAAAGGAATATTCCATGGCGATCAGGGGCACGGTCGCGTCCTGCACGAACCAGGCCTCGATGCCGCCCGGCGAGACCAGGCGCTGGATCTTTGCGGCCGCTTGCGATGGCGAGATGCTCGCGAGCGCGAGCGCCGCGCCGGTGGCAAGGGAGAATGCAACGCGTCGAAGGAAGGGATAGGTCACGAACGCTTCTCCTCGCGCTTGGCGGTGGCGGTGTCCTTGATCAGATAGCCGGTCACCGAGCGCTTCTTCTCTAGCCATTTCTGCGCAACGGCGCGCACCTGTTCGGCGGTGACCGCGCGGATGCGGTCCGGCCAGCTCCTGATATCCTCGATCGACAGGCCCGTGGTCAGCGCGCCGCCATACCAGCGCGCGAGCACCGCCTGATTGTCCTGGGCGTAGATCGCCTCGGCAATGAGCTGGGTCTTCACCCGCTCGAGGTCCTCGGCGCGGATCGGGTTCTGCGCGATGTCGGCGATGACGCCATCGATCACCTGCTCGACCTCGGTGAAGCTGACGCCGGGTTTCGGCGCGGCCGAGATCGCGAACTGGGTCGGGTCGAGCGAGATGCTCGAATAGCTGGCGCTGGCGGAGACCGCGAGCGGCTTGTCGACGACGAGGGCGCGGTAGAGATAGGAGTTGCTGCCGCTGCCCATCAGCTGCGCCAGCACGTCGAGGGCTGCGCTTTCGCCGGCCGCGGCGGTCGTCGCCGAGGGCACGAGATAGTAGCGCCGCAGGTTCGGCTGCTCGACGCGCGGATCGGCCAGCGTGACGGTGCGCGGCGCCGCCGGCTCCGGCTCCTGCGGCCGGACGCGCCGCGCCGGAATCGCGGGCTGCGCCGGGATCGCGCCGAAATTGCGCTCGACCAGCGGGCGGACATCGGCGGCCTCGACGTCGCCGGCGATCACCAGGATCGCATTGTTCGGCGCGTAGAAGCGGCGGTAGAAGGCGAGCGCGTCCTCGCGGTCGAGCTTCTCGATCTCCTGGTGCCAGCCGATCACCGGCCGGCCGTAGGGATGATTGAGATAGAGCGCGGCCATGATCTGCTCGTTGAGCCGCGCATCGGGATTGTTGGCAACGCGCATGTTGTACTCTTCGAGCACCACGTCGCGCTCCGGCAGCACGTTCTCATCCTTGAGAATCAGGCCGGTCATGCGGTCGGCCTCGAACTCCATCATGGTCGGCAGCTGCTCTTTCGGAACGCGCTGGTAGTAGTTGGTGTAGTCGACCGAGGTCGAGGCGTTCTCGTTGCCGCCGACGCGGAGCACGGTCTGGGAGAATTCGCCGACCGGATGCTTCGAGGTACCCTTGAACATCAGATGCTCGAGGAAGTGCGCCAGGCCGGACTTGCCCGGGGTCTCGTCGGCCGAGCCGACCTTGTACCAGATCATCTCGGTGACCACGGGCGTGCGGTGGTCCGGGATCACCACGACCTGCATGCCGTTCTGAAGCGTGAAGCTGGCCGGCGGGGCCGACGTCACACTGGTCTGGGCGAGGGCGCTGGCTGAGAGGACGCTCGTCGAAAGCAGCGCGGCAAGGAGGCAGGCAGCCGATCGGTAAGAGGACATCATCATCCTTATGAAAGGCCCAGTCCGGATCTCCGGCTCGGTGGCGCGGTATGCTACACCGCGCGGCTGAGGCTTCGCGTCACGAAGCAGAGAACTCAACGCATAGGCAAGTTACTGATAGGCAATTTATCGGACGCGTCCGGCGTGCAGGGGCCGCCGGCGCCAGGTCCGCTTGGGTCAGGATGTCGCGTTGGGACGGAACGTTATTGTTCCTTGTCCTTGCCCGACATGATGTCGAAGTAAGTCTTCTTCGTATTGTCCTTGCCGGCGCCGTAGGCGTAGTTCGGCGAGGGAGTCTGGTAGCCCGGCGGCGGCTCGACCAGCGACTGACGCGGCGGCTCGCTGGTGAATTGCTTTTCTTCAGGGGTGCCGCCCTTCAACATGCCCCATAGGCCGCCGGTGAAACCGAGCTGGGCCGGGCTCAGCGACGGATTGGCGTTGGTGCCCGGCTGAATCGGATCATTGCTGGTACGCTCGGGGGCCGCGGTCCTGCCCACTTCCATCTCGGCCGGTGAAAGCGTGCGGCCAGCCTGCCAATTCTCCGTCGCCTTGACGGCCTTCTTCCGCGCGGCGATCGCCTCCTTGCGGCGTTTCTCGTCGGGGTCCTTCGGCCAGTTCGGCGCATTCTTGGCCTGGGCGGCTGCGGGCGGCGGCAGGTCGAGCTTGGGCGGCACGACCAACGGCGAGCGCTCGCGGTATTCGATGCCGGGCTTTTCCATGCTCTTGGCGCCGATGCCGGACATCAGATTGTCGATGAGCTTCTCTTCGAAGGTCATCCCATCATCTTCGTCCTCGTCGTCACCGGCGCGGGCGGCGCCTGCTGCCATGACGAGACCGATGCCGAGCGCGACAGCGGACACTTTCAACGCCCGCCAGACCCCGCCTTGGGGATCTCGAACCATTGAACCGCTGGTTTTCGAGCTGCGCATCACCGTACCTGTTCCATATTGTGGCAGATTGCCGCTCGCACGCGGCCTAACCCTCGCAAAAACAGGGTTCCACCTGCCGGTCCGTATCGGCCGGGATCAGGGCGCTTTTGCGGCGGGTACCCCCAGGAAGGAATCATACAATAGCGCCCCCACCCCAGCAACGATGGCCACGTCCGCGAGATTAAACACATACCAATTATAGGTTTTTCCGGCGATTTCGACGTGGAGCAAGGCGAAATCGACCACCGCGCCATAAGCGAGGCGGTCGATGCCGTTGCCGATCGCGCCCCCGATGATCAGGCCGAGCGCGACCGTCGCGAGCAAGGTGTGCGAGCGGGTCATCCAGATCGCCAGCGCCACCACGGCAATGGCCTTGACCGCCATCAGCGCGATCTGCGCCGCCTGGCCGTCGTTCTGGAGCCAGCCGAAGCTGATGCCGATGTTCCAGGCCAGCACCAGGTCGAAGAACGGCGTCACCCGCACCACGCCGCGATGGGCGAGGTCGAACACGTTCAGCAGCCAAAGCTTCGAGGCCTGGTCGAGGATGACCGTGACCACGGCCGAGAGGGTGCCGAGGCGGAGCGGGGTCATGGCTGGCCGATCAGACGCTCACGCCCAACGCCTTCCATTCGCGCAGTGCCTTCGCATCGCGCGGGGTGACGTCGGGATATTCGGCGTCCTCGCCGACGCTTGGCGAGATCTTCCAGGAGCGGGCGCATTTGGTGCCGACCGCCTTCTCGACCACGACCGCAACACCGGGCACGGCATCGAGGCGGAACGCGCTCGCCGGCGCCTCGCCCTCGCGCAGCTCGTAGTTCGAGGTGATGCAGACCTCGGCGAGATCGACGTCGAACAGCGTCATCATCACGTCCCTGTCGGCGACATAGATCACCGGCGAGGCTTCCAGCGACGAGCCGATGTTCTTGGCGGCGCGCTCGAGCTCGAGCGCGCCGGTGACGACGCGGCGAATGTCGCGGATCGTCTCCCACTTCGCGGCGAGCTTGTCGTCGCGCAGGCTTTCGATATCGGTGGGGAACAGGGTCAGATGGACCGACGGCTCCGCGTTGGGGCGGAACATCCGCCAGGCCTCGTCCGTCGTAAAGCTCAGGATCGGCGCGAGCCACTTCAAGAGGGCATCGCACAAGAGCTCGATCGCGGTGAGCGCCGCCTTGCGCGCCACCGAGGACGGCGGATCGCAATACAGCGTGTCCTTGCGGATATCGAAGTAGAACGCCGACAGCTCGGAGTTCATGAAAGCCGACAGGCTTGCGACCACGGTCTTGTAGTCAAACGCGGCATAGGCCTTGCGGATGGTTTCGGCGTGGCCGGCCAGCTCGTGCAGCATCAGCCGCTCGAGCTCGGGCATCTCGGCATAGGCGACCTTCTCGCTCGCCTTGAAGTGATGCAGCGTCCCGAGCATCCAGCGGATCGAGTTGCGCAGCTTGCGATAGGTCTCGATGGTGTTCTTCAGGATCTCCGGGCCGATGCGCTGGTCGTCGGCATAGTCGGTGGCGCAGACCCACAGACGCAGGATATCCGCGCCGGAATCCTTGATCACCTTCTGCGGCTCGACGGTGTTGCCGAGCGACTTCGACATCTTGCGGCCGTTCTCGTCGAGCGTGAAGCCGTGGGTCAGCACGATGTCATAAGGTGCGCGGCCGCGCGTGCCCGAGCTCTCCAGCAGCGAGGAGTGGAACCAGCCGCGATGCTGGTCGCTGCCTTCCAGATACATCACGGTGTCGTCGCCGCCGTCGACCTTGCGGACGATGTTGCCGAGCTGCGGAAAGTTCTGGCGATCCTCGAGCACGAAGGCGTGCGTCGAGCCGGAATCGAACCAGACATCGCAGATGTCGTCGACCTTCTTCCAGTCTTCGTTCGCGCGGGCGCCGAGGAAGCGCTCGCGGGCGCCGTCCATGTACCAGGCGTCGGCGCCTTCCTCCATGAAGGCTTCGGTGATGCGCTGGTTGACGATCTCGTCCTGCAGGATTTCGGCCGAGCCGTCGGCCTTCTCGCGCACGAACACGGCGATCGGCACGCCCCAGGCGCGCTGACGCGAGATCACCCAGTCGGGGCGATTGGCGATCATGCCGTTGATGCGGTTCTCGCCGGACGGCGGCACCCATTGGGTCACCGAGATCGCGTGCAGCGCGCGGGCGCGCAGCGTGTCGCCCTTCTTCGCATGGCCGTTCTCGCTGACGTCCTTGTCCATCGCGATGAACCATTGCGGCGTGTTGCGGAAGATCACCGGCTTCTTCGAGCGCCAGGAATGCGGATATTGGTGCTTGAGGCGGCCGCGTGCGAGCAGCTTGCCGCCCTCGATCAGCGCCTTGATCACCGCCTCGTTGGCATCGCCCTTCTCGCCCTTGTCGTTGAGCACGCGCTTGCCGGTGAAGCCGGGGGCATGGGCGGTGTAGGCGCCGTTCTCGTCGACGGTGTAGGGGATCGCAGTCGAGATGCCGCGCGCATCGAGCTCGCGCGCATTCGCCATCCAGGCATCGAAATCCTCGCGGCCATGGCCGGGGGCGGTGTGCACGAAGCCGGTGCCGGTGTCGTCGGTGACATGCTCTCCGGCGAGCAGCGGAACGACGAACTCGTAACCGCCGCCGACCCCGCGCAGCGGATGGGCGCATTCGACCGCGTCCAGCGTGTCGCCGGGAATGTCGCGCACCTTCTCGTAAGAGGTGACGCGCGCCTGCTTGAACACGTCCGCAGCCAGCGCATCGGCCAGGATCAGGAGATCGCCGGTCTTGGCCCAATTATCCGCGGGGGCGTCCGTGACCTTGTAGAGCCCGTAGGCGATCTTCGGCGAGAACGAGATGGCGCGGTTGCCTGGCAGGGTCCACGGCGTGGTGGTCCAGATCACGACGCTGGCGGAGGCGAGCGCGCCATGCGTGGGCGAGGTGACCGGAAACTTCACCCAGACCGTATCCGAGGTGTAGTCCTCATACTCAACCTCGGCCTCCGCCAGCGCAGTCTTCTCGACCACGCTCCACATCACCGGCTTGGAGCCGCGATAGAGCGTGCCGTTGGCCGCGAACTTCATCAGCTCGCGCGCAATCTGCGCTTCGGCCGGGTAGCTCATGGTCTGATAGGGATGATCCCAGTCGCCGATGATGCCGAGGCGCTTGAATTCCTCGCGTTGCACGTTGATCCAGTGCGTCGCATAGGCGCGGCACTCCTTCCGGAACGCCACCATCGCGGCGGAGTCGCGGAAATCGGGCTTCTGCTTGCCCTTCTTGCGGTAGTTCTCCTCCTCGATCTTCCATTCGATCGGCAGACCGTGGCAGTCCCAGCCGGGCACGTAGTTGGAGTCGAAGCCGAGCATCTGCTGGCTCTTGGTCACGACGTCCTTGAGGATCTTGTTCAGCGCGTGCCCGATATGGATGTTGCCGTTGGCGTAGGGCGGGCCGTCATGCAGCACGAACTTGGCGCGGCCCGCGGCGCCCTTGCGCAGTCTGTCGTAGAGGCCGATGTCGTTCCAGTATTTCAGGATCTCCGGCTCGCGCTGCGGCAGCCCGGCGCGCATCGGGAATTCGGTCTGCGGCAGGAACAGGGTCTTCGAATAGTCTTTGGCTTCAGACTTTTGGGACTTTTGCGGCTTTTCGGACATGAGGCTGACTGGCTCGGAAGGGCGCGGGAACGGATGGCGATAGGGATCGCGGGGCGAAACGTCAAAATCCCGGTCTTGCGCCGAGCCTTCAGGCTCAGGCGGAAGCCGGGCCGCTAATCCCTATGATGCGCCGCGCAAACATTGGCCCTCCATAGCAGCCGGGCCGGGCAAGCGCAAAGGTCGGCGGGTCGTTTTCGGCCTCAATCGATCACGCCAAGCCGCGGAAATGCGTCCGGGGCGGCGGCCAGAATGGCGCGGGCGCGGGCTGAATCGTCGTCCATCTGGCGGATCAGGGCCTCCAGGCTGTCGAATTTCAGCTCCTCGCGGATGAAGCCGACGAAGGCGCAGTCGAGGGTCTGGCCGTAGAGGTCGCCCTTGAAGTCGAACAGGAAGATTTCAAGGAGCGGGGCGCCATTATCAAAGGTCGGGCGACGGCCGAAACTCGCTACCCCATCCAGCCGCTCGGCGCCGCGGCCGACCCGCACCGCATAGATGCCGTGCTTGAGGCCGCAATTGGCATCCAGGCGGATATTGGCGGTGGGATAGCCAAGGTCGCGGCCGCGCTTCTCGCCATGGACCACCTCGCCGGTGACGAACCAGGGCGCCCCCAGCATGGTGGTAGCTTCGTCGAGCAGGCCTTCGGCGAGCGCGATCCGGATCGCACTGGAGGAGACCGGCCGCTCGTCGATATCGACATGCGGCTGAACGTCGACCTCGATGCCGAGCCGGGGCGCCTCGTTGACCAGCAGGCTCGGCGAGCCGACCCGACCTTTGCCGAAATGGAAGTCGTAGCCGACCGCGATCCCGCTGACGCCGAGCCGCCCGATCAGGTCATGGTGAATGAAATCTTGCGCGCTGGTGCCGGCGCGCGCCTTGTCGAAGGTCATGACCACGGCGCCGGCAAGCCCGGTGCCGGCCAGAAGCCGCAGCTTGGCCCGCTCGTCCGTGAGGCGGAATTGCGGGGTGTTGGGACTGAAAAACCGCCGCGGATGCGGCTCGAAGGTCAAGGCCAGCGCAGGGCGCCCATGCGCCCGGCCCATTGCCAGGGCTGCCGCGATCACGGCCCGATGGCCGAGATGAACGCCGTCGAAATTGCCCATGGCGACCACGGCGCCCCGGGGAATGGCGGAATCCGGCGTGCTGTCGCGGATAACGGTAAAAGGCGGAGCCATCAGGGGAATTCTCGGAGCCGGCGGGACCGGCCGGGACCGTGGCGCGACCGGCCGGATGAAGTCAAGCGGCAGGGTGCGACCGGATTGAACACCATTTCAATTCTTCGAAGGCGTCCCCAGTTAACGGGCTGTTTAACGCCTTGATGCTAGTCCTTGAGCGTGGAACCGCCGGGCTTCGGCCTGGCAGGTCCGATCGTAATATTCCTGGGTATGCGTTGGGGGAGTCGAGATGGCGGTTGATTTGTCGATGCCGGTTCTGGTGGTGGATGACTATAGCACCATGATCCGTATCATCCGGAATCTGCTGAAGCAGCTTGGCTTCGATAACATCGATGATGCCAGCGACGGTTCGGCGGCGCTGAACAAGATGCGCGGCAAGAAATACGGGCTCGTGATTTCCGACTGGAACATGGAGCCGATGACGGGCTACGACCTGCTGCGCGAAGTGCGCGCGGATCCGAACCTCGCCACCACGCCGTTCATCATGATCACGGCGGAATCGAAGACCGAGAACGTGATCGCGGCCAAGAAGGCCGGCGTGAACAATTACATCGTCAAGCCGTTCAATGCGGCGACGCTGAAGACCAAGATCGAAGCGGTCTTCCCGGACATGGCGAGCGCGTAAGCGCAGCTCAAAGGTATCGGCTGAATTCGGAAGGCCCGGGCGTTGTCCCGGGCTTTCTGTGTTGGGTTCGTCATTCCGGGGCGGTGCGTTAGCACCGAACCCGGAATCTCGAGATTCCGGGTTCGCGCTTCGCGCGCCCCGGAATGACGCAGCTAAATCTAGAAAATCACCACTTCAATTCGCGCATCAGCGCCTTCGGTGGATGTCCGAACAATTCCATCACCGAATTCGGGTCGAGCTGGTCGAGGCCCTCGAACTCCTCGGCGTGGATGCCGCGGGTGACGAACAGGCAGTCGATGCCGAACTCGCGCGCGCCGGTTAAGTCAGTACGGACGGAATCGCCGATCGCCAGCACCTTCTTCCGGTCGATCATGTGGCCCTGGCGTTCGCCGGCCAGCCGCATTGCGCGCTCGTAAATCGGCCGGTGCGGCTTGCCGTAGAAGATCACCTCGCCGCCGAGCTCGCGATAGAGCTCCGCGATCGCGCCGGCGCAATAGATCAGCCGGTCGCCGCGTTCGACCACGATGTCGGGGTTGGCGCAGACCAACGTCAGCTTGCGCTCGCGCGCCTTCAGCATCATGCCGCGATAGTCTTCCGCCGTCTCGGTCTCGTCGTCATAGAGGCCGGTGCAGACGATGTAGTCAGCTTCCTCGAGCGGCGCGGTGGTCGCATTGAGGCCGCGGTAGATCGAGTTATCGCGCTCGGGGCCGAGCCAGAACATCTTGCTGCCGGGGTGCTCGCCGACATAGAGCCGGGTCAAATCGCCCGATGACACGATGGCGTCATAGGTCTCGTCGGCGACGCCGAGCTTGCGCAACTGCCGCTGCACGGAGTCGGCCGGGCGCGGCGCGTTGGTGATCAGGATCACGGTACCGCCGCGGCTGCGATAGGTGTGCAGCGCCTCGCAAGCCTCGGGAAAGGATTCTAGGCCGTTATGGACCACGCCCCAGATGTCGCTGAGCACGACCTCGACGCCGCCCACGAGCTGGCGCAGGCCTTGGGCGAAATGCAGCGTGGTCATGATGCGCGCGGCCGATCAGATGCGGCGCGCGAGCGCGGCGTTACCGGTGATGCGTTGTGTCGGAGGTGCGGTTGACGCGCTTGGGCTGCGGGAAGCGGGGCCATTGGATCCCTGAGTGTCCTGCGCCTGGTTCGGCGCGGACCCGCCGGTAGCAGATGCCCCCTCCGGCCGCAATGGCCGGGGCGGTGCGAACAGGAAGCCCTGGCCGAACCGCACGTCATAGTCGAGCAGGTCGACCACGGCGCGCTCGCCCTCGATCCGCTCGGCGATGAGGTCGATGCCGAAGCGGCCGAGCAGGTCGGAAAGGTCGGACGGGTGGATATCGGAGGCCGACGCCTGCCTGGGATCGAGCAGCAGCGTCGCCGGCACCTTGATGAAGCGCACGCCGCGATCGGCGAACTCGCGCGGCTCGATCCTGAGATCGGTGACATGGTCGATCGAGAAGCGGAAGCCGCGCTGGGCGAGCGCGGCGAGGTTCTCGGTCTCGGCCGGGCCGAGATTGCGGAAGGTCGATTGCTTGAACTCCAGCACCAGCGAGGGCGCCAGCGCCCGGTTAGCCTCGAGGAAGTCGAGGCAGTGCGCGAACGTGGTGGAGTTGCCGAGCGTCGAGGCCGCGACGTTGCAGAACACGCCGACATCCTTGTTGCGCACCATCAGGCGCCGCAGCACCTGCACGCAGCGCAGCATCACCATGTTGTCGATGCGCCCGATCAGCCCGGAGGCCTCGGCGATGCTGATGAACTCCTCGGCCGCGATCAGCTGGTCGCGCTCGTCACGGACCCGCGTCACGGCCTCGTAGAACCGCACCTTGCGCTGCGGCAGCGTCACCATCGGCTGGAGGAAGATGTCGATGCGGTTCTCGTCGACCGCGTTGCGCAGCGTCGCCAGCAATTGGGTCTGGTTACGGCCGCTGGCGGCGTGAGCCTGATTGGCGGTGTGGGTCTGGACCACCGGTGCCGCCGGCCGCGATGGCGGCGCGGCAAGCGGGGGAGGGGCGACCGGCGTCTGATCGAACGGTGCAACCACGTCGATTGGCGCCTCCGCTTCCGGCCCTGCGACGGGAGCGGGAGAGGGCCCTGGCGCTGCACCAGCCAGGAGATCCTCATGCGCCGACACCGTGGTGGCGAGCTGCTTGACCAGCCCGCCGAGCTCGTTGATCTCGCCGACCACTGACTGGATGCGGTCGGAATTGGTCGAATTGGACGAGGCGATGCGTCCCTCGATTGCAGCCAAGCGGCGGCCGAACTCGGCGACCTGGCGGGCGAGGTCGGCGGTGCCGCGCGAGAGATCGGCGATCTGGCCGCCGACGTCGCTGCGGTCGCGCAGCCGCATCGAGACGGCGTTGTAGAGGATCAGGAAGGTCAGCGCGGTCAGCGCCACGATCGCTGATTCGGTTCCGCTGATGCCAGCGACCGAGAAGAGCACCAGGCCGAGCGAGGCGGCAACCAGAACCATGCAGATGGCGATGAAGATCGTCGAAATGCGAATCATGCCGCGCGTTACGCCTCAAAGAGCTGACTGCCTCATCCCGGGAAAACACGGGTCGCGGTCCGAACCCCGTCACGCCTCATGCTCCCCCAAGCCGCATGAGCTTAACATCATTGTTGATTCGGGGGATAGCGGCCTCGTTGCGGCTTATTTCAGACCGGCGCGGCGAAAGCCCTCGAGGTAGTGCTCGCGGTCGGCGGCGAGCTTGATCGGCATGAACTCGGCGATCCAGGCCAGCGACACGTTGGGCTGGGTGCGGCGGAGCTCCTCCAGGGCGGCACGGGCGATCGCGGTTTGCCCGGCCATGCCTGCGGCCGCGGTCAGCACCCGGTGTGCGCCGACGAAGTCGCTGCGCTGGCGCAGGGATTCCTGGGCAAGGCGGATGGCTTCCGCGTAGTCGCTGCCGAGGAAGCGGGCATAGGCGGCGATGCCGAAATAGACGGGGCCATAGGGATCGCGCGGGCTGAGGCGGATGGCCCTGCGCGCCGCCTCGTCGGCCTCCTGCCAGCGGCCGCAATAGCCCAAGGCCAGTCCATAATAGCCCTGCGCCAACGCAAAATTCGGGTTGAGCCGGAGCGCGGTTTCGAACTCGGCGAGCGAGTCCTCGAAGCGCCGGGCGAACAGATTGACGTGGCCGAGCGCATTATGTGCCCAGGCATCCTCGTCGTCGGCCCGGATCGCCGCGCGCGCCGCGCGCTCGGCGGCGGTGATAGCGGTCGCCATCTCCATCCAGCCCATATGCGCGGTGAACATGTAGCTGGAGCCGAGCAGGCCGAGCGCCTTGCCGTAGTTCGGGTCTAGCGCGATGGCCTTTTCGAGCAGCGCCTGTGCCACGACATGGTCCTGCCGCGTCACGCGCCAGTAATGCGACAGCGCGCGCATCACGAGGTCCCAGGCGTCCAGGCTGTCGGGCGGCTTGCGCTCTGCACGAAAATTTTCCGCGGCGTAAAGCTGGGGCTCGATCGCGGCGACGATGGCTTCGGTGATCTCGTCCTGCATGGCGAACACGTCGGCGAGCTCGCGGTCGTAGCGCTCGGCCCAGAGATGACTGCCAGTGGCGACGTCGTTGAGCTGCGCGGTGATGCGGACGCGGTCGCCGCCCCTGCGGACGCTGCCTTCGACGACATAGCGCACGCCGAGCTCTTCGGCGACCTGCCGCAGATGTACCGTTCGGCCCTTGTAGATGAAGGAGGAGTTGCGCGCGATCACGAAGAACCAGCGCAGCTTCGATAGCGCGGTGATGATGTCCTCGCTGATGCCGTCGGAGAAATAGTCCTGCTCGGCCTCGCCGCTCATGTTGGTGAAGGGCAGGACGGCGATCGCCGGGCGATCAGGTAGGGGCAGTCCGGCCGGCGCTGCGGCCGTGGGGGCCGGTTTCGCTGCGTCGGTGCGCTCGGTCACCGCGCCTACGAATCGCACGCCCTTGCGTGCGATGGTGCGGATCAGCCGCTGCTCCTCGCCATTGTCATTGACCGCGCGCCGTGCCGCATTGATCCGGCTGGTCAGCGTCGATTCCGAGACGACGCGGCCGTTCCAGACCGCGTCGAGCAGATTATCCCGCGTCACCACGCGCTCCCGGTTGCGGACGAGATAGATGAGGAGATCGAACACCTGAGGTTCGAGCGCGATGAGCGCGTCCGCCCGCCGCAATTCGCGACGCTCGGGATCGAGCACGAAATCCTCGAACTGAAACGTCACAATCCCTCCTCGCTCCCGCGCGGAAATCAAGGCGGCCTCAGCGTAAAATAACGCCGCTCTCAAGGCCAGCGATGCGCGTGCGCCCTATCGTCCCGGCGTTTTCAACCCGCAGGAGATTGCTCATGTCGACCTCCGCCGCACTCAAGCCCGCCATACCCGATCTTGCCGCCGTCAAGCAGCGCCAGCATGGCGCCTGGTCGTCCGGCGACTATGCCGTCGTCGGCACCACCTTGCAGATTGTCGGCGAGCAGCTCTGTGAGGCACTCGACATACGCGCCGGCAGCAAGGTGCTGGACGTCGCCGCCGGCAATGGCAACGCGACATTGGCCGCGGCGCGGCGCTGGTGCGAGGTCACTTCCACCGATTACGTGCCGGCGCTGCTCAAGCGCGGACAGGAGCGCGCGGCGGCGGAACATCTGACGGTCGAATTCCGCGAGGCGGATGCCGAGGCGCTGCCGTTTGCGGACAACAGCTACGACGTCGTGCTCTCGACCTTCGGGGTGATGTTCACGCCGGACCAGGACAAGGCAGCTTCAGAGCTCGCGCGGGTGTGCAAGTCAGGCGGCAGGATCGGCCTCGCCAACTGGACGCCGCAGGGTTTTATCGGCCAGCTCTTCAAGACCATCGGCAAGCATGTCGCCCCGCCCGCGGGCGTGAAGTCGCCGGCGCTGTGGGGCACCCGAGCGCGGCTCGAGGAGATGTTCGGCAGCAAGGCTTCCGAGATCGCCGCCGAGCCGCGCATGTTCGTGTTCCGCTACCGCTCGCCGGACCACTGGCTCGAAATCTTCAAGACCTTCTACGGGCCGACGCTGAAGGCGTTTGCCGCGCTCGACGAAACCGGCCAGGCGGCGCTGAAGCGCGATCTTATGGCGCTGCTCGACGAGTTCAACCATGCCGATGACGGCACCATCGTCGTGCACAGCGAATATCTGGAAGCGGTCATCACCAAGCGCTGAGATTTAGTGCGATCAGGCCGGATCGACTTCGGCCTGATCGTCGCCACTGGTTAGAATGGCGCGGTGGCACCGACCGTGTCGGCCGCGACCGCCTCGCGGCTGCCGAGCGGTTTGGGACGACCAGTGGTCGTGTCGCGCAGGGTCTGTCGCTCGATCTCCGAGTTCAGCTCGGCGCCGAACATGATGACGATCGCCGACATCCACATCCACATCATCAGGCCGATCGCCGCACCAAGCGAGCCGTAGGTCGCGTTGTAATTGGCGAAGGACGAGAGATACCAGGACAGCAGCGACGAGCCGGCGATCCAGAGAATGGCGGCCGTCAGTGCGCCAGGGCTCAGCCATTGCCAGCGCGGCGCATCGCGGCTTGGCGCGAAGCGGTAGAGGATGGCGAGCGCAACCATCAGAATCAGGAACAGCAGCGGCCAGCGGGCCAGCGCGACGATCAGCTTGCTCTCGGGGGCGATGCCGAGATGATCGAGCGCGAGCGGGAAGGCGACCACGGCGCCGACCATCACCAGGAGCGCGACAATGCCGCCGACCGTGAAGGCCAGCGACACCAGGTTCAGCTTGATGAAGCTGCGCTTCTCGCGCTCCTCATAGGCGACGTTGAGCGCGTCGAAGATCGCCTTGACCCCGGCATTGGCGCTCCAGATCGCGAGCAGGAGGCCGAACAGGAAGGTAGCGCCGAGCGCAGTGTTGCCCTTCGACACCACGCGTCCGACCTGCTCCTCGACGATTTCAAACGTGCCCTGGGGCAGCATCATCGCCAGCTTCTGGAGATTGTCGCTGATGGTGGCGGGATTGGCGAACAATCCGTAGAACGAGACCAGCGCCGTGATAGCCGGAAAGATCGCCAGCAGGCCGAAGAACACGACGCCGCCGGCGGTGGCGAGCAGGCGATCGTCGTCGATGCGCTGATAGGTGCGCCAGAAGATGTCCTTCCAGCCGGCCCAGGGGATCGCGAACGGGCTTTTCGACCGGCGGCCGTGGCCTGGCTGCGTCGCCGCGCCTGCCGGGCTCGTTTCCGGTGAATTCCCCTCGCTGTTGCGGCGATCCTGCGGAGGTCCCGGACGGATCAGGCCGGAGTCCTGGAAGTAGCGCTCGGCGGTCAGCACGAACACGGCCGTGGCGGCGATCAGCAGCCAGGAGTCGAGCTGCTCTGTGCGCCGCACCAGCATGTCACGTCTCCAACCTTTGCCCGTGGCGCCGCCGGCGCGCCGCCGTGACGCCCAGCAGCCCGACCGCTGCGAGCATCAGGCCAAGCTGCACGGGCCGGTTGGTCCGAACCGGCCAAGTCCCGCCATGGCCGCGTTCGCCGGGTGCGCGCGGCGCGAGGGGAATCGTCGTCGCCACCTCCTTCACTGCCTGCTTGACCGTTCCGCGGGGAATCCGCGGCGTCGTGACCGCCACGCGCAGACGGCTCGCAAGCGGCACGATCGGCTTGGCCTTGCGCTTCATCTGAGCCATCGCGACTCCGGCGCAGACGGCGGCCAGCACCAGCAGTATGGCGGCGACGGCGCCCAACCCCCAGAATTGTCCGTAGGTGATCGCGACCCAGCGGTACAATGCGATCAGTCCCACGAAAAATGCCGCAACAACGAACAGGCCGGCGACGGCGAACAGCCCGGCCGCCACGGCGTAAGATGTCACCTTGCCGGTGGCCTGGCTGGTCTGGTCACGCAGATAGGATTGAGCAGCGCGTTTGACGTGATTGAGCTTGAGCGCCACGCCGGCGCGTAGCAATTCGCCCGATGGCGCGAGCATGCGGACATCCTCCGAGAGCGAGACAATGCATCGGGGGATGAACGTGGCCGAATTTGACTTGTTCCGTTGCACGGTGGCTTCCGTTGGGACGGTGGCGGTCGTAACGGATCAGCCAAGGTCGGCGGCCGCGATCCAGAATACCTCGCCTTCGGAGTCTTCCGTGTCCAGCCACAGCAGCGGCAGTTCCGGGAAGGCTTCGTCGACGAGCTCGCGACCGCGGCCAATCTCGCAGATCAAGCCGCCATTCGGCGTCAGATGGTCGGGTGCCCCGCTCAGGATGCGACGGACCACGTCGAGACCATCGGCCCCGCCGTCGAAGGCCAGCTTCGGCTCGGCCCGGCATTCGGGCGGCAATGCTGCCATGCCTTCGGCATCCACGTAGGGCGGATTGGTGATGATGAGGTCATATCTGGCATCGCCAAGCGGGGCGAACAGATCGCCGCGGTGGAGCGTGATGCGGTCATCGAGCCCGTGCTCGCCGACGTTGCGCGCGGCGACTTCGAGCGCACCCTTGGAGATGTCGACGGCATCGACCGTGGCATTCGCGAAATGATACGCGGCGAGGATCGCAAGACAGCCGGAGCCGGTGCAGAGATCGAGCGCGCGATCGACACCCGCGGGGTCGTCGATCAGCGAGCCGGGCTCGCCGTCGCCGCCGAAATGGGAATCCAGGAGCTCGCCGATGAAGGAGCGCGGAACGATGACGCGCTCGTCGACATAGAACGGCAGGCCGCGCATGTAGACCTTGTTGACGAGATAAGCCGCCGGCTTGCGCGTGGTGATGCGCTTGTGGATGAGATCGAGCAGGGTCTTGCTTTCCGCCGCCGTGACGCAGGCATGACCAAAGATCTCGAACTGGTCGGGATGCAGATGCAAGGCCTCGCAGACCAGGAAGACGGCCTCGGCGACCGGATCGGTCGTGCCATGGGCGAAGGCGAGCTTCGCCTCGGTGAAACGGCTCACCGCGTAGCGGACGAAATCGATCAGCCTGAGCAGCTCGCCGCGGCCGACCTTCGCGAGCCTTGGTGTGGCTTGCGCGAGTTTCGGTGCGGCGCGGCCGCGCGTTGTCTTCTTGGATGCTCTTGCCATCAGGATTTCGTCCAGCGTGCGGCGGCCTCGTCGTCACGGGCGTGGGCCTCGACCCAGCCGCTCCCGGTGGCGCTCTCTTCCTTTTTCCAGAACGGTGCGCTGGTCTTCAGGTAATCCATCAGGAACTCGGCCGCTTCGAACGCCGCCCGGCGGTGTTGCGAGGCGGTGAGCACCAGCACGATGTTCTGGCCGGGCACGAACCGCCCGACGCGGTGGATGACCGTCACGCCGTTGAGCGGCCAGCGCGAGATGGCCTCGTCGACGTGGCGCTGGATCTCCTCCTCCGCCATGCCGGGATAATGTTCGAGCGTGAGCGCGGAGATCGTCGAACTGCCCTCGTCGGCGCGGCAGATACCGGAGAAGCTCACGACCGCGCCGATGTCGGTGCGGCTCCTGGTCAGGATCGCGATCTCGCGTGCGATGTCGAAATCGTCTTCCTGGATGCGAATGGTGACGGGGCAGGTCATGGTCTAGCCGCTTCTACACCTCTCCCATAGGGAGAGGTCGCGCTGAAGGCGCGGGTGAGGGGATCTGCTCTCTCGTGAGACCTGCGCTCCTCACCCGGATCGCTTCCGCGACATAGCCGAGGCTTTGCCTCGGCGTTCTCCAACACGGCCGCCGAAGGCGGCCTACGCCTCTCCCCGTTGGGGAGAGGTGAGGCGAGGTCGCACGCTGGTCTGTTCGACAACATCGGCCTAGCCGCCGGTCATCGGCGGGAAGAACGCGATCTCGCGGGCACCTGCGATCGCGGCATCCGACTTGACGTGGGCGTGATCGATCGCGGCGCGGATCACCTTGGGCTTCTCGAACGCGTAGGCGTAGGCCTCGCTTTGAGCGGACAGCCAGGCGATCAGCTCCTCGACGGTGCGCACCGTCGCGGGCGGCTCGATGGTCTCCTCGGCCTTGCCGATGCGCTCGCGCACCCAGGCGAAGTACTTCACCTTCATCCTTCATCCTCCTTGATGAGATGATGGATGCCGGCGCGGAAATAGTCGTAGCCGGTGTACATGGTCAACAGCGCCGAGGCCCACAGCAGGACGAGGCCGATCAGCGAGACGACGGGAACGATCTCGTCGCCGGCGGGACCTGCGAGCAGGAAGCCGATGGCGACGAGCTGAACGGTGGTCTTCCATTTGGCGAGCTTGGTCACGGGCACGCTGACGCGAAGCGCCGCGAGATATTCGCGCAGGCCCGAGACCAGGATCTCGCGGCACAGGATCACGATGGCGGCCCACAGCGACCAGCCATGGATGATGCCGTCGGCGGCCAGCATCAGGAGGCAAGAGGCGACCAGCAGCTTGTCGGCGATCGGGTCCAGCATCCGGCCGAACGCCGATTGCTGATTCCAGATCCGCGCGTAATAGCCGTCGAGATAGTCCGTGACCGCGGCGCCGATGAAGATGGCGACCGCGACCCAGCGCAGCCACAGCGGATAGTCCATGATCGACTGCGCATAGATGCATCCGACCACGACCGGGATCGCGGCGATCCGGCCATAGGTCAGGATGTTCGGGAAGGGACATCGCGCGGCTGGTCGTCCCTCGTGTCGTGGCGATGTTCATCCGTCCTACCAATACCGCTGATGGCCTGAGGTCAACCGTTCCTCCCACATGGGCTACGGGATGCGACGACGATATGACCCCGTCCCCTTTAGTTCATCCCGGCTGGGGATGGAAATACTCGAAAATCCGGCGGGCGCTCTCGGCGCTGACCCCCGGAACCTTACCGAGATCGGCGATCGAGGCCCGTTCGATCTCCTTCAGGGTTCCGAAATGGTGCAGCAAGGCGCGTTTGCGCGACGGGCCGATGCCTGGGATCTCCTGCAAGCCGGCCTCACGGATGTCCTTCTTGCGCAGCTTGCGGTGCGAGCCGATGACGAAGCGGTGGGCCTCGTCTCGGAGCCGTTGGATGAAATAGAGCACGGGATCGCGCGGCTCGAGCTTGATCGCCTCGCGCTCCGGCATGAACAGGGTCTCGCGGCCGGCATCCCGGTCGGGCCCTTTGGCGACCGACATCAGCGAGACCTGGGTCAGGCCGAGATTGGCAAAGATCTCCCTGACGGCGTTGAGCTGGCCGCGGCCGCCGTCGATGATCACGAGGTCGGGCCATTGCGGGAAGTCGTCGTCTTTCGCCTTGCCGGCGGCGTCCTCGGGCGGATTGATCAGGCGCTTGAAGCGGCGCTCCAGCACCTCGCGCATCATGGCGTAGTCGTCGCCCGGCGTGAGCCCTTCCGACTTGATGTTGAACTTGCGGTACTGGTTTTTCACGAAGCCATCGGGTCCCGCGACGATCATGGCACCGACCGCATTGGTGCCCTGGATGTGGCTGTTGTCGTAGACCTCGATGCGCTTGGGCGCATGCGGTAGGCCGAGCGTGGTGGCCATGGCGTCGAGCAGGCGGCTTTGCGTGGCAGTATCCGCGAGCTTGCGGCCGAGCGCCTCGCGCGCATTGGTCAGCGCGTGTGCGACGAGTTCCTTCTTCTCGCCGCGCTTGGGCGCGGTGACCTCGACCTTGTGGCCGGCCTTGATCGCCAGCGCGTTGGCGAGCAGCTCGCTCTCTTCGATCTCGTGCGAGAGCAGAATGACTTTCGGCGGCGGCTTGTCGTCGTAGAACTGGGCAAGGAACGCGCTCAGCACTTCCTCCGGTGTGAAGGTCTTCTCCGCGCGCGGGAAATAGGCGCGGTTGCCCCAGTTCTGGCCGGTGCGGAAGAAGAACACCTCGACGCAGGAAAAGCCGCCCTCCTGGTGGATGGCGAACACGTCGGCTTCCTCCACGGTGCGCGGATTGATGCCCTGCTGCGACTGGATCGCCGACAGCGCGGCGAGGCGGTCGCGGTAGAGCGCGGCGCGCTCGAATTCGAGCTCGCTGGCCGCCTTCTCCATCTCGCCGGCAAGCTCCTGCTTCACCGCATGGCTCTTGCCGGAGAGGAAGTCCGTCGCCTCGCGCACCAGCGTCGTATAGCCGCCGAAGTCGATCTCGCGGGTGCAGGGCCCGGCGCAGCGGCGGATCTGGTAGAGCAGGCAGGGCCGGGTGCGGCTCTCGAAGAAGGAATCCGTGCAGGAGCGGATCAGGAACGCGCGCTGAAGTGCGGTGATGGTGCGGTTGACGGCGCCGGCAGAGGCGAACGGGCCGAAATAGCGCCCGGGCCGGGTCTGCGCGCCGCGATGCTTGAGGATCTGCGGAGCCCAATGGTCGCCGGTGATCAGGATATAGGGAAACGATTTGTCGTCGCGCAGTTGCACGTTGAAGCGCGGCCGCAGCTGCTTGATGAGGTTGGCTTCCAGCAGCAGCGCCTCGGTCTCGGTGTTGGTCGAGACGATCTCCACGGTCACCGTGGCCGCGATCATGCGCAGGATGCGGGCCGGCTGCGGCGCGCTCTGGCGCGCATAGTTCGACAGGCGCTTTTTGACGTTCTTGGCCTTGCCGACATAGAGCACGTCGGCATTGGCATTGAGCATGCGGTAGACGCCGGGCGAGGTCGGGGCCAGCCGGACCGCGCGCTCGATCGCCTCATGGCCGATCGCCAGCGGACCTTCGCCGACCGCGCCGCTCTCTTCGAGGATGTCAGGCAGCAGCGCATCGTCCTCATCCTCGCCGCCGGTGGTGGCGGGATCGAGGTCCGGCGGCGTCAGGCTCTCCGGCGGCGCGTTGGTTGTATCAGGGCGGAGCGGTTTGCGCGCGCGCTCGTCCGGACTGTCGGGGGAGTCGTGAACCATGGGGCGAATTTAGGCGCTGGGGGGACCGATTTGAAGTTCCGGCCATGCCGCGCGCACAGGCAGGCGGCGCAGTTCCCGGTAACGCTTGCTTAAGCCTGTTAACAGCGCGGTAACCCGGCTTAACAGGCCTTTAACTTAAAACTCTCGATAAATCCTACGCGAAAAAGTCGTGGTTCCGTAACCATGCGGTGGCCTCGCGCGGCGGCGCGGCATCGTGGGGGCGGCAAGTTGTGTTGGAGAGTACCGATGAAGTGGTTCGTTGTGGGCGCAGCCGCGTTGGTTGCCGCCGGCTGGACAGCTTCGGCAGAGGCCGCCGATCTCAATTACGGGCCGCGTGCGCCCTATACCGTCAACCAGCCGCTGAATGCGTATAGCTGGGCCGGTCCCTATCTCGGCGGCAACATCGGCTACGAATGGGGCTCAGTCGACAACAACCCGGCAAAGCCGTCCGGCTTCGTCGGCGGCGTGCAGGCCGGCTATAATTTCCAGAACGGCCCGTGGGTGTTCGGCGTCGAGGGCGACATCCAGGCAGCCGGCGCCGACGACACCTTCGCGCCGTGGAAGTTCTCAAATCCGTGGTTCGGCACGCTGCGCGGCCGCGCCGGCTATGCGTTCAGCAACGTGCTGTTCTACGGCACCGCAGGCCTCGCCTTCGGCGAGCTGCGCGCGCAGACCTTCGGCTGGACGGAGTCGCACACCAGCGCCGGCTGGACCATCGGCGCCGGCGCCGAAGTCGGGCTCGCGCCGAACTGGAGCGCGAAGCTCGAATACCTCTACATCGATCTGTCGACGAGCCAGTTCGCGATTACAGGCGTATCCAACGGCTATAGCGCCAGTGTTGTGCGCGCAGGCGTGAACTATCACTTCTGATAGCTGAAGAAGAAAATACCGGACACAACTTCCCGGCCGCTCGCGGCCGGGATTTTTTTAGCCAGGCGCGCTAGGAGAGGATGACCAAGTTGACCGCCTTCGGTCCCTTCCCCTTCTTGTCCGGTTCGACTTCGAAAGTAATACGCTGTCCTTCGGCAAGGTCCTTCAATCCTGCCCGCTCCACAGCGGTGATGTGAACGAAGACATCGCGACCGCCGTCGTCAGGTTTGATGAAACCGTAGCCGCGCTCGCCGTTGAAGAACTTGACCGTCCCCGTCATGGCCATCGGGAAACTCCCCCTCATTGCTCCTCCGTCGCGACGCAGACTCACGTCACAACATGACCGGGCCTCACGAAGCCCGGGAGCTGGCCATCCTTGGGCGGACCTCATCGGTCCGTCGGATCTTTCTTAGGCCTTCACTCCGCCGCAACCATTCGCGGAAGCGGAACGTAAAGCCAGTCACGCAAACAGCATAATACGGTTCGTTGCAGATTGACTACCGCTCCTGCATCTTTTTCCCAAGAATGCCGGAGTGTTACGGTCGAGGTACCTCTAATCGGAATCTGGCAGCGCCGCCCTGGCCAAGCGGCATTTCGAGCTCCGGCAGGACGGTCTTGAGTTCGCCTTGCAGTGTGTAGGGGGGATTGACAATCAGGAGCCCCGTGGAGGTGAGCGCTGCGCCATCAAGCTGCGGCGACACGCTGAATTCGAGGCGCAGACATTTTCCGGGAGGCTTTGCTGCGGCTGCGAGCCGTGCCACCGATTGCGCCAGCGTGTCGGTGGCGCGCCGGTTCTTGGCCGGATACCAGATTACATAGATACCGGTCGGCCATTTCGCGAAGGCCTTTGCGAAGGCTTCGCCGAGCTTTTCGAACTCGTCCTTGTCCTCGAACGGCGGATCGATCAGCACGAGGCCGCGTCGCTCCTTCGGCGGTACGAAGGCGGGCAGCGCGACCCAGCCGTCGAGATCGACGACGCGGGCCTGCTCGTCGCGTCGCAGCACGTCGATCAGCGCCTTGCGCGCCTTCGGCTCGAGCTCGCAGGCAACGAGCCGGTCCTGCGGCCGGAGCAGGCCGCGCGCGATCAGCGGCGAGCCCGGATAAGCCTTGAGCTCGCCCTTCGGATTGAAGGCGCGGACGATGTCGAGATAGGGTTTCGTCAGCGCCGCAGTCTCGTTGGAAAGACGTGCCTGCATCAGCCGCGCGATGCCGGTCAGCCACTCGCCGCCGCGCCGCGCCTCGTCGCTTTCGAGATCGTAGAGCCCGGCGCCGGCATGGGTGTCGATGACGCGGAACGCGCCCGGCTTGTCCTGCAGGTACGTGATGATGCGCGCCAGCACGATGTGCTTGATGACATCGGCGAAGTTGCCGGCATGGAAAGCGTGGCGGTAGTTCATGGCGGACAGTTACGACATCGCGCGATGAAAGTAACTGCCGTCATTTCGGGCGGTGCGTTAGCACCGAGCTATGGTGCGCAATTGCGCACCTGAGAATCCCGAGATTCCGGGTCTGGTGCTAGCGCACCATCCCGGAATGACGACGAGAGAGTTGTGCCTCAACCGCCCCTGATCGGCGGCATCGTCACCTGGTCGCGGCGGCAGGCGCGGCGGTCGGTTTCCTCGCAGGAGCGGAATTGCAGATCCTTGCTGAGGCAAATGCGCACTTCGGACAGCCGCGTCCGGTTGCAGGTGACCGAAATGGCGGCATTGCTCAGGCCCGGATTGGCCTTGATGAAGGCCTCCTCGACCTCCGCCGGCGCCACGGTCTTGGCCTGCGACAAGTCGAGATACTCGGCCGGAATCTTGATCGCGGCGCGCGCCTTGCGGATCATCTCGAAATAGCTGCGGCCTTCGAGACCGGAGCAGGTGCCGTGCTTGTCCCATTCGTTGAAGATCAGGCCCGGCGCCGGCATCAGATCGAGCATTGAGGAGACGATGTTGCGGTTCAGCCGCGGCGCCGGCCGCTGGCAATATTCGGGGAAACCGCTCTCATATTGCGGCCATAGCCCGTGCACCACGAAGGCGTAGGGCCGGCCGCTGCACTGGATCTGGGAGCGGCCGCCGCGCTCCGCCGCCTCCTCGCAGAACGAGGGCGACCATGACAGCGACAGCACATAGAAATCGAATTCGCCGGGCGCGTTCTGCCGCTTGTCCTGCGCCTTGGCGCCGCCGGCCAGCGTGACCAGCCCGGCAGCCAGGGTCAGCGAGATCATCAGGCGGGAGAATGAATGCAATCTGGAATGAAACATGGCGATGCCCCTCAACTAGACTGTGCAGCCAGCCTAGCAGGCGAAAGGAACATTTCAAGAACAAAATTCAGCCGAGACACGTTCGGCGGCCTGATCGGGCCGAATCAGGCTTCTCGAATTACTGCCGGGCAGCGCGGCAGGCCGGATTGTAGGCCCAGTTGCGGTCGAGCCCGACCACGCACCATTCGACGCCGTTGCCGTAGCCGGCAAAGCCGCCGTCCTCGATGATCGAGAAATGCACCTTGCGCACCTTGCCGTCGTTGAGCAGGGCGTCGCCGGTGCAATAGCGGCGCGGAATGTTGTCGGACTGCCAGGGCCGGAACGCGACCTCGTGAACGGCGGCGAACCCCGTGATCTTCAACGGGGAATTCCAGAACGAGCTTTCCTTCTCCCAGAACTGGGTGGCAATCGTCGGCAGCGCCTTGTCGCAATCGGCGACGGCGCCGTCATAGCGCGGCCCGCTCAGCCAGAAGTTCAACTCGAGCGGATTGGCGGCCTTCGCCTCACCGAGCGACAGCGCTCCGAACATGAGGCCGAGCACGGTGGCAAAGCGGAGCGATTTCAGGGAGAGGGCGCGCATGGGCAATCCGGACAGCTAGTCTTGCGAAGTTCGGACGGTGCCGCGAAGGCCGGGCGGGGTCAAGTGCAGCGCGGCAACACTTGGCGAGGAGTTGACCATAAGGGCGTGGCCGGCAGGGCTTCGGTTCTTTTCACTTCCATCCCGGCGCCGTAAACTGGCGCCTCCAAACTGGAGTAACGGGAATGCGAATCATTGCGGCCGCGGGCCTTCTCGCCCTGGGTATTTTGGCGAGCCAATCGGCGCGCGCTGACATCCTTCCGGTCCCGCCGTTCAAGGGCAACGACACCGGCGGCATCATCGCCTATTCGATGGCGACCCAGGTCGATGCCCGTCAGGTCGCGGTCGATCACTGCGCGCGCTACGGCAAGGTCGTGAAATTCCTCGCGGTGCAGGCCTATGAGGGCGGCTATATCTCGTTCTCCTGCCGCTGGGTGCCCTATGGCGCCGCCGAACAGCCGATCCGCACGCTGTACTGAGGCGTCGTCGTAACGCTGCCTCTCTCAAGCCGGGAGCCTCGAACATGACGCGCAAACTCGCTTTGCTCGGCTCAAGCCTTTGCCTCGTCTTGTCGGCGGGCGCAGCCGGCGCCGACGACCTGCCGGTGCGCAAGGCCGGTCTCTGGGAAATGAAGATGGTCAGGAGCGGCTCGGCGATGCCCGAAATGACCATGCAGCACTGCACTGACGAGACCGTCGACAAGGAGATGAGCAACAACGTCTCCCCGATGGCCAAGCAGATCTGCTCCAAGCAGGACATCAAGAAGACCGCGACCGGCTATGTCAGCGATTCCGAGTGCAGCGTCGCCGGCATCAGCACGACCTCGCATGCCGAGATTACGGGCGATTTCAATTCTGCCTACACGGTGAAGACCTCCTCGCACGCGCAAGGCGGCGCTGCCGGTGCCGCGGGCCGCGATACCTCCATGACGCTCGAAGCGAAGTGGCTAGGCGCCTGCAAGCCGGACCAGAAGCCGGGCGACATCGTGATGCCCGGCGGCTTCAAGATGAACGTGCGCGACGTGGACAAGCTGAAAGCGTTGCTGCCGAAGTAAGCGGCAAATGCCGGTGTGCTCCCTCGCCCCGTTCTTACGGGGCCGCGACGAGCTTCGCTCGCGCTGGAAGGTCGGGGTGAGGGGCTCTCTCCGCGAATGAGATTGTCCTGAGACCTGTACCCCCTCATTCGATCGGCGATCGAATTCGACCTCTCTCCGCAAGCGGGCGAGGTAAGAAACTACACCGGAATTCTCACGCTTGCTCTCAATCCCCCCATCGGGCTGTCGCCGAGCGTGATGTCGCCGCCGTGGGAGCGGGCGATGTCGCGGGCGATGGCGAGGCCGAGGCCCGTGCCGCCTTCATCCTGGTTGCGGGCGTTGTCGAGCCGCAGGAACGGCTTGAACACCTCTTCGCGCAAGTGGACGGGAATGCCCGGGCCGTCGTCATCGACGGTGACGGTGAGATAGCGGTGATCGCGCTGGCCGGTGATGGCGATGGCCTTGCCGTAGCGCGCGGCGTTGGTGACGAGGTTGGCGAGGCAGCGCTTGAACGAGGCCGGCTTCACCGTGACGACGGGCAGGCCGTGGAAGGCCACGGTCGCGGTGTGGCCGTGGCGCTCGGCATCGCTGCGCAGCTCTTCCAGGGCCTGCGCCATGTCGGTCGGCTGCGACTGCTCGCCGGAATCGCCGCGGGCAAAAGCGAGGTAATCCTCCAGCATCATTGACATCTCGTCGACGTCCTTGCGCATGCCCTCGAGCTCGGGATTGTCGCCGATCAGCGCCAGCTCGAGCTTGAAGCGGGTCAGGATTGTGCGCAGGTCATGGCTCACGCCGGCGAGCATCGCGGTGCGCTGCTCCATGGTGCGCTCGATGCGCGACTTCATCTCGATGAAGGCGACCGCCGCGCGCCGCACCTCGCGCGCACCTCTGGGTCTGAAGTTCGGGGCTTCGCGGCCCTTGCCGAAGCTTTCGGCGGCGTCGGCAAGGCGCAGGATCGGCTTGATCTGGTTGCGCAGGAACAGCACCGCAACGATCAGCAGGATCGAGGACGTGCCGACCATCCAGAACAGGAAGATCTCCGAGTTCGAGGCATAGGCCGCGCTGCGCTGCGCGAACACGCGCATCACGGCATCGTCGAGCTGGATGCGGATCTCGACCAGGTTGGAGCGGCCGACGGTGTCGATCCAGAACGAGCGTCCGATCTGGCGGCCGAGCTGCACCGACAGCGTCTGGTCGAGCAGCGAGAAGAACGGCTTTGGTCCCGGCGGCGGCATGTCACCGGCGGGCAGGAAATCGACGACGAGGCCGAGGCGTTGCTGCGCGATGCGGCGGATCTGGTCGCGGTCCTTGTCCTGCGGATAGCCCTTGTAGACGTCGATCAGCGCGGCGATGTCCTGCACCACCGCGGCTGACAGGCGGCGCGTCACCGTATTCCAGTGTCGCTCCATGAACACGAAGGCGACGACCGATTGCAGGATCACCATCGGCACGATCATGATCAGCAGCGCGCGGGCATAGAGCCCGGTCGGCATCCAGCCCTTGAACGCATTGCCCATCCAGCCATTGGCGGCCGAGACGCGGCCGGCGGCGCTCTTCAGAAGCGTCAGGCCGGTATCGATCGTGCTCATCGCTCGCGCTTCACTGATTTATGGCGAGGCCACCAGGCGGTAGCCGATGCCCCGCACCGCCTGGAGGAACAGCGGATTGGCGGGATCGGTCTCGATCTTGCGCCGGAGGCGGTTGATCTGCACGTCAACGGCGCGCTCGTTGACGCTGCCATTGCCGGTCAGCGCGCTGCGCGGCACGGTCTCGCCCGGTGTCTCCGACAGGATCCGCAGCATCTCACGCTCGCGGTCGGTGAGGTGGATGACCTCCTCGCCCTGGCGCAATTCGCCGCGATCGAGATGGTAGACATAGGGGCCGAAGGCGATCTTCTCGATCACCGCGGTTTGTGGCGGCGGCGCGGCGCGCTTGAGGATGTTGTTGATGCGCAGCGCCAGCTCGCGCGGCTCGAACGGCTTTGCCACGTAATCGTCGGCGCCGATCTGCAGCCCCTCGATGCGGGCCTCGGCTTCATGCCGCGCCGTCAGCATCACGATCGGCACCGAGGACGAGGTCCGGATGAAGCGGGCGAGGTCGAAGCCGGTCTCGCCGGGCATCATGACGTCGAGGATCAGCAAGTCGAAATGCAGGCTCTGAAGCTTTGAACGCGCATCGCTGGCGCTGGCGGCGGTCGAGACGCGGTAGCCTTCTGCGGCGAGGAAGCGCGAGAGCAGATCGCGGATGCGGCGGTCGTCATCGACCAGCAGGAGATGCGGGGCGTCATCGGCCGGTTGCGCCGGCGGGCGGGCGAGCGTGGCAGCGAGCGGCACGGTCATTCCTTCCTGTCTTGATTGACGGAAGCGAAGATCGTCTCGAGCACCTTGTCCGGATCGTCGCGGTCGATCATCGCGCGCAGGAAGCGCTTGACGGTCTCGGCGTCCTGCGGCGCCATCTCGGCGAGCGCTCTCGTGATCCGCGTGGTCTGGAGCCCGGCGAGCTTCTGCACCAGCGCCTCGCCCTTGGGCGTTGCGTAGAGCAGCCGCTGGCGACGGTCATTGTCGCCGGTCTTCTGCACGATATAGCCCTCGTCCAGCAGCTGCTTGAGCACGCGGCCGAGCGACTGCTTGGTGATCCTGAGGACGTCGAGCAGGTCGGCGACCTTCAGCCCGGGATAGCGGTACACGAAATGCATGACCCGGTGATGGGCCCGGCCGAAGCCGAAGGCTTCCAGCTCCTGGTCAGGATCGCCGACGAAATCGCGATAGGCGAAGAACAGCAGCTCGATGATATCCCAGCGCAAATTGCCTCCGTCACCCGCGGCCGGCCGCGGCTCGGCAGCGTCTTGGGAGGGAGTCGCGAAATTTATGTCAGGCATATTGACGTATCTTGGGTTCAATGTTACAAAACCATCGAGCCGCACGAAATTTTAGGTCGTTTTGTGTCGGGCGGCATCGAAGCAGGTCGGCCGGAGTGAGCCGGACAGCGGCGACGGCCGGAGCAGATCTACCGTGCGATTGTCGAGCGGCATTTCGGCAAAACATACTGGACTTCCGCCTTCTGCAAAAGCATGTCCTCGGCGACATGCTGGCCACGGAAACCGGCCGTAACATGGCTGGCGGCGGTCCGGCCAGAAACTCAATCAAGCCAGCCGGGCCCGGATACGGGCAGGCGGGCGCCAGAACAGCGCCGCGACCGGCAGCGGGAGGCAAGGACATGAGCATGACATTCGACATCCAGCCCGCATCCAATCCCACGCCAGAGAAGGACCGCGTCGCCAAGCTGGTCGACCCCGGCTTCGGGCGGATCTTCACCGATCACATGGCGATCGTCCGCTACAATCAGGCAAAGGGCGGCTGGTACGAAGCGAAGATCGAGGCGCGCGCCAACTTCCAGCTCGATCCGGCCGGCGCCGTGCTGCACTACGCCCAGGAAATCTTCGAGGGGCTCAAGGCCTACAAGCGCGACGATGGCGGCGTGAACCTATTCCGTCCCGACGCCAATGCGCGCCGCTTCAAGGACTCGGCCGATCGCATGGCGATGGCGCAGCTGCCTGAGGACGTCTTCCTCGAGGCGGTCGAGCAGGTCGTGCGTATCGACCGTGCCTGGATGCCGGGTGGCGAGGGTAGCCTTTACCTGCGTCCCTTCATGATCGCGAGCGAGACCTTCCTCGGCGTCAAGCCGTCGTCCGAATACATCTTCGCGGTCATCGCGTCGCCTGTCGGCTCCTACTTCAAAGGCGGTCCTGCGCCGGTCTCGATCTGGGTCTCGGAAAATTATACGCGCGCTGCCGTCGGCGGCACCGGCGCCGTCAAATGCGGCGGCAATTACGCCGCGAGTCTGCGCGCCCAGGCCGAGGCGATCCAGCACGGCTGCGATCAGGTCGTGTTCCTCGACGCGCTTGAGCGCCGCTACATCGAGGAGCTCGGCGGCATGAACGTGTTCTTCGTGTTCGACGACGGCTCGCTCTCGACGCCGCCGCTCGGCACCATCCTGCCCGGCATCACCCGCGACTCCATCATCACGCTCGCCCGCGATGCCGGAAAGACCGTGCGCGAGGAGCCGTACGCGCTCGATCAGTGGCGCAAGGATGCGGCCTCCGGCAGGCTGAAGGAAGCGTTCGCCTGCGGCACCGCGGCGGTGATCTCGCCGATCGGCAAGGTGCGCTCGGTGAGCGGCGACTTCGAGATATCGGGCGGCGCCGCCGGCCCCGTCGCCATGGGCCTGCGCAAGCAGCTCGTCGACATCCAGTACGGCCGCACCAACGATCCGCACAACTGGATCCGCAAGGTGCTTTGAGGCCTCGTGTCCCGGACGCGCGAAGCGCGAGCCGGGACCCAGAATGCAAGTTGCTGGGCCCCGGATCAGCAGCGCACCACGCCGCCGAGAAGCGGCGCGCTGCGCAGCATCCGGGGAACGCCAGCAGCCAGCAGTTGCTGCATCGCGCGTCGGCTGGTAAACGCCGCGCATGGCCGAGAAACCCAAAAAACCCCAGAAACTGAAGGCGCGCCTGCCGCGCGGGCTCGAGGATCGCGACCCCGCCGCGATCCGGGCGACGCGCGAGATGGTCGAGAAGATCCGCGCCGTCTACGAGCTCTACGGTTTCGAGCCGGTGGAGACGCCGGCGATGGAATACACCGACGCGCTCGGCAAGTTCCTGCCCGACCAGGACCGCCCGAACGAGGGCGTGTTCTCGTTCCAGGACGACGACGAGCAGTGGATCAGCCTGCGCTACGACCTGACCGCGCCGCTCGCGCGCTATGTCGGCGAGCGCTACGGCACCGACGGTCTGGTGTTGCCCTATCGCAGCTACCGCGTGGGCTACGTGTTCCGCAACGAGAAGCCCGGCCCCGGCCGCTTCCGCCAGTTCATGCAGTTCGACGCCGACACCGTCGGCTCGGCGACGCCGGCGGCGGATGCCGAGATCTGCATGATGGCGGCGGACACGATGGAAGCGCTCGGCATTGCGCGCGGCTCCTACGTCGTGAAGGTCAACAACCGCAAAGTGCTGGACGGCGTTCTCGAAGCCATCGGTCTCGGCGGCGACGAGAACGCCGCACGCCGCCTGACGGTGCTGCGCGCGATCGACAAGCTCGACAAGTTCTCCGCCGACGAAGTGCGCAAGCTGCTCGGTCCCGGACGATGGGATGGCGGCGAAGAAGGCAAGGGCGACTTCACCAAGGGCGCCAGTCTGAGCGAAGCCGAAGCGGATGTTGTTCTCGCCATCACCAAGCCGCGCGACGATTGGAAAGAGGCGATCGCCGCGGCGGAAACCTACCTCGCCAAGAGCGAAGTCGGTCAGGCCGGCGTGAGCGAGCTGGAAGAGATCGCAAAACTGGTGACGGCGTCGGGTTACGGTGCGGACCGCATCAAGATCGATCCCTCCGTCGTGCGCGGTCTCGAATATTATACCGGCCCTGTCTACGAGGTCGAACTGCTGCTGGAGACCAAGGACGAGAAGGGGCGCCCGGTGCGGTTCGGGTCGGTCGGTGGCGGCGGGCGTTATGACGGTCTCGTCTCGCGCTTCCGCGGCGAGCCGGTGCCGGCGACCGGCTTCTCGATCGGCGTCTCGCGCCTGCAGGCCGCGCTGACCTTGCTCGGCAAGCTCGACACCCGGCCCGAGTTCGGGCCTGTCGTGGTCACCGTGTTCGATCGCGACCGCGTCGCCGACTATCAGAAGATGGTCGCGTCCCTGCGCACCGCAGGCGTCCGTGCCGAGCTCTATCTGGGCAATCCCAAGAACATGGGCAACCAGCTCAAATATGCCGATCGTCGCAATTCTCCTTGCGTGATCATCCAAGGCTCGGACGAAAAGGCGCGCGGCGAAGTGCAGGTCAAGGACCTGATCGAGGGCGCCAAGGCCGCCGCTGCGATCGCCTCCAACCAGGAATGGCGCGAGACGAGGCCGGCGCAGTTCTCGTGCAGCGAAGCCGATCTCGTCGCCAAGGTGCGCGAGGTCCTCGCGCGCCATGACGTAGAGTGGGGATAGCCATTCCGGCAGGCCGTCATGCTCGGGCTTGTCCCGGGCATCCACGTCTTGTTTGATGGAAGAGAACGTGGATGGCCGGGACAAGCCCGGCCATGACGAAAAGCAGGGAGACGACAATGCCTGAGATCACCATCAGCATGGCCGAAGGCCGCACCGACGAGCAGAAGGCCGGCATGATGCGCGACATCACCCAGGCGCTTGTGAAGAATCTCGGCGTCGATGCCGATGCCGTCGTCATCCAGATCAACGAAGCTCCGCTCCGCCACAAGATGAAGGGCGGCAAGACGTTCGTGGAGCGCGCGGCGGCGGCGAAGAAGTGACGCGTTAGCGTCATTCCGGGGCAGCCCGCCAGGGCTGAACGCGGAGTCTCGCGCCGTAAAACTTCTGGATTCCGGGTTCGCGCTTGGCGCGCCCCCGGAATGACGAGCAAGCACCATGGACGCACGCGACTTCATCAAGATCGGCATGAGCGCCGAGCGCACGCTGGTGGTTCTGGCCGAGCGCACGGTCGGGCATTTCGTGCCTGATATGCCGATGATCTATGCGACGCCGATGATGATCCTGGAGATGGAGATGACGTCGGGCGATGCGATCCGCTCAGCGCTACAGCCGGGCTGGGTCACGGTCGGCACCGAGGTCGACATCCGCCATCTCGCAGCAGCGCTGGTCGGCGCGACGGTGCGGACCACCGCGAAAGTGGTTGCGGTCGAGCGCCGCGTCATCCGCTTCGAGGTGGAGGCATACGAAGGCACGCGCAAGCTCGGCGAGGGTCGCCATGCGCGCGGGCTCGTCAATGTCGAGATGTTCAACAAGCGATTGCTCGCAGGCACGAAGCCATAGGGTGGGCGAAGGCGCAAAGCGCCGTGCCCACCATCCCTCCGTGATGGATAGAGATCGTGGGCACGCTTCGCTTTGCCCACCCTACGGCATCTTGCTACTTGGCCAATTCCCTGGATCGCTTCGTCGCCGCCGCGATCGCTCGGATCATCAACTCGCGCAGGCCGGGCTCGCCCATCAGCACGCCGAGCGCCGCCGCGGTGGTGCCGCCGGGCGAGGTGACGTTCTGCCGCAGCGTGGCGGAAGGGAGCTCCGACTGGTGCAATAGCTCGCCGGCGCCGGCGACGGTCTCGCGCGCAAGCTTGGTCGCCAGCGCCTCGGGCAATCCTGCCTCCATTCCGGCGCGGGCCAGTTCTTCGGCGAGCAGGAACACATAGGCTGGGCCCGAGCCGGACACGGCGGTCACCGCGTCCATCAGGCCTTCATCCTCGACCCATTCGACCGAGCCGGTGGCGCGTAGCAGCGCGTCGGCCACCGCGCGCTGCGCGGCGCTGACATTCTTCGCCGCGACCGCCACGGTGATGCCACGGCCGATCGCGGCCGGCGTGTTCGGCATCGCGCGCACCACCGCGCCGCCGATGACTGCTTCGAGCAAGGCGATCGTGGTTCCCGCCATGATCGAAACCACCGAGGTCTTGCCGGATACGAACGCTTTCAGCTTCGCGCCGGCCTCGCGGAACATCTGCGGCTTCACCGCGACGACCATGGTCTCGACAGCGCCTGTCGACGCCACATCGGGATTGAGTGCGACGCCCTTGGTGGCCAGCGCGGTGATCTCGGGCGAGATGAAGGGATCGACGACCGCGACGCGGCGCGGGTCGAGCCCGCCGGCCAGCCATCCGGTCAGCATCGCGCCGCCCATCTTGCCGGCGCCGGCGAGGAGGATGGTGCCGGTGATGTTTTGAAGAGTGCTGTTTGCCATCGTTGCCGCCACATGCTCGATGTCGCCCCCGCGAATGCGGGGACCCCTGCGCGGGCGCTTGCGCTCGTCGCATAACCACACGCGGTTCTAGTGGATGAAGGTGCTGGCAACAAGCCGCGTGCCCCAAGGGGCATCACGCGGTATGGATCCCCGGATGTTCGCTGCGCTCGTCCGGGACGACGGCGGTGGGTGAGGCGCGCCTTACGCCTCTCCCGCCGTGTCGAACATCGCCGCGTCCATGGCCTGCGCGGTGGTCTTGCCGGCCCACACCACGAACTGGAACGCCGGGAAGTAGCGCTCGCAGGCATGGATCGCGCCGGCGAGCATGGCCTCGCATTGCGCGGTCGAGGCGGTGAGCCCGCCCGGCAGCACCAGTGCCTGGCGATGCATGATCATGCCGGTGTTGGTCCACAGGTCGAAATGGCCGATCCACAATTGCTCGTTGACCGCAGCGACGAGCCGCTGCACCTCGCCGCGGCGCGGAAGCGGAATCTTCATGTCGAACGCACAGGCCAGATGCAGCGCCTCGATCTCGCCCATCCAGGTGAAGGAGAGCTGGTAGTCGGTCCATTGTCCCTTCGAGACAATGGTGAGCTCGTCCTCGCCGGAGCGTTCGAACGGCCAGTTATTGCTGGCGGCGATATCCTCGACCACCGCGAGCGGGTGATTTCGGGAATCGATATTGCCTTCGAGCAGGGACATGCCGTCTCGACCTCTTGCCTTCTTGTTGTCTTTGATACGCACGCGGTTAGGTCCGGCGCGCGCTCCCTAAACGTCGTCGATCGCGGGAGTCGCTTTCGCGATCTCCCTCGGATCGGCGCGGCCTGTCGCGGATCAAGTGATGTGATTTGCGGAATCTGCGCAACTGGCTGCCGAGTCCGTCCACAAGCCAGGACTCCTTCGTCCACAGCTCATCTCTTGGCCACAATTCTTAATGACGAGAACAAACCGGAATCGGATTCCCTGAAAGCGCCGATCGTTAATTCCGCCCCGCGATGACCGCACCGCCCCGGCGGCATGGGACCATGCGGTTTTTCCATGCCGAACGCGCTTGCTGTGGCCCCGAACCGGCGTCATATTTCCTTTCAGGTCGCTCAATCCCGAGCGGCCGATGTTCTCAGGGCGGGGTGAAAGTCCCCACCGGCGGTAAGGGCCGAAAGGCCCAAGCCCGCGAGCGCCTTCCGTGAGGGTTATCCCGAAGGGAAGGGTCAGCAGATTCGGTGCAACTCCGAAGCCGACGGTTAAAGTCCGGATGAAAGAGAACGGTCGGTGGCAGACGCATCGCAAGGTGCGGCTGTTTGTCGTTCCGTGTGCCCTGATTCTGGTCCTTAACTGAGGAAAGCCATGAATCAGATGTTGCAAGACCCCCAAACCGAAACGTCCGAAGTCACCCAACCGCCGGTTCCGCAAGGACCGGTGACGGAGCATCCCCGCTTTGCCAAGCCGCAGCGGGTGGCCTTCGTTCAGGCCTGCTGGCACCGCGACGTGGTCGCGGAAGCCCGCATCGCCTTCATGAAGGAGGCCGAGGCGCGCCACCTCACCCATGTCGACGTGTTCGAGGTGCCGGGCTCGTTCGAGATTCCGCTGCACGCGCAGATCCTCGCCAAGACGCGGCGCTACACTGCGATCGTCGCGGCCGGTCTCGTCGTCGACGGCGGCATCTATCGCCACGAATTCGTCGCCGACACCGTGATCAAGGCGCTGATGGACGTGCAGCTGCGCACCGAGGTCCCGGTGTTCTCCGCGGTGTTGACGCCGCAGCAATTCCACGAGACCGAGGTGCATTACGACTTCTTCCGCCGGCACTTCGCCATCAAGGGCGTCGAGGTCGCGGCCGCCTGTGCGGAGACGTTGCTCGGCCTTGAGCGTCTGCGCGGCCAGGTCGCGGCGGGGATCGTGGGTTAGGCTGCAAAGTCATTCCGGGACGGCGCCTCAGCGCCGAACCCGGAATCTCAAGCCTCCGGGTTCTCGCTTCGCGGGCCCCGGAATGACGTCGATCGGCTAGTCGAACAGGCTCGATACCGACTCTTCCGCGGCGGTGCGCGCGATGGCGTCGGAGATCAGGCTGCCGATCGGCAGCGTGCGGATGTTCGGCGCCTTGGTCACCGCCTCGGTCGGCAGGATCGAGTCGGTGATCACGAGCTCCTTCAGCTTGGAGCCGGCGATGCGGGCGGCCGCGCCGCCCGAGAGCACGCCATGGGTGATGTAGGCGTAGACGTCCTTGGCGCCCTTGGCGATCAGCGCGTCGGCCGCGTTCACCAGCGTGCCGCCGGAATCGACGATGTCGTCGACGAGGATACAGGTGTAGCCGGCGACGTCGCCGATCACGTTCATGACCTCGGACTCGCCCGGGCGCTCGCGGCGCTTGTCGACGATGGCGAGCGGGGTGTTGATGCGCTTGGCGAGGCCGCGCGCACGCGCCACGCCGCCGACGTCGGGCGAGATCACCATCACCTTGGAGAGGTCGAACCGCTCCTTGATGTCGCGCACCATCAGAGGCGCTGCATAGAGATTGTCGGTCGGGATGTCGAAGAAGCCCTGGATCTGGCCGGCATGCAGGTCGAGCGTCATGACGCGGTCGACGCCGGCCTGCGTGATCAGATTGGCGACGAGCTTGGCCGAGATCGGGGTACGCGAACCGGACTTACGGTCCTGCCTTGCGTAGCCGAAATAGGGCAGCACCGCGGTGATGCGGCGCGCCGAGGAGCGGCGCAGCGCGTCGGTGATGATGAGCAATTCCATCAGATGGTCGTTGGCCGGGAACGAGGTCGACTGGATGATGAAGGCATCCGAGCCGCGGACGTTCTCCTGGATCTCGACGAAGATTTCCATGTCGGCGAAGCGCCGGACCACCGCCTTGGTCAGCGGCAGGTCGAGACCTTGCGCGATGGCCTGGGCGAGAGCCGGATTGGAGTTGCCGGCGACAAGCTTGATGGAGCCGTTCTTGGCCGACATGGACGCTTCCTCCCGCGCTTTGCTGGATACGACGTTCAACATCAGAGAATACCCACTGGCAGCACGGTTACGACGAGCGAGCAAATATCAGGCGAGAGGCTGCAATGGCAACCCGGGATGCTACGTTTTCCCTTCGAAAATCCTGAGTCGGGCCAACGGCTTGGCCGGTAGTTGGGGCCGTGGTTTAGCGGGGGTTATTGCGCGGCATAGCCGAGCGCCGAGGTCGGCATCTCAGGTGCGGGCGCCGCCGGAACGACGCTCGCCACCGCCGGTCCCCGCAAGCCGGGAGCCGCCCCCGGGGTATCCGGCGTCCCATTGATCATGTTGGAAAGTCCGCTGAATCCGGCCTGGGCGATCTTCCGCAGCACGAGGTCGTCGGCGGCTTGCCAAGGGTCACGCGTCGCATCGCGGCCGCCATTGGCCGAGGTCGGTTCCTCGCCGGAGAGGCGCAGCGCCCGCTGCTGGTTGGCGTCGTAGACGTCCCAGACCCAGGCGATCATTGTCTTGCCGCGCACCACCTGGGCGGAGAGGTAGCTGCGCACGCGGTAGGCGGCCGTCCCCTCGCGGGAGACCACGGACAGGCTGCGCAGCTTGGATTCGCTCTCGAGCACGCCGACCATGCGGTCGAACACCTGCGGCGGCGGCCCGTCGATGGATTCGAAGGCCACCGTCGCTCCGGAGCCGGCGCTCGGCGCCATCGCGTAGGAATTGGCCGCACTTCCGCCGCCACCGGCGCAGCCGCCAAGCGCGGTCGCCGCCGCCAGCAGCACGATCGCCAGCACGCGCGAACCCGCGCGGCCCAAGATGAATGACGCATCCCTCATTATGGAGGGCAGCGATATCGTTAAAATGCATTAACGTCTAGGGCAGAGGCGACACAGACCACTGTCGTCGCGTCTGTCCACCGTCATTCCGGGGCGATGCGCAAGCATCGAACCCGGAATCTCGAGATTCTCAGGTGCGCAATTGCGCACCATAGTTCTCGCTACGCGAGCCCCGGAATGACACGGGGTTGCCCTTGCGTTCACCCTTCCAGTGCGATCGCATGGATGTGGCGGCCGTAATCCGGCTCCTTGCGATGCACCGAGCGGCGGTAGCTGAAGAAGCGTTCATCGGCGTAGGTGTCGAGGCCGAGATCGTCGATCATCAGGACGCCGGCAGCCTCGAGCCGCTTGCGGATAAAGCCGGCGAGATCGAACATCGCGTGGCCCTCGCGCACCGACGGGATGAAGAACATCGCGTTGTCGGCGTCCGCCTCGATGAAGCGCGCCACGAACTCGTTGCTGACCTCATAGCTCTCTTGCCGGATCAGCGGGCCGATCGCCGCGATGATGCCGCTGCGCGTGGCGCCGAGTTTTTCCATCGCCGAAATCGTCGCCTCCAGCACGCCCGTGAGCGCGCCCTTCCAGCCGGCATGGGCGCCGCCGATCACGCCCGCATTGGGATCGACGAACAGCACCGGACCGCAATCGGCGGTGGAGACGCCGAGCGCGATGCCCGGCGTCCTCGTCACCAGCGCATCGCCCTTCGGCCGCGGTCCGCTCGGCCACGGCGCGTCCGCAACGCGCACGTCGGGCGAATGGATCTGGTGCAGGCTGAGAAAGCGTTCGGGGGCGACGCCGACATGCTCGGCCATGCGGCGGCGGTTCTCCGCGACGAGGGCCTGATCGTCGTTCGAGCCGAGCCCGCCGTTCAGCGCGGAATAGATCCCGCTGGAGACGCCGCCCTCGCGGGTGAAGAAGGCATGCCGCAGGCCGGGCACCGCCGACAGCAGCGACGAAGTGAGAGTCATCAATCGCCTCCGGCGTGCTCGAGATCGCTGAGGCCCGCAATGCCCGACAGCCGCGGCTCGGAGATGCCGAGCACCTTGAACATCGAGCCCATGCCGCCGCGCCCGGTATCAGTGAGGCGCTTCAGCGCCACGGAAATGTCGGTAGCGACTTCCGGCGTCGCCTTCTGCATCAGCGCCGCCGCACGCGTATCGATGCCGACGCGCTTGAGGAAATCGCCCTGCGTCACCGGGCCATGCACGCGCGCGCCGAGGTCTTCTGCTGCACGCGCCAGCGCCTGGAAATCGACATGGGCGGTAACGTCGGCCTGGCCCGGCGCCTTCAAGGGATCGGTGAAAGTGTGGCGCGCGATCGCCTGGAAGGTGTCCCCAGCATCGCTGCGCAAATGGCCGTAGTCGATGATCAGCGCCGCGCCATCCTGGTCGCGCACGCGCGTCGCAAGCTTCATGATCTCGGCGTCAGGGCGCCATTCGAACACCGCGCCGACGGGGGCAGCGCGCACCAGTGGCGGCAGCAGCACGTCGAAGCGCGGCGTCGGCTCGGCCGCCGCGCCGAATTGAAGCTTGCCGTTGGGATCGAGCTCGATCGTGCGCTCGTGCCAGCCGTTCTCGTGGCGAACCATCTGGTGGATCGGCAGCACGTCGAAATATTCGTTGGCGAGGATGACGCTGGGGCCTTCCGGCACGTCGTCGATGCTGTCGTGCCAGGTGATATTGCGCACGCCCGCCAGCGTCGCGCTCTGACGCTCGCGCAGCACGGGATTGACCTCGACCATGTGGATGTGAAGCGCCTGGTACAGCGGCGGGAGCACGCGCAGCGCGCGCAGCGCATCAGCCATCATGGTGCCGCGGCCGGGGCCGAGCTCGATGAGCCGCAAAAACTGCGGCGAGCCCATCTGCTTCCACACCGAGGCGGTCCACAGGCCGAGCAGCTCGCCGAACATCTGGCTGACCTCCGGGGAGGTGGTGAAGTCGCCCTCACGCCCGAGCGGGTCACGCGAGACATAGTAACCGTAGCGCGGATGCATCAGGCACAGTTCCATGTACCGCCAGACCGGCATGGGGCCCGAGGATTTGATCAGCGCCTTGATCTCGTTGAGGAGCGGCTGGTCGGTCACGGCGTGCTTTCTCGAAATGAATTAACGAACGGCCTCGATCGGCCTCGGCGGCGCACCGCGCCTGATTGCCCATACAATAAGTATGCCCCCGACAATAAGCATCGGGATCGACAACAGCATACCCATGGTTAACCCGCCCCAGAGGAAGCCGAGCTGGGCGTCCGGCTCGCGGAAGTGCTCGCCGGCGATGCGGGTCAGGCCATAGATCAGGATGAAGGCGCCGAGGATCATGCCGGGCCGCTTCAGGGCGCCGCAGCGGATCATGATCGCCAGCACGGTGAACAGCAGGATGCCCTCCATGCCGGCTTCGTAGAGCTGGCTCGGATGGCGCGGCAGCTGGGTGGGATCGTTCGGGAAGATCATCGCCCAGGGCAGGCTGGGATCGGTGGCGCGGCCCCACAATTCGCCGTTGATGAAATTGGCGATGCGTCCGAGCAGCAATCCGACCGGGGCGACTGCGGTGGTGATGTCGCCGAGCGACAGGATCGAGATGTGGTTGCGATAGGCAAACCACATCACCGCGACGACGCAGCCGAGAAAGCCGCCATGGAACGACATGCCTCCCTCCCACAACCGGATGATCGCGGCGGGATGCTCCATGAAGAAGGGCAGATTGTAGAACAGCACATAGCCGGTGCGGCCGCCGAGGATGATGCCGAGCGTGACCCACAGGATGAAGTCGTCGATCTGCACCAGCGAGATCGGCGCGGGCCCGCCCCACAGCCGCTCGTTCTTCAAGAGCGAGCGCGCATAGAGCCAGCCGAACACGATGCCGCAGATATAAGCCAGCGCATACCAGCGGATCGCGAACGGCCCGATCTCGATCGCGATCGGCCTGAAGGCGGGAAAGTCGATGAGCAGAAAGGGCATCAGGCCTCTATGTCTAGACGAGATTGCGGCGATAGAGCGCCAGCAGGCGCTCCCAATGCCGCTCGGCGGCGTCGCGGTCGTAGACGGGGCGCTTGGGGAACGCGAAGCCGTGATGGGTGCCGGGATAGATCTCGACCTCGGCCTTCGCGCCGCTCATGCCCTGCCTGAGCTTTTCGATGATGTCCGTGGGCGCATAGATGTCCGTCTCGGCGCAGGCGAAATAGAGCTCCGCCCTGGTCTTGCTCGCGGCGAGATGCGGGCTGTCGTCCTGGTCGGTCGCAAGCTGGGTGCCGTAGATCGAGGCGGCGGCCTTGACCCGGTCGGGGAAGTGCGTGGCGGCGTTGACCGCGTAGCGGCCGCTCATGCAATAGCCGACGGTACCGACGATTTCGGCGTTCGCGGCCGCCTGGCCCTCCGCATAGGTGAGCAATGCGCGCGTGTCGTCCATGATCATGGGAATGGTGAGCGAGCCCATCAGTCGAAACATGCGCTTGCGCTCGGGCGCGTTCGGATCGGCCGGCAGTGGCCCGAGCTCCATCACGCCGGAGCGGTAATAGAGGTTCGGCAGCATCACGTAATAGCCTGAGGTCGCGAGCCGGCGCGCCATGTCGCGCAGCTCCTCGCGGATTGCCGGCGCGTCCATGTAGAACAGGATGACCGGAAACGGCCCGCCACGTTCGGGATGGGTGATGAAGGTTGCGGTGTGGCCGTCCTTGGTCGGGATCGCGATCTGCTGGTCGATCATCTCGTGCGCTTTCTAGTTCTTCTTATGCCGGGACGTTGAATACGATTGCAAGGAAACCAGGGCATGACAAGGATACCGCCGCTTCGCCCTTGAACCGTTCGGTGCGGATTGCCATTGTCTTTCCGAGCGTTCGCGCAAAGTTTATCGGAAGACGGCCAGGAGACCGACATGACCCAGACCAGCAACCGGTTTTTCGACGAGATCGGCCGCCTGATGAACGACGCCGCCGGTGCGGCCCAGGGCGTCAAGCGCGAGTTCGACACGGTGATGCGTACCCAGGCCGAAAAATTCCTGCGCGACATGGACCTCGTCAAACGCGAGGAGTTCGAGGCGGTCAAGGACATGGCGCGCCTGGCGCGTGAGGAGAACGAGGTCTTGAAGGCGCGGATCGCCGCGCTGGAGGCCAAGCTCGGCGGGTAGGTTTTCGTCATTCCGAGGCGATGCGCAGCATCGAACTATGGTGCGCAATTGCGCACCTGAGAATCTCGAGGTTCCGCGTTCGGTCGCTGTCGCCACCGCCTCCGGAATGACTGCAGTCCGGTACCTTCCGGCCGCCCATTCTCCTTGTCATTTCCGCATCTTCCGGGTAAAAGCCCGCCACGTCCGCGGCCCCCGCACCCCTGGAGGCTTGCTGCGGACCATGCCATGGGCCGCGCTGCGGCCCATTAACTTTTGCAAAAACAAGGACTTAACGACATGGCGACGACCGTCAAGGAATTGAAGGCGACCGCACGTCCGAAGAGCGGCAAGGGGGCCGCCCGGGCTGAGCGTCGCGCCGGGCGAGTGCCCGGAGTGATCTATGGTGACAACCAGCCCCCGCTGACGATCTCGATCGCAGATCGTGAACTGCGCCAGCGCATCCTCGCCGGTCGGTTCCTGACCACGCTGGTCGACATCGACCTCGACGGCAAGAAGCACCGCGTGATTCCGCGCGACTATCACCTGGATCCGGTCAAGGACTTCCCGATCCATGTCGACTTCATGCGTCTCGGCGAAGGCGCCACCATCCGCATCAGCGTTCCCCTGCACGTGGTGAAGGCGGAATCCTCCCCGGGCGTGAAGCGCGGCGGCACCGTCAACATCGCCGCCCACGCCATCGAGCTCGAATGCGGCGTCGAGAGCATCCCGCAGTACATCGAGGCCGACGTCGGCTCGCTCGAAATCGGTCACTCGCTGCATCTGTCTGATGTCAAGCTGCCGGCCGGCGTCAAGGCGCTGACCCGCGAGGACGCGACCCTCGTCACCATCGTGCCGCCGTCCGGCTACGCCGAAGAGCAGAAGGCCGCAGCAGCGGCTGCCGCTGGTGGCGCGGCTCCGGCTGCGGGTGCTGCTGCTCCGGCGGCTGGCGCGGCTGCTCCGGCGGCTGGTGCTGCTGCTCCGGCGGCTGCCAAGGCTCCCGCCGGCGGCGACAAGAAGAAGTAATCTGTCAAAGCTGGCGCGCGGTTTTCTAACCGCGCGCCGAGCGAGGGGCGCGCCGCGTCATGCGACTCTTTGTTGGGCTCGGCAATCCCGGCGCGAAATACGCACGTAACCGGCACAATATCGGCTTCATGGCCGTCGACGAGATCGCGCGGCGTCATGGTTTTTCACCGTGGCGCCGTCGTTTTCAGGGCGAGACCTCGGAAGGTGCGCTCGGCACCGAGCGCGTGATCCTGCTCAAGCCCGCGACCTACATGAACGAGTCCGGTCGCAGCGTTCAGGAGGCCGCAGGCTTCTTCAAGATCGCGCCGGGCGACGTTACCGTGTTTCACGACGAGCTCGAGCTGCCGCCGGGCAAGGTGCGGGTGAAGATCGGCGGCGGCATCGCCGGCCACAACGGCCTGCGCTCGATCTCCGCCCATATCGGCAACGACTATCGCCGGGTGCGGCTCGGCATCGGTCATCCCGGCGTCAAGGAACTGGTGCACGGCCACGTGCTGTCGGACTTCGCCAAGGCCGACAACGACTGGGTGAGGACGCTCTGCGACGCGGTCGCCGAGCACGCCGCACTGATCGCCAAAGGCACGGATGCGACCTTCGCCAACAGGGTGCATCTCGCCATGCAGGCGAAGGGATTTTTGACCAAGGACGAGAACGGAGAGAAGTCGAACTGATCTCTCTCCGTCATGGCCGGGCTTGTCCCGGCCATCCACGCCTTCTTTTTCCGCGGAGCGAAGGACGTGGATGCCCGGCTCAAGGCGGCACAAGGCCGGGCATGACCACTTCAACGAATGCACGCGCCCGCGGCGCGAAGACTGGAAGAGACCATGGGATTCAAATGCGGGATCGTCGGATTGCCTAATGTCGGCAAGTCGACTTTGTTCAACGCGCTGACCGAGACGGCCGCGGCGCAGGCTGCGAACTATCCGTTCTGCACCATCGAGCCGAATGTCGGTGAGGTCGCCGTGCCCGATCCGCGGCTGGACAAGCTCGCGGCGATCGCCAAGTCTGGGCAGATCATCCCGACCCGGCTGACCTTCGTCGACATCGCCGGCCTCGTGCGCGGCGCCTCAAAGGGTGAAGGCCTCGGTAACCAGTTTTTGGCCAACATCCGCGAGGTCGACGCCATCGCGCATGTCGTGCGCTGCTTCGAGGACTCCGACATCACCCATGTCGAGGGCAAGATCGCCCCGCTCGCCGACATCGAGACCATCGAGACCGAGCTGATGCTCGCCGACCTCGACAGCCTCGAGAAGCGGGTCGACAATCTCACCAAGAAGGCTAAGGGCAACGACAAGGACGCCAAGGAGCAGCTCGACCTCGTCAACCGCACCCTGGTGCTGCTGCGCGACGGCAAGCCGGCGCGCCTCGTTGAGCGCAAGGCGGAGGAGGAGCGGGCGTTCTCCATGCTCGGCCTCCTCTCGTCCAAGCCGGTGCTCTACGTCTGCAACGTCGAGGAAGGCTCGGCCGCGACCGGCAATGCCTTCTCCAGGGCGGTCGAGGAGCAGGCGGCGAAGGAAGGCGCCGTCGCCGTCGTCATCTCCGCCAAGATCGAATCCGAGATCGCCACCATCTCGCGCGAGGAGCGCGCCGATTTCCTGGAGACGCTGGGTCTTGAAGAGGCGGGCCTCGACCGCCTGATCCGCGCCGGCTATTCGCTGCTCCGGCTCATCACCTATTTCACGGTGGGCCCGAAGGAAGCGCGCGCCTGGACCATCCATCGCGGCACCAAGGCGCCGGGCGCGGCCGGTGTGATCCACACCGATTTCGAGAAGGGTTTCATCCGCGCCGAGACCATCGCGTATGACGACTACGTCGCGCTCGGCGGCGAAGCCGGCGCCCGCGATGCCGGCAAGCTGCGCCTCGAAGGCAAGGAATACGTCGTCGCCGACGGCGACGTGATGCATTTCAGGTTTAATACGTAGGCTGGATCTCGTGGCCCGGACGCAGCGCAGCGCTTCTTCAGCGGTGCGCTGCAGAGCCGGGGCCGAGGAGCCTTGATTGCGGACGCATGGGTCCCGGCTCTGCGTCGCGTCATTGCACGCCGCGCCGCGTCCGGGACACGAGAGCCTCACCGCATCCCGCCGCCCTGATCCCGAATCGCGCCGAGATGCTCGTTGATGCGGAATACGATCAGGATCAGCTCCGCGGCGATGCGCGAGAACACGACGCCGACGACGACGCTGGCGATCGACGACAGCAGCACCAGGAAGCCGCCGAACGGACTGATCGCCATCGTCGCGAGACCCGAGAAGATGCCGGAGAGGCCGAACAGGCAGATCAGTGCGATCACGAGCCAGTAGAAGGTCTTGATGATGGTCGGCGTGATGAAGCGGTCCCATTGAAACAGATCGCTGAATGAAAACATTGCTCTCCCCAGGGAAATCGGGACTTTCGGATCGGGACGTCAATCGGGCCTCGGTCTTGATCACTCAAATCAAGACAGCCGCCTCCTATGTAGCACGAGCCATGCGGGGCGGCGGGTTGAGATTGCCGCAAACTGCGGCCACAATCTGTCATTTCAGCAAAGCCCTCCCAAGATGACCTTGACCTTCGAAGACTTCCCGGCCGGCCGGTTCGGCACATTCGGCCCACGCCATGTCACCCGCGACGAGATCCTGGCTTTCGCCGCCGAGTTCGACCCGCAGCCGATGCATCTCGACGAGGAGGCTGCCAGCAAGAGCATGCTGCGCGGCCTGTCCGGCTCCGGCTGGCACCTCTGCTCGTTGATGATGCGGATGATGGCCGACGGGTTCATCACCCGCACCGCTTCGCTCGGCTCGCCCGGTGTCGACGAGGTGCGCTGGCTCTCGCCGCTCAGGCCGGGTGACAATCTCACGCTGGACGTCGACGTCGTGGAGGCGCGCGCCTCGAAGAGCCGCCCCACACTCGGCATCGTCAAGTTCAAATGCACCGTGCGCAATGCTGCCGGGCAGGCGCTCGCCGAGATGACCTCGCCGATCCTGATCAAGCGGCGCGAGGGAGCGGTCTGATGCGGTTCTTCGAAGACATCGCGATCGGCCAGCGTCGCGAGATCGGCGCCTATACGTTCACGGCGGAGTCGATCAAGACGTTCGCTGCAAAGTTCGATCCGCAGCGCTTCCACCTCGACGAGGAGGAGGGCAAGAACTCGCTGTTCGGCGGGTTAGCTGCTTCCGGCTGGCATGTCGGCTCGGCCTGCATGAGCCTGCTTGTCGCCGACGGCCAGCGTCTGGCGCGGGAGGCCGCAGCGCGCGGCGAGGAGGTCGCGGTGTGGGGCCCGTCACCAGGCTTTCGCGATTTGCGCTGGATCAGGCCGGTGCTCGCGGGCGATACCGTCAGTTACGTCAACGTCGTTATCGACAAGCGCACCTCCGCCTCTCGTCCCGGCTGGGGCATCGTGACGGCCCAGACCACCGGCACCAACCAGCGCGGCGAGGAGGTGTACTCCATCACCGCCTCGGCCTTCGTGCCGATGCGCGCGAAGGCTTAGATCTGTTCCAGGATGAACCGGCAAATGAATGCACGAGTGTTGCCCGCGCGCTATGGACGTGATTCCGGGTGGCTGCCATAAGCCTGCCCAACGTGGTTTACCGGCGAAGCAGTCGGCGGAACCATCGAGTTGCTAACCAATTATGAACCTGTCGCTGTCTAATTGAAACGAATTGGGCAGATACAGGGGACGAGGACCATGGCAGATCGCGGCGCACTCAAGCTGGTCGGATTCATTTTTGCTACCGCCACGCTGGCCGTCATGCTGGTCGCGGGTATGGTGGTGAAGGGCTACGCCGACGGCGCCTACACCCTGGAAGCCTCGACCGTGGAAGCGGCCAGGTAAGATATCCCGGTAAGATCTCAACTCTTCGCGGCCGGGATCGGCCTTTGGCTCAGCGGCTATAGACGAACGCCAGGATGGCGATCGCGACCACGAGCAGCCCGACAAAGCGCAGCATGATCGTGCCGAACTGGTTCGGCGCGGGCCGCAGCGGTATGGGGTCCGTGTTGTCGGGCCGAATGCTTTCCATCTGACATGTCCCCAGGCCCGGCCGTGACGGCACGGGCGCTTGGCATTGGTCGCGGGGGAGCGGGAGAGGGTTCAAAACGTACGGACGCGCTGCAGCGTGCAACGCTGCTGCGCAGAGCGGGGACCTATCGCGCCGCGCTTTCATCCTCGCGGTGGGCCCTCGGCTCTACGGCGCGTCACCATAGTGCGTCGAAGACGCGCGTAAACGCGCTTGTGGTGCCGCACCGCGTCCGGGGCACGAGAGCCGCACAAATCAAAACCGCCGCGCTCCCTTGCGGGAACGCGGCAGCCACTGACGTTTGAAGCTGGTGCTTAACTGTTGCGCAGGCCGTCGGCGGCGCGCTTCCACTGCGCGACGTTGTCGGCGATCATGCGGGTCGACTTCATCGCGGCCTGGCTGAGCTGGGCGTAGCCGGAGATCTCGCGCTGGACGCGCTGGCCTTCGGCATGGAGCAGGTCGCGCAGGCTCTCCAGCTCGGAGATCAGATTCTCGATCTCGGCGAGCGAAGTGCCGGCGACGCGCTGGATCAGCGAGTTGACGTTGGTGACGGTCGCCTCCGCGCTCGGGTCGAGCGGCGGCGCGTCGGTGGTCGGCGTCGCCGGCCGGCGCAGATAGGCGATGTCGTTGCGGACGAAGTCGCGGATGCCGGCTTCGACCTCGGTCACGGCGGCGAGGTTGTTGTCGACCGTCTCGGTCTCGGTGGATTCGATCTTTTCCGGACGAGTAGCGTTCATCGTTGTTCCCCTGATCGCGTTGAGCGCAGCGCGAGTGTCCCCGCACGACGGCGTTCTGGGAGGCGACTAGGGCGCCCGATTTTGACCGCAAATGGGCCAAGATGCGGCAAGGACGGACCATTCGGGGGCTTTGCCGTGGCGTATGGTTAGGGAAGTGTGAATGGCCCGCGGCAAAGAGCCTCTATCCCCTCATGGTGAGGAGCGCGAAGCCGGCAGCGGACGATGCTGCGCATCGGCGCGAGAACCATGAAAGGCCCGGCTCTCTCGGCGGCGGCCTCGATCCTTCGAGACGCGCTCGTTCGGAGCGCCCTCAGGATGAGGAGACAGGGTGGGGCGCTTGGCTGGCCGCTACCAGCTCTTCTTGAAGCCCGCCGTCACGCTCTTGTTGATCGCGCCCTGCGAGGTCTCGCCGACCGAGCCGGAGACGGTGACGTTCTCAAACAGCTTTTGCTCGGCGCCGACCTTGCGCAGCCATTTGTCGTCGGCGGTGGACAGCGACTGGCCGGCCATGATGCTGGTGCCGGTGTCGGTAAGGGTGACCTTGGCGCTCTGGTCGGTCTCGTAGTTCCGGGTGATGTGGCCGCCGATGCCAGGGACGGCGGTGGTGCCCTGCTGGTTGACGCTGTAGCCGTTCTGCAGCGTCAGCGACGTGTCGCCCGTTAGCGGCATCGATTTGGTCAGCGAGGCCCCGAGCTTGCTCTGTTCGGAGCCGGGATCGACGCGGGCTTCCACCGCGGTCTTGTCCCAGATCGCACCCGCACCCGGCGCGGTCGCGGTGGCCCAGGCGCTGCCCGAGGATTGCGGCAGGCTGCCGCCATTGGCGGCCTTCTGTGCAAGCAGCTCGGACATCGTCCGCGGCTCGCTCGCCAGGGTCATGTCGGCCCCGATCCTGGTGTCCCAGAACTCGAACACCGACTGCTTCACGGTCACCGCCGAGGAGCCGTTGGCGTTGGCGCTCGACGACCAGTTCAGCCCGTTATTGGCCGCGGCCTGGGCGCGCTTCTTGGCTGCGATGATGTCGTTGAGCGTGCCGGCGTCGATCGCGAGCTGGCTCCAGTCGAGCTTGTCGACGTCGATGCCTTTCATCACGTCGGGATCGTTGACATCAGGGGCCTCGGCCGCCTCGGCTTCTTCGTCGGGCGCCGCCGGGCCGGGAGAAAAGGGCGGAATGATCTGCGCCGAGGCCGTCAGCACCGAGCCGAAAATGAACACGGCCGCCAGCACCGGCAGCCTGGTCCAGCCAAAACCTGTCGAGAATTCCATCGTCCTGCCCGCGAGCCCCGGCGCATGCCGTCCGCCAAGAATATAAGGCGGCCTTCGGTGATGACCATGCGCCTTCGGTCCGCTTGCATCAATGCTGATCTATCGTTGCGAAATTGTGGCGGCTCGCCTCTGAAGCATGATCCGGAAAAAGTGCGCAGCGGTTTTCCCTCGCGACAAACTCGGAACGCGTTTGCGCGGAGATCATGCTCAAACAACCCAAAGCGCGATGACGATCCATCCTGATCTCATCGCGCTTTGGACGCGAACCAACGGGCCGCGCGAAGGGCGCGCGCCCGATGACGAGTTCGTGACACGACGGCATCCGGCGGGGCTGGAGGCCAGGACGTCGCGTCAGGCATCGTCATCGGTCCCAGACCGCGGGACCCGTTGGCGTCCCCCTCAGCCGGCGCTGGTCATCTTCGGCAGATGAATGGCGCGGCCAAGTGCCTGCTCGACCAGGTCGAAGGTGTCGATCAGCACGCGCATGCTGATCAGCTTGCCTGCCTTGAACTGGGCGAATTGCGCGACCCGCAGGGAGATCGGCTTGTTGGAATCGAGCGCCGTCAGCGAATAGCGCAGCATCGAGGCGGCGGAGTCGACGCCCAGCATGATGCTCTCGCGGTCGAAGCGGCGGACCTGGAAATTGTCGGCCAGCTGGCGGATGACATCGAGCACAGCGTCCCGGCCCTGGCGGGCGCCGAGGAACGGAAACATGTCGATTGGGCCATAGAGTGCCCACTCGACGTCCTCGTCGATCAGGGCCTCGATTTCATCGAAATGCCGGTCGTTGATCGCGCGGTGCAACGCACGCGAGAAACGCCAGAGGCTGTGCTCTGTCATTTGGGGGCAGTCCTGAAGCTGGCTTGCAGAAAAAACGGAAAGCGGCCCCATGCACCGCAATGTGCCCCGGGGCGTTCAACTCATTTGTATGCGAACAAGGTACGGGATTTCGGCCAAAGCGCAACTCACGTTTTCGCAATGCGCAATTGATGGCATTTTGTGAAATTTACAATAGACCCCCGTAATCTTCCGGTCGAAGCTCGCCCCTAACAAGGGCAAGGACTTCAATCCACGCGCTGCCCCATGATCAGCGGCCCGATCTCGCGCTCCAGCACCTGCTGCACCAGGTCGTAGGAATCGATGATCTCGCGGATCTGTGAGACCTGCCCGCCGCGGAAGGTGTAGAACACCGCCATGTCGAACTGCACGATGCGGTCGTTGCTCCGCTTCTTGAAGTAGCTGTGCATGTAGATCGCGACCTCGTCGCCGTCGGCGATGATGTGCGGCGCCTTGTAGCGGATCTCCGAATAGCGCGACCAGATCGTCTGCCAGAGCTCGCGCAGCTCAGCCTTGCCGTGACGCGGCACCATGTGCGGCAGCACGTCGATCGGCGCATGGGTGAGGAAGTCGACGTCCTCGGTGCAGCACGACAGCGCGGCTTCGAGATCGCCGCGTGCGAAGGCGTCGAGCAGATGCAGCACGCGCCGCCTGTTCAGCTTTTCAACCGTCATGCCGCGCCGCCTTCCTCGGCCGTGGATTGCAAACGCTATCGCGCCGTGCGCGCGCGCTTCAATCCGCAAGAACACAGGGCAGAGGTATGACGCGCGAGCGCAATGCCCGGTTCATGTGATGCAATTAAAGATTATGCCTGCATCCACATGCGCGAATTCAGGCGCGCTCCGTGATGCCCGGTGCACAGCGGCTGGCGCGCCGCGCCAGGGAACCCCGGCCTGCTTGCAATCGTTGAGAATCCGACATCGCATCCGGAGACAACGATCCATGAAATCGCCGCTTCCCGCCATCGCCGCCGCACTTCTGATGCTCGGCGCAAGCTCCGCCGCCAACGCCAAGGGCTGCATCAAGGGCGCCATCGTCGGCGGCGTCGCCGGCCACTATGCCGGCCATCACGGCATGCTCGGGGCCGCTGCCGGCTGCCTCTACGGCCGTCATCATGCCAAAGAACAGGCGAAGCAGCAGCAACAGCAGGGTCAGGTGAACGGGCAGGGGAAGCTGTAGCGCTTCGTCTTCCTGGAATAGCCCGAGCCCGCCATGGCATCAGCGGTCTACTCCCTCGCCCCGCTTGCGGGGAGAGGCGAAGCATCGCGTGACTCATCTCACATCTCCCCTCCGGCAACGTGGCTATCGTCATCCGCGTGTCATCACGGAGACATGCCATGGCCGCCACTGTTGCCGCCGCGAGAAAGTCCCGCCTGCACAACGCGCTCGAAGGCCTCGCACTGACCGCGACGCTGCAGAGCTTCCCGACCTTTGCCACTGCGGCCTTCCTGCTCAAGCTCATCGGCAACCACGACCTCGTCGGCGACCCCGGCGTCGCCATCTTCGTCGCCGTCGCCTCGCTCGCCCACGCGATGCTGGCCGTGACCCTCGGCCCGAGCTTCCCGCACCTATTCAAGACCGTCTATGAGCCCCAAATTCTTCGAGGCCCGTCTGTCGCTCTCCGACAAGATCACGGTATGGCGCACCCAGCCGATCGCCTCGCTGCAACTCGTGACCATCGTGCTGCTGCTGTCGGTGATGGCGGTTGTGACGGCGAGCGTCGGGTGAGGGCGAGAATCTCTCCGCGGTTCCAGGGCGCCGCAAAGGGGCGAGCCCGGAATCCATAACCGCGACTGGCGCTGACGCGCCTCGTTCACCTCTTCTTCCACCCGCCCCTTCGCCCCGGTGCACCACCCGTCGACTTCGGCGCGGGCCCGAACTCCGGCCCTGACTGCCTTGAGTCCGTCGGCTGGATGATCCGGCTCGTGCTGCCGAACGGCTTTGCCGGCAGGCTCGGGCTTGGCCGGTAGGGCAGCGACTCCGGGCCGTGCATCTCGTCGAGATGCGGCTTGTGCACGCGTGAGCCCTTGCCGCCGCCGGCTTTGAGGGCGGTTGCGGCGCTCTTGTTCTTCATGGCGCTGACGGGGAGGTTGGCGGCCTCGCCGTATTTCTTCGCCCCCGCATAGGCGCCGGCCTTGGTCGCGACGGTGCGCTGCTTTGCGGTGGGGTCGTCGACGACGGCGAGCTCGGTGGCGCGCAGGCGCTTGACTTCGTCGCGCAGGCGGGCGGCTTCCTCGAAGTTCAGATCGGCCGCGGCCTCGCGCATCCGCGTTTCCAAATCGGCGAGCACGGCTTCGAAATTGTGGCCGATCGAGATGACGTCGTCGGTCATGTCGTGGCCGCCGACCTCGACCAGCACGTGGTCGCGCTCGTAAACGGAGTTGAGGATGTCGCCGATCTGTTTCTTCACGCTCTCCGGCGTGATGCCGTTGGCATTGTTGTACTCGACCTGCTTCTCGCGGCGGCGGTTGGTCTCGGCGATGGCGCGCTCCATCGAGCCGGTCATGCTGTCGGCGTAGAGGATCACCTTGCCGTCGACGTTGCGCGCGGCGCGGCCGATGGTCTGGATCAGCGAGGTCTCGCTGCGCAAAAAGCCTTCCTTGTCGGCGTCGAGGATCGCGACCAGCGCGCATTCGGGAATGTCGAGGCCTTCGCGCAAGAGGTTGATGCCGACCAGCGCGTCGAACGCGCCGAGGCGCAAATCCCTGATGATCTCGATGCGCTCGATGGTGTCGATGTCGCTGTGCATGTAACGGACGCGAATGCCCTGCTCGTGCAGATATTCGGTGAGGTCCTCGGCCATGCGCTTCGTCAGCACCGTGATCAACGAGCGGTAGCCCGCCTGCGCGGTGGCGCGAACCTCGCCGACGAGATCGTCGACCTGGGTGCGGGCAGGGCGAATATCAACGGGTGGATCAATAAGCCCCGTGGGGCGGATGACCTGCTCGACGAACACGCCGCCGCTCTCGTTCAGCTCCCAGCCGCCCGGCGTCGCCGACACCGCGATGGTCTGCGGCCGCATCATGTCCCACTCCTCGAAGCGGAGCGGGCGGTTATCCATGCAGGAGGGCAGGCGAAAACCGTATTCGGCCAGCGTCGCCTTGCGGCGGAAGTCGCCGCGGAACATGGCGCCGATCTGCGGGATGGTGACGTGGCTTTCGTCGGCGAAGATCAGGGCGTTGTCGGGCACGTATTCGAACAGCGTCGGCGGCGGCTCGCCGGGACGCCGTCCGGTGAGATAGCGCGAATAGTTCTCGATGCCGGCGCAGCTTCCGGTCGCCTCCATCATCTCGAGGTCGAAGGTGGTCCGCTGCTCCAGCCGCTGCGCTTCCAGAAGGCGGCCCTGGTTATGGAGCTGGTCGAGCCGCTGCTTCAATTCGAACTTGATCGACTTGATCGCCTGCACCAAGGTTGGGCGCGGCGTCACATAGTGCGAATTGGCGTACATCTTGATGAATTCGAGTTCGTCCTGCTTGTGGCCGGTGAGCGGGTCGAATTCCTCGATCTGTTCGATGGTGTCCCCGAACAGGTTCACGCGCCAGGCGCGGTCCTCATAGTGCGCCGGGAAGATGTCGATGACATCGCCGCGGACACGGAACGTGCCGCGGGTAAAATCGGCCTGGGTACGCTTGTACTGGAGCGCGACGAGATCGGCGATCAGCTGGCGCTGGTCGATGCGCTCGCCCTTCTTCAGCGCAAAGGTCATCGCGGTGTAGGTCTCGACCGAGCCGATACCGTAGATGCAGGAAACCGATGCGACGATGATGACGTCGTCGCGTTCGAGCAGCGCGCGCGTCGCCGAGTGGCGCATGCGGTCGATCTGCTCGTTGATGGACGAGTCCTTCTCTATGTACGTGTCCGTGCGAGGGACATAGGCTTCCGGCTGGTAGTAGTCGTAGTAGCTGACGAAATACTCGACCGCGTTGTCGGGAAAAAAGTTCTTGAACTCGCCATAGAGCTGCGCGGCGAGCGTCTTGTTCGGTGCGAGGATCAGCGCGGGGCGCTGCGTCGCCTCGATCACCTTGGCCATGGTGTAGGTCTTGCCGGAGCCGGTGACGCCGAGCAGCACTTGGCTGCGGTCGTTGCGCTCGATGCCCTCGACCAGCTCCTTGATGGCGGTCGGCTGGTCGCCCTTGGGCTCGTAGGACGATTTGATTTCGAAGCGCACGCCGCCTTCGGACTTTTCCGGGCGCGGCGGACGGTGCGGCGTCCACACCTTCATGGAGCCGTCGTCCTTGCGGAACTCCGGCCGGCCCTCGCGGATCAGCGCTTCGAGCGCGTCGGCGGTGGCCTTGACGCCGAGCGCCTCCATCTTGGAGCGCGGCGGGCGCGCCAGCGCTTCGGCATCGTCTTCCTCGGTGGGCAGGCCGAGCTGCCGCGCCAGTTCCGGATCGAGCATCGGGATCGTGGCCGCGGTGCCGTAATTGGCCTGCGGTGCCTCGTCAAAGCCTTCGGTCGAGGCGCGAGCCCCCGGCGGCTGCGGATTGGGCCGCAGCGGCATCGGCTTTGCAGTATTCTTGGCCGTGTCCTGCGGAAACTCCTTCGGCGTCGAGGCGCGAGCACGATGCGCCGCGGTCTCGCCGCCGGCGCGGCGGTCGCGTGAATTGTCCGGCGGCGGCTGCAGCCCGGTGCCCGATCCCAGCCCGGCATCGCCGCGATTGATCGCGGGATTGAGCAGCTCGGCCAGCGCCGGCCCGATCGGCTGCACGTCAGGCCGATGAGCCTTCGAGTTGGGAGCTTTGGATTTCGGGGATTTGGGGGGAGCAGGTTTCTTCGCCATGAGGCGAATATGGGACGAGTCCGCCCCTCAATAAAGGGCGAATGCCCTGATACGTTCAGGCTGCTGACAGCAGGTTGGCAGCAGGCTGCGATGTCACGCGGCCGGCCGGGGGCCCCCGTCGTCGCCCGCCTGATGCGGCTTCAGGATGTCGAGATGGATGCCGCCGCAATCGGTACAGCGCATGGTCCAGTACTCGCATCCGGCGCGACCGCCGATCACACGGAGCACCGCGAGATCGCCGTCGCATTCCGGGCATTTCGACAGCACGCTGCGGCCATAGATCCGGGGCCGCGGTGTGTCTTCGAATTCCATCACTGACATGACCGGTTCCCTGTTGTACCTCGCTGCTGCTGGTCCCTCGGGAATCGGCTTATTGGTCGTCGCTGTTGGCCCGACGGCGGAAACGATCGATGTGGTGCTTGGCGTCGGCGATCGCGGCGTCGCGGTCGGGCCAGGCGAAGCCGACTTCCATAGCCGGAAACAGCACGCCGTCGATGGCAAGCGGGCTGAAATCGGCGCGCCGGATCCGGGCGTGCCAGAGGCCTTTGCCGGCCTCGAAGGATTCAATGTCAAAGCCGTCGTAGAGGGTCGTCATTGGTAGTCCCCAAATGCTCTTGTCGGAGGGTTAGAGGACCACGTTTGCCCGGTTCGGTATGTGAAGCCGTTCACATGCGCCCGGCTTTTTCACCCGAACGGGTGAAGGATCAGCCGCGTCCGGCCCGGCTCAGCCGTCGCGGGCGGGCTGCGGGTTCCGCCGCAGCGCGCATGATCCAGCGGCGGAACGCGGCGAAGTCGCGCTGCTCGGTCTGGAAGCTGCGATAAACGAGATACCAGCGCATGCCCTTGGGCACCGAGAGATCGAAGGGTGCCACCAGCCGGCCGGCGGCGATGTCGTCGTCGATATAGGGCCGGATGCCCATGGCGATGCCGAGGCCGTCGGCGGCGGCCTGCAGCGCCTGGCCGTAGAACTGGAACTCGGGTCCGCGCGGAGTGATGCGGGTGAGGTTGGCGGCCTTGAGCCAGATCGGCCAGTCCTCCGGCGAATGCTCGACGCGGATCAGGCTCGGGCCCTTGAGGTCGGCGGGGCGCTTCAACGACGTGGCGAGGCGCGGCACGCAGACGGGGGTGAGGTCGCCGGCGAACAGCGGCTCAGCGACGAGGCCGGGCCAGTCGCCGGTGCCGAGCTTGATGCCGCAGCTCCAGTCCTCACCGAACGGCACCAAGGCGCCACCGGTGGTGAAGCGCACCTCGATGTCCGGCTCCTCGCTGCGAAACTCCGATAGGCGCGGGATCAGCCAGCGCATCGCGAAGGTGTGGCCGACGCCGATGGTGAGCACGCGCATGCCGGACGGCGCCGTCACTTGCGCGGTGAGGCTCGCCAGCGCGTCGAAGATCGGCGTCAGTCCGCTCTGATAGGCGCGGCCGGCCTGCGTCAGCACCAGCCGGTTGGCCTTGCGCTCAAACAGCGCGACGCCGAGCCGCTCTTCCAGCAGATGCACCATGCGGCTGACCGCGGCCGCCGACACGCTGAGCTCGAGCCCGGCCGCCGCAAAGCTGCCGGTCCGCGCCGCCGCCTCGAATGCCTTGATGCCGTTGAGAAACAGCAGCCGCCGCAAATGTCCGACCCTCAGGAAAGCTGATGCCAGGCCAAGATAACTCAGTTTGCGGAGAACGGGCAAGCGAGGCACAAACATCAGCGTAATTCGTGCCGATTTGTTGAGGGCGGGCGCGGTCCCTTCGCCTCTCCCCGGAGTGAAACAGTCTGCGTCCCTGACGTTGAACCACCGCAGGAGAATTTTCACGTGACGCCCATCATGATCGCTGCCCTTGGATTGCTGATGGTGGCCACCGCGTTCCTGTCGGGGCTGTTCGGCATGGCGGGCGGGCTGATCCTGATCGGTGTTCTCCTGGCGCTGATGCCACTGCCGACCGCGATGGTGCTGCATGCGATCACGCAGATGGCCTCGAACGGCTGGCGCGCGTTCCTGTGGCGGGCGCATATCCGCTGGCGGCCGGTCGCGAACTACATGGTCGGCGCTGCCACCGCGCTCGCGGCGTGGTCGCTCACACGTTACGTGCCGGACAAGCCGGTCGCGCTGCTGATGCTGGGCGCGACGCCGTTCATGGCGCGGCTGCTGCCGGCGAACATCAAGCCGGACCCCGACCGTCTTTGGCAGGGCACGGTCTACGGCACGGTCTGCATGGGCCTGATGCTGATGACCGGCGTCTCCGGTCCGCTGCTCGACACCTTCTTCCTCGGCGGCGATTTCGGCCGGCGTGAGAAGGTCGCGACCAAGGCGATGTGCCAGCTCATCAGCCATTTCACAAAACTGATCTATTTCGGCGGCGTGATCGATCAGGCCGCGAGCCTCGATCCTCTGCTCGCCGGCGTCGCGATCGCAGCCTCGATGCTCGGCACTACGCTCGCACGGCGCATTCTCGAAGCCATGACCGATCAGCAATTCGTGGCCTGGTCGAACAGGCTGATCACCACTATCGCCTGCTACTATATCGCCTATGGCGGCTGGCTCCAGCTTCGCGCGCCGGTGCTGGCCGCCTTTGCCAAAGGTGGCTTGCAATAAAGGGAGGCTTGCAATGAGCGAGACGGCCGATCCGTTGGTGCTTGATTTCGTCGAATGGGTCGCGCGCGAGCCCCGCGCCTATGCCGAGGTGATCGCGACCTGGAAGACCTCGTGCCCGCGCCTCACCATCTGGGAGGACGCCAGTGAGCGCGGCTACGTCGCCCGCGCAACGCTGCCCGGTATCGGGCTGGTCATCGCAGTGACGGAAGGCGGCGAGAAATTGCTGCGCACCAACGGGCGGTGAGTTCGACGGCTCTCGCCGGAGTGCTAAAGCATGTCCGGAAAAGTGCGCAGCGGTTTTCCCTCGCGACAAACGCGGAACGCGTTTGCGCGGAGATCATGCTCAAACAACATATAAAGCGCGATGACGATTCATCCTGATCTCATCGTGCGTTAGCGCGAAGGCGCCGCCAGCCGTGGCCGGATGATCTCGACCATGCGTTCAGCCGAGGTGCCCGGCGGAAAGAAGCCGAGATATTTTCCGTCGCGACCCATGAGATAGATGAAGGATGTGTGGTCGACCGTGTAGTCGCCGGCGTCCTTGCCGATCGGGATCTTGGCAAAATAGACCTTGTAGGCCTCTGCCGCTGCCGCAATGGCATCAAGGCTGCCGGTCAGCCCGAGCAGCCGCGGATGAAACATCGGGACGTATTCGGCAAGATGCTCAGCCGTGTCGCGTTCGGGATCGACGGTGATGAAGACCGGCTGCACGGCGTCGGCATCCGGCCCGAGCTGCTCGAGCGCCTGTCCGATGGCCATCAGGTCGGTCGGACAGACGTCGGGGCAGTAGGTGAAACCGAAATAGACCAGCATCAGCCGCCCGCGGAATTCGCGGTCGCTGCGTCGTTTGCCGGTCTGGTCGATCAGCTCGAACGGCCCGCCGACCGGCTCCCGATTCCACATCAGGATGTCCATGGTCTCCGCGGCCGAGCGCGCCTGCGCCGCTCCCGCGCAGGCGAGCGCCAACATCACGCAGAGCCAGGCGCTGGGCATCACAGCCCGAAGGTAAGGCGGCTGCCCGTGGTCGTCATCAACACCTTGCCCTCCATCTGGGCATTGGCTTCCTGCGCGAAGTTGAGGCCGCTGCAATGCATGGGCACCACGACGTCAGGATCGAGCGCCTTGATCTCGCTCACGACCTGCGTGAGGTAGTCCTTGGGCGCCGGGCCGAGATGGAAGCCGCCGACGATCGCGTGCACCTTCTGGATGCCCGACACCTCCTGCGCCTGCTTCACCGAATTGACGATGCCGACATGGCCGCAGGACGAGATCACGACGAGGCCGAGATCCCGCACGTTGAAGCAGGTGGCGTGCTCGTGGATGTGCTCGTCGGGCACGATCTTGCCGTCCATCTCCGCGGGCAGATAGTGGCCGACATTGCAGCCCAGCCCGTCCTTGATGCCGAACTCGACCAGCGTGTTCGGCAGCACGCGCTCGCTGCTGCGGCGTGTGATCTTGCCGGTGGTGAAGGCATGGTCCGCGATCACGGTCGGCGTTTCGCACAGCACGGTCGTCACCTTCTGCGCCGCGAGCTGGCGGCGGTCGAGCGTGCCGAAATCGGCGAACTGCGCCTGCGTCGGCGTCGGGTTGAGACGATGGCAGAAATTGTCCTCGCCGCCCGCATAGAGCTTGAGGTCAGCCGGCAGCTTGTCGCGGAACTTGTCGAGGAAGCCGTTCAGGCCGCCGAAATGATCGTAGTGGCCGTGGCTGACGATCAGCGCATTGAGCTTGGCCGGATCGACGCCGATCAGCGCCATGTTGTTGAGCAGCACCTCGGGCGTGTAGCCGTAGTCCAGCATCAGCGTGCGCTGGTTGCCGCCGCCCTCGGATTCCAGCCAGAGCGACAGGCCCCATTCATTGTGCAGCGACTTGCGGAAATCGCCGCCGCGCGCAGCCGGCGCGATCGAGACGCCATTGATCTGCTTGGGACGGAAGAACAGGTCGAAACTCGAATCCACGAGAACGCGGATCGAGAGCTTGTCGACGGTTGGAACGGCGATCGGCGCAGCGCTCGTGATCTCGATGCAGGTGAAGGCATTGGCGGCCGCAGCGCCGGCGAATGCGGCCGCGCCAAGGAGGAAATCGCGCCGTGGAATGGTCCTGGTCATTGCCATGCCTCCCCGCTGTTCGAAATGCCCGAGCTTAGGTCCAATCCGAGGCCGGCTCAATAAACAACGGTCGCTCCGGCGCGAGGGCGAGCGAGGTCATCGGTTACCCCGTCACACCCGGACACCGGCGACAGCACAGTTTTCTTGCGCTCGCTGCCATGAAGACTACTCTGTTCGGCAGTTGCAGCAATGGGATTGATCATGTCACTGAAACTCTTCGAACTCGTCGGCACCGATGCGGCGCGCCCCTTTAGCCCATATTGCTGGCGCGCGCGGATGGCGCTGGCGCATAAGGGCCTGTCGGCGGAATCGCTGCCCTGGCGCTTCACCGAGAAGAGCGCGATCGCGCCGCATGGCTCGGAGAAGGTTCCGGTGCTCTTGCATCACGACAAGCCCGTGGTCGATTCCTGGGCGATCGCGAACTATCTCGAAGACAATTTTCCGGATCGCGCGTCGCTGTTCGGCGGCGAAGGTGGCCGCACCATGGCCCGCATGATCAATGCGTGGGGCGACATCGCCATCGTGGGCGGCATCTTTCCGCTGATCGTCGCCGACATCCCGAAGCATCTGGCCGAAGCCGATGCCGCCTATTTCCGCCAGACGCGCGAGGCGCGTTTTGGCGGCAACAGCCTGGAAGCGGTGATGGCGAGCCGCGATACCGGCGTGGTCGCCTTCCGCAAGTCGCTGGAGGTGATGCGGCAGACTCTAAAGAAGCAGCCTTTCATCGGCGGCAGCGCGCCGAACTATGCCGATTACATCGTGTTCGGCGGTTTCCAATGGGCGCGGGTGACGAGCCCGTTCAAGCTGCTGGAGGCGGATGATCCGATCTACGCCTGGCGCGAGAAGCTGCTCGACGCGTTCGACGGCATGGCGCGCAAGTCGCCGGGACATCAGGTGTAGGGCACACTCTCCACTGTCGTCCCTGCGAACGCAATGCGGGCGCAGGGACCCACACCGCGTGATCTCTCGGGCGCGCTTGGTATGAGTACCGGACGACGGGTCTTAGCCAAACCTCTCCCTGGGGTTATGGGTCCCTGCTTTCGCAGGGACTACAGCGAGGGTGTGGTGATCCTCCCGCGCTCAACGCGCAGTGCTCGCCGCTTCCGCCGCCCTCCTTAAGCACTCCCGGCACAGACAATCTTCACCCATGAGCGGCATCGGCAGCTTTGCGGTTTCCTCCGCGCACCAGCAATTGCCCGAGAGATCGCAGCCGAACTCGGTGCCGCAGCGGGAGCAGGCGAGGCGGCGAAGTTCCGGCGCCGGTGATTCTTTCGGAATTGTCATGATTTACGCAAAAGCTTCGACGTCATTTTCATGTCGGGTTCATCTGCCGCTGCGGTATATTAGAGCATGATCCGGAAAAGTGCGCAGCGGTTTTCCGAAAAGATCATGCTCAAACAACAACCTTAAGCGCGATGATGCTAATCTCATCGCGCTTTAGGCGCCGCGCACCTATTGGGAAAGCGGTTGGCAAGGCGCGAAGGACAAATCGATGACCCGCGATTCGCAAGCCGCGCTCGTCGCGCTCAACCGCTTCGGCTTCGGCGCCCGCGGCGGTGCATCGGGCGATCTCATCAATGCGGCCTCCGACCCCAGGGGGTTCGTGAAGGCTGAGCTGGCCCGTCCCAATGGCGTGCTGCTGGAGGCGCCGGGCCTGCAGTCGACGCCGCAACTCGGGCAGGCGGTGTTTGCGTATCAGGACGAGGTCAAGCAGGCGCGTGAGGCGGCCGCCAAGGCCGGCACGCCGCCCGAAGCGCCATCGGATCAGAAGCCGGGGCTGCGCCGCAATCTCTCGCTGAGCACTGCCGCAACCGAGATCGCCGGCCAGATGACCGATGCGAAGCCTGTCGACACCGCGGCAAAGCCCGAGACGATGCAACCGAACGCGCTCCCGCCGGCGGCCGCAAAGCCCGCGCCGCAGCCACTCAACGTCATTCAGAAGACCTTTCGTGCCGAGGCGCTGGCGCGCCTGCAGCGCGCGACGCTGGTCGAGTGCGGCTTCACCGAGCGTCTGGTCGTGTTCTGGTCCAACCATTTCTGCATCTCCGCCAGCAAGGGCGAGCTGGCGCGGATCTGGGCCGGCGCGTTCGAGCGCGAGGCGATCCGCCCGCACGTGCTCGGGCGTTTCGCTGATATGCTGAAGGCGGTCGAGCAGCATCCGGCGATGCTGTTCTTCCTCGACAACCAGCAATCGCTGGGTCCGGACTCGCGCGCGGGGCAGAACCGCAAGCGCGGGCTGAACGAAAATCTCGCGCGCGAGATCATGGAGCTGCACACGCTTGGTGTCGGCGGCGGCTACACCCAGGAGGACGTCACCTCGCTCGCCCGCATCATCACGGGGTGGACCTTTGCCGGCCGCCAAGGGCAACTGGGAACGCCCGGCTCCTTCGTCTTCAACACCAATGCGCATCAGCCGGGACCGCAGGTGCTGCTCGGCAAGACCTACGAGCCGGCGGGCCTCGCGCAAGGCGAGGCTGCGCTCGCCGACATCGCGCGCCATCCCTCGACGGCGAATTTCATCGCGACAAAATTCGTCCGCCATTTCGTGGCGGACGATCCGCCGCCCGCCTTGGTGGCGCGGCTGCGCGACGTCTTCGTCAGGACCGACGGCGATCTCAAGGCGCTCGCCACCGCGCTGGTCGATTCCGACGAAGCGTGGAAGGCGCCGCTGACCAAGATGCGCAGCCCCTATGATTTCCTGGTCGCGAGCGGCCGGCTGGTGGCGCGCGTGCCGGAGGATCCCGGCGCCTATCTCAACAATCTCAATCTACTGGGACAGCCGCTGTGGTCGCCGGCCGGCCCCAACGGTTTCCCGGATACCAGCGCGGCATGGGCCGCGCCCGAAGGCATCAAGCTGAGGCTCGACATCGCCGCGCAAATCGGCGCCCGCCTCGGCAACAACATCGATCCGCTCGACCTGCTTGAATTTGCCGCAGCGGACGCCGCGTCCGTCGAAACCCGCAAAACCATCGAGCGCGCAGAATCGCGCCAGCAGGCGCTGGCGCTCTTGCTGATGTCCCCGGAAATGCAGAGGAGATGAAGATGATCGACTGCGTCGAGAACCGGCTCCTCACCTCGCGCCGCGGCCTCTTGCTCGGCGGCGCCTCCTTCGCTGCCTGGGCCTATTTGCCGAAATTCGCGCGCGCGGCCGACGGGCGCGATCCCAGGATGATTGTCGTGATCCTGCGCGGCGCCCTCGATGGGCTCTCGACCGTCGCGCCGGTCGGCGATCCCGACTATGCCGGCCTGCACGGCTCGATCGCGCTCGCCGCGGATGGCGCGCATCCCGCAATCATGCTCGACAGTTTCTTCGCGCTGCATCCGTCAATGCCGGAGTTCGCACGGATGTATCGCGACGGACATGCCGCAGTGATCCATGCGGTCGCAACGCCCTATCGCGACCGTTCGCATTTCGACGGCCAGGACGTGCTCGAAAGCGGCTATGCCGGCCCGGGCCGCGTGCAATCCGGCTGGCTCAACCGCGCGCTGGAAGCGCTGCCGCGCGGCGAGCGCGTGTCGAACGGGCTTGCGGTCGGCCCGACCACGCCGCTGGTGCTGCGCGGCAATGCGCCGACCGTCGGTTGGGCGCCGGTGGCGCTGCCGCAGGCCGACGACGACACCGCAATTCGGCTCGCCGATCTCTACCGCCATCGTGATCCCGCGCTTGCTGCGGCGCTGTCGCAAGGCCTCCAGCTCGAGAAGGCTGCGAGCGGCGATGACATGAAGCGCAAGCCCGGCAATCAGGTTGCGCAGATGCGCCAGGTCGCGCGCGGCGCCGCCAAGCTGATGGCGGCGGACGACGGCCCGCGCATCGCCGCGCTCGCCTTCGACGGCTGGGACACGCATGCGAATGAAGGCGGCCCGGTCGGGCGCCTCGCCTTCCTGCTCGGCGGCCTCGACGGCGCGCTTGCCGAATTCGAAAGCGGACTTGGCGATCGCTGGCGCGACACGGCCATCGTCGTCGCCACTGAATTCGGCCGCACCGCGCGCATCAATGGCACCGACGGCACCGATCACGGCACCGCCACCATCGCGCTCCTCGCCGGCGGCGCCGTCAAAGGCGGCCGTGTCATCTCGGATTGGCCCGGTTTGAAGTCCGCGAACCTCTACGAGGGTCGCGATCTCAAGCCGACGGCAGATCTGCGCTCCGTGATCAAGGGCGTGCTGCAGGGCCAGTTTGGTTTGTCCGACCGTGTGCTGGCGGAAAACGTGTTCCCGGACAGCGCGGCGGCACGGCCGATGAAGGACCTGGTTGCCTAGCCTCTCCCCGCTCTTGGTGGGGAGAGGTCGGATTGCGCAGCAATCCGGGTGAGGGGCAGGGCATGCTGTTGCAAAGAGGGGAGTCCATCCGACTCCCACATTGACGGTGCGCGCATCGTCCGCTTCGCTTACATTCAGGCCGAACTCGCGGAGGCAGCCGCTCACCCCGCCCTTTCCCCGTAAGAACAGGGCGAGGGAGTGAGAGGGCAATGCGTGCCTGACAATTCCAAGCTTAAGGAGACCTCAACCCATGTACATCGCCATGAACCGCTTCCGCGTCGCCAAGGGCTCTGAGTCCGCCTTCGAGCAGGTCTGGCTCTCGCGCGATACGCATTTGGACAAGGTGCCGGGCTTCGTTGAATTCCATCTGCTGCGCGGGCCTGAGCTCGAGGACCACACGCTCTACGCCTCGCATACCGTGTGGGCGAACCATGCCGCGTTCGAGGCCTGGACCAAGTCGGAGGCGTTTCGTGCCGCGCATCACAAGGCTGGCGACAACAAGCCGCTCTATCTCGGCCATCCCCAATTCGAAGGCTTCGAGGTGATGCAGACGGTGAGGCGCGGCGCCAAGTAGTGCCACTTCAGAGTCAGCCCAGCGTGATCCTGTCGATCTCGGACATCTCCTCCGCGCTGAGCTTCCAGGCGATCGCCTTGACGTTCTGCTCGATCTGTTCGACGCGGGTCGCGCCCGCGATCACGCTCGACACCTGCGGGCGGGCTGCGAGCCAGGAGAAGGCGAGCTCCAGCATGCTGTGTCCGCGGGACGTCGCAAACGCCTGGAGCTTCTCGACGATATCCTCGTTGCGCGGCGTGACGTAGCGGTCGCGCAGCCGCGGCACCTTGCCGAAGCGGCTATCGTCGGGCGCAGCTTCGCCCTTCTTGTATTTGCCGGTGAGCAGCCCGCTGGCGAGCGGGAAGAACGGCAACAGGCCAAGCTTGTACTCTTGCGCAGCCGGCAGCAGATCCTTCTCGATGTCACGCACCACCAGCGAATATTCGTCCTGGCAGGAAACGAAGCGGCTGACATTCATCGCGCGTGCGACGTATTCGGCTTCCGCGACGCGCCAGGCCGGAAAGTTCGAATTGCCGATGTAGCGCACCTTGCCCTGGCGGACGAGATCGTCGAGCGCGCGCAGGCTCTCTTCGATCGGCGTCAGCGGGTCGTAGTCGTGCTGCTGGTAGAGATCGATGTAGTCGGTCTTCAGCCGCTTCAGGCTCGCTTCCACGGCTTCCATGATGTAGCGGCGCGAGGCGCCCTGCTTGGTGCCGTCCTCGGCCATGGGCTTCGAATATTTCGTCGCCAGCACGATGTCCTTGCGGCGGTCGCCCAGGACGGTGCCGAGCACCGTCTCCGAGCCGCCCATGTTGGAATAGATGTCGGCGGTGTCGAACAGCGTGATGCCGAGATCGAGCGCGCGATGGATCACCTTGCGCGAGGTCTCGAGATCGGTGCGCTGGCCGAAATTGTTGCAGCCGAGCCCGACCGCGGACACGCGAAGGCCGGAGGCGCCGAGATTGCGAATTTCCATGAGAGATCCCCGTGAGAGATGAGCCGCGGTGCATTGTGAAGGCGGCCTGCCCCAGCGGCAAGCCGTTGCCTGCGGTGCTGCCATGCGGGCAAAAAAATGCGGCCCCTGTCAGACGCGGCGACTGACGGGGACCGCTTTGGGGCGCTTGATCGGTGACGGGGGGCCTGATCAGACGCAGCAGCAACTTAGTCCCGGTGTGTTACGCGCCGGTGACAGGTGGAGTTATCCACAGGCCGCGTGGTCCGGGAAAAGGCGGCTAAAATCAGAAGATCTTGCGATAGACAATGAAGCCGGAGCGTTCCGCGACCTTGTCGTACAGGCTTTGCGCGGTGACGTTTGTCTCGTGCGTCTGCCAGTAGACCCGTGGCGATCCCGCAAGCTTGGCGCGCTCGTAGACGCCGTAGATCAGCGCCGAGGCGACGCCCTTGCCGCGCGCCGCTTCCAGCGTGAACAGGTCCTGCAGATAGCAGGACGGCTCGATCGCGGTGGTGCTGCGATGGAACAGATAGTGCGTCAGTCCGAGCAGCTTGCCGTCGCTCTCGGCGACCAGCGCATGCACCGGCTCATAGGCGTCGAAGAAGCGCTGCCACGTCACCTTCGTGATCTCGGGCGCCAGCGCGGTCGGGCCCGAGCGGCCGTAGAAAGCGTTGTAGCCGTCCCACAGCGGCAGCCATTGATCGTAATCCTGCTTGGTGACGGCGCGAATGGTGAGAGACATGTGAAGATCCTGCGAGCATTGAACGTCATTCATAAGGGATGTTCGCGCAGATGATCAAATGTCTTTGCGCGACGGCTGGATATTCAGTCGTGGCGACGGTGTGCCATGCCCCTCACCCGGATTGCTTCGCACCTCTTTCCGCGGAAGGGCGGGCTATCGCGATATGCGTAACGCTGCAGGTTCGTTGTGTCTTGTGAGTAGCCAATCCCTCCACAAACTCGTCATGCCCGGGCTTGTCCCGGGCATCCACGTCTTGTTTTGCCGGAGTGAAGACGTGGATGGCCGGGACAAGCCCGGCCATGACGATGTGGAAACGGTAGCGCCAAAAATGACGCCTGCCGCGGAAGGGCGGGGGAGAGGTTAAGACGAGCAACGCTCGCTTGAGTGAGGGTTGTCTCCGCGGGCGCCGGAAGGCGATGTTCTTGGGCTAAAGCACCCTCATTCCGCCACGCGCAGATACCGGATCAGCTTGCGGTTCGTGGGATCGCGCAGCGAACGGTAGTAGTCGGCGCGCTCCGGCGCATCGGTGTGGCGCACGAGGTCGGTCACTGGCGTTTAGCTCAGCATGCGGCCGCCGTCGGGCAGCGCTGTGCAGACGAAGCGCAGCACCTCGCCGTTGCGCAGCTTGATGTTGATCGGCGTGGCGTCGCCGATCCGCACCATCTCCATGCGCTGCGCGATGAAAGTGCCGAGCTCGTCCTCGGGCAGCTCGAACGCGCCGGTGTCGCGGCCGTGATACATCAGCGCGATGAAGGGCGGCTTGCCGGCGGCGATTTCGTCCGGCAGCGCAAAATAATCGCGGAACGCGCGGTTGATGAATTCGGCTCGCGTCTCGGTATCGAGCAGCACGATGCCGATGTCGACCTGGTCGAGCGCGGCCGACAACCGCGCGGCGGTGGCGTGGCTTTGGCGCTCGGCGGCGAATGTGGCGAGCAGCCGCTCGCGCATCAGGCCGGTGATGCCTGCGGTGCCGAAGGCGGTCACGGCGAGGAGGCCGACCAGGTCGGCCGCAGCATGGAAGGACATGGCGCGATGGCCGAGGCAGAACAGCGCCGCGCCGATCACGGCGAGTGCCGCGCTGGTCATCGCGGAGGCGAAACCCGACAACGCGCCGGCAAGCGCGACGACGCAGACGAACACAGGCGCTGGCGAGGGAACGACAATGGTGCGATCGAGTAGGATCGCGAGCAGCGCAATGGCTGCCGTCAGCACCGGACCGGAGATCGCGCGCCATCCGAACCGCATCTCGTTCCTCCCTGAACGAGTAGGGCGGTCAGATTGGCCTACGGTAGCACGAGCGCAATCCGATTTCGTGCGGTGCGCTTAACAGGCGCTTGCGGTTCCGGGAAAAGCTTTCGGATGATTTAGAGCGTTTTCGAGCGACGTGGATATCGGTTCACGTCAAGAAAACGCGTCAACACGAGAATCGAGAGCCCCGTTCCGATTCGCGCGCTGTTGCTGCGCGGGGACATTCAACGTCGACGTTCCCGATCCCTTACGCGTGCCGACCAAAATCAGCAGCGATGCCGCGACCAGGATGGCCGCAGTCAGGGTGATTGCAACGATGACCACAGGCGATTTCATCGACGTCCTGTCGCGATGCCGGTTGGCGCGGGCCACGCGGCGCCTTGAAGGCTGGTCGAGGATGAGACGGGAATCAGACCGGCAGGCCCATCGCCATCGTGGCCTTGGTCGACAGCACCGTCAGGTGACGATCAGGCACAGCGAGAGCGCGGCGACGGCGAGCGAGGCCGCGACCGCGTTGGTCAGCCGGGAAGACGAAACGGTATCGGTATGGCCCTGAAAGCCTGCCGTGCCGGACGCCCGAATCATGGTTTAAATCCTTCAACGTGCAAGCGAATCACCCGCGACATCGAACAATTTCACTATTTCAACGGGCAATATTGCGGCGGCTATCGCGCCGAAAATGGCGAGATTGCGGCGAGGATGAACCTTATACCCGCCATTCGCCAGCTCGGGTGCGTCGTCAGGCGCCCGCGGCGATGCTGGCGGGGTCGTCGATGTCGGCCGGCCGCCAGTCCATCGACACGAAGCCGGGCGTGGCTTCCACCCGCTTCAGCCACTCCCGGATCGCCGGGAAAGCCTGGAGGTCGAAATCGCAGCGATCGGCAAGGTGGGTGTAGCCGTACAGCGCGATGTCGGCGACCGTGAGCTGGCGGGCGGCGAAATAGGCGTTGGCCTTGAGATGATTCTCCATCACTTGCAGCGCGCCATAGCCGCGCTCCATCCAGTCCTCCAGCGCGTGCGTCTGCAGGTCGCGGCCGCCCTTGACCAGCGACAGCCAGAAATAGGCGGCGCCGATGTTCGGCTCGAGCGCGTGCTGCTCGAAGAACATCCATTGCAGCGCCTCGGCCCGGTCGATGCGGTTCTCCGGCGCGAGCGGCGTGCCGACGGCGACGTACCAGAGGATCGCGTTGGACTCGGCGAGAAAGCGGCCGTCGCCGACCTCGAGCAGCGGCACCTGGCCCGACGGATTCTTCGTCAGAAAATCCGGCGTGCGGCTTTCGCCGCGCAGAATGTCCACCTCGATCGCTTCGTAGGGCACGTTGAGCAGCGCCAGCGCAAGGCGGACCTTGTAGCTGTTGCCCGAGCGTTGCATCGAATAGAGCTTGTACATTCGGGGAGTTTCGAATCCGTGGATAGGGAAGGCGCGGCACGTGTTGCCCCGCAGCGCGGGTAAACAATGATGCCGATGCGAATCCGCCGCAAGGGCCAGCCGATAGAAAAACTCGAAAACCCTACCGCACTGCAACGCCGAGGAAGATCATTTCCGCGCGATGATGCAAATGAGTTGACGCGTGCGTCAACGCACGGGATGCATTCGACCGTGCATTGTGTGAAACGGTTGAGCGGCCAGTGACAGGGCGCTGAAATATCCACATCGTCATGGCCGGGCATAGCCGTCCAAAGGACGGCGTCGCTTCCACTCGCCTATGACCCGGCCATTCACGTCTTGCTTGGCTTACTTGACGCACGAAGAACATGGATGCCCGGGACAAGCCCGGGCATGACGAGTGCCGGTTCATAGCAGCACGCAACACGCAAAATTGCTCCGAGGACAAGCCTTGCCGGATATGAGCGGTTTGCCTGGCAAAGTTGCGGAAAATTGCGGGAAATCGCGCCTTGAAACGCTCCAAATCCGTAAACTTTTGCGAGATCGGGCCGAAGTTTCTTGCGGCGCAGCGGCACACGTCTTAGGGTGGTCGCATTCCCACAATCAGAGTCGTGAGGCGAAAGGCTTCACGACGCTTGTCAGGAGATGACGATGTCCTTCCTTGCCGCTGCGCTCGACCGTGTGAAGCCGTCCGCGACCATCGCGGTCACGGACAAAGCACGGGCGCTGAAAGCGGCGGGCCGCAACGTCATCGGGCTCGGCGCCGGCGAGCCGGACTTCGACACGCCCGCCAACATCAAGCTGGCGGCGATCCGCGCCATCGAGGCCGGCAAGACCAAGTACACCGCGGTCGACGGCATCCCCGAGCTGAAGGAAGCCATCATCGCGAAGTTTCAGCGCGAGAACGGTGTCGCCTACAAGCCGAACCAGATCATCGTCGGCACCGGCGGCAAGCAGGTGCTCTACAACGCGCTGATGGCGACCATGAATCCGGGCGACGAGGTAATCATCCCCGCGCCCTATTGGGTCAGCTATCCTGAGATGGTGGCGCTCGCCGGCGGTGAGCCGGTGCCGGTGGTCTGCACCGCCGCGACCGGCTTCAAGCTCGGGGCCGAGGCGCTCGATCGCGCGATCACGCCGAAGACCAAATGGGTGATCCTGTGCTCGCCGTCGAACCCGACGGGGGCGGCCTACACGAGGGCCGAGCTCAAGGCGCTCACCGACGTGCTGGTCAAGCACCCGCATGTCTGGGTGATGACCGACGACATGTACGAGCACCTCGTCTATGACGACTTCCAGTTCACCACCGTCGCGCAGGTCGAGCCGAGCCTTTACGACCGCACGCTCACGGTGAACGGCGTGTCGAAGGCCTATTGCATGACCGGCTGGCGCATCGGCTACGCCGGCGGTCCGGCGCAGCTCATCAAGGCGATGTCGACTATCCAGTCGCAATCGACCTCGAACCCGTGCTCGATCGCGCAGTGGGCTTCGGTCGAGGCGCTGAACGGTCCGCAGGACTTCATCCCCGCCAACAACAAGGTGTTCAAGGAGCGCCGCGACCTCGTCGTCTCCATGCTCAACCAGGCCAATGGCATCGAGTGCCCGCGGCCCGAGGGTGCGTTCTACGTCTATCCGTCCTGCGCCGGCACGATCGGCAAGAAGGCGCCGTCGGGCAACGTGATCTCGAATGACGAGCAGTTCGTCACCGAGCTGCTGGAGACCGAGGGCGTCGCCGTGGTGCAGGGCTCGGCCTTCGGCCTCGGCCCGGCCTTCCGCATCTCCTACGCGACCAAGACCTCCGACCTCGAAGACGCCTGCAAGCGCATCCAGCGCTTCTGCGGCAATCTGCGGTAAGCTTCTTGCGACATGCGATTTCACCCTCTCCCCCTGTGGGAGAGGGTGGATCGCCGCGAAGCGGCGAGACGGGTGAGGGGTTCTCTCCGCGAGTCCCTCTGCCAGTTCAATGCGCGGAGACAGCCCCTCATCCGGCGCTTCGCGCCACCTGCTCCCACAAGGGGAGAAGGGAAGACAGCGCACCAATTCGTCGCGCACGATCTGGCACGTGCAAAGCTCTTGTGGCATAGACCATCGCGCGGCGTGTGCCGCGCTCTCTCTGCTCGCATCACATTCATAGCCGGAGATCTTTCATGCGCCGTTCGTTCATCTTCGCCGGGCTCGCTGCCGCCAGCCTTGTTGCCTCCGTCGCAAACGGCGATGCGCAGCAGCAGCGTATGGTTCGCGTCGGTGTGCTCGAATGCCGCGGCGGCGCCAGCGTCGGCTTCATCGTGGGATCGGTAACCAATCTCGGCTGCGTGCTGCGCGCCGATGGCTTGCCTGAAGACCGCTATGTCGCAACGATCCGTAAAGTGGGTCTCGACATCGGCATCACCCAGGAGACCACGCTCGCCTGGGGCGTGTTCGCGCCGGTCGATCGGCTCGGCCCCGGCGACCTCTCCGGCAATTACGCGGGCGCGCAGGGCAGCGCCTCGGTCGGTGTCGGCTTAGGCGGCAACGTGCTGGTCGGCGGCTCCAACAATTCGATCGCGCTCCAGCCGCTCAGTGTGCAGGGCCAGGTCGGCCTCAACGTCGCCGCCGGCCTCGAGAGCCTGGAACTCCGTCCGGGCCGCTAAGCACCAAGGACAGTACTGCTTCCACCTCTTCCAGTCGGGAAGAGGTGGAATACGCCGGCTCATCTCTAAGACGTTACAACGGATCTAAGGGACGACGCACCGCAGCGACGTTTGTTGCTTGCCAAATCTCGGCGACGGGCAGAGCATCACCGTTTGCCGACCCAATCACGGGCCGAGCTCCACACCAGGGAGGCGGCGAAATGGGACAAGACGTCAGAAGTCCCCGAGGTCCACGGTGCATTGCGCTGGTGGGCCCTTTCCAAAGCGGTAAAACCACACTTCTTGAAGCAATCCTGGCGCGAACGGGCGCAATCCCGCGCGCCGGCAGCGTCGATGCCGGAACGTCCGTCGGCGACGCCACGCCCGAGGCCCGTCACCACAAGATGACCGTCGGCCTCACTGCTGCGACCACGAGTTTCATGGGCGACAGCTATACCTTCCTGGATTGTCCCGGTTCCGTCGAATTCGCCCACGACATGCGCGCCGCGCTGCCCGCGATCGATGCCGCGGTCGTGGTCTGCGAGGCCGACGAGAAGAAGCTGCCGCAGCTTCAGATCATCCTGCGCGAGCTGGAAGAGCTGAAGATCCCGCGTTTCCTGTTCCTCAACAAGATCGATCGCGCCAGCCAGCGCATCCGCGAGACGCTCGCGATGCTCCAGCCCGCCTCGCGCGTGCCGCTGGTGCTGCGCCAGATCCCGATCTGGAAGGGCGATCTGATCGAGGGGTTTGTCGATCTCGCGCTGGAGCGCGCGTTCATCTATCGCGAGCACAAAGCCTCCGAGGTGGTCGCACTCGAAGGTGGCGATCTCGATCGCGAGAAGGAGGCGCGCTTCTCGATGCTGGAGAAGCTCGCCGACCACGACGATGCGCTGATGGAGCAGCTGCTCGAAGACATCCAGCCGCCGCGTGATGCCGTGTTCGACGATCTCGCCCGCGAACTCCGCGAAGGGCTGATCTGCCCCGTGCTGCTGGGATCGGCGGCGCGCGAAAATGGCGTGCTGCGCCTGATGAAGGCGTTGCGCCACGAGGCGCCCGGAATCGCGGAGACCGCAAAACGGCTCGGCGTTCCCGACACCAAGGATGCGCTCGGCTACGTCTTCAAGACGCTGCATTCGCAGCATGGCGGCAAGCTGTCGCTGACGCGGTTGCTCGCCGGCCATCTCGACGACGGTGCGACGCTGCAATCCTCCTCCGGCGGGACCGGCCGCATCTCCGGCATCCTCGCCGTCAACGGCGCCTACGACACCAAGCGTGCCGCGGCGGACGCCGGCGACACTGTCGCGCTCGCCAAGCTGGACCTGTTCAAGACAGGTGACACGGTTTCGAACGGCAAGACTCCGCCGGCTGCGCTCGCCGCCCCCGAGCCGACGCCGCCGGTGCTGGCGATCTCGATCGCGTCCACCGACCGCAAGGACGACGTGAAGCTCGGTCAGGCCCTGGCTCGCCTGCACGAGGAGGATCCCTCGCTGGTCATCGTGCAGAATCCCCAGACCCATGACACCGTGCTGTGGGGGCAGGGCGAGATGCATCTCCGCGTCGAGGTCGAGCGCTTGCGCGACCGCTTCGGCGTCAAGATCTCCTCGCATCCGCCCGCGATCGGCTACCAGGAGACCATCCGCAAGCCGATCACCCAGCGCGGCCGCCACAAGAAGCAGTCCGGTGGCCATGGTCAGTTCGGCGACGTCGTGCTCGATATCAAGCCGCTGCCGCGCGGCGAGGGCTTCAAATTCGCCGAGAAGGTGGTGGGCGGCGCGGTGCCGCGCAACTACATCCCGGCGGTGGAGGAGGGCGTCATCGACGGATTGGCGCGCGGTCCGCTCGGCTTCCCGGTTACCGATGTGGAGGTGACGCTGACCGACGGCTCCTATCACAGCGTCGACAGCTCCGATCTCGCCTTCCGTACCGCGGCGCGGATCGGATTGAACGAAGGCCTCCCGCAATGCCAGCCGGTGTTGCTGGAGCCGATCCACGTCGTCGAGATCGTCTGTCCGACCGACGCCACCGCCAAGATCAACGCGATCCTGTCGGCGCGCCGCGGTCAGATCCTCGGCTTCGACACCCGCGACGGCTGGAGCGGCTGGGACTGCGTCCGCGCCATGATGCCGGAAGCGGAGATCGGCGAGCTCATCGTCGAGCTGCGCTCGGCCACGGCCGGCGCCGGCAGCTTCACCCGTCAGTTCGACCACATGGCCGAAGTCACCGGCCGCGCCGCCGACCAAATCATCGCCGCGCATCAGCACGCGGCGTGAGTCGGTTAGCGGTCGCGTAAGGAGGCGCCACTCTCTCACTCCCTCTCCCGTTCTTCACGGAGAGAGGGAGTGAGGGGTTGTCTCCACGCGCGCGGTTGGAATCGTAATCGAGCTCATGAGCGGGATGGGCGTACGCTCAAGGCAATAGCGTGCCTTGCCCCTCACCAGGATCGCGCCGGACGATGCTGCGCATCGCCCGGGGGGCGACATAGCCGAAGCTTCGCTTCGGCGTTCTTGAAACGGCCGCCGGAAGGCGGCCTACGTCTCTCCCCCGGAAAAGCGGCGAAAGGGTGAGCACTTGCGCTCACTCCCATATGATGTATTTTACATCATTGTACACGCTTCAGATATCATTTATAACTCCTGATACGTGAGGCCGCGGTGATCACGTCATTCCAGATGCGGGCAGCCCGCGCGCTGCTCGGCATTGACCAGAAAACCCTGGCCGAGCTTGCCGGCGTGTCGCTGCCGACCATCCAGCGGATGGAGGCCTCGACCGGCAATGTTCGCGGCGTGGTCGAGACTTTAATTAAGGTAGTCGAGGCGTTCGACCGGGCCGGCGTCGAGCTGATCGGCGAGCAGGCGCGCAGCGACAGCGGTGGGCGCGGTGTTCGCCTGAAGGAGCCCGGGCCACCGCGCCGCGTGGGGGCATGATCGCTGCGGTGATCATGCCTGCAAGAAGATGAGCTAACGCACCGTGGCGTCCGAGATCGCGGCCGCACGATGCAGTGTGTGGGGGCCGCGGAGCATGAGCATCACCAGCGAGCGGGCAGGCGGGCTGCATCGGCTGCGCCGACCGACTTTCGCCGAACTATATCTGCCGAAACTCGTCACGGTCTGGCGCGAGGGCTATGGCCTATCGGATTTCCGCGCCGATGTGTTCGCCGGCCTCACCGTCGCGATCGTCGCGCTGCCGCTGTCGATGGCGATCGCGATCGCCTCCGGCGTGACGCCGGACCGCGGCCTCTACACCGCCGTCGTCGGCGGTTTCATCGTGTCGCTGCTCGGCGGCAGCCGCTTCCAGATCGGCGGGCCCGCCGGCGCCTTCATCGTGCTGGTCGCGGTGACCGCGGAGCGGCACGGCGTCGACGGTGTCATCCTCGCCACCATGATGGCGGGCGTCATCCTGATTGCCGCGGGCCTGCTGCGGATCGGAACCTACATCAAGTTCATTCCCTATCCTGTCACGGTTGGCTTCACCGCCGGCATTGCCGTGATCATCTTTGCCAGCCAGTTGCACGATCTCGGCGGCATCACGATGGCGGGGAAGGAGCCAAGCGAATTCGTGCCGAAGCTCGTCGCGCTCGCGGACGGCCTGCACACCGTCAATCCGTCCGCGGTTGCCGTTGCGCTTGCCAGCATCGCCATCATCGCTGGCTTACGGGTCTGGCGGCCGTCCTGGCCCGGCATCCTGATCGCGGTCGTGTTCGCCGCGGTCGTATGCGCGGTGCTCTCGCTGCCGGTAGAAACCATCGGCAGCCGTTTTGGCGGCATCCCGCGCGAATTGCCGTCGCCGGCGCTGCCCGCATTCTCGCTTGCCAAGGCGAAAGCCGTGCTCCCTGACGCGATTGCGTTCGCGCTGCTGGCCGCGATCGAATCGCTGCTGTCGGCGGTGGTGGCCGACGGCATGACCGGACGCCGTCACCGCTCCAATTGTGAGCTGGTGGCGCAAGGTGTCGCCAATATCGGATCGGCGCTGTTCGGCGGCATCTGCGTCACCGGCCTGATCGCGCGCACGGCGACCAACATCCGCGCCGGCGCACGCGGACCGCTCGCGGGCATGCTGCATGCGGTCTTCCTGCTCCTGTTCATGCTGATCGCGGCGCCGCTTGCGAGCTACATCCCGCTCGCAGCGCTCGCCGCCGTGCTCGTGGTCGTCGCCTGGACCATGGCGGAGAAGCAGGAGTTCGCGACGCTGCTGCGCTCGTCCTGGGGCGATGCCGTGGTGCTGCTCGCAACCTTCCTGCTCACGATCTTCCGCGATCTCACCGAAGGCATTCTGGTCGGCTTCGCGCTCGGCGCGGTGCTGTTCATTCATCGCATGGCGGAGATGACCGGCATCGAGGAGCGCACGCCGCTGGTGACCGCCGATCGCGCTGATGACGGCAATGGCGATCGCGTGCCCTACGATGCCGCGCTCGCGGTCGATCGCGACGTGCTGGTCTATCGCATCACCGGCGCGTTCTTCTTTGGCGCAGCCTCGGCCATCGGCAACGTGCTCGATGACGTTGGCGACAAGCGCAAGGGATTTGTGGTCGATTTCGCCGCGGTGCCGTTCCTGGATTCGACTGCGGCCAACGTGCTCGGCCGCGTCGCCGTCAAGGCGCATCGCCGGGGCATCCGCCTGTTCATCACCGGAGCCACGCCCGCGGTCCGCCGCGCGCTGCTCACCCATGGCGTGACGCCGCCGCGCGCCCGCTATCGCGAGACCATCGAGCGCGCGGTCTCGGACATCAAGGGCGGTGCTGTCCAGCCCGCGGCCGCCGACGCAGCCGGGAGCTGATGTCGCACTGAGTCTCCCGGCTTGACAGAGCCCGCGGGACGCGAAATGGATCGCCTCCAAATACGACCCCAAGGAGACGATGACGGTGACCAAGGCTCCCGCAGCCTGCTTGATCGGATGGCCGGCCGCGCATTCGCGCTCGCCGCTGATCCATCATTACTGGCTGCGCACGCTCGGCATCGCAGGCGGCTATGTCATCGAGGCGGTTCCGCCTGATGATTTACGCGACTTCGTGCTGCGGCTGTCGCTGCGCGGCTTTGTCGGCGCCAATGTCACCATCCCGCACAAGGAGGCCGCCCTCGCATTGTCCTCGCCCGACGCGCGGGCAAGGGCCGTGGGCGCTGCCAACACGCTGTGGTTTGAGGACGGCGAGCTGCGCTCTACGAACACCGATGTGGAAGGCTTCATTGGCAATCTCGACGCCAGCGCGCCCGGCTGGGACAGGGCGGAGGAAGCGCTGGTGCTCGGGGCAGGCGGTTCCTCGCGCGCGGTCGTGTTCGGCCTGCGCGAGCGTGGCGTCAAGCGCATCCATCTCGCCAATCGCACCATCGCGCGGGCCGAGACACTTGCAGGACAGTTCGGACCGAACGTGCATCCCGTTGCGTGGGACGCGATCGACGACCTCTTGCCGCGCGCAAAACTTCTCGTGAACACGACCTCGCTCGGCATGCATGGCCAGCCGTCACTCGACGTCGATGTCGCGCGCCTGCCGAACGAGGCCGTCGTTGCCGATCTCGTCTATGTCCCGCTGGTGACGCCGCTGCTCGGGGCCGCGCAAGCGCGCGGGCTCAAGACCGCCGACGGGCTCGGCATGCTCTTGCACCAGGCGGTGCGCGGCTTCGAACTGTGGTTCGGCCGCAGGCCTGAGGTGACGGCCGAGCTGCGCGCATTGGTCGAGGCTGATCTCACAAAGACTTGAGAGAATAGTCAGCGTCCTTCGGCGTTCTCGATCCGTGGGGACAATCGAAGACCAGCATGCTCCAAGAATTGAGGGAATAGCGGTGGTCACGCGGGGTTGCCGTGTCTGACCACCGCAACGCCCTGGAGGGACAATGCCATGTCAAAGCTGACCAACTGGATGCCACGCGCTGTCGTGGCTGCCTTCATCACCTGCATCGCGACATCATCCGTCTCGGCGCAGCAAGCGCCGACGGTGCGTATCCGCGGCACCATCGAGAGCGTCGACGGCAACATGCTCGGCATCAAGACGCGCGAGGGCAGCGACGTGAAGGTGAGGATGACCGATAATGTCGCGATCTTTGCCGTGGTGAAGACGGAGCTCTCCGAGATCAAGGAAGGCTCCTACATCGGCGTCACCGGCATGCCCGAGCCCGACGGCACTCAGAAGGCGATCGCGGTCCACATCTTCCCGGAGAACCAGCGCGGCGCCGCCGAAGGTTTTCGCCCCTGGGATGCCCGCGCCAATTCGACCATGACGAATGCGACCGTGGCGCAGACGGTGAAGGGCACCGAGGGCCAGAACATCACGGTGAAATACAAGGACGGCGAGAAGAAAGTCGTGGTGCCGCCGGACACCCCGATCGTCACCTTCGTTGCCAGCGACAAGTCGGAGGTGAAGCCCGGCGCCAAGCTGATCATCTTCGGCGCGGCGAAGAAGGAGGACGGCTCGCTGGAGGCGAACCGGGTGAATGTCGGGCGGGACGGGATCACGCCGCCGATGTGAGGCTGTGCGGGACGCCCCGCTCTCGCACTCCCTCGCCCGATGTGCCTTGTGAGCAGCCGATCGCTCCACAAACTCGTCATGCCCGGGCATAGCCGTCCGCAAGGACGGCGTCGCTTCGCTCGCCTATGTCCCGGGCATCCATGTCTTGTTTTGCAGGAGTGAAGACGTGGATGGCCCGGGACAAGCCGGCCATGACGATGTGGAAACGGTAGCACCAAAAATCACGCCGTTTTCATATGCGATTGCCCTGCCGCGGAAGGGCGGGGAGAGGTTAGACTAGCACTCACACCGCAATCACGTGATCGTCGATCTCGTCGATCCGGTTGACGCCGCACAGGCCCATCGTGGTCAGCAGCTCCTTCTGGATGATGTCGATCGCCTTGGCGACGCCGGCCTGGCCGCCTGCGCCGAGCCCATAGGCATAGGCGCGGCCGATCATGCAGGACTTTGCGCCGAGCGCGAGCGCGCGCATCACGTCCTGGCCGGAGCGGATGCCGCCGTCGAACATGATCTCCATCTTGCCGCCGACCGCATCGGCGATCTCCGGCAGCACCTCGATCGAGGATGGCGCGCCGTCGAGTTGGCGGCCGCCATGGTTCGACACCACCAGCGCCTGCGCGCCGGTCTTCGCCGCTTCCTCGGCGTCCTCGACGTCGAGGATGCCCTTGATGATGAGCTTGCCCGGCCAGATGCTGCGGACCCACTCGACGTCCTTCCAGTTCAGCGACGTGTCGAACTGCGATGCCGTCCACTCCGCGAGGCGGTTGAGATCCTCGGTGTTCTTCACATGGCCTGCGATGTTGCCGAAGGTGCGGCGCTTGCCCTGCAGCACGCCCGAGACCCAGGCCGGCTTGCTGGCGAAGTCCAAGAGCTTGGACAGCGACCATTCGGGCGGCACCGTCATGCCGTTCTTGATGTCGGCATGGCGCTGGCCGATCACCTGCAGGTCGACGGTGAGCACCAGCGCGCTGCATTTGGCGGCGGCGGCGCGCTGGATCAGCTCCTTGATGAAGCCGCGGTCCTTCATCACGTAGAGCTGGAACCAGAACGGCTTCTCGACATTGGCGGCGATGTCCTCGATCGAGCAGATCGACATAGTCGATTGCGTGAACGGGATGCCGGCGGCCTGCGCGGCGCGGCAGGCGTGAATTTCGCCGTCGCCATGCTGCATGCCGAGCAGGCCGACCGGCGCGAGGATCAGCGGCATGGTCGAGGGCTCGCCCAAAATCGTGGTCGAGGTGTCGCGCTTGGAGACGTCGACCAGGATGCGCTGGCGGAATTTGATCGCCTGCAGGTCCTCGCGGTTGGCGCGCAGCGTTTCCTCGGCATAGGAACCGCGGTCGCAATAGTCGAAGAACGCCTTCGGCACGCGGCGCTTATGCAGCGCACGAAGATCGTCGATACAGGTGATGTGCTTCATGAACGTTCCCCGGCCCATTTCGTAGCGGAAGTCTTGCGTCGGAAGATTGAGGGGTCATCTAGCATGGTTGGATGCACAGCCCAATCGTTTGAGAGGAGGGCGCCATGGCCAAGCCGCACGCGGGACCGTCGCCGGAACAGATCAAGGAGAAGGAGGCTCTCGACGACGCCCTGGAAGAGGGGCTGGAGGAGACCTTCCCCGGCTCCGATCCCGTCAACGTCACCCAGCCGCCGCCGAGCCGCGACGATGGGCATGTCAAGCGCGCAGGCTAGGGCGGGTTCCGGCTCGATTTCGGCGCTGCGGTAGGAAATATAGTGTTAACAGCCGCTTATGTGACGGAGGGAGTACCTCTGTTCCGTAACGATTGATCACATTTTTTGAAGCCAAGTTGGCCGCGTTGGGCTTATAAGACCTCAGCAAATCAGGGATGCGGGGCCCGTCCGGGCAGCCCGTGGTTGTAGAGGGGGTCCCTGGTTGTTGTGCTGGGGGACGATATGAGCCGCAAATATTTCGGGACTGACGGGATCCGGGGCCGCGCCAACGGACTGATCACGCCGGAGCTCGCGCTCAAGGTCGGCCAGGCCGCGGGCCTTGCGTTTCAGCGTGGCGACCACCGCCATCGCGTCGTGATCGGCAAGGACACCCGCCTGTCCGGCTATATGATCGAATATGCGATGGTCGCGGGCTTCACCTCGGTCGGCATGGACGTGCTGCTGGTCGGCCCGATGCCGACCCCGGCGGTGGCGATGCTGACCAAGTCGATGCGCGCCGATCTCGGCGTGATGATCTCGGCCTCGCACAATCTGTTCGAGGACAACGGCATCAAGCTGTTCGGCCCGCAAGGGTTCAAGCTCTCCGACGATGTCGAGAAGCAGATCGAGCAGTTGCTCGACGAGCCCATCGACAAGCGGCTCGCTCAGAGCGCCAGCCTCGGCCGCGCCCGCCGTATCGACGGCGTGCATGACCGCTACATCGAATTCGCCAAGCGCACGCTGCCGCGCGACCTTTCGCTCGACGGCCTGCGGGTCGTGGTCGATTGCGCTCACGGCGCCGCGTACAAGGTCGTGCCGGAGGCGCTGTGGGAGCTGGGCGCCGACGTGGTGCCGATCGGCGTCGATCCCGATGGCTTCAACATCAACAAGGAATGCGGCTCGACCTCGCCCGAAGCTCTCTCGAAGAAGGTGCGCGAGATGCGCGCCGACATCGGCATTGCGCTTGATGGCGACGCCGATCGCGTCATCCTCGTCGACGAGCGCGGCCATATCGTCGACGGCGACCAGCTCCTCGCAGTGATCGCGCAGAGCTGGAAGGAAGACGGCCGCCTGTCGCGGCCCGGCATCGTCGCCACCGTGATGTCCAATCTCGGCCTCGAACGCTTCCTGAAGGGGCAGGGGCTCGATCTCGTGCGCACGCCGGTCGGCGACCGCTACGTGCTCGAGCAGATGCTGAGCGGCGGCTACAATCTCGGCGGCGAGCAGTCCGGCCACATCATCCTGTCCGACTACGCCACCACCGGCGACGGCTTCGTCGCTGCGCTGCAAGTGCTCGCGGTGGTGCAGAAGCTGCGCCGCCCGGTGTCGGAAGTCTGTCACCGCTTCGATCCGCTGCCGCAGATCCTCAAGAACGTCCGCCACAAGGGCGGCAAGCCGCTCGATGATTCCGACGTGAAGTCGGCGATCTCCGACGGCGAGAAGCGCCTCAACGGCCACGGCCGCCTCCTGATCCGCTCCTCCGGCACCGAGCCCGTGATCCGCGTCATGGGCGAAGGCGAGGACCGCATCCTGGTCGAGGACGTGGTCGACACCATCGTCTCCGCGCTGGGCCAGGTCGCGGCCTAAGGTCTTTCAAGCAGGAGCGGGGTGGGTGATCTCACCTCACGGGCACTATCGTTGGGTGGGCAAAGCGACAGCGTGCCCACGCTTCTGTCGCCGCAATGAATAGGTGGTGGCCACGGCGCAGCGCGCCTTTGCCCCTTACGATTCCTGTTTCCAGGCGAGACCCTGGATCCTCATGGTAGGGAGCCCGTTGAAGGAGGCGTCTCGAACCATGCACGCCCCGCTGCCGCGGCGCGCGTTAACAGATCCTGTTTCGTCGCAACACTCCTTCATCGATCGTTAGCAATTGCGCCGCCCGGGCTGCTGCATTTCTGCAACGCTCGCGCCGCGTCCGTGTGTGCACTCAGAAAAAATCAACCTTAAAAATTAGGGTTAAGTGGCGCTTAAGCATTTGCTGCCATCGTCCGGGTCGCGAGTTTCCAGAACGTGGGGCGTCTGCATTTTGCCTCACCGGCCATAAGGACGAAGCCAATGCGTAGCGTTAAGTCTCTCCTTGCCGCGGGTGCGGCAACCCTGATCTCCTCGGTGGCGTTTGCCGCCGACATGCCGATCGCGGCACCGCCCCCCATGTACGCGCCGCCGGCTCCGCCCGCCGACTTCGGCGGCTGGTATCTGCGCGGTGACATCGGCATCAGCAATCAGAAGGTGAACAAGCTCACCCCGAGCTTCGTGGATCCCGGTATCTCCGTTGCATCGACGCAGGGCCTCGGCTTCGACTCGGCGGGCATCTTCGGTCTCGGCGCCGGCTACCGGTTCAACAATTGGTTCCGCGCCGACGTGACGGGTGAGTATCGCAGCAACGCTAATCTGCATGGGCTCGATCTCGTCAACTTCAACGGCGCTCCCGCGTTCACCGATGAGTATCACGGCAGCAAGTCGGAATGGCTGATCCTCGCCAACGCGTACGTCGATCTCGGCACTTGGTGGTGCATTACCCCGTTCATCGGCGCCGGTGTTGGTACGTCGCGCAACACGATTTCGAACTTCCAGGATATCAACACGCCGAACGCTGGTGTTGCGTACGCGCCCAACGCTTCGAAGTGGAATTTCGCATGGGCCGCGCATGCCGGTCTTGCTTACAAGGTCAACCCGAGCCTGACGCTCGAACTGGCTTATCGCTATGTGGATCTCGGAGACGGCGTCACCGGCGCTCTTACCGACTTCACCGGCTTCACCCGCGGCCGGACCATGCAGTTCAAGGACATCACATCGCATGACTTGAAGTTCGGCGTGCGCTGGAATCTCGACAGCCCGCCGGTCTACGCAACGCCGCCGCTCGTCACCAAGGGCTGATCTTCTAGCCCATCGCTTAACGTCTCTTAACGGCGCGGGGCCATCCCGCGCCGTTTTGCTTTGCGGGTTTTTCATGGCGCAACGGCGACGAAATCGCGCCGGACGCAACCATTGGTTAAGGTTAACGAGCCATGATCATCGCAACAGTTCGAGAGTTCGATGGAGCGTTGCGATGCGTAGGCTTTGGTTGGTGGCGGCGGTGTTCGGATCGATGTCCGCCGCACACGCGGCCGACATGCCGGATCTGCCCGTCCTGCGCGGCGGCTTCACCGACGGCCTGTCCAAGACGTCCCGTAATTGGGATGGCGCCTATTTCGGCGTCAACGGCGGCTACACGGCTGATGCGACCGATTTCAGCCAGAGCGTGGTTGGCCTGACCAACTACATCTTCCGCGACAGCGTGCTGCAGCAGCCGACCGCGAATTGGTCGCTGATGAACAAGACCAACACGCAGAGCACGAATTTCGGCGCCTTCGTCGGCCGCAACTGGCAATGGTACGATGCCATTCTCGGTCTCGAGGGCACCTACAGTCACTTCAACAATCTCTACACGCAGACCAGCGGCTCCAATCAACTCGATATCATCAATCCCCCCGGTGACATTCACCCCGACAACGTGACCGATCATTGGAACGTAAAGTTGACTGGTACCGCCGCGGCACAGGTCAAGGACATGATTGCGCTCCGCGGCCGCGTGGGCTGGGATGGCGGCGATTTCATGCCATACGCGTTCGCTGGCGCTGCCGTCGGTCGCATGGACGTATCGCGTACCGTGACAAGCGACGTGACGTTGACCCAGGTGATGACGACGACGGTCGCTGGCGTCACGACGATCGTCACGAACGGACCGAACCCCGTTCCCGCGCAGTCCCAGACGCAGAGCCAGCGCCGGACCAACGCCTTCGCGGTGGGCTGGACTGCCGGCCTTGGCGTCGAATACTGCATCTGGAACGGTCTGTTCGCGCGCGTCGAATACGAATATGTGAAATTCTCGCCGGTCATGAACACCTCGGTGACGCTGAACAATGCACGCGTCGGGCTCGGCTACAAGTTCTGACACAGCATCGCTGCATCGCGGTTGACAGCCCCGCATCGTCCTGATGCTCTGTCGCCTCAACGCGGGGCGAGGCGATGAAGATCTACGGCGACAGCAATTCCGGCAATTGTCTGAAGGTGAAGTGGGTCTGTGATCATCTCGCACTGCCCTATCAATGGATCGAGATCGACACGCGCAAGGGCGAGACGCGCACGGCGCAGTTCTTGGCGATGAACGGCGCCGGTCAGGTGCCAACCGTCGCCTTCGAAGACGGCCGCACGCTGGCGCAGTCCAACGCCATCATCCGCTATCTCGCCGGCGACAGCGCGCTGATCCCGCGTGACGCCTTTGCCGCGGCCAAGATGGACGAATGGCTGTTCTGGGAGCAATACAGCCACGAGCCCTATATCGCGGTGTGCCGTTTCCTCATCGTCTATCTCGGCAAGGCTGCCTCGGAGCTCGACCCTGAGAAGGTCAAGCGCGGCTATGCGGCGCTCGACCGCATGGAGCAACATCTGGCAGCAAGCCGTTTCTTCGCAGGCGATGCGATCTCGCTCGCCGACGTGTCGCTGCTCGCTTATACGCGCCTCGCGCATGAAGGCGGCTTCGATCTCGCTCGCTATGCGGCCATCCGCCGCTGGATCGGCGAGGCCGAGGCCTCGCTCGGTCTGCCGCCGGCGCGCTGAGCCCATCGCCCGAGTTTTGGAGTTTCCGGTATGAACGATAAGTCCGTCTCGATTCGCCCCGCGCGCCGCGAGGATGTTCCCGCGATCGTGGCGATGCTCGCCGACGATCATCTCGGCCGCGCCCGCGAGCGCGTCGAGGATCCGCTGCCCGCCGTCTACTACGAAGCGTTCGAGCGCGTCGCGCGCGATTCCAATCTCTCGCTCGTCGTCGCCGAGAGCGAGGGCAGGGTGGTCGGCTGCCTGCAACTTGCGGTGCTCGCAGGCATCAGCTCGCAAGGCGGCATTCGTGGCCTGCTTGAGGACGTGCGTGTTGCCACCGATTGTCGCAGCCGTGGCATCGGCGAGCAATTGGTGCAATGGGCCGTCGCGGAAGCCAAAGCGCGCGGCTGCAATCTGGTCGAGCTGCTGACGCATCAGACGCGCGTCGATGCGCAGCGCTTCTACAAGCGGCTGGGATTTGCAGCGAGCCATGTCGGCATGACCGTCCGCTTTTGAGGCGCCAGGAGCGTTTTCGAGCGAAGTGGATAGCGGTTCGCGTAAAGAAAACGCGTCAATACAAAAATCCAGAGTCCCATGTCGATTGTATCGGAATGGAGCTCCGGCCGCAGACGTTGTGCAAGCTACCAAATCGGATCGCGCATTCGTTCATCTTAAGAGCTGATAAACTACCCGCCCGTCGTTCATGTGGAAGCAGGAACGAACGGTGCTACGCAACGTCGGACACCGGGCTCGGTCGGTTCGGGGATTTCGATGACAAGCTATTCCATGATCAAGGTCGGCAACGGCTACGTTGTGCAGGCCAATGACAAGTGCATTTTGAAAGTCGGCAGTCGCCGCCGGGCCGCGCAATTGATCAGCGAGGCCACGGACTTGCTGAATGCGCTCACGCCGGTTGAATCGCCCGATATCGCAGCCGAGCCGCCATCACTCCGCCGTGAGCCGCCGGAACTTTCTTGACTGGTCTGCCCGATTCCCGTATCAGCCGCGGCGGGACACCTCCCCCCAACGGGAGGCTTACTATCTGGAAGGGTAGATCATGACTGTAGCGAAGCCCGCTTCACGGCCGACCGTGCCGCATTTCTCCTCCGGCCCCTGCGCCAAGCGCCCCGGCTGGAATGCCCAAAATCTCAAGGACGCAGCGCTCGGCCGTTCGCATCGCGCGAAGGTCGGCAAGACCAAGCTCAAGCTCGCGATCGATCTGACGCGCGAAGTGCTTGAAGTCCCCGCCGATTATCGCATCGGCATCGTGCCCGCGTCCGATACCGGCGCGGTCGAGATGGCGCTGTGGTCGCTGCTTGGTGCACGGCCCGTCACCACGCTCGCCTGGGAATCCTTCGGCGAGGGCTGGGTCAGCGACATCGTCAAGGAATTGAAGCTCAAGGACGTCACCAAGCTCAACGCTGCTTACGGTGAGATCCCCGACCTCTCCAAGGTGGACCCCGCGAGCGACGTCGTCTTCACCTGGAACGGCACCACCTCGGGCGTGCGCGTGCCGAACGCGGGCTGGATCAGCGCGACCCGCGAAGGCCTGACCATCTGCGATGCGACCTCGGCCGCGTTCGCGCAAGCCCTCGACTGGCCCAAGCTCGACGTCGTCACCTTCTCCTGGCAGAAGGCGCTCGGCGGCGAAGCCGCGCACGGCATGCTGATCCTCTCGCCGCGTGCCGTTGAACGGCTCGAGACCTACAAGCCGGCCTGGCCGCTGCCGAAGATCTTCCGCATGACCAAGGGCGGCAAGCTCAACGAAGGCATTTTCGTCGGCGAGACCATAAACACGCCGTCGATGCTCTGCGTCGAGGACTATCTCGATGCGCTGAACTGGGCCAAGTCGATCGGCGGCCTCAAGGCGCTGATCGCCCGCGCCGACGCCAACACCAAGGTGCTGGCCGACTGGAAGGCGAAGACGCCGTGGATCGACTTCCTCGCCAAGGACGCGTCGATCCGCTCCAATACCTCGGTGTGCCTGAAGTTCACCGATCCCGCGATCACCTCGCTCTCCGACGACGCGCAGGCGGAGTTCTCCAAGAAGCTGGTCGCCCTGGTCGAGAAGGAAGGCGCCGGCTACGATTTCGCCTATTACCGCGATGCGCCGGCGGGCCTGCGCATCTGGTGCGGCGCCACGGTGGAGGCCAAGGACGTCGAGCTGCTGACGCAGTGGATCGACTGGGCCTTTGCCGAGACCAAGGCGCAGCTCGCCAAGGCGGCCTAAGTTCTTACCCTCCCCTGGAGGGGGAGGGTCGACGCACCGGCGAGCATGATCCGGAAAAGTGGGTCCCCGGTTTTCCGACAAGATCATGCTCAAACAAGCAGGTGCGGCGGGGTGGGGTGATCTCTCCACGCGGCGCACCGGCAATTTTCTTTGTTGCAGCTTCACCCCACCCCGGCGCTTCGCGCCGACCCTCCCCCTCCAGGGGAGGGTGTGAAGGACAGATCCCCATGAGCAAACCCAAAGTTCTCATTTCCGACGCTCTGTCTCCCGCCGCCGTCCAGATCTTCAAGGACCGCGGCGTCGAGGTCGACTTCCAGCCCAACCTCGGCAAGGACAAGGACAAGCTCGCCGAGATCATCGGCAATTACGATGGCCTTGCGATCCGCTCCGCGACGAAAGCGACCGCAAAGATCCTGGAGAAGGCCACCAACCTCAAGGTGATCGGCCGCGCCGGCATCGGCGTCGACAATGTCGACATCCCCGCCGCGACGGCCAAGGGCATCATCGTGATGAACACGCCGTTCGGCAATTCGATCACGACCGCCGAGCACGCGATTACTCTGATGCTCGCGCTCGCCCGCGAGATCCCGCAGGCCGATGCTTCCACCCAGGCCGGCAAGTGGGAGAAGAACCGCTTCATGGGCGTCGAGATCACCGGCAAGGTGCTCGGCGTGATCGGCTGCGGCAATATCGGCTCGATCGTCGCCGACCGCGCGCTCGGCCTGCGCATGAAGGTGATCGCGTTCGACCCGTTCCTGTCGCCGGAGCGCGCCAAGGACATCGGCGTCGAGAAGGTCGAGCTCGACGACCTCTTGAAGCGCGCCGACTTCATCACGCTGCACACGCCGCTGACCGAGAAGACGAAGAACATCATCGACGCGGCCGCGATCGCCAAGATGAAGAAGGGCGTGCGCCTGATCAACTGCGCCCGCGGCGGCCTCGTCGACGAGCAGGCGGTGGTCGATGCGCTCAACTCCAAGCACATCGCCGGCGCCGCCTTCGACGTCTTCGTCGAGGAGCCCGCGACCTCGAACGTGCTGTTCGGCCATCCCAACGTGATCTGCACGCCGCATCTCGGCGCCTCCACCACGGAAGCGCAGGAGAACGTCGCGCTGCAGGTCGCCGAGCAGATGTCGGACTATCTGCTCACCGGCGCGATCTCGAACGCGGTCAACTTTCCCTCGATCACGGCGGAAGAGGCGCCGAAGCTCAAGCCCTTCATCGCGCTCGCCGGGAAGCTCGGCTCGTTCGCCGGCCAGCTCACCGAGTCCGGCATCCGCAAGGTCGAGATCACCTATGAGGGCCACGTCGCCGAGATGAAGATCAAGGCGATCACCTCGGCCGTGCTGTCGGGCCTGTTGCGGCCGATGCTGGGCGAGGTCAACGTGGTGTCGGCACCCGTGGTCGCCAAGGAGCGCGGCATGATCGTCGACGAGATCGTGCGCGCCGCGCAGAGCGACTATGAGAGCCTGATCACCGTCACCGTCGCTACCGAACGCCAGGAGCGCTCGGTGTCCGGCACCGTGTACCATGACGGCAAGCCGCGCCTCGTCGATGTCAAGGGCATCCGCATCGATGCCGAGTTCGGCAAGTCGATGATCTACATCACCAACGAGGACAAGCCGGGCTTCATCGGCAGGTTCGCAAGCCTGCTCGGCGACGCCAAGATCAATATCGCGACCTTCCATCTCGGCCGCGTCGCGCCCGGCAGCGATGCCATCGCGCTGGTCGAGGTCGACGGCGCAGTGCCGGCGGACCTTCTCGCCAAGGTGCAGGCCCTGCCGCAGGTCAAGCAGGCCAAGGCGCTGACGTTCTGACCCACCGTCATTCCGGGGCTCGCGAAGCGAGAACCCGGAATCTCGAGATTCCGGGTTCGATGCTCGCGCATCGCCCCGGAATGACGAGGATCATATATTCCGACCCACGGAACAACGCCGTCTCCTTCATCGGAGGCGGCGTTTTTGTTTTCCGCAGCCGGCTATCTCAGTGTACCAATGGCGCCAGGACGCTCCGTATCAGACGTTCGACAAGGGAGAAAACAATGCGTGAAGCCGTTATCGTTTCCTATGCACGCACGGGCCTCGCGAAATCCGGCCGCGGCGGGTTCAACATCACGCCGCCGATGTCGCTGGCGGCCCACGCCATCCATCACGCGGTCGACCGCGCCGGCGTCGAGAAGGATTATGTCGAGGACTGCTATCTCGGCAATTGCGCCCATGGCGCGCCGAACATCGGCCGTCAGGCCGCGCTGCTCGCAGGTCTGCCGAAGACCACCGCCGGCGTCTCGGTGAACCGGTTCTGCTCCTCGGGGCTGCAGACCATCGCGATGGCCGCCAACTCGATCCGCTCGGACGGCGCCGACTGCATCGTGGCCGGCGGCGTCGAGAGCATCTCGATCCCCGGCGGCGGCTCGCCGAAGGAATCGATCGATCCGGAGCTGCTGAAGGTCGCGCCCGACATCTTCATGGCGATGATCGATACCGCCGACATCGTCGCCGAGCGCTACAAGGTCAGCCGCGAATACCAGGACGAGTTCTCGCTGGAATCGCAGCGCCGCATGGCGGCGGCGCAGCAGGCGAACAAGTTCAAGGACGAGATCGTCCCGATGAAGACCAGGATGAAGGTCGTCGACAAGCAGACCAAGGCCGAGAGCATCGTCGACTACGTCGTCGACCGCGACGAATGCAACCGGCCTGACACCACGATGCAAGGCCTTGCAAAGCTCGAGCCGGTCAAGGGCCCCGGCAAGTTCGTCACCGCCGGCAACGCCAGCCAGCTCTCTGACGGTGCTGCCGCCGTGGTGCTGATGGAAGCCAAGGACGCCGAGAAGCGCGGCCTCAAGCCGCTCGGCCGCTTCGTCGCCTGGGCGACCGCCGGCTGCGAGCCCGACGAGATGGGCATCGGCCCGGTGTTCGCGATCCCGAAGCTCTTGAAGCGCACCGGCCTCAAGATCGACGACATCGATCTGTGGGAGCTCAACGAGGCCTTCGCGAGCCAGTGCCTCTATTGCCGCGACAAGCTCGAGATCGATCCGGCCAAGTACAACGTCAACGGCGGCTCGATCGCGATCGGCCATCCCTTCGGCATGACCGGCGCCCGGCTCACCGGCCATCTCCTCCAGGAAGGCGCCCGCCGCAAGGCGAAGTGGGGCGTCGTCACCATGTGCATCGGCGGCGGCCAGGGCGGCGCGGGGCTGTTCGAGATCTACAGCTGAGATCGCGCGATATGAATGCGAAAGGGCACGGTGTGAGCCGTGCCCTTTTTGTTGTGTGCCGAGTATGAACGACAGCTTGGAGGTGGAAGTCCTCTATCCAGCCTGATGGCGGCGAAGGATTAGCGAAGCGCAAGGGCGTCACCGCGAGGTGGGGTCTGAAGAAAGCGTGGAGCAAAGCCGCGGCCCGATGGACAAACACCGGATAACGAGGCCTACCCGGCCGGACGAGCGAGCAACTGATCGCGAAGTCCAGGGTCATCAAGGGTCGGGGTGGTAAATTCGGCGGGCGCGCGGTGAAGGCGGTCGGTCTTACCTCGGGAGGTCTGCGTTGTGTCCCGGCAACGGGACTGAGGTCGTCGTAAGGCGGCCCGACCGCAGCGCAGAAGTCAGCTGAGGGCATAGTAGGTGGCGTGTGCCGCCGAAGGCCCGAACGGTGGAAGTGGTTAGTAGAGCAACGATCTCGCGCGAGCCATGCGGCAGAAGAATCAGGTCGAACTGAACTTGGGCACCGGAGCAGGCGGTGAAGCCGCAAGCTCCGCCGCCGGAGAGACCGAAGCAAGCGCGGTGAGAGCCAGCCTCGAACGCCCGGCGGTCGCAGGACCGTCGATGGAAGTAGTCGTCGAGCGTGAGAATCTGCAAGCAGCATTGGCGCAAGTGAAGCGCAACAAGGGTGCGGCAGGCGTCGATGGGATGACCGTCGGCGAGCTATCGGCCTATCTGAAGGAGCACTGGCTCACGATCCGCGCCCAGTTGCTTGACGGCACCTATAAGCCACAGCCGGTGCGGCGGGTGGAGATACCGAAGGCGTCGGGCGGCCTGCGGCCGCTCGGCATCCCGACGGTGCTCGACCGCTTCATCCAGCAGGCGGTGATGCAGGTGTTGCAGGCAGATTGGGACGGAACGTTCTCCGAGGCGAGCTTCGGCTTCCGGCCGACCCGCTCGGCGCATCAGGCGGTGGAACGGGCGCAGACCTACATCGCATCCGGTTACGCCGTCGTCGTCGACATCGATCTGGAAAAGTTCTTCGACCGGGTCAACCACGACATCCTGATGGGGCTCATTGCCAAACGGGTCGCTGACAAGCGCCTCCTCAAGCTCATCCGTGGCTTCTTGACTGCGGGTGTGATGGAGGCAGGGCTGGTCAGCCCGACGGAGGAGGGTACGCCGCAAGGCGGACCGCTCTCGCCGCTGTTGTCGAACCTGATGCTGGATGTGCTGGACAAGGAACTGGAGAAACGCGGCCATCGCTTCGTGCGCTACGCCGACGACTGCAATATCTATGTACGCAGTCAGAAGGCGGGCGAGCGGGTGTTGGCCGGCCTCGAACGGTTCCTCGAAAAGCACCTCAAGCTCAAGATCAACAAGGCCAAGAGTGCGGTCGCCAAACCGAGCGTTCGCAAGTTCCTGGGCTTCAGCTTTACCGGCGGAAGTGAACCACCGCGACGGCGCATCGCGCCGCAGGCGCTCGCCCGCTTCAAGGTAAAAGTTCTGGAGCTGACGCGACGCACGTGCGGTCGAAGCCTCGTGCAGATTACCAAGGAGCTGTCAGCCTACCTGATCGGGTGGCGCGGCTACTTCGGCTTCTGCCAAACCCCGTCGGTGTTGCGCGTGCTTGACCGGTGGATCAGGCGGCGGCTGCGCGCCGTCGTCTGGAAGCAATGGAAGTATGGACCCGCTCGCTTCGCCGAGCTGCGACGCCGTGGCGTCGGCCGGGATCTGGCAGCGCAAACTGCCGGCGCCCCGCATGGCCCTTGGCGGCTCGCGAACAGCCCCGCGCTCGCCATTGCTCTGCCAAACAGCTTCTTCGCTTCGCTCGGCTTGGCTTCCGTCACGGGACAGTGGCCTGCATAATCCGCCGAACCGCCGTATACGGACCCGTATGTACGGTGGTGTGGGAGGGGAGGAGTCGCGAGACTCCCCCCTATCCCGATTGGGTGGTACTTCCTACGCCCCCGCCGCCAGCGGCGTGAACACGACTTCGATCAGCGTGCCCGAGCTGCCGGCACTCTTGATATTGAAGCGGGCGCGGTTGGCTTCGACCAGCGCTTTCGTCAGCGACAGGCTGAGCGCGGAACTGTCGGCGGCGTCGCCGGGCGGCGGCGTGCGGAACGGCTCCATCGCGGCGGCGAGCTCGCGCTCGGAGAGACCGTGGCCGGTGTCGCGGATGCGGAGCGCAATCTCGCCGCGGTCGGTCATCGCGGTGGAGACGATCACCTGGCCGCCGGCGCTGGCAAGGCGGATCGAGTTCGAGATCAGGTTCATGGTGATCTGCCGCATCGCGCGCGCATCGACTGTGACCTGCGGCAGCGCATGGCCGAGCGAGGTGCGGATGATGATGCGCTCGCGGTTGGCCTGCGGCTGCATCACCACGACGCAGGCCTCGACGAGGTCGTTGAGGTTGAGGTTGGCGAAATTGAGATCGAGCTTGCCGGTCTCGATCCGCGACAGCTCCAGCAGATCGTCGATGATGGCGATGACGCGCTCGCCGGAGGCGCGGATGTCCTTCAGGTATTCGCCGTAGCGCTCGTTGCCGAGCGCGCCGAAGCGCTCGGAGATCATCACCTCGGCAAAGCCGATGATGGCGTTGAGCGGGGTGCGGATCTCGTGGCTGATCCGCGCCAGCAGGTCGGCCTTGGCGTTGGCCGCGCCGTCGACGAGGCGGCGCGCCTGCGTCAACTCGCTCTCGCCCTTCTTGGCGTGCGAGAGGTCGCGGAACACGGCGAAGAAGTTCGGCCCGTCCGGCCGCGTGCGGCCCATGATCATCGCGAGCGGAATGACGCCGCCCTTCTTCTCGCGGCCCAGCACCTCGCGGCCGTGGTCGAGCAGGCTCGAAATGTCCTGGCTCTTGAGGCTTTGGAGATAGTCGATCACGACCTGCTGGCTCTCGGGCGCGAACAGGCTGACGAGGTTCTGCTCGAGCAGCGCCGCGCCGTCATAGCCGAACAGCGCCTCGGCGCTGCGGTTGCAGGCGTGGATGTTGCCTTCGGCATCGAACATGACGATGCCCTCGGCCGTAGTGTCGAGGATCGCGGCGAGATCTTCTGCGTCGGCATCGCCTGCTTCGGGCTCCGGCTCGACCGGGACCGTCGCGACCTGCTCGGCGACGACAGGCGCGATGGCGGCCTGCGGCAGGGCGCAGATCAGCGCATGCGCGCTGTCGCCGTCCCAGTCGATCGTGTGCAGATGCGCTTCGGTGGTCGCAAGCGGCGCCTCGCCATTGGCGATCGCCGCGCTGATTGTCACCGGCGTGCCGGCTTGCGAGGTGCTGCTCGCCGCGGACACGCCCGGCTCGACATAGAGCGCATCGAGCCCGCCGGCCTCCTCCAGCGCGTGGATACTGGTGTAGCCCATGCGCGCGAGGAAGGCGGGGTTGGCATAGAGAAGGCGGTCGAGGCGGTAGATCAAAATGCCCGTCGGCACGAGGTCGAGCAGCGCGCGGTCACGCATGCTGTGGCCGTACGCGGGCGGCGCGGGCTCGCGCAGCCATTGCGCCGGCGCGTGCGGCGCCTCGGGCTCGGCGAACGGCTGCGCGATCTCGGCGGCCGGCGGCTCGGCCGCACCGAGCGCCTCGCGCTCGCGTTCGAGCCGCTCGGAGAGTTGCCTCGCGAGCTCGTTGAACGCGCTGTTCTCGACCGGCGTCAGCGTCGGCGATCTGGCGTCGCCGGGCGGGCGGAACGGCACGACATTGGGCGGGGTTTCCAAAGGAGTTTCCAAGCGAGTTTCCGAGGGAATTTCCGAGGGCGTTTCCACTGGCATTTCCGGATCGGTTGGATGTGAATTCGCGTCGGGGGTGGGATCGGGCAGTTCGGCGACAGGCTCAGGCGTAGGTTCAGGCTCAGGTGCGGGCGGCTCGATCGGCGGCGGCGCGGCTGCTTCGGGCTCGATCTCAGGCTCGGCCTCAGCCGCGGCGGCATCGGCGGGCGCCTCGCGCGGCGCCATTGGTTCGACGAGCAGCTCGAAGCGGCGCAGCGCATCGAGCCGGTTGAGGCCGTCGAGATCGCGGCAGACGCCGAAGCCCCGGAAGCCGGCAAAGTTGCGGTCGCGGTCGTAGATCGGCAGGCCCGCAAGCTCGACCGGAATATGCTCGCCGCCATCGGCCGGCCAGTTCACGGTGATGCCGGCCCAGGTGTCGTGGCTCGCCAGCGCCTGCGCGACGCGGCCCTCCGGATCGAGCGAGAATTCTTCCGCGATCTCGCGCCAGGGCCGGCCGAAGGCTGCGGCGGTGTGCGCGCCCATCAGGCGGATGAATTCGTCCGAGCCGAGCACAAAGCGGCCTTCTGCATCCATCTGCCACAGGAAGCGCAGCGGATGCTGGCGCGGTGACGCTGGTGACGGCGACTCGCCCATGACTGATGTGATCGGCGCGGCTTGGGGCGGCACAATGGCTGCGGGGTGGTTTTCAACCGGAGTTTTGGCCGCGTTGTCCTGCGAGTCGTGGACGGGCTCCTCAGCCGCTTTGACCGCGTCCTGGATCGGCTCGATCTCTGCGGCCGCTTCGCGCGCAGCCGGCTCGGGCGAAGTCTCGATCGTATCGTCCACCGTCTCGATCGGCTCCGCGAAAGCATCGAACAGGTCGATACCGGCAGGCGCATCCTGCGCTGGCGGCGCTTCGCCCGGGATCTCGGCGGCCTGCTGCGCGGCTTGAACCGGCGCCTCCGGCACGCTTGCAGGCGCGCGCGCAGCCGCCGCCGCATGCTGCACAGCCGGCGCGATCAGCGCGACCAGCGCGACATCCCCTCCGGTGCCGACCCGTTGCAGCACCATCTTCCCGCTAGCGATCGCCGCCTCGGCGCGGCCGTATCTCAGCGCATCGCTGCGCGCTCGCGCGAGGCCGGCCTCCGAGAGATCGTGGCAGCCGAGCAGGGGACGGGCGGCTTCGCTGGCGCCGGCGAATAGTCCGTCGGGCGCGAACGCCGCCATCGGCACCTTGGCGCCGGCGACGAGGCGATGCAGCCGCTCGGTCAGCGGCATGCGCGTCGCGGCGTCCATCGCGGTGACAAGCACGCCGGAGCTGCCATCGGCAAAGTCGAGCCGCGCGCAGGCGCAGGTCATCAGCATGCCGAGCCTTGCGCCGAAACCTTGCAGCCGCTCCAGCCTGATAGCGCCGCCCATGGGCAGCCGCCGCGCCAGCCGTGCCACCTGGCGGCGATGGCTGTCGGCCGGGCCGAAGGTCTTTTCCGCCAGCGCTGCGGCGTGAGCCGCGCCGAAGAATTTTGCCCCGACCGGATTGGCCCACAGCACGCGGGCACCATCGATCGACCAGAGCCAGCTCGGCAATGGCGAGGTCGCGTGCACGGCCAGCCGGGGATCGCCGACGCCTCGCAACTGGAAATCCGAACTCGTCATCCGACCGGCTTTAAGTCCCGCATGTCTGTCTCAGGGGCAAGATCAAGGCCAAGACTGCCGGGAATGGCAGCCTTAAGAAAGTGTTACAGCATGATCCGGAAAAGCGCGAAGCGGTTTTCCGAAAAGATCATGCTGAAACAACGACCTAAAGCGCGTTGACACAATCTCATCGCGCCTGAGTATCGCCCGCAGGCGCGGGCAGGTCCACGGCCCCGGTCCGTGGGGGGCAGCCTAAAGCCGCGATAACCTTAATGTGGCTGAACCCGCAAGCCGTCCCCGGTTGCATGCGCAGGAATCCGCGATGGACGAGATCGTCAGCCCCGCCGGCATGCCCATCCTCCCCTGAAGGGGTCCGGGACGAGCGTAGCTCGCCCGTGGATCGGTTCGCATGCAATGCGAACCGAGGTGGGGTGACAGTATCTCCTCCGAGGCGGTGCCCGAGTGGAGAGATCACCCCACCCCGCTCGCGCTTCGCGCGATCGACCCTCCCCCTCCAGGGGAGGGTAGGCCGCGTCGTGGGGCGACCCGACCGAGATACTTTGCCGAACAGCAGAGCTGCCCCGGCATCAACGGTGCCCATCCTCCCCTGAAGGGGTCCGGGACGAGCGTAGCTCGCCCGTGGATCGGTTCGCATGCAATGCGAACCGAGGTGGGGTGACAGTCTCTCTTCATAGGCGGTGCCCGAGTGGAGAGACCACCCCACCCCGCTCGCGCTTCGCGCGATCGACCCTCCCCCTCCAGGGGAGGGTAGGCCGCGTCGTGGGGCGACCCGACCGAGATACTTTGCCGAACAGCAGAGCTGCCCCGGCATCACGGCTGCCCATCCTCCCCTGAAGGGGTCCGGGACGAGCGTAGCTCGCCCGCGGATCGGTTCGCATGCAATGCGAACCGAGGTGGGGTGACAGTATCTCCTCCGAGGCGGTGCCCGAGTGGAGAGATCACCCCACCCCGCTCGCGCTTCGCGCGATCGACCCTCCCCTCCAGGGGAGGGTAGGACGGCCGGCGTTCGCTAGTTATCAGCACCAAAATACCTCAACCCAGGGTTCCCCAACCTGGGAACCTCATCCTCCGAGATTAAATTTTCGCGCCGCTCCCGACATCGCATTGCGCTGCACAATGTTGACATGATGGGCAGCAATAGTGGCGGCGCTGGGCGAGCCATCTTCATTGTTTCGCGTTGCCAGTCTTTCGTACCCGCCGAATTGTGGCCTAGATCGGGGCCCGGCGGGCGCGCCAGAAGGCTCACTCCATTTTTCATTAGCGTGAGGGACCAACATGACAGGTGCGACTGATCCGTTTTCTGCCTCGATCATTCCGTTCGAGGTTCCTGAGCAGATGCGTGCGTTCGCCGAGAAGGGCGTGTCGCAGGCCCGCGAGAACTACGCCAAGTTCAAGGATGCCGCCGAGACCCATAACGGCACCGTCGAGGCCGTGTTCACCACCGCCAGCAAGGGCGCGAGCGAGTACACCGCCAAGCTGGTGGAGTTCATGAAGGCCAACACCTCGGCCTCGCTCGACTTCGCCCAGGAGCTGCTCGCCGCCAAGTCCCCCTCGGATGCGTTCACGCTGTGGACCGGCCACGCCCGCACCCAGCTCGAGACCTTCCAGGCCCAGGCCAAGGAGCTGGTCGAGCTCACCCAGCGCATCGCCAACGAGACCGCCGAGCCGATCAAGGCCAGCGCCTCGAAGTTCTACAAGCCCGCAGCCTGATCAAAACGGCGGATCGCACGTTTAAGACACCCGGGCCGCGAGGCCCGGGTTTTTCTTCACCTGTCGGGAGGAGAGGTCGGATCGCATCGAAGATGCGAGCCGGGCGAGGGGTTCTGGTCTCACGAGCCGACGCGGCGCCTCGATCCCTGACAGGCCGTCGAATTCTTGAGATTCGCCGCGTCGAGTGTGGTTTCCGCTGGTTTTTCGTCCGTTTGCGGCCTTGCCAAAAGCGGCCGTTGCACCTAGTTTCCGCCCCGTCCAGCCCCCTCAGGTGACCGGCCCTCCCAGGGCGCCCCAAGGCGCGGCTCGCAAGGATGCAGTTGTAGCTCAGTTGGTTAGAGCGCCTGTCTGTGGAACAGGAGGTCGGTGGTTCGAGCCCACCCAACTGTACCAATATCCGTTTCAATAATTTAGCTCTGTGCCTGCTCTGTTCGACCTGCTTGGGTTACCGAATTTAGGTAATCGCTGGTGCATGGCTTCGTGCTCGCTTCAATCTTGTTCGTATTCTTCGGCGTCCACTCGCAACCCGTAGCTGTGATCTAGTATCATCCCCAGCCAACAACCGTTGCAAGGGGAGCAGTATGGCGGGAGGCAAAATCGGTTTTGAGTACACGGGTATCGGCGCCCTGTTACGCAGTGGGCGTCTAACTGTGCCTCCCAATCAGCGTTCGTACGCGTGGGAAGAAGATCATGTACTTGACCTTTTCACTGATCTCTCAGGCGCGATCAAGGACGGCGATACCGATTATTTTCTGGGGACGGTCGTCCTGACGGGCGAAGGAGTGCCGGACGTCTCTGATGGTCAGCAGCGTCTAGCTACCACCTCCATCCTACTCGCCACGATACGCGACTATTTTCAGAAAGAGGGAAAGCCAAAGAAGGCGCGGCAAATCGATCAAGACTATCTACGCACGATCGACCTGAAAACGGATGAAACGAAACCGCGTCTTGGCCTCAATGCTGACGATCAGCAATTCTTCATCAACAATGTCCTTCTCGATGCCGAGGAACGGACCGAGGTCGCGCCGCACGAGAACTTGAGGGAGTCTAACCATCGCATTTTGCGCGCAGCTCAACTCGCTCGGCAGCATATCGGAAAAATAGTCGCCCCCTACAATCCCAAGGATGCCGAGGAAGTTCTCGTCCGTTGGGTCACTTTTCTCGACGAAAGCGCGAAGGTGGTAGTCGTGCGGGTCACCGACAGTGCTTTGACGTATCGCATGTTTGAGACGCTTAACGATCGTGGGCTTCGGGCTTCTCAAGCAGACCTGCTGAAGAATTACTTTTTCAGCAAGACAACCAAGATTGAGGAAGCCAATGCTCGATGGTCCTCGATTGCCGGCGCTGTAGAGTCAGTGGGTAGCGACGACCTACTTGTTACATATATACGTCACTTTTGGATCACGCAGCACGGCCCCACGAAGGAGAGAGAGCTGGCTGACAGCATCCGTAAGAAAATCTCTGGCGACCAGAAGACCAGAGACTTCTTACGGCAGCTTGATGAGGCTGCACCCGATTACGTGGCGCTATTCAACCCGGGTCACAGCAAATGGAATAAGTACAAGGGTGTCGTAAGAACATACGTGCAGAACATCGATCAGGATTTGAAGGTCGAGCAAATCCGTCCCCTCCTTTTCGCCGTGGCAAGGAAGTTTTCTCCTGAGGAAGCTGTCAAAGCACTCAAGATGCTTGTTAGCTGGTCGGTCCGGTTTTTGATTTCAGGAGGAAGAGGCGGTGTTCTGGATCGCAACTACTCGCTATGCGCCCACGAAATCGGAATTGGAAAAATTACAAAAGCTAAGCAGTTGCTCGCAGCGATGAAGGACCTGATCCCGAACGACGCCACATTTGAGGAGGATTTCAAGAAGGCGCGAGTGTCACAGGCGTTTTTGGCGCGTTACTATCTCCGAACTCTCGATCGCAAAATGCGAGGCGAAGATGAGCCGGAATACATTGCAAATCCAGAGTCCGACGTGATCAACCTGGAGCACGTAATGCCGAAAACGCCCAGCCAAGCTTGGAGGGTTGATCCCGAAGTTGCGGCAGCATGCGAGCGTCGTATCGGAAACATGGTTCTTCTTCAGGCGACGAAGAATGTTGCCGCAGGAAATTCGTCCTTCTCCGACAAGAAAAAGACCTACCAGCAATCCAATTTTCTCATCACCAAGGAGGTCGCCAAATCTTCTGCTTGGTCTCTAGAGCAAATAAACACACGACAAAGCAAACTCGCGAAAATAGCCGTTAAGACTTGGCCAATTGGGTAATTAAGCATTCAGGTGCGAACCGTTTGTCCACCGGCGCAAGTTAATGCGTATCAAGAACGGCAGCGAGTATTGTCGTTAGTGTATGCGCGAGCAGAATTACGGTGACAGTGCACTGATCCGGCGCGCGATCTGAAGCGCTGATCAAACGCCAATTTTGTGCACCCTCACCGTATTTCCTGCCGTTCCCTAACGGCTACTTCTTCGCCGTCTCAGGAAGCCAGACCACACTTGAACCGCTCCCCCATTATGCTTAAATGCCACTTGGCCGAACTTTCTGGGCATTTGGCGCGAGGCGGTTCGAGATGGGCAAGGGTCTTCGCACGAGCAAGGGCATCCGCGCCAGCAAGCGCAAGCCGGCAGCGCCTGAACGCTTGTCCGTCGCCGAGCCGGATCAGACCTATCAACCACAGGGCGGCGCGATGGTCGTACGCGGGCATTTCGATGCGGTCACGGGGCTTTCCACTGTTACCGATGCGCCTTTCGGGCTTGGCAGAAGTGCAGAGGATGAATTGCCCTCGGCCGAGCTGTTCAACGTCGTCATCGATGCCAACACCCTGTTTCGCATCGAGCCGGCGGCGCTCAAGCGCCTCGCCAATTACAGCGACGACGAAATCCACGCGCTCGTCGTGCCGAAGCGCACATTGGCGCGGCGGCTGTCGGATGGCGAGCCGTTGACGGTCGAGGAAACCGACAAGGCCGTACGGCTGGCGCGGGTCGACCGGCTGGCCGCGAACGTGTTCGGCGATGCGTCGAAGGCGCATCGCTGGCTGCGCAAGCCGAAGAAGGCGCTTCGCGGAGAAACGCCGCTGGCTTACCTCGCGACGGAGGCGGGCGCGCGCGTTGTCGAGGAGATGTTGCACCGGATCGATCACGGCATCCTCGCTTGAGGATTTGGCGTGAGGATCTGGCGGATTTCCAATTTCAGCGATCTGTCGGGAGTAGGTGGCCTGAAAGCCAGTGGCCGCTGGCATGATCGCGGACGGCACGCGGTCTACGCCGCGGATCATCCGGCTTCGGCGCTGCTCGAAGTGATGGTGCATCTCGAGATCGATTTCGAGGACTTGCCGACGACGTACCAGTTGCTCGGCATCGACGTGCCGGATGATCTCGCCGTCGAAACGGTGCACCTGACCGACATCGAGAAGATATCGAAGGATTGGGCCGGCGATCCCAGGGTGACGCGCGGTCTGCTGCGGCCGTGGTACGACCAGGCGCGCACGGCGATGGTCTCGGTGCCTTCAGTCATCATGCCGTTTGCGCAGAACTACATCATCAATCCCCGGCATCAGGATGCCGCGCGCATCCGCGTGTCGCATGTCGCCCGCTACCCCTATGACCTCAGGCTGTTCGGGCGCAGGACGGGAAATGCGTAACGCTGCTGCCCTATCTCACGCCATCACGATCACCACCACCGGCAACGTCGCCGCCGCCAGCAGCGTGCCCAGCGCCACCGCGCCCGACACCGGGTTCAACAGCCGCTGATACTGGGCCGCGAAGATGTAGGCGTTGGCGCCGGTCGGCATCGCCGCGAACAGCACGATGACGCCGGCAGCATTCGGCGGCAGGTTCAGCAGTTTTGCCAGCACGAACGCCGTCGCCGGCATCGCGATCAGCTTGAGCGCGCACATCACCAAGATGCTGAGCTTCTCGCCCTTCACCTCGAAGCGAAACAGGTTGATGCCGAGCGCGATCAAGGCTGCCGGCGATCCCGCCTGCGTGAGCAGCTCGATCGTCCTGTCGACGACCGCGTTGAGGCCGAGGCCGGTGAAGCGCCAGACCACGCCGAAGCCGATCGCCAGCATCAAAGGGTTGCGCAAGAGGTCTGCGAGCACGGGGCGGATCACCGATAGCGGCGAGCCGGTGCGCTTGCGGCTGACGAACTCCATCTGCAGGATGCCGCAGAGCCAGAGCAGCGGCGTGTTCACCGACAGGATCAGCGCCATCGGCCCCGCCGCCTCGTTGCCGAGTGCCGAGAGCACCAGCGGAATGCCGAGCATCACGATGTTGCCGTAGACCGAGCCGATCGCGAACACGACGCCGTCCTCGCGGTCGTCGCGCCGCGCGCGGAGCAGGGCCGAGAGCATCAGCGCCGCGATCCAGGTGAGCGCGAGCGCGCCGTAATAGGCGCCCCACATCCTGTAAGGGCTGACGTCGGGGAATTCCGACACGACGATGGTGCGGAATAGCAGCGCGGGGATCGCGATGCTGAAGGCGAATTCGCTGATGCCCTTGTGCGCGCTCTCCGAGACGAAGCGGAACAGCACCGACGCATAGCCCGCCGCGATCAGGGCGAACACCGGCGCGACGATCAATATGGTGGCCATGCGCCCCTCAACCTCACGGGGATATGGCCTCACCACCCCACGCGCCCTCGATGGTGCCATCATGCCCTTGTTTTGCCCGACGAGTCAAATGGATTTCGTAAAATCCGCAAATGTCGCGAATTCGTCAGGCGGCGCAGGGCCATGGCTACTGTGCATGGGGTTGTTTCGAATCTTTTTTGGCGGACCCCACTGCCGTCATCCCCCGCGAAGGCGGGGGATCCAGTACGCCGCGGCTCATCGAGCAACGTCAGGCGTCTCGGAGTACTGGGTCGCCCGGTCAAGCCGGGCGACGACAGCGCAAGACGGGGAGCCTCCCGCCGCTGTTGCCGAGAGCGCACAGCGGCCCGTTTTCGCTTCCCCCCTCGGTTGCCAACCAACCGCCGTTCACCCACTATTCTCTCCTGTTCGACATTGGGGGGGATCGATGCCGCTGCTTCGCTTCAGACAATCCGTGGCTGCTGCAGGCCTCGCGCTTGCCCTGGCCGTCCTGGTCCATCCAGGCTCTGGCTTTGCCTACACGCCGGAGCAGCAGCAGGCCTGCACGCCGGACGCGATGCGGCTGTGCGGCGAGTTCGTTCCGAACGTCGACGCCATCACCGCCTGCATGATCCAGAAGAAGTCGCAGCTCTCGCCGGAATGTGCGGTGTTCTTCCGCCGTGGGCCAGAGGGAGGCGAGGCGGCCACGCGGCGCGCCGGCAGGCCGGCCAACATCGCGCCAAAGACTGCGTCAAGGAGCGCCTCGACCACCGCGAAGAAGAAGCCGGCAAAGGCGAGCAAGAAGAAGAAAACCGACGAGGGCTGAGCGCGACCAGCGTTCCGCTTCTGAAATCGCGTGATGCCCGGGCGCCTGCCCGGGCATTTGCGTTCCGTCCTCCGATGGCAGGAGATGTGACGCAGCTCACATCGGGAAGGGGGCCGGTCCGGCCTCGGCCTCGCGACAGCCGCCGGACTCGTTTTGTTCGCGCAAGTCCCGCGCCGATTTGCGGTGATTACGAACGGCCGCGATGGAAAAGAGTCGCTGGAAGGTTTGCGCGGGCAGGTTGCATTGCGTTTTGCCCGCCACGCTGCTCAATAAGCGCACGAGCGCACGCGCCGCCCGCGTTTCATTGCACTTCGTGTCTCGTCGTGCTTGGCCGCGTGTTTGGCAGTGTGACTCAAAAGCCAACACGTCTTGTTATTTCGTGGCGGCGACGCAACTCCCGATAAATTTTTCTTTCACGAATCAGCGTCGTGATTCATTTTCGTGGCCTGGGGTCAATCTGGAGGCCGAAGGTATGAACGTTATTGTTTTTGCATCGCGTAAAGGCGGCTCGGGCAAGAGCACCCTGGCTGCACATCTCGCCGCGCAGATCAAGGCGACCAAGCCCATTCTGCTCGTCGATGCGGATCCGCAGGGCTCGCTCACGCTGTGGCACAAGCTGCGTGGCACCAACGAGCCGCCGATCAAGGCGGCGGTGAACTCTGTCAGCGGCATCGTCTCCGCTGCCAAGCGCGACGGTTATGAATGGGTGTTGATCGACACGCCGCCGAACCTCTCGGCCGTCGTCGATGACGCGATCAAGAATGCCACCATGGTTGTGATCCCGGCCCGTCCCGGCGTGTTCGACGTCAACGCGGTGCAGGAAACCATCCAGATGTGCCGTGCGGCGCGCAAGCCCTACGCGGTCGTGCTCAACGGTGCGCCGGCCAAGCGCGACGAAGCCGAAAGCCCGATCGTCACCATCGCCCGCGAGGCGCTGGCGAAATTCCGCGCTCCGGTGTGGGGCGGCCAGATCACCAACCGCTCGGATTTGCTGATGGCGCTCAGCCACGGCGAAGGCGCGCGCGAGTATCAGGCCGAGAGCCGCGCGGCTCAGGAGATCGCAAGGCTGTGGGCGGCGATCGAGCGTTCAGTGAAGGCTATTCGCGGCACGGCGTCGGCGTCCGGCGCAATGCACAAGCAGGCAGCATAATTTCACAATTCATTCCCCGGACGACAAACGCGCGGAGGTCCGCGCGTTTTGCGTTTCTGGGCTTCACTCGTCATTCCGCGATGGCGCGCAAGCGCCGGACCCGGAATCTCGAGATGAAGCTCACGCCACCATCAGCATGTAGAACACGATGACCGGCGACAGGGTCAGGATCACGGACCAGATGCCGACGGCCCAGAGAATGTCCTCGGTGGTAAAGCTCTGCTGCGTGGCGTCGTAATGCGACGCCGCCTCGTTATGATTATTCACAAACGCCCCCGCGATTTCTTCGCTTATGGGCGTGGACGATAGGCGGGATGTTTTAAGATTCCGCCCCGCAAGCTCCTGCGCTTTGCGAGCGCATCTGCCACCACGGATTAACCATTCGCGCCGCGCGCCGCCTTCAGGTCAGCCAGATCCGAAACAGCAGCACCGGCATCAGGCCGAGCACCACCGCCCAGAATCCGAACGACGACACCACGAGAATTCCCTGCAAGAGATCGGCGGGCGCGAACTGGCTCGCGGCCGTAGGCCGGTTGCGATTCCCCATTGGATATTCCCCCTTTGGTAGACTTTGAGGGAAACGATAGGACCGGAAGCGTAAACGAGACGTGGATGCACCATGCGGCGCCTGCGAAGGGAGTTCGCGCACGGTTAACCACGGCGCCTCTTACCCTCTCCCCTTGCGGGAGAGGGTGGCTCGCCGCGTAGCGGCGAGACGGGTGAGGGGTCTCTCTCCTCACGGGCAGTCTTGCGCGTGGACAGAGACCCCTCATCCGGCGCTTCGCGCCACCTTCTCCCACAAGGGGAGAAAGGCAGCGTCCTTGGGGAGAGCGTGACTACGCTGCGAGTTTCATCCGCCGCGCGATCTCGCGATCGATCGTGGCGGCGAGCTCGCTGCTCACCTCCACCATCGGCAGGCGCACTTCGGGGCTGTCGATCAGGCCACTGCGCCACAGCCAATACTTTGCCGGTGCAGGGCTCGGCTCGGCGAACAACAGCCGCGTCAGCTCCGCGACCTCATTCCAGCGCGCCTGCGCCGCGTCGTGATTGCCGCGCTGGTGCTCGCTGTAGATCGCCGCGAACGTCGCGGTCTCGACATGGGCGGACAGCACGATGCCGCCGTCGGCGCCGTCGGTGAGCGCGTCGAGATAGTTGGCGTCCTCGCCGGTCAGCACCCGAAAGCCCTTCGGGCGGTCGCGCAGCAGCGCGATCGATTGCTCGCGGCTCGCGCCGCAATCCTTGAGGCCGACGATGTTTTGATGCTCGGCAAGCCGCAGCATGGTCTGGTTGGTGATGTTGACCGCGCAGCGGTAGGGGATGTTGTAGAGCGCGAGCGGCCAGGCGGCGTGATCGGCCAGCGCCTCGAAATGCGCTGACAAGCCGCGCTGCGACGGCCGCACGTAATAGGGGCTCGCGATCAAATAGCCGTCGATCGGCCAGTCCGCGGTCTCGTCGAGCCGATCCTTCAGCCGCGCCGTGTCCGCGCCCGACAGGCCGAGCCAGATCGGGATGCTGCGGCGGCCCGCCGCCATCTCCTCGCGCACCACGGCGACGAGGCGCTCGAGCTCGGCCTCGCGCAAGGTCATGCCTTCACCGGAGGTCGCCCCCAGGATGAAACCATCGACAGCCTGTCCGCAATAGCGCCGGGTCAGCCGCCGCAGCGAGGCCTCGTCGAGCTGGCCGTCCTGAAACGGCGTCACCAGCGGCAGCCACAGCCCGTGCAATTGATCGCGTAGTCCGGTCATGTTCCATCTCCTTCTCGGGAAAAAACCTGAGACGGAGGGCACATGAAAAAACCCCGTCCAGGTGGCGGGGTTTTCGGGATTGTCGCGATGACGAAGTCAGCCTAGCGCGCGCAAGATTCCGAGGTCCCCGGCTGGGGGCCTTTTTTTCGAAACCAGGGCGCACGACTTTGTGATCATGGGCAAATGATGCGGGGTATGCCTGGAACTGTCAATACACGCGGAGGGCGAAAGCCGAATGATGCGAAAAAAAGCCGGACCCGAACGGGCCCGGCTTAGGTATTGGCCACGTGAGGCCGACACAATCACCTTCCAAGAGGGATTACTGAACTCCCGCGCCACTGGAGGAGGGGGACAAATGCGCAACGCGAAGGCTCAGCGTGCAATCAGTATGGGCTTCTCCAGCGCCATGCAGCAACAGCCGAGGCCGCATGTCAGACATGCGGAAATCAGGACGGCCAGCGCTGCGCCTTGCTCACCACGAAGTCGCGGAACACCTGCACGCGCGCGACCGTCTTCAACTCCTCGGGATAGACGAAATAGGTGTCGAGCTGGATCGAATCGGACTCGCCGAACAGTTGCACGAGGCGGCTCTGTTCCTCGACGAGATAATCCGGCAGCGCGGCGATGCCGAGGCCCTGCTGGCAGGCGCGGACGAGACCGAGGATGTTGTTGACCTTGAAATAGGCCTCGCGCGGACCCGAGCCGTTGCGCGCAGCTTCGACCAGCCAGTTGCGGTTCTGAAGATGCGGCGCGAAGTTGCCGTCGGAGAGCGTGATGATGCGATGGGAGTCGAGTTCCTCCAGCGTGCGCGGCGTGCCGAAGCGCTTGATGTATTCCGGCGAGCAATAGGCGTGGAAACCCATCGCGAACAGCTTGCGCTGGATGAGGTCCGGCTGCGTCGGCTTGCGGGTGCGGATCGCGACGTCCGCCTCGCGCATGGACAGGTCGAGCTCCTCGTCGGTGACGATCAGCGAGATCCGGATCTCCGGATAGAGCGCGGTGAACTCGCCGAGCCGCGGGATCAGCCAGTTGATCCCGACGCCGGGCGTGGTGGTGATCTTGAGATCGCCGCTCGGCCGCTCGCGGCTGTCGGTCAGCTTGGCGCGCGCCGCCTGCAGCTGCATGAACACGTCATGCGCGGTGCGGAACAACAGGTCGCCCTGCTCGGTGAGGATCAGGCCGCGGGCATGGCGATGGAACAGCGAGACCGAGAGTTCCTGCTCCAGCGCCGAGACCTGGCGCGAGACCGCCGATTGCGACAGGCCGAGCTGCTCGCCCGCATGCGTGAAGCTGCCTGCTTCCGCCGCCGCGTGAAACACCTTCAGCTTGTCCCAGTCCATGTCTGTAAATCCGTCGCGTGTTCGAGGCATGATCGTTATTCCGCTGCCGCGCGCTCGCTGGCGCGCAGGGACAAGAATCGTTCGGCTTCCAGAGCTGCCATGCAGCCGAGGCCCGCGGCGGTGACCGCCTGGCGGTAGGTCTCGTCGGCGACGTCGCCGGCGGCGAACAGGCCCGGCACCGAAGTCGCGGTCGAGTTCGGGGCGACCTCGACATAGCCCGACGGTTTCAGCTTGACCTGGTCTTTCACGAGCTCGGTCGCCGGCGCATGGCCGATGGCGATGAAGACGCCGTCGGTCTTCACCTCCGTGAGGGCGCCGGTCCTGACGTTCTTGAGGCGCACATGGGTGACCTTGTTCGGGTTCTCGGTGCCGCAGATCTCGTCGACCGCGGAATCCCAGATCACCTTGATCTTCGGATGCTTGAACAGACGCTCCTGCAGGATCCGCTCGGCGCGGAAATGATCGCGGCGATGCACGATGGTGACCTGCGAAGCGTGGTTGGTGAGATACAGGGCTTCCTCGACCGCGGTGTTGCCGCCGCCGACCACCATGACGTCCTTGTTGCGGTAGAAGAATCCGTCGCAGGTGGCGCAGGCCGAGACGCCGCCGCCCTGGAACTTCGCCTCGGACGGCAACCCGAGCCAGCGCGCCTGCGCGCCAGTGGCGAGAATCACGCTATCGGCGAGATAGACGTCGCCCGAGTCGCAGGTCAGGCGGAACGGCCGCTGGGAGGTGTCGAGCTTGATCACCAGATCGGAGACGATGCTGGTGCCGACATGCACCGCCTGCTTCTCCATCTGTTCCATCAGCCAGGGGCCCTGGATCACGTCGGCGAAGCCCGGATAGTTCTCGACGTCGGTGGTGATGGTGAGCTGGCCGCCCGGCTGGATGCCCTGGATCAGGATCGGCTCAAGCATCGCCCGCGCGGCGTAGATCGCCGCGGTGTAGCCGGCGGGCCCGGAGCCAATGATGACGACCTTTGCATGAACAGGAGCGGACATTTCGATGGACGCCTTTCACGGGGGATTTGCAGCGCGGGCGCGGAACGTGCCGGGAGGCCTTGCGGAGGCGCTGAAATATCAGAGCTAATCTAAGCCTTCTGGTGAGCCATGCAAGAATTGCATTCCCTGTCGGCGGATTTTTCCAACACGGAACAAAAGTCGATCGCGCTGCACGCGCAATAAAATTGCGCTGGCCGCGCGGACTGGGTATGAGGATTGCGACAAACCACCCAATACCGCTGCAAAGGCCAGGAGTTCCAATCACGTGTCGCGGAACCTAGACGAGATCGACCTGAAAATTCTCACCGAAATCCAGGCCGACGGTCGAATCACGAATGTCGAGCTGGCCAAGCGGGTTGGCATCTCGCCGCCGCCGTGCCTGCGCCGGGTCCGGACTCTGGAGGAGGAGGGCTACATCCACGGCTATCGCGGCCTGCTCGACGCCCGCAAGCTCGGCTTCGACGTCACCGTGTTCGCCGCCGTGCACCTCTCCAGCCAGGCCGAGGCGGATTTGCGCGCCTTCGAGGAATTCGTCCGCGCCGAGCCCCTGGTGCGGGAATGCTGGATGCTGTCGGGCGAGGTCGATTTCATCCTGAAATGCGTCGCGCCCGACATGGCGACCTTCCAGGATTTCGTGACGCACCTCACCGCCGCCCCGCACGTGCGCAACGTGCGGACGTCACTGGTGCTGCACAATTCGAAATACGAGGCGGCGGTGCCGCTGGATGTGAAGGGGCGGAGGTAGCGCCCATCCGTCATTGCGAACGGAGCGAAAGCAATCCAGAGTCTTCCTGAGGCGAGCACGGGCCCTGACATCCACGCAAATGCCGAAGAAAAAGGGCCGCGCATCGCGCGGCCTTTTTCGAAACGTCGGCAGGCGCCGCCGCAAATCCCTACCGCCACTCCACCTTGGTGATCTCATACGCCTTGGCGCCGCCGGGCGTATTCACCTCGACGGAGGCGCCCTTCTTCTTGCCGATCAGCGCGCGGGCAAGGGGCGAGGTGATGGAGATGCGGCCCTTCTTGGCATCGGCCTCGACCTCGCCGACGATCTGCCACACCGTCTTCTTCTCGGTGTCCTCGTCGACCAGCGTCACAGTGGCGCCGAACTTGATGGTGTCGCCGGAGAGCTTCGAGATGTCGATGATGTCGGCGCGCGCGAGCTTGTCCTCGAGCTCAGCGATGCGGCCCTCGTTGTGCGACTGCTCTTCCTTCGCGGCATGATATTCCGCGTTCTCCGACAGGTCTCCGTGCGAGCGCGCCTCGGCGATATGCTCGATGATCCGCGGACGGTCCACGGACTGGCGCTGCTTCAATTCTTCCCCGAGCGCGACAAAGCCGGCCTGGGTCATCGGAACCTTTTCCATCTCTTCTCTCGTCCTTCGGCTTCGCGCCCCCGAAACGGAGGGCGCGGTAACCTTGATTCGTCGCAATGTCCGGGGCGGAGCACGCGGCCACCGGAGGGTTATGTGGGTCTGGCGCCGGAACAGAACAACCACATGGCCGGACAGTTCCTCCGGCCATTGTGGCTTCACTGCCAATCACTTAGCGGAAAGGCCAGCTTTCCGCGCCCGCGATCAGGTTTCCGAAAAGTAGCTTTGCAGGGTACGAACCTCAAGGTCCCCGCCCAGATAGGCGCGGATGCCCTGCGCGGCCGCCACGGCCCCGGAAAGAGTGGTGTAATACGGCACTTTATGCAAGAGGGCCGCGCGCCGCAGCGAACGGCTGTCGGCCAGCGCCTGCGGGCCTTCGGTGGTGTTGAAGACGAGCTGGACATCGCCATTGGTGATGGCATCGACGATGTGCGGCCGTCCTTCCAGCACCTTGTTTACCTTCTCGGCCGGGATGCCCTCGTCGGTGAGGAAGCGTGCCGTGCCTGAGGTCGCCAGCACCTTGAAGCCGAGCGAATGCAGTTCGCGCACGGCGTCCGCGATGCGCGTCTTGTCGCTCTCGCGCACCGAGACGAACACCGTGCCCTTGCGCGGCACCCGCGTGCCGCCGCCGAGCTGGCTCTTGGCAAAGGCGACCTCGAAATTGCGGTCGATGCCCATGACCTCGCCGGTCGAGCGCATCTCCGGGCCGAGCACAGTGTCGACGCCGGGGAAGCGCGCGAACGGAAACACCGATTCCTTGACGCCGACGTGCTTGAACTCGCCCTTCTTCAATTTGAAGTCGGCGAGCTTCTCGCCGGCCATGATGCGCGCGGCGATCTTCGCGACCGGCGTGCCGATCACCTTGGCGACGAAGGGCACCGTGCGCGAGGCGCGCGGATTGACTTCGAGCACATAGATCTCGCCGTCCTTGATGGCGTATTGCACGTTCATCAGACCGACGACGTCGAGGCCGAGCGCGAGCTCGCGGGTCTGCCGCTCCAGCTCGTCGATCATCTCCGCGTCGAGCGAGTGCGGTGGCAGTGAGCAGGCGCTGTCGCCGGAATGGATGCCGGCCTCCTCGATGTGCTCCATGATACCGACGATGAAGACGTCCCTGCCGTCGCAGAGGCAGTCGACGTCGACCTCCGTGGCGTCGGACAAATAGCGATCGAACAGCAGCGGATTCTTGCCGAGCACGGTGTTGATCTGCCCGGTCTTGTCGTTCGGGTAGCGCGCCTTGACGTCGGCGGGCACCAGCTCCGGCAGCGTGCCGAGCAGATAATCGTTGAGCTGGTTCTCCTCGCGGATGATCTGCATGGCGCGGCCGCCGAGCACGTAGGACGGGCGCACCACCAGCGGCAGACCGAGATCGGCGGAAACGAGCCGCGCCTGCTCGACCGAATAGGCGATGCCGTTCTTCGGCTGCTTCAGCCTGAGCTTGTCGAGCACGCGCTTGAAGCGGTCGCGGTCTTCGGCGAGATCGATGGCGTCGGGCGAGGTGCCGAGGATCGGCACTTCGGCAGCTTCCAGCGCACGCGCGAGCTTCAGCGGCGTCTGGCCGCCGAACTGCACGATCACCCCGTGCAGCGTGCCGTTGCTGCGCTCCTTCGCGATGATCTCCAGCACGTCCTCCGCGGTAAGCGGCTCGAAATAGAGCCGATCGGCGGTGTCGTAGTCGGTCGACACGGTCTCCGGGTTGCAGTTGACCATGATGGATTCGTAGCCTGCGTCATGCAGCGCGAAGCAGGCGTGACAGCAGCAATAGTCGAACTCGATGCCCTGGCCGATGCGGTTGGGCCCGCCGCCGAGGATGATGACCTTCTTCTTCTCGGACGGCGTGCTCTCGTCGGCCGCCGCGCCCGCAAACGGCGCCTCATAGGTCGAGTACATGTAGGCAGTGGGCGAAGCGAATTCGGCCGCGCAGGTGTCGATGCGCTTGTAGACGGGACGGACGCCGAGCGCGTGGCGCTTCGCCGTCACCTCGGCTTCCGTGGTCTGGGCGAGCACCGCGAGCCGCGCGTCGGAGAAACCCATGGCCTTGAGCGTGCGCATGCCGAAGGCATTGCCGGGCAGGCCGTTCTTGCGAACCTTCTCCTCCATGTCGACGATGCCGCGCATCTGGCCGAGGAACCAAGGATCGATCTTGCAGGACTTGAAGATCTCCTCGTCGGTCCAGCCGAGCCGCATCGCTTGCGCGACCTGGAGCAGCCGGTTCGGCGTCGGCGTGCCGAGCGCGGCGCGGATCGCGTTCTTGTCGTCGTCGCGGCCGAGGCCTTCGATCTCGATCTCGTCGAGGCCGGTCAGGCCGGTCTCGAGCCCGCGCAATGCCTTTTGCAGGCTTTCCTGGAAGGTCCGGCCGATCGCCATGACTTCGCCGACCGACTTCATCGACGTGGTCAGGGTGGTGGACGCGCCGGGGAATTTCTCGAACGCGAAGCGCGGCACCTTGGTGACGACGTAGTCGATCGTCGGCTCGAACGAGGCGGGCGTCGCGCCGCCGGTAATATCGTTGGCGATCTCGTCCAGCGTGTAGCCGACCGCGAGCTTGGCGGCGACCTTGGCGATCGGGAAGCCTGTCGCCTTCGAGGCCAGCGCGGATGAGCGAGACACGCGCGGGTTCATCTCGATCACGACCATGCGGCCGTCCTCGGGGTTGACGCCGAACTGCACGTTGGAGCCGCCGGTCTCGACGCCGATCTCGCGCAGAACCGCCAGCGAGGCGTCGCGCATGATCTGGTATTCCTTGTCGGTCAGCGTCAGCGCCGGCGCGACCGTGATGGAATCGCCGGTGTGCACGCCCATCGGATCGAGGTTCTCGATCGAGCAGACGATGATGCAATTGTCTTTCTTGTCGCGCACCACCTCCATCTCGTACTCTTTCCAGCCGAGCACGGATTCTTCGATTAGCACTTCGTTGGTTGGAGAGGCATCTAAGCCGCGCTCGATGATGTCGAGGAACTCTTCCTTGTTGTAGGCGATGCCGCCGCCGGTGCCGCCCATGGTGAAGGAGGGGCGGATGATCGCGGGCAGGCCGATCTCGGACAGCGCCATCATCGCCTGTCCGAGCGCATATTCCTGATAGCGCTTGCGGCGGTCGCTTTCGCCGAGAGTCCATTGCCGGTCGAGCTCTTCGAGCGCGGCACCCGACAGCTTCTCGCGTTCGGCGAGGTATTTGTCGCGGAACGACTTCTTCAATTCGGATGCGTTCGCGAGCCGCGACTTCGGCGTCTGCAGCCCGATCTTCTCCATGGCGTTGCGGAACAGCTGGCGGTCCTCGGCCTTGTCGATCGCATCCGCGGTGGCGCCGATCATCTCGACATCGAACTTCTCCAGGGTGCCCTGCCGGCGCAGCGACAGCGCGCAGTTCAGCGCGGTCTGGCCGCCCATGGTCGGCAGCAGCGCGAAGCCGCCGGGAATGACGTGACGTTCCTTCTCGATGATCTTGGCGACGATCTCGGGGGTGATCGGCTCGATGTAGGTCGCATCGGCCAATTCCGGGTCGGTCATGATGGTGGCCGGGTTGGAATTGACGAGGACGATGCGATAGCCCTCTTCCTTCAGCGTCTTCACCGCTTGCGTGCCCGAATAATCGAACTCGCAGGCCTGGCCGATCACGATGGGACCGGCGCCGATGATCAGGATGGTGGTGATGTCTGTACGTTTGGGCATCAACTCTCGCCGAACTGGAATTTAGGCACAAAAAAAGGGCGCGCTTGCCGCGCGTCCCCTTGTGTCAAAGCGCGATCAGCAAAAGTGGCCACCGGTTTTGCGTCCGATCGCGCTTCTACTCTTTGAAGAAGCGCATGATCTCAACGCCAAACCGCCTACACTTTGGCGGATCATGCGCGCGCGCGGGGTCGTCCCTCGCGCGCGGGTGGGTCTTAGACCAGTTTTCCGAGCGGCGAAACCCCGAAAAACGCCCATCAACCGGCAATTTTGACGGGTTTTGGCCGTGCCTGCCAGCCGCGGGCGAGGTGCACCAGAAGCGAGGCCGTAACGCTCGATCCGCCGATCCAACCGAGGTCGGTTGCCGTGAGGGTGGCGAGCACCGCGCCGCCGAGCGCCCCGCCGATGGCGAAGCCGAGATACATCGCGGAGGCATTGAGCGAGAGCGCGATCATCGACGCCTGCGGCTCGATCCGGATGATGCTGGCGATCTGCGCTGGATAAAACGCCCAGCCGGAGAGGCCCCAGAGGAAGATCGCGCCCAGCACCGCGTAATGCGCCTGGCCCGGCATCAGCTTCAGGACCACCGAGTGCAGGATCAGCGCGCTCGCCATGCCGGCGAGGCCAAGAGCTGCCGTCGCGAGCGTGCCGAGCCGGTCGGCGAGGATGCCGCCGAGCATGTTCCCGATCGCGGCGGCGCCGCCGAACACCAGCAGCGCGAGGCTGATCTGCGAGGCATCGAAGCCGAGGCCGTGCAGCGGGACCGCGAAATAGGTGAATACGGTGAATCCGCCGAGCGCCCAGAGAATGGTGATCAATAGCGCGATCACGACGTTGCTGTGACGTGCGACCGCCAGCCGTTCGGCGAGCGAGGCCGTGTTGCGTGGCAGGCCGCGGGGCAGGCCGAGCAGGAGGCCCGCGAGCGCGACGGCGCCGATCAGCGCGACCATGGCGAAGGTCGCGCGCCAGCCGAGCAGGCTGCCGACGAGATTGCCGAGGGGAACGCCAATGACCGTGGCCACCGTGAGGCCCGAGGTCACCAGCGCTACCGCGCGGCCGCGCCTCGCGGGGGAGGCGACGGCCACCGACACGGCGAGCGCCGTCGGCATGCACAAGCCCGAACCCAGTGCCATCAGCATCCGCGAGGCCAGCAGCAGGGCATAGTTGGTCGCCACCATGGCCGCGAGATTGCCGGCGATGAAGGTGGTCAGCGCCAAGGCCAGCACGGTGCGCCGGTCGATATTGTTCAGCGCTACGGCCAGGATCGGCGAGCCCACGGCATAGCTGAGGGCATAGGCGGTGACGAGCTGGCCGGCGGCCGAGACGGAAATCGAGAGATCGGTCGCGATCGCCGGCAAAAGACCAGCAATGACAAAGCCTTCGGTGCCGATCGCGAAGGCCCCGAGGGCCAGCCAGAATACGCTCATTGAGGTCGGTCCATATGTTCAATGCTTATTGAACTATCGAACGCAACGGCTTTGGTGTCAATTGGTTCAAGAAGTATTGAACATTGAGGCCGCTTTGCTATGATTCGCAGATCATGAGCCGCACGCCCCTCCATCCCACCCGCGAGCAGATCGAGCTGCCGATGGTTCTGGATTGCCTGAGCGATCCGATCCGACTGGCGATCGTCTACCAGCTCGCGCGGCAGGAACGTGTCAGCAGTGAACTCTGCTGCGGCGACTTCTCCGCGCTCGCCGGCAAATCCAACCTCGCCTATCACTTCGCCAAGCTGCGCGAATGCGGCCTGATGCTGACGCGCATCGCCGGCACCAACCGCTTCATGCGGCTGCGCCGCGAGGACCTGGATGCACGCTTTCCGGGCCTGCTCGATGCCGTGATCAGCTCGGCGGCCAAGGATGCGGACCGGCTTCAGCTGCTTCCGGAATGCGATGTGGTCGAGGCGGATTGAAGCTGAGAGGGTGGTGCGGTCTTCGCTTGTGCTTCGCTCCAGCTACGCGACAAGCTGCGCCACGCGTAGCCCGGAAGGGCGAAGCGTGGAGACCCGGCCTGGATTTGAACCAGGATGAAGAGCGTTGCACCGCCCTCGCGTAGACGCTTCCGCCACCGGGCCGTCAGGATCATGCCTGATCGGGGTTCAGCAAGCCACCTCAGCTAATTGTTATGCTTAACGAACCATGGGCGGTCGCGCGATGAAGGTCATGCGCCAGCGATTGTGGCCGATATTGCCGTGGGCGCGCTGGACCGCGAAGCCCGCCGCTTTCAGCTTGGCGGTGATCTCGTCCTCGCTGTAGCGCTGGAGTCCGATGCGCGAGCGCAAGTGACGATAATCGGACAGCGCGGTGCTGATCAGCCCGATCAACGCGTCCTTGAGAAAGCCGTGCCGCAGGCCGAAGCCGAGCAGCGCCATCACGTCGCGGCCCATGCCCACATTGGGCTGCAAGATATCGCCGAGTACCAGCTTGCCGGAGGGCTTCAGGATGCGGCGGATGTTGAGCAGCGCGGCGTCGAGCTCCTCCGGTGTCATGTATTGCGCGACCGAGTTCATCACCGCGAGGTCGATCGACTGGTCCTGCATCTTGCGCACGTCGTCGAGCGAACGGACGCGGATTTTCGTGTTCGGGGCGAAGCGCGCGATCAGCCGGCCGCGCACGCCGGGGGCCGGCTCGGCCAGGATCAGCTTGCCGCAGGCCGATGCCACCAGGCCCGCCGACAGCGCCTCGCCGCAGGCATAGTCCAGCACCACCGCGTCCGGCGAAGGGATGTAACCGATGATGTCCCGCGCGATGATCTGGAAATGCAAGTCGCGATGCAGCTTGCTGACATAGATCGTATGCGTCGAGTCGTAATAATCGATCCAATCGTCCATGATATCCGAGGGTCCCGGCCGAGTAGTTCCTGGGAAGGAACCGGCGCTGCCCGCCTTGCGTTAGGGGTGCGACGGCGCGCCGTCAATGTCCGCGTCCTAACAGGAAGGTTCATCGTGAGCAAAGCCCCCAGCAAGGTCTCGCCCGACCTCGACACGCCCACCGATCTGTCACCCCAGGCAGTCAACAAGGTTTCGGAGGCGCTCAACGTGCTTCTGGCCGACGCGTTCGCGCTGTATCTGAAGACCAAGAATTTCCACTGGCACATCAGCGGCCGGCATTTCCGCGACTACCACCTGCTGCTCGACGAGCAGTCCGAACAGATCTTCGCCACCACCGACCAGCTTGCCGAGCGCGTCCGCAAGATCGGCGGCACCACGCTGAAATCGATCGGCCAGGTCGCAAAGCTCCAGACCATCAAGGACAACAACGACGACTACGTCCCGCCGCGCGAGATGCTGCGCGAATTGATGCAGGACAACAAGCATGTCGCGGCTGCCATGCGGAAGGCTCACGAGGTCTGCGACGAGGCTGGCGATGTCGCCAGCGCCAGCATCCTTGAAGTCTTCATCGACGAGACCGAGCGGCGGACCTGGTTCCTGTTCGAAGCCACGCGGCAGGAAGGCGGCAACGAGGCGTAGGGGAATTGCGTAAGGGGGTTAGCCGAAGGCGCAACCCACCGCTTGTCTATCCACGGGAGGAGAAGAGGTGGGTTACGCCTCGCTAACCCACCCGACGGCGTCGCCCTTGCAGCTATCGCCACAATCGCATCAAAGCGCCATCCTTGCCTGTCACCGGATCGGCCGGTGGCAGCGCCACTTTCGGAATCGTCTTCAGCGCGTTGGCGTGGTTCTCCGGTGTTGGCCGTGTGATCTCCATCTTGGCACCCGGCGGGTAAGCACCGATCACGCAGAAATCGTCACTCGCCTTGATACATTGATGCCCGGTGCCGGCGGGCAGGATCGCGACATCGCCGGCCTTGATCTCCAGCTCCTGGCCGTGGTCGCCGCCGAAGCGGACCCGCGCATGGCCGCGCGCGACGCCGAGCACCTCATGCACGGTCGAATGATAGTGGAGATAATCGTAGACGCCATTGCGCCACGTGCCGCCCCAGTCATTCGCCTCGAACAGGTTTTCGATTGTCTCTTCCGGATGCTCGGGATCGAGCTTCACGGCGCCCTGGTAGACGAGGAAGGGAAGAATGTTGTTCGGCACGAGCCCGTCATCCTCGAACACGATGGCGAGCGGCTCGGCATTGTTGCGGACGACGGACATCGCTGGGACTCCTGCGTGAGCGTAGCAGGGGTCAACTGGCATTGCCCGTAGTACGTTCCTCTCGTGTCCCGGACGCGATGCAGCGAAGCGCGTTCACGCGCTCTTCGACGCGCTATCGCACTGCGCCCGGAGCACGAGAGCCGGAGCGCGCCTTACGCGCTCTTCTTCTGCCGCATCAGATCGGCAAAGCGCTGGAACAGATAGTGCGAGTCGCGCGGACCGGGCGAGGCCTCGGGGTGGTACTGCACCGAGAACACCGGCTTGCCGTCGAGCTGGATGCCGCAATTGGATCCGTCGAACAGCGAGATATGGGTCTGCGTCGCGCCCTTCGGCAGCGTCGTCTCGTCCACGGCAAAGCCGTGGTTCATCGAGGTGATCTCGACCTTGCCGGTGGTCTCGTCCTTCACGGGATGATTGGCGCCGTGATGGCCCTGATGCATCTTCTTAGTTCTAGCCCCGACCGCGAGGCCCAGCATCTGGTGACCGAGGCAGATGCCGAAGGTCGGCGTGCCCGACTTGATGACGTCCTGGATCACGGGCACGGCGTATTTGCCGGTCGCGGCCGGATCGCCCGGACCGTTCGACAGGAACACGCCGTCCGGCTTCATCGCCAGGATGTCTTCCGACGAGGTTGTCGCCGGCACCACCGTCACCTTGCAGCCGACGCCGGCAAGCAGGCGCAGGATGTTGCGCTTGATGCCGTAGTCGATGGCGACGACGTTGAACTCCGGCTTGTCCTGGCGGCCAAAGCCCTTGCCCCAGGCCCACGGCGTCTCGTCCCAGGTGAAGCGCTGGCCGCTCGTGACCATCGGCACGAGGTCCATGCCCTCGAGGCCCGGCCATTCGCGCGCTTCTTCCTTGAGGCCGTGCAGGTCGAATTCGCCGCTCCTGGAATGCGCGATCACGGCATTGGGCATGCCCTTGCTGCGGATCAGCGCGGTTAGCGCGCGGGTGTCGATGCCGGAGAGGCCGATGATGCCGCGCGCCTTGAGCCAGGCGTCGAGATGCTTGGTGGCGCGGTAATTCGAGGGATCGGTGATCGCGGTGCGCAGGATCACGCCGCGCGCGCCGGGCGTCGCCGCCATGTTCACCGTCTCGATGTCTTCTTCGTTGGTACCGACATTGCCGATATGCGGGAAGGTGAAGGTGATGAGCTGGCCGGCATAGGAGGGATCGGTGAGGATCTCCTCATAGCCGGTCATCGCGGTGTTGAAGCAGACTTCACCGACGGCGTGGCCTTCAGCGCCGAGACCGAAGCCTTCGAGCACCGTGCCATCGGCGAGCACGAGGAGCGCGGTCGGTTTATGGTCCGGCCAGGCGGTATCGTTTTCATGTTGGGTCATGAGCCCGCTTCATAAGCCCCCCACGGGCGCCCGTCAAAGCGGACAAACGCCGATTCACATGCGTTTTTGCATATTTGACGGGCGGCTTCAGGCACTTAGGCAGGAACCAGCAACTTTGCGCCATTTCGGCCCCCGATCGGGAAACAAAGCACCGGCAGCCGGTCCAGTCTGGCCTCTTGGCCGCGAACGGCTTAGATCAGGCGCGACAGATTGAGAGGACCCCGGCCATGCTGCGCGACGACATCAACAATGCGGTCAAGGAGGCCATGAAGGCCAAGGACGAGCGCAAGCTGTCCACGCTGCGCATGGTCAACTCGACCATCAAGAACGCCGACATCGACGCGCGCGGGCAGGGCAAGCCGCCGCTGACCGATGCCGACCTGCTCGCGGTGCTGCAGAAGATGATCAAGCAGCGCCAGGAATCGGTCGAGCTCTACGACAAGGGCGGCCGCGCCGAGCTCGCCGCGCAGGAGCGCGAGGAGATCGCGGTGATCTCGGCGTATTTGCCGAAGCAGATGTCGGACGACGAGGTGAAGAAGGCGATCGCGGACGCCATTGGCGAAACCGGCGCGGCCGGCATGAAGGACATGGGCAAGGTGATCGCGCTGTTGCGCGCGAAATATGCGGGACAGATGGATTTCGGCAAGGCGTCCGGCTTGGTGAAGGCGGCGCTGTCGGGAGGCTGATGTTGGAGCTTGATGACCACGCGCGGCTGAAGGCGCTTCTTTCTTCTAGCAGAGAGTGGTTTTGGCACTGGCGTTCGCCGGCCGAGGTTCTTAAGGAGCTGGATCGTATTAACAGAACGATCCTATCAGACTATTCGCTCTTCAGTGGCGCGTTCGTCACTCATCGCGAGGCAAAGCAGTTGCGCGAGATCTGGGTGCTAGCGAAATGCGCGGTCCCGATGGACCTTCCAAGGATCAGGTTATGCCCGCGAGATCCGCCAGATGGATATATTGGTCGAGGGAACGAACAGATACCTGCCGAAATTCTGGAGCTTCTAGAGCCCGGACGAAAGCGAAACCTTGAATTTGGTCCACATGCTCCGAGCATTTCTATGGACCAGGTCGAAAATTGGATTCGTCGAGCACATGCTATTCCCGGCGCTCTAGCCCACGCAATCCAAAAGAAGAAGGCCAAGTCATATCCTCAATCCACGGAGCTGTTTGTATATCTCAACATTGGGGAGTACGGGATTCGGCAGAAACAAACTGAAGGCGCAATTCGCTCTTTGCTCGCCCAACCGGTCGATCCCTTCGCCGCCATTCATGTGCGCTGGAAAGAGAAGGTATTCAGCGACAATGGCGCAACGTTCGTTGATCGGAATATCCTTGCTGATGAGAAAGATGACGACGCGTCTCTTTGGAGAATGACTATCGAGGATTCTGACGACTGATTGGAATCACAGGCCATGCTCACCGAAGCCGCAACCTACGACGAGCTCTACCGCAACTTCCGCTGGGACATCCCGGCGCGCTTCAACATGGCGGAGGCGTGCTGCGACCGCCATGCCGACGGCACCGGGCGCCTCGCGCTGGTCTATGTCGACGAGAACGGCGCGACCACGCGCACCTCGTTCGACGAGGTCGCCGAGATGTCGCGGCGCTTTGCCAACGTGCTGAAGGCCGACGGCCTTGTGCGCGGCGACCGCGTCGCGGTGTTCCTGTCGCAGTCGCTGGAATTGCCGATCGCGCATGTAGCGGCATTCCGCGCCGGTCTGATCTCGATCCCGCTGTTCGCGCTGTTCGGCGAGGACGCACTGGAATTCCGCTTGTCCAACTCGCAGGCCAAAGCGATCGTCACCGACGAGGGCGGCTGGGAGAAGCTGGCAAAGATCCGCGATCGCCTGCCGGATCTGAAGCACGTTTATGTCGTCGGGGAGCGTGCGCCCTCGGGCACCAAATCGTTCTGGGATGCGCTGAAGGCCGCTTCGCCCGACTTCGCGCGGGTCGACACGTCGTGCGACGATCCCGCCCTGATCATCTACACTTCAGGTACCACGGGCAATCCGAAGGGCGCGCTGCATGCGCATCGCGTCGTGCTTGGCCATCTGCCGAATGTCGAAATGTGCCACAACTTCTTGCCGAGGCCCGGCGATCTCATGTGGACGCCGGCGGACTGGGCCTGGATCGGCGGCCTCATCAACGGCCTGTTCGCATTCTGGTACCACGGCATTCCGCTGGTCGGACATCGCGCGCGAAAGTTCGAGCCGCAGGCGGCGATGCAGATGATGGCCGACCTCGGCGTGCGCAACGTCTTCCTGCCGCCGACGGCGCTCAAGCTGATGCGGCAGGCGGGCGTGAAGCATCCCGGCGTCAAGCTGCGCAGCATTTTCACCGGCGGTGAATCGCTCGGCGGTGAGCTGCTCGGCTGGGTGCGAGAGACCTTCGGCATCGACGCGCACGAAGTGTTCGGGCAGACCGAGTGCAATCTCGTGATCGGCAGCAACTCGAACCTGTTTCCGATCCGCCCTGGCGCGATGGGCAAGGCAACGCCGGGCTTCGACGTCCGCATCGTCAACGACAGGGGCGAGGAGCAGCCGCGCGGCCAGCGCGGCATCATCGGCGTGCGCCAGCCGTGCCCGTGCACGATGCTTGAATATTGGCGCAATCCGGAAGCGACGGCGAAGAAATATGCCGGCGAATTCCTGCTCACCGGCGATCTCGGCGTGCAGGATACGGACGGCTATTTCTGGTATGTCAGCCGCGAGGACGACGTCATCACCACCGCCGGCTACCGCGTCGGCCCCTCCGAGATCGAGCACACCTTGATGAAGCATCCGTCGGTGGCGATGGCGGCCGTGGTCGGCATTCCCGATCCGATCCGCACCGAGTCGATCAAGGCGTGGATCGTGCTGCGTCCGGGCTTTACCGGCAGCGATGCGCTCGCGCGCGAGATCCAGGACTTCGTCAAGGTGCAGCTTGCCGCCCATGAATATCCGCGCTTCGTGGAGTTCGCTGAGACCTTGCCGATGACGGCGACCGGCAAGGTGCTGCGGCGCGAGCTGCGGGAGAGGGGATGACGAGGATCAGTAACGGGGTACGCAGGCTCATCGATGGGCGGGTCCGCTCTTCACGCATGTTTGTTCGGAGGTACAATTGCGGCACCACCCTGCGGACAGTCCATAGGTATAGGCTCGAAAATCGTACGGACGAGAGGCATTTCACGCTGCGAGCATTGCTGCGTCATGGCAATCTTTGCGCTGCGGGGCATCACGTTGCGCGTCCGCGCGGCAGCACTAATATTGTGGTCCGCGCGCGACGAAAGATCGCGCCCGCAAACGAGGGAGGAAGCCGATGTCCATCTCGGGCAAGGTCGATCCGGTAGTGCGTGCCGTTGCGGCGACCGACATCGCCGAGGCGTTGGTGGAGGGGCTGCGGGACTTCCAGGCGCTGCCGCTCTACGGCCTCGCCTTCGGCGCGCTCTATGCCGCGGGCGGCATCGTCATCATGCTCTGCCTCACGGCCTTCGGCATGGTCTATCTGGTCTATCCCCTTGCCGCCGGCTTCGCGCTGATCGGGCCTTTCGTGGCGATCGGCCTTTATGAGGTCAGCCGCCGCCGCGAATGCGGCGAGCCGGTTTCGTTCGGTGCGATCTGGTCGGCGGTACGTTCGCGCAGCGAGATCGGCTGGATGGCCTTCGTCACGCTGTTCATGTTCGTGATCTGGATGTACCAGGTGAGGCTCCTGATCGCGCTGCTGCTCGGTCTGCACGCCTCGTTCTCCAGCCTCCAGGAGTTCATGACGGTGGTGCTGACGACGAACGAGGGCCTGCTGTTCCTCGCGATCGGCAACGCGGTCGGCGCCGCTCTGTCGCTGATTCTGTTCTCGCTGACGGTGGTGTCGTTTCCGCTGCTGCTCGACCGCGAGGTCGACTTCGTCACGGCGATGGTGACGAGCGTGCGCGCGGTGGTGACGAGCCCGCTGCCGATGATCGGATGGGCCGCCGTGATCGTGATGCTGCTGATCGTCTCGGCGCTGCCTTACTTTCTCGGTCTGGTCGTGACGCTGCCGGTGCTCGGGCATGCGACGTGGCATCTGTATCGGCGGCTGGTGGTGCCGGTGTGAGGTTGTCGCTGGTCCTTCGCCCCTCGGACAGTGCCGGGTGGACAAAGCGATGGTGGTGCCGGTGCCCGCCTGGTTGTCATCGGGCCGCGCCTTGCGCGGACCCGATGGCGCGCCCCGGAATGACCAAAACGACTACGGCGTCTTGATCCCCATCGCTTTCAGCGCATCGAGCATACGCTGCGGCGGGCCCATCTTCACCACCAGCGGCTTGCCGGTCTCGAGCAGGCTCTTCAGGCTCGACAGGATCGCGGGCCAGCCGGAGCGGCCGCCGGCGAGGATGTCGTCGCTGAGCGGCCGGTCGTGGCCCTCGCTCATGGTCAGGCGCACCGCGTCGCCGACCTGCTCGATGTCGTAGGTGACGAGCGTCGGCCCTAGCTTCTCGATCAGCTCGGGCCAGTTCACGTTGAACGTGACCGAGAGCTTTCGTGGCGGATCGTAGGCGAGAACCTCGCCGCTGATGTGCAGGGCTCCATCAGGCGTGCGCACGATGAACGCGCCGCCATGGCGCGGCTCCACCTCCACGCTATTGCCGAAGAAATAGAGCTTGCTGAACTCGGCCGAGGTCAGCGCTTCCCACACCTTCTCCGGCGTGGAGGCGATGTAGATGGTGTAGACCGTCAGCGGCTTGAATTGATCGAGGTTCATCTTGCGTCGAGTCCCTTGTTGAGGGCTGCGCGCGGAATGGCGAGCACCTGGCCTCGCTCCAGCAGGCTCTTGAGCTGCGACAGGATCGCCGGCCAGCCGTTGGAAACGGCGCCGAGATATTTGCCGCCCTCGATGAAGCCGTCATGCAGCACGGTCAAACGCACGACCTGGCCAAAGGGTTCGATGGTGAAGACGACGCGTGAGATCGGCTCACCGCGCAGCTCTTCGTATTTGTGGTGCTTGAAGCTGTAGGACAGGCGCCGCGGCGGATCGGCCTCCAGAATCTCACCGGAATCGGTGACCTCGCCGTCCAGCGAAAGCGCAAAGGGCGAGCCGACTTTCCAGTCCGACTTCACCTCGGCGCCGAACCAGTATTGCCGTGTGAACGCGCTCGACGTCAGTGCCTCCCAGAGTTTTTCCGGGGTGGTCTCGATATAGCTCACATAGACGAATTGCGGCTTACTCATCGCGCTTCTCCAACTGGCGTTTCAACTCGCTGAGCGCGGCGAGCTTGCCGCGCTCGAACTTCTTGATCCAGCGTTCGCCGATCTGATGGATCGGCACCGGATTGAGGTAGTGCAGCTTCTCCCGGCCATGCCTGATGGTCGTGACCAGGTTGGCCTCTTCGAGAATGACAAGATGTTTTGTGACGGCCTGCCGCGTCATCGCGAGGCCTTCGCAAAGTTCGTTGAGCGTTTGGCCGTTTTTGGCGTGAAGCCTGTCCAAGAGCGAGCGTCGTGACGCGTCGGCGAGCGCTTTGAAGACCTCATCCATGGCGGCGATAATAGGCAACCAAATGGTTGCATGTCAAGCGTGACGTCATTCCGGGACGCGAGAAGTGCGAACCCGGAATCTCGAGATTCCGGATAACGCTGCGCGGTTTCCGGAATGACGTGCAAAAGAACGTGTCTTTGGTCCGTGCAATTTGCCGTGCTAGCGTTGAAGCTCAGCCAGCACCGATTGGTTCCGGGAGGACTTTGATGTTCCGTTGCGTCCTGACTGCTGCCTGTCTGGTCCTTTTCGCCGGCAGCACCTTCGTCCATGCGCAGAAGCAGACCATCGGCGCGCCGCCGGAAGCCTCCAACATGAAGCTGGTCGGCACCAACGATCTCCAGGCGCGCAGCGCCTACCAGCCCACCATTCACCATCAGGGCGACCGCTGGATCGCCTATATCGGCCATCATGGCGGCACCGACGATGTGCCGTCTCCCGTCAATCCGATGACGGGGCAGGCGGAGCCGAACGGGACCTCGATCGTCGACGTCACCGATGCCGCGCATCCCAAATATCTGCGGCATCTGCCGGGGCAGGAAGGCAAATACGAATCCGGCGGCGCGCAGATGGTGCGGGTCTGCGACGGCAAATCGTTGCCGAAGGGCGATCCCAACGCGGTCTACATGCTGCGCACCTTCGGCAGCGAGGCGCATGAGATCTGGAACGTGGCCGATCCCGCCAATCCCGTGCTCATGACGCGCATTGGCGGTCTGAAGGACACGCACAAGAGCTGGTGGGAATGCGACACCGGCATCGCCTTTCTCGTCTCGGGCGCGCCGGACTGGCGCACGCGGCGGATGACGCAGGTCTATGATCTCGGCGATCCCGCGCATCCGCAGAAGATCCGGGATTTCGGCCTGCCGGGACAGGAGCCTGGCTCGACCGGCGCGGTGCCGACCGAATTGCACGGGCCGATCTCGACCGGGCCGAACGGCAATCGCGTCTATTTCGGCTACGGCACCAACAAGGCCGGCATCCTGCAGATCGTCGATCGCGAGAAGCTGTTGAACGGGCCGAAGGAGCCGACGGCGGACAATCTGCGCTACCCCGAGATCGCGCGGCTGCCGATGTCCGCCTTCAACGGCGCCCACACCACGTTCCCGATGCTCGACATGCCCGTCGCCGAGTTCGCCGAGGACAAGGACGGCAGGACTCGCGACATCGTCATGATCGTCGACGAGGCGATCCTCAACGAATGCGGCGAGGCGCGGCAGATGGTGTGGTTCGCCGACGTCACCACCGAGACGCGGCCGATGACGATCTCCAGTTACACCGTGCCGGAGGAGAGCGGGCGGTTCTGCCAGCGCGGTGGCCGGTTCGGCTCACATTCCTCGAACGAGAGCATGGCGCCGGTCTATTACAAGAAGATGGCCTTCATCGCCTTCTTCAATGCCGGCGTGCGCGCGCTCGACATCCGCGATCCCTATCATCCGAAGGAGGTCGGCTATTTCATCCCGTCGATCACGAGCGCGACCGACAAGCGCTGCATCCCGGTCGAGGGCGGCGAGCGCTGCAAGGTCGCAATCCAGACCAACAATGTCGAGACCGACGATCGCGGCTACATCTACATCGTCGATCGCGCCAATACCGGCCTGCATATCCTCGAACTGACAGGACCCGCGCGCGCCGTGGCCGGCCTGCCGAAGAACTGACGATGCGGCGCGGCGCAATCATGCTGATGGTCATGATCGCTCTCGGCGCGCCGTCGCGCGTGTGCGCAGATGGGACGGAACGCGTCGGGCAATGGCGGGAGATCACATGGCCGTTTCCCCGCGACGGCTGGCCCGCGGGCCGTGCGTTCCGCTGCACCGCGCGCGGCTGCAGTGGAGCCGAGCTCTACGTGCGTGCCAAGCGGGGTTTCTGCAATTGCGACAACGGCGTTGTCGATGACGACGAAGTCGACCGTGTCACCGACATCGATCTGGTCAGCCCGCGCTTTGCAGCTATCGCGGCAGGGGAGGAAGTCAGCGTTGCAGCGATGCCTGGCCGCGCGAGGCGGTATGATCTCGACATCTCCGACGGTGTTCATCACGCCGCGATCGGGGTCGCAGTCTCGCGCAGGTGCGATCTGCTCGTTGCAGTGGTGCAGGGGCCTGGAGAGGCGGCTGCGATGCAGCGCGCGGCGCTCGTGTTTCTGGAGACGGAGGAGATGAGGGGATGGATGACGGCGGCGCTGGATGGCCGGTGAGGTCTCCACCACCTCTGGTGTCATCACTCGCTTTCACGGCTGATGGCACCGGCAATTGAGAGGCCTCGGTGCCACGCAGTCACGTCTTCCCTCCCGGCCTGTCCCATGCATTAATATCCCCAAACCCTCCTCAGCCGAGTCCCGCCCATGATGTCCTTGCAAGCCTATCTCGCCTTCGTCGCCGCCTGCATTGCGCTGGCGCTGCTGCCGGGGCCGATCGTCACGCTCGTCATCGCCAACGGCCTGCGCCATGGCACGCGCGCGGCGCTGACCAATGTCGCGGGCGCGCAGGCGGGACTCGCGATCGTGATCGGCATCGTCGCGGTCGGCCTGACCTCGCTGATGGCGACCATGGGCTACTGGTTCGACTGGGTGCGCTTTGCCGGCGCGGCCTATCTGGTCTGGCTCGGCATCAAGCTGATCTGGACGCCGGTCGAGGGCGTCAATGTCGGCGAGCCGCCGGCGCCGCCGCGCGGCGGCTTCTTCCTGCAGGGCTTCCTGGTGCTGCTGTCGAACCCGAAAGTGCTGGTGTTCTTCGGCGCCTTCATCCCGCAGTTCATGGACATGAGCCAGCCGCACTTTCCGCAAGTCGCTTTGCTGGGCGCCACCTTCATGGTCACCGCGGTGATGACCGATGCGCTCTACGCCATCGCTGCCGGCCGCGCGCGAAAGTTCTTCTCGGCCCGCCGCACCCGGATGATGTCGCGCATCTCGGGCGGCTTCATGATCGGCGGCGGCATCTGGCTGGCGCTCACCCGGGCGAAGTGAGTCCGAAGCGCGATGAGATTGGGATCAATCCTCATCGCGCTTTCGGTTGTTGTTTGCGCATGATCTCCGCGCAAACGCGTTCCGCGTTTGTCGCGAGGGAAAACCGCTCCGGCCTTTTCCGGATCATGCTTCAGGCCCGCTGCTCGGCCCGCAACTCCACCTCGATCTCGGCAAAGATCCTTCCCAGCCGCTCGGCCCATTGCTGCTGGCCGGATTGATCGGCGATCAGATCCTGGCGGATCTCGATGCCGGTGTTGACGAGGCCGCGGGCCTCGCCGTGGACGGGGATGGTGTAGTCGCTGAGATCGCTCACCGCATAAGGCTCGTTGTCGCCGACGACGAGATCGCCCTCGCTGCGCAGATGTTTCAGCAGCAGCTGCGGCAGCACGGTGTCGCGGTTGTAGAGCGCGCCGATATGCCAGGGCCGCGCGACGCCGGCATAGACCGGCGTGAAGCTGTGCAGCGACACCAGCACGGTCGGCCGCTTGTGATGCAGGCGGCGCTCGATCGCAGCATTGATGCGATGATGATAGGGCTCGAAGATCTCGCGCCGCCGTGCCGTGCGCTCGCTCTCGGAGATGCCCTCGTTGCGCGGAATTCTGGTGGCTTCCGAGATCACGGGGATCGAGCTTGCAACGGCGGGCGAGCGGTTGCAGTCGATCACGAGCCGTGAATAGCGCTGCGCGATCAGATGCGCATCGAGCACTTTTGCCAGCCGCTCGGCGACGCCGGCAATGCCGATGTCCCAGGCGATGTGCCTCGTCAGCTCGCTCTCGGCGAGGCCGAGGTCGCCGAGCGCGCGCGGCAGCACCCGTCCGTAATGATCCGAGGTGAGCAGGAACGGCGATGCGCTTGCTACATTCACCTCATGCACTGGTGGAATATCCTCCTCGCCAAGGAGTTGATCGGCCGTGTCGACTGCGTCCAGCGTCATTCCTGATTGCCTACCGAAAATGCAATTGCCCCCTCGAAATCAGGCAGGAATCGCCTGTTCGAAATTGATCCGGCTTGCCGGACGATGCCGCCAGCGGCGATTCATCTCAAGAGCGAATATCGCGCGCTCCGCCCTTGACTGGGGCGACATTTGTGACGCGCGATGCTGTCGCTTCGCGCGATTGGCGGTTATAGACACGCCATGACCTCCGATCGTCTCTTCGTCTACGGCACCCTGATGCGCGGCTTCGACCATCCGATGGCGCGGCTGCTTGCGGGCCACGCGGATTTCCTGGGTGAAGCGACCTGCCGCGGCCGGCTCGTCCTGGTGAAGCATTATCCGGGCCTGCTGCTGTCGGATGCGGCCTCCGACATCGTTCATGGCGAGCTGTTTCACCTGCGCGTGCCGGACGAGCTGCTGGCCGAGCTCGACATGTACGAGGCTTGCGGCGAAGGCTTTCCGGAGCCCACGGAATATCTGCGCCGGTTGATCGACGTGACGGACGCGGATGGCGTCACTAGGAAGGCCTGGACCTATATCTACAACTGGCCCGTCAACGACCTGCCGCGCATCGCATCCGGGCGCTTTCTCGAACACTGATTGCTCGTCGGAAAACTGCGGCGCACTTTTGCGGATCATGCTCTACGCCGACAGCACTTCCTTCACCACGCGCACGTCGACCTCGTGCTCGACGTAAGTCCATTCCTCGGTCTGCCTGAGCATCCCCACCAGCTCATCGAACAGCGAGGTGTCCGCGGGCGCGAATTCGAACCAGGTCAGGAAATCGAAGGGGCCGCCGAGGTCGCGGCAATGATAGAGCTGGCGCGCGATGGCGGGCAGGAAGCGAAGGCTGCTGGCGATGTGGTGCGACTTGTCCTCGAAGATCTTGCGGCGCTCTTCCTGCGTCAGCTCCCACCAGGCGTCCGATTTGCGGATCGGGATCAGCGCGGCGCTGGTTGCCTCCGGACGGCCGAGCCCGGCCTGCACGGCCACGAGCTGCTCCTTCTCGGCCCGCTCGGTATAGCGCAAGCTAGAGGGCACACCGACCAGCCGCCACGCATTGCGCGAGGGCACCAGCGGCAACGAGACGGCCTCGCTGTCGGTGACCGACACCGCCGGCACGAAGGGCAGGGGCTCGCCTGTCACCGGTGAAATCGAGGTGACGCGCCAGCCCCCGCTGTGACCGCCTCGAAAGGTCCTGAACATGCAGCTATGGAAGCGTGGAACCGGGCGCGGTTCAAGCCTTGCCACCGCGATTCCGGGATATTGGTCCCGTCATCCTGAGGTACTCCCACGGCATAGCCATGTGAGCCTCGAAGGCGGCAGGGAGCCCAGGAATGACGGAACGCCCTGTGAATAGGTCGAATAAGCCGGATAACCCGCCTAAACCTGACTTCTGGCCAGCCCGCACCTATATCCCTGATCCTTCGCCCGACTCATCCCGGTTTGCGCTAAACCCACGCCATGCGCTTCACGCCTCAATTTCTCGACGAGCTTCGTGCCCGGCTTTCGGTCTCCGAGGTCGTGGGCAAGCGCGTCAAGCTGAAGAAGGCGGGACGGGAGTGGAAGGGGCTGTCGCCGTTCCAGCAGGAGAAGACGCCGTCCTTCTACGTCAACGACCAGAAGGGCTTTTACCACGACTTCTCCTCCGGCAAGCATGGCGACATCATCAGCTTCGTGATGGAGACCGACGGACTGCCGTTCGCGGAAGCCGTCGAGCGCCTCGCGGGCATGGCGGGCCTGCCGCTGCCGGCGGTGACGCCGGATGCGGCGCGGTTCGAGCAGCGGCGCAAGTCGCTGCATGACGTCATGGATCTCGCCGCCCAGTTTTTCGCGGAGACGCTGGCCTCGCGGGTCGGTGCCAAGGCGCGCGGCTATCTCGCCGACCGCGCGATCTCGCCGGCGACGCAATTGCAGTTTCGCCTCGGCTATGCGCCGCCGGATCGCTTCGCGCTGAAGGAGCATCTCGGCAAGCTTGGCATCTCCGTCGACGACATGGTCGAGACCGGGCTGCTGGTCGCCGGCAACGACATTCCCGTTCCTTACGACCGCTTCCGCGATCGCGTGATGTTTCCGATCACCGACTTGCGCGGCCGCGTCATCGCCTTCGGCGGGCGCGCGCTGGAGAAGGACGTTCCGGCAAAATACCTGAATTCGCCGGAGACGCCGCTCTTTCACAAGGGTGACAATCTCTACAACCACCAGACCGCGCGCAAAGCCACGCATGACGGCGGCGCGCTGATCGTGGTCGAAGGCTATGTCGACGTCATCGCCATGGTCACCGCGGGCTTTGCCGGCACTGTGGCGCCGCTCGGCACCGCGCTGACCGAGAGCCAGCTCGCGCTGCTCTGGAAGATGGCGAACGAGCCGATCCTCTGCTTCGACGGCGACCGCGCCGGGCAGAAGGCGGCTTATCGTGCTGCGGACCTTGCCTTGCCGTTCCTCGCCCCCGGCAAGAGCCTGCGTATTGCGCTGCTGCCGGAAGGGCAGGATCCCGACGATCTCGTCCGCTCCGGTGGGCGCGGCGCGATCGAGGAGGTGATCTCAGCTGCGCGTCCGCTCGCCGACATGATCTGGTCGCGCGAGCTCGAAGGCGGCAATTTTGCCACCCCCGAGCGCCGCGCTGCGCTGGAGGCGCGCATCAAGGAGCTCACGAACGGCATTCGCGACGAGGTGGTGCGGCGCTATTATCGCGACGATTTCGTCGAGCGGCTTCAGCGCACGTTTGCTCCGGAGGGCGGGCGCGGCTTTGGCGGCCGGGGCAATTTCCGCCCCGGCGGCGGCCGCCCGTTCCAGCCGCGGGGCGCGGCCGGTGCGAATCGATTCGGCGGCCAGGGATTCGGCGGCCAAGGGCGCCGCGGCGCGCCCGGTCCGACCCTGCTGCCCTCCGGCCCCTATCAGGCGGCGAGCCCGCAGCTGGCGGCCAGCCCGATCATGAAGGGGCAACGCAGCGCCATCTCCCGCCGGGAGGCCCTGATCCTGCAATGCCTGATCAACCACCCCTGGCTGCTGCTGCATGAGCACCTCGAGGAGGTGGCCGCCCTGGAGCTGGCCCATCCCGAGGCCCACAAGCTCAGGGCCGGCATCATCGCCGCCTTCGCCAACGACCATCACCACTCCCCGGACCCCGAGGAGCAGGCCGAGAAGATGCGCGGCGACCTCGAAAAGAGCGGTTTTTCGCAGGTTCTTCAAAGGGTTGAGAATGCCATCACCACCGCCGCGGTGTTTGGCGCCCGCGAGGGAGCGGCGCGGGATGATGTTCTTGCCACCTGGCATCAGCTCGTTGCCTTGCATCGGCAATACCATTCACTACTTAGAGAGCTGAAAGACGCCGAGCTGGCCTTGGGGGAGGACCCCAGCGAGGCCAATTTGGCGTGGCTGCGTGATGTGAAGGCTCGGCTGGCCGAGGTCGACGGTACCGAGGCCCTGATCGAGGGCTTTGGTGAGCTGTCGGGCCGGTTCCAGAAGAGCGTGTGATGAAAGAATCATGCGGACGGCCGGGGCCGCGACCGCTAAAAGACTCGCCAAATCCAAGGTTTGGCGGCAAAAACAGGGTTAATCGAGGCTTAACGGTCTTGTAGCACTTTGGCCCAGAAGCGGCCGCAGGCAGAACAGACGCGTCAGGAATGAATCCGCGCAATCGCTGTTGGCACTACACCTGCATCCGCTGCGACAAAGAGGCTCACGAAGCGTTAGGCAAATCCGGCGAGAGAGAGTTGGGGGTGGCGAGAGAGACGTGCGCCGCCCTTTCCGTGTCGAGAGCTGCCGAAGCGAGAGCGTCGAGCAACAGGTTCAAGTGAATTCACGCGGGGCGCGGCGATCGTCTCGCATGAAGCGCGTTTAGGAGCAATGGATGGCCACCAAGGCAAAGACGCTGCAGGCGAAGGACAAGGAAAAAGACGACAAGGCAGCGGATGCTCCGGAGAAGGATTCCCAGGACGCGCCCTCGCCGTTGCTCGATCTGTCCGACGCGGCCGTGAAGAAGATGATCAAGCAGGCCAAGAAGCGCGGCTTCGTGACCTTCGATCAGCTCAATGAAGTTTTGCCCTCCGACCAGACCTCGCCCGAGCAGATCGAGGACATCATGTCCATGCTCTCGGACATGGGCATCAACGTCACCGAAGCCGACGACACCGACGGCGAGGAAGAGAAGGACGAGGCCGACGACGAGACCGATAACGAGCTCGTCGAGGTCACCCAGAAGGCTGTCACCGAGGTCAAGAAGAGCGAGCCGGGCGAGCGCACCGACGATCCCGTGCGCATGTATCTGCGCGAGATGGGCACGGTCGAGCTGCTCTCCCGCGAAGGCGAAATCGCGATCGCGAAGCGCATCGAGGCCGGCCGCGAGGCGATGATCGCGGGCCTGTGCGAAAGCCCGCTGACCTTCCAGGCCATCATCATCTGGCGCGACGAGCTCAACGAGGGCAAGATCTTCCTCCGCGACATCATCGATCTCGAAGCGACCTATGCCGGCCCCGACGCCAAGGGCGGCATGAACACCGCGATGATCGGCGCCCCGGCAACCGAGAACGGCGAAGCCCCGGCTGAAGGCGGTGAGGCTGTCGCCGCCGCCGCTGCGCCCGCGCATGTCGCCCCGCCCGCAGCGCCGCCGTCGCCGACCCCGTTCCGCGCCGCGCCTGCCGCCGGCGACGAAGCCGGCGAGGAGAAGGGACCCGGGCGAGGTCGCGGCCGAAGCCGACATGGACGACGACGAGTTCGAGAACCAGATGTCACTTGCCGCCATCGAGGCCGAGCTCAAGCCGAAGGTCGTCGAGATCTTCGACAAGATCGCCGACAGCTACAAGAAGCTGCGCAAGCTTCAGGAGCAGGACATCCAGAACCAGCTCCAGAACGAGTCGCTCTCGCCGCATCAGGAGCGCAAGTACAAGAAGCTGAAGGACGAGATCATCGTCGAGGTGAAGTCGCTGCGCCTCAACCAGGCCCGCATCGACAGTCTCGTCGAGCAGCTCTACGACATCAACAAGCGCCTCGTCTCGTACGAGGGCCGTCTGATGCGCCTTGCCGACAGCCACGGCGTCGCGCGCGACGACTTCCTGCGCAACTACACCGGCTCGGAGCTCGATCCGCGCTGGCTCAACCGCGTCTCGAAGCTGTCGGCCAAGGGCTGGAAGAATTTCGTCCACCACGAGAAGGACCGCATCAAGGACCTCCGTCACGAGGTGCATCAGCTCGCCGCGCTGACCGGCCTCGAGATCGTCGAGTTCCGCAAGATCGTGCACTCCGTGCAGAAGGGCGAGCGCGAGGCACGCCAGGCCAAGAAGGAGATGGTGGAAGCCAACCTCCGTCTCGTGATCTCGATCGCGAAGAAGTACACCAACCGCGGCCTGCAGTTCCTCGACCTGATCCAGGAAGGCAACATCGGCCTGATGAAGGCGGTCGACAAGTTCGAGTACCGCCGCGGCTACAAGTTCTCGACCTACGCCACGTGGTGGATCCGGCAGGCGATCACCCGCTCGATCGCCGACCAGGCCCGCACCATCCGCATCCCCGTGCACATGATCGAGACGATCAACAAGATCGTGCGCACGTCCCGCCAGATGCTCAACGAGATCGGCCGCGAGCCGACCCCGGAAGAGCTCGCCGAGAAGCTCGGCATGCCCTTGGAGAAGGTCCGCAAGGTCCTCAAGATCGCCAAGGAGCCGCTCTCGCTGGAGACGCCGGTCGGTGACGAAGAGGATTCACATCTCGGCGATTTCATCGAGGACAAGAACGCGATCCTGCCGATCGACGCCGCGATCCAGTCCAACCTGCGCGAGACCACCACGCGCGTGCTCGCCTCGCTCACCCCGCGCGAAGAGCGCGTGCTCCGCATGCGCTTCGGCATCGGCATGAACACCGATCACACGCTGGAAGAAGTCGGCCAGCAGTTCTCGGTGACGCGCGAGCGCATCCGCCAGATCGAAGCAAAAGCGCTGCGCAAGCTGAAGCATCCGTCGCGGTCGCGGAAGCTGCGGAGCTTCTTGGATAACTGATACGAATTTCAATCAGAACGAAAACGGCGGGCCAACAGCCCGCCGTTTTTCTTTGACTCGGCTCTCACCCCGTCATTGCGAGGAGCACTTGCGACGAAGCAATCCAGGCTGCGGCTTGTAATCACCAGGCGATTGCCCGACCCCTGTCCGCTCCTATTCCAACAGCAACAAAAGAGCGGACGGTGCCCGACTTCCGAGATGCGCCAGAAGCGGTCATCTAAGATGCTACGGTAGCGGCCTTTGGGCATTTAGTTCGCAGCAATGCTTGTGAATTTTCCCTGTGCCCTCGCACGACGAAAACCCAAAAACTGAGCTACCACCGCCGGCACAAAGAACAGCGTCGCCATGAATGCAAGCGCGAAGCCTTCGTCTGTATTGACATGAGGCAGGAATGGCAGCCGAACAAATACGGCCACCACCGCCAGAATGACTATCAGCAGCTTCGAGAATACCAAGCAGTACAGTACACTGAAGAAAGTGTTCGGGCTATTTGCGGCAATCCAACTTCCGAGCCAACGGCCAGGGAGCAGGAGGATAGCGAACGTGCCGACCCACGTGGCCGCAATGATTGTCAGGAGATCGATCCCACTCATGTTCAGCCCATGACCCAGTTGTATCCGGCAGAAGATCAGTATTTGCTAAGGGACGATTAGCCGGATCGCTAAAACAAGTGCGGCGGCGTAGCTGTGGGTCAAAATGCGAAGAACTCAGGTTGAGCAAATACGGTCTGCTCTGCCGCCCATCTCCGCCGACGCATTTCTGGATTGCTTCGCTGCGCTCGCAACGACGTGGATGGAGCCGAAGCCTACTTCTTCTTCGCCCCGACCCGCTCGATCCGCTTGATCTCAAGCGCCGGCCGTCCCGATTTCTCCGCGATCTCGCGGTCCTGCTCCATGATGAAGGCGCGCGCGGGTTCGTCGCCGTCGAGGCCGCCGAGCAGCTCGGCGGGGACGCGGCGGTTCGAGCGCTGGGAGCCGTCTTCGTAGACGACGTTGAAAAAGGCGAATTCGCCTTTGGGATTGGTACCGGGTTTTTTGGCCATGGCGGCTTGTCGTCGATCAGTGCGCCGCAGTCAAATGACTTCGCGACTTGTCAAACGCGAAAGTGAGCGGCTGCCGCTCTGGCCGCCAATCGGCGACATCTGTTCGTGAGATTGAAGCGCCCGGCGCTTCGCAAGGTTCGATGCGCGCCCTCAATAAACGGCGGGCCGCGAAAGCCCGCCGTTTATTTTTGGTCTTCAGCGCCGCCCGGGGCTGGCAGGGCGACAACCTAAAATAGAATAATATCCCTTGCGCTCTGTGATGGCAAGGCAAATCGTCGCGGCGATGGTGTCGCAGCGGGCGCATCAGATATTCAGCTGATGGCATCGCGAGTTCCCGCAATTCGAAAAGCAGATGCTTGAATCATCGAAGTACTTTGTTCATCTTGCCGCGCTCTCGCAAGGCAGCGAGAACGCGCGCGAGGGCTGGGATTGAGCTGCGCGAAGCCCCCGACCATGCGCAGCGGGATGCAACATCGGCATTCATGTGTCGTCGGGGATGATGGTGGATCGCACGAGGCTCTCAAGGTGCGGCGCGGGCAGGCGTCAAGCTCCGGAGTCTGCGATGCTGACACAATATCCCTGTTTTGCCCGACGGGTCAACCGAAATTCGGAATAGGCGTAAGCGATCCTCGCCGTGCTCCTACTGTGCATGGGGTTGTTTTGCGATTTTTGTTTTGCCGCCGTCGGGCGCGGGCATCCGATATGATCTGATCCAGCTCGCTTTGACGCGAATCCCGTTCCCGGGCATGATCGCCATCTGTTTCGCACCCGCCTCATGAGGAAGCTTTCGCATGTTGAGATCGCTTTTCGCCGCCGCCGTCATCGTCTCGCTGGCCGGTGGCTCGGCGGAGGCTGCGCGCTGCGGCGGCGACTTCAACAGCTTCATCGCCAGCATGGCTGCGGAGGCGCAAGCCGCCGGCGTCTCGGCGAGCGTGACCAGCGCGGCGTTCAGCGGCATCACCCAGGACGGCGCCGTCCTCGCCTTCGACCGGCGCCAGCGCTACACTTTCAATAAGAGCTTCGAGCAATATGTTTCGACCCGCGTCGGCGCCGGCCGCATCAATGGCGGCCGCGCGCTGCTGCAGCGCCATGCCGCGCTGCTCTCGCGCATCGAGCAGCAGTTCGGCGTGCCCCGCCAGATCCTGGTCGCGATCTGGGGCCTCGAGAGCGATTTCGGCAAGGGCGATATGGGCAAGCTGCCGGTGATCCGCACGCTGGCGACGCTCGCGCATGACTGCCGCCGCACCGATCTGTTCCAGGGCGAGCTGCTCGCCGCGCTCAAGATCGTGCAGCGCGGCGACCTGCCGCTGCGCGATCTCATCGGCGCCTATGCCGGCGAAATCGGCCAGACCCAGTTCCTGCCGTCGTCCTACATCAAATACGGCGTCGACTTCGACGGCGACGGCCATGTCGATCTCCGCCACAGCGTCCCCGACGTGCTCGCCTCGACCGCGAACCTGCTGCACTCGAGCGGCTTCAAGATGGGCCAGCCGTATGGCGAGGGCAGTGCCAATTTCGAGGCGATGCGCGAGTGGAACAGGGCAGTGGTCTACCGCAAGACGATCGGCTATTTCGCGGACCGGCTGATGGGGCAGTGAGCTTCACCCGAACCTGGAAGGGTGATGGCTATCGCATATGAAAACGGCGTAACTTTTGGGGCTGCCGTTTCCACATCGTCATGGCCGGGCCCGGGCATGACGAGTTTGTGGAACGTCGGCTGCTCGCGCCATATTCCCCGTCAAGCCCTGACGATGGAACCGTGCCTTACATTTTTTTGAAAACGAAACCGAACCGTAGCCTCCCCGAGTTTTTAACATACGTTATGAGGCCAAGCATTGGAGCCGCTGATGGGACAAGCACAGCCATTTCGCGCGACAGCGCTCATTGTTGAAGACGACGTCATGCAGCGGGAGATGCTCTGTGTCCTGCTGGAAGAAAGCGGCTACCAAGTAATCCAGTGCGACAGCGCCGAGGCCGCCGAGCGCATCCTGGACAAGAACGCAGGCGCGCTTTGTTTGATGATGACCGACGTGCAGCTCGCCGGCCGCATGAACGGGGTCGAGCTCGCGCACGTCGCCAAGGATCGCAACCCCCGGCTCGACGTCGTCGTCACCTCCGGCCGTCCCCTGAAGCAGCCCTTGCCTGACGGCGCGAAATTCTGGGCCAAGCCCTGGGCGCCGCTGGACGTGCTGCGCGAGGCAGAGCTCGCGCAGCTGGCTTGACGGCCCGATTGTTCAGGGAGCGAGGTCCGGCTTTCTCGCCGTGAGGCGGACTGCTAAGCTCCGCCCATGACCTGGTCCTTCCTGCTCACTTCACTGATCGTCGTCGCCTCGCCCGGCACCGGCGTGCTCTACACGCTGGCGGCGGCGCTGACGCGCGGCTCGCGTGCCAGCGTGGCGGCCGCGTTCGGCTGCACGCTCGGGATCGTGCCGCACATGATGGCGGCGATGCTCGGGCTTGCCGCCGTGCTGCACACCAGCGCGCTCGCCTTCGCCGCGCTGAAATGGTGCGGCGTGCTCTATCTGCTGTGGATGTCCTGGCAGGCGCTGCGCGAGACCGGGGCGCTCGCGCTTGAGAGCAGGATCAAGGAGCGATCGGCCGGCCGCGTCATCGTCACCGGCTTCCTGATCAACATCCTCAATCCAAAACTGTCGATCTTCTTCCTCGCCTTCCTGCCGCAGTTCATCGCCGCGGACGAGGCGCATGTCCTGACGCGGATGCTGGAATTGAGCGGCGCCTTCATGGCGATGACCTTTGCCGTGTTCGTCGTCTACGGCCTTTGCGCCGCCTCGGTGCGCGAGCGTGTGATCTCCCGTCCCGCCGTGATGACCTGGCTGCGCCGCAGTTTTGCCGCGGGGTTTGCGATGCTCGGCGCCAAGCTGGCGTTCGCGGAGCGGTAGCCTCTTCTTCACCTAGCCCCGTAAGAACGGGGAGAGGAGAGGGAGTGAGAGACCGAGCGTGTCGCGATAACTCACCAACAAAAAAGCGGGCCTCTCGCCCGCCACCTCAAACCAGCCTGACTCGATACCCGGGCGGAGCGAGGCTCCACCCGGGCAAAGAAAAAGAAGCCTCGTTACTTCTTCTTCGCCTTCTTGGCCTTCTTCGCCTTCTTCTTCGCCGCCTTCTTCGCTTTCTTAGCCATAGTATCCTCTCAAAGGGTTCATGGTTAAACGCGACACGAGGGATGCTCGGCGGAGGGCCAGCCTCGCAATATCCTCGATGACAAACTCAGCAGATTCGCGAGCCTCTGCCCCGCGCTGTCACATCGGTGTCATCGCGTTATCCACAGCTCAGATGCATTTCCGGATGATTTTTGGTCGCGAATTCGCCTCACGCGTCAACACGGCGCATCGGCGGCGACAGGCTTAACGATCCGACAACGGCCGCGTGACGTTCATGAATCCAAAACCAAAGGCGCGTTTTCGCAGGTCGCAGTGAGACTCCATTAAGCGCAACCGTCGCATTGTCTTCCGCAAGAAAACGGGGATGGGTCATGGACGGACGGCTGCCGGGAACGGGGGGCGGGACGCTGCGCGTGCTGTACGAGCCATGCTGAACGTACCGACATTGTGGACGGTCTTCATCGTCAACTTCCTGGCGCTCGGCGTGATCTGGGCGTACGTGACGCGCTCCTATCCGAGTTTCGCGGCTGCGCGGTTCTGGATGGCATCGGCCTTCGTCGGTGCGGCCGGCGCGATGGTCGCCCTGATTGGCCTCTCGGCCATGTCTCCTGTCCCGCTTCTGATTGCAGGCGCCGGCATCATCGCGGCGAGCTGCTTCGCCGCAATGGGCATCCAACGCTTCTATGATCGGCCAGTCTCCTGGCGGTTCATGGTCGCGACGTCGGCCCTGAGCCTCAGCACAGTCGCTTTCTTCAAGTTCGGCTTCGATCACATGCCGCTGCGGATGCTCTGCTACACACTCGGGCAGTCCTTGCCGCTGTTGTGCTCGCTGCATTTGTTGCTGTCTCCGCCGGAAGGGCGAGTTAGTCCGGGAGCCCGGCTGTCCGGCATCGTCATCATCGCCCTGGTCGCGACGTTCAGCACGCGCGTCGTAGGCAACCTGCTCGACTATGATTTCTCGGCCGTGGCTGGCGGTCAGAACCATGCCGTCATGGTGCTGGTGCTGCTGTTCCTCTCGATGACGCTCAATTTCGGCTTCCTCCTGATGGCGATGGACCGCCTGCGCGGCGAGGTTGCCGACCTCGCGCTGCTCGACGATCTCACCGGCGTTGCCAACCGGCGGCACCTGTTGCAGCGCCTGTCCGAGGAATGCGCCCGCTCGGAGCGCAGCGGCGAGCCGTTCTCGCTGCTGGTGATCGACCTCGACGGCTTCAAGACCATCAACGACACCCATGGCCATGCCGCCGGCGATGCCTGCCTGCGGCACTTCACGCTGATGGCGCAGACGCGCCTGCGGCCCGGCGACATGCTCGCCCGCACCGGCGGTGACGAGTTCTGCGTCGTGCTGCCGTCCTCCTCCTTGCGCGAGGGCGCGGCGATCGCCCGCCGCGTGCTCGACGTGTGCCGGCAGGATGCCGCGAGCTGCACCGGCGCCGACATCCCGATCGCGATTTCGATCGGCGTTGCCGAGTGGGACCACAGCGTCGGTCAATTCCCTGATAGGCTGATCGCGCATGCCGACCACGCGCTCTATGCCGCCAAGAAGAACGGCAAGAACAATTTCGCGGTTTACGATCCGGCCCCGCCGCTCGCGCCGGGGGCGATCGGGCCGGTCGAGAGCAAGCGCACATTCGCGTAAAGCCTGCTACGATTTAGGTCCACATTGGACCCGCATGATGATCTCCCGCCTGCTCGCGGCTATTCTCGCCGCGCTCCTGATCTCTCCCGCTGTCGCCGCCGACGCCGAGCTCGCAAAGCTCGCGCGCGCCTCAGGCGCGCCCGACATTCCCGGCCTGAAGATCGTCTGGCTGGCGCCGTGGGGCGACGTCGCCAAGGCTCATGCCTGGCGCAACATCATCGTGCACCAGACCGAGGGGCCATCAGGCTCGGCGCGTGGCGGCGCGGCGGAGCAGGCGAAGAACCCGACGCGCCGCGGCGTCACGGTGTGGGTCGAGACCGACGGCACGGTGTATTGGGCGGTCGCAGAAGACCTGGTGCCGACCCATGGCGACGGCGCCAACCGCAACGACAACAAGTACATCGACAACCGATCGACCTACCGCCAGGTGGTGCGCGACAACTCGATCGGCGTCGAGTTCGCCGGCAACTATCCCGATGTTGCGAGCGGACCGACGGAGGCGCAGGTCGCGGCCTGGAGGATCCTCGTCAAGGTGCTGCGCGCGCGCTACGACATCCCGCTCGAACACGTCTATGCCCACAACTGGATCGACTACAAGGACGCGCGCTATTGCGAAGGCTGCTGGCTCGCGACGCTGGCGCGGGTGTGGGGGGAGTAGCGTTGGCGGTCATTGCGGGGCGCGACGAAGGCGCGAGCCCGAAATCCATTCATCCACTCACGCTGCGGTTCGACGAATTCCGGGCTCGCGCCGCGCGCGCTTCGGATTAACGAGCAGCTACACCGGCGCCGCAATCCAGCCGAACAGGCGCCGGATCAATCCAGGCCGCCGCGGCACCTCCGGGGGGCCGTCCGCCGCCAGCACGCGTTTGAAGAAGTAGTCCAGAAAGACCATGTCGTTCGGCTCGGTGACGGTGAACTTCTCGTCGCCGAAGAACACGCTGTAGTCATAGAAGAACGGCCCGACGAGCGGCACCGTCGCAGTCGAGGCATAATCCTTGGAGATCACGAACGCCGCGGGATCGAGCCCTTGCTCGCGCATCGCTTGCTCGACCAGCGGCAGCTTGCGCATGAACTGGGCGGAGAAGCCGCCAACGGTGGACTGCAGGATGATCGACATGGTGTCCGTCCATGGATGCTGTCGGTCATTTTGGGTCGGTGGACCGGCCGCGCGGGTTCAAGGCAGGCTCGCACGTCTTGTCGAGGTGGGTGTCTCCCTCTCCCGCACGGGGGGAGAGGCGAAGAAACTTCACTCCCAACAAAAAAGCCGGCGTCACCGCCGGCTTTCTGTCTTTCGATCCGCCAATTTGTGGCGCCGGTCGCGCCGCTTTACAGCGCGGCTTCCAGCGCAGCCTGTTCCTGCCTCGCGATGGTGCCCTTGACCGCGGACTGCACCTTCTCGAAGGCGCGGACTTCGATCTGGCGGACGCGCTCGCGCGACACGCCGAACTCGGCGGCAAGATCTTCCAGCGTCATCGGCTCATCGGCGAGGCGACGGGCCTCGAAGATGCGGCGTTCGCGCGGGTTGAGCACGCCCATGGCGCCGTTGAGGGCGTCACGGCGGTGATCATACTCCTCGTGCTCCGCCATCATGGCTTCCTGGTTGGGCGTATTGTCGACCAGCCAGTCCTGCCATTCGCCGGCTTCGCCGTCATCACGGATCGGAGCGTTGAGCGACGCATCGCCACCGAGGCGGCGGTTCATGTCGATCACGTCCTGGTCCGTCACGCCGAGGCGCTTGGCAATGGTCGCGACCTGGTCGGGGCGGAGATCGCCTTCGTCCAGCGCGTTGATCTTGCTCTTCGCCTTGCGCAGGTTGAAGAAGAGCTTCTTCTGGTTCGCGGTGGTGCCCATCTTCACGAGCGACCAGGAACGCAGGATGTACTCTTGAATCGACGCCTTGATCCACCACATCGCGTAGGTGGCGAGACGGAACCCCTTCTCGGGTTCGAAACGCTTCACCGCCTGCATCAGGCCGACATTGCCTTCCGAGACGACCTCGGAGATCGGCAAGCCGTAGCCGCGATAGCCCATGGCGATCTTGGCGACGAGCCGGAGATGGCTGGTGACGAGTTGGTGCGCCGCGTCGCGATCGTCATGCTCGCGCCAACGCTTGGCGAGCATGTATTCCTGCTGGGGTTCCAGCATCGGGAACTTGCGGATCTCGGCGAGGTAGCGAGAAAGGCCGGATTCTCCATTGAGGACCGGCAAAGCAACGGTACGGGCCATAGTGCGCCCTCCAAAGGTTCAGGCCCCCGATAGCGGCGGGCCAGGCAGACGACCGCTGTGTCAAAGCCGGCCGGGCTGCGATGTTCCGCGTTGGTCATTTCAACGCAGGGGCACTATACCCCATGGGGGGTCGAAAAGGGAAGGATTGCTGACGTCACGTCCCCGTGTGGCAGCTATAACTTTTTGTAAGGTAACGCTTTTCTGAAACTGCCTGCGTCATAGCGCCGCTTTCAGCGCGCCTCGAAGGAGAAGCAAATCCTTCGGCAGCGGCGCCTCCCAGTGGAGTAATTCTCCCGTCCGCGGGTGCTGCAATACCAGCAAATAGGCATGCAATGCCTGGCGTCCAAGCGCCGCCAAGGCGGCCTGCGACTCAGGGCCGAGCTGGTTGGCCTTGGTCTTGAAATGGGGGCCATAGACGGCATCCCCCATCAGGGGATGGCCGATATAGGCGAGGTGGACGCGGATCTGGTGGGTGCGTCCGGTCTCGAGCTCGCAGGCGAGCAGGGCGGCGACGCCCTTGCCGTCGCGCCCGGCAAAGCTCTCGATGATCTCCCAATGCGTCACGGCCTCGCGGCCGCCCTGGCGCACCGCCATCTTCTCGCGCGCATGCGGATGGCGGTCGATCGGCGCGTCCACCGTGCCGCGATGACGTCCGGGCAGCCCCCAGGCGAAGGCCATATAGCCGCGCCGCATCTCGCCCGTGCGGCCGTGATCGGCGAACTGCGCCGACAGCGAGGCATGCGCCATGTCGTTCTTGGCGATCACCATCAGCCCCGTCGTGTCCTTGTCGAGCCGGTGGACGATGCCGGGCCGGCGCACCCCCCCGATGCCCGACAGCGAAGCGCCGCAATGGGCGATCAGCGCATTCACCAGCGTGCCGGTCTCGTGGCCGGCTGCGGGGTGCACCACGAGGCCCTTGGGCTTGTTGATGACGATGATGTCGTCGTCCTCGAACACGATATCCAGCGCGATCTCCTCGCCCTTCGGCTCGGCGGGCGCCGCTTCCGGCACGTCGATTGTGATCGTATCGCCGGATGCGACGTGATAAGCGGGGTCCCGGATGGCGGCGGCCTTAAGGCTCACCGCGCCCGCCAGGATCAGGGTTTTGAGCCTCGATCGCGACAGCTCGGGCAGGCGCGCCGCCAGCACGCGGTCGAGCCGGGCCGAGCCCTCGGAGCCTTCGACCACGACCTCCAACCTTTGCGCAGAGCCAAGACTTTCCATGACGACGACTGATACCGCTGTTCCCGAACCGACCCCCGAGCAGGCCGCGCTGTTCGCGCGGGTGCGGCGGATGATGCTGATCGCGGGGTTGACCACGGCGCTGGCGATCTGCGCCGTCTTGATCGCGGTGGGCTACCGCCTTTTCAAGTCGGAGGGAAGGGCGGCGGAAGCCGCCGGCGATGTCACCGCCACCCTACCCAAGGGCGCCAAAATCGTAGCCACCGCCGTTGCCGGCGACCGGCTGGTGGTCACGCTCGATATCGGCGGGGTCATCGAGATCCGCACCTTCGACGCCCACACCTTGAAGCCGGCCGGAAAGCTGAAATTTGCCAATGAACCGTAAAAGGGCGGTTCGGGTCCTTGCGGCGGACAGATTTCGAGGCTATTGGCTAGCCCTCACGCTCCCTTCGTCTAGCGGTTAGGACGCGGCCCTCTCAAGGCTGAAACAGGGGTTCGATTCCCCTAGGGAGCGCCAGCAAATAACTTCAATAACTTAGCCGGACGAATAGCGCGCCTAGCGGCGTTCTATAGCGGCATCTCAGTTATAGCTGGCGTTCGGTGATCGACAGCGAGGGCTTACGCCCCTTAGTGCGGCAACAACTAGCGTTTGGCCCGGCTCGGGTCGAAATGAAGCACTAAGGCTGGTGTCACTTGAACCCCGCTCTCGTGGAACGAGAGAAGGTCGGATCTTCTCGGAACACAGCCCACTCACTGCGCGTGCCGGAGCGCGAGCGGCCTAGCAGTCAAACGTTGTCAACCGCACCTCAGATTCTTCTACAAATCATCTCGGCAACGATTTTTTCTTTTGAGCAACACGCGGACGACGTCGTGCCGCTGATCAACAGGTTGGATCTTGGACAGGTGCATCTGCTCGGCCATTCAAGGGGAGGCGGGGTTGTCGTCACCGTGGCCAAAACCCATCCGGAGGTCATCAAGACAATGATCCTTGCTGACGCGGTTGGATTTGAGGCGATGCCTTTCGATGGCGTAAGAGCCGGGTTTAGCTAAGATCGAAATTAAGGGGGATCTCAGAGGCACGGGTCGACAATGACGACTATGCAACCGAACTTCCGGTCCCCGAAAGCTTTGTTGGCCGGCGCACAAGACGCGTGGCATCGGTTATTCGAGCATTGCCCTATACCCGTACTTCTGCTCACGCCGGATCTGAAGATTGTCAATGGCAACGACGCATATCTCGGCGGCGTCTCTCGCTCGAGAGATACGCTTGCCGGTTTGGATATGTTCGAGGCCTTCCCTGACAATCCGCACCTGACGCGTGCCGACGGCGTTGCCAATCTGGCCGCGTCGTTTGGCAAAGTCCTTCACGAAAGGCGCGGGCAGGTGATGCCTCTGCAAAGATATGATATCCAGCCTGAAGGACGCCCTTGGCAAGTCCGCTATTGGCACCCTAAGAACTGGCCAGTCCTCGATGACAATGGCGCGATCGTCGCGGTGGTCCATCATGTGACCGACGCAACGACCGCTGTTCTGGCCAGAAAGGCTGAGAGAGCCGGTCCGCCTCCTTCTTCGTCTGAGGCGCTCTTGCAGTCGGCTGACAAGGCGATTTTCGAGGCGCGCGAGATTGTAAGGGAAACTTGCGAGGCAATCTTGGTATCTCGCGCGTTGATCGAGGAGAGTTTGCCTCCTCAGGGCTCCGGCTAAAGGTGAAAGCGTCCAACTGATGCCAATTGGGTTGCGGAAGGCTCCCATCATGCATGACGTTTCGGAACTGCCGCTCCTGGCCAAGAGCTGGGGAACGTTCAACTGATTGACTGGAAGGTGGGCCACCTGGAGATCATGGCTCAGCAGGGCTTTACCCAAGAGTTTCTCGACTGCTTTCGTCGTGTAACGATCCGCGATGGCTGTGCCTGCGGTCGTGCGCTGTTTAATCGGCAGCCGGTCGTTCTCAATGACATCACGATCGACCCGCGATTTCTGCCTTTTCGGGGAATCGCCGAACGGGCTGGGTTCAAGGCCGTCCAATCGACCCCGCTTATGACCTCCTCTGGCGCCCTCGTCGGGGTACTTTCGACGCACGGCCAACACACCCCAAGTGAGGAACAACTGGGTCTGATCAGAAGCTTAGCCATGCGAACGGCTAACGGCATACTCCGTTGGCGCGCTGCGAAATCCGCTTTTCTCGAGTTGGATGGCTTTGCCTCCCGTCAGCGGCTGCTCGCGGGACTTGGATCATAGCGACCTCGCTCACCGCGATGAGGAGAATTCTTTGCTTGGATTAACCCAATTGGGTCATGCCCGATCAGAGCCGAAACATTATGAGCGGCAAGGTATCGGGGTGCATACTTTTGGGGTCCGAAATGATGTTGCGCGGCCTGGGGGCGCTGAGTCTGGGATTGATCATCGCCGGTTCCGCATCGGCACAGACCTTCAATCAGCTGGTTGGATTTGGCGATAGTTCGCTCGACAGCGGATACTTTCGGTATACGAGCTCGGGCTGGTCGAATGAAGCCCGATTTGTAACGGCCCGCGCCAATGGCGGGTCGATTACGCCGTCCGCCGGACTCATGAACACTGATTTCCTGGCCGCCTCCTTCGGGCTGACGCTGGCGCCGAGTGATGCACCAGGCGGAGGAACGAATTTTGCGGTCTCCGGCGCGAAGAACAATTCGCCCAACATCGGAGGAGGTACCAGCCCTTCCACCGTGCAGCAGATTGGCAATTATCTTGCGGCGACGGGCGGGCAGGCCAATCCGGACGCTCTCTACATCATCCGCTCCGGTGGTAATGACCGCACCGCCTTCGTCAACGCTTACAAGGCCACCCACGGCGGCGCCTCACCGCCGGCCGGCTTGTTCAACGTGGCCGTGCAGCCCAGCCTGGCCGCTCTGGAGGCATCGATCGGGCAACTGAGCGCAGCCGGTGCGCGCTACATCATTTTGCCGACCTACTTCACGACCAATTCTGATTTCGTGGCTTATCACCAGCAGCTTTGGGGAGACCTCTCGGCCGGCGGCGTCAAATTCATTCCCGCAGATTCAGGCGCGCTTCGACAGTTCGTCGTTGCGAACCCGGCGGCGTTCGGCCTTACATCGGTTTTGCCAACAGCAAGCGGCGGCGTTTCTGCTTGCAACACGCCGATTGGCGCCCCGGCCGCGCAAGGCTATGGCCTCATTTGCGTTCCCTCGACGACGCCGGCCGGTGCCGGACTAAACGGCACGGCGTATCTCAACTCGCAGAATTCCTTGCTGACGAGTTTGTTCTCGGATGACCAGCATCTTTCACCGACCGGATATAAAATCGAAGCGGACTATTTCTATGGCCTGATCGTCGCGCCAAGCCAGATATCGTACCTGGCCGAGGCGCCGGTGAAAACGCGAACCGCAGTGGTCAACGCGATCACCAACCAGATCCCGCTGTCCTTCAGCACCCCTGGCGCGTTCCACGGCTGGGTCAGCGGCGACGTCTCCTGGCTGAAGATGACGAACAGCTCTCCAGGTTTTCCGGACGATCCAGGAACGCCGGTGGCGGCGACGGCCGGATTTGACTACGCGGTCACGCGCGACTGGCTGGTCGGCGCGGCATTCTCCGGCGGCACCACCAAGCAGAGCTTCAGCCTTGGCGGCGATTACCGGCAGACCGAATACGCGATCAGCCTCTACAGCGCGTATCGCAAGGATGCGTTCTGGCTGAACGGCATTGCGACTTGGGGCGCATTGAGCGACGGGATCAATCGCGTGGTCCCGCTCGGCATCACGACGCAGTCCAACAGAGGAAGCACCAATGGTACCAACATCTCGGTTGCGGCCGAGACGGGTTATCACTTCCGGACCGCTGTCGGAGCCCTTCCCGATGGAGCTGGCAGGGCTCTTAAGGCACCGGCGGCCGCGCCGATCTATCTCACGCACGGGCCCATCGTCGGAATCATCGCCCAGCAGGTGCACATCGACGCGTTTGCGGAAACCAATGCGAGTGGCGCTCCGACCAACCTGGCGTTCGGAAGCCAGCTTCGCAATTCCGCGGTGAGCGAGCTTGGCTATCAGGCGAGCTTGAACCTCGGTATCTGGGAGCCTTACGCCAGGGCGGTGTGGAATCACGAACTCGCCGGCAGCGGCAGGCTCGTTACGGCGTCACTGCTCAGCATCACGGCCCCGAGCTATTCGCTGCCGGCAGTGTTGCTCGGAAAGGACTGGGGCTCGGGTACGGTTGGCACGCGCGTCAAGTTCGCGCCCAATACGACCGCCTTCGCGGCGCTCTACTCTCAATTCGGCCAGAACAATGTCGCCACTTATGGCGCGCAGTTCGGACTGAACGTTGCGTTCGAATCCTCCGCAGTTCGTCCCAAGTACTGAGAAAGCACTGAGATTGGCACGCGTGCTGATGCGATCGTTTTGCTCATGCCAGCTGCGATACCAGGCTGACCAATTCAGCCTGGCGGTGCGTACCCGTCTTGGAGAACGCTGATTTCAGCTGATTACGTGCTGTCTCTCGCGCAATCCCTAGCTGTTGTGCCGCTTCGTCCAGAGACCTGCCGCTCGCCAACAGCGATACCAGCCGGGATTCAGCCGAGGTGAGATCGAACGCCTGCGAAATCAACGCGGGCTCGGGCGTGCGTGGAGTCAGGTTGGACAAGACAAGCAGCGACCGCGCTCCGAGAAAGACGCTGCGGGCCGCACCATCGACGGGCAACATGCGGATGACGACCGGTGGCTTTTCAGCGCGACGGACCACCACAGGGGCGGCGGGCAGCGCGGCGGTATCGGGCGTCGATCGGATCATGTCGACAAGTTGATCAAGCTCGGCGGCCGCCTTCTTGTCACGTACGACCAGTTGTCGATCTCTAATCCGGATTTCCTCGTCAAATCCGGCATCGGCCGCAGCGTTCGTGCTCAGCACCATGCCCTGCCGGTCGATAACCAGTGCAGGCTGGCGGATCCTGCTCAGCACGTCCGTCATGGAGGTGAGGGCGACCCGGCCTACCGCGGTCGAAAGGGTGGCCGTCTCCGTCAAACGCGGCGCAAGCCGTGCAAGCAAGCGCTTCTCCCGCGCCTCGAACGGACCCTCGTGCCCGGTCCGCTGGATGGCCAACGCCCATGCGGCGGACCCGGCCCAAAAGCCAACACCCGCGAACCATTGCAACCCGAACGGATAAAGCACCTCGTTGTACATGGGGTCGGAGCGAATCTGCTCCGGTGTCAGGATATCGTGGTCGGTGACGATCTCGCCGGACATCATGCGCGGAAATCCAGCGGCTCGCGGGTCAGTCAGGTGCCAACCTTCCTTGAAGTAGAACTGGGTGCCCTCATCCATCGATTGCGTCCGCGGGACGTCCGGCGTCCGAACGTCGCTCTGGAGAAGGACGGCCGCCGATGCGCCGACCGCCCTGCAGATGTCGTCCATGATGGCGGGCCAAGCGGCAGGATCCACCGCAGCCTCCCCAAATCGATCGATGACTTTCGACAATTGATCGTTATCAATTCCATTCGTCCCCAAGAGCGGGCCCCTTTCCGCTTATTCCCGTGGCGTCCGTTTCCTCCAACGGCTGCACAGGCGTTCGTTCTCCGACACGGCAAGCCCCCAGACACAAGAGCCTGCGTGCCGGCCCGGCTCATCCCCTGCTCCAACAGGTGGGCCGGCAACCTGGAACTCTCTCGCGACAGCACAGCGAATTGCAAGCGATCTCAGGAGATTCTTGCGAGAAAAATCTGGAAAGAGCCAGTTCGCAACGTTTTTTGTACATTGCAAACGCCGGCTCGTCAGCGGCCAGGCCAATTGTACGATGCGCCCCGCTTGAGGAGCGCGTCCTATTGGTTTGTCAATTCGCACAGGATCACGTGAGGCCTCGCAAACCTGAGCGGCGAAGTGGAGCCGAGCCCCGCTGCGGGTACTCAGCGCTTCCGCTTCGGGCTCTTCGACCTGGCGCTCGAACTTGCTTCTCCATGCGTCGCGGCCTGCCTTGTCCGCGTCGGTGAAGGAGAGCGCCATGCCTCCAGAAGCATGTTGAGGAACTGGCTCGCATGAGGCGACAGTGTCGCTCCGTGCCGGCGCACGATTCCAATCGTCCGCGATACCTCCGGCTCGACCAGCCGGATGGTGCGGATGATCGGATGGCCGGCCGCCGGCGTCGCCAGCTTCGGTAGCACGGCGACACCAAGTCCGGCTTCAACGAGACCAAGCGAGCCGGAGAGATGTGCGACCTCGTAGGCCCAGTTCAGCTGCAGGCCGTGTCGCACCAATGCATTGTCGATCAGCGCGCGATTGCCGCTGTTGCGGCCGACAGTGATGATGCGGTGCGAGACCAATTCCGGCCAACTCACCTCCTTGCGAGACGCCAGTGGATGATCGTGACGGCATGCAAGGACGAAAGGGTCTTCAACCAGTTTCTGGAATTCAATTTCGGCATGCGAGGCGCCGATGAAATTGATGCCGAAATCGGCTTCTCCGCGCGCCACCGCCTCCAGCCCTTCATTGGCGCCGATATCCAGAATCCGGATGCGAATGCGCGGATACGCCGCGGCGAACCGGCCGATCGCGCGCGGCAGGAAGTAGAAAACCGCGGTCGGCACGGCGGCGACCGAAACCAGACCCGAACTGCGCGCTCCGAGGTCATGGATGCCGAGCACCGAGGTCTCGAACTCGTCGATGAGGCGGCGCACCTTGGGCAGGAAGTCGCGGCCGACCATGGTCAGATTGACGTGGCGCGTTGACCGTTCGAGCAATGGCGCACCAAGGCTTTCTTCCAATTTCTGGATGCGCCGGCTGAGTGCCGGTTGCGACAGGTTCAAGGCCTTCGCAGTGCGGACGAAGCTGCCCAACTCAGCGATGGTGACGAACGCTCTGAGATCGAGCAATTCAGCATTCATGGCGAATTCCTTCTATTTCGATATCCGCAATAATAGATCAAATCTTTGCATTTCACAAAATTAAGGGGGTGAGGGATGGTCTGGCGCAAGTGAGAAATGTCGCGGCGAGGAAGGCCCCATGAACGATCAGATCGCTATTCCCTGCGTGGTCATGCGCGGTGGCACCTCGCGCGGCCCGTTCTTTTTGGCCAGCGATCTGCCGGCCGATCCCAGGCTGCGCGACGCTCTGCTGTTGTCGGTCATGGGAGGTGGGCACGATCTCGGAATCGACGGTATCGGCGGCGGTAACGCCGTCACCAACAAGGTAGCGATCGTCGGGCCGCCGTCGGTGCCAGGGGCCGATGTGGACTATCTGTTCGCCCAGGTGCGCATCCGCGAAGGAATCGTCGATACCTCGCCCAATTGCGGGAACATGCTGGCGGCGGTAGGGCCCTTCGCGATTGAAGCCGGTTTGGTTGCCGCCACCGGTGATCGCACTCATGTGCGCATCCACAACGTCAACACCGCCAAGCTGATCGAGGCCACGGTCGCGACCCCCGGGGGCCGGGTGACCTACGAGGGCGAGGCACAGATCGACGGCGTACCAGGCAGAGCTGCGCCCATCGAGCTGTCGTTCCCCAACGCTGCCGGTGCACGCACCGGCCGCTTGCTGCCGACCGGACGCCCGATCGACGTGATCGATGGGATCGATGTAACCTGCGTCGATGCCGCCATGCCCGTCATGCTGATCCGCGCCGCGGACCTCGGATGGACCGGCTGCGAAGCCCCTTCCACATTTGTCGACCCCGGCTTTCGCGCACGACTGGAAGGTTTGCGCATCGAAGCCGGACGTCGCATGGGCTTCGCCGATCCAGGGTCGATGGTGATTCCGAAGCCGATCATGATCGCGCCGGCCATGAACGCCACCCTGAACACCCGCTACTTCATGCCGCACGACTGCCATAGCGCGCTGGCCGTGACCGGGGCCGTCGCTGTCGCGACCGCTTGCGTAACATCGGGCACGCTCGCCGCCGAGATGGTGGGCCGGTTGGATCTTCCGGCATCGGTGACACTCGCCCATCCTTCCGGCCATCTCGTGGTCCGGTTGGAGTCAGGTCCGGTTGCCCGGGTGCAGCGCACAGCCCGGCGAATCTTCGAAGGCATGGTGTTCGCACGGCGGTCGCATGTGCCTCGGGAGGCCGTTCTCGCGGCGTGAATTTCGTCCGGGGCGACGTTGCTGAAAAAAATAAGCACAGGGAGAAATGAAAATGCGAATCGAAGCGTCGGTTGCGGGCTCGTCCCGTGAAACACGAAAGCCGTTCTATCAAATTCTCTACGTTCAGGTGCTGATCGGACTCGTGCTGGGTATCACCATCGGCCATTTCTGGCCCGAATTCGGCGCTGCGCTGAAACCCCTGGGAGACGGGTTCGTTAAACTGGTCAAGATGATGATCGCGCCGATCGTGTTCTGCACGATCGTCAGCGGCATCAACAGCATCAGCGACTCCCGCGAGATCGGCCGCACGCTGGTCAAATCCATGGCGCTGTTCTATTTGCTGACCGCGCTCGCGCTGCTGGCTGGCTTCGCCGCCGTGATGCTGATCCAGCCGGGTGTCGGCATGCACGTCTCCGTCAGCACGCTGGATCCGTCGGTGGCTGCGAAATATTCCAAGCAGGCGGCCGTGTCCGGCTTTGCCGATTTCCTCCTCCACATCATCCCGCACTCGTTCTTTGGCGCTTTCGCCGACGGCGAAGTGCTGCCTGTGCTGCTGGTCTCCATCCTGGTGGCGTTTGGTCTGAGCCGTGCCGGCGATGGCGGTAGCGCGGTGATGAAGGGGATCGACTCGTTCTCGCAGGTGCTGTTTGCGTCCTTCAGCTTCGTCATGAAGCTTGCCCCGCTCGGCGCTTTCGGTGCGATGGCATTCACCGTCGGCCGATACGGCATCCATTCGATCGGCTCGCTCGGGCTTCTGATCCTGACATTCTACCTCGCCTGCTCCGTCTTCGTTGTCGTGGTGCTCGGGACGCTGGCGTGGGTGAACGGCTTCAGCCTGTGGAAGACCATGCGCTACTTCAAGGAGGAGCTGCTGATCGTGCTCGGCACGTCGTCGTCGGAGCCAGCGCTGCCTGGCGCGTTGCGCAAGCTCGAACAACTCGGCTGCCAGAAGGGTGTGTCCGGACTTGTGCTTCCGATGGGCTATTCGTTCAATCTCGACGGCAGCGCGATCTACCTCACGCTCGCCTCGATGTTCATCGCGCAGGCCTGCGACATTCACCTGTCGTGGGGGCAGATCGCGGCGATGCTCGGGCTGATGTTGCTGACCTCCAAAGGCGCGGCAGGGGTAACCGGCAGCGGGTTCGTCGCCCTCGTTGCCACGCTGACAGTCATGCCGGACCTGCCGGTGACCGGCGTGGCGCTGCTGATCGGCATTGACCGTTTCATGTCGGAAGCGCGGGCGCTGACGAGTATGATCAGCAACTGCGTCGCCAGCATCACGGTTTCGCTCTGGGAGAATGCCTGCGATCGCGAGGTGCTGGCCCGTGAACTCGATCAGGACGGGCCCACCTTGAAGGCCGCCTTGGATTCGGCCGCCGGTGTGGTGGACGTTGCGCAAGACTGCCGTCCGTGGATTTCGACGACTCAGTCGGCCGCTTGATTCCTCGACCTTCTGCGACACCACACGATGAGCGCATGGCCCGGGCTCCCCTCAACGCCTGTTCGAGCGGCGATCGCGAGGAGAGCCCTGGCCGCAAGTTCAGTGATGCGCCGCAACGCTCCTGACGGTCTCGGTGAGCATGTCACCCGACGCGGAATGGCCGACGTCACCCAGGCTGATGATGCCGACCATCCGCTTGCTCTTGTTGATCACCGGCAGCCTGCGGACCTGCAGCTTCTCCATATGATGCATCGCCTTGGCGAGGTCATCGTCCTCGCGGCAACAATGGATGCCCTCGGTCATCACGTCGCGCGCCGTGGCGCGGCCGGCATCGAAGCTGTGGCTCGCGAGCCCTTTGCAGACGATATCGCGGTCGGTCACCATTCCGACCAGCTTGTCGTCCTCGCCAATCGGAATGCAGCCGATGTCATGGGCCCGCATCAGTTTGGCAAGCTCGGTGATCGGGGTGTCGGGGCTGACCCAGTCGACACCCTTGTGCATCACGTCTTTGACTTTCATGGCGGCCTCCTTTCGTGGGTTGCAAGTGCGTCAATGCGATGCAGCGCTACTCCCATCTTCCGAACTCCGACCGGACAGGCGCTGACACTCCCGCCGCCAACCTGCTGAACAGTATGGCGGCGAGCTCGCGGCCAGAGTTCCCGCCCAGGCTCGCAAGGGCCATGGGCGGCGCACGATCCTCAGTCATGCGCGCTGAAGCGCCCGTGCGGTGCGTTGGCCGTCATGCGTGCAAACTGCGCGTGACCCATATGAAGCAGCGTCTCGTGATCGCCGGCTTCCATATAGACGTCCGGCTGTGCCTCGATGCTGTCGTCGACGATGATATCCAATCCGTAGCATTTGCCGACGGCAGGAACTGCGCCGTGTGCACAGTCGCTGAACAGCCGATTGATCTCGGTTTCATTGGCCATGTGGACATTGTCGCCGAGGCTGGTCCTCAGGTCCGACAGGCGGAGGTGATGCGATGCGGGCAAGATCGCCAGCATGTATCCGCCGTCGCGCCGCAACACGATGCCCTTGGCGAGGCGGTCGCCCGAGATGTGGCATGTCTGGGCCGTTCGAGCGGACGTCATGCTGAGTTCGTGCGGGATCACCTCGTACTGGATGTTCTCAGCGGCTAGGTATTTCTGGAGCGTGGGAGCAATGGCCATGGCATCACCTCCGATGCAGAATGGAAACCATCCACCGTGAGGTCGACCTTGCAGACTCTTGCCAAACGATGGGCGGCTGCCTGACTAGAGGCCCAACATAGGTCTTCCATCCGCAAGCTGCAATTCATCATCGTTGACCAACTTCGTGGCGAGATCGTTTGGTCATCGTCCTGTCCGGCGCTTGAGAATATGCGGATGCCGCACGCGCCTCCTTTTCGAACTGGCTCTGGCTGCGCTCCGCTTGAGCGCAAGAGGTCTCGTCGAAATTATGAAGCATTTCAATCAGATGAGAGGCTGCGACTTTCCTCTGAGCGGATCGCCAGCCCAATCCTAAGCCATTGCTGTGGCAGATGGTTCATCCGCGTCCCGGCGAGCCGCTCTCCATGCCGCAGTTCGACCGCCTGCGCGCGCTGCTCTTTCCGGAGATCCGCATCCGGCAGATTGCCCTGCCTCTCGACCACGCGCCCGAGGCCGATCCTTCGGACCGGACGCTTGCAGTCATGGACCTGCATCAGGAGCAGCTCGCGCGCAGTCTGGGCGGGGTATCGCATCATTCGCGGCGTCGCCGGATCGGGCAAGACCCTGATCCTTGCGTTCCGAGCCGAGTACGTGGGCTCTCACGCCGTCGTGCTGTCGATCGAGCGGCGGATCACCCGCAGGACTTCGGCGTTCGAAAGAAACAGATCGTGGTTGATGATGCCCCAGCCCTCCTGGGAGGCATCGACCACGCGTACGCCGAGCCGCTGAATGACATCCTTCTCGGCGGCGCCGACCCTGGTCATTCCACCTGCGATTTGGCCCGACAGCGCGAGTGCGCGATCGTTCGTCGCGGCGATGACGGTGATCTTGCCGGCGAGCGGGCCGATGCGGTGGATTGCCGATGAGAACACGTCCATGTCGATATCGGGCGCGGCAAACACGACCGCGCCGATCTTGCTCGTCACCGTGTCGCCGTATCGCGCATGGAGCTGACGCAGGCTTTCGAGCGTCAGCATGGTTCCCATGCTGTGCGCAACGATATGCACGCGGCCGCCGCCTGGGGCCGACACGAGCGCGGAGAGCACGCGCTCGAAATCGTCGCGAGACCACATCCCGCTGTCGCGATCATAGGCATAGTCGAACAGGCCTGCCTTGGAAGGCCAGGAGAATGCCATGGTCCGTCCGCGGAACCTGATGCCATCGGAGAGATGGGCGGCGTCCAGCACCGCGGTCTCGAATGTCTGCTTGAAGCCGTGCACATAGATCAGCACGTCCCCTCCGCCAGTCTGCGTAGCGAGATCGGCCGCGTCGGCCGACACCGGTTCGATCCGATCGAGGCGCCAATCGCCGAGTCCCACCGAGGCGAGCGACAGGCGGCTTTCGTCCGGCGCCACCAGCTTTGCCTTCGCGACCGTCATGGCGGTCGCGCGCTCCGGCCCAAACCATGGTTTGGTGCGGCCGCCGTTCACGGGCTTGCGCGTGGTGGTGACAAGCAAGGTGGGGTCGACGGAGAGGGACGAGGCGTCAAATCGCGCGCCGGTGGCGCCCAGGCCGGCGCATCCGCCGAGCGCGAGGGCACTCCCTGCCGATACAAATCCGCGGAGGAGAGCGCGGCGCGAAACAGAATGACGGGAATCGCGTTGCAGAGGATGTCGGACGATCACACGGAACCCCAGGGAACTTTGCCCACCGTAAGCCGCCCCGCCCGTCTCCCTGAATGACAATGCGGGCGAGAAGACGGCAGAGCTGTGTCGCGGCCCTTCAGTGGTGGTCTCCGGTCGATTGCCGGATCAGTCGATGACGTCAATCGAATGGAGCTTACACCAGTCGCGCAATGCCCGCTTCGCCGCCTCATTCTCGTAGGCGTGCTAGCGATCGATCGCACCTCGTCGCGCGAGCAGCGACTTGAATTTCGGATCGGCGCCCCGTTTAACTCCGGGCCTCATAGGCCTGCGGTAGGAAACACCCGACGGTCAGAACACCCCAATCCGCTGTCAATCCCCTCTCGTCAAAAGATATTCCACTTTACCGAAATTCGGAATTGTCGTATGTGTCGGCCATCTCGGCCCACCAAAGGGGCGGTCGTACGTCGTTTCGAACGCGGGCTGGGAGTTGCGGTGGACGCGGGCGGCGTTAAGGCGGTTTCGCGCGTGCAGGGCGAGATGAACCTCGTGAGCATGGCGCGAACCGCGAAGACGGACGGCGCCCAATGTCTTGCGAAGCCTCTTGGCGACGCATGAAAGCCTGCGTACGGCGAAACCGCGTGGTCCTGGCCGTCGTTGCTACGGTCAAGCCCTGGCGAAGGCGTCATCGCGTCAACCGGCGCGTTGCCGTGCATTTCGCGAGGGCGAGGGAGGCCAGAAGGAACTCGGCTCCCGGGAGAGCGCGCATAAGCCGTCAAACCATCGCGCAGGGAAGGCCTGGTTTCGGCTGCCCTGTGTCTCCCCTGTGCATTGCGTGTGCATTCGTTCAGCGCAGGGGTTTCGTGGGTGCCAGCTGGCGCCCGGTCTTCCCCATAGGCGTTAAGGTAGCGCAAGCATTGATTGATATTGACGTTTTCGGGGAGGCTCGCGCAGGTGCCGCCCGAGCGCTCGCTTACTGCGGCGCAAGCGGCGGATGGTTGGTTGTGGAATGATTGCTTGCAGCAAGGATGCAACGAGTTGTTGCAAGATACGCCAACCGCCAGGTGTCGTCAGGCGGCCTGCTTCCAGTGGGGAGAGTCCTCGAAGTCGCGGACAAGCGGCTCGAGCAGCAGGATAATCAAGAGGTGAGCCAGCAGGTAGGGCTTCGCCGAACGCTGATCAGTTCCAGGCGGTGTCTTGAGACCAATCAGGCTTTTCAGTCGCTTGAAGCCAAGTTCGATCCGCCATCGCAGTCGATAGAGTGCAAGCACATCCTTGGCGGAGAACTCGTCCCGTGCGAGCGACGTGACCAGAATGACCCAATCCGCGGCTTCCAGAGTCCCTTTGGAGATGATGCGGTTTTCGTCTCGTGCGTCTCGCCGAGCTTTACGACGCGAAGCCGCGGCCGCACCGGTGGGCTTCTTGACCGCAACCAGACGCATAGCCAGAGGCGCCCCGTCCTTGCGTTTGATCCAAATCCTCCGATCGATCAGTCCGCGTGCCTTTGCCGCACGCAATTGGGCCATCAGATCGAATGGAAGGCCTTGGGCATCAAGCCAGCGCGCGTTCTTCCAGCCTGCTCGGATCAGAACGTCGGCACCAGCCGCGCGGACAGCCGCGATGCGGTCAGGTTGCAGATAAGCGCGGTCAGCAATGCGGATCTCGTTCTTGACTACTGGTATCCGGTCAAACGTTTCGCCCTCTTGCTGATCCGTTAGCTCGAAGTGACCAAAGCGCTCACTTGGCAGATCAAATGCACTATGAAGCCGCCAAAGCTCACTGCTCCTGCGGGCAGTCGGCCCGGCCTGAGGTACTGTCGTCGCATCGACGATGCGGATCAGGCGGCCTCGGCTCGCCTTCGGCGCTGCCGCATCGAGCAAGCTCTCCACCAGCACTGCAAACCAATCGCCACATTGACGCAGGCGATAGAACAACGCCACGCTGCTGAGGTCCGCAAGGCCAACAGAAGCCGCCCACGCAGCTGTCGATCTCAATCCTCTTTCCCCTAAACAATAGGCCAGCATCAGCCGAAGCAACGCCACCGCGTCTGGAATTTGGCGCCGCCGCGCGAAAGCCTTCGTCTGGCGCGCGCTTATCTCAAGCTGCTCAGCCCCACCCAGCTGCGCAACCACTCTCGTCCAGTCCTCATTTAGAAGCGATTCGTCTGCCATGCCCCTTGGAATCACGTGTGATTCCAACACTCAAGAATAAACTTAACGCCTATGCGGTCTTCCCTGCGCCCTTTTTTCGAAGGGGTGAAGCGAAAAGCACAGCTCGGGCAAACCATGCCGCGAGACTGCAGGCGCATGTCCGACACCCACCTGCCAAATGATCTCCTATCCGAGCATGATGCATCGGCATCGAGGAGGGTGGTCGTTGTTCCCGGAATCTGCCTTGATGCTGTTTCAGCGCGGAGGAGTTTTGACATGAGCGGCTTGGTGATCTCTGGCGGCCGGGTGGTGGATCCCGCGAGCGGGATGGATGCCATTGGCGATGTGGCGGTGGTGGACGGCAAGATCGCCGCGGTCGGCACAGGTCTCGGCGGCGCCGAGCGGGTGATCGACGCCAGCGGCCTCGTGGTCGCCCCCGGCTTCATCGATCTGCATGCCCATGGCCAGTCGATCCCGGCCGACCGCATGCAGGCGTTCGACGGCGTGACGACCACGCTTGATCTGGAGGCCGGCGTGCTGCCGGTCGGCTCCTGGTATGACCGCCAGGCGCGCAAGGGCCGCGTGCTGAACTACGGCGCCGCCACCAACTGGGCCTTTGCGCGCATCGGCGCGATGACGGGCTCCAATGCCGAGAGCTCGCTCGAGGCGTTCGGCAACGCGATGCGCGACCGCCGCTGGATGGACAATGTCGCAACCGACGTGGAGGTATCAGGCATTCTCGAGCGCCTCTCGCGCGGCCTCAACGAAGGCGGCATCGGCATCGGCATTTTGAACGCCTATGCGCCGGGCGCCGGCGTGCAGGAGCTGACCGCGGTCTGCCAGCTCGCCGCCAAGCAGAACGTGCCGACCTTCACCCAGGTCGCCTACATGTCGCGCATCGACCCGGAAAGTGCGGCCGAGGCCTATATCCGCCTGATCGGCTATGCCGGCGCCACCGGCGCGCATATGCACATCTGCCATTTCAACTCCTCGAGCAAGACCGACATCGAGCGCTGCCGCATGCTGGTCGAGAAGGCGCAGGCCCAGGGCCTGCCGATCACGGTCGAGGCCTATCCTTACGGCACCGGCTCGACCGTGCTGGCCGCCGCCTTCTTCAGCGATCCGCAATTCGTCGAGCGCAACGGCACCGGCTACGACTCGGTGCAGCGCGTCACCGACGGCTATCGCTTCAACGACCGCGAGGAGCTCTTGAAGGCGCAGGCCGAGGAGCCGTCCTCGCTCGTGCTCTGGCACATCCTCGACACCGAGAACAATGCGCATCACCGCGACCTGCTCGACATGTCGGTGCTGTATCCCGGCGGCGCGATCGCGTCGGATGCGATGCCGTGGACGACGTCGGATGGCAAGACCTACACCGGCGACGCCTGGCCACTGCCTGACGATGCCACCTCGCATCCGCGCTCGGCCGGCTGCTTCACAAAATTCATCCGCGAATGGGTGCGCGAGCGCAAGACCGTGTCGCTGCTGGAAGGCGTGCGCAAATGCGCGCTGATCCCGGCGGAGATCCTGTCGCAAAGCACGCCCGCAATGCGCGCCAAGGGCAGGCTCGATAGGGGCGCCGATGCTGACATCGTCGTGTTCGACTACGAGAAGCTCTCGGACCGCGCGACCTTCACGGCGATGAACCGCCCGTCGGAAGGCGTGCGGCATCTAATCGTCAGCGGCCAGCCGCTCATCACTGACGGCGTGCTCGATGTGGCCGCGCGGCCCGGAAAACCCGTGCGCCGACCAATGGTCGAGGGCTGACCCATGCCGGTCCCCATTCTCTTGGTGACGGGCTTTCTGGGGGCCGGCAAGACCACGGTCGTCAATCACTTGCTGGCGAACGCGGAGGGACGGCGAATCGCCGCCGTGGTCAACGATTTCGGCGCGATCAACATCGATGCGGAGCTGATCGCGGGTGCGAGCGACGGCGTGGTCAACCTTTCCAATGGTTGCATCTGCTGCTCGCTCCAAGGCGATCTGTTGCGTACGCTCGCGACGCTGCTGCGGCGCGATCCGAAGCCGGAGTACATCGTCATCGAGACCAGCGGCGTCGCCGATCCCGCCGACATCGTCCGTAACCTGATGGACCCCGTGATCCTGCGCGAGGCGCCGCTGGAGACCGTGCTCTGCGTGATCGACGCGGCGACTCCGCCTCGAGCGCTCGAAGACGCTCTTCAGCGCTCGCAGCTGCGCGTCGCCGATATCGTGGCGCTGAGCAAGCTCGATTTGGCGGACGAGGGCGCCGGCGCGCGAATGCGCGAGGCCATCCGCGCACAGCGCGTCCCCGCCGTGGTGGTCGATGCGAGCCACGGCGAGATTCCGTCCGCGCTGCTATTCCCGGCGACCCAGGATCGTGTGCCCGCGCCGCGCGATCCAGGGCCGAAGCGCCCGGCAGAGGAGCGGTTCGAGACGCTGAGCTGGACCTCCGAGCAGCCGCTCTCGCTGCCGCGCTTGCAGCAGGCGATCGGCCGGCTCGCGCCCAAGCTTGCGCGCGCGAAGGGCCTGTTCGAGACGATCGAGCAGCCCGGCCGGATGATGGTGTTCCAGTTCGCCGGCGGCCGCGCCACGCTCGCGCCGGGCGATGCACCCGCGGAAGGCGTGCCGCGATCGCGGATCGTCTTCATCGCCGAGCTCGGCGTGCTCTCGAAGGCCGAGCTCGACCGGATCATGGAGACATGCGTTGCGGTCGGATAGCGCGGATCGCGTCACGCGCGGGCGTCAGGTGAACTCGCGACCTCGCCGCAAAAGGCAGCTCCCGCGGAATGCGGCCATGTCACTCCGCCTCGGGCGACGGGAACCCGAATGTTTAGAGCTTTGCTAAGGGAGCCGGGATAAATTGGCATATCAGCCCTCTTCATTCGTGCGAGCACCGATGATTTTCTCCCGCATCAGTTTCAAGCTGGTCCTGATTGTCGGCATCAGCCTTCTCGGTATGATCGCGATGGCGCCAATCGCGCTGTCGACCCTGCGCAGCCAGATGATCGCCGACCGCCAGGCCAAGACGCAGCACATGGTGGATGTCGGCTACGGCATCCTGGCGCACTACCAAAAGCTCGAGAGCGACGGAAAGCTCTCGCGCGAGCAGGCACAGGCCGGCGCAATGGCCGAGATCAAGAGCTTGCGCTACGACAAGGTCGAGTATTTCTGGATCAACGACATGACCCCGAAGATGGTCATGCATCCGATCAAGCCCGAGCTCGACGGCAAGGATCTCTCCGCGATGAAGGACCCCGCCGGCAATGCGCTGTTCCTCGGCTTCGTCGATGTCGTCAAGAAACAGGGCGCGGGCTTCTATGGCTATCTCTGGCCGAAGCCCGGCTTCGACCAGCCGGTCGGGAAAATCTCCTATGTGAAGGGCTTTGCGCCCTGGGGTTGGATCATCGGCACCGGCATCTATCTCGACGACGTCGACGCCGTGTTCCGGCAGGACGCGACGACGTTCGCGCTGGTGTGCCTTGCGGTGTTCGCGCTCGTGCTCGGCGCCTCCTTCGTGATCGGGCGCAGCGTCACCAAGCCGCTGGCGAAGATCACCGCGCTGACCGAACGCCTTGCCGGCCGGCGACAGCGCCTTCGATGTGCCCTATACCGATCGCCGCGACGAGGTCGGCGGGCTCGCCAAGGCGCTCGCCGTGTTCAAGGACAATGCGTCGGCGGTGGGCCGGATGCATGCCGAGCAGCAGGAAGCCAAGCAGAAGGCCGACGACGAGAAGCGCAAGACCATGGCCGATCTCGCCGGCAAGTTCGAGGCGAGCGTGCAGGCCGTGGTCCGCGACGTCTTCAATGAGGCGCGCGCGATGCAGCAGGCCGCGCAGGGCATGTCGGAAACCGCGAACAAGGCGACGGACCGCGCCAGCTTCGTCGCCACCGCCTGCCAGCAGGCCTCCAGCAACGTGCAGACGGTGGCCTCCGCCGCCGGCCAGCTGTCGTCTTCGATCACCGAGATCAGCCAGCGCGTCGCGCAGGCAGCGAGCGTCGCCGACAAGGCTGCCGCCGACGGCCAGCGCACCAACGACACCGTGCAGGGGCTCGCCGCCGCCGCGCACAAGATCGGCGAGGTCATCGACCTCATCAACCAGATCGCCTCGCAGACCAATCTGCTCGCGCTCAACGCCACCATCGAGGCGGCGCGTGCGGGCGAAGCCGGCAAGGGTTTTGCGGTGGTCGCCAGCGAAGTGAAGTCGCTGGCGAGCCAGACCGCGAAAGCGACCGACGAGATCGGCGCGCAGATCGCCGCGATCCAGGCCGAGACCAACCAGGTCGTCGGCAACATCGACAGCATCCGCAAGACCATCATGGAGGTCAACGAGATCTCCTCCTCGATCGCGGCTGCCGTCGAGGAGCAGGGCGCCGCGACGCAGGCGATTGCCCACAGCGTGCAGGAAGCTGCCTCCGGCACCGACCAGGTCTCGCAAAACATCTCCGGCGTCACTGATGCGACGGCGGAAACCGGCCAGGCCGCCGGCCTCGTGCTGCAATCGAGCGGTCGGCTGACTCAGAAGCTGCAATCGCTGGAGAACGAGGTCAGCGCCTTCGTGGCGGGCGTGCGGGCGGCTTGATGCGGCGCCAGTCGCGTCTGCCGTGGCGCGGATTATTCACCGCGTGGCGGCGCGTGCGGGCCATTGATATTCCGGAGGGCGGGACCCGACGTCCGACCGGCTTTCCAGCCCTTGACGGCTGCGGCTAAAGTGAAGAAGCAGGATCATCGAACCTGCCGACCCGCGGCCCGCGCGGGCATGGAGACGCCGCATGTCGTTCAAGAAACTCCTGATCGCCAATCGCGGCGAGATCGCGATCCGCATCGCGCGCGCGGCGGCCGATGCCGGCATCGCGACGGTCGCGATCCATCCCGCTGACGATGCGCTGTCGCTGCATGTGCGCGTCGCCGACGAGGCGGTCGAAATTCCTGGCCGCGGCGCGCGGGCTTATCTCGACACCGACGCTGTCGTGAAGGCGGCGAAGAACGCAGGCTGCGATGCCGTGCATCCCGGCTATGGATTCCTCAGTGAGAATGCCGCGTTCGCGAAAGCCTGCGCTGACGCAGGGATTGCCTTTGTCGGACCGAAGCCGGCCGCGCTGGAGCTGTTCGGCGACAAGATTGCGGCACGGCAACTTGCAAAGCGCTACGGCGTGCCGATCATCGCAGGTACCAGCGGCCCGTCGTCGCTGGAGGAGGTCACGGCATTCTTCGAATCCCTCGGCAAGGGCGCCGCGATCGTGATCAAGGCGATGGCCGGCGGCGGCGGGCGCGGCATGCGCGTGGTGGAGAAGGCGTCTGATCTTGCGGAGGCCTATGCCCGCTGCCGGTCCGAGGCCAAGGCGGCGTTCGGTCTCGACGGCGTCTACGCCGAGCGACTGGTCCGGCAGGCGCGCCATATCGAGGTGCAGATCATCGGCGACAAGCACGGCGCGATCTCCCATCTCTGGGAGCGCGAATGCACGATCCAGCGCCGCCATCAGAAGCTGATCGAGGTCGCGCCGAGCCCCTCGCTCAGCGAGGGTTTGCGCGGCCGTATCATCGAGGCGGCGAAGCAGCTTGCGGCAGCTGCGGCTTACGACAATCTCGGCACCTTCGAGTTCCTGGTCGATGGCGCTGCCGAGGACAGCTTTGCCTTCATCGAAGCCAATCCGCGGCTCCAGGTCGAGCACACCGTGACCGAAGAGGTGCTTGGCCTCGACCTCGTCCGGGCCCAACTCGCGGTCGCAGCCGGCAGCACGCTGGCCTCGCTCGGCCTTGCGCAGAGCGCGATCTCGAAGCCGCGCGGCTATGCCATGCAGCTCCGTGTCAACATGGAGACGCTGGACGAAACTGGCGCGACCCATCCGACCGGCGGCGTGCTCGCCGTGTTCGAGCCGCCGTCCGGACCCGGCGTCCGCGTCGATAGCTTTGGCTATGCCGGCTACAAGACCAGCGCCGCCTTCGACTCGCTGCTGGCAAAAGTCATCGTGCACACACCGGGCGAAGCCTGGCATGATGTTGTCGCAAAGGCCTCGCGCGCTTTGCGCGAGTTCCGGATCGACGGCGTCGTCACCAACATCGCCTTTCTGCAGGCAGTGCTGGCGCATCCCGATTTCAGGACCAACCGGATCGCGACCGACTTCATCGATCGCAACATCGCAAAACTGGTCGAAGCGGCCGATGGTGCCGCAAAGCCGCTCTATTTTGTGGCGACGGAGCGCAGCGGTCACGGCGCGGAAGCGCATATCGCGCAAATCGTGCCCGAAGGGTCAGTGATGGTCGCAGCGCCCCTGCAGGGCACCATCGTCACCGTCCAGGTGAAAGAGGGCGAAATCGTCCGACCCGGCCAGCAGCTCGCCGTGATCGAATCCATGAAAATGGAGCATCTCGTCATGGCGGAGCAGGGCGGTCGCGTGACAAAACTCGTCGCCGGCGACGGCGTCACGCTGATGCATGGCGAGCCGATCCTGTATCTGGAGCCGCTCGACGTTGCGGCTGACAGCACGGCGGCGGAAGCCGACATCGATCTCGACCGTATCCGTCCTGATCTCGCCGAGCTGATCGCGCGCCAGGCCAACACGCTCGATGCGAACCGCCCCGCCTCGGTCGAGCGCCGCCGCAACACCAACCAGCGCACCGCGCGCGAGAATGTTGACCAGCTCGTCGACGATGGCTCGTTCATGGAATACGGGAGTCTTGCGATCGCCGCCCAGCGCCGTCGCCGCAAGCTCGACGATCTCATCAAGAACACGCCGGCCGACGGCCTCGTCATGGGCATCGCCACCGTCAACGCAGAGAAGTTCGGACCCGAAGGCGCGCGATGCATCGTCGTCGCCTATGACTATACCGTGCTCGCGGGCACGCAGGGCCACATGAACCACAAGAAGATCGACCGCATGCTCACGCTTGCGGAAGACTGGCGCGTGCCGCTGGTGTTTTACGCCGAAGGCGGCGGCGGCCGTCCCGGCGATACCGACCGGCTCGGCATGACCGGCCTCGACGGCCCGTCCTTCGTCCAGTTCGCCAAGCTCTCCGGCCTCGTGCCGGTGGTCGGTGTCGTCTCCGGCTATTGCTTCGCCGGCAACGCCGCGATGCTCGGTTGCTGCGACGTCATCATCGCCACCAAGAACGCCTCGATCGGCATGGGCGGTCCCGCCATGATTGAGGGCGGCGGCCTCGGTGTCTATCATCCAGCCGAGGTCGGGCCCGTTACATTCCAGTGCCCGAACGGCGTCATCGACATCCTGGTCGCGGACGAGGAGGAAGCGACGCGTGTCGCGCAAAAATACCTGTCCTATTTCCAGGGCGCGGTGACGGAGTGGGAAGCCGCCGACCAGCGCCTGCTTCGCCGCGCCATCCCGGAGAACCGTTTGCGCGTCTACGACATCCTCAGCGTGATCGACCTCGTCGCCGACAAGGACAGCGTGCTGGAGCTGCGCCGCGACTATGGTGTCGGCATGATCACCGCATTGATCCGCATCGAAGGCAAGCCGTTCGGCCTCATCGCCAACAATCCGCGCCATCTCGGCGGCGCCATCGATGCCGACGCCGGCGACAAGGCCGCTCGCTTCCTCCAGCTCTGCGATGCCTTCGATCTGCCCATCGTCTCGCTCTGCGATACGCCCGGCTTCATGGTTGGCCCCGAGGCCGAGAAAACCGCGATCGTCCGCCATGTCTCGCGCATGTTCGTGACCGGTGCGAGCCTCACCGTGCCCTTGTTCGGCATCGTGCTGCGCAAGGGCTATGGCTTAGGGGCGCAGTCGATGATCGGCGGAGGCTTCCATGCCTCGTTCTTCACCGCGGCCTGGCCGACCGGCGAGTTCGGCGGCATGGGTCTGGAAGGCTATGTCCGCCTCGGCTTCCGCAAGGAGATGGAGGCGATCGCCGACCCCGAGGAGCGCGAGACGTATTATCGCAACAAGGTCGCCGAGCTCTATGCCAACGGCAAGGCGGTCTCGATCGCCTCGGTGTTCGAGATCGACAACGTCATCGACCCCGCAGAGACACGGCGCTGGATCATGGCCGGCCTGCGCTCGGTGCCGAAGCCTGCGCCGAGGACGGAGAAGAAGCGGCCGTGTATCGACACGTGGTGAGGGCGGTGCAGCAATTTTGATTGTGCCGCGGCCGTTGCTCCAGCAGTCATTCCGGGGCACGCGCAGCGCGAACCCGGAATCTCGAGATTCCGGGTTCGATGCTTCATCGCCCTGGAATGACAGCTCGAGACAGCGCGCCACTCGGTCGTTCCCGGTTCCCGATTGACATCCCCGCCCGTGCTGCCAGACTTTGCACAACAATACAGGGTGGAGACGTCCGCGATGGCCAGCTTATCGGCCTCGAACCATGTCGCCCGTGTTCTATCCGTCGCCAATCATGTGGCCGACGTCGATGCCTCCTCGCGTATCGCCAATTCCTGGCGGCGCTGCCTGATCAGCCACAAGCTCGATCCCGCCCGCCAAGGCCCGCCGCAGACGCTGACCGAGGCCGAGATCCGTCACGTCGCAGAACCCCTGGAAGAGGTGATCAGGCTCGCGACGCCGGAGCTCGACGATCTCGCGCGCGTGCTGCGCGATGCCGGCTACTGCGTCAATCTGGCTGACGCGAATGCGACCATGCTGTTCAGCCGCCTGCCCGGCGAGGCCGACGCAAAAATGTTCCTGGACTGGAAGATCTACACCGGCTCCAACTTCGCCGAGACCTTCGAGGGCACCAACGGGCTCGGCACCGCGCTTGCGGAGAAGAAGCCCATCCTGGTGCATCGCGACGAACATTTCCGTGCGCAGTGGCACATGTTCTCCTGCGCGGTGGCGCCGCTGTTCGATCAGGCCGGGCGGCTTGCCGGCGCGATCAACATCACCTCCTGCCGCGAGGATCTCGAGCGCGCCGCGCATCAGCTCGCGCTGGCGGTGACGATGGAGGCGACGCGGCGGATGGAGGGCGCGATCTTCCGCGGTCATTTCCGCAATGCCTGGATCGCGACCGTGCCGGGCGACGGACTCATCGCCTATGACGATGACCGCCGCATCGTGGGCGCCTGCCGCTCGGCGCGTGCGCTGCTCGGTCTCACCGATGGCATGATCGCATCCGGCATCGATCTGTCGCGCTATATCAAATTCGATCATCACGCCGCGCATAACGCGGACGAACGCGTCGAGCTGCGCCGCGCCGACGGCAGTGCATTAGGTCAGGGCCATATCGCGCCGCCGCTACGTACGAGGTCGCCTGTTCCGCGCCGCGATGTGCCTGCGGACCGCTTCGACGCGCTGAACCGGCTCGCCGGCCGCGATCCCGGCCTGGTCAAGAGCGTCAAGCGTTTGCGGAGCATCGGCGATCACAATCTGCCGGTGCTGCTGCATGGCGAGACCGGCGTCGGCAAGGACGTGTTCGCGCGCGCCATTCATGCCGCGAGCAACCGCGCGCGCAACAATTACGTTGCACTGAACTGCGCGGCAATGCCGGAAAGCCTGATCGATGCCGAGCTGTTTGGCTACGAGGCCGGCGCCTTCACCGGCGCGCGGCGCGACGGCTCGAAGGGCCTGATCGTACAGGCCGACGGCGGCACGCTGTTCCTCGACGAGATCGGCGACATGCCGATCGCGCTGCAGACGCGCTTGTTGCGTGTGCTGGAGAACCGCGAGGTCTGGCCGCTCGGCGCGCGCAGGCCGGTGCCGGTCGACATCCGCCTGATCAGCGCCACCCATCGCGATCTTGGTCGCATGGCGGAGGAAGGCGCCTTCCGTCCCGATCTCTATTTCCGCCTGCGCGGCATGGAGGTGCGGCTGCCGGCCTTACGCGATCGCGCGGACCGCGACGATATCATCCGCCAGGTCGCGCGCGAGGAAGCGCCGAACTGCCGCCTGTCGGATGACGCCTGGTTGTTGCTCACGGCGTATCCCTATCCCGGCAACATGCGCCAGCTCCGCCATGTGCTGCGGCTTGCCGGTTGCACGGCGGAGGACCGCGTCATCACGGATGCGGATCTGGATCTGCCGCCGTTCGGCGGCAGAGCCGCGGGGACCGATCTTGCGGCAGCCGAGCGCGCGACGATCACCGATGCGCTCCGCAAGCACGGCGGACGCGTGACGGAAGCAGCGCGTGCCCTAAAACTCAGCCGCGCGACGTTGTACCGCAAGATCAAGCAGCTGAAGATCGAGACGACGCGGTAGCGCCCCTCTTCCCCTCTCCCCTTGTGGGAGAGCGTGGCTCGCCGCGAAGCGGCGAGACGGGTGAGGGGTATATCTCTCCGCGAATCCAACTCTCACCCGAATTTGCGGAGAGATACCCCTCATCCGGCGCTACGCGCCACCTTCTCCCACAAGGGGAGAAGGGAAGGAGCGCCTTTACGAAAAATCCGTCCAGCTCAGATGCCGCGAATCGAGATCGCCGGCTGTAACGGTCTCGCGGATTTCCTGCGGCGTGTGGAAGCTGCTGCGCAAGTAAACGAGCGGTGTGGCGGTCGCCGAATGCGTTACACCGCGCACCTCGCCGACGAAGATCGAGTGCGTCTTGGTCTCGAACTCCTGCGCCAGCACGCAGTCGAACGCGGCGACCGCGTCGGTCAGCACCGGTGCGCCGGTCACCCCGCGCGTCCACTGGCCGAACGCAAAACGGTCATCGCCGTTGACGCCCTTCTGGCCGCTGAAGGTCAGCGCCAGTATCGCGTGATCCTCGTGCAGGAAGTTGATCGCGAAGGCGCCTTCCTCGCGGATGCGGGCGTGCGCACTTGCGTTTCGGTTGACACAGACGATCAGCGACGGCGGATTGTCGGACAGTGAGCAGGCCGACGTCACCGTCAATCCCGTGCGCTTGCCGTGCTCGGCGCCGACCGTGACCAGCGCGACCGCGCCGGCGCACTGCCGCATCGCCTGCTTGAAATCCTTTGCGTCGACGCTCACGCGGAAATCTCCGAAATGAAAGCGGGTGCGGCACGATCGCGCCGCACCCGTATCGGGTCAAGCTGCCTTGCGCGCGGAGCCGAGATGCGTCAGGCGCGGCATCACCTCGTTCTTGAGCAGCGAGAGGGAATGGTGCCAGGCTTCGGCCTTGTGCTTGTAGTCGAAGCCGAACACCAACAGCACGCCGAAGCCGCCGACTTCCTCGTAGATCTTCTCGATCTTCTCGGCGACGGTAGCGGGCGAGCCGACAATCCAGTTCCGCTTGGCGCAATATTCGACGGTGACGTCGCTGTCGGGCACGTCAGGGGCGTGCTTGAGATAGTCCTTGAAGCCGAAATGCCCGAGCAGCGGCAGGAAGTATTCGTGCATCATCCGGCCCATCATGTCACCGGTCGAGAGCTTCCAGGCCTCCTCGTCGGTGTCGGCGACGAACACCTCGCGCACCAGCCGCCAGTCCTGCCGGTTCGGCTTGCGACCGGTCTTGGCCGCGCCGATTTCCACGGAGTCCCAATGGCTGCCGACATAAGCCGGGTTGAGGTTGAGGCTCATAGGGATGAAGCCGCGCTCGCCGGCGAGCTTCAGCGTGTCCGAGTTCTTCGACAGGCCCGCAACGCCGATCGGCGGATGCGGGGCCTGCAGCGGCTTGATGTGCGGCTTCAGGAAGTCGAACATCGTGTCCGGCTTGGTCACCGTCCAGTATTTGCCCTTGTGGGTGAACGGCGCGGGCTCGGTCCAGAGCTTCAGGATGATCTCCAGCGCCTCGCGGGTCATGTCGCGGTTCTGCCCGCTCATGCCGTCGACGTTGAACATCGCCCAGTCGCTCGGCAGGCCGCTCGCCGCGACGCCGAAATTGAGCCGGCCCTCGGACATGTGGTCGAGCATCGCGACGCGGTTGGCGAGCTCGGCCGGGTGGTGATAGGGCAGCAGGAAGCCGCCCGGCCCGATGCGCAGGCGCTTGGTCTGCATCAAGGCCTGTGCGATCAGGAGGTCCGGCGTGGGATTGGGTTCCCAGGGGGCGGTGTGGTGCTCGCCGACCCAGGCTTCCTGATAGCCGAGCTCGTCGAGCCAGCGCATGACTTGCAGGTCCCAGTCGTTTCCTTCCTTCAGGCCGCACTCTGGCGGATGCGAAGGCATCGTGAAATAGCCGATCTCCATGGGTTTCCTCATCTGATATTGACGCGTCTTGCTGCGCGGTTCACGGATGTGAGTGGAGAGGCTTCAGCAAGGCGTGTGCCAGCGCGGCCCGCGCCTCAGACCTGCGATAAAACACTGGTTCGCGGCCGCAATAGCCGATATCCCGGGGCGGATTTGCAAGCGTCCGTCTCATCGTCGCGAGACGCCGTCTTGCCGGTGAGACAAGGATGCGCGCCACAATGACCGAACCCGCTTTTGTCGCGGTGGACTGGGGCACCAGCAGTTTTCGCCTCTGGCTGGTCGATCGTGCCGGCCAGGTGCTGGCCGAGCGCCGCAGCGGCGAGGGCATGCTGGCCGCAGCCAGAACCGGGTTTGCCGGCGTGCTGCAATCGCATCTTGCCGCAGTCGAGGCGCCCGCTCGTCTGCCCATTCTCGTCTGCGGCATGGCCGGCGCAAAAACCGGCTGGATCGAGGCCGGCTATGTCGACACGCCGGCGCCGCTCGCGGCCATCTTGAAGCAGGCCGCGCGCGTGCCGGGTGAGGCCCGCGACATTCGCATCCTGCCTGGCATCGCCCAGCGCGACGCAAGCGCGCCGGACGTGATGCGCGGCGAAGAGACGCAACTGCTCGGCGCGCTTGGCCTCGATGCCGCCGGCGAGGCGCTGGTCTGCATGCCCGGGACCCATTCGAAATGGGTGCGGGTGAAGGACGGTACGGTCGTCCACTTTTCCACCTTCATGACTGGCGAGCTCTTCAGCGTCGTTTCGCGCGAGACGATCCTGTCGCTCGCGGTGGCCGGCGCCGGTGACGCCGAGGACGTTGCGAGCTTCGAGGCCGCCGTGAAAGCTGCTTACGAAGCTCCGGCCTTCGCCGCCAACCTTCTGTTCACCGCGCGCTCGCGTCAGCTGCTGTTCGGCGGCACGCCGGCTGCGGCGCGCGAAACGCTGTCGGGCACGCTGATCGGTGCCGAGCTGGCGGCGGGGCTTTCGGGCGCTCTGCCGAACGCCGGCATCACGTTGATTGCGTCGGGGCGGCTGGCAGCGCTGTATCGCCACGCTTTCGATGCATTGTCGGTGACCGTGCGGCCGGTCGATGCGGACGAAGCGGTCCGCCGCGGCCTGTCCATGGCCGCCGCGGCGATCTGGACGACGTAGAGGGATTTTTCAGATGAGTATACCTTTTCCATCGATGCAGCGTCCGCTGGTCGCGATCCTGCGCGGCGTGAAGCCGGAGGAGACCGAGCTCATCGTCGGCGTGCTGATCGAGGCCGGCATGACCGCGATCGAGATTCCCCTGAACTCGCCCGATCCGTTCCGTTCGATCGCAACCGCCGTGAAGCTCGCGCCGGCCGGCGTGCTGATCGGCGCCGGCACGGTGCTCGCCGCGCAGGATGTCGATCGGCTCAACGACGTCGGCGGCAAGCTGATGGTCTCGCCCAATGTCGATGCTGACGTGCTGGCGCGCGCGCATCAGCACGGGATGGTGACCCTGCCCGGCGTGTTCTCGCCGACCGAGGCGCTGCTCGCGGCGCGCTCCGGCGCATCGGGCCTGAAATTCTTTCCGGCAAGCGTGCTGGGTGCCTCCGGCGTTGCTGCGATCCGCGCCGTGCTGCCTGCGGGTGTGATGATCGCCGCCGTCGGCGGCGTCTCCGACCAGAATTTTGCCGAGTACATCAAGGGCGGCGTGACTGCGTTCGGACTCGGCTCCAGCCTCTACAAGCCCGGCATGTCGGCCGCCGACGTCGCGGCGCGCGCAAAGGCGACGATTGTGGCCTATGATCGGGCGATTGCGAAAGACTGAGCGCGCAATAAACAAGCCGTGATGCCGTCACCGCCCCGCGTTATCCTATCTTGCTGCATCAGCGAGATCAGGAGACCGACATGGCGATCAACAACGTGGCCGATCTGTTCGTGGCAACGCTCGAGCAGGCCGGCGTCAAGCGCATCTACGGCATCGTCGGCGACAGCCTGAACGCGCTGACCGAGGCGCTGCGCCGCCGCAGCACTATCGAATGGATCCATGTCCGGCACGAGGAGGTCGCGGCCTTCGCCGCTGCTGGCGAAGCCGAGATGACGGGAAGCCTCGCAGTCTGCGCGGGCTCCTGCGGTCCGGGCAATCTGCATCTTATCAACGGCCTGTTCGATGCGCATCGCAGCCGCGTCCCCGTGCTGGCGATCGCGGCGCAGATTCCGACCGCCGAGATCGGCGGCGGCTATTTCCAGGAGACCCATCCGCAAAACCTCTTTCGCGAATGCAGCCACTATTGCGAGCTGGTCTCCGATCCGAGCCAATTGCCTTATGTGCTGGAGAACGCCATCCGCGCGGCGGTCGGCCTGCGCGGCGTCGCCGTCGTTGCCATGCCCGGCGACGTCGCTTTCCGCGCGCCGCCAAAGCGTGCACTGTCGACGACGCGTGGCCTCGCGTTGTCCGCACCGAAGATCGTGCCGCAGGCCGATGAGCTGAAGGCGCTGGCCGATCTCCTCAACGGCGCCGAGCGCATCACGCTGTTCTGCGGCCGCGGCTGCGCCGGCGCGCACGCGCCGCTGATGCAATTGGCCGAAGCCCTGAAGAGCCCGATCGTGCATGCGCTCGGCGGCAAGGAGCATGTCGAATACGACAACCCCTACGATGTCGGCATGACCGGCTTCATCGGCTTCTCCTCGGGCTACGCCGCGATGCATGCCTGCGACGCGCTGGTGATGCTTGGCACCGATTTCCCCTACAAGCAGTTCTTTCCGACCGATACGAAGGTCGCGCAGATCGACATCCGCCCGGAAAATCTCGGCCGCCGCTGCAAGATCGATCTCGGCCTCGTCGGCGACGTCAAGCTGACCATCGAGGCGCTGCTGCCGCTGCTCAAGACCAAGACGCAGCGCCGGCATCTCGACGATGCGATCGCGCACTACAAGAAGGCCCGCGAAGGCCTCGACTCGCTCGCCAAGGGCACCCCCGGCAGCAAACCGATCCATCCGCAATATCTGGCCAAGGTCATCAGCGACCACGCGTCCGACGATGCCGTGTTCACCGCCGATGTCGGCACGCCCACGGTATGGGCCGCGCGATATCTCGACATGAATGGCCGCCGTCGGCTGATCGGTTCGTTCGTGCATGGCTCGATGGCCAATGCGATGCCGCAGGCGATCGGCGCGCAGGCCGCGCAGCCGGGACGGCAGGTGATCTCGCTCTCGGGCGACGGCGGCTTCACCATGCTGATGGGCGATCTGATCACGCTGACGCAGATGAAGCTGCCGGTAAAGGTGGTTGTTTTCAACAACGGCGTGCTCGGCTTCGTCGCGCTGGAGATGAAGGCGGCCGGCTTCGTCGACACCAATGTCGACCTGGAGAATCCGGACTTCGCGGCGATGGCGCGCGCGATGGGCATCTTCGCCAAACGCGTCGAGGATCCTGGCGAGCTTCCGGGCGCGATGAAGGAAATGTTGGCGCACAACGGGCCGGCGCTGCTCGACGTCATCACGGCGAAGCAGGAGCTGTCGATGCCGCCGACCATCACGCCCGAGCAGATCAAGGGCTTCAGCCTCTGGGTGCTGCGCGCGGTGATGAACGGCCGTGGCGACGAGGTGCTCGACCTCGCCAAGACCAACCTGCTGCCGCGCTAACCGCGCTTTGCCGAAGGCAATGGCAGCCGTTCGTGGCGGCGCTGGAAGCGTTGCCAGTGCAGCACGAGGCCGATCAGCAAGGCTGGCAGAAAGCCGAGCGCGATCAGGAAATGCGGCAGCTGCGTCGGCGAGATGAAGGCCATGGCGATGTCGGAGATCAGCCAGAGCGCTGCGAACATCACCGCGAAATCGGTGCGCGGGCAGCGCAGATAGTAGAATACCGCGGTGATGACGATGGCGGGCCCGATCGCAATGCCGATCATCACCGCCGTCAGCTCTTTTGGCGTCAGCGCATCGAGCACCATCGCTGCCAGCAGCCAGAGCGCGGCGAACATGGCGACGATGTCGAGCGGATGCCGCAACTCAATACCTCTCGCAGGAAACGTGCTATCGTTGTGGTCCGGCCCCCTGCCGTCAAGGGAAAATACGACTATTCCTCGTCACTTCCAGGCGTCGGCCGCAGCATGAAATGGCCGAAGGCGGTGGCGATCGGCTTGTCCGCATCGTCCTGCCAGGCCCGCGCCTCGAAGGCGACGATGCGGCGGCCCTGCTTCACGATCGAAACATTGGCAATGCTGTCGAGCGCGCGGCCGGAGCGTAGATAATTGACGGTGAGCCCGATCGGCTTGGGCAGCGCAGCGGTGCCGAGCTCGCGCGTCACGCCGACAATCGCGGTGGTCTCGAGAAAGGCGCCAGTCATGCCGCCATGGATCGCGGGCAGGATCGGGTTGCCGATGATTTTTGGCGAGAACGGCATCGTCAGCGTGCCGTCGTCGTTGATACGGATGCCGAGGCAACGCGCGAACGGGCTGCTTGCGAACGGGCCGTCCGGATCATCCGGCGCCTCCAGCGTCGGGATGTTGCGCGCATCCATCCTGCGGTCGGCGAGCATGTTGGTGCGGTTGGCCCCGATCATGAAGCAGGCGGTTGCGGTCGCGACCGGATCGTCCTCGGATTCCTGATAGGCTGTGGAGCGCACGAGAAGGCGATCGAGCGCGTGGTGCGGTAGCAGACCGAATGCGCCTTGATGTCGAGGCCCGGCGTTGCCGGCTTCTGATAGTCGATGCGCAAGTCCAGGGTTGCGATCGCGCGTGTGCCGTCGAGCGCAAGTTGCACGGCCATGCCGCAGCTCTCGTCCAGCATCGCGGTGACGACGCCACCATGCAGCACGCCGGTCTCGGTGTCGCCCACGAAGACGGGCCGGTAGGACAGGCTGGACCAGGCCTCGCCCGGCGCAAAGCGATCGAGCTGAAGCCCGCTGATATGGCCGTAATCGGAACGGCGCCCCCGGATGGCCTCAGCGAGTTCCTCGAAGGGGAGAGTGGTCGGTAGAGTGGACATGGTGATGTTCTAGACCAGCGCCGCGCGCGGTGCAAAACCGGAACAGGCTGCCGGAGGGCAGTTGGGCCTCGACAGGGCGGACGGAAGCAACGATGGTGGGCATCCGTTCGACCAGCCGCAAGGAGCGCCCATGACCGACCCCGAAACGCCCGCTCAGGGGCCCGTCACCATTTCGAGCTCCAGTTCGGAGCGCGCGCCGATCATCTATTTCGACGGCGCCTCCTGCTTTGGCCATCACAACGGCGCGATCCAGATCGAGCTCGCCGCGAACCTGTTGATGCCGGTCGGCGCCGCGGTCAGGGTCGATGTGGTTCAGACCGCACACCTGCGTTGCAGCGTCGCCGCAGCGCTGGCGCTGCGCGAAGCGCTCGACAAGGCGCTCGCGATGTACAAGCAGGGTCAGCAGCAGCCGGCGGAGGACATTCCGGCGGTGAAGAACTGACGACGCGTTCTTGGAGATCGTGTTCGGGCCTTCATGGTTCGCGACGCGCCGCAACGCGGCGCTCCTCACCATCAGGGGTCTTAACATCTCGCCGCGAAACAAGTCCTCATCCTGAGGGCTCGCGAACGGCGGGCGTCTCGAAGGATAGCCGCAAGCGCGGGGCTTACGAAACAAACAGGCCTGCGTCAGCCTACATGCACCTTCGGCTTCTTGCCGCCGTTCCACTTGCCGTCGAGCGCACGTTCGATCTGGGCGGCGAGTTGCAGCAGGAGGCCGTCATTGGCCTGCTTGGCGATCGCCTGGATGCCGAGCGGCAGGCCGTGGTCCTGCGCTGCCATCGGCATCGAGATCGCCGGCATGCCGCAGAGGTTGGCGAGCGGCGTGAAGGCGAAGAAGCGCCACAGATTGCCGAACCAGTCGAGCACGTCGGGATTGTCGGAGATGGTGAGATATTCCTTCGTGCCGACCTTCGGCGTCGGCAGCGCCGTGATCGGCGTCAGGATCACGTCCCACTGCTCAAAGAACGCGCCGAAGCCGCGCGAGGTCGTGTTGAACACGGCCTGCATCTTCGCGCGCTCGGCGAAGCTGGTGTGACGGCCGGCCTCCCAGATGCGGATGTTCATGGGCTCGATCAGATCTTCCGGCGGCTTTTCCAGCCCGCGTGCGGCGAGCATGTTGGAGATCACCACCGCAAAATTGCTGATGTAGCAGGTGGTCTGCGCGGCGAAAGCAGCGCGGAAATCGAGCTCCGGCAGCGCGTACTCGACGTGATGGCCGAGGCCTTCGAGGAAACGGCCGCTCTTCTCCAGCTCGGCGGCGATCTCGGGCGTCGCGGTGTAATCGCCCCAGGTGTGCGACAGCGCGATGCGAAGCTTGCCGGGATCGCGCTTGATCATCTCCGAATAAGGCTGCGCCGTGGTCCAGAACGGCATGAACTCGCCGGGCGCGGGCCCGCGGGCGTGATCGACGAAGGCGGCGGTGTCGCGCACCGAGCGCGACTGGCAGCCCTGGATCGAGACGAGGCCGGTGAGGTCTGACATGTGCGGCGCCAGCGAGAACACGCCGCGCGAGACTTTCAGGCCGATATTGCCATTGACGCCGGCGGGAATGCGGATCGAGCCGCCGCCGTCGGTCGCATGCGCGATCGGCACGACGCCGGCCGCGACCATCGCCGCGCTGCCGGCCGACGAGCCACAGGTGGTGTAGTCGGTATTCCAGGGATTGCGCGTGACATAGACCGCGGGATTGTCGGCCGAAGAGCACACGCCGAATTCCGGCGTCGTGGTGCGCCCGATCAGGTTCAATCCCGCCTGGCGAAACTTGCCGGTGAGGAACGTGTCGGCCGCGGCGCGGTTGCCGCGCATCAACAGCGAGCCCATCTCCTGCAGCCGGCCCTTCATGGTCGGACCGAGATCCTTCATCAGGAACGGCAGGCCGGCAAACGGACCGGCGAGATTGGCGCCGTCCTTGGCGGGATCGGCGATCACGTCCTCGAACAGCTCGACCACGCCCGACAGCGCCGGATTGACCTTGGCGACGGCAGCGGCCGCCTGACGGGCCAACTCCTTCGCCGTCAGCTCGCCCTTGCGGACGCGCGCCGCAAGTCCGACGCCGTCATGCTGCGTCCATTCATTCCAGCTCATCGGCAAAGTCATAAAGTCAGATCCCTCAAGGTGTGGCGTCACCTTTTTCGCAAGGGCCAGCGTGAATCAACTGAGCCGCCGCGAGGGGCAGGGTTGCGCCGAGCGGAGAGGTGGCCGCTCAATGGGAGAGCCGCGCTATCGCCGCAACCGGGCCGCCGCCCGCGGGTCCCTGATGCTCGGCGCCGCCGGAGACGTAGACCGAGCCGGTGCCGGCAAGGCCGGCGATCAGGCCGCCGACCGCAGCGCGGGCGTGGCGCGTCGAGCTGATGTCGGTATCCTCGAGCATGGTGTGGCGGAAACCGCGCACGGCGCCGTCGGGTGAGGCCTCGGCCTTGGCGAAGATGTTGACGAGCTCGCGGTTCGCAGCAACTTGCGGTGCGACGCCAAGCCCAACACTCGTCAATGCCGATATTACAGCCGGGGCATCGATCGCATCTCTCATCACGGCATGTCCGATCTCGAAATCGCTTGCGGAGCTTCCCGAATTGCCGAGCACAATGACGACGTTGTGCATCAGCTCGATGCCCGACGAGGTCGAGGCGACGTTCGAGAACAAATCGTAGCGCCGCAGCACGTCCTCATCGCGAATGTCGGAAGCGATCTCGCCGAGTGCGACGGCAACCCCGAGCGCGGAGGCGCCGCGCGAATAGGCCATCGAGCTGTAGGCGCTCGTCGTCGCCGTCTTGTTGCCGCGCGCATTTGCCGCCTCGACCCGTTCGCTGGTGAGCAGCGGGCATTTGATCTGGACGAAATGGACATCGGCGGCATCGTTGATGCCGGCATCCGCCATCGCGGCTTTCACGGCCTTGGCCGTCTCCGTGATCTGCGCGGCGCGGCCAAGCTCTTCGGGGAGGAAATCCCGCGTGTGCGCCATCCCGATGCTGAGCCGCTTGCCGGAGAGGCTTGCCGGCCGCTCAGCCTCGCTACGCGTGAACACGGTGATATGCGGGCTGAGCACGCCTTCGGTGCCGCCGGACATCACGAAGGCGATGCGCTGCTCGACCGCCTCTGGCGACAGACTGAGCCTTGGCGCCAATGCCGTGCACAGTGCGGCGACAGCATATTCCCGCGTAAAATCGTTGACGCCGCCATTGCCCTCGGTCTTGCCGAGGATGGCGAGGACGGATGTGGGGTCGATCGCGCCGGAGTCGATCATGGCCATCAGGCCGGAGACGTCGCCGGGGCCGGTGGTGGCGATCTTGAAGACGCCGACCGCAGTGGTCCGCATGATAGTCCTCGTGTGGAGTTCGGTCGTCCGGCGAGTCCACCAGCCGTGGAACAGCGGCTTCTGTCAAGCCACAAGCGGTGCGTTGGCATCCCCACGATTGTGGCGAGATCGCATCGGTCTGGCAAAAAAACCTCTGTCGACGGCCCTCCGCCGCACCTTGATGAATCAACCTCGGTTGGTCCATAAGCGGCGTCCCGCGGCCGGGTTCGGTTCGCGTCGCGTGCTTGGAGGGAATTCTCGCGTGGCCAATATCAACCAGAAAATTGCGCAGGAGCTTGGGGTTCGGGCCGAGCAGGTCGAGGCGGCGGTGACGCTGCTCGACGGCGGCGCCACGGTTCCCTTCATCGCCCGCTACCGCAAGGAAGCGACCGGCGCGCTCGACGACGCGCAATTGCGCACCCTGGAGGAGCGCCTGGTCTACCTGCGCGAGCTCGAGGATCGTCGCAAGGCCATTCTGGAGTCCGTACGCGAGCAGGGCAAGCTCGATGCCGCGCTCGAAGCATCGATCATGGCCGCCGACAGCAAGGCCCGCCTCGAAGACATCTATCTGCCGTTCAAGCCGAAGCGCCGCACCAAGGCGGAAGTGGCCAAGGAAGCCGGCCTCGAGCCGCTCGCCAATCAGCTCATCGCCGAGCCCGGCAACGACCCGAAGGTCGTGGCCGAAGGCTTCATCAACGCCGAGAAGGGCGTTGCGGATGCCACTGCTGCGCTCGACGGCGCCCGCGCCATCCTGGTCGAGCGTTTCGACGAGGACGCCGACCTGATCGGCGCGCTTCGCGAGGAGATGTGGACCAATGCGCGCATGGTCTCCAAGGTGCGCGACGGCAAGAAGACCGAGGGCGAGAAGTTCGGCGACTATTTCGATTTCTCCGAGCCACTGACCAAGCTGCCGTCGCACCGCATCCTCGCGATGTTCCGCGGCGAGAAGGAAGAAATCCTCGATCTCCAGATCCAGGCCGAGGAAGCGCCGCCCGCCGGCGTTCCGGGGGCCTATGAGCTTAAGATCATGAAGCGCTTCGGCATCGCCGACCTCAAGCGTCCCGGCGACCGCTGGCTGATCGATACCGTGCGCTGGGCCTGGCGCACCAAGATCCAGGTGCATCTCAACATCGATCTGCGCATGCGGCTGTGGAATGCGGCGGAGACCGAGGCCGTCCGCGTGTTCGCCTCCAATCTGCGCGACCTGCTGCTCGCCGCGCCGGCCGGCACCCGCGTCACCATGGGTCTCGATCCCGGCTACCGCACCGGCGTCAAGGTCGCCGTCGTCGATGCGACCGGCAAGGTGGTCGATACCACCGCGATCTATCCGCACGAGCCGCAGCGGCAGTGGAATGAGTCGCTGGCGACGCTCGGCCGGCTCGCGATGAAGCATCGCGTCGAGCTGATCGCGATCGGCAACGGCACCGCCTCGCGCGAGACCGACAAGCTCGCGGGCGAGCTGGTCAAGGGCCTTGCCGAGCTGAAGATGTCCAAGATCGTGGTGTCGGAAGCCGGCGCGTCGGTCTATTCGGCCTCGGCCTTCGCGTCGGAGGAATTGCCGGGCCTCGACGTCACCCTGCGCGGCGCGGTCTCGATCGCCCGCCGTCTGCAGGACCCACTCGCCGAGCTCGTCAAGATCGAGCCCAAGGCGATCGGCGTCGGCCAGTATCAGCACGATCTCGGCCAGGCCAAGCTCGCCAAATCACTCGATGCCGTGGTCGAAGACTGCGTGAACGCCGTCGGCGTCGACGTCAACACGGCGTCCGCGCCGCTGCTCGCCCGCGTGTCCGGTGTCGGAGCGGGTCTTGCGCAGAGCATCGTGGCGCACCGTGACGCCAATGGTCCGTTCAAGTCGCGCAAGGCGCTCAAGGACGTGCCGCGGCTCGGGCCGAAGGCGTTCGAGCAGTGCGCCGGCTTCCTGCGCATCCTCGGCGGCGAGGACCCGCTCGATGCCTCCGGCGTGCATCCGGAAGCCTATCCGGTGGTGCGCCGGATTCTCGCGGCGACCAAGAGCGACATCAAGGCGCTGATCGGCTCTGGCGAGATCGTCCGTACGCTGAAGCCGAAGGACTTTGTCGACGAGACTTTCGGTCTGCCGACCGTCACCGACATCCTGCGCGAATTGGAAAAGCCCGGCCGCGACCCGCGCCCCGCGTTCAAGGCGGCGGTGTTCAAGGAAGGCGTTGAGGAGATCAAGGACCTCCAGAAGGGCATGATCCTCGAGGGCACCGTGACCAACGTCGCCGCCTTCGGCGCCTTCGTCGACATCGGCGTGCACCAGGACGGCCTCGTGCACATCTCGGCGATGTCCAGGAACTACATCAAGGATCCGCGCGAGGTGGTGAAGCCCGGCGACATCGTCAAGGTCAAGGTGCTGGACTTCGAGGTCGCCCGCAAGCGCATCTCGCTGACCCTGCGCCTCGATGACGAGGTCGGCGCCAAGAAGGACGCGCCGGGCATGCCGCGCGACAACACACGCAACACGAGCCGCATGACCTCGTCGGCGCCGCGCAAGCAGGAATCCTCCGGCGGCGGCGCGCTCGCCGAAGCCATGCGCCGCGCCGCCGAGAAGAGCAACGGCAAGCGGGTGTGACTCTTCCTCCCTAACACCCGCGTCAGAATCTGGCGCGTTTGTAAGTTGAAGCTGCCCGTTCCTTCCCCTCATCTGATCCTCCTCGCGCGGCAGGCGTGGCGCCGCGCTGCAAGGAGGATGCTTCGATGGACAACAGGCTTCTCAAAGGCCTCACCGCGGTGACGCTCGCCGCGATGATGGCGCTCGCTTCGCCGCCGGTACTCGCTCGTGGCGGCTTCGGTGGCGGCGGCCATGGCGGCTTCGGCGGCGGCGGGCATTTCGGCGGCGGCGGGATGCATGCGGGTGGCTTCGGCGGTGGCATGCATGCCGGAGGTTTCGGCGGCATGCGCGCCGGCGGGATGGGCGGCGCCAGCTTCGCCCGTGTCGGCGGACCGGGCTTTGCTCGACCTGGCTTCGGCGGACCACGCTTCGCGCATGCGGCGATCGGACCGCGCTTTGCCGGCGCCGGCTGGCACGGCAGACCCTTCATCGGCCGCCACGCCTTCTTCTTCCGGCATCATCGCTTCCACCGCTTCGCCTTCTTCGGCGCGCCTTTCATCTACGCCGGCTACTATGACGGCTGCTGGCGCCGGAGCTGGACGCCCTGGGGATGGCAATGGGTCAATGTGTGCGGAGACTATTGGTAGTCGCATCGCCGTACCGCACCATTGTCGCGATCGCCACCGGGCGGTTCCGCTCAGCCCCGGAACGGGATAGTCTGGTGGCGATCGTCGCGCGGAGTTTCGTATGACCGGAGGTCACCGCCGCATCCTGGTCGTCGAGGACGATCCGGAGACCGCAGGCCAGCTCGTCGAGGAATTGACCAGCTCGGGCTATGACGTCGATCTCGCCGCTACGGGGCGCGAGGCCCTTAGCCACGGCGCGGCGCGCGATTATGCCGTGATCACGATCGACCGCATGCTGCCCGATATCGACGGCATCACTGTGATGCGCCAGCTGCGCGACGACGGCATCGCCGCGCCGTTCCTGATCATCTCGGCGCTCGGCGAGGTCGACGACCGCGTGCGCGGCTTGCGCGCCGGCGGCGATGACTATCTCGTCAAGCCGTTCTCCTTCGTCGAGCTTCTTGCCCGTCTTGAGGCGTTGGGCCGTCGCAGCGAGACCATCGCCAAGGAAACGATCTTGCGCGTCGGCGATCTCGCCGTCGATCTGATTGCGCGCAACGCCAGCCGCCGCGGCCGCAAGATTCCGTTGCTGCCACGCGAATTCCAGCTGCTCGAATATCTCGTGCGCAACGAGGGGCGCGTCGTCTCGCGCGCGATGCTGCTCCAGCATGTCTGGGACCTGCATTTCGATCCGTCCACCAACATCATCGACGTCTATGTCGGCCGCGTCCGCCGCAAGGTCGACGATGCCCAGGCCTATCCGCTGATCCACACCATCCGCGGCATCGGATATTGCCTCCGTGCTCCTGGCTAAGACGCTCCGCTCCTCGACCTTTCGCCTGGCGCTGATCGCGATCGCGGTGTTCGGGCTGATCGTCGCGGCGATCATGGCCTATGTCTATTTCGGCACGGTTGCCTACGTGCGGAGCCGTGTCGGCGATGCCGGCGATCACGGTGACTTCACCGCGATGATCGAGCTTGCGATGATCGCAGTCGCCATGCTGCTGGCGATGTTGGCCGGCCTGGCGGCGGTGCTGGTGACGCGGCGCACGGTCGGGCGGATCGAGGAGATCAATGCCACCAGCCGCGCCATCATGCTCTCCGGCCTCGACCGGCGCATTCCCTTGCGCGGCAGTCACGACGAATGGGACCGCGTCGCCGAGAACCTCAACCAGATGCTCGACCGCATCGAGACGCTGATGGGCGAGGTCAAGCAGGTCAGCGACAACGTCGCCCACGATCTGCGCACGCCGCTGACGCGCATGCGCGGCCGGCTGGAAAAGGCGTACCACACCCCGCGCGACAGCGAAGCCGACGCCGCGCTGATCGGCGACACTATCGCCGATCTCGATGCCGTGCTCGGCATGTTCGCCTCGATCACCCGGATCTCGGAGATCGAGAGCCGCGCCCGCAAGGGCGCTTTCCGCAGGCTCAATCTCGTCGAGGTTGCCGGCGAGGTGGTCGAGCTCTACGACGCTGCTGCCGAAGAGGTCGCGACCCGTCTCAGCATCAGTGGCGAGCGCGAGGTCTCCGTCACGGGCGACCGCGACCTGCTGTTCGACGCCATCGCCAATCTCGTCGACAATGCGATCAAGCACGGCCGTGCGGGCGGGCAGGTCACCGTGACCTGCCGCAGCGCCGATGGCGGGGCGGACATCGCGGTCGCGGACGACGGCCCGGGCATTCCCGCCGAGCAGCGCGATCACGTCTTCAAGCGCTTCTACCGGCTCGAGCAGAGCCGCTACACGCCGGGTAACGGCCTGGGCCTCAGCCTCGTCGCTGCGGTCGCGCGGCTCCATGGCGCCGAGATCACCCTGCACGACAATGCGCCTGGTCTCACGGTCCGGCTCAGCTTCCCCACGACGTCATAGCTCGATCACGCCGCGGCGTGCAGCATGCGCCACCGCGTCGGTGCGGCCGGTGGCATCGAGCTTGTCCAGCAGCGACCCGACATGAAATTTCACCGTATGCACGGAGATGTTGAGCTGCCGGGCGATCATCTTGTTGGAAGCGCCTTCCGCCATCAGCGCCAGCACGTCGAGCTCGCGCTGCGTCAGCGCGATATCCTCCGGCATGCGGCGCGGATCGCGCGCGATGACTGTCGCCGCAGCCTGCTCACCTGGCCCGGCAAGGCGAAGCCCCGCGACGCTGCCGAGCAGCGTTGCGAGGCGATCGGCCAGCGCAGGATCGTCGATCTCCAGCGACAGCACGATCTCCGGCGTCGTGTCCGCGCTCACGCCTCCGGCCTCTCGCCGATCGTGACCTTGAAGCTGGCCGGCTCGCCGCCGCGACGCACCGCGACATCGACCACCGTGCCGACGCTCGCGGGACCCAGTGTCCGCGACAGCGCGCGCACGCCTGATAGTTTCTGGTCGTTGACCGCGACGATCACGTCACCCTGGCGGATGCCGGCCGCGGCCGAAGGTCCGGCCTTGTCGACATTCATCACCATCGCGCCGACGCCATCCTCGAGCCGTACCGGCTGGAGTCCGAGGCCGAGATAACCGCGGGCGATGCGGCCGCGCGTCTCGAGCTGCGCCGCGACGCGCTCGATTGTCGCCGTCGGGATCACCAGCACGCGTCGCGGCCCGAGCACCGCCATGCCGAAGGCCTCGCCCGATGCATTGAGCGCAAGCCCGCCCTCCTGGCTATCGCGCAGGCGGACATCGAGTTCGATCCGCGCATCGATGTCGCCGCCGCGCAAGGAGCGCCAGCCCTTGCCCGACGCCGAGACCATGCCAAGCGTCGCGCTCGGCGCGTCGCGGTCAGTGGCGACGACGACCGAGAGCGTGCCGAGGGCAGGCACCGCCGTAGTCAGCCTGACCGGGGCGATGCTGGTCTCAGTGCGCAGCAGCGCGATGTCGGTGGTGTGGTCGCGCCCCGCGGTCGTGGCGACGGCGGTATTGCCATCGGGCAGGCCGACCTGGACCTCACCCTCTTCGGCCAGCGCCTCGTCGGCGGTGACGATCAGGCCGGGTTTCCAGACGAAGCCGGTGGAGCGCGAGCGATGCGAATGTACCGCGACGATGGACGGTGCGGTGCGCGCCACGACGTCCGCAAGCGCGGACGAGAGCGAAGACAGAGGAGTGGGATCGGTCATGCAAGGCTCCTGCAAGGTATCAAGGCTCCTGTAAGCTGTCCTCAATCTGGGATGTCGCCGGCATTTGCGAAACTGGCCGGGTGGCCAGGACTTCGCGTCAGGACCTGGCTCCCGTAGGACCACGGCCGACGAATATGTGATTGGGAGGCGCTCACGGGAACGTGTAGCAATCGCCGAATTGCACCGCCCGGCCTCAAACCCGTCTCGCGAGCCCCGATTGATGACCATCGACCTCACACGCCGCACCCTGCTTCAACTCGCCGGCGCAACCTCGCTCGCGATGGCCGCGGCTGCGGCTGCGCGCGCCGAGGGCACGCTGCAAGGCGGCGGACCGACCTATGCCAGCCGTACGCCGATGCGGGTCGGCATGGTGACGCTGCGGGTGAAGAATCTCGACACGGTCGCGAATTATTACCGCGACGTGATCGGGCTCACCGTGATGGAGCGCTCGGCGGCCGCAGCAAAGCTGGGCACGGCCGGCATCGCGCTGCTGGTGCTGGAAGCCCGTCCCGAGGCCGCGATTGAATCGCGCAGCGCCGCCGGCCTCTACCACACCGCCTTCCTGATGCCGATGCGCAAGGATCTCGCGCGCTGGCTGGTGCACGCAGCCTCGCATCGCGTGAAACTGTCGGGCTTTGCCGATCACCTCGTCAGCGAATCCGTCTATCTCGACGATCCCGAAGGCAACGGCATCGAGGTCTATGCCGACCGCGATCCCTCGCAATGGCAGTGGAGCGAGGGCAGCGTGAAGATGGCAACGGACGAGCTCAACATTCCCGACCTGTTGTCGCTCACCAATACGCGCGTGCCTGATTATGCCAGGGCGCCGGACGGGCTGCGCATCGGCCACATGCATCTGCGGGTCGGCGATCTCGCGCAGGCGCAGAGTTTCTATCACGGCACGATCGGCCTCGACCCGACCCGCAGCCGCAACGGCGCGGCGTTCCTGTCGTCGGGCCGCTATCACCATCACCTCGGCATGAATGTCTGGCAGAGCCAGGGCGCCGGCCAGCGCGACGAAACTGCGACGGGCCTTGCCTGGTTCTCGCTGGTGATGGCGAAGCAGGAGCTGCTCGCCGCACAGGAGGAACGCCTGCGCAAGGGCGGCGCGAAGGTCACCTCGCTTGCAGATGGCGTGGAAGCCGTCGATCCCTGGGGCACGCGGGTGCGGCTGATCAAGGTTTGATCGCCGGCGCGGGCGTTGCTAAGACCGGTCAGGCGCTAGCCAGCTTCCCGGGGGCCCCACCTGACATGAGCGACTTCCACGGCGTCTTCCCCTATCTCGTCTCGCCCGTCGATGCCGATGGCGCGGTCCGCAGGCAGGTGCTGGCAAAGCTCTGCGACGATCTGATCGGCGCCGGCGTGCACGGGCTGACCCCGCTGGGATCGACCGGCGAGTTCGCCTATCTCAATTCCGCGCAGCGGATGGCGATCGTGCAGACCACGATCGAGGCTGCGAAGGGCCGCGTGCCGGTCGTGGCCGGCGTCGCCTCCACCTCGACGGCGGATGCGGTGGCGCAGGCGAAGGCGTACCAGACGTGTGGTGCGAACGGCATCCTGGCGATCCTGGAGGCGTATTTCCCGCTCACCGATGCCCAGGTGGAATCCTATTTCCGCGCCATCGCGGATGCCGTGGATATCCCCGTCGTCATCTACACCAACCCGCAATTCCAGCGTTCTGATCTGACGCTCGACGTCATCGCGCGCCTCGCCGAGCATCCGCGCATCGGCTACATCAAGGACGCCTCGACCAACACCGGCCGGCTGCTCTCGATCATGAACCGCTGCGGCGATGGCTTGCGCGTGTTCTCGGCCTCCGCCCATATCCCGGCCGCAGTGATGCTGATCGGCGGGCTCGGCTGGATGGCAGGCCCGGCCTGCATCATCCCGCGCCAGAGCGTTGCGCTCTACGACCTTTGCAAGGCCGGCCGCTGGGACGAGGCCATGGCGCTCCAGCGCAGGCTGTGGCGCATCAACGAAGCCTTCGCCCGCTTCAACCTCGCCGCCTGCATCAAGGCGGGCCTCACGATCCAGGGCTATGAGGTCGGCGACCCCGTCCCGCCGCAGGCGCCGCTGGCGGCCGATGCGCGCAAGGTGGTGGAAGCGGCGTTGCGCGAGCTGAAATAGCTGTTTGCCACGCGGCAATATGCCCCGGCTCCCTGCGGGGGGCCAAAAAGGCCCTTACCCAACCGAGAAACTTCCGTCCGTTTCCGACGTTGCTGCGTCAGGGACGTCTGTCGCCTACGCATGCGCATGTCAAAGCCCGCATTCAGCACAAGACACGGTGATCACCAATGAATCGTCGCTACGCGATTGTCGCGGCAGCCTTCGCCGCCCTGCTGGTCGCCGTCACGGCCGCGAAGATCCTGCACGTTCCGTCCTCGTATGTGCCCTGGGCGGCGCCCTCCGCACGTGCCGTCGAGCAGCGCGGCCCGCTGTCGGACGCAGAAAGGGCGACCATCGACATCTTCGAGCGCGTATCGCCGTCGGTCGTTCAGGTTGCGGTCAGGTCGGCGGCAAGTCCCCTGATGGGGGAGGAGAGCCAGGGCGGTGGCGGCGCTTCCGGCACGGGATTCGTCTGGGACCGCGAGGGGCACCTGGTGACGAACAATCATGTCGTCGCCAGTGGCGGCGAGATCGCCGTGCGCTTTGCGTCGGGAGAAGTGGCCCAGGTCGACCTGGTCGGCACGGCTCCCAATTACGATCTCGCGGTGCTGCGCATCCGCAGCCTGCGCCGGCTTCCGTCGCCGGTCGCTCTTGGCAGTTCGAGCGACCTGAAGGTCGGCCAATCCGCCTTCGCGATCGGCAATCCGTTCGGGCTGGATCAGTCGATGACCTCTGGTATCATCAGCGCGCTCAAGCGCAGGCTCCCGACCCATGGCGGCCGGGAGATCGCCAACGTCATCCAGACCGATGCCGCGATCAATCCCGGCAACTCGGGCGGGCCCTTGCTGGATTCCGCCGGCCGGCTGATCGGCGTCACGACCGCGATCATATCGCCCTCCGGATCGAACGCCGGGATCGGCTTCGCGGTGCCCGTCGACGTCGTGAACCGGATCGTGCCCGAGCTCATCCGCAACGGCCGGGTGCCGACGCCGGGCATCGGCATCGTGGCCGCCGGCGAGGATGTCTCGACGCGGCTTGGCGTCGAGGGGGTCATCGTGGTGCGCACGGCGCCCGGCAGCCCTGCCGAGCGGGCAGGGATTCGCGGCGTGAACTTCTCGACGGGGGCGGTCGGAGACATCATCACCGCCGTGGATGGCAAACCGGTGCGGCGCCTATCCGATCTCACCGATGCGTTGGAGCAGGCCGGGGCGGGCAAGACCGTCCGGCTCTCGGTCAAGCGCGGCTCGGAGGCTCGCGACGTGAATGTGGGCATCGTCGACATCGAGCGTTCCTGACGGCGAAATACAAGCCTGCAAGGGGCTCCGATGCGCATTGCAGATGTGCCGGGGCTCGGTTGTCTGGCGCGCAAAATCGGTTAAAACCGCCGCGGTCGTTTTCCGGTATCTCGAGGATACAGCGGAATGAACATTCTTCCCGGCAATTTGCGTTTCGGAGCGGGCCAGCCCGTCAAGCGTTTGGAAGACCAGCGGCTGCTCACCGGGAAGGGGCAATTCATCGACGACAAGCCGGAAGACGGCGCGCTGTGGCTGCACGTGCTGCGCTCGCCGCATGCGCACGCGAAGATCGTCTCGATCGATACCAGCGCGGCGGCCGCGATGTCCGGCGTCACCGCGGTCTACACCGGCGCCGACCTCGTCAAGGACGACATCGGCGCCATCCCGACCCTGAGCATTTTCAAGCGCCCGGACGGCAAGCCGATGACGGTGCCGCCGCGCCGGCTGCTGGCCCATGAGATCGTGCGCTATGCCGGCGAGTCCGTCGCCGCAGTCGTCGCTTCGTCTCGCGCTGAGGCGCAGAGCGCGGCCGAAGCGATCGTGGTCGAATACGACGTGCAGCCCGCGGTGGTCGATCCGGTCGAGGCCGTAAAGCCCGGCGCGCCCGTGGTGTGGCCGGAGGCGCCCGACAACATTGTCGGCGCCATGAGTTATGGTGACGCCGCCAAGGTGGACGAAGCGTTCGCCAAGGCCGCGCACACCGTCGAGCTCGACCTCGTCAGCCAGCGCCTGGTGCCCTCCGCGATGGAGCCGCGCTCGACCATTGCCGAGATCGACAAGAAGTCCGGCCGCCTGCTCCTGCACGTGCAGTCGCAGACCCCGGCCTCGACTCGCGATGTGCTGGCGGAAGCCGTGCTCAAGCGTCCGAAGGACAGCGTGCGCGTGCTGGTCGGCGACATCGGCGGCGGGTTTGGCCAGAAGACCAACCTCTATCCCGAGGACGGCATCGTCGCCTATGCCGCGACCAAGCTGAATAGGAAGATCCGCTGGCGCGGTGACCGCACCGACGAGTTCGTCGGCGGCACCCATGGCCGCGATCTCACCTCGACCGCCTCCTTCGCGCTCGACGAGAAAGGCAAGGTGCTGGCCTATCGCGTCAAGTCGATCGGCTGCACCGGCGCCTATTCCTCGGGTGCGGCCAACATCATCCCGCTGGTGCTCGGGCCGTTCGTGCAGACCGGCGTCTATGACCTGCCACTGGTGCATTTCGAGGTGCAGTCGGTGATGACCCACACCGCGCCCGTCGGTGCCTATCGCGGCGCGGGCCGGCCCGAGGCCGTCTTCATCGTCGAGCGCCTCTTTGATGCTGCCGCGCGAAAAATCGGCATGGATCCGCGCGCGATCCGGAAAGCGAACTACATCAAGCCGGCGCAGTTGCCCTACACCAACGCGGCCGGCCAGGTTTACGATTCCGGCGCGTTCGCGCACATGCTCGACCGCGCCGTCAAGCTCGCCGACTGGGACGGCTTTGCCGCGCGCAAGAAGGCGGCGAAGAAGAAGGGCCTGCTCTACGGCCGCGGCCTCACCTCCTACATCGAATGGACCGGGGGCCGCGCCCATACCGAGAAGGTCAGCCTGCACGCGACCTCGCAAGGGCGCGTCGTCTTGCATTCCGGCACCATGGCGATGGGGCAGGGGCTGCAGACCACCTACACGCAGATGATCTCCGACACGCTCGGCATCCCCATGGACAAGATCGACGTCGTCCAGGGCGACACTGATCTGGCCATGGGTTTCGGCAGCGTCGGCTCGCGCTCGCTGTTCGTCGGCGGCACGGCGGTGGCGGTCTCCTCCAACGACCTGATCCAGAAGGCGCGCGAGAAAGCGGCGAACGTGCTTGAGACCTCGGTCGAGGACATCGAATATCAGAGCGGCATGCTCACCGTGGTCGGCACCGACCGCCGCATCAGCCTGTTCGATCTCGCCGAAAAGGAGAGCGGCGCGAAGCTCAGCGTGGATTCCGAGGGCGAGGTCGATGGTCCGAGCTGGCCGAACGGCACGCATATCTGCGAGGTCGAGATCGATCCGGAGACCGGCGTCTCCAAGGTCGTGCGCTACACCACGGTCGATGACGTCGGCGTCGCAGTGAACCCGATGCTGGTCACCGGCCAGATCCATGGCGGTGTCGCGCAAGGAATCGGCCAGGCGCTGTATGAGGGCGTGTCCTACGACGCGGACGGCCAGCTCCTCACCGCGAGCTACCAGGACTATTGCATCCCGCGCGCCGACGACGTGCCGCCGATCTTGGTGACGCTAGATGATTCCGCGCCCTGCCGCACCAATCCGCTCGGCGCCAAGGGTTGCGGCGAATCCGGCGCCATCGGCGGTCCTCCCTGCGTCACCAACGGCGTGATGGATGCGCTCGCCGAGCTCGGCATCACCCAGCTGAACACCCCGCTGACGCCGCAGAAGATCTGGCAGGCGATCAGGGACGCGAAGGCGGCAGGGTAAGCGCGGCGCCCTGTTGCGCTGGCTGGCGCGACACACTCAACTGTGGTCCCGGATCGGCGCTTTCGCTTGTCCGGGACGACAGTTGAGTGTGCCGTACCAGCTTGGGTTAAATCCCAGGCCCCTCAAATCCCAAGCATCATCTTCGCGATGATATCGCGCTGGATCTCCGACGTGCCACCGAAGATCGTGTACGCACGCCCGTTGAGATATTCCGGCACCACCGTCAGCATCTCCTCCGGGATCGCCGGCTCGTGGTTGAGCCTGTAGAGCGGGCGCATCGGCTCGACGGCGAGGGCGTCGTGGCCGATCACGTCGACCCCGAGCCGCGTCACGGCCTGGCGGATCTCGCTGTTGCGCAGCTTCAGGATCGACGACACCGCGCCGGGATTTTGTCCGGTCTGGAGCGCCGAGAGCACGCGCAGCTCGGTCATCTCCAGCGCGTCGATGTCGATCTCGATCTCCGAGATGCGCGTCGCGATATCCGGACTGTTGATCGCGCGTCCGGTCAGGTCGGACTCGGCCAGCTCTGCGACCGCCTTCAGCCCCTCGCGCAGCTTCGCTGACGCGATGCCGGAGCCGCGCTCGAACTCGAGCAGGTACTTGCCATAGGTCCAGCCCTTGCCTTCCTCGCCGACGCGATTGGCGACGGGCACGCGTACGTCGTCGAAAAACACCTGGTTGACCTCGTGGTCGCCGCCGATGGTGAGAATGGGTCGCGTCGTGATGCCCGGTGTCTTCATGTCGATCAGGATGAAGCTGATGCCGTCCTGCTGCCGCTCACCGTCGCTGGTGCGCACCAGCGCGAACATGCGGTTGGCGTGATGGGCATGCGTGGTCCAGATCTTGGTGCCGTTGATGATGTAGTCGTCTCCGTCGCGCACCGCGCGCGTCTTCAGTGAGGACAGGTCGGAGCCGGAGCCCGGCTCGGAATAGCCCTGGCACCAGTAATCCTCGCCGGAGAGAATCCGCGGCAGGTAAAAGTTCTTCTGCTCCGGCGAGCCAAAACCGATGATGACGGGCCCGACCATCTTCACGCCCATCACGTTCACATTCGGCACGCCCGCGCGCGCAGATTCGGTTTCAAAGATCCAGCGCTGCGCCGGCGTCCAGTCCGGGCCGCCATATTCGACCGGCCAGCCCGGCGCGCCCCAGCCCTGCCTGTGCAGCGCGCGCTGCCAGGCCATGCCGATATCCGGGTCGGAGAACACCGACGGCGTCAGCGCGGTCGCGCGCTTCATCTCGTCGGTGAGATTCTTTGCGATGAAGCCGCGCACCTCGCTCTGGAAGGCGCGCTCCTCGGCATTGAACGTGAGGTCCATGATGCGCTCCTTGGATCAGGTTGTGCGGCCAAGCTGGGCGTGGCGGGCATAATGATGCGCGCTGCCGCCGAACAGCGTGTCGAAGGCGACCAGGCGCTTGAAATAGGCGCCGACCTCGAGCTCCTCGGTGACGCCCATGCCGCCATGAAGCTGGATCGACTGCTCGCCGACGAAGCGGGCGCATTTGCCGATTTTGGCTTTCGCGCCTGATGCCGCCCGTGCGCGCTCGAGCGGCGCAGCATCCACCTTCAACGCCGCCCGCAGCGCCATCGAACGCGCCTCGTCGACCTGCATCGCCATGTCGGCGAGGCGGTGGCGGATCACCTGGTTGGCCGAGAGCGGCCGGCCGAACTGTTTTCGGATCTTGGTGTAGTCCAGCGTGGTGTCGAGCAGCGTCTGCATGATGCCGACGGCTTCGGCGCCAAGCGCGGCCATGGCGCGATCGACGGCCCATTCGATCGCGGGCAGCGCGTCGCTGCCGCCACCGAGGAGCGCGTCCTCCGGCAGCTCGAGGCCTGACAGCTCGATGTTGCAGGCCCGTCCGCCGCCGAGGCGTTGATAGTCACTCATGGCAACGCTCGGCGTTTTCGCCTGTACCAGGAACAGGCCGATCCGTCCCGAAGGTCCCTGATGATCGTGGATATGCGCGGAGACGATGATCTCGTCGGCAGCCTTGCCGTCGAGCACGGCGATCTTGCTGCCGGAAAGGCGCCAGCCCTCCGCCGTCTTGTGGGCGACGGTCGCGACCTTGGCGAGATCGAACCGCGCCGCGCGCTCGGAATGCGCAAAGGCGAGTTTTAGCGATCCGTCGGCGACCTTCGGCAGCCGCGCCTGCTTCTGCGCGGTGCTGCCGCACTTCTCGACCAGCGCCGCTCCGAGCACCACTGTCGCGATATACGGCTCGGACACCAGCCCGCGGCCGAAGGCTTCCATCAGAATCCCGATCTCGACCGCGCCGCCGCCGAGCCCGCCAAACTCCTCAGGGATCGGCAGCGCCAGCCAGCCGAGCTCGGCGAACTGCTTCCAGACATCAGGACTGTATCCGAGCGGATCGTTCGCCATCTTGCGGCGGTGGTCGGCGTCGTAGCTTTCGGCCACAAAACGTTCTGCGCTCTCGCGCAGCAGCCGTTGCTCGTCACTGAGATTGAGGTCCATGTCGTTACTCCGCGGCCGCCGGCGGCTTGCGCACGGACGGATGCAGGCCGGACGGATCTACGATCATGCCGAACTCCTGAAGATTATGGGCGTGACAGAGCTGATGCAGCGCAAAGGCCTGATCGATCGCGGCGGGCTGGCCCATCACGTCGACCGAGCGGTTCACCGCCTCCTTGGTCAGCTTCAGCGCAAAGGATGGTTTTGACGCGATCCGGCGCGCCAGTTCCAGCACGCGCGATGACAGCTCGGCGCGCGGCACGACCTGATTGACCATGCCGAGCTGATGCGCCTCTTGCGCGCTCCAGCTGTCCGCGGTGAACAGAAATTCCTTGGCCTTGCGCGGGCCGAGCTCCCAGGGATGCACGAACCATTCGACGCCGCAGACGCCCATGGTGACGACAGGATCGCAGAACTGCGCATCCTCGCTGGCGACGATGAGGTCGCAGGCCCAGGCCAGCATCAGACCGCCGGCGATGCACTTGCCGTGCACCTCGGCAATCGTGGGCTTGGCGAGATTACGCCAGCGCCGCGTGATCTGGAGATAGATTTCCTGCTCGCGTGCGAAGCGGCCATGCGCATTGGGTTCAGCAAATCCGCCCCAATTTCCTACCGGCGGAAAATGAACGCCTGCGACATTCTTGGCCCCGGGGCGCAGGTCATGGCCTGAGGAGAAGTGCGGCCCGTTGCCGGCGAGGATGATGACCTTGACCGCATCGTCCTGCACCGCCGCGTCGAAGGCGGCGTTGAGGTCGTAGGTCATTTGCAGGTTCTGCGCGTTGCGCGCCTCGGGCCGGTTCATGACGATCCGGGCGATCGCCGGCTCCGGCCGCTCCACGAGGATGGTCTCGAACGAGGACATCGTGCTTCCTCCCGGCGTTTCCTATGTTGTTTTGCCGGAGTTGACTATGCCAGCCGGGGATAGGCAAGAGGCTTGCGTTTGTCGGCTGGTGGTTGAGATGTGGTTTGAGTCATTCCGGGGCGGTGCGAAGCATCGAACCCGGAATCTCGAGATTCTCAGGTGCACAATTGCGCACCATAGTTCGCTTTGCGCCCCGGAATGACGTCGCCAAGCTGGCGCCGTGCGCGCTCAATCTGGTAATTTGCACCAGATTCCACCGGGAGAAATTTGATGCGCAAGATCCTGACAGTGCTGGCGGCGCTGACCTCGCTGACTCTGACGAACTGCGGCTACAACGCGATCCAGACCGAGGACGAGCAGATCAAGGGCAACTGGTCCGAGGTCGTGAACCAGTATCAGCGCCGTGCCGATCTCGTGCCCAATCTCGTCAACTCGGTGAAGGGCTTTGCGCAGCAGGAGAAGGACGTGCTGCTCGGCGTCACCAATGCGCGCGCCAAGGTCGGCAGCGTCCAGGCGACGCCGGAGGTGCTGAACGATCCCGCCGCCTTCCAGAAATTCCAGGCCGCCCAGGGCGAGCTCTCCAGCGCGCTGTCGCGGCTCCTTGTCGTCACCGAGAACTATCCGCAGCTCAAGTCGGACGCGCTGTTCAGGGATTTGATGTCGCAGCTCGAGGGCACCGAGAACCGCATCACGGTCGCCCGCAACCGCTACATCAAGGCGGTGCAGGACTATAACGTCACCATCCGCTCGTTCCCGACCAACCTCACCGCGATGGCGTTCGGCTACAAGGAGAAGCCGAATTTCTCGGTCGAGAACGAGAAGGAGATCTCGACCGCGCCGAAGGTGGATTTCAACCCTGCGCCTGCGCCGTCGAAGTAAGTGTAGTTCGTTTTGCGAATGGGCTTCACCCCACCCACCACCGTCATTCCCCGCGCAAGCGGGGAATCCAGTACGCCGCGGCTTCTCCGTATCCTGCAGGCGTCTCTGGAATACTGGATCGCCCGGTCAAACCGCGCGATGACAGCGAGGTTGTGGGGGGCGATAGCCCTAGTCGCTCTTGTGTTCACCTTCCCCTTCCCCGCCCTCGCCGACGTCGCTATCCCCCAGCTCACAGGCCGCGTGGTCGACCAGACCGGCACCTTGTCGAGCAGCGACATCGCCACACTGTCGCAGAAGCTGCGCGACTTCGAGACGCGCAAGGGCAGCCAGATCGCGGTCCTGATCGTACCGACGACGCAGCCCGAGACGATCGAGCAGTTCTCGATCCGCGTCGCGGAAGCGTGGAAGATCGGCCGCAAGAAGATCGATGATGGCGCGATCCTGATCGTCGCCAAGAACGACCGGCACTTGCGCATCGAGGTCGGCTACGGCCTCGAAGGCGCGCTCACCGACGTCACCTCGCGGCGCATCATCGACGAGATCATCACGCCGAAATTCAGGACAGGCGATTTTGGCGGCGGCATCTCGGACGGCGTCGACCGGATGATCCGCGTCATCGACGGCGAGCCACTGCCGGTTCCCTCACCGAGCGTGAATTTCGGCAATCTGGACGACCTCGGGCCGCTCTTCGTCGTGACGCTGTTCGCCTCAATCGGGGTCGGCGGGTTCTTCCGTGCCATGCTGGGGCGGCTGCTCGGTTCGCTGGCGACTGGCGGAATCATCGCAGCGTTGAGCTGGTTCATTCTCGGCTCTTTTGCGCTGGCCATGGCGCTCGGCGTCCTCGGCTTCATCATCGGGTTCATTGCCGATCTGTCCTCGGCGATGGCGCCGGCTACGCGGTCGTCGCGCGGCGGCGCGTGGTCGAGCGGCAGCTCGGGAGGGGCCTGGAGCAGCGGATCGTCATCCAGCGACAGCGGTAGCTTCAGCGGCGGGGGCGGCGGTTTCGGCGGCGGCGGCGCCTCGGGGAGCTGGTAGGTCATGAGCATCAAGCGCATTGCCAGACATCTCGTGCAGCATCATTGGCGGGCAAAGCAGATATTTCCGCAAGCCGTGCTTGACCGCATCGCGCAGGCGATCAAGCAGGGCGAGACGACCCATTGCGGCCAGGTTCGCTTCGTGGTGGAAGGCGCGCTCGACGGCCGCCCGCTGTTCCGCAATCAGCCGGCGCGCGAGCGCGCGCTCGACGTATTCTCGCATTTGCGGATCTGGGACACTGCGCATAACAACGGCGTGCTGATCTATCTCCTGCTCGCCGACCGCGACGTCGAGATCGTCGCCGATCGCGGCATCGACGCGAAGGTGGGTGCAGCGGGCTGGGAGACGATCTGCCGCGCGATGGAGGCGGAGTTCGCCGCGGGCCGGTTCGAGCCCGGCGTGATCGGCGGCATCGCTGCGGTGTCGCGGGAGCTGGCGAAGCACTTTCCACCGGCCGGCCCGCATCCGAACGAGCTGCCGGATGCGCCGGTGGTGATGTGACGGATAATGATGTGGACGGAGCAGGCACCGCCCGCTCCGTCATTGCGAGGAGCCCTTGCGACGAAGCAATCCAGACTGTCGCCGCAGAAGGACTCTGGATTGCTTCGCTGCGCTCGCAATGACGCTGTGGACGCGGCCATTCCGCGGCCGTTCATCTTGCCTGGTTACAAATTGTTTCACGCCCGCCACGCCGGTTCCATTTTCCCGACCCAATTCGGCCCCGGATGAGTTCCTAAAATTTCCGTAAGCGGGTCCGCAGGTAAGGATTTCGCAAGCAATGAAAGTTACCAAAAGGTCAATCCAGACTGGAGTATTTGAGCTGTGAGCGAACCAATGCCCGAGCAGGCTGCCCAGGAAACCGGCGAACAGACGAGCGTTGCCGAGGCCGCCGCGCCGCAGGCCGTGGAGGCTGCCGCCGGCATCGAGGCCCCCTCGATCGCCCCCGATCATGAGGCGCCGCCCAAGCCTGATCCGGTGAGAGCAGATGCCCCCAGGATCGAACCGCCCCGGATCGAGGTGCCGAAGCTCGAAGCCAAGACCGAGAGCAAGGCCGAGACCAAGCCCGAGACCAAGCCCGAGACGAAGCCTGAGCCGAAGCCCGCCCAGATCATCGTGATGGCGCCCTCGGAGCGGTCCTGGGAGCGCGAGGAGTTTGCCCCGCATGTGAAGCCGGACACCCCGCGCGCGACCGGCGACAACCGCCGCCGCTCGGCGATGGCCGCGGTGGTCGCGATCGCCGCCAGCGTCGGTGCCATCAGCGGCGCGCTGGCGACCGCCGGCATGATGCATTTCGCAGCGCCGCCCCCCGCGCCGGTGCAGGTCGCCGATACCAGCGCTCTGGAATCCTCGATCGCCCGGATCGATGCTGACCTCGCCGCTCTCAGGGCCAATATCGAGCACACCTCCAAGACCGGGCTAAGCCAGTTCAACCGGGCCAATGATCGCCTCGACAAGCTCGAGAAGGCACAGGCCGAGCCGATGGCCAAGATCGCGAAGCTTTCGGAGACCGTCGACAAGCTCCGTGCCACGCCGCCCGCCGCTCCCGCGCAGGCTGCGGCAGCGCCCGCCAAGGAAACCACCGGCTCGATCGCGCCGACCCAGGCTGCGGCCGCAGCCGCCACACCGGCTCCCGCGCCGGCCGCGCCGAAGACCGAGGTCGGCCGCCTGCCGACGCTCGAAGGCTGGAGGCTGCGCGACGTCGCCAATGGCGGCGCACTGATCGAGGGCCGCGACGGCCTCTATGAGGTCTATGCCGGCGATCCCATTCCCGGCCTGGGTCGTGTTGATGCGATCCGGCGCCAGGACGGCCGCTGGGTGGTCGTCACCAGCAAGGGCCTGATCGTGGCGCGCTGAGTGGCTCATATCCGACTTCCGAAGAGGCGCTTCACCACCCTGTGAAGCGCCTTTTTGCTTGAATAGGTGTCCTCGCGCGGTGTTACCTCAGGCATGAGCCGCGCGTTGCGAATTCTGGTTGCTGTTGCCGCATTGGTCGCCGGCGCCGTTCCGCTTTTCGCGGCGGAGAACGCGCTGATGCGCGGCACGGCGATCACCGATCCTGATCTGCTGAAGAAGCTCGACCAGCACGACGAACTCACGATCTCGCGCCTGCTCTGGCCGGAGCGGAATGCGGACTCTCCGCTGACGACCGAGCAGATGTTCTCGCAGCTGCCGCAGCTCAAGCAGATTCCACCCGCGATCGACGCGGAGCTCGAGCGCTACGTCGCCCAGCAGAAGGTGGCCTGGCCGAGCGAGACCATCGGCGTCGGCGAAGGCTTCGACGTGCAGCTGTTCGACCGGGCCAATCTGAAATCGCCCGACACGCGCTTCGTGATGGCCGGCATCGTCAACCGCATGGACCGCGCCTATGTCTCGGAAGAATCCTGCGGCGAAATTAGGTTGATCTATCGACTGGCACGTTTCGATACGGGGCCGGATGGGACCAAGACCGCAACGCGCCTGCCGATGACGTTCAATCTGGTGATGAAGGCGAGGGACCCGCGCCAGACGGATGCGAGCGGTAAGCCGCTCACCTGCGCCGAGGTCGCGCGGCGCTGGCTCGACAATGGCGGCTGGCAGGGGTCGATCGGCGGCGGTATTCATCCCTCCGACGCCATGCTCGACCGCATCGAGACCAACATCCAGGTCTCCGTCGCGCCGAAATCGGCGCTGCACGATTTCCGCTCCGACTATCTGCTCAAGGTCTTCAAGTACGATGCCGCGACGAAGACGTTCGAGGAATCGGCGCTGGAGAACCAGATCGACCGCGACCGCATCCTCGCGGACGATGCGCTTCGCCGCGAATTCAGGGACTGGCTGCTTGCGCCGGAAAATCTGCGCGCGTTCGATCGCGGCACCGTGCTGATCCCCGAGAAATTCCTGGCCAAGGCCGCGCTGGTGCCGACACCGGCCGGGCTCGATGCCTCCGCGCTGCAGCCGGAATTCGGCATGATGGAGGGCGAGGGCAAGGACAATCCGGTGTTCACCGACAACGACGTGGTCGGCGCGCTGAAGCAGGCGGCTGCGCGCGGAGACATCCAGAACATCCGCTCGGTCGCCGGCTTCCAGCGCCGCCTCAACGACGTCACCTGCGCCGGCTGCCACCAGACCCGTGGCATCGGCGGCTTTCATTTCCCGGGCGTTGACTGGCTCGCGGACAAGCCGTCCAACTCCACCATCGTGCCGGCCTCGCCGCATTTTGTCGGCGACCAGCTCCGCCGTCGCGAGATACTGACCGCGTTCGCCGCGGGCAAACGCCCCGATTTCTCACGCGGATTTGCCAGCCGGCCGCAGACCCGCGGCAGCCAAGAGCTCGCCGGCAGCGAATATCAGGACGGCTGGGGCGCACATTGTTCCCTGCAAAATGCGGGATCGGGAACGCGGGACGAGAGTTTTACGTCATGGAGCTGTGCTAAAGGTTTGACCTGTCAGGCTGCCGCGGCCTCGCGCCGCATCGGCATGTGCTTCATCAAGACGCGCTAGCGCGTGATCCGAAAGAGTGTGTAGCGGTTTTTCGAAAAGATCACGCGCAAGATAAAGCCAAGCAAGCGATTTGATTGACCCATGACGGACACCAGCGAAGCCAACAAGGAGCGCAATCGCGAGATCGCGCGCAATGAAGAGGCCAAACAGGTCACCGGCAGCGTGCGCGTCAGCATCTGGGCGGTCGCGGTGGTCGTGATCGTCGGCGGGGTTTTGTTCACGCTCGGCTGGCTGGCGTTGAGGTAGGTGCGAGTTCACCTCGTCCTGCTTGCGGGGCCAGGTCGGATTGCATCGAAGATGCAATCCGGGTGAGGGGGTACAGGTCCATCGACCGTCTCACGTGTGGAGAGAGGCCGCTCACCCCAACCCTCTCCCCGTAAGAACGGGGCGAGGGAGAAGAAACCCTCACTTCGCGTAATTCGTCATCCGCTTACCCGGCAACAGCTCATACGCCGATTTCCAGGCGGGCAGCGCGGCCATGCGGCCGAGCCAGGCGTGGATCGCGGGATGGCTCGCCGCGAAATCGAAGCCGTGCTCATCGCTCGGATAGTGCAGATACGCCATCATCGAGATATCGGCGACCGTCGGCTTTGCTCCGATCGCGAATACATTGTGCTGGAGGTGCCCGTCGAGAATCCCGAGGAAGTCGTCCAGCCGCCGGCGAAAATGCTTCAGCACCTGCGGGTCGTTCTTCTCGGTGAAGGCGCGCATGAAGCGATAGGTTGCCATGTAGCCGGTGAGCTTGTGGTTGTCCCAGAACAGCCAGCGCAACAGCTCGAATTTTTCATCCTCGGTCTCGGCACCGAACCGGCCATACTGCTCGGCGAGTCTCAAGAGGAGCGGCGCGGTCTGCGTCATCTTCACGCCGTCCACTTCGAGCACGGGAATCTCGCCCATCTCGTTGACGGCCTTACGCCATTCCGCCGTGCGGGTGACGCCGCCGCCAAAGTCGGTCCACACCGGCTCGAAGGTCTCGCCGCAAAGCGTCAGCATCAGTGCAAGCTTGTAGCTGTTGCCGGATTCCGGGAAGTAGTGCAGGCGGTAGCTGGGCATGGGACCTCACGGCATTTGTGTTTTGCCGATGATTATACCGCGCCGGCTCTACGTCGTCATTGCGAGCGCAGCGAAGCAATCCAGCAATGCATCCGCGGTGGGATTCTGGATTGCTTCGCTGCGCTCGCAATGACGGGGTTAGAGCGGTGCGTCCCTTACCCCACCGCCCCCTTCGACCGCAGCTCCTTGATCGCCGCCTCGTCGTATCCCGCCCCGCGCAAAATCTCGTCACTGTGCTCGCCGACAGCGGGCGGCTTGCGCGGCTGGACCTTCTTGACGCCGTCGATCCAGATCGGACTGGAGATGGTGAGCATGGTGTCATTCTCGAACGGCACCAGCACCTCGTTGTCGAGCATCTGCTTGTCGTTCGGGATGTCGTCGAGAATGCCGACGATGCCGAACACGAGGCCGTTGCCGTCGAGAATCTTTCGCCACTCGGCGAGATCCTTGGTGGCAAAAGTCTCGTCAAAGATCTTGATCAGTTCCACCGAGCGGGCGTGGCGGTCGGGCTTGGTGGCGAAGCGCGGATCGGTGATGAGGTCTTCGCGTCCGAGGCACTTCGCCAGCGTCGGAAACTGCTTCTCCTCGTTCAGCAGCGACAGGATCAGCCAGCGGCCGTCCTTGCACTGGTAGTGGTTGGCAACCGCGTTGAGCGCGCGCTCGCGCGGGCGGCGCTCGCCGAACTTGGCGCCGCAGAGCTTTGCCTGCGCCAGCACGCTCGCGGCCCACACGCCATTCGCCATCAAATTGGAGGCGACATGCGAGCCCTTGCCGGTCTTCTCGCGCTGGTACAGCGCGGTGACGATCGCGCCGTAGAACGCCATGGCGCAGGGATGGTCGCCCATGCCGGCGACCGAGCGCGCCGGCGTGGTGTTGGTATCGGCGCGGACGAGGTCCATCAGGCCGGACCGCGCCCAATAGGCGTTGCTGTCGAACCCGGGCTTGTTGGCTTCCTCGCCTTTCTCGCCATAGCCGGTGAAGGAGGCATAGATCAGCCGGTCGTTGAGATGGGCGAGGTGGTCATAGGTGATGCCGAGCTTGGCGCGCACCGGCGGCGGCATGTTGGTGATGAAGACGTCGGCCTCTTCCACCAGCTTGTAGAGCACGGCCTGTGCTTCCGGCTTTGCGAGATCGAGCGCGATGCTCTTCTTGTTGCGGGCCTCCAGCAGCCAGGCGAAATTGTGCTCGCCGGTGGGATAGCCGGGCAGGTTGGGCAGGTTGCGATAGGGATCCCCAGCGCCGGGCGGCTCGATCTTGATGACGTCGGCGCCGAAATCCGACAGCACGGTCGCGGCCGCGGGCGCTGCGATGAAGCTCGCGCAGTCCAGAACCTTCAGCCCCGCAAAAATGCCCTTGTCCATCGCGGCGTTGCTCCCTCGCTCTTGTCGTTTCCCGCGCGCTGGAATTGGCGCAGGCAAAGTCACGGAGCAATTAGACCGATGTTTCGCCGGGATGCAACGGCGCCGGGCGCAGGGCCCAGCTGCATCCGGGCCGCGAATTCAGACGCGTCCTCACTCCTCTCCCGCCAGCAGCGCCGCATTGCCACCTGCTGCCGCGGTGTTGATCGTCACGGTCTGCTCGGTCGCAAACCGCGCAAGATAGTGCGGGCCGCCGGCCTTGGGGCCGGTTCCAGACAGGCCATTGCCGCCGAACGGCTGCACGCCGACCACGGCGCCGATCATGTTGCGGTTGACATAGATGTTGCCGATCTGGACGCGATCGATGATGGCTTCGATGGTGTCGTCGATGCGCGAGTGGACGCCGAGCGTGAGCCCGTAGCCGGTGCGCGCGATCGCCTGCAGCACGCGCTCGAGGTTCTCGGCACGGTAGCGCACGACGTGGAGGATCGGGCCGAACACTTCCTCTTTGAGCTGGCGCGGCTTCCTTGAGCTCGAAGATGTGCGGCGCGACGAAACAGCCTTCGGGCGCGCTGCCGGCAAAGTGCAGCTTCGCCTCGCGCGTCATTCGCGCGATGTGCGCATCGAGCTTCTGCTTGGCCTCCCGGTCGATCACCGGGCCGACGTGGGTTGCGACATCTGCGGGATCGCCGATCTTCAATTCGCGCGCCGCGCCCGCGATCATCTCGATCATGCGGTCGGCGACGTCCTCCTGCACGAACAAGAGCCGCAACGCCGAGCACCGTTGGCCGGCGGAACGGAACGCCGATGTCACGACGTCGTCGGCAACCTGCTCCGGCAGCGCGGTCGCATCGGCGATCATCGCGTTGATGCCGCCGGTCTCCGCGATCAGCGGCACGATCGGCCCGTCCTTGGCAGCAAGCGTCCGGTTGATCAGGCGCGCCACTTCAGTCGAGCCGGTGAACACGACGCCGGCGATGTCCTGGTGCGCAGTCAGGACGGCACCGATGCGGCCGTCGCCGGTGACGAGATGCAGCGCGCTTTTCGGGATGCCGGCCTCGTGCAGCAAAGCGACGGCCTCGCGCGCGATGCGCGGCGTCTGCTCGGCCGGTTTTGCCACGACGCTGTTGCCGGCCATCAGCGCCGCTGTGACCTGACCGAGGAAGATTGCCAGCGGAAAATTCCACGGTGAGATCGCGACGAATACGCCGCGGCCGCGCATCGCGAGCGCGTTGCTCTCGCCGGTCGGCCCCGGCATCGCGGCATCGGTGCCGAACAGTTTTCGGCCCTGCGCGGCATAGTAACGGCAGAAATCGGCGGCCTCACGCAGCTCCGACAGCGCGTCCTCGAGCGTCTTGCCGCCCTCGCTTTGCAGCAGTGCGATGAAATGCGCGCCCCGGCTCTCCAGAAGATGCGCGGCCTGCTCCAGCGCTGCCGCGCGCACGGCCGCCGGCGTCCGGCTCCAGGCTGCGAAGCCGGCACGTGCCGAGGCCACCGCCGCGTTGGCCTGATCCGGCGTCGCATCGGCAATGGGCTTCAAATCTGCCGCTTCAGCCCTGACGTCCGTCAGCAACCGATCGAGCGCGGCGCGCTCGCCGAACTCGATGCCGCGCGAATTGCGCCGCTCCGGCGCGAACAGATCGCCCGGCAACGGAATTTTGGGATGCACCGCCGCCTCGGGTCGGACGATGACATCCGCCGGCCGCTGCAACAGTGCGGAAACGGGGACGCGATAATCGGCCGCCTGCGCCACGAACGAAGAGTTGGCGCCGTTCTCCAAGAGCCGCCGCACCAGATAAGCGAGCAGATCGCGATGGCTGCCGACCGGCGCATAGGTGCGGTAGGCGATATCAGGGTGATCCTTGGCGAGCTGCTCGTAGAGCGCTTCACCCATACCGTGCAAACGCTGGAATTCGAAGCCGCCGCTGCCGTGCGCAAGCTCCAGCACGGTCGCGACCGTCAGCGCGTTGTGAGTGGCGAATTGTGGGAAGATGCGCGGCCGCAAGGCCAGCATCTTGGCGGCACAGGCGACGTAGTTGAGATCCGTCATTGCCTTGCGCGTGAACACGGGATAGCCGTCGAGCCCGCGCTCCTGCGCGCGCTTGATTTCGGTGTCCCAATAGGCGCCCTTGACGAGGCGCACCATCAGCTTGCGGTCATGCGCGCGCGCCAGGGCGTCGACATAATCGATCACCGCGCTGGCGCGCTTCTGATAGGCCTGGATCGCGAGACCAAAGCCATCCCAGCCGGCCAGCGAGGGATCGGCGAGCGTCGCCGCGATCACGTCGAGCGACAGCTCCAGCCGGTCGGCCTCCTCGGCGTCGACGGTGAAGTTCAAGTCGTGGGCCTTGGCCCGCTGAGCGAGGTCCAGCAGCAGCGGCACCAGCTCGGCCATCACGCGGTCGCGGCTGATCGCCTCGAAACGCGGATGCAGCGCCGAGAGCTTGACCGAGATGCCGGGTCGGTCGGGCAGGGGATGATCACCGGCCGCCTTGCCGATAGTCTCGATCGCACTGGCATAGGCATCGAAATAGCGCTTGGCGTCCGCCGCCGTGCGGGCGCCTTCGCCGAGCATGTCGAAGGAATAGCGCGGCTTCTGGCCTGAGCGCGGCCTGCCCCGCTCCAGCGCCTGCTCGATGGTCTCGCCCAGCACGAAATGATTGCCCATCAGCCGCATCGCCTGGCGCGTCGCGGTGCGCACCGCCGGGGCGCCGAGCCGCTTCACGAGGCGGCCGATGGTGCCGTCGGGCGTCTCGCCGGGCTGGATCACCCGCGCCGACAAGCCGAGCGCCCAGGCCGAGGCATTGACCAGAAACGCCGTGGACTTGGTCTCGTGATGGATGAAGTCGCCCTCGCCGAGCTTGTCCTCGATGAACTGGTCGGCCGTGCGGGTATCAGGCACGCGCAGCAGTGCTTCGGCCAGCACCATCAGCGCCAGCCCCTCCTTGGTCGAGAGCGCGAACTCGCGCAGCATGTCCTCGACGCCCCCGAGCCGGTCATCGCGCTTGCGGATCGCCTCGATCAGCCGCGTCGCGGTGCGGTCGATCCGCGCCTCCTGCGGCGGCGCCAGATGCGAGGCGGGCAGAAGCTTTGCCGCGATCTCGGCATCGTCGGGCGCGTACGGCGCGGTGAAGGGGGGAATGTTCGGCATGGCGTGTCCTGTGGCTGAAATCCAAGATAAGGCCGGCATGACCGTCGTTCGATAGACAATCTAGTTGTTTTGCCTTAAGAAATGAAGATTATCGATGATCTAGCCAAAGAAAATATGGAACTTGACCGCATAGACCGCAAGATCCTCTCGGTTTTGCAGCAGGACGGGCGAATCGCCAATGTCGAGCTGGCCGAGCGCATCGGCCTGTCGCCGACCTCGATCGGCGAGCGGCTGAAGCGGTTGCAGCGCGAGGGCTTTATCGAGGGCTACGGCGCGCGGCTCAATCCGCACCGGCTCGGCCTCGGTCTTCTGGTGTTCGTCGAGGTGCTGCTCGACAAGACCACGCCCGACAATTTCGAGCGCTTCGCGCGCGCCGTGAAACTCGCCCCTGAGGTGCTCGAGTGTCACATGGTTGCAGGCGGCTTCGATTATCTGGTGAAGGCGCGGCTTGCGGACATGACCGCCTATCGACGCTTCCTCGGCGAGACCCTGCTGTCGATGCCCGGCGTGCGCGAGACGCGAACCTATGCGGTGATGGAGGAGATCAAGCGCGACGCACCGTTGCCGGTGGAGTAACGAAGTGCGGTCGCGATTGTCGTTGCTGTGGCGTTAAGGATGCGGTTTTCGCGGGAAAAATAGCTTTCCGTGTGCAGTCGCAACGCCTGTCGTCGAATGCACTGGCTGTCTTCTGAAATTTTCTTGGCCCCGCTCCCGGACTGATCCGGGAGTCAGCAAAGGCTGGCGGGCTTATACTTTGAGGTTCTCTGCGGAGGTCTTGCCCCGGTTTGCGATCTCTTCGTATTCAACCGTCTGTCCCTCGTTGAGGGTGGACAGGCCGGCTTTCTGCACTGCCGAGATATGCACGAACACATCCTTGCCCCCCGACGCAGGCTGGATAAATCCATAACCCTTCGTCGGGTTGAACCACTTGACCGTACCTTTAGCCATCACGACTTCTCCGCGGGTCTTCCTCCGAGATCGCGAACCGCCAATCCCCGCCAACCGGCCGGTTCGGTCCTAACAGAATACGCGGATTGTGGCGGGCTTGGTAGCTCAAACCACATCCGCATTTCGCCGAATTCAGCTCAACTTCGCGGCGTTTTTGCCGGTTTTGCCCGTTTAGCGGTCAAATGGCCGGGAATGCCGCGTGCCCTCCGTCAATAAGTCGCGGCCAGATAATCGACGATCTTGCCGACATCGGCATCGTCGATCGGTGCGCCATAGACCTTGATCATCTTGGTGACCTCGGCCTGCCAGAAGCCCTTCTTGTCCTTCATCGGCGGCTGCGTGGCGACGTAGTCGGACGAGTGGCAGGCGGTGCAGTTGCCCTGCGCCACCTCCAGATTGGGACCAGGCTTGAACGCGGCGACCTCATCGGGAGTCTTGTAGTTGATCGGCGCCGCAGTCACTGCGCTGATGATGCTGGCGAGCGTGAGCGAGGCGGCGAGGAGAGCGGTGCGCTGCATGATCATTCTCCCTCAGGCCACGGTGACGCGCGTGGTTTCGATGACGTTGCGCAGGTAACCCGCCGGGTTCCAGCGCGGTGTATCCGGCTGGGTCTCGCCGTCATTGCCGGTGGCGCGCACCTTGAGCTCGACGCCGCCGGCGGCGAGTTGCACCGGCAGCTTCCATTCGCGGAATGCGTATTTGCCGAGATCCTTGCCGAGCTTGGCGCTCGCCCAGGTCTTGCCGCCGTCGGTGGAGACCTGGACCTCCTTGATGCCCTTGCCGCCGTCGAAGGCGATCCCCCGCAGCGTCGTGCGTCCCGCTTTCAGCTTGGCACCGTCGGCGACGCTGGTGATGAAGGAGCGGATGGTGAAGCGGTTGATCGGGATGGTCGCCTTCGGCGCGGTGCCCGGCTCGATCGCATTGTTCGGCGTATCGGGAATGCGATAGGCCGACTTCATCCAGAAGCCGTCATAGACGTTGTCGATGACGGTGATCTCGTTGAGGTGCTTGACCCAGTAGGTGCCGTAATAGCCGGGCACGACCAGGCGCAACGGAAAGCCGTTGAGGAACGGCAGGTCCTCGCCGTTCATGCCGTAGGCCAGCATCACCTCGCCGTCGCTGGCGTGGTCGATGTCGAGCGCCTTGATGAAATCGGGCGTCTTGTCGCTGGCCGGGCCGTCCATGCCGTTGAACGTGACCTGCTTGGCGCCGGCCTGCACGCCGGCCATCTCCAGCACGGCCTTCAGCGGCACGCCGCGCCAGCGCGCGCAGCCCATCGCGCCGTTGGCGAGCTGGCCGCCGGCGACGCGCGGCTCGGAAAAGCCGCGGCTGTTGCCGGAGCACTGGTTGACGGCGACGATCTCGGTCGCCTTCATTTTCCTGATGTCCTGGAGCGACAGCTTGAGCGGCTTGTCGACCTTGCCCTTGACTTGAAGCGTAAACTTGTCGGGGTCGAGATTGTAGGGCAGGTCGGAGAGATGATAGCGCACGAAGAACGCGTTGTTCGGCGTGATCGGGCCGTCGTTGAACACCGCGAACGGCGTCTCGAGCTGCGGCGGCCGGCTGGTCAACACGATCATCGGCCGCTTCTGCGGGTACTTCACCAGCGACCGCTCGCCATTGGCGAAGGGCAGCGTGACGGTCTCGAGGGCCAGCGCTTTGGTCGAATTCAGTGTCGCCGCCGCGGCGGCAAGGCCCGCTCCTTTGAGCAGGTCGCGTCGATCGAACATGTGGTCTCCTCCCGGAGCTTTCGTTGGAGCAGCGGTCATCACCGCAATCCCTCGCGCATCTGTCGCGACGACTCGGGCGGAGTCAATTCGTGCTTTCGCAGCAAGGCCATGCCGCTGCGTTGCAGCAAGCCGGGTTATGCTGTCACGAGATTGAGCCGGATTGTCGCGGCGGCGAAGGTGTGCTCCCTCGCCCCGTTCTTGCGGGGAGAGCTGAAGAAGAATCAGGCCGCCACGCGCTCGCCGCGATCGACCAGCGCCGCAAGCTGCCTCGCATCCGCGACCACGCGCACGGCCATCGGCTCGTCGCGGCCGCGAATCGCGACTTCCTGCTGCGGCAGCGAATCGTCGCCAAGGCCCGCGGTGCGGCGCACTTCCTCGGAGACAATGGCCTCGCAGGCCAGCGTCTTGGTCATGTCCTGGAGGCGGGCGGCGACGTTGACGGCATCGCCGAGCGCGGTGAACACGATGTGATCGCGATAGCCGATGTCGCCGATGATGACTTCGCCGCCATGGATGCCGATGCCGAAGCGGATCGGCTCGCGGAGGTCGTGGCTGAGCAGCTCGTTGAGCTCGTCGATATTCGCGGCGATGCTGCTGGCCGCCTTCAGCGCCTGCCGGCAGGCCTGTTGCGGATCGGCCGACAGCCCGAACAGCGCCAGCATGCCATCGCCGACGAACTGGTTCGGCTGGCCGCCATGCTCGATCACCGCCTGCGATACCGCGCCGAGGAAGCGGTTGACGATGAAGACGGTGTCGAACGGCAGCCGCTTCTCGGCCAGCTGCGTCGAGCCGCGCATGTCCACGAACAGGCTGACGAGATAGCGCTCCTGACCGATCCGGGCCGGTGTCGAGGCCTGCCCGCCCGCTGCATGCGTGTGCGGGGTGAAGAGCTGGAAGAAGGAGAGGTCGCACTCGGGCCGCAGCTGGCAGGCGAGCCGGATCGAGGGATCGGCGGTGCCGACGCGGGCGAGCACGAAAGCCTCGCGCTGCGACGGCTCGGGCAGGGCGGCATGGTCGCCGATGATGCGGATGCGGCAGGTCGAGCAGCGGGCGCGGCCGCCGCAGACGCTGGCATGTGGCACGTTGTGGCGCAGGCTCGCCTCCAGCACAGAGAGGCCCTTGGGGACCCGCACCGTCTTGCCGTTTCCGTAGGACAGCGCGATCATGCCGCCGCGCCGTTCGCGCAAGGCCCGCAAACCGCGCGCCGCCAGCACCAGTCCGAGCAGGCCGACATAGCCGATGGTGAGGGTGTTGGTGATGCGGTCGAGCGTTGCAGCCTCGGCCGTCGTTCCGAGCTGGCGGCGGGTGAGATTGTGCGTGCGCCATTCGCCGTCATCGGCATCGAGCATCACGCTGCGGCCGCCCTGGTAGACGCCGAGCAGCGACAGCGTCGGAATCAGCACGGCGGCCGCGAGCAGATAGGGCGCCCCACGCGTGAAGAATGGTTTCAGGCGAAGCCAGAAATAGATGCCGATGCAGCCGTGGATCCAGGCGATGGTGAGCAGGATCGTCATGGTCCAGATGCGGTTTGAGCTGAAGAAGAGATAAAGCTCCTGCGGGTAGAGCTTCTGGTGCCCATACAAGGTTTGGCCGAGCCGCACGCCGATCACATGCGCCATGACCAGCGCCGGAATGCTCAGTCCCAGCACGAGCTGGAGCGGCTCGATCGTCTTCCAGCGGAACTGCCGGCGCTGATACAGCGCGTAGACGCCGAGCCCCATATGGGTGAGAGCGGCGCCGTAGAACACGATCGCGACAGGCAGGAATTGCCAGAACGCCATGTGATAGTAGACGCCGGCCTCCATGGCATCGACCGAGATGTTGCCGAGCGCATGGTTGAGGAAATGGCTGATCACGTAAGCGAACAGGATGACGCCGCAGACCAGCCGCACCTGGCGCACGCCGGTCGAGCGGACGAGTTCGGTCATCTGTGCGAGAGCGGTGGCCATGATTCGGTTGTATCAGTTTCATCAACGAGAACAGCCAGCCTAGCGTTTAATTCCCGGAGTGGACAGCAGGGCCGGTCACATGCGCGGCAGGTTACGAAACCGTAGGGAATTCTAGGGTGGGCAAAGGCGCGCTCTTGTGCGCCGTGCCCACCGATCGGCACCCATTATGCCCACTGTCGTCCCCGACAAGCGCGCCCCCAGGCGCGCGCCGATCCGGGACCCCCGCGCGAGCGCTTGCGCTCGTCGCGATAACGACAGGGCGTGGTTGCAAGTCGTCGTCAAACTTCTCCCCTGGTGATCAGGTGCCCGGGCTTGCGACTACGTCGCGCCCCGGCACGACAGCGGTGTGTGCTGCACCTCCCACACATTGACTCCCCCTCTCAAGTCGGGGAAAAGCGCGGCCGTGACGATCGCTCCCGACATCTCTGCGAAGCCTGACGGCGCCCAGCGCCGGCTCATCCTCATGGCCGTGCTCGTCGTCGCCGCGATGACGGTACTTCGCATCGTCTACGCCTCCGCGCTCGAGCTGCGCACCGACGAGGCCTATTATTGGACCTGGTCGAAGGAGGGCGCGCTCAGCTTCCTCGATCATCCCCCCATGATCGCCTGGCTGATCCGCTTCGGCACGGCGATTTTCGGCGACACCACGCTCGGCGTGCGCTTCGGCGGAATCGTCGCCATGCTGGTGACGCAGCTGCTGCTCGCCGACATCGTCCGCCGTCTCACCCATGATGCCCGCGCGATCATGTTCGCGCTGCTGATGCCGGAGGCCGCGCTCTATTACGGCCTGCTGATGGCCAAAGTCGCGCCCGATGTCGCCATGATCCCGTTTGCGATGGCGATGATGTGGTCGCTGGTGCGGCTGGGGCAAAGCGGCGACGGACGGTGGTGGCTCGCGGCCGGACTGTTCGCCGGCCTGTCGCTGCTGTCGAAATTCACCGCGATCATGTTCGCGCCAGCGGTTGCGGCGTTCCTGCTGGTGCCGGATTGGCGCTGGCGCTGGCTGCGCAGCCCGTATCCCTACCTCGCGGTGCTGATCGCCATCGCACTATTCTCGCCGGTCTTGATCTGGAACGCGCAGCATGATTGGGCCTCGTTCCGCTTCCAGGGCGTGCGCGCCACCGCCAATTACGGCATCTCGTTGCGCACGATCGGCGACTACATCGGCCTGCAATTCGGCCTCGTCGGCTTCGTGATGCTGCCGGTGGTGCTGACGGGCCTCGGGATGACGGCGTGGCGCGGCTATCGCGCCCGCGAGCCGGTCGCGATCCTGCTCTCGACCGCGGTGCTGGTGCCGTTCCTCTATTTCCTCGTGAAGTCGATGACGCTCCGCGTCGGCGACACCTGGCCGATGTTCATGTGGCCGGTGGGCTTCGCCGCCACGGCCGTCAATCTCGTCGTGCTGTCGCGCGAGGGTTGGTCGGCAAGGCTGATCCGGTCGAGCGTGTTCTGGCTCGACACGGCGGTCGTCTCGGGCCTCGCCTTCGTCGTCATCGTGTTCCTGTATTACGTCGCAGCGCCCTGGAATCTGCTCGGCAAGATCGACCCGATCGGCGCCGAGGGCGGCTACGAGCAGGTCGCCGCCGGTGCGCAGGCCGCGCTCGACGAGACCGGCGCGACCTGGATCGCCACCACGGACTACCGCACCTACGCCATGATGCGCTGGCTGTTCCGCGGCCGCGTGCCCGTGATCGAGATCAACGAGCGCGGCCGCTTCCAGGATTTCGGCGATCCCGGCATGGACCGGATCAAGGGCCACGCCGGCATCTACGTCGGCCGCGTGCCGGACAATCGCGCCCCGGTGTGGGATTCGATCCCCGCGCAGCGCCAGCCGCTCGGTGACGTCGAACGCCGCTGGCGCGGTGTCCTGGCGGATACCTATGTGATTGAGAGGCTCACCGGCTGGACCCCGGAGCTGTCCCCGCCGAAGGACTCGCCGCTGTTCTGGTGGAAAGTGCTGGCCTCTCTCTCCCTCTCCCCGCAAGCGCGGAGAGGCGAAGTGGCTACTCCTCCTCGTCCTTCTTCCGCAGCAGATCCGTCGCGAGGTCCGACAGTTTTGGCGGCGGCAGGGCCGCGAACGGCAGCGGGCGCGTGACGTCGATCGCCGCCAACCCGAGCCTGGCCGTCAAGAGCCCGTTCAGCACGCCTTCGCCCAGCCGCTGCGACAGCTTTGCTGCAATCCCGTGCCCGAGCATCTGCTGCACCAGGCTGTCGCTTGCAGCCATGCCGCCGGTGATGGCGAGATGGGCGATGACGTGGCGGAGCAGGCGGATCATGCCGAGCGCGCCGGGACGGCCGCCGTAGAGATAAGCGAGCTGGCGGATCAGCCGCAGCGCTGCGACGAGCACGAACAGCACATCGATCGCCGCGCGGGGCGAGACCGCGGTCACGATCGAGACTTTTTGCGCGGCCGACGACACCAGCCGCCGCGCCTCCGCATCCAGCGGCGACATCAGCTCGCGCTCGGCGAGGCGGATCATGTCGGCGCCGTCGATGATCTCGCCGGCATGGCTTTCCAGCGTGGCGCGGGCGCGCGCCAGCTGCGGGTTCTGGTGCGCGATCTTGATGAGGTCCTGCACGATGACGCGGCTCTCCTTGCGGTCGTCGCTGGCAAGCACGGCGGCTGCGCGCTGATGCAGCTTTTCGATGGTCGCAAGACGCGCGAGCCCGAACGCCTCGCGTCCGATCACCACTGCAAGCGCGAGCGCGGTGACGAAGGCGAGGGCGAGGCCGACGAAGCCGAGGCTTTCGCTGCGCGCAAACAGATCCTCGATCAGATGAACGACACCGAGCCCGGTGCCGAGCAGCGTCAGCCCGGCGAGACCGGACCAGAACAGCGTGCCCCACGAAAATCGGCGCCGCGCCGGCAGCGCAGCTTCAATCGGCACCGGCAGCGCCTGCGGATCGTGCTCCGGCGTGATCTGGATGGTGGCGCGGCTGAGTCGGCTGATCTCGTCGGCTTCGGTGACGACGACGCCGGGATCGTCGAGCCGGAACGTTGCCGGCCGCCGCGGCTGGGATCGGTCGTTCATGCGAGCTTGTCTCCGATCAGGAACTGCAAGGCGCGGTCGAGGCGGATGTGTGGCAGCGCCGGCTCGCTCGCGCCTTCGCGCTCGAGCTTGGGCGGGCGGAAGCGCAGGAAACGGAAATCGCTTCTCTCGGCGGCCTCAGTTGACAGCCCGCGGAACGCGTCCCTGCCGTTGAACAGCGGCTCGGGATCCAGCGGCAGGTCGCCCGGAAAGGTAGCAACTTCGGTGTTGCCGTCGAAGAACTCGCCGCCGGCGCTTTCGCCCGCGGCCGGTGTTCCCAGGATCGACGGCAATTTGTCGCGCCCATGCGCGACCTGGGCTTCGCGCGTGGCGCGGACGGCTGCGAGCGCGACGACATCGATTCCCGCGCCGGTATTTTCCGCGCGCGCCACGGCGCGGCTCACCGCGCGGCGCAGCACGGCCTCGAGCCGGTCGTGGCTGGAATGATGCAGATGATCCGCCTTGGTCGCCGCGAACAGGATGCGGTCGATGCGCGGCCGGAACAGGCTGGAGAGGATGGTGCTCCGGCCGATGTTGAAGCAGTCGAGAATGCCGGCCAGCGCGGCCTCGAGATCGTGCAGCGCCTCGGGGCCGGAGTTGAATGCGGCGAGCGCGTCGGCCAGCACGATTTGGCGATCGAGCCGGGCGAAATGATCGCGGAAGAACGGCCGCACCACGACGTCCTTATAGGCCTCGTAACGGCGCACCATCATCGCCCACAGCGATCCCTCGCCCGCTTGCTCGCCCACGGGCAGGTCCAGCGGCGCGAAGGTCAGCGCCGGCGTGTCGGCGAGATTGCCGGGCATCAGGAAGCGGCCGGGCGGCAGCAGGCTCATCGCAAAGCGCTCGTCGCGGCAGGCGCGAAGATAGTTGGTGAAAAGCCTTGCGGCCGTGAGCGTCGCCTGCTCGTCCTCGCGCGCCTCCGGCTTCAGCGTTGCGAGATGCGCGTGCCAGTCCGCAGCCAGATGCGCCCGCGGCGCCTCGCGCGACAGCGCCAGGCTTTCGGCGGACCATTGCTCATAGCTCTTTTGCAGCAGCGGCAGGTCGAGCAGCCACTCGCCGGGATAGTCGACGATGTCGAGCGTCAGCGTGCGGTCGGCGCCGTTCGGGCGCTGGTAGTCGATGACGAGGCGCAGCTCGCTGATGTCGACCGTCGAGTTGGGCCAGCGCCGTTCCTCGATCAGCGCGCGCAGATGGTTCTCATAGGCAAATCGCGGCACGGCATCGTCCGGCTGCGGCGCCAGATGCGCCCGCGCGATCCGGCCCGAGGCATAGGCTTCGAACACCGGAAACCGCCCGCCGCGGGTGAGGCCATGGATCAGCGCGGTGATAAATACGGTCTTACCGGCGCGCGACAAGCCGGTGACACCGAGCCGCACCGTCGGGTTGAAGAAGTGCTCGCCATAGTCGATCAGCGCCCGGGCCGACAGGCGCGCCTCCTCGACCATGTCCTGGAAACTGAATGCCATATGAACGTTGAGGGGGCTCGGGCGAGGGATACGCAAAATGGACTAATCACAAAAGTGGCAACTGCCTGAGGAAAATCAAGCTTTCATACTTCTACCGCCTTTGTCGGCAAATCAGCCGTTTGAACGACGCGCCGACGCCGAAAGACCGATAAAGAGGGGCATTGCCTCAAGCTTTCCCGGATTGCCATGACCGTCTTCCAACTGAAACAGTTCGCATCCTCCTCAGTCCACGCCGCGGCCGACGTGATCGGCTGGGACTACGATCGCGCCGAGGTGATCGCCGATGGAATCGTCCATGCGATCGGCGTCCTTGCCGGCCTCATCTCCGCGACCGTGCTGGTGGTGCTGACGGTGATCTATGCAACCGCGATCGACATCGTCGGCGTCTCGATCTATGTCGCCGGCCTGCTTTCGATGCTGGTGCTGTCGGCGATCTATAATCTCTGGCCGGTCTCGCCGGCCAAATGGCTGCTGCGCCGGTTCGACCATTCCGCGATCTACCTGCTGATCGCCGCGACCTACACGCCGTTCATCCTGGAAGTGAAGGACAGCGTGTTCGCATTGGTGCTGCTCGCCGGCGTCTGGTGCGTCGCCATCCTCGGCATCGTGCTGAAGCTGTTTTACCCCGGCCGGTTCGATCGCGTCTCGGTCGGAATTTACCTCGCGATGGGCTGGAGCGGCGTCATGCTCTACGACGCCGTGGTCAAGGCACTGCCTGCGCTCGCGCTGGGCTTCGTGTTTGCCGGCGGCATCTTCTACAGCCTCGGCGTGATCTTCCATGCCTGGCGACGGCTGCGCTTCCAGAATGCGATCTGGCACGGCTTTGTCTTGGCCGGCGCGGCATGCCATTATACCGCGGTGCTCGACCTCGTGTTGAGCTGAGCAGGACCGCGACGCGGAATAAGCGGCGCGGTATAAAGCGGTACAAGGCAAGAGGAGACGTCGCATGCAGGTGACCGGCAAGGTCGTGGTCGTCACGGGCGGCGCCAACGGCATCGGCAAGGCGCTGTGCGAGGCCTTTCATCATGCGGGCGCGGCCAAGGTCGTCGTCGCCGACATGGACGCCGCCAATGCGCGGGCGGTCGCCGCCACGGTGAACGGCGCGGCGTTCAAATGCGACGTCGCGCAGGAAAAGGACATCGCGCACGTCATCGAGGAGACCGAGCGGCAGTTCGGCCCCATTGATCTCTTCTGCTCCAATGCCGGCATCGGCGGCGGTTTCGATCCGATGTCGGAGAATGCCGGCGGTAACTCCGACGAGCCCTGGCAGCGCAGCTGGGCGATCCACGTCATGGCCCATGTCTATGCCGCGCGGCATCTGATCCCCCGCATGAAGGCGCGCGGCGGCGGCTATTTCCTCAACACCATCTCGGCGGCGGGCCTTTTGTCGCAGGTCGGCAGCCCGGCCTATTCGACGACCAAGCATGCCGCGGTCGGCTTTGCCGAGAACCTCGCGATCTCGCACAAGGCGCACAACATCAAGGTCTCGATCCTGTGCCCGCAGGGCGTCGACACCAGCATGCTGCGCTCGATCCCGAAAGGCCCGCAATCCGGCGACGGCGATCTCACGCCGGAGCAGGTGGCCAAGGACGTGCTCGCCGGCCTCGAACAAGAGACGTTCCTGATCCTGCCGCACCCCCAGGTGCTCGGCTACATGCGCAAGAAGACCGAGAACTACGACCGCTGGATCGGCGGCATGGCGAAGATCCAGGCCAGGATGCGGGAGGAGTTCGGGAAGTGACCGTTAGCTCATCCCTGGGCGGTTCGCAGGACCGAACCCGAGATCTCGAGAGCGGGCTACGTTGCTAGCCACCGCTCGCGCCAAATACTCCCTATCGTCCCTGCCTGGTGCGCAATTGCGCTCGAGGCGGGGACGACGCGATCAATGCTTCTGCCCATACAGCACCGGCACCGCCGAATCCACGACGACTTCGACGAGGCTGGTGCCCTCAAACGCCATCCCGCGCTTGAGCGCCTCGCCGAGCTCTGCGGCCTTGCTCACCCGCGCCGCATGGCAGCCCATGCCCTCGGCGATCTTCACGAAATCGATCCCCGGCAGCTCCAGCCCGGGCACGTTGCGCACCTGCATCACCTGGCTGAACGAGCGCATCGCGCCATAGCCGGAATTGTTGATGACGACGATGCTCAGCGGCAGCTTGCGCTGCGCGGCGGTCCACAGCGCCTGGATCGAATACATCGCCGAGCCGTCGCCGATCAGGCAGACGGTGCGCTGCTTCGGCTTGCCGAGCGCCATGCCGACGGCAGCCGGCAGGGAGTAGCCGAGGCCGCCGCTCGCCATGGTGTAGAAGGAATCCTGGCCGCGCATCGGCAGGAATTTTTGCATCGCCGGCCGGTGCGAGGGCACTTCCTCGACCAGCGAGGCGCCATCCGGCATCGCCTGCGATAGCGAATGCAGCAGGAATTCGACCGGCAACGGATCGGCGGCCTGCGGCGCCGGCGGCAGCGTGCGTCCCTTCGGCGTAGCGCGCTTGCTTTCCGGCAGCATATCGAGCAGCAGGCTCAGCGCCGGCTTCATCGTCGCGATGATGCTGGTCCCGACCGGCGTCACCGCAGCCGCATCCGGATCGTCCGTGATCTGGAAGATCGTCGCGCCGCCGTCAAAGATCGCGGCGTGGCCCTCGACATGGAAGGTGAACACCGGTGCGCCGATGACGACGACGAGGTCGTGCTCGCGCAGCGCATCGGAGAGTTGTGCGGGCGAGGCATGCAGGAAGCCTGCGAATTGCGGGTGGCGCTCGGGGAACGAGCAGCGCGCCGAGAACGGGCTCACCCAGACGCTCGCCTTGGCCTTCTCGGCGACGCGCACCATCAAATCGACTGCCCCGGCACGATCGACGCCGGGGCCGACCACGAGGGCAGGGCGCTTTGCCGAGCCGAGTGCTGTGACCAGCGCCTCCATCGCTTCCGGGTCGGGACCGATCTCGCGGCTGACCTTGCGCGCCTCGACCGGCGCGCAGGCATGCGTCCAGTCGTCGATCGGGATCGACACGAAGGTCGGCCCGCAGGGCGGCTGCATCGCAGTGTAATAGGCCCGTGCGATCGCGGCCGGCACGTCCTCGGGTCGCGCCGGCTCGACGCTGTATTTGACGTAAGGCCGCGGAAATTCGGAGGCGCGCTCGGCATAGAGGAACGCCTGCAAGGGGAGGATCGAGCGCGCCTGCTGGCCCGCGGTGATCACCAGCGGCGTCTGGTTGCGATGCGCTGTGTAGATATTGCCGAGCGCGTTGCCGACGCCGGCCGCCGAATGCAGGTTGACGAAGCCGGCATTGCGCGTCGCCTGCGCATAGCCATCGGCCATGCCGACGGCGGAGGCCTCTTGCAGTGCCAGCACATAGTCAATGTCGTCGGGCCAATCGCTCAGGAACGGCAGCTCGGTCGAGCCGGGATTGCCGAACACTTTGTTGATGCCGAAGGCGCGCAGCAGGTCGAGCGTCGCCTGCTTCACGGTGACGGACTTGCTGCCGGTCTTGCCGTTCTTGGACATGGTTTCCGTCCCGTGTGCTTATTGTCAGGTTCGTCATTCCGGGGCGCGGAGCGAACCCGGAATCTCGAGATTCCGGGTTCGATGCTTTGCATCGCCCCGGAATGACGGTGACGGAGCTACCACACCGCCGTGCCCTTCATCGTCGGCTGCCCCTCCGCATTCGCGGTCCACAGCTCCATGCCCGCCTCGGTCTCATTGGCATTGACCGAAAACTCCGTGCCCTCGAACAGCGGCTGCACGCCGCGATAGGTAAACTTCTTCGGCGCCTTGCCGCCGCGCAGCTTTGCGGCCATCTCGATGATGAGCGCCGCCTGCAAGGGCCCATGGAAGATCAGGCCCGGATAACCCTCGACCTTGGTGACGTAGTCGCGGTCGTAATGGATGCGGTGGCCGTTGAAGGTCAGCGCGGAATAGCGGAACAGCAGCACGGGATCGGAGACATGCGTCTCGCGATGCTGCGCCTTCGGCGGCGCAGGCGGCGCCTTCGCAGTGGTGGGCACGTTGCTGGTCATCTCGCGATAGACGATGTCCTGCCGCTCGCGGATCGCGGTGCCGCGCGGGGAGGAGATGCTGTGCTCGACCGAGACGAAGCACAGCGTGCCGGTCGAGCCCGTCTTCACCTGCACATCGGCAATGCGCGAGGTTCGCGTCGATTCATCGCCGACCTGCAGCGGCAGCAAGAACTCGATCTCGCCGCCGGCCCACATCCGGCGCGGCAGCGGCACCGGCGGCAGGAAGCCGCCGCGGGTGGGGTGGCCGTCCGGCCCGAGCATCGACATCGGAAACACCGGCTGCGCCAGGCACCAATGCACCGTGAACGGTGCGGCATCGCCGTTTTTGGGCTCGCCGACCTCCTGGAACAGCGTCGCGCGCAGGCCTTTCACGAGCTGCGCGGTGACGATGTCGGTCGCCTCCGTGCTGCGGCCGATCCATTGCCGCAAGTGATCGATGTCGAGCTTCTCGGTCATGACGCCTCGCTCTGTTGCTTGTTCTGGGGCTTTTCGCCGATCGCGGGCACAGCGCCATAAGTGCGCGTCTCGCCGACGATGATCGGGGCCGGCGCGGGATAGCTGACGCGGCCGTTCGGCGTATCGACCTCGATGCGGCGCAGATGCGGATGATTGGTGAGGTCGGCCATGGTGTTGACCTCGGCAAAGGCGATGTCGGCGTCCGACAGCCGCTTCAGCAGCTCGTCGCGCGTCATCTTGCCGAAGATATCGGCGACAATCGTGTCCGTGAAATCGCGGTTGCGAACGCGCTCGACCATGTTGGCGACGCGCGGATCGGCCGGAAGATCCGGCTGGTCCAGCACCTTCACGCATAGCGTCTTCCACTCGCGCTCGCTCTGGATCGAGATCAGGATGTCCTTGCCGTCCTTCGAGGTGAACACGCCGTAGGGAGCGATCGAGGGATGGCGCAGGCCCATGCGCTTGGGCGGATTGCCGGCTTCGGAGTTGAGCAGCGGCACAGTGCACCAGTCGGCCATGACGTCGAACATGGAGATGCGGATATCGGCACCCTTGCCAGTGCGCCCGCGCCCGATCAGCGCCTCCAAAATCGCCGCATGCGCGGTGGCGCCGGTCGCAACGTCCACGATCGACATGCCGACGCGCGAGGCGCCATCGGGATTGCCGGTGATCGAGGCGAGTCCGCTCTCGGCCTGGATCAAGAGATCATAGGCCTTGCGATGGGCGTAGGGACCTTCGTCGCCATAGCCGGTGATCGTGCACGAGATCAGTTTTGGATAGTCCTTCAGCAAGCGCTCGCGCGAAAAGCCGAGCTTGTCCATCGAGCCCGGCTTCAGATTCTGGATCAGCACGTCGGCGCTCGCGATCAGCCTCTCCAACTCGGCGCAGCCTTCCTTCGTGGCAAGATCGACCACGACGGATTGCTTCCCGCGGTTGAGCCACACGAAGTAGCTGCTCTGGCCCTTCGCCGCCGCGTCATAGCCGCGGGCGAAATCGCCCTCGGGCCGCTCGATCTTGATCACCTCCGCGCCGGCATCGGCCAGGCGCGAGGAGCAAAACGGCGCCGCCACCGCCTGCTCGACCGCAATCACCCTGATCCCGTCAAGTGCTCCCATGATGCGACCTCAGTACGAGCGCGGCATGCCGAGCACATGCTCGGCGACAAAGGACAGCACGAGGTTGGTCGAGATCGGCGCGACTTGATAAAGCCGGGTCTCGCGGAACTTGCGCTCGACGTCGTATTCCTCGGCAAAGCCGAAGCCGCCATGGGTCTGGATGCAGGCATTCGCCGCTTCCCACGACGCATCCGCCGCCAGCATTTTTGCCATGTTGGCCTCCGCGCCGCAGTCAAGCCCGGACTCGTATTTGCGCGTGGCTTCCTTCACCATCAATTCAGCGGCGCGCATCGACGCGTAGGCCTTCGCGATCGGGAACTGGATGCCTTGATTTTGGCCGATCGGCCGGCCGAAAACGCTGCGTTCCTTGGCGTAGTTCGTCGCCTTCGCGATGAACCATTTGGCATCGCCGACGCATTCGGCCGCGATCAAAATGCGCTCGGCATTCATGCCGGAGAGGATGTAGCGGAAGCCCTTGCCTTCCTCGCCGATCAGATTCTCCGCCGGCACCTTCATGTCGGTGAAGAACACCTCTGTCGTGGCATGGTTCATCAGGGTGCGGATCGGGCGGATCTCGAGCCCATTGTTCTTGGCCTCGCGCATGTCGACGATGAAGACCGACAGACCATCGGTGCGCTTCTTGACCTGCTCCTTCGGCGTGGTGCGCGCCAGCAGGATCATCAAATCGGAATGCTCGGCGCGGCTGGTCCAGATCTTCTGGCCGTTGACGATGTAGCTGTCGTTGCCTTCCTTGCGCGCAAAGGTCTTCAGCGAGGAGGTGTCGGTGCCGCTGGTCGGCTCGGTGACGCCGAAGGCCTGCAGCCGCAACTCGCCGCTCGCGATCTTCGGCAGGTATTTTGCCTTCTGCTCGGCATTGCCGTGCCGCAGCACGGTGCCCATCGTGTACATCTGGGCATGGCAGCCGCCGCCGTTGCAGCCCGCGCGCTGAATCTCTTCGAGGATCGCCGCCGCCGCCGAAAGCTTCAGTCCCGCGCCGCCATATTCTTCCGGGATCAGCACCGAGAGATAGCCGGCCTCGGTCAGCGCATCGACGAAGGCCTTGGGATAGGCCATCTCGCGATCGAGCTTGCGCCAATACTCGCCGGGAAACTGCGCGCAGAGCTTTGCGACGGCTTCGCGGATGTCGGCGTGATCGTCGGTGTGGTGTTCGTCACTCATGGCGTTTCCCGTATCTAGCGGCAGTTAAGATAACGCCGGCCGATGCTCTGGCGTTGTGAAAACAACGTCAGCCCCCTATGCTCATTTGCTATAGCGTATGGAGTAGCCTTCCAGGATTGGCAAGCATGGATTTCCGGCAGCTCAGGACCTTCAGTTGCGTGGCGGAGCTTGGCAGCCTGTCCAAGGCCTCCGACACGCTGCGCGTGGCGCAGCCGGCGCTCTCCCGGCAGATCAAGCTCCTGGAACACGAGCTGCGCACCGATCTGTTCACCCGCAACGGCCGCGGCATGGTGCTGACCGAAGCCGGCCGTCTGCTGCTGGCGCGCACCTCCGGTATCGTGCGGCAGATCGACCAGATCCGCGACGACATCCAGTCGGCCAAGGGGCCGCCGTCGGGCCAGGTCGTGCTCGGCCTGGTTCCGACCGTGAGCTGTGTGCTGTCGGCGCGTTTTGCACGGCGTTGCGTCGAAAAATTTCCAGGCATCTCGCTGCGCATCGTCGAGAGCTATAGCGGGCATCTCGTCGAATGGCTGCATCGCGGCGAGATGGATCTCGCCATCCTCTATGGCCGCTCGGCCGATCTTCATCTCAACGTGCAGAGCCTGGGGCGCGACAACATCGTCGCGGTCGGCCCGCGCGGCTGCGGCCTCGCGCGCAAGAAGAACGTCGACATTGGTTGGCTGCTGCGGCAGCGGCTGGTGCTGCCCAGTCATTCCCACGGTCTCCGCGCGCTGATCGAGCACGCCGCCGCCCAGCGCAAGATCAAGCTCAACGTCCAGCTGGAGGCAGATTCGTTCCGCGTGCTGACGAGTCTGGTTGAGGAAGGGCTTGGGTTCGCGCTCTTGCCGCCCTCGTCGGTCCATGGCGAGGTCGCGGACGGGCGGCTGGAAACGGCAATGGTTTCCAAGCCGATGACACGCGAGCTCATTTTTGCCTCTCCGATCGATCGCCCGCCTTCGACAGCGTCCATCGCCATCACCGCACTCCTGCGCGAGGAGGTCGCCGCCTGCCGCAAGGACGGCGTGTGGGACATCAAATTGAGTTAGATGCGCTCGTGTCGTAGACCAGCCAGGCGCGGTCGGCACTTCGCATCCTTTGCGAGCTGTCATGCCGGAATTTTATAGCTGGGCTGGGATGCCGCGCGTTTGATGCACAGGTGCACCCAAAACCTCGTCATTGCGAGCGCAGCGAAGCAATCCAGGAATCCCTCCGCGGTGGCAGTCTGGATTGCTTCGTCGCAAGAGCTCCTCGCAACGACGAAGGATGGCGCCGCTACCCCGGAATCCGCACCGGCAGCGACTCATATCCCTTGATGAAGCTCGAATAGATCCGCTTGGGTTCGCCGACCACCTCGATGCGGTCGAAGCGCTTCAGCATCTCCTCCCAGACGATCTTGAGCTGCAATTCGGCAAGGCGCATGCCGACGCAGCGGTGGATGCCGAAGCCGAACGACAGATGCGTGCGCGGGCGCGGGCGGTCGATGATGAAGTCGTTCGGCCTCTCGAACATGTCCTCGTCGCGGTTGCCCGAGACGTACCACATCACGACGCGGTCGCCCTTCTTGATATGCTTGCCGCCGATCTCGGTATCCTGGAGCGCGGTGCGCCGCATATGCGCCAGCGGCGTCTGCCAGCGGATCACCTCGGGGACCATGGAATCGATCAGCGCGGGATTTTCGCGCAGCTTGTCGTACTGGTCCGGATTCTCGTTCAGCGCCAGCACGGAGCCGGTCATGGTGTTGCGCGTAGTGTCGTTGCCGCCGACGATGAGCAGGATGATGTTGCCCATGAGGTTGTCGGGGTCCATGAAGCGCGTGGCGTCGTTATGCGCCATCAGCGACAACAGGTCGTTGCGCGGCGCGGAGTTGACGCGCTCGTTCCAGAGCTTCGACATATAGGCATAGCACTCGTCCATCTCGCGGCGGCGTTCCTCGGCGGACGCGACGATGCCGCTCTTGGGCAGCGCGGTCGAGACGTCGGACCAGCGCGTCAGCTTGCGCCGCTCCTCCCAGGGGAAGTCGAACAGCGTCGCCAGCATCTGCGTGGTGAGCTCGATCGAGACGCGCTCGACGAAATTGAAGGTCTCGTTGCGCGGCAGGTTGTCAAGCACGGTCTGCGAGCGCTGCCGGATCAGCTTGGCCAATTCGTCGAGATGGGTCGGCGTGAACATCGGCGAGACCGTCTTGCGCTGCGCCGAATGGCGGGGCTGGTCCATGGCGATGAAGCTCGGCCAGTCATAGCCTTCCGGCACGTCGCGGATCGAGATGCCGCCAAGCGTCGAGTCCGAGGAGAAGATGCCGTGATTGGTGTCGACATGCATGATGTCGTTGTATTTCACCACCGACCAGTACGGCTCGATCGGCGCGTTGGTGCAGTAATGCACCGGCTCTTCCTTGCGCAGCCGCTCGAACCACGGCCACAGCGTGTCGTCCTGGAACAGCCTGGGAGCGCCGGGGTGGAACTGCGCCAGCGGCGTCGCATAGGCCTCCTCGCGCGCCCTGCGCATGCGTTCGGCCTTGTCCGCTTTAACCGGCGCTTGGAAGTTCATGGTGGTGGCTCCAGGTTGGTTTCTCACCTCTCCCGCTTGCGGGAGAGGTGAGCGCGCAGCGCCGGGTGAGGGCTTTCTCCTCTTGGGCATTGTCCCATTGTGGAGATACCCTCTCCCCAGCCTTCCCCCGCAGGCGGGGGAGGGGCGCAGCTTCTTTGCGGATGTTGCTCGAACTCATCATTTTGCGAATCTACGCCGCAATCTTCACCGGCAACGTCTCCAGCCCCTTCACGAAACTCGAATAGACCCGCTTCGGTTCGCCGACCACGTCAATATGGTCGAAGCGCTTGAGAATCTCTTCCCAAATAATCTTGAGCTGGAGTTCAGCAAGCCGCAGGCCCACGCAGCGATGGATGCCGAAGCCGAAGGAGAGATGCGTGCGGGGACGGGCGCGGTCGATGATGAAGTCGTAGGGCTTTTCGATCGCCTCCTCGTCGCGATTGCCCGAGACGTACCACATCACGACCTTGTCACCCTTCTTGATCTGCTTGCCGCGGAACTCGAAATCGGAGAGCGCGGTGCGCCGCATATGAGCGAGCGGCGTCTGCCAGCGGATCACCTCCGGCACGAAGCTGTCGAGCAGCGCGGGGTTTTCGCGCAGCTTGCGATATTGCTCCGGGTGCTGGCTCAGCGCGAGAAGCGAACCCGACATCGTGTTGCGCGTGGTGTCGTTGCCGCCGACGATCAACAAGATGAGATTGCCGAGGAAATTCTTGGCATCCATGTCGCGCGTCGCGGCGCCATGCGCCATCATCGACAGGAGGTCGCTCTTCGGCGGCTGCGCGATGCGCTCCTTCCAGAGGCGGGAGAAATACGCCGCGCATTCCGTCAGCTCGGCCTGCCGCTCGTCCTCGGTCGCCACTAAGCCGTCGGGACCGGGGATGGTGGTGGCGATGTCGGACCAGCGCGTCAGCTTGCGGCGGTCCTCCCAGGGAAAGTCGAACAGCACCGCGAGCATCTGCGTGGTGAGCTCGATCGAGACCTGGTCGACCCAGTCGAACACCTCGCCGCGCGGCAGATTGTCCAGGCACTCGGCCGAGCGCTTGCGGATGTTGATGGCGAGATTGTCCAGGTGCGTCGGCGTGAACATCGGCGCCACGGTCTTGCGCTGCGCCGCGTGGCGCGGCGGGTCCATCGAGATGAAGCTTTCGCGGCGCAGATCCGGATCGATGTCGCGGATGGTGATGCCACCGAGCGCGGAGGCCGAGGAGAACACCGCATGGTTGGTCTCGATCTCCATGATGTCGTTGTAGCGCGTCACCGACCAATACGGCCCGAACATCGAGTGCTTGCAATAGTGCACGGGATCCTCGCGGCGCAGGCGATCGAAATAGGGCCAGAACGTATCGGTCCTGAACAATTCAGGATCGCCTGGATCGAACTGCTCCAGCGGCAGTGACGACGCCCGCTCGCGCAATGCGTCGAGCTTGGACGCGCTCTCCATGGTCCCATGCATGACCGTTCTCCCTGGCTTCCCACGCGCCTTTTTATGAATTCTGCGCCGCGGTATTTGATTTGCAATTACAGCCGGTTGTCTGCGCCGGAGCAAGGGAGAGTTTTGCCGCATCCAACCTTTGCGAGAGGGATTCGGGCGAATGTCACGTGGATGTGTCAACGTGATCTCCCGCACGCTGCTGCCCAGCAATCCAGCGAGAAATCGACTGGAAACGAGGTCAATCGAACCCCCTCATCTTGGGGACCGACTAATCTTGTGATCTATAGTTTGGCCGTAAGCACCCCGAGGTTGCCGCCGTGAACGACATGCAATGGACCCCGATCGGGTCCGAACCCTTACCGCCGCCGCTGCCGCCGACGCGCGTCGATTTCGCCGGCAACCGCACCAAGTTCCGGAAAATGGTCACCACGGGTGCCGTGCTGGAGCTGGTCACCTTCGGCTTCTACCGGTTCTGGCTGGTCACCGACATCCGCCGTCATCTCTGGTCGAACACTTCGATCGACGGCGACGCCGCCGAATACACCGGGCGGGGCAAGGAGCTTTTGATCGGCTTCCTGTTCGCGCTCGCGATCCTGGTGCCGATCTATCTCGCCTATTTCCTCATCGGCATCGAGTTCGAGCGCTGGCAGGGCTTCGCCTCGACGCCGCTGTTCATCAGCTTCTACGCCTTCGGCCAGTTCGCGATCTTTCGCGCGCGGCGCTATCGGTTGACGCGCACGGTCTGGCGCGGCGTGCGGTTCTGGATGGACGGCTCGGGCTGGGCCTATTCGTTCCGGGCCATGGCGTGGGGCCTGCTGCTATTTCTCACCCTCGGCCTGGCGCTGCCCTGGCGCGAGGCTTCGCTGGAACGCTACAAGATGCGGCACACCCATTACGGCGATTTGCGCGGCGATTTCGAAGGCGACGGCTGGACCTTCTTCAAGCGCGGCTGGTGGCTGTGGCTGCTCAGCCCGATCGCGCTCATCATCTTCCCGTTGGCCCCGTTCTTCTATGCCGAGTTCAAGGCGCGCGAATGGCGCTGGTGGCTCGACGGCATCCGTATCGGCGGCGTCAGCGTGTCTTCGGAGTTGCCGCACAATGTCTTCTACGGCCTGTACTGGAAGGTGATCGGCTGGTGGCTGCTGCTGAGCACCATCTTCGGCTTCTATATCGGCGGCGCCATAGCGCTTGCCAGCAAGCTGACCGGCCTCCCGGCCGATGAGGTGTTCGGGCCCAATGCTCATAGAGCCAACATCGCTATGCTGGTGATGATGGTCGTTGGCTATTTCGCCGTTGCCCTCGCGGTCAACATCATCATGCGCGTTTATCTTCAGCGCGATCTCTGGGCCAAGGTGCTGGAAACGGTCGAGGTGCACAATATCGGCGCGGCCGCGGATGTACGCGGCAGCGGCGAGCTTGCCAGCGCGCTCGGCGAAGGCTTTGCCGACGGGCTGGATGTCGCGGGATTCTGATCTGTGAGCGAGCTGTTCACCGGGGCCCCGGCGCAGTCGGCCAAGCCGACCATCTTCTTCGACGGCGTGTCGAGCCGCAGGCGGCAGGTGACGCTGGTGCTCGGCGATGCCCTCGAGATCGTCGAGGAGGGCGCAGCACCGGTGCGCTGGGCCTATGCCGACATCCGCCGCGCCGACAGTCCGGCCGGCATCTTGCGGCTTTCCTGCACGACCGCGCCGCCTCTGGCGCGGCTCGAGGTCCGCGACGTCACCCTGGCGACGCAGGTGATCGTCCGCTGTGCGCGGCTCGACGAGCACCAGACCTCGCGCCGCGGGCTGGCGAAAATCGTCGGCTGGTCGGTGGCCGCCGCCGTGTCCATCGTCTGCGTCGTGCTGTTCGGCGTGCCGCTCGCGGCCGACCGGCTGGCGCCACTGGTGCCGAAGCCGATCGAGCGCCGCATCGGGGATGCCTCCGAAGTCCAGGTGAAGACCATCTTCGGTGGCAGCGTGTGCGAAGAGCCCGCGGGCAAGGCCGCGTTCACCAAGCTCGTCAACCGCCTGCGCGATGCCGCCGGCCTCGACGACGATGCCATGACCGCCGGAGTGCTGCCGAGCTCGGTGCCGAATGCGTTCGCGCTGCCGGGCGGCAAGGTCTACGTGCTGAGGGGGCTGCTCGACAAGGCACAAAACCCCGACGAGCTCGCCGGCATCCTCGCCCACGAGCTCGGCCATCTCAAGCACTACGACAACATGCGCGGCCTGATCTACAACGGCGGCACCTCGTTCCTGATCGGCCTGTTGTTCGGCGACATCACCGGCTCGAGCGCCGTGATCTTCGCCTCGCGCAGCGTGGTCGAAGCCTCCTATTCGCGCGAGGCCGAGACCGGCGCCGACACCTTCGCGATCGAGATCATGCACAAGCTCGGTCGCTCGCCAAAACCCGCGGCCGAGCTGATGTTCCGCATCACCGGCAAGGAAGGCGGCAGCGGCTTCACGATCCTGGCGAGCCATCCGCTGACCGAGGACCGTCTCGCGCGGATGACGAAAGAGGATCGCCCCGCCAGTGGCCCGCCGCTCTTGAGCGACAAGGAATGGCAGGCGCTGAAGGGGATTTGCGGCAGCGGGAAGGTTTAGCGCGGGATGAGCTTTGCTTGAATTGGTGCGAGCCCAGAACTCGAAGCACCTCTCCCGAAGAGAGAGGTAAGCAACGGACAGCCAACCGGGCCTAACATCATTGTCTCTGAACTACCGCGTCCCGTAGGCGCGGTCGCCGGCGTCGCCGAGGCCCGGCAGGATGAAGCCGTTCTCGTCGAGACCTTCGTCGACCGCGGCGGTCCAGATCGGCACGTCCGGATGCAGTCCGCGCAGCCGCTCCAGTCCTTCCGGTGCTGCGATCAGGCAGGCGAGGCGGATGTCCCTGGCGCCGCGTTCCTTCAGCCGGTCGATCGCGGCGACGGCGGTGTTGGCGGTGGCGACGACAGGCGTCACCACGATGGCGAGACGCTCACCGAGATCGGACGGTGATTTGAAGAAATATTCGACCGCGGCAAAGCTGTGCGGCTCGCGATAAAGACCGATATGGGCGACGCGCGCGGTCGGGACCAGGTCCATCATGCCGTCGACGAAGGTGGTGCCGGCGCGCAGCATCGGCACGAACACCAGCTTCTTGCCGGCGATCTTGGCCGAGTGCATCGTCGCCAGCGGCGTATCGATCACGGTGTCGGCGAGCGGCAGATCGCGCGTCACCTCGTAACACAAGAGCATGCCGATCTCCTTGATCAGCTCGCGAAACGATTTGGTCGAGATGGATTTGTCCCGCACCAGCGTCAGCTTGTGCTGCACCAGCGGATGATCGACGATCGTGACGCCTTCCATGATCGGTTGCTCCTGAAATTCATCAAGTGGGTGCGTGAGCGACAATAGGGTCAGAAAACCGTGCCGTCGCTGATCACCTTGAGCGGCGGCGAACCATCTGGGCGGCGCGCAAAGGCAATCGCGCGGCCCGCGGCCCAGGTGCCGCCTTCGAGGATGCTGGCGAGCGGCAATGTCTCGGGCGTGCGGCCAAGTTTCGCGCGAATGAGTTCGGCGAGCCGGTCGAGCAACGCGACCGTCAGCGCGCGCCATTCGACGACGAGCAGGGAATCCACCGGATGCGCGCGCTCGGCATCCGCGGCGTCGCGCAGGCGCAGCACCTCGTGATCGACGAACAGGCCGCCATTGCGGTATTCGGCAAGCCCGGTGAGGCCGTCGATGTCGGTGACAACAAAGCCTGCGCGCTGGAGCGGCTCGATCAGCGAATAGCTCAGCCATTGCGACAGCTTGTGCAGCGGCACGAGGCCCGCGGTTACGTCATCCGTCTTGAGCGCAGGGTGATGCCAGCAATCGCCGAGCGGGACGCCCGCGAGCTCGAGCCGCGATGGCCAGATCGGCCCGAGCTGGTTCAGCACCGCGGACAAGATCGCCGGCGCGGCGATAGCACCGCTTACGGCTCGGGCCGCGATGTGGTCGAACAGCCCGCCGGGCCGCGGCGTGTCCTGCAGGCCGAAAATGTCCGCACGCCCGGCAATCAGCCGGCCCAGGCGCCGCAGCAGATCGGTGCGTCCCTCCAGCCCGAGCAGCGGATTGGCATCGCTTACCTGAAAGGCTGATGTGAGCGCCGCGAGCGGCAGCTCTGCGAGCACGCCCGCGTCGGCCCTGAATGGCGCGCGGGCATCGCCGGAGAAGAGTCCGGTTGCGAACATGTCGAGGCTCGCGATCGCCAGCCCCTCGGACCGCCCGATGCTTTCCCCTGTCACCGCGTCACGATAGCGCCACGCGGCACCTGCGCCGGCGTCGAGCAGCACGCTGACGATAGCGAGATCGAACTCGGTGCGCGCCCGTGCCGCGCGGTCGGGCCAGGATGCGGCGTCGGCGAGCCGCGCCCAGCGATCGATGCCGCCAAGCACGAAATGCCGCCAGCGCGCATGGAAGGGAATGTCCAGCGCCGGATAGGCTTTGCGCGTCACCGCTAACACGGCCTCCGCGACGCCATCCATGCGGCCGAGATCGATCGTGAAGTGACTCAAGCCGCCGCCGGCGAGGCCGGTCTCGAGCATCTGCCCGGCCCGCGCGCGCACCGCCGTCGCGGTGAGCAGCGAGCGCGCCTGTCGTTCCAAAGCGTTCGCCATCGCGCGATCAGTATTTTTCCAGCGAACGCCCGACCACGCCGTCCACGTCCTTCTCCGGCGCAATGTCGGTCGAGTAGTAGCCCGCGGCCTTCTTGGCGGCGATCTCGACATGGGCGTCGGCCGGGATCAGCTCGGGCGGGATCGGCACACGCTCGACGATGTCGATGCCCTGCGAGGTCAGCGCGTCGTATTTCATGTCGCTCATCGACAGGAAGCGGTCGATGCGCTTCAGGCCGAGCCAGTGGATCGTATCCGGCATCAGCTGCTGGAAGCGTGCGTCCTGGACGCCGGCGACGCATTCGGTGCGCTCGAAATAGGCGGCGGCCGCATCGCCATCCTCCTGGCGCTTGCGCGCATTGTAGACCAGGAATTTCGTGACCTCGCCGAGCGCGCGGCCTTCCTTGCGGTTGTAGACGACGAGCCCGAGCCCGCCCTCCTGCGCGCCGCGCGCGGATTCCTCGATGCCGTGGATGAGGTAGGGCCGGCAGGTGCAGATGTCCGAGCCGAACACGTCGGAGCCGTTGCACTCGTCATGCACGCGGCAGGTGATTTTTGTGCGATGGTCCGGCAGTTTTGTCACATCGCCGAACAGATAGACGGTGGTGCCGCCGATCGGCGGCAGAAACACCTTCAGGTCCGGCCGGGTCACGAGCTCGGGGAACATGCCGGCGGTCTGCTCGAACAGCGTGCGCCGCAGCTCGGTCTCGTTGGTGCCGAACCGCGTCGCAAGGCCGGGCAGGTACCAGACCGGATCGATCGCGATCTTCACCACCGAGACGCTGCCATTGGCGTGCACGACCTCGCCGTCGGCGCGCAGCCGCTTCGCGGCCAGCGCCTCGCGGATCTCCGGCAGATCGAGCCGCGCGCGCGTCACCGCGATGCTCGGGCGGATATCGACGCCCTCGGCGATGTCCTTGCCGAAATTCTCGGCGACGAGATGCCCCCACGGATCGAGCGCGACGATCTTTGCGGGATCGCGCCATTGCTCGAACGGACCGATGGTCGCGGCCGGAAAGGTGTTGGTGAGATCTGGCCGGCGGATCGGATCGAGCGCGCCGGCGGACACTGCGAGCGCGCGGTACATCGCATAGGAGCCGCCATGGCTGCCGATCACGTTGCGATCCCCGGCGCGCGACACCGTGCCGATGATCGGCCCGCGGGCGTGCGCGTCTGCGGCGCCCCAATGGATCGGATAGGCGGCTTTCTTGCCCGGCTCCGGATGGGAGGTCAGGCGGATATGCTCGGTACGGTTCGCGCGGCTCATGTCCAGGCTCCCAAAAAGCCAACGGCCCGCCGCTCGGACGGGCCTGGCTCACCTGCATCGCCCATGCAGAGCACCGGCGACGCAAGCTCAATCCAACATATTGTAGCGGCGAGCCACGACAGACAAGTTAATCGTGCCGTCGGGGCGGGCTGCTTCGTCCCATGAGATATGGCGCGCGGCTGCCAGGCGCCATGGTCCGGCGGACCGCCGGGGTCCGGCGGCTCGCGCGGCGAAATGCGTAACATATTGAAATTACTATATTTATAAGGATTCGGCGGAGCCGCGGCGGGCGCTGGCGTGCCATGCTCCGTGCGCGGTGGCGTGGCCACGACCGACTGGATAAGCCGCCTGCATTCGGACATATGGTCCGGATCGGCTCTGCCCCGGAGAATGCCATGTCCACCGCCGCCTACATCGATCCCCGCAACGGAAAGCTCTACCCGCTCGACCAGCCGCGCTGGTGCTCGGACGAGCGCACGCCGCTGCTGGTGACGCCGGGGGCGGGGATCGCGCGCGACGATATCGACAGCCGCACGCGCTCGCTCTGGCGCTACCGCGCGGCGCTGCCGGTCGACGTCAACAATCCGATCACGCTCGGCGAAGGCTGCACGCCGCTGGTTCAGCAGGGTTGGGGCGATCTGCGCCCGTTCTTCAAGCTCGAATGGTTCAACCCGACCGGCAGCTTCAAGGACCGCGGCTCCTCGGTGATGCTGTCCTTCCTGCGGCAGATCGGCGTCGACGCCATCCTGGAAGACTCCTCCGGCAATGGCGGCTCGTCGATGGCGGGGCTGGGTGCCGCCGGCGGCATGCGCGTGAAGATTCTGGCGCCAGCCTCGACGTCGCCGGCCAAGATCGCGCAGGTGCGCGCTTACGGTGCGACGGTACAGCTCGTCGAGGGGCCTCGTGAAGAGTCGGAGGCCGAGGCCATCCGCCAGTCGAGCCAGACTTTTTATGCCAGCCACAATTGGCAGCCGTTCTTCCTCGAAGGCACCAAATCGCTCGCCTATGAGATCTGGGAGGACCTCGGCTTCCGCGCGCCCGACAACGTCATCGTCCCCGTCGGCGCCGGCAGCAGCCTGCTCGGCTGCGCCTTCGGCTTTCGCGAGCTCTTGAATGCCGGCCAGATTACAAGGCTGCCGCGCCTGTTCGCGGCGCAGCCGCTCAATTGCTCGCCGATCGATGCGAGCTTCAAGGCCGGCGTCGATACGCCCGTCGCGCGCGAGGTGAGCAAGACCATTGCGGAGGGCACCGCGATCAAGAACCCGCTACGCCTGCGCGAGATCATCGCCGCCTTGCGCGAGAGCGGCGGCGGCACCATCGCGCTCACCGAGGGCGAGATCGTCACCGCCTTGCGCCGCCTCGCGCGTCAGGGCCTGTTCGCCGAGCCGACCAGCGCCAGCGCAGCGGCGGCGCTGGACAAGCTCTCTGCTGCCGGATCGATCAGGACGAACGAGACCACGGTCGCCGTCCTCACCGGCACGGGCCTCAAGGCCGCGACCACGGTCGCCGATCTCGTGCAGTAGCGGAAGCGGCGCTGGATTTACCTTCCCCTGGAGGGGGAGGGTAAGAGCAGCTCACTCCTTCAGATCATTCACCTGCTTCACCCAGGCGCGCACGTCCGCGAGCACTTGCGGCAGCACGGCCCTGACCTCCGGCACGGTCATGCCGGCCTTGATACGGGGGTCGTAGAGCAGGTTGAGGATGTACTGGTCATAGACGTCGAAATAGCCCATCGAGACTTTGTCGTTGAACATGGTCCAGGGCACGCTCGTGGTGTCGTTGATCGGTCCGAGCGATTGCAAGAGCTCCTCATAGGCGCAGTCGAGGAAGGTGAAGTCGCCATTGTCGACGGTGAGGATGACGTCGGAATGCTCGATCTCGAAATTGTCGTTCTTGCGGAAGCCGGACAGGCATTGCGGATCGAGCGAGGTGCGGATCTCGCGCGCCTTGTCCACGCCGTAGAAGGTCGCGATGGTGCGGAAGAGATCGCGGTCGCGCACGAGCTTGACCCGCACGTTCGCCGCCTCGCTGGTGGCGGTCATGGCGATGTCGAGATGCTGCACGCGCTTGCCGATGTCGGCGACGACTTTTGCCAGCTGCGCCTTGCGGTCGGCGCGGTCGCTCTCGGCGTAGACCCGCACCGGCCCGTCGAACTTGCGGATGCGATCGACACGGCCGGCGAGGTGGTATTCGGCGCCGAACGCCGTCTTCAGGAAACCTTCGACGATCTCGCCGTCGGCAAAACTCTTTTTCTCGCTGCGCTGGCGCGAGGCGATCGCGGGCAATTCGCCTGCGGCCATGGTAGCGGTGTCAGGCACGGATGTGAGCGCGGCGAACGCCAGCAGGGCGAGGCGGACGGCAGCCGCGGGCTGGTTGAATGCGCTCATCGTCGCGCGACGCTGCCGTATTCGCCGCGCGCGCACAAGACCACAAATTCACGCGTGTGGCGGGTTCCAGGCGCTCAAGCACGATGCCGAAGGGTGGGCAAAGGCGCAAAGCGCCGTGCCCACCAACTCAAAATGGTGGCCACGCCAAAGGACCGCGCGTTGGCGCGTTCCTTCGGCTTTGCCCACCGTACGGAAGTTCGCGCAGGCCTTAGTTGTTCAGCACGACCACGGTGGTCCCGACCGAGACGCGGCTGTAGAGGTCGGTGACGTCCTCGTTGGTCATGCGGAAGCAGCCTGAGGACACCGCCTGGCCGATCGTCTCCGGCTCGTTGGAGCCGTGGATGCGGTACAGCGTCGAGCCGAGATACATCGCGCGCGCGCCGAGCGGGTTCTCGATGCCGCCCTTCATGTGGCGCGGCAGGTCGGGGCGGCGGGCCAGCATCTGCGAGGGCGGCGTCCAATCCGGCCATTCCTTCTTGGCGGTGATCCTGTGCACCCCGCCCCAGCGGAAGCCGTCGCGGCCGACGCCGATGCCGTAGCGCAGCGCCTGGCCGTTCTGGAGCACCAGATAGAGCCGGCGCTCGGCGGTGTTCACCACGATCGTGCCGGGGGCATAGTTGCCGTTGTACATGACGGTGGTGCGGGGGATTGGGCTCGAGCCGCCGCGGAAGAAGTTCGGGCCGCCGCCCATGATGTCGCGCGAGTCGAACTCTTCGGCGAAGGCACCGGCCACGGTGGCGGTCAGCAGTGCGATGGCGGTAATCGGCGCGGCGAAAAACCGGATCATTGGTACCCCCAGCAAAAAATCGATTCAACGAAGGCCAGAGGCCATATTTGCGGGCTTTTCGCAAGCCACGGCCCCGTGAGGGGCGCCATGCTTGGCCATTGGCGTTACCAAATCGGCAATCCCGCCAATCTGCAGAAAGTGTTAGCCAAACCGGCGCGTCGTCACACGGGGCAGGGCCGCAATGGCCGCTCTTGCTTTGACGGCACGCGCGAACAATGATTGATCGAACGGGTCACTGGAAATCGCCGGTTGCGGGAGCAGACAGAATGAACGGTGCGGAAAGCCTGGTGCGAACGATGGTCAAGGGCGGGGTGGACGTCTGCTTCACCAACCCGGGCACCTCGGAGATGCATTTTGTCGCGGCGCTCGACCGCGTTCCCGGCATGCGCTGCGTGCTCGGCCTGTTCGAGGGCGTGGTGACGGGTGCTGCCGATGGCTATTTCCGCATGAAGGGCACGCCTGCCTCGACCCTGCTGCATCTCGGCCCGGGCCTCGCCAACGGTCTTGCCAATCTGCACAACGCCAAGAAGGCCAATTCCGGTATTGTCAACATCGTCGGCCAGCACGCGGTCTACCACATCGGCTACAACGCGCCGTTGACCTCCGACATCGAGGGCCTGGCCCGGCCGATGTCGTCCTGGGTCCGCACCTCCCCGGATGCCAAATCGGTCGCCGCCGACGGCGCCGCGGCGATTGCGGCTGCGAAGAGCGCGCCCCCGCAGATCGCGACCCTGATCCTGCCCGCCGACACCGCCTGGAACGAGGCCGACGGCATCGCCGAGGTGCCGGCCGAGCAGCAGCGCGCGAGCTATTCGCCGCAGGCGGTCGAGCGGGCTGCCAAGATCTTGCACGGCGACGGCGAGGGTACGCTGCTGCTGATGACCGGCAGCGCGCTGAGCGAGCAGGGCCTGGCGCTGGCCGAGCGCATCGCCGGCAAGACCGGCTGCACCGTGATGGGCCCGACCTTCCGCCCGAAGATGGCGCGCGGCCGCGGCCGCTTCTCGATCGACCGCATCCATTACGTGATCGAGAACGCGCTGCCGATGCTGGCGAAGTTCCGCCACATCGTGCTGGTCGAGTCCGACGATCCCGTGGCGTTCTTCGCCTATCCGAACAAGCCGAGCATGCTCAAGCCCCAGGGCTGCGAGGTGCATCGCATGACCTCCTGGGGCGAGAACTCGGTCGCAGCGCTCGAAGCGCTGGCCGGCGCCGTGAAGGCGAGCGCGAAGGACGTCAAGCCGCAGGCGTTGCAGGAACTGGTGAAGCCGACCGGCGCGCTGACCTTCGCCTCGATCGCGCAGGCGATCGCCTGCGCCATCCCCGAGAACGCGATCATGGTCGACGAATCGCTCACCACCGGCCGCGGCTTCTTCCCGCCGACCGCGGCGGCCGCGCCGCACGACTGGCTGCAGAACATGGGCGGCTCGATCGGCTTCTCGACGCCGCTGTCGATCGGCGCCGCAATCGCCTGCCCGGACCGCAAGGTGATCACCATGGTCGGCGACGGCAGCGCGATGTACACGATCCAGTCGCTGTGGACGCAGGCGCGCGAGAACCTCGATATCGTCACCATCGTGTTCGCCAACCGCATCTATCAGATCCTGCGCGGCGAGTTCGACAATGTCGGCGCCGGCGAGCCCGGCCAGCGCGCCAACGACATGCTCCGCCTCGACCGTCCGACGCTGGATTTCGTCGCGCTGGCCAAAGGCATGGGCGTGCCCGGCCGCGCCGTCACCAATGCCGACGAGTTCAACAAGGCGCTGGCGGAAGCCGTCGCCGAGCCCGGGCCGCGGCTGATCGAAGTGCAGATGTAGGATGTATCTTGACGTCTCCCGCCCCTCTGCCGGGAGAGGTCGCCGCGCGGAACCTGATCGATAGGTGTGAGGGGCCGGGAGGCACGATGCAGACCGAGCTGAACAAGGTGATCGCGGCGCTCCGGGACTTCTACGCGCACGAAGCATTTTTGTTCGAGAAGGACATCGGCGAGCGTGCGATCACGCATCGCTTCGCCGTCTATCTGGAGCGGCAGTTCTCGGGCTGGGCGGTCGACTGCAATTACGACCGGCTCGGCGAGCGCACGCTGCATCTGCCGCACGGCACCATCATCTCGACCGACGATCATCTCGGCAAGTCGATCTATCCCGACGTCGTGGTGCATCAGCGCGAGATCCCGAACAACCTGCTCGCTGTGGAGATCCGCAAGGCCAGCAATCATACCCCGCTCGATCACGACCAGCACAAGCTGAAAGCGATGACCGATCCGCATGTCTGGTTCGCCTATTGGATCGGCGTGCTGCTGGTGCTGGACAAGCACGGGGTGACGACATCGGAAGTCTATGTCAGCGGCCTCGTCGACCAGCCGCTGTCGCTCTGGTTTGCGGCGCGGCTTGGCGAGAGCGGTCTCGGCGCTGCGCGTTAACGGGTGTGCCGCGCGCGAACCGCGAGCTGCATCGCGGGATGGCCCCCCTCTCGATCGCCCCACAAGTGTTCGACCTGCTCGATGACCTCGGCCGCGGCGCTCGGTGGTGGCTGTGGGCTGCCAAAGGCCGTGGAAGCAATGTCAGCCTTCGGGTATGCCCGCCAACAGCATGCCATCGCGAATACGCCTGCTTCCGGCACGAAACGTTGGATCAGTGCTCAGTATGAGCCCTCGCGTGCGGCGTGTTGTGAAGGCGGGATCGAGCGCAAGTCCCTCGCGGGCGGCAGCCTTTGCGTCTTCGATCGATCCCACCAGCGCCAAGGCCGCAGCGAGCTGGAGATGCACGATCGAATTGTTCCGGTTCGCTTCAAGACTCCGGCGCAACCAATCGATCGCCTCTTCATAGGCGCCCAGGATCAGCTTGGCGACGCCGAGCCAGTGCATCCATCGATAGGTGAAACTGTCGCGGGGAGAAATCCGAAGCGCTTGCTGGATGTGAGCCTCGCTTTCGGCGCCTTGGCCAACAAAGACCTTTGCAAATCCGATCAGCGCGTGGGCCGTGGCCATGTTGCGGTCAAGCGCCAGCGCCTGCTCGAACTCGACGATTGCCTCCGACCCGCGTCCCGTGAACAGGTGCAAGACGCCAAATGCAAGACGTGCGCGGGCGTGGCGCGGATTCATCGATAGGACCTTGGTCAGGTTAACCTCCGCCGCTTTGAAATACGCGTCACGGTCATTCACCATGAACGTGGTGGCGGTTGACAGATCGACGTGAGCTATGCCGACCAATGCTTCGACATTCTCTGGATCAAGCACCAGGGCCCGTTCAAAAAAGCCGCGCGCCTGTGCCAGGCGTTCGGGCGTCAGTCCTGTGTTCCACAAATGGCGGCCTTGGAAACACAAATCTATCGCATCGGGATGCGGCGCGCGCTCCGCGCGTCGCGCCTCGGCTTCGATCAGCTGAGCGTCCAGGGCATTGGCAAGTCTGGTAACGATTTCATCCTGCATTTCGAGCAGGTCGGTCATCGGCTTGTCGAAGCGATCGGTCCAAAGATGGGCGCGTGTTTCGGCATCGATCAGCTGGACATTCACGCGGAGGCGATTGGATCCGCGCTGAACCGAGCCCTGCAGGACGTACTTTACATTCAGCTCCCTGCCGAGCTGTCGCACGTCTATAGCCTTGCCGCGGAAAGTGAGCGCAGTGTTGCAGGCAATCACGAACGTGCCGTCGATCCTTGACAGATCGGCGGTCAAGCTTTCGGTGATGCCGGCGGCGAAATAATCCTGATCCGGCTCACCGCCGAGGCTGGCCAGAGGAAGCACAAGAATGGAAAGATGTGGCGGTGACGGTACTGGCGTCGAGTTGCTGTCATGCATGGCCGAGCCTGTAGGCTCAACCATAACGTTATCCACGCCCCGCACGACGCCAACGAAGCGGAAACCTTTGCGCGGCAGCGTCTTGATGAGATGCTGTTGTTCACCGCTGTCGCCGATGGCGCATCGTACGGCATTCAAACGGGTCGTGAGCGCGGCATCAGATACCGCGCGTCCGTTCCAGATCACACTGATCAGCTCATCCTTGCTGACGACGCGTTCCCGGTGACCTATCAGGTACGCGAGCAGGTCAAATACTTGGGGCGCCACGGGCAACACATCCGGTCCGCGACGAAGCTCGCGCCGGTCGGTGTCCAATGCATGGCCCTCGAAGAGATAGCGCAAGATCCCTCCCGTCTAGCATCAGGAATGTAGCATAGGATGCAACGCGAAAAATAAGCTGCTGGTGAGGAAAATGTGAGCCCGGTGTCAAGCGCGCTCCGATCTGCCTTGGCAAGTTCGCTCGGTGGGTAATCACCTCCCCGGGAGAGAGCGATGAGCACGATCTATACTGCGGCCGGATCGGCGCAGACGTCCGCGGCGACGCGGCGATCCCCAAACTTTCTCAAGAGGTATTTTGACGCTTATTGTGCTTGGTGTATCCGCCAGACCTTGCGCGCGACGTTAGAGGACCTGAGCGACCTGGAGCTCAGGGACATCGGGGTTGCGAGGGGCGAGATCGACTATCTCGTTCGAGCTGATCCTTCGATCGACCCACGCGGCTTCTAAACCGGAATGAGCTCTGGTTGCATCGACGCGGCCCTAAAGCATGATCCGGAAAAGTGCGCAGCGGTTTTCCGAAAAGATCATGCGCAAACAACAAGCTAAAGCGCGATGACGATTCATCCTGATCTCATCGCGCTTCTAAAGCATGATCCGGAAAAGTGCGCAGCGGTTTTCCGAAAAGATCATGCGCAAACAACAAGCTAAAGCGCGATGACGATTCATCCTGATCTCATCGCGCTTTAGGGCGCGCGGTCCACCTACCCCCTTTGGGGCGCGAGTAGACGACAAGGCCGCCCTCGCAACGCGGGCGGCCCTGCATGACCGTCCTCGCGGCTCAATGCAGCGGATCGCCCTGTCCCAGCGCGTAGGCGACGAGGTCCTTCAGTGCGAAGCCGGCGCCGGTCACCGGGGTCCATTGCGGGTCGAGCGACAGCACGGAGGAGCTGTCGCCGAACATCATGCCGAGGAAGACCTCGGCGACGATGCGGCCGCCCACGGGTCCGAGCTGCGGCGTGTTGACAGTGCGGGGGGCGCCGGAGACGGGAATCGTGACCTCGGTCGGGGGCTGCTGCCGCGCCTCGGCCAGGATATAGGTCCAGAGCGGACAATTGCCGGCAAACACGCCGTTCGCGATGGTTGCGATCCTGGTTTGCGGATCGCCTGCTTCGGCGTGGTCGACAGCCTTGCCGATGATGATCTCATCGTCGCTCAGCGGCGTCAGCTGCATCGCGCTGGCGACGGCCTGGCCGGAGGGCAGGCTGAGCCGCCAACCGCGCTCGAGATTGCGCAGCGCCAGCGAGGCCGGGTTAGAGCCGACTTCCGGCGGCAGCTTGCGCAGCGGATCGACCAGCGAGGTATCGATGCGATAGGCGAACTGAAGCCGCCGCTTGTTGTCGGGATTGCTCTCGTCGTCCTCGTCGCCATAGGGGCGCGTGTCGATGTCGATGAAGCGGCCCCAGTCGATGGCGCGTCCCGGGCCCATGGCGCGGAAGCCGGTCAGCGCATTGAGATCGGGATTGTTGGGGTCTGGGAAGATCTGCAGCAGCATGTTGTCCGCGTCGTTCAGCCGATAGCCCGGGCGGATCATGGAATGCCCGAGGCGGTAGGCGGCGACGGAGAACTCCACCGGCATGAACGGGTAGTTGTGCCAGTGATAGTGGGCGAGCTTGCTACGGTCGTAGCGGCCCGCGGTCTTCAGCGCGTTCAGCACGTCGGCTTTGACGATGCGCGGCAGGAAATCGTTCAGCACGACATATTGATAGTGGAAGCGGACGCGCTGCTGCACCTCCTCGAACGACAGGCTGTCGTTGTCGTCGACCATGCGGTTGTGAAAGCGCAGCATCAGGCCCTGGAACTGCGAGACGATGCTGTTCTCGTCGTTGCGGGGATCGCCGATCAGCGCGCGGCCCTTGAAGCGCGGCAGGTCGTTGGCATCGGGGACGCCCGCACCGGTCAACTTCTCGCCGAGCAGAAACCTTTTGCCGTCGTACATGTAGGGCTGGTCGCTCGGGCCACGGCCGTAGAGATTGTCCAGATCGAACGACGGCGTGCGGAAATCGACCAGGCCGTCGGGATCCTGCTGCTTGGTCAGCGAACTCACCGGGTCGAAGGTGATGTCGTGATCGACGAACTGGCCGAAATAGGTGTAGAGCGCGGGAATGCCGCTCTCCTCCGCGTCCGGCGCGTCTTTCGGCGCATCGAAGCTACCGACCATCTTGTCGGCGAGCGCCGACAGGTTGGCGATATTGTCTGCTTCGGTGAGGCCGAATGTGGCCGGCGTGAGGCTGGGTTTGCGGAACATGCGGCCGAAGCGGCCTTGCGACAGCGGCGAACGGATATTGTTCAATCCGCGCGGAAGAATTGCGTGGCGACTGCTCATTTCAAATTCCTCCCTGAAAAGTCACACCGAAAAAGACTAAAGTTAAAGTTGTTCGTAACGTAATATGCAGGTGAGGCTAGATCAGGGATTCTTGCGCCACAAGCGGTCGCTTCACACACTTCGCGACATCGATGCTGTTCCGGGGGAGGGCGTTGCGCGCAAGCTCTGGCCGTGCTTTGCGAATTTATCCCGGAGCGAGGAGGGATAACATTCTCGTCATCGACGGGCGTAAGCGGCTTTGCGTGCGTGAGTTCGCTGAACTGTCGGCGAAGCAGAAAGTCTTCACGTGAAGATTGTGGCGGCGCGCGCCTCGTGCGCACGCCGCCGCAATGCGCTCAGTCATAGCGCTGCTGCGAGAATGCGTAGCGCGGATTGATGCCGCAATAGGCCGACGTGCCGGATGCGCTGGCCTGGCACTGCTGATAGCTCGCGAACTGGCAATTGCCGGGATAGCCCCAGATGCGGCCTTGCAGGCAATAGCGGTCGTTTGCGGCGTGAGCCTGGGACGCCGGGAAGGTCGCGGCGCTCAGGGCTGCGAACGATGCGAGGGTGAGAATCATGCGGCGCATTTCAAACTCCTTCGAGTACGAGTGGATGAGGAACCGCAAGGTCCATCTGTGTTCCGGGACCTGGCCGACACTTTGTCGTGCCCGTCTTGGTCTGCGCAGTGGGCACTGCGTTCGACATGGGTCTATGATGAGGCGTGAGCCGCGGTCAGCAATGTGATCTCGGCCACAGTTGGCGTCCGGCTTCGTGCCTATCGTGTGCGGACTTGCACGCGCCGATCCCCGGGAAGCCGCCGCTTCGTCTCGTTCGGATCAGGACATTTTGGAGGCTTTGATGCAAAAATCATATTTGCTGGCTGCGACAGCAGCGCTGGCGATTCTTGCGCAAACACCGCTGGCGTTGGCACAGAACGCGCCTGCGGACGGAACCGCGGCGCCCGCGACCACTGCTGCGCCGTCGACCACGACAGCGCCCGCCGCGACAACGTCCACGCCGGCCGCAACCACCGACACCGCCAGCCAGCCGTCCGACTCCAAGAAGAGCGCCTCGAAGAAGCCGGCCAAGAAGAAGATGACGCGGCAGCAGGAGATCGACCATTCGATCGACACCGGCACGGTTCCCGCGCGCTATCGCAGCTCGGTGCCCAAGCAGTACCAGCGATATATTCCGTTTGATAAGCAGTGATCCCCTGTGCGGCGGCGCAGCGTGACTTGGGGTCGCGCCGTCGTCACAGTGGTCCCAGCGGCCGGAATCGGGCGATGCATCCCTTGTGGCGGCCTGCCCGAGCGATGATAGAGTAGGCCGAATCCCGGGGGGAGGAATGAGCGACGACGTGAAGGATGCTGGCCTTGTGGCCATGATCAGCAGCATCCTGGGAGGCAACAAGCGCGCGGACAGCGTTGTGCCGCCGCTCGCGGAGGTTCCGCCAACCGCGCCGTCGAACGGATTCGATGGGATTGCCGCCATCGTCCCCGAAGCGACCCCGGTCAAGCGCGAGGATGCGGCTGCACCGATCGCGCCGGAGCCGGTCGCGCCGCCTCCGAAAATCACGAGGACGGCGGACGGCAAGCAATTGCTGCCCGCGGAAGCGATCGCCGAGCTCGTGCTCGGCGAGCTGCGCAAGCTGGAAGACTTTCCGGCAACCGGCGCCTCGGTCACGGTCTACGGCTATCGCCACTGGAACGCCATGATCACCTTCGCGCCGTTCTCGACCAGCTTCCAGAACGCGACACGGTTCCGCCAGGCCATGCCGGATCTCGTGTTCAAGCTCCGTCGTTTCGTCGAACTTGAGATATAATCTGGCAAATCGCCCGCGGCGCGAACGCGCCGCGATCAGCCAGACAAGTTCGACAGGATTTTCGATTTGAGCGTCGCCTTTACCAAGGAAGAAAGCGCCGAGACCGCGTCCGAGACGCTATTGCCGGATCGCCCGATCTCGCCGCATCCCAATCTCGTAACGGAAGCCGGCTTGCAGGCGTTGCAGACGCAGCTTGCCGAGGCGCGCGAGGCCTATGAGGCTGCGCAGGCCATCGAGGACGTCAACGAGAAGCGCCGGCAGTCCGCGGTGCCGTTGCGCGACGTTCGCTATCTCACCGAACGGCTGCGCACGGCACAGCTTGTTCCGAAGCCCGAGTCATCAGATGTGGTCGCCTTCGGCAGCACGGTAACCTTCAGCCGCGCTGACGGCCGCGTGCAGACCTATCGCATCGTCGGCGAGGACGAAGCCGATCCGAAGGCGGGTTCGATCTCGTTCGTCGCGCCGGTCGCAAGGTCGCTGATGGGAAAGGCGGTCGGCGACGTCGTGGGTTCGGGCGCGCAGGAGATCGAAATCCTGTCGATCGCGTAGGGCGTCGTGCGCAGATTTTCGTGGGCAGGGTTGTCGCATATGGAAGCGGCTTTGCTGCGACCATCCTTCGAGACGCCCGCTTTTGGGCGGGCTCCTCAGGATGAGGAGGGAGTGCGCGGCAGCCCTTTCAGCGGGCACCGATGCTGATGAACCTCATCCTGAGGAGATCGCTGGAAGCGGTCGTCTCGAAGGACGAGGCGCGCGCTCAGACCTGCGGCAATTCCACACCGGTCAGCCCGCCTAGCTTCTCAATGAGGTCGTCCTGAAATTCCGGATCGCTCGCCTCACTTGCCGGCTGCTGCTGCTGGAGATGATGCCAATAGCGCCCGCTGACCTGAGCCGCGGCATCCTCGCTCACCGCCAGCCAGGCCTGGGTCCGCTGTCCGGTGTCGATATCGACCGGCGCGCCCGCGCCGCCCATCTTGGTGCGGACCCATCCGGGATCGACGGCGTTGCTCAGGACCTTGGGCCAGCGTCGTGCCAGCGCGAAGGCCAGTGCGACGACGTGCAGCTTGCTCTCGGCATACGCCTTGGCCGAATCCCACGACCGCTTCGTCCAGTCGAGGTCATCCAGCGAGCCCTCTCCACCCCGGTGCAATCCGCTGCTGAGATACACCAATCGGCGAGGCCGCTCGATCAGGGCCGTCAGCATGTACGGCGCAAGCGTGTTGATGGCCAGCGTTTCGGCATGGCCCTCCGGCGTTGCGCCACGGCCCGGCCGCGTGTAGACGCCGGCATTGTGGATGACCGCATCCATGCGCCCGATCGCGTTGACCTGTTCGGCGATGCTTCTCACGTCTGCGGCTCGCGCGAGGTCGCCGACCACGATCCCGGCGGAACGCGATGCGAGCTCGCCGAGCGCGCCAGTGCGACCCGCCGATCGCGCGTGCAGCACCACGCGATGTCCCTGATCGACGAGCGATTGCGCCGCCGCCCGGCCGAGGCCGTCGGTGCTGCCGGTGATGAAGATGGTCGCCATGCGCTGCTCCTCGAAAGCGTTTCTGCTGACACCCTACAACGCGCGCTCACGGCTTCCGATACTGTTCGTCGCTCACTTTCTCCATCGTTCGGCTCCGTGTCTTACCTCTCTCCGGACGCTGCCATCCTGCCGGTTCCTTGAGGATTGCGCGGCAAAGCGCGCCATCGACAGCAGCAGTCGCATTCGTCTGACGCATGATCCATGCGTTTCCGCCGTCTTGTTCTGATATCGATGGTTTCCGCTATGTCCGCGCAACAAAGCCCGATGCTTGGATGAGACGGTTTCTCTCGGGGAGCGTGCGTAAAGCTTGGAGGCGTGTGCCCAACCTGGCGCCGCCTCAGTCATGCTCCGTCATTGCGAGCGCAGCGAAGCAAATCCAGTCTGCCTCCGCGGACATACTCTGGATCTTCGCTGCGCTCGCAATGAAGGCACGTGGGACAGTCCCGATCCTGCCATCATGCCCCTGTTTTGCCCGACGGGTCAATAAAAATTCGGAAAAATCGTAACGCCTTGATCCGATTGCTGTCGGCCTACTGTGCGTGGGGTTGTTTTCGAGATTTTTGGCGAGGCAGCCCAAAAAGCCGCCATGGTCGATGGTCGTCCGCAACCGATGGGGTTCAGGAAGATGGATGGTGGGCGCACAAGGGATCGAACCTTGGACCTCTCCCGTGTGAAGGGAACGCTCTCCCGCTGAGCTATGCGCCCGGGACCATCATGCAGGCGGCCGGACTTGCGGCCGGCCGGTGCATTGGAGCCCGCGATTTAGAAGTGTGGGCCGAAGGTGTCAAGTTTCGAGGTGCCCTGCGGGGGCGAAAACCTCGGCCAGTCGCGCAATCCGGCTGCAAGGCCGGGTTTCGGCCCGCTTACGCGCCCTGCTGGCGGGCGCGGGAGGCGTGAGCCTGCAGCGCGCGGATGCGTTCGGCGAGCGTTCCACCGCCCTCGGGCAGGCTCGGCGTGCCATTGCTCGCGGCGTCGTTGGCCGGGCGCGGCGCCGGCTTCGGCGGCTGGCCGGCCTCGGCCGCGAGCAGCGCCTCGATCGGCGAGTTCGGGCCTTCGAGCTGCATCGCGAGCTTGGCCACCTCGGCGGCGATGTCGTTGATGCGCTCGCGCAGCAGCGCGTTTTCCATCCGCTCGGTGGCCCAGGAGCTTTCTGCCTGCTGCTGGATCGCGTTGATGTCGCGCTGCAGCTTTGCCCGCTCGTCGCGCGCGGTGCGGAGCTGTTCCTCCAGCGCGGTTTTTTCCGCGCGCAGCGATTCGAGCGCGGCCGACGACTTGCCGCCGCTCAAGGCCGCGATCTCGACGCGCAGCTCCTTGACGGTGCGCTCGGAGGCCTCATTGGCCTGACGCAGCTGGTTGTTCTCGTAGTCGCGTTCGGCGAGCAGCTTGCCTTGCGTGGCGAGCCGTCCCTCGAGGTCGGCGACGCGGCCCGACAGCATTTCGGCTTCCTTGACCTGCACCAGGAGCTGGCGATCGAGCTCGGTGACGCGCTGGCTCAGATTCTCGACCCGGCCGCGTGCATCGGCGAGCTCGCGCGAGGCGGTCTCGGATTCGGTGCGCTCCTGCGCGAGGCGCGCTTGGGTTGCGGCAAATTCCTTCTCGGCATCGCCGACGCGGTTCTTGAGCTCTTCGATCTGGGCGCGCACCGCGACCAGCTCGACCTGGCGGCTCTCCGCCATCATCGAACGGTCGGACAGCTCGGAAGTGATTTTCGCGAGCTCGCTTTGCTTGTCGGTCAGCGCCTGCTCGGCGGCCCGCAAGGATTCGGTCTTGGCGTTGAATTCCTCTTCGGTGGCGCGAAGCTGCTCCTTCACCGCCTTCTCGCGCGCCTCGAGCGCGAAGATCGTGGCGTTCTTTTCGCCGAGCTCGATCTTCATGCGGTTGATGGCGTCGCTCTTCTTGCCGAGCTCGGCGAGCTGGCTGGTGGTCTTGTTCTTGAGCTGCTCGACGCTCATCTCGAGCCGCCGCGCCGACATCGCGAATTCGGCGCGCAGCTGGTCCTTGTCGGCCTGGATCTCGGCCATCGACAGCGGGGTGGCGGCCTCGAGCCGGCGCGTGGTCAGGCGCACCGCGCGGTTATGCACCAGCGGCACGATGGCCAGCCCGCACAGCATCGAAAGCAGGAAACCGATCGCCAGGTACATGATCGGTTCGACCATGGGCCAGAACTCCGAGAGCTAAGGAAAAATTTACCAACGACAATGCATGGCGGACCGGCAAAAAGCCAGCCCCGCCCTGTCGTTAACGTGAATCCGGAACTGGATCGGGGAGGGAGGCCTAGAACGGGTTCCAGGTCGCGCGCGGTGTGTATTTGAGATAGCCGATATTGGCGCCCAGCCGCAGGCCGAGGCCGGAGCGGATCGGCACCAGCACGATGTTGTTGGCGGTGAGCGCGGTCATGCCGAAGCCGCCGATGATATAGGCCGAGCCGTCGATGCCGGCGAAGCGCTGGTAGATCGCATTGGTGGCGGGCAGGTTGTAGACCAGCGTCATCGTGCGCGCGCCGTCGCCGCCCCAGTCGAAGCCGAGCGACGGACCCTGCCAGTAGACGCGGAGGTCGCCGGCGTTCTTGGTGTAGAGCGTGCCTTCGCCGTAGCGCAGGCCCGCGACGAAGGCGCCGGAGCCTTCCTCGCCGAGGATATAGCCGTTGGGCAGGCCCCATTGGCTGACCGCCTTCTCGATGATCGAGGCGAGCCCGCGCGAGACGTTGCCGAAGAAGCGATGGCCGGCGGTCACCAGCTCGTCCGGCCCGTAGGTGTTGGGCGTCGGGGCCCGCTGCGGCGGCGGCAGGTTGGGCGGCGGCGCCTGCTGGGCGGAGGCCGGCACGATCCAGCCCACCATCGCGGCAAGCGCGAGCGCAGCAAGGCGTGATGCGAAAGTCATAAAAGAAACCCCTGCTATCGAATCCGATCGCTTCCTTAACCTGACGCCAACAGGCACGGCTCTAGGTTGCGCCGGATGTCCCCTCGACTCGGATGTTATCCGCAGCAACTATGACGGCACAACGGCAGGAAGATAGCCCTTTGCGCCCCGGAATTGCCTTGATCGGGCTCGCGATCTGCTTGCTGGCGGGCATTTGGCTCTCGGGCTTGGGGTCATCGGCGCAAGCGGCCACGACCGAGCGCATCGTAGTCAACCGCTTCTCGGGCGTCGCCATCGAGGGCTTCGACCCCGTCGGTTATTTCGTCGACGGCACCGCCGAGCAGGGGACGGCGGAGTTCGAGGCCAACCTCTGGGGAGCGGTCTGGCGCTTCCGGAACGAGGGCAACCGGGCCTCCTTCCTGGCCCATCCCGAGATCTACGGCCCGCAGTTCGGCGGCTATGACCCCGCCGACATCGCCCGCGGCGTCACCGTCCCTGGCAATCCCCGCTTCTTCGTGATCGCGGCGCAGCGGCTCTATCTGTTCAGCCTGGAAGCCAATCGCGACGCCTTCGCTGCCGATCCGGAACGCTTCCTCTATGAGGTCGGCAAGCGCTGGCCGGCGCTCCAGGACAAGCTTAGCCAGTGATAAGCCCGGTCAGTAGCTGCCTACCGCCTGCGGGTCCCCCCAGGCGATGAAGTCCGGGATGATGAAGCCGGTATCGCCGCGCTGGCCGAAAAGGAGCGCGCCGCCCTTGCCGTCGGTGACCTTGCCGCCGGCGGCGGTCACGACCGCGCAGCCGGCCCCGACGTCCCATTCCGAGGTCGGCCCGAAGCGGGGATAGATGTCGGCGTTGCCCTCGGCGATCCGGCCGAACTTCACGGCCGAGCCACACGTCAATCTCACAAAATTGGGCCGGCCAGCGATGAACGCCTCGCTCGCGGGATCGCCATGCGAGCGGCTCACCGCCGCGACCCAAGGCTCGCCCGGCTTCGGCAGCTTGCGGGTGCGGATCGGTTCAGCGGCAACGATGTTGGCGCCGTTGAACCTGACGCGCTCGGCGCCGCGGCCCACGATGCCGCGCCAGAGCAGCCCCAGCGCGGGCGCGCTGACGATGCCCAGCAACGGCACGCCTTCAGTCACGAGGGCGAGGTTGACGGTGAACTCGTCGCGGCCGGCGACGAACTCCTTGGTGCCGTCGAGCGGATCGATCAGAAAGAAGCTGCCTTGAAACCGCGGTGCGGCGAGCTGGGTCCGCTCCTCCGAGAGCGTCGGGACATCCCGCGCAAGCTGCGCCAGGCCGTCCGCGATGATGCGGTCGGCGGCAAGGTCGGCCTCGGTCACCGGCGAGCCGTCCTTCTTGCCCTCGATCCGCATCGCCGCACGATTGACAGCGAGAATTGCCTCGCCCGCCTTCACCACCAGCGCGGTGAGCGGCTCCATCAATTCGGCCGCGGCCTCGGCGTCGATGATGTTCACCTGCATGCCTCATTCATCGGCAAATCTCGCCCCTCTTCACCTGATTCGCCCGCAGCCCTTTATGGCCGCTTCGAGCCTATCGCAAGCTAGCTGCCACGGGCTGGCGAATGTTAGAACCCGCAGCATCCGTCAAGCATGCGTGATTCGCGGCGTCCAGCGCCGCGCAATTCCAGGAACCCTCCAGGACCCCTTTATATGTCTGACGCCTCGTCGCCCGCGACCGCTACTGCTCCCGATATGCTCGAACTCGCCGCGCTGCTGTGCTCGCGGGTCTGCCACGATCTCATCAGTCCCGTCGGCGCCATCGTCAACGGACTCGAAGTGCTTGACGACGATCCCAAGCCGGAAGATCGCGAATTCGCGCTCGACCTCATTCGCAAGAGCGCCAAGACGGCCTCCGCCCGCCTCCAGTTCTGTCGTCTCGCCTTCGGCGCAGCCGGCTCGTCCGGTGCGCAGATCGACCTCGGCGACGCCCAGACCATGGCGCGCGGCCACATCGAGGATGGCAAGTGCGCGATCACGTGGAATCTGCCGCGGCTCCTGCTGCCGAAGAACCGCGTCAAGCTGCTGCTCAACATGCTGGTCGTCGCCCAGCATACGATTCCACGCGGCGGCATGCTGACGGTCGATCCGATCGGCGAGGGCGAGACCATGAGCTTCCGCATCACCGCGACCGGACACAATGCGCGCCTGCCGCAGAACATCTCCGAGCTCCTGAGCGGCGAGCGGGGACCTGCCGCGGATGCGCACGCGATCCAGCCTTATTACACGCGCCTGCTCGCAGAGGCCTGCGGGCTCAGCGTGAAGCTCGCGCCGGAAGGCGAAGCCATCATCGTTACCGCTTCGTAAACGCGCCCATCGGGCCTGAAGCGTTAATCCAATCTTGACGAGGCGCTTCGGCTTGTCCGGAGCGCCTTATCTCTTTGTTGGTTCCGTTCTTTTGCACATACTCAACCATTATTAAACGCTTTGCGGTGAAGCTGGCCTCATTCCGAAATGGCGCATCACGCCGCGTGCGCGCCCTCGCTGTATGAAGGCCTGTTTTCATGGATGATCTGTTGCGGGAGTTCTTGACGGAGACCAGCGAGAGCCTGGACACCGTTGACAATCAGCTGGTGAAGTTCGAGCAGGAGCCGAACAACGCCAAGATCCTGGATAACATCTTCCGCCTGGTCCACACCATCAAGGGCACCTGCGGCTTCCTCGGCCTGCCGCGGCTCGAAGCGCTGGCGCATGCCGGCGAGACCCTGATGGGCAAATTCCGCGACGGCATGCCGGTAACCGGGCAGGCCGTGACGGTGATCCTGTCCTCGATCGACCGCATCAAGGAGATCCTCGCCGGCCTCGAGGCGACCGAAGCCGAGCCCGAGGGCAACGACCGCGATCTCATCGACAAGCTGGAAGCGATGGTCGAGCAGGGCATGGCGGCGATGTCAGCGTCGGCTTTGCCGATCGCGTCAGGCTCGGCGCAGCCGATGCCGGCCGCGGGAAGCTCTGCTCCTTTTGCCGAAGCGCCGCCGCTGGTGCCGGACGCACCTGGTGCCGAAGCCAAGCCGGCCCCGGCAAAAGAGATGACCACCGGCTCGCTGGTCGAGCAGACGCTGGAGCGTCCGCTGCGTCCGGGCGAAGTCTCGCTCGACGAGCTCGAGCGCGCCTTCCGCGAGACCGCGATCGAAGCGCCGGTCCCCGCCCCGGTGGCCAAGGCCGAGCCCGCGCCGGCTGCCGAAGCGCCTGCCGCCAAGCAAGCAGCGAAGCAGGCCAAGGAAACCGCCAAGCCCGCCAAGGAGAAGGCCGCGCCGAAGAAGTCGATGGCCGACGAGAGTGCCGGCGAGGGCGACCGCGTCGCCAACCAGTCGATCCGCGTCAACGTGGATACGCTGGAGCATTTGATGACCATGGTCTCCGAGCTGGTCTTGACCCGCAACCAGCTTTTGGAGATCTCCCGCCGCAACGAGGACACCGAGTTCAAGGTGCCGCTGCAGCGCCTCTCCAACGTCACCGCCGAGCTGCAGGAAGGCGTCATGAAGACGCGCATGCAGCCGATCGGCAACGCCTGGCAGAAGCTGCCCCGCATCGTCCGCGACCTCTCCAGCGAACTCGGCAAGCAGATCGAATTGGAGATGCACGGCGCCGACACCGAGCTTGACCGCCAGGTGCTCGACCTGATCAAGGACCCGCTCACCCACATGGTGCGCAACTCCGCCGATCACGGCCTCGAGACCCCCGCCGAGCGCTTGGCGAGCGGCAAGGGCGAGCAGGGCACCATTCGCCTGTCCGCCTACCACGAGGGCGGCCACATCATCATCTGCATCGCCGACAACGGAAGAGGCCTCAACACCGAGAAGATCAAGGCCAAGGCGCTCTCGTCCGGTCTCGTCACCGAGGCCGAGCTCGAGAAGATGAGCGAAGCGCAGATTCACAAGTTCATCTTCGCGCCGGGGTTTTCCACCGCGGCCGCCGTCACCTCGGTCTCCGGCCGCGGCGTCGGCATGGACGTGGTCCGCACCAATATCGACCAGATCGGCGGCACCATCGACATCAAGTCGGTGGCCGGCGAAGGCTCCTCCGTCACCATCAAGATCCCGCTGACCCTCGCCATCGTCTCCGCGCTGATCGTGGAAGCTGCCGGCGACCGCTTTGCGATCCCGCAGCTCTCGGTGGTCGAGCTGGTCCGCGCCCGCGCCAACTCCGAGCACCGCATCGAGCGCATCAAGGACACCGCGGTGCTGCGCCTGCGCAACAAGCTCCTGCCGCTGATCCATCTCAAGAAGCTGCTCAAGATCGACGACGGCGCGGCCTCCGATCCCGAGAACGGCTTCATCGTGGTGACGCAAGTGGGCAGCCAGACCTTCGGCATCGTCGTCGACGGCGTGTTCCACACCGAAGAGATCGTGGTCAAGCCGATGTCGACGAAGCTGCGCCACATCGACATGTTCTCCGGCAACACCATTTTGGGCGACGGCGCCGTCATCATGATCATCGACCCCAACGGCATCGCCAAAGCGCTCGGCGCCTCCGGCTCCTCGGCCCATGACATGGCCGACGAGGCCGCCGGCCATCACGTCGGCTCGGGCGAGCAGACCACCTCGCTGCTGGTGTTCCGCGCCGGCTCGTCGCAGCCCAAGGCGGTCCCGCTTGGCCTCGTCACGCGCCTGGAAGAGCTGCCCGCCGACAAGATCGAGTTCTCCAACGGCCGCTACATGGTGCAGTACCGCGAGCAGCTGATGCCGCTGGTCGCCATGGAGAGCGTCACCATCGCGAGCCAGGGCGCCCAGCCGATCCTGGTGTTCGCCGACGACGGCCGCTCCATGGGCCTCGTCGTCGACGAGATCATCGACATCGTCGAGGAACGGCTCAACATCGAGGTCGGCGGCTCCTCCTCCGGCATTCTCGGCTCGGCCGTGATCAAGGGCCAGGCCACCGAAGTGATCGACGTCGGCCACTTCCTGCCGATGGCGTTCGCCGACTGGTTCACCCGCAAGGAGATGAAGCCGTCGATGCATTCGCAGTCGGTGCTGCTGGTCGACGACAGCGCCTTCTTCCGCAACATGCTGGCGCCCGTGCTGAAGGCGGCCGGCTACCGCGTCCGCACCGCGCCGACCGCGCAGGAGGGCCTCGCTGCCCTGCGCGCGCAAAGCTTCGACGTGATCCTGACCGACATCGAGATGCCTGACATGAACGGGTTCGAGTTCGCGGAAGTGATCCGCTCCGACAACAACCTCGCGGCCACGCCGATCATCGGCCTGTCGGCGCTGGTGTCGCCGGCGGCGATCGAGCGCGGCCGGCAGGCCGGCTTCCACGACTATGTCGCCAAGTTCGACCGTCCCGGCCTGATCGCGGCGCTGAAGGAGCAGACCGCGGGCGCGGCCGGCGCCTCCGAGCTGAGCCGGGCAGCGGCCTAGAGCATGATCCGGAAAAGTGTGAAGCGGTTTTCCGATCAGATCATGCTCAAAACCTAAGGAACGGGACGAGGAGTTCGCCAATGAGCAAGAAGACCCAGTCCGCCGAAGGCGCCATGGTCGAATACGTCACCGCGATGATCGGCGGCCAGCTGTTCGGCCTGCCGATCTCGCGCGTCCAGGACGTGTTCATGCCCGAGCGCGTCACCCGCGTGCCGCTCGCCTCCCGCGAGATCGCGGGCGTGTTGAACCTGCGCGGCCGCATCGTCACCGTGATCGACATGCGCGCCCGTCTCGGCCTGCCCAAGGCCGAGGACGGCAAGGCGCCGATGGCGGTCGGCGTCGATCTGCGCGGTGAATCCTACGGCCTTCTGATCGACCAGATCGGCGAGGTGCTGCGCCTGCCCGAGGACGGCAAGGAGGAAAACCCCGTCAACCTCGATCCCCGCATGGCCAAGCTCGCCGGCGGCGTCCACCGTCTCGAGGGCCAGCTCATGGTCGTCCTCGACGTCGACCGCGTGCTCGAGCTCGCGCCCGAGATGATGGCGGCCTGATACGGCAGCAAGCGCCGCCAACGACTTGCAATCGGAAGTGCCCCCGGCAAAGGGGGAGGAAGCAGAGGTTCACATGCGAACTTGTCTCGTCGTTGATGATTCCAGCGTCATCCGCAAGGTTGCGCGCCGGATCCTGGAGGGCCTCGACTTCCAGATCCTCGAAGCCGAAGACGGTGAGAAGGCGCTGGAGGCCTGCAAGCGCGGTCTGCCCGATGCGGTGCTGCTCGACTGGAACATGCCCGTGATGGACGGCTACGAATTCCTCGGCCACCTGAGGCGCATGCCGGGCGGCGACCAGCCGAAGGTGGTGTTCTGCACCACCGAGAACGACGTCGCGCATATCGCGCGCGCGCTGCACGCCGGCGCCAACGAGTACATCATGAAGCCGTTCGACAAGGACATCGTGACGGCGAAATTCCAGGAAGTCGGCCTGATCTGAGCGAACGCCCGGAGGCTGAACGGATCCTTCGGCGATTGTTTCAACTGAACCGTTTCAGTCTGAGTTGGTGAGTAATGAGTGTTGCGTTCGCAGGTAATTCGACCACGGGTCCCTCGCGCGAAGCCGGGCCGCTGCGGGTGATGATCGTCGACGATTCCGTCGTCATCCGCGGTCTGATCTCGCGCTGGATCGGTGCCGAGCACGACATGGAGGTCGCAGCCTCCTTGCGCACCGGACTCGAGGCGGTCAACCAGCTCGAACGCATCAATCCCGACGTTGCCGTGCTCGACATCGAAATGCCCGAGCTCGACGGCCTATCGGCGCTGCCGCGACTGCTGGCAAAGAAGCGCGACCTCGTCATCATCATGGCTTCGACCCTGACCCGCCGCAACGCGGAGATCAGCTTCAAGGCGCTGTCGCTCGGCGCGGCCGACTACATTCCGAAACCGGAATCGACGCGCGAGGCGCAGGCCGCGGACATCTTTCATCATGACCTGATCCAGAAGATCCGTCACCTCGGCGCGCGGCTGCGCCGCAAGACCGCCATTGCGAGCCCGCCGCTGGCGCCCGCGAGCCCGGCTCCGGCCGCACGCGGACCTATCGTTGCGCGGCCTGCTGCGCCGGCGCCGACCGTGCATGCGCCGTCGTCAGGAGCGCTGTCGACACGCCCGTTCTCGACTCAGGTTCCGAAGGTGCTGCTGATCGGCTCCTCGACCGGCGGCCCGCAAGCGCTGATGGCGCTCGTCACCGAGCTTGGCTCGGTGATCGACCGCTTCCCGGTGCTGATCACCCAGCACATGCCGCCGACCTTCACCACCATTCTCGCCGAGCATCTGGCGCGTTCGAGCCGCCGGCCGGCAGCCGAGGCGGTCGATGGCGAGCCGGTGAAGCCGGGACGGATTTATCTGGCGCCCGGCGGCAAGCACATGCGAGTCGCGCGCAGCGGTGCGGACGTCGCGATCGCGCTCGATGACGGGGCCGGCCGTCAATTTCTGCAAGCCCGCGGTCGATCCGTTGTTCACCTCCGCCATCGACATCTGGCACGGCGGCATTCTCTCGGTGATTCTGACGGGCATGGGCTCGGACGGCATGCGCGGCGGCAAGGACATCGTCGCGGCCGGCGGCAGCGTGATCGCGCAGGACGAAGCCTCCAGCGTGGTCTGGGGCATGCCGGGCGCGGCTGCCAATGCGGGCATCTGCGCGGCGATCCTGCCGCTCAACCAGATCGGCGCCAAGGTCAACCGCCTGTTTGCGGGAGACCGCTCGTGACGCCCGCAGATTACGATTATCTGCGCAAGTTCCTGAAAGAGCGCTCCGGCCTCGATCTCTCCGCCGACAAGCAGTATCTGGTGGAGAGCCGCTTGCTGCCGCTCGCGCGCAAGGCAAGTCTATCAGGCATTCCCGATCTCGTGCTGAAGATCAGGAACGGCGACGGCCGGCTTGCGACCGACGTGGTCGAAGCGATGACCACCAACGAGACCTTCTTCTACCGCGACAAGATCCCGTTCGATCATTTGCGCGAAACCATCCTGCCGGGCCTGATCCAGGCGCGCGCGGCGCGCAAGTCTTTGCGTATCTGGTCGGCGGCGTCCTCGACGGGGCAGGAGCCCTATTCGATCGCGATGTGCGTGAAGGAGATGGGCGCGGCTCTGGCCGGCTGGCGCATCGAGATCATCGCCACCGACCTTTCGCAGGAGGTGCTGGAGAAATCCAAGGCCGGCGTCTACAGCCAGTTCGAGGTGCAGCGCGGCCTGCCGATCCAGCACCTGATGAAGTACTTCACGCAAGTTGGCGAGCTCTGGCAGCTCAACGCCGACATCCGCGCCATGGTGCAGTTCCGCCAGCTCAACTTGTTGCAGGACTTCTCCCATCTCGGCACGTTCGACGTGATCTTCTGCCGCAACGTGCTGATCTATTTCGACCAGGACACCAAGGCGGTGATCTTCGAGCGGATGGCGAAGGGGTTGGAAGCCGACGGCACGCTGCTGCTTGGCGCCGCCGAATCCGTTGTCGGCATCACCGATGCATTCCGTCCCATCACCGAGCGCCGCGGTCTCTATCAGCTCAATCCCGCGCGCTCCGGCCGTCCGATGGGCGGATTGATGCCGCAGCCGCTGAAGGTTGCCGCGGCGAGGTGATTTGCCGCGCGGCGATCGGAGTGAGCGACGTTGTTGCGGATGACCGGCAGTACTTGCCGGCGCCTCCATTTGCGCGTGACGCATCACCAGCAATTGAGCAGCGCAGATTACTCCGCTACCGCGCAGCAGAACGCGCGCTGTGATGCGACGCGATCGCGACCCTCATCAGCATCTGGCGGTTGTGTTATGGTCCCGATCGTCCCGCCGGACCGAGGCGGGAATTCGTTCGACATCATGACCTATTTTGAGGAGGGCATACCATGCGAATGTCTTGTGCCTCTTATTTCCTGTTGGCGACGCTCTCGTTGCCCGCGACCGCTCTTGCTGGCGAGCAGGTGCTCGAATTCAAGCTCGTCACCAAGCCGGTGGACGTCAAGGTCACTGAAGTCGCGAATGTCGAAGGACAGACAGTCATGTCCGGCAAGATGTTCGGCGTTGCCTTCTTCAAGGACGGCCGTATCGCCGTGAAGGACTTCGTCAATTCCTCCGACTTGCTCAAGGGCTCAGGACCGATATTCGGCTACAGCACCTACACCTTCGACGATGGCTCCTCGATCACGGCGCGCTACACCGGCGCGGTCAAGGACGGAAAGGCAAAGGGCGAGTATACGATTTTGTCGGGCACCGGAACGTACGCAAACGCGACGGGCACGGGCGGCTTCGAGAGCGTGCAAAGTGGGTTCAAGGGCGCCGGCCTGTACGACGGAAGATTTATCGTCAAGACCCCGTAGAGCATGATCCGGAAAAGTGCGCAGCGGTTTTCCGAAGAGATCATGCTCAAACAACAACCTGAAGCGCGATAATGATTCATCCAAATCTATCGCGCTTTAGGCCGGCACGCGAAACTCGCGCTCGCGCGCCTTTGCCGATGAGGTCGCGAGCGCACTTCACAAAATCGCATGAGGAAGGAAGCGCGAGCGGTTGCCTGTGATCGGGCTCTCGTCCTCGCGGATCGACAGGCCGCACGGCACGTGGTTCACCAGCCAGCTTCCGATCACCGGATAGTTGCCTGAGAAATTCGGCAGCGGCGACAACGCCTGGCGTATGAAACCTTCAGCGCCATAGGGGCCCGCCTCCTCGTCGAGCGGCATGCCGCCGGAGATCAGCGTGACATTGGCGCCTTCGCGCGACAGCAGCGGCTTGCGCACATAAGAAGTCGCAAGCTCAGCGGCACGCGGATCATCTTCGAAGAAGGCAGGCAGCAGATTGGGATGATTTGGAAACATCTCCCAGAGCAGCGGCAGGATTCCCTTGTTGGAGAGCACCGCCTTCCATGGCGGCTCAAGCCAGCGTGTCGCTGCGCTCGCGAGCTTCGCACCGAAGGCATCCTGGAACATCCATTCCCAGGGATAGAGCTTGAAGGCGAGCGCGATATCGTCATTGTCGAGATCGATGAAGCCGCCGGGCGCATCGCGCCAGCCGACCTCCTCGATGTCGAGCAGCCTGGTCGAGAGCCCTGCCTGGCGTGCGGTGTCCTCGAGATAAGCCAGCGTGCCGGCGTCTTCGTCGTTCCCGGTCACGCCGGTGAGGTGAACATGGCGGCCAGCAGCGATCTCCGTCCATGCCGCGATCAGCCGCTCGTGGATCGAGTTGAACTGATCGGCGCGCGACGGGATGATGCGGCGTTCGATCGCCTGCTCGAGCCAGGTCCATTGAAACACGGCGGCCTCGAAGATCGAGGTCGGCGTATCCGCATTGTATTCGAGCAGCTTTGCCGGACCTTGGCCGTCGAACTTCAAGTCGAGCCGGCCGTAGAGGCTGCGGTCGTCGCGCTTCCAGCTTTCGGCGATGAAGCTCCAGAACGCTTCCGGGATCTTCAAACGCCGCAAATAGCGCTCATCGCCGATGACGCGGCCGGCGAGTTCCAGGCACATTGCGTCGATCTCGCCGGTCGGCGTCTCGATGCCGCGCTCGATCTCGTCAAGCGTGAAGGCGTAATAGGCGCGCTCGTCCCAATAGCGCTCGCCGTTAATGGTGTGGAAGGCGAAGCCGTATCGCGCTGCGGTCTCTCGCCAATCGTCGCGCTCGAGGCAGGCAATGCGTTGCATGGTTCAGCCGCCGCCGGAAAAGCCATGGCCGAACGAGCCGAAGCCGCCGCGGCTCACGCTGCTCGAGCCTGAATCCGACGACGTGCTCGACGGGGAGTGGCTCGATGAATCGGCGCTGAAGAAGCTTGAGCGCGACGACCCGCGCGAGCCGCCGCTGCCGCCTGCCGAACTGCTGCTGCTGCTCGTGCACGTCGTTGTCGTCTGCTCCGGCACGGCTCCGGGGGAGGGTTCGCAGGTCTGGCGCGGCATCAGCGTGTAGGCAGTGGTGCCGACCGCGATCGTGCCCATCACCAGCAGCGCGACATGGCCGGAGCGCTTCACCGGCGGCCGCGGAGGCGGCGGCTCAGCGGGCGGCCGGCGCTTGCCGAAATCCTTTTTGGCGGGTTTGTCGGCCATCTCAGTAGATCATGCAGGCCGCGTTCAGGAGGCCTGCCGCGAACGAGGACAGCCCGAGCCAGATCGCGGGCGCGAGCTCGCCGGCGGCGATCCGCGCCGACAGGTTCGGCACCGGCACCTTGACGAGAAACAGCACGATGATCTGCACGATCAGCGCGATGATCGCCCAGACCATGCAGTCCAGCACGTTGGCCGAATGCGCGATGGCGCTGACCAGCGGCGCCACGAAGCCGAGCAGACTGAGGCCGAGCGCGATCGCCGCGGCCGGCTCGTTGTCGCGGATCAGCTGAAACTCGTTGTGCGGGGTGATGCGTGTATAGACGAACAGATACGCCATGATGGCGGTCAGGCCGGTGCAGAAATAGACCAGGAAGGCGGGCAGGCCGGCAAGTGATTGCAGGATCATCGTTCCCCCGTCGTGCAGCGACCATTCGTCGGCCTCGGGAGGATAGCGGTTCAAAGATTAAGCTTCGGATGAAGCGTCCCAAAAAACAAAACCCCGCCATTTGCGGCGGGGTCGAGGCTGGAAGGAGCGAGCCCCATGGGCTCGCGACATAACCCTGAGATCAGGCGGGGATGCGCTCGTCGGCCTCGTGCGGCTCGCGCAGCACGTAGCCGCGGCCCCATACGGTCTCGATGAAGTTGCGGCCTTCGGAGGCGTTGGCCAGCTTCTTGCGGAGCTTGCAGATGAAGACGTCGATGATCTTCAACTCGGGCTCATCCATGCCGCCATAGAGGTGGTTGAGGAACATTTCCTTGGTGAGGGTCGTGCCCTTGCGGAGCGAAAGCAGCTCCAGCATCTGATATTCCTTGCCGGTCAGATGCACGCGCTGGCCGCCGACTTCCACCGTCTTGGTGTCGAGGTTGACAACGAGATCGCCGGTCTGGATGACCGACTGGGCATGGCCTTTGGAGCGGCGCACGATCGCGTGGATGCGGGCCACCAGCTCGTCCTTGTGGAAGGGCTTGGTCATGTAGTCGTCGGCGCCGACGCCGAGACCCTTGACCTTGTCCTCGATGCCGGCGAGGCCGGAGAGGATCAGAATCGGTGTCTTGATCTTGGAGACCCGCAGCTGCTTGAGCACGTCGTAACCGGACATGTCGGGCAGGTTGAGGTCGAGGAGAATAATGTCGTAATCGTATAACTTACCGAGATCGACGCCTTCTTCCCCCAAATCGGTCGTGTAGACGTTGAAGCTCTCCGACTTCAGCATCAGCTCGATCGACTGCGCGACGGCGCTGTCATCTTCAATCAGCAAAACGCGCATGCCAGTTCCCCATAGTCGCCGCTCCCGGGCGTCAGGTCGGCCGCATTCGCGGCACTCAACAAAACGCCTTTGAACAACTGATTCGGATCCTGACGACAGATGGTTAACAAATCCTGATTCTGGAACGCAAGTCCCCCCGGTGCAATTTTTGTCGAATCGCCCTAAGGTCTTGCGCGCGAAGCAGCTTTCGTCACCCGATTCCGTTCAAGCTCCACTTTAAGAGACGGCGCTAACCGACTCCCGCGACTCAGCCTTCTTCTGAAGGGGAGTCACGCTCAGTCACAAAGACAGTGACGCAATGATTAATGATGCGGGTAAACACGAAGTTAAGCGCCGTTCAGAAATATGGCGAAACTTAAGGTTTCCACGGTGAGGGCCAAATCATGAAGGCGCACACCTTATGAAGGCTTTGGCCGAACAGATCGGTGACATCGACGGCGTCAACATTTATGGCCGCGTGGTCGGCGTGCGCGGCCTGATGGTCGAGGTCGCCGGACCCATCCATGCGATGTCGGTCGGCGCACGGCTCGTGATCGAGACCGGCGCCAACCGGTCCATTCCTTGTGAGGTGATCGGCTTCTCCGGCAACAACGCCGTCGTGATGCCGTTCGCCGGTCTCGACGGCGTGCGCCGCGGTTGCAAGGCGGTGATCGCCAATGCCGCAAATCAAGTGCGGCCGTCGTCGGCCTGGCTCGGCCGCGTCGTCAACGCACTGGGCGAGCCGATCGACGGCAAGGGGCCGCTGCCGCAGGGTTCCTCGCCGATGCCGTACCGCAATTCACCGCCGCCGGCGCATTCGCGCAAGCGCGTCGGCAGCCCGCTCGATCTCGGCGTGCGCGCGATGAACACCTTCCTCACCTGCTGCCGCGGCCAGCGCATGGGCATCTTCGCAGGCTCCGGCGTCGGCAAATCGGTGCTGCTCTCGATGCTCGCGCGCAACGTCGATGCCGCGGTCAGCGTCATCGGGCTGATCGGCGAACGCGGCCGCGAGGTGCAGGAGTTCTTGCAGGACGATCTCGGCGAGGAGGGCCTCGCGCGTTCCGTCGTCGTGGTCGCGACCTCCGACGAGCCGGCGCTGATGCGCCGCCAGGCGGCGTATCTGACGCTCGCGGTCGCCGAATATTTTCGCGACGAGGACAAGGATGTCCTCTGCCTGATGGACTCGGTGACGCGCTTTGCGATGGCGCAGCGCGAGATCGGCCTCTCCGCCGGCGAGCCGCCGACCGCCAAGGGCTATACGCCGACAGTATTCACCGAACTGCCGAAGCTGCTGGAACGCGCTGGGCCGGGCCTGGGCGCGGGCGCCATCACCGCGATCTTCACGGTGCTGGTCGACGGCGACGACCATAACGAGCCGATCGCGGATGCGGTGCGCGGCATCCTCGACGGCCATATCGTGATGCAGCGCTCGATCGCCGAGCGCGGCCGCTACCCCGCCATCAACATCCTCAAATCCGTCTCCCGCACCATGCCGAAATCGGCCGATCCGCAGTTCTGGCCGATCATCCAGCGGGCGCGCCAGGTGATGGCGACCTATGCCGACATGGAGGAGTTGATCCGGTTAGGGGCCTACCGGGCCGGCTCCAGCCCGGAGGTCGACGAGGCGATCCGCCTGCACGAGCCGCTCGAGGCCTTCCTGCGCCAGCGCAAGGACGAAAATGCATCACTGGCGGACGGCTATCGCCAGTTGGCGCAAATCCTCGGTGATTTGGAAACGGAACGCTAACTTTGTCGCGTCATCATCCGATCCCACAGAGTAGCAGAGCCGGTCTTGGCCCAAATTGGGCCTGTGGGCAGACCGGTGTTGTCCCACGCGCAGCTAGGGGACTTCTGGGGAGTACGAGTCGATGAAGTCACGAGATACCCTCATCCGCCTGAAGAAGTTTCAGGTCGACGAGAAGCGCCGCCGCGTCACCCAGATCGAGACCATGATCGCTGACTTCCAGCGGATGTCGGTCGATCTCGAGCGCGAGATCCAGACCGAGCAGGAGCGCGCCGGGATCAACGATCCCTCGCATTTCGCCTATCCGACCTATGCCAAGGCCGCGATCCAGCGCCGCGAGAACCTGACTCGCTCGGCGGACGAACTCAAGGGCCAGCTCGACGAAGCCAAGGCCGCGCTGGCCGAGGCCTTCGAAGAGCTGAAGAAGGTCGAGCTGCTCGACGAGCGCGACCAGGCCCGCGAACGCGCCGAGGAGAACGCCCGCGAGCAGGCGGACCTCGACAGCATCGGCCTGATGCGCGCCCGCATCGGGGCCGTCGCCTGAAGGCGCCAGGGCATACCTGCTGGGAATTCACAAAACCCGGACCGCAAGGTCCGGGTTTTTGCATCTGCTGTCCACAGTGTGGCGCCGCGCCCACTTGGTGGTCGGCTTTGCCGCGCGCTATGGTAGCGGAAATGAATGCTGTGCCAGCGACGGCGGTGTCCACCTCTCCCTTGGGAGAGGTCGGCGCGGAGCGCCGGGTGAGGGGTGACGGTCTCCCGTTGGCCCTGCACCCCCTCACCCGATTTGCTGCGCAAATCGATCTCTTCCCGTCGGGGAGAGGTGAAGGGAAGCGACGGGCCGCGTTTCAGGGGGCTGAATGCTGACGCCGACAGAGCTGGTCGGGCTGATCGAGGCGGTGGCGAAGGGCGACCAGGCCGCGTTCGAGCGTCTCTACGTCGCCACGCGGGCGAAACTCTATGGCGTCGTGCTCCGTATCTTGCGCCGACAGGATCTCGCAGAGGAGGTCATTCAGGAGACCTATGTCAAGATCTGGAACGGGGCCGCCCAGTTCAATCCGGCCTTGTCGTCGCCGATCACGTGGATGGCGTCGATCGCGCGCAACCGCGCCATCGATATCATCCGCAAAAAGTCCGAAGTCTCCATCGAGGAAGAGCCTCAGGCGATGGAGGTTGCGGCCGACAGCCCCGATCCGCTGGCCCGGCGGGAGATGACGGAGGAATTGAAGCGGCTCCTGGAATGCATCGGCCGGCTCGAGCCGGATCGTCAGAGGCTCGTCCTTCTCGCCTATTACAACGGCTGGAGCCGCGAGCAGCTGGCGGAGAAATTTGCCGCGCCCGTCAACACGGTGAAGACGTGGCTGCGGCGCAGCATGTTGGATATCCGCGAGTGCCTCGGACTTTAGAGCATGACGAGAGTGTGTATGCTGACGCAGCGTTCTCGATTCACCGTTCCCTTCGGAAGAGGTGAAGGACAGTGATGGCCTACACGGAGGACCATATCGCGCTCGCCGCGGAATATGTGCTCGGTACGCTCGACGCCGAGGAGCGCGCGCAGGTCGAGACCATGATGGCGGTGGACAAGGCGTTCGCCGACATCGTGCAGGCCTGGTCTTATCGGCTCGGCGCCCTCAACCAGATGGTCGGCAATATCGAGCCGCGTCCGATCGTGTGGGAGAACATCAGGTCCGAGATCGAGCGCACAGCGCTTGCGCAGGGGCCGCCGGTCCCGTCCGCAGTCGAGCCGCCGCCACCTCCGCCGGCCGAAACGGCGCCGCCGGACTTTCCATCGGAGCAGACGCCGGAGCCGCAGCCTGCCGAGGCAGGGCAGCCCGAGACGATGCGCACCTCATCCGATGCGATTGGTGACATCGCGCCGGTCTTCATGCCGCAGGTCCACGCGCCCGATCCCGACGTCGTGCGCGTGCAGCAGGTGCCGATCGTCGACGACACCAACGTGATCTATCTCGAGAGCCGCGTGAAGCGCTGGCGCACCATTGCATCGTCCGTCGGTGCGCTTGCGGCCGCGCTGCTGGTGACGCTGTCGCTCCAGATCTTCCGGCCCGAGGCGCTGCCGGGCGCGTTGCGTCCCGCACCGCGCATCCAGACCGTGGAGGTGAAGACGCCGGCGGCGCCGCTCGCCGCCTCCGCGCAATACGTGGCGCTGTTGCAGGGCCAGGGCGGCGGCCCGGCCTTCATCCTCACCATCGACGGCGCGACGCGGAATTTCACCCTGCGCAAGGTCGGCGCGACGCCGGAGCCCGGCAAGAGTTTTGAGCTCTGGCTGATCTCCGACAAGCTGCCGCGTCCACGCTCGCTCGGCGTGATCGGCTCCGGCGATTTCACGGCACGTCCGGTGCTCGGATCCTACGATGCCGACGTCGTCAGCGGCGCCACCTACGCGGTCACCGTCGAGCAGGCCGGCGGCTCGCCCACGGGACAGCCGACCTCCGCGCCGGTGTTTTCCGGCAAGCTGATCGAGACCGTGCCGCCGTCCCAGCCGCAGGCGCCCGCGCAGAAGTAGGCGACTGAGCTGTTTTTCTGTCGTCACGGCCCATTCCGCCGTCGCATTCCGACAAATCCCGCCTCGATTTGAACCTCCCCGCAATTCGGGGCGTCAAATGCCCGGAATTTGCAGTCGGCGTCGCCGATCATGATGCCGGAGAGGGGCAGGAATTCAGATGGATGCAGCAAGGACGCCGGGCATCTTCGTGCACCAATATTCAGGACTGCCGCACGGTCCGGCCTTCGAACATTGGCGCGAGCGGGCGTTCGGTCCCTGCGGCCTCGATATCGGGCCGAGCCACGGCGACAGCATCGATTGCCGGCTCCAGATCAGCATCGTCGACAATATCGCGCTGGCCATTCCCGAAGGCACCTCCGCGCAATATACGCGCACGCAAAGCCATCTTGCCGACGGCAGCGACGACCTCGTCTTGATATCGGCCCATGCGGGCCTCGTCCGGGTCGGACAGAACGGCCATACCGTCGAGCTTGCGCCGGCGCAGATGGTGCTGGTCGACATGGGCGTCACCGGTACAGTCGGTCATACCGACGAGGACCGATTCACCACCATCCGCATGCCGCGCCGCGCGCTGCTCGACATCAATCCGCGCGCCGAGGAGAAGCTGTCGCAAGTGCTCTCCGACGGTGCGGTTGCCGAGACCATCTTCCGCTATCACGCGCTTGCAGCCCATCACGCGCCGCATCTCGACGCCGTGGGCCAGCGCCTGACGGCGCAGCACATGGTCGATCTCGTTGGCCTGCTGCTCGGCACCGATGCCGAGCATGCAAGCCTCGCCCGTGGCCGCGGACATGCCGCGGCCCGCCTCGATCTCATGCGCGCCGACGTGATGGCGGCGCTCGGCCGCAACGATCTCTGCCTGTCCGAGATCGCGACGCGCTCGGGCCTCAGCCCGCGCCAGGCGCAACGGCTGTTCGAGCAGGCCGGCACCACCTTCACCGAATTCGTGCTGGAGCAGCGCCTGTTGCAGGCGCGCAAGCTGCTCGGCGATCCCCGCGCCAGGGCGCGCAAGATCAGCGACATCGCGCACTCCTCGGGCTTCTCGGATCTGTCCTACTTCAACCGCGCCTTCCGCAAGCGCTTTGGCGCGACGCCGTCGGAATTGCGCGAGGCCTGAGTCCACGTTGCTGTGCAGCGGGCGCCGTGCTGCCATAGTTGGTCTGCCGAAGCGAATGCGCTATACCTGATGCGCGGGCTGACCGCTCAAACTTGGGAAAGCGTAGCAGGCGGAGATGGCGCGTATCGTCGTGCTCGGCGCCGGGTTTGCAGGCCTGTGGTCGGCCATCGGTGCTGCGCGCATGCGCGAGGAGATCGGCGCTGTCGGCGACATCGAGATCCGCCTCATTGACCGCAACCCCTATCACAATATCCGCGTGCGCAATTACGAGGTCGATCTTTCCGAGGTCGCCATCCCGCTGCCGCAACTGCTCGATCCGATCGGCGTCACCCACGGCATCGGCGAGGTCGAGGCCATCGATCCGGCACGGCGTGAGGTTTCGCTCGTCACCGGCCGCGGCGACGAGACGCTGAGATACGACCGCCTTGTGCTGGCGCTCGGCAGCGAAGTGATGCGGCCCGACATTCCGGGCCTTGCCGAGCATGCGTTCGACGTCGATACCTATGCTGCAGCGCTCAATCTCGAGGACCATCTCACTTCGCTCGGACGCAGCGCGCCGTCGCCGGGGCGCTCGACGGTCGTGGTGGTCGGCGCCGGCTTCACCGGTATCGAGGTTGCGGCCGAGATGCCGGACCGGCTGGCGCGTGTGGGTATCACCGGCAGCCGCCGCATCATCCTGGTCGATCCCAATCCGACGGTCGGCGCCACCATTGGCGCGCATGCGCGTCCCGTCATTGAGACCGCGCTGGCCTCGCTCGAGGTCGAGACACGGCTCGGCGTGCGCGTCGTCTCGGTCGAGGCCGCCGGCATGCACCTGAGCTCGGGCGAGTTTATCCCGACACAGACGGTGATCTGGTGTGCCGGGATGCGTGCGAGCCGTCTGGCGGCGAGCTTTCCGGACGCGCGCGACCGCCTGGGGCGCCTGCTGGTCGATCCCTTCATGCGGGTTGCGGATGTGGGCGGCGTGTTCGCGGCCGGCGACGTCGCCTCAAGCGTGGTCGACGGCTTGCATCCGACCGTGATGTCCTGCCAGTTCGCGCGGCCGATGGGCCGCTTCGCCGGCCACAATGTCGTGGCCGATCTCGCGGGCCGGCCGATGCTGCCGCTGCGGATCGACTGGTACGTGACCGTGCTCGATCTCGGCGGCTGGGGCGCGCTCTACACGGAGGGCTGGGACCGCGAGGTTCGCACCACCGGCGCGGCTGCGAAGGCGACAAAGCAGACCATCAACCGCAAGCGGATCTATCCGCCGCTCTCGGGCAGCAAGGAAGAGCTGTTCGCTGCTGCTGCGCCGACAGTGCAGGCACCACCGCCGACGTATGGGGCGCGGTAGCTGCTCGCCGAGGATCGTCGTGTGATGGCCGCTCGCACCACATTCTCGCTGTCATCGTCCGCCTTGAGCGCAATTGCGCGGGCGGACGATCCAGTATTCCTGAGGCAGTAAGGCAATACGGAGCGGCTGCGGCGTACTGGATTCCCCGCCTCCAAGGGGAATGAAGTAGTGTTTGGGCCGGCGCACTCGCTACATCCGCTGCGACAACCATACCCCAGACATGAGAAAGCGCCCGTGGGGGGCGGGCGCTTTCTGTAGTCGACTTGGGGTTGGGGTCGTCTACATATCCACGTGGCGACTTTGGGGGGCTGGTAAAGAGCCGCGTGAATTCAAAAAACTCGCTAGATCTCCTTATCGAACGAGGGACGCGTTCGAGCTGGTGATAACGACCGGCTTGCCGGCCTTGATGACGCGGGCCGTCTGGGTCAGGCCTTCATCCGAACCCGAGCGTGCCGTGATGCCGAAGCCTGCCACTGCGATCCCTGCGACGAGGGCCACGACCACAATCTTCAGATGGGTCGAGCGATCGGCGCTGTAGATCGAGTGGTTCATGGAAGCCTCCTGCCGCCATCTACCCGAAGTAGTCGCCGGCCAGTTCAGGCAGGTTCATGCTTCCGGTGCCCAACAACGTAGTATTGGAAGGATTCGTTCCCAAGAGGCCATCACAAGAGCGTGACAGCTCGTGAAAGATCGCGATCGAAAACGCGCCGGAATCGTTCGATTATATAATTATTTCAAAGATGTAATGTGCTTATCTGGCGCTCTGTCGACCTCAGGTCGACAAGACGCCAGGAACTTAAAAACCATTTGCCTGTGGCCGAAAAACACACGGCTTCTTAAGGCAAATCAGATGCTTCCGACCGTTTTCAACCTCGCCCTGGGGTGGATTTCGGCCTGCGACAGCACGGTCGTCTGGGCCCGGAACCGCTCCACCAGGGAACGCACGAAGGGACGAATTGCCGCAGAGGTGACCAGCACCGGAGCCTCGCCTTCGCGGGCGGCGCGCTCGAAAGCCTCGCGGACGGCCGTCATGAACTCCGATAGTTTCGAGGGCTGCATCGCGAGGCTGCGCTCCTCGCCCTGGCCGATGATGGATTCGGCGAACGCCTGCTCCCACTTCGCCGACAGCGCGATCAGCGGCAGATAGCCGTTGTAGCTGGTGTTTTGCGCGCAGATCTGCCGCGCCAGGCGGGCGCGGACGTGCTCGACCATGGTCGCGGGGTTGCGCGAGAAGGCGAGCGAGTCGGCAATGCCTTCGAGGATGGTTGAGAGGTCGCGGATCGAGATGCGCTCGGCCAGCAGCAGCTGCAGCACGCGCTGGATGCCGGAGACCGTGACCTGGCCCGGCACGATGTCCTTGACCAGCTCGCTCTGCTCCTTCGGCAGCTCCTTGAGCAGCTTCTGCACCTCGCCGTAGGAGAGCAGGTCCGACATGTTGGCCTTGAGCAGCTCGGTAAGGTGGGTCGAGAGCACGGTCGCGGCGTCGACGACGGTGTAGCCCTTGAGCGAGGCTTCTTCCTTGAGGCTGGCGTCGACCCAGGTCGCCGGCAGGCCGAAGGTCGGCTCGGTGGTGTGAATGCCGGGCACCTGCACTTGGCTGCCGCCGGGGTCCATGACCATGAACTGGTTCGGCCAGATCTTGCCGGTGCCGGCGTCGACCTCCTTGATCTTGATGATGTAGGTGTTGGCTTCGAGCTGGACGTTGTCGAGGATGCGCACCGCCGGCATGACGAAGCCCATCTCGATCGCCAGCGAGCGGCGCAGCGCCTTGATCTGCTCGGTGAGGCGGTCGGTGCCGTCGGGGCCATTGACGAGCGGCAGCAGGGCATAGCCGAGCTCGATCTTGAGATCGTCGATCTTCAGCGCCGCGGAAATCGGCTCCTCGGCTGCAGCAGCGCCCGGCGCGCCGGGCTGACCTGCCGCCGGGGCCGCCTTGGCGGCTTCCTCGGCCTTGACCGTGGTGCGCTTGTGGTTGCGGGCGTGCCAGGCCAGCGCGCCGGCGCCGGCGCCGAGCGCAAGGAACGGGATGGTCGGGATGCCCGGCAGGGCCGCCAGCACCAGCATCACCGCCGAGGACATCGCCAGCGCCTGCGGGTAACCCGAGAACTGTTTCATCAGCGCCTTGTCGGCGGCGCCGGAGACGCCGGCCTTGGAGACGAGCAGACCGGCCGCGGTCGAGACGATCAGCGCCGGCACCTGGGTGACGAGGCCGTCACCGACGGTCAGCAGCGTGTAGCTGCGGCCGGCGTCGGCAAAGGAGAGGCCCTGCTGCGCGACGCCGATGATCATGCCGCCCACGACGTTGATGAAGACGATCAGGAGGCCGGCGATGGCATCGCCGCGGACGAATTTGGAAGCACCGTCCATGGCGCCGAAGAAGCCGCTCTCGTCCTCCAGCTCCTTGCGCCGCTGCTTGGCGACCTTCTCGTCGATCAGGCCGGCGGAGAGATCGGCGTCGATCGCCATCTGCTTGCCGGGCATGGCGTCGAGGTGGAAGCGGGCGGCGACTTCGGCGATGCGGCCCGAGCCCTTGGTGATGACGACGAAATTGACGATGATCAGGATCGCAAAGACGATGATGCCGATGACGAAATTGCCGCCCATCACGAAGCTGCCGAAGGCTTCGATGACGTGACCGGCGGCATCCGTGCCCTCGTGTCCGTGCGACAGGATCAGGCGGGTCGAGGCCATGTTGAGCGACAGGCGCAGCATGGTCGAGATCAGGAGGATGGTCGGGAAGGCCGAGAATTCGAGCGGCGCCTGGATGAACAGCGAGGTCATCAGGATCAGGATCGAGAGCGTGATCGAGATCGCCAAGAACAGGTCCAGAACGATCGAGGGCAGCGGGAGGATCAGCACCACCAGGATGGTGAGGATGCCGAGCGCGAGCGCGATGTCGCCGCGCTTCAGGATACTGACGATCTCGTTGAGGGAGGGTATCCCGGGCCTTGCTGCGCCTACGCCCTGACCCGCGGTGACGTCGACCATGGTAGCTGCCTCCCCGCGCGACCGCCGGCCGCGCGCCCCAAACGTCTGCGCAGCGGCCGAGGGGCCGCCGTTCCGAAAGTGAGGCACCGCACTGGCGTCCACAGGGGATCCCCCGTTCTAACGCGGCCGACGACACTCGACTTCACCCGGCAATTTTTGCCCGGTGTATGGTTAGCAAAGGGTTAACGGAGGGGGCGGGAGGGGGTCTGGGCGGGGGGATTGGAGGCGAGGCGTCATTCCGGGGCGATGGGCAGCATCGAACCCGGAATCTCGAGATTCCAGGTTCGGCTCTTCGAGTCGCCCCGGAATGACAGGCCGCCGCTCTACTTCTTCTCCATCTTCGTCACCGTGTACCCGGCCGGCGCCTCCTCGGCCTCGAAGGTCACCTTGTCGCCGACCTTCACCTGCTTGAGCATCGTGGCGTCTTTGACGCGGTAGACCATGGTCATCGGCTCCTCCATGCCGAGGCTCTTGGCGGGGCCGTGCTTGAGCGTGACCTTGCCGGCGCTCTCGTCGATCTTCTTGACCTCGCCGCTGATGGCGGCGCCGGCCGCCAAGGCTTCAGTGGCAAGACCGACGGTCAGCGCCAGCGCTGCGGCGATGCGGATGATACGGCTCATGGGAGTCTTCCTTTGCGTTACTTCACGGTGACGTGGCCGACCATGCCGTACTCGCGGTGGTCGGGGATGAGACAGGAAAATTCGAACGTACCGGCCTTGGTGAATTTCCAGAGGACCTCGGCGGTCTTGCTTGGTGCGAGGCGCACGCCGTTCGGATCGTCGTGCTCCATGTGCGGATGCTTCTTCATCACCTCGGCATGGGCGAGATTTTCCTTGGTGGTGGCGAGCAGGAATTCATGATCCTCCTTGCCGACATTGCGCAGCACGAAGCGGATCTGCTCGCCGCGTTTGACCTCGATCTTGGCGGGGGTGTAGTCCATCTCGTTCATCAGGATCTCGATGGTGCGCGCGGGCTTCTTGGGATTGCCGGGCTCACCGGCAGAGAAGGACTCATGCCCGTGCTGCTCATGGGCAAAAGCCGGCGCGATCGACAGCGCGGCCAGCGCGAGTGCGAGTTTGATCGTCTTCATCTTGTTCTCCAGTTGATGGGTCATCGAAATCTTCACATCTTCATCTTGCGCGCGGGCGCGCCGGGCTGCCGCGCTGGCTCCGCGGCTGGTGCCGTGACCTCGTAGGCGACGGTGCCTTGCGGGAATTTGTAGGGACCGGGATCGCAGAAATCGTCGCGGGCGAGGTCCTCGCGGATCTTCATCACCGTGAACATGCCACCCATCTCGATCGGCCCGAACTGACCGGTGCCGGTCATCATCGGCAATGTGTTGTCGGGCGCCGGCATCTCCATGTTGCCCATCGCCATGCCGGTGGAGCCCATCGCCATCGCATCCGGCGCCAGCTTGCCGACCGCCCTCGCGAGATCCTTGCGCGACACGCCGATGAGATTGCGCACCTCGTGGCCCATCGCGTTCATGGTGTGATGCGACTTGTGGCAGTGGAACGCCCAGTCGCCGGGATTGTCTGCGAGCACGTCGAACACCCGCACCGCGCCGACCGGGACATCGGTCGTCGTCTCCGGATATTGCGCGCTCTCGGGAATCCAGCCGCCGTCGGTGCAGGTCACCGCAAAGCTGTGGCCGTGCAGATGGATTGGATGGTTGGTCATGCTGAGATTGCCGATGCGCACGCGCACCTTGTCGCCGAGCCGCACTGGCAAGGGATCGATGCCGGGAAACACCCGCGCATTCCAGGTCCACATGTTGAAGTCGGTCATCTCGTTGACCTGCGGCAGATAGGTGCCGGGATCGACGCGATAGGTGCTCATCACGAAGACGAAGTCGCGGTCGACGGGCCGGAAACTTTGGTCACGCGGATGCACGACGATCATGCCCATCATGCCCATCGCCATCTGCACCATCTCGTCGGAATGCGGGTGGTACATGAAGGTGCCGCTCTTCTTCATCTCGAATTCGTAGACGAAGGTTTTTCCCGGCTGGATGTGCGGCTGGGTCAGCCCGCCGACGCCGTCCATGCCGCTGGGAATGATCATGCCGTGCCAGTGCACGGTGGTGTATTCGGGCAGGCGGTTGGTGACGAAGATGCGGACCTTGTCGCCCTCGACCGCCTCGATGGTGGGGCCCGGCGACTGGCCGTTATAGCCCCACAGATTCACCTTCATGCCTTCGGCGAATTCGCGCACCACAGGTTCGGCAACGAGATGGAATTCCTTCCAGTCGCCGTTCATGCGGAACGGCAGCGACCAGCCGTTCAGCGTGACCACGGGGCGATAATCTGGTCCGCTGGTCGGGTGCAGCGGCGGCTGCATGACCACCTTGTCCATGTGCAGGGCCTCCGGAATCGAGGCGGCCTGCACGCGGCCGCTGATGGCCGAAGCGCTGGCAAGCGCGGCGGTGCCCAAAAATCCTCGGCGGGAAAACATGCTGGTCTCCGTCTCGGTGGCCGCCCTCGGCAGGCCCTGCCGCGGCGATGGTGGTTGAATTGGCGCTACCGATCGCAGGTGCGGCGCCGCCGTTGACGGCGGTCTGCAGGTCGGACTGGGCGAGGAAGAATCTCTGCCTGGCATCGATGGCGCCACGCAGTGAGGCCAGGCGCTGCCGCGCCTCGGTCAGCAGCGCGAAGATGTCAACCTGCATGCTGGAGAAGCGGAGCTGCATCTCCTCGGTGATGATCTTTCGCAATGGCAGAATCTCGCGCTGATAGTGACTGGCGATGTCATAGGTCGAGCGATAGACGCGATAGGCATCGCGTGCCTCCGAGCGGACGTTGACGGCACGCTCGGTCAGGCGGTTGAAGGCGAAATTGTAGGTCTCCGCGGCCTGCCGCACCCGCACCTCGCCGCCGTCGAAGATCGGGATCTGGAACTGCACGTCGAAGCCGCGCTCGCGGAACGGTGGCCCCTCCGGATCCTGGGTGCGGCGGGAGATGCCGGCGAGATCGAGCAGGGTCACGAAGCGCGTCGCTTCCGTGAGGTTCAGCGATTTCGCCAGGGCGGTCAGCTCCAGCCGCGCGATCTGCAGATCGATGCGGTGGGCGACCGCGTCGGCTTCGATCGTCGGCAGCGCCTGCGGCCGGCGCGGCAGCGGCGGCAACTGGTTCGGCAAGCGGAAGTCGAGGCCGCCGTCCCATAATCCCATCAGCCGCGCCAGCTTCTCGCGCGCGCTCGTTGCCGTTTGCCGCGCGGTGGCGAGATCGGCGGTGGTTTCGGCATAAAACACCTGCTCGCGAGCCTGGTCGAGCTTGTTGAGCGAGCCGGTCTCGCCAAGTTTCACCGCAAGCTGCGCGGTCGATTCCGCCGTCGCCTTGGCGTCGGTGAGCAGCGCCACCATCTCGTGGCCGGCGACTGCGCCGATGTAAGCGCGGCGGACGTCGGCGGCAAGCCGCAGCGTCGCCAGCGCTGCGCGCAATTGCGCCTGACGGAAACGCTCGCGCGCGATGTCGGAGCGGAAGGGCAGGGTGGCGAGCGCGAGGATGTCGCCGACCACCTGACGCTCGATCTCGCTGGCGCCATCGCCCGAGATCCGCGAGATCGAGAACACGGGATTCGGCGGCAAGCTCTGCTCGACCAGATCGGTCTCGGCCAGCGCCAACTCGTTATAGGCGGCTTGCAGCCCCTTGTTGTTGAGCAACGCGATCTGAACGGCCGCATCTGCGCTGAGCGGCCGCGACAGCAGTTGGCGAACTCGCGCGTCGACCGCACCTGCTCCCTCCGCCGTGCGCACGAAGGCAATGTCCTTGTTGATGGTCTGGCTCGTCAGCTCCGAAACCGTGCCCATGCCGCTGTCGGGCGAGAACACGGCGCAGCCGGAGAGACCGAAGGCAGCAACAACGAGCAGGCCTCGTCCAAAATGGTGTGCCATGACGCGCCTACCGGTCTTGCTTGGGCTGCGGCGCGGCGCTGTCGTTGCGCTCGCGCCATGGGGCCGGCGCTGCCGGCCGGAGGCTGGTGTAGGGCGCGATCGTCGACCGATAGCCGGCGCGCGCGACCTTTGCAGCGGGATCGGCGGGATCCGCGCTCGCAATTTGCGTCGTTGCCGGCATGCAGCCGGACGGCGCCAATGCAGCCAAGACCAGCAGCGGCCAATGGAGTCGAAAGTATCCTCCACGCGCCGCGGATGCGGCGGCGGATCTCGCCCCGGAAAGCGTAAACATGAATCATCCCTGATCTGTCTGGAGACCACAGGTTCGCTCGCGCGGACGCGCGCGGCCTGACGTCGTCGCGAGTCAGATCAGGCGATGGGAGGGCGGTAGTGCCGGGAAGGCGCCGCGCCGTGCAGGCTGGCCATGATCTCGGGCGCGCAGGTCGACATCGGCTGGGCCGGCGTGGCGATGCCGGGCAGCTCGGCCGGCAGCGCGCTGACGCACATCATCGCGCCGAGCAGGGGCCAACCTGGCCTTTGCCGTCGTGCTGATGCGGAGTGGGGGCGTCGGCGGTCGCCTGGTGATGCGGGTGTGACCCTGCGCGGTCATGCGGCACACCGCCATGCATGATGTGGCCGTCCTGCATCTGATGATGCGCCGTCACGAGATCAGCCAGCACAACGTCGTCACCAAGGCACGGCGCTGGACCAGTACCCCAGGCGAGGCTTGCTGCCGGCGCGAGCACGCAGAACAGATAGGCGAGGGCAATGAGGCGCCCCACCCTGATCCGCATCGATCGTGTCAATCGCAGCAACATTCCGTCGACATGTCCTTCGCGCGGCAGTGTTGCACACGCTGATTGCAAACTAATGGCAAAGCGCGCTTTCGCCAAGCCCTTCTTACCGCAGCGCACCGCGCATGCCCAATATCGCGGCACGCTGCTTGACCGTCAGGCGCTCAGCAAACATGGTTCCGCCCGTGCACGCGCCAAATCACCCAGGACAAAGACCGGCTTCCTTCACCCCTGATTCCCGTCAGGCGTGGATACGGCTGCTGCTCGCGCTCGTGATCGGCTCGATCGGCGGCGTCGGCATGTGGGCGATCGTGGTGATGATTCCCGCGGTGCAGGCCGATTTCGCCGCCACGCGCGGCGCGGTGTCGCTGGCCTTTACGCTGATGATGTTCGGTTTCGGGCTCGGCGGCGTGATCGCCGGCAAGATCACCGACAAGTTCGGCATCGTCCCGGCGATGGCGATCAGCATCGCCTTCCTCGGCATCGCCAACACGCTGGCAGGGCTTTCGACGCAGCTCTGGCAGTTCGTTGCGGCCTATTTCCTGATCGGGCTCGGCACGTCCGCGACCTTCGCGCCGCTGATGGCGGAGGCTTCGCACTGGTTCGAGCGCTATCGCGGCCTTGCCGTGACCATCGTCGCCAGCGGCAACTATTTCGCCGGCACGATGTGGCCGCCGCTCGTCAATTGGGGCATGCAGGCGATCGGCTGGCGCACCACTCATATCGGCATCGGTCTCGTCTGCGTGGGGTTGATGACCATCCTGGTGCTGGTCCTGCGCGCGCAGATTGGCAATGACACGGTCCATGACCACGCCAAGGCACCTCCGCCGCGGGTCGATCTCAAGCTCTCGACCAATACGCTGACGGTGCTGCTCTCGATTGCCAGCATCTCCTGCTGCGTCGCCATGGCGATGCCGCAGGTCCATATCGTCGCCTATTGCGGCGACCTCGGCTATGGCGTGGCGCGCGGCGCCGAGATGCTGTCCTTGATGATGGCCTGCGGCATCGTCAGCCGCATCGGCTCGGGTTATCTCGCCGACAAGATCGGCGGCATTCGCACGCTGCTGGTGGGATCGCTGGCGCAGGGTTTTGCGCTGGTGTTTTACCTGTTCTTCGACAGCCTCGCCTCGCTCTACATCATCTCGGCGATGTTCGGCCTGTTCCAGGGCGGCATCGTGCCGAGCTATGCCATCATCGTGCGCGAGGCGATGCCGGCGAGCGAAGCCGCCACCCGGGTCGGTATCGTGATCTTCGCCTCGGTGTTCGGCATGTCCTTCGGTGGCTGGGTGTCGGGCGTGATCTTCGACGCCACGGGCTCGTATGCCGCGGCGTTCGCGAACGGCGTGGCGTGGAATGCCCTGAACATCGGCATCGTCCTGCTGCTGCTGATCCGCTCGCGCATGAACGCGGTCAACACCGGCTTTGCCACTAGGCTTCCTGCCCCACCTTCAGCAGCGAGCAGCCGGTGATCTTGTAGCTGCCGTCGGCCTGTTGCTCGAGCGTGTAGAGCGCTTCCCAGCCGCTATCGCTTCCGTTTCACCGCCGGCTTCGCGGGCTTGGCCGCACTGCGCGCCCTAGTCTTGGTGGAGGTCTGCACCCGCAGCCCGTCCACGAACACATCAAGCATCCGCAGCACCGAGGATTGCCAGCCGGGCTGGTCGTGCATGTAGCACATGCCGAAGAACGCGCGCAGCAAGTCCTCGGGACTGATGTCGGCGCGCATCTCGCAGGCCGCGACTGCGCGGTCGAGCAGCGAGCCGATGGCCTTCGTCAGCCGATCGAACGAGAATGCGTGCAGCTCGGAACCGCTCTGCACCGCAAGCGCGAGCGCTGCCACCATGCCCTTCTTGGTGGCGACGAATTCGACACCTGAGCGCAGCCAGCGCCGGAGCGCATCGACCGGATCCTTGGCATTCTTGAGCTGCTCGGCAAGTTCGCTGAGCTGCTCGACCTCGCGCCGGTACACCGCCTCGAACAGATCCTCGCGTGTCGGGAAATGCCGGTAGAGCGTGCCGATGCCGACGCCGGCGCGCTTGGCCACCGCTTCCAGGCTGGCTTCCGGTCCGCCCGCATTGAACACGACCTTGGCCGCCTCGAGCACGCGCTCGCGATTGCGCACGGCATCGGCGCGAGGCTTGCGGGTATGGTCGGTGTGGTCGTCCATATCAGGCAATGTAGATCACGAATTGGTTAGATTGAACCCTCGGCTCGCTGCATCGCGTTGTACGCGCATGGAGTTTTGAGGATTTCCAATATTTTTTGGCGGCCCTTGTTAAGCGGAGGATGCCTCCGTATCTTCGCTGGGATGTTGGCCGCGTTTTCCCCGGCCACGCGATATCGACGGCGGCCACGGCGGTGGTGCGCCGAGCGATGAGCCATGTCCATATCTGATCGGAGCCTTGTATGAACCACTCCATCAGCCTCACCGTGAACGGTGCGCGGCGCGACTTCGTCCTCGACGATCCGCGCGTCACGCTGCTCGATCTCCTGCGTGAGCGCCTCCATGTCACCGGCACCAAGAAGGGATGCGACCGCGGCCAATGCGGCGCCTGCACCATTCTGATCGACGGCAAGCGCATCAATTCCTGCCTCGCGCTCGCCATCAGCCACGACGGCGCCGACGTCCTCACCATCGAAGGCGTCGCGCACGGAGACCAGCTTCACCCTGTACAGGCCGCCTTCATCGCCCATGACGGCTTCCAGTGCGGCTTCTGCACGCCCGGGCAGATCATGAGCGCGATCGGCATGATGCAGGAGGCGCAGGCCGGCAACGATCCCGAACGCATCCGCGAATGCATGAGCGGCAATCTCTGCCGCTGCGGCGCCTATGCCGGCATCGTCGATGCCGTGCTGGAGGCGCAGGCCGGCATGGATGAATCCAACCAGAGGCGCTCCGCATGAAACAGTTCGATTATGTCAGGCCGGCCACGGTCGCTGAGGCCGTTGCCGCCGCCGCCCAGCCGGGGGCTGTCTATCTTGCCGCCGGCACCAATCTTCTCGATCTGATGAAGGGCGGTGTCAGCCGTCCGGATCGCCTGGTCGACGTCACGCATCTCGGCGGGCTCGATCAGATCGAGCGTCTTGCCGATGGATCATTGCGCATCGGCGCGCTGGTCAGCAATGCCGATCTCGCGCATGCCCCGGAGTTCGCGCGGTCCTATCCTGCCGTGGCGGAAGCGCTGCTCTCCGGCGCCTCGGCGCAGCTGCGCAATGCCGCGACCGTCGGTGGCAATCTGCTGCAACGGACGCGCTGTGCGTATTTTTACGACACCGCCAGCCGCTGCAACAAGCGCGAGGCGGGCTCCGGCTGCGATGCCCGCGACGGCGAGAACCGCGGCCATGCCGTGCTCGGCTGGAGCGAGAGCTGCATCGCCACGCACCCGTCCGATTTCTGTGTGCCCCTGGTTGCGCTCGATGCTGTCGTCGAGATCGAGGGCAGGAACGGCCCCCGCGAGATCGCCCTCGACGAGCTGCATCGTCTGCCCGGCAACACGCCTGAGCGTGAATCGGCGCTGGAGCCCGGCGATCTCATCGTTGCCGTTCGTTTGCCGCCTGCGGCGCGCAGCTTCGCAACGCATGCGCGTTATCTCAAGGTTCGCGAGCGCACCTCCTATGCTTTTGCCGTCGTCTCAGCTGCGGCTGCGCTGCGGATCGACAACGGCAAGATCGCCGAGGCGCGGCTTGCGCTCGGCGGCGTCGCCGCAAAGCCCTGGCGCGCCCGCGCCGCAGAAGACGTTCTCAGGAACGTCGCGCCCACGGCCGACGCCTTCCAGGAAGCCGCCTGGCGCGCGCTCACCGACGCAAAACCGTCCGGCGACAACGGCTTCAAGATCGAGCTCGCACGCCGCATCCTGGTCCGCGCGCTGACCCTTGCGGCCGCGGGGACGCCCGCGCGTATTCCCGCACTGCCGGCCTCACCCTTTGCCTCCATGTCCGGAGCCATCCATGCCTGAGCTCAATCTCACCAGCGCTCCCGCCCATCTGCGCCACGGCTCGAACATCGGCCAGCCGCTGACCCGCCGCGACGGCGTGCTCAAAGTCACCGGCCGTGCCACCTATGCCGCCGACAATCATCCACCCGGCATGCTGTTCGCGGTGATGGCAGTTGCCAGCATCGCGCACGGCCGGGTCACCTCGCTCGATGTCGCCGCCGCAAAACGTCATCCCGGCGTGGTCGACGTCATGACGCCGGACCACAAACCGCAGCTCGCGATCGATCCGGAGATCAAGACCAATCCGTTCGTGTTCCGGATGGAGGTGTTGCAGAGCAATGAGGTCCGCTACGCCAACCAGCCGATCGCTGTCGTGATCGCGCAAACGCTGGAAGCCGCCACCGAAGGCGCCGCATTGCTTGCGCCGCGCTACGAGACGCTGCCCGCTTTGATCGGCCTCGATGCCGGCGAAAGTTATGTGCCGCCGGTCGTTGGCGTCGGCAATCCCACGGAAAGCCACCGCGGCGATGTCAAGGCGGGGTTTGCCGCGGCCGAGAAGCAGATCGACGCGACCTACGAGACGCCGCCGCAATATCACAACGCGATGGAACCGCACGCGATCGTCGCGCACTGGGACGGCGACCATCTCCGGATCGACATGCCGACCCAGGGTCTCATGCTGTCCTTGGCACGCGTCGCCGAGCTGTTCGGCCTTGCACATGACAAGATCCACATCCGCAGTCCGTTCCTTGGCGGTGGCTTTGGCTCGAAGGGGCTGATGGCCGGCCCCCCGGTTCTCGGCATCATGGCGGCCAAGCTCGTCGGCAAGCCGGTCAAGCTGGTGCTGCGCCGCGAGCAGATGTATGGGCCGGTTGGCCACCGCGCGCCGACGCGGCAGCGCCTGCGCATCGGCACCGACGGCGATGGGCGCCTGACCGCGCTCGATCATCACGCCAGGACCGTGTCGAGCACGTTCGACGATTTCTACGAGCCGGCGGCTGATGCTTCGCATACGCTCTACGCGAGCCCGGCAATCCGCACCTCGCACGATGCCGTGCGCGTCAACACCGGCACGCCGCTGTTCATGCGTGCGCCGGGGGAAGCGACCGGCTCGATCGCGCTCGAAAGCGCGATCGACGAGATGGCCTGGGCCTGCGGCATCGATCCGCTCGCCTTCCGCCTGAAGAACTATGCCGAGGTCGAGCCGATGACGGGGCGACCCTTCTCCTCGAAGGCGCTGCGGGCCTGCTACGAGCAGGGCGCGACGCGCTTCGGCTGGGCCAAACGCTCGCTCCAGCCGCGGCAGATGCGCGACGATGCCGGCCTGCTGGTCGGCTGGGGCATGGGCACCGCGACCTTCCCGGCGCTGATGTTCCAGGCCGAGGCGCGCGCTGTGATCCGCCGCGATGGTAGCGGCGCGATGGAGATTGGTGCGCATGACATGGGGCAGGGCGCCTGGACGGCCCTCGCCCAGATCGCGGCCGATGCCGTCGGCCTCGACATCGACCGTGTCGACTTCAAGGCCGGCACATCCGACCTGCCTGATGCCGGCATCGCCGGCGGCTCGGCCCATACGGCGACCGCAGGTGCCGCGATCCACAGCGCCGGCGCGGCCGTGATCGCAAAGCTCGCCGATCTCGCGACTGGCGACGAGCGCTCGCCGCTATTCGGTGCCGGCAATGCCGGCGTCATCGCACGGGACGGCAGGCTGGTCCGCCGCGACGACGAGAGCCGCAGTGAGAGCTACGTCGAGATCCTCGCGCGCGCCGGCGTCGCTGAGGTCGAGGCGCGCGGCACCGGCGCGCCGAACCCTGCGGCGATGCAGGAATATGCGATGCATGCCCACGGCGCGGTGTTCGCGGAGGTGAAGGTCGATCCCGAGCTCGGCCAGGTCCGCGTCACCCGCATGGTCGGCGCCTTCGCTGCGGGACGCATCGTCAATCCGCACCTGGTGAAGAGCCAGCTGTTCGGCGGCATGATCTGGGGGCTGTCCTTTGCACTGCACGAGGAGGCCATCACCGATCGCCGCAGCGGGCGGATCATGAATGCCAATCTCGGCGAGTACCACATTCCGGTGAATGCCGACGTGCCGCCGCTCGACGTGATCACGGTCGAGGAGCACGATCCGCATGTGAATGCGCTCGGCATCAAGGGTGTCGGCGAAATCGGCATCACCGGCAGTGCCGGCGCCATTGCCAACGCCGTCTGGCATGCGACCGGCGTGCGTGTCCGTCGCTTTCCGATCAAGATCGAGGCATTGCTGACGCCGCGTTGAAGCAAGAAGGCGGGGCGAGATCGTCTCGCTCCGCCGCGCACCTTAATGCAGCTTCTTGCGAAGCGCCTTCAGCGCCTGTCGCTGCGTCTCGATGTGGTCGGCGATCGCCTTGCGCAGCTCCTGCGAATGAAGCTTGTCGGCATCGCGCTGCACTTCGTCGAGCGTAGCCTCTGCATTGGTGGGCGTGATCCTCATCTGCGAGCCCGGTTATGAAGCGGCGCCGCAATGTCTCTCGGCGACGGCTCGCATCATATAGAGGAGTGACCCTGCGGAAATTGAGATGCCTCAAGCTCCGTAAGACACCGGGGCATCGCGTAGGATCCCGGGTGACGTTGGTGTACGTCAGAACGTCGGCGGCGTGCAGGCCGAGATCACTTCGCACGGCTTGCCCCCGACACAGCGAAAGCGATGCGGGCGGCGGCTCTCGAAATAATAGGCGTCGCCGGGATTGAGGATGCGGCGCTCGTCCTCGACGGTGACTTCGAGCTTCCCTGAGATCACGATGCCGCCTTCCTCGCCGTCATGGACGAGGTGCACGCGCCCGGTGTCGCTGCCGGGCTCGTAACGTTCCTTCAGGATCTGCAGGCTGCGGCCGAACAGATTGTCGCCGACCTGCCGATACGAGATTGGCTTCTTGCCGACCTCGGTGAGCTCCTCGGCGCGGTAGAAGATCTTGCGCCTGGACTCCGGCTCCAGCGCGAAGAACTCGGCGAGCCCCATCGGGATGCCGTCGAGGATGCGCTTGAGCGCGCCCACCGAAGGGTTCATCTGGTTGGATTCGATCAGCGAGATGGTCGAATTGGTGACGCCGGCCCGTTTGGCCAGCTCGCGCTGCGACAGCTTGTGGCGCGCCCGGATGAATCGCAGCCGTCCACCGATGTCGACGCTCATGCCCTGGTCCCGTGTTGCAGGTGTTGCGGATCGCGCAAATATGGACCGGCTGCCCCAGCGAAATCAATGGCTTGCAGGTCACCAGAAAAGGACTTGTTGCGCTATCGAAGCCGTGGCTCTGCTAGCAGGTCAGCAAAGGAGCGCGGCCGTGACCCTTCATCAGATTCCGAACACTATCAAGACCGACTCGTTCTGGATGCCGTTCACGGCCAACCGGCAGTTCAAGAAGGCGCCGCGCCTGTTCTCCTCGGCCGAGGGGATGCACTACACCACTGTCGACGGCCGCAAGGTGATCGATGGCTCCGCCGGCCTGTGGTGCGTCAACGCCGGTCACGGCCGCAAGCAGATTGCGGCTGCGGTCGAGCGGCAGCTGATGACGCTGGACTTCGCGCCGACCTTCCAGATGGGCCACCCGCTGGCGTTCGATTTCGCCGAGCGGCTCGCCGACATCGCGCCGAAGGGCCTTGACCGCGTCTTCTTCACCAACTCCGGCTCCGAGTCGGTCGACACGGCGCTGAAGATCGCGCTGGCCTATCACCGCGCCAACGGCCAGTCGAGCCGCACCCGCCTGATCGGCCGCGAGCGCGGCTATCACGGCGTCGGTTTCGGCGGCACCTCGGTCGGCGGCATGGTCGCCAACCGCCGCGCCTTCGCGACCCTGCTGCCCGGCGTCGACCACATCCGCCACACCCATGATCTCTCCCGCAACGCCTTTGCCAAGGACCAGCCCGAGCACGGCGCCGAGCTGGCCGACGATCTCGAGCGTCTGGTCGGCCTGCACGGCGCCGAGACCATCGCCGCCGTCATCGTCGAGCCGGTGCCGGGCTCGACCGCGGTGCTGCCGCCGCCGAAGGGTTATCTGCAGCGTCTGCGCGAGATCTGCGACAAGCACGGCATCCTCCTGATCTTCGACGAGGTCATCACCGGCTTCGGCCGCCTCGGCACGCCATTCGCCGCCAACTTCTTCGGCGTCACGCCGGACCTGATGACGACCGCCAAGGGCATCACCAACGGCACGATTCCCTGCGGCGCGGTGTTCGCGAGCCGCAAGGTGCATGACGGCATGATGGTCGGCCCCGAGAACCAGATGGAGCTGTTCCACGGCTACACCTATTCGGCGCATCCGACTGCCTGCGCCGCGGGTATCGCCACGCTCGACATCTACAAGGACGAGGGCTTGCTCACGCGCGGAGCGACGATGGCCGAATACTGGCGCGATGCGCTGCATTCGCTGAAGGGGTTGCCGAACGTCGTCGACATCCGCAATTGCGGCCTGATGGGCGCGGTCGAGCTCGCGCCGCGCGACGGTGTCGTCGGCGCGCGCGGCTATGACGTGATGGTCGACTGCTTCAACACCGGCCTTTACCTGCGCATGAGCGGCGACAGCTTCGCGATGTCGCCTCCGCTCATCGTCGAGAAGAGCCACATCGACCAGATCGTCTCGATCCTCGGCGACGCCATCAAGAAGGTGGCCTGATAATTGCTCTTGCCGCTGTGGAGTTTTATCTTGCAGCGGCGAGCGTGATGCCGCGGGAGTTTGACCAAGCGTGAAAGTTCTGATCCTCGGCAGCGGCGTCATCGGTGTCACCTCTGCTTACTACCTCGCACGTGCCGGCCACGAAGTGACGGTCGTCGACCGTCAACCCGAACCGGCGCTGGAGACTTCGTTTGCCAATGCCGGCGAGGTGTCGCCCGGCTATTCCTCGCCGTGGGCCGGCCCCGGCGTGCCGGTGAAGGCGGTCAAGTGGCTGTTGATGAAGCACGGTCCGCTGGTGATCCGGCCGAAGCTCGATCCCGTCATGTGGGTCTGGCTGCTGAAGATGCTGCGCAACTGCACCAGCGCGCGTTACGCGGTCAACAAGAGCCGGATGATCCCGATCGCGGAATACAGTCGCGATTCCCTGCGCGATCTGCGCCGCGACATCGGCATTCAATATGACGAGCGCTCGAAAGGTACGCTCCAGCTGTTCCGTTACCAGGCGCAGCTCGACGGAACGGCTGAGGACATCGCCGTGCTCAAGCAATATGGCGTTCCCTTCGAGGTGCTGAGCCGCGAAGGCTGTATCGCCGTCGAGCCGGCGCTCGCTGGCGTGAAGGAAAAGTTCGCCGGCGGGCTTCGCCTGCCGCAGGACGAGACCGGCGATTGCCACATGTTCACGCAGGCGCTGGCCACGCATGCGGCGGCGCTCGGCGTGCGCTTCATGTTCAACACCAGCATCGACCGCATCGTTACAGACAGCGGACGCGTCAGCGGTGTCGCGACCAGCGCGGGGATGCTGCAGGCCGACGCTTATGTGCTCGCGCTCGGCAGCTGGTCGTCACGGCTCGCTGCGCCGCTCGGGATCTCGCTTCCGGTCTATCCGGTGAAGGGCTATTCGATCACGGTGCCGATCAAGGACGCCTCCGGCGCGCCGGAATCGACCGTGATGGACGAGAGCTACAAGGTCGCGATCACCCGCCTCGGCAACCGCATCCGCGTCGGCGGCACCGCCGAAATCTCCGGCTATTCGAGCAAGCTGTACGACGCGCGCCGCGCCACGCTCGATCATTCCTTGACCGACCTGTTCCCGCGCGGCGGCGATGATCTCTCCAAAGCGACCTTCTGGAGCGGCCTGCGTCCGATGACGCCGGACGGCCCGCCCGTGATCGGCCCGACGCAATACGCCAACCTCCATCTGAACACCGGCCACGGCACGCTCGGTTGGACCATGTCCTGCGGTTCTGGGCGCGTGCTCGCGGACATGCTGTCCGGCAAGAAGCCGGAGATCGATGTAAGTTCGCTGACGGTGGAGCGGTACAAGCATCGCTTTGGGTGATTGACGCTGTCATTCCGGGCGGCTCGTAAGAGCCGAACCCGGAATCTCGAGATTCCGGGTTCGATGCTTTGCATCGCCCAAGGAATGACGTGCAATCTACCCCGCCCCCGTCACGCAATTCACCCACAGCACCACGGCCTTCGCATCATTCGCCGGGTTCGAGAACCGGTGCGGCCTGCGGCTCGCAAATCTAAAACTGTCGCCGGTCTTCAGCGACCATGTCTCGCTGTCCACCGTCAGCATCATCTCGCCGTCGAGCACGAGACCTGCCTCTTCGCCGTCATGGGTGTAGAGCTCGTCGCCGGTGGAGCCGCCGGGCTCCAGATGCACCAGGAACAGGTTGAGCTTGTTGTCCGCGCTCGCCGGGCTCAACAATTGTTTTGAGACGCCGGTGCGCCAGAGCTTCAGCTCGGGCCGCTGCAACCCGCGCGTCACCACCTGATCCGATGCGCCGTCGGCGCTCGGGCTGGCGCCGAACAGCGCGGCGATGCCGACACCGAGCACGTCGGCAATCGTTGCCAGCACGCGCAGCGACGGCGACGACAGGCCGCGCTCGATCTGGCTGAGGAAGCCGATAGAGAGATCCGTGCGCGAAGCGACCGTTTCCAGCGAGAATTGCCTGACGCGGCGGAGATCGCGGATGCGGCGGCCGACTGCGACGTCCATCGCCGGCTCAGCCGATTTGATGCTGGCCTTCGTCCTGGCCTTCTTCACCGGCTTTGCGGCGGCCGGTCTGCGCATTCTTTTGCCACCGCTCACGTCAAACCGCTTCCTTCATGTGCATGAAAACCGCTTGCATCGTCCGCGAAAGTGTGACCAAAATTTCATATTGGTGAAAATAGGCCGAAACGGCTTGGCCCGCAACGTCTGATCACGACCTGCGCGATCGCCGTCATCGGCCGAGCCCAAAGGGGATGCCATGAAGCGTTTTTGTCTAGCCGCGGTCGCGGCACTCGTAATTGCAGCGGCGACGCCGGCTTCGGCGCAGCAGGTGCTCAAGGTCGGCTCGACACCGACTGGCATTCCCTTCACCTTCCTCGACACCAAGACCAACACGATCCAGGGCATCATGGTCGATCTCGTCACCGAAATCGGCAAGGATGCCGGCTTCAACGTGCTGATCGAGCCGATGCAGTTCTCGGCCCTGATCCCGTCGCTGACCTCGAGCAAGATCGACATCATCGCCGCCGCGATGTTCATCACCGCGCCGCGCAAGGAAGTCGTCGATTTCTCCGACCCGATCTACACCTATGGCGAAGGCCTCGTTGTGCCGAAGAGCGACACCAAGGCCTATGCGACGCAGGACGACCTGAAGGGCGAGACGGTCGGCGCGCAGGTCGGCACCGCTTTCGTCGACGCACTGAAGAAGACCGGCCTGTTCGCCGAGGTCAAGGTCTACGACACCATTCCCGACATCCTGCGCGACGTGAACACCGGCCGCCTGAAGGCTGGCTATGCCGATTATCCCATCCTCGCCTACAATCTGAAGCAGGGCGGCTTCCCCGAGGTGCGGCTCGTCGACGGCTACAAGCCCGTCACTGTCGGCTCGGTCGGCATCGGCGTCCGCAAGGGCGAGGCCGCGCTACTCGGCAAGATCAACGCCTCGCTCGCCAAGTTGAAGGCCAACGGCACCATCGACAAGATCCTCGATAAATGGGGCCTGAAGGCTCAAGGCTGATAGCGCGTCATTGAAGGCTGCCGATGAAAGGCTTTTGGCACGACACCGTCGAGTTCTTCCCGATCCTGATGAACGGCGTCGCGCTGACGATCATCGTCACCATCGGCTCGCTGCTGCTCTCGACGGTGCTCGGCCTGATCTGGGCGATGATGCGGGTCTCCGGCATCAAGGCGCTGTCGATGCTCAGCGCCAGCCTGATCAACGTGATCCGCGGCATCCCGATCATCGTGCTGCTGTTCTATCTCTATTTCGTGATGCCTGATCTCGGCGTCAGGCTGACGGCCCTGCAGGCCGCGATCCTCGGCCTCGGGATCGCCTATTCCGCCTATCAAGCCGAAAATTTCCGCGCCGGCATCGAGGCCATCGACAAGGGGCAGATCGAGGCGGCGCAGTCGATCGGCATGGGCTGGTGGCTGACCATGCGCCGCGTTGTGCTGCCGCAGGCCGTGCGCATCGTGCTGCCGCCTTACGGCAACGTCATGATCATGATGCTGAAGGATTCCTCGCAGGCCTCGACGATCACGGTGGCCGAGCTAGCGCTGCAAGGCAAGCTGATCGCGTCCTCCACCTTCAAGAACACCAGCGTGTTCACACTGGTGGCGCTGATGTATCTCACCATGAGCATTCCGCTGATCCTGCTGGTTCGTCACTTCGAGAAGCGGGCTGGCAAGAAATGATCGAGCTGAGCGATATCCACAAGAGCTTCGGCAAGGTCGAGGTGCTCAAGGGCATCACGGCTTCCGTCGAGAAGGGCGAGGTGGTCTGCATCATCGGTCCCTCGGGCTCCGGCAAGTCCACCATCCTGCGCTGTATCAATGGCCTCGAAAGCTACGACCGTGGCGAGATCAGCGTCGAGGGCCTCAAGGTCGATTGCAATGCGCCGTCGATCGTGAACATCCGCACCCAGGTCTCGATGGTGTTCCAGCGCTTCAACCTCTTCCCGCACCGAACCGCGCTGGAGAACGTGGTCGAGGGACCGCTGTTCGTGAAAAAGGAGCCGCGTGCCCAGGTGCTAGAGCGTGGCCGCGCGCTGCTTGCCCAGGTCGGGCTCGCCGAGAAGGCCGATGCACATCCACCACAACTCTCCGGCGGCCAGCAGCAGCGCGTCGCGATCGCGCGCGCGCTGGCGATGCAGCCCAAGGCGATTCTGTTCGACGAGCCGACCTCGGCGCTCGATCCCGAACTGGTCGGCGACGTGCTCGGCGTGATGCGCAAGCTCGCCGACGACGGCATGACCATGGTCGTCGTCACCCACGAGATGGGCTTTGCCCGCGACGTTGCCGATCGGGTGCTGTTCATCGACGGCGGCGTCATCGTCGAGCAGGGGCCGGCCAAGACGCTGCTCAACCAACCCCAGCACCCGCGCACGCAGGATTTCTTGCGGCGCGTGCTGCATCCGCTTTGACCGGTCTTTCATAATGACGCGCCTGCCTCTGCCGCCCTCGCTCTACGCCGACACCGCCGTCGCAGCGGTTGCGACGCCGCCGCTCGATACGGACAAGAGCGTTTCCGTCGCGATCGTGGGCGGCGGCTACACGGGGCTTTCCACCGCGCTGCATCTGGCGGAGCAGAGCGTCGAGGCGCTGGTGCTGGAAGCGCAGGAGCCGGGCTGGGGCGCGTCCGGCAACAATGGCGGCCACACCAATCCCGGCCTGAAGCACGATCCCGATCAGATCGAGGCCGATTTCGGCGCGGAGCTCGGCCGCCGCATGATCGCGTTCTCCTATGGCACGACGAATTTCACGCATGATCTGATCCGCCGCTACCAGATCCCGTGCGAGGCGCGACAGAACGGCACGCTGCGTGCGGCCTACAACGAGGCCAGCGCCGCCGCGATCGAGAGCACCGCGCAGCAATGCATCCGCCGCGGCATGCCGGTGACCTATCTGAACCGCGAGCAGCTTCGCGAGATGACGGGCACCGACCGCTACATCGGCGCCATGCTTGATACTCGCGGCGGCGATCTGCATCCGCTCAGCTACGCCCGCGGTCTCGCGCGCGCCGCGATCTCTGCCGGCGCGAAGGTCCACGGCGAGACGCCGGCGTTGTCGCTGCGCCGCGAAGGCTCGCGCTGGCGCATCGAGACGCCGCGTGCGGTGGTGCATGCCGAAAAGGTGTTGCTCGCTACCAATGGCTTTACGGACGATCTCTGGCCCGCGCTCCGCCCGCACCATCGTTCCGGTGTTTTCCTCGATCGCCGCCACCGCGCCGCTGTCCGACGACGTCGCGCGCTCGATCATGCCGACGCGCCCGGTGCTCTACGAAAGCGGCCACATCACCGTCTACTATCGCATCGACCAGCAGAACCGCCTCTTGATGGGCGGTCGCGGCCCGATGCGCTGGATCAACTCGCCGCACGACGTCGCTTATCTCATGCGTTATGCCGAGCGGCTGTGGCCGCAGCTCAAGGGCGTCACCTGGACTCATGGCTGGAACAGCCGGCTCGCCATCACCAAAGATCATTACCCGCATGTGCACGAGCCGGCGGAGAACATCCTGATCTCGCTCGGCTGCAACGGCCGCGGCGTCGCGCTCTCGACCGCGATGGGCGCGCAGCTCGCGCGCCGCCTGATCGGCGGTGCCAAGGCCGAGATCGACATGCCGATATCGGGCATCAAAGCGATCCCGATGCATGCGTTCTGGCCAGTCGGCGTGACGGCGGCCGTGATCACGGGCCGCGTCCGGGACCGGCTGGGGATATAGCGCCTCGCTCGCTTGCGGGGGAGGTAGGACAGAGGGTGTCTCCGCAATCGAGAACCCCTAAGAGGAGAGAGCCCTCACCCGCCGCGCTGTGCGCGTCGACCTCTCCCGCAAGCAAGCGGGAGAGGTGCAGTGCTGCTCACGGCCCGATCGTTTTTGCTTAAGCCTCAACCTTCCGCCACTGCGTCGGCCCAGGGCTGGAAGATATCGACCGCGCCCGAATTGGTGTCGCCCTCGCGCATTACGACGCTAGGGCAGGCGAACTTCTGCGGCACCGCCTGCACCAGGCTCTCCTCATAATCGAAGCGCTCTGCCAGCGTCTTGCGCACGTCGGCTGGCAGGCGGGCATCGCCGATCACGATCGCGCCCTCGCTGGCGTCGATGCGCGGCTGGTGGATGGCGGCATCCAAGTCCATGCCGAAATCCATCGCAAATGACACGAGCTGCATCACCGAGGGCAGGATGCGGCGGCCGCCGGAGGCGCCGACGGCGAGACGCTTGCCGTCCCTGGTTTCGCCGATGACGGGCGTGTAGTTGCAGAGGCAGCGCTTGCCGGGCGCGAGCGAGTTGGTGGTGCCCGGCGTCGGATCGAACCACATGATGCCGTTGTTCATGGTGATGCCGCTGTGTGACGTCACGTATTTCGAGCCGAAGGACGAGAGCAGCGTCTGCGTCACCGCCGCGATGTTGCCGTTTCGGTCGACCACGGAGAAATGCGTGGTGCAGGCGGGCGCGAGATATTCGGCGCCGAGCGAGCGCTTGCCGTCGGCATCGCCCATGTCCTTGAGCCGCTCGCGGAAGGCCGCTTGCAAAGCAAGCGCATATTCGACATAGGCGGTTGCATCCGGCGCGCTTCCCGGCTTCAGGCTCTGCTGCAACAGCCGCAGCGCATGCGCCATGGTCGGCCCGGCCGTCAGCTCCGGCGTCGCATACACCTTGCCGTCGCGATAGGGGATCGCCAGCGGCTCGCGCAGATGCGCGCGGAAGGCGGCGAGATCCTCCGCCGAGAGCGAGCCGCCATCGGCCTTGATGTCGGAGGCGATGCTCCGGGCGAGATCGCCCTGATAGAAGTCGCGCGGCCCGGCTTCGGCGAGATGCAACAGCGTTGCTTTCAAACTGTCCTGCGGCAGCCGCGTCTCGGACTTGACGCCCCATGGTGCACTCGGCGGCAGGCCGTCCTTCAGATATGCCGCCGCGCTGGCGGAATAGCGCCGGAGATCGGCCGCCGCGCCCGCGATCGTCACCGTGGTCCACCAATCGACCAGCAGCCCTGCGCCGGCGAGCCTGGCGGCCGGCGCGACCAGATCCTTCCACGGCAGCTTGGCGTGGCGGCGATGCGCCTCCTCCATGCCGGCGACGACGCCAGGCACGGCGATCGAGCCGGGACCGTGGATGTTGCGATCGTCCTTCACCCGCGGCCACGGAAACAGGTCGGAGGCCGCACCCTCGCCGCTGAGCGGGTAGTCGGCGGTGCGCAGGCTCTGCGGTGCGCACATGCCGTAGTCGATCACGTCATAGCGATTTTCCTTGGCGCGGTAGAGCACCATCGCGCCGCCGCCGCCGATGCCGCTGTTCCAGGGCTCAAGCACGTTCAGCGCAAAGGTGGTCGCGACGATCGCGTCCACGCAATCGCCGCCCGCCGCCAACACCTGCGCCCCGACCTCAGCCGCCCGCTGCGATTGCGAGGCGACGATGCCGCCCTTGGATGTGACGGCGGGCTTGCGGACGGTTTGGCTGAGGCTGAACTGATGAGGCATGATGTCGTCTTGATCTCTGTTGTTTTTGCGTTGTGGCGCTGGCGGGGAAGCTCAGCATTGGCGGGGCGCGCGGAGGATGGCACATTGCCGTCAACGAGAACAAACGGAGGAGCGACATGGCAGGTGTGAAACAGGCGCGGGATGGCGCGGTCGGATCCTGACGCTCGACGAGCCCGCGAGCCTGAACGCGATGACGCCGGACCTGCTCGGCGCGCTCGCCGCCGCCAGCGCCGAGATGACAGGAGATGACGACGTCCGTGCGCTGGTCCTCACCGGCGCGGAGCGCGGATTTGCTCAGGACAGAATTTAAGAGCCTCGGAAGCACTCGGCGAGGACATCGCCACCGCAAGAGCGCGGATGCGATCGAGGGGCCGCAACGCCTTCGTCGAGAAGCGCAAGGCGAAGTTTAAGGGGCGGTAGAGTTTCCCAAGCCGTCATGGCCGGGCATAGTGGTCCGAAGGACGGCGTCGCTTCCGCTCGCCTAGGCCCCGGCCATCCACATTGTTTCGTGGAGGCCAAAATGTGGATGCCCGGGACAGGCCCGGGCATGAGTGGAGAGACCGTTAATTGAAAAACGGCGAAGCCGCCGCGCTCAAATCCCGCGGTTCAGGCGGCTGGCCTCATACTTGGCGTGCCATTTCGGGCCGGGCCCGCGCATGTAGTGAAGCTCGGGGCGATAGGGATTGCCGGCGATCCGGACCAGCTTCTGCCATTTGGCGGCGACGAAGCTCAGCGGCTGGCGAATGAGGCTCAGTGGCAGCACGGCACCATCTCAATGCGGCTTGCCGAGCATGGCGGTGAAGGGGAGATCGAACAGATCTTCGCCATCGGAGCCGCTGACATGGATTACCCAGTCGCGCCAGTCTTCGGCGCCGGGCGTCAGGATCATCGAGCTCATGATCTGGGCGGCGCGATCACGCGCTTCAGTCAGGTTGGCCACGGCAGCGCCGCTGCGATCAATCAGCGTGCCCTCGGTGTTGGAGCAGTGAAAGTAGACCTGGACCATATGCGTCTCCTATTGGGAGCGATTGGGACGGCAAACCGATACCACCCGAGGCCTTCGCGAAACATTCGGGGCGAGCCCGGTAAGGGAAATTACGGAGATTGGTCGGCTCCAAGCTCGTTACAGGTTTAATCACAGCGGGGTGATGATCGACTGGACGGCGTATGGGCGGCATGGAACAAGCTTTACGGGAAAATCTGGGGGCCGCCGTGAATCAGCTCACATTGTCGCGCAGATACCGACGCCGGTTGGCGGCGATCCTCGCCGGCGTGCTGCTTGGTGTCGCGCCGGTCGCCTCCTCCGAACCGGTGAGGAGGAGCGGCTACGCGCTCGGCACGGAACTCTGCGGCAGCGGCGATCTCGCCTTTCCCAGAATCCAGATCGACATGAAGGCGGGCTTCTGCGCCGGCCTCGTCGGCAGCGAAGAGGACCATCTCAAATTTCCGCGCTCGATCGTCCAGGTGCCGGGCCGCGACCTGTTCGTGGTCGCCGACATGGGTGGCTGGGGCCACACCAATGGCCGGCTACTGCTGCTCGATCCGCACGCGCCGCAGCGCCAGCGCTTCAAGGAGCTGCTGACTGACGTTGAGTACCCGTTCGGCCTCGTGATCGGGCCGGACAAGAAACTCTATGCTTCGAGCGCCGAGGCGATCTTCCGGTTCGATCCGCAGGCGGAGAATCCGCGCAGCACGGTCGAGACCATCATCCGTCATATGCCGGGCCGGCGGATCAAGCTGCCCGATGGCACCAAGCTCGACGAGAGCGCGCATCCGCTCAAGCAATTCGTGTTTGATAAAAATGGTCGGCTGTTCGTCAATGTCGGCTCGCACAGCGACGACTGCATCACGCCGGCGCCGATCACAAAGCCTTGCGCGGCCGCCGAGGGCGCCTCCGCGATGGCATCGATCTGGCTGTTCACACCGCCCGCGGGCGGCGTCTTTCCGGCCTTGAAGCCGAACGATCCCGATCCGCCGCACACGGTCTACGCGCGGGGGCTGCGCAATTCGATGGCGCTGGCGCTGCATCCGAATTTCCCCGACGCCGGCTACGCCTTCCTGCAAGGCGAGAACGGGCGCGACCTGCCCGACATCTTCAAGCCGAATGAGGAGATCAACGCGATCGAGCAGGGCAGGCACTATGGCTGGCCCTATTGCTACGACCTTTCGACGCCAAGCCCCGAATTCAGGCTGGTGCTGCAATCGGGCGTCTACAAGTCCCTCTGCACTGCCAATGCGCTCTACAAGCCGCCATTCTCGCTGCTGCCGCCGCACGGGGCGCCGCTCGCGATGCTTTATTATCACGGCACAAAATTTCCGGAGCTCGAGGGCAAGCTGCTGGTCGGCCTGCACGGCTATCGCCCGACCGGCAGCCGCGTCCTTATCTACGACGTCGACGATCACGGCTTCCCAAAACCCGCCCCGGCGCCGGTGCGCTACCATGTCAGCTGTGCCGCCGATCCGACCCACAGCTTTCAGACCGAGGCCGGCGAGATCGCGGCCGCACCGTTCGAGGAGTTGATCGCGGGCTGGCACCGCGTCAACGGCGCGCGGCCGCAAGGCGCGCCAGTCGGCATGACGGTCGCCGAGGACGGCGCGATCTGGCTGGTGGAGGACAAGAATCAGACCGTGATCCGCGTCGATCGCGCTGAAGGCGAAGCGCGTCAGCCGCTCCCCTGCGACACGCGCAGCCAGTCGGTGATCGACCAGCTCGCGGCCTTCGTTGCCAGGGACGTACAGAACAGCAGCCGCCTCACCAGCTTGCGCAAGGGCCTCGTCGAGAAGCATTGCCTCGGCTGCCATTCCGACTTCGGCCTGAAGGCGGGACAGTCGGATGCCGAGAAGGACAAGGCGGTGCTGCGCTTCATGCTGTCGCAGGACGGCTGGATCTATCCCGGCGACCCCGAGTCCGGCAGGCTGCGCACGCGGCTGCGCGGGCTCGGCGCGGAGAAGCTGATGCCGCCCGGCGGTGAGAGCCTGCCGAAGACGGAGCCCGGCTACACGCGCCTGCTCGACACCGCGGATTTGCTGGTTGCAAAAATGGTTCCGGGCACGCGGATGCAGATCAAGGCCGGTCCGCCGCAACGCAAGTTCTTTGGCAAAACCAACAAGGAATGCGGCGAAATACCGGCCGGCAAGGTCGTCGTCGTGACACAAAGGAGCGCTGTAGACAAATCCGGCTTCAGCCGGTTCTTCCGGCCAGCCGATCCCTATCTGAACGGCGAGTGCAGCGACGACGATGGCTATTACATCCGGCAGGAATTTCTGGTGCCTGTGCGGTAGCATTTTCCTCGTCATCGCGGCGGCGTCCGCGCAAGCGGAGACGAAGCTGTTCGAGAGCGTGCAAGTCACGCCGCCGGGCGAATACACCTTCGGCATCGAAGGGCCAGCGGCGGATCTCGACGGCAATCTGTTCGTGGTCAATTTTGGCAAGTCCGGCACTATCGGCAGGCTGCCGGCAGGTGGTGCGGCGTCGGAGCTGTTCACGGCGCTGCCCGAGGGCAGCGTCGGCAACGCCATCCGCTTCGATCGCAGCGGCACCATGTTCATCGCCGACTACAAGAAGCACAACATCTTCGCGATCCCGAAGGGCGCGACCGAGCCCGTCGTGTGGTTTCATTCCGACGAGATGAGCCAGCCCAACGACATCACGGTCGCGCGCGACGGCACGATCTATGCGAGCGATCCGAACTGGAAGGGCAGGGAAGGCCACATCTGGCGCATCGCCAAGGCCGCCGATGGCTCGGTGCAGGGGCAGGTGATGTCGGCGCCGCGTGCGATGGGCACCACCAACGGCATCGATCTCAGCCCCGACGGCAAGACGCTCTATGTCGGGGAATCCAGCAACGGCCAGATCTGGTCCTACGCGATCAACGGCAACGAGCTCACTGCTGCAAAGATGGTCAAGGCGTTCCAGCCCGACACCGTCGACGGCCTGCGCACGGATGTCGCCGGCCGTCTTTTCGTTGCGCGCATTCTCAAGGGCACCATCGCGGTGATGAGGCCCAATGGCGCAGTCGAGCGCGAGATCGCGCTCAGGGCCAAGGAGCCGACCAATCTCGCCTTCGGCGGCAGCGACGGCAAGACCGTCATCGTCACCCAGCGCCAGGGCGGCTTCATCGAGGCCTTCCGCACCGACCAGGAGGGCCGCGAGCACTGCCTCCAGCGCGGGCGCTGCTGAGCATGATCCGGAGAAGTGTGAAGCGGTTTTCCGAAAAGATCATGCTCAACTAAAAGAGCATCAGAGGCGTTCTGCTTCCGCGCAGAGCGGCGCGATGAGAGGCGGCATTCTTCTTGCTTGCATCCGGCCGCCGCAGGGATCAAGACATCTGTGGCACTAACCCAAGAGCACGCGACCACGGAGTGTTTGAGTGAAAGCCGTCCATACCGAACTGCACCGGAGCCACGATCCGCAATTCTTCCTGGTTCGCGGCGTCGTCAAGCGCACCACCGAGCAACCCGAGCGCGCCGACCGCCTGCTCAAGGGGCTGAAGGACGGCAAGCATCAACTGGTCGAGCCCAAGACATTCGGGCAGGGCCCGCGTGCACGCATTCACAGCCCGGAATATCTATCGTTCCTGAGCGAAGCCTGGGACGCCTGGACGGCGCTCGGCGATTCCGGCCCGGAGATGATCGGCAACATCCATCCCGTGCGTCATGCCGCGACCTATCCCACCCATATCGTCGGCAAGCTCGGCTGGCACACCGCCGACACCGCGGCGCCGATCGGTCCCGGCACCTGGGCCGCGGCCTGCGCTGCGACCGACGTTGCTGTCACCGCCGCGCAAATGGTGATGGACGGCGAGGATGCGACCTACGCGCTCTGCCGTCCGCCCGGCCATCACGCCTATCGCGATATGGCCGGCGGCTTCTGCTTCCTCAACAACAGCGCGATCGCCGCCGCACATCTCCGGCTCAAGCACGAGCGCGTCGTGATCCTCGACGTCGACGTCCATCACGGCAACGGCACGCAAGGCATCTTCTACGCGCGGCCGGACGTCTACACGATCTCGATCCATGCCGATCCCGTCGCGTACTATCCGTTCGTGTGGGGCTATGCGCATGAGCGCGGCGAGGGCCCCGGCCTCGGCACCAATCTCAACATCCCGCTCGCCATCGGCACCGGTGATGACGGCTACATTCAGGCAATGGACGTCGCGCGCAAGGCGATCGAGGCCTTCGCGCCCGGCGCCCTGGTCATCGCCCTCGGCCTCGATGCCTCCGAGCACGATCCGCTGAAGGGCCTTGCCGTCACCACGCCCGGCTTCCGCCGTATCGGCCAGGCCATCGCCAAGCTCGGTCTGCCGACCGTGTTCGTGCAGGAAGGCGGCTATCTCTCGGATATTCTGGGCGCGAACCTGACCTCGGTGCTGGCAGGGTTTGAAGAGGCAAGGTGAGGCTTTCACCTCTCCCCGAGTAGGTCTTCATGCCCGGCCTTGTCCCGGGCATCCACGTCCTTTGCGCCGTGGAGCAAGGCGTGGATGGCCGGGACAAGGCCCGGCCATGACGTGGAGAGAGCGCCGGCCGAAATTCAAAACATCCCGCTCGCCGCGAGCGCCTTGCAGACGTGCTGCATCTCGGTCTCGTCCGCGACCATGTCGAGCATGATCGTGGTCAGGCCTTTCGCGGCAAACTCTTTCAGCTTCGCGCCGATCTCTGCGTAGCTGCCGACGAGATAGGGGCAGTCGGCCTGGAAGGTCAAAAACGGCAATAGCCAGTAGCCATTGTCCTGAAGCTCGCCGCTCTGGCCCTCATACAGCCGCCGCTTCCACACGGAGTCGCTGTTCTCCACCGTGAGCGCCAGCAGTTCGCGATCATCGACATTATCGCGAAAGCGCGCCTTCGCCGCCCGCCGCGCCTCCTCGCGGCTTTCGCGGGCGAATATTCCAAAATTCACGGCCGGCGCATCGAGACCTTGATCGAGGTCGGGCGGCAGCATCTGCATCTTGATGCAGCCGGTCTCCTTTGCCACGCGCTGCGCCGCCTCGGACTGACCTGCGATCAGAAATTCGGGCATCAGCTCCGCCGGCAGGCGCGGACGCAGCTGCAAATTGCTGGCGCGGTAGAACCGGCCCTCCATGTTCACCGGACGCGGGCTCGAGAGCAGCTGGCGCATCAGCGCGACGAACTCGCCCAGCCTGACATAACGGTCGCCATGCGACTGCTCGTCCCCCAGCCCCTGCAAGTCGCTGACCGCGGTCCCCGTGATCATATTGAGATAGACCTTGCGGCCGTAGAGCTGCGCGAAGGAGGAGACGAACTTCGCCGCCGTGAACGGGTGCATGTAGACCGGATTGACCGCGATCAGCGGCGAACACCGCGTCGTCTCCGCCATGATGTGCTGGGCCATCGCCCAGGGCTCGACGAACACGTCATTGCCTTCGAACAGCAAAATGCCTTCGAAGCCGTTGCGGTCGGCGAACTGCGCGACGCCCATCAGCTCGCCGACATATTTTTTGGGGTCGCGGTTGCGCGAGATCGCCGGGAAGACGCGCAGCCGCGGCGGCGTCATTCCGCCGCTTCCTGGAACGGCCAGGCGTTGCGCCTGATCGGAAGGCCGCCGTCCGCACGCGAGCCGTCGGCGATCGCGAGGCGATGCGAGGGGGAGGGCGAGCAAAGTGAGAAGCGCCAGCCCTGGGGATCGTCGGCGATATCCGGTTTGAAGCTGATCTCGATCGCCTCGCGCGACACCTGCATTGCGAAGGCGTCGAGCGGCAGATTGAGCCCGAAGCCCCTGGCCTTGAGATAGGCCTCCTTGAGCGTCCAGTAATCGAAGAAGCGCTCGATCGCGGCAGGCTCCGGCAGTCCGCGCAAGGTTTCGACCTCTTCCGGCGCGAAGAAGCGAAGCGCGGTCGACAGCGGTGCGACGCGCCGCGACACGGTTTCGACGTCGACGCCGACGGCCTCATGCCCTGACACGACACAGGCGACGCAGCCGTCGGCATGCGACAGGCTGAAATGCAGCGCGGTCGAGGTCTTGGGCGCCGCGACATACGGCCGTCCATATCGCCCGGCACCAAACGACCAGTCGGAGGGCGCGACGTTGGGCGCGACCTGGGACAGCGCCAAGCGCAGCATCGCGTGCGCGAAAATATATTGCCGCCGGTGCCGCTCGAACATGAAGCGGTCTGCGCGGACGCGTTCGTCGACCGACAGCAGGCGGCGGCACGCATCGGCGGCGCCCGGCGCGTCAATGGTCTCGATCAATCCGACAAACAGTTCAATTCTGTCGTCTGCCATCAATTGGGCCTTTGGCATCGGGCGGAGGCTGGATTGCCGGTCCCGACAGAAGAAGCAACCGAGCAAGAATCAACTGAGTGGACCGCTTGTAACGGTCCACCCGGGCAAATTCTTGTCGATTTGCAGGCCGGTTTACAGACGCAAGCTTGTGCGAGACCCCAACTCGAGGTGCGAGCGGCTGATTTCCGTAAATGAAGCTGGAAGATTCGTGCGGCGTCCCGGCCGGCGAGTCTTACCTCTTCTTCTTCTTGGTCTTCTTCGCGCCGCCCAGCATCGAAAGGCTGACGTCGACGTCCTTCAGCGCGGCCTGGAGCTTCTTCTTCTCGTCGCTCAGTAGCTTTTGCAGGGCCTTGCGATCCTTGTCGCTCAACGAGGTGCCCTTGGTAAATTTGATGAAACCCATAACACACTCCCCCGGTTAAAAATGATCGTCCAAATCAAAACACGGGAATAATCTTGCGCGGTGGCGTCAAATAATCAAGATGCAACTTGCTCATTCACAGCTTTGGCGAGTGAACCCGTATTCGTCCGTGCTGTATAGCCGGTCATGCCGCCCTGCGCGCGAGCAGTCGGCCGAGCGGTGCGTTGGGTTGGGCGCTTCCGGCCACCAGCAGCGCGACGAGATCTTCCATCCACTCGCTGACCAAACCGCCGTCGAGCAATTCGCTTTTGTAATTGCATGACCCCGTGATTCCGGTCGGACGCTCCTTGAGCATCAGCGAGAGCCAGGTCTGGTCGATCGGCAGCACAGGCTGGCCTTCGCGTGCAATGTTGCCGATCGACGCTGTCGTGAGATCAGGCAGGTCGAGCGGCTGCCGCAACGGATTTTGCAGCGTGAAATAGACCTGGAGCAGGGCGGCCGGATCGATCCCCGCCTGCTCCAGATGGTCGGCGACGATATTGAACGGCAGTTCCTGCCGCGCATGCGCGTCGAGCACGCTCTGGCGCACCCGGGCCAGGGCTTCCACGAACGACAGCTCCGGCGAGAGTCTCGTGCGAACGATCACCGTATTCTCGAACGGGCCGACGATTCGGTCGGTGTGCGACTGGGCACGGTTGGCCATCGCGGTGGCGACCGCGATGTCGCTACGGCCGGTCCACGCCAGCAGCAGGGCCTTCAGGCCGGTGAGGAGGCACATGAACAGCGTGGCATTGTGCTGACTGGCAAAGGCCGTGAGCCGTGCGATCAGGTCGGGCTCGAGACTGACCGGATGATGGCCGGTGGATGGACCCGGGCTTGATTCGCCGTCGAAGAGCGGCGCCGCGCCGCGCAGACTCGCGGTCCAGTCGGCGGCCTGGCGGCGGGCGGCGTCTGTGCCGCACCACCAGCGCTGCCAGCGTGCGACGTCCGCGAAGGCCGGTGGTGGTTTCGGCAGCGGCACCGACGGATATCCGGCCAGCGCTGCATAGCGGCTCGACAACTCCTCGAACAGCACGCCGATCGACCAGCCGTCGACGATGGCGTGATGCAGCGTCAGCAGCAGCACGTGATCGTTCGCGTGGAGCCGCAACAACCGGGCTCGCAGCAGCGGCGCCTGCGCGGTGTCGATCGGGGTGTAGGTCTCCTGTTCGATCAGGAGGCCGATCTTCCTGAGCTCCAGGGCCTTGCGGCGCTTGTTGTTGTGGGGATGACCGTCGCCGATGGTCTCGACGGTCAGCACCCGGCGGAGTTTTCCGGGCGGAAAGATGCGGGTGGTTGGCTCCTCGCCGTTCCAGCCGAACGCGGTCCGCAGCGATTCGTGCCGGGCTGCGACATCATCGATCGCCTGTGCCAGGGCGGCCGGATCGAGCGGGCCGTGAAGATGGAAGGCAAAGGGCAGGTTGAACAGCGGCAGTCCCGGCAGGTTCTGCTCGATCCGCAGCATCTGGTCCTGCGCGATCGAAAGTGTCGGAGGTCCGCGCTCGGTCAGAAGCGGCGCCGTTGCGGCAAGCTTGCGCGGCTTTGCCGCCACGGCCTCATCGACCCGCCGGGCAAGCTGCTCGATCGTCGGTGCCTCGAAGATGGTCTTGATTGGCAGCGACACGCCGAGCGCGCGGGCGACGCGCGCCATCGCCTGGCCCGCCAGCAGCGAATGGCCGCCGAGATCGAAGAAATTGTCGGTGACGCCGATGCTCTCGACCTTGAGCAGGTCGATCCAGATGTCGGAGAGCACCTTTTCGGTGAAGCGCCGCGCCGGCACGGCCGCATCCGGCCCGGACGCCTCCACCTGCGCCGGCGCGAGCAGCGCAGACCGGTCGATCTTGCCATGGGCGTTGAGCGGCACCTGCTCCAGGAACAGGAACGCCGACGGAATGGCGTGGCTCGGCAGCCGGGTCTTCAGGAATTCACGCAGCTCGCTGGCGCTGCTCCGGCTGCCCGGTTTTGCGACGATATGGGCGATCAGCCTGACCTCGCCGCTCGCCTCGCGACGCGGCTCGACGATGCCGGTGCGCACCGCCGGATGCTCGGCCAGCGCGGTCTCGATCTCCTTGAGCTCGATACGGTAGCCACGGACCTTGACCTGATGGTCGGCGCGGCCGAGGCATTCGATCGTGCCGTCACTGCGGCGGCGGGCAAGGTCGCCGGTCCGGTAGAGACGGCTGCCGGCCTTGCGCGCAAATGGATCGGGCAGGAAGCGCTGCCGGCTCTGCGCGGGATCGTTGACATAGAAGCGGCCGACGCCGGCGCCGCCGATGCAGAGCTCGCCGACCACCCCGACCGGCTGCGGCTGGAGGTTTGCATCGAGCACGTAGAGCTGGGTGTTCGGCAGCGGCGCGCCGACCGGGACGTTGCCTGTCGCTGTCGCCGGCGCCTTGGTCAGGCGATGCAGCGAGACGTCGTCAGAGCATTCCGACGCGCCATAGGCGTTGATCAGCGGCACTTTCGGGCAGCGGGCGAACCAGGCGCGGCAGAGATCGACCGGCAGCGGCTCGCCGGTCGAGATCAGCAGCCGCAGCCTTGCGAAGGCGCGCCGGATCTGCGCCTCGTCCATGCGATCGAGGATCACGCGGAGCAGCGACGGCACGACCTCCAGCACCGTGATGCCTTCGCGCGCGATCTCCTGTGCGAGCCGGATCGGGTCTTTCACGACCTCGTCGGCGCAGATGTGAACGCGCCCGCCGACCATCGGGCCGGCGAGGAACTGCCAGACCGAGATGACGAAGCTCTGTGGGGCGGTCTGGGCGATCACGTCCCTGGCCGTGAGGCCGAGCTCGGAGATGAGCGAGACGAGATGATTGGACAGTCCGCGCTGCTCGATCGTGACGCCCTTCGGCGCGCCGGAGGAGCCGGACGTGTAGATGAGATAGGCAAGGCTCGCGGCGTCGCGCCGCGCGGCGCGGGCCGGCCTGGTCGCGCCCGGCGCGATCGCGTCTTCGAGCTCGGCCACATGGATGCGCGCGACCAGCGGTTCGAGCAGCGCCTCGACCATGGGCGACTGCGCGCGGCCGGCCAGCAGCACCCGGGCGCAGCTCGATCCCAAAATGGTCGCGAGCCGCGTCGGCGGCTGCTCGGGATCGAGGTTCAGGAAAGCCGCGCCGGCACGTTGCACGCCGATCATTGCGGCGAGCAGCCCGGGCCCGCGCTCCGCAAGCAGGGCAACCACGCTCTCGGCACCGACACCTTCACGCGCCAGCCAGCCCGCCACCGCCGCGCTGCGGCGCGCCAGCTCGCGATAGGTCAGGGACGTTCGACCGTCGGACACGGCGATCGCGTACGGTGTCTTTTTCGCCTGGGCATCGAAGCGTTCGCCGAGATTGCCGCGCTTGCCAAAATTGATTTGGACTCCGCGGCCTTGCAACAGCAACTGCCGGCGTTCCGCCTCGGTCAGTAGCGGCAGGCGCGAGATCTGCTGCTCCGGATTGGCGATGGCGGCCTTGAGCAGGGTCTTGAATTGCCTGACCATGTCCTCGATCGTCTCGGCGTCGAACAGATCGGTGGCGTATTCGAAGAATCCGGTGAAGCGGCCGTCGGCCTCGACCAATTCGAGCGTGATGTCGAAGCGCGCCACGTTCGGGTCGATCTCGATCCGCCGCATCGAGAGGCCAGGGAAACGCGCCGCCTCGATCGAGGCGTTCTGGAGGATGAACATGATCCGGAACAGCGGATTGCCATCCGTCCTTCGCGCCACCTGCAGTGCGCGCAGCACCTCCTCGATCGGGAGGTCCTGGTTGCGGTAGGCATCGAGCGTGACCTGCCGCACTCGCCGCAGCATTTCGCCAAAGCTCGGATCGCCGCCGAAATCGTTGCGCAGGATCAGCGTGTTGGCGAACAGCCCGATCAGCCGCTCGCTCTCGATCTGGTTACGGTTGGCGATCAGCGACCCGGTCGCGACGTCCTCATGTCCGGTGTGGCGGAACAGCAAGCACTGGAACGTCGCGAGCAGCGTCATGAACGGCGTGACGCCCTGGTCCTGGCTCAGCGCACGGATATCGCCCGACAGCGTCTTGGAGAACTCGAAATAATGGCGGGCGCCGTGACCGCTCCAGACCTCCGGCCTCGGCCGGTCGGTCCGCAGCGGCAGCGTGGTGACGCCGTCGAGCTGGGTCCTCCAGTAACCGAGCTGCTCTTTTGCCGCCGGCGTCCGCGCCCAGCTCTGCTGCCACAGCGCAAAGTCGCGATACTGGAAGGCCGGCGAGGGGAGCGCCGCCACGCTCGTCTTGCGCGCGGCAGCGTAATGCGCGGCAAGCTCCTCCCAGAACAGCCGCTGCGACCAGCCGTCGGTGACGAGGTGATGGACGTTGACCACCAGCGCGTGGCTGGATCTGTCGAACGAGAGCAGTGTGACCTTCAGTGGCGGCTCGCGCGAGAGATCAAATGGATATTGCGCGAGCTTGAGCGCCTCGCGCCTGACGACCGCGGGCTGCTTGCCGGCAGGGCAAGGCTTGAGCTTGATCCGATCGAACCGCGGCGGCGATCGCAGCACGCGCTGCGCCGGTTCGCCCTGCTGTTCCACGACGACCGAGCGCAGCGCCTCGTGGCGCGCGCAGATCGCGGTGAGGCTCGCAGAAAGCGCGGCGACATCGACCTGCCCTTTCAGCAGCGCGACTTCGACGACATTATAATTGTACCGGGTCGGATCGAGCCGGGAAAGCACGTACATTCGCTGCTGCTGGAACGACAGCGGCGCGTCGGTTCCTCTGGCCTGGCGCCAGGCGGGCAGCGTGGCTTCACGATGGTTTACGGCGGTCTCGATCCGCCTCGCAAGCGCAGTAACCGTGGCGCAATCGAAGATGTCCTCGAACGAGAAGTCGACGCCAAAGCGTTCGCGCAGGCGCGAGCGCATCTGCGTCACCGCGAGCGAATCCGCGCCGAGCGCGAAGACGTCCTGATCGATGCCGACTCGCGGCAGCTCCAGCAGGCTGGCCCAGATCGTGGCGAGCTGGGTCTCCAACGTATTGCGCGGCAGTTGCTCTTCGTCGGCGTCCTCAGTCCTTGCGATCAGCTCGGCGAGCGCATTGCGCTTGACCTTGCCGCTGGCGCCTTTCGGCAGCGCCGCCACGGGGCGGATCAGGCTCGGCACCTTGTAGGCGGCGAGACGCTTCCGCGCGAACTGGCGCAGCTGGTCCGAGGTCGCCGCGGAATTCGGCCGCAACACCACGACGGCGGCGACGTTCTCGCCGAGCTTTGGATGCGGAACGGCGAACACGCCCGCCTCCAGCACCGCGGGATGGCTCAAGAGGATCTCTTCCACCTCGAGCGGCGAAATCTTCTGGCCGCCGCGATTGATGACATCCTTGATGCGGCCGATGATGAAGAGGTAGCCGTCGGCATCGAGATAGCCGAGATCGCCGGTCCTGAACCAGCCGTCGCGGAACGCGGCCCGCGTCGCCACCTCGTCATTATAATAGCCGCGGCTCATATTGAGGCCGCGCAGCATGATCTCGCCGCGCTCGCCGCTCGCGAGCAGCCGGCCGGTCTCGTCCATGATCGCGATCTCGGGACCTGCGGCACGCCCTACAGATCCGACCTTGCGCAGCTCGAAGGGATTGGCCGCGATCTGCGAGGCCGCTTCGGTCATGCCGTAGGTCTCGAGCACGGGAACGCCGAACGTCGTCTCCAATCCGTTCAGGATCGCAGGCGCGAGCGAGGCGGAGGCCGAACGGATCACGCGCAGCGACGACGAGCGGGCGCGGTCCGGGTCGGCTTCCGCCGCTGTCAGCAGCGCGCGATGGATGGTCGGCACAGCCGTGTACCAGGTCGGTTGCAGCTCCCGCATCCAGCCGAAGAAGGATGCAGCGTCGAAGCCATCGGTGCAGATCACGCTGGAGCCTGCGGCGAGCGCCGTCAGCAGGCCGGAGATCAGGCCATGGGCGTGAAACAGCGGCAGGACGTTGAGCAGGCGGTCGTTCGGCGCGAGCGACAGCACGCGGCCGGCATTGTGGGCGGAGAGGCACACATTGCGCTGCGTCAGCGGCACCATTTTCGGTCGCGCCGCCGTGCCCGACGTCAGCAGGATGAACGCATCATCGTCGGCGCGCGAAGCGCCGCTGCTGCTCGCTGGAGCAATCGTCGGACCGATGAATGCGCAGCCGCCGAGATCGTCTTTCGGTCCCGGCACGAAATCGATCACCGCGATATCGAGCGCCTTGGCGACGTCACGACTCGGTGAGTTCATGTCGGCCCGGGTGACGAGCGCGGTCAGCTCGAGTTCGCTGAAATAGCGTTGCAGCTCGTCCGCGGTCAGGTCGGGGTTGACGGGAACGCAGGCGCAGCTTGATGCGACCGCGATCAACGCCAGCGCGCCGTCGGCGCCGCGCGGCAATGCAACGGCGATGCGGTCGGCAGGACCGATGCCGGACCCGCGCAGCGTGCGGACCAGATGCCGGATCAGCTCGCCCAGCCCGCCATAGGTGAGGGCCGGCCGGCCAGGGGCGAGGAGGGCCGGTGCCGACGGCGTCTTCCGTGCATAATGCTCGAGAAGACCGCCGATATGGGCAAAGGTGCCGGTTTCGGCGCTTTCGCCGTCCGATCCCTCTCCCGCTCCGGATGCAATGTCGGACAACGCCATTCCCTTTTGATCTGATTGGGCTATTCTTCCCAAGACTTACGGAACGCGTCCAGTCTGAGGTGAAGTTCGGGCCCCAAAATCTGTGGTTGAGGGACCCAAAGCCCTTCGACGGAGTGAGGGTCGGGCAGAAATCACCATGCTGGAGAACGAGCCGGACATCGGGGCGGAAAGCGGGCTGAAGCGCTGGCTCGAGTCCATCGGCCTCGGCCACTACAGCGATCTCTTCGCGCAGCACCGCCTCGATCTCGATGTCATCGCGGACCTGACCGAATCCGATCTGGTCGAGCTCGGCTTGCCGCTTGGCGATCGCAAGCGGCTCCAACGGGCGATGGCCGCGCTGTTCAAGGCGGAAACCGCGGAGACGCCGGCGCCGGCGGCGCGCCCGCAAACCCGGACGGAGGTCGGCGCCGAACGGCGTCAGCTCACCACCATGTTCTGCGACATGGTGGATTCCACCTCGCTCTCGGTGCAGTTCGATCCGGAAGACGTGCGCGACATGATCGCGAGTTTTCGCGAGACCTGCGTTCGCGTGGTCAAGCACTACGAAGGTTTCGCCGCCCGCTTCGTCGGCGACGGCATTCTGGTCTATTTCGGTTATCCGACCGCGCATGAGGACGACGCCGAGCGCGCGGTGCGTGCCGGGCTCGAGATCGTGCGCGTGCTCTCGACCGCGCGCGCGATCGAGCCGCGCGGGGCGCTTAGCCACTCCCCTGCCGTTCGCATCGGCATCGCGACCGGGCTCGTGGTGGTCGGCGACCTCGTTGGACAAGGCACCGAAGAGCGCGACTCCGCGGTCGGAGAGACCGTCAATCTCGCCGCGCGCCTGCAGGCGCTGGCGCCGCCCAATGGCGTCGTGATTTCCTCCTTGACCCAGTCGCTACTGAAGGGAAAGTTCGACTACCGCAATCTCGGCGTCCATGCCCTGAAGGGCCTCTCGGAGAAGGCGCAGGCCTGGCACGTGGTGCGCGCCACGCGGGTGGAGACCCGTTTCGCCGCCGCCATGGGCGGGCGGCTGACACCGCTCGTCAACCGCGAGGAGGAGATCGCCCTCTTGGTCGGCCGCTGGCAGCAGGCCAAGGACGGCGACGGCCAGGTCGTGGTCAAGTTCGGCGAGCCCGGCATCGGCAAGTCGCGCATCATCCAGGAGATCTTCGAGCGGATCTCGGGCGACCGCCACGGCCAGGTTTCGTTTCAGTGCTCGCCGTATTACACCTCGACGGCGTTCTATCCGTTCGCCGAGCAGCTCAAATTCTCGCTTGGCCTCGACCGCGAGGATGCCTCCGCGTTGTCGCTGGCGAACCTGGAGACCGCGATCGCTGCCGCGCATGGCGACATCGAGCAGGTCACGCCGCTGTTCGCCGCGCTGCTGTCGATTCCGACCGGCGATCGCTACCCCCCGCTCGACCTGTCGCCGCAGCAGCAGAAGGATGCGACCGTCGCCGCGCTCGTCAATCACTTCCTCGGCCTTGCGCGCGAGATGCCGCTGGTGATCGCGTTCGAGGATCTGCACTGGATCGATCCGACCTCCCGCGAGGTGATCGACCTCCTGGTCGACCGGGTGCAGAACCGGCCGATCCTGGTCATCATCACCGCGCGATCCGAATTCCAGCCGAGCTGGAACGCGCATTCGCACATCACCACCCTGGTGCTGAATCGTCTGAGCCGGCAGCTCCGCACGACGCTGGTCGAGCGCGTCGCCGGCAGGGAGCTTCCCAAGGAGGTCGTCGAGGAGATCATCGTCAAGACCGACGGTGTGCCGTTATTCCTGGAGGAGCTGACCAAGACCGTCCTTGAATCCAACCTGCTCACCGAACGGCACGGCCGCTACGTGCTGTCTGGCCCGTGGCGTCAGCTCGCGATCCCGGCAACGCTGACCGATTCGCTGATGGCGCGGTTGGACCGGATGGGGCCGTTCAAGCGGATCGCGCAGATCGGTGCCACCATCGGCCGCGAATTCTCCTACGAGACGCTGCACGCGGTCGCCAACACGCCGGCCGATGAGATCGAGGCCGCGCTCGATCACCTGGAAGAAGCAGGGCTGATCATGCGCCGCGGCCATCCGCCCGATGCGCTCTACTCCTTCAAGCATGTGATGATCCAGAACGCCGCGCATGCAAGCCTTTTGCACAGCGAGCGGCGCAAGCTGCATTCCCGCATCGCGCAGGTGCTCGCGGAGATGTATCCGGAGAAGACCGAGCGCGAGCCGGAGCTGCTCGCCCATCACCTGACCGAATCCGGCCAGAGCGAGGGCGCTGCCAGCTTCTGGCTCAAGGCCGGCAAGCAGGCGGCCAAGAGCGGAGGCAATCTGGAGGCGATCGGCCATCTCAGGCGCGGCCTCAGCGTCGTGCAGGCCAATGCGCGCATGCAGGGCGCCGACGAGATGGAGCTTGAGCTGCGTATTGCGCTCGGCAACGCGCTGATCGCGGCCAAGGGCTATGCGGTGCAGGAGGTCGAGGAGAATTACACCCGCGCGCTCGAGCTCGGCCAGCAGCTCGACGACGAGGAGAAGGCTTTTGCTGCCACGCGCGGCCTCTGGGTGTGCCATTTCATCCGCGCTGACCTGACCCGCGCGCACGATCTCAGCGTCGAGCTGTTGAAGTTCGCCAAGCGCGAGCGGCTCAACGAGCGGGCTCATTCGGCGCAGCAGACCGGCTACCTGATCGAGGCGCACCGCTCGATCGCGATGACGATGCTCTATCGCGGCCGCTTCGCCGCGTCCCAGCATCATCTGCACCGCTGCATCAACCTCTACAGCCCCGACCTGCACTCCGATCTGATGGAGCGGCACGGCACCGATCCCGGCGTCGTCTCGCTGTCCTATCTCGGTTATCTCCTGTGGTTTCTCGGCCGGCCCGACGCGGCGCGCCAGCACAGCGAGCAGGCGATCCTGCATGCGGAGAAGCTCCGGCATCCGTTCTCGCTCGCCTTCGCGCTCGTGTTCGGCGCCTATCTCTGCCAGCATCTGCGCGATATCGAGGGCACGCGCGACTATGCCAACCGTGCCATGATCATCGCCACCGAGCACAATTTCCTGCACTGGAAGCAGCAGGCCGCGATCCTGCGCGGCTGGGCGCTGGCGCAGCTCGGCGAGGCCGACGAAGGCATCAGCCAGATGCGCTTCGGCCTCGACGAGTACGAGGCGATGGATTCCTGGCTCGCCGGCTGCTGGTTCCGCTGCCTGCTGGCGGAAGCCTATGCCAAGGTCGGGATGCGCGAAGCCGCCTTGCGCGCGCTCGACGGCGCGCTCGCGACCGCGCGGAGGACCGGTGATCATTCCTACCTCGCCGAGGTCTACCGCCTGCAAGGCGAGATCACGCTGCTGGACCGCGATCCGGCTTCGGTCCAGGAGGCCGAGGATCTGTTCGCGCTGTCGCTGGAGACCGCGCGTAAGCAGGGCGCACTGTCGTGGGAGCTCCGTACCGCCGTCAGCCTCGCGCGCCTGTCGCACGAGGCGGGCAAGCGCGAGCACGCAAGCCTCCTGCTGGTGCCGATCGTCGCCAAGTTCAGCGAGGGCTTTTATACGCCCGACCTGAAGCAGGCGATGCAACTGGTCAACGAGCTCGGCGCGAACCTGTCCGTGCGCGAACCGGCTGATCCGGTGCGATGAGCGATCTTGCCGCCGCGCGTGCGCGTTACGTCGCGATGATTGCGAAGCGCGAGCGGATTTCCTCGCCGCGGCTGCTCGAAGCGCTGGCCGCCGTCCCGCGCGAGGATTTTCTGCCCAGGGGGCGCTGGCGCGTCAAGAGTGAGGCGGCACGCAGCTACCGGCTGACGCCCGATGCCGATCCGATTCATCTCTATGACAACGTGCTGGTCGCGATCGACGCGCGCCGCAAGCTGGATGTGGGTCTGCCGAGCCTGTGGGCGCATTTCATCGACGTGCTCGACATCAAGGAGAAGGACCGCGTCGTGCAGATCGGCTGCGGGCTCGGCTATTACTCGGCAATACTGTCGAAGATGGTCGGCCCGAAAGGGCGCGTGATGGCGGTCGATTGCGATGAGCGTCTGGCATTCCGCGCTGCGCACTATCTTCGCCCCTATCGCAACGTCATCGTGTTTCATGGCGATGGATGTGAGGAGATCCGCGAACGCGCCGACGTGATCATCATCCATGCCGGCTTCTCGCACCCGCATCCGCTCTGGCTCCAGGCGCTCCGCCCGCGCGGCCGCCTGTTGGTGCCGTTGACCCAGCGGGACCGCGAAGGCGCCGCGATCAAGATCACGCGCAAGGTCAAAGGCTTCGAAGCCGAGGCGGTGCAGCAGATCCGGATCTTTCCCGGCCAGGGCCGCGGCGTGACCGCGCTCGACGACCGCGTCGCGGACTGGTGGCAGCGCGCCTCCGCCCTGCAGCCGCTGCGCTTTCGGCGGATAGAGCAGGGGCTGCCATCGGATGGCTAACGATTCGTTTCATTTTACCTTGATTGCGAATCCAAGTTTCCAATGTCGCGCACCACTTGTATGACTGCGGCTTGATGGTCATTCGGGCGCGCTTCATGCATTCCGTTGCACTGCTGACTGCCAGCTATGCCAAGGATATCGAACGCTTTTCGCTGCTCAGCGAGAGCATCGACACCTGGCTGACGGGATACACGCGGCATTATGTCCTTGTTAATGATGAGGACGTGCCGCTGTTCGAACGGTTCGCGTCCGACAAGCGCGTCATCGTTCCGGCCTCGCGCTATTTGCCGAAATGGCTGTTCGCCCTGCCGCCGGCGCTTCAGTTCGTCAGCAGCCGTCGGGTCTGGTTGTCGCTGCTGTCGTCGCCCGTGCACGGTTGGCACATCCAGCAGATCCTGAAGATCGCCGGCGTCCTCAACGCGCCCGAGCAGCGCGTTTGCATCCTCGACTCGGACAATCTGTTCTTTCGCGAATTCGACGTCGGCCAATATGCCGGCGGTGAGAAGGCGCCGCTCTTCGTCACGCGCAAGGGGATCGACGCCGACCATCCCTTGCACGTGCTGTGGCTGCGCACCGTCGACCAGCTCCTCGGCATCAAGGACCGGTCCTTCCCCGCGGACGACTATGTCGGCAACGCACTGGTCTGGGACAAGGACAGCGCGCGGGCGATGACCGCGGCCATCAAATCGGCGACGGGCCTCAGCTGGACGCTGGCGTTGTGCCGGAAGAAGAAGTTCTCCGAATACCTGCTCTACGCAAACTTCGTCGCGAATTCGCCGGAACATCTGGCGGCGCATCGCGTCACCGAGGACGGCATCGCCGTCTCGCATTGGGATGACACCCGCCTCGACCGCGAGGCGATCGAGGCGATGATGCGGGCCGCTTCACCGGAGCAGGTCGCGCTCTGCATCCAGTCCTATTCGTCTACCTCGATCGACGACATCCGCGACGTGTTCCGCTTCAGCTCGCGCGATCGCCGCGGCCCGAGTCTGTCGCCGGATCACATCAGCGATGCGGCGGAATTCGAAGTGCCGAAGACCCGCTAAGCGCCGCCGTTCTCAAACGTCCTTCGTGAACTTGCTGATCACGTCCATGAACGGTTTTGGCTTGAACTCGCCATCGAGCGGCAAGGGACGGTTCGGCTGCTTGTCCTTGCGCGCGAAGGTGCCGTTGATCCAGCTGTAACGGTCGCAGATGCCCCAGGTCAGGATCGAGCGCACCGGGCCGCTGGTCGAGATCGCCGTCAGGAGATCGTCGACACGCTTGGCGACGATGGCATCGCGCTCCGCCGGACTGCCCGCCAGCTTCTGATCGTCGACGTCGAGTTCGGTGACGTATACCTCGAGCCCCCACGAGCGCAGCTCGGTGACGAACTCGGCGAGGCCATGCGTATCGATATCGAGCTCGGCATGCAGATGTGATTGCAGGCCCACCGCATGCAGCGGAACGCCCTGGTCGAGCAGGTCCATGATCAGGTTGCGGTACGCAGCGCGCTTCGCGATGAACGAGTCCTTCGCCGATTCGATGTCATATTCGTTGATCGCGAGCTTGACGAATGGATCGGCCGCCGCCGCCGTGCGGAAGGCCAGCGGAATCCAGCGCTCGCCGAGATGTTGCGTCCAGAACGTGTCGCGCCGATCCTTCGCACTGCGCGGATTGTCCGGGATCGGCTCGTTGACGACGTCCCACGAGGTCAGCTTGTCCTTGTAATAGGAGACCACGGTGCCGATGTGATCGACATAGGCCCGCTCGACCGCTTTGGCGTCCTTGATCTGCTTGGTCCAGTCCGGAATGTCGTGATACCAGGCGAGCGCGTGACCGCGCATGGTCAGATCGTTCTTCTGGGCGAATTCATAGATGGCGTCGGCGCGTTCGAACGCGAATGTATGCGCATCCGGCCGCAGCATCGGCCATTTCAGCTCGAGCACCGGCACGACCTGCGTGCAATAGGTGCTGATGGCGTCGCCGAGCCGCGGATCGGCTTGCAGATCCCACAGCGTCGCGGCTGCGCCATAGCCGGGCCGGCGCTGGGCAAATTTCGACGCGGGAGCGGCCGACACCGATGCGCCGGCCGCGAGCGTCACGGCGCTGCCGAGGAGAAATTCGCGTCTGTTGAGCCTGGTCACAGCAGTCCTTTCGGAACCAACGCGCCATCGTACCAAGCGGCGCCTTGCAACGTCGGGGTTTTCCGTTGTTGGGTTAACCTTGTGGCGCTGTTCCGGTCTGGATCAGGGCTTTCGCCTCACGGTCGGCAAAAATGCGCTTCGACGACAGGGCAAATTTAACGCTAACGCGCGAAAGCGGCCGCTCAGCCGCATTCGCCGCCCGATCTCCAGACTTATGTGACACTCTTGAGCGATGCTGCGGCGCAGTTCGTTCGCTCCGCCAAGGTCCCTGACAAGGCCCCATTGATGAACGGCCGCCAACGTCTTGCTGCCGGTCCCGTGCTCGCATGCTGAACCGCCATTTCTCGATCTATCTCGTCGCCTATATCCTGCCCGCGGCGGTGGGCTTCTTCGCCGTCACGGCCTACACGCGCCTGCTGACGCCCGCGGAGTACGGCGTTTATGTCGTCGGCATCAGCCTTGCCGGCATTCTGGGCGCGATCTTCTTTGCCTGGATCAAGCTGTCGGTGTCGCGCTATCAGGCGATGTCGGCGGAGGTGGATTTTCGCGGCACGGCGATGGTCGCCTTTGCGCTGACGGCGGCGGTGCTCTGCGCCACCGCGCCGCTGGCGTTCCTGTTCCGCAGCGATCTCAGCATCGAGCTGCTGCTCGCCAGCATGTTCGTCGCGATCATGGCCAATGCGGTCGATGTCGGCCAGGAGTTCGAGCGCGCCAAGCTGCGCCCCTATCGATTCGCCGCGATCTCGATCGTGCGCAGCGTCTCCAGCGTCGGCTTCGGCCTCCTCGGCATCTGGCTCGGCTGGGGTGGATTGGGGCTGCTGGCGGCCTTTGGCCTCGGCTCGCTCACCGGCATCATTCTCAATCTCGTAGGCGACCGCACCAAAATTGGTCGCTTCCAGCGCAGCCAATTCATGCAGCTCGCCCGCTACGGTCTGCCGCTGACGCTGGCCGGACTGTCCGTGGCAGTCTACTCGGCTTGCGACCGGCTCATTGTGGCTTACCTCCTCGGCAAGGACGCCACCGGCATTTTCGGCGTCGCCGCCGATCTGCCGCGCCAGTTCATGGTCATGATCGCCTCCAGCGTTGCCGCGGCGACCGTGCCGCTGGTGTTCCGGTCACTGTCCGAGAACAACAAGGAGACGACGCGGGAGCGGCTGACCGAAAGTCTCGAGCTGCTGCTCGTCGTCGTCGCGCCGGTCGCGGTCTGGCTTGCGCTCGCGGCCGACCAGGTCGCCGGCACGCTCGTCGGCGTGGACTTCCGCGCCGGCGTGTCGGCGCTGCTGCCGACCCTCGTGCTCGCGCGATTCTTCGGCATCGCCAACCAGTTCTATGTCCAGATCAGCTTCCAGCTCGCCGAGCGGCCGTTCATGCTGGCGGCGCAGTCCCTCCTCACGCTCGTTCTGAGCGTGGCGCTGATGTTCGTCCTGGTCGCCGGCTACGGCCTCTACGGTGCGGCGCTGGCGACGCTTGCGACCGAGGCCATCGGCTTCCTCGTCGCTATCGTGCTGATGCACCGCGCCCATCCGGTCCCGTTCGACCTCAACCGCCTCGCCGGCATTGCCGCCTCCGCCGCCGTGATGGCGGCTGCAATCCTGATTGTGCGATCGCAGGCCGGCGGCACCGGACCCGTGTCGCTCATCGTCGTGAGTCTCGCCGGCGGTCTTGCCTACGTTGCCGCCGTCTGGCTGCTGAACGTCGCCAATGTGCGGACGCTGTCGCTGCGCTTCGTGCGGACCTTCAACCGCAAAGCGCTGGGGGTCTAGCCCGGCGCATTGCACCCGGAAGCAGACAGCAAGGATCCGATCGACTGGCTCTAGGTGGAGAGCATCGCCGGCGGTACCGCTGTCCGCCGCATGCGAATTTCCTCTTGCGTTCTATTCCTTGTCGCGGAATTCTGAAGACAGGTCAGGCGGCCGGATCACGATTTCATGGTGGCAGCCCGAGCCATGTCCTGTAGCGCTTGAAAAGCAAAGTTCGTTCTGCTCATTAGGGTTTTGAAAATGCGCTGCAACCTGCGCAAAAAACCCATCGACTAAAGTCGATAGCCAGCGAGGAAACAATAATGCGCAAGCTCACATTGGCCATTGCCGTGATCGCCCCGATGCTCGGTCAACCAGCGTCGGCCGAGGACACCATCAAGATCGGCTATATCGATCCGCTCTCCGGCGGCGGTGCCAGCGTCGGCGAGGGTGGTTTGAAGACCTTCCAGTATCTGGCCGACGAGCTCAACGCCAAGGGCGGCATTCTCGGCCACAAGATCGAGATCGTCCCGCTCGACAACAAGACCAATCCGCAGGAGAGCCTGGTGCAGGCTCAGAAGGCGATCGACGCCGGGGTGCGTTACATCACGCAAGGCAACGGCTCGTCCGTCGCCGCGGCGCTCTCGGACTTCGTCACCAAGAACAACTCGCGTAATCCCGGCAAGGAGGTCCTGTACTTCAACTACGCCGCGGTAGATCCGAGCCTGACCAACGAGAAGTGCAGCTATTGGCATTTCCGCTGGGATGCGAGCTCCGACATCAAGATGGAAGCGCTCACCAACTACATGAAGGAAGCGCCGTCGATCAAAAAGGTGTACCTGATCAACCAGGACTATTCGTTCGGCCAGTCGGTCCGCACGGATGCGCGCAAGATGCTGGGTGCGAAACGGCCCGACATCCAGATCGTGGGTGACGAGCTGCATCCGCTGCTGAAGGTCACGGATTTCTCGCCCTACATCGCCAAGATCAAGGCGTCCGGCGCCGATAGCGTCGTCACCGGCAATTGGGGGCAGGATTTCGCGCTGCTGCTCAAGGCTGCGGCGGATGCCGGTCTGAAGGTCAACTGGTACACCTATTATGCCGGCGGCGCCGGCGGTCCCACTGCCGTCAAGCAGACCGGCCTGGATCATCAGGTCTTCCAGATCACCGAAGGCTTTGCGAATTCGGGCAACAAGGCTGCGATGGACTACGAGAAGGGCGTTCCGCGCCAAGGTCAATCTGTCGCTGTGGTATCCGCGCGCGGTCAACGAGATGCGCATGTTCAAGGCGGCGGCCGAGAAGGCCAATTCGATTGACCCCGTGAAGGTGGCGGCGGCGCTCGAGGACCTGAAGTTCGAGGTCCTCGACGGCGGGCAGGGCATCATGCGCAAGGACGACCATCAGTTCTTGCAACCGATCTACATCTCCTCGTTCGGCAAGCTGACCGAGAGCGAGCCGTTCGACGAGGAGAGCACCGGTTGGGGCTGGCATCTGGTCTCCAGAATCGACACGCCGCAGGCCATGGTCTCCACGACCTGCAAGATGGCGCGGCCGTAAGCATGAACCCTGTCGTTGTCCCGCGGGCCGTCATGGGCCGCGGGTTGACGGCAGCAGGACTGTTTTTGATTGGGCGATGTTCGCCGGGGCCATCAGGCCCCGGATATCCATGAGTGCGCTGTGCTTGAACTCATTGTCATTTCGATCCTGAACGGCGTGCTGTTCGGCATGCTGCTCTTCCTGCTGTCGAGCGGACTCACCGTCATCTTCAGCATGATGGGCGTGCTCAATTTCGCCCATGCGAGCTTCTACATGCTCGGCGCCTTCTTCGGCTTCCAGCTGACGAAGTGGATCGGCTTCTGGCCGGCACTGGTGCTGGCGCCGCTGCTGGTCGGCGCCATCGGCATGGCGGTGGAGCGCTACGGCCTGCGCAACACCCACAAGCATGGCCATGTCGCGGAACTGCTTCTGACATTCGGTCTCGCGTTCGCGATCGAAGAGATCGTGTCGATGATCTGGGGCAAGAGCCCGGTCGATTACCGCGTGCCGACGCTGCTCGACTTTCCGGCCTTCACGGTGTTCTCGACCAACTATCCCGCCTACAAGATCTTCATGCTGGCCGTGTCGGTCGTGATCTTTGTCGCGCTGCTGATCGTGCTCAAGCGCACCCGTGTCGGTCTGATCGTGCAGGCGGCGCTGACGCATCCACACATGGTCGGGCATCTCGGCCACAATGTCGGCCGTGTGTTCATGGTGGTGTTCGGCGTCGGCAGCGCGCTCGCTGGCCTTGCCGGCGTCATTGCCGGCCCCGCCCTGGTGACGCAGTCCGACATGGCCGCGGCGCTCGGGCCGATCCTGTTCGTGGTCATCGTGTTCGGTGGTCTCGGCTCCTTGCCCGGCGCCTTCATCGCCTCGCTGGTCATCGGCCTGGTCCAGACCTTTGCGGTCGCGCTGAACGGCTCGCTCGCCAGCGCCTTCGGCCCCCTCGATCCCTCGGCGGGCCCGTCCGTCCTTACCGACATCTGGAACGTCACCATCGCCCAGGTCGCGCCGATCGTGCCTTATCTTCTGCTGGTCATCATTCTGATCGTACGCCCCATGGGCCTGATGGGGACGCGCGAGACATGACCGCCACGAAGACTTCGACATCTAAGATTGCAGACAAACCCGCCGGCGACGGCCTGCGCTTCTACGGCGTCTGGCTGATCGGCATTGCCGCGCTGATCGTCCTGCCGATGGTCTTCTCCACCGGCGGTTCGCTGACGTCGTTCAGCCTGATCGGCATCGCGATCGTCTTTGCGCTGTCCTACAACATCCTGCTTGGCCAGACTGGGCTCTTGTCATTCGGCCATGCCGTGCATTACGGCCTCGGCGGTTTCGCCGCCTGCCACCTGATGAACGCCGTGGTCTCGCACGGCTGGCCGATCCCGCTGCCGTTCATTCCGCTGTTCGGCGGCCTCGGCGGCCTCGTCTTTGCGATTATCATCGGCTGGGTGATGACCAAGCGCGCCGGCACCGTGTTCGCGATGATCTCGCTCGGCATCGGCGAGCTGGTGGCGTCGTCCTCGCTGATCCTGCGCTCCGTGTTCGGGGGCGAGTCTGGCATCACCACGGACCGCACCGCGTTGCCAAAAATGTTCGGCTGGTCGTTCGGGCCGCAGCTTCAGGTCTACTACCTCATTGCGTTCTGGCTCGTGCTGTCGGCGATCGCGATGTACGCGCTGACCCGGACACCGCTGGGCCGGATCAGCAATGCCGTCCGCGACAATCCGGAGCGCGTCCAGTTCATCGGCTACGATCCGCATGTCGTGCGCTATCTCGCCTTCTGCTTTGCCGGATTCTTTGCCGGCGTCGCCGGCGGTCTTGCCGCGATCAATTTCGAGATCGCCAACTCCGCCTATCTCGGCGCGATCCAGTCCGGCCTCGTGCTATTCTCCACCTTCATCGGCGGCACCGCCTATTTCTTCGGCCCGATCCTCGGCGCGATCCTGGTGACTTACCTGCAGCTCGGGCTGACCAGTGTCACCAGCGTGTGGCAGCTCTATTTCGGCATCATCTTCATCGGCATCGTGATGTTCTCGCCGGGCGGCATCGCGGGCCTGGTGATGATGCACCGGCCGCTGGTGCGCGCCGGAACGCTGTGGACGGTGATCCCGTCCTATCTCGTCGCTGTTGTCCCGACGGTGGCGCTTGCCTGCGGAATCATTCTCACCATCGAGACCATCGCGCGCTATTCGGGCGGGGAAGTCATCAACCTGTTAGGGGTCGGCTTCAAGCCGACATCGCCGGTGACTTGGGTCGCTGCCGCGGTTCTCGTGATCGGCGGCGGATTCGTCGCGCGGCTGACCTGGCGGCGGACTGCGGATGCGTGGGACAGGGCGGCAACGGTCGCCCGTGACCGGGGGTATCTCGCATGAGCGGAGCGGTGTCTGGAAAGCGCGCGGCCATCGAAGTCCGCGCCGTCGAAAAGCGTTTTGGCAATGTCGGAATCATCCGCGACCTCAATCTCAGCGTCGCGCAAGGCGAGCGTCACGCCATCATCGGTCCCAACGGCGCCGGCAAGTCCACGACGTTCAACCTGATCAGCGGGCACATCAAGCCGACCTCGGGCGAGGTGAGGCTGAATGGCGACCTGATCTCGGGCTTGCGGCCCTTCGAGATCAACAGGCGCGGCCTGTCGCGCTCGTTCCAGGTCACCAACGTATTTGCCCGCATGTCGGTCTGGGAGAATGTCCGCTGCGCCGTGTTGTGGGCAACGGGCCATCGCTACGCGTTCTGGAAGAACGTCGACAACCTGCCAGAAGTGCGCGAGCGCACCGCGCAGATCCTGGACGACATCCATCTGACGCATCGGCGCGATGTTCCGGCCGGGCTCCTCACCTATGCCGAGCAGCGCGAGCTCGAGATCGGCATCACGATCGCGAGCGGCGCCACGGTTGTCATGCTGGACGAGCCGACTGCCGGCATGAGCCATGCCGAGACCGATCGCGCGGTGTCGCTGATCCGCCGGCTGACCGAGAGCAAGACCCTCGTCATCGTCGAGCACGATATGAGCGTCGTGTTCGGTCTGGCCGACCGCATCTCCGTGCTGGTCTACGGCCACATCATCGCCTCGGGCACGCCGGAACAGATCCGCCGCGACCCCAAGGTCAAGGAAGCCTATCTCGGCGAGGACGCGCACTGATGCTCGAGGTCAGGGATCTGCACGCCTATTACGGCAAGAGCCACATTCTCCAGGGCGTCGATCTCGATGTCGCCGCCGGCGAGGTCGTGAGCCTGCTCGGCCGCAACGGCGTCGGCCGCTCCACCACGGTCAAGGCGATCATGGGCGAGGTCGCGCCGCAAGGCACGATCCGCTTCAAGGGCCAGGATATCGCAGGTCTTCCCAGCTACAGGATCGCGCGGCTTGGCCTTGGCTATGTGCCTGAACATCGTGACATCTTTCCGAGCCTGACGGTCCGCCAGAACCTCCTGCTCGGGGTCAAGGACACGCGCCGTCCCGGCAAGTGGCGATTGCAGGACATGCTCGACATGTTCCCCAATCTCGCGGCGCGCGCCGACACGGCTGCGGGCGTGCTGTCCGGCGGCGAGAAGCAGATGCTCACGACCTGCCGCACGCTGATGGGCGATCCGGATCTCATCATGATCGACGAGCCGACCGAAGGTCTCGCGCCGCTGATCGTGCAGCAGGTCGGCGATCTCATCGCGCGTATCGCACAGGCCGGTGTCGCGATCTTGCTCGTCGAGCAGAAGCTGTCGATCGCGATGCGCATCTCGAAACGCGTCTACATCATGGGCCACGGCCGCGTCGTATTCGAGGGCACGCCCGACGAGCTCAAAGCCAATGCTGCCGTGCGGCAAGAGTGGCTCGAGGTCTGACGCTCACGGTACAGGACCTCCGCTGGCGTCTGACAGGGCTGCACCCGGGCTGCGCCCGGCATGTTAGGCCTATGACACGGCTCTGTGTGATGACGGTCACATCGTGCGGCCTCCAAACGGCGCTAGCACAGATTTGTTCATCTTCGCCCGGGTTCCGGTCATGACCGCCACCGACTTTGCTTCCGTTTTGCGCAAGCTGGGTGTTGCCGCCGCGCTCATTTGCGCGCTGCTGAGCCTCACCGTGTTCGCCGTGCTGCTGATCATGCAGCATGAGCCGGTCGCGCAGGCCGCAGCGCGCGCTCTGCCCCTCATGGTCTTTGCGCTGTTCGGCCTGTTTGGCGCTGCAATGACCCGGCTGATCGGGCGCAGGACCCACTAGCCGGACATTCTGCCGCAGTGATTCGCGGCCAGCCTCGGACCAGCCCCGGCGCCGGACCATCTTCCGCCTTTTCGGGCCCTCGTATATGAGAGATTTGCCGCCGGACCGGACCGAATATCGCCAGATACGGAACGCAAGGTGGCTGCGAATTCTTAATCCAAAGACCGCAATCTGACATGCGGTCGACGCACGGGCGCGGACTGGCATTGGACCGGGGTATGGCATGAAAGACCTGATGACGACGGCGCAATCCACTATGGCGACGCGGCGTTGGCGAACCCCCGGACTTCTTGCGCTCGCGACGATCGCCGCCCTGGCCGGGCTGACCGCCAGCGCCGAAGCGGCCAAGCAGGCCCGCCAGGCGGCCGAGGCGGTGGCGCCGCGCGTAGCCGGCGAGCCGATCATGGCGATCGTATCGATCAAGAGCCAGCAGGTCACCTTTTACGACGCCGACGGCTGGATCCTGCGGGCGCCGGTCTCGACCGGCACCACCGGCCGCGAGACGCCGGCCGGCGTCTTCGCCATCATCGAGAAGGACAAGGACCACCACTCGACCATGTATGACGATGCCTGGATGCCGAACATGCAGCGCATCACCTGGAACGGCATCGCGCTGCATGGTGGGCCGCTGCCCGGCTATGCCGCCTCGCACGGCTGCGTGCGCATGCCCTTCGACTTCGCCGAGGGCCTGTTCGACAAGACCAACATCGGAATGCGGGTGATCATCTCGCCGAACGACGCAGCGCCGGTCGATTTCACTCATCCCTCGCTATTCGTCCCGAAGCCGGAGGCCATCGCGGCAGCGCCAGGCCGCATCGGCAAGCTCTCGGCCGAAGCCGAGGAGGCGACGCGCGCTGCGGACGAGACCAAGAGGGCCGCCGCCGCGGCGGCGAAAGAGGCGCAATCGCTCCCGGCGATGCTGCGCAAGCTGGAGCAGCAGAAGACCCGCGCCGACGCCGAGAACGCTTACGCCGACAAGCTGCTTGCGAATGCCAAGACCGACCAGGCCAAGACAAAGGCCGAGGAGCTGAAGCAGAAGGCGGCCGCCAAGGCTGCCGATGCGGCGAGCCAGCTCGATGCCGCCAAGGCCGCGGCGCAGCCGAAGCGCGATGCCGTCGCCGCAACCAAGGAAGCCGCCAAGATCGCGGCGACCAGGAAGGCCGATGCCGTGAAGGCTGCGCTCGACGCCAAGCTCGCGCTCGAGCCGGTCTCGGTCTACATCAGCCGGTCGACGCAGAAACTCTATGTGCGGCGGAACACCCACAAGCCGGCGCCGGACGGCGGCGGCGAGGTGTTCGACACCAGCATCGAGGTTCCCGTCAGCATCCGCAATCCCGACCAGCCGCTTGGCACGCATGTCTTCACGGCGATGGCGAAGAACGATACGGGCCTGCGCTGGAGCGTGGTCACGATCGACGACGGCGACAATGCCAGGAACGCGCTCGATCGCATCACCATCCCGCAGGAAGTCTGGGATCGCATCGGGCCGACCGCATTGCCGCGCTCGTCGATCATCATCTCGGACGAGCCGCTGAGCAGCGAGACCAACTACCGCACCGAATTCGTCGCGGTGCTGAGCAATCATCCGCAGGGCGGCTTCATCACGCGCAAGCCGACCGCACCGCCGATGGACGTTGCCAGCGATGACGGCTACTGGGACAATGGCGGCAACGGTTTCGGCTTCTTCTTCCAGCAGCGCGATCCGTATGTGCAGCCCGCCAATCCACGTCGCCGCGGCCAGTACCAATATTATCAGCCGGCGCAGCCGATGCCGCGGAGCTTCTGGTAGGAGGCGGGCCTCCGAAGGGCGCGACTACGGCCGCGCTTCGATCACGATCGCCTGAATCTTGCCTTCGACCGCTCCCGGCCCGTGGCGCGTCCGGATCGCCTCGGCGACGATATCCGTCGCGGCCTGAAGCTTGCTGGCGTCCCTGGCCTCGATCTCGTTGCGCAGCGGCGTGCCCTGGCAGAGTGCGATCGCGACATAGTCGGCCGACGGGGCGCGGCTGATCTCCGAGCGCGTCTCGATCGAGATGCCGCGGAAGCCGGCACGTTCGAGGTCGGATCTGATCAGCGCCTTGTCATGATAGCCGTGCGGCGTCCGGCTCATGAAACGGGGCGGATCGTCGGGAAACATCCTGGCGAGCGCGGCCGTTGCTTCATCGGTGAGCACATTGTCCTCGATGCGGTCCCAGACGTTGAACACGAAAGTGCCGTCGCGTTTCAGGACGCGCTTCACTTCGCCGTAGGCCTTGACGCGGTCCGGAAAGAACATTGCGCCGAACTGGCAGCAGACCAGGTCGAACTCGGCATCGCCAAAGGGCAGCGCCATGCCGTCCGCCTGGCGCCAGCTGATGCGATCATCATCGGCCTGGCGCTGCGCTGCAACCGCGAGCATCGGCTCGTTGAGGTCGGTCGCGACATAGCGGACGCCGCGCGGCAGTGCCGCCGCGACCGCGCGCGTCACCGCACCGGTGCCCGCCGCGATCTCGAGCAGCACGGCAGGTGAGCGAGCCGCGACGCGTCTTGCGATGTCCTCCGCGTAAACGGAGAAGATCATCGGGACCAGATATTCGTCGTAGATTTTTGGAATCGAGCCGGCGAAAACCTTGTCGATGCTGGACATGCTTGCCTCGCTGAAGGTGCGGACACGAGGCTCTATGCTACCACGGTTCGCCTTCCACCGCGCGCTGAGCCGGTTGGCGATGCCATCGGTGGAACAGCTCGGCAAGCTCATCGAGGATTGCGGCAGCGCGGGCGCCTTGTCCGTAGCGCGAGTTGCGCCTATAGCCGGTTGCCGGTTTCATCGCGCGCATGATGCGCGGATGACATCGGCTCGCCCGTTTTGCCAAGACAGCTTCATCCCATGACAACCACGCTGCTGACATCCGAAGACTATACCCGCTCGCCCTGGAAGAACGGCGGCGGCATCTTCACCGACATCGCGGGGGCGCATCGCACCGACGCGCCGGTGAAGGATTGGAATAGCCTTTTGTGGCGCTTCGCCTCGACGCCGATCGTAGCGCCCGGTCCCTTTTCCTACATGCCCGGAATCGACCGCCTGCAGATGGTGGTCGCCGGGCGCGGCCTGGTGCTGAAAGCACCCGGACAGGAGTTCGACGAGCGTGAGCCTTTCACGACCGTGCGCTTCGCCGGCGAGCTCGAGATCGTGACCGCGCTCGAGGCAGGCCCCGTCGAGGTGGTCAATCTGATGGCGCGGCGCGGTGCGGCGGAGATCGCGCTGGCGGCGCTCAGGGAGCCCGGCGAAAGGCCATTGTCCGCCGGCACGCATCTGGTTTACGCGGTTTCCGGCGATTGCGGCATTCGCCTCAATAGCGAGGATTTCGTCATTCCCGGCGGCTGCACGCTGAAGGTCGAGCTGACCGAGGCGTCCAGGCTGACCTTCGTGTCGGGACTTGCGGTGCTGGCGTCGGTCCAGCTCGTCGGCTGAGCGGCCGGCCCCGGCCGCTGGGTACAATCTGCGCAACTGGCCAGGTTGACGCGGCGGCGCCGGAGCACGATATCTGCCCTGATGCAGGACCGCCGCGAAGGGCAGGATATGAGCGCGTCAGACCAAAAACCCTCCGCCACGCTGTCCGACGGCGTCGTCGACTGGCTGACCAACGGCACGCGCGACGAGCGCTTCATCGACAACATCTTCGCCGAGATGTGCATCCGCCTGCAGCAGGCCGGCATTCCGCTCAAGCGGTCGACGATGCACATCCGGATCCAGCATCCGCAATGGCTCGGCGCCGGCTTTATGTGGTCGGACGGTATGCGTGAGGCGACGATCACGCGGGTGGACTTCGACGTCCTCGAGCGATCCGAGTTCATCGGTAGCCCCATCAATGAAATGATGGACGGCGCGACCGAGCTACGCGAACGGCTCGAGGGCGATCCGTCGCTCGGCCGCAAGCATGCGATCTATGACGAGATGCGCGCGAAGGGCCTCACCGACTACGTCGTCTGGCCGCTCCATCACACCCTCGGCAAGCGCCATTTCGTCACCTTCGCGACCGACCGGCCCGGCGGCTTCGACGAGGCGCATCTCGCGGCCTTGAAGAACGTGTTGCCGGTGCTGGCGCTGGTCAGCGAGATCCGCATCAAGAACCGCCTGGCGCGAACGCTGCTCGAGACCTATGTCGGCTCGCACGCCGGCGAGCTGATCCTCGCCGGTGCCACGAGGCGCGGCGCCGGCACCACGGTGCGCGCCGCGATCATGATCTGCGACCTGCGGGATTTCACCAAGATCTCCGACAACTGGCCGCGCGACGACGTCATCGATCTCCTCAACGATTATTTCGACGCGATGTCAGAGCCGATCGCCAAGCACGGCGGCGAGATCCTGAAATTCATCGGCGATGGCCTGCTCGCGATCTTCCCACTCAGCCAGGCGGGCGCCTGCGCCAACCTGCTGCATGCCGTCAGCGAAGCCCGTGAGGCCATGGCCGCGCTGAACGCGCGCAACAACGGCACGGGCCGCGCGCCGCTGAACTATGGCATCGGCGTCCATGTCGGCGACGTCATGTACGGCAATATCGGATCAATGAGCCGGCTCGACTTCACCGTGATCGGCCCCGCCGTCAACATGGCCTCGCGGCTCGAGGCGCTGACCAAGCAGATCGGGCGGAACGTGCTGCTTTCGCGCGACTTCGCCGAGCTGGTCCAGCCGAAGTTCGAGCTGGAGCGCATCGGCAAATACGAGGTGCGCGGCTTCAGCGATCCGATCGAGCTGTTCGCCTTTCCCGGTTGAACGTTCGGCGCAATCCAGCCGGACTATTTGCGGTTTGTTCCCGTCGTTCCGGCACCCGGCGCGATCTGGCCACCCTGGCTTTGTCTTGTGTCCGTCGTTGACGACTTTGCCGGAGCGTTCGCGCCACCGCCATTGTTGTCCGACGACGTATTGAGGCTCGAAGCGCCGGCTCCCGCCGCACCACCGGTGCCGGTCGAATCGATGCTGGACCCCGTCCTGGATGCACCCGCGCCGCTCTGCGCGAACGCGGAGGATTGTGCCGCGAGAGCCGCAATGAGTCCCGCCACTACAAGCGCTTTCATGTCTGCTCCTTTGCTTGAGGTCAGGCAGCCCCGACCCTGGTCCGGGGGCGGGTTCGAGCCGGAGCCGCCATTTGCCGGAACATGTGGGACCCGGCGCGGGCCAATGCGCGGTGAGGGATGAGTGTTCCTATCTGGCTGACAGGAGCGGCGCGTTATGCCGATCAGGCGCCGCCAACTGCCCGGATGACGGTCCCGCTGCCGCCGCAGGTGGCGCACGGAGCGCCGTCGATCCGTCCCTTGCCATGACAATCAGGACAGACATCTTCGCCGGTGCCCACTGTTCCCGGCGGGGCTTCGTCGCCGGGATTGAGCATCGGCTGCGGCGCGGCCTTTGCGCCTTGCGTGTCAGGAGCTTTCGTCTTGGTCATCTTCATCTCCTCGAATAGACTGCAACGCGCCTGACCGCAGGAAGTGCCAATTGCGGAAGGTGCGGCATCAAAGGCATCCCTCGCGAGACCGAAACGAACGCTGCGAAGCCCTATTGCCGATGCAGGATTGTCCGAATAGGCTCCGTCCCACAGATGCTCAAACGGTCCTGCGATTGGCCGCATTTCCATGCCGAAATTCCTTCGCATCGGTCTCCATCAGTCGAATGTCTCCGGGTACACGTCGAAGGCGTGGTGCGTCAGGCGCGTCGGCTCGACGATCTTCCTGAAATGGGGGGCGGTGGAGGTGGACGGGGCCGGCAAGGGGCGCAAGGTCTATTGGTCGCGCGTGCCGCAGGAGAAAACGATCCGTTGCGGTACCGCGCAGCGCGCCCAGGACTATGCGAAATCCGCGATCGCGCGCCGCCGCAGCCATCGCTATGAGCCGTTGAGCGGGTCCATCACGAACCGGCCCCGATCGGCCGCGCCAAGCGCCGGGCTCAAGCAGGCGCTCGCCACCATCCTGATCGTCGACATTGTCGGCTCAACCGCAAAAGCGGCCAAACTTGGCGATGCGCGCTGGACCAAGGTGATGGGCCACTATTACGCCGCGGTGCGCAAGGAGCTGAAGAGCTCGCGCGGCAAGGAGGTGGTGACGACCGGAGACGGCGTGCTCGCGACCTTCAAGGCACCGGCTGCCGGCATCAATTGCGCGACAGCGATCCAGAAGGCCGTGCGTACGCTGGGCCTCGAGATCAGGGTGGGCTGCATGCCGGCGAATACACCATCAGCGGCGGCGAGATGGTCGGCCTCGCCTTCCACATCGGCACGCGCGTCGCGGCCAAGGCGCGCGCCGGCGAGGTGCTGGTGTCGAGCGCGGTCAAGGAGCTGATGAAGACGCAGTCCACGATCCGCTTCAGGGACCATGGCAGCCATCAGCTCAAGGGCGTGCCGGAGCGCTGGCGGCTGTACCGGGTGGAGGGCTGAGGGCTGCGCGGGCAGCCAGTCCTTCCTCGTTCGCCGCGTCGCGGCTGCGCCACGCGGACAAGAGGCGCTCCAGCTCGCGCCGAACGCTGTCCACGACGCTCGCCCAGTCGTCTCGCTTCGGCTGCCTGAACAGCCGCATCGACCGATACCACGGGCTGTCGTCGCGATTGAGCAGCCAGCGCCAGTCAGGATTGAAAGGCAGCATGGTCCAGACCGGCGCGCCAAGCGCGCCGGCGAGGTGAGCGACGCTGGTGTCCACCGTGATCACCAGATCCAGACAGCCGATCAGTGCCGCCGTGTCGCTGAAATCCGTGAGCTGATCCGTCAGGTCGACGATATCGGGACGTTCGTCGAGCAAGGCCTTGTCTTGATCCCGGGGGCCCTTCTGCAGGCTGACGAACTGAACGTCGCAATCGAGGAGCGGCGCAAGCGTCTTGAGCGCGATCGATCGATCGTGATCGTTCTTGTGCGCCGGATTGCCCGACCAGACCAGGCCGACGCGGAAGCGCTTGCGCTCACCGAGCCGGTCCTCCCAGGCCTTCACGCGTGCCACCGGGGGCGCAGGAAGGTACGGCTCCGGGCTCGGGATCGTATCGGGCCGTGTCTTGAGCGCCAAGGGCAGGGTTCCAAGAGGACAGTGGAGGTCGAACGGCAGCGACGCCGCAGACGGTCGGCCGACACACATTGCGACGCCGGTCACCTCGGCCAGGAGCTGCTGGATCGGAGGCTGGACCTCCAGGATGACCCGTGCTCCGAGCGCGGCCACCATGGGGACATAGCGCGCGAACTGGATTGCGTCGCCAAATCCCTCGTCGGCATGAAGCAATATGGTCTTGCCTTCGATCGGCTGGTCGCCAAGCCAGACAGGCTGGGAAAAACCACGATGGAGCAGACCGACCGGAAGTTTCCAGCGCGCTTCGCGCCCAAGCCAGCCTGGCTCGAAGTCTCCGGTCAGCAGCTGAAGTGTCGCCAGATTGTAGGTGGCCACCGCATTGCCCGGGTCCACGGTCAGAGATCTGCCAAAGGTCGCGAAAGCTTCATCCAGCAATTGCAGATTCAGCAGAACCAACGCCTTGTTGGAGAGCGCTCCCGAAAAAGCCGGTTGAAGCTCGAGCGCTCGGTCGAAACACGCCAAGGCCTGATCCATTCGGCCAAGCTTCACATGAAGCACGCCGAATTTGTTGTGCGTGTCCGCCAGGCTGGAGTCGAGCGCGATGGACGTCTCGTAGGCGGCTTCCGCCTCCTCGTATCGCTTCATCTCCTGGAGGCAATCGCCGCGAATTTGATGCAGGAGCGCGGAATTCGGATCCGGCTCCTCGGCGACATCAAGGCATTCGAGCGCTTCTGCATACCGCCCGAGACTGAACAACAGTCTTCCGCAGCTGTTCGCCGCCTCCAGATATTGGGGATGCAGCCGTAACGCCCGCTGGAAGTGTTGCTCGGCCTCGTCCGTGCGCCTGTGTTGCCAGTGCATATGGCCAAGGTAATTCGCGACGACGGCATCTTGTGGTTTGGCGATCGGGGCCTTGCTCTGGCGTTGCCGCGCTCCCGACCGCCATTCGGAAACCAGCCCATCGAGCTCGCGCCGAACGCAGTCGACGACGCTCGCCCAGTCGTCTCGCTTCGGCTGCCTGAACAGCCGCATCGACCGGTACCACGGGCTGTCGTCGCGGTGGAGCAGCCAGCGCCAGTCCGGATTGAAAGGCAGCATGGTCCAGACCGGCGCGCCCAGCGCACCGGCGAGGTGAGCGACGCTGGTGTCCACCGCGATCACCAGGTCGAGACAGCCGATCAGCGCCGCGGTTTCGCTGAAATCCGTGAGATGCTCCGTCAGGTCGACGATATCACGGCGTTCGGCGAGGAAGGCGCGATCCTGATCCCGGGGGCCCTTCTGCAGGCTGACGAACTGAACGTCGCAATCGAGCAGCGGCGCGAGCGTGTTCAGCGCGATCGATCGGTTGTGATCGTTGTTGTGATCCGGATTGCCCGACCAGACGAGGCCGACGCGGAAGCGGCCGCGCCGGCCAAGCCGGTCCTCCCACGCATTCACTCGCGTCGCCGGCGGCGCAGGAAGGTAAGCATCCGCGAACGGGATCGTGTCGAGCCGCGTTGCGAACGCCAGCGGCAGGCTTCCAAGCGGACAGTGCAGGTCGAACGCGATCGACGCCGCAGCCGATCGGCCGATACATGCTGCGACGCCGCTGATGCCTTGCAGGAGTGGCTGGATCGGCGGCGGCACCTCCAGGATGACCCGAGCCCCGAGCGCGGCAACCATCGGTACATAGCGCGCGAACTGGATCGAATCGCCCAATCCCTCGTCGGCATGCAGCAGGATGGTCTTGCCTGCGATCGGCTTGTCGCCGAGCCAGAGCGGCGCGGAAAAGCCGCGATCGACGAGGCCGAGCGAGGCTTTCCAGCGCGCCTCGCGTCCCGACAGGCCCCGCTCGAAATCTCCGGTCAGCATCTGGAGCAGCGCGAGATGCCAGATCGTGTGCGCACTGGCTGGATCGGCCGCCAGTGCCGCGCCGAGCGCCGCGAACGCCTCGTCCAGCAGATGCATGCTCCACAACGCCCGCGCCTTTTCGGTCAGCGCTGCGGGGAAATTCGGACGAAGCGCGATTGCGCGATCGATGCAGGCAAGGGCCTGCTCCATCCGGCCCAGCCGCGAATGAAGCGTGCCGAGATTCTTGTGAGTCTCGGCCTCGAGGGGGGCGAGCGCGATCGACCGCTCGAAATCCGCCTGCGCCTGCGCGAACCGGCCCAGCCGCTGCAGGCAAAGCCCACGCGTCTGATACAGCGGCGCGATAGCGGGATTGTGCCGCTCGAACAGGTCGAAGCATTCCAGGGCTTCGGCATAGCGGCCGAGATGAAATAGCGATTGGCCTTGCTTCAAGGCCTCGAAATGCTGCGGCAAGGCTCGTGGTGCGACCGTTTTGGACTGTTGCTTGGCCGCAGCCCGGCGCTCTTGGCGATTCATGAGGTGACCAGAAGGAGACCAGGTAAAAATTGTTGACCAGGCCATGTGTGCGGAATCCACCGAGCATGGCCGTAGCGTCCCGTTGCGGCAGTTTCTGGCGCGAAGCTGGTGTGAAGCTGATGCGGGTTGAACCTTCCGTGATCGAATGCTCAGGTTCGCAAGATGAATCGTCGCGTTCATCGCCCTGATCTCCTGATGGAGGATGGGGCGCGCGCGGCGCAGTCAATTCACGAATCTTTGGATCCGTGAAGACGGCCGAGTCGTTGAGTGCACTGTTACCGTAGTCCTTCAAGGTCGTCGCTTTTCGATCCTCATCAGAAGCGGGAATCGCGATCCAGGATGACGTTCAAGATTGGGGTGATTTCAGACACGCATGGGCTGTTGAGGCCGGAGGCGGAGCGCTGCCTCGCCGGCGTGTCCCACATCATCCACGCTGGTGATATCGGCACTCCGGAGATCGTGGACCGCCTTACCCGGATCGCGCCCGTGACCGCCATCAGAGGGAACGTCGACACGGGCGCCTGGGCGAGGCGCTTCCCTGAGACCGCAACGTTGCGCCTTGGCGGCCGCTGCCTCTACGTCTTGCACGATCTCAAGCAGCTTACGATCGAGCCGAAGGCGCTTGGGATCGATGTCGTGATATCGGGCCACTCCCACCGCGTCGCGATCGGCGCCGTCGACGGCGTGCTCTACCTGAACCCGGGAAGTGCGGGGCGCAGGCGCTTCAAGCTGCCGATCACGCTGGCGACACTCGATCTCGATCGAAACGGCGCGCTCCAGCCTGTTATTCATGATCTCGGCGAGGTGTGACGGACACACGGCGATCGACAGCGTTTGGTAGCGAAAACATTCCAACAAACTCGCAAGTTGCGGAACCGTCCAAGAGCGGACCAAATGACCATGATGGCTCTCACGACTGCGGTCATCTCGGCAGGGGTCTGGAACCCGATCTCATCCGGCCATCCGGGCATGGGCCGGCCAGCGTCGCGCGCTTAATGGGCGCTTAATGCTTTTGCGCAACAGATAGATTACCAGCGCGGAATTAGTCCTAGTTACGAGTGCGAACCGAGCTCCCGAGGAGGGGAATCGGATGGGACTGCTTTTTGTCGGAGTGCTGGCAGGAATCCTGATCGGCTTTGGCTGGTTCGCGCCTTCCCGGGGGTATTTCCTCGGGTGCGCGTCACGCCCCTGTTTCGACAGGGTTGCTGTCGCCCAACCCGCGCAGCCAATGCCGAAGGCGTTGGCGCCAGAGCCCGCGGCTGTCAGATCGAATTCCACAACGCCGGCAAAGCCCGGCAAGCCATCAACTCCGAAGAAGCGCGGATCGACGGATCTTGCCAAAGCGGCGTCCCCGCGGACGAAGCTAGCCGTCCCGGCATCCGAACGGCCCGCGGAAGTATCAGATCCTGTCCTGGACAAGGCGAAGGTCACCATCGCGGCGAAGATGGAGGACCCAGGATCGGTCGAATTCACCGATGTGAAGCGCACAATGCGAAAGAACATGCTTGGACGCTCCGTGGATACGATTTGCGGGCGTGTAAAAGGAAGAAGCGCATCGGGCGCCGAGACTGAGAGACCGTTTCTTTATCTCGTGAAGGAGGATGAAGCATATGTCGTCGACGGCAAGTCGTGGTCGGCGGCATCAACGGCGTATCGAAATATCTGCAATTGACGGAATGGGTCGACTGCGCCGCGGCGCGGTGTGCGCCCAAATGATTTGAGCGGAAAGAATTTCCACCCAGGTGTCAAATGATCCCGCAGTCGGTGCGGCGCGAACGGCGGCATTGCGCCGCTCTCGTGATGATGCATTCAGGATGAATGCAGCAGCAAGGGAGACGCAATGCGGAATGGGAATATCGCGGAAGTTCTTTTCATCTCGAGGACATCATGCACGACATAACCAACGCTTCAAAACGGCTCGACGAATCGCTTCACTTGCCCGTTCTGGTGATCATCGAGCCGCTCCTGTTGCCTCGTACATGCATTCTGCACATCCTCAGGAGGGAGTTGGACGAACTCGAGATCCTTGACATGGCAACGGTCCAAGGCCTGGACTGCACGTCAGCCCGCGATGTTCGTCTGGTTATGCTGAGTATCGCGGACAAGCCCATCGGCGATCCCTCGGTTGAGGACGATCTCGCCTTCGTTGCGGAGTGTTGTCCCAACGCCGCCACTGTGGTCCTGTCAAACCATGACGACGAGCCGACCGTGCGGGCCGCGATGCAGCGGGGCGTGCGCGGCTTTCTGTCCGCCTCGCTACCGATCGAGATCGCGATAGCTGGCCTGCGCCTTGTTCTTGTCGGCGGCGCCTACACGCCGTTGCCCGTCGCCGGGATCAACAGGATACCGGATTTCGAGCCACCGGATGCGCGCGGACCCGCATATCTGATGAACGAGGGAGCCAGAGTGGCTATCGACAGGAGCGTGACCGATCTCACGCCTCGTGAGCAACAGGTTCTGGCGGAACTGGAGCTCGGCCTGCCCAACAAGCTGATCGCCGCCAAATTGGGGCTCTCGGAAAGCACAGTCAAAATGCACATTCAGCATATCATGAGGAAATGTGCTGCGCACAATCGCACGGAAGCCGTCCTCCGCTGGCGCGGCCGGTTGCCCGCGCAGAATCGCGATCACGACCGCGGCGCAGCTCCCATACATGAGACCTAAAGCATGATCCGAAAAAGTGCGAAGCGGTTTTCCGGGAAGATCATGCGTAAACAACAACCTAAAGCGCGATGACGATTCATCCAAATCTCATCGCGCTTTAGTCTTCTCTGAAGGCACCACGGAAGCTGTCGAGCAGGGGCCTGAGCGCGTAGAGAGCCACGGTGCCGCGCCCCGTCGTGATGAACACTTGAACCGGCATGCCGGGGACGATCTGGATGTCGTTCGCAACGATCTGCCCGTCGTCGATCCGAATCTTGGTCGCGTAGTATGGCTGGTCGGTACGCTTGTCGAGGAGCCGGTCTGCGGACACGTGCACGACCGTTCCCTTCAGGCGGGGTACGCGGCGCTGATTGTACGGTACGAGGTGAACCTCGGCGTTGAGGCCGGGATGAACCACATCGATGTCCTCGGGCCTCAGGCGCGCGGTTACGATCAGGCGGTCTTGCCGGGGCACCAGGTCCATGAGCGGTGCACCCGCTCCGATGACGCCGCCGGTCGTATGAATCCGCAGATCGGTTATCACGCCGTCCTCGGGCGCTTTGACCTCCGTTCGCGATAGCTGATCCCTGGCCGCAAGCAACCGCTCGCGGAGCTGGAATATCTGGTTCTGTGCTTCGCGAAGCGACTGTGCGATCTCGTTCTGCCTCTCGCTCTCGAGCTTGAACAAGGTGGCCTGCTGTTCGCTGATGACCTGCCCGGCGCGGGCAATCTGCGCGGCGATCTCGCCACGGCGGCCCTCGACGTCGGCCAGCTCCCGCTGCAGGTTCAGAAGCCGCGGCCGGCGTTCAAGCCCCTTGTTGACGAGGGTCGTGACCATATCCAATTCCTCCCGAACGATGTCGACCCGCTGCCCGGCGGCGGTTTCCTGAGCCTTGAGACCTTCGATCTCCTTCTCGACCTGACGCCTTCGTTCGCGAATGACCGCAAGCTGCGACTCGTGAACCTGCAGGCGCGCCTGGAAAATGAATTGCTGCGCCGACACCGCAGCGGCGGCCACTCCGCTCTGCCTGCTGTCTTGTTCCAGCGCGTCCGGAATTGCGATCCTCTCGGATCGCTGCTGCTCGGCTTGAAGCCGAGCAGCACGAGCAGCTGCATCCCAAAATTGGCCTTGAAGACTTTGCACCTCCGAGCTCGCCCTTGTGTCCTCCAGCGCGATCAGCGTCTGGCCGCTGCGCACGATATCGCCGTCTGAAACCAGGATCTTGCTGACGATGCCGCCTTCCAGGTGCTGGATCGTCTTGCGACTCGATTCCGATTCCACGACGCCGGGCGCGATCGCGGCGCTCTCGAGCGGCGCGAAGCTCGCCCACGTCCCAAGCCCCAGCATGAAGCAGAGCACCAGCAGATTGCCCGCAACGGTAATACCGCGAAGCCTTCCGCGCGGAGAGGTCGGCGTGGGCGTCGAGCACCACGGAAATTCCAGAGGCTCGAAATCGTCGATCGCGGTCACCACGACGCCAGATCGCCGGGCGGGCGGGGGGCCTGTCGGCGCTCGCATGAGCTGGTGCCAGATCACGGGAAGTCTCGAGACGGCGGGATGCTTCCATATGGCGAGAGAATTCCAGATCATGGCGCAATCTGCGAAGTAACCTGGGGGCGGCTCAGGTGCCGTTCAAAGATGTCCTCGCTGTCACCGAACGCGGCGACCGCACCGTCTTCCATGATGGCAATCTTGTCCGTGGCCGCGAGGAGACCCATCCGGTGAGTGACGACGACAAGGATGACGCCTGCGAGCTTCATGCGCTCGATCGCGTCCAGGAGCATTCGCTCGCCCCCGTAGTCGAGGCTGGCGTTGGGTTCGTCGAGAACGACAAGACGTGGATTGCCGAAAAAGGCGCGGGCAAGACCGAGGCGCTGCCGATACCCGCGTGAGAAGGTTGTTTCACTCTGAACCACCGTGTCATAACCCAGCGGCAGGCGCATGATCGCCCCATGGATACCGACGAGCTTGGCCGCTTCGATGACCTTCCGCCGATCGGCATCGTCCAGGCGTGCGATGATGTCGTTGATCGTGTCGCCGAGGAGGTTGATGTCTTGGGGAAGATATCCGAGGCGGTCGCCATTTCGGCCCTCGCGAAGCAGCGCGACGTCGGTGTTGTCGAGGAGGACGCGGCCACGCGTTGGCATCGACAGCCCGGCGATCACCTGGCCGAGCAAGGACTTGCCCGACCCGGATGGACCGATAATGCCAAGGCATTCTCCGGGCAGGAGGCTGAACGAGACGCCGTTCAAGAGAAGGTGGTTGGTCCCCGCGAGCCGCACGTCGACATTGTCGACGACGAGGCCGCTTCGCGCCTGTAGCGGAGCAGGCTCAGCGCTCTGCTGCCGGGCGACGGGGAATGCGGCCAGAAGTGCGCCGAGCCGCTGACAGGCGCTCACCGCCGTCACGAGTGATTTCCAGCCTGCGACCGCGCTTTCGACCGGCGCGAGCGCCCGGCTGAACATCAGCGTGGCAGCAAAGATGATGGCCGGACTCTTCCCGTGATCGAGGACGAGCCATGCGGCGGCGCCCATGATCAGGACCTGCGACAGCGCGCGAACCGGCTTGGCGGCCAGGGAGACGATCTCGCCTCGCCGGAGTGCCACATCGTGCTCCCTGCGCGCGTGCTGCGCGTCACGGTGGATCATGCGCGCAGCGTTGTCGAACATTCCCATGGCGCGGATCATGTGGATGTTGGTCGCTGCAGTCTGGAGACGGCCGCAGCTTCTGGACAGCGCGGCGGCGGATCTGAGCAGAACGTCTTCCGTGACCAGCTCTCCGGCAACCGTGAGTGCGAACAGGAAGGCGACGCAGCAGGCCCCCACCACGCCAAGCAGGGGATGGATCAGAAAGAGGACAAGGAGGAACAAGGGCGCCCAGAGCGCGTCGAACAGCATCGGACAGGCGCCGGACTCGACGAACTGGCGCAGCACCGTGAGATCCCGATATGCGCCCGATGCCTGCGTCCAATCGCTGCGAAGCGCCGATTCGAGACCGGCCGAGAGCACGCAAGGACGAAGGCGATCGTCGAGCCAGGCGCCAAGGCGCCCAAGGACGGCGCGCCGCAATGCATCGAACACGCCGCCGACGACCACCGTGATCGCGACAATGAGCGTGAGCAGGAGCAACGTGTCGCCGCTCCGGCTCGACAACACCCGGTCGTAGATCTGAAGAAGATAGATTGAGGGGGCAAACAGAAGCAGATTATAGCTGCAGCTATACGCGAAGACGAGACCGAGCGGTCCCGCGCAGGACCGAAGGGCCGCGTGCAGCGGCGTCCCGATCTGCGGCAGGATGGGCAACCGAATGGGCGGCATCAGCATGATCGTCACCGCCTGACATAGAGGTCCGGCGCACTTGGTCGATGGCCAAAATCATCCGCCAACGAGTTCGGCGGGATATTGACTCGAACTTCAGGACCGGTGGCGGCGGCCACCGGTCCTGCCGGACGAGCCGGTGGTCAGAACGTATCGAGATGGAAGCTGACTTCGCCGCCCAGCGCGGCGTTGCCGTCTCCGCCATGGCCGCCGATGCCGGCCACGACCTCCTGGTGCTGGTCCACCCAGACCTTGTTGATCTGGGTCGCATCCGTATTGGCGTAGACCTTGGAGGTGTCGTAGCCGCTGTAGGACTTCTGGCTTCCGTTCGACTCGGCGTCGCCGCCGTGAGCCTTCGAAAACCACGAGGCCTTCGCGTTGGCGCCGCCGGCATCCCAATCTGCCGTCTGTTTGACGTGATCGCCGGTGTTCACGTGCACGTCGGCACCGACTGCCTTGTTGGTCGGATCGAAGTTGAGCGTCGGCTTGCTGATGATGGCTCCCTTGAAGGTGCCGTCGCCGCCATTTCCGACGCTCTGACCACCGGTGCTGATCGATTTGAATTCGATCGAGTCCGAGATCTTGATCGCTTTGGGCATCATGTGTGCCTCCCTCGTTCTGTTGGCTTTCGTGCATCATCCATCCCGATCAGGCGGACGCGCGCGGCAAGTCTGATCCGCCCACGCGCGATGGCGATAGATGTCAAATCGGACACCATCCCGCCGGGACGACCTACGTACGAAAGTATGACATTCGTCGCGCAACACCGGAGTTCGAGACATCGGGGGGCCCGCAGGGCGAGCTTGCATGCGCAGAGCATCGACGCAGCTCGCGATCGGTCCTTGTGCGAGCAGCGCAATGTGTCGCTATCCCATCAGGTGAAGATCCGACAGAAGATGGGAGGAGAGATCGCCACCCAGCGCGAGATTGCCGTGGCCGCCGTCCCCGCCAATACCGGCGATCTGGATCGCACTCTGGTCGATGTGCACGTTGTTGACCTGATCGGCTACGGCAGTCGAAAGGGGACCTGCGATTGCGATATTGATGGGCGCATAGATCGCGACGCTGACGTCGATCAGACCGCCGGCAAAATATCCGTTGCCGCCATTGCCTGCGCCGTTCGAACCGGTCGCGATCGTGTCGGAGCCGCTCCACAGGCCATGAGAAAGAACGTTTGCATGGCCGCCCGCCGCGGCGTTGGCGTTGCCGCCGTGCCCGCCAATGCCGGCGATCTCTATGATGGATTGATCCAGGTAGGCGTCGTTGGTCTGGACCGAATGAGCGTTGGAGCCATAACCCGCGACTGCGATGTTGATCGGGTCGTACACCACGACGGAGGAATGGACGAGCCCGCCGTGGAACGCGCCGTCGCCGCCATTGCCGGCCTGGCCTCCGCCCGTTTGAACGTTCAGGACGCCCCCTGCGTTGCTTGATCCCCAGCTGGGGTCGAGCGTCATCACGCTGCCGCCGGCGGCGAGGTTGCCATTTCCGCCATTGCCGCCGACCCCCGCGATCTGGGTGGCCGACTGATCGATGTCCACCGTGTTCGATTGACTTGCATGCGCAGTGCCGCTCGAGGCCGCCACCGCAAAATTGATCGGATGATAGATCACCACGGGTGCGTCCACGATCGCACCCGAGAAATAGCCGCTGCCGCCGTTTCCGGCGCCATTGTCGCCGCTCGCGATCAGGCCGGCGCCTAAGGACGTATTGACGCTGCCGCCCGATGCCATGTTGTCATTGCCGCCATGGCCGCCGATGCCGGCCATCTGAAAGGCGGATTGATCGACATTCAAATTGTTGGACTGGTTGGCCAGGGCGACCGAGCCGTATCCCAGGCTCACCGAGATGTTGATCGGTTCATAGACCAACAGGGACGCGTGAATGAGACTTCCGTAGAGGTAGCCGTCTCCGCCGTTCCCGGCCGTGTTGGCTCCGCTCGCGACCGTAGCAACGCCCATCCCGGGATGGGATGTGCCGGCGGCGGGTTTGGTGGACGAAACATCGAGGCCCGCCGCAGCGTGATTGCCGGCATGGCCACCTATGTCGACGCCCGCTGTGGGATGTTTGAATTGAATCGGGTCGGAGTCACGATACTGGGTATGCGCGCTCGCGGAGTGTGCTTCAGGACTTGCAAATTGCCCCAAGAATTGACCTGCAGACGAGCCGGGACCATGGACCAGGGCGCTACCGCCAACCGCATCGGTCAGGAACGGGGCGCTCGGTGCCGGGCCCGCTTCGTCGTCACCATCGTAGCCATCGTGTCGATGAGAGGCGTGATGCAGCCGGATCCCATCCGACATCCGCGAAAAATCCATCCTAGCCTCCCTCATCGCAATCGCTCCACGCAATCGGACGGGTTCTGCACTCCGGACAGAATGTCATCCCGGGAAGGTCGAAAGCCCAGTCGTCAGTTCGGATATAGCGCTTCGTCTGGCAGCCGTAACATCGGCTACATCCGTTCGGGTAAAAGCTGCGGCCTTCGCAAATTGCGTGCGCCGATGCTTGAAAGTGCGGCCTTGAGGGGGATGGCGAAAATGGACAATCGGGCTGACGGCCAGGTCGCCTGCGTCTCGCCTGCGGCCAAAATGAATCCACCGCATTGCCCGATTTAAGTCGCATTGCGACCTAGGTCACGGCCAAAACTGCCGTCCGGGCAGGGGGCGCAACACCGGGGTTTTCATGTCCGGTCATTTGCGAGTTTGTTACATAGCTTTTGCACTCCTTGCGGGTCTGTCGACATCATCCGCGTTTTCGGCCTCTCTTTCCGAACTCTTGAATGTCGGTCGCACCACAGTCCCTGCGCCCGCTTCCACGGAAGCGGAGTGCTTGACGCGGCCCGGCAAGTCGACCGCCGATGGCCAGCATTGGGTCTATCGGGTGGAAGGCCAGCGCAGATGCTGGTTCCAGGCCGCCGAAGGAACAGAGACGGTGAAGAAGCTGGTCCGGCAACGCGCCGCCAGGCATCGCGTCGCCAAATATCGTGTCGCCACGTCCGAAGAGAACCAGACCGCGACGCCCAAGCGGAAGACGATGGTGGATGCGCGCGCAGAGCTGCCGCGCTCCGCATCTGCGGATGCGTCTCGGCCGAGCCCGTCCGTGCCCGCGCAGGTGGTTGATGCCAGTCCCGTCCTCGCCACCGGGATCGCAACCCGCGCGTCGCCGCCCTCCCTTTCCAAACGCGACAGGCTCCAGGCTGACGAGATCACGCCGCGCCAGGTCGACGTCGAGGCACTGCTGGCGGCGACGCCGGCCGCCAGTGACGTCGTTGCCGCTGCGGCGATGCCGCTCGCACTTTCCACTACTGAGGCGGGCGATAACGAATGGGGCTGGACCTGGCTTGGCATGCTGCTGATGGCTGTGGGGCTTGTGTCGGTCCTGAGCGCCAGTCCAATCATTCGATCGGATGTGCTGCTGCACCAGCTGAGGTCATCTTTCGCTGGCCAGAGGCTGATGCCGGTCCAAACGCGACCTCGCGGAAAGGTGCGGCAAAGCGGCCATTCGCCCTGAGCCGTTGTTTTCAGCTTCTGTTTCCGCGTCTTCCGCCTTCGAAATCGAGCCGCGGGATGAGGCTGAACGACAAGGTCCGATTGGCGTTATCGACCGTTGCGGCGCGTCGCGCGCCGCTTCTTGCGGGAGTCCGGCGCATTCGCTGTGGAGGCCCGCTGATCCTCCAATTTGAGCGTAGCCTGCACATGCACGGCCAGCTTCAACGCGCTATCAGCGTTTGAGGCAAGCCGGGACAGCAGCTGGGCCAGCATCTTGAACTCCTCGCGCGTCAGCATTCCAAACAGCGCGTCATTGACCGGTCGCTGCAAGGCGGCAAGGCGGATCAATAGGCTCATTCCGCGCTGGGTGAGGGCAAGTTGCACCCTCCGTCCATCTTCGGGATGGGGGCTTTTCTCGATCAGGTCGTCGGAAACCAGTTTGTTGATCTCGTTGGTGACGAAGGCGCCGCTCAGGTACAGCCGCTCGGCGACCTGATTCACGCCCATCGGTTCTTCCGCAGTCGAATTCTTGATCGCGATCAGGATCAGATACTGGGTAGGCGATAGGTCGACGAAGCCTGCGAATATTTCACGGCAGGCTTCCAGACTGCGTCCGAACGCAAAATAGTCGTAGAGCAGGCCGCGAAGCGTGCGGTCTCCTTCCTTGTCGAGCAGCTCGGGTTTCGACGCCGTCAAGAGTGCATCGGTCACGCGGTCAATCTCCTCGCCAAACCATGGCATTGCGCGCTTGCTTAAAAAGCACGCATGCGTCCGCCCAGCAAGTGGGCTTGACATTTCCATATAGCTTTGTCAGAAAGCTATCTGAGAATTATAAATCAGGTGCCAGGCGACGAGGCGGGTGTCCATGGAGGATCGTGCGTTCAGGCGTGCTCTCGGCGAATTCGCCACCGGCGTGGCGGTGGTGACCGCGCGCGGCAAGGGGGGAGAGCTCATTGGCATGACCATGAGCTCGTTCAACTCCGTCTCGCTCGATCCGCCGCTCGTTCTCTTCAGCGTCGATCGCAAGGCGCGCAGCTTGCCCGCGATGCTTGAAGCGGGGGGCTTTGCCGTGAACATCTTGGCGCGAGACCAGGAAGCCATCTCCAACCAGTTCGCACGCGCTCTCTCGAACAAGTGGGACCAGGTGAAGACCTCGGTCGGCCATGCCGAGGCGCCGCTGATCTCGGGCGCGATGGCGCATTTCGAATGCGCGCCCTACGCGGTCTACGAGGGTGGCGACCACGTGATCTTCGTCGTCCGCGTCATCAGGCACGCGAGCCGCGCCGAGGCAGCCGCTCCCCTGATCTTCTTTCGTGGTCGATATCGCGATCTCGTCGATGAAACCCAGCGCGAGCCGAGCTGGCCACTTCCCATTCACTACTAGTTTCGAACCGGAGAAACCGCCATGCGCAGCGCAAAGGAATATCTGTCAGGCCTGAAGGACGGCCGCGCCATCTACATCAACGGCGCCTCGGTCGGCGATGTCACGACGCACCGCGCCTTTCGCAATCTCGCCGGCTCCATGGCCGGCTTGTTCGACTTCGCGAGCGCGCCCGAGAATTCGGAGCTGATGACGTTCGACACGGGCGCAGGTCGCGCCAACCGCATCTGGCAGCTTCCGACCTCCTATGCCGAGCTCATGACGCGGCGAAAGGCGCTGGAGGCGTGGGCCTCGCTGCATGCCGGCTTCATGGGCCGGGCCCCGGACCATGTAGCGTCCTGTATCTCCGGGCTCTACATGGGTCTGGACGTCTTCAAGTCGTATGATCCTGCCCGCGCCGGCGCGCTCGAGAGCTACTACCGATACGCCCGCGACAAGGACCTCTACCTCACCTACGTCATCATCAATCCGCAGGCCGATCGTTCGAAGGGTGCGGCCGAACAGGCCGATCCGTTCCTCACCGCCGGCGTGGTCGACCGCGACGCGGAGGGGATCACGATCCGCGGTGCCAAGATGCTCGCCACCGGCGGCGTGGTTGCCGACGAGGTCTTCGTCACGACCATCCAGCCGATGCGTCCGGGCGAAGAGCGCTACGCGATGTCCTTCGCGATCCCGATGAATACGAGGGGCCTCAAGATGCTGTCGCGCAAATCCTACGAGGACGCCGCCGGCGCCGTGTTCGACAATCCGTTGTCGAGCCGCTTCGACGAGAACGACTCGGTGCTCTATTTCGACGATGTGAAGGTGTCGTGGGATCGCGTCTTCATCGAAGGCAACGTCGAAATGTGCCAGAAGCAGTTTCACGCCACGCCTTGCCACGTCTATCAGAATTACCAGGCGATGGTGCGGTTGAGCGTGAAGCTCAAATTCCTCACCGGCCTTGCGCATCGGACCGCCGACATGAACGGCGTCACCCAGTTCCCGCAGGTGCGCGAAATGCTCGGCCAGCTCGCGGCCGAGACCGGCATGGTCGACGCGCTGGTGGCTGCGATGGAGGCCAAGGGCACGCAGGTCGGTCCTTATTTCATCCCGGACCGGCACACGCTCTACTCCGCGCAGGTGCTGACGCAGCAGCTCTATGGACACGTCATCAACACGCTTCGCGAACTCGCCGGCGGCGGCATGATCATGCTGCCCTCGTCGGTCGCGGACTTCGACAACCCCGAGATCGCGGCGCTCATCGGCAAGACCCAGCAGTCGCCGAAGGCCAATTCGCATGACCGCGTGAAATTTTACAAGCTCGCCTGGGATGCCGTCGGCTCCGAGTTCGGCTCGCGCCACCAGCAATACGAGATGTTCTACGCCGGCGCGACCTTCGTCACCAAGGGCCACTCCTATCGCACCTACGACTGGGCGGGCGCCGACCGGCTCGTCCAGACCATGCTCGATTCCTACGATCTCAATGGCGTCTCGACCGCCAGCAAAGCCGCCTGATCCGAAGGAGACAATTCATGCCCGTCAACAAGAAGCACGACGAATTCCATACGCTTGATATGGCGACCGGCTGGGAAGTGCCGGCGGGTTATCCGCCCGGAATCCAGCAGAAGATCATCGCGGGTGGACTGGACGAGGAGAACCGGCGCGGGACGCGGACGCGACTGCTCCGCTTCGAGCCCGGCGTCTACACGACAGCACCGTTCTCGCACGAATATTGGGAAGAGGTCTATCTCGTCTCGGGCGACCTGATCGTCGGCAACGACGCGAACGGCGAGGGCGGCAAGAGCTTCCCGCCGAATACCTATGCCTGCCGGCCGCCGCACGCGCCGCATGGCCCGTTCAAGTCCGCAAACGGCTGCCTGCTTCTGGAGATCCATTATTTCGATCCGGTGTGATGCCGGATCGTCGCTGCACAACTCATTTTGACCGGCTCAGGGGGAGTCATGACGTCCAAAGGTATGTCCATCATCGTTGCACGTTGCCTGTCGTCGTTTGAACGGCTCTTCAGGCTTGATCGCGGGTTGCCGCGCAGCAAAGTCCGGCTGGTGGTTGATGGTCTTGCAGGCGCGCTTGCAATCGGCATCGTGGCGGCGACCCCGGTCGCGGCACAGGAAAAGCCGAGCGCGTTGGGACTGGGCATCTTCACGTTCACATCCGGTCCTGCCGCCGCCTACGGCATGCCGGGTAAGAACGCGGCCGACCTCATGATCGACGAGATCAATGCAAAGGGCGGCATCGGAGGCGTGCCGGTCAGCGCGACCTATGTCGACGAGGCGCAGGGCGCGCAAGGCGTGATCGCGGAGTATCGGCGGCTCGCCGGGGACGCGAAGAACCAGGTGATGGTCGCCGCCTTGTCGAGCGCCAATTGCCTGGCACTGGCGCCGCTCGCGGAGCAGCTCGAGGTTCCCACTGTTGGCTGGAACTGCGATACCCATCAGCTGCTCATGGATGGCAAGAGCAAATATGTGTTTCGCCCGAACGGCAACACCGTACCCGAATTCATCGCCTACGCGATCTACCTGCTCGATCACAAGCCTGACGTGAAGACGGTTGCGATCATCAACCCGGACTATGCGTTCGGCCACGACGCAGCAAAGATATTCACAGCGGCGCTGAAAGCCCTGAAGCCGGACGTAGAGATCGTCGCGGAGCTCTATCCGAAGCTGGGATCGCCGAACTACCAGACCGAAATCTCGCGCCTCGCCACCGCGCGCCCTGATGTCGTTTTCTCCAACCTTTGGGGCGCCGATCTCGAGAACTTCGTTCGTCAGGCCGCACCGCGTGGGATCTTCACCTCCAGTCAGGTGATCCTGGCGCTCGGCGAGACCGTACTGCAACGCGTGCCGTTGCCCGACGGCGTGATCGTCGGCGTTCTCGGCGACGGCTGGTGGATGTCGCCGGACGCCAGGGCCAAGCCGGAGACCGTGAAGTTCGCCGAAGCCTATAAAGCGCGCTTCGGTGAGTATCCGGTGTTCCCGTCGATCAAGATGGCCAACGCGCTGATCTATGTGAAAGCCGCCTACGAGGCCGCGATGCAGAAGAACGGCGGCAAATGGCCGACGCGTGCCGAGCTCGCCGACGCCATGAAGGGCAGCAAGGTCGAGACCCTGACCGGCACCGCGCAGACGCGGGCCGACAATGACGGCCTTGTCGACCAGATCGTCGGCGTGACCGTAAAGACGTCGGCGCAGCAGTTTCCCATCATTGGCGACATGGTCCGCTACAAGGGCGACAGCCTGATGCCGCAGGCAGGTCAAGATCCGCTGGCCTGGATCGCGACGCTCAGGCCCGCGTTCGCCAAAAGCCTGCCGAAGCCGGGCAGCTACAAATAGATCGGGACCACGTTCACCTGATTCCAATCACGGAAGGCGTGAGCCGATGTTGAATGCAATCATCCCCCTGTTGCTGGACAGTCTGGCGAGTGCCGCGTTGATCTTCTTCGCGGCGGTCGGCCTGACGCTCGTCTTCAGCGTGCTGCGCGTCCTCAATGTTGCCCATGGCAGCCTCTATTCGATTGGCGGCTATGTCGCGGCCTCGATCTGCCTGTTCATCGCCAGCCGGCAGCTCAACCCGTATTGGTCGTTCCTGGCGCTCCTGTTCAGTGCCGTGTGCGTCGCGGCGATCTTCGGTCCGTTGATCGAACGGGGGCTCGTCCGCTGGACCTATGGCAAGTCGGAGGCCGTGCAGATCCTGATCACGTTCGGGCTGTTCCTCATCCTGGAGGATCTCCAGCGCGTGATCTTTGGCGTGCAATCTTTCTACGAAGACGCGCCGATGCGATTGCTCGGCACCACGAGCATCGGTGGCGTCGTCTATCTCAACTACCAGATCCTCCTGGTCGGCATGGCGCTCCTCGTCGTCATCGGCCTGCGACTCCTGATCAACCACACCCGGTTGGGCCGCCTGATCACGGCCGTGGTTACTGATCGCGAGATGGCGCAGTCGATCGGCATCGATACCAACCGGATCTTCATCCTGGCGTTCTCTGTCGGCGTGTTTCTCGCCGCATTGGGCGGCGCGCTGGCGACGCCGACCTCGGGCATCGCGCCGGGCCTCGGCGCCGACACCATGGTGCTCGCCTTCGCGGTCGCGGCGATCGGAGGGCTCGGACAGATCGAGGGGGCCGCATTGGCCTCTTTGATCGTCGGCCTGGCGCGCGTGCTCGCGATATATCTGGCGCCGTCGCTGGATGCCGTCGCACCCTATGCGGCGATGCTTGTCGTTCTCCTGATCCGTCCCTACGGGCTGTTCGGATCGGTAACCGCGCGGAGGATATGATGCGAACGATCACGGCCGCCGCGGCGGTCCTCGTCCTCGCGCTGTTGCCTGTGGCCGCGCCCTGGCTTCAATTCGTCCTGACTCTGGCGATCGCCAAGGGATTTGCGGCCCTCGGCGTCGCCGTGCTGCTCCGCGCCGGGCTGATCTCGATCGGTCATGCCATGTTCTTTGCCGCGAGCGCCTATGCGGTCGCGTTCCTGGCGCGCGCCGGCGTCAACGATCTTGGGCTGCTGCTGATTCTGTCGGTGCTGGGCGGCGCCGTCGTGGGCGCCATCGCCGGATCGTTTCTCGTCCGCTATCGCGCGATCTTCTTCGCGATGTTGAATCTCGCGGTCTCGATGGTGTTTTACGCGCTGTGCGCAAAATTGTACGGCGTCACCGGCGGGACCGACGGCATGCCGGTGCCGGTCCCGGCAATCTTTGGCGTTCTGCTTGGCGAACCGGCTTTCAAAGGCGTGCTGTTCTATCTCAGCCTGGGGCTGATGGTGCTCGTCGGTCTTGCCGTGCAGCGCTACCTGAACAGCCCGCTCGGTCATGCCCTCTCGGCCGTGCACACCAACGAGATCCGGCTCGAATATTTGGGCATCCCGGTCTGGGCGATCCTGCTGATCGCCTACGTCGTCTCGGCGGCGCTCGCCGGCCTTGGCGGCGCGATCGCCGGGTTTGCGATCGGTCGCGTGGTCCCGGAATTCGCGTTCTGGACCGCATCCGGTCACCTCGTGCTCATCGCCGTCCTTGGCGGCATCGGCGGTGTTCCGGGCGCGTTCATAGGCGCCGTGTTCCTGGAACTGCTGCACAGCGCAGCGGTGACAGTTACGGATTCCTGGAATTTGATCGTGGGCATGACGCTGATCATCGTGATCGTGTTCATGCCGCAAGGAGTCTATGGACTGTTCGCGCGCAAGGAGGCGGCGAGCCTATGACGCGTCCCATCCTGGAAGCCAGGGGTCTCCACGTCTCATTCAATGGTGTCAGGGCCGCCGACGACGTCAGCATCGCGGTTCATGACGGCGAGTTCCTCGCGATCATCGGCCCGAACGGGTCGGGCAAGACGACGCTGCTCAACATCTGCACGGGCTATATCCGTCCGAGATCCGGCAGCGTGCTGCTCGACGGTGACGACATCACCCGTCTGTCGCCGCGCGCCATCGCGCGCCGCGGTGTCGCCCGCGCATTCCAGATCCCGCAGCTCTTCTCGGCACAGCGCGTGATCGACAACATGATGCTGGCGCTGGCGGCAACGGACGGCCTGTGGAGCGCGGTCCGCCCGCTCGAGACCGCGAAGCGACGCAATGAGGCAACGGCGTTGCTCGACCTCGTCGGTCTCGCTGGCGATGCCGACCGGATCAGCAGCACGCTTCCCGAAGGGCACCGCAAGCTGCTCGACATTGCCGTTGCGCTGGCGCTGAGGCCGCGCCTTCTGCTGCTCGACGAGCCGACCAGTGGCGTCAGCGCTCTCGAACGCTTCCCGCTGATGGAGGCCCTGATGGGGGCGCTGCGCCAGCGCCGCATCACCGCACTGTTCGTCGAGCACGATATGGACGTCGTCGCGCGTTACGCAAGCCGGGTCCTGGTGTGGAACGCCGGCAACATCATGGCTGAGGGGCGGCCCGACGAGGTGTTCAGCAACGCGCAAGTCCGCCAACGTGTCGTGGGAGTTGCCTGATGCTCAATCTCGACAAGGTCAGCGTCTCGATCGAGGGCGTCCGCGTGCTGCGCGCGGTCAGTTGCGAGATCGTCGCGGGCAAGACGACCGTGTTGATCGGCCGCAACGGTGCCGGCAAGACCACGACGCTACGCGCGATCATGGGACTCATCGGGCATGACGAGGGTTCGATCCGGCTCGATGCCGACGATCTCGGCCGCAGGCCTGCCCACACGCGCGCCCGTGCCGGCATCGGCTACGCGCCGGAGGACCGTCGCCTGATTTCGGAGTTGAGCGTCGAGGAGAACATCCGTCTGCCGGCGCTGGCGTTGAAGCTCGATCGGGCCGAGATCGCTCGCAGGCTGGACGAAATCTATCAGCTATTGCCTGAATTGCACGTGATGCGCTCCAGGCCCGCGGGCGGCGTGTCCGGTGGGCAGGGAAAGATGGTCGCGCTGGGCCGCGCACTGACGGTGGCGCGCAAGGTTCTGTTGCTCGACGAACCTTTCCAGGGCCTGGCGCCGGCCCTCGCGCTCGACTATGCGCGCACGCTTGGCGAATTGCGCAAGCACCGGCCCGAGCTTGCCATGCTGATCACCGAATCGTCGCCGGCGCTGCTCGATCGGATCGCCGACAGGACGCTGCAGATCGAGCGCGGCGAAATCCTGACCACATCGACCAAGAGTAGGCCCTCCCATGCTGCTGCAATTTGACCGCGTCGCAAACGACAGGACCGACCGCGTCAGTGTCGAGATCAACTCTCTCGTCATTGCCGGCTGGGCGGGCAGGGATGCCGCGGCGATCGAGCACCATATCGAGGAGCTCGCCGCGCTCGGCATCCCGCGCCCTTCGATGACACCACTCTACTATCGAGTCGCCGCACAAACCCTGACCCAGGAAAGCCAGCTGACCGTCCTCGGCCCGGACAGTTCCGGCGAGGTCGAGCCGGTCATTGTCGCGATGGCTGACGGGCTCTGGGTCGGCATCGGATCCGACCATACCGACCGCAAGGCCGAAGCTTCGGGCATCGCGCTTTCGAAGCAGCTCTGCGGCAAGCCGGTCGGCCCTCAGCTCTGGTCCTATGCCGACGTGGATCGGCATTGGGATGAATTGGTCCTTCGCTCGTGGGCGACGATCGACGGAAAACGGATTCTCTACCAGGAAAGCCGTGTTTCCGCTCTCAGGACGCCGCGCGATCTCATTCGTCGCTACAACGGAACGGACACACTGCCCGGCGGCACGCTGATGTTCTGCGGTACGCCGGGCGCGATCGGCGGCATTCGGCCGGGAACGCGTTTCGAGATGGAGCTGAAGGATCCGGTCCTCAACAGGACCCTGACCCATGGTTACGACATGGACGTCCTCCCGGTCGTCTCCTGATCGTTCTCCCCTCGAGCGCGTCTGATGGCAGCAACGCAGGATCGATCGCAGCCTTCCGCCGTGGCACGGCTCGAGGCGGCACTTGCACGTATTCGCTCGCCTGAAGCAAGGAGCGTGTTTACGGCCGTTTTCGCAGACAGCGCCAGGTGGGAGGCCGAGGCTGCGGATCGCCGCGCTACTGCCGGAGCGCCCCGCGGTCCGCTCGATGGTCGCATCGTTTCGGTGAAGGCGTTGTTCGACGTCGCGGGCACGGTCACGAGCTCCGGATCCGCCGTGTTGCGCCGTCTGCCGCCGGCCCTTGAGGACGCTGAAGTCGTGCAGCGGCTGCGGGCTGCAGGTGCCATCGTCATTGGCAAGACCCAGATGACGGAGTTTGCCTTCTCCGCGCTCGGAACGAACCCGCATGATGGAACGCCGGGCAACCCGCGAGACCGCGAGCGCGTGCCGGGGGGCTCGTCATCAGGCGCGGTGGTGTCGGTGATCGACGGCATGGCCGACATCGCCATCGGCAGCGATACCGGCGGTTCTCTCCGAATCCCGGCTGCGCTGTCGGGCGCGGTCGGTTTCAAGCCGACCAGCGGTTTCGTGCCGACCGCCGGCGCATTCTCGCTATCCTCGAGCCTCGACACGATCGGCCCGATCGCGGCGAATGTCGCCGATTGCTTCGTCGCTGATCAGGTCCTTTCAGGTGAAGGCACGCCAGCGCGGCTGCGCCCGGCCCCTGCCGGCACGTTCCGCCTTGTCGTTGCCCGCGGGCGGCTGTTTCATCGCTGCGAGCCGGACGTGCTCGGCGCGTTCGAGGCCGCCATAGAGCGGCTTCGATCTGGTGGTTTGCGGATAGAGGAGGGATCGATCGAGTCGACTCTCGATGACATCGTAGAGATCGACAAGATCGGCACTTTTCCCTCAATCGAGGTTGGCGCGACGCTGCGCGGTCTGGGCCTGCCCGGGCTGGACGGTCTCGATCCCCGAACGCGGGTTCGCATCGAAGCCGGCGCCAGCATCCTCGGCACGGACTATGTGCGCATGGTGCGGCTACGGCAGGCGGCGATCCAGTTCTTCGAACAATCCTTCGGCAACAATGAGGTTTTCGTCCTGCCGACGACGCCGATCCGTGCGCCGCTTCTCTCCGCTGTTGCGGAGGATGCGACATTTCATGAACTCAACGGTCTTGTCCTGCGCAATCCACGCATCGCCAACTTGCTCGACTGCCCGTCGATTTCGCTGCCATTGCCGCTCGACGGTCTTCCCGTCGGTCTGATGCTGATCGGTCGTAGGAACGCCGACCGGCGCTTGCTGGAGATCGCGGCCAGTGTCGAAACGCTGCTGCGAGACGTTTCTGCTGCGGTGGAGTGGAGGCGACTTCGCCCAAGTTTGCGATGAGGGGGCCGCCATCGATTCCTTGATGATTGCGATGTCGAAAATGTCGCGAGGCTTTAGCATCGTCGCCCCATGGCACATCTTCTTGAGAGCGATCTCCGCTGGCGGTTCGATCGCAATCGTTGGCTTCCACCCCGCTCGAATTGACGTCAGGTCGATTTCCTTCTCGACGGGATCAAGATCAGAGATTGCGCCGCTGACGATGAAATCGATCTCGCCTTCGGGATACCTGAGCTTGGGGTATTGGGCCGCCTTGTCCCAATCGTCGCAATTCCATACGTCCGTCGTCTCCGGCGACAACACGGCGAGATATTGCGGATCGTGGAGGAACGCATCGATGTCTCGACTACATCGATGATTGGCGTAGAGCATCAGGGCCGTCCCCACCGAGTAACCAGTCGGGCACACGCTGGCCCTGTTGCTCCAGGTCCGAAGGCCCATCGAGAGTTTCGACCAAGTGGCCTGCGTCAGCCGCTCAAGTGCGCGCTCCAACAGGGAATGGCGTTAACGACTCGATTGCAAGCCATTAAAAATACTGGGAAATCGGCGCTGATCTTGCACGCACAACAGGCCTGGCTCGACCTCTGCACCCATCGGCTTGTTTGATCTGTATCAAGGCGCAACGGCTAGATGCGATCTGCAATGCCTTCCCGCGCGGGGGGATGTTGCAATGGCTGTTTTTCGCAGACCTTTATTGCGCTGATCTCCGCCCCTGCCGTCTCGGCGCCGGATGGTATCGAACGTGGATTGCTGGGTATATGATCAATTCGTCGATCGAGAACCAATACGAGTTCTGCTGCGAGAGTGGGTGAACGACTTCGGGCTCGTCGGCGGCGCAGGGCTCAATCCGAAGTCCAAGGATGTCATCACCGCCCCAACGCCGCCGCCGACAGCGTATTCGAGATTCCACAGTCGGGAGGTGCACGACCGCTAAGGATCAATGGATTCTCTGGATTCATGACAACGCGGGCAGTCGCCTACTGCTTCCGGTCCAGCATCCCCGCTTTGAAGTTTATTGCCGACCTGAAGTAGGAGATCAGGAAGCTTAAAGGCCTTGCTCGTCGAGGAATGGGAGACGCGAGCTGCGCTGGCTTTCGCGATCGTGGCCTCTGCTGGCGGAGCGGCGGTAATCGGCCCGAGGATTTGGAGTGACGAGCATGATGTCGATAAAACTGCCGCTGTGGCTTCGCTTTGTCCTGCTTCTCGGCGTCGTCGTTGCTGCGGCAGGCGCAGGTCTCCTTGCCTATCGGTACTACAGCCGCCCGGCAACGCTGACCGTGGCGGTCGGCTCCATCGACGGCGAGGCGGCCAAGGCAATGTCAGCGATAGCAGGCGAGCTCGTTTCAACGAACGCGCCGGTCCGGCTCAAGGTCATCGACAGCGGCACCGCGCTTGAGGCTGCTGCCGCGTTCTCCGCGGGTAAGGTCGATCTCGCTGTGGTTCGCGGCGATGTCGGCGACTTGTCGCAGGCGCAAGCCGTCGTCGTCGTCAGCCATATGGTCGTGCTGATCATCGCTCCGCCGGGATCGCCCATCGACAGCATTGGCAGCCTGAAGGGACGCGCGGTCGGCGTGATCGGTGGAGTAGCGAACGCCAAAATTGTCGATGTGCTAACCAGGGAATACGATCTGGCGAGCGCAAAAGTTGCATTCAAGAACCTTGCTTTGACGGATGTCCGGCAAGCCATTCAGTCGAAACAGGTCAGTGCCCTGCTTGTTGTGATCCCGCTCGCCGAAAAGTACCTCTCGCTCGTTCGCGGATTTTTCCAGCTCGATCATAAGAAGGTCCCGGTATTGATCCCAATCGAGTCCGCGGGGGCAATTGCAGAGAATGAACGCGCCTTTGAAAGCTTCGACGTCCCGAAGGGCACGCTGCGGGGATCGCCGCCGGTGCCGGACGATGACCTGACGACCCTGAGGACCTCGCTGTACCTGGTTGCGCAAAAGAAGCTCGGCACTGATCTGGTAACCAGCCTCACGCAAGCGATCATGAGCGCGCGCAGGAATCTGCTCCGCGAGCAGCCGATTTTCGCGCAGATCACCGCGCCCAGCACCGACCAGGATGCATACCTTCCGCTGCACCCTGGCGCGGCAGCCGTCTACAACAGCACCACGCAGAGCTTCATGGATGAATACGGCAACTGGATCTATTTGACGCCGATGGTGCTGGGAGGTGCCGCCACCGTTCTCGCCGCAGCCTGGAAATTCCTCGGGATCGGCGGGCCCGCCACTCCGCATGGTCCTTTGGATACTCTCTATGCCTTGGCCCGACGGATCCGGAACGTTGACACGGAGGCAGAGCTGTCGGCGATCGAAGAGGAGATCGACAACATTCTCAAAGCAGAACGTGCCAAAGCCGCGAGTGGCGACGAGAGCGCGGTGGATGCCGTCACGTTGAACGTGGCGGCACACCGGCTGGAGAACCTGATTCACGATCGGCGAGCGCTGCTTGCGAACAAACCGTCAGTTGCTTCCGCGGCCTAAGCGAGTTGCGCTCCAATTGAGCTAGGCATGAGTGATAGATCATGAACGCAATAGCAATATCGGCCATCACGTTCGTGTGCATTTCAGCCGGCGCCTTGCTTGGTATGTTTCTTCGCAACAAGTTGCCGGACCATCACCTCAGCGCGGATGCAAAGGATGTGGTCAGGCTGGGTACAGGCCTCATTGGGACGATCGCGGCACTCGTGCTCGGCCTGCTCATCGCCTCGGCGAAGAGTTCGTACGACACGCAGAGTTCTCAGGTCAATCAGATGACGGCAAGCATTATCCTGCTAGACCAAATCCTGGCGCAGTACGGGCCGGAGACAGGCGCAGCCCGCAATCTCATGCGACGTGGCGTCGTCATTCTAGCCGACCGCATGTGGCGCGAGAAAAGGTCCGATGTTGCCAAGATGACATCTTTCGAGGCAAGCGCTGCAAGCGAAGCGTTCTATACGAAGCTCCAGGAACTTTCGCCAACGAACGATTCCCAACGCTCGGTGCAAGCCCGGGCAATACAAATCAGCACCGATATCGCACAAACACGCCTGCTGCTGTTCTCGCAGGCGGACAATTCGATTCCCATGCCATTTCTCGTGGTGCTGATTTTCTGGCTGACTATCATCTTTGCAAGTTTCAGTCTGTTTGCCCAACCAAATGCAATCATCATCGGCTCTCTGCTCATCTTTGCGCTGTCGGCTGCCGGGGCGATTTACTTGATCCTTGAGCTGGGTCAGCCGTTTGCGGGATTGATGCAAATCTCCAGTGCGCCACTGCGGAACGCCCTCGCACCACTGAGTCTCTAAGCCCCTTTTTTCTACGTCGCGCGGCCATTCGTACCGTGGGACGGCGCGATCGCGCCTGGCGAAGCAACGGAATGCTTCAGTGCCAACACCGCCGGTTTCCACCATCGCGCGAAACGCGACGTCGGCGACTTCCTGCTCATGAAGCACGAACTTCATCAGCTTCATGGCTTTTCCCTGGTGCGGCCTTTGGAGCCGGGATATGCAAGGCGTGTTGGGGAACACAAAGACACTGAACGATCCCTTCGCTTTTTCTCCCGCTCAAAAATCGGAAAAATCGACGGGAAATTCGCAAGACGTATCAGCGGGATGTGAGATCGAGTCGTCTTTTCAAAGCGAAATCGAGCCGCTCTTAAAGGGAAATCGAGTCGTTTTCACAGTGTCCGTATGATGCATTTTTTTTGGTGGGCCCGGCAGGACTCGAACCTGCAACCAGACCGTTATGAGCGGCGGGACAATGATCGCGATCGCTGATTTTCTTGTGTTTTCGTTCGAGTTCGACCGCGTTCGCCGCATCTCGTTCAGGCCGTTTCTGGTGCGAAACTGGTGCGGTAAATCTCCAGCCGAAACTGACTTGGCTGTTTTGGCGGAGTGCCCGTAGCACGCGTAGCGAGCTTCGTGGGCGGGCAAGGATCGAACCTTGGATCTCTCCCCCGTGAACCACAATCCGTAGACCCGAGCCAACCAAATCCGGCCATAGTTAGAATGTAAAAACTCCTTTAATTGAGGGAAGTTACGGCCCATGCGACCATAGGAGCCCATAAGCGGCCTCGCTACATTTTGTATGCCCCCGTTGTGCCCACCGTGGATTTTCCCTTGGGGCACAAAATGAGGGGAGGTCTGAGAGCCGGTTCTGTTCGAGGGCTGACTGCCTTCTGGGGCGCACCGGGCGCAGAGAGAGGGAAGGAATCATGACGGAGCCGGCCAACCAGCTGACACTCACCGATACGGTGATCCGCAACGCAACGCTGCCGCCGGGTAAGGCGCAGCATTATCTCCACGACGACAAGCTGCCCGGCCTCGCCTTACGCATGCGCGCCACGGGCGGCCGGACCTGGCCGACGTCTACCTCTTCACCAAGCCGGGGGTGAGGGGGACCCAGCGCAAGACCCTCGGTGCATGGCCCAAATATAATGAAAAGGCCGCGCGCAAGGCCGCCACCATCGCCGCAGGCGAGGTCGTCAAGGGCTTGGACCCGAACGACGCGAAGCGCGAGGAGAGGCGCCAACAGGTAGCACAGAAACAGCGCACCACGCTCGCGACGCTCATTGTTGAAGATGGTCCCTACCAGACGTCCTTGACCGAACGTCAAGTCGTCAACTGGAAGCCAGCAATGTCGGCGCTCCGGCGCGGGCTGAAGGATCACGCCGAGAGCGGCGTGGGGGACCTGACGCGACGGCAGATCATGGCTGCGGTCGACAAGATTACCAAGACCGGCAGGCGCGGCGCAGCCAAGGACTTGCGCAAGCACGTGCATACCTTCCTCGAATGGTGCGTCGGCGAAGGTTACGTCGAGCACAACGTGCTCGCTGGCTATCGCGCTCCCAAGGAAACCCGAGCGCAGAGAGTCGGGCGCCGAACAAAGGGCCGCGCGCTGACCGATGAGGAGATCATTAAGGTCTGGGATGCATCCGGCAAGCTCGGGGCTTTCGGCCTCCTGGCTCGCGTGTGCCTGCTCGGTGGCCCGCGCCGCAGCGAGCCGACCATGATCGAGTGGCGAAAGCACATTATGGATGACCGGATCACCTTCGATGCGGCGTGGACCAAGATGGGGCTGCACCATGATGTGCCGCGCACTCACTTGGTTGACGAGGTGCTCTCGGCCGCGAAACATTTCCAGCGGGCAACCTCCGACTATGTCTTCCCGTCACCAAAGACCGGCGGCCAGATGTCCGGCTTCACCAAGATGGTCAACCGCCTGGTCAAGGAAGCGGGCGTCGCCAAGTTCACCATGCATGACTTAAGGCGCAGCTTGCGCACTATTATGTCACGCTGTGGTTACGACAACGAAATCCAGCGGCTGTGTGTTGGGCAAAAGCCAAGCGGAATCGATCAGGTCTACAATCACGACGAACAATGGATCATCCGCAAGATGGCGTTCGAAGCGGCTCACGACTACATTGCGGAGTTGGTCGGCGCGAAACGGGGCGGCAAGATCGTGCGCCTGCAACGGACGAACCCGCTTGATCTGATCAAGGCCGAGCTCCTCGGGCGTCTCCGTGAGCACTATGCGGCTGAGGCGTCTTAGTGGTTTTGTCGCACTGGGCCAGATAGTCGCGAACCGCATCGACACGATAGAGTGGCCGGCCATCGACGTAGCGCCATTTCAGCGGGTGGTTCGGGTCGCGCCGCCACTGCTCCAGCGCGCCAGGTGTGCGCCGGATGACCGCGGCCGTTTCCAATGCCGTCAAATTGGAGCTACCGGGCAGCGTATCGATATCGAACGTCGCGGGCGGCGGCATGCCACGGTTTTTGCGTGGCCGCTTCGTAGCGTGCAGCTGCTTGCCACCGTCTGGCACCCCTAATGCCTCGATCGGAGTCTTCCCGCCCATGCCTTTGCCCGAACCGTGACCCGCTGAGACAACAGAAGCGCAGGCTTCTCCAGGAACAAAGAGATCTCGAGCTTAAGCATAGCTGCCGGGTAGCTGTGGCGTGCAAAAAGGACGAATTGCATCCATCTGCCGAGAGGTGATGGGGCCTCGTAAGGGGCGTCGCGGCGCCGATCAGTACCTAAATGTCAGAGAGACCTCGCATTAGGGAAGAACTGCGCACAATCGATTATTGGAGCACCTCCGGCATTAGAGGGCCTGTGTGCGCAAAAAGGTGATCCCTTTCGTGGCTCATCAGGTGGATCACTCCGTCGTGGCGCTCTGCCTCGTATCAGCTTGTCGCGGTCGATGACGAAGGTGCCAAGCGCGAGGCTCACATCTCTGCTCGCAAAGCCTCCGTCGCTGGAGGTCTGGCAGGACGTACGCTGGAAAGCTTGCCTCACGCGCGACTAGAACCGGAAACAATCAGCGCGGTTTGAATCGGCGGGCCAGATTGCCGCCAATTGCTGGGCCTGCACGATCCGGCCTCTAGCCCCCCATACCGGCCAACGTGGGATCGTGCTTGTGCTTAGCGGACTATCAGATCGCGAATTGCGTCAGCGATCCTGTAGTCGTCTTTCGACTTGCCAAGGTGCTTGCGGCCGACCAAGCGGCGCAAAATGCCATGCTCTTTCTAATAAATGCGAACCTGTTTTAGTAGCTCCTTTTTCTTCTGCATGGCTCCATTGTAGCACGCAGTTGATGATGCAAGAGGGAGGGTGGGGATACGGCGGTAAACCCGCGCGACATTGTGGCCGCATGAAGATCGACCGCAACTATCTCACGTCCCTTGAGGTCAAAGCAAAGCGTTAGGCGTGGGAGGAGCAGTACGGGCAAAGGATTCGCAATTGATGTCGTGCTCGACGCTGCGAAAGACGAGCTGAAAAACAAAGGTGACAAGCCGCCACCACAGCCGCCTAGGTGCGGACTATTAAGCGAGTAGTCGATAGCACGATCCTCGTCACGTGCTACGCCCCGGTCAGGTTTTAGCGGTAGCGCCAGCACCGCCAATCACCATCGCTCATCCCTAGCTAGTGGCGCGATCGATCAGTAGCAGCGATGCTCTCTCGAAAAGTCATGTTCGAAGTTGCCCGTTTGCCAGCTGTCGCTGCTCAGCCGGTAATTGCGAGTGGCCGCGCATTGTCGCACCAGCCGACATTGTGCGCTGCAGCGGATTCGGGAGGTCCAAGGGCGCAACCGGTGCTTGCAAATTCACTAAGAAGGAAAGAAGATAGACCTGAGGTTGGAGGGGGCAATGCTACGTCATTTCAGGCTGCCTTTGTTTGCGGGAAGACATGCCGTTTTAATTTTCACTCTTGCTGCCGTTGGAATGCCGTGGGTCTCGTCGTCGGTCATCGCGGCTTCGCCTCCCTGCGCGGGAGCAGATTTGGTGACGGCGAAAAGCGCCATGGGCGTCGCCAGACAGGCCGTGACCACCGCGATATCGGCGTTGGACAGCGCTGATGACAAGGCGACGACCTGGCTTGGCGTTCACTCGTCCAGCGATGCGCAGACGGCCAAGGGTGTCCTGCAACGGGTCCTGACGCTGGCGGGCGATCCCGCCTATCTTTGCGACAACTCGACCTATCCCACCCTTGGAGACGTCTATGCGCACGTTCTCCCGAGTGATCCGTTTGTCATCAAACTGGGGACGTTCTTCTGGAACGCGCCGGATAGCGGATTCGATTCCAAGCCCGGCACCCTGGTTCACGAGATGACCCATTTTGGCCTGACGGGAGCGACGCAGGACTTCGCGCTCGATGTGGCTTCGTCGCGGGCACTGGCGTTGACCGATCCGGTCGCGGCCCGCGGGAACGCAAACAACTATGAATATTTCGTCGAGGCCGTCGCATTCGACCTGCCGTAGTCGGTAGCGCGGGCGGTTGAAATCCTTTTGGCGTTGCCGTGGGTCGCGGCCGCAAGGTTAGTATTTCGAAGCCGGTTTATTGAGAGTCGTGAATATCTGAACACTGATCTGGACGTCGCTGCATTCGACAAGTTTGTCTCATGGGTTTCGGTGAGGCGGAAATTCCGACGACATAGCCAAAGGGCAGGCTGATGAAGACGGGCCAACCAGACGGCACTTCGCCGTCCGACACGTCGTGCGTTGAGGGTACCGCGGGAGGCCCGGGGGGTGCGCTTTCACGGCGTGACCTATTGCAGGGCGCAGCGTCGACGTCGATCCTGCTGTCTCCGGCCGCAGCGCTCGCCGCCACGCCTGAGAGCTACGAGCTTTCACTGATTCTGTCGCAGGATGACCGGCTTCTGACCGTCATCGAGAAGCCGGTCTACAAGCAAAGCGATACCGCTGTCGTTCTTGCCAAGTGGCCCATGCACGCCGTGCTGTTCGGGCCCAAGGCGTGGTTCGATCTAGTCAAACCTCAATCGGCCAACGAGTTCTTGCTAAAAGTCTTCGATGCCCGGTTCGGCGACCGCGACGATGTCGAATTTACGTTCAGCTTCACCCGCAAGAAAGAGAAAGATCCCTGGAGCATTGATCTGTCGACCAGCCTGTGGCGGTCGTCCGGCGGCGGCGGAAATGCAGATGCCAAGACCGTCGCTTTCAATCGATTTGCCACGGCCGCGGCGCCGCTCGTGTGCCGGGTCGGGTCGTCAGACGTCGATGGCACGCTTCGGCAGGTGTTTCGCGACCATGTGCGGGTTGCGGCCGCCGCGCCGTCGCACTTTAACGCCGGTTTCGACAGCGGGCTGCTCTGGACTCTGGCGGCGGTAAATTCTTCAGGTCCGGTCAATACGCATATTTTTGCGGTGCTGGATGCCAAGGCCTTTCTCGAGACGTTCGAATTCGGGTGGCAGGCCGATCAGTTTGACGCGGCGCACGAAAAGATCCTCGGCGAAGTCACCCTGTCAGGCAGCGGCACGATAGCTCTCGACGGAATAAACGAGAAGACGATCACGATCGGTAACGGCCACCACGCCGTGGTGAAACTCACCGACACTGGCCGCGCGCGGAACTTCGACGTCCGGATCGGCGTATCGCCGCTGTATCCGTCGCTCGACCAAGTAGTGTCGCGGCTGGAGGTCGGCGCGGCTTCTGTAGCGCTAAAGGACGTCAAGGCGACGATGGCGGGGCCGCTGACGTCCAGAGACCTGATCTTGGCGCAAACGGTGCTGCCGACGACCAGAACCAGGCGAACGACGTTGTGGGGCAGCGCCGGTACTGCGCCGGATCCGAGGAACCGGAAAGGTGATCAGCGAGGAAATCGCAACGCCGATCGGACGGCTTGCGGTCGGCGCATTCCCGCCCGACGAGGCGGCGGTATCTTCGGATAAGAGGGATGCCGTGCCTGGTAATCCCGTCCCCACGCCGGCACCGTCTGCGACAGTGCCTGACCCGTCCGCCAAGAAGAAGGAAAGGGAACTGTTCTTCAGGGCTTCCTGCGGCGATCGTGCCGGCGCGCGGCAGGCAACCGCCTGGATCGTGGACGATGTGCGGGAGGGACAGACGCCGACCACTTCACGGAGGTTGCGCCGGGTCTCGTTTGACCTCGCGTTGTTGAAGGCCGATGTCGCGCCTGAGGATGTCAGCTTCAGCAGCCTCGTGTTCAGGGACAACGGAAGCGACCTGCGGCTGATCTTTGAGGATGGCGACCAGTTGTTGGAACTCAGGCCGTCCGGCGGCGAGTTTCCGCGCGTCAATCCTTCGAGTTTCGTCTGGGTCGGGCCGCTCGATGAGCCATCGCGGCATCGCGCCGATATCGATCTGTCGCGCGCGACGCTGACAGTGGCTCGCGACTACGACCTGATGAAACTGCGCTTCCGGTTTCTCGATTTTGTGCTGGCGTTCACGCCCGCGCCGGTCATTCGCCCGGCGCGCGCCGACTGCCGGCTGCTCCGAAGCGACGACGGTAAATACATCGACAGCCGTCCTGTGCTGGTGGCCGAATTCGATTCGCAGCATGTGTTCGAGGAGGCGCTGTTCCGGCCCGAGCCGCCTGATCTGCCTGATGTCGAGATCAAGCACGGGGAAGATCAGGTCACCCGCGAGGAAATCCTGGCTCAGTTGGCACGCCGGAAGAACGACCATGACGGCCTGATCAACTACCGCACAGGAATTCGGAAAGACAAGTACGACGCCGAACAAGCCAGGATCGACAAGGAAAAAGAGAAGTTCGAGCGGGACAATCCGGGCGTAACTTTCCCGGGTGCTACCCCCGTCTTTCGTACTTTTGCGGAGAAATATGCCGAAAAGGCCAAGTCCGCGAACCTGCCGGACGATCAGAGAATTTACCTTGGCCCGTACGGGCTCGATGCGGACGCGATGCACCTGGCCCGCAGCGTGTTCAAAAACGATCTGCAGGCCGCGGTCGAGGCCGTCGTCAGGCAGACATTCACGCGAATTCAGAGCGAGGTGATCCCGAGTCTGATGGCTGCCGGTCACCTCAAGGATTCGACCAGCGACAATTCCGCCGACGACAAGCGGGTGGGCGAGAGCTTCGACAACGCGCTTCGCAACGAGCGTTCGTTTGAGGAAGTTGAGCCCGTCTATGCGGCATTCCGCAGCTTTTACCGCGAACAAAGGCTCGCCGCGGAACAGAAGGTCCCTCCCGCAAATCCACAGCCGCCCGAGGTAACGAACCGGCTGCTCTGGCGGACCGAATTCTTGTCGGAAGGCAATCGCCCAAAAGTGCCGAACGGCTCTACGAAGTATCCGACGCCCACCGAGCGGGAGCAATGGTTCAGGGACATCCTACTCGGAAAGGACGATCTTCACGGATTCATCGACCAAGTGCGTGGAGCCGACCCAATTGCGGATCTCATGTCAGGCCGCCTCTCGGGGCCCAGCAGGCTCGCCTTTCATGTTAATTGCATGCCGCCGTCGAATGCGACGAGTCAGGAAGCCGGACTGCACCAGAACTCTGGCGCGAATCCCTGGACGCCAAAAGGCGGCGGCTTCGCCTACGATCCGATGCCATTCACCTTCGAGGCCCTGACCGACTGGTCCCGGCACGAGCCCGCAGTCACGCTGCGCGCCAGGAAGCTGTTCAGCGCATTGCCCTCGGGTGTCGTTCCGCCGCTCGGAGAGCGCGCCGCTAATCTCAGCGATCACGAAGTGCTGGCCTTCCAGGGGATTAGCAAGGGCTTCGTCACGGCCGAGCAGCGACTGGGCGAGATCAGGGCGTCGATGGCCCGCAAGCCGACGCTTTACGAGACCGCGGTCGAGATTCCTTCGCGCCTCATTCTCTCGACCGCTCAGGACGCCGTTTGGCAGACCGTGCGGCGACTACCCTCCGCCGACAAGCTCAATGCCGGTGCTGTGGCAGAGAAGCTGCCGTCTCCGGTGCTTGAGGCGGGGCAGTTCAAGCAGCCGTCAGGCAAGTCACCTCAAGGCGCGCTTTGGTCCGCGCGTCTCGCGGTCGAGGACATCAATCCTTCGCTGCGCATTATCGATTCACCCGATTTCCGACCGATGGTTCTCGCACCGGCAAAGCAGGACGGAAATCAGCCGATGCCCGGGCGTGGCGCGCCGCCGCGCGGCCCGCTGGCGCCCTGGTTCATCGGGGCGGAACAGATGGAGTCGACGACCGTCACGGCCGAAGAGGTCAGCGCGAAGCTCCCGAAGGAAAGCTCCGGACGACTAAAGGACGATTCATGTCCGCCCGTTGGTCCCGACGGCCCGACGTTTTCCGAAAAAGTATTTCAGGTTCTCAAGTGGCTTTGCGGGCGTGCCGACGTACGGAAGGGGACACCAATCTCGTGGCAGATGTTCCGCACCACGCTCGATGCCTACGACCGGCATCAACTGGTGATGTTGTCCTCGGCCTACGGCCTGCCGGTCATCGGCAGGCGCCAGGCGGTGGGATCGGACGTCGAAACGGTCGGGCCTCTTATTGCCGACTCCGGCCAGTTCGAGCCGGGAAATCCGGGCGAATATGCGCTCAGCGATGCCCGTAATGACCAGGCGATCTATCGTCCGATTCCTCTTAGCGTTCGCGAGTTGACGCTTACGGCTTTGGGCGGCTCGTTCAATCACGACACGGCGTTCCAGCCGTCCGCGGGTGCGGACGACCTGTGGGGTCGCAAGCTCTTCGAGGGCTTTTCGATCGAGCGCTGGCAACAGAACATTGTGCTCGGACGCGATGTGCTGGGTCAGGTTGTGTACAAGGGATATCTGTTCCCGTTCGGCCATCGCGCATCGATGATCAAGCAGACCGAGCGGATATTCCTGCGGACGACGACACAAGGCGTGAAAGCGATACTGCGCCAGCGCATTTTCTTGCATGTCGCGCAGCCATTGCAAAGATTTCCCGCGCTCGGACAGCCGCACCGCGGCGCAATGTGGTGCGGCGAGTCGGTCACGCTGCGAACCATCTGGACGCCCGACATCCTGGATCCGACCGCGGCGCCGATCGTCAAGAATGGCGAGTCGCTGAACGGGCGGATCGATCTTGGCGCCGGGAATCCCGGTCTCGCCTTCTTCCCGCGCACCGACATTACCGAGCGCGGCTTGGTCAGCTTCGAATTGCTGGTGGACGGCGCTCCAACGCGGTTTCCATTGATCTTCGTCGACAACATTGCGTCCACGACCGCGTCTTCGCTCGGAAACCTGATTAAGTTCTACAACAGCACCGACAAGAAATGGGTGTCATCGCGGCGTACATTACCGATGAATGGCCAGAAGATCCGCTTCGCACCGGAAAACCGCTCCGGCGATACGATCCTCACGACCGAAAGCATCCAGGTTGCGGCGCACGGCCGTGTAAAGGACTTTGGCGGCGGCTGGGCAGGAAACCTCAGCACTTACAATACGACGGGTACGCTCGAAGGCGCGCAGCAGCCGCCGTTCTATCCAGCGATGGATATGGCTGTCGTGCGGCTGGAGCAGGTCGAACGCTTCAGCGGCGGCCAGCGCAAGCCAGTGGCAGTTCAATACGACGGGCATTATGTGCGGCATGGCTTCGCCACTGAGAAAAATCCGGGCGATGGCGAACTGAAATGGAATCCGCTCGAGGTCTATCTCAACCTGCGCAACATCATCACGTCGGGCATGGGAGACAATGGCGCCCGCGGCGGCGCCATCGGCCGCCCGGCGTCCAACATCGTCGCGGTGAGCCGGTCCAAAGGCCCGCTGGGCGGGGATCGCTACCTCAAATACGAGACCCTCGGCTACGACGAACCCACACAAGGTGCTGCGGAGGCGCAGACGAGGCTGGTCTCGATAGCGGCGGTTCCGGAAGACACCTCGATCTTCACTGAAGCGGCCAGCTGGGAGAAGATCTGGTCGTTGGCGACTTATTTCGATCACCGGCACGAACTCACGGCTCCCGGCCTTCCGAAGGTGGATCCGCAACCTCCTGGTCCTGTCGATGTCGTGCCGCGCCAGGACGGCAACTCGCAGAAGGACAGTGTCCTCAAGACGCTGCAGATCCTGCAATCCTATTTCAGCGGCGAAGCCAAGTTGCTTGGCACGGTCAAGATCAAATATCTACTGGCACTGCTCGATCTCGACGACCTTCTCTCCGCTGTTCCGGTGCTGCGTGAGACACTGGAATATGGCACCGCCGCAGCCAATGGGATCGCAGACCTTGCGACCGACGTGCGGACGCGCGTGATCTTTCCACTCGCGGAAGTCATCCACCGCCTGCGAACGCAGTGGGATACGCTCGATGCATCGCTCAAGAAGAAGTTTGGCCAGCAGGCATCCAGTTTCACGCTCGCGAAGATCTTTCCTGAGATTGAGAACGGCCTTGCGGATATCGAGAAGGCGCTGAGCGCTGCCAGTAACGAGACCGACCCGATCCGCCTAGCCGATCAACTGGCGACGGTCTACGAGAGCGGGCGGCGGTTCATCCGCGTGCTTGCCGCCATAGCGGCCGATCCGGTCGAGCGGCTGAAGGACTCTGCGACGCGGGCCATCAATGACGTCATCGAGGGATTCAGCGGCGACTTCCAGACGCTCTCCCAGTTCAAGGAGCAGGTGGTCGCGGCCGTCAAGGTGGCGCAGAGTCTCGATGAAGCGCAGATCTGGAAGTGGGTCGCGGATTACGTCGCTGCCGACCTCACGGAGCAACTGTCCTTCAGCTTCGTTCGGCCGGATCTCGTCGCGGTTGCGAACGGCTTGAGCAGCAAGCCGGTCCCGCAATCGGTGCACGACACGGTGAGCGACCTCGACCAGGTGATACCCACGGCGAAGGACTTGGCGGATATTCTGGTGCCGGCTGCCCGCGCTGTCCTGCTCGGCCAGAAAAAGCCGGAAGACGCGTTGAAGGAGGCTTTCAACGGCTGGATCGCCGCGAAAAAGAACGCCCTCCATCAGGCGGTTCTGGCGGCGAAGTTCAGGATTCGCGATGCAGTCGATATCCAGGTCGAGGCAGTTCGTCTCGCGGCGACCGCGGCCCTCGAAGACTTCGAAGCTCGCATCGGCAAATGGGTGGTCGATCGTGTCCTTCCCGAATGCATCTATGTGTTGGACTCGATCAACCGGGCGCTGGAGCTGTACGCCGAAGTCGACGCGATTGCCAAGGCGGCCAAGGCCGGCGACGTTACCAGCGTCATCCGCGCGGCCGGCACGTTCTCCTCGGACGCGTTCGGATTCAATCTCGATGCGTACGCCGCCGGCTCCACGGCTCCTTACAAGGCAAAGATCGGAGCGGTGCACGCGCGGATCACGGCGTTCATCAAGCCGTTTACGGTTGTAGATGACAACGAGCGCGATCGCTTGGCGGCAGAGCTAGCGGCCTGCCTGCGTTACAAGAATGGTGAGACCGGTGTTGTTCTGCCGGTGGCGTCCTCACTCACAGATCCGCCGCTGAGCAAAACGCCGCTCAGCGAAATCGCGCAGGCCTTGAAGGAAATCCAGTCCCTGAGACAACCTTTGGAGGCGTTCAGGGCGACGCTGGCGGCGCAGCCCGATCCGTTGCCGCCCCAATTGAATGGCCTGGTCACATTCCACGCCAATCTTACCAAGCTGGTTGCGGATCTTACCGAGGCTAACAAGCAGCTCTATTGCGCGACGGTCGAAGCCTGGGCGCTGCTGAACGAAGTCAAGCAATGGCTGGCGACCGATGCATGGAGCACGCTCGACCAGAAGGCCCTCGAGCAGCTCACGCGGTTCAACGCGCGCATCGATGGTTCGATCAAGACGATTACGGCCAGGCTGGCGAAAATCATCGACGTTGTCGTCAAATTCGTGAGCGACGGGCAAAATGTTCAATATGTTGGGGCCGCTCTGTTTATCGGTGGCGCCAAAGCCGTTCTTGATGCGGGGCTGACCGGTCCGGTTTCCATCGCAGCCAAAGATCTGCAAGCGAAGGGGGCCGCCGTCGAAGCAAAGCTCGCGGTAGCGCTCGCAACCCTGTTGAAGTTCGTGCTCAAGCTGACGAATGAAGGCTCGATGTTCGGCGCCACGCTTGCCGACGATCTCCGCAAGGCGGTTTCCGGTCTCAGCGCTGAACTCGCCAAGTTCGATCGCGATCTTGGCAAGGCCTCGAGCGAGGTCGGAACGTCTCTCGGAGACCTCAACGAACAGCTCAAGAAGCTGGCGGCGGTCGATCTCCCCGATACGCCGAGTTCCTACACGACCATCAAGCAGTTGCGCGAGGCGAAGCTCAAGGGGCTCGACGTCGAGGTCCAGCAGGCTCTCAACGGCACCGATCTCAAGAATCGGCTGGACGAGATCATCGCCGCTGCGCGGGATACCGAGGCGAAAGCGCTGGCGGCCTGGCGCAAACTGCAACAGAAGATCGCTGGCCTGCCGGACCTCGCGCGACAGAAACTCGCGGAGGCGATCGTCGCCAGCGGTGTCTTCGACAAAATGGCCGCCGGCTATTCCAAGCTGCTCGACCTCCGCAAAGCGGCGATCACGAAACTTGCCGAGGTCCCGCTGCTGTCGGCGCAGGCCAGGCACGTGTTGCTGGTGGCGCCTGCGTACGGCACCGCTTGCAATATCGGAGATACTGCCGCGGATCCCATCCAACTGGCCGGTTGTGACCGGCTGTTCGAAGAGCACGCGGTCGTTCTGACCAAGATGACCGGAACGATGAATGCCGCTAAGCAGGATCTGGCCGTACGCTTCTTCGGAAGCTGGATCGACGGCAAGGCCGCGCCGCTCGTGATCGGCACCCAGGTGCGCGGTCTTGCCGCTCAAGTACTCAAGGGCGACGTCCTGAGTCTCATTGATGTATCGACATTCCGCGACGCGATCGAAGACGCGATCGCCGGGCTGATCCCGTCCCGCGCGACCCTGGCTTTCGATTTCAGGCGCACCGTCAAGAATCCGCCAAGCAAGTCGGCGCTGTTCCAGGCGCAGCAGGGATCCGTCTTTGAGATCAAGGTTCGTGCGGTCGTCAACCTGCTGAAGCCCGGCAAGATCGACTTCCGCGCCAACGGGTCCCTGGGTCCGTTCGACGTCAAGCTCGTGGGTGGCCTGATCGATGCGTTGACGCTGAAGTTCGAGGGCGCCGTGTTTGAGATGGTCGACGGTTCCGCGCCGCACTTCGACGTCGCTTACAAGGATTTCGAGATCGGAGAATCTCTAAAGTTCGCGCAGCAATTGCAGTCGTTCCTCAGTCCCAAGGACGGTAACGGCGTCTTCATCCAGCCGATGACGCGCACCGCCGGAATCGAGGCCGGCTACGGTATTGATCTCGGCAGCATCGGCTGCGGCGTGACATCGTTCTTCAACGTCACGCTTAACGTGTCCGCCGAGCTGCCGTTCACCAACAGCGAGTCGCTGTTCAAGGTGTCGCTGGGGCGCCGGCTGCGGCCGTTCACCATCAGCGTGATCCCGTTTGCCGGCGCCGGCTATTTCTCGATTTTTGCCGCGCCCGACGGAATCCGCGGATTCGAAGCCTCGTTCGAGTTTGGCGGCGGCGGTTCCATCGGCTTCGGGCCGCTGCAGGCGCAGGTCCGGATTATGGTTGGCGTCTTCGTCAGGGTGCTGCGCGTCGACAACACCAACTCGTGCACCATCTTCGGAACATTTTTCGCCGGTGGCAGCGCCAGCATCTGGATCTTCAGCTTCGCGACCTCGCTTTACGTGCGGCTCGGCCGCAGCGACGGCGGCGACATGTATGGAGAGGCGATCTATTCGTTTTCATTCTCGTTGGGAATTGTTGACTACGACTACTCGATTACAGCGTTCAAGCGCGAGAAGGCGATCGGCAATAGCAGCAAGTCGTCCGGCCAGATGGAGGACGAGGAGCAATTCAACGGCCGGACTCGCCTCGCTTCGGCGGACGACGGATTGGTGATGTCGGATGCGCCTCCGGCTTACGCGCAGTACGTCAAAAAGCCGAAACCGAAGCCGAAGCCCAAGTCCGAACTACCGCGCTCCGACGTCATGTCGGAAGCCGTCGGGCCGGGCACCAACCTGCATTCCTATCTATCGTATTTCGATCTCGGACTTCTGGACAAGGTGTAACGAATGGCGGACGATCCGACGCTAGTGAGGCCCTTCTACCGGCTGGTCGCAAACGGAATCGAGGGCGGCAGGCTGAAGGCGACGTTGCTGATGTCACCCGAACTGCCCAAGACCGGGGCGCCCGGTTTTGAGCTGAAGGACTGGCCGGGCCAGATGGCGCGGATTTTGAAGTCTGTTCACCTCGGGGCAGGCGGCGTTCCCGTGGGTGAAGCAACGTTGTTGCCCGCCATCGCCTTGCAGATATTTGCCGGCGGTCCCGCCGAGACGATCCAGATCAAGCCTTCCGATATCTCGATCGCCGGCCACGCGGCGCACGATGAAGCGTCGTGGAAGCGGGTTACCGCGCTCTGGAAAACGTCGATTGAGGGTGCGGCAAAAACGTCGATCAATGGCGTGGCAAACCAGACACTCGCAAAGGTGTGGGATAAGCTGCGCGGCGACATCGACGCATCCTTGACCGGTGCCAAGCACGAGTCTGCACTCTCCGACACATATTCGAAGCCACTCGGTGCGGCACCGGGCAGTTTCACCTCTGACGGCGCCATGGTCGCCAGGCGCCCCAATCCGTCCGACAAGATCCAGGTCAGCGGCGTCGTTGCGAACAATCAAGGCGCTTTAGCCGTTGACGAAGAGGCCGTGCGCGCGCAGCGGGTATTGCGAAAGATCATCGCAGGCCCCGGACTGCCGGGAGACGCCGACGACCAGCCGGCCGGAAATTCGCAAGATCAATCGGTACCCGACGACCGCTATAAGGACCAAGCGGACGCCGAAAAGAAGAAGCGGTTCGACGAGCAAATCCGTCAGAATCATTTCGATAATTTCAAGCAGAATGTCCGCGCGACGGACCCCAGCCGAAAGGATTCCAATACTCGCTTCGATGACGTCAAGAAGCTTCTCAAAAACACGGGCAGCGTGGCCGCGAACTTGAAAACTCACCAGCCCGGTCCTTCCTCGGCAGTCGTTCCTGCCGAGCGGGTACTGAAAGGAAAGGGGAGACGTGAGCTCAGAGCCGGCCACGTATACGGAGGCTGGCTCCAGACGGTCAAGGAGGGAGATCGGGTCGCTGATGGCAAGCCTTACATGGCGACGAAAAGCGCTTCGCTTACCGCCATAGAGGCGACGGCTCTCGAGCAGGTCCGTGGCGTCTACTACAGCTTTCAGGGCGATTATTTCCTCTCGCGACTGTTCTGCTTTGCCGCGGACGTAACCATAAAGATTCCCGATCATATCAAAGACGCGCCGAATCCGCTCTTCATCTATCTGGTGGCGGAAGGTTGTGATGAGGCGCGTGCGACCACGCAGACCCTCACCGCGGCAAGATACGACGGAAAGAGTTTCTGGCCCGTCTCGCGGTTCGACGTGCCCGGAGCGGATTCGAAAGCACAGGCCCTTGTAGAACAGCAGTCCGGCATCTGGAATCTCGGCGGCGGGTATGGCGATGCGCATGATCCGCGTTATCAGCTCACCAGTCTCGATTTCCGCAGGGCCGTCGATGCGACGACGGATACGGTCGACCGCGGCCAGCGCCACATCACGGCGGGAATATCGGTGATGGACCGCGGCCGCGGCGAACAGATCGCGCGCGATCTGGCGATTTCCGCGGTGCAGATGGAGAAGGTGTGCGATCAGGCGCAGTGCACGACGGACACCCGGCATTGCGTGGTCCTGTGGGCCGAAGAACTCACGATTGGCCGCCGGCTGGATATCGCGGTGGTGAAGCAGAAGTCCACGGTCGAGACGCTCGAATGGCGAGGCTTGATGCGCCGCGATGTGGCTTTCGGAGTCGAAGCGGAGGTCAGGAAATTGCTCGGCCTTGCCACAGGCCAAAATCACGGCGGCGACTACTTTCAGGAAGAGACGTCGTTTCAGGTGGTCACCCGCACGATGCCGCTGCTCGACGATGGAGACGATGTTCAGCCGGTGCGCAAGGTCGAGGCGATCGCGGACGAAGCGCTCGTGATGTGGGACGGAACGCCGCTTGCGGCGCTGGCCAGGCATGGTACCGACCAGCCTGTCGAGCCGGGAACGGCACAATTGCCGTTCACACGCAGGCACCGGCTGGAGACGTCGGGATCCCATCGTCCTCCGCCCCTGCGCTACGGCGCAGCGTATGCCTTTTCGATGCGGTCTGTTTTCGCGGGCGGCGGCTCGCCCACGACCGAGATGGCATCCGCGCTGCACAAGGCTACGAAAGGCGCCAAGATGCTGCCGCCGGCGTTCACGTCGAACGACGGAAAAACGACGCCGGTCCGCAAGCGCTTCCTGCGGCATGAAGGTATTGATGCGCCGATCGCGTTGCTCCCGAAACGCATCGCTCTGTCGAAATCGGAGGCAATGGGGTTTGAAATCACCGACCGGGTCGCGTTGCGGAGCGCAACACCGAGCGATCATGCGGATTTGCCGGACCGGTACATTGCCCTGCAGGACCGGCTCGGGCCGGATATGTCGGCACGTGTCTTTGTCGCCCCGATGGCCGCGCTGGATACCGTGCTCCGGCACCGAAAGCTTGACGGCGTGGGCGGGATCGAAGTTATGCGGGGCGGTCTCCGGGACGTCGACTACGATCCGGCAAATGACGGTTTCCCGTTGGCCATGACCGAAGAGGTTGCCGAATTCAACGGCGGCGTCGCCACTGTCACGCGATCCATCGTCAGGAATCCAACCAACGCAAAGCCTGAGCAAAAGAAGCGGGGACTGGCTGTCTTTGCATCTGATCGGAAGAACACGGCCAAGTCAGGCGAGACCGGTTACCTGCCGGACCCCGCGGCTGAGAAGATGGTCGTGCGTTTGCGGATTCGCGGCTCCGACCGCTATCTCGATGGCGCCTGGGTCACGTCGCTTTACGATCCCCGGGCTGGAATCTCGTATCCACACGCGCTGCCACTCGTGGTCAGCATCGAAAAGCTTCCTCGCCGGCGCACCAAACGGGCCGTCGCCTGTACCGACGTTTTCATCGGCGAGGCGACCGCGATCAGGACGATGGACCCGAACGGAAACGTTCGCGCGGGCGGGGCGGGCGTCAAGGTGCGGCATCTGACCGTACGACTTGGCCAGGGCGAGGATTTTGACCTTGAGGTGGTCTGTCTGCCAGAGGTTGCTACGCTTGCCGGCATGTTCGCCTTGCCCGAGACCATGGCGATGCAACTCGCTCACGCAACCGCCGATGCCTGTTCGGCCGATGATCTTTCCTGCCTCTGCGGACCGACCGCAACCGGGAGGTTGTCGGACATCAAGAATGGCATGAATGCCGCGAACCCCGACAAGAAGACCGACGGGGTCGGACTCGGCGGGTGGAAGGCGCCGACCATGCCGGCCATCACCTTCGTGGCCGGGGAAATCATCAGAACCATCCAATCGAAGTGGCAGGTTGAGGAACTGGCGGCCGTTCAAAGGCTTCGCGTTTCCCATGGCATCAACGCGCCGTTGGCGGCTGCCACGCTCGTGTTGCCGGCGAAGCCGGAAGATCGAGTTTCGCGTCCCTTGGTCAAGAAGGACCAAAAGGTCGCCGATCTGATTAAGGCAGATAGCGCTCAGGGAGCCCTGGTATCCTTGCTGCAGGGCAGGGTCTCCCTGGACCTGGAGCAGATCGATGCCTTCGAGATCGTAGTGCGGGCGGCAGGAACCGGCGGCAAGGCGCTCGACGACAGATCGAGGTCGCGGAGCCTGCTGGCGCGGCGTTCCGGACGCTGGCCGGAAATTATCCGGAACGATGATGAAAACGGTGAACGCCGCGTTCGAAGCCACTATGTGTCGACGCGGGACGTGCTCGGCTTCAAGGTGTCGGGCGACGGGCAGGTCGAGTTCGAACGGGAGGCGGTGACTCTGCTTCGGGTCGACAATCTGCCGGATCCGCGCGCAGTGCCGCAGGATGACTATTTCCAGCCAGCTGACAGTGGGCTGACCGAAATTAATCTGGCGCGACTCCACGCCGCGGGAATTTTGAAGGAGCCGATCAAGATTCCGGTTGGCACCGCCGCGCCCTGCCCAACCCCGGAAATGCGAACCGTCGTCGCCAACACGCCTGCGGTATTCGAGGACGCGCGCGCTAGAAAACTCGCGGTGAAAGTGGTGGCCGTCTCGCGGTTCAGCTCGCTGTTCGAGAGCGCGCCGCATTACACGGATCGGAAACTGCTCAAGCGGCGCCAGGCGCTGGCGGCGGGCCATCAGACGATATCGAGCGCCGAGCAGGAAATCTGGATTCCAGCCACGATCAGGCCGCCAAAATGCGATGTGCGCGCACCGACGCCGAAATTCGTCGTGGGACGTGAAGCCGGCCCGCTTTGCCAGAAGTTGACTCGCACGGCAAAAACACGGCTGCACTTCGGACGGGGGATGTTCAGCTCGGGAGAGGGCGAGCGTATCGGCATCGTGCTTTGGCCGCCCGGCTACCAGGAGCAAAGCTCGGACGACATGCTCAACAACAAGGTCTCCGTCGGCGATCGCAAGATGTTGCTTGCCGATCTGGACGATGCCGACCTCGGTCCGGGCGGACGGTTTGTGACTCGCTGGGGCGGAGATCCAATCCGAAAAGACGTTGCGAAGCAGGATGGCAATTTCATTCCTGCAATTGCCTTCAAGGATTTCGACCGGTTGGATAAAGGGCCTCATCGTCCTCGCTATGTCGCGAAAGCCCGAATGCCCGTTCGGGTGCATGAAGAGGTGAACCCCGAGACCGGAGAGGTCGTCGTCGATGAGAACGAAGCGCCGGAGTTTCTCGAGGTTTCTTTGCTCACATACGAGCCCTGCTTCGACCTCGATCGTGAGGAATGGTACGTCGACGTCGATCTCCATCCCTCAGTCGCGACCAACCCCTTCGTTCGGTTCGGACTGGTCCGCTATCAGCCGAACTCCATTGCTGCTGACCTAATGATGTCCGAGCCGGTTGTCGTCTGGACCCAGTTGCTGCCGCAGCGAGACGTCGAGTTGACCCACTCCCACAAGGACGGGAGCGTCTTCGTCAGCGCGACCGTGTCTGGTCAGGCTTCCATCGGGACCAAAGAGGGCACGGATGAAGAGAGAAACAAGGTTACTCTGACCAAACCACAAGAAAAGACCCTGAACGATATTCAGATTCCGATCATGCAAATGACGCTGTGGCACGAAGGTCGTACGGCCGATAACGTGCTGACGCGCACGCTCGTCCCCTTCGACACTCCGATTCAGTTCGACAAGAACGGCTATCGCGACGGATTGATGCGATGGACCTTCAAAGAGGACAAGGAGGTAAAGGCAACGTGGCTTGCCGGCCTCGGCAAGGGAGCGCTCGTTGCGTATATCGAGGAAGTGGAGAGGCGCATGCCTGCGACCTATCCCAGCGAGCCCATCGACAAGAACGCCATCCTCGCCGAGGAAACGATTGTCAGCTCGGGTCCGCGGTTTAATGCGAGAATCGTTTTTCACGTCATTTCGTGATGCGTTGTCCGGCGTGGGATGGAGGTAACAATGTCGATCAGCTTCAGCAATTTGAGTACCGTTGCGCAGTTCCTCGGGGTCCGATTCATCCTGGCACCAAAACGACAGTCCCTCGCCAAACTTTCGATGCGATCACACTTCAGCCAAGCGGTGGTATCGATAAGGGCAGCTATGGAAGCAAAGATCAGGACTTTCTCGGCGATCCTGGTTTTGCTTTCTGGCATGCTATTAACAGCACCGGCGATGGCGCAGTGCGCAAACAACGTCAACCTGTCGTGCAACGTTTATGCGACCTGTTTTGCGAAATACTGTCCGTGCAAGGAACAAAACGAATACTTCCTCGCGTATGGCAAGAAATACTGCGAGAAATTTCTCGGACTCAGCAACTTTTCTCAGACCGGTGTGAAATGGCGAGACAAGACGTTGCTCTGCCTGCAGGAGGCGATCGTCCCGAAGCTCGATATTTCGGAAAATCCCTCTTGCGATTGCAAGGCAATGCGCGCCTTCGCTTTCGAGACCCACGTCAAGTGCTACCTTTCCGATCCCTCGATCTGCACCCTTCCCGCCACTGACATGCTGAAGATCCTCAACACAGTCGGACTGGGCTCAACGATAACCGACCCAGATTCGCGAACGCAGTTCAAGGCAGTCCTGTCGAAGTGCCTCGGTTCCTTTGCCGGAGAGGCATTGAAGGCACTCCAGACCACGGTGACGGCACTAAGCGATTAGAGATAGGTCGGCCTGAGGTCCTGTGCCGGCGGCCACGCCCAGTCGACGGCGGTCGTCGGCAACTCAGGAGGAGAAAATTCGCGAAGAAAAAAGGAGTACGACATCGGGCTGCTTATCAAGCGGGGTAAGCTCGGAACGAAAAAAGCCAGAGGGGCGGTGAAGTCGGCAAGCAAGACCGGTACTCTGGAGCCCATTGGACGCCTGCTTTTCGCCACAGACGTGTTACTGTCACTCGATGAAACAACTTGCGCCGGGCATGTCTTCGGCGAGACCAGCGTACTCTCCAACAATGCGGATAAGCTGAAGGCAGCCGGGCGCTTCATTTCCGGAGTAGCCTACAAGCGGAACGGACGGGGAATGGCGCCCTCGGTGATTCCAGCCGATGAAGACCTCAAAAATCCGAATACCAAGGCGATCTGGGACAGATGTCTGACGGCGGCGAAGGATGCTGCGGCCGACGACGTGGCAAACTGCAAGCACTTCGTCGTCTGGTTTTCCGACGAGGACGGCAAGACGCCGTCCAAAAAGCCGCAGGAAATCGAAAAAATGGCCTTACGAGCAAACCGATAAGATCAAGTGATTGGGGGCCGTTTGCCAGTCCAATAACGCCCAAGGGCAACAACGTTTTCGTCATTAAATATTGCGGGGTCCCTTGATGATGAACAGTAGGGGCGTGTTCACCTGTCGAGACCGGATCAAGTTGCAGCGCATTTCTCTTTGTTCAGCTTGGCCGGCCGCGCAAATCTGGAGGCCGTCTGTCCTTCGCCCCAGGTCGGCGAGCCTGTTCTCGCAAATCGCCCCAGAGTCGACGCTGCCAAAGGCCTTGGGAGGTACTTTGTGGGTTAGTTTGGAAAGCTCGCTGCGGTTACTAACGCGCGCGATCTCCGCATTGTGCCAGATTGACGTCGTCGACGAACTGGGGGTGCGACCTTCACCCAAAGGACCCGTTAATGAAAAGCAACGTCTGGCTCGGTGACGAGCGTCGGTTAAACCTCCGTTGTCTGTCTCGATTCGAACAGGCGTGCCAACCACCCGATCGAAATCCGGGGTTCGACGAAGGACGTTTGGCAGCTTGTTCGCGGGGGAGCTCGGTAGCCACGGCGTCGCGTCGTTCCGTTCTATCGGATTCCTAGCGTCGGTTCATTGCGAAGTGGCCGAAACTAGCGGGGGCTCATCGAAACAAATCAGACTGCCGAAGGGTCTCGGCAACGATGTCCGGAACGATTGCATCATACCGGTCGATCGTCTTCGCTTCACCTATTTCCAGGTCCTCGTTCCAGTACGGGGCAAAGCCGCCTGGGAAGTAGAATGTAGAGAAGCCGGCCGCCGCGGCGGCCAGGATGTCTCGGTCGATCTGGTCACCTACCATGAAACACCGAGCCGAGCCGGTGCTCAGCTTGAGGTCGAGATAGGCTGCCGGGGTCTTGCGCACAGAGACTACCTCGCCGATCAGATTTCCGAGGTGGTGTCCGGCAACGAACTTACGGCACTTTTCGGCCTTCTCCTCGGTAACGATGGTGATCGGCACGCCAGCTTTCGAGATGGCGTCAAGGCCCTCGCGAACGCCGCTGCGAAGCGGCGGGAGGCTCTGGATAGCTTCCAGGAAGCGCGATTGAGCCGTCTCGAAGACCTCGTCCGTTCCAACCTCCGGTCCGGCGATCAGCGCGAGCGCTTCTTCCACGGCACGCCCGCGAAGCACCATCGCGAGTCCTTGCGCAAGTAACGCTGGGGGATAGCGCAGATGATCGGGATGTGTCGCCGCGATCTTTTGGTCCAAGTCCCGTAAAAACGCCAATGCTCGATCGTCATCCTGCGGAGCGTCTCGACCGGTGAGGCGCTCGATCTGTCGCAGCATTCCCAACTGCGCGGCAGCGAATACGGAATCAGTGTCCCAAAGTGTATTGTCGGCGTCAGTGAAGAGGTGCGACTTCAAATGTCAGCCCCCTTTCTTACCTGGAACGGTGCCGGGCGGCGGCGCAGTCGGCGCGACGGGAGACGACACCTTGGCTGCCGAGGCGACGGCGTTCGAGGATTTGACCATCATCACATTGGCGCCGGAAAGGAGAAAGAAGACCAACAGCACCCACATCGCCGCTTGCAGCAGTCCGACACCGGGGCTCAGCAGGCGGAGCTTGTCGGCCACCTTTTCCGCAATGAGATACGATTCCGCGATGTAGCATTTGGCATAGTAGGCCTTCAGGTCGTCGCCCTTTTTGGTGCCGAGACCAATGAATGCTTCGCCCCAGGTCGGAGCGGTGACGTCCAGGATGCCCTTATAGAAGAGCATGGATGGCGGTCGATCGGGCTTCGATCCTGCTTTCCAGGTCTTGGGTATGTTGAATCGCGGCTTCACCGCCCCGAGGATGATCAAAACGGACACAGTTACCAGCAGGACGTAGGTGAAGAATGCGGCATAAGTCGCCATGGTGAGCGCCGAATAACGATCCGTGTCGATCGCTCCGAATCCAGGCCAGGGATAATCGGTCGCGAATCGGGTGAAGACGGCGGCCACTACGGCGCTCAAGAACGCCACGATCGTGAGCAAACGCGAGGCTTTGCCGTCCTCGTACTCGGTGAGCGCCTTCACTTCGGCGAGACTCGCCTTCGCTCCGTCGTGGACGCGATCGAGCGCATCCGTCGGTATAGACCACCCGTCGAGCTTGACCAACAGTTCCGCGAAGCCCGTATCACTGGGAGGTTTGCTGATGCCAAACATGCCGAATCACCCACTCTACGGCTCGACCGCGTCGCCCATATATCGCCGCCATCCTTCGCGCCGCAACCCGCAGGCGTCGCATTTATCGCATCCGAAACCCCATTCGTGGCGATTGTTCCTGTCTCCCAGGTAGCAGGTATGAGTCTTCTCGACGATCAGATCGACCAATGCCCGGCCTCCAAGCTCCTCAGCGAGGCGCCATGTTGCAGCCTTGTCAATCCACATGAGAGGGGTCTTGAGCACGAGGCGGGCCTCCATTCCGAGGTTGATCGCGACTTGCAGCGCCTTCACGGAATCGTCTCTGCAATCGGGATAGCCCGAGAAGTCGGTCTCGCAGACACCCGTGACCACGTGCTTGAGGCCGCGCTGGTGGGCGACGATCGCCGCAAAGGTCAGAAAGACCAGATTGCGGCCCGGAACGAAAGTGGCGGGAAGTCCGTCAGGTCGCTTCGAAAGCGGCAGATCCGCCGTGAGGGCGCTCGTGCTCACCTGACCGAGAACGGTGAGATCGATGACGTGATCGCGGCCGAGCTTGCCTTCCCAATCTCGGTCAATAGCGGCGATGCCCGACCGTACCGTCTCGCGGCAATCCATCTCGATCGCGTGGCGCTGACCGTATCCGAATCCGATCGTCTCGACGCTGTCGTAGCGCGACAAGGCCCATGCCAGGCAGGTCGTCGAATCTTGGCCGCCCGAGAACAGAACGATTGCCGATTGCGTCATCGCGATCTCCAGGGATAAAGGTACGTGGTCAGCGATCGGGTCCGTCGTATTCCGCCCAGCAATCGGTCGTCTCGTAGACCCTCACGCTCGAAAGCTGTGGCAGGCGCGGTTTCGTCCGTTCCCAAATCCAGGTGGCGATGTTTTCCGCCGTCGGATTTTCCAAGCCGGGGACGTCGTTCAGACAATGATGATCGAGCGCTTTCAGAAGCGGGCCGAAGGCCTCCTCAATGTCGAAGAAGTCAACGACGAATCCGGTATGCGCATCGACGGGCCCGTTCAACACGACCTCGATTCGATAGGAGTGACCGTGCATGCGGTGACAGCGATGGGTCTGCGGAACGTTTGGAAGCCGGTGTGCGGCCTCGAACGTGAATGCCTGGGATATCTTCATCTGATGCCGAGGTGTTTGTGGGTTTGGACGCTGAGCCGCCATTTCGGATGAGCAAGGCAATAGGCGATGGCCTGCCGCGTATGTTCGATCACATCGGGGCCATCCATCGGTTGAAGCAAGAAATTGTCGAAACCCATCTCTTCGAACCGTTCCGGTTGAGCTTCCCGCTGCGGATAGACGAGTTTGAGCTCGTGTCCGCGGGTGATCGCGAGTCCGGCATTCGATTTGGGACTGACGCAGATCCAATCGATACCAGCCACGGCGGGCAGGGTGCCGTTCGTTTCGATCGCAATGCGGAAGCCACGTTCGTGGAGCGCTCGCACGAGATCGTCGTCGACCTGCAGCAGCGGTTCTCCTCCCGTCAGCACGCATAGGCGATGGGCATCGCCGGCCGTCCATTCGGAGACAATCGTATCGGCCAGGCTTTGGGCATCTCTATACCGCCCGCCCTTCGTACCGTCGGTCCCGACGAAATCTGTGTCGCAAAAGCGACAGACCGCTTCGTGCCGGTCCTGTTCACGTCCTGACCAGAGATTGCAGCCGGCGAAGCGGCAGAACACCGCAGGGCGCCCGGCCTGCATGCCCTCGCCTTGCAGCGTGAGGAATATCTCCTTGACTGCGTAAGAACCCATCTTCAGATCGCCTTCAACTGGCGCGTCGAACGAGGCGCACGAGATAGTGCGACACCAACCGATAGTCGGCCTTTGTGTTCTGAAGCGCGTGCCACGGACGCTTTTCAGTACCGAAATTCCATTCGCCACTGGACCAATGCGTCTTGCCCACGAGGCACTTCAGCCCGTTCTCGAACTGACGCTGCGACTTCGCCTTGTTCCTGATGACAAGTTCGTCCATCACGTAGCCTAGGGAAATCAGACCTACACCGTGCACGAGACGCGACGTCTTCGGCGTATGATCCTTCCAATCCTTCGCGAACGCGTGCTGGACGGCTCCGAAGAAGTTGCTAACGAGTTCCACGCCCGCTGACATCAGCTCTCCGCTGTCTTCAAATCCGCGGAGCGCGCCTTGCTGCAATGAATTCATCAGCAGACGTTGCAGCAGGGTGTCCTTGATGATGCCTTCGGGGTGGGTTTGCTGATTGATCTGGCCGCGGAGCGACGAGTTTGGATCATAGTTGAGACGTTCGGTCAGCAGAGCGGCGCCGGCACGATCTGATAGCCGATGCGGCAATCCATCCAGGCCCGGCAGCAGTTCGTAGATGAGGGGTTTCGCGATCGGCCTCGTGTTGTTCACCAGGATGAACTGGCGGTTGAGTTCGGCCATGTCGTCACAAAGGAAGGAAGAGACGAGGAATTCGAACTTCCTTTCTGGCAAGGTCAGCGCCGCGCAAAGACGCTGCTGCCCGTCTACCACCCATCCGGGCGGCCCGTCGGAGGTGTCGACCACGAAGCCGCCGTCACGGGTGGCAGAGGCTCCCTTGGCGAACGCAAGTACGATCGCGTTAGGTAGCATGGCGTCTTCCTGTCCGAGATAGTCGCTGATCTCCCTAATATGGCCAGCGATCTGCGGGCGTTGGAAGCCGTTGAGACGGCCTTTCGCGTCGCGACCTATCCGCTCAATGCGGGCGATCTGCGTGATCTCCTGCGGGGTCGCTGAAAAGCAAATAACCTTGGGACCTTTACCCTGGCGCGGCGAAATCGTGGGCTCAAACCTTACCTTAGTCATCGTTCTTTTTTAACTCGTTGGCTGTCTGCCGTTAGATGGGCGTAGAAGACATGCAGATTGTGGATGCCACGCCTCTTGTTGCGATTGGACGAGCGGAAGATCAGCGCCTCCACGCCGGCGTCGCGGCACACACGGCAGCGGCAGCGTTCCCACGGCCGATCGCCCAGGGTCTTGAGATAGGCGGTACGCAATTCGGCGAGCTTCGCCTCGTTGCGGGCATCGGTCACACGCTCGTCCCAAAGTGCGTATCGGCCGTACTCGATGACGGCGTCCACAGCGGGCTCGACCTTCATCCTTCGGGAAGCGAACTTACGGACCGCTTCGAGGGCGCGTGTTTCAAGCCGGAGCAGGTTCTCCTGGTCGAGGCGACCCCTGCGGGCGTTCCTCAGGAGCTTGTCGTTGTCGATCGCCTGCGGAATCCGAACCGCAGTGTAATAAGTCAGTTCGCCGCCTTTGCCCAAGGCATAATAATTGCGTTTTCCGTCTTTGAACGCGCGCAGCAGTGGGGACGTGGTGTCGAAACTCGCGACGCCGTATTTCCTGACCGCTCCGAGGTGCTCGGTCTTGCCGAAGCCGAGAAGATGCAGTTTCACCCTCCTCGGCAAGGATCCCCGGATCGTCGCCAGGGCCTTCTCGATCTGCTCGATGCGTAAAGGCACCATGCCGCCCACCGCCAGATAGCTGTAGCCCATCTTGGCGAGCGCGGTCGCACAGTCGGCCATACTCCGCGCCGACCAGCCTTGGATAACACCGACCGGAGTGAACCTTCTGCCCAGCGCTTTCGACGCCGGAAGAAATCGGCGCGCGTTCTCGATCGTGATGTCGACGCGCCGCTTCGCCTCCGCCGAAGGCTTCGCGCCGTCCTCGAGAAAGTCGAAGACGAGATGATCGATCGAGCAACCGTGCGTGAAACCGCCATCCTCGTAGAATTCGAGGGTGTCGTGGATCGTGTAAGGCGGATCCTTCCGATCGCGATACGTGAAGGCGCCATTGTCCCCCATCACAATGCTTTCGGGGTATTTGGAAAGTGGGTAGCGGAGAAATTCCCGCGCTCCTTCTCTTCGGAAGCGCATTGCTTGCGCCTCCGAATACTTTCCAGTGACGGTCGCGTCGCCGACGATCGCGCGCGAGACCAGCAGGCCATCGTAAGGTGGGCGATCGAGATGCTCGTGTGGGAAGTCATCGTCGGCGTGCGCGCGCCGCCGCTTGCCGGCCCGGTCGGCTACAAAGTCGAACTCCGGATCTACGAAGTCAAGGCTATCGGAATACAAGAACTTCATGCCGCGGAAGCTCTCGAGACGTCGCGGTCGAGTTGGATCAGGTAGTTGGAGAGCAGACGCTGGTCCTTCGGCGTCGACTGAAGGTCGTTCCAGTCTCTATCCAGGGCCTCCCACCGTCCTTCGGTCCATCGGCAGTACGGTGCAATGCGCGTCAGGATGGACTTCGCCGCGGCGTAGTCTCCTCCGAAATTCCCGGCGCGCGTCATGACCTGATCCATAAGGATGCCCATTGCGGTCAGCCCTACAGAGTGCATCAGGCGGCTGCGGTCGGGCGGAAGCGCCCAAGCGTCGGGAAATACGTCCTTCACCGCGGTCCAGAATGAAACGAGCAACCTGTACATGGAATCGGTGTCGGCCGTGCCGTCTGTGTCGACGTGCGCGGCTAGAGCCCCACGCGGATCCTGCAAACTTCTCTTCATGAGGTTTACGAGCGCGGAGTCGTTCACGATCGCGGATGGATAGGCGTTCGAGGGTCTCTTGACCAGTTGATGGAATGGCGAACCGGGCGTGTCGGCCAACGCAGCGCACAGCAGGCTGGGAACGCGACGGGCAGACAGGTCGCGAGGAAGTACCGTGCCAACGGTCGGAAGAAGCTCGTCGATTAGCCGCTTGTCGAGCGGACGAGCCTTATTGACGAGAATAAATTGTTCGCGATGGACCGCGATGTCGCTGGACACGAAGGCGGCGACAGGAACAGACAGGTCGGACGAACCGGCGGCGGCCAACGCGAGCGCCCGCTGCTGGCCGTCGACGATCCAAGCCGACTTCCGTCCCGGACGGATAGGAATGGATAGCACTCCGACTTCGCTCGTGCCGTCAATGGACGCGTTCTTCGTGCCTCGCTTCTGCACGAATCTCGCGTCCGACGCGATCGCGAGAATGATGGCATTCGGAAACAGAACGTCGCCCCCCGACAGATAGTCCGCGATTGCCCTCACGTGTGCCTTGATCTCAGGACGCTGGAATCCTTCGATCTGAGAGCCGGCCGAATGCTTGATGCGGGCAATGTCCGCCACCTCCTGAATGCGCGATCCGCGGATGAAGAACAGGAATACCTCCTTCCCGCTCTGGTGCGTCTTCACAGCATGGACGTTGACGGATGGGATAGGTTTCATGTCGTTTTCCGCTTTACGTCGTTGAAAATCCTGGCGAAACGTGACTGCTCGCACGACACCTGCTCGACATCTCGAAGGTGGCGAAGTACCCGCGTCGACGCGCCACCAATCTTCGGTATGAGGTCAGCAACGAGTGCCCGGATCTCCGCGTCCGGGAGCCGACGCTGCCTCCGATACGTGCGCGTTACCAAAACGGGGGCCAACCTGTCTGCGACCGCCTGCCGATCCGCTTCGAGATTGCCAGCGCTCATGGGGGCGATATGGGTCACGTAATCGACCAAGGCGCGCTGCGGGAAGTCGACGCGCGTACCAGGACGACCGAGGAAATCGAGCCTTTCGTCGTAGGGCATTACGAAGGGGCGCAGCTTTTCATCTAGATGTTCGGCAAGCGATAGGCCGAATATCCTGAGCTCCAATCCTTCGATGCGCGAAATGGCGATGAGATCAGTCTCGACCATGTCGGCGTAGGCTTTTGAAAGACACACCAGGATCCTCGCACGTCCGCGCGCGTCGCGAATGGGATCCGCCGAGAAGGGGCCTTTCTTGACGGCCTTCCACCAACGGGCCGCATCGAGCCCGTCGGTGATCTTGGATGCAATAGAGCCTGGTCCGCTCGGCCTGATCGTTAGGTCGTATCCAGGTATTGGCGTTTCGCCCCCAACATAACCCAACCCGGCAGACAGAATGGCCAGATCGGCCGAAGTCGCTGTCGACGCCTCGACCGCCATCCGAAACGCCCGCCCTTTGTAAAGGGACGAAGCTGGCACGAGAGCCCTCTCTCGATGCAATTTAGCGATCCAGGCCGCCGCGGTATCCACGAGCTTACCGCGTCGCAGCGTTTCGGCGGATAGCGGCCGACGGCAACGCTTACCCGCTGAGCACGTGGTAACTACCAGCGTGAGTTTGCGAGGGGATCTTGCGTCGGACTTCTTCGTAACTGTCGCTCGTTTGGCCGCCAAAGCGCACTCCTACTGCAGCGGGCCCAAGTCGCATAAGTCTCGCGAATCCTTGGCGTTGCATTTCCGACCTTACTTAGCTAATCGAGCAACTCCCGTCCATTCGCAATTTTCCATTTGCAGTTTCTAAGGCCATTTTTTCACTTCTCCCCGCAGTTTTCCGGCCCATAAGCGACTGATGGATAAGGGACAACTTCGGATTGACCCGTTTATAATCTCCGTCTGAGAATCGGGGGAAATCGCACTTGAATGTTGAAGATTTTGTCGACCTGATCGCGCAGGTCCTGGGAACGCGACGGCGTCCGAATCAGGAGCAGCGCGCCTGCATCCTGGAAAACGGGACATCTCCGCTGCTGATCGTGGCCGGTCCCGGATCAGGAAAGACAACAGTGCTGGTGTTGCGGGCCCTTCGGCACGTCGTGGTCGACAGGATCGCTCCCGAGAACATCATGATAACGACCTTCACCCGGAAGGCAGCGAAGGAGATCCGCACGCGCCTGATCGAGTGGGACATCCCGCTCCTCGAGGCTGCCGCCGTCGATAGGCGGGCCGATGCCGGGCTGCGGGATTTTTTGCGCGATGTCGACATCAACAGGTTCGTCACAGGTACGCTCGACAGCATCTGCGAAGAGGCGCTTTCTGAAGCTAGAGATCCGGCTGAGCGGCCCCCGGTTGTCGTCGAGGCCTTCGTTGCCAATCAAATTCTGGCGAGACGAGGTGAGGTGTACGAGGCCTTCCGGACCCTCCAGTCCGAGTTCCAGGACTATCTTGGGAAATACAGTAACTCGGGCGACGCACCGAACACGCTCGGGGACATGACTCGCGTCGTCAGGACGCTCGTTGACCGCTTCGTACAAGACGAGGTGGACGAGCGGGGTTACGTTGCGCGCGGGCCGGATCTCAACGCGCGGCGCGCCGTAGCCGAGATCTTCCGCAAGTATAGGGAATATCTGCAGTCGACCAATCAGATGGACTTCCCAACCCTCGAACGCGTCTTCCTCGAAAGGGTCCGGGGAGCGAACCCGCCCGGTTTAGTTGGCAACCTCCGCGCCATGCTGGTCGACGAATACCAGGACACAAATCCTGTGCAGGAGCGCATCTATCTGGAGCTTGCGGCCCGATCGGGCGCCGCCCTCACGGTTGTCGGCGACGACGATCAGTCATTGTATCGCTTCCGCGGAGCGACCATAGAATTGTTCAGGGACTTCTGCGCGCGCGCCAGGCAGGCCATTCCAAACAGTACACCCCGCATGCTGTATCTGATCCAGAACTATCGGTCGACGCCCGAAATCGTCGCGTTCTTTAACAGCTTCGCCCAGAATGATCCGGACTTTGCGGGCGCCAGGATACAGCCGCCTAAGCCGCGGATTGTCGCCAATAGGCCTTCCGAGAACGTGCCGGTGCTTGGCATGTTCCGCGACGATGCAGCAACGCTTGCCATAGATCTCGCCGATCTTCTGCAGGCGATCTTCCGCGGTGGCGGCCGTCCCGCGGACGCGCAGTTGGCTGAAGCGATCAGAGCCGCGCCGAACGGCGGTGATCTCGGAGATGCGGTTTTCATCGCCCACACAGTGAACGAGTATCGGCGTGCGGCATTTGGAAATCCGGCGACAGAGCGTCTGCCGTTCCGCCTTCGTCGAGAGTTGGAGAACCGTGGGATGTTTTGCTTCAACCCGCGCGGTCGGGCATTGAAAGATATCGACGAAGTCCAGCGGATGCTGGGGCTCTCGCTTGAAGCAATTGACCCGTCCGACCAATCGAGTCCCAACGGCCGGATCGTGGGCGCGATGCGGATCACGAATTCCGCGAAGGACGTGCTGCTTCGCTGGCGTAATGCCGCACGGGCGTTCGTTGCTACCAATCCGCGCGCTGCGATCCAAGGAGGAGACAACCTGCGCCGTGTAATGCAGCGGTGGCAGGAACGCTTTTCGACCGGCACGCGCGAAGCCACGGAATGGCCAGTGCTCGACATTCTTTACAGCTTTCTGCCTTGGCTGCCCTCGCTTCAGGATGATCCCGAGCATCAAGTCTATTTGGAAGCCGTCTCCCGAGCCGCGGCGCAGGCCGCCACGTTCTCCCCCTACCGTTCGCTCGTCTTGATCACCGAGCCTCACCGGACGCGTAGCATCGAGTCCACCATCCGCGACATCATCGCTCCGATTGCCGACGATTTGGTGGAGGTGGACGAGGATATCATGGCAAGCGTCCCACGGGATCGCCTGAATATCATGACGATCCATCAGGCCAAAGGTCTCGAGTACCCGCTGGTCATCGTCGACGTTGCATCCGACTTCAAAACCAATCACCGTACGCAACGTTTCCGCAGATTTCCGGATTCTCCTTCCTCGGTCACCGAGATGGAGGATGATCTGGCGCGCTGCACGCCGATCGGGGGGTTGCGTACGGCACGGACTGCCATTCAGCGTAGTTTCGAGGACCTGATTCGCCTCTACTATGTTGCATACAGCAGGCCGCAGAGCGTTCTTCTGCTGGTAGGATGCCTGCCGTGCCTCCGCTACAATACGACGATCAAGAACATCGCTACTTTCTGGCCGCGCGACGGTGACTGGGCCTGGCGACGGCCCGTAAGTGGAAGCGCCCCCTCGTTGGCGAACAACATTCCTCTTACGCTGATTTGAGGTGAGCATGGAGCTTCCGATTAAACCGCCGGACCGGGTCGTGCCTGAGTACAGCCTGACTGGAGATCTTCTCTCGTATCGGCGCTGCGCCATGCAGTACCGCTACTACAATGGCAGTGCACTGCCGCCTTCCCGTCCGGTCCAGATGTGGTATGGCGAGTTCATTCACGGCGTCCTAGAAGGCGCGTTCGGAATGTGGCGTGCGAACCCCGGCGTGTATCCCTTTCCTTGGCCGTCCACTCCAATTCCGGATGCCGGTCCTCCGGCGCCGCCGCCCGACGGGCTCGCCGCGAACGATCTTCGGGTGATCGGATGGCCGATCGAGCAGGCGCTGGCTTACGAAGGCAAGCGGGCGCGAAGCCGCCGCGCGCGCGTCTCAGCCTATCGTCGCGCTGAGGCGGCCGTTAATATGCTGGGGCCGCATCTGTTCCCGCTGATCGCGGACGCCGAGCAGAAGGTGATTGGTACGCGCCTGCTTCCCCGCTCGGCGACGGGGACGATGCTCAGATCCGAGCGGTACGCGCTCCACGGTGTCATTGACGTCCTTACAAACGTTGAGTTGGCCAACGTGGGCGAAGGAAACATCATCCGTGAAGCTGTGAGAGCAGCGTGTCCCGAGCTGCAGGGGACATTTGAAGTCATTGTTGACTACAAAGGGTCTCACAGGCCCGATTCGGCGGAGGACTATTGGCAGCTCGGCGAATGGCAGGTTCAAACCTACGCATGGTTACGCCAACGGCAGCAATTGGGATACCCGGTCGCCGCCGGGATACTTATCTACGTCAACGAACTTGCGCCCGGCGCGGACGACATCAGAAAAATGAAGGCGGCGATCCAGAATGGCAGGACCGACGTCGCTCCGACCCGCGGCGATCCGGATTATTATGCGTTGAACACTTGGACAGGAGGACCAGCACCCCGACTAAGCGCTGCCTTTCGATACAGGCGCGCCATTCGGGTCATTCCCGTCACCCAGCAGAGCATTGACAACGCTACCACGCAATTCGATCAAATCGTCGCGGAAATCGAGCAGCGCGTGCGGGATGAAGAGATCAGGGGAAGCATCCGCAACACGTGGCCACCGACCTGCGACTCGCTTGAGACATGCGTCGCCTGCGACTTTCGGCACTTCTGCCCGAGGCCGGCAGGCACACGACAGGAAATGGCAACAGTGGAAGCGGTTGGTGACGATGACGATGTCTAGTGCCACGCTCCTTCGCCGCAGATGACGGACCAAATTTAATTGTGAACCAAATGCCAATCCTTCTGTCCGGAAATTCAGTAGAGTTCGTTGCATGAGCGAAGATTGGGCCGCTGTTCGAAGCAAGGTCTATCCAACCCTTGATCGACAGTATCCTTTGCAGGACGAAGCCGCCGCTGAGCAGGTCGCGGACGTCGGCCTGCTCATCGGTCTGATCTATGACACCGTAAGGGTACAGACGTCCATCCTGAAAGATCCGGATATCGAGCGCGACGTTAGGTTGCGCACTACGCATCATATCGTCGGCAGGATCATTAGACTTGGAGTTTTTCTGGCGAAGCGCAAGGAAGCCGTCGGTGAGTTCGAGAACGAGTACAGGCGCCAATTGGAGAATCTTCTCGACGTGGACGCTGCGCTGTTCGAACGAATATTCAGATTGGGCCGACGAGTCTCGGAGTTCGTCACGAACAAGAAGGGCAAAATCAGCAAAGGCAATCGCTCGCGCATCCTTAAATTGGCTAGGACGCATCTGCACAATTGCCGCTTCTGCGGCAGTTCGCTCACGCGGGACGAGGGGGCCGAAACCGCCCTCGAGATTGAACATCTAATCGCTCAGGCATTAGGCGGTTCGAGTCATCGCAGCAACATCACCGTTGCCTGCAACAGGTGCAATAAGATTAAAGAGGATCGACTGTCCTTCGTTGATGTCTATCATGAACATTTTTGCGTCGTGAGCGACAAGAAGGAGAACGTTTCCCAGAAGCTTGGACCCCACATCGTCTTCGCACTTCTTATGAAGCAAGATGGGAAATGCTTTCATTGCGAGAGGTACTTCTACGCCATCGCGCCGGAGAAAATCGTGCTCACACGACGCGAGGAGGATGACTACTATCATTTCCGGAATTGCTATGTCGCGTGCGAACCGTGCGCGGAACGGGTCGGAATTGACGGAATAGAGATCGACGTTCCGCTCCCATTGAGGAATTGATTTCATGTTTCAATATCGAGGTTTTTTAGTACGCCAGACTCCTATGACGTCGCTGCAGTTTGTGAGCCTTGTCGCGCCAGCTAAAGAGATCGTCCAGTGGACGCATGCCGACAGTATCGAGATAGATCGAGGCGGGATTCAGCGGGAGTTGACTCAGGCGCGATGGAAGCAAATCCGCAAATTTTTCACCGCTAAGGATGAAAACGTGATTCCAAGCAGCGTCATCATTGCTTTCGATCCTGAGGTACAGTCGGTGCAATCGATGGCCGATCTCAAGCAGGATCAAAAGGCATACTGTCTGGAACACCTTGACGCAGAAGGCCTCGTCCGCATCAGTTTTGGAAAGGGCGTGCTAGAAAGCTCGTACACCATTGACGGGCAACACCGTCTCAAGGGCATGTCTGAACTCGACTTCGACGTCAAAGTGCCGGTCTCCTTATTCCTAAGCGCGCCGGCGCTCGAACGGGCCTTCCAGTTCATCACGATCAACAACAAAGCCAATAAGGTTCCAACCGATAATATCAAGGCGTGTATCGCTAATTTCGATGCTATCGAAGCTGATCTAAAGTCGCGCCTTACGACCGCCTCGATCAGGGTAGGTCAATTCGCATCAACAATCGACGTCTTCAACGAGAACAAGGATAGTCCGTTCTACAAATGTGTAGACTGGGTCAACAATCGCTCCAAAGACGCTCGAAGGATCGTGGCGCCTCAGGCCATCGAAAATTCCATCAAGGTACTCGAAAAGACTTTCAAGGATTATCCGGATCAGGATGATGACACAATCAGAGACATGATGTTTACGATATGGACGACGATCAAAAAGCAATACGGGATAACCCTCGCCGACATTGAGCAGTTCAGGAATCTCTTTAAGAAGCCAACTATACAGGCGATTACGGAGCACATCGCCAACTCAATCGAACAGCGGGTGGTGAACACCTCCGACCAGATAGACATTACCAACTCTTCATTCATTGAAGAGGTCACGAAAGGTTACATCGCAAAGATTCCCGAGGAGTTCTGGAAGGCCGAGTGGATTCTTAAGGGGCTCGACACTCAGGCAGGACGAAAGATTATTCTCAAGGACATCGCCAACATCAAGAAATCCTTCAACCTCTCGCAGGGGGCCGCTGGCGCTGAGTGGAGAACCAATCTGGAGCTCTACAGGGAGGATGGAGGCGAAGAGGATTGAACGCTTCGAAAGTCCGTTCGCCGCTAACAGCGCATCTATCTAGATAAATGGTCTTACGGCCCACGCTGCATGGCCTTCATCGCCCTTGATGCTCAAGTTGCTTGTCCGGCCGTGTCTTCTTTCACTCCGCGAGCGACGATCCGGAGTGATCCATCCGGCAGCGGCCTCTGCAGCTTTAGGGCCTCGTCCACAGGGGACGTCATCCAGGTCTCGACTTCCTGCGGCGTCGTAAGGATTACCGGCATGGCTTTGGGGTGGATGGCACCGACCTCGGCGTTCGGCTCCGTCGTGAGGAATGCATAGAGGTCGTTGGTAGTCTCAGCGCCTTTGACGACGACGGCATTCCCCATCGCGCCGTAGCGAGTTCGCGACCCTCGGCTCCGTTGCGCACGATCGGCGCCTTGTAGTCGGGAAAAACCCCCGGCATCGGCGCCAGATTTCCAACGTATCGGTTCACGACGCGGAACAGCGCGCTGATCGCGGTTTGGTTGGTCGTGATCGAATAAAGATTGCACATCGGTCAGGATTCGGTTCGAGGGTGGCGCGGCTGCCACGTCAACTGTAGCAGAGTCGCGGATGGACGCCGGCCCGCCTTGGCGCATTTGCGGCAACGCAGCCGGCTGGCGAGATCGTGCACGAAGGTGGTCGGCGGGTGCTTCATCGCCGCAAGATCGACATCGCTCGGCGTCTTGCAGCGCGCGCACCTGATCTCCAGCCAGGGGAAGCCTCCGTTCACAGCCTGGTCGATGGTCGGTGACGGATCGATCGGTTCGCCGTCACTCCACATCCGCTCGTTCCAGCTTTCGCAGAGCAGCCTATCGGCTTGCTGTATCATTGCCTCGCCTTTGGCCCGCATCTCCGCCGATTGGGTCGCCAGGATGTTAGACATCGCGCGTGCCTTGCCGAGCGCTTTTGCCAGAGCCTTGCGATCGCCGCCTGATAGGGGCGTGGGGTGATATTTCGGGGCCATCCGGACATCCAGGCGCCAAGAGATCGGATCGGCAAATTCTGAGCGACTACGGCATTTCGAACGCTGGCCAGCACCCGTCTTCTTCATGCCTGCCGGTGCGCTGCTGGCAGGTGTTGTCGAGCAACCGCTGCGCTACGTCCTTCCAGACTGCGTTGGCGCCATACAAACGGACGGCATCGGCGGTCTGGATTTCCACGGTCCGCTCGCAGCGGCGGCAGGAGACGCGCAGCACGTGGGCCTTAATTTCCGAAACGCGTCGCTGTCGGCTCCGGGCCACAGTCGCGCCGGCGCGAGGGTCTTTGAGGACCGATTTCCAATATTCGGCCGGGAGGGGAGCATCCGGACCCGCCGCGGACGGCGATCTTCTGCGGTCAGCTTCCGCGGCCAATTTTTCCATCTGCTTCGGGGTCGGCATGCGCCAGCTCGCGGGTCGGTCAGTCATGCCTGAATTAGAACATAACAAGAACAAATGTCGAGTCCGACGATGCCGCCGCCTAAGAAAAATCCTCCTGTTGGACGGTCCGCAATGTCGGAACCAAGCCGGGCCGTTCGTCTTGAATCCGGCATCAGTATGGAGTTCCCCCGCGATGGCCCCCCGCGCCAACTGGAAAGGCTTCCTGCGTCTTTCCCTCGTCACTTGTCCGGTCGCGCTCTATCCGGCCACCTCGGAATCCGAAAAGGTCTCTTTCAACCAGCTGAACCGAAAGACCGGCCATCGGATCAAATACGCCAAGGTCGACGCCGACACCGGCGAGGAGGTCGACAACGAAGATATCGTCAAAGGCTACAAGGTCGACACCGACACCTTCATTGAGGTGACCAAGGAGGAGCTTGAGAACGTCGCGCTGGAGTCGACGCGAACCATCGAGATCGATGAGTTCGTCGACCGCAGCGAGATCGATCCGCGGTATCTCATTCGTCCCTACTACCTGCGTCCTGACGGTAAAGTCGGGCACGATGCCTTCGCCGTCATTCGAGAAACCATCCGCGAGATGAACAAGGTCGCGATCGGTCGTGTGGTGCTGACCAATCGCGAGCACATCATCGCGCTCGAGCCGCTGGATAAGGGCCTGATGGGCACGCTGTTGCGCTATCCCTATGAGGTTCGCTCCGAAAAGGAGTATTTCGACGACATCCAGGATGTCAAAGTCACCAAGGACATGCTCGATCTCGCCAAACACATCGTCAATCAGAAGGCGGGCCATTTCGAGCCCGATAAGTTTGAAGACCAGTACGAAACCGCCCTCATCGATCTCATCAACCAGAAGCGCGCCGGCAAACCGATCACGGCAAAAGCGCGTCCTCGAGGTGAGAACGTCGTGGACCTGATGGACGCGCTGCGCAAGAGCATCGGAAGAGAGGAGGCCGCGACAGAGGCGCCGAAGAAACCAGGCAAGAAGCCGCGCAAGGCGGCTGCGGGGCAGAAGGAAATGCTGATGCCGATCGCAGGCAAAAAGCCAGCGAAGGAGACCGCGGCGAAGAAGCCGACGGCCAAGCCGCAGCGAAAGTCGGCTTAGGTGAAGTTAAGCATCAGGTGACGCCGGACGGCCACTACTTCTCCGTTCGCGGCAAGCTCTGGCGGATGGCAAATCCCGCTTTCGACAATGTCACGCGAGATCATTTCGTCGACAGACTAATGGTTGGCCGGCGTGCGGTGCGCGACGCCAGGAAAGGTGACGGCGAAGCCGAAGCAACGGCGTATAGGGCCATGGAAGAGATTAAGCGAGCGCTCGGCTACCGCGATTACCACGCGATCGCCTCTTCTCCGTCGCTTGCATGACGTACTGGCTCTCGGGATGAACACACGAGTATTGGTTCCTCTGAGGCTGATGGGCGCGGTGGCGCGGAATCGGGCCCAATGAGAGCCGGCCGGTTCCTTCGAGAGGGCGTTGCGCAAGCAATCAGGCGGGATAGATACTTCAGACAATCGTCACAAAGTTCACCGACACGATCCCCCACAGCCTTTCTCCACCAAAGCCGCGATGTCCCAATATTCACTTGAGGTTTTGCGTCAGCGCTATGTCATCGAGAAAAGACCGCTCGAGGCTAGCGTGGAGCAGATCTTGCGGGCCGACAGCCGCGCGGGAGCGCGTGCCATCCTGGCTGCAATCGATAAACGGCGCTATGAAAATAGGTCCGAAGGGCAGCGGCTCCGCAAGATGCTCCGCTTCGAGACCTCTCTCTGGGAAAGCGGCCATCATGCCGTGGCAGGCGTGGACGAGGCTGGAATGAGCCCTCTCGCCGGGCCGGTCTCCGCCGGTGCCGTCATCCTGAAACCCGGCACGCGGATAGTTGGGATCGACGACTCGAAAAAACTTGACGCCGCGGCTCGCGAAGAACTCGCGAAGGAGATCAAGGAAAAGGCAGTCAGTTGGTATGTGGCGTTCGTCGAGGTCGAGGAGATCGACGCGATCAACATCTATTGGGCAGGCATCCAGGCTATGCAGCGCGCGGTCCGGGGGCTAGGGCTGACGCCGCAACACTTGCTGATCGATGCGAAACGGTTGAAGGAAATCGACATCCCCCAGCAGGCGATTATTAAGGGCGATGCCAAGTCCGCCAGCATCGCCGCCGCGTCCATCCTCGCGAAAGTCGAGCGCGACGCAGTTATGCGGACGCTCGACGTGCGTCACCCCGGCTACGGATTTGCGGATCACAAGGGCTACCCGGTGCCCGCTCATTATGATGCGCTCGCCAGACTTGGCGCATGCGCAGCTCACCGGCGGTCGTTCGGACCTGTACGCAAGGCTCTCGGCTTGCCGCCCCTGCCGCCATGGCCTTCGGCATCCGAGCGCGAAGCCGGCTGAATTCCAAGTCGCCGCTTCGTCCCGGAGCTATTTTCGCGACCAGCTCTTTTCGCGCACGACGTCCTTGGCCTTTTTATCGGACCGCAGGCCGAGATAGACCGGCTGGCGCAGCTCGCCCTTGCTGGTCCACTCCGCAAACTTCACTTCTGCGACCAAGGAAGGACGTACCCAGGTCGTGACCCGCTCATCCTTCACCTTGGCTGGGAACGGCGACTTTGCCGTTTTTAGCTTCATGAGCTTGGCGTGAAGCTCTTCGAGAGCCTGGTGGCCGAAGCCGGTGCCGACGTGGCCGATGTACCGCCATGCATCGTCTTCGCGTACCGCCAGCACGAGAGCGCCGAAGAAGGGCCGGGTTCTCCTCGGCGCCGTGAAGCCGGCTATCACAACCTCCTGCCGCTGCGCGGTCTTCACCTTCAGCCAGTCGGCGGTCCGGCGTCCGGACGCGTACGGGCTGTCCGCGCGCTTGGCCATGATGCCTTCGAGATGTCTCAGCTCGGCTTCTGCGAAAAACTTTGTGCCGCTGCCTTTGCGATGGTTGCTGAACGCGATCAGCTTGTGGCGCGGCAGGATGGCCTTGAGCCGCTTCTTGCGCTCGAGGAGCGGCAGCGCACGCAGATCCTCGCCGTCGGCGAACATCAGGTCGAACGCGCAGTACAAAAGCTTAGCCTCGTGGCGCAGGGCGTTTTGAAGCAACTGGAAATGGGATACGCCGTCCTTCCCGATCGCGACGAGCTCGCCATCGATCACGGCATCCACCTTCACGCCCTCAAGGGCTTTCGCGACCTCCACATAGGAGTGGCTGATGATTTTCCCGTTGCGGCTGTAGAGCGCGACCCGACCGCGCCGGATTTCCGCGACCATACGGAAACCATCGAATTTGTCCTCGAACAACCAATTTGGATCGTCGAACGGTGAATCTGTCAGCGTGGCCAGCATGGGCTGCAGGCGGCGAGGCAGGGTTGATTTTCGAGCCATGGCTGGACGACGGGAAGAGAGATGGGAGGAACGAGTGGTATGTATCGTAAGTTCCGTACGACACTCGAAGAAGATGGTCGAGCCCAGGTCCCAAAGCTTCGGGCGTGCAACGTCACCGGGTGCGCTGCCCGCGCTCTGAGCGGCCGTTGTGACAATTCTGCTCGCCAGTTCGAAGCTGTACTTGCCGCGAAGCTTAACATTCCTGAATCCACAAGCCGGCAAAGACCGGTTAGGATGGGATTTTCCCTCTTGGGGGCATCTCATGTTCGACACGGCAACCACCGCGCTTTTGCGCGCGGTCCTTGATGAAGTCTGCGAATGCGTCTCGCAGCGCGAGATTGGTGCTCGTACCCACGTCGGCTCGAAGATTCTGGAGGCCGCGACCAGGGGCGAGATTTCTCCGGAGGCTCTTAAGCAGGTCGGTCGCGATGCCCTCTCGCACGCGCCCACGATGTGGCGCTGATCCGGAGGAGCGGACGTGAATTTCCAGGTGACCGTCCTCAAGATCCTGGTGGCATATCCGGATGGGTTTGCCGTGATGGAGGACCTCAAGAGGGACATGGCCATCCTGGCAACCAGCGAACGCGATTGGGCGGATCGGACCAGACGCCTTGCGGCGCGGGTCCCGGATCTCGACATCTGGTCACAAGGGCTGGTCGAACGCACCAGCGGCGGTTGGAAGATCACGTCCAAAGGACGGGCGGCGCTGGAGTTCATGGAAGCCCGCCCTGCTGCACCCGAGCCGAGCCAGGCGTCGGTGGTCGAGGAGACTACAGCTCGTTCCTCCTCTGCGGCAGCCCGCCGATCGTGCCAAGCGTCGCCGCGAGCGCCGGGAGCGTCGCCGTGAGGCCCGTGAACGAGCGAGGGCGAATGCCTCTTGAGGGACGTCGAGCCAAAGAAAAAGCCGCCAGCGAAGCTGGGCGGCTTGCCAGTACCGGACCGTCGATTGCTTCCCCAGCCCCTAGCGTACCGCCGTTACCTTGTTTGCGGCCATGCCAGCCCGATCTACCGACGCTTTTCGATTCGGCCATCGATCGGCCGAGTTGTACACCGGGCTCTTAAAGCGCCGGCAAGGTTTCAGAAGAGGTGGACGGGAGGCGCACCCCCGCGATGTCGAAGGCCGCTACCGCTCCACCGGCCCGAACCACTCCCAGCACCCCGCATTTGAATGGAGGGCCCGTTTCCGCCGACGAGAGCATGTGCCGATTCAGGCCAGCTCGGAAGCGGTCGATCAGGACACAGGGCGTGCGGAGGCCTGTCAACTCGATGATCGCCGTGGGCCCGAACTCGATCAGCGTCCCGAGCGGCATCAGTTCGAGGTCCAGTCCGGCCGTGGTGATGTTCTCACCGAGGTCTCCCGCTGCGACCGCGAAGCCAGCTTCCCGGAGGTGCGCAAATCGCTCCGATGCGATCAGGTGAACCTGCCGCAGATTGGGAAGCCGGGGCCGGCGACGGGCGAGGTATCGGTGCCTGACAAACGGACCGGCGTGGGCGTCACCTTCGACACCATGGCCTTCCACCAGAACGATCTGATCCCGTGGCGGCTTGCTGAAGTGGTGCCCGCGATCGGCAGCCACCGAAATCACCCTTCCCTCAAGCGAAAGGTCGAGCGCGTGCGACATCAGGCAGCGCGGGCGAGCGAGCGCCGCTTCTGGCGGAGGTAGCGCGTGATCTCGGGAAGCGTCATCGCATTCAGGATACGGTCGGCGGGGACGCCGCCCTTGCGGGCCATCTCGACGCCCCAGTGCATGTGGTCGAGCTCTGGAATCGAGTGCGCGTCCGGATTGATGCTCATCATGCAGCCGAATTCGAGGGCCGCCTGGTGCCAACGCCAGTCCAGGTCGAGCCGCCATGGATGTGCGTTGATCTCAACGACGACGTTGTGCTTCACACAGGCCCGAAGCACCTTCTCGACGTCGATCTCATAGCCCGGCCGCCGCTGGAGCTGCCGCCCAGTCATGTGGCCGATGATGGTCGTGTGAGGATCGGAAATGGCCCGCAGCAGGCGCTGCGTCTGCGCCTTGCGATCCAGCTTGAAACGGCTGTGGACGCTGGCGACCACGAAGTCGAAGCGTTCAAGCACCTCGTCGTCATAGTCGAGCGACCCGTCAGCCAGAATGTCGGACTCGATGCCTTTCAGGACCCGGAAGTCCTTGCCGAAACGCTTGTTCAGGCGCTCGGCTTCCCGGTGCTGCTGCACGATCTCCTCGAGGGAGAGGCCGCCGGCGTAGTGGGCGGACTTGGAATGGTCCGCCACTCCGAAATACTCGAAGCCGCGCTGACGGGTCGCCTTCGCCATGGTCTCCAGGGTCTCTGTCCCATCGGAAGCATCGGTGTGGCAGTGCAGGATTCCGCGCAGGTCCTTGTCGGTCACAAGCTTCGGCAACTTGCCCTTCAAGGCCAGCTCGACCTCGCCGCGGCCCTCCCTGAGCTCGGGATCGATGAAGGGCAGCCCGAGAGCCTGGTAGATGTCAGCCTCCTCGCCGGCGATCAGTGTGCGGCCCTTGTGCAGGCCGTGAGCGTCCAACCGCATGTCCTTCTCGGCGGCCAGCGTCCGGAGCTGCTCGATGTGAGCGGCGGAGCCGGTGGCGAAGAGAAGGGCGGCGCCGAAATGTTTGCGGTCGGACACCCGGACTTGCAGTCCTTCGGACGATGGCATTGCCGTCATGTCTGATTTGGCAGCCTCCGCAACGATTGCGAGGTCGGCGACGAGTTCGCAGCCTCGACGGAAATCGCCAGCGATCGTTATGCGCTTGAGCTCAGGCCGGGCCTTGCGGATGGAGTCCTTCGCGTGCGCGAGCAGGGCAGCGGCTCGGTGCAGGTGAAGGCGGCCTTCTCCGCTTTTCGCAACCGCCAGGTTCTGCAGGATCTTGGCCTGCAGCGCGGCGCCGAGACCCTTGGCCTTCTTGATGCGGTCGTCCTTCGCCGCGGCTTCCAATTCCGCGAGCGAGGTGATGCCGAGATCCTGGTAGAGCCGTAGCACCTTCTCGGGCCGCAAGCCCGGTACAGCCAGCAGCTCAAGCACGCCAGCTGGTATTTCCTTCCTGAGCTTTTCCAGGCTCGGATGAGTGCCGGTCTTGTGAAGTTTGGTGATGATGTCGGCTATCGCGTCGCCGACGCCAGGGATCTCCGTAAGACGGTCTTCGGCGATGAGCATGTCCAGAGGGACGGCAAGAGACGCCAGGCTGTCGGCAGCTCGCGAGTAGGCTTTTGCCCGGTACGGATTGCCGCCTCGCAAGGCGGTGCGCTGCGCGTACTCTCGCAGGAGACTTGCCACACCGCGAGCGTCGAGCGCTGGCATTCAGCGAGCCTCCCGGTCCGCGCTTTGGGTCGCCATTGGAGCAAGGCGACCGCCGGGGCGGTCACTTGGCTGGCGATCGAGAGAGCTCTCAAGCTCCTGGGCTGCGCGGAAATCGTTCAGGTGCTGAATATTGGGTCCGTAGGCAGCTTCCTTCTTGAGGAGATTGTAGATCCGTCCGGCCACCAGCTGCAGATGCTTCATCCTGCCCCGCGGCATGGATCTCGCTTTGCAGAGAGCTCGCACCGCGTAGGCTCGGAAGTAATCGAATGCGTCTGACATGATGTCAGTAAACGCCCGCTATCGACCGGAGTTCGATGCGGCAGGGATTGGCCGTTTTGGCACTGCACTAAACGCGGGCCGGGTCGCTCATATTCGAAAGCTTGAGAACCAGCGAGGTCGTAGGAACTCCTCGCCACCTTCGAAGTTGCGAGACTCGTTGAGTAAGGTAGGTAAACTGCCCGCCACGGGCCCCCACCCGGCGGCGGGTTTTTTGTGAGTTGCGTAGCGTGGCGAAGCGTACAAGAGCGGCGCCTCCGGCCGAGAAGCCAGAAGCTCCTCAGATGCCGGGGTTCATCAGCCCCCAACTGGCGACCCTGAAGATGAAGGCACCTTCGGGATCCCGATGGATTCACGAAGTCAAATACGACGGGTACCGCATCCAGCTCCGGATCGACGGTGACGATCGCCGCGCCTACACCCGCAACGGCTACAATTGGGTCAGCAAGTTTTCAGGAATTGCTGGCGCTTTCGACATTGAAGGTCAGGCCATCGTCGACGGCGAAGTCGTCGTCATCCATGACGGCCGCACCAATTTTTCCGAGCTGCAGGCAGACCTCGGCAGAGGCGACCAGGACCGCCTGATCTTCTTCGCGTTCGATCTGCTGTGGCTCGACGGCAAGGATTTGCGCAAGGAGCCGCAGCTCGAGCGGAAGAGGCTGCTCAAAGAACTGATCGAGGAGCACAGGCTCGAGGAGCCCATCTTCTTTAGTGAACATCATGAAGGCGACGGGCAGGCTCTGTTCGTCGCCGCCAGCAAGTTGAACTATGAGGGCATCATCTCAAAGCGCGTGGACGCGCCATACCGATCGGAGCGGGTCGAAGCCTGGCAGAAGATCAAGGTCGTCCAGAAGGGCAAGTTTCCCGTGGTCGGCTTCATCAAGGACCCATCCGGCGTGGCCGCCCTCTATCTGGGTGCGTATTTCGCAAAAACGGGACAGTGGTTTCGCTAACTGACGGACAGCAGTTTCGCTAAATCGCGGACAGCGTGGCGGCGCTGGCTTTTGGTTGCCTGGTTGTTGAAGTCAGTTGGTATTCGTTTCGCTGTTTTCGACGTCGGTCAAGGGGCGCGCAGCTTTTTTCCTTCGCATGCTGTCGCCTTCGAGGGCGATACGGTGGGAGTTGTGGATGATCCGGTCGAGGATAGCACCTGCGATTGTCGGCTCGCCGATCATATCGTGCCATTGGGCAACGGGCAGCTGAGCGGTAATCAAGGTCGATTTGCGCCTGTAGCGCTCTTCGAAGATTTCGAGGAGATCAAGGCGCTGCTGGTCATTGAGGGTGTGGGTGCCCCAGTCGTCGAGGATGAGCACCTGGACACGTGCGAGCTTATCGATGAGGCGCGGGAAGCGACCATCGAGACGGGCCATGGCGAGGTCTTCGAACAGGCGCGGCATACGCAAATAAAGGACGGAATGATCGAGCCTGGCCGCCTGGCGTCCGAAGGCACACGCCAGCCAGGTTTTGCCAGTCCCGGTCAGGCCGGTGATGATGAAGTTCTCATGGGCTTTCAGCCAGGCGCCTTGCGCCAGTTGCAGGGTGTTGCGCCGGTCAAGGCCACGGCGGGACGTGAAGTCGACGTCTTCGATACAGGCGTCGACGAAGCGCAGCTTGGCTGCGGCCAGCCGATTGGTCAGGCGCCGGTCGGCGCATGGCAGCTTCGCGATCGAGCATCAGGCCGAGCCACTCGTCGCGGCTGAGATCGGCGGCATTGTCCTGTTCAGCCAATTGCCGGTAGGCCGCCGCCATTCCGGCAAGGCCGAGCGCCTGCATCTGGTCGAGGGTCGGGTGGGTCAGCATCGCGATGTTCCTTTCATTCATTGATAATAGCCCCCACCACGGATGTTGGTGTGCGAGGGGGTGGCTTTGACGGGTGCGGCAGCAGGGCTCGCGCGGTCGAGCCCGGATTTGAGGATCGCGCTCACCGAGGAGTAGCTGATCGCGTTGATGACGAGTGCCCGCTCGCAGGCCGCTTCGAGCCGATCGCGCTCGTAGCGCCGTGCCAGGGCGATGATCCCCATGGCGGAGAGATAACCCTGCTCGGGATGCGGGCGCTCACGCATCATCCGCTCGACCAGAGTGGCGGTGTTGACGCCGATCCGCGCCGCCATCTTGATCAAGCTCGCCGGCGTCATATTGGCATAACGCTGATGGGCCTTGGGCATGTGCTCGTTCACGGTGACATGGCCGCCGCGCTGAGAGCGGCGCACATGGCTGGCGACACGCGTGTGATCCTGGAAGATCTCGACGGCTCGATAGGTGAGCCGGATGTCCACCCGACGGCCGATCAGCCGGTGCGGCACTGAGTAAAAGGTCTTGTCGACTTCGACGTGATAATCGGGATGGACCTTCGCCGTTTTCCATTCGGCGTATTCGAACGGTTCGCTCGGCAGCGGCGTCAACGCAGCGCGCTCGATCTCCTCGAACAGCTGCCGGCGGGATTTGCCGATATGGCGCATCGGCCGATGGTTCAGCTCCTCCAGCAAACCGCCGATCGCAGTATTGAGATCGGTCAGGTTGAAGAACCGCCGATGGCGCAGCCGTGCCAGAATCCAGCGCTCAACAATCAGCACCGCGCCTTCAACCTTGCCCTTGTCGCGGGGCTTGCGGCTGCGGGTCGGCAAAATCGTCGTGTCGTAGTGCTCGGCCATGGCGGCAAAGGTTTGATTGAGCGTCGGCTCGAACCACAACGCCTTGACGACCCCGGCCTTCAGATTGTCGCAGACGATCGCCTTGGGAACTCCGCCGAAGTACGACAAGGCTCGGGTCTGGCCTTCGATCCAATCTGGTAGTCGCTGACCGAAGCTTCCCATAGCGAAGGTCAGCGACGAGGCCCCGAGCACCGCGACAAATATCTGCGCCTGACGGATCTCGCCGGTTTGCGGATCGATCACCTCCACCGTCGGACCGGCATAGTCGGTCTGCATAACTGCACCCGCCGCGTGGCGATGACGGAAGGTCGGGTTCGCCCGGCGCCGATAGACGTCAAACTTCTCGCAGAACCACGTGTAACCATAGCCCTCGGGATGCGCCGTCCGGTATTCCTGCCACAGCAGCGTCAGTGTCACGCCCTTGCGCTTGAGCTCCTGCGCCACCCGCGGCCACTCAGGCTCGCTCAAGTCCTGCGGAGGCCGCCCGACCCGCCGGAACAGAGCCCGCTGCAACGCCGCCTCGCTCGCGTAAATCGGCGGTAACGGCCAGCTTAAGCCCGCCTCGCGTGCCCGCAGCAGGTAGGTGGCAACCGAGCTCTTGCTGATCTGCAGCCGTTCCGAGATCTCCCGAACCGACAGGTCCTGCTCGTACGTCAGCCTCAGGATCGATCGTAGGTCCTTCACAGTGGTTCGTTTCGCTTGCTTCCGTCTCGGCATTGCCCCTCTCAAACTCAGCTTGAGAGAGAACATTGCCTGAACGGCGCTCCCGAAAACCAACCTCCCGCAACTGTCCGCGATTTAGCGGAATCCCTGTCCCGAAATTACTGAAATCGCTGTCCGCGAATTACCGAAATCGGTGTCCGGAAATTGCCGAAACACGCAATCTGGGTAAGCAGGAAGGTAAGGACCTCGTCTACATGGGAAAGGTCGGCACGGGATGGAGCCGGACCACCTCGGCGCAGATCCGCAAGGCGCTCGATACCGTCGTCAGCCCCAAGCAGAAGTTGACCAAGACCATCAGGAAACCGAAGGCCACCTGGGTCGAACCCAAGTTCTTTGCCGACATCGAGTACCGCGACATCACCTCCGAAGGACTCCTGCGGGCCAGCTCGTTCAAGGGGCTGAGCAAAGGAACGCGCCGTTCATAGCCGCGTTTGCCTCAGAGTATCTGGAGTACCGGTCATGGATCCGGAACGGCGAGTTGCGAAGGCCTTGGAAGACGCTCAGGGCATCCTGGCCCGGTATGTCGAGCCTGGCCCCAGAGATTGCGAGCAAACCATAAACCAGCTGCTGGATGTGCTCGACGAGGCCGTCGTGCAGGCGGTCAAGGATTCGAAGATGGAAAAACCAACGGCAGAACAACTCGCCGAGCTCAAGAGGCTCAGCGCGATCGCACGGGTGCCGGATGAGTCGGAGATTGTCACCTCGAATGAAGAGGCTGAGATCCAAATCCGCGACCTGAAAGAGAAGGCTCGGATGGAATGATGACTACGAAGCCGATGAATGGCGTGGAGCCCCAGCGCTCCGAGGACGACATTCAACGCGATCAGCTGGGTCCGCGCGGCGTACCCGGCAAGGAAAGTCCGGCGACGATGACACCTCAGCGGGAGAAGAAGACGCCCAAGGACGTCGATCCCGGACATCCGGCATGAACTCGATGGACACGTTCTGGGACGGCCTGTTGCTCGACGGCTGGGCTCCCATAGTCCACGGCCGTTCTTGTGGCCACTGACCCGCGGCTATAGCTCGCACGGAACCCGCGAATCCCTGGAGCGTTGCATTCTTCTAAGAGGAGGAGCCGATGGCCGCAACGAAGAAGAAGACCGCGCGTGGACGCAAACAGGATCGCGCCCGGGTCGCGAAAGGGCAGGACTACGAAGTCCGGTATGAAGCGAAGAAGACCGGGCGCTCGGCCTCTGCGGTGAAGAAGGCCGTCAAGAAGGTCGGCAATTCCCGCAAGCGCGTCGAGAAGCGTCTCGGCCGGTAGGTCGTCTCAGATGCGTCCGGACAATCGTGTAAATGCGGTCAGCCTCTGCACGGTTGGCTCAACGTCTTGCATGTAGATCTCGGTCCGCAGGAACGCGAGTTCGTCGTCGAGCGCGGTCTCGAAGTCTCTGAACCAGAACTCGGCCTGCCGTCGCTGCCCTCGTTCGAGCGATAGCCGCGCCTCTTCAGCGAGTTCTTGAGTCCGAATGCGGTCTGCTCCGCCCAGACGCGCAGCGTCGGCCTGGTCACGGCATAGTGCGGTCGCCTCGGTCGCAAGTCGCCTCGGTCGCAAACTGGGAGCGGAGCCCGGAGTGCCTAGGAGTCCGGGTCTCCGCAACCGTAACAGCACCGACGCTCGCATGCCGCTCGGTATGGAATCAACTATACGACCGGTGCATTGGTTCGCTTTGAGGCATCTCAACTTCCCGTGGTCTATGCGACAATGCCTCGCAGACGTCGGCTTAGGCGACCGACGTCCCGAACTGCTGCACGAGCGAGGGAACTTCACCTTTCCGTCGGCGATTTCAAATCCATGAACAGGCTATATCCGCTTGTACTGGAGCATCGGCTTCCGATTCTCGTCCGGTACGGCATCTCGGCCTGCATCATGCTCGTCTGCGCCGTCCTGCAGATCGCGCTTCAGATGCAGACGGGCGCGCCGGGGTACTTCCTGTTGCTTCCCGGAGTGTTCCTGTCCGGTCTGATCTTCGATCGGGGCTCGGGAATCTTCGCCGCCGTGATTGCCGTGGGGGTCGGGGCCTACGTCAGCTACGCGGGTCGGGTCGGCCTTGATTTCCTGGCCACGAATTCGCTCTTCGCCATCACCGCGGCTGGTACCGCCACCGTCGCCGAATTCCAGCGGACGGAGCTTCGGCGCGTGATGCTGGCCGACAAGACCAAAGCCCTGCTGCTGCAGGAGATGGCGCACCGGACCAAGAACAACCTGGCGATCCTCGGCGGGATGATCCGGCTGGAGGCGAGGCACGGTGGACCCGAGGCCGCCGCCGCGCTTGAGGCGACCGCACGGAGGCTGCAGGTGATGGCCGAGGTCTACGACCACCTCTCGGTCAAGCAGGACTCCCGCTCGGTCAACATGCGATACTTCCTGAACGACGTCGTCGAAAAGGTCTTCCAGTCTCTGTCACCATCTGGGCCCGTCGCCTTCCAGGTGGTTTGCGGCGACTTTTCCTTGCCGCACAACCAAGCGCTCGCGATCGGCATCATCGCCAACGAGCTCGTCACCAACGCGCTCAAGTACGCTTTTCCGAACGAGGCTGCGGGTCACGTCACCATCGAGCTCTCTAAGGCCGATGGCATAGAACTCCTAGTCTCCGACAACGGGGTTGGACTTTTGGCCCCCGGCGAGCCGGGAGGACTTGGCTCGCGCATCGTCCAGCTTCTCACCGAACAGCTCGAGGGGGAGATCACCTATGAACGGCTCGACGCCGGTCTGCGCGTCCGAGTTCGGGCGAAGCCTCGCTAATTGCAGGCCTGTTCCGGCCTGCGCAGTAGCGAATAGCGAGCACAGTTCTCTTGGTCACAGGCGCCGCAAGGGGCGGCGAGGAGGCCTCGCCGCTCGTAGTGAGTGATAGAAGCGCCCGCCGGCGTAACTATTCGGTCCTACCGAAGTTTTTCCGTCGAGGTTACGCCATGGAAAACTCAGTCGATCTGGATCACCGCCACACCCTTGCGATCGTTCGTGAGATTGGCGACCGCCTTCGTTCGAATGTCGTCCCAGATCCGCAGCTGCCCGATTTTCTGGAATCCTTGATCGAGCGTCTGCGCGATCTGGACAGGCCGAGGGAGCAAGAGTCGTAGTCGGGATAGACGTCGGAATTGGCAATGGAGCCGGCGTGAGACCTTTATCCCGTAGGGGGAACTCGCCGAGCGCGGCACGCGCGGCCACCGCGCGAGGGCCGGGGCCGCGGCCAAGAAATCGTTTTGGTCCCGCCTCCGCAATGTTCACTTTTGAACAGTTCCAAGGGAACCTGGTCATCCGCGCTGCGTAGAGTCGACATCTAGGCAGGGCGCAAGTTGACCCAATCTCTCACCATCCTCGTCGCCGAGGACGACTACCAGATCCAGGAAATGCTGGAGGAGGCGCTGACCGAAGCTGGCTTCCGGCCGCAGATCCTGTCGTCGGCGGAAGAAGCCGCGACCGTTCTGAAAAGCGGCGTCTACGAATTCCGGGCACTGGTCGCGGACGTGAACTTGAAGGGCAAGACGAGCGGCTGGGACCTCGCGCGTCTTGTTCGCGAGCCGGATCCGGAGTTTCCCGTCGTCTACATGACCGGCATGGCCGCCGACGAATGGGCGAGCCTCGGGAGTGCCCAACAGCATTCTGCTCACCAAGCCGTTCGCGCCCGCCCAGCTCGTTACCGCCGTCTCGCAGCTTCTCAACAAGGGACAGGCCGCTCCCTGAGAGAGCGTGTCGCTCCCGCTTCAGAACAGGGCAACGACCGTGACCATGGCAACCAGACCTACCGCGGTCACGCACCAGCATGATAGTTCAAGGAATCGCATCCAGCGCCCCCGCTCGATTCCTGCCCCACGCGGACGCTATACTCCGCAACCGGCCTTCCGGAACCGAAACTTTTTCATGCCCTCATGAATTCAGGTCAGGGGCTGCAACGGGAGGCGCGGCCAATGTCCAGCATGCCAATCGGCGACATGGTTCTCACGGTCGCCGTCATGACCATCGCCTTCGTCGGCGAAGTTGCGGTTTTTGCCCTCCTCGGAATCTTCTGAGTGAGACGACCGCGCCAATAGAACGAGGCACGCCGGCGCACCACCTTGAGGAAGCCTGCTGGAGGACGTGCGATGTCGACAGTGGCGAACCTGCTTGCGCAAAAGCAACAGCTGATCGAACGGCTGGAGAACGATCCGGGTCCGAACGAGCGCGAAGAAATCGAGAGGTTGCTCGCCAAGATCGAGACCGCTCTGACGTGGCTCGAGTCTAACGCCCCGGTCGAGGAAGACGGACCTCTGTAGTTCTTCGATAGCCTGTCTATGGGAACGGAGTTGGTCGTCCAGCTTTCCCCAATGGCAAGCAGCGCAATGCTGGGGAAGGTTGGAGGAGATTTCAATGAGAGCGACGGCACGGGCGATCGCATTTGCATTCGCAGCCTCCGCATCGGCGGTCTCGGCGCAACCGGTCAGATGGACGACCTACAGCATCCCTCAGACCGGCACCTCGGTCGATTTCCCGTCCTCGATATTCACCGAGGAGGCGGGCCGACCGGACGGATATGGCCAGCGCTTCCGGACCGCCGACGGCCGCGCCGACATTACGATACAAGCAGCCCCCAACGTCGCCAAGGATTCGCCGGCTGCCTTCCTCGCCAAGAAGGGTCCACCGTCGCGCATTCAGTACAAGCGAGTGACGCGTCGCTTCTTCGCAGTCTCCAGCTACAAGGGCGACAAGGTCTGGTACGACCGCTGCAACTTCGTCGGCCAGATGGTTCATTGCGTGCTGATCAATTATCCTGCCAGCGAGGAGCACGATTGGGACGACATCGTCAGGCGCATCAGCCTGTCACTTCGCAGCAGGTAGTAGTCCGAATCGGCGTGCCGCTTTGATCGGAGCGACCATGCCGACCCAGGGCCCGATGCTCCACAGGATGGCCTGACGCTTCCGGAGACTTGGGGAGACATCAGCCTTCATGACCCCGGATTCCTACGGTTCGAGCGCTCCGGGATCGTTTACCATCCGCGATTATATTTCAGCCCATGAACGTCGAGTACGACCCCGAGCGTGAGGCGCTGGCGGCGATGAAGCTCGCCGCGCAAGCCGATGGAGCCGAACGGCAGAGATGGATCAACGCCGCATTGGCGTTGGCTCGAACTCACTCGTCTGCGGGCATCGTTCGGCCGCGAGCCGCGAGAAGAGACGGCCTAGTCGTCGGAGGCGCACTCCGGACAGGAATCGCCGATCGAATCCAGAACATCGCGGATCTCGGCGACAGCCTCCTCCGGAGACAAGCCGGTCGGCGAATCCTGACGTGCGATGTCGAAGGCTCGCTCGCGCGCGTGCGGGTCCCCACGGTCCTGCATCCACCCGTGCTCCTCGCACTCGCGGACGGCGCCTGCCTCCTGCAGCACTTGGATCGCCCAGCCGCGCAGCGTCCTGATCGCCGGTCGTCGTTCCTTCGTCATCAGCATCGAGATCGCTCCTGCGGACGAATCCTTCCGCCCCCCTGCTCGTTCCGGGCGGTTAGCACGGGTCAGGGATTCGCGATCCGCGGGACTGGAGTTTGTCCCCGTGTTCCGTATTGCCTGTGAAAAAAGCCAGGATCTGCCCGGCCGCGACGTTCGCTGTTCCAGAAGCGATCGAACACCACCTGAAAGGAAGCCTCTTGGATCGGATGAAGGATTCCGCTCACCGTGGCCCTAATGCAACTTGCCGCGGAGCTTCTTGATGATCTCACGCAGCTCGGCGGCGTACTCCTCGATTACCCGGCGCGCCTCGGATAAGGGCGAGGGTCTGACATCCCTGTTATCGGTCTGTTGGTCGGAGTGGGGCATACCTTACGGTCTGCTGCGCAATTTCGTTGCGCTTGACGCATATCAAGGTCGCGCGCCAACCGAGCAGATTAGATCCCCAATTCTCTGCGGATCGTATCTCTGTGCTCGACATGAGAAGCCCGAAGCAGCCGAAACGTGGCGAGTAGGTCCAAGGCTAAGTCGGTCGAGCGGCCGGAACGTTCCAGTCCATCAATGATTTCGATCTGACGGGCGATATGCTTATCGCTGAGCGCAACGTGGCGCTCAGCTTGAGCAAGGTGTTCTCGGATCAGCCGCAGGTCCATGCATGGAACCATACGGCCAACGGATGCCGAACACTAGGTATTTGGCGAGGACTGAAATCCTTGAGTCCGGTAAGCGACGCGCGTCGAATTAAAGCGCGGGATTTTCGTAAGACGTCGGGCTTCGGCGACAGGTTGCTGACGTATAGGTTGACGATGCGGGACAGCGCGCTGATCGCGGCCTGATTGGTGGTGATCGAGCAAAGGTTACACATTCAGGCTCTCGGACGCATGGCGGGCTCGCTGCGAGAGCTGTAGCCGTGTCGCCGGAGGTCGGCGATCGGCCTTGGCGTGCGCGTGCGGCCAGGGCCGCACCGGGCTCTCGTGAACCGAGCCGCTTTGCGTCTCGGTAGGGTAGGCGCGGGATACCTCGTCGAGGATATCCCTACGCCTCCCCCCAAACCGTGCGGGCACTTTTCAATGCACACGGCTTTCCATACGCGCATGCGCTCGACCGGAGACTGTTGCGCGGCATGACGGACACAGGACGATGGTCTTGCGCCGCCAACCGGACTGTTTCCAAACCGTCAGCGATCCGCCTCGCAGGTCTCCAACGCGGCGGAGGTGATGCATCTCAAATGGTCCGGTCCTATCACCGCACGCTTCGCACCTGCGAGCGTTGAGGCGATCGATCAGATCATTTGGGCTTTTGACCCACCACGCCCCTGCCGTGACGTAGTCCACCACAGGACTCGTCCAGTAGGTCTGGGTCAGATGCTTCAGTCTCCACAGCTTGATACTGCGAAGTTTACCACGGACCACGGAGCTGACTTCGTAGTCCGTACCCTTCCACAGACGTGCCATGGTTCTCGCTCTCGTCGTCCGATGTCGCATCGCGAGCGTCTTCACAAGGCTGCGGAACACAACAAGCTCCAACAGTCCCAAGGCGCTTTTGAAGTCATCGGCAAACGAATGGTAGTTCGCAAAACCACGGAACTCTGAGTTATAGGCGAGGACGGTTGCGACATCGCTTGTGACCAAGAACTGCTCGCGAGGACGGCCGGTCTTTCTGGTGAGATCGCCATAGCCGTGTCGCTTGCAGAACGCGGTAACCTCCCTGCGCGGCACTCGCAAACTGACATTACCGGTGGTCGGCCGGCGTACCACGCGCCATGCCCGCCCATCCGGCCCCGTGCGGTTGGATTTGCGTCCAGCCCCATAGGATGTGTATGTCGAGATGCGATAGCTGAGGAAGGTCACTCCCTTTGAAGCGGCATGAACTCCACTTTTCTCGGGCGATACGGCGAGCTTCAAGGCCTGCGTCAGGAACTGTTCGACGCGAGCCATGATCTCACACGCTTCCCGCTTGCTCCCGATTACGCCGATGAGGAAGTCGTCGGCGTAGCGGCAGTAACGGAGCCTTTTGAAGTTGGGGTCCATAGGATCGACGGACGGCACTTTCCGTCTCTCCTTGTTGACGGCTTTGATCTCTGCAAATGCAGCGTCGATCTCGGCCTGTTCCGCGCCGTCGGCACGGAGCCGTTCAATTTTCCGGCGGAGACTGAGGACGCGCCGTTCCAGCGCCGCGTAGCGCGGGAATGGACGTCGGTCGCGGCCTTTGTCGAAGTCCGCCTTCATCGTCTGCATGTGCTGGTCCAGCTCGTGCAGATAGATGTTAGCGAGCAGGGGCGAGACAACGCCGCCCTGTGGCGTGCCACTGTAAGTGCGTCCGTAGACCCAATCTTCCATGTAACCTGCTTTGAGCATTCCTTCGATCAGAGCGATGAACCTATCGTCATCGATCCGATTCTTTAGAAGCCCAAGAAGAATGTCATGGTCGATGTTGTCGAAGAACCCACGCACATCCACTTCGACCAGCCACTTGCAGCCCGTCCAGGTCTTCTTGATGGACTTGAGTGCGGTATGACAGGATCGTCTCGGGCGGAACCCATGCGACTCATCGAGGAACACAGGTTCGTAGATCGCCTCGAGCAGAATCCTGACCGCCTCCTGAACGAGCCGGTCTTCCACCGTTGGGATACCCAGCGGTCGTGTTTTGCCGTTGTCCTTTGGGATATAGACCCGCCGGACTGGTCGGAAGCGATAAGTGCCATCCGCTACGCGCCTGGCGATGTCAGCGAGCTTCGCCAGCGACATGCCGTCGAAGGTCTTGCCATCTACACCGGGCGTCAGGGCTCCCTTGTTGCGGGAGACCTTTTCGTAGGCCCACTCGAAGAGATGCGGAGATCTCATCAGGCGGTGAAGGCCATTTACGCGCTTACCCGACCGCGACAAAGTCGGCAGTGATTCAATTCTTCTCTGGATGGTAGCGGCCTGCATCAGCAGAACCTCTCCGTCGAAGAATCTCTTCTACGCATACTGCAAATGCCGTTTTTAGCGGCATCGTCCTTCCCCCGATCGGAGGCGCTTTCGGTCCGGTCACCCGGCCTTATACGCATGATCGTCCACCTTGCGGTGGCTGTCCCAGCCATTACGCCGGGCATTTGAGTACTATGACGGCTCCGTCGCCATACAGGTTCTTGAAAGAGCCTGCTGCAGGCGATCCCGTAGTTGCGTGTGTAGGAAGTTGCGGTGTGTTTAGGTGTCCCCTTCGTCTCCTTGACCCACGGATAGTGGTCGTCCCACGCGGACTGGTGGCGGATCGCACTGGCCGGTGCGATCTGCCCCGCGTGGCATAGCGTGTCAGCCGCGTTCGCTACGGCCAGCCCTTTGGCAACTGGAAACTGGGATTCAGGCAATACAGCTTTCACCATGCACACCTTACTCTGTGCTCTCCATCAGGCTGCGGCGCTCGATTTCGAGACGTTTCCCGGCATGCTTTGGTCCCGTTCTCCTTTCGGAGTTTCAGTCGTTTCCGACACCGGTAAGCCGGGCAAGTAAGAGCCATAACCAGCAGGCTCCATTCTTTCGAACACTCCCTTCTTCTCCACGCCTCAACGGCGCACGCCTTGCGGCTTCGATCCCTCGCGCACGAGCAGATCGCGCCCCCGCGGGGCAGAAACGAAAAACCGGACCTTTATGCAGCAGCCACCTGCACAAAGGTCCGGCCTTAGCTTAGCGTGCCGCGATACCAAACGGCTGCAAAGGACGCTTCATATCCTTTGGAAGGTCTCGCTTTTCATCCGGGTTGCGACCCGGAGGCGGCAATATATCAGTCGCCGATACGATTACTTCTTTTTCTTTGAAGTCTTCTTTGCCACCTTCTTGGTAGCTGCCTTCGCGGTCTTCTTTGCCTTCTTCGCTTTCTTGGCCATGTCGTCCTCTTTAAGAATTGGCTCTCAGTGAACATGCCCACGCCGTGCATAGACATGCACACGAGTGAGACGTTATCACAAAAGCAAAATTGATACCAAGGCGACGTAAATCCGCATTGAGTCGCTCGCCGGAGGCACTCGCCCTCGGGCCCGCCGTCATTGCATGCCGGCGTCGCTATCACTGCCCTTCGGGTCGGGTGCCTTTTTAACCGGTCTCGCGACTGCACTCGGTCCCGGGTCCCGCCGCTACGCGTCGGCGCTATGCTGACCCTCCTGCGGGTGCCTCTTAGCCGGGTCTCGCGACCCTTAGTGGTCTCCGCTTCGCTCCGCCCACACGCTTCTCTTCTATATTAATGACGGGAGACGAGCACCTCAGGCACAAAGCTTCCCCCTCCACCACCTCGCCGCTCAGACGTCGCGGGCCGTCAGACGGGTAGGGCGCGGCGCGATTCATGATCTTCGGCATCGAGCCGAAGGTTATAAAGACGGGCCGACACGTGGCCCACTCGGTTTGAACTCTACCGCGTGTGCAACTCTCTTCCAGCTGTGCGCTGCCATCGAGATTGAGAGTGAGAGTGCGGACCGGGTTCGTCGTGACAGGTCAAAGGTCGGGAGAGAGGCTTCCGGCGCCTGTCGCGGAGAGCCGCGATGTCCAGACACACACGAGCTCGCGTTGGCGATGGCCGGGCGAGCCTTTACACTGAAATCACCGACAAGATCATCGCAGAACTGGAGGCGGGCCGTATCCCTTGGGTGCAGCCATGGGGAACGGCGGCGATCAAGGCGCCGCTCGCCATGCCGCGCAATGCTTCGACGCTACGCAATTATTCCGGAATTAACGTGCTGATTTTGTGGGGTGCCGTTTTTGAGTGCGGCTTCTCCAGCCAGAGCTGGCTGACCTTTCGTCAGGCGCTCGGGCTCGGCGGCCATGTCAGGAAGGGAGAGCGAGGTACGACCGTTGTCTACGCGGATCGCTTCATTCCCGAGGACGAGCGTCGGCGTACCGCAGAGACCGGAGAGGAGCCGGGCACGATTCCGTTTCTCAAGCGCTTCACCGTTTTCAACATTGAGCAATGCGCCGGCTTACCCGAGGACGTTGCTGGCTCGGTCGTCCCGCCGCCACCGGATCAGATCGAACCGCAGGCGGAAGCGCTGATCGCCGCAACCGGCGCCGACTTCCGCATTGGCGGGGTGCGCGCTTACTACAATATGACCAGCGATTTTGTGCAGGTGCCGCCGCCGGCAGCGTATTTCGAGCCGATCAACTGGCATCGGACCGCGTTCCACGAACTGTCGCATTGGAGCGGAGCTGCTTCCCGGCTTGGTCGTGACCTCTCGGGCTCGTTCGGCTCCAAATCTTACGCGCGCGAGGAACTGGTCGCCGAGATGGCAGGTGCGTTCGTCTGCGCTTCACTTGGCATCGTGCCGACCGTGCGCCACGCCGACTATATCGGCTCCTGGCTGGAGGTGCTGCGTGAAGACAACCGCGCAGTTGTACGGGCGGCGAGCGCGGCGTCGAAGGCCGCCGATTTCCTGCTCGGCTTTCAGCAACGGCCGATCGCCTACTTCGACGAGGGCGACGAGGAGGCCGCCTAATGCGTCCGCCGGCTGTTTCGGCTGCCTTCGCGGCGGGGCCTCAGAGAGTGAGAGGACGGGCGGTGCAGTTCGTGACGGGTTGGAGGTCGAGAGAGTCTTTCGGCCGCCCGTCGCGGAGAATCCGACATGGCTAGCGCCGTTCAGAAGATCAAACTCAGTCCATCCCGGGACATTCCGTTCAACAAGCTGGTCTTGAGCCAGTCCAATGTTCGCAAGGTCAAGGCCGGCGTCTCTATCGAGCAACTGGCCGAGAGCATTGCGCAGCGTACCTTGCTACAAAGCCTCAGCGCCCGTGCCATCGTCGATGCCGACGGCATGGAAACCGGCATGTTCGAGGTTCCTGCGGGCGGGCGGCGGTACCGCGCTCTTGAACTGTTAGTGAAGCAGAAGCGCATGGCGAAGACCAAAACGGTCCCCTGTGTGATCAGGGATGCCGGTATCGCTGAGGACGACTCGCTCGCGGAAAACGACGAGCGTATCGGCCTGCATCCACTCGATCAATTCCGCGCGTTCCAGATCCTCCGTGATGGCGGCATGAACGAAGAGGAGATCGCCGCACGGCATTTCGTGGCGCCAGCGATCGTCAAGCAGCGCCTGCGCCTGGCGTCGGTCTCGCCAAAGCTGCACGACGTCTATGCCGAAGATAGCATGACGCTCGAGCAGCTCATGGCGTTCTCGGTCCCAGCCGAGCACGCGCGCCAGGAGCAAGTCTGGGAGAACGTCAGCCGCTCCAGCTATGACGAGCATTACCAGACCCGCCGGCTGCTCACTGAGAACATCGTGAGCGGGTCCGATCGCCGAGTGCAGTTTGTGGGCCTCGATACCTATCAGCACGCGGGTGGCGGCGTTCTGCGGGATCTGTTCGAGCACGACGACGGCGGCTGGCTTCAGGACGTCGTGTTGCTCGACCGCCTCGTAACCGAAAACCTCAAAGCCGAGGCTGAGATGATTGCCGCCGAAGGTTGGAAGTGGATATCGGTCGCCGTGAGTTCCCCTACGGTCACACCCAAGGCCTAAGAGAAATCGAGCGCAGACCTGCCGATCTCTCGCCTGAGGAGCAGGCGACCTTCGATGCGCTGAGCGCCGAGCAGGCCAAGCTCGAAGATGCCGACGAATTGCCCGACGAAGTCGATCAACGTCTCGGCGAAATCGAGTCGGCACTGGCCGCACTTGAAGACCGGCCGATGCTTTACGAAGCGACCGACATCGCCCGAGCTGGTGTCTTCATCAGCATCGATTCCGAAGGACGCCTCCCCGTGGACCGGGGTTACGTCCGGCCAGAGGACGAGATTCAGGCAACTGATCCTGATGGCGCCGAAACGTCGTCGGCCAAGGGTCAAGAAGAGGGCCCCTCCGTCCAGCGCACGATCATCGCAGTCGCAGGTGGTGCGGCTGATGCCGAAGAGGATGATGGGGACGCCGCCAAGCCTCTGCCGGATCGGCTGATCGCCGAGCTGACGGCGCATCGGACGCTGGCGTTGCGGGATGCGTTGGCAGAGAAACCTGCGATTGCGTTCCAAGCAGTGCTGCATAACTTCGTGCTGACGTCCTTTTACCGGTTCGCGTCGTCCGGACCTGTCTTGAGATCAGCCTTCGCACACCGAACTTTCCCACCCAAGCTCCGGGGCTGAGGGAGAGCATCTCGGCCAAAGCTGTCGAGGCGCGGCATGAGGACTGGAAGGCGCGGTTGCCGAAGAGCGAGAACGATCTTTGGGATGCGCTGACGGCTCTCGATGGTGGTGCACAAGCATCGCTGTCCGCCCACTGTGCATCATTTGCGGCCAACGCCGTCTATGAACCGGCCAACCGCTACAATCAGGGCCGCGTCTCCGCCCATGGCATTCGCACGCGTCTCGACCAGGCTGATGTGCTGGCGCGCGCGGTCGGGCTCGACATGGTGCAGGCTGGCTGGCGACCGACTGTCGACAACTATCTCGGCCGGATCACCAAGTCTCGTATTCTGGAGGCCGTGCGGGAAGCCAAGGGCGAGTCGTCGGCGCAAATAATCGATCATCTGAAGAAGGCCGACATGGCCAAGGAGGCCAAGCGTCTTCTGGATTGCTCGGGCTGGTTGCCGGAGCCTCTCCGTCCGATCGATTCCGATACGGCACCAGTGGCTCAGGACGGCGAAGCGGGCCCGCTGCCCGAGTCCCTCGCCGACGAGGAGGATTCGGAAATCGTCAGCGATGATGATCCGCGACAACTCGATGCGGCTGAGTGACATCATGTGGCGGGACGGCTGAAGCTGTCCTGCGATTGTTCGGGGACCTGTGTGCAGCGCCGGTCCCCATTTTATGCCCCAGGTCTGAGAGGGAGAGCCGAGCCGGGAAGGGTTTGAGCCGTCGAGGTCAGAGGAGAGCGCCTGGCGGTTCGACCCTTCCTGCTCTCCGAAAGAAATCCTGCCATGACCGAATCTCTCGCTGGCGGCGCTGCCGCCGCGCCGCTTTCGTTGCGCGCCGCTGCAACTTTTACCTCCGCTGCTGTCAGGGCCGCGCGACAGCTCCTGGCCGAGCTCGGACGCGGCCGGCGCATCGATGCCGCTGTTCTGCGTAGCGCCATGGAGGCTGCCTTCGGCGCCGCCGACGCGACCGGCGCCTGGAACTGGAAGACCGCCTATGATGTCTGCGAGGCGGCAGCCGTTCTGTTTCTTTGCAAGTTCGGACCGGCCATGCGGGCCAGGGCTGGCGCGACGGCTGCCATGCTGCCGATGCGCGCGAAGATCGCGAGCTGTTTGCCGACCCATACGCGGCGTTCCGAGGACAGCCAGGCGCTTCAGCGATTCTCGACGCCGATCCCCCTTGCGCTACCCCTCGTCACGGCGGCCGCGGTCGACGTCATTAGACACCGCGCGAAGTCGCGGTCGACCGGCGCCGTTGCGCCTCGCTCATCGTCCTCTTCGATCAGCGCAGCGCCAGAAGGCGTTGAACTTGCATTCGAGGTGGCCGAATGGTCGCCGCCGGAAGGCGTCCGGCTGACCGATGCGCTTTACCGGGAGGACGGATTGCAGTCGATCCATATCCCGGGATCGCGCATGCATCCGACGATACTCGTGCAGTCCGCGGCAATGGCGTCCGTCGCGCCACCGAAGCCGACCTATCGTCCGCACCTGCCATCGAGCCTGGTGGCGGATGGACTTCTGTCGAACGCGCAGCTCGAGAGCGTGATCTATGCCGGCGAAGCGCATTCCGAGTTTCTCGCGGGCTCCTGGACGGTCGACGCCACTTTTGAAGTTGTGGCTGCCGCGCGCGACGACGCGGAGAATGCCATCCGCTTTCGCCGCGGCTGGTTCTTGGGGGATGGCACCGGGGCGGGCAAGGGACGGCAGGTCACCGGCATCCTGCTCGACAACTGGCTCAAGGGCAGCCGCTGGGCGGTCTGGATCAGCAAGTCCGACAAGCTGATTGAGGAGGCGCAGCCCGACTGGTCGGCGCTGGGCATGGAGCGATTGCTTGTTACGCCTCTGTGCCGATTTAGCCGGGACACCCCGATCCGGCTTTCGGAAGGCATCCTATTTACCACCTACGCCACGCTACGGACCGACGAGCGCGGCGAAAAGCTTTCGCGCGTCAGGCAGATCGTTGAATGGTTGGGCTCGGACTTCGACGGAGTGATCGTCTTCGACGAGAGCCACGCCATACAGAATGCGGTCGGAGGCAGGGCCGAGCGCGGCGACCAGGCGGCCTCTCAGCAGGGGCGCGCGGGCTTGAGGCTTCAGCACGCCTTGCCGAATGCACGCGTGGTTTATGTGTCAGCGACCGGGGCCACCACGGTTCATAACCTCGCTTATGCCCAACGCGTCGGCCTTTGGGGCGGCGCCGACTTCCCGTTCGCCACACGCGTCGAGCTCGTCGAAGCGATCGAGCAGGGCGGCGTCGCGGCCATGGAGGTGCTGGCGCGCGACCTCACGATGCGCGACCGTCTCCGGGCTTACGGCCTCTTTGGGGAGATCATCTCCTGGAAGCTCCGCATATTCGTGCCTACGGACTCGAGCGGCGTCGAGATCCTGTCGAGGGTGCTCGGCACCTATCCAGTGGCGCGCATCAGTGCGCGGGAGGCCGCGTGATGCCCCACGATGCTTCCGAACTGGCACGCCGCCTCGCGCGCGAGGCCGAGGCGGTGTGCCGACACTATCTCTCCAATGGCAAGCGGGCGGGTCGGTATTGGGTGGTCGGCGACGTCCACAACACGCCGGGCCGCTCGTTGTTCGTGCGTCTCCAGGAAACGCCGAAGGGCGCCGCCGGCAAGTGGACCGATGCTGCAACCGGCGAACATGGCGATCTCCTCGACGTCATCCGCGAGAGTCTGACGTTGCGAGACTTTCGCGAGGTCGCCGAGGAGGCGAGGCGGTTTCTGAAACTGCCTCGTCTGGAGCCGCAGCTGGCTCCGAAACCCCTTCATCCAGGTGTAGTGGCCGGATCGCAGCAAGCTGCCCGTCGGCTCTTTGCAATATCCAGCCGAATCGAAGGGACGCTAGCCGAGACGTACTTGCAGCGCCGGGGGATAACCCGCATCAACCATGGTGGCAGCTTGCGCTTCCATCCTCGTTGCTACTATCGACCGGACGAGCATTCGCCGACAGAAACCTGGCCGGCGATGATAGCCTCCGTCACGGGCCGCGATGGACAGATCACTGGCGTACACCGCACCTGGCTTGATCCAGACGGCTTTGATCGCGTGCGGCTCGGCAAGGCTCCGATCGAGACGCCGCGACGCGCCATGGGAAACTTGCTCGGCAACGCCGTTCGTTTCGGTGTGGTCGATGACGTGCTCGGCGCCGGCGAGGGGATCGAGACCATGCTGTCACTTCGTTACGCGTTGCCGACCTTGCCGATGGCGGCTGCGCTTTCGGCTAATCACCTCGCAGCCATGTTGCTGCCGTCTGGCCTGCGTCGGCTCTACATCGCCCGCGATAACGATGCTGCCGGAGATGCCGTACAGGCTATCCTTACCAAGTGCGCTGAAGCCATCGGCATTGAAGCGATCCCGCTGTCGCCTCGACTGGGCGACTTCAACGAAGATCTGCATATCTTCGGGATTGATGCTCTCCGCGCACGCCTGCGGCTTCAACTCGTACCAGAGGACGTCGCGCGCTTCCTGCATTCTCCGGCGCTCGCCGGGGAATAGCCCTGGCGCTTCGACCGGCTTCGAGATCGGTCGGGCCGAGGTCAATGCCGGGAGAGACGCGACCACGGCCTTCTAGAGGGCGATCGGACGGCAAGCGGCTCGGGCCGGCAATGGCTGCGTTCGGCTATTTTCCGCCGCGCGCCGGAGACGCGAAGGCACATAAGCCATCTGGGAGCGCGCTTTGCATCGCGAAGCAAAATAGCCGGTCTTCGCCATCCTTCGCTGCGCTTCGGCCCTCCGCTCTGCTCCGGGTTCTGGCCCGTTCCGCCTGCCGTCTGAGTGATCGCCACGAAGGCCGCGATGGTCGCGGTCAATTCGGCAAAGGACCTCCCCGATGACCGACCACGACGATATTGAACCGCCGTACGCGATATCTCCGACCGACCACGCTATCACCGAATTGCAGCTCTTGGGGTACCGCCCGTTCGACGAGCAGCCCGATCCACGGCCGCTTCCCGACGGCAAAATCGTTGCTGGCGCGGTTATTGACATCTTTGATGCCCTGGTCGCGGCGTTGAGCGACACTCGGCTCGAGCCGGACCTCGACGATCTGCTCTGGTCGACTGTCAACCTGTTCCATCGTGCCGTCGACCGCATCGAACGCCAACTCGACGGCAACGAACTGGCGCAGCAGAAGAGCCAGCGCGAGCAGGACGGCTCCGAAGTTCGATCAGTCGAACTTGAGCGCGTGACGGCGGAAGGCATCACACTGATCGAGCGCCGCAATTGCCTGGAGCTCTTCCGCGACCAAGCCATCGAGCGCTTTGAGACTCAAACCGGCACATTCTGGCGCCCCCGATCAGGATCGCTGGTGAGCTACCGCACGCTGACCGCAGCTATGATTGACTCTCGCGACTTCATCTCGGCCAAGCGTCGCGCCGAGACCGAGGTCCTGTTGCCGTCAGGGCCAAAGATCGCACTCACCGGCGGGCTCGACTTCAACGACCACCACCTGATCTGGGATCGTCTCGATAAGGTTCACGCCAAGCATCCCGACATGGTCCTGCTCCATGGCGGGTCGCCGAAAGGGGCCGAACTGATCGCCTCCAAATGGGCGACGACCCGCAAGGTGCCCCAGATCGCTTTCAAGCCCGACTGGACGAAGCATGCCAAGGCAGCGCCCTTCAAGCGCAACGATGCCATGCTCGAACTCCTGCCGATCGGCGTCATGCACTTCCCGGGCACGGGAATCCAGGACAATCTCGCCGACAAGGCAAGGCGGCTCGGCATTCCCGTCTGGAGGTTCGGCGGCGCGTGAGCGCCGTCTCCTCGACTCCAAGCCATCGGGGCGAAATTGCTCACGCCGCAACTCCGCCTCCTTTCTCAGATCCAGAGTTGCGCCGTGGTGGTGGTGGAAGGCGCGACTGGTCGATATGTGCACATGGAGCCACCACCATGCTCACCCTTGGGCTTGTTCTCAAGACACTCGGCATCGGCCTATTCTGCTGGGCGATTTTCGCGCTCGCAGTGTATGCCCTGTCGCACTGAGTAGCGGGATCGCGGCGTTTCAGAGCGGCGCCGGCCTCGTTGGCGCGCTGCTTATCGCGACGGCCGGCGTTCGCTGACGCTCGTCCTCGGCCAGGTCGCCGTCGATATTACCCGGTCATTGCTCTTGCGCATCGCGATCGCGACGGCATTCGCTGTTCCCGCCGCCGCCGCCGCTGGCTATCATGTGGTGTCGCCCTGTCCCAGATCGGGGGGCCTTCGCTGGGTTGGCGTGAGGTCTTCGCTTGCCTGGGCGCGGTTTGCATTGGCGTCACGTCATGGACGCGCTTGATGGTTTTGGCGGAGCCCCGCCCGTCGGAGCCGGGCGGGGTGGTGGAGAAGCCGTCCTAAGCAGTTCTTACGGCCGCATTGACCGAGCGATGATCGTTTCCCGCCTTCATCGTCGAACAGGTGTGCGTAAATCGGCGTGGTGAGCGGGAGATGCTCGAAACCTGAGCGCGAGAGAGGCAGTCCTCCTCGGAAGTCCTCAATCCAGCCGTCGGCATTCGGCCTAGCCCACGCAGCCGCGGCGGAGCGGTGTTACCTCGATCCGTTCTTGAGAGACGATACCGCCCTTTGCAGGAGATTGTTTCTCTTTCTGCGCCAAATCGTTCCGACCTCTTGTTCGTCAAAACCAAGATAGCCACGCTTCTCCGTAAGATTGTGGTTCAGCACGCGGACGCACGTCGCCTCGTTGATGGCTTGATCTGGCCAAAGACCGGCTTCGCCTCGATCGTCTGAGCCGCAACGTCGTTGATGCGACTTTCTTCCCCTGGGCTTCGCCCATTCCTCGCGAGACAAGAAAGTCGCCACAACGACGTCCTCCGCTGCGCTCCGGCCCGAGTCGGGTGCGTCGCCGATCGTCCTCGGCCCTAGATCGCCATCGAGGCCGCGATGGTCGCGGGCTCGAAACATAACAGGAGAAGTAACATGGCTAACATCGGTTCTTTCAAGAAGGTCGGCAACGATTTCCAGGGCGAGATCGTCACCCTGAGCCTGCAAGCCAAGGGGGTCCGCATCGTCGCCGAGACCAACCGGTCCAACGACAACGCTCCCAGCCACCGCATCTATGTGGGTCGCGCGGAGATCGGTGCGGCCTGGTCGAAGCGATCGGAAGAGGGCCGCGACTACCTCTCGCTCAAGCTCGATGATCCCTCGTTCAACGCGCCGATCTACGCAAGCCTGTTCGACGACGAGGGCGGAGAAGGCTACACCCTGCTCTGGTCGCGCCCGCGCAAGACCGGCGACTAAGAGCGCCCCACCAAGCCCCGTCCGGTCCGCCGGGCGGGGCGCTTCGCGGACAGCCTGAAGCGGCTTACGATTTGCTAAGCCGTGCAGCCTTTTTGAGCAGGTCCCCCGGTTCGACCCCCAATGCTTCAGCAATTGCCCGAATCCTTTTTAGCTGAGTGCAATGGGGTGGAAGCAATGCCTGAATTCGACTGGCGGTCGCCGGATTCCTACAAGAGCCTACAAGACGCGGAAGTCACCGACATCGCCTGGGAATGTCTTCGTCGTAAGGCCGACTATCGGCGTGAGTACGAGGTGATGATTGCCAACAGTCCGAACGGCGAAGTGACTGACGCATTCAGGAGGAAATGGGGCATCTGCTTTCGCCCATGACCCACAGGGGTCGTTCGACCAGAAGACGATCTTTTGGGCGCCCGAGGTTCTAGGGCGGTCGTTCCGGTCAAGGTTGCCTCGACCGCCGATCGCAGTTCAGCGTCTCAGCCGCTGCTTGACCTTGCAGCAGGTCAGGAGCGCCGCACTGTCGACGGCTGGTGCGCCGTGCTGCGCATCGGTGCGGTAGATCACCGCGTCTGTTCCAAAGAGCCGCCGGTGCTCGACTCGAAATACGCAGCCGAACTGCCGTTTGATGGCGATTTCGGCGCGCGCGCCTATGCAGCCCGACGGCTGTGGCGCGCGATGAATGGTCGCGGGCCAGGTCCGGCATTTCACACACTGTCCAAACAGCGGCGCGAACGTCTGAGCGCCGCGATGCGCGCGCTCGATGCGCATAGCGCCGGCGGTAGCTATCGCGTTATCGCCGAAGCGCTGTTCGGCAAAAAGCGCATCCCCGAAGACGCATGATCTGCGCAATCGAACGATCCGCCTGGTACAAGGCGGCATCGCGTTGATGCGCGATGGTTACCGCAAACTCCTGCGGCCCGGGCGCAAGGACGAGTAGCGCAGTCCCAAGGGTGCCGAAAATCGCTCCCTCAAGATTCGGCATCCCCCTCCGAGATCCTGCCCCTCCATGATGACCGCACAGCCGCCGGCCTAGCCGAGCGTAGTGCGATGTCCTCCTGGAGCTCTCAAATGTCCGATCCGATGGCCGGTCTTCCCCCGCGCTTCCTGCGTACACCTGAGGCCGCGCGCTATCTTGGCTTGTCAGGTCGCACGCTCGAGAAGCACCGCACATACGGCACCGGACCGACGTATCGGAAGATCGGCGGACGTGTCGTCTACGCCGTCGATGATCTGAAAGCGTGGGCCGATCGCGGCGCCAAGACGTCGACCTCCGACCCCGGGAAGGGGACCGTGCTGCCGGCCAAGAAGCACCCAGTGCTGCGCCCTTATGCGGGCCAGGAACGTCGCTGATTGCCGCGTGAGAGCAGTGACCATGCGGCGCAGACACAATTCCGAGCGCGAGCAGCTTGAGCTCTTTCGGGCGCTGCCCGGTGATCTTGCGCCCCGCGACGCGCAGGATCTGATGGCATATCCGTTCTTCTCGCTCGCAAAGACCAAGCGGATCGTGCCGATCGATTTCCGAGCCGGCGCGATCGCAATTCGTGTCGAAGCCGTGCCGGAACATGGCATGGCGACGATCTGGGATGCGGATGTTCTGATCTGGGCCGCGTCTCAGATCGTTGTAGCCCGTGACGCCGGCTTGAAGACGTCGCGCCTGATGGCTGCAACGCCTTACGAGATTTTGACGTTCGTGGGTCGCGGCACCAGCGCACGTGACTATGACCGCCTGAAGGCTGCTCTTGACAGACTTCAGTCAACGACCGTGCTGACGTCGATCCGCCAGCCGGCAGAGCGGCGACGACATCGCTTCTCCTGGATCAACGAGTGGAAGGAGACGTCCGATGCAAACGGACGTCCGTTCGGACTCGAGCTGATCCTGCCGGATTGGTTCTACGCGGGCGTCATCGATGACGCGCTCGTGCTGACGATCGACCGTGCCTATTTCGAGCTCACAGGCGGGCTTGAGCGGTGGCTGTACCGGCTCGTGCGCAAGCACGGTGGGCACCAGGACGGCGGCTGGAGTTTTGATCTTGGGCACCTCCATGCCAAGTCCGGCATCCTCTCGCCGCTCAAGCACTTTGCTTACGACGTGCGCCAGATCGTTCAGCGCCAGACATTGCCCGGCTATCAGCTCGTGCTGACGCGCGACCCGAACGGCATCGATCTGCTGAACTTCACGCCAACGCCTGTTGCTCCCTTAACGGCCCGCCTGCGTCGGCGCGGTCTCCTTCAAATTCGAAAGGACAACCTGTGAATCAGCTCGTGCTATCGCGGACCGCAACCCTCGTGCTATCGGGGACCCGACTCTCGTGCTATCGAGGACCGGAATCGGACTTAAGAGGTTGTTTCTCCGCGTTTTCTAGCCGCTCTAACTTTACTAACATACTGACACTAACTTCTTGTTGTGAATCAGTACGTTGTGAACAAGTCGGCCGCGCGTGCTTTGAGGATGCCTCATGCATCCACTCTCTCACGCGCAAAGCTTCGCTGCAATACGATTGTTGTCGCCAATGCACGCGCGCCAACGCGATCGCGCGCAAATCTGCGCGATCGTTGACGTCGACATCATCACCTGATGCGCGCCACGTCCTTTTGCGGCCACTCGCTCGTCGAGGAGAACGCGCTAATATCCGTGGTTGGCGCGATGGCCACCACAAGCCAGAATCTGAGGAATGGGCGGTCAGGCTAACCTGCGTCGTGCATGATGGCTTCAATCGCCTGCATGAAGCCGCCGGCAAGAAAAGTTGCGATCTCACCCACATCCCCGTCTCCTCGGGAGACGCTGCTCCGCCGTGGCGGAAGGAAAAGGCGCGCGTGGAAGCGGCCGGGTTGCGGAGGCCCTTACATCACCGCAGCGACCCGGCCGCGCTTGCCGCCGGCGCCAAATCGGAAGGTGGTGCCATCGATCCAGATGTGCAGCAGCACGGCGAGCGCGCGCGCTACCGCGGTTGCCGCGCGCTTCAGACCCTTCTTCCTGGCCAGCCGCAGGCCCCACAGTCGCAGCTTGAAATTCTTCGGAATGCGCGTGAGAATCGCGATCGCCGCCTCGTACAGCATCGCCCGCGTCAGCTCGTCGCCGCATTTGGAGATGCCGCCGATGCGATCGGTCTGTCCGGATTGATAACGCCGCGGCGTCAGGCCGAAATGTGCGCCGACATTGGTCGACTTCCTGAATCGCGCCGGATCGCCGACAGTGGCGCGGAAGGTCAGCGCCACCAGTGCGCCAACACCGGGCACCGTCATCATCCGCCGCACGGCATTGTCGCTCCGCGCCGCTGCCAGCGCGAGGCGCTGCAGCTTTGCCAGCTGCAGCCGCATGGCAGCTCGGGCGTCCAGCAACGGTGCGACAAGGGCCTCCAAATCCCTCTTCCCGGCCACGATCTCGCGCACCCGCGCGTCAAAGCGGCCGACGGAGATCTCGCCGACCTTGAGGCCGAACGGGCGCAACAGGCCGCGGATCATGTTCTCCATGTCGAGCACCTTGCCGAGCAGCGCCTTGCGCCCGACGAGCAGCGCGCGGAGCATCTGCGCGCCCTCCGACTTGACGTGGACGGCACGGAACCAGCCGGTCCCCATCATCTGGGCGATGCCCTTGGAGTCATTCCTATCGGTCTTGTTCAGCATCGCGTTCAGCGCCGCCTTGGCATGCCGGGTCTCAATGCAAATCACCGGCAGGCCCTTTTCGGAAAGCGCCGTGAACAGCCAGGCCGAGTAGGAGAACGCTTCCAGGCCGACGCGCTTCAGGTGGATGCCCCGTTCCGCCAAAAACAGCTCGATCGCGTCCGGATCGGTCTCGAGTTTCACCTCCCGGACGGCCTGGCCGTCGCCATCGACCACGCAAACGTTTGTCGCCTCCAGCGACACGTCGAGCCCTGCATAGAAGTCCATCGTTCGCCTCCACCGCCGATCGCCGGAACGCACCGCGCGTTCCGTTCGCGAATCGTTGTGAGGCATCATCGCCGCAATGCGGCCGCCGAGGGGACACCGGTCAGTACCCCGGCTAACCAGAAATCCTTCGGATTTCTTCTAACACACCTGGCCAAAAGCGAACATGGCGACGCTCGGCAACGGCAGTCCGAGAGTCCAGCCTCGCTTTGCAGGCCATACACATTCTCCACCGAGCCTCAAGCTCACGGCTGCCAGCTCCAGTGTCGGGGAGTCGCCGCATGAGCGATCACACGGAAGTGGAAGTGTTGTGGCTCGAGAAGCGGATCGAAAACCGCATTCGGTTTGGTCGCGTCGTCAAGGAACGGAAGCTTGATCGCCATCGGCGCGTCCTGTCATTTGCGCCCGGCAGCATCTTTGCCTTCGTCCGTTGGACCTCCAATGATTTTGGCACGATCATTTCTCGCATCGACATCTTGCGAGCGGTCGCACCGGGACAGCGCTGCTCGACCGTGCCATATGTGACACCCGGCGGAGAGATTTTGCTGCGTCTCTCAGGTTGGTCGAAAGTCGAGCGCGTGCTGCAGATGATCGATGCCATTGAGGCGCTCGCCATCGATCCGGTTGATGTTGCGCCCGATCATTGGCACCACGTTCATAACCGCCTGTCCGTCAACGAAAACCCACGTTCCTACACGAAAGCGCGCCATCAGGCCTGGCTTCATCGCCAAAAGGTGATGCGATGAGGGGCCGCCTCATGATGGTGGCCGCGACGATTGGGCTCGCTGCTGCGCTCATTGCGACGATCGTCCTGGAGCCGCTTCCGCTTTACATCTGGAACGCATCCGCGAGCGTGCCGATCGGTCTCTACCGCCTCCGACCGGCGGACCAATTCCAAGTCACTGAATTGGTCGCCGTGCAGCCGCCGGAGCCGCTCGCAACCTTGCTCGACCTTAACGGCTATTTGCCCATTGGAGTCCCCATGCTGAAGCGCGTGCTCGCCCTTCCTGGGCAGACCGTTTGCAGAACCGGCCTCACGATTTCGGTCGATGACGTCTCGGTGGGCGAGGCGAGGGATCGCGACGGACGTGGGCGGCCATTGCCGAAATGGCAGGGCTGCCGTGTCATCGGAGACGGCGAGCTGTTTCTGATGAACTGGCAGTCCGGCGACTCCCTGGATGGCCGATATTTCGGATTCTTGCCTGCGTCGGCGGTGATCGGCCGTGCGCTGCCCGTATGGACGTGGGAGGAGTGATCGTGCGTGTTCCCCGCTCCAACCCCGCCATTCCTCTGTTCGATCGATTGCGGGGCCATTCCTGCATTCCGATCCAGGTCTGTAAGGCCGGCGCGAGCGCGACAGCACGCTTGGCTCAGTTGGGCGCGTGTGTTTGTGCTGTCCTGCCCGTGCTGCTTCTTCTGACCGCGTCCGACAGTGCTGCTTTGGCCCAGAGCGCATCAGCCGGACGTCAGACACCTAACTCGTTTGCAAGCTTCATCAACGAAGCTTCACAACGTTTTGCTATTCCGCCGAACTGGATCCGATCAGTCCAAAGCATCGAGAGTGCTGGTGACGTGCGCGCCAGATCGCCGAAAGGCGCAATGGGCCTGATGCAAATCATGCCAGCGACCTGGGCGGAACTTCGCGAGCGCTACAATCTCGGGAACGACCCCTACGACCCGCGTGACAATATTCTGGCCGGCACGGCCTACTTGCGCGAACTGCTCGATCGGTATGGCGCGCCTGGCGTGTTTGCCGCGTACAACGCGGGACCAACTCGCTATGAAGAGCATCTCGCAGGCGGCTCTTTGCCAGAGGAGACGCGAGCCTACGTTGCAAAGCTTGCAAATCTGCTTGCCATCGAACTCCCGCCGAGGTGGACATCCAGCGGACAGGCATCAGCAGTTGCGACGCTGTTTGTCAGGCGATCCGATCTCATGAAAACGCTCGACCGGTTACCGGCGCTCATGCCGTCGAGCGGCGTCACGACCGCAATCTCGGCGCCCGATGTTTCGCCCATGGTGCCTCGGCCAATTGGCATGTTCGTCCCTCGATCGCATTCGGGAGCATCGCAATGACCAAGTGTGCGGGTTCGCAAGCCGATGGCGTATGGGCGATGCCTTCGGCCCGCGCTCTACTCGTCGCTTCGCTCCTCACCGAGCCACCCTTCGGGTGTCTCGGCCCTTCGGGTAACGATCGCTATCGCAAGCGCTCGGAAGCAGTGGGGGCTTCGCGAGTTGGCTGCCAATTTGCGGCGGCTCTTTCGGGAACCGGCGAGCGCGAGACCACGAACACGACTAGCGACCGGGAGACCAGGCGAGATAAAAGGGGCTCGCCGGTCGAACCGCAAGCCATTGGCATGGCTTGGGTTCTGGCGTGCCGGTCGGTCGGGACGCGTGCCGCGCCTTGCATTTTGACGAATGTAATCAAGGGCGTTTTCAGCACCGTGTGGGTGTTTAATCGTTTGGAGGCCATGCCGTGAGCGTGCGCGACAGCGATCTGCGTATTCGGCCCGGGCGCATCCGCAGTACCCGCGCGCCGAAGCAAAAGAGCTTTATCAACCAGGTGCTGCGCGCCGCGAAGAAAGCCGGACACACCTCGGGTCAGGTCGTGGCCAGCAGGCGTTCTGCGTCCTATGGGCGCTCGACGTTTGGCCGCGGGCGCCTCGCCTTCAGCCGCGCCAGATTGTTCAGCCCGACACGGCGTGTCATGGTGAAGGCGCGCGTGGTTCGTCACAAAGGACGGGCCTTCCGTTCAGCACCATTGACCGCCCATCTCTCATATCTGAAGCGCGACGGCGTGACCCGGAGTGGTGAGCGGGCCGAGATGTTCGATGCCGGCAGCGACCGCGCCGATAGCGCGGCTTTCGCAGAACGGTGCAAGGACGACCGGCATCATTTCCGGTTCATCGTCTCCCCCGAGGACGCCGGCGATATGACCGACTTGAAGGCCTTTACCCGCGATCTCGCCAAGCAAATGGAGATCGATCTCGGCACACGGCTCGATTGGGTTGCTGTCGATCATTGGAATACCGACAATCCTCACGTCCATCTTCTGGTTCGGGGAGTAGATGAGGAAGGGGCGGATCTCGTCATGTCCCGCGACTATATCAGCCGGGGCCTGCGTTCACGCGCCGAGGAACTGGTTGCCATTGAACTCGGTCCAAAACCTGAGCACGAGATCCGCAATTCGCTGGAGAGGGAAGTCACTGCGGAGCGATGGACGCGGCTCGATCGGGAAATCCGGCTGGCGGCAGATGAGACCGGCACTATCGATCTTCGCCCACAGAATCATGGCAAGTCCGATCCCGAGATCCGGCGCCTGATGGTCGGCCGCCTTCAACACCTGGAGAAGATGGGCCTTGCTGTCTCCGCCGGGCCGGGGGAGTGGATGGTCGGGCTCGAGGCCGAGCGCAGCTTGCGCGACCTTGGCATGCGCGGCGACATCATCAAGACCATGCACCGCGCTTTTACCGAGCGTGGTGAAGCGCGCGGCATTGCCGACTTCGTCATCGAGGGTGGACAGCCGACGTCCCAAATCATCGGACGGCTGGTCGGCCGTGGATTGCATGACGAACTGACTGGCGAGGCCTACGCCTTGATCGACGGAACAGACGGACGTGCACACCACGTGCGCTTCCGCGGGATCGAGGCCTTCGACCACGCACCGCCGGTCGGGGGCATCGTCGAAGTCCGACGCTTCGGTCAGGCCGGCGATCCGCGGACGACCGTGGTGCTGGCCATCCGCTCTGACCTCGATCTAGCCGAGCAGGTCACCGCGAAGGGCGCAACCTGGCTCGACTACAGGCTGGTCGAACGCGACCCCATGCCGCTGGCCATGGGCGGATTCGGCCGCGAGACCCGCGACGCCATGGGAGCCCGTACCGAGCATCTGATCCAGAAGGGCCTGGCACGGCGGCAGGGCCAACGCGTCATCTTGCAGCGGGACCTCCTGAACACGTTGCGCCGGCGTGAGGTGGAGGAGGTGGCAGCAAAAGTCTCGGCCGACACCAGCCTCCCTTACGTGAAGCCTGACTCCGGGGAGCATGTGGCGGGCACGTATCGCCAGCGTCTGACGCTCGCCTCGGGACGCTTCGCCATGATCGACAATGGGCTCGGCTTCCAGCTCGTGCCCTGGTCGCGCGAACTCGAAAAGCGCCTCGGCCAACATGTCACCGGCGTCGTGAAGGACGGCGGTGGCATCGAATGGGGCTTTGGTCGGAAGCGCGACCTTGGCCTCTAGCAATCTCGCTAGTTCAGTTGCGGAAGGGCGTTCGGGATGTCCGGAACCAAAATACTCTGGGGGCAGGTGATCGTTGTCGGCCTGATCGTCTTGCTGGCCATCTGGGGAGCAACCGAGTGGACGGCCTGGCGGCTCGCCTGGCAGCCTGAGCTTGGGCGGCCCTGGTTCGAACTGTTGGGCTTCAAGATCTATTACCCGCCCGTCTTCTTCTGGTGGTGGTTCGTCTACGACGCCTACGCTCCGCAGGTTTTTGTCGAGGGGGCCTTCATCGCGGCGTCGGGGACGTTCATTTCGATCGCGGTGGCGATCGGCATGTCGGTGTGGCGGGCACGTGAAGCCAAGAATGTCGAGACCTATGGTTCTGCGCGCTGGGCTGACGCGGAGGAGGTTCGGGCGACGGGATTACTCGGTCCGGATGGTGTGGTGCTGGGTAAGCTCGACCGCGACTACCTCCGCCATGACGGACCGGAGCACGTGCTGTGTTTTGCACCGACTCGGTCCGGCAAGGGTGTCGGGCTCGTCGTTCCTTCGTTGCTGGCTTGGCCTGGCTCGGCCATCGTCCACGACATCAAGGGTGAGAACTGGCAGCTGACCGCCGGCTTCCGCTCGCGGCATGGGCGCGTCTTGTTGTTCGACCCGACCAACCCAAAGTCCTCAGCCTACAATCCGCTCCTCGAGGTCCGCCGAGGGGAATGGGAGGTTCGCGACGTCCAGAACGTGGCCGACGTTCTGGTCGACCCCGAAGGCTCCCTCGACAAGCGGAACCATTGGGAGAAGACCAGTCATTCGCTCCTGGTCGGCGCCATCCTTCATGTCCTCTATGCCGAGGCTGACAAGACCTTGGCTGGCGTCGCCGCTTTTCTGTCCGACCCGAAGCGGCCGATCGAGGTGACACTGAAGGCGATGATGACCACGGCGCATCTCGGCGAGCAGGGCGCCCATCCCGTGGTCGCCTCGACCGCGCGCGAGCTCCTCAACAAATCCGAGAATGAACGTTCAGGCGTCCTCTCTACCGCGATGTCGTTCCTTGGGCTCTACCGCGACCCTGTTGTGGCCCAGGTGACCTGCCGCTGCGATTGGCGGATCGCCGATCTGATCGCAGATAGCCGCCCGACGACGCTGTACCTGGTGGTGCCACCCTCGGATATCTCGCGGACCAAGCCCCTGATCCGGCTGGTGCTGAATCAGATCGGCCGACGCCTGACCGAGGACTTGCACGCCCGCGATCGCCGGCATCGCGTTCTGATGATGCTCGATGAGTTTCCCGCACTCGGGCGGCTCGATTTTTTCGAATCCGCGCTCGCCTTCATGGCGGGATACGGCATCAAGAGTTTCTTGATCGCGCAGTCGCTCAATCAGATCGAGAAGGCTTACGGGCCCAACAACGCCATTCTGGACAACTGCCACGTCCGGGTCAGCTTTGCGACCAATGACGAGCGGACGGCGAAGCGTGTGTCCGACGCGCTCGGTACGGCGACCGAGATGAGGGCGATGAAGAACTATGCCGGTCACAGATTGAACCCGTGGCTGGGGCACCTGATGGTCTCGCGCCAGGAGACGGCAAGGCCGCTTTTGACCCCGGGCGAGGTCATGCAGCTTCCGCCGATGGACGAGATCGTCATGGTGGCGGGGACGGCGCCGATCCGGGCGAAGAAGGTCCGCTACTACGAGGATCGGCGGTTCACCGAGCGGGTTCTGCCGCCGCCCGATCCGGCGAGCGCCGGCCGATCATCGCGAACGGACGGATGGTCGGACGGATGGTCAGCGCGCGGACCATTGAAGTCGACGGCAGGTCCAACTGACAAAGCCGCGGAGGCGGAGGACGACACGGCGAACAGCGGGCTCCGTCGCGAGCCCGAACTCCCCGATCACGTCGCGATCGCCAAGGAGACAACCGAACCGACACCGGCAGAGGAGTTTGCCGTGGTTCTTGACGATGACGAGGATGCGGTCCGCCAGTCTCGACTTATACGCCAGCAGATGCGTGGCGTCGCCCGTCAGGTCGCCATGGATCCGAATGACGGTATGGAGGTCTGAGGCAATATGCGCGACCGGATGAACGTCTATTTCCCGCCAGAACTTCTGAAACAGATCTCCGACCTCGCCGATCACAAAAAACTTTCCCGGTCTGCTATCGTGGAAGCGGCTGTCGCTTCGTTTCTATCGCCGGACGGTGCGGACAGGCGGGAGGCAGCCTTTGCCCGGCGCCTGGATCGGCTGTCCCGTCAGATGCAGAGGTTAGAGCGCGACGTTGGTTTGACAGCCGAGACTTTGGCGCTCTTCATTCGGTTCTGGCTGATGATCACGCCCCCACTACCCAACGACGCGCAGGCGGCCGCGCAGGCAAAAGGCCGGGAGCGGTTTGAAGGATTTGTCGAAGCGCTCGGGCGCCGCTTGCAAAAGGGGCAAAGCTTTCTGCGCGAAATTCCGGAAGATATCCGCCGTCAGGAACCGGCCGAAGAAACCTGATCGAACCATGTAGACAGACCACTTCGCCGGTCCTTCTTTTTCTACGCCAGCCTACGATCGCAGCGATTTAGCCGAACTGACGAAAAGCTGGTCGCGCTATCGGCTCAAAAGAGCTGACAGCGAGAGGGGCCGGCATGCAAATTTCAAATGGATGGCGTGGAATTGCGCGCGTTTTTCTCCCTTTTGCTGCTGGATACTATCTTTCGTATCTATTTCGAACGATCAACGCTTTGATCGCCAGTCATCTCAGCTCGGATGCCGGGCTTGGGACTGCCGACCTCGGGTTGCTCACGTCAGTCTATTTCCTGGTTTTTGCGGCGGCTCAGATCCCCGTCGGTATACTGTTGGACCGCTTTGGTCCGCGGCGCGTCCAAAGTGTTCTGCTCTTACTCGCAGCAGCGGGCGCTGGGCTGTTCGCGGTATCGACCAGCTTCCTGTCACTTTTGATCGCCCGTGCAATGATTGGACTCGGCGTGGCCGCGGCGCTGACGGCAGGACTCAAATCCATCATCCTTTGGTTCCCCAGGGAGCGAGTTGCCTTGCTGAACGGCTACATGATCATGCTGGGATCGCTAGGAGCGGTGACCGCTACGGCTCCCGTCGAGCACCTGCTCGCCTGGATGGGCTGGCGACCGCTCTTTGAAATCCTGGCAGCCGCTACGGGTGTGACGGCCATTCTCATCTATGTCGTGGTGCCTGAACGACCCATTGTCCCATCAACCGTGCACGCCACCCTTGGCTCCGTTTTCGGCGATCGGCGCTTCTGGCGAATCGCACCGTTGTCGGCGACTTGCATTGGATCGGCCTGGTCTCTGCAAGGTTTGTGGGCATCGCCATGGCTGACAGACGTCGAGGGGCTTGATCGCGCAAGTCTGGTCCGACAGCTTCTTACAATGTCGATCGTCTTGAGCGGCGGTGCCTGGTTGTTCGGTACGACGGTCCATTACATCAAGCGGAGGGGAATCGGGGCGGAGAGGATATTAGTGATGGTAGCAGTTCTGTTTGTCGCAGCCGAGTTAGCCTTGACCTTGCGAGCACCTCTGCCGTCCATTGTGCCCTGGTCCGTAGTCGCCATCGTCGGAACGGCCAGTGTAGCCAGCTTCGCGGTGATAGCGGATTACTTTCCGCCTGAGGTAGCTGGTCGCGCCAATGGCGCCCTGAACGTCCTGCACTTCGGTTGGGCATTTTTGGCTCAATTCGGGACTGGCCTGATTCTGGAGCAATGGTCTGCGAATGGTGGCCATAGGCCCGTCCAGGCCTATCAAGTCGCGTTCGGTCTCAACGTAGCACTTCAGATCGCGGCGCTGCTCTGGTTCGCGCTACCTTGGGGCGGATACCTAGCTTCACGGATGAGGTCGACTCCGTTCTTGGCGCCGGCTGATGTTTTCGACCTTGCCCTGTCGGCAACCTCGTATGAGGATTGGGTCATTCTCCCGCCCGCGGAAGACGATGCCGCGTGGTAAACAACACCTCGCCGTGGACGGGTACGATTGAGTGGCCGCCGAATATCAGTCTCAGTCTTCCTTTTTCTACGCCAGCCTACGATCACCGAAAGCGGTTGTTGCGCCAAGTCCATTGGTGCTTTTTCTAATCATCCCCATCTGAGGGCCCTCTGTGGACGCCCTCATTCGGTGGGGACGAACGGTGGCAATCCATTCCTTTCAATCGGAAGCGAGTTCACGCGGCGCACGAATGCTGCGCAGCGCGCTAGGCTCGGCGATTGCTGGCTACCTCGAAGACGAAGCGATCATCGAGGTGATGCTCAATCCCGATGGGCGGCTGTGGATCGACCGGTTGTCGAATGGCCTTATCGACACAGGCGAAACCCTGTCCGCAGCGGATGGCGAGCGCATTGTTCGCTTGGTAGCCCATCACGTAGGCGCCGAGGTGCATGCCGGCGCGCCACGGGTTTCGGCCGAGCTACCCGGGACTGGCGAGCGCTTCGAAGGTCTCTTGCCTCCGGTCGTTGCCGCACCCGCCTTTGCCATCCGCAAGCCCGCCGTCGCCGTGTTTACGCTCGACGACTACGTCGCCAGGGAGATCATGACCTCGGAGCAGGCCAGGATCCTGAAGAACGCGGTCGCCGCACGAAAAAATATTCTTGTCGCCGGTGGGACATCGACCGGCAAGACGACCTTGACGAATGCGCTCCTGACCGAGGTGGCAAAGACTGCTGATCGGGTCGTGCTGATCGAAGATACCCGCGAACTTCAGTGCAAAGCGCCCAATCTAGTGGCGCTGCGGACCAAAGATGGCGTGGCTACGCTATCGGATCTCGTTCGGTCCTCGCTGCGCCTACGACCTGATCGCATTCCGGTTGGCGAGGTCCGCGGTGCCGAAGCGCTCGACCTGCTCAAGGCATGGGGCACAGGCCACCCCGGCGGCATCGGCACCATTCATGCGGGCAGCGCGACCGGTGCGTTGCGGCGGCTCGAGCAGCTCATCCAGGAAGCCGTCATCACCGTTCCGCGCGCCCTGATCGCTGAGACGATCAACCTCGTCGCCGTCCTTGCGGGCCGCGGCGCTGACCGCCGCCTCGCTGAACTCGCCCGCGTAACAGGGCTTAGTGCCGCTGGCGACTACAACCTTTCATCAGCAGGAGACTGACATGCGTCAGAAAGTTCGCTTTCTTCGAGATTCAATGTTGGGCGCTTTCGGCACGGTGCTTTTAGGAGCGGCGCCGGCATGGGCGGCTGGCTCGAACATGCCGTGGGAGCAGCCACTCAATCAGATCTTGCAGTCGGTGGAAGGTCCGGTCGCCAAGATCATCGCCGTCATCATCATCGTGGTGACCGGACTGACGCTCGCGTTCGGGGACTCGTCAGGCGGTTTCCGCAGGCTGATCCAGATCGTGTTCGGTCTTTCGATCGCGTTTGCGGCCTCGAGCTTCTTCCTGTCGTTCTTTTCATTCGGCGGCGGCGTGGTGATCTGATGGATGATCAGGTCGCAGGCTTTGTCGTGCCCGTTCATCGCGCGCTCACTGAGCCGATCCTGATGGGCGGCGCGCCGCGGTCAGTTGCGATCGTGAACGGTACGCTTGCGGCAGCCCTTGGGCTGGGATTGCGGCTCTGGATCGCGGGCCTCGTCCTCTGGTTCATCGGCCACATGGCCGCCGTCTGGGCCACCAAGCGCGATCCCGCCTTCGTCGATGTGGTGCGCCGGCATCTGCGCATTCCCGCCCATCTCAACACCTGAGCTCCTGTCCATGATGAACCTTGCCGAATATCGCCGTTCCAGCGCGCGCCTCGCCGACTTCCTGCCTTGGGCAGCTCTTGTCGACGAAGGAATCATTCTGAACAAGGACGGCTCGTTCCAGCGGACAGCAAGGTTCCGCGGACCCGACCTGGATAGCGCAGTACCGGCTGAACTCGTCGCCGTCGCCGGTCGCTTAAATAACGCCTTGCGTCGCCTGGGGTCAGGCTGGGCCGTGTTTGTCGAGGCGCAGCGCCATTTTGCAGGGACCTATCCTCCGAGCACCTTTCCGGATGTCGCATCCGCACTGGTTGACGCTGAGCGCAGAGCGCAGTTTGAGGAGGCGGGCGCTCACTATGAGTCCAGCTACTTCCTCACCTTTCTCTATCTACCGCCGGAGGAGGGGGCCGCCAGGGCAGAGCAACTGCTTTACGAGGGTCGTGATCGTACCGTTGGAGCGGACGCGCGTGAGGTGCTGCGCGGGTTTGTCGACCAAACAAACCGTGTTCTGCAACTCGTCGAAGGGTTCATGCCGGAATGTACCTGGCTCGATGATCAGGACACGCTGACCTACCTGCATTCGACGATCTCAACCAAGCGTCATCGTGTTCGGGTGCCAGAAATTCCGATGTATATCGATGCGCTGTTGGCCGACCAGCCGCTGACCGGCGGGCTCGAGCCGATGCTGGGTTCGGCCAATGTGCGGGTGCTGACGATCGTGGGCTTTCCTGGGGCGACGACCCCGGGAATTCTGGATGACCTGAATCGCCTGCCGTTTTCGTATCGCTGGTCAACCCGGGCGATCATGCTCGACAAGACCGACGCCACCAAGCTGCTGACCAAAATCCGCCGCCAGTGGTTCGCGAAGAGAAAGTCCATCGGTTTCATCCTCAAGGAGGTCATAACCAACGAGCCGTCGGCGCTGCTCGATACAGACGCCCACAATAAGGCGATCGATGCCGACGCGGCATTGCAGGAACTGGGATCGGATCAGACCGGACAAGCCTTTGTTACGGCAACCATCACTGTCTGGGACCGCGATCCCAATGCTGCAGATGAAAAGCTGCGGCTGGTCGAGAAGGTCATTCAGGGCCGCGATTTCACCTGTATGATTGAAACGGTGAATGCCGTAGAAGCCTGGCTCGGCAGTCTGCCCGGGCACGTCTACGCCAATGTCCGGCAGCCGCCGGTTTCGACCCTCAATCTCGCTCATATGATTCCGATGTCGGCCGTGTGGGCGGGCGAGGCGAGGGACCTGCACTTCAAGGGTCCGCCGCTTCTGTTCGGCAAGACCGAGGGATCAACGCCGTTCCGCTTCTCCCTTCACGTCGGTGACGTCGGCCACACCCTCGTGGTCGGCCCGACTGGCGCGGGCAAGTCGGTATTGCTCGCTCTGATGGCGTTGCAATTCCGGCGTTACCCGAACTCTCAGGTCTTTGCCTTCGATTTCGGCGGGTCGATCCGGGCGGCCGCCCTCGCCATGGGTGGCGATTGGCATGATCTAGGCGGCGCATTGTCTGACGAGAGTGGAAACCCCGTCGCCCTGCAGCCGCTAGCCTGGATCGATGATCCCTCTGAGCGCGGATGGGCCACGGAATGGATCGGCGCGATCCTGGCACGGGAAAAGGTCGAGATCACCCCGGAGGTCAAGGATCATCTCTGGTCGGCGCTGACATCTCTCTCCTCGGCGCCGAGGGAGGAGCGCACCCTGACGGGTCTGTCAGTCTTGCTCCAATCGAACTCTCTAAAACGCGCCTTGCAACCCTATTGCCTCGGCGGTCCATCCGGGCGCCTGCTTGATGCTGAATTCGAGCGCCTTGGCGAGGCGTCGGTCCAGGCGTTTGAGACCGAAGGCTTGATTGGAACAAGTGCTGCGCCGGCCGTACTGGCGTATCTCTTTCATCGTATTGGGGACCGTCTCGATGGCCGTCCGACACTCCTGATTGTCGATGAAGGTTGGCTTGCCCTGGATGACGAGGATTTCGCCGGTCAGCTCCGGGAATGGCTGAAGACGCTTCGGAAGAAGAACGCGTCCGTCATCTTCGCCACGCAGTCACTTTCGGACATCGATGGCTCCGCGATTGCGCCGGCGATCATCGAGAGCTGTCCAACACGGTTGTTGCTGCCGAACGAACGGGCGATCGAACCGCAAATCACCGCCATCTACCGTCGCTTCGGCCTCAACGACCGCCAGATCGAGCTTCTGAGCCGCGCAACGCCAAAGCGCGACTACTACTGCCAGTCGCGTCGGGGCAACCGGATGTTCGAACTTGGGCTTGGTGAGGTCGCACTCGCCTTTACCGCAGCCTCTTCCAAGACAGACCAAGCCGCGATCGCGCAACTCCTCGCCGAACATGGACCCGACGGCTTCGTGCCGGCCTGGCTCCAGCACCGTGGCGTCGCCTGGGCCCTCGACCTGATCCCCAATCTCGTCAATCTGGAGAAATCGCTATGAGGCGTTTTGGCCTATTGGCGGCCGTTGGCACCGTCGCGCTGATGCTTGGCGTCACGGTGCCCGCGCGGGCGCAGTGGATCGTCTTTGATCCCAACAACTACGTTCAGAATGTTCTGACTGCTGCGCGGGAGCTGCAGCAGATCAACAATCAGATCACCTCGCTGCAGAACGAGGCGCAGATGTTGATCAACCAGGCGAAGAACCTGGCAAACCTGCCGTATTCGTCGCTGCAGCAATTGCAATCCTCGATCCAGCGGACCCAGCAATTGCTGGCCCAGGCCCAGCGTATCGCTTATGACGTGCAGCAGGTCGATCGTGCCTTCTCGACCAGCTACGCGCCGGCGATCGGCAGCCAATCGAACCAGTTGCTGATCTCCAACGCCCAATCCCGGTGGCAAAATACTTACTCGGCAACACAAGACGCGCTTCGCGTCCAGGCCGGCATCGTTGGTAATCTCGACACCAACCGCATCCAGACGTCCGCGCTTGTAACATCGAGTCAAGGCGCCAGCGGCGCTCTGCAAGCGACGCAGGCCGGCAATCAGATCCTCGCGCTGAACGCGCAGCAGCTCGCCGACCTCACCGCTGTCGTAACGGCGCAAGGCAGGGCGCAGAGCCTCGAAGCCGCTCAGCGCACCTCGGCCCAGGATCAGGGACGGGAACAGCTTCGGCGCTTCCTGACACCGGGGCAGGGCTATCAATCATCCAATGTGCAGATGTTCCACCAATGAGCGACATAAGGGCATTCAAGGCGTTGTCGCTACTTACGACAATCGGCGTGTTTGTTGTCACTGCCTGCACGATTCAGCTTCGTGGCGGAGACGGTTCTCCGCCGCCGCCGAAGGCGGAGCAGACGACCGATGCAACCAGCGCGGACCTCGCACGCTGCCGCAGCGTCACTGCGGAGGAAACGCCTGGCTATCAGCATTGTAGGCAGGTCTGGGCCGAAAACAGGCGCCGCTTCTTGGCCAAGAAATCCGGTGCCGCGGTTTCTGGCCAAGAAGAACCCGCCGCAGCGTTGGCGCCCGTCCCAAAGGATCAGAGCCGGATTCCACAAGGATATCCGCAAACGCAGCCGGCGACACCCGACGCGAGCAAGCCATGACTGGTACCGGGATCATCGACCAATTCCTGGAAACGTTCACGCGATATATCGACAACGGTTTTGGGCTGCTCGGCAGCGATGTCGGATATCTCGCAACGACCCTTGCTGCGATCGACATCACGCTCGCCGCGTTGTTCTGGAGTTGGGGGCCAGACGAAGACATCATCGCGCGCCTCGTCAAGAAAACGCTCTTTGTAGGCGTTTTTGCCTATCTTATTAGTAACTGGAACAGTCTGGCACGCATTGTCTTCGAGAGTTTTGCCGGTCTTGGGCTGAAAGCATCGGGCGCAAGCCTGTCCGCATCCGCTTTCCTTCGGCCCGGTAAGATCGCACAGGTCGGGCTCGACGCCGGCCGACCGCTGCTCGACTCGATCTCCAATCTGATGGGCTACATCAGTTTCTTCGAGAATTTCGTCCAGATCGTCGTTCTCCTGTTCGCCTGGGTCGTGGTGTTGCTCGCCTTCTTCATTCTGGCGATCCAGCTCTTCGTTACCCTGATCGAGTTCAAGCTCACCACCCTGGCCGGCTTCGTGCTCATTCCGTTTGGATTGTTTGGCAAGACCGCCTTCGCGGCCGAGCGGGTCCTGGGCAACGTCATCTCTTCAGGAATCAAGGTCCTGGTCCTGGCCGTCATCGTCGGGATCGGCTCGACGCTGTTTTCGCAGTTCACTGCAGGCTTCGGCGGCGCCCAGCCGACAATCGAAGACGCGATGACGCTGGTGCTCGCAGCGCTTTCCTTGCTGGGCCTCGGCATCTTTGGTCCGGGTATCGCAAACGGCCTGGTGTCGGGCGGACCGCAGCTCGGCGTGGGTGCCGCGGTTGGAACAGGCCTTGCTGCCGGCGGCGTTCTTGCGGCGGGCGCAGGTCTCGCCGCTGGTGGCGCTAGTCTTGCTGGTGGTGCGATTGCAGGTGCCGCGCGCGGTGGGGGTGCCGTCTTGAGCGGTGCGTCCGCCGCCTATCGAAGCGGAGGCATGGCCGGCGTTGCGGAGGCGGGTAGCTCCGCTTCAATGAGCCCGTTGCGTCGTGCAGCGGCTGTGCTCGGTGGAGGTGGGAAAGCCGGTGCGCAGACCGCGAACACTTCGGCCGAAGGGCAGCCCGATTGGGCGCGACGCATGAAGCGCGCCGAGTCTATTCGGCATGGTGCCTCGGCCGCTAGCCAGGCCGTTCGCTCGGGCGATCATGGTGGCAGCGGCTCCTCCGTCGATTTGTCTGAAGGAGAGCGCTGACACGCACAAATGCACCTCCGCCGCACAGGAGCGCCGCAAATCCTTCCCATCGCACGACTTGAAACCAATCATTCGATATCAGGGGCAGCATCGATGTTTAGACGAACTTCCGTTCATTACGGGCGCATGCCCGAACCGGTCACACCGTATCAGAAAGCAGCGCAGGTTTGGGACGAACGCATTGGATCTGCCCGCGTCCAGGCCAAAAATTGGCGCCTGATGGCGTTCGGCTGCTTGATGTTATCGGCTGGACTCGCGGGTGGACTTGTCTGGCAATCGAGCCAGGGGTCGATCACGCCGTGGGTGGTCGAAGTGGATCATCTCGGCCAGGCTCAAAGGGTCGCGCCAGCAAAAATCGATTATCAACCCACTGATGCGCAGATCGCCTACCATCTGGCGCGCTTTATCGAGGATGTCAGAGGTCTGCCGGCCGACGGCATCGTTCTGCGCCAAAACTGGCTCCGCGCCTATGATTTCACAACTGATCGCGGCGCCGCTGCGCTCAACGACTACGCGCGCAACAATGACCCCTTTGCCAAGTTGGGCAAGGCGCAAATCTCCGTCGACGTATCGAGCGTCATTCGCGCATCGTCGGAAAGTTTTCGCGTCGCGTGGACCGAGCGTGTCTACGACAACGGTTCGTTGAGCTCGACCGAGCGCTGGACTGCCATTTTCACCATCGTGATCGAAACGCCGCGCGATGCCGAACGCCTGCGCAAGAATCCTCTTGGCGTCTACGTTCGCGCCATCAACTGGTCAAAGGAGTTGAGTCAGTGATCAAGACCCTGTCTGAGGTTCATTCGAACCATCCTGTCGCGCAAGGCAGGCTCAACCTGGCCCGGCGCAGGTTAGTGACCTTGAAGCGAACAAGTTTGCAGGCTCTCCTGCTTTGCTCATCGGTGCTTGGTGGGTGCGCGACGTACATTCCGCCGGAGATCAGCTATGACGCTGAAGTCCCTCCGTTGCCAGCACCACCCGTCGCTCTCGACGACAGACCAAGAACGCTTCACGTTCCACCCCTCTGGAAACCGGCTTTTGGCGGCAAGTCGGGAGGGAAGGAAGACGCCGAACCCGTGAGCCGGGTCGAGACGGCAAACAGCGCCGCCCGGGTCGAGCCGCGCAAGCGGGGGTATTTCAATGCGGCGCAAATTTACGCCTACAGTCCCGGGGCTCTCTATCAGATTTATGCCGCACCCGGGCAGATCACGGATATCGCACTCGAGGAAGGAGAGCAGTTGACGGGATCGGGGCCGATCGCGGCCGGGGATACCGTGCGCTGGGTCGTCGGCGATACCGAGAGCGGGAGCGGCGACACACGGCGCGTCCATATTCTGGTCAAGCCGACCCGCGCTTCGATCGAGACCAACCTCGTCGTCAATACCGACCGGCGCACCTACTTGATCGAGCTCCGCTCCCGCGAACGGCCATACATGCCATCCGTTGCCTGGTACTATCCAGAATCGGCACGCGAACGATCCCGTTCGGGCGCTCTGAAGCCCGTTCTTCCGGACCCGGTGCAGCGCATCTCCCGCTATGCCATCGAAGGGGACAGTCCTCCCTGGCGGCCGCTCGCCGCATATGACGATGGCCGCAAGGTCTATGTCGAATTCCCGCAAGGCATCGTGCAAGGCGAGATGCCTCCGCTCTTCGTCATCGGTCCAGACGGCAAGACTGAACTCGTCAACTATCGCGCTTACGGCAACGTCTTGATCGTCGATCGGCTGTTTGCTGCCGCCGAACTGCGGCTGGGCGGTGAGCACCAGCAGAAGGTACGTATTGTCCGGACCGACGGGAGGCCGTCGTCATGAACACTCGGAATGTAAGCGATCACGAGCAAGCAGTTCCGCCGGAGACACAAGGGGAGCGGTCAGAGAGCTTCCGCTTGAGAGCAGAGCATCCCCGCGTGACGCGATTGTCGCGGAAGATCCTGGCCGGCGGGAGCGCAGTTGCATTACTTGTCATCGGCGGAGCGGTGCTGTGGTCGCTGCAGAGCAATCATCCACGCAATCAAGCGGCCGATGAGCTTTACAGTACCGACCATCACAATGTTGCCGACGGAATTACGATGCTGCCGAAGGACTATGCCGGCGTTCCGCGCCAGCCAATCCCGCAGCTTGGTCCGCCGCTCCCCGGGGACCTTGGTCGGCCGATCCTTGCCGCTCAGGGCCAGTCGCCGGCGATCGGCGCCGATCCGGAGCAGCAGCGCCGGGAACAAGAGACCGAGGCAGCCCGCACCAGCCATTTGTTCGCTGCGATCAATGGCGGAGCGCGTCCGCCCGCTGCGGCGGTTGAAAACGACCGAGTCACGCCACCGAATGCAACGAGCACTGGCGACGATGGATCTGCGCAGAACGGCCAGGACCGCAAGCTTGCCTTCGTGAACGCCTCTGTGGACCGCCGAGCGGTAAGCCCTGACCGTATCGCCAAACCCTCTTCACCATACATCGTGCAGGCTGGGACGGTGATTTCAGGGGCGCTTATCACCGGGATCCGATCGGACCTTCCAGGCCAAGTGACCGCGCAGGTCGTGGAGAACCTTTTTGACTCACCGACCGGCCGCTTTCTGCTTGTGCCCCAGGGAGCGCGTCTGATCGGGGTCTACGATAGCCAGGTCGCGTTCAGCCAATCCCGTGTGTTGCTTGTCTGGACACGGCTGATCATGCCGAATGGACGTTCAATCGTTCTGGAGCGGCAGCCTGGCGCTGATGCCGCAGGATATGCAGGCCTCGAAGACCAGGTCGACAATCACTGGGGTGAGCTGTTTAAGGGTGCGGCACTGTCCACGTTTCTGGCGGTCGGGACCGAACTGGGAGCCGGCTCTGATACCAACAGCAACGACAGCGCAATCATCCAAGCATTGCGGCACGGGGCCTCGGACTCACTGAACCAGACCGGACAGCAGGTAGTTCGGCGCAGTCTCAACATCCAGCCCACGCTGACCGTGCGACCTGGTTTCCCGGTTCGTGTTCTTGTCAATCATGATCTGATACTTGCCCCGTATAGAGGGTGACAACATGCCCAAACTTAAAATAGGAGAGCTTCCAGACGACAAGCCGGTCAAAGTGAGTGCGGAGCTGCCCGCGGCCGTGCATCGTGATCTCATTGCATATGCAGAAGTGCTTACGCGTCAGTGTGGTCAACTGGTCGATCCAACTAAACTCATCGCCCCAATGTTGGCGCGCTTTATGGCCACTGACCGAGAATTTTCTAAACTGAAACGTGAAGGCCACGTACCGGCCACCGAAGGACAGTGATGCTCGTGGTTTCCTCGAAGCCCTTGCCCACGCTAAATAGTTGCCAGCACAGCGAAACGCTGCCCAGTTGGCATCAAGAGCTGAGATATGGCGTCGCAAAGTGTGTGTGCTTTCGAGTTTGCCCCGAAACAGCTCCGATTGCCAATTTTTCCCAGTTTTCAGCGGGGGGCGCTGGGCGTCGACGTGCAGTTATTCGGTCATCTTTCGCGTTACACTGCTCCGGCCATCGACACTGACAGGCACGTCACCCTCGATCGTGGCCCGACGTACGACGCGATGCTGGTCCCCGTAATCGTTGACCGCGTAATGCTGCGTTGCGCGGTTATCCCACAGCGCAATATCGCCCTCTAACCAATTCCAACGCACAGTGTTTTCGGGCGCAGTGATGTGAGACTGGAGCAGATCGAATAGCTTTTGTCCGTCGTATTTGCGGATTCCAATAAAGTGCTTCACCAAGGCGCCGAGCACTAGCGTCCGCTCGCCCGTTTCGGGATGGACGCGTACGACGGGATGCTCGGTCTCAAAAACCGTTCTGGTGAACACCTCGTCAAAATGTTTCTTGTCGACCTCACGGACCCGTGCGATCCCGGCGTAATCGAAGACGTTGCTGTGAACGGCCCATAGGGCCTCGGCAAGCCGTTGTAGCGGCGGCGGCAGACCAAGATAAGCGGCAGCTGTGTTCGACCATACGGTGTCGCCTCCGAACACTGGCATTACAACGGCCCGCAGGACCAAAATCTTGGGATAGGCGTCGGCGAAGGTCCCATCCGCATGCCAAACGTCGGCACGACCGCCGCCGCGAGTGGAGTCCAGTTCGAGGAGAGACGCCATCCCTTTGGTAGCACCGAGCATCGGATGTGGCACTAGCTTTCCGAGACGAGCGGCAAAGCGCTCATGCTCAGCGTCATTGAGATGTCCTTGATTGCGGAAGAAGATCACCTTGTGCTCGAGCAATAAGCTGTTGATCGCGGCGATCGTGTGGTCCGGTAGGTCGCCTGATAGCTTGATATTTTTGACTTCGGCTCCGATGCGCGCTGCACGTTTCACAACATCGGTGCTCGGAATGGCGCCTGCGATCAAAGCGTTTGTGCTCATCTTGCTTTTCCAAGCCCTTGCAGTTCTTCCTCACCCCTTGGGACAAATGATCTTCAGCAAGCATCGTGCCAAGCAAAACGCAAGCATGTACTCGATCATGGGCAGTAAACGAATCGTGGCATTTGGCGCGAGTCCCTCGAACTGAGCCAGTGGTTGGGCCGAGTGACGAAAGAACTCGCTCATCGAGCTCACCCTTTCGAATGTCGAATCGCGAAGCGAGAGCAGGAGCGAGCAAATGGCAGATCTTCGGTCATGCTCTTGTAATCACTAACAGCGTTGAAGAAGGCAGTGCTTTTGTTGAGTTGGCAGAAGTTTATGGTGGTCATGAATTATGTAGTCCGGCCCTGCCGCGCGGAAGCGCGCCTCAAAAATCATCCCACGATTGATACGTTGACGAGACCGAGATTGCGGGCAAGTTCCGTCTCAACTGGCATATCGCTCACTATGACGATGACGGTTCTTTCTGGGGACAAATCATTGGCCTGCATATACAAGCGTAGCGGCTCTTGCTTGCTCATGCTCCTAAACTGAGTTGCGCAGCTCGCAACTGTCAAAATGTCGCTGACGTGAGTCTCCATTCCAAGTCGTTGTCACTTGTGCACGAATTGGTTCAACAATGTAATTGCTTCCGGGTGCGAGATCGAGTTTGGAGAGCGTGAGCATTGCTGCCTCCGCGGCTCTTTTCTGGATTGCTTTATTTTGAGCAATGGCCGTCCCAGGCGGCGCAGGGAGCCGCAGAGTCGGATGGGCTTTCGAGAGTCTGGACGCTTACTATGCGCGTTGTACTGGACCTGACACGAGATTGTGCCTCTGTCAGAATACGGACAAGTGTCTGCGCAGTGCGGCAAGCCCGAGCTGACGTTTCCGTTCGTGAATTTCGCGAGTTAATTGATGGCCCGACCGCTGGGGTTTGTGAGAGCTGTAGATGTAAGATGGCTGCGGCGCTGCTGGTCATGCGCATTTTCGTCTCAGTCCTGAACCAAGATAAGAGCTGCAACTTCCTGGTCCCGTGCCAGTTTGCTCGCCGCTAGGCCGGTGGCGATACCAATGCGATCAGGCGTGGGGCGGTTTTGGCTCATCTTGCGTTTGCCTTCGACCATGGTGATCGGGATGCGCACGCCGACGATTTCACGCAACTGGGCGGCGATGAAATCCGCGGGGGCATCGCTGACGGCCCAGGGCGTCGCACGTGATGTCTCATGGATATTCGTCAGACGCGTCACAACCTCAAGCAGGCGAGTGGGATCCTCGAAGAACTCAATCGGCCCATGGGCGTGGACCGCGATGTAATTCCATGTCGGAACCACATGTTCAGCTTGTCGCTTGCTAGGATACCAGGATGGCGTCACATAAGCCTCTGCGCCAGTAAAGATCGCCAGAGCTTCTCCGATCGGGGCCGTGCGCCATTGCGGATTGCCCTTCGCCAAGTGCCCGTATAGTGCGCCGTGTTCGCCTTCGCTCTCGTCGAGGAAGAGCGGAAGAGGCGTCGCAAGTGGCCCATCTGATGTCGCTGTGACTAGGTTGGCCAATCGGGCGCAGTGGATTGTCGCTCGAATATTCTCGATGTCGTCATCTCGAAAGTGGGTTGGTATGTACATGAAGGCTCTCCGTTGCAGGTCGTCGAGATAGACGCAAGTCGATATGCGAGAAAACTGCCAGTTTTAGTCGCTCCCGTAGAGCTTCTCCGCTTCCTCTTTCGACGTGACGGCTTCGGATTTATTTGGGACGCGGGCAATTCCACTCAGCCGCTTCAGTGCGTGAAGCTGCCGTTGGGTTGGTGTTTCCGTAGCTATTTTCCTGCGGGCTGAGCCAGGCATCCATGGACCTTCAGAGATCGTACCCCGGCTCGCCTGTATGAAGCGATCCGGCAGCTGTCCCTCGACCCGTACCGAGTCGGGTTAGGCGAACCAGTCCTTGATCTTGGCAAGATCGACACCGACGTCTAAAGCCGTCTTCATCGTCTGAACTGCGTCGGTTGGTAGAAGTCGAAGGTGATCGCAACCAACCGGTCATTAAAACACGGGAGTTCCCGTCTATGGTGGACGCCTCGCCCGAGGGCAATCGGCCGAGGAGATCGTCGACGATGTTCCATCGCTGACGCGCGATCAGGTTGAGGCCGCGATCGAATACGCCGTAGCGAGGGTGCCCCTAGTCTGAAGCGGGCGCTGGCAGAGCTAGCCGGCCTTGGGTTCGATGACGAAGCCGAGGCGGGCGAGGTTGCGCCGCGCCGGATTCCGCAACCGCGTATTTCATCGACGAGAACGCGGTTCTTGAGTTTGGCAATGGTCCCAACGCGAACGTGCGCAAGTGGCTTGCAACATGGTCCTAGATTAAACCGCGCTCTGCGCGAGCGCGGCGCACCCGGAAAAGGAATTCGCCCGAGGGCATCGCCGTGCGAGTGGAACGCCACCCAATTGTCCTTCGAGCGAGGTCACGATGGCGAGCCGAGCAGCGCATCGCGCTGCAGGCCCGTGTTCTGAGACGCGCATGAGGCCGACCAACATAGGCGGATACCCATCTAAAATAGGTTTCCTTATGGTAGCGCATGGCGACAGAGTTTCCGCATATGTTTTGCGGCACCAGGCGCTTAGCCTAGGAGGCTACTACAAGATTCGGTAGCTGGCTAAAGCCAACTTGAGGCCCTACGGTTCGGTCGCCTTCCCCGCCGCATCATCGACCAACAGAAGTGAACGCAAGCGCACGTAAAGTCGGTGACCGCAGCGCCTGTGGGCACCTTGCGCCCCTCCATCGCTTAGAGAGTGAAGTGCTACCGTGTCCGAACAACCCCTGCCGATGCTGCCGATGTGGCGCGTCGATCACATCGAGCCCTCGCCCGAGATGTTGGCGCTACGCGCCAACGGTCCGATACACCGCGTGCGTTTCCCGTCTGGGCACGAAGGCTGGTGGGTGACAGGCTACGACGAGGCCAAGGCGGCGCTGTCGGACGCGGCGTTCCGGCCGGCGGGAATGCCGCCGACGGCGTTCACCCCGGATTCGGTGATTCTTGGTTCGCCGGGGTGGCTCGTGTCGCACGAGGGGGGCGAGCATGTCCGGTTACGCACGCTCGTCGCGCCGGCCTTGAGCAGCCGCAGGGTGAAGCTGCTGACGCCGCATGTCGAGGCGATCGCTGCGCAGTTGTTCGAGAACCTGGCGGCCCAGCGCCAGCCCGCCGACTTGCGGCGCCACCTCTCGTTTCCGCTTCCGGCGATGGTCATCAGCGCCCTGATGGGCCTGCTCTATGAGGATCACGCCTTTTTCGCTCGGCTGTCCGACGAGGTGATGACGCACCAGCATGAAAGCGGCCCGCGCAGGGCGTCGCGCTTGGCCTGGGAAGAACTGCGCGCCTACATTCGCGACAAGATGCGGGACAAGCGCCAGAATCCGGGCGACAACCTGCTGACGGATCTGCTCGCGGCGGTCGACCAGGGCAAGGCGACCGAGGAAGAAGCAATCGGCCTGGCGGCAGGCATACTGGTGGCGGGGCACGAGAGCACCGTCGCGCAGATCGAATGCGGCCTGCTCGCCATGTTCCGCCATCCGCAACAGCGCGAACGCCTGGTCGGCGATCCATCCCTGGTGGACAAGGCCGTGGAGGAAATCCTGCGCATGTATCCGCCGGGCGCGGGCTGGGACGGCATCATGCGCTATCCGAAAACCGACGTGACCATCGCGGGCGTGCATATTCCCGCCGAGAGCAAGGTGCTGGTCGGCCTGCCGGCAACGTCGTTCGACCCGCGCCATTTCGACGCGCCGGAAATCTTCGACATCGGGCGCCAGGAAAAGCCGCACCTGGCGTTCTCTTACGGTCCGCACTCCTGTATCGGCGGAGAGCTGGCCAGGCTGGAACTCAAGGCGGTGTTCGGTTCGATCTTCCAGCGCTTTCCCGCGCTGCGCTTGGCTGTCGCGCCCGAACAATTGAAGTTGCGCAAGGAGATCATCACTGGCGGGTTCGAGGAGTTCCCGGTTTTCTGGTGATGTGCGGACGCCGCTGGGGACGCAATCGTGTCCGCGGTTTGCCGGCGCACCTGCCTGCATCGCTCAGATCAGCCAGCCAACAGGTAACGAAGATGGACGTGCAAGAAACCACGGCAGCATGCCGGGACGCGTTCGCCGAACTGGCGTCGCCAGCGTGGATCCACGACCCGTATCCGTTCATGCGGTGGTTGCGCGAGCACGACCCGGTGCATCGCGCGGCGTCGGGCCTCTTTCTGTTGAGCCGCCACGCCGACATCTACTGGGCCCTCAAGGCCACGGGCGATGCGTTTCGGGGACTGCCGCCGGGCGAACTGGCGCGCTATTTTCCGCATGCGGCGACCAGCCTGTCGCTCAATCTGCTGGCCTCCACGCTAGCGATGAAGGACCCACCGACGCATACGCGTCTGCGGCGGCTGATCTCGCGCGATTTCACCATGGGCCAGATCGACAACCTGCGGCCGAGCATCGCGCGGATCGTCGAAGCGCGGTTGGACGGCATGACGCCCGCGCTGGAGCGCGGGGAGGCCGTGGACCTGCATCGGGAGTTCGCGCTGGCCTTGCCCATCCTGGTCTTCGCCGAACTGTTCGGCATGCCCCAGGACGACATGTTCGGGCTCGCCGCGGGCACCGGCGCCATTCTGGAAGGCCTGAGCCCACACGCCAGCGATTCCCGGCTCGCCGCGGCGGACGCGGCCAGTGCCAAAGTGAAGGCCTACTTCGGCGCTCTCATACAGCGTAAGCGCACCGATCCGTGCCACGACATCGTGTCGATGTTGGTCCTCGCACACGACGATGATGCCGACACGCTTTCAGACGCGGAGTTGATCAGCATGTTGTGGGGCATGCTGCTGGGTGGCTTCGTCACCACTGCTGCGACCATCGACCATGCGGTCCTGGCGATGCTGGCCTATCCCGAACAGCGGCACTGGCTGCAGGGAGACGCCATGCGGGTGAAGGCATTCGTCGAAGAGGTCCTGCGTTGCGACGCGCCCGCCATGTTCAGCTCCATTCCGCGTATCGCCCAGCACGACATCGAATTAGGCGGGGTGGTGATCCCGAAGAACGCGGACGTGCGCGTGCTGATCGCGTCTGGGAATCGCGATCCCGACGCCTTCGCCGATCCCGACCGCTTCGATCCTTCCCGGTTCTACGGCACCAGTCCCGGCATGTCGACCGACGGGAAGATCATGCTGAGCTTCGGTCACGGCATCCACTTCTGCCTCGGTGCGCAACTGGCCCGGGTGCAGTTGGCCGAAAGTTTGCCGCGGATTCAGGCGCGCTTCCCCACGCTGGCATTGGCCGAGCTGCCGACCCGGGAGCCCTCCGCATTCCTTAGGACGTTCCGCGCGCTGCCGGTGCGGCTGCATGCGCAGGGGCTGCGATGCGAGTCTTAGTCGACCAGGATCTGTGCGGAACCAGCGGACAGTGCGCGCTGACGCTACCGGGTATTTTTCGCCAGCGCGAATCGGACGGCGTGGTCGAAGTGTGCGGGGCGACAGTTCCGCAGGCGCTGCACGCGGCCGTGCGTCTCGCAGCCAGCCAGTGCCCGGTCGCCGCCATTCGGGTCATCAGAAGCGAAGCTAGCCGTGACGAGCGCGCCAGCGCCGACAGTGCGCCTTCTCCAGCGGACGCGGAGCGGCATGCCGCTAGAGACCAACGCAATCCAAGAGGACACCATGGGACGGTTTGAAGGCAAGGTGGCCGTGGTGACCGGCGCCGGCGCCGGAATCGGCAAGGCATGCGCCCTCGCAATCGCGCGCGAGGGCGGCAAAGTGGTGGTCGCCGACATCGATGGTTCGGCGGCGACGGCTTGTTCCGCCCAAATCGCGGCCGAGGCGGGCCACGCGCTGGCTCTGGCCATCAACATCGCCGAGGCGCAGGCTGTGGCAGCGCTGTTCGATGCGGCCGAGCGGCACTTCAGTGCCGTCGATCTCCTGGTGAACAATGCGGGCGCCATGCATCTGACTCCGCGCGACGGCGCGATCCTCGACCTGGACCTGGCGGTCTGGGATGAGACCATGGCAACCAATCTGCGCGGCACATTGCTCTGCTGCCGGCGGGCCATCCCTGGGATGATCGCCCGCGGCGGTGGCGCGATTGTCAACATGTCGTCGTGCCAGGGGCTCAGCGGTGACACCACGCTGACGTCCTACGCCGCATCGAAGGCGGCGATGAACATGCTATCGGCCTCGCTCGCCACCCAGTACGGTCATGCGAAGATCCGCTGCAACGCGGTTGCGCCGGGTCTCATCATGACCGAGCGTCTCCTGGCCAAGCTGGACGAGTGCATGCAACGGCATCTGCGCCGGCACCAGCTCCTGCCGCGCGTCGGCCGCCCCGAGGACGTGGCCGCACTGGTGGCGTTCCTACTCTCTGACGATGCTGCGTTCATCACCGGCCAAGTGGTGTGCATCGACGGCGGCATGCTGGCGCATGTGCCGACGTACGCCGACGGTGGAAACAGCCGCGCCGCGCCGCCTTCCGGCGAGACCGCCGAAGCGGCTGCGTCGCCGCGCTGGTGATGGACATGCTGCTCAACCCGCTGAACCGTCGAGATCGGCTGCGGCACGACATCCCGGTCGTGCCCGGCGCTTTCCCCTTGGTCGGGCACCTTCCCGCTATCGTTTGCGACCTGCCGCGCCTGCTGCGGCGTGCGGAACGGACGCTGGGCAGCCACTTCTGGCTGGACTTCGGCCCTGCCGGACACATGGTGACCTGTCTGGATCCGGATGCGATCGCACTGCTCCGCCACAAGGATGTGTCCTCGGCGCTGATCGAAGATATCGCGCCCGAATTGTTCGGTGGAACGTTGGTCGCCCAGGACGGCGGCGCGCACCGGCAGGCGCGCGGCGCGATCCAGGCGGCGTTCCTGCCCACGGCGCTGACCCAGGCGGGCATCGGCGAGCTGTTCGCGCCCGTCATCCGGGCGCGGGTGCAGAGGTGGCGCGACCGGGGCGAGGTAACCATCCTGCGCGAAACCGGCGATCTAATGCTCAAACTCATCTTCAGCCTCATGGGAATCCCCGCGCAGGACCTGCCGGAATGGCGTCGCAAGTACCGGCAACTGCTGCAGTTGATCGTCGCGCCCCCGGTCGACCTGCCCGGACTGCCCTTGCGGCGCGGTCGGGCCGCCCGAGACTGGATCGATGCGCGGTTGCGCGAGTTCGTTCGCGACGCGCGCGAACATGCCGCGCCCACCGGGTTGATCAACGACATGGTGAGCGCCTTCGACCGGAGCGACGATGCGCTCTCCGATGAGGTCCTAGTCGCCAATATCCGCTTGCTGCTGCTCGGTGGTCACGACACCACGGCGTCGACTATGGCCTGGATAGTAATCGAGCTGGCGCGGCAGCCTGGGCTGTGGGACGCTCTGGTCGAGGAGGCGCAACGCGTGGGCGCGGTGCCGACCCGGCACGCGGACTTGGCGCAGTGTCCGGTCGCCGAAGCGCTGTTCCGCGAGACGCTGCGCATGCATCCGCCGACGCCGCTCCTGGTGCGTCGCTCAGTGCGTGAATTGCGACTCGGCCAACGGCGCATTCCCGCGGGCACCGATCTATGCATCCCGGTGCTGCATTTCTCGACTTCGGCGCTGCTGCACGAGGCGCCTCATCAGTTTCGCGTGGCGCGGTGGCTGGAACGCACCGAGCCGATCCGGCCGGTGGACATGCTGCAGTTCGGTACCGGCCCACACGTCTGCATCGGCTATCACCTGGCATGTCTGGAACTGGTGCAGTTCTGCATCGCCTTGGCGCTCACCATGCACGAGGGCGGGGCGCGGCCGTGGTTGCTGAGCGGCGTCGAAAAAGGCCTGCGCTATTACCCGACCGCACATCCGTCCATGACTACCCGCATCGGATTCTCATGAGCTGGCATCACATGCCCTGTGGCGAGGCAGCGGCGCCGGCCACGCGCGGCATTTGCTGCACTCGGCGCGCGCACGGTGCGACGCAGATAACACCGCGGCGGCTCGCCTGTCAGGGACAAGGACATGAACAACATGCAAACCGGTTCTACGCCACAGGATGACAGAACTGGTGATTCCGCGCTCGGCGGATCGGGCGCGCAGGCGCGGGGCGCATCCGGCCGGCTGCTGCCCGAGATCTGGGTGCATGAGGGCGCAAACCGGGTCGAACAGGTGCTGGCGCGTCTTCTCTGCGCCGAACATGACGGTGAGACCGAGCTGATGGCGGCGATGCGCTACGCCACCTTGCATGGCGGGAAGCGCACCCGCGCCTTGCTCTGTCTGGCTGCCGGCACACTGGCCGACGCCCCGGCGCACATGCTCGATGACGTCGGCGCCGCCATCGAGATGATGCACGCCTGCACCCTGGTCCACGACGATCTGCCCGCGATGGACGACGACGTGCTTCGCCGCGGCCTTCCGACCGTGCACGTCAAGTTCGGCGAAGCTACTGCGATACTGGTCGGCGATGCGCTGCAGGCGCACGCCTTCCTGACCCTGGCGAGCCTGGACGCGCCGGGAGATAACCGTATCGCACTCGTGCGCGAACTGGCGCGCGCGGTGTCAGCCGAGGGTGCCGCAGGCGGGCAGGCCATGGATCTGTCTCTCGTGGGAAAGCACGTCGAGCTGGACAGGATCGTGGCGATGCACCGGATGAAGAGCGGAGCGCTAGTGCGCGCGTCCGTTCGCATGGGCGCCCTATGCGCTCTCGCGGAGAATGCCGCGCACGGCGCGCTGTACTGTGCGCTCGATCACTACAGCGCCTCTTTCGGCCTGGCGTTGCAGGTGATCGACGACATTCTCGACGTGACAGCGGATACCGCGACGCTGGGCAAGACCCCCGGCAAGGACGCGGCAGCGCAGAAGCCGACCTGCGCGTCGATCATGGGACTGCAGGCGGCCCGCCAGTTCGCGCTGGATCTGTTGCGCGAGGCCGGGGAGGCCATCGCGCCGCTGGGGCCTCGTGCGGAACGGTTGGCGCAACTCCTCGAGCGGGCCAACGCGTATCTCTTCAAGCACGCGCCATGCGCATGAGCGCGCCCGTCCGGATGGAGACGCCCCCGTGCCGCTGCTATCGACCGGCGACAGAAATACATGCTGCACTTTGTGCGAGTCGCGGTGCCGATCGCAGCGGTTGCCCGCCGCGGCGCACGCGGCGCCCGCGCGCAAGCCTACGCGGCGGACCGGCGCCAGCATCGGGGGCCTCGCCGCGCCGGAGCAGGGCGGCCGTCCGGCGCTGCCTATGCGACGAGCATGCGGCGACATGGGCTGCGTCTGCCCGATCCCGGTTCTCTTCGACCGTCTGCATAAGGAACATCCGCGTGAACGCGCTGTCCGAACAGATCCTTTCCGAATTGCGCGGCCTGCTGAGCGAAATGAGCGATGGCGGTAGCGTCGGTCCGTCTGTCTACGACACGGCGCGGGCCCTGCGCTTCCACGGCAACGTCACCGGTAGGCAGGACGCATACGCGTGGCTCATCGCGCAGCAACAGGCCGACGGCGGATGGGGAAGCGCGGACTTCCCGTTGTTTCGGCATGCGCCCACCTGGGCAGCGTTACTGGCATTGCAGCGTGCCGATCCTCTTCCCGGTGCTGCCGACGCTGTCCAAGCTGCAATCCGGTTCCTCCAGGTCCAACCCGATCCCTACGCGCATGCGGTGCCGGAAGACGCGCCGATCGGCGCGGAGTTGATCCTGCCGCAGTTTTGCGGTGAGGCCGCATCCTTGCTGGGTGACGCGGCGTTTCCGCGCCATCCAGCGCTGTTGCCGTTGCGACAAGCGTCTCTGGACAAGCTGCGGGCGTTGGCGATGTTGCCGAGCGGTCATCCGTTGCTGCACTCCTGGGAAGCCTGGGGGACGTCGCCGACCACCGCATACCCGGATGACGAGGGCAGCATCGGCATCAGTCCGGCGGCCACCGCCGCGTGGCGTACGTACGCCGTGACGCGGGGAAGCACGCCGCAGGTCGGGCGCGCCGATGCGTATCTCCAGAGGGCATCGCGGGCGACGCGCAGCGGCATTGAAGGCGTCGTTCCGAACGTGTGGCCGATCAATGTGTTCGAGCCATGCTGGTCGCTGTACACCCTTCATCTGGCCGGGCTGTTCGCGCATCCCGCGCTCGCCGAGCCGGTCCGCGTGATTGTCGCACAGCTCGACGCCCGCCTGAGCGTGCGCGGTCTGGGCCCGGCCTTGCATTTCGCGGCTGATGCGGACGACACGGCCGTTGCGTTATGCGTCTTGCACCTTGCAGGCCGCGACGCGGCGGTCGATGCGTTGCGCCATTTTGAAATCGGCGAGCTGTTCGTCACCTTCCCCGGCGAGCGCAATGCATCGCTGTCGACCAACATCCACGCCCTGCATGCGTTGCGACTCTTGGGAAAGTCCGCCGTCGGCAGCAGCGCCTACGTCGAGGCCAATCGCAACCCGCACGGTCTCTGGGACAACGAAAAATGGCACGTTTCGTGGCTGTATCCCACCGCGCATGCGGTCGCTGCGCTGGCGCAAGGCAAGCCCCAGTGGCGGGACGAGCGCGCGCTGGCGGCGCTGCTGCAGGCGCAGCGCGGCGACGGCGGCTGGGGCGCCGGTCGCGCGTCCACATTCGAGGAAACCGCCTATGCGTTGTTCGCATTACGCGTGATGGACGAGAGAGAAAAAGCCACAGGGCGCCGGCGCATCGCACAGGTGGTGGCGCGTGCGCTAGAATGGATGCTCGCCCGCCATGCGGCGCATGCATTGCCGAAAACACCATTGTGGATCGGCAAGGAACTGTATTGCCCCACTCGGGTCGTGCGCGTGGCCGAACTTGCCGGCTTGTGGCTGGCGCTTCGTTGGGGGCGGCCCGTCCTGACCGAGAGAGCAGGAGCGACCCCATGATCCTGGCAGAACGCGCGCTGCATCAGGTGCTGGAGTGGGGGCGTTCCCTGCCCGGGTTCGCTGACGAGCATGCCGTAGAAGCGGTCAGCGGCGGCCAGTACATTCTGCAGCGTATCCGCTCGAGCCTGCGTGACATCAGCGCCCGCACCGGTCGCGATCCGCAGGACGAAACACTTATCGTGGCGTTCTATCGTGAACTGGCGCTGCTGTTCTGGCTCGACGATTGCAACGACCTTGGCCTGATCGTGCCGGAGCAGCTCACCGCGGTGGAGCTGGCGCTGGGGCAGGGCGAGCCGTGCGCGCTCCCCGGATTCGAGGGCTGCGCTGTGCTGCGCGCTTCGCTGGCCGCGCTAGCCTACGATCATCGCGACTATGCTCAGCTTCTCGCCGATACCAGGCGCTACTGCGCGGCGCTCCGCGCCGGACACGCGCAGGCGGCGGGGCCGGAACGCTGGTCCTACGCCGAGTACCTGCATAACGGCATCGATTCGATAGCCTACGCCAACGTGTTCTGTTGCCTGTCGTTGCTGTGGGGGCTGGACATGGCGACCTTGCGCGCGCGTCCGGCGTTTCGCCAGGTCCTGCGACTCATCTCTGTGATAGGGCGCCTGCAGAACGATCTGCACGGACGCGACAAGGACAAGTTGGCCGGCGAGGCCGACAACGCGGCGATCCTGCTGCTTCAGCGCTATCCAGCTATGCCTGCGGTGGAGTTCCTCAACGACGAGCTGGCCGGCTATACGCGGATGCTGTACCGGGTGACGGCGGAAGAGTGCTTTCCGGCGCCGTGGGGATCGTTAATCGAGGCCATGGCGGCCATGTCCACGCATTACTACCAGACCTCGGCCACCCGCTACCGAAGCGACCCTCAGGGGCGAGACCAGCGTTCGCCGGCCTGAAGTCGCAGGAGGCGCGGCGTGCGCGCGCTGCCGCGGTCCGGCCCGACGCAATGCCGTGGTCCGATGCGACGGATGGAGCGAGCATGAGCAACACCGCTCTGAGCCGGCGCAAGGACGACGATCTGGAGATCGTGTTGGATACGCGACACGACGGCCGCTCGCGCCGCTACACCATTAGCTTGCATGGCGTCTGGACCGCCCAAAAGGCGAGGCAGGAGGCGAAGGTCCAATTGGGGCGTGTCGCACAGAGCGACAATCCCGCGGAGGAACGCCAGCTCGATCGCAAGGCGATCACCGTTAAGGAGCTCTGCGCTCTTTACCTCAACGATCTGAACGCCGGCCCTATCCTAGGAAAGGGTGGACGGCCGAAGAAGCCCAGTACCATCATCTCCGATACCCGCCGCATTCGAGCGCTATATCATCCCGCTTCTCAGCAGGCGGCGCGTGAAGGACAAACCAAGGCCGACATCAAAGGTACTGAAGGATATCATGGCCGGCAAGACGCGAGCCTCGGTCAAGACAAAAAGCTACGCGGGAAAGTCATTGTTCGCAGTGGCAACGCGGACGGTCGGGCTTCTTGGCGGCATTCTCACGTACGCCGTCGAGGCGGGAATCATCGCCATCAATCCCTGGTCTGAGAGAGCCGGACAACGTGCGGAGCCGCCGGCTCAGAGAAGCCGAAATATCGGATAATTGGCGAGATGCTGCGAAATAGCAGCAAGAAGGACGAGAAGTACGTCACGACGGCCGACATCATCCGCCAGATAACCGGCTGCCGGAGGAGCGAGGTGATCGCTCTGATGTGGACCGAGGCCGATAGACGGCTAAGGCGGCGACCTTACAGTCCTCTTTCGATCACACGGAAACGAGGGCGCCCATTTTTGTACGGCGAAACGGAACCGGCGTGGTTGTATCGGTCCGCTGAGCGCGCCTGCAATTTGGGCAGACAAAAAAGGTGGGCAATTATCGATTCCGGAGTGTCTCGCACCAACTCCGACCGAAACCATCTCATGGTGATCCGACAATTCGCACCGCCCGGGAGTTCGAGATGCCCCAGCGCGTTCTCTCCCGCGCGTACTACACGCGGAAAATGCCCCAGCGGGACACTCGGGTAAAGAGCAGACAGCGCCTGCAGACGGGCTCGATTGATAAAAAATGATCGCGGCCCTTCTTGGCTCCGCGGTTCTCCGAGGCAGACAGCGCCTCGTCGATCGACTTGCTGACGTGGTCGCCCTCGAACATGACGTTCGATGACATGACGTCGTCGCCGACCAGGCGCTGCTAGAGCCGAAAGGTCAGCCCCTTGCACTTCTCCCCAGGTTGTCCTTGGCCTGAAGCAAGAAACCGCCGCTCGTCGTCATCGAGATCTTCGATCACGGCAAACGCAGCTCGAGCTGCAGCCACGAACGCGACCGACCTGGCGAACCGGTTCAGGGCGCTCTGTTTGCTCCCACCTCCACCTTTGTTGAGGTGCGTCACGGCGACTACGGCGATGCCCAGGCGGTTAGCCGTGACGGCCAACGGCTCCAGGACTTCCCGGGTCTCGACGTTGCCGTTGCCATCGCTGCCGCCCATATACGCCGAGATCGGATCGACGACGATCACACTGACAGCGCTTGGCTGCGCAGAAAACCAGCGCACACCGAGTAATGTGCGCCGACTTTAGTTATGACAGCGCTGCTAACGTCGCGGCTGCGTCGGTTGACTCCGTATGAGTGTCTGCAACACGACCGACGGCTTTGGTGAGATTTAGCCTGTTTGGATTCTTGGACGATTTCGGGCGCCTTCAATTTTCCCGTTCAAAGGATTGGCATGGCGGCCCTCACGCTCGATCTGAAGTTACGTGTAGTGCCTGCGGACGGTCAAACATTCATAGCCTTCCCCGGTAAGGGCTAGGGCGCCTCATATTTGCTCGGGGCCAACATTGTCATCGCAAGAAATTTACACGCCGTCGGTTGCTGCAGCCGATCGGGATCTGATCTTCGTAGTAATCGAGCGCCACCGCGAGCTGTCCGCGCACTACGATGCGGCGGCGTCGCTTTCGGATAAGCTCGAGGATGGTGCCGAACTTGCTGCCGCCGACGAAGTCACCGGCCAAACGAACCTGGCTCTCAGGGAGCATGCAAATGTGCTCATCCGTTCGAAGCCAGCCACGATCGCGGGCGTGATCGCTCTGACCAGATACGTCGCCGGCCTGCGGGAATGGGAGCTGCCTGATGATTCTGATGGCGCGGACGCAATGACGCTCGCGCATGCCATAGGCAATCCGCTTCTCCCGCCCGGGTCAAAGTCGAAAACCCCGGTTGGTAGCCGGGATTTTCTTTTTTGCTGTTACAGGCACCAACTCTCCTAAACCGCGGCGGTGCGGTCAGCACAGCGCACCTCCGGATTGAGCCGAATTTGACTTCGGCTTCGTTCCGTCCAACGCTCGATCGTAAGCCGCAGGTGTCGGTTGGTCTGCGCTCCTGCTCCACCTCAATCGATTGGTGGAGATCTCACGTCACATAAAGTCTCCATCCGAATCGGACTCTGGCGAAGGTTCATCATCACTCGGCGTTTTGATTTTGGAGAGATACATCGGAGAATTGGTTGCACGTTGCCATTCACCATCCCTGTATCTCCACTGTCTGGACTGGGTGGGATCGAGTACCATATCATCGTGATCTACATGAACGAAGCCCATTTGTTCTGCACGGGCTCTCGCTTCATCATTAGCAGGACGCCAGTTCACCAGCGGCCGTTCGCCGTCTTGCTGTAGTTGGTGCTCAAGCAGAATATCGCCGGCGTTGCCGACGAGCGGATGAGCAACCTGAAAATCCACGATTGATGTGACGTCAGTTCGTCCGGGGAACTGTTCTCGCCACCGTTGGCTGGTGAACTCAGTCGCCATAGGAAATCCGGCTTCCGTTCGTTGGAGGCCGACGCTCCTATTTCCCAGTTGGTAGCTGTAATATCGCGCGGCATCAGAATCCCTTCGTATCGCGTAACTGCTAGCGACATCCGCGGTGCGCCTGGCTCTTTCGGATACAAATTCTGAGTATTCCTGCGGATTGTTGGCGATATGATTGATCTCGTCACCATGAAAACTCCTCACCCGTTCCCGGAATTCGGCTTGGTCGATCTCAACAACGGGAGATCTTGAAGTGAGGTAATAACTCGGCTGCGAGGATGAGCTGGCACCCGAATCCTGCAATCCCATTCTACCGAACGCGTCCGCGAAATAGTCAGCATTCCTGTGCTCCGGGGAGCTCGCGTAATGATACTCATCAGCGGATGGAGCATTCGACCAATTGTTAATTCGACCGCCCATGGCGACCACACTCCTATGGTTGTTGCATTGTGTTCAGGTCATTTGACCTGACGCCGCCGATAAGCAGCTTAGCTGTCCGTAAGCTGACGCCGACAATAAACGGAAAGCAAAATTCTCTGATCGGCTTTGTAGCAACCGGCTTGCAGGACGCCGGCGAAGACCGCCCGACGCATCTGGGGATGCTCGCTTCGTGGGTCGCTCGAGGCGTCACCGCTGCCGGCGGCGGGAACCCGGCGAAGGTCTGGTCGTCGCGCTTATGTAAATCTCGACATAAGCGGGATTAGGCACACCCCCGTGATTGTGCAGCTCGCAGGAACAGGAGCCTGCATCTATGGGATTCTCGGACCACGTGCGGCTGGCGAACTGCGCATAGTTTCGGTCTTTCCTATGGAGTCTAATCAGCTCGATAGGAGATCAGCATGCAAACCGCCACGGCCTCGTGCTTGGGGAGGAGGGGTATTCTTCAACGTTTCGCAATACCAGGAACACTTGCGGCCAAGGCGATATGCGCCGAACACTCAGCGCGACTACCCGCCTCGCCGCTTTCCTTTGGCGAACGCCTGGCAGCGCAGCGTGTGACGCTCGAATTCATTTCAACATCTGGTTCAGCAGATTGGCCAATCGTGCCGCAGCAAGCGCAGCCTGATTGCGAGCTACGTTGCGAGCGTTGGTCTCATGATCTCGAGTTAGTTGAACCGGTGTCGTGTCATTCGGGATGGGAGCTGCATAAGCATTCTGCCTGGCCAGCTCGAAGCTTTCTTGGGCCCAGGTGGCAGGATCGAGAATCTGAGCCTTCGCGGAATCTGGCACGACATTTTTGAGGCCGTTGAATTTGTCCTCGGCGTCGGTGATCGCTCCGAACACTGGCGAATAGCCGCCGAACAAGCTATCCCAATAAGCATGAAGCAGGATCGTCTCGCCCGTGGCTGGTATGACTTTTTCTGCGTTACCGCCGCGGTCGCCACCATTATCGGGCAGTTGCGCAGTGTAACGGGCAATTGCATGATCCGGCTGGTGTAGATCGCCAACCAGATGAAGTGTCCAGCGAGACTGTAGGAACGCATAGCATCCCAAGCACTCTCTGAGGCTGGCAGCTTAGCGAATAGAGCCTTGAGCTGCGTGACAGCATCAACCGGATCCGGCTGCGGGAGGGACGTACCGTCCGGCGTGTACAGAGCGTCTTTGAAATGCCAATAGGCATGCTTGAGGTGGCCATATGGGACGATCTGTTTTGCCGTGGAATCTTTAACTTGATCATCGTAGTCGTCATCTTTCGTTTTGATATCATCGGCCCGTGTAGCGGCATGCACCAAGGCGTACAGCTCTTCCGCGCCCTGGGCCGCGCCTGCGATCCAGTTTGCGTAATCCGGTAGTTTCAGGAGTATGTCGGCGTGTTCTTTGACCACCGGACAAGTTGCTTGTAAGCGAGATAGGCGATCTGCATATGCCCTTCGTCCCACCAAGCCGCGGCAGGCGAAAATGAGAAGCATGTGAAGGCGACTGACGCAGCAGGCGAACGCATTGATACCTCCCGGACGAAGCGGCCCTCTGCCGCGTGAATAGCCGACGTTTTTTCATATCCTGCACGGTCTGTTCCTTCAGCGGTATGACACCATCGACTGTTACCGATCTCCCGTCGTAAGTTTTGTGCCGCCTGTTTTGGAGGACGTGCTGGGGACCGGCTCCAGCGAATTTCGTGCTTGAACGACCTTTGACTGACGGTGATAGCGCAAGCATTTTTGACGGCGCTTCCACAGCGTTTTTTCCAACCTTCGGGGATTGCCTCTGTGCTCCTGGGCCGGCTGCCTTTGGTCCACTATATAGTGCTCCTAAAGGATCGTATTCCCGCGACGTCCTGAAGCATGCGTGAGACGAAGTCCCTATTTCGGCCGGCCACGCGAAGTAATCGTTGCAAAGCGTCATGACGCAAGAGTTTCGAATACTCTGGTCATAAATGGTCCAGTTTTCCGGTCTCAGATCATGTCCCATGGCGCTTCCTTGCAATGGTGCGATAGGATGCACCATCAAAGGCAGGGGCTAAACATCTAGCGAACCTGAACCCGCGGTAAGCGCGCCCCAGGCAAGCGGACGACGATCTGCCTGTCCGTGATGTCGACGACTTCCTTGCGCTTCCTCCCGTCATTGTACCGCAATTCGACCGTCACTCCCGATGCAGATGGGGCAAAGGGCTCAGGCGTAAGGCTGATCCACCCCTCCCCCAAATTCAGAATGATCGGTCGATCCGCCCGGAGTCGGGCGTCGAGCAGCACCAAGTCCAATCGGAGAGACTGGAGCCGCACGTTGAGCCGTCGCCGCACGCCATGGCCAGATACGCAGCCTGTTAGCGAACGTCTCCATGATGCCGCCGTGACAAACCTTCCCAGATGGGATCGTCGGCAACGATCGTCGCAGCAGCGCGGACCGCCCCACAAAAGCCCAGGTCGATCTCGCACGAGTAATACCACGTTCCATGGTGATGCAGCTCTACCGCGCTACCCAGCAGAGCACGCTGATCAAAGGAGGCCCTTTTGGACGCCGATGGGACTCCTGCCGCCATCGAGCACCCAAGGACCGATGATGCCATATCTGGCGAGATCGGCTACGACACGTTTTCCAGTGGTCATGAGGCATGGTGCCCGCAGGCGTTCGCCGCGCCTGAAGCGACCATGTGTTCGCGCCATTTTGGTCGATGCCCAGGTCTCACACATGAAAACGAGACGATCCCGGTCGACCTTGTCCTGGCTCTCGCGCGAGCCTCGTCGCCCTTCGAAGCGTCCGGACGGTCTTGCTCTGCGTCATGGGAGTCTCTTTTTGCGCGTGATCTTGTGACGCTCGAAGAAGCGGCGGTTCGTGCCATAGCCAAAGCGTAGGCCCTCTTTGCTCAAGCTGTGCCGCAGTTCATCGATAGTGCTATCGGGGCGAGGCCTCGAGCACAGCCATGATCGTCGCCCGATGGGCCTCGACCCGGTGCTGCGATTTCCGAGGCCGTTGGGCCTTTGGCAGAGCACCGCGCCGTGCTCCCGCTCGCGCCTTCGTCATCGGAGTGCGCTCGCTGGGCTTACTCCAAAAGCTCGGGAGCCCGCCGTTGTGAAACGCGCCCTCAATACAGACGACCTTGTCCATTCCCAATTCCTGTTTCGGCAGATGGTCCCCGCTCCTCCTTCAGCACGCGCACAGTAGTTCGTCAGCGCCCGGTTATATCCGACGAACAGCGCTCGCTCAGCCTCAATCCTCCACACATCGATCCAGCTATTCGATACCTGCCGCATTGAGCTGCTCCGCGATGCTTTGAAACGACGTCTCAGAGCAAGTGCCCTCGCGGCGCTCGCTAACAATCGTACGATTTTGCACGCCAATCTACGATCTTCCGCCACCCCGATGGCGGCGCCTCGGATAATGGGCACGAATGATACGATTGTGAGGATTTATGGAGGCCCGTTTGCTTGGGCGCCGACTTCGATGTGCTGAAGACGCGACCATCGGAGCTCGAGACGCAAAACAGCCGCACGCTTGGTTGGTTGCGGGCTGCTCGGCTTGACTTCGATATTAGTGCGAGGAACCCAGGGTCTCGCCAGCGAGTTGCGCCACGAGCCAATCCGCGAAGGCTCGTACCGCAGATCTCTGTCGACTGGCGCGCGGGTAGATCAGGCGATGGCCGACGTAGCGGATATCATTGGCGCGCCCTGCTAGCGGCGCAACTAGTCGCCCGCTCGCCAGTTCGCGTTCGGCCAGGAGCGTTGATTCCAACGCTACTCCCAATCCCTCCGCAGCCGTCGCGATTGCAAGAAAGCTGCGATCGAATCTCATGCCGTGAAGTGCAGGGGCTTCCAATCCGTTGGCAGTGAACCATTGGTGCCACTGAACCTGTTTTACATCGGAACGGATCAGCGTCTGATCAAGAAGGTCGGCAGGCTTCCTGATCGATTTTGCGAGTGCAGGGGAGCAGAGCGGCGTGACGGTCTCCTCCGGGAGAGGAACAATTTCGACACCTTCCGCTCGGGGCGGGCCGTAGACGATGTCGATATCGAAATCGTCGTTGCTGAAGCGCGCATAATCCGTGCTGGCAGCCAGCCGAACTTCGAGCTTCGGATAAGCGGCGAGAAACTGTGCAAGTCGCGGGGCAAGCCATTGCGCGGCAAAGCTCGGCGCGGAATGAACGCGCACCAATTGCGGCCCGCGCGCGGCGACTTCCTCGAGACCGCGGCGGAGCTGATCGAACGCCGCTCCGGTGTGGCGCATCAGGTTTTCGCCGGCTGGCGTGAGCCGCACGGATCGCGCGCTGCGCTCAAACAAAACGGTCCGAAGCGTGTCCTCCAGCTTGCGGATGGCATGACTGACGGCGCTCGGCGTCAGGTGAAGCTCATTCGCCGCATCGCGAAACGATCCGGTGCGGGCGGCGGCTTCAAAGGCGCGAATTGCCGATATCGGGACGTTTGACAGCATTCCATAAGTGAACCAGATTCATCGATCCGTGACAACTGTGCGTTTGTCTGTTGCGCGTCCGCGAGGCATTCCTAGCCTTGCCAAGGAAAAACAATTTGCGGGAGGAACTGATGCTGCTCAGCGGTAAGACAGCCATCATTTCGGGCGCGGCCTCGCCGCGCGGCATCGGGCTGGCCACGGCACGCCGGCTCGCTACCGAGGGCGCGCGGGTTGCCATTCTCGATGTCGATGCCGCAGCTGCAGCGGGTGCAGCGAGCACTCTTGGTACAGAGCATATCGGGGTGTCGTGCGACGTCGCCGACAAGTCATCATGCGACCGGGCGGTCACTCGCGTAGTGGAAGCATTCGGCGGCATCGATATCTTGATCAACAATGCCGGCATCACCCAGCCCGTCAAGTTTCTGGAGATTTCGGCGGCCGACTGGGATCGCATCCAGGATGTCAATCTGAAAGGGGTTCTGTTCCTCTCCCAGGCCGTGATCCCGCATATGCGTGCACGGAAGTCTGGATCGATCGCCTGCATGTCCTCAGTTTCGGCCCAGCGCGGCGGCGGAATTTTTGGCGGACCGCATTATTCGGCGGCGAAGGCCGGCGTGCTGGGTCTCGCCAAGGCGATGGCCCGTGAGTTCGGCGCGGACGGCATCCGCGTCAACTGCGTGACGCCGGGCCTGATCGGCACCGATATCACCGCCGGAAAGCTGAGCGATGAGATGAGGACGAAGATCCTGGAAGGCATTCCGCTCAATCGCCTCGGCACAGCGGACGACGTCGCTGGCATCTACACCTTCCTAGCTTCGGATCTCTCCGCCTACGTGACTGGTGCCGTGATCGACGTCAACGGCGGCATGCTCATCCACTGAGCAGGCGAGACAGGACCTAGATCGATGGAAACGCTGACCAACACGCCCAAGCTGGCCGACCGCGCCTACAACATTCGCCGCAATGCGCTGCGCATGGGCGAGGTCCAGGGCCAGGGCTATATCGCACAGGCGCTGGACATCTCCGACGTCCTCGCCGTGGCCTATTTTCACGCGATGCGCTACCGGCCGGAAGATCCGTCCTGGGACGAACGCGACCGCTTCCTGCTCTCAAATGGGCACTACGCCATCGCGCTCTATGCGGCTTTAATCGAGGCGGGGATCGTCCCCGAGGAAGAGCTCGAAACCTATGGCAGCGACGAGAGCCGCCTGCCGATGTCGGGCATGGCCTCCTACACGCCCGGAATGGAAATGTCGGGCGGATCGCTCGGGCTTGGGCTCAGCATCGCCGTCGGGATGGGCCTGGGACTGAAGCGCAAGAAATCGGACGCACGGGTGTACACGTTGTTCTCCGACGGCGAGCTCGATGAAGGCTCGGTCTGGGAAGCCGTCCAGTCGGCGGGCCATTACAAGCTAGACAATCTGATCGGCATCGTCGACGTCAACAATCAGCAGGCGGACGGTCCTCCGACGCAGGTGATGGCGTTCGAGCCGCTGGTCGAGAAGCTTCAGGCTTTCGGCTGGTTCGTGCAGCGGATCGACGGCAATGATCTCGATGCCGTGGTTGCCGCGTTCGATGTCGCCAAGTCTCATCCTGCGCCCAAGCCGCGGATGATCGTTGCCGACACGCTGATGGGCAAGGGCGTTCCCTTCCTGGAGCAGCGCGAGAAGAACCATTTCATCCGCGTCGAGCAGCACGAATGGCAGCTCGCGCTGGCCGCGCTGGAAGTCGGGAGGCAGGAATGAAGACCGTCAGATCAGCACCACAGCAGGGCAAGCCGCGCCTGACCACCTCAGCCATGATCGCTTCGATCGCGGCCGAGGGACAGAAGACGAAGCCGGCGCCGTTTGGCCATGCGCTGGTCGAGCTCGCGCGCAGCCGTTCCGATCTGGTCGGCATGACGGCCGATCTCGGCAAATACACCGACCTACACATCTTCGCCAAGGAATTTCCGGACCGCTACTACCAGATGGGCATGGCCGAGCAGCTTCTGTTCGGCGCCGCCTCAGGCCTTGCTGCCGAAGGTTTCATGCCGTTCGCGACCACTTACGCCGTGTTCGCATCCCGCCGTGCCTACGATTTCATACATCAGACGATTGCGGAGGAAGACCGCAACGTGAAGATCGTTTGTGCATTGCCCGGGCTGACCTCCGGCTATGGCCCGAGCCACCAGGCCGCGGAGGATCTCGCGCTCTTCCGCGCCATGCCGAACATGACGGTCATCGATCCCTGCGACGCGCATGAAATCGAGCAGCTGGTGCCTGCGATCGCGGCGCATCAAGGGCCGGTCTACATGCGCCTGCTGCGCGGCCAGGTGCCGGTCGTGCTCGACGAATACGACTATAAGTTCGAACTCGGCAAAGCCAAGCTGATCCGTGACGGGAAGGACCTTCTGATCATCTCATCCGGCATCATGACCATGCGTGCGCTCGAGGCGTTGCAAACTCTGAAGAACGACCGTGTCGATGCTGCGGTGCTCCACGTTCCGACCATCAAGCCGCTCGACGCCGAGACGATACTGCGAGAAGCCCGCAAGTCAGGCCGCCTGGTCGTCGTTGCCGAAAACCACACGACGATTGGCGGTCTCGGCGAGGCGGTCGCCGCACTCCTGATGCGTTCAGGCGTCCATCCGCCGTTCCGCCAGATTGCATTGCCGGACGAGTTTCTTGACGCCGGTGCACTTCCGACGCTGCACGACCGCTATGGCATTTCCACCGCCGAGGTCGCAAGGCAGATCAAGCAGTGGCTTTAGCGCACCGGCACTAAGCGCCAGTCAGGCCGAATCCGAGTGAAGAGTTCCACCCGCTGCATGTTGCGGCGGGCGAGCGATGGCTGTTGCCCGAATGCGGGCGGTCGAAGAGCCCGGACAGCTGAAAAGCAGCGCCGGCTCATGCAGCCGGCACAACGTCAATACAGGATCAGGAGGAAAACATGACTGTCTCGAAGCCCGGACGCATCAGCCGCCGTTCGCTATTGATGGCGGCGAGTGCCGTACCTCTCTGCGCGATTCTGACCCGTCCGGCGTCTGCCGCCGAGTTCGTCTATAAGTTCGCAACCGGACAGGACCCGACCCATCCGGTGAACCTCCGGGCGCAAGAGGCGATCGATCGCATCCGCGAAGCGACCAGCGGCCGGCTGGAGATCAGGCTGTTCCCGGCCAATCAGCTCGGCTCCGACACGGAGCTCCTGACCCAAGTTCGCAGCGGCGGCGTCGAGTTCTTCAACCAATCGTCCTCGATCCTTGCCACCCTGGTGCCGAGCGCCGGCATCGTGAACACCGGCTTCGCATTCACCGACTACGACAGCGTATGGAAGGCGATGGACGGCGACCTCGGCACCTACATCCGGGCGCAGATCGCCAAGAGGCCGATCATGGCGGTGTCGAAGGCCTGGGACAACGGATTCCGCCAGGTGACCTCGTCCGGCCGCGAGGTGCGGACGCCGGATGATCTGAAGAATTTCCAGATCCGCGTTCCGCCCGCGCCGCTGCTCACTTCGCTCTTCAAGGCGCTCGGCGCCGGGCCGACGCCGATCAACTTCAACGAGGTCTATTCCGCGTTGCAGACCAAGGTCGTTGACGGGCAGGAGAATCCGTTGCCAATCATCGCGACCGCCCGGCTCTATGAAGTGCAGAGCACGTGCAGCCTGACAGGGCACGTCTGGGACGGCTACTGGATCCTCGGCAACAAGCGCGCCTTCGAGCGCCTGCCGAAGGACGTGCAGGAGATCGTGACGCGCGAGCTCGACCGCTCCGCGGTCGATCAGCGCGCCGACATCGCGAAGCTTAGCCAGTCACTTCGCGCCGATCTTTCGGCCAAGGGTCTCAAATTCATCGACGTCGATCGCGCCGCCTTCCGCCAGGCCTTGTCGAAAACCAGCTTCTACGCTGACTGGAAAGCCAAATTTGGCGAGGAGGCATGGTCGCAGCTCGAGAAAGCCGCGGGCCAGCTATCATGACCAGCGTGAGCCATACGCCGCACTTGGATGGCCGGTGTGGCGGCCGGCGCGTCGCAGGCGGGCCGGCGCAGTTGGGTCGTGACAGCGAACACTGTGCTTGGCCATATCGTCGCTGTACCTACAGCACTGCTCGTGCTGGCGGAAATCGCAGTGCTGTCCGCGGGCATTGTGGGCAGATATGTGTTCCGCTCGCCGATCGTCTGGTCTGACGAGCTTGCCGGCATTCTCTTCCTCTGGCTCGCCATGCTCGGATCCGTGATTGCGTTTCAGCGCGGCGAGCATATGCGGATGACCGCCATCGTCGGCGTTCTCAGTGCGGAAGTTCGCGCATTCCTGGACGTCGTGGCGGCCGCAGCATCGCTGGCCTTTCTCGTACTTGTCGTCCGGCCGGCCTACGAATTCGCCGCCGATGAGGTATTCGTCACGACGCCCGCGCTCGAGATCGCCAACAGTTGGCGTGCGGCAGCGTTGCCGACCGGAGTGGGACTGATGCTGATCGCAGCGGTCCTCCGACTGATCCGCATTGCGAGCCTGCGCAGCTTACTGGCTTCGGTCGCGATGGTCGCAGGCATCATCGCGACCTTCGTTCTGCTCGCTCCCTTTTTGAAGCCGCTAGGTAATCTGAATCTCCTGATTTTCTTCGTTTTCGTCGTAGGCGCGATGGTCTTTGCGGCCGTGCCGATCGCATTCGCATTTGGTCTTGCGACGGTCGGCTATCTCGCCTTGACGACCAGCACGCCCGACGTGGTGATGATCGGACGGATGGACGAGGGCATGAGCCACCTGATCCTGCTCGCCGTGCCGCTCTTCGTCTTTCTCGGCCTCCTGATCGAGATGACGGGCATGGCGCGCGCCATGGTCAGTTTCCTGGCGAGCCTCCTGGGCCACGTGCGCGGCGGATTGCACTACGTGCTGGTCGGAGCGATGTATCTGGTCTCGGGCATTTCCGGCTCCAAGGCAGCGGACATGGCTGCGGTGGCTCCTGTCCTGTTTCCCGAGATGCGGCAGCGCGGGGCTAAACCGGGAGACCTCGTTGCGCTTCTCGCGGCGACCGGCGCCCAGACCGAGACGATCCCCCCCTCGCTGGTCCTGATCACGATCGGCTCGGTCACGGGCGTGTCGATCTCGGCGCTGTTCACCGGCGGCTTGCTTCCCGGCGTGGTGCTCGCGGTCATGCTCGCGGCCGTGGTGTGGTGGCGATATCGCCGCGAGGACCTGTCTCACGTCAAAAGGGCGAGGGCCCGGGAGATTGGCCGCGCCTTCGTCATCGCGATACCGGCCATCGCGCTGCCATTCGTGATCCGGACCGCCGTCGTCGAAGGTGTCGCGACCGCAACGGAGGTCTCGACCATCGGCATTCTTTATTCGGCCTGCGCGGGTCTCTTCGTCTATCGCCAGTTCGACTGGCGTCGCATCTATCCGATGCTGGTCGAGACAGCCTCGCTGTCAGGCGCGATTCTGCTCATCATCGGCGCGGCGACAGGCATGGCGTGGGCGCTGACCCAATCGGGATTTTCTGCCTCACTGGCAAAGTTCATGACCAGCCTTCCGGGTGGGGTCGCCGTCTTTCTGGCGGTGACGATCGTGACCTTCGTGATCCTGGGCAGCGTGCTGGAGGGAATTCCGGCCATCGTCCTGTTCGGTCCGCTGCTGTTCCCGATCGCGCGGCAGGTCGGGGTGCACGATGTCCACTATGCGATGGTGGTCGTCCTCGCCATGGGCATCGGCCTGTTCGCGCCGCCGTTCGGCGTCGGCTACTACGCGGCCTGCGCCATCAGCCGCATCAATCCGGACGAAGGCATGAAGCCGATCGTGGGCTATATGATCGCGCTCCTGATCGGCACGCTGATCGTTGCCGCCGTGCCCTGGGTATCGATCGGCTTCCTTTGATAACCGGCGAGGCGCCCTCGCGGGAAACATCGCGCGGGCATCCCGTCAGGCGAATTTCGGCAGATGCAGCGGCAGGCCATCGCAGGTCATGTCAATCTCCTCGACCTGGCCCTTGCCGGCCTCAGTGACGCGTAGCTTCCTGCCTACGAGCGCAGAGGCACAATTGGTCGGCTGGGGTCCGTCCAGGACCAACGAAGTCCTCCTCGCCGCAACCGCACAAATCTCCGCAACCGCGAAAAGCCGATCCCGCTCCTAGGCCGCCCTTCGTCACTGTATTTGGTAACCGGTGTTCGCTATGGCGTCCCAGTCGTAGCCGGCAGTGAAGTCGAAATAGCGCACCTTCGATTTCTCGCGAAAAGGGTCGCTTCGACGCTACCGCCGGCAAGACCTCCTACAACATAGCTTCATACCAGCTTAGAACTGCGCTTACCTCGGGCTCGAGAACTGCCTCATGCTAAGGAATGGATGAGATATCGTAAGTTTGGTTGGTGTGGGGAAAGGCGGTAGCGCTCCCCCGCTACCAATCCTGCGATTTTGCACGCCAAACTACGATTTTGCACGACCCTCCGGCGCCTAAATCAAGGCAGGTGCGTAGCTTAGCTCAACGCGTGACCCGCTAGCCCGTACACCCACGGTTCATTTTCCTTGCGATTCAGGAATCGCCGGCCCTTAGACATCGTTGTGACAGTATCGGTCATTCCGAGGCGGCTCTGTTGAAGGAAGTCGGCAAACAGACCCGTCTGCTCCCGCGTATCGACGCGGACGAATTGTCCCGCGAGATCCTTGAGATGCACGGCCGTGAGATGGATCGCGTCACAATCATTGCTGGCGATGATCGGGCCGATCACATGACCGCGCCCGAATTCGCGCTTCATGGAAAAACCCACGGTCTCTCCGCCGCGGCGCAAGACGGAGATCGAGGCACCTTCAGAAAGCAATGCGAGCAGCTTCTGCCGGTTGGTTCCGAACGCGCGTTCGTCCAGTGCTGCGATCTCACCAATGTTCGCAGTGGACAGCGAGCTCAATTCGCCGGCCAGAGCCGGCACCGGCGGAGGCGGTGAGACGATTTCTCCTTGCCACTGATACACGGTGGCTTCCTTCGTGAATCCCAGCGACAGATACAGATGATAGGCGGCATGGGTGTTGAGTTGAGGGTCAGATTCCGATCGCCACACCGCTCGAAAACCTGCTCCATGAGCCAGCGGCCAGTCCCTTGTGCCTGGGTTCGGGGCGATGTGATCACCAGGCCAATCGTCGCGAAATCGTGCCCATGTGGGAACCACATCGCGCTGCCGAACACGCGTCCTATGCCATCAACGGCTACGATGCCATGACCTGCGCGGCGTAAGAAATCCCAATCCTTGGGGCGATGCGGCCAGCCAACCCCGGTCGAGAGCGCGTGGAGCAGCGTCACATCAACGTCGTTGATGTCTTTCGCGGCCAGTTCAAAGGACTTCACGCGTACCGTTCGTCCCATTCAGCTCATCCGTTCCTTCGCGGCACCCAAAGCTTCCGGCCCATCGCCCTCGCCGGCCTTCTGCTGCGTGCCGCACCAGCCCTGTTTTGCAGCAGCTTAGCCCGGAAGGCCAGCAGGTTTCGCCTGTTTGGCAGGCGGTATTCGGAATGTTTCGCCGCAAGCGCAACTTGATTCAGCAGGGAAAGCTTCTGGTCGGGGTCTATCGATAGCCGGCAACAGCAGGCAGGGTGAGCCCCAGTGAATATTGAAGGCTTCGCTGGAGGGCTCGCCGCCTTTCCAGCCCTCAGTGGTCGGCCAGGCCGGTCTCGACGCCCAGCATCCCAGGCGAGGACCTGAGAGGACCACGTCGATGGCGTTCCTTTTAAATTCCGATGCTGCTCGGGGGGCAATTTTCCGGCAAGCTTTTGCGCGCGAGCTCCCTGATCTCGAATTCTATCATTCCGGCGAATGCGTTGATCCGGCAAAGGTACGCTACCTGTTGACCTGGAACGTACCGAATGATGTCGCGCGGTTTCGAAACCTGGAAGTGCTCTTTTCCATCGGTGCGGGGGTCGATCAATTCAAGCCGGAGACCATACCCGACCACGTGAAACTCGTGCGCATGGTTGAAGACGGCATCATACGTATGATGCAGGAATATGTCGTGCTCGGCGTGCTCACGCTCCATCGCGAGATGCTGGCCTATCGGGAGCAGCAGGGAAGGCGCCTATGGCAAGCCCTTGCAAGCGTTCAGTCGGACGACCGGCGCGTCGGCTTCCTGGGGCTTGGGATGCTGGCGCAAGCTGCGATCGATCGCCTGAAGCCGTTTCGATTTCCTCTCGCCGCGTGGAGCCGCAGCAAAAAGGTGGTGGAGGGTGTCACCTGTTTCCATGGCGAGGACCAGCTTGGCAGTTTCCTGCAAGGAACGGATATCCTCGTTTGTCTTCTTCCCCTGACGGAGCAAACGCGAGGCATCCTGAACGCAAGGCTCTTCTCTCTCTTGCCGGAGGGAGCGAGGCTGCTGCATGTCGGCCGCGGCCCGCAGCTTGACCAGGGCGCGCTCATCGAGGCGCTGGACAACGGCCACCTGGTAGCGGCCATGCTCGATGTCACCGATCCCGAGCCACTGCCGGAGAGCCATCCCCTCTGGGCGCACCCGAAGGTGATCATCACGCCGCATATCGCCTCCGTGACGCAACCGCTTACGGCAGCGCAATCGGTCATAGAGAACATCCGGCGCCACCGCGCTGGACAAAAACTGATCGGCCTCGTCGATCGAACACTCGGCTACTAACGGGAAAAACGCCATGTCGCTTCTGGTCACCATCGACACCAATCCGGATTTCGCACCGAAGAACGCCGTGCCTGCTCCGGAACGGCTCATTTCTGGCAATCCGTCCTTCAAGACCTGGGCGCAGGACGCCTCGAAAGGCGAGAAGGTGCTGACCGGCGTCTGGGAAGCAACGCCAGGCGAGACCCATTCCATCAAGGGTACCACCTTCGAGTTCTGCCACATCCTCTCGGGGCTGATCGAGATCGAGGAAAAGGGTGGTGAGACCAGGACGTACCGCGCCGGCGACAGCTTCGTGATGAAACCCGGTTTCGTCGGGGTTTGGCGCACGATCGAAACGGTGCGGAAGATCTACGTCTGCCATTATGACTGAGACGATGCCGAGGACCGCTGTTAGCAGTCCTCGGCATTTTCGACTTGCGAGGCCGCGTCGGACCGGATTCAACGCGGCCAGTCACTTCATTCTCAATGAAAAATGCGGCGTGCGGTCCTGTACTGCTCGCATGAGACGGCTTCGTCTCGCCAATCGCACATCCAGTGCAGTGATGGCGGGACAGGCCCAGAAAACGAGGAGCAAGCCCATGATTGCGTTAAAGGACAAGGATCTGTTTCGCCAGCAAGCGCTGATCGGCGGCAATTGGCGGGATGCGAGCGCGAAAGCCACCGTTGATGTCATCGATCCTGCGAGCCTGAAAGTGCTTGGCACCATCCCCGACATGGGCCGAGACGAAACAAGGACAGCTATCGACGCAGCGGCCGCTGCATTCAAGCATTGGAAGACCAAGGCTCATGCAGAGCGTGCCGCGCTGCTGGAGCGCTGGTATGAGCTGATGCGACGCCATGAGCAGGATTTGGCGCTCCTGCTGACGCTGGAACAGGGCAAGCCACTTGCTGAAGCGCTCGGAGAAATCCGTTACGGGGCATCCTTCGTCAAATGGTTTGCGGAAGAGGCACGGCGGATCAACGGATCGACTATCCCGTCACCTACCGTCGATCGCCGTATTCTGGTGCTGAAGCAGCCGGTCGGCATCTGCGGGATCATCACGCCCTGGAATTTCCCCAACGCGATGATCACGCGCAAGGTCGCACCAGCACTCGCGGCGGGCTGCACCGTTGTCATCAAGCCCTCTGAATTCACGCCGTTCTCAGCTCTCGCTATCGCTGTTCTGGCCGAGCGGGCCGGAATTCCACCTGGCGTGATCAACATCGTGACGGGCATGCCCGCGGAGATCGGCCAGGAACTGATGGCCAATGAAACCGTCCGCAAAATCTCCTTCACGGGATCGACTCGCATCGGCGCGCTGCTGATGAAAGGAGCCGCCGACAACATCAAGCGGCTCAGCCTCGAGCTCGGCGGCAACGCGCCTTTCATCGTCTTCGACGATGCCGATCTCGACCGGGCCGTCGAGGGCGCGATTGCTTCGAAGTTCCGCAATGGCGGACAGACCTGTGTCTGCTGCAATCGCATTCTGGTGCAATCCGGCGTTTACGACGCCTTCGCCGAGAAGCTCGCCAGCCGGGTCGCGAAAATGAAGGTCGGTGCCGGTACCGAAGAGGGGGTCGCAATCGGGCCGATGATCAACAGCGCGGCGATCGAGAAGATCAAGCGGCACGTGGTGGACGCGCTCGATAAGGGCGCAAAGATCATCGCGGAGAGTGAGACGGTGCCGGAAGGTCGGCAATATGCGCGCCCTCTCGTGCTCGGCGGCGCGACGACTGAGATGCTGCTCGCTTCGGAGGAGACGTTCGGGCCGGTCGCTCCGCTTTTCCGCTTCGAGACCGAGGACGAGGCGATTGCGATCGCCAACGGTACGCCTTTCGGCCTTGCCGCCTATTTCTACACGGAAAACCTGAAGCGTTCCTGGCGTGTTGCCGAAGCGCTGGAGTTCGGCATGATCGGCCTGAACACCGGCCTGATCTCGACGGAGGTTGCGCCGTTCGGCGGTGTCAAGCAGTCGGGCCTCGGCCGCGAGGGATCTCAGCTCGGGATAGAAGAATATCTCGAGACCAAGGCGCTCCATGTCGGTGGGCTGGACTGAAACGGCCCATCTGATCAGTAGCTGAAACGAGAAAAAGGGGGCGGTCAAACCGCCCCCTTTTTCCTTCAGCGCACCGATCTCTATTGAAGCTTTCGAAGAAGTGAAGCGCCGCGAGAGACCCCAAAAACAATACGCTCAGGCGCTTTTGCGCAGGGGCTCCAGGCCGACTGCCGCAGCAAGCCCATCGATGCCAGCGACCTCGGTGTATTCATAGAAGGGATTGGCCGGCTCGTGACCGCGGTTCACCCACACCTTGCTCTTGATGCCCAAGTCGTATGCCGTCATCAGGTCGTAGCGGAAGGAGGAGGAAACGTGCGTAATGTCTTCCGGGCCGCAGCCCAGCTTGTCCAGCATATATTCGAAGCCCTTCATGTGCGGCTTGTAGGCGCCGGTTTCCTCCGCCGTGATGACCGTGTGGAAGGGAGCGCCGAGCTTTTCGACGTTCGACATGATGAGATTCTTCATCGAATTCGACAGGATGACCAGCGGGATTTCCTTCGCCACCCGAGCCAAGCCCGCCGGAACGTCGGGATGGGGGCCCCATGTCGGCACCTCGTCATAGATGCGCTCGGCATGCTCCGGGCGGAATGCGATGCCGTTGCGCTTGCAGGCGCGCTCCAGCGCATTGTGTACGACGTCGAGATAGGGTTTCCAGGCGCCGAGAACCTCGTCCAGGCGATAGGCCGAAAAATCCTTGATCAGCTTTGCCATCGCTACGGACGACAGCTCCCAGCCATAGACGCGCGTCGCCGCGCCGGCCATGTCGAAATTGGTCAGCGTGCCGTAGCAGTCGAAGGTGATGTATTTGGGTCTGAACGTCGCCATGGCTCCAATCCTTGCGATCTCACGCACCGCTTGCCGGTACGACAAGCATCATAGCGAGCAGCGGACAAGACAATGCGCCGATGTCGCGGCGGTCGAGAGCAGATTGTGTCGTATCGGATCGAAGATGTGGCAGAGAGTTGCGGGAACAGGGATCTCCGCGCTGCGCCCCCGATGCCGAGCGCCGCCTAGTGCCGGCATAAGATGCCGCGTCGGTCGCCAATGAAAGTCGAAACGCCCCTCGTCGCCGTCCTGGCTGCGAGCAACTGCTGTCGTGGTCATCTTACGTTACGCCCGAAGACATCGGGGTGGCCCCCACAAGCATTGCGGCTAAATCTGGAGAACGACATGTTGAGCAACTCGCTGATTGAACTCGATCGCGCGCATCTGATTCACCCGGTCTCATCCTATCGCGGCCACGAGGCCACGGGCGTCCGCGTGCTGAAGTCGGCGAAGGGCGCGACGCTGACCGATATCTCGGGGCGTCAATTGCTCGATGGCTTCGCGGGTTTGTGGTGTGTCAATGCCGGTTACGGACAGGACAGCATTGTTGAAGCGGCTTTGAGGCAGCTGCGCGAATTGCCTTATGCGACGGGCTATTTCGGATTGGGCTCAGAGCCGGCTATCCGGCTGGCCGCCAGGCTGGCCGAATTGGCACCTGGTGATCTGAACCATGTCTATTTCACTTTGGGCGGCTCCGATGCCGTCGACAGCACGATCCGATTCATTCGGTACTATTATCATGCCAAGCGTACGCCACAGAAGGATCAGTTCATTTCCCTCGAGTCTGGCTACCATGGATCGTCGACGGCAGGGGCCGGCTTGACCGCGCTGCCGGCCTTTCATGCGGGCTTCGGAGTACCTTACGACTGGCAGCACAAAATCCCGTCGCACTACGCCTATCGCAATCCCGTTGGTTCGCATCCTCAGGCGATCATTGCGGCGTCGGTCGCCGCTCTGCGGGCCAAGATCGCCGAGCTCGGCGCCGAACGCGTTGCCGCCTTCTATGTCGAGCCAATACAGGGCTCAGGGGGCGTCCTCGTTCCGCCGCCGAGCTGGCTGAAGGCCATGCATGCCGTCTGCAAGGAGCACGACATTCTGTTCGTCGCCGATGAGGTCATTACCGGCTTTGGCCGAACCGGCCCGCTGTTCGCCTGTGAAGAGGATGACGTTGTGCCGGATCTCATGACCACGGCAAAGGGACTGACCTCGGGCTATGTGCCGATGGGTGCCGTTCTGATGTCCGACCGCGTCTACAACACCATTGCCGACGGCGCCGGCAAGGCGGCCGTCGGCCATGGCTACACCTATTCCGCCCATCCCGTCAGCGCAGCAGTGGGACTGGCGTGCCTTGACCTCTACGAAAACGGCCTGCTGGAGAACGGCCGCAAGGCCGGGCACCGCCTGATGGAAGGTCTTCGCGAGTTGGCGGATCATCCGCTTGTCGGCGATGTCAGGGGTCGGGGCATGCTGGCTGCCATAGAGCTCGTCACCGATAAGGAGCGCAAGACGCCGCTGCCGGCGGAAGCCGACGCGGCGCGCCGTATTTTCGACCGCGCATGGGACAACGGTCTCGTCATCCGCGCCTTTGCACAAGGCGTGCTGGGATATGCGCCGCCGCTGTGCTGCACGGAAGCGGACATCGACGGTATCATCGAACGGACCAGGAAGACGCTCGACCACACGCTCGAAGACAAGGACGTCCGCGCGGCCATGAAAGGATGAGGACCGAGCCTGTCCTCTAAAGCATGATCCGGAAAAGTGCGAAGCGGTTTTCCGAAAAGATCATGCTCGAACAAAGAGCTAGAGCGCGATGACGATTCATCGCAATCTCATCGCGCTTTAGCCGTTGAATATGCTTTCGAGCGGCAGATGAGATTTCACGATCGGTGACTTCAGCACGACGAAGCTGAAGTATTTGTCGATGCCGATGTCCATCTCGACTAGGCGCTCCATGACCGCCTGATATTCGCTGATCCCCGCGGTGATGAACTTGACGAGATAGTCGTACCCGCCCGAGACCAAATGGCATTCGACCACGGAATCGATCTTCTCGATCGTCGTGAGAAAGCGCGCGAAATCGATCTGCCGATGATTCTTGAGGGTGATTTCAGCGAAGACCGTCAGGGTCTGTCCGAGCTTGGCAACGTCGATCTGGGCGGAATAGCCGGTAATGAAGCCTTCCGTCTGCAGCCTCTTGACGCGCATCAGGCAGGGGCTCGGGGAAAGGTTTATCAGTTCCGCGAGCTCGACGTTGGAGATCCGCCCGTTCTTCTGCAGTTCGCATAAAATCCTGATGTCGATCTTATCGAGCTTCATAGCAATGCCACGAGATGGGGTGAGACAACGGCGTCAAGGGTCCGAGGCGTCAGCGTCATGCGCACTGTCATAACATCAACCAGCATCTTTTCCCAACCGGGGAGACCGGATCTAGAACTCGCTGACCTTGCCCCAGGCGCTCCCTTTCAGCCGCTCCGGCCTGTAGGGACGCGGGTCGACGATCGGCGCACGACCGGTGATGATGTCGGCGATCATGTGTCCAGTGCCGGGCCCAATCCCGAAGCCGTGGCCGCTGAATCCCGCCGCAAGGATGAACCCCGGGATAGACTCAACTTCACCGATTGCGGGAATGCCGTCCGGCGTGCTGTCGATGTAGCCGGCCCAAACGTTTGAGATTGCGACGCCCCGGATTTCAGGCACGAGCTCGCAAGCTCGTCGATGTGTCAGCCGAATCTGCCTCATGTCGGGGCGGGGATCGAGCGTCCGGTTCAGCTCCATCGGAGTCACCTCATCGAGCCTCCATTTCACCAGGGATTCGTGGCCTTGCCGCAAGCCCTCGAACGCGCCCGGGCTAAGGCTTCGCCATCGGCGAGCGAACATCGGCAGGAATTCGCGGCCGAACCTGAACTGCTGCGGCGTCGGATCCAGTCTCGCGCGTCCGCTGATAGCCAGGGTGTATCCACCATTGCCGCGCCGGGTGAGCGAGACGAGCCCAGCGTAGAGGGCATCAGGCAGCCCGGCCGCGCCGGGGGCCAAGGCGAGAATGGAAGAGCGCACGGATGCCTGCGGAAAGCGAATACCGAGTTGGTTGCAGAACGAAGACGCCCACGCGCCTCCTGCCATGACGGCCGTTTTCGTCCGGATCGTGCCGGCTTCGGTCACCACTCCGCTGACCCGGCCGCCACTGAGCTCCAGGCCGCGCGCTGCGCATTGCTGGTGCACGGTGCCACCCGCCGCCATGATCGCGCGCGCGGCGATGGGCACCGCCTTTGAGGTATCTGCCGTCCCGTCGGTTGGAGAGAAGACGCCACCTTTCCACTTGCGTCCCGTCGCCTTACCTCGCTCGTTGGCTTCTTCCGCACTCAACATGTGCGTCGTGACGCCGACGGTCCTCGCGAAGTCTCGCCACTTCGCCCAGCCCGCCAGCTCGTTCTCGTCGTTCGACAGATACAACAGGCCGCAGCGGCGGAAGCCGGTGTCTTCACCGGTCTCATGGGCAACCTTCTCCCAGAGATCGAGGCTCTTGGTTGCGATCGGCAACTCGCGCGCATCGCGGTTCTGTTGACGGCACCATCCCCAGTTGCGACTGGATTGCTCGGCGGCGACGCGGCCTTTCTCAAGCAGCGCGACCTTGAGGCCTCGACGCGCCAGGTAATAGCTCGTGAACACGCCGATCACCCCGCCGCCAATGACGACGACGTCTGCCTCTCGCGGCAGGGAAGGGCTGGATTCGATGTGCAAGAGTGGCGGGTTCATGGGGGCAGGGACTCCGATGCTTGCCGAATCGTATCCGGGCAGTTGCGGCAGACGCACTTCGGACTTTCGTGGTTGGGCGGAATTTCCTGCGGTTTACGGCTTATCGTGCGGACAGTTATTGCAAAGATACTTCGATTGTACGCCATCTCGTGGGCGTGAAGACTGACGGCTGGTCTCTGCAATGAGATCTGCCTTTTCGCGGCCCGCAGGCGAACCCCAGCCGAACAAGCGCGCGAGCGGCCGCAGACCGAAATGCCAAATCGGGCTTCGTTTTTAGAACTTCATGCTGCCTATCCGTCGCGTTTCGGCGACTCCAGGATGGTTGAAGCGGCCAGACTTGTGAGTACCGGATCAATGTCGATCAATGGGCAGAATTCAAAAGGTGACGTGCGATGTGCCTTGTCTGGGAGGAGACCTCTGCCGAAGCGATCGCGCTGGGCGCCACTGGCAGCCTCCCGGGCCTTGATTCATGGTTCGAGCGATCCATTCGACTGATCGTCCGCGCTCAGCGACGCCTTTGTCTGTAGAGCAGCCAGCTCTGAATCATGTCGTATTCACCGCGCGGAGAATGGCAGAATGACCGACGAGTTGTTGACCTGTCTGAGCGCAGCGGCGGCAAAAAGGGCCGAAGAGCCGATCCGCAACGGAATCATGGGACGCGCGTGAAAGGGGAGAATGTTCAGATGATCTCTGCCCCGCAGCCTTCAGCCTCGGAAGATGTGGCACTCGCGGTCCGCGACCTGACCGTGAGCTTGCCGGCCGGCATGGAGCGGGAGCACGCGGTCGAGAACGTCTCCTTTGAACTGAAGCGCGGCCAGATCCTCTGCATCATTGGAGAATCCGGTTCTGGCAAGTCAGTCACGGCCAATGCGATCATGGGGCTCTTGCCCAAGTCGATCCGCGTGTCTTCGGGAACAATCCGTCTGCAAGGCATGGACCTCGTAGGGCTCTCGCCGGAGAGTCTGCGAGACCTCCGTGGCCGTGTGGTCTCGATGATCTTCCAAGACCCGCTCTCCGCGCTCAATCCGCTCATGACAGTGGGCGCGCAGATCGAGGAGGTGATGGCGGCGCACGGTGCGGGAACGGCGAAATCCCGCCGTAGCCGCGCCATAGAATTGCTGACGGAGGTAGGCCTTCCGGATCCGCCGCTGATGTATCACCAATATCCGTTCCGGCTGTCGGGCGGGCAGCGACAGCGGGTGATGATCGCCATCGCTCTGGCTCTGGAGCCCGCGATCCTGATCGCGGACGAGCCGACCACCGCACTCGACGTGACGACCCAGGCGCAGATTCTGCAACTGATCCGCGACATTCAACGCCGCAAGGGAATGAGCGTGATGTTCATTACCCATGACTTCGGAGTTGTGGCTGAGATTGCCGATTCCGTTGTGGTGATGGAGAAGGGCCACTGCGTGGAGCAGGGGAGCGCCGAGCAGGTGTTGAAGTCCCCGAGCCATCTCTACACGCGCCGCCTGATCGCGGCCGTGCCGCATCTGACCGGCAAGGATCGCGTCCCGGCGGAAGCTGCGGCCACGTCCTCCATTCTGAAAGTCGAATGTCTGGTCAAGACCTACCGCAGCGGCAGTGCGCTGTTCGGCAGGCAGCGGATCGTACCCGCGGTCAATGGCGTGTCGTTGGAGCTTTCTCCGGGACGCACCCTGGGCGTCGTTGGAGAAAGCGGCTCCGGCAAATCATCCCTCGGGCGATTGTTGATCAAGCTCCTCGACAGCGACAGCGGCTCTATCCTGTTCGAGGGACGCGACGTCGCCCGGCTGTCCGAGGCCGAATTTCGGCCGCTTCGGCCAAAGATCCAGATGATTTTCCAGGATCCATTTGCCTCGCTCAATCCGCGATCAACGGTCGGGCAAATACTGACGGTTGGTCCGATCGCGCATGGAGTGCCTCGCAAGGAGGCATGTGAGCAGGCACGAGAGCTCCTGGCTCATGTCGGCCTGGATGCGGGAACCTTCGATCGTTATCCCCATGAGTTCTCGGGTGGCCAGCGTCAGCGCATCGGAATCGCGCGGGCTCTGATGTTCAAGCCGAAGCTGCTGATCGCTGACGAAGCGGTTTCCGCGCTCGACGTATCGATCCAGGCGCAGATCCTGAAGTTGCTGGACCAGATCCAGCGGGAGACCGGCGTATCGATGATCTTCATCACGCACGATCTGCGCGTGGCCAGCCAGATCTGCGATGAAATCGCGGTCATGCATCGAGGACAGATCGTCGAGCACGGACCGCCATCGCAGATCTTCCTGAACCCGAAATCCGCCTATACGCGAGAACTGGTTGCTGCCATTCCCGGCGAGCAGCAGAGCAGCGCCCGCGCCGTTGCAAGCCATTCGACATTGGCCGGACATAGCCACATATGAGGAGGGGTCATGACTGAAGCAAAGACTGCATCGATCTATTCGCGGCGTAGCGCACTCCAGTTGATGATCGCCGGCGCTGCCGGCCTTGCCGGATCAAATCTGCTGGACGAACCCGCCTTCGCGCGCACCTCTCCGGCGAAACCAACCGGCCGCGTGATCGTCGGGCTTGGGCAGGAGCCGACCGTCTTCAATCCGCTGATGGCCCACATCGAAGTCGATGATGGCGTGCACTTCTCGATCTTCGATGCTCTGTTCAGGATCGATCCTCAAGGCGTCATTCAGCCCAACCTTGCCGTGGAAGTGCCGGACCAGAAGAACGGCGGCATTTCGGCTGACGGTCTCAACTGGCGTATTCGTCTACGGGATGACGCGCGGTGGCACGACGGCACGCCATTCAGCGCCGAGGACGTGAAGTTCACGCTCGAACTGATCATGAATCCGAACTTCCGTAGCTGGCGTACAGCCGGCCATGCGCTCGTGCGCGATATCACAGTGATCTCGCCGACGGAGATCTCGTGGCGAATGGAAGAGGCTTTTGCGCCCTATCTGTCGTTCCTGACCGAAACCTTCATCGTCCCCAAGCACATCCTCTCGAAGGAGGCCAATCCGAACAACGCTGCCTTCAACCAGGCGCCAATTGGCACCGGTCCGTTCAAGTGGGGCCAGCGGGTCGCCGGCGATCATCTCGAACTCGTCGCCAACACCGAGTATTTCGGCGAAGGCCCTCACATCGAGAAGCTGGTCTTCAAATACATTCCAGATCTCACCGTCCTCTACACCCAGTTCAAGAGCGGCGACATTGATCTCGTGGGGCAGCCCTACATCACGCCCGATCACTACGGTGAAGCCAAGACGCTGCCGAACCGTGTGGTGACGCTCGTCCCAAGAACCTCGTTCGAGTCGTTTTACCTGAACCTCGATCGCCCCCAATTTAAGGAGCTTGCCGTTCGCGAGGCGCTCTATGCGGCGATCGACAAGGAGGCGATCATTCAGGGTCTCTATTACGGGGTGCCCACCCCGACCGAGACGTTCATGCCGCGGCAGTCCTTCTACTTCAACGCCAATCTGCCCCTGCACCAATTTGACGTGAATCGCGCAGGCAAGATCCTCGATCAGGCCGGCTGGGCAAAGGACGCGGACGGCATTCGTGCCAAGAACGGCGTTCGCCTGTCCTTTACCAATTCGACCACGTCCGGCGATCCCCTCCGCGAACAGGTGCAGCAGTATCTGGAGCAGACGTTTGCGCAGCTCGGCGTCGAGATGAAGATATCGAACCTGCCCGCCGCCGTGATGTGGGGCGAGTTCTGGGGGCAGTCAAAATTCGACTCCGTTATCGTCGGCAGCACCTACCTGATCGGTGCAGACCCCGACGTGACCAACCGCCTGCACTCGCGCTCGATCGCAGCGAAGGGCGGTCGCGGCTCGAACAATGCGCAGTATGTGAATCCGGAGGTCGATGCCTTGCTGGACAAGGGCGCACGCACCTTCGATCCGGAAGCACGGCGCGCGATCTACTTCCGGGTCCAGGAACTCGTGCGTCGTGACCTGCCTTTCCTGCCGCTGTATCAGAGCAACTCGGTCGAAGGGCTCAAGAAGGGGATCAACGGATTCGTGCCGAATGGAAATACGCGGACCGAGTCGTGGAACGCCCTGGCCTGGTATTGGGCGAGCTGATGTAGCGCCGCCGGAACCCCGCATGGGCTGAGGACGCCGCTCGGTCGACGGCCCGAAGGTCAACGGAGACTCGAATGTCCGCCTTTCTGCTCAATCGCTTCGCGCAGAGCATCGTGCTGCTGGTGATCGTCTCGGTCATCGGTTTCACCGTTCTCAACTTCATGCCGGGGGGGCCTCTCGCTCAGTTCGGCCTCGATCCCGGCATGACGCAGAAGGACCTCGAGCGGCTCGCCGCTCAGCTCGGGCTGAACCGGCCGCTCTGGATCCAGTATCTCGATTGGGCCTGGCGGCTGATTCAGGGCGACTGGGGACACTCCTTCCGCGATGGCTCGTCGGTGCTGGCGGTGATCGGCCGACATCTTCTGGCGACCCTGCTGCTGATGGGCACGTCCACCGCTCTGGCGATTGCGGCCGGCACCTGGATCGGAATCCGTGGTGCCACGCACCGCTATTCCCTGTTCGACTACTGCGCGACGATCGGAGCCATGGTTGCGCTGTCGGTTCCGACTTTCTGGTTCGGCCTGATCGGAATCTACATCTTCACCCTGAAGCTCGGCTGGGTGCCCGCAGGCAACATGTACACGGTCGGTGACGGCTCGGTGCAGGATTATCTGCATCACCTGATCCTGCCGAGCCTGGTGCTCTCGCTGGTTCATGTTGCGATCTGGAGCCGTTATATGCGCACGGCGACTCTCGATGCGCTGAGTCAGGATTTCGTCAAGACGGCCCGCGCCAAGGGCGTGAGCGAACGCCGCATCCTGCTGAAGCATGTCGTCGGCAATGCGCTGCTGCCGATGATCACGCTGGCAGGGATGCAGCTGCCCAGCATTCTCACCGGGGCGCTGGTCACCGAGACCGTCTTCACCTGGCCGGGAATGGGGCGGCTGTTCCTCGACAGCCTTGGTTACAGCGACTATCCGGTGGTGATGGGGTTGTTGATCTTCTCGGCCATTCTGGTCGTGCTCGGCAACCTGATCGCAGACATCGTCATCGCCACGGTCGACCCGCGAATTCGCCTGGGCTGAGCCCGCGGCTAACCCCTGTAGCAGGAGGCAGCAGATATGACCGCCATCGTCGCCCATGCCGCTCCCGTTCGGTGGTGGCACAGCCGCGTGATACGCCGCTTCACGCGTCATCATCTGGCGCTGGTTGGCATCGCAATGATCAGCTTGCTCGTGCTGGCGTGCGCCATTGGGCCCTATGCTCTGCCGTACGACTCGCTGCAGATCGATTTGCGCGCCCGCTTTGCTCCGCCTTTCACCGGTCAGCATTACCTCGGTACGGATCCGTTGGGGCGCGATCTGGCCGTGCGACTGTTGCTGGCCGGACGGGTTTCGCTGCTGGTGGGATTCTCGGCGATGCTATTGTCAACGCTGATCGGAACGCTCGTCGGCGTGACGGCCGGCTATCGCGGCGGCTGGGTCGCGGCGGCGCTGATGCGCATGGTGGACGGCTTCCTGTCCTATCCCTCGATCTTCCTGGTGCTGGCGCTGGCCGCAACGCTGCGGCCGAGCCCGGCGATGATCACCGTGATCATTGCCGTCACGAGCTGGATGGAGACCGCGCGCATTGTTGAGGCCGAGGTCCGCTCGCTGCGCGAGCGCGAATTCGTCCAGGCGGCGCGCATGGCGGGGCTAAGCCGCGCTCATATCATGTTCCGCGAAGTCTTGCCCAATGCGATGGGTCCGATCATCGTCGCCGCAAGCCTGGCAGTTGCCCGCGCGATCCTTCTGGAAGCCTATATCAGCTTCCTCGGCTACGGGATCCAGCCGCCGCTGCCGAGCTGGGGCAATATGCTGAACGGCGCGCAGCAATATCTGGCCAGCGCTCCATGGCTCGCCATCATTCCCGGTGCCGCGATCACGATCGCCGTGACGAGCTTCAACTTCATCGGCGACGGCTTGCGGGACGCCCTCGATGTTCGAAACGACAGCTTTTGATCGATGTGAGCCCGGCCGCGGCCAAACTTAAAAGATGTAAGAGAAGCACAAGCCATGCACGCGCCCAGAATTGCCGAGAAGGCGACGCCCTATTGGTGGGAAGCGGCCCCGCTGAAGCCGCTGTCTCAGCAGCCGTTGCCCAAGAAACTCGACGTATTGATTGTGGGTGCGGGCTACGCCGGACTCTCGGCCGGTCTGGTATTGGCGCGCGAGGGACGCTCAGTTGCAGCTTTCGATGCAATGCAGCCCGGGGAAGGGGCTTCCACGCGCAATGGTGGGATCACCAGTGGAAGCATCCGTCCGGATTACGCGACACTCACGCGGAGGTTTGGTGGAGAGAGGGCGCTGGCGATCGAGGCAGAAGGCAAGGCCGCCCGCGAGTTCCTGTACGAATTCATCAAGACAGAAGGGATCGCGTGCGACTTCCAGCCGGTGGGACAGTTCAAAGGCGCGTTCGGATATGAACAATACGAAGCCATGGCGCGTACCGCCGAGAGGCTCTCGACGAGGTTGGGCATCGAGGCTTACGCAGTGCCCTATGCCGAGCAGCGAAAGTACATCGGCACGGATGTCTATCGCGGCGGCACGGTTCGAATGGACATCGGCGGACTGCATCCGGCGAAATTCCACGCCGAACTGCTGCGTGTCGCGCTCGCGTCCGGATTGACAGTCCACGCCCGGACGCCCGTCGTCTCGATCGACAGAGATGGTGCCGGATTCCGCGTCGTCACCGCGGCCGGCTCGGTGCAGGCGCGTCAGGTGCTGGTCTGCACGAATGGTTACACCGATAGCGTCGTCCCTTTTTTGCGTCGCAGGCTGGTGCCCGTTCGCAGCCGGATCATTGCGACCGAGGAGCTCGCGCCTGAGGTCATGGCGCGGCTGATGCCGAAACGCATGATGATCACCGAGAATCGGCAGGTCGGCTTCTATTACCGGCCTTCGCCGGACGGCAGACGCATTCTGCTCGGCGGCCGCGACAGCTCCCGCGTCGGCGATCCAGTCGCCCCCAAGCTGGCGCTTCGCAAGGGCCTAATCAATCTATTCCCTGAGCTGCAGGCCGTTCGCCTCTCGCACAGCTGGTTCGGCAATGTGGCCATGAACCGCGACATGATTCCCCGCATCTTCGACAAGGACGGCATCGTCTATGCCACCGGCTTCTGCGGTTCGGGCGTGGTCTGGGCGCCATGGATCGGCATGCATGCGGCGCACAAGCTCATGGGACATGACGCGCAGGCGCGCACGGCGTTTGACTTCCGGCCGCCGGCCTTCATCCCGTTCTATCGAGGCAATCCCTGGTTCATGCCGGCCTTCATCCAGACCTATCGCATGCGTGATCGGATCGCGTTGTGGCGTGCCAGCCGCTGATGGCTGGCTCCGGGTATCCAATTAGCGGCACGACCGCATCTCGAAAGAAGAGATAGATGCACTACGTCTCCACACGCGGCCATTCGGGCCGCAAACAGTTCTGCGAGATATTGCTCGAGGGGCTCGCGCCGGATGGCGGGCTCTACGTTCCTGAGATTTACCCGCGCGTGGACAGCGCTACGCTGAAGGCGTGGCGTCACCTGCCGTACTCTCGCCTGGCCTTCGAAATCCTGTTGCTCTATGTCAGCGACGTCCCGCCTGCCGACCTGAAGGCAATCTGTGAGAAGACCTACACCGAGGAGGTCTTCGGAAGTCCTGATATCGCGCCGCTGCGAAAGCTGGAGCCAGGGCTTTACCTGCAAGCTCTGTCGAACGGTCCGACGCTGGCGTTCAAGGACATGGCCATGCAGTTGCTCGGTAATTTGCTTGAGTACGAATTGGACCGCCGGCAGGAGAATTTGAACATTCTTGGCGCGACCAGTGGCGACACCGGGAGCGCGGCGGAATATGCCACGCGCGGCAAGAAGGGAGTGCGGGTCTTCATGTTGTCGCCCCGCGGGCGGATGAGCGCCTTTCAACAAGCCCAGATGTTCAGCCTTCAGGACCAGAACATCCACAACATCGCGATAGACGGCGTGTTCGACGACTGCCAGGACATCGTCAAACGCGTGTCAGGCGAACTGGAATTCAAGCGACGGTACAACATCGGGGCAGTCAATTCGATCAACTGGGCGAGATTGGTCGCGCAGGTCGTCTATTACTTTTCCGGTTACCTGCAAGCACCCGAAACCGCGCCGGAAGGCGTGAGCTTTGCCGTTCCTTCAGGAAACTTCGGCAATATCTGCGCCGGCCATGTTGCGCGGATGATGGGACTTCCGATCTCTCGTCTCGTCCTTGCAACCAACGAAAACGACGTGCTCGATGAGTTTTTCCGCAGGGGCGTGTATCGCGTCCGAAGCCGGGCTGACACGCTGGAAACATCCAGCCCTTCGATGGACATTTCCAAAGCCTCCAATCTCGAGCGTTTCATTTTTGATCTGCTAGGTCGCGACGCCAATCGAACGAAATCGCTGTTTGACGATCAACTCCGCGAGCGAGCATCGTTCGATCTGGGCGGAGATCCCCGTTTCGCGGAGGCGGCTATTCGCTTCGGCTTCCGCAGTGGCAAGAGCACTCATGCCGAACGGCTCGCGACGATCCGGGACACCTGGGACCGTTACGGTACCATGATCGATCCACACACTGCCGACGGCGTGAAGGTCGGACGTATGCACGCAAGTCCCGAGACGCCGATGATCGTCCTCGAAACGGCACTTCCCATCAAATTCGCGGCGACGATCAGGGAAGCGTTAGGCCGCGATCCGGATCGCCCGCAACGCTTCGATGGCATCGAAGATTTGCCGAAACGGGTCAGAGTCCTTCCGGCAGATGCAGAGGCGGTCAAGAACTACATCGCCGACGTCGTGCAGGGCAGCTGAACAGACCAGTCCGGACCGGGAGCTGCTGCACGATGGCCGTCTTTACCGAGTTGACGTTCGACGAGGTTGCAACGTTCTTTCGCGCGCTGGGTCTCGGCGCGCCTCGTTCCGTTCGCGGCATCACCAGCGGAATTGAGAATACGAACTATCTCGTCGAGGCGGACGGCGAAGGTTATGTGGTCACTTTGTTTGAGCGCCTCACACCCGAGGAATTGCCGTTTTATCTGCACTTCATGAAGCATCTTGCAGCGCGCGGAATGCCTGTGCCGGATCCGGTTGCAGACACACATGGCGCAATCCTTCACGTACTGAAGAAGAGACCTGCCGTGGTGGTCAACCGGCTTCCCGGTGCAAGTGTTATGGAGCCCTCGGTCGCCCATTGCAGTTCACTTGGGGAGCTTCTGGCGTGCCTGCACCTGGCCGGGCGCGACTACCCGCGACAACAGGCCAATCCGCGCGGCCTCCACTGGTGGAACGAGGTCGTGCCCGTGCTCGGCCGCCATGCATCTGCCGGACACCGTTCACTGCTCGCGAGTGAATTGGCCTTTCAGAACCAGGTCGCGTCGTCCTCGAGCTATGGGCAACTCCCCCGGGGGCCGATCCATGCCGATCTCTTCCGGGACAACGTGTTGTTTGACGGGATGCGGCTGTCCGGCGTCTTCGATTTCTATTTTGCCGGCTGTGACGCCTTTGTGTTCGATATTGCCGTGTGTCTTAACGACTGGTGCGTCGATCGAAGCGCCGGCCGGTACGATGCCGAGCGCGTGGCGGCGCTCCTCGGCGGCTATGAGAGCGTCCGCCGACTGACGTCCTGCGAACACATTCTGCTGCCGGCAATGCAGCGCGCTGCGGCCTTTCGGTTCTGGCTATCGCGACTGTGGGATTTGCACGTGCCGCGCCAGGCTGCCCTCCTAAAGCCTCACGATCCCAGCGACTTCGAGCGCATGTTGCACGGGCTGAGGGAAGAGATCGTATCGCCATGTTGATCACAATCGCCGCCGCGAGGATATGGGTATCATGACGTCACATCTGGCAAGCCGGTCTCGCGAGCGTCTTTCGCAGATCGAGGCTCAGGGCTTGTACAAGCGCGAGCGAGTCATCAATGGCGCGCAGGCGGGACGGATTCGCGTCACTTCCCAGACTTTGGAGCGCGAGCTGGTCAACCTTTGCGCCAACAATTACCTTGGCTTGGCCGATCATCCCGAGGTGATCGCGGCCGCAAAGCAAGGCCTGGATGAGTTCGGGTTCGGCATGGCGTCCGTACGATTTATCTGCGGTACGCAAACCCTCCACCGTGAACTCGAGCGAACGATCGCCCGCTACTTGTGCAAGGACGACGCGATCCTGTTCGCGGCCTGCTTCGACGCCAATGGCGGCGTGTTCGAGCCGCTCCTGGACTCCGATGACGCCATCATCTCCGATTCCTTCAATCACGCCTCCATTATCGACGGCGTGCGGCTTTGCAAGGCAAAGCGCTACCGTTTTGTCAATGGCGACATGAACGAGCTCGAGGATCGGCTCAAGGAGGCGGACAGGGACGGGGCGCGGCTCAAATTGATCGCCACGGACGGCGTGTTCTCGATGGACGGATACGTGGCCAAGCTCCCCGCGATCTGCGATCTGGCCGAGAGCTACGGCGCTGTCGTGATGGTCGATGACTGCCATGCCACCGGCCATCTCGGCGAGGCAGGCCGCGGTACGCCGACGCTGACGGGCACGAGGACGCAGGTCGAGATTGTCACGGGGACGCTAGGCAAGAGCCTCGGCGGTGCGATGGGAGGCTTTGTCGCGGCGTCGCAACCCATCGTCGATCTGCTTCGGCAGCGAGCGCGTCCCTATCTCTTCTCCAACAGCCTGGCGCCGTCAGTGGCAGCGGGATCGATCAAGGCGATCCAGATCGCGGAATCAGCCGACGACCGCCGGCAGCTTCTTGCTGTACATACGAGGCGCTTTCGCTCGGGCTTAGAAAGGGCTGGATTCCAGCTACTTGCGGGAGAGACCCCAATCATTCCGGTCATGCTGCAGGACGCGCGCCTGGCGCAGGATATGGCCGCCGCGCTGGATCAACGCGGCATCTACGTCGCCGCGTTCTTCTATCCCGTTGTCCCCGAGGGAACAGCGCGGATACGGACACAGATGTCAGCCGCCCTGACCGAGAAGGACGTTGAGCTGGCGGTCGGTGCCTTCACCGATGCCGGCAAAGCGCTTGGCGTGATTTGATGACTACGGAGGTACTCTCATGAAAGCTCTTGTCAAAGCAGCCGCCGAGCCGGGTCTCTGGCTTGGTGAACGGGTGATCCCGCAGATCGGGCCGGATGATGTTCTGATCAAGGTCAACAAGACCGGGATTTGCGGCACCGATATTCACATCTACGCCTGGGACGAATGGGCGCAGCGCACCGTCCCTGTCCCGATGGTCGTCGGCCACGAGTATGCGGGCGAGATTGCTGACGTCGGTGCGAACGTCAAGAATCTCGTGGTTGGGCAGCGCGTGTCAGGTGAGGGTCATGTTGTCGGCATGAGCAGCCGGGCTGCGCGGGGAGGGCGGTTTCATCTCGATCCCGAGACCAAGGGGATCGGGGTCAACATTCCCGGAGCCTTTGCGGAATATCTGCGCTTGCCCGCGTTCAATGTCGTGCCGCTGCCTGACTCCATCGATGACGAGATCGGGGCTATTCTCGATCCGCTGGGGAACGCCGTCCACACTGCGCTGTCGTTCGACCTCGTGGGTGAAGATGTGCTCATTACCGGAGCAGGTCCGATTGGCATCATGAGCGCCGCAGTTGCCCGGCGCGTGGGCGCGAGGCACGTCGTGATCACCGACGTCAATGCGCACCGCTTGGCATTGGCATCGGATGTCGCTGACGTTGTTCCCGTCGACGTGGCCAAGGAAGATCTTCGGTCCGTGATGCAGCGCCTGGGCATGAAGGAAGGGTTCGATGTCGGGCTCGAGATGAGTGGATCTCCGGTCGCGTTTGACCAAATGGTCGAAAATCTGGTGATGGGTGGCAAGATTGCCATGCTCGGCATCCCCGCTCGGCCTGCGACCGTCGACTGGACCAAGCTTGTCTTCAAGATGCTCACCGTCAAGGGAATCTACGGGCGGGAGATGTTCGAGACATGGCACAAGATGCTGGCGATGCTCGAAAGCGGTTTCGATATCCGAAAGATCATAACGCACCGGCTGCCAGTCGGAGAGTTCAGGACCGGCTTCGAGATTATGCAGGCGGGCAATTGCGGCAAAATCGTTCTGGACTGGGGAGCTTAAATGCGGCTGCTCTGACAGCCCGTTCGCCTTTGTGGCACGTCCACGCTTAACAGCAGATTGGCGACTTTCCGGCGTCCTCAATGAAATTCTATGCCGAACTTTGCTTCCGTCCGATTGCGGAATGCTGCGGGCTTCAGGTTACGCTGATGGCAATGCGAGGATCCTCACTTGGTCCTCGTCCTGTCAGGCACTTGGCGATCAATCCGGCAACCCGAGCAAGAGACGTCGACCCATTATGACATCAGCAGCTTATCAGGCCGGAGATCGTGTCACTGAAGACGCGATCCTCGTCCCTTTCGCCAGATCACATCTGGAAGGCGCCCTGAGGCTCTCGCAAGAGATGTCCTGGCCCTATCGGCTCGAGGATTGGGATGTCGCACTGCAGTTGGGCAAAGGCTTTGTTCTGGAGCGCGCCGGGACGGTGATCGGGACCGCAGCCTGGTGGCCGTACGGCGAGACTCACGCTTCCGCGGGCATGATCATCGTCGCAAAGGCCGCTCAGGGCCGTGGCTACGGGGCCCGGCTCATGGATGCGTTGCTGACGTCCGCGCGCCCGCGGACCATCGCGCTGAATTCGACGCCAGAAGGCATGACGCTGTATCGCCGCCGCGGCTTCGTGCCGATCGGGATCATCCACCAGCATCACGGAATTCCACGCCACGGTCTTGGCACGCCGCGATCAGACCTCAGACCAATGGTCGCATCTGAGTTCGAGGCGATCGCGCGGCTCGACCGCGCGGCGACGGGGGTGGAGCGGCGGCAGATGCTGAACCGGCTGTTTGACAGTGGTGACGGGTATGTCCTGCTGCGTGACGGCATACCTCGCGGCTACGCCATCTCTCGCCTTTTCGGCCGCGGACATGTCATCGGCCCCGTGGTGGCCGAGAGCCCGACCGATGCGCGCGCGCTGATTGAATTTGCGATCGCGCGGCTTGGACCTGTCTTCATCCGGATCGATATTCCTGCCTCCTCGCAACTCGGGGAATGGCTCGAAAGCATCGGCCTGCCGCGCGTCAGCGATGCCACCACCATGGTGCTGGGAACGCCACCTCCATGGACAGGGCCGGCGCGCATATTCGGGCTCGCCAACCAGTCATTCGGCTAGGGAACATCGGGATGCTGCGGGTGGAGATGGACAGAACGGATTCCCCGAACGCGGGTGCGGACGGGGCAGTCGCAACGATCGGCGCGCTGGCAACACCGGCTCTCCTGCTCGACAGGGACCGGCTGGATCGCAATCTCGCGCGCCTGTCTTCTCGCATGGCCGGGCAAGGCGTCGTGCTGCGTCCTCACATGAAGACGGCGAAATCCATCGACGTGGCGCGACGCGCTCATCCAGTGGGGGCGGGACCTATCACCGTCTCCACCCTGGCGGAAGCGGAGTATTTCGCACGGCGTGGATTCCGGGACATGACCTATGCCGTGGGTGTGGCGCCGCATACCGCCGAGAGAGCGATGCGCCTGCAGAACGCAGGCATCGATATCAAGGTGCTGCTGGATTCGCCTGCGCAGGCCACCATGCTTGGCGCGGCCGGACGTGTCGCCGGTGTGACACCGTCCGCCCTCATCGAGATCGACTGCGATGGTCATCGCGGTGGGCTGACCGCTGATGATCCGAAACTCGTGGTCGTTGCTGCCGCCATGGCCGAGGCCGGCGTCAAGCTTGCCGGTGTTCTCACCCATGCCGGCGAATCCTACAGCCTCTTCACGCCCGCGGCCCTTGTCGCAGCCGCGGAGAACGAACGCTCCGTGGCCGTCGCCGCCGCAACGACATTGCGCACGGCCGGCCATGAATGTCCCGTCGTCAGCGTCGGCTCGACGCCAACCGCGCATTTCGCCGAAGACCTGACCGGCGTCACGGAAATGCGCGCCGGTGTCTACATGTTCTTCGATCTGGTCATGCACGGCGTCGGTGTCTGCACGACCGACGACATCGCCATCTCGGTGCTCGCCACTGTGATCGGCACGAAGCCCGAGAAGGGCTGGATTTTGGTCGATGCGGGCTGGATGGCGCTGTCGCGCGACCGCGGCACCGCGGCGCAGCGAGTCGACCAGGGCTACGGTCTGGTCTGCGATGTCGCCGGCACGGTCTTTCCCGACCTGATCGTTTCGCAAGCGAGCCAGGAGCACGGCATTCTCGCCATCAGGCCCGGGTCGGCGCGCGCTTTGCCCGACCTTCCGATCGGCGCGAAGGTCAGGATCCTCCCCAATCACGCCTGCGCCACGGCGTCGCAACACGAGACGTACAACGTCGTCTCCGCCGACAGCGACACGATCGAAGCGCGATGGCCCCGGATGCGCGGCTGGTAGGCAAAGGGATCGCTTGCAATGACCTCGCCCCTTCGACGCCTGACGGAAGCAGGCTTCCTCGGAAAATTCTACATCGACGGAGAATGGCGGAAGCCGATCGGATCAGTCACAGCAGCAGCAACCGTCGTCAATCCGGCGACGGAGCAGCCGATCGCGGACGTCGTGCTCGGCGATGATGATGACGTGGATTGCGCCATCGCAGCCGCCAGACGAGCCTTCGCCGGCTGGTCCATGACACCGCCCGCCCACCGGGCGGCGCTGCTCGACCGGATTCACGCCTTGCTCCTGGAGCGGCTGGAGCTGTTCGCGCAGGCGCTTACGTGTGAAATGGGAGCTGCGATCACCTACGCACGTCGCGCTCAGGTGCCGTTGGCCGCTGAACATATCCGTGTCGCCCGGGATAATCTTGCGAATTATCCATTCGTCGCCGCGCGCGGCAGCACCGCGATCATGCGCGAGGCGATCGGTGTCTGCGGCCTCATCACGCCCTGGAATTGGCCCCTCTATCAGATCACCGCCAAGGTCGGACCGGCGCTCGCAGCCGGCTGCACGGTAGTGTTGAAGCCGAGCGAATTATCGCCGCTGAGCGCCTTGCTGTTCGCCGAGGTGATGAACGACGCCGCTTGCCCGCCCGGCGTCTTTAATCTCGTCAACGGCACCGGTCCAATCGTGGGCGCCGCTCTGGCCTCGCATCCGAACGTGGACATGATCTCGATCACCGGCTCGACGCGCGCCGGCATTCTCGTCGCGCAAGCGGCCGCGCCCACCGTCAAACGCGTCGCCCAGGAGCTCGGCGGCAAGTCGCCGAATATCATCTTGCCGGACGCCGATCTGAGCCGTGCTGTTCCGCTTGGCGTCGGCGCTGCCTTTCGCAATCTCGGCCAATCTTGCAGCGCGCCGACGCGCATGCTCGTGCCTCGCTCACACATCGAAGAGGTCGAGACTTTGGCGGCAGCGACCGCCTCAGAACTGGTGGTCGGCGATCCCTTTGCGGAAACCACGACGCATGGCCCGATCGCCAACCGGCCGCAGTTCGAGCGCGTGCAGACCATGATCGGCGTCGGCCTGGAGGAAGGCGCCAAACTTGTCATCGGCGGGCGAGGTCGGCCCGGCGGCCTTCAGATTGGCTTCTATGCGCGACCGACCATCTTCTCCAACGTCCGCCGCGACATGCGGATCGCGCAGGAGGAGATCTTCGGCCCGGTGCTGTCGATCATTCCCTACGACACCGTGGACGAGGCGATCGTGATCGCCAACGACACCGTCTACGGTCTCGGCGCCCATGTGCAGGGCACTGATATGGAGAGGGTGCGGACTGTCGCCGGGCAGATACAGTCGGGTCAAGTCCATCTCAACTATCCCGACTGGGACGTCAACGCTCCCTTTGGCGGATACAAGCGTTCCGGCAACGGTCGCGAATACGGCCTCGAGGGCATGGAGGAGTATCTCGAGACCAAGGCCGTTCTCGGGTTCTACCGATAGCTCAATGTCGGCTCCGAAAAGCTGCGGCATCGCGCTTTAAATGAAACTCTTGCCTGTTCTTGCACCATGCTAGGTCGGGCCTGAGCAGCTCGTATCACTCAAGCGGTCAAAAGCCCGAACATCTTGCGAAGTCCTGGATGATTTCAGCACATTCTATCGGGCGCACCGTGCGATGAAGGCTTGATCGGAACTTTGCTGCCGCATTCTTCAGCCGAGGTTGTTGGAATATGTCGCCCCGCGTCGAACGCATTGAAAGCGATGAGCGTCTCCCGGCCGAGGCCGAAATCGTCATCATCGGCGGCGGAATCCTCGGCTCTACGGCCGCCTATTTCCTGGCAAAGCGCGGCCTCTCCGTGGCGCTCCTAGAGAAGGGCCACGTCGCCTGTGAACAATCGAGCCGAAACTGGGGCTGGTGCCGCCAGCAGAACCGCGACCGGCGCGAATTGCCGCTCTCGGTGCTCTCCATGCGGCTATGGGACGAACTCACGCGCGATATCAATCGGGACCTCGGATTTCGGCGCTGCGGTCTCGTCTATGCGACCCACGACGAGTCTGTGCTCGCCGGCTGGGAAAAGTGGCGCGAGATCGCCAGGGAGTACGACGTCGACACCCGCGTGCTGAGCCGGGCGGAGGTGGCCGAGCTTGTCCCCGAAGCGCGCGACAAATGGGTCGGCGGGACCTATTCGGCACGGGACGGCAAGGCCGAACCTGCGCTCGCCGCGCCGGCTATCGCGGAGGGGGCCAGAACTCTCGGCGCCACGATCCACCAGGGATGCGCGGCGCGTGCGCTCGACTTGGCCAATGGCAAGATCGTGGGCGTGCACACGGAAAAGGGCTATATCAGAACCAGCGCGGTGCTGTGCGCTGCCGGCGCCTGGTCCTCGCGCTTCCTTCGGCCGCTCGGGATCAGTTTCCCCCAGGCGAGCATCCGGCAGACCGCGCTGCGTTCCACCCCGACGATCAACATCGGCGAGGCGGTCTCGACACCCTACTGCACGATCACGCGCCGACTGGACGGCAGCTACACGCTTGCGATCAGCGGCAAGGCGAACCTCGAAATCACCCCCCAGGCTGTCAGGTACAGCCGGGAATTCTTGCCGCAGTTCTTGCGCCGCCTGAAGAACGTCAGGTTTGGCGTCGGCCAATCGTTCGTTTCGGGGCCGGATTCAATGGCGGCGCTGCTGGCCAATGACGATCGGATCTTCGAATGGAATCGCGTGCTGGATCCTCCGCCGTTGAAATGGTTGGTGGGCCAAGTGGTGGAGAGCGTCCGGAAAACCTTCCCCCAACTCGGCGAAATAAAGATCGATAGCGCCTGGGGCGGCTTCGTCGATTGCACGCCCGACGCGGTGCCTGTGGTGTCGCAGGTGGACGGGGTGAAAGGTCTCGTCCTCGCAGCGGGCTGCTCGGGTCACGGCTTCGGTTTGGGCCCGGGGCTCGGCTATCTGGCCGCAGAGCTCGTCGTCAACGACACGCCTTGCGTCGATCCCACACCGTTCCGGCTGTCGCGTCTGACCGACGGCTCGAAGCTGGACATCGCGGCCATCTGAAGATCGACCCGGATCCGTAGCTCGGACGGTAGATATTGGTCCGACAAAGGCGAAAATGCTTTGAAGCTCCGCTCAAGGCCCACGAACTGCCGAAGCGTAAGATTGGATCAAATATCGTAGGTTTGGTTGGTGTGGGGAAAAGCGGTAGCGCTCCCCCGCTACCAGACAAATCAATAAGTTGCGGCCAATTCCATCTTAGACGAATTTTTCGCACCACGTCTCGCACCACAGTTTCAGATCGATATCTGCCGTACTAACCGCACGTGCGGATAGCAGCGCGACCGTCGCGTCTGTTCCAGCAAAAAGCATTGAACACAGCGCGGCGCCGGCTTGGTTGGGGACTTCCCCGTTTGGAGCGCGTCACGGAGCAGGCGATAGTCGAGTGCTCCGTGTCTAGGACGGACGGGTGAGGCTGCGTCCTAGAATAGAGCAGCTGACTCTTAATCAGCGGGTCCCAGGTTCGAGCCCTGGTGCGCCCACCATTGCGAAATCAAGCACTTATAGAAGATTGTTAATTCTTCATTCCGACAAGCCGAGTCAGCGGCTGTTACAACAAAATAGCCGCTATGGTTCACGCGGCGCGATGCTCGATGCCCGCGTGATGGGAAGGAGATCGTAAATCGTGGGTTCGACTCCCACTCTCTCCGCCACCTATCTTTGGGAGCGAAAAATCCTTCGAAATCCACCGCGACCCGTTCGAAGGCGCGCTTGCATTCCTTGAGGACTTATGCGCCGCTTCGTTTGAGCTGTCGCGTGCCCTGGTGCTGATGTTGTTGGCGGACCATGCAGGCAGGCTCAAAGGACCAGGCGAGAGACCCCGAGCCGGCGCAAGGTGCTGTTCGGCTTTTTGAAAGCTGCTTCGCCCCACCGCGCGTCCTCAACTGGTTCGGTCGGCAGGACGAGTAGATGCTCCGTCGGCCGGCCTGACCAGCAGGGGCTGCTCGGCATCGCGACTTGTGTGGCGCTCGTCGTCTCCACCGCCGGCGCATCACGACCGCCTGCGCGCCGGCTACGCTACGACCGCCGCTCCGGCAGGGCGTAGGCGCGGACGTAGTCGCCGAGCTTGGTGCCGAACGAGCCGTGGCCGCCGTCGACCGTGACCACAAATTGCTTGCCTCCGACCTCATAGGTCATTGGTGTCGATTGACCGCCAGCCGGAAGCCGGTCCTGCCAGAGCTCTTTGCCGTCGCGCACGTCGAAAGCCCTGATGTAATAATCCATCGTTCCCGTAATGAAGGCGACGCCGCCTGCCGTGACGATCGGTCCGCCCAGCATGGGCACGCCCAGCTTGAACGGCAGCGGGATCGGGGCCTCGTCGCGGATCGTGCCGATGCGATGCTGCCAGACAATCTTGTGAGACTTGAGATCAATCGCTGCGATGTTGCCCCAGGGTGGGGCCAGGCAGGGAATGCCGAGCGGCGACAGGAAAATGCCGAGATCGACGCCGTAGGGGGCGCCGTACATCGGCTGCACGCCGAGCTCGGTGCCGGGCGGATGCGCCGCGTTCGGCGCTGCCGGATTGTCCTTGCCGCGCGGCACCAGGCGCGAGACGAACGGAATCGATTGCGGATTCGCAATCGCGATCTGGCGCTTAGGATCGACGGCGATGCCGCCCCACTCAAACATGCCGAAATCGCCGGGAAACACCAGCGTGCCCTGTTCCGAAGGCGGCGTGAACGGCCCCTCATAGCGCAGGCGCTTGAACTTGATGCGGCAGGCGAGCTGGTCGAACATCGTGCTGCCCCACATCTGCGCACCCGTCAGCATGCCCGGCGGCCGGAAGCTCAGTTGCGAGAAGGGCTGGGTCGCGGAGAGGCGGTCGCCGGGCGCAGGCCCTTGCGGCACCGGCTTCTCCGGCGCGGGCACCAGCTGATGCCCGTCGCGGCGGTCGAGCACGAAGATGTCGCCGGTTTTGGCGGGGATGTAGATCGCCGGCGTTACGCCGTCATTCGTGCGCAGGTCGACAAGGCTGGACTGCGAGGGCATGTCCATGTCCCAGAGGTCGTGATGCACGTTCTGGAAGGACCAGCGCAGCTTCCCGGTGTTGATGTCGAGCGCGACCAGCGCGGAATCGTAGCGCTCCTTCTCGGACGAGCGGCCACCGCCCCAGATATCGGGAGAGCTCGATCCGAGCGGGACATAGACGAGCCCGAGATTCTCGTCGACCGCGGAGATGCTCCAGGAATTGGGCGAGCCCGCAGTGAAATGATGCGAGGCCGAGGGCATCTCGTTCGGATCGGGATTGCCGGCATCGAACGCCCAGATCAATTTGCCGGAGTAGATGTCGAAGCCGCGGATCACGCCCGAGGGCACGCGATCGGAGTAATTGTCGATCACCGCGCCGCCAACGATCAGGATCTTCCCGGTCACGACCGGCGGCGAGGTGCCCTCGTAGAAACCGGGCGTTTGGATCTCGCTGCCTTGCTTGAGGTCGATCTGGCCGTGATCGCCAAAGCCTTCGCAGGGGGTGCCGCTCTGCGCATCCAGCGCAAACATGCGTCCGTCATTGGTCGGGATGAAGACGCGTGCCGGACACTCAGCGGGAGCGCGCGCGCCGTCGGCGGTCACGCCACCAGGCTTGGTGACGTGATAGGCTACGCCGCGGCAGGTCATGTGCTGGAAGTTCTTGTTGTGCTGGACCTGCGGGTCGAATTTCCAGCGCAGTTTACCCGTTGGGGCCTCCAGCGCGAACACGATCTGGTGCTGCGAACAGGTGTAGAGCAGGTCGCCGACCTTGAGCGGCGTCGCCTGGTTGGTGATCTCGTCGGGATCGTCAGGGCCCTTGTGGTCGCCCGTGCGGAATTCCCACGCGAGCTTGAGATCCTTCACATTGTCCGGGGTGATCTGGTTGAGCGAGGAATAGCGCGTGCCGAAGCCGCTGCCGCCATACGCGGTCCAGTCCTCTCCGGCCCCAGGCACCATCGATGCGGCAGCCGCGGCGGCGCCCGTCGTCCCGCTCTCCGGCAGCGTGCCGGCGAGGTCGTGGCGATCGCGCGACAGCGAGACGGCGAGCACGCCGGCGGCGATGGCAAGCACGAGCCCCAGCGCCCATCGTGCGGCCCGCAAGCCCGGCACGAGGCGCGATGCGATGAACGGCAGCAACAGCCAGACGCCCAGCGGAACGAGCACGTCGCCGCGCGGCGCCAGCGACCAGAAATCGAGCCCGACTTCCCAGACCGCCCAAATCATCGTGCCGAGCAGCAGCGCAGCGTAGACCCACAGTGCCTCGGCGCGGCGTCGTGCCAGGAGCCAGCTGGTGAGCAGCAGCGCGAGGCCGGAAATCAGGTAATAGAAGGACCCGCCGAGCACAGCGAGCCAGATGCCTCCGGCGGTGAGGCCCAATCCCATGATGGCAACAATCAGGATGGTGATGACCAGCAGCGGCGCGGCGCGGAACAAGGTCCCCAGGCTAGATATCGGTCTCATGGGATTACTTCAGCGTATAGAGAAACGCCGCGATGTCGCGCGCGTCCTTCTGCGGGATGCCTATTGTGGGCATGGCGTTACCCGGTAACGCCTTCTGTGGATCTTCGATCCACGCCGCCATATTGTCGGGCGAATTTTGGATGTAGCCGGCGATGTAGGTGCGCGTGCCGATCCGATGCAGGGGCGGACCGACATTGCCTTCGGCGCCGGCGATGCCGGGAATGTCGTGACAGCCGCCGCAATGGTAGTTTTTGACGAGGTCGGCGCCCCGCGTGGCGTCGCCGTTGAAATTGTCGGGGCCCGCAGCGTTTGCGTCGCTGCAGCCAATCACAGCCAACCCCAACAACGAGGCGATCAGCAACCGTGCGGCAGGATGGGCGTCCATTCGCCGCTCCGCTCAAGGCTTCTGGCCAAAAATTGAATTTCTTGGTCGCCGACCACGGATCGGTGGTCGACACTTGCTCGGTCGGGACCTGCTCGATCTCCGGCGACAGCGGGTTCGCCGAGAAGGTGCGGCCCCATTGGTGGCTCGGCTCGTTGCTGATCTTGCCGATATAGGTGACGAGGTCCCAGATCACGCTGTCGGGCAGCACGCCGCCCCAGGCCGGCATGCCGTTCGGCCGTCCCTGGTAGATCGAGAGGAAGATGTTCTCGGGCTGCGAGCCGTAGATGAAGGTGCTGTTGCTCAGCGCCGGTCCCATGCCGCCGCCACCATTCGGCGCGTGACAGCCGACGCAGTTGAAATTGACGTAATACGTCATCCCCCGCTGCTCCGCGTTGGGATCGCCCTGCACGGGGTTCTTGATCTGCGGCGGGTCGGGCTGCGCGCCCGGGTGCAGAGGACTGACTGGAACCTGCATGAACACGCCGGGCCGGCCGTTGCCGACGCTGCCGCCGAAATTCGGCCGCGGCGACAGCGTCGGCATCTGTGCCTCCTGCGATTGCGGCAGGCTCTGCTGGGCAAGCACGGCACTTTGCGGCGCTATCGCCAGTAGCAATGATAGGGCGCTCGCGCGCGATATTGGAGCTGACATCACTCATGTCCTCCCGATGCGGTGACGGGCTGCTCGACCAGCGGCACGCCATAGCTGCGCAGCAGTGACCCTATTTCGGATCGATGCCCGTCGATGAACGCGTTCAGCCGGTCGCGCAAGGCGTGGTCACCCTTGCGCACGCCCATCGCGACGGCGAATTGGAATTGCTGGGGCGCGAAGGCCTCGGTGTCCGTGATCGACGTGACCGTCAGCGGCACCGCCGAGCGCTGGGCGAAATAGCCGGCCAGCGGTCCCCACGCGGCGGCAACGTCGATCTCGCCGCTCGCGACCGCCTCGATCAGGCGGGCCGGTGGATTGGCCTGGCGATAATCACCGTAGATCGAATAGCCACGGACGTTGTCGACGATGCCCTCCTCGCCAAGCGCCTGGGCCGGCGGCGGATTGTTGCCGTCATCGCCGATCAGATGCACGCCGATCGCAAGATGATGCAGGCGCGGATCGCGCAGCGACGACAAATCGAGCTTGCGGTCCTGCCGGCTGACGAAAACGTAGGTCGAGCGGTAATAGGGCTTTGTGGTCTCGACGAGATCATAGCCTTTGGGCACGCCCATCACCACTTCGCATTGGCCTGCTTTCAGCGTGCTCCGGATGAAGCCGCGGCGCTGCGCCCACCAGGTGTAGGCGATGGTCTCGCCGAAATGCTCGGCGACCATGGCGGCGAGCCTGTTCTCGAATCCGGCTTCGGCGCTGTTCGAGAACGGCAGGTTGTTTGGATCGGCGCAGACGCGCAGCGCGCCGTCCGATGCCGCCGCTGCGGTGGACGCGAGCCCGATCACGAGGGCAACCGCGATTGCGCTATTTCGAAGGCGCATGGCTGGTGTCCTCACGATTGGCCCCGCCGAGCTTGAACACCAGCAGCTCGCTTCCGCCCGCGGTATAGAACGGCAGATCCTGCGTCGCGCCGGTGAAGCCGAGCGCGGCATTGCGTACGCGTTGATCGACCTCGGCATTGGCAACCACGCCGGGCCAGCCGCCGACGCCGGAGAGGATCGCGATGTATTGCTGTCCATCGGCGCCGCGATACGAGACCGGCTGGCCGATAAAGCCGGAGCCTGCGCGGAATTGCCAAAGCACGCGCCCGTCCTTGGCGTCGACCGCCTTGAACAGGCGATCCATGGTGCCGTAGAACGCCACGTCGCCGGCAGTGACCAGCGCGCCGCTCCAGACCGGCAGCTTCTCGTGAATCTCCCAGACCTTCTTGCGGGCCACCGGGTCCCATGCCATGAACTCGCCGCGATAGCCACCGGGGCCGGCATACATATCGACATCGGCGCCGACGTAAGGCGTGCCCGCGACATAGCCGACCTGCGAGGCCTTGAAGTCCATGCAGAGATGCTGATGCGGTACGTAGAGCAGCTTGGGTGCGCGGTGACCACGCGCTCGGTTGCCAGTCCTTGGCGCCGGGCGCGCTCGGGCAGATATTCTCCACGGTCTTGCCGACCAGCGGCGTCTTCTCCTCGTTCGGGATGATCTTGCCGGTCTTGAGGTCGACGCCCTTGTAGCTGTTCACGAAGTCATAGGCGTCCGCCGAGATCACCTCGCCGGTGGCCCGGTCCATCACATACATGTAGCCGTTGCGCCCGGGATGGATCAGCACCTTGCGCGTCTGACCATTGAGTTCGAGATCGACCAGCACGTTCTCGTTGATCTCGTCATGGTCGAACAGGTCGTGCGGATTGATCGGATAGGCCCATTTGGCGCGGCCGGTGTCGGGGTCGCGGGCGAAGATCGTGGTGCTCCAGAGATTGTCGCCGCTGCGCTGGTTCGCATTCCAGGGACTTGGATTGGCGGTGCCGTAATAGATCAGGTTGAGCTCCGGATCATAGGAGATCCACCCCCACATGGTGGCGCCGCCGATCTGCCAGCGGTCCGCCGGCCAGGTCTTCACGCCGAGATCCTTGCCTTTGAGATTGTCGTAGAACGGGTTGAAGTCGTCGCCGATCAAGACGTCCTTGTCGGGCCCGGTCGAATAAGCGCGCCACGCGATCGCGCCGGTTTTTTCATCCAGCGCCGTGACCCATCCGCGCACGCCCATCTCGCCGCCGCTGTTGCCGACCAAAATCTTGCCCTTCACCACGACGGGCGCCATGGTGATGGTCTCGCCCTTGTTGATCTCGCCGAGCTTTGTGTGCCAGAGCTCCTTGCCGGTCTTGGCATCGAGCGCGACGGTGTGATTGTCGAGCGTGTTGAGGAAGACCTTGCCGTTGTCGAAGGCGAGGCCGCGGTTGACGACGTCGCAGCAGGCGACGCCGGCGGCCGCCGGCTCCGGCTTTGGCGCATAGGACCATTTCAGTTCGCCGCTGGTCGCATCGAGCGCGAACACGCGGTTGGGGTAGGGGCCGGCATAGGGACCGACCACATACATGGTGCCGTCTACCACCAGCGGCGCCGCCTCCTGGCCGCGATCGGCGCCGATCGAGAACGTCCATGCCAGCTGCAGGCGCGAGGCATTGCCGGCGTTGATCTGGTCGAGCTCGCTATAGCGCGTGTTGGCGTAATCGCGCGCTGCCATCGGCCATTGGCCGGGGTCCTTCATGCGGCTGGCGAGATCGATCTGTGCCGAAGCGGTTGCGAGCGGCGCAACGACCGCACAAAGCACGCTCGCTACCAGCGTGAAACCACGCACTAACATAGATCAAGATCTCCACGGCGATGACGAGGCCGTGCCGCGTTGCAGGCCGGAACGTGCACGTACAAACCTTGCGCTTCGGCTTGGTTCCAAAACCGATTGCCGAGCTATCTCACGACGTTCCCGGACACGCCGGCGCCGAGATCGACCGCGATCTGGTTCTCCTTGCCGTTGCACTTGGGATGGCCGAAACCGGACGGGCTTTTGCCGTCGGGACCGATGTCGTAGATGATCGCGTCCTTCATGTTGGGGCTGACGCCGGCGGGCACGCGATCGAGCCCGAGCTGGTGGCGCACGCGCCAGGCAACATTGTGATCGGCGCAGGAGCTGTCGCCGCTGACGCCGAGCGCACCCGCAATGCCGTTGCCATCGTAGAGCGCCAGTCCGCCGCCGAACACGATCACGCCGCCGACGGGCTTGCCGACCATCGGATCATGAGACGTGCCGAAATCGTCGGGGTTGCCGGCGTAGAGCGTTTCGGGCGAGGGCGGATTGCTGAGCGCCGCGCCGAACAGGAATCCGCCGGGCTGCGCGCCCGCGTAGAGATTGGCTGACGCTATCGCCTTGTCCTTCAGACTGAACGCGTTCGCGGTGTTGGCCTTCTCCGCCGCGATCGCCCGGCTGCCCGGCCATTGATCGTCTGCCTTGCTGCCGCTGTAGGCGACGGCGCAGACGACGCCTTGTCGGTTCACGACGGCGGCCCATTCATTGTTGTCGAGCCCGCCATTGCTCGGGCCGCCGCCCGGCTTGACGCTCTTCTTCAGGATATCGGCAAGCTGATCATGGTCGACCGGACATGACATCGCGGGACGCGGCTGGTCCTGCGCGTTCAGCGCCTGAGGCATTGACAGTGCAGCCAGGATCGCAGCTGTCACGATGACAATTCGCTCGCCCATGTGATCTCCCTTCGGTCTCGCGCCTGCAGGCGAACGTTCGAACGGAAGTTGCAGTTCCTATGCGAGGCGCTCATCCCGGATGACTGACCGGCGCGAGCGGCGCCTCGCTTTCGTTCACGGTCAGCCAACGATGCGCGAAGACCAGCGCCGCGCCGGTATAGAGGATGCCCATAGGCACCCACATCAAGATGCCCGCGAGCTGCTGGTCTTCGAGCGGAGTGAGGCCGAACTCGCCTGCGAGCGCGCCCTGGCCGGGAATCCAAAGCCGCAGCGATATCGTCAGCAGCGCGCCGAGCACGCCGGAATGCAGGATCGTGAGGAACAGGCACGCAATGGCAATGCCGTCGCGCACGCGGCTGCTGCGGCCCTGTCCGCGGCCATGCAGCAGCACCCACCAGAACAAAAGGGCGGTCGCGAAGAAGCTGATGTGCTGGAGCCGGTGCACCGCAGGGTTCGCCAGCGCCCATGCATAGAGCGGCGGCGCGTGCCAGGCCCAGAGCGCTGCGCCATGCAGCGCGGTCGCGCTCACGGGATGGCTGATGAAGCCCCAGGCGCCCGCCACCGGCGGCAGATTGAGCAAGCGTCCGGCCGCCGGGCGCAGCGACGCCGGCAGGCTCCACAGCAGCGGACCGTTGATCCGCGCATAGGCCATCAGTGGCGCGGCGACCACCATCAGCAGCTCGTGCTCGGTCATATGCGCGGTGAACAGCCGCTCGCCGAGCCAGTGCAGCGGCGATGTCACCGCCAGCGCCGTGATCAGCCAGCCGGTCCAGAACGCCGCGACCTGGCCGAAGCTGACGCCGCGGCCACCGCCGGCGTGCCGCCACAGCCGCTGTGTGCCGATATAGAAGCCGATACCGACGAGATAGAGCGGGGTCAGCAGCCAGGGATCGTAGCTCCAGAGCGATCCGGCATCGACATCGGAAAGCCCGTGCGCGAAGGCAGGCTGCGTCAGCAGCGCAAGGAGAAGCGCTGCGAAGCTCAGCGCAGGCATGGGCTGATTAACAGCGAGGCGGCAAGCTGGTTGGCGATCACGAGCGCGAACAGCACGCCCATGCCGACGCCTATCCAGGCCATGAAGGAGCGGGGCCCGCCGCCTCGGGCGTCGCTCCATTCCGCCCCGGCGCTGCGCCGCACCGCGCGCGCCGAGATGAAGGTGCCGACGAGGGCGACGATTGCCAGGACGCCGCTCAGGATAGCCCCGCTCATCCTGGTCCCTTCGCAGGAGAAATGCGCGAGCACGTACACGCCTTGCAAATTGAGGCCCCACGCGATTGGACCGAGCGCGACACCGGCCCAATACAGGAGTCGTGAACGTTCGGCAGCTTCGGTCATAGCCGTGGCACCCAATCGAGCAGGACATAGAGCGGCAGCCAGGCCAGCACGACGAAATTCCAATAGAACACGTTGTCGGTGACGTCGCTGAAACGCCGCGGCTTGGCATGGCGCGTGAACATCAACACCGCCAGCACGACGGTGTCGCCGACATCGGTGGCAAGGTGGGTGGTGTGGAGCCCGAGGATCAGCCATACGATCGAGCCGTAGGCGGAATTGTCCCAGCGCGTGTTGAGATGAGCGAACTCGAAGCCGCGCAAGATCAACAGAGCGATGCCGATCAACGCCATTACGATCAGCATGAGGCGGGTCTTCCGGAGGTCCTGCCGGTGCGCCACGCGGCTTGTATATTCATTCGGGATGACGCTGAGCAGATAGAGCACGGTCTCGACCGTGCCGGGCCAGAGATCGGGCGGCGCTGCGCTGATCGGCCAGGTCGGGTTGACGGCATAGAGATAGAGATAGGCGCCGATGGCGATGGCAAAGCCCATGCCTTCCAGCGCCATGAATCCCATGGCGCCCCACCAGGGGCCGCTGCGCGGACCATAGCCGTAGGTCGGCAGGTCCGAGACGTCGCGGACGATGGTCTGTCTCACTCTTCGTCCTCCTTGGCGCCGGAGGGCCAGAACCAGCCGATCAGGGTCACTGCCATCGGCGGCGTGCCCCAGAGCACCGCCCAGGGCGTAAAGATCGAGCCGATGAAGAAGATTGTGGTCGCGATCGCGGTGAGCAGCGGCCAGAGGCTAGGCTCGGGCGAAGCCTCGCGGATTTGCGGCTCGGCCTCGGCCAGCGAGGTCAGCAGCACCTCGCGCTTGTCAGCGCTGAGGCCGCCGACGACGGGCAGGCTCTCGTTGTCGGCCCACAGCGGATCGCGGTGCTTGACGACGGGAATACGGTCGAAGTTCTGCGGCGGCGGCGGAGAAGTGGTCGCCCATTCCAGCGTCGAGGCGTCCCAGGGATTGTCCCCGGCGAGTGCGCCCTTGCGCAGGCTATAGATCACATTGACCAGGAGCAGCGCGAAGCTGAGCGCGAACACCAGCGCGCCGGCGCTGGACAGCAGATTCAGATGCGCCCAGTCCATGTCGGCAGTGTAGGTGTAGACCCGCCGCGGCATGCCGATCAGCCCGAGGATATGCATCGGGAAGAACGCGACGTTGAAGCCGATGAAGGCGAGCCAGAAATTCCAGCGCCCCAGCTGTTCGCTCAGCATGCGCCCCGTGATCTTGGGAAACCAGTAATAGACGGCGCCGATCAGCGGGAAAACCGCGCCGCCGATCAGCACGTAGTGGAAGTGCGCGACGACGAAATAGGTGTCGTGCACCTGGGTGTCGATCGGCACCGAGGCCACCATGACGCCGGAGAGGCCGCCGATCACGAAGATCACGATGAAGCCGATCACGAACAACAGCGGCGTGCGGTACACCGGCCGCCCGTCCCACAGCGTCGCGATCCAGCAGAAGATCTGCAGTCCGCTCGGCACCGCGATCAGCATGCTGGAGGCCGTGAACAGGCCGGCGCCGAGCTGCGGCAGGCCGGTGACGAACATGTGGTGGACCCAGAGGCCGAACGACAGCAGCCCCGTCGCGATCAGCGAGAGGATGACGATGGGATAGCCGATCACCGGCCGCCGCGCGAACGTGCCGAGGATCGCCGAGACCATGCCGGTGCCGGGAATGAAGATGATGTAGACCTCGGGATGGCCGAAGAACCAGAACAGGTGCTGCCAGAGCAGGGGATGTCCGCCCGACGACGGGTCGTAGAAGCGCGTGTTGACGAGCCGGTCCAGGATCAGCGAGGTCGAGGCCACCATGATCGAGGGCATCGCGAACATGACGAGGAAGCTCGTGACCAGCATCGCCCAGACGAACAGCGGAATGCGATCGAGCGTCATGCCCGGCGCGCGCAACTTGAACACGGTCACGACGACCTCCACCGATACGGCGAGGGCGGCGACCTCGGTGAAGGTGATCATCTGCGCCCAGACATCGGGGCGTTTGGTCGGCGTGTATTGCAGCGAGGACAGCGGCACATAGGCGAACCAGCCGACGTCAGGTCCCACATTGACGGCGAATGAGATCCAGAGGAAGCAGCCGCCGAACAGAAACATCCAATAGCTGAAGGCGTTCAGGCGCGGGAAGGCGATGTTGCGCGTGCCGACCATGAGCGGCACGAGGTAGACCGCGAACGCCTCCATCACCGGCACGGCGAACAGGAACATCATGGTCGAGCCGTGCATCGTGAAGATCTGGTTGTACTTGTCTGCCGAGAGGAACGTGCTCTCGGGCTGCGCAAGCTGAATGCGCATCAGCACCGCAAGAACGCCGCCGAGCAGCAGGAAGGCGAATGCGGTGATGATGTAACGGCGGCCGATGATCTTGTGGTCGACCGACATCAGCGCGCCGAGGAAACCGGAGGGTGTGCGCCAGACGCTCTCAAGGTGCCTGGACAGCTGAAAGCCATTGAGGACGTCGTCGCGCAATTCGCGCTGTTCCGCGGCCAGGCTCACTTGAGCTGCTCCAGGTAATGAAGGATCGCGATCATCTCGTCCGATTGCAGCGGCATCTTCGGCATCAGATTGCCGGGCTTGATGTGCTGGGGATCGGAGATCCAGGCGCCTAGCGTTGCCGGTGTGTTCGGCAACGTTCCGGCCGCGATCATGGTGCGGCTGCCGATATGGGTCAGATCCGGGCCGAGCTGTCCGCCGGCGAGTGTGCCGCTGATGTTGTGGCACAGGGCGCAGCCGCGCGAGCGGAACAGCGCCTCGCCTTGCTTGCCGAGCGGATCGGTCGGGCTCGCTGCGCTCTGGTTTTCATGGTCGCGCCAGCGGCCGAATTCGTCCGGCGCCAGCGCGATTACCGCGAAGGCCATGTGGGCGTGCTGGAGCCCGCAGAACTCGGCGCACTGCCCGCGATAGATCCCGGCATTCTTCGCCGTGAATTGCAGCTCGTTCTTCTGTCCGGTGATGAGGTCCATCTTGCCGGTCAGGCTCGGCACCCAGAAGCTGTGGATCACATCGGCGGATTCCAGCTCGAGCTTCACCGGCTGGCCGGTCGGAATGCGGATCTCGTTCGCCGTCACGAAGCTCTGGTCGGGGCTGTCCGCCTCATAATGCACCTCCCACCACCATTGATGTCCGATGATCTTCAGCGTGAGGGCGTGCTCGTCCTTGGCGAAGACGGTGCGCTGTCCGGCATAGCTGACGAAGGAGAGCCCGAGCACGATGATCGTGGTCGCGATGCCCAGGATGAGGATGACGCGCCCGCTGCGGTCTTCGAACCCGTCATGCAGGTCGAGCGGCCGGTCGGCCGCGCGTTTTGAGCGCAACATTCCGATGCCGAGCACGAGGACGACGGCGATCCAGACGATCGCGGCGACAGCGAGGAAGACGAACAGCGTCCAGCGGATCTGCTCGGACTGAAGGCCCTGCGGATCGAGCACCGATTGACGGCCGGCGCACGCGGTCAACAGCCAGCTCGTGCACAGCACCAGAACTCTTCGAACCCAGACTGGCATGACGCTTCGCCGTGCTCCCCTTCAAAGGCGGAACCGGCCAATTCTACAAAGGTTCCTATCCGCTAATCGGAGCGGTTGGCCGCGTTCGATCCGCCAAGCTCCGGGATGTCGGCGAGCGCCGAAGCCTCGGATCCAAGCTGCCTGATGACGCTGAAGGTACCGTCGGCCTCGAGGACCACGGCGCCGACATCCTCCAGATGATCGATACCGTGCTGGCGCACGGCGGCGCGGACATCCGCCTCGGCGACCCTCTGGCTGCGCATCGCGTCGCGAACGAGTTTGCCCTGATGAACCAACAGCGTCGGCTGCGGATTGACGATGACGCGGAGCGGGCTCCAGTGCGCCACGGCAAAGGCGATGATGAATTGTAGCCCGATCAGGATCACGAAGCCCACCAGGGACTGTGCCACGCTGATGTCGCCCGACAGGACGCTGTTGGCGAAGGTCGAGCCGAGGGCGACGGTGACGATCAGGTCGAAGGCGTACCACTTTGCGAGGGTTCGAGGACCTGCGAGGCGGAGCAGGACGACCAGCGCGAGATAGTTGATGGTGGTGCCGATGGCGGTGCGGAGCAGCGGCGCCCAACCCTGGAAGATGATATGTCCGACGTCGACCATGGACGGCGACTAGAACGGCCAGCCCTTGGTGGCGATCAGGATCGCGACATCCCCGGCAGCCATCAGCAGCAGGACGATGAGGACGGCCACGATCGCTCCGGGCTGGGCAATCGCACGCAGGTCTTCGTGCATGTCTGGCTCCGAGATGAACACTTATGCCTGCAATGTTTCCGCCAACGGGATGTTCCTGCATGGCGGGCCGAGCGACCTCCGCGCAACGGAACGAAGCTTCTCAACCGCGCGTTCCCAAGCAGAAACTTGAGGAATGGACGTGCCGCGCTATCATTTCGATCTGGTGTATTCCAGGACCTTTGCCGACGAAGGAGGCGCTGAATTGCCTGAGGATATCGAAGACGTGGATGTCGGGGACGAGGTCTCGCTTGCCTGCTGAAGGAGCGTCCCGAGCAATGAAAAGCCCGCCAATCGTGACGCGAAGCAACAAAACGGCATGGGTTGGGCAGCTTCTGACCACGGACATGGCCCTCAACCCGGGACGGCGGCACCGAATAATTGCGCTCGCTTTCAATTTTCTGCGACAGAAGTCGCTTTCGCTCGACCTGTAGCGCGAGTCTTTCAACATACCCATGTGCGAGCGTAAAGCTCCGCTCGCCCAAGCCTCACGAAATGCCCTATGTGCAAGATTGTATGAGAAATCGTAGGTTTGGTTGGTGGGTAAAGGCGGTAGCGCACCAGTGACTCGAACGCCCGACAACTCCAAAAACTCATCCAAAATGAGCACTCTCCGCCGAGAGTCTGCTACTGCACCATTCCGACAAGGGGAAAACCTATTGAGGGTTCAATGCAGGTCTTGAGATGAGTTTGTCGGAATAGCCATTGATTTTACTAGGAAATCATACGCCTCTTAATCAGCGGGTCCCAGGTTCGAGCCCTGGTGCGCCCACCAAATAAATCAAGACCTTAGCGAGAGAGACCGTTTGAGACGACCGAACTAAAACGGTTTTTCAAACGGTGTATTTTGGATCCTCTCGGACGCTTACTCCCGACAATGTGATCGGCGAGACAAAGCGGTTCGACGAGAGACCCCGGCGGTCTCGCTGCAGCCCTAGGCACACAATCTATTTCTCCGACGTCAACGACCTTGTCGGTAGAGACCAGGAAAGGCCAAGCGCTGATGAACCGGATGTTCTTCGAGGGACCTATCCGGCGTCGCCTTTGCCCTTGGCCTCGACTTCCTCGATGGCCTTCTTGATTGCCTGGCTACGTGCCCAAGCATCGCTGGCATCACCCTGGCGCCTCGCCCGGTATTCCTCTGGCGTGTACATGATGGTAGAGAGCCCGGCCTCGATATTCCGCTGGTATTCGCCGGACTCGAAGTGGTCGAGCCTGAAACTCTCGTAAGGCGTCCGTCCTCCTCCCGGCCTCATAGGCGCCAAGTTTAAATCCAGATAGGCGGTCAATATCATCCGGTATAGGGGCGCCGCAAACATGTGGAGTGGCTGCTTCGCAGGAGCCACGGTCAAACGGCCTGGCGGAATCGGATTTCCGTGCAGGGCGTCATTCCGCAGCGAGTTAATTTCGCCGAACAGCCAAACCGGTAGGCTGCGGCGCTGACCGTTCTTGTCGCCGAACACCTGGTACTTCTTGACCGAGCAGGCTGAGAGATTCCATGTGATGCTTTCGAGCGCGGCATAGACGCCCTTAAAGGCCTGGTTCTTCGCCGGATAGAGGATTTCAAAAGCGCTCGCCCACAACGCAGCTGATCGGACGACGTCGTAGAGGTTAGTATCTGCGCCAGCCGGGAGCTTGGCGGCGGCGTTTGCCATGTTGAGCGAGCGAAACAGCCGCTCATCCTCGACAGCGGGGCTGTCGGTCGAGAAGCACCGCTCCCAGCGCTTCAATAGCTCATTCAGTAGCAGCAAATCGACGTCGCGACAGTCGAGCTGATGAAAGGAAAGGGCGGCCATTGTCTGGCCGCGGAGCAGCTTCACATCGTGGTATCCGAGAAGCGATGGTGTCTGCGTGACGAGACCTTCTCCTCGGTTGTCCACCATCCAAGGATAAACAGCGAAGGTGTCGGAATACATCGGGCCCTGGCTGTGCCCGAACCTATGCATATTCGCCCAGCTCAGGGGAATGACCGACATCGATACGAGGTCGCGAAAGCCGGATATGGCGCTAATGGAGCGGTAGGTGTCGGGTTTGTCCTTGCGCCAGATGATGGTGCTCGGCTCGACGGCGTCGCCGAATTCAGTCTTGAACCGCTTTAGGAAGCTGCCCAGGCGGGGGTGCTTCTTCTTGATGGCCTCGATGCGTAAGTCATCGGTGGGCACCAGCGCAAATCCCTCAACTTCGATCGGGAATTTGACCTGGACGTTCGGCAGGCTGAACATCGGCCACCAGAGCGGCGGCTCCTTGACTTTAGGTGCTCGGGACATTGAATGCCAAGATTGTCAAAAATACCTCGCGATTATGGTCCGCGGGATTGCCGAAAATGTATCTTAGGCGAATGTCACCATCTTTGGTGGGCCCGCGTTTCTTGTGAGGATGAGTGTCTGTTGTTTCTTGAATGCTCTTCAGCACGCTGGAAAAGTCCTTATTGCGGCTGAAGATAATTACGGCGGCCTTAGTATCCCGCCAGCTCAAATACCCAAGCAGTTGGTCGATCGTCTCTGTGAACGCCTTCGGACCGCTCCAAAACTTACATTCGGCGATGAAGATGTTGCGCCCCTCAACTCGGATGAGGATGTCGGTCTTGCCGGTGAAGTTAAAGGTCTCGCCTGAAGCCGCACCCTCGAACTGACCGTTCAACTGGACCAGGAAATGTTGGCGGATATCTTCTTCGCCCATCATCGCAATCGTGATGCCAAGCAGCAGGCTCAGCGCCACGAGGCACACGGCGACGATGACATTGAGCGATGCGACGGCGAGCCCGGGTAGCGGATTTTCGCGCAACAAAGGCGAACAGCAGACTTGACATTCCGCACCTCATTAATAAAATATACCGTATAGTTCATATAAATCTTCGCTGCGATTGGTGTCAAGCCGGGTGGCTCACAAGCGCGTGTGCAGGATCAAGGCGGGTGAGGCTCCGTCCAACCAGAAGCCCAGGTAAAGAAGGGATCTGACGTGACGAAATTGACGAAGGTGTTGCTCGCAGCGGTCGTGATCGCGCTTGGCGGCACATCAGCATCGGCCCAGGAGAACCAGGGCACGGCGGAGCAGAGGGCGGCCTGTACGCCCGACGCCTTTCGTCTGTGCAGCGCCTACATTCCGGACCCGTCGGGTGTCGAAGCCTGCCTGAGGCAGAGGAAATCGAACCTGAGCGAAGCGTGCAAGGCAGTGTTCGAGCAGGCAAGCACGGGAACGGCGCGGAGCCGATAAGGGCGCGACATCGCGGCCGGCGACGCTTGTGGGAATCCGCCTTGATGCGTCCGCACCAAACGGAACGATCGATGACCACGATGTATATCCCGGCCCTCGCCGCCTTCGGCGGCTCCGCCTTCGGAGCGATCTCGACAATCATGAGCGCATGGTTCAGCCGACGCCGAAGGCTCCGAGATCGTGATCACGCTCGCTCGTTCGAAAAACGCGAACGGTTGTACAAGAACTTTATCGAGGAGGCTTCCCGGCTGTATGCCGACGCGCTCGTCAGCGACAGGGCGGAAATCCCCCAGCTTGTCGGCCTCTATACGCTTGTCGGCCGTATGCGGATCCTGTCCAGTGACGACGTCGTTCACGCCGCCGAGCGGACCAGTCGCCTGATCATCGAAACCTATGTGTCGCCAAACCGGGCGTTCGTCGACCTGCCCAACTTTATCGACGAAATGGATCCTCTGCGCGATTTCGGCGAAGCCTGCCGGAGCGAGTTGCTGAACCTTCCGGCGCGGTGATCACATGAAACGAGAACATGATGATCACCTCGGCAGGCACGATGTCCGGAACAGGATCATCCAGGCCGCGGTCGACCTTTATTGCGAACTCGGTCACAACAAGACCACCGTCGCGGATGTCGCGCGGCGCCTGTCGATGTCTTCGGCCAATATCTATCGCTTCGTTCCGTCAAAGCGAGCGATCGAGGAGGCCGTCGTCGAACGCGTGCTCGATGAAATGGTCGGGGCGGCCGCCGATGCGGCGCGCGGCGATGGACCGGCGCTGCGGCGCCTTGCTGCAGTGCTCGAAGCGATAGCCGACTGCAATGAATCGAGGCCGGCGAAGCATCGAAAGCTTCAGGATCTGGTGGCCCTGGCCGTCCGTCAGAACTGGCCGGTCGTTCTCATCTACAGCGACAGGATCAGGGGATTGGTGCGGCCAATGATCGGTGCCGGGCAAGCACGCGGCGAACTGCGTGGCGGCAGTCCGATGGCGCTGACCTGCTGCCTGCTCGAAGCCATGGACGTCCATCTCAATCCCTCGCGAATGGGTGCTGCGACGCTTCGGCCAAGGTTCGAGGAGATGTTGAGATTTTGCGCGGGCGCCCTGAGCCGCATGCCATCGCGGCAGCCGGTCGAGATGACATCGCTGCTGCATTTGAAGGTCGCCGGCTGACGCTGACGCCTCCAGCCATCAGCCCAAAGCGGACGGGTCGCCATGCGCCTACGACCAGTCCGTCTCGCACGCCGCCAGGAAAAAGCCGACGCGCTCGCGCACGAAGCCGGGAAGCTCCTTCTTCAGGTCCTTCGGCATCTCGCCGACAAGCGAGCGGAACAGCATCGGTAGCAGGATCAGGTCGAGGAAAATTTGCGCGGTGGCGCGGCTTCGTTTGGGGCTGAAAGGCCCCTTCGCGGTGCGGGCCAGCTTTTGCGTGGCTTCGTCCAGCAGCTGCGACACCGCATTCAGGGAGCGATCACGCGCAGCGTCGTGAACGTTGCGGCTCAATTCGGGAAACCGCTGCGATTCCGCGATCGTGGCGCGCACCATGCCGAGCGATTCCTCGATCACTCTCTCGACGATGGCTGTCCCGAGGCTCATCAACTTGCCCTCGATGGTGCGGCCCTCGGGCGAGAAACCCTCGAAGTCGGTCAAGCCGTCGATGGTGCGGGCCACCACCGCGGCGAACAGCGCTTCCTTGCCAGGGAAGTGGGCATAGATCGTCGGCTTGCTCGCGGGAGCGAGCTCGGAAATGTCGTCGATGCTGGCGCTGCGAAAGCCCTTCTCCAGAAACAGCTGCTGGGCCGCATCGAGAATGCGCGCCTGCGCGTCGCCGGCGAAATCCTTGGGCGGTCTGCCTCGCTTCGTCTTCTTCATTATTGGTCCTCCGAAATCACGAGTTTGTGCGCGTCGCTTTCCCCCTTGACATGGTCGGCTAAGAAAGGCAAGGAAAAGAAAATATACGGTATAGTACATTAATTGAGATCGCCAGTGCTCTTGAATGATCGGGGCGTAAAGGCGGGCGCGCACGACCCCGATCGTCGGAGCCGAATGAGGAGAATGTTGTGACTATTTCCAACCCAGAGTCGTCAGGCTTGCATGGCGTGCTGCTGCGCGAACTGCATCACAGGGCCACCTACGGTATCGCCTTCGCCATCAACCTGGTCTCCGCCGCGGCCATCCGGGTCGAGCGGACGGAAGCCAAGGGCGCTCTCAGTGATGTCGTCGAGCTGCTGCATGGCTACGCTGACGTGCATCGTGCGCTGGCCATGCCCGCGGGCGACACGCTGACCCATGCCGCGACCTCCATTCGCAACCTGGGCTGTGGCATGCGCCGCGCGGTTCACCCTCAACGCTGTTCAGATACAACGGTCAGCCCGCCATTGCGCTCGCGATCGGCGCTGCGCACGAGACCAGCGCTCCGGGGCCCAGCCCGTCATTAGTTGAACGGGCGCCAGCGCAAATCGTGCCAGAGCTCCGACCAGTTTCATCCATCGGAACTGCCAGGGCGCGCCCGCACACTCGACGAGTTCCTGAAGACGATCGAACCCGAAATGCGGTTCACCAAGACTGTCGATTTGAGGGATGCCCTTCGGGCAGTGTTTCACGTCCTGTCTCGGCACCTAACCTCCGGGCAGGCCGCCAACGTCAGAGAAGCGCTGCCTGAAGAGGTGCGTGCACTTTGGGACGATCCGGCGCCCGCCGGCCGCGCCTGATATGGTTCGCGAAGGCCCAGCCGAGCCAGCTCCTCCCAAGCAACCGTATCCGGCGGAAAAGGCGAGAGGTGGTGAGATCATTTTGCGCACCCGGACAAGACGGGCAATCTTCCTGGCCGGGCTGATTGGAGCTGTTCTCTTGGCTGCTTTGTTGGTTGTCTCGGCTCACTAGGTCTTGCCTGTGAGGTCTCTGGCTGCCCGGCCCCGTACGCTGGATTCCAATGAATATCGGCAGAAAAATAGCAACCGCTCCTGCACGCGCTTGTTGAGCGGCATCGTCCTTTGAATCGGAGATTCGGATGATAGAGGCAAGCGCCACATCCTGGAACATCGTCAACGAGACGCTCGATGACCGCGGCTACTTCGTCGCGCCGCTCGACGATCTCGTCACGGGGGGGCGCTCCGGATCCCTGATGTGGATCACGTTCGGCTGGCATGTTGTGCCATCGAGCAGATGCAGGTTTCCATGCCTCGTTACAATGTCGAACGCGTCGGATGCGCCCCTCGCGCCTCTCCAAGGCAGTCGGATTGTATGATCGTTTCGGGAACGCTCTGCAACAAGATGGCGCCTGCATTTCGCAGAGTCTACGATCAGATGCCGGAGCCGCGATACGTCATTTCGATGGGGGTCCTGCGCCAATGGCGGCGGGTACTACCATTACTCGTACTCGGTGGTTCGCGGATGCGACCGCATCCCTGGCCGCAGCCACATGAGTACTTATTGATCCGGAGGAGCAATGATGGCGCAATGGGTTCTACCGGAGCGGTTCTCGTTCGAGGGACACGCGATCGCCTGGGGAGCGATCGGTGCAGGACCGCCGGCCGTCGTGATGCATGGCTCGCCGTTCTCCTCGCGTGAATGGCGGCGGATCGCGCCTTGGCTCGCTATGCGCAGGCGCGTGTTCTACTATGATCTCTTGGGCTACGGCCAGTCGGCCAAGCCGGACGCCGACGTCTTGCATGGTGCCCAGAACAGGTTGTTCTCTGCGCTCCTGGACCACTGGAGCATCGACCGGCCCGACATCGTCGCCCATGATTTCGGTGGTTCGGCCGCTCTGCGTGCACACCTCTTGGACAGAGTCGATTACCGAAGCCTCGTGCTGATCGATCCAGTCGCAATCAGCCCGCAAGGTTCGGCGTTGGTCCAGGCGGCGAAGGCGCACCCCGAAGTGTTGGCCGGCTTGCCCCTCTATATTCACGAGGCGATCCTGCGCGCCTACATTGGCGCCGCGATGAAGCACAGTCTGCGCGAAGAAGACATGCGGCCTTACCTCGAGCCGTGGCTGGATCAAGACGGACGCAAGGGTTTCTGGCGGCAGATCGCGCAGATGGACGACAAATACTCCGAAGAGGTGCAAGGGCGATATGGAGAAATCCGGTGCCCCGTCTCGATCCTGTGGGGCGCCGAAGACGAATTCATCCCGCTAAAGGACGGTGAGGAGCTTGCGCGCCGCATCTCGGGGGCGTCGTTCACGGTGATCGCGGACGCCAAGCATCTCGTCCAGGAAGATGCCCCCGAGGCGATTGTCGCGGCCGTTCTCGAATTTTGGCGGAGGCTGGAGGCGACGTGATCCGCAATCGTTGAATTCGGCGTGGCAGCGGCCGCAAGCCGACCTCGGGTGGGCTCGAAATCTTCGGTATGGCCGTCACCGAGCCGCGCGACGACATCGGGATCGTCTTCCAGAAGCCGATACTGCTGCCGTGGTTCGACTTCCCCCCGCCACCAACTCCCTGTATTGCAGCGCCCAGCAATCGAAGCTGCGCCGAGTCATCGCTCTATTCCGGCGTCACAGTGAAGTTCTAATGGGCTTCGACGTTCGAGAGCCCGGCCACAACGGTGCATGTCATTGTGTTAGCCGCGGAGCCGATGTCCCGGTCTCTGAGTTGCCGCTGTTCAGGAAGCATCACCCTTCCGATGGGAATGGCGCGGAATTGAGCGTTCCAAGACCGGGCCCCGATGGGGAGCCGCTCCTTCCGTTTTTCAGGCCGCAAGATCCTTTGGATCGGGAGGCGGGCCAGCGCAAAAGTCGATTGGGCCTCTTTCGGTGGACAATGAGTAATAAAATCGCGATCTTTCTGAAGAGACGCGAAGCCGCTATCTGTGGTGCATCCAGTAAGAGTGACGACAATGCTCTACGCTTCTCGGCCGGCTCTTCGCTACATTTTTGACCCGCTGTGCGGCTGGTGCTACGCGGCAGCTCCGGCTCTATCAACTCTTGAGCAGGGCCTTGCCGTATCAGTCGCGTTGCAGCCGTGGGAATTGTTTTCAGGGTCAGGCGCGAAAAAGATATCAGCTGATGTAGCGCGTTAGATAGCACCGTTGGCATTGATCCTACCGCGGCGGAGGAGTTCGTAACGATGCGAACTTCCATGGCATGCTGAACTTCATGATTATCATGCTGGTGTTCAATCGGCTTGACGGCGTCCTCGCTGGCTAGAAGACGCCGAAATGGTCCGAGCAGAGATGCGAAGCTGTTCAGTCTGGCGCTGAGTATTGAGATGGGGCGGGACACAGCGCCGGAGCTTGAATTGCTTACCCGACCAGGACCGCAATCGTTCAACTGATCAAGCACCCGACGATCGATCGGCAAGGAGAATGACTATGGAATCAGCGATCCCGGAGCATCTGCGCACCCGTCGTACGAGGACACGCCGCATTCCGGATGACTATCAACCACCTGTGCCGGCATACGTCGCTCGTTTCAAGCCGACCGTAAAGCGGGTTATCATGGCCTATTTCGGAATTCAGTTTTTGGGTGATCCGCCGGCGTCGACCCAGAGCGCGCTCGATTGGATCAGCGCTGCCTTTGCCGCGGAAGACGGAGCGATGCACTGGGACAGGGCCTGCTACGTCGACGAGGCCGGCTATACCAATATCGTGTCGGCAGGCTATTGGGACGATCATGCCAGGTTTGATCGATGGTTCGCGCCGGCGCGTGCCGAATGGACTGCCGAGCGTCACTTTCTGCAAACACCTGGCCGATTCATCGAAGTACTATCACCCTCCGTTGAGGGCTACGAAACGCTCGCCTCTTCGACGGACAGGCCCGAGGGGGTGGCAGTCCTTGCCGGAGGGATTAGCGGAGAGATCCAGGAGCACGCCTATTGGGGATGTCAAACGCCATCCGGAACTGCCCCCTTTGCGTCACGAAGAACTGCCCCCACCATCGGGATTATGATCTCGGTTGAAGGTTGTTTCCGCCGGTGACGGGCCGGAGGGAGGCGGAGCCGACCGGAGGGCCGTCACCGGCGGTCGGCGTCTTGATAAGGCCGCTTTTGCGCTTGGCGCGGAGCCGGTAGCTGTCGCCGCGGATCGTCAGCACGTGGCTGTGATGCAGGAGCCGGTCAAGGATCGCGGTGGCGACCACGGGATCGGCGAACACCGTACCCCATTCGGCAACGCTGCGGTTCGACGTGATCAGCATCGCGCCGGTTTCGTATCGCCGGCTGACTAGTTGGAAGAACAGATGGGCCGCGTCAGGTTCCAGAGGCAGGTAGCCGAGTTCGTCGACGATGAGCAGCTTTGGCTTCGACAGCGCGAGAAGTTTCTCGTCTGGCGCGCTATGTCGAGGGGCCCGTGCGCCAAGTTCCAGGTTTCCACGCCTTGCAACGAATGAGCGCGATACTCCTTGCTGAACGGGTGCGAGACGACGGCCACGTGCTGGTTCTCGGCGCCGGGGGCGGATTGGAATTAAAGACCTTTGCCGAGGCGCAGCCGGCTTGGCGCTTCTGCGGCGTCGATCCGTCTGCTGAGATGCTGAGATTGGCCGACCGCACGCTCGGCGCGCTCACGTCGCGAGTCGACTTCTACGAAGGCTACATTGACGGCGCGCCCACGGGTCCCTTCGATGGAGCGACCTGTCTTTTGACCTTGCACTTTCTATCGGAGGAGGAGCGCCGAAGGACGGTCGTGCAGGTACATCAGCGGTTGAGGCCAGGTGCCCCCTTCGTCGTTGCTCATCACAGCTTTCCGCAAAATGATGGAGAGAAGACAAAATGGCTCTCTCGCTATGCTGCGTTCGCCATCGCGTCCGGAGTACCAGTGGCGAACGCCGAAAGCGCCATTCAAGCTATGTATGAACGGTTGCCTCTCTTGTCGCCAGAACAGGACGAAGGCATCTTGCGCGACGCCGGGTTCGCCGATGTGGCCCTCTTCTATGCAGGATTCACTTTCAGAGGGTGGGTCGGCTACAAGGCGTAGCCGCAGCTAACAAACCCTTGCAATATGGGCCTGAAGATAACGGCAGGTTGCCCCGTTCAACCCCGCCTCACAGTAGCGGCAGGGGACATGATGATGGGACGCTCTACACGCTGCTTGACCTATTCGTCTCTCGAAAAATGCGAGCAACCACATCGAACGGGCGACGACGTGCGAGCTCGCAGGAGCGTCTTAGGCGATAAACTGCATCATCTGCAATAACTTCAACTGCCGACCGCGCGGCTTTCTGTAATGCGAATTGCGCAGCTTCGGCTCAAGTGTTCTCCTCCTGCATTGCGGACGCTTTGCCTCAGTACGTTGCAGAGGAACAGCTCTCTGTATCCGTGGGCGAGACCTTCCTTGGGCATGCTAAGAAAGCGGGAACGAGATGCCATCGAAAGTATTTTCGATAAATTCCGTCGCTATAATCGCGGCGATGCTGCTCATTTGCGGTATTGATTCTCCGCGAGCTGGTGACGACGTGTCTTGGGCGTACCCTCCCGCGAATCCGGTGAGCGACGTCGACAACATAGAACAAAGGCAGGTTCCAGGCAGCAGCAGGACATATACCCAAGCTCAGATCGATGGGTTGTTCGAGGTTGCTGACTGGTTTCCGGATGAGCATCCCATTATGCCGAAGGTCGTTGCGGAAGGCGTGAGACCAAGGACATTTGCATGTGCCCGGTGCCACTCTCCGACAGGTAACGGCCACCCGCAATCGGCAGGTCTTTCAGGCCTTCCGTTCCAGTATCTTCAGCAACAACTCCTGGAGTTCAAGTCTGGACGACGAGCCGGGCACTCGCTTGCAAATGTGATGAAGGTCATCGTGGATGGCATGTCTGATGATGACATAAAGGCTGCGAGCGGGTATTTCGCATCTCTAAAGCCCCGCTCCGTTTCCAGGGTGGTCGAGGTCGATACAGTGCCGAGAAGCATCATCTATGGACACGCCCTGCGCGTTGCGGATCCCGTCGGCGGCACAGAGGCGATGGGCAACCGTATCATCTCTTTGCCCGAGAACGAGCCGCTCATGCATCTGCGGGATTCCCGCGCCACCTTCATCGACTATGTGCCTGTCGGCAGCATAGAGCGGGGGCGCGTCCTCGCGACGACCGGCGGCGGCAGAACAGTTCCCTGTGCCAGTTGCCACGGACCTGGACTGAGAGGTTCCGGGAACGTACCCGGCATCGCGGGACGGCCTTTGCTCTATGTCTTCCGCCAGCTCAACGATATGAAAACGGGCGCCCGTTCCGGGCCCGCCGTGGCTATGATGGCCCCTGTCGTGCAGAGGTTGGCTACAGAAGACATGATTGCCGTCGCCGCTTACCTCGGCACTCTGAGCCCCTGAGGCTTCCGCCAGGAGTTTTTTTGGGTCCCAAGTGGTGGACGTGTTTAGAATTGCGCTGCCGCCACGCTTGTCAATTTCAGCAATCCGCTTGACCGTGGATCGACGCCCCGACGCAAGGAGCGGCGCGACCAGGCCTGCGCCTCATAGTAACTGCCCTTGGCTATTGCCGCTGTCCGATCAGATGACACTCAGTCGAATTGGCAAAAATCTTCACGAACAAGCGCGTTGAGCTCTGCGCCGTGATCCGCGATCTTGCCGGTTACAAGGGTATGGTCGCGGCCCTTGAAGGTCCGGCGTGCCGCCGCCCGAAGAGCGGCTGATTGGGTGAAAGATGCCAGCGCGGTGACGCCAAGCCCCCAGTTCTGCTCGGCGCGATTGGTCGGGGTCTGCATCGCCCTCTCTCCGTGTGGCGCGCCACCCTGTCGCGGCGCGTTCTGCGGGCTAGACGAGGCCGGAGGGGCATAGGAAGCGCTCGGAAATAATTTTTCGCCGGCCGCATCCTTCGGCGGCCGGCAAACGTCCTAAGGGCTGACGCGGCCGTTTTACTTGAGCTTGCACTGGAAAAGTGAGCACCGGTTTTCCGAGAAGATCACGCTCCGGTAGAGAGACGGCCCGCGATAACGCGATCGAGGTCGCGACATGAACAAGGAGCACGCGATGAGAAGGACCCTGATCAGATACAAGGCGAAGCCGGAGTTGGCCGACAGGAATGCCGAGCTGGTTTCGGCGGTGTTTGCTGAATTGAAGGCGGCCAGGCCGGACGGCGTGCGCTATCTGACGCTGCGGCCGGAGGACGACACCTTCATCCACTTTGTCGAGGCCGCTGCTGGGGACGGCTCGAGCCCGATCCCGAAACTCGAGGCGTTTCAGGCGTTCCAGGACGGCATCCGCGACCGCTGCGTCGAGCCGCCGCTGGTTCGTGATGTGAGGATCGTGGGCAACTACCGTATGCTGGACGAGTCCTGAACAAGTGAGGCGGAGGAGCAATGGCGCCAGATCCACGGGCCATCACCGAAATCGAGACCCTGCTGGCGGCGATGCGCCCGAAACTGCATCGCTACTGCGCGCGCATGGTCGGCTCGGTCATCGACGGTGAGGATGTGCTGCAAGATGCACTGATCAAGGGGATGGAGGCGCTGCAATCGGTCGGGCCCGTCGCCAATCCGGAGGGGTGGCTGTTCCGCATCGCGCACAACACCGCGCTGGATTTCCTGCGCCGCCGCAACCGGCAGGAGGCGCTGCATTCGGCTGAGGAGGTGGAGATGATTGCCGACCGGCTCGATGACGTGGAAAGCCGCCAGATTGCTGCGACCAGCCTGCGCACCTTCATGCGGCTGCCGGTGGCGCAGCGGTCCAGCGTGATCCTCATGGACGTGCTTGGCTGCTCGCTTGCCGAGGTCTGCGATATCATGGATTTCAGTCTGCCGGCGGTGAAGGCCGCGCTGCATCGTGGGCGCACGCAGCTGCGTGAGTTCGCCGAGGAGCCGGACGACGTGCCGCAGCCGGGCCTGTCGGAAGCCGACCGCACGCGGCTCAACGCCTATGTCGGCCATTTCAATGCGCGCGACTTCGACGCGATCCGCGCCATGATCGCCGATGACGTCAGGCTTGAGCTCGTCAACCGCACCAGGCTGAAAGGCAAGGCCGACGTGTCGAATTACTTCGGCAATTATTCGAAGATCAGCGACTGGCACCTGGTGACGGGGCAGGTGGAGGGACGTCCCGCGATCCTGGTGTTCGATCCGAATGAACCGGACGGGCGGCCGAAATATTTCATGCTGTTGAACTGGTCCGACGACAAGCTCGCCACCATCAGGGATTTTCGTCACGCAGCGTACGTTATCGACGGCGCCGAGTGCGTGGTGGACCGGATGGGTGTACGTAGCGAGGCGCCGTCATCCTCTCGAGCATCGACGAGGTCGTCCACCGCAACGTAGTCGGCGACAAATGGGAGGTTATGGGCGACGCGGGGACCGCCGCGATTCTAACCCGCTCGGGGCCAACTCTCAACCGGAGAGGGATCGCGCACGAACGGCGGCTTTTGGCGGATTATCAAGACGCCGTATCCCCCGCGGCGCCGCCCACCGCGCCTGGGTGCCCTCGCGGCTCGCCGAATGGCTGAGAAAAAGTCCGGCGTGATCATGAAGCATGCGTCCGCTACGTCGTCAAATTGCGTGGCTTTCGTTTCCTTGGTCGACCGGAACGGTGAAGACCGCGCACTTCCTGCTGTTGAAAAAGCTCCCCGCACACGTCACGCAACCACTGGCTTGCGGGGTCGTGGTGGAAGCGGGCGTGCCAATATTGTTTCACCGTGAAGCCGGCGATCGCCAGCGGGCAGTCGAGCACGCGCAGTCCGTAGTAGTGAGCCAGCGTTTCGCCGATGTGCCTTGGGAGGGTGGCGATCAGGTCAGTCGTCCCGACGATTGCGGGCAACCCCAAAAAGCCCGGTAGCTCAAGCGCAACGTCAAGGACTATCCGCTGCTCCTGTAGCGCGTCCGCGAGCAATTGATGTCCGGTGCCGGAGCGAATGAGGACGTGCGCCTCACGCCTGAAATCCTCTGCCGTGATGCGGTCGTGGATCCGGGCATGTTTTGCGTTTGCCAGGCAGACCCAATCCTGCGGAAAGAGTGCCTGTTGGAAGTGCCCGGCGTCGAGGTCCGAGATGTAGCCGAGCGCCAGGTCGGCCTCGCCGGACTGCAGCATTCGTGGCGTATCGCTGCCGATCTGCGCCGCCTCGATGCGGATGCCCGGAGCAACACGACGAACGTAGGCGAGGATGGCCGGGAGCAGCGTGATGTGGCTCGCATCCGTCATGCAGATGACGAAGCGGCGCTTTGCGGTCGCCGGATCAAACTCAGGGCGAAGCTCCGCCAGACGGCGCAGCATCTCCAACGCCTGTCGGGCCGTGCCGATGAGAGCCTCCGCGCGCGGCGTCGGCAGCATTCCCTCCGCAGAGCGGATGAAGAGCGGATCATCCAGCTCCTTTCGCAGGCGCGCCAGCCAGATCGAAATGGTCGGCTGGCTTTGACCGAGCTTCTCGGCCGCCTTGGTGACGCTGCCCGAGGAGAACAATGCGTCAAACAACCGGAGCAGGCGCGGCTCGAGCAGGTTGGTCTCTGAGAAGTCTCGATGCTTCATTGCGATCTGCAATAATGGATATAAAGATCATATCATATCCAAATATGGAGCAGCCTGCTAGCACGCTTCCAACGCCAAAATGGGCGAGGGAGAAGCGTTCGGATGAGGATCTGCTTTGTCGGAGCGGGAGCCTTGGGCTCGACTATCGGCGGCACGCTGGCGCGCGGTGGTGCCGAGGTTTGGTTGATCGATCCGTTTCAGGCCCATGTCGAGGCGATCAATGCTGCTGGTCTACGGATGCTCGAAGGTGACGCCGAGACCGTGGTAAAGGTCTCTGCCTGTATCTCCGCGGACCAGGTCGGCATCGTGGCGGACCTTGTTATCGTCCTCGTCAAATCCTATCACACGCGCGATGCGATCCGCGCGGCAGCGCCGATCATCGGGCCGCAGACGGTCGTGATGTCGCTTCAAAACGGTCTTGGTCACGAGGACATCCTTTCGGAGGAAGTCGGTCGTGACAGGGTCCTGGCAGGCAAGACCTATGTTGGCGGCGTGCTGCTCGGCCCCGGTCATGTTCGCTCCGGAGTGGTCGGCAAGGAAACCATCATCGGCGAGCTTGACGGACGGTTGACGGAACGCGCACAGCGGATTTCAGAGACGTTCAATCGTGCCGGCATTCTCACGCTGCTCAGCGACAACATCCTGGGCACGATGTGGGACAAGTTGTTCATCAACGTCGCCGGAGGAGGAATCACCGCCGTTACCGGGCTGACTTACGGCGGTCTCTATTCGCTGCCGATCTTGGAAGACTGCGCGCTGGCCGCAATCTCGGAGGGCATCGCGGTCGCGCAGGCTGCCGGCGTGAAGATCTCGATTGCCGATCCGCGCCGGGCCTGGACGATGGCGTCTGCCGGACTGCCGTCCGAGTTCAAGACGTCGATGTTGCAGAGCTTGCAATCCGGGAATCTGACCGAGGTCGATTACATTCACGGCTCGGTCGTGCGCTGGGGCGCCAAGCTCAACGTCCCTACGCCCGTCAACTCCACCCTCGTCGCGTTGGTCAAAGGGCTCGAATACGCCCGCAGCGATTATCCGGGAAAGGCCTGAGATGATGTCGTTGCCTCGCGCCTATGTCGAACACGTCGCGATCCGAGTGCCGGATGTCGATCGTCACATCGACTTCTTTCGTGAGGTGCTCGGCCTTGGCATTCGCGACGAGCAACCCGCCGACGGCCCGCGGCCGCGTCAGGTATGGACACTGGGAAGCGTGCAACTCATCGAGGATCCGCACTTTGTCGGGCCGGAGGGGCGTCTCGCCCATCTCGGCATCATGGTCGACGACTACGAAGGCGTCCTCGCCCGCGCCGCCGCTTGGGGCGCCAGGGCATTGCCTGCCGGCCCGAACTGGCTCGAGCTGCCGGGCGGCCTGAACATCGAGATCTTGCAAGCCAGCGCAGGCGCCGTGGAAGCCGCCCTGGCGATCAATCCCCGTGCCTAGAGGAAAGACGCGACATGACCGATGAGCGCTACTGGGACGACGCCAAAGTCGGCGACGAATGCATCACCCCTGCGGTGACGGTCACCGAAGCGATGGTGAATGCCTATGCCGAACTGACGGGCGATTTCACGCCGGTCCATGTCGACGAGGAATACGCCAAGACCACACCATTCGGCACGCGCGTCGCGCACGGGCTGTTTGGTCTGTCGCTGGCCGATGGTTTGAAGACCCGTGCCGACTACCGCTTCCTTCCGGGAATGTCGCTGGGCTGGACCTGGGATTTCAAGCTGCCGATCAAGCTCGGCGATACCGTGCACGTGAAGTTCCGCGTCGGCTCGATGCGCGCCACCAAGCGTGATGGGTGGGGCATCGTGGTGCTCCCCTCGGAGTTGATCAATCAGCGCGGCGAAGTGGTGCAGCTCGGCGAGCACCGGCTGATGATTCCGATGCGCCCGAAGGCCGGCGTCGCGGGAGGGCAGGCATGACCGCACAAGATCTGCCGCTCAAAGGCATTCGCGTCATCGACTACAGCCATTTCCTGGCGGGCCCGTTCATGGGCCGCTGCCTCGCCGCGATGGGCGCGGACGTCATCAAGGTGGAGCGTCCGAAGGCAGGCGATGCGGGCCGCGCCCATGGCTATTTCAAGGACGGACAATCCGGCTACTTCCTGCAGCAGAACATGGGCAAGCAGGGCCTGTGTATCGATCTCCGCGACAGGCGTGGCCTTGACCTGATGATGAAGCTGGTCGACACAGCCGATGTCTTCATCGAGAACTATCGCCCCGGCGCACTCGAACGCCTCGGGCTCGGCTACAAGGTGCTCTCGGCGCGGAATCCCGGACTGATCTACTGTTCGGTCTCCGCCTATGGTCACACCGGTCCCTATGCCGACCGTCCAGGCTTCGGTCTGATCGCAGAGGCGATGTCTGGCGCCCTGGCGCAACTGGGCAATCCCGGCGAGGCGCCGCCGCTGCTGCGGATGCCATTGGCCGACATGTACACCGGCATTCACGGCGTGGCGGCCATCAATGCAGCGCTGGTCGGCCGCGCGTCGTCCGGGCGCGGCCAACATATCGATCTGGCGCTGTACGATTGCATGGTCTCGATGCACGACTATGCGGTGCAGCGCTACTTCCTCTCCGGCGGGACCGACCTGCCGAAGCAGACCGGCAGCGGACAGCCGGATTCTACTGTCTACGGCGTCTTTCCGGCCAGGGACGGCAATCTCGTCATCGCTGCGCAAGTCGATGATGCCTGGCGACGATTGGCGAGCCTGATCGGGGGAGACAATTTGGCATCCGACCAACGCTTCACCACGCCTGCCGCGCGCAACGCCCATTATGGCGAAGCGATGGAGATTGTGCGCAACTGGACACTGTCGCAGCCGTCTCGCGATGCTTGCCTCGCGGCACTCGACGAAGCAAGTGTGCCGTCCGCTCCCGTGCAGACCATCGAAGAGGTCGTGAAGGATCCGCAGATTCATGCGCGTGGCATGCTGGTCGAGCAGGAGCATCCTGTGCTCGGCAAGGTGACGCTGCCGAACCTGCCGTTCCGGTTCTCCGATTGCGACACCACGGTGCGAACTCCGGCGCCGCTGCTTGGCCAGGATAATCGCCGCATTGCAGAGTCGCTGGGACTTTCGGCCGAGCTCGTCGAGGCGATGGTGCGTGACGGGGTCCTCTACAACGAAGCCGCAGTGCAGGAGTGATCGATGAGCGACCGATATGCGGTGATCGGCAATCCGATCGGTTTCAGCAAATCTCCCCTCATCCATGGCACGTTCGCCAGAATGACGGGACAGGACCTTGTCTATGAGGCGATCGAGGGTCCCCTCAATGGCTTCAGCGAACGGGTTGATCAATTCCGGAAAGAAGGCGCGAAAGGGCTGAACATCACTGCCCCGTTCAAGCTCGATGCGTTCGGCTACGCAAAGGAGCTTTCAGAGAGCGCCGACCGAGCTGGCGCCGTAAACTGCCTGAAGTTCGACGGCGATCGGATCATTGGCGAGAATTTCGACGGGATCGGTCTCGTGCGCGACATCACCGTCAATCTAGGCATCAAAATGGCCGGCCAGCGCGTCCTGATGCTCGGTGCCGGGGGCGCAGCGCGTGGCGCGCTGCTGCCGTTCCTGCGCCAGGAGCCGTCCGAGCTGGTTCTCGTCAATCGAACCTTGTCGAAGGCTGTGGCACTGGCCGAAGAGTTTGCCGGTTGTGGTCCCCTGATCGTCAGCGGCTATGCTGAACTGGCCGATCTTGCCGAGGGCTATGACGTCGTGGTCAACGCGACATCGGCCAGCCTGCGTGGTGAGATGCCGCCACTTCCCGGCAATGTCTTCCGCCGTGCGAAGTTGGCGTACGAACTTGCCTATGGCAAGGGATTGACTCCCTTTCTGCAAGCGGCCCACGCCGAAGGCGTAGCCAAGCTGGCCGACGGCGTCGGCATGCTGGTCGAGCAGGCGGCCGAAGCTTTTTCCTGGTGGCGCGGCGTGCGACCAAGCACGGCTCAGGTCATCGCCGAACTGACCGTCCCTTTGAGCTGACGGGCGATGCCGAGCATGCATCAGAACTCCAGCTTTCTCGTCGGCCTGATCGGCAGCGGCATCGCGGCGTCACGCATTCCGCCTATGCATGAAGCGGCCGCTGACGCCGCGGGCATCCGCTATCTCTACAAGAAGATCGATCTCGCCGAGTTGAAGCTGGGCGTGGAGGCACTGCCGGAACTGCTCGCGGCAGCAAGGCATATGGGCTTTGACGGGTTAAATGTCACCCATCCCTGCAAGCAAGCGATCCTTCCACTCTTGGACGAGCTTTCGCCTGACGCGGAGGCGCTGGGCGCCGTGAACACCGTGGTCATCAGGAACGGTCGAATGACCGGCCACAACACCGATTGGTTCGGCTTCGCCGAGAATTTTCGCCGCAACATGCAAGGTGCATCACTTGGACGCGTGGTTCAATTCGGAGCGGGCGGCGCAGGTGCGGCGGTTGCCTTCGCACTCATGAAGCTCGGAGTGCAGGAACTGACAATTATCGACATCGACTTGGCCAAGGCGCAAAGTGTGGTTGACGGCTTGTCCCCTCGATTTGCAGAACGATGCTTGCGAGCCGGCAAGGATGTTGCAGCGGCCGTGGCCGCCGCAGACGGAATTGTCAACGCGACGCCAATCGGCATGGATAAATATCCGGGCACGCCACTGCCGACGGCCTCGCTGCGCCCTGATCTGTGGGTCGCTGAGATCGTCTACTTCCCGCTCGAAACCGCACTGCTCCGGGCGGCGCGTGCCCTGGGCTGCCGCACGGTCGATGGCGGCGGCATGGCAGTCTTCCAGGGCACCGAAGCATTCCGCCTGTTCACGGGCATCTCACCCGATACGGACGTCTTCTTCGCCACCTTTGCATCCCTGGGAGGGTGACACCCGGCCGATGGGCGAGCGGCACGCACAACGCCCGTGAGGAAACGCAAGATGGGCTACACGCTCGATTTCTCGGTGGTTTGGCATGCGATGCCCGCGCTGCTGTGGGGGTGCGTGGGTACGTTGGGCCTGGCGCTTGCCGGAATGACGCTCGCGATGATGATCGGTGTCGCCGGCGTCGCGGCACGCGATTCGAAGGTGGCCTGGTTGCGTGCTCTCGTGATCGGATTCGTCGAGATCGTCCGCAATACGCCTTTCCTGGTGCAGATCTTCTTTCTGTTCTTCGCCCTGCCGCTGATCGGCTTGAAGCTCAATCCGACAGCCACCGCTGTCATCGCGCTCGGTGTCAATGGTGGCGCCTATGCCATCGAGATCATCCGTGGCGGAGTGCAGTCCATTCACAAGGGACAAATAGAGGCCGGCTACGCGCTCGGCCTGCACAAGGGGCAGGTCTTCCGTTTCATCGTGCTCAAGCCCGCGCTTCGCGCGATCTACCCCTCGCTGACCGGGCAGTTCATCATGCTGACGCTGACCTCCTCGATCTGTTCGGCGGTATCGGCCTACGAATTGACGTCGGTTGCGCAGCGCATCGAAAGCGACACGTTCCGCAGCTTCGAGGTCTATTTCTCCGTCACCTTCCTCTATCTCGCGATTTCCTGGCTGCTGATGCTGGGCTTTGCGGTCATCTCTCACCGCTTCTTCTCATATCCGACACGCTGAGGGGAGATCATGGCACCGCATTTTGGCCTTCCGGAGTTCGGCTTCCTGCTGCGCGGTCTGCAATGGACCGTGCTGCTGACGCTGGTCGCGTTTGCGGGCGGCTGCACGGCGGGGCTGGCCGTCGCATTGCTCCGCACCTGTGGTCATAAGGGCGTGGAATGGATCACCCGCATCTACATCGGGATATTCCAGGGCACTCCGCTGCTGCTGCAGCTTTTCGTGGTGTACTACGGATTGGCGCTCACCGGGCTGAAGCTCGACGCATTCGTCGCGGTGGCGATCGGTTTCACCGTGAACGCCTCCGCCTTCCTTGGAGAGATTTGGCGCGGAGCGATACAGGCCGTGCCGCGCGGGCAGACCGAGGCGGCGATGGCGCTTGGACTGCACTATTCGTCCCGCATGCGCGATATCGTGCTGCCACAGGCAATCCGCATCTCGCTGCCGGCGACCATCGGCTATCTCGTGCAGCTGATCAAGGGCACTTCGCTAGCCGCCATCGTCGGCTTCATCGAACTCGCCCGCGCCGGGCAAATCGTATCGAACCAGACCTTTCAGCCGTTGCTCGTCTTCGGCGTGGTCGGCGCAATGTATTTCATCCTCTGCTGGCCGCTGTCATGGTGGGGCAGCCGGATGGAAGCCAGGCTCGCCCTGGCCGGTCAAAGGTAGGAACGGCGCACCTACTCAATCACAAACAGCCATCACCAGGAGGAGATACTCATGTTGTGTTCACCCCATCGCCGCCAGCTCGGGCTCGCGCTAATGGCATTGGCGGCTATCTGTATTGCAGGCGAATCGCAGGCGGGCACTCTGGAAGACGTGAAGAAGAAGGGCGTCGTGGTCATCGGCATTCAGGGCGACAATCCTCCATGGGGCTATGTCGATAGCTCGGGAAAGCAGGATGGCATCGATGCCGACATGGGGCGCGCCTTCGCTGAATATCTCGGCGTGAAAGCCGAGTTCGTCCCGCTGGCGGTGGCCAATCGTATTCCGGCGCTGACCACAGGCCGGGTAGATATCTTGTTCGCAACGATGGCCATGCTGCCCGAGCGCGCAAAGGCGGTGCAGTATTCCAAGCCGTATGTTGCTAATGAGATCACGCTTGTTGCCGCCCAGGCAACGCCGATCAACAGCAATGCCGATATGGGCAAGTACGTAATTGGCGTTCCGCGGTCCTCCACGCAAGATACGCAGGTGACCAACAACGCCCCGTCCGGGACCGAGATCCGCAGATTCGACGATGACGCTGCCACGATCCAGGCGCTGCTCTCCGGTCAGGTGCAGGCCGTCGGCGCGAACCTGTTTTATCCGCAGCGTCTCAACGCCGCAAAGCCGGAACTCGGGTTTGAGCCCAAGCTTCACTTCACCGCCCTTTACAATGGCGCTTGCACACGGCTGGGGGAGAAGGAGTGGAACGAGACGGCCAACAAGTTCATCGACGAGATCAAGTCGAACGGCAAGTTGGCCAGTTTCTACGCCAAATGGATGAAGGTCCCCGTCCCTGTCTTCCCGGACTCCGTCCCCGGCGTTCCCTTCACCGTCCACTAGCCTAGCCACTGCGAGCGGCCGGCGCGATCTGCGTTGGCCGCCGCCCAACGGCGGAGACCAGCATGCAGGACCAGATCCTGATCGAAATGAAGGGCGTGCAGAAGTGGTACGGCGGGTACCAAGCTCTCCGCAACGTTGATCTCACTGTGCGCAAAAGTGAAAAGATCGTGCTCTGCGGTCCGTCCGGCTCAGGCAAGTCGACCCTGATCCGCTGCATCAACCGCCTGGAGCCAATCCAGCAGGGCAGTATTGCGGTAAACGGTCATCGGCTCGACGACAGTATCAAGGCTATCGACGTCGTACGTCAGGACGTCGGCATGGTCTTTCAGAGCTTCAATCTCTTTCCGCATATGACGGTCTTGCAGAACTGCATGCTCGCGCCCATCCGCGCGCGCCGCATCGGCAAGACCGAGGCGGAAGCGATTGCGCGGAAATATCTCGAGCGCGTGCGCATCGGCGATCAGGCTGATAAGTATCCGGCTCAGCTTTCGGGAGGCCAGCAACAGCGCGTCGCGATTGCGCGCGCGCTCTGCATGCAGCCCAAGGTAATGCTGTTTGACGAACCGACCTCGGCGCTCGACCCCGAGATGGTCAAGGAGGTGCTCGATACCATGATAGGCCTCGCCAACGACGGTATGACCATGATCTGCGTCACCCATGAGATGGGTTTTGCCCGCCAGGTTGCCGACCGCATCATCTTCATGGCTGAGGGCAAGATCATCGAAGAAGGCGCGCCCGATGCTTTCTTTCGCAATCCCCAACATGCCCGAACCAAGCAGTTCCTTGGCGAGATCCTCGCCCATCACTGAACGGAGTACTTCGATGAAGCGTCTTGTCTATGTTCTCAACGGGCCAAATCTCAACTTGCTCGGCAAGCGCCAGCCCCACATCTACGGACACGAGACGCTCGCGGATGTGGAGCGGGATTGCCGGGCGCTGGCCGGGGAGCTCGGCCTTGAGATTCGCTTTCATCAGTCGAACAGGGAATACGAGCTGATTGACTGGATCCACGAGGCGCGCGACACTGCTGCCGGTATCGTGATGAATCCCGCCGCTTTCACCCATACGTCCGTCGCCATTCTGGATGCCTTGAACACGTTCGAGGGGACGGTGATCGAGGTGCATATTTCCAACGTGCACAAGCGCGAGGAATTCCGCCACCACTCGTTCGTATCCAAACGGGCCGATGGGGTCATCGCAGGGTTCGGCACTCAGGGTTATCTGCTCGGCCTGCGTCGTGTGGCCAAGCTGCTTGACGAGAAGAAGGGGTAGCATCGGATAAGTGTACCCGCCGCCTTGTGGTGATGGGACGGGTGTCATCGGCAGGGGACACATCGAGCACATTCTCGCGCGGCCGGAGACGGCACTGTCCTGAGCGCGCGCTTTCAGTTCCACGCTGTTGGTCTAGCCCGGATCGCCGTGCTGTTGACCCTCGGCGCGATCGGCAGGACCTTCGTCAGGGCGGCGACCGGCTTGAGGAGTGAAGGTGGGCGCATGAGCAACTGGATCGAGCACGCCGTCTGGTGGCATGTGTATCCGCTCGGCTTCGTCGGGGCCGAACGGGAGGCCGATGCGTGTGCCGACGTCGTGCATCGCCTCGACCGCCTTGCTCAGTGGCTCGATTACGCCGTGGAGCTCGGCGTATCCGGTATCCTGCTGGGCCCGATCTTTGCCTCCTCGACCCACGGGTATGACACGATTGATCACTTCCGGATCGACAGGCGGCTTGGGGATGATGCGGACTTCGACGCATTCATCGCAGCAGCCCGTCGCCGCGGCCTGCGCATCATTCTGGATGGCGTGTTCAACCACGTGGGGCGTGAATCGCCACGCTTTCAGCGCGCCGTCGCCGCCGGCCCGCAATCGCCGGATGCTGCATGGTTCCGCTTGACGTGGCGGCGGGACGGAACAGAACCTGATTGCGCGACCTTCGAAGGTCACCACCAGCTTGTGACGTTCAACCATGACGAGCCCGCGGTCGTCGACTATGTCAGCCGCGTGATGAGTTACTGGCTTGACCGCGGTGCCGATGGCTGGCGGCTCGACGCGGCCTACGCTGTGCCGCGGCAATTCTGGCAGCGTGTCCTGCCCGCGGTTCGTGCGCAGCATGCCGACGCCTACATCTTCGGCGAGGTCATCCACGGCGACTATGCCGGCTTCGTCGACGAGACCGGTGTCGATGCCGTCACGCAGTACGAGCTTTGGAAGGCGATCTGGAGCGCCCTGAACAATCGCAACTTCCATGAGCTCGCATGGGCGCTCGGGCGGCACAATGCGATGATCGACCGGTTCGTGCCGCAGACTTTCATCGGCAACCACGACGTCACGCGGATCGCGAGTCAGCTTGTGGATGAACGGCATATTCCGCACGCGCTGGTCATTCTCATGACCTGTGGCGGCACGCCCTCGATCTATGCCGGGGACGAACAGGCGTTCCGCGGGATCAAGGAGCACCGTGCCGGAGGCGATGACGCGATCCGTCCGGCCTTTCCGGCGACGCCAGCCGAGCTGGCGCCATTTGGCTGGCCAATCTACCGACTACATCAGGAACTGATCGGACTGCGGCGAAGACATCCATGGCTGTTCCGGGCGAAGTCCCGGATCGTCGAGCTTCGCAATACCGACCTGGTCTTCGAAGCCTTCGACGAAGGCAATCGGCTATGGGTCGCCCTGAACATCGCTGGCGCAGCGGTCGTGCGCACCCTAGATGTCGCCACCGAGACGCTTGCAGGATCCGCTATGGTGCGCAGGGCAGGAGCAAAGACAGAGCTCACGCTGCCGCCGTATGGGTGGGCTGTCCTGGGCTAGCGGCAATTTGCTCAGCGTTGCGGGCGCCAAAGCTGGGCGGCTATCGCGAACAAACATTCGCGAAAGACGGATGGGCTCTTGCACTAAAGCATGATCCCGAAAAGTGCGAAGCGGTTTTCCGAAAAGATTATGCGCAAACAACAACCTAAAGTGCGATGATGATTCATCCCAATCTCATCGCGCTTTAGAGGGCCCAGCTTGCGACGAGGCCGATGGTCGCCGCAGAAGTGGCTCCGACTGTGACCCACCCGAGGACCTTCATCCAGCCGGTGTTGGCCTCATGTCCCATCAGCCTCCGGTCGTTCGTCATCAGCAGAATCAACAGCAATAGTGGAGGCGTCGAAAAACCCTGCACGATGCCGGCATAGACCAACGCTTTCATCGGATTGAAGCCGGCAAAGTTGATCGCGACGGCCACGGCGGTGAACCCGGCAATGGCCACATAAAACTGCTTGGCCTCAGCAGGCCTGACGCTGAGCGAACTCTTCCAGCCGAGCGTCTGGCAGAGATCGTAGGCGGCGCCGGTGGTCATGACGGGAACGGCGAGGAAGCCGACCGCGATGATGCCGACGCTGAAGAGAGTCGCGGCTGCATCGCCGGCCAGCGGTCGCAGGGCCTCCGCGGCCTGAGCGGCACTGTCGACGTCAGTCTGGCCGGCCTGGTGCAGGGTGGCCCCGGCTGCAAGAATGATAAAGTAGGTGATGATGTTCGAGAACGCCATTCCGATCAGGATGTCGCGGCGCGACTCGGTGACCTCCGCATCGACCGATGACAGGCGCGAACGTCTGTTGAGGCGGCCGGCCGCGATCATCTCCTCGACTTCAACATTGGATTGCCAGGTGTAGAGATAGGCCGAAAGCGTCGTGCCGATCACCGCGACCAGGATCGACAGGAATTCCCGGGTGAACTGGACTTGTGGCACGAAGGTCCCGCGCAACACCTGCCATGGATCGGGGCTCGCAAGAAATGCCGATCCGACATAGGCGAACAGTGAGAGTGCCAACCATCGGAAGATGTTCCGGATCAGCGTGTAGGAACCCCAAATCTGCAACGCGAGGATCACACCTGCAATGAGGGGGACGAGAATCCCTTGGGGCACGGGCACGAAGAGATTGATCGTCGCGGCCATGGCGCCGATATTTGCGCCGGCTTCGACGACGTTTCCGATCAGGACGCCAATCAACGCGGGCCACATCAGCCACGGCGTGAATTGGTCGCGCAGAGCCGCAAACAAGCCTTTGCCCGTTACGCGGCCAAGCTTGGCGGAGAGATAGACGACCGCAAACATCATCGGGAACGTAGCCGGCGCCATCCACAGCAGCGCATAGCCGAACTGGGCGCCCGCACTGGCATAGGTTCCGATCGCAGAACAGTCGTCGTCCGCCGCCCCGGTGACGAGCCCGAGCCCGAAGGCGCGGCTAAGGCCTTTCGTTTTCTGCGGACTGGACGTGCTCTCCGATGCCATCGGTGGCTTTCGACCGTGAGAAGCTATTCACCAAAGAGCGATCGGAGCATATGCTTGTGGAGTTCAAGCCACTGCAAGGCTTTCAGGCATTCTTGCCGGGCTGCCTGTTCGATGGTCTCGCCTGAATTGACACTGCCAGCCGGCATCTCGACCATCACCCCGCGCGCCTCGCCAGGTGGGCTCCGTCGCTGGGCCGTCACCTCTCACGTTGTTATCCCTTTCGACCGATGGCTCCTCACCGCGGGTCGGCGATCTTCAACCGCCCGCGCGTTGTCTTGCGCGATGCCGGCGCCGGTGCAAGCTCCGGGTCAGAAGCGATGCGAAGCGCAAAATAGTCGATGGTTGCGCGAAGGCCATCCCTCAGCGCGACACGCGGACGCCAGCCCAGGGAGAGCTCTGCGAGATCGATCACAGGCTTGCGGCGTTTTGGATCGTCCTTTGGCAATGCATCAAACTTGAGCGGAGAGGTTGAGGCCGTATGAGCGAGCACCTCGCGCGCAATCGTTTCAATCGTGACTTCATCCGGATTGCCCAGGTTGCACGGTCCGGTGATGGACGCCGGGCTTTCCATCAGGAGTTGGAGTCCCTGGACAAGATCGTCGATGAAACAAAAGCTTCTGGTTTGAGAGCCGACGCCATAGATGGTGATCGGCTGGCCCCGTAGCGCCTGGACGATGAAGTTGGAAACGACCCGCCCGTCATTCTCGAGCATGCGGGGGCCGTAAGTATTGAAAATGCGAGCCACTTTGATCTCGACTCCGTGCAGTCGCTGATAGTCGAACATCAGCGTTTCAGCCGCTCGTTTGCCCTCGTCATAGCAGGCCCGTGGACCGATCGGATTGACATTGCCGAGATAGGATTCCGGCTGCGGATGGACCTCGGGATCGCCATATACCTCACTGGTAGAGGCCTGCAGCACGCGAGCTGAATTGCGCCGCGCGAACTCGAGCACGTTGATGCTGCCGAGGATGCAGGTCTTCATGGTGCCGATCGGATCCCTCTGATAATGCCGTGGCGACGCCGGGCAGGCGAGGCTGTAGATTCGATCGACGTGGTCCTCGATGTCGATGGGCTCGCGGACATCTTGCTCGATGAAGCGAAAGTTTGGATGGTTCAGCAGAGGTCGGATGTTCTCCACCGTTCCCGTGAACAGATTGTCCAGGCAGATTACCCGGTTGCCCCGCTGCAGGAGCGAATCGCAGAGATGAGATCCGATGAAGCCCGCTCCGCCGGTGATCAAAACGGTGCGCGTATGTTTCGGGGCCTGCATGCGTGTCTGGAATGTCATGGTACCTCCTTTCAGAGCCCGGCGAGCTGCATCGGCCGGGTTGCGGATATGCGTATTGGCTTGCGGCTGCGACGCGCCAAGGCCTCGGCGTGGTAGGCCTCGAGTTGGCGGGCGCGGTGGTCCGGGGTATGGTCGGCCAAGACGCGTTTGCGCGCGTTTTCGCCAATCACACGGCGGCGCTCCTCCGGCATATCACGTATGATTTCGACCACCTCCTGTGTGGTGGAAGCGAGCAGGATTTCCCGCGACGGCTCGAAGATCGTTTCGATGCCGGGCCAACGATCCGAAATGACGGGCGTTGCGCACGCAGCGGCCTCGAACAGCCGGACGCTCGGCGAAAATCCCAGCGCTCGCATGTCCTCGCGCGTGGCATTCAGCGCGAACCGCTGCTGCGCATAGAACGTTCGGTGCTGATCCGGCGCGACGTGATCGATCCGCGTGACATTGTCAGGCCAGTCGATGTGTTCCGGGTACTGCGACCCGGCAACGACGAACCGCTCGGAGGAGAGTGCGCGGGCGGGCGCCAGCAGCAATTGTTCGAGCGTGGGTTGCCGATCTTTGCTGTAGGTTCCAAGATAGCCGAGCGACCATCTCGGGTGCTGCCGTTCCGGGCGGTACAGTTGGGTGTCGGCGCTGCAGTACAGCACGCGCGCCATCGGACTGCCGTAGCTCGCCTCGATCATGTCAGGCACCGGCCCGCCGGAGAAGGACAAGTACAGATCGAACCGCGGAATCATCGCTACGGAGAGATAGTCGAGGCCACGGCCGACGCCGGCGAGCGTCACCGGAGTATCGATGTCGTAGAATGCGGTGATGCCGCGCGCATGCGCTGTAACCCACTCGGCTATCGCGATCCCGTCCGGTACAAAGGAGCCAATGAGGACCAGATCGGCGCCGCAGATGAGAGTTCCGAACCGGCGCGGGATTTCGCTGATCCCCTGATAGAGTTCAACCTTCCAGGCCGAAGGCTTGCCGAGATCACGATGGCTGCGGTACCAGGGCAGGTCGCGCTCGAGGAAGGTGACGCGATGGTCTCGCTGCGCCAGGGCCTCGATCAGGGCGCGGTAGGTCGTGGCGTGACCATTGCCCCAGGACGAAGTGACCGAAAGGCCGATGACGACGATGTTGAGCTTCATTCTGCTGCCTCGATTCGCGAACTTGGTCCCGCAAGAAGATCGTTGAATTGCCGTGCGCGGTGCTTGTAGGTGTGGTGGTGGAGGATGCGGGCGCGGGCGCGACGGGCGATCGCACGTGCCCGATCGGGAGTCAGCGAGCCGAGATGCTCCGCGACTTCAGCGCCGCTCGAGGCCACGAGCACCTCGCGGCCCGGCTCCAGGAAGTGGTCCACACCTTTCCATTCGTCGGTAATCAGGCAGGCGCCGGCCCCGATCGCCTCGAACACGCGCGTTGGCGGTGAGAAACCGTAGCGAGCCATGCTGTCGCGATTGACGTTCATTGTCGCGAGACCGGAGCCGAAGAAGGCGTTGTGGTCGCAGGTACCGACATGACCGCACTTGCGTACGTTGGCAGGGGTATCCTTGTCGTCCCAGCCGGAGCCGCCCAGCAGGAATCTCTTTTGGGGAAGATGGCGCGCCGCGTCCAGAAAGAAGCAGTCGACGCGCTGCTCGCGATCCGGAAGGCGGTTGGCCAGCAGGCTCAGATCGCAGTCTAATTCGGGCGTAGCCGGCGCCGGGAAATGAGCGGCGGGGTCGAGCGCGTTGTAGATGGGGACGCAATCTCGGGCGCCCATATCCCGGTAGGCATGGACCACTGCGTCACCGCCGCCATAGGTGAGTACCAGGTCATAGCGCGGAATCGCGAGCCGCAGATGGTGGTCGGGATCGCTCGACATCGCATCGAGCGTTGCCGGCGCGTCGACGTCCCAGTAGAGGCGCATCGCCTGCGATGGCGCGTCGATGACGGCATTCTCCAGTTCGAGATCGAAGACCCCGACGCCGCTCGCCTTGATCAGCAGATCGGCGGATCCTGCCGCCATTTCGAGAGCACTTTGCCAGCCGTCCGGTGTCGCCGGATAAACGATCACGCGCGCCCAGTCGGGATCGGCTATATCGCGATGTGCCTGGCGCTCGAATGCGTCCGGTTCGAAAAACGTGATCTGATGCCCAAGCGCCGCGATTTCCTTCAGGATGCCGCGATAGTAGGTGGCAGCACCGTTCCAGTAGGACGAGACCAGGCTGGAGCCGAAGAAGCTGATCTTCATGCCACTGCTCCTTCGGTGAAGTTGTGTCGAAGACTTCGAGGCGTGCCGCGGATATCTTCGACGATATCGAGAAGCTGTTGCACGCGATGCCGGCAGGTATGGCGTTCCCTGATCGTGCGAAGGCCGGCTTGAACCGTTGCGGTGGACATTTCTGCATCATCGAGCAGGGTGCGAAGCGCGCGCTTCATCTGAGCTCCGTCCGAGGCGCGCAGATACGCATCTTCCGGAAGGAGGCGCTCGGTGTCGGCCCACGGCGCCGACACCAGCGGGATCCCGCACGCCAGCGCTTCGAACATGCGGATTGTCGGAATGCCGGGCAGGTTTCGTGCATAGGGACCTCGCGGGACGTGGACCGTCGCGCGTGCATTGGCGAAGGCAGTTGGCGCCCAGTGAGCCGGCAGCCACCCTCCATAGCGGAGGCCCGCTGCACGAATTGACTGCAGTGCGGCATCCGAATAGCGGACGCCATAGATCGTCGCGCGCAGTTTCAGCGCGGATACCGGTTCGACCAGGAATTCGTCGAGCTCGGCGCTACGCTCACCGTCGCCCCAATTGCCGATCCAGACGACATCTTCGGTCGGCTCAACGTCCGGCAACGGGTGATAAAGCGCGGTATCGGCCGCTTCGTGCCAAGTGAAAGCGCGGTCGGTCCAGCCGAGCTTGAAATAGATCTGGCGGAGGACTTCGCCGAAGGCGAGCACGCCGTCGAATCCATCGAGCTCGAACTGCGCCAGCTCGTCCGGCGCGGTCACGGCCCGATGGTGGGTATCGTGGAACAATAGAGTGAAGGCTGCTCCCTGCACGCGCCGGCGGGCAATCCGCGCAATCAGAACGGGCGAATTCCATTCATGCACGATCACGAGGTCTGCACTGTCCAGCGCTTCATCCAGGTCGAGAGAAGCATCGTATCGACGAACCTTCACGCCGGGAAACAGCGCATGGATGTCCTCCATCGCCGGTAGGCCGCCTTCGTGAATGGCGTTCAATCGGCTCCAGCCATCGATCGGTTCAAAGACGGTCACCTCATGTCCGAGCGCACGAAGCTCGCGGGAATAGCCGCGCAGGAAGTGGGCGTTGCCGTTGTTCCAGCAGGAGGTGAATGCGTGGTAGAACAGGACGCATTTCATGCGTGCACCTCGGTCTCGTAAGACGGCACGGGATAGTCGTCGGGGGCGAGCAGCCTCTGATAGAGCTCAAGATAGGATTTGGTCATTCGCTCGAGCGAAAAATGCAGCGCTCGCGCGTGGGGCGGCGTGTTGCAACCGCAACCGTTTGCCTTTGTCGGCACATAGCTCGGCAAGTGCCTGGCGGAGATTGTTGCTGTCGGCGGGATCGACGAACAGCGCGGCGTCATTCCAGAGTTCTCGAAACGTCGGAATGTCCGACAGGACCAATGCGCACCCCGCCATGGCGGCCTCGAGCACGGAGAGCCCGAACGGCTCGTACAGCGCCGGGCTCACGAAGATCGCGGCGCGCTGCAGACGGCTGCGCAGGGCAGCATGGGAGAGGTTGCCAAGCCACGTCACGGCCGATGACTCATCCGGTTCACCCGGGCCGGCAACGAGGACGGGCCAGTCCAGGCCGGACGCAGCCTTGGTCAGTGCCTCGATGTTCTTCGCGCGATCCCAGAGCCGTCCGGCCGCAAGGATGAAGCTTTGCTTGGTGCCGTGGAGTCGCTGAGGCGCGATGCCATTTCGGATCACGGCGCCGGCGAACCGGGGCCTGTACATCTCGGAGACGACCTCCTTGAAGGCGTGGCTGGGGCACACCCAGGCCTGCGCGGCGTCGAGGCCGGCGGCGGCGCGCGACGCGTATTGCTGCCATCGGGGCTCGTTCGACCAAACCGTGTCATTGCAGGCGACAGCCCAGGATTTCACGCAGGAGTGGGCAACGACCAGAACAGGTGCGCGCCACGCGAAAGTCGCTTCACGGAAGCTATTGAGGTGGACGATGTCCGGTGTGTACCTCGCCTCGAGGCGGGCCAAGGTTCGCTCCGCATTGGCAAGGTCGTGCCCTTCCGGATCCTGCCATTCGAGCGCAAGATCGGTCTCGATCAGCAGAATGCGGTCACTGCGCAGCATGGCAGACTGATCAGCGCGTGCGAGAGGACCGATGGTCACGAGATATATGTGAGCGCCTGAGGCAGCCAGAGCGGAGGCGAGGGCGCAGGAATAGGTCCAGACACCGCCGACCGTATCGGTGGTCATCAGTATCCTGATGTCCGTGCCGCTGCTCATGATCCCACCTGAATTTCGAGCGCACTGAGCGGGATGGGACGATCCTCCTGCACGTCGCTGAATCGGTCGTACAGCGCGAGATAATGCTGATGCGCGCGCTCCCAGGCGAAATCGTCCGGCTCGCCCCACAGCTTGCGGTAGTCCGGCGAGCCCGGATAGGGATAGAGCGGCACCGGATCGTTTGCCCAGACGCCCGCCTCCTGCATGCGCCCGCGCCAGCGCTGCACGGTCGGATCGTCATCCTCGGGCATTTCGATCAGATTGGCCTGCACGAATGGCACGTGGCGCCTCGCTTCCACGAGCCGGTCGGCGAGCTGATCGGTGCTCATCCTGCAATTCTTGGCGAGCGCCGCGCGGCCTTCGGCCGTCAGGCTTTCGATACCCGCCTCGATCGAGACGCAGCCTGCGCGGCCCAGCAGCGCGAGCATGTCGGGCTTCCAGAGATCGATACGGGTCTGGACGCCGAATTTCAGGCCGCGTGTGACGAGCCCCTCCAGCAGTTCGGCGTTCGGCAGGAATATCTCGTCGATGAAGTAGACATACTCGATGTCCTGGCCGCGCAGGCGGTCGATCTCCTCGAGAATGATCGCGGGAGGTCGCTTGCGGTAGGCATTGCGGAAATTGTCCTTGGCGCAGAAGGTGCAGTTGTAGGGACATCCGCGCGAGGCCTCGATCTCCGCGCCGGGCGCGATGGGTTCCGCGTCGAACCGGTGGTGGTGATGATGATGGCGGCGGATCATCTCGGCCGGCCACCGCAGGGCTGGCTGGTCCTTGAAGTCGACGGCTTGAGGGCCACCATTGACGCGTGTCGACTGTCCGTCGTCGAAGCAGAGCCCGGGAAAATCGCGGTCACCCTCGGCCAGACGCAGCAGGGATTGCTCGCATTCGCCCATCACGACGATGTCGACGCCGAGCTTTCTCAGCGTCGTCCTCGGTGTGGTCGAGCCGTGCGGACCCACCGCAACGAGGACCGGCGCCAGCTCGCGGATCGACAAAGCAAGCTCCTGCGGCACGCGGAGCTCGGGCGGCGCGCAACGCCAGAACAAGTAGGTCGGCGCCGTTGTGATGGCGATCAGGTCGGGCCTGAAGGCTCGCAGCTCGTCCTCTACCTGGGCAAGCGACAGATCGAACATATGAGCGTCGAGCAGCAACGTCTGGTGCCCGGCCGCCCTCAAATAGTGCTCGGAAATTCCGAGCTCAAGCGGAAGGTGAGGCGAGCGGCATCCGAAATAGATGCTGCCGCTGAAGTCCCAGTTCGGATTGATGAGGGCGACGCGCGTCATGCCAGGGCCTCGCGGCTTCCGTGGGATGGATTGAAGCGGCTGTCGAGCCAGGTGTGGAGCGAGCGTAGGCCCTCCGGCAGGGCGACCTGCGGTGCCCAGCCGAGCGCCGTCGACAAGGCGCGCGTATCCGTGACATACCAGGGCTGGTCTCCCGGGCGCCAATCAGCAAAGCCGTATTTGACATTGCGGTCCGTCAGCTCCGCGATGAGATCAATCAGTTCGAGCAGGCTGACTGAGTTGGCCGGACCGCCGCCGAGATTGAAGACGTGTCCCCGTGACAGAGTGATATGATCAAGCGCGGCGAGCCAGGCTGCGGCGGCGTCGGAAACGTGAAGTGCATCGCGAACCTGATACCCGTCGCCATAGATCGTCAGCGGATCGCTGCGCATGGCGCTGAGTAGGAAATGCGCGATCCAGCCCTGATCCTCGGTCCCGAACTGGCGCGGCCCGTAGATGCAGCTCATGCGCAATACGACGGTCTGCAAGCCGTACACCCGCGCATAGTCGTGGACATACTGATCGGCGGTCCCCTTCGAACATCCGTAAGGGCTGTAGAAATCGAGCGATGCACTCTCCGATATCCCGTCGCCCAGGAGTCCGCTCGCCGGGCGGTAGCGGCGCCCGATGCGCTCGATCTGGGTATCGTCGATCAGCCGACCATAGACCTTGTTGGTGGACGCGAAGAGAACGGGCGCTGACGGATTGTGGAGACGGACAGCTTCAAGCACGTTCAGGGTGCCACGTGCGTTGATCTCGAAATCGGCGGCGGGATCGCTCAAGCTATCGGTCACGGCGACCTGAGCCGCCAGATGCAGCACTGCGCGCGCATCGCGAACGGCATCGATCACCGGAATAGGATCGCGAACATCGGCAACGTTGATGGTGATCCGGTCGCCGTGCCTGGATTTGAGCCATTGCGCGTTCTCATGCACGCCGGTGCGCACGAGGTTGTCGAGCACCAGCACGCTGTCGCCGCGCTCGGCCAGCCGGGCGGCGATGTTGCAGCCGATGAAGCCGCAGCCTCCGGTGATCAAGACGGGTTTGTTGTCTCGTTCACTGTTCACGCGACCAGTCCTCGCTGTTGCAACTCCGCGGTGGCCCGCTCGGCCTGGTCATCGGCAATCTGGTCCGCCAGATATTCGGCCAGCTCCTCGAGACCGTCCTTGAATGCGATGCGTGGTTCGAAGCCGAGCAGATCGCGCGATTTTCCGATATCGGCGAAGCAGTGACGGATATCGCCGGCGCGGTATTTTCGGGTAATTTCGGGAGCGATGGAGTCGCGCCCCATGATCTCGGCGAGGTCCTGCGCGACAGACAGGATGGTACGGCTCTGCCCCGAACCGACGTTGAAGACGTTGTGGGTCTGCTCCGTTTCCAACGCGAGGCGGCACGCGCGGGCGACGTCGTGGACATGGACGAAGTCTCGCCGCTGGCGGCCATCCTCGAACAGGAGCGGCGGTCGCCCGTTCAGCAGCCGCGCCGCAAAAATTGCGAGTACGCCGGTATAGGGATTGGACAAGGCCTGGCGTGGACCGAACGCGTTGAAGAACCGCAGGGCCACTGTCGGAATGTTGTAGGCCTTGCCTGCGATGAGGCACATGCGTTCCTGAGCGTATTTGTTCAGTGCGTAGATCGAGCTTAGCGACGGCCGCTTCGTCTCGGGTGTCGCAACCGGTTCGAGGCTGTCGCCCGTGGCATCGCGCAGGTCCCAGTCGCCGTTCCGAAGCTGCTCGAGCGGCCGCTCGCTCGGTGCGATATCGATCCCATCGGTAGTTCGATAGAGACCTTCGCCGTAGATGCTCATCGAGGACGCCACGACGAGCCGCTCGACGGGACGGCTGGAGATCGCCTGCAGCAGCACTGCGGTGCCCAGCTCATTGGTCCGGACATAGGGCTCGATGTCGTACATGCTCTGACCGACGCCGACCGCGGAGGCGAGATGCAGGACCATGTCGGCTCCGCGCAGGGCCTGCTCGACTGAAAGTGGATTGGTCACGTCGCCGACCACGAGCTCCGCGTCCTCGGTCAGATAAGCCGGGCGCTGACGGTTGCCGCCGTGAACCTGGGGCGACAGATTGTCGAGGACCCTGACCTCGTAACCCGCCGCGAGCAGAACGTCGGCGGCATGGGAGCCGATGAAGCCCGCACCTCCAGTGATCAATACTCGCGTCATTCGTCGCTCCGTGCCAACGTTGACCGATCCCGTTGAGATCGATCTGTATGAGTGTGGGAACGCGCTCTGCCGGTTGGTCGGATGACCCGCGCGCCGGTCACGTTGGAGTCACAAGCGATGCAAGGAATGTTCGTTCCTCGCAAATGTACAAACGATTATTTCTCTAACCTGGATCAATAACTTGAGTGAATCGCGCAAAGCCTCGCCCGGACAGGCGCTCCTTCAGAATGCCGTGCCGTAGCGCAGCGGCGGGAGCTGGAGGTACTTCACGACGGTGGCGCCGACGTCCGAGAAGCTGGCGCGGCGGCCGATCGGCGCAGTCGGCTTTGCGTTACAAGAGAGGATCGGCACCTGCTCGCGCGTGTGATCGGTGCCGCGCCAGGTCGGATCGCAGCCATGATCGGCGGTGATGATCAGAAGATCGTCGTTTCGGAGCCGGGCCAGCAAGTCCGGCAGGCGAGCGTCGAATGCTTCGAGAGCCGCGGCATAGCCGGCTACGTCACGGCGGTGCCCGTAGATCGTGTCGAAGTCGATGAAGTTGGCGAACAGGAGACCGCCGTCAGCCAGGCCATTCAGCCCCTCAAGCGTGGCATCGAAAAGCGCTTCGTTGCCGTCGCCACGCCTGTTTCGCCCTGTGCCGCGATGAGCAAAAATGTCGTCGATCTTGCCGATCGAGACGACGTCGCGTCCGTCAGCCTCGGCCAGATCGAGTACGGTCTGACCGGGCGGCGGAACGGCAAAATCCCGCCGATGCGCGGTTCGTCTGAAGTCCTTTCTGGAATGACCGACGAAGGGCCGGGCAATGACGCGGCCGATGTTGAAAGGATCAACCAACCTTCGGGCGATCGAACAGACCTCGTAGAGGCGTTCCAGGCCGAAGGTCTCCTCGTGCACTGCTATCTGGAACACGCTGTCGGCGGAGGTATAGCAGATTGGCTCGCCGCTTCGCATGTGGCGTTCGCCAAGCTCGCTGATGATCTCAGTCCCAGAGGCATGGCAATTGCCGAGGATGCCGGGAAGGCCGGCCTGCTCGCAAAAGCGATTCACCAGATCGGGTGGGAAGCACGGCACGGATCTGGGAAAATAGCCCCAGTCGAACGGCACCGGCACGCCGGCGATCTCCCAGTGACCTGAGGGTGTATCCTTGCCCCTTGAAACTTCGCTCGCACACCCGAATTGCGCGGTCTCAGCCCGGCCGCTGAGCCCGGGCGGCGCGCGTCCAGCGGCCAGCCGGCAGGCTTGTCCAAGGCCGAGCGCGACGAGATTGGGAAGCTGGAGGGCTCCCGCGCGATTGGGGCTATCGGCTTCACCGCGCATACAGGCGTCGGCAATGTGTCCGACCGTGTCGGCTCCCTCGTCGCCATAGTTGGCGGCATCGGGGGCTGCGCCGATCCCGACGGAATCCATCACCAGGATCAAGGCACGCATGTCGGCTCCCCGAGAAGCGTGGCAGGTGGCGACGCCGACGGCGCCAACCCGGTCCTGGTACAGTAGCGGTCGATCATCTGCGCACAGAAATCCGCGAACTCGTTCACGTCGCGGGGCGGGCTCGTGTGATGCGGCGCGAGGCCTCGGTGCTCGGGCGTGAAGCAGAAGGTGACGGTGACCTGGAACTCTGCCAGCGCATCCATCTGGCGATCGAACCAGTTGAGCGCATCGGGACGGAAGCTGTCGGCCCAGGCCAAGCCGGTCCTCAGATGCACCACGCCAAGGCGGCGCATCCAGCGCACGGCGTCGTCGAGCCGATGATCCTCGAAGTGAAACCACTGGCACAGACCCATGGCAGGCGCATATTGGCCGAACAGCTCCAGTGCGGCTTTCGGCGTGCCGTCCTCGCGCAACAAGCCCATATGGAAATGCCGGTAATAGGAGGAGCCTTCTGCCTCCTTGTGCCGCGTCGTGGCCTCCCAGGTGGAGGGAAGATCGTAGAGGCTGTACCAGTGGATGCGCGGCGTGCGGCCGGTCAGGAGCTCTGCGGTGCGCGACAAGCCCCAGGCCTGCACCTCCTCTGCGCCGAAGGACGAGACACCGACCTCGGTTACCCAGACCGGAAGCGAGGTGACCGCCTTGATCTCTTCAACCTTGGCCGGCCATTCGCCGATCTGCCATAGGTTCCAGTCCAGCGGAAAGCCGTGAACGGCCACCGCATCGACATGGTCGAGCACGCCGCGCCCCTGCAGGTTCAGCACGAATGACGGGTCGATCGGCGACATGCCGCCGAGCACGCGCGGCAATGCGGGGTGCGCGCTGTGGATCGCCTTGCCTGCGGCGATCGCCATGGACGCAAACATCGCCCAGTCGGGATCGATCAGGATGTCCCAATGCGACTTGTTGTTCGGCTCGTTCCAGATCTTGGCGGCTTCGATCATCGGCCGCCCCCGTTTGACGAACCGGCGAAGCCTTCGGCCTGCGGCCGTGCCGTCCGCCTGCACAGATACACCTCGTCCTCGGGATGAGCTGCAATGGCGAACCCGGCACTGCGCAGCATGGCTTCGACGCAGGCGCGGTTTGGCACCCACCAGTTGGTGGGATCGCCGGCATAGCTGTTCTCGATGAAATGCAGCTTCGGGTACCCGGGAGAGCCGAACTGGTCGGTGGTCCAGAAGTCGTAGTCCTTGTCGATGGGATCGACGCGGCCGTCGCCGCGCAGCATCGACTGAAACAGCATGAGATCGCCCGCTACGTGCTCGTGGATCAGGTCGAGCGCGAGCAGCGGATGCCGGAGATGGTAGAGCACGCCCATGAAGATCACGAGATCGAATTTTTCGTGAAGCTGGCCGACATCATAGGTCGACATCCTGCGGAATTCGATCCGGAGACCGTTCACCTCGGCGGCGAACCGCGCCTGCGCCAGATACTCCTCGTCGGTGTCGAGACCGAGCACACGCTCGGCACCGCGCCGTTTCATTTCCATCGCGTAAAATCCGGCGTTGCAGCCGATATCGAGTACGGTTTTGCCGTCGAGCCGATCCGGGATGACCCCTGAGAAGCGTCGCCATTTCACGTTGGGATAGTCGCCCAGGAAGTGCGACGGCGCGGTCGGCACGCCATTCAGGTCCAGATTGTGAAACCATGGGCCCAGCGCGTCGACGCGGCGGCGGATTTCCTCACGAGAGAGGGCGCCTCGAGTCATATGTTAGCTCCATCGTTCATCGTCGCGGCCGACTGGACGCTCTCGGATGCGCCGGCCCGCAGGGTCGATTGGCCGTCGCCGCTGCCGCCCTCGGCGAGCAGCGCCATTGCGGTGTGATAACCATGGACTGTGCCGACATCGACATAGGATTCTCCCGCTTTGACTCCGATCCCGATTCCTCCGGTTTCGAGATAGGCGTTGACCAAGGTCCCAAAGTATTCGTCGCGGCGCAGGCGCTGGTTCCAGAGCGTCTGAAGCTCGCGAAAGCCATGCGCGGACATCTTGAAGGCGCCCCAGATCCAGCGCGAACTCGGCTCCGGCTGCTTCACCTGGATTTCCCTCACGCGCTCGCCATCCAGCACGACGGCATCGAAAAACTCGGGGTGCTCGACCGGGAACAGGAGGAATGAAAGGTCGGCGTCGGGCAAGGCCTGAAGGGCCGGTTTGGGAAACCAGACGGTGTCGGGCAAACCGACGATGACATCCTCGTGCTCTCCGACGACCGTGCTCGCCCTGAAGACGGCATCGCACAGGCCCGATGCATCGGGCTGCACGACATAGGCGAGCTGGGCGCCGCCATAGTGATCGCCGAAATATTCGAGAATGTCGGACTTGCCGGAAGAGATGATGAAACAGATCTTGTCGGCGCCGCCCAGGATCAGGCGCTCGAGGAGATATTCGGCGACCGCGCAGGGACGCTCCGTGCCATTGTCGCGCCGGCTGCCGACCGGCAGGAGCTCCTTGGAAAACGCCAACGGCTGGATACGGCTGCCGCGGCCAGCGGCCGGAACGATGCCCCACATGTCAGGCCTCCTCGACGTGCTGATGGGGGAGGCCGCCGTGGACCGCGTCCTCCAGCAGTGCGATCAATTCGCGGGCGCGATGTTCGGATGTGTGCTGGTCCAGTGTCCGTTCGCGCGCCCGCTTCGCAATGCGCTGCAACTCGTCAGCGGCCATCTCCAAGGCGGCCAGCACCTCGCCGCCATCGTGCGCCAGCAGGATCTCCTCGCCGGGCGCAAAGAACTCGCCGATGCCCGGCCAGTCATCGCTGAGCAGTGGAGTGCCGCAGGCGGCGGCCTCGAACAGCCGGCCCGAGGGACACCAGCCCATCTCCGCCATCGCCCGTCGCGTCACGTTGAGCGTGAGCCGGGACGAGGCGAAGAATGGCGCATGTTCGTCAGGAGGCAGATGCCGGACGAAGTAGATGTTCGGCGACCACGGAAAATCCGCGGGGTACTGCGCTCCGCCGATCAGAAAGCGGAGATCCTGACGCTCGCGGGCAGGCTCGACGAAGAGGGTTTCGAGCGCGCGTTGACGGTCTTCTGAATAGGTGCCGAGATAGGACAGCGCCGCGCGATAATGTGGTCGGGGCGGGACGGGCCGGTGGATATCGGTATCGACATGGCCATAGAGAGGCTGAACCTGGCGAGCGGCGAGCTTGCTGCGGAATTCATCCGAGATGAGCGGGCCGCCCGTAAAGCTCAGCACCAGTGCGAAGTCTGCAAACCCCCGGGGGCCGACATAGGGCACGGCGTCACCCGCACGGAGCTTCGCCAGCGTGACTGGCGTGTCGAGGTCGTAAAATACGGGAGCGGCACGACGCACATCGAGAATCAGCGCGGTCGCGGCCAGTGCATCCGGACAATAGGATGTTACGATCGCGACATCGGCCTCGGATACGTCGGCGCGTGCCTTGGCGCTGATGTCGTCCCAGGACGAGAACAGCTCGAGCCGGCCGCCCAGCAGTTCATGCAAGTCGCGCGTGCCGGCATACCAGGGCACGTCGCGTTCGAAGAACACGATGCTATGCCCCAATCGCACGAGGTTCTTGCAGAGGCCGCGCCACAGGGTCGCGTGGCCGTTACCCCACGAGCTTGATACTGTCAGGCCAAAGATTACGATCTTCACGCTGGCACCTGTTGATTGATCGCCACGATCTGCAGTTTCGTGCCTTTGATCGAAAGTGTGCTGATGCTGGCAGGATCGATCTCGATGGCGAGGAAGTCGTCGAGTGCGATGCCGGCATAGTGCAGCAGGGCGGCGCGGATCGTTTCGGCATGGCTTACGACCGCGACGATATCGGAGCAGGGATCGCCAAAGAGATGCTCGATATGACCGACCACGCGTTGCTGCAAGGCCTGCATGGATTCGCCGCCGGGCGGATGGCTCGTTGCACGCGCGCTATTCCAGAGTGACCAGTGCGCGTCGCCGTCGAGCTCCGCAAAAGTCCGACCCGTCCATGCTCCGTAGTCGAGTTCATCCAGCGCTGGCACGATTTCGACGGCTTGCCCGAGATGAGCGGCCAGGATGCTCGCCGATTGCAGGGCCCGCCGCTGCGGGCTCGACTGGATGATGGCGGGCCGGGGGCGCAGCTGCTCCGCAGTGCTTGACATCTGGATGCACCCGACCTCGTCGAGCTCCACGCCGGCCATCCGGCCGCACAAGACGTGGCCGAGCAGCGCGTGGTGGCCGTGCCGGATGAGGTGAATGATTTTCGACATCGCGCCTCAAGCCTTGTCCTCAATGAAGGCGCGCGTCCGGCGACGAGCCTCCTCATCGGTGAACTGCTGGGGGGGCGATTTCATGAAATAGCTCGACGGTCCGGTCAGCGCGCCGGCAAGGCCGCGATCCATCGCGAGCTTGGCGCAGCGCACCGCGTCGATGACGACGCCGGCCGAGTTGGGGGAATCCCATACCTCGAGCTTCACTTCGGCACTGAGCGGCACTCCACCGAACGTCGTGCCTTCCAGACGGATGAATGCGAGCTTGCGATCGGTGAGCCATGGCACGTGATCGCTCGGGCCGACGTGGATGTTGTCGGGCTCCATCGGCACGTCGAACTGGCTGGTGACGGCCTGCGTCTTCGAAATCTTCTTGGAGGTGAGCCGCTCGCGCTCCAGCATGTTCTTGAAGTCGGTATTGCCGCCGACGTTCAGCTGGTAGGTGCGATCGAGCCGCACGCCGCGGTCGCGGAACAGGTTGGCGAGCACGCGGTGCAGGATGGTGGCGCCGACCTGGCTCTTGATGTCGTCCCCGATGATTGGAAGGCCCGCATCCTCGAAGCGCTGGCACCAGGCGGGATTCGACGCGATGAAGACCGGGATGCAATTGACGTATCCGCAGCCGGCCTCGAGCGCGCGCGAGGCGTACCATTCGCTTGCCTGCTGCGAGCCGACCGGAAGGTAGGACACGAGGACATCGGTTCGTGACGTGGCAAGGATCTCGGATACGTCGGCCTCGGGCACGTCGGCGATCGGGATGTCCTGTTCGAGATAGCGTCCGACGCCGTCAAGGACTGGGCCACGCTGCACGATGACGCCGGTCCTGTCGACGTCGGAAAATCGATGCGTATTGTTGGGAGCGGCCCAGATTGCGTCCGCAACATCGCGGCCGACCTTGTTCGCATTGACGTCGAAGGCCGAGGCGATCTGGATGTCACTGATGTGATAGCCGCCGAGGTCGGCATTCATCAGACCCGGGACCGGCTCGTTCGAGCGGGCCTCGCGGTAATATGTGAGGCCCTGAACAAGCGAGCTCGCGCAGTTGCCAACTCCAACCAAGCCGACGCGCACGCGTCGTCTGTCCTGAAGACGTGAATGCATTGAAAGTGATCCTCCGCGAAGCAGCGTAAGTAGCTCGGCGAACGTGCGGAAGGTATGTTCGTTCCAGCGTCAAAGGCCCTGGCGCGCGGCATCCAGCGATTCAGGCCGACAAAATCAGAGTAGATTATCCCAGGATAGAATCGGCCGGCGTTCTCCAGGAACAAAGAGCTTCCAGGATGAAGATGAAGAAGATGATCCTTGCTGTCTTCACGCGCGCCCCCTCGCGCAGGATTCCTAAGAACCAATCCCGCTTGCCGGTGTTTATGGCGGAGCCTGACCTGATGGCGGCTGCCGTTTTTGGTCGGGCAGGATCGGGCAGGAAGCGAGGAGCCAATGTCTGCAAGCACCAAGAGAAGCGATAGCGAAGCGCAAACGACGACCGATCACGACGTCATTCGCAAATGGGCGGAAGAGCGCGGCGGAAAGCCCGCGACTGTCACGGCGACGGAGGAGGACGGGCACGCCGGCATCCTGCGCATCGATTTCGGCCCCGAGGATGAGGGCCTCGATCGGATCGGCTGGGACGAGTTCTTCGAGAAGTTCGACGAGACGGGGATCGCCTTCCTTCACCAGGATCGCACCAAGGACGGGAAGCTGAGCCGGTTCCACAAGTTCGTCCGACGCTAGACGGGCCGCCGCCAATGAGCGGGGCCGACGGATGGACCGAGGCGATGCGCGCCGGCGAGTTTCAGCGCGCATGGGCGATCACGGATGAATATCTCGCGAAGCACTCCGCTCCGGCCAAGCACACCGGTCCGCGACACTTCCAGCGGATCTGGCGGGGGGAAGACCTGACCGGCAGGCATGTGTTGGTGCGCTGCTACCACGGGCTCGGCGATACTATCCAGTTTCTTCGTTTCATGCCCGCCCTGCGCGCGATCGCCCGCCGGGTGACGGTCTGGTGTCAGCCGGAGCTCATCACTCTCGCCGAACGCATCAAGGGCGTCGACCGCGCTGTGCCGCTCCACGATGGCACCCCGGATGTGGGTTTCGACGTGGATATCGAGATCATGGAGGTGCCGCACGCCATCCGGGCGGAGCGCGGGACGGTCGAGATGCGAGAGCCGTATCTCGAACTGCCGCCCTCCCGCCCTGTGGAGCTGCCTGATGCGCGCGACAGGCTATGCGTCGGCCTGGTGTGGGAGGTCGGCAATTGGGCCAGGGACCGCGCAATTCCGGCGCATCTGTTGAAGTGCCTTGGCGGCGACGGCGTTGGACTGTACTCGCTGCAGCGTGGGCCGGGCTCCGTGCAGTGTGGTATGATCGGCGCGCGAGATGTCAGTACGCCGGACATTGCTGCCTTGGGGCGCCTGGTCCAGGCGCTCGATCTTGTCATCTGCGTCGACACCATGGTCGCGCATCTGGTCGGCGCACTTGGCTGTGAGGCCTGGGTGCTTCTCCCATCCGACTGCGACTGGCGCTGGCCGGCGACGGGCGACCGATCATTCTGGTATCCGAGCCTTCGATTGTTCCATCAAAAGACCAGCGGCGATTGGGCTGGCGTCATTGACGATGTGCGGTCTGCACTTCGGGCGCGCGCCAGGGCCCGGCAGGATCACGAGACCGCCGTCATCGAGCAACATCAACAGGAGGGACCGGCCCAAGGAAGCCGATGCTGCCGTGCACAGGACGATGAGGCCCCCTTCGGCAGTGCTGGAGGTTTGCGACTCTGATGTGTGATAGTCGGACAGTGATGTCTGCCGATCGCTGCATTGACCCGACTCGACGCGCAAGCCGATCCGATGTTCCTGACAGCATAGCTGTAGGCCTGAGGAACAGCAACGAACGCCGTCCGTTGGCTCTGACCAAGTGGCTCCCGATGGAAATACCACCAAATGCGCGTTTGGGTCTGGTCGATGATAGGCATCGTGGTGGCGGTGTTGGTCGCTGCCGCAAGCTGGCTGATCACCGCGCCCGCGCTCTTTGCAACCGCTGATCTGAGCCGCATCTCGGAGCAGGGCGACCCCGAAAGAGGCAGGCTTGTCTTCGCTGCCGGCGACTGCGCGTCCTGCCACGCCTCGCCCGGACAGCCGGACCGCCTGCATCTCGGTGGTGGATTGGCGCTCGCCTCGCGGTACGGGACGTTCCGCGCCCCAAACATCTCGATGGACCCGATCGATGGTATCGGCAAGTGGACCGCGAGAGATCTCGCCAACGCGCTCCTGAACGGCGTCTCTCCGGTCGGAAGCCACTATTATCCGGTATTTCCATATGCGAGCTTCACGCAAATGCGCGTCGAAGATGTGCAGGATCTCATGGCCTATTTGCGCACGCTGCCCGCTGTCAGCGGGCGCCCCCCCGGGCACGAACTCAATCTCTTGTTCGGCATCCGACGCTTTGTCGGTTTTTGGAAGCTTCTCTATTTCAGGCCGGGTCCAATGGCTCCGGATCCCGCACATGATGAGAGATGGAATCGCGGGCGTTATCTTGCGGAAGCGCTGGCCCATTGCGCAGAGTGCCACTCATCCCGCGACATGTTCGGCGGCATCAAGTCGGGCACGCGCTATGCCGGTGGGCAGGATCCGGAAGGCGCCGGCTTCTACCCCAACATCACACCCGAGCGCCTCGGTGATTGGTCGGAGCAGCAACTGGCCGACTTGCTGAAAACCGGAGCCACGCCGAACCACGGTCGCGTCGGCGCCTCGATGTCCGATGTCATTACCAACCTTGCCATGCTGCCGGACAGCGATCGGCAGGCGATCGCGAACTTCGTCAAGTCGCTGCCATCCCGGCCGACGGCCAAGCCCTGAGTGCGCCCGCGTTATTGTGCATAGAGATAGGCTGCGATGTCGCGCGCCTCGGAGGCGCTGATGCCGGTCGCAGGCATCGCCGTTCGCGGCGAGAAGGTCTGCGGCGCGACGATCCATCGCACGAGATTGTCGGGCGAGTTCGGCGCAACGCCTGCAATATAGACGCGCTGCCTGAGATCGGCGAGCGAGCCGCCGACCTGACCGTCACCGCCGGGAAGACCGGGGATGGTGTGACAGCCGGCGCAGCCATACCGGCGCATCAAAGCCGGCGCGCGTGATGGATCACCACCGGTGATGGCGCGGGCGACGCCTTCGGTCTGCCGCCGCGAGTTCCAGACAAACCCCGACGCGATCGCCGCCGCGATGAGGAGCCCCACTGCCGCAAGCGCGGAGCCGTGCAGCCTAGACAGCATGAAGCGCATCGGCCTGCTCTCGCTGTTGTCGGCCAGTCCGCCTGATCCAGAACGCAATCAGAGCCAGGGCGGCACCGGCATAGATCGTTCCCGCCGGCACCCACATGATGATGCCGGCGAGTTGCTGGTCCTCGAGCGGCGTCAGGCCCCATGCGGCCGCAGCATCAGTCTGCTCCTGGTAGAGCAGGCGCGGCGAAAGCGCCATCAGGGCCCCGAGGATGCTGGTGTGGAGCATCGTCACGAACACGTGCCAGGCGGCGGCGCCGGTTTCACTGCGCCGAAACACGGACCACCAGAACAGAATTGCCATCAGGAAGAAGCTCAGATGCTGCGCCCGATGAACGATGGCGCCGGCGACCGCGGCGTCGAACAGCGGCGGCGCATGCCAGGCCCAGATCGCGATCCCGTGCAGCAGCGTGGCGTTGCGTCCGGTGCTGCAAAAGGACCAGACCGCGTCGACGGCGGGATGCCGCATGCCGCGTCCGATCAGCACCCGACCACCGCGGGGCAGGGACCAGAGCAGCGTTCCGACCGGTCGGGCGATCACGATCAGCGGTGCGGACACCGCCATCAGGATCTCGTGTTCGATCATGTGAAAGCTGAGCATCCGCTCCCCAAGCCAATGCAGCGGCGATACCAGCGCGGCCGTCAGCGAGAGCCAGCCAGTCCAGCAGGAGGCAACGTGCATGATCTGCGTGGCAGCGGTTGGTGTGTGCCGGCTCATCAGCACGAACGTGCCCACGCCGTACATCAGGCCGAAGGCGAGGAGGGGGACGACAATCCATGGATCGAACGTCCAGCTCGCGCCCGTCAGCTCTCGCGCGGGTCCATGCGCGTGCGCAGGGCTCGCCATGAGCAGGATGATCGCTGGCGCTACTTTTCGCATCCGCTCAACACCATCGAAGCAATTCCCTGCATCAGGAGCGCAAAGGTGAAGATGGCGGCGGAGAGGGCGCTTAGCCTGCCGCCGAAAGCCGATGCAGTTGCGCGGGAGCCGGCTTCTGCCGGCTGACGCGCCGCGCTCCGCCACGACACCACGCCCGCCAGGATCGTCACGCCGGCGCCGAGAAACGACGAAATCGCGGCTATGGGGACCTGCGTGCGGCAATCGGCATAAGGCAGGATTTGTCCCAGCTGCATGTTTGCCGCCCAGATGAGCGGCGCGAGCCAAAGCCCGGCCCAGAGCAGCAGGTTTGCGAGCGGTCCGGATATGCTCATAGCCGTGCCAGCCAATAGATGCAGCCATAGATCGGAAGCCAGGTCGCGACGACAAAGTTCCAATACATCGCGTTGTCTTGGATGTCGCCGAACCGTCTCGGATTGCGGCCGTGCCGCGTAAACATCAGCGCGGCGAGCACCAGGGTATCGACGAGATCGGTGATGATGTGCGTGGTATGGAGACCGAGCAGCGTCCATACGACCGAGCCGTAGGCGTTGGTGTCCCACCAGATGTGGAGCGCCGGAAACTCGAAGACGCGGACGATCAGCGGCGCGATGCCGAAGATCGACATCACCACGATGCCGATTCTCACCTTGCGCAGATCCTGCCGCGCGGCCCAGCGCGAAATCAGGATATTGGGGACCAGGCTGGCCAGCAGGATCAGCGTCAGCAGTGTTCCCGGAAGCAGGTCCGGTGGCGACGCATCGATCGGCCAGTTCGGCGCGATACTCATCAGATACAGATAGACGGCGATCACGAGCGCGAAGCCCGTGCCTTCGATCAGCATGAAGGCAAAGGTGCCCCACCAGGTGACGCTGGCTGTCCCCAGGCCATGGAGCGGCAGCCGGCCAAGATCGAGCACGATCCGTTCCCTCATGCCTCGTCCTCCGGCGTGCCTTTTGGCCAGAACCAGCCGATCAGAGTAATGGCGATGGGGATCGAGCCCCACACCACGGCCCAGGGCGAGAAGATCGACCAAATCAGCATCACCGTGGTGGCGAGTGCGGACCAGAGTGGCCAGATCGAATGCTCTGGCGAGGATTCGCGCGCCTGTGGCTCGGCCGTTGCGAGCGAGGTCACCACAAGCTCGCGCCGATCGGTGCGCAGGCCGTCGGCAACGGGAAGCATCTCCGAGTTCTCCCAGAGCGGATGCAGGCTGCTGACGACCGGGATCATCGCAAAGTTGTAACTCGGAGGCGGCGACGTACTAGCCCATTCGAGCGTCGGCGCGTCCCAGGGATTGTCCAGCGCGACTTCGCCAGCGCTTATGCCGCGGATCGCATTGAAGAAGAACACCAGGAATCCGGCCGTCAGGATGACCGCGCTCAGGCTGACGAACAGGTTCAGACCATGCCAGGGCAGATCGGGCTGATAGGTATAGATCCGGCGCGGCATGCCATCGAGACCGAGGATGTGCATCGGGAAGAAGGTCAGGTTGAAGCCAACGAAGATCAGCCAGAACGACCACCGTCCAAGCTCCTCGCTCATCATCTTCCCGGTGATCTTCGGAAACCAGTAGTGAATCGCGCCGAGCAGCGGGAACACGGCGCCGCCGATCAGCACATAGTGGAAATGAGCGACGACGAAGTAGGTGTCATGCACCTGGGTGTCGAACGGCACGGAAGCAACCATCACGCCGGTAAGCCCGCCGATCACGAACGTGACGACGAACCCGATGATGAAGAGCAGCGGCGTCTTGAAGACCGGCCTGCCATCCCACAGCGTGGCCAGCCAGCAGAATATCTGGATGCCGGCCGGGATGGCTATCGCCATGCTGGAGGCCGTGAAGAAGCTGTCGCCGAGCCGCGGCAGTCCGGCGACGAACATGTGGTGAACCCAAAGACCGAAGGCGAGAATGCCGGTCGCAATCAGCGCCATCACCAGGGCGAGATAGCCGAAGGCGGGCCTTCGCGCGAAGGGCTCGATCATGGTCGAGACCATGCCGGCGGCGGGAAGGAAGATGATGTAGACTTCCGGATGGCCGAAGAACCAGAACAGATGTTGCCAGAGCAGCACGTCGCCACCTTCGGCAGGATTGTAGAAATGAGTGCCGACGAGGCGATCGAGGATCAGGCTGCTGCTCGCAACCATGATGGCCGGCATAGCCATGATGACAAGAAACGACGTCACCAGCATCGCCCACACGAACACCGGAATGCGGTCGAGCGTCATTCCCGGCGCGCGCTGCTTGAAGATCGTGACCACCAGTTCCACGGCGACGGCGAGCGCCGACAGCTCGGTGAAGGTGATCATCTGCGCCCAGATGTCGGCACGCTTGCCGGCGCCATATTGCGGGCCCGATAACGGCACGTAGGCGAACCAGCCGACGTCGGGACCCATATCGAGTGCGAAAGCGGTCCACAGCAGGATTCCGCCGGCGAGATAGATCCAGTAGGAGAAGGCATTGAGCCGTGGAAAGGCGATGTTGCGTGTGCCGACCATCAAAGGCACCAGGTAGACGGCCACGGCTTCCATCACGGGTACGGCGAACAGGAACATCATGTTCGCGCCATGCATGGTGAAGATCTGGTTGTATCGATCCGGCCCGAGCAGGCGCGCTTCGGGCTGCGCGAGCTGGATTCGGATCAGCGCTGCCAGCACGCCGCCGAGTGCGAGGAAAACGAACGCCGTGAAGATGTAGCGCCGCCCGATGATCTTGTGGTCGACGGTGGCGAGCATGCCCCAGAAGCCGGCAGGCGTCTTCCATGTCTCGGCGAGCGCGCTGGTCAGGCGCGTGCGTTGCACGTCGATATCGCGCGTACCAGGCGCCGCGGCGGGGCTGCTCATTTCAGGCTCGCCAGATAAGCCGAGACGGCACGCAGTTCCTCCGGCGTCAACGGCACCATCGGCATGTTGTTGCCTGGCTTGATGGTCTGGGGATCGGCGATCCATGCGGCGAGCGAGCCGCGCGTGGTCTCGAACAGCCCGGCCGCAATCGTATGCCGGCCGCCGACATGGGTCAGGTCGGGTCCCGTGGTCCCGGCTGCCGCGGTGCCCCGGATGGTGTGGCAGCTTGCGCAGGGCTTTGCGAGGAATGTCTGCAGGCCGGCAGCGATCTCTTCTTCCGCCGGCTGGATCGCAGCCTGCCGCTGCCGGGCGGCCCATTTGTCGAATTCGTCCGGTGTCTCCGCGATGACGAGCAGCGCCATATGCGCGTGCTGCAGACCGCAGAACTCGGCGCATTGACCCCGGTAGATACCGGGCCGCTCGGCACGAATGGTCAATTCGTTCAGTCGGCCGGGAACGAGATCCTGCTTGCCCGCGAGACTCGGCACCCAGAACGAATGGATGACGTCGAGACCTTCGAGCTTCAGACGCACATTGCGTCCTACGGGAATGTGAATCTCGTTGGCGGTCTCGAACCGCTGCGCAGGATCGGGACCGACATATTCCACGCCCCACCACCATTGCAGGCCACGCGTCCGGATCGTCAGATCGTCCTGGCCCGCTACGCTGAGCGAATGCGTCGCGAAGAAGCTCAAGACGGTGAAGGTGGAGATGATCAGCACGGTCGCGACCACCGCGCCGGTGACCGCGAGGGTCATGCCGCGTTCACCCTGCGGTCCGGGGATTGCCCGCGTGGCACGGCGGTTGCGCCAGAGCGCTCCGATGAGGGTGATCATCACGAGCATCCACACCACGGAGCAGGCGGCAACGATCAGGATGATGAGGTGCTTCAGACTGATTGCCGAGGCGCCATGGACATCGAGCGCGGACTGCCAGCCACCACATCCCGCGAGTGGCGTCGCGAGCGTGATCGGCAGCCAGTCTCTCCATTTGCGCCGGATCACGGTGGAGGCCCCTGATCCGGATGAACCGGCGTCGGTCCTTGATCGAACAGCAGCCTTGCCGGCGCGCGATTCTCGGCAGGCCGCGTCTGCACCTCGTCGTTGCGGCTCGGCGCTGCTGTCTTGCCCTCATAGGATCCGATGGCCTGCACATAGCCTGCGAGCTGCCAGATCTGTTCCGTCGTCATCTTATTGCGGAAGGCTGGCATCCCGTGCGGCCGGCCGTCGCGGATCGAGGCGAAGATCGAGACCATCTCCGGCCCGTAGTACCACCAGCCATCGAGGAATCCCGGGCCGCTGCCGCCCTGGCCGTCGCCATGGCAGCTCTTGCAGCCGAACCAGGAATACAGCCGCTTGCCCTGACTGAGATTGTAGGCATTCACCTCGTACGGCCGGCCAAGTGCGAAATAGACGTCGGGCGGCGCGCCGCTGATGCGATTGGGCATCAGTGCGATCTTGTCGAGCGCGTCCGCGACCGGAGGATCGAGCCGGAGCTGCCGCTCCTCACGCTGGCATCCCATCAAAACGGCCGCAAGACCAAAGATAACGCCGGCCATCCACTTCATCTGCTCGTCTTTGGGGCGGGGAACTACAAACGTCAATCAGTTCGTGGAGGCGAAGTTCCTGACGCTGGATTGCGGCCTTGCGTTGTGCGCAAGGGTCCGGTGCCAGCAGAAAGCTTCGCTGCTTGCTGCAGGAACGGTCCTTGCAAAGGCAGGTTTAATCGCAAGCCTTGGTTTTCCTGTCCAAGGCTGTTCCGCCAGGCCCCAGCCCGCGTCCCCCCATCCGGCTGGGGCCGTTTCCGAGGTGGAGGCAGCGAGCATCGATCTACGATCGTCACCCTAAGGTGTGCGCTCTGCTGCGCAACGCGCTGCAGAGCAGCCTCGAAGGGCCCCCCGCGTACTCGCTCAGACCCGATACCACGCCGCCAGATTCCACGTCGTGACGTCCCAGCCGGAGATGTCGGCCATCAGGCTGTTGACGCCGGCGCCGACGATGTGGCGCGAGAGCAGCGGCAGGAACACGTTGGCCTCGCAGAAGGTCTCGTCGATCTTGATCAGCAGCGCGGCGCGCTTGACCGGGTCGAGCTCCTTCTGCGCAGCCTTGTAGGCTTTGTCGACTTCGGGATCGGACCAGCGCGAGATGTTGCGGCCGAGCCATTTGTTGTCCTTGGTCGCGATCTCCCAGGACACACACTGGTTCAGGAAGCGCTCCGGATCGGGCTGCGGCTGCGTCGTGTTGTACATCTCCATGTCGGCATAGAATTTCGAGTAGGTGTCGGGATTGCCGACGTCCGAGGAGAAGAACACCGAGGCGGTGACCGATTTGAGCTCGATGTCGATGCCGGCCTTCTGGCAGGCCTGCTTGATGATGGCCTGCGTCTTCTGGCGCGGCGCGTTGGTCGAGGTCTGGAAGACGAATTTGAGCTTCTTGCCGTGCTTCTCGCGGATGCCGTCCGCGCCCCTGGTCCAGCCGGCCTCGTCGAGGATCTTGTTCGCCTTGTCGACGTCGAATTCGTACTTCAGCTTGGGAGACTTGAACTGCTTGGGCGCGTTGACGAAGCTCGCGGTTGCAACGGCGCCGCGTCCGTAGATGAACTTCTGGATCGACTCGCGGTCGATCAAGAGGTTGATCGCGCGGCGGACCGCGGGATCCGACAGCGTCGGGTGCTTGCTCTTGACGCTCGACCGCTCGCCGTCGATCTCGGTCCACGGGTCCGTCGTGTTGAGGATGATAAACTCGACATTGCCGGAGGGCGTGATGTCGACCTTGCCCTTGCCGCTGGTCTCCATGCGCTTGAGGACCTCGTCCTCCACCAGCAGGTTCCAGGCATAGTCGTATTCGCCGGTCTGGAGCACGGCGCGCGCGGCGGAAACCGCATCGCCGCCGCCCTTGATTTCGAGCGTGTCGAAATGCGGCTGGTTCTTGACGTGATAGTCTGGATTGCGCTCGGCGCGGATCAAGTCGCCCGGCTTGAACTCGACGAATTTGTAGGGACCGGTGCCGACCGGCTTCAGATTGCCCGGCGCCTCGCGCGATTTCGCGCCGACATAGTCGGCGAAATGATGTTTGGGCAGGATCTGGCCGACCGCGCCGACGAAGGGATCGGCCCAGAACGGGGTCGGGCCGGTGAAGATCACTTTGACGGTGTAGTCGTCGATCTTCTCGACCTTGATGTCCTTGTAGGATCCCGTGGAGTACGCGGCGGTCGCAAGATCGGCAGCGTAAGCCCACGTGAACACGACGTCGTCGGCGGTGAAGGGCTTGCCGTCGTGCCACTTCACGCCCTGCTTCAGCTTCCAGGTCACGCTGGTGCCGTCCGCGGCGAGGCCGCCGTTCGCCTTGGTCGGGACCTCGGCGGCGAGACAGGGGATGAGGTTGCCCTCCTTGTCCCAGCCGGCGAGCGGCTCGAAGAAGATGCGCGAGGCGAGCTGGTCCTTGGTGCCGATCGCGAAATGCGGATTGAGCAGAGTAGGGGCCTGCCAGATCAGCAGCTTGAGCGGGCCGCCGCCGCCGGCCTTGGTCGGCTTGTAGGGCAGCGTGGCGTCGGCCATTGCCACGTCGTTCCAGAGCAGGATCTGGCTTGCGATCGGCGCTGCGATCCCGACCGTGGCCATGGTCCGGATGAACGCGCGCCGCGACAGGGTGCCTTGCTTCACCTCCGCGATTGCCTTGCGGATGTCGTTCTCGTCCATCAGATGGTCTCCACTTGGAACATGCGTCGCCAGCGTCCCATCATGTTTCATCATGGACGAGGCGGCAATGCCGGCAAGGGGCGGCAAGAGCGGAAAACCCTGCGGCGAAATGGCGGAGGCGCGCGCCGGACAAGCACGGTCGATTGCCGGCCACGCCTGCTTTCACGGGATGGCGGTGGAACGCCGCAGCGCGACCGCCGTTCCATCCTTTTAGATGGGATCAGGAGATACCGATGGGCGAGGGAGAAGACCATTTTGCGCGGCTGCTTGGACGCGCGGCGATGGACGTGTGGGGCGACATGCCCCGCGACATCCAGGAGGCGCTGTTCGAGACGGCGATGAAGCAACGCGAGGGCGAGCGCGAGGACCTCGCACGGCTGCTGCACGCGCGTCACCCGCGCACGCAGCATCCGGCAAAGCCCGCCTGAAGCGCCGGGCCGTTCGTCTCCGGGAGGAACGTTCGCAAGCGAACCTCGTTTTCCAAACGGGCGTTGCGTCAGACGCAGCGGGCGAGAGAGGCACGCGAATTTGTTCGGCGAGACGAGGTGATCTTGGTGAGCGACCTGTTTATCGGAAATTCGATCGGAAAATGGTACGACCCGATCTCGGAGCGATGGATCACACCGCCTGAGGCCAAGCCGGCCGGTGGCCGCTCACCCTCGGAGCCGGAGGCAAGCGCCGACGTGCGCACGAGGTGCGAAACCCAGCGGATCTGGAATCTGCTGGTCGACAGCGCGCGCGGATGACGTCGAGAGAGCGCGGCTGGCCGTGTTGCGCCGGCCGCTTGTGGCGGGCCTGATCGCCGCCGCGATTTCGTTTCACGTTCGGTGGTGATTCGAGAAGGCGCAGCCCACGACCTGCCGCCAATATGGTCATTCATTTCATTGATTTCGCACGGCGGAGAAGCGAATACGGTTCCACCATTGCCGCAGACTGCCGGAGACCAAGATGTCGTTTCGCCTCCCCCTGATCCTCGCAACCGTGCTCGCCGCCTGGTCCGCTGCCGCGAGCGCCGAGACCATCAAGATCGGCGTGACGCCGGGACCGCATGCGCAGATCCTCGAGGCGGTGAAGCCGATCGCCGCCAAGCAGGGCCTCGACATCCAGCTGATCGAGTTCTCCGACTACGTCGTGCCGAACGCCGCTCTCGACGCCGGCGAGATCCAGGCCAACTCGTTCCAGAACCAGCCTTATCTCGATAATCAGAAAGCCGACCGCGGCTACAAGATCGAGTCCGTCGCGCTGACTGTGAACTTCCCGATCGGCGTCTATTCGAAGAAGCACAAGGCCTTCGCCGACATTCCCGAGGGCGGCAAGGTCTCGATCCCGAACGATCCGACCAATGGCGGCCGGGTGCTGCTGCTGCTCCGCGACAAGGGCGTGATCAAGCTGAAGGACGGCACCGGCTTCAAGCCCACGGTGCTCGACATCACCGAGAATCCGAAGCAGCTGAAGTTCATCGAGGTCGACGCGGCGCAGGCGCCGCGCGCGCTCGACGATGTCGACGCCGCCGCGATCAACACCAATTATGCAACCCAGGCGGGCCTCGATCCGGTCAAGGACCCGATCCTGCGCGAGGACCCGAAGGGCCCCTATGTCAACCTGATCGCAGTCCGCACCGCCGACAAGGACAAGCCCTGGGTCAAGGTGCTCGTGGACAGCTACCACACCCCGGAGCTCAAGGAGTTCGTCCTGACCAAGTTCAAGGGCGCGGTGCTGCCGAGCTGGTAGGCAATCTGCCCGCCTGAAGGCCAGAGGCGATCCGGCGGGCAGCCTTGCGCAATGCCCGCTTGTCTGGAGCTGCGGCAACCGACATCATCGGGGCCTATCCTCGCCCGGCAGGGGTCTTAATGAAACGCTTCGCAAACCTGAAACGACTGGGATTCTTCACGCGCCTCCTCGACGAGGCGCCGGCGGCCGAGCGCTATCGTTTCGCCGCCGAGCAGATCGTGCGCGCCGAGAAGGCGGGCCTCGATTCCGCGTGGATCGCGCAGCATCATTTCCACGAGCGCGAAGGCGGCCTGCCGTCGCCCTTCACCTTCTTAGGGTATGTCGCAGCCCTGACCTCGCGCATCCGCCTCGGCACCGGTATCGTGACGCTGCCGCTGGAGAGCGCGGTGCGGGTCGCGGAGGACGCCGCCGTGCTCGATCTCATCTGCAACGGCCGCTTCGAGCTCGGCGTCGGCACCGGCGGCAACCCGTCGGCCTTTGCCGCCTTCGGCCTCGACAGCGCCCAGCGCAACGAGATCTTTGCCCGCAATCTGGCGATCGTGCGCGCCGCGCTGACCGGCAAGCCGCTTGACGGCGGCGACACGCTCTATCCGCAGCGGCCGCAGCTGGACGGCCGGATCTGGCAGGCGACGTTCTCGGTCGCCGGCGGTGCGCGCGCCGGCAAGGCGGGCGATGGCCTCCTGCTGTCGCGCACCCAGCCGCGGACCAAGGACGCGCCAAAGGCCACGCTCGCCGAGATCCAGAACCCGATCATCGATGCCTATCTCGAAGCACTGCCGCCGGGACGCGAGCCGCGCATCATGGCCTCGCGCAGCGTCTTCGTCGCCGACGACCGCGCCGAGGCAATGCGCCTCGCGGACATCGGATTGCGCCGCGCGCTGCCGCAATTCATGAAGGGCGGGCACCTTCCTCCCGGCGACACGCTGGAAGAGATGATCGTGGCGTTCGACACTCATGTCGGCGCAGCCGATGATGTCATCGCCTCGCTCCGCACCGACGCCACGCTGGAGCGGGTGACCGATCTCGTTTTCCAGGCGCATTCGGTCGATGCGCCGCATCCCTATATCTTGCGCTCGATCGAGCTGGTTGCCGAGAAGGTCGCGCCGGCGCTGGGCTGGGTCCGGACGGCGGCGACTGACGCGCATCAACATGTTGCACGAGGCTGAATGATGAGCACGACGGATATCATCGACACGCTCGCCGGGATCGAGCCGGGCTCGGCCCTCGATGCCATCCGCGCCCGCCGTCTTCAGGCGCGCGAGAACGCGCAGAAGAGCTATCTCTCGCTGTTCGAGCCGATCGACGCCAGCGAGTTCTCGCTGCTGGAACGCGCGGCGGTCGCGCTCTTCGTCATCGGCCTGCACCGTGAACCCAATGTCACCGCCTTCTACCGCGCGAAGTTGGCTGCGACGCCCAATGGTGCCCGCCTGGTCGAGGTCATCGAGGCCGAAATCGCGCGCGGCGAGACCTCAGGCCCGTACGGCGCGTATCCGGCCGGGCCGCTGTCAGCCGAGAACACGGCCGGCTTGATCTACCGCGTGAGCGCGGAGGGCAAGTCCGTCCTCGGTGCGAGACTGGCGGCGGCATTGGAGCATGCGCATCTGCTGGTGTTTCGACCGCGCAATGCCGCATCCTCCGACATGATGGCGCTGGCAGCTGCCGGCTGGTCGACCACCGGCATCGTCACGTTCTCCCAGCTCGTCGCATTCCTGTCGTTCCAGGTGCGCGTCGTCACCGGTTTGTGCACGCTCGCAGCGGCAAACGCCTAGGAGATTGCATCATGAGCACCGTCAATCCGCCCGTCGTCTTCACCCAGGACGAACTCGGCTGGGTCTCGTGGATTGATCCGCTGCCCGAGGCCGAGCTGACCGAACGGCATTTCAATGGCCTCGTCGACCGCACCCGCGCCAAGTCGGAATATTTCCGCCTGCTGGTGCGCGATCCTGAAGTGCTTGAGGCCCGCACCAAGACCGATAAGGACATTTTCTACAACGTGGCCGACGGCCTGCCGCGCGCCGAGCGTGAGCTCGCGGCGGCTGCGACCTCGCGCTACAACGGCTGCATCTATTGCGCCTCCGTGCATGCGCGCTTCGCCAGCACCTATTCCAAGCGCCGCGATGACGTGCAGCGCCTGCTCGACCAAGGCGTCAAGGCCGAGCTCGGCGAGCGCTGGAATGCCGTGGTCAGGGCGTCGGTGGCGCTGGCCGCAACGCCGATCGCGTTCGGCCCTGAGAATATCGCGGAGCTGCGCCGTGCCGGGCTCGACGATGCCGAGATCGTCGACGTCATCAACGGCGCCTCGTTCTTCAACTGGGCCAACCGCCTGATGCTGTCGCTGGGTGAGCCCTCGAAATAGGCAATCTCACCGGCACAAGAATTGCTGCTTATTTTAACAGTGAGTGGATGGAGCCGTGCATGAGCAACATCGATCGCCGTACCCTGGTCAAAGGCTCGCTCGCCATGATGGCGGGCGCGGCCTTCTCGCGCAGCGCGTTCGCGCAATCCTCCGAGCCGATCCTGCTCGGGGTCAGCGGTCCCCTGACCGGGCCGAACGCGCAATACGGCACGCAGTGGAAGCAGGGTTTTGATCTCGCGCTCGACGAGATCGAGGCGGCCGGCGGCATCAACGGCCGCAAGCTCGCCTATCAATTCGAGGACAGCCAGAGCGATCCGCGTCAGTCGGTGGCGATTGCGCAAAAATTCGTCTCCGATCCCCGCATCGTCATGGAGCTCGGCGACTTCTCCAGTCCCGCCTCGATGGCGGCCTCGCCGATCTATCAGCGCGGCGGCCTGGTGCAGTTCGGCTTCACCAATTCGCATCCTGACTTCACCAAGGGCGGCGACTTCATGTGGAGCACGTCGGTGAGCCAGGCCGACGAGCAGCCGCTGCTGGCGCGCTATGCGGTGAAGCGCCTCGGCCTGAAGAAGCTCGCGGTGCTGCATCTCAACACCGATTGGGGCCGCACCAGCCGCGACTATTTCGTCAACGCCGCCAAGGAATATGGCGCGGAGATCGCGGTCACCGAAGGCTACATCGCCGAGGAGCGCGACTTCCGCTCGACGCTGGTCCGCGTGCGTGACGCGAACCCCGACGGGCTGATCTTGATTTCGTACTACTCCGACGGTGCGCTGATCGCGCGCCAGGCGCGGCAGGTCGGGCTCAAGCAGGTGATCTGCGCCGCAAGCTCGGTCTACTCGCCGAAATTTCTGGAGCTCGGCGGCGAGGCCGTCGAGGACGTCCATGTCGGTACGCGCTACTTCCCGGAAGATCCACGGCCCGAGGTGCAGAAATTCATCGCCGGATTCAAGAAGAAGTACAACGGGCTGGAGCCCGACGCCTTCAACGCCTACGCCTATGACGCGATGAACATGGCGGCTGCCGTGGTGAGGATCGGCGGCACCGATCGCAAGGCGATCCGCGACGCCTTCGCCAAGGTCAAGGACGTCCCCAGCGTCATCTTCGGCACCGCGACGTTCGACGTCGCGACCCGCCGCGTCAAGGGCGCCATGAACGCCGAGCTGGTCGTGCGCAAGGGCCAGTTCGCGCTCTGGGACGGCAAGCCGACCTGATCTCCCTCCTCAGTAGGAACACGGCGTGTCTTCCTGGCTCGACTACACGATCAACGGGCTGATCGTCGGCAATGTCTACGCCCTCGTTGCGGTCGGGCTCGCGCTGATCTTCGGCGTCAGCCGGCTGATCAACTTCGCGCAAGGCTCGATCTATCTGGTCGGTGCCTATATCGGCTGGGTCGCGGTGGTACAGCTGCGTACGCCGCTGCCGCTCACCATCATCGTGGTCGCGGCGGCCGCCGCGGCCGTCGGCCTGATCATCGAACGCTTCGGCCTGCGCCCGCTGCAGAACTCGGTGCGCATCGCGCCGCTGCTGGCGACCATCGGCATCAGCTTCGTGCTCGATCAGCTGGTGATGCTGACTTTCTCGCCCAACCCGCGCGCGCTGCCGAGCCAGTTGCCGGATGTCCGTTTCCAGGTCGGCGGCGGCACCATCGGCCCGCTTGATCTCTTGATCGCCGGCGTCGGCATCACCAGCGCGCTCTTGCTGTTCGTGTTCCTGCGCTACAGCAAGCTCGGCTGGGCGGTGCGCGCCGCGTCGCAGGACCGCGACGCGGCGATGCAGATGGGTGTCGACGTCAACCGGGTCAATCAGGCGGTGTTCGGCATTGCCGCAGCGCTCGGCGGCGTCTCCGGCATGCTGGTCGGCATGTACTACAACCAGATCGACACCGCGATGAGCCTGCAGGCGACGCTCAAGGGCGTCGTTGCCGAAGTGGTCGGCGGCGCCGGCAACGTGCCCGGTGCTGTCATCGGCAGCCTGCTGTTGGGCCTCGTCGAGAGCTACGGCGTTGCCGTGTTCGGCACCAGCTACCGTAATCTGTTCGCCTTCCTGCTGCTCGTCGTCGTGCTCGTGCTGCGGCCGAACGGCCTGTTCGCCAGCGCGCGGCAGGCGCCGCCGGAGCCGCTCACCGGCACTTTCATTGCGCCGAGCCGTCCCGTGCGCATTCCGCGCTGGGCCTTGGCTGTCGCCGCCGCGATCTTCGCGGTCCTGCCGTTCTTTCCGGTGTCCTTCTACGTGCTCCAGACCCTAATCAACGCCTGGCTGCTCGGCATGCTCGCGCTCAGCCTGACGCTGGTGGCGGGCACGATGGGACAGGTTTCGCTGGGGCACGCGGCGCTGCTCGCGATCGGCGCCTATACCTCCGCGCTGCTGTCGTTGACCCTCAACGTTCCGGTCGGCCTTGCCATCATCGCTGGCGGACTGATGAGCGCGGCACTCGGCACGACGCTGATCTCGCCGTCCTTCCGCCTGCGCGGACACTATGTCTCGATCGCGACGCTTGCGATCGGCGAGATCGTGTCGCTGATGATCTTGAACTGGGAAAGCGTCACGCGCGGTCCGATCGGCATCTCCGGCATCCCGCCGCTGTCGCTGTTCGGCTACGACCTGATTAGCCCGACCTCGATCTATTGGTTCAGCTTTGTCGTGATGGTCGCACTCGCGCTGCTGCAGGGACGCCTGCTCGGTTCACATCTCGGCCGCAGTTTTCGTGCGATCCGCGACGACGATATCGCCGCGCGTGCCTACGGCCTCAGCCTCAACCGCTACAAATCGCTCGCCTTCATCTTCGGCGGTTTCGCTGCCGGCGCCAGCGGCGGCATCGCTGCGCATCTCTACTCCTACATCAACCACGAGACCTTCAACACGCAGCAATCGATCCTGGCGCTGACCGTCGTCATTCTCGGCGGCCTCGGCAATGTCGTCGGCGCGATTCTCGGATCGGTGGCGCTGGTTGGTCTGCCCGAAGTGTTCCGGATCGCGGCGGAGTACCGCATCCTGATCTACGGCATCGTGCTGTTGCTGCTCGTGCGGTTCAGACCGCAGGGCCTGCTGGGGACGATCTGATGGTGAAGCCCATGCTGTCCCTGCGCGGGCTGACCCGCCGCTTCGGCGGCCTCACCGCCGTCGACGCCATCGATCTCGATCTCGCCAAGGGCGATCTGGTCAGCATCATCGGTCCGAACGGCGCCGGCAAGACCACGCTGTTCAATCTCGTGACCGGCCTCGACCGCCCCGATGCCGGCCATGTCCGCTTCGAAGGTCAGGACATCACGGGCCTGTCGCCGGAGCGGCTCGCCGCCGAAGGCATCGCGCGCACGTTCCAGCTCGGCCGCGTGTTCGGCAATCTCAGCGTGATGGACAACGTCCTGATCGGCGCCCACACCCGTCTGCGCGCGGTCAAGCCGGCGGTGCCGGTGATGGGTCCGCTGCTCGAACTGGGGCTGGCGCTGCTGCGCCCGGCGAGCGTCAAGGCAGAGGAAGAGCGGCTGCGCGAAGAAGTGAAGGCCATCCTCGCCCGCTTCGGCGAGCGGCTGCTGCCGCGCATAGACCAGCCCGCCTATAGCCTGTCCTACGCCAACCGCCGCCGTGTCGAGATCGCGCGCGCGCTCGCGCTGAAGCCGCGCCTCTTGCTGCTGGACGAGCCGACCGCGGGCATGAACCCGACCGAGACGGCGGAGATGCAGGCGCTCGTCGCCGAGCTGAAGGCGGAGGGGCTGACCATCCTCCTGATCGAGCACAAGCTGGAGATGGTGATGCGCCTGTCCGACCGCGTCATCGTCATGGACGAAGGCAGGAAGATCGCGGAAGGACCGGGCGAAGAGGTGCGTGGCGATCCCAAGGTGATCGAGGCCTATCTCGGCCATGGCCTGGCGCCAGAGCAGGAGAGCGCGGCATGACGGCGAGCCCACCCGAACCGCTGCTGGCGCTGTCGAACGTCAATACGTTCTACGGCCAGGCCCAGGTGCATTTCGACCTGTCGATCACGGTCGCACGCGGCCATATCGTTTGCCTGCTCGGCGGCAATGCCAGCGGCAAGTCGACGACGATGAAGATCATTCTGGGCCTGGTGAAGCCACGCTCGGGCGATGTGACCTTCGACGGCGCCTCGCTGCTCGGCCTCGCCACGCCGCAGATCGTCCGCCGCGGCATCGCCTCGGTGCCGGAGGCGCGGCGGCTGTTCGCGGATATGAGCGTGCGCGAGAACATCCTGATGGGCGCCTTCGTGCGCAACGACCGCGAGGCGATCGCACAGGATCTCGACAGGATGCTCACCCTATTCCCGAAGCTCGGGCAGCGGCTGTCGCAGCGCGCCGGCTCGCTCTCCGGCGGCGAGCAGCAGATGGTGGCGATGGCGCGCGCGCTGATGAGCCGCCCGAGGATGATCGTCATGGACGAGCCGACCATGGGCCTGTCGCCGCTCTATGTCGACCGCGTGCTGGAGTTGATCCGCACCATCAACCACGAGGGCGTCTCGGTCTTTATGGTCGAGCAGAACGCCAGCCTCGCGCTCGAGATCGCGCACGAAGCCTATGTGCTCCAGACCGGCAAGATCGTGCTGTCGGGCCCGGCGCGGACGTTGAAGGACGACCCCCGCGTGCGGGATGCCTATCTCGGCGGTTCCGAAGCGGCGTAGTGACAATGGAGCGCGTTGGCGCTTCCACATCGTCAGGCCGGGCTTGACCCTGGCCATCCACGTCTTGCCCCGCGGTACGAAGACCGTGGATGCCCGGAATAAGCCCGGATCTCCCGCAAGTTCACATATGCGATCGTCGGCCGATCGGGCTAGTCAGTATGACTATCTTGTGAGAATATCATACCGTTCGCGATCGGGGTACGGACGGATTGAAGTCGTGACGAGATGGTCCTTGCGGGCAATCGAGCCCGGCGTAGCGTTGCTGTTCGGCGGGCTGGTGGCGGCCAACATCGCCGCATGGGCCTGGGCCTTCGCGGCGTTCGGCGATCGCCCCACGGTGATGGCGACCGCGCTGCTCGCCTGGGTGTTCGGCCTGCGCCACGCTGTCGACGCCGACCACATCGCCGCCATCGACAACGTCGTACGCAAGCTGATGCAGTCGGGCGATACGCCGCGTAGCGCAGGCCTCTATTTCGCGCTCGGCCATTCCACCATCGTCGTGGTCGCGGCCATGCTGCTTGCACTCGGGGTCGTCAGCCTCGGCGCCGACAGCCTGCTCAAGCAGATCGGCAGCTTGATCGGCACGTCGGTATCGGCGCTGTTCCTGCTCGTGATCGCAGCCATCAACCTCGCCATCTTCGCCGGCCTGTGGCGGGCGTTCCGCATCGCGCGCGAACAGGGCGTGCACGACGCCGAAGGCCTCGATGCGCTGCTCGCCAATCGCGGATTTCTCGGGCGTCTGCTCGGCCCGATGTTTCGCCTGGTGAGGCGGCCATGGCACATGTATCCGCTCGGCCTCCTGTTCGGCCTCGGCTTCGACACTGCGACCGAGATCGGCCTGCTCGGCATCTCCGCCACCGAGACCGCGCACGGTGCGTCGCTCGCAGATATCCTGGTCTTTCCCGCATTGTTCGCATCCGGCATGGCGCTGGTCGACACCGCCGATTCCACGCTGATGGTGAGTGCCTATCGCTGGGCCTTCGTCGATCCCTTGCGAAAGCTCTGGTACAACCTCACCATCACCGGCGCTTCCGTCGCGGTGGCGCTGCTGATCGGCGGCATCGAGGCGCTCGGGCTGATCGCCGATCGGCTCGGCCTCTCCGGAGGCGTATGGGTGCTGGTCGACGGCCTCAACGGGTCGCTTGCCAATCTCGGCTTTGCCGTCATCGCGCTGTTTGCGATCGCCTGGCTCGTCTCGGTCGCGCTCCACCGCCGCATCTTTGCTGACGATCGCAGTGCCGCGCCGGACGTGCTGATCGACGCGACCGAGGTGCCGCGACGGGCCTGAATCCCTGGGATCAGACCGAGGCCGCGCTTTGCACCTGCTCCGCCGGCAGCTCGTCGGCGTTGGGATCGCCCGGCGCCGTCGCCCAGGCCAGCTCCACCAGCGTCACGATCCTGCGCCCGCCGCCGTCGAGCTGCACCACGATCAGGCCCTGCTCCTCCATATAGCCGAGGAGGCGTTGCGCCCGGCGCAGCGAATGCGAGCCATAGGCGCGGGCGATCGCGGCGTCGCCGGGACAGGGCCAGCCTTCTCTGGCTGCGCGTGCGATCATCATGAACACGCCCTGCATGTCGTCGGGCAGGATCGAGGCGCGCAGCGACACCTCCTGCCAGGCGTCGTCCTCGGCGAGATCAGTGCCGAGCCCGGCGCGTGCATGCGTCAGCATGCGGCGGAATTCGTTGAGGTCGGGGACCGCCGCGCCGAGGCCCTCGATGCGGCAGCGGACGACGAACTCCTGATAGAGCACGCCGATGGCGCGGAAGCCGGCATCGGGCCCGGCCAGCACGGCGCGCAAGGTGCGATCGACGCGCTCGCGCCGCTCCGCGAGCTCCTCGGCGCTGACGGGCACCTCGACCACTTCGGTGCGAATCTCCGGCGTCGCCGCCGCCTTCGCCGCGCGGAGCTGTTCGAGCAGATCAGGCGCCGGCCGGCGCTGCGGCCGGCTGGCGTCGGGCGGCGGCGCTGCCAGGATCACGGCGCGCGCATCCTCCAGCGTCGCTTCGGGCAGCGGCATCAGCCGCGGCGTGGAATTGCGCGGGTGGGTAGTGGTCGCGCCGATGTTCAGGCGCAGGGGACGGCGCGACAGCGCAGGTCCCAGCGCCATGAACTGTCCGCGCTCGAGATCGCGAAAGGATTCGGCCTGCCGCCGCTCCATGCCGAGCAGGTCGGCGGCCCGCGCCATGTCGATGTCGAGGAAGGTGCGGCCCATCAGGAAGTTCGAGGCTTCCGCCGCGACGTTCTTAGCAAGTTTTGCGAGGCGCTGCGTCGCGATGATGCCGGCGAGCCCGCGCTTGCGGCCGCGGCACATCAGATTGGTCATGGCGCCGAGCGACAGCTTTCGCGCCTCGTCCGACACTTCGCCGGCGACGGCGGGCGCGAACAGCTGCGCCTCGTCCACCACCACCAGCATCGGGTACCAATGGTCGCGGTCGACGTCGAACAGGCCACCGAGAAAGGCCGCGGCGCGCCGCATCTGATTCTCGGCATCGAGGCCTTCGAGATTGAGTACGGTCGAGACGCGGTGCAGCCGCGCGCGTTCGCCGGCAACCTGCAAGCCGCGCTCGGTGTGATCCTCGGCCTCGATCACGAGATGGCCGAATCGCTCGGCCAGCGTGACGAAATCGCCCTCGGGATCGATGATGGCCTGCTGCACCCAGGGTGCGCTCTGCTCCAAGAGGCGCCGCAGCAGATGCGACTTGCCGGAGCCGGAATTGCCCTGCACCAGGAGACGAGTCGCCAGCAATTCCTCGAGGTCCATGGCGGCCGCGGCGCCTGCCGTGGTCTGCCCCATCTCGATCGCAACCGTCATGTCCCCGACTCAAGTCCCGTCATTCGCGGACAGGGGCTTATCAATCCGGCCGGGGCGCGTCGAGCGGAACAGGGCGAATCATCCCGTGTTGCCCACGGCGGAGTTCAGGCGTGCTTCGAGAGCCGCAGAAGTGCGGGCCGATAGGGCGCCTGCGGATCGTCGTCCTCGTCGGCGGGAATCGCGCAGGAGCCGAATTCGTGCCTGATCCGTTCGATCTCGGCGATGCGCTCGTGCAGCCGCTGCAGGTGCTCGGGCGATCTTGCCTTCCAAAAGCGGAATGTGTCCTGCGTCAGCGGCATGAAGGCGGTACCGAACAGCGTCGGTTCTGGAACGATGGTGCGCCCGAGCAGCATGAACCGGTCGGGGCCGGACACGATGAGGGTCGCATAGCCGCGATTTCCGATTCGTCTGATCCCGTTCAGGGACCATTCGGCGAGCTTGCTGAAGTAGGGCTCCTCGCGCCAGCGACCGGGGCAATGGTCGTCTACGGTGACGTTGACTGCGTCCTGGCTGAAATGGACGATGAGCCCGGCCTTCGCGGGGAACCACTCGTCGTCGAGATGGCCTTGCAGCCAGGCACAGACGAACGAGCGGCACATTTGCGGACGGCGTTCGTAGATGGTGCATCCCGTGCCCGTCTGCCAATGCTTGCAGAGCTGGTGCACCGGCTTGTCGACGGCGGCTACCTCGAGGATGTCGCAGCAGGCGTTGCAGGACCCGCATTCCCGTGTGGGACGCGCCGCCTTCGGCAGGCCGGTCGCGCGAAAACCCTGGCCGTCGCGGACCAGCAGCTTCTGCTTCTCCAGCGCGGTCAACGCTCGTTCGATCTTGAGACGGGACAGGCCGGTGGCGTCGATCACGCCCTTCATCGTCGTCGCGCCCGCCTCGACCGCGCGAAGGACGCTCAGCATCGCCTGATCCATCTTCGTTTCTTGTTGTTCTTGTCCGCTCCGGGACGCCGGAATGGCATAATGGATGAGCCAGAAAGCTATCTTCCTCCTGTTTGCGGGACAACGAGCGAAGACTGAGCGGCACGCATGCAGCGCCTGCGCAAATGCAGGATCGCGCGCGCTGTGCACCGATCGCTTCAAGCGTGGGCGATAGGGATATCCGATCGCACTCGCCGGTTTCGCGAGCAAAATGGCGTCATTTCACCGCCGTGCGGCCCAGATGGACGATGAGCAAGCGCGCATTCTCTCACGCAGCTGTGATATGCGCGATGCGTGGGCACGCACGTGGAGAGGCGACACGTTTGCGTGATCGCGGGGGTGGAGCGCAGCGTGGTCACGCCGCGCCAAGGTCGACGTTATCCGGCAGGAACGGAAGCGGCGCGCTATTGCGCGCCAGACCCGCCCTGCACGATCTTCTCGTTCAGCTTCTGGTCCACGGTGTCGACCGTGCGATCGATCTCGGCGTTGGGCATGCCGAGTTGATGCGAGATCAGCTTCACCAGGAGGTCGACGCGCTCGATGAAAGGCGCGCCGCTCGCGACCGCGCGCGCGGCCGACGACGGCTTGAGCAGGCTCTCGGCGGCCTTGGCGTATTTCGCGAACGGCACCTGGTCCTGCGGATCGGCGCCGAGCTTGCGCGCGATCGCATCGACATGGTCGTAGATCGTCTGCGAGCGCGTGAGGTCGCCGTGAACGGCGTCGCGGATCGATTGCGGCTCGTGCGGCGTGATGCAGCGGTAGTTGCCGGTCAGCAGCATCGACCATTTCGCCAGCGGCACGAACAGCGAGTCGAACACTTTCAGCTTCACCGGCACGTCGTGGCCGTCGAGCGTCACGGCGTCGATGTCGGCCTCGAGCTCGCGCAGCACCTTGTTGTGCTTCTCGTCGGCGAAGGCCGAGGCCTTGAAGTTCGTGGGCAGGCCGACATGAAGCACGTTCGCGGCTTCCTCCGGCGGACGGAACGCTTGCGGATCGGGCGAGCACAGCGTCACCAGGCCCGGCTCGAAGCGCTCCCACACCTGCGCATTGGTGTAGGCCTCCTCGAGATCCATGTCAGCGAGCGCCGGAATCCGCTTCAGATAGGGCAACGGCGGCATGTTCATGATCGACAGGCACGGCAGCTTCGCCGCGGCGATTTTGACCATGAGCACGCGCACCGTGTGGTTGGTGTATTGCGGCTCCTGCATCGCGAGGCCGACCAGATCGTAGCGCGAGACGTCGACATTCTGCGGGGTCACCGCGTCGAGCTTGCCGGGCAGGTCGCGTGAGAAGATCGCCCGGTGCACCGCCTCGTCTCGCAGCTTGATGCGCACCTCGGTCCCGTCGCGGTTGATGAGCTCGGCGGTCTTGGCGCGGCAGACCAGGGTGACGTTATGCCCGGCCATCAGCAGCTTCGTGCCCAGGAGTGAGCCGTAGGAAGCCCCGAGAATCAATACGTTACGCGCCATATCCGTCCCCTCGACAATGTGCGTGATTTTTCCGTCCCGGCCGTCGTCCGCGGGCGAGTTGCCGGCATCTAAGGCGAAGTGCGTGGGGATAGCAACTGGGATAATGCATACAAGGCGTTGAAGGATGTTCCGCCGGCCGGATGGCGCACGGTCCCCATCCAGCTGCGCCGAGCTCTCCGGCCGGCCGGCGGCCCCAATTTCCGCCCAGCCGTCGCCATGATATTCTTTCAGAACGAGTTTATCGGATGTTTTGCACGTCCCGGGCTGGCTCGGGACGTGGGTGGATATATCGTCTCACGATATATCCATATGGAAGGAGACCTTTCAGCGGATTCCCGTCCCACTCCGTCGATAGTCGCGTTGACGAAGCGGCAATCAGTCGCATCTTTCATGGTTATCGTGATTGGCGGCGCGCCGGAATGAGACCATAAATGACGCGACCAGGCTGATACGACGTGCCGCATCGTCATCACGGGTCCGTTTCGATCATTGACGACAACAAATGTTAAAACGCGGGGGCCCCGAGTATGACAGAGTCGGGAATCCCGTCGGAGGGAGCGGGGAACGGTTGAACCAGCCTGAATCTTTGAGCGAGGCCGGCTCGTTGCGATCAGCAGACGCATGCTCGACGGACAGGACCAGACGCGTTGTGACGGAGTCGAGCAGGCGTGCAGCGCGCCATGCCGGCAGCCAAGCCGGCAGGTCTAGCAACCGCTGACGGCGCTGTTCGGATATCATGATGGACGGTGATCATTGGCCTTACGGCTCTTGTGACGGCGCCGGTGGAAACCTGGTACGCTTGCGCAAACGCGCGTCCGAATTCTTCAATAGCCTGCCCGTTGCAGAACTAGCCTGCCAAGCACGCAGGCGGCTGTGGATTGTGGACTGGTTGAGGGTCGCGGAAGACTATCGGACCGCGGCCGAATCCGCGCGCGCAGACGGTTCCGGCCGGATTGCGCGCGTAGCGTGGATGTGCTCGCAGACGGCGGTCGAAGTCGCGCGAAGCCTGTCTTGCCCCGGAGATATCACGGACGCCGATCTCGCAGACAATCTCGCGACCGGCCGCAGAAACTTCGAGGATGACGCTCGCCTCGCGATCGATCGGGTCGAGATCGATTGCTTTGGTCAGGACGTGCTTGCCGGCTTCTTTGTCCAGGGCGGACGTCAGGGGTCTTGCGCACCCGTGGTCATCTGCATCAGTGACGAGGACATCAACGGCAGCTCGATGATGGGTCGGCTGCCGCCAGCCGTGCTTGGCCGCAACATGTCGCTGCTGCTGATCGACACCTGCAATTCGTCCCATCGACGTTCTTTCAAGCCGGAGCATGTGCTGCAATGCTGCCTTGACTATCTGGAGGCGCGTCCGGATGTCGACCGACAGCGGATCGCGATCTATGGCGAAGGCGCCGCCGCCCCGCATGCATACCGTGTTGCGCTCACGGATCGCAGGATCGCTGCCGCGGTTTGCGACGGTGGCCTTCTGACGCAGGTCATGCGCCGGGCGCCGTTTCGCTGGATGACCGGACCGGAGCAGAGCGACCATGACGCAAGCTCGACAGGCTCGATGCTGCCGTCGCATCGACTATCCTGCCCGCTTCTTGTGGTTGTCGGCAGCCGCTCGATGGTGCGCGAACGCGACGCTCTCGAGCTCCAAAGGTTCTATCAGCAGGCCGGTGCCGACTGTTCGATTGTGGTGCCGAACTGCATCGCTCACCCGCTGGGCGAGATCGAGAATTTCATCGCCGTGGACGACTTCATTTTCGAATGGCTCGACAGCAAGCTTGGAGCTGGCGGCCAGCTGGATCCCGTAACCTATCTCTAAACTCTAAAGCGCGATGAGATTTGGATGAATCGTCATCGCGCTTTAGGTTGTTGTTTACGCATGATCTTTCCGGAAAACCGCTTCGCACTTTTCCGGATCATGCTTTAGCCGAACCAGGATCGCGTGCAGGCCGCTCGGGCGCCGGTGACGACGATCGGGACGAGCCGGGCGGTGCTGCGCCCTAGGTCGGCGGATCACGAAGCGTCGATGGCCAGCAATCGTGCAGCAAGCCGCGCGTTCTTGGCGATCTTGGCCAGCGCAGCGTTCAGATCGGCCAGGGTCTCCTCGTCGAGCTCGTTGAACATGGTCGAATTCAAGGCGAGCCTTCTCTTGGAGAGCTTGCCGATTTCCGTCGTCGCCTTTTCTGTCAGCGACATCAGGACGAAACGGGCGTCGTCGGCTGCCGGTCGCCGCGACAGGAACCCGCTCTTCTCGAGGCTTTTGGTCTGGTTGGTCACGAAGGCCGGATGGACCCGCAGCTTGTTCGCGATGTCGATTCCGGCAACGCCGCGCCCCTCGTCGAGTTCGGTGATGGCCATCAAGATGAGCCACTGCGGCTCGGTAATGCCTAGCAGGGTGGCCCAGCTGGTGTGGATGTCATCAAGCTGAGAGTGGATTTCGACCACATTCCAAATGAAGTCCGTAATCGCTCTATCGAGCCTCTTCTCAATCATGTGGTCCCGGAATCGCTCAGGCAAAAGGAAATAGGGCAGGGGCGGCAACGCGATCTTGTACCGGGATATTAGGCGGGTGTCTCGTGCATAGCGTGCGGGAGGCATGGAGGCCTATCGCGCCGCGAAAACCATTTCGTCGTTTGGTACTTGCAAAAAACAATTAATTGAGTTACGTCTCGTCCCACTCAAAGTTTGCTGCTCTTGACCATGTCGATAGCTAGCAATGTGAGACCTCCAAGAAAGCCCTCGGGATGCCCCCTGAGGGCTTTTTCTTTTGTTTTCAGTATCAAATTTGCCGCGAAGCACCCCTGTTGCTTGGCGGCAACATTCTCTTCCGAACTGTCGCTTCATCAAATCAATGAATTGAGGCGATTGTTTTTATAAACTATACGTGAAGCACGACGGAGGGGGGGCACCTCACTGTCGTTTCAGTCCGGACCTTCAGTGCGGACCTGAATTGAACGGAAATTGATGTGGGTAACGCGGCCTCCAGCGAGGACCCGGCCCCCTGAACCGACATCTGGAGGTTTACTAATGAAGTTGACGAAGACGCTCTTTCTCGGCTCGGCAGCCGGCCTGATGGCCGTCTCCGGCGCGTTCGCAGCCGATCTTCCCGTGAAGGCCAAGGCGGTCGAATACGTGAAGATCTGCTCGTTGTACGGCGCGGGCTTCTACTACATCCCGGGCACCGACACCTGCATCAAGCTGGGTGGTTATCTGCGCGCTGAAGTTGGTCTGAACACCAACAGCATCTATGACTCGCAGCGTACCTCGCCTGCCGCTGGGCGCAATCGCCTGAGCAACTACTACACCATGCGCGCTCGTGAAGACCTCAACATCGACACGCGCACCGCCACCGAGTACGGCGTCGTCCGCACCTTCTTTGATGCGACGTTCTCCTGGACCACCGGCGGTTATCAGGGCACGGGTTCCGGCTTCGGCGGCACTGCCTATACCGGTACGCTGGCCCTCAATACCAACGGCTTCCCGGCTTCGGCCCCCTCGCTGGTCGGTTCGTCGATCAACCCGACTGACGGCGGCACCTCGGGCGGTTCGCTCGGCGTGTACTATGCCTTCATCCAGTTCGCCGGCTTCACCATGGGTAAGGCCGTGTCGCAGTTCGACGCGCCCTGGACCAACTATCCCGGCAACAACTTCGACGGTCTCGTCGGCGGTTCCGGCACGGTCACCGGTGTCAACCAGTTCACCTACACCGCTGACTTCGGTCAGGGCGTGACAGCGGCGTTCTCGGCAGAAGACGCAACGGCCTACTACCAGGCCGGTAACTTCAACATTAGCAGCGCGGCTGCATCTGGTGCTGCTGCTATCGCTGGTTTGACCACTGGTGCGTTGGGTGCCAACGCCATCGGTGGCTCGCGTTCGCCGAACCTCGTCGGTATGGTCCGCGTCGACCAGGCCTGGGGTCTCTTCCAGGCGTCGGTCGCTGCGCATGACAACCACGTTGCCTACTACGGCGCGACCGAGCCGACTGGCCATCCCGATGACAAGTGGGGTTGGGCGGTTCAGCTCGCTCTGTCGATCAAGAACATCCCGACCGGTGCGGGTGACGTGATCAACGTTTCGGGCGTGTACACCGACGGCGCGACCCGCTACAACTTCCAGAACCTGGCGGGCGGCTCGTACCTCATGTACGGCAGCTCGGGCATTGCCTACCAGAGCGTCGCTGCGGTTATCGCTCCGGACACCACGTACATCACGGGCGGCTCGCAGGAAAGCGTCAAGACCTGGGGCGTCCGTGGCGCTTACACCCACAACTGGGATCCGTACTGGAACACCGCGATCTACGGTGCCTACGCGGCTGCCCAGTTCGGTGGTGGGACCAAGGCATTCCTCTGCGGCGTTGGCGGCGTCTTCTCGTCGGTTGCGGGCGTGACCTCGTGCAACCCTGACTTTAACATCGGTCAGGTTGGCTTGATCACCCGCTGGACCCCGGTCAAGAACCTGACGTTCTCGGCCGACTTCACCTGGACCCACGTCGATCAGAAGTATGCTGGCGTCATTGCTGGCGGCAACAACTTCCCGGTCGCCAAGCCGGCCGCGACCTACGAGCTGAAGGATCAGGACTCGTTCACCCTGCTGCTCCGCGCTCAGCGCAACTGGTAAGTTCGGTCGAAAGCAATTCGACGAAGCACCCGGCGGGCAACCGCCGGGTGTTTTTTTGTGCCGAAAGTCCGGCGCCCGCGCCCCCAAGCTCCGATCGAGCATGAGCCTGATTCGAGGCGGTTCGCCCATGCATCCGGTGCTTTCCCGGCCAGCGGGGCGGCGCTTCGCGCCGCCCCGCTGGCTCCTCGTGTGACGCAGCGCGGCCTGTGTCGCCGCCGGTCAACCCTTCCTCGCAAAAATATTCCGCTTTATCGAAATTCGGATTTGTCGTATGTGTCGCCCATCCCGGCTCATCCTTGAGGGGCGATCATGAGGTCGTCATGTTTGCGAGCCGGGCTTTGCGGTGGACGCGGCAGCGTCGGGCGCGAGTGGCCAGGGGCAGGGCGGATTGCTCTCCGTGAGCCCTTAAGGCTTCGCGCGGACGGACGGCGCTGTCAGGCTCGTCGCGCCAACATGTCGATGGCAACGTGCACAACGCCGTCGGCCGCTGTGGCGCCAACGAGCCGCGCGTACGGCAAAACCGTGTGGTCCTGGCCGTCGTTGCTACGGTCAAGCCCTGGCGGATGCGGCAGTCGCGTCAACCGGCGTGCTGCCGGCGACTTCTGTCGGGTGAGGGAGGCCAGAACGAACTCGGCTCCCGGGAGAGCGCGGCATAAGCCGTCCAACCATCGCGCAGGGAAGGCCGTGTGTTGGGCTTCACCTGTATGCTGCTGTGCGGTTCTTTTGCGCTACCTCTTCGCGCAGCGGACCGCGGGTGCCGCCGGCACCCGGCCTTCCCCATAGGCGTTAAGGTAGCGCAAGCATTGATTGATATTGACGTTTTCGGGGAGGCTCGCGCAGGTGCCGCCCGAGCGCTCGCTTACTGCGGCGCAAGCGGCGGATGGTTGGTTGTGGAATGATTGCTTGCAGCAAGGATGCAACGAGTTGTTGCAAGATACGCCAACCGCCAGGTGTCGTCAGGCGGCCTGCTTCCAGTGGGGAGAGTCCTCGAAGTCGCGGACAAGCGGCTCGAGCAGCAGGATAATCAAGAGGTGAGCCAGCAGGTAGGGCTTCGCCGAACGCTGATCAGTTCCAGGCGGTGTCTTGAGACCAATCAGGCTTTTCAGTCGCTTGAAGCCAAGTTCGATCCGCCATCGCAGTCGATAGAGTGCAAGCACATCCTTGGCGGAGAACTCGTCCCGTGCGAGCGACGTGACCAGAATGACCCAATCCGCGGCTTCCAGAGTCCCTTTGGAGATGATGCGGTTTTCGTCTCGTGCGTCTCGCCGAGCTTTACGACGCGAAGCCGCGGCCGCACCGGTGGGCTTCTTGACCGCAACCAGACGCATAGCCAGAGGCGCCCCGTCCTTGCGTTTGATCCAAATCCTCCGATCGATCAGTCCGCGTGCCTTTGCCGCACGCAATTGGGCCATCAGATCGAATGGAAGGCCTTGGGCATCAAGCCAGCGCGCGTTCTTCCAGCCTGCTCGGATCAGAACGTCGGCACCAGCCGCGCGGACAGCCGCGATGCGGTCAGGTTGCAGATAAGCGCGGTCAGCAATGCGGATCTCGTTCTTGACTACTGGTATCCGGTCAAACGTTTCGCCCTCTTGCTGATCCGTTAGCTCGAAGTGACCAAAGCGCTCACTTGGCAGATCAAATGCACTATGAAGCCGCCAAAGCTCACTGCTCCTGCGGGCAGTCGGCCCGGCCTGAGGTACTGTCGTCGCATCGACGATGCGGATCAGGCGGCCTCGGCTCGCCTTCGGCGCTGCCGCATCGAGCAAGCTCTCCACCAGCACTGCAAACCAATCGCCACATTGACGCAGGCGATAGAACAACGCCACGCTGCTGAGGTCCGCAAGGCCAACAGAAGCCGCCCACGCAGCTGTCGATCTCAATCCTCTTTCCCCTAAACAATAGGCCAGCATCAGCCGAAGCAACGCCACCGCGTCTGGAATTTGGCGCCGCCGCGCGAAAGCCTTCGTCTGGCGCGCGCTTATCTCAAGCTGCTCAGCCCCACCCAGCTGCGCAACCACTCTCGTCCAGTCCTCATTTAGAAGCGATTCGTCTGCCATGCCCCTTGGAATCACGTGTGATTCCAACACTCAAGAATAAACTTAACGCCTATGCGGCCTTCCCTGTGCCCTCTTGGCAAAGGGGGTGAGAGGTCAAGCAAAGCTCGGGCGAATCGAGCCGCGAGGATGCGAAGCTGTGTCTGCGAGTCAGAATTCAAGCTGCAATGCCGATGTGGAGGCTGCGCTTATCTGTCTCCGTCACCCCGAGCTGCGCGCTCTGCCGCGTATACCTGCGCGGAGCGAACCTCGAAGAGCGACGGCTCGGCTGCACGCTCCGTTGTCCGGAACACCATGCGCGTCTATCCCTGGCTCGCGACGCGCGCACGGTCGAGATGCTCCTCGATCTTCGGGCGATCGCGGGTACGCTCGAAACTGGTGCAGAGCAGCTCTGTCTCCTCGAGCGAGATCGGGGCGCGATACAGCCGGCACATGAACTCGGCCGTTGCGCGTCCCTTGCCGGCGCCGGCATGGCCGGGGCTGCGTTCGGCGAGGAACATGCAGTCGCGGCAGATGCTGGCGTCCAGCCGCTGATGGGCCGCGTCGAGATGATTGAGGATCTCGCGAAGCGAGTCGCGCAAGCGGAGGCACTCCTCGGTGCCGAGCGCCGTGACCGCGTTCACCACATGATTGATCGGGTCGTGCTGGTTCAGGCATTTCTCGCCCTGCGCGGTGACGTGAAGCACGACGGACCGCTTGTCCTCGTGCGATGGCTTTCGCACCAGGTAGGACTTGCCCTCCAGCGTCTTCACGATCTGCGACGCAGTCGCCCTGGTGGCGCCGATGAAGCCAGCGAGCGCGGACGGGGTGCGCGAAAACCTGTTGGCGCGGCCGAGAAAGCGCAGCGCCATCCATTCCCGATCTCGCAACCCGTGCTGATTGCCCTCGAAATACCAAGCTCTCGCCGCCTGGACCAGCAGCTCGACAGCCTCACGTGCCAACGGCATGCATTTACCTCGCCCCGGGAATCTCTTCTGCGGCGCCCCGGAGCCGCATTCCGCCGTTGCACGCGAATCTTTTGCGAGAAGCCGTATGACGCGCAATGTCCGACCCGCACGCCTTGCCCGTTGTCCGCACGAAAGCACGGACTGCTCGGTACCCGACTTCGACTGACGGGCACTGCAAGCCGCGACCCGAGACGCGGCGTCGCCGATGATATGCCAATCGTGGCGTCGTCGAACGAAAGCCCGAGTTGCCGTCACTGGCGGACGATGGATCGGAGTTGTTCAACCGAAGCCCCTGAAGTTCAAGTCACACGCAGACGTTTCTTTATGTTCACCGAAACGATGAATGAGCTTCTCAACAAAATCAAGTCAAGTCACTCTAGGAGACTGGATGTCGCTCGAAGCAAATATCACGTTCAAGACAATCTCCCGCTCCGGAACACATGATGGTGATCGCAATAGGCAGCATAACAAGCGAGTTTCGCGCAAATATACGATGGTTTGATTGCACGCATCTTGCTGTCTGTCGTCGATGCAGCTTGGTTGAAGCTTGTGCATGGCGACGATGCGCCTCGGCGCGCCGTCCACAACTTGTGCGATCTGTCAGGGAATCGTCCAATGGAACCCGCAGGGTTTACACGCAGCGGTTGTTTGCGTAAACCCCGCAAAATGGGGCCGGGCCGGATCCGCTTCACCCGGCCGCGAATCTCGACCGAACGAATGACATGCTTGCGACGGAAATGTCTCCGACGATGCATGCACATGCACGGCAAGCGTGGCGGCATGCATGATCGGCTGTCGCGATCATGAGCAGAGCTGCGCTGCGAGCAGGCGCGTGAAGAACACGCGTCAAAACAAGAGCTTCGGTTCTGATTCGATCAGGGTCGAAAAATGCTTCAGTCGCCGCGCAGCATGTCCCGCAGTTCGCGAAACGGGTCGGCGCTCGGCGGAGCCGAGGCATCTTGCCGCATGGCGCTGTAGATCCTCGGCACCATGTCGATGGCCTGGTCGAGGCCCGAATCACGTCCCGACTGATAGCCGCCCATGAGGCGGAGGTCGCGCGTGTCCTCGTATTTGGCGATCATGGTGCGCAGCTTGCTCACCAGTTCGCGCTCTTCGGGGTCCCAGACGTTGTGGGCGAGACGCGAGACCGAGGCCAGCACATCCACGGCCGGATAGCGCGCCTGGTCGGCGATGTGCCTGGAGAGCACGATGTGGCCGTCGAGCGTGCCGCGGATGGTGTCGGCGATCGGCTCGTTGTGATCATCGCCGTCGACCAGCACGGAGAAAATGCCGGTGATCGAGCCGGATCCCTCCTCGCCGGGGCCGGCGCGCTCCAGCAGGCGCGGCAGGTCGGTGAACACCGTCGGTGCATAGCCGCGCGCGACGGCGGGCTCACCGGCGGCCAGCGCAACCTCGCGGGCGGCGTGGGCGAAACGGGTGATCGAATCGACCACGAGCAGCACCGATTCGCCCCTGTCGCGGAAATATTCGGCGACCGCCATGGCCGTCTTCGGCGCCAGCCGCCGCATCATCGGGCTTTCATCTCCCGTCGATACGATGGTGACGGCGCGATTGCGGTTGGTGCCGAGCACGTCCTCGATGAATTCGCGCACCTCGCGGCCGCGCTCGCCCACCAGCGCCAGCACGACGGTGTCGAAGCCCTGGCTGCGCGCGAGCATCGCAAGCAGCGTCGATTTGCCGACGCCGGAGCCGGCGAAGATGCCGACGCGCTGGCCGGCGCAGATCGGGGCGAACAGGTCGATGACACGCACGCCGGTGCGCAGCGGCTTGTGCACGCGCGCGCGCTTCATGGCCGACGGCGCCTCGGCCTCGGCCGAGACTGCACGCGACCCCGGCGTCAGGGGGCCCTGTCCGTCCAGCGGGGCGCCGAGCGCGTTGATGACGCGGCCCTTCCAGCTCGCATCGGGCGCGAAGGACAAGGGCGGCATCCGGTAGGCGACGGAGCCGAGGCCGCCGGCAAATTGCCGGTCGAACGGCTTGGCGATGATGCCGTCGCTGTCGATCCGCACCACCTCGCCGATCTGCGGCTTGCCGCCGGAATTGACGCCGATGAGTTCACCGAGCCGCACGAAGCGCGACAGGCCGGAGACGCGGAAATGCGTCGGCGCGATCTCGCAGATCGCGCCGCTGACGCTGGCCAGGGGAGTGCTCTGCTGGAGCTCCAGCAGCGCCCACTCGAGTTGCCGAAGAGCGTTCAAGGAAACCGTCCACCTCAATGCGCACGCGGCGCAGACTACTTGAAGTCTACTTGCCCGGCTCGCCCAGAGTCCGGATTGCGTTCTGGAGCGAGCTCTCGGTGCCCTCGATCATCGAATTGGTGCCGTCGAAGGCACGCGAAGCCGCGATCAGCTTCGTCAACTCCATCATCGGATTGGCGCCGGAGCCCTCGACATAGCCCTGCTTGAAGCCGTCGCGGGAGAAATCGGCGATGGCGGTCGCCGGCCGGTCGGGCGTGACGCCGGAATTGCCGTAGCGCTCGAGATTGGCATCGGCGGGGATGCTGAACAGGCCAATGGTGCCGATCTCGTTGTTGTCCTGGGTAATCGCGCCACTGCGCGAGATGGCGATCGGTCCGCCGTTCGGGTCGAGCGTAATCTGCGCGCCGCCGGCGTCGATGACCGGGCAGCCGGCCACGGTCTGAAGATCGCCATTGGGCGCGATCTGGAGGCGGCCGTCGCGGGTGTAGACAGTGCCGTTCGGACCGGCGAAGGCGATCCAGCCCTGGCCCACCACGGCGACGTCGAGCGGGTTGCCGCTTTCGGTAATGCTGCCTTGCTCGCGCGAGATGATGTTGTCGCCGGGCGAGGAGAAGGCGACCGGGTTCGCGCCGGCCTTGGACAGCACCGTCTCGAACTTCACCACGTCGGTGCGGAATGCCGCCGTGTTCACGTTGGCGACGTTGTTGGCGATCGTCTGGAGGCGCTTTTCCAGCGCGACCTGCGCCGACAATCCCACATAGAGAGCCGATTGCATGATTTACCTGTTGAAGCGAATGTTCTGAAGCGTCGTGAGCATGTCGGTATCGAGGTTCACCGATGTCGGCGCGCCGGCGATCAGCGCCAGCGCGGGATTGGTCGAATTGTCACTCTGAGCCTGGGTCGCATCCCACATCGCGGCAAAGCGCTGCACGAATTTGGTGACCTTGGTCGGGTCCTGGAAGTCGGTGAGATCGATCTTGTCCGTGATCATCTTGGCCTGGGCGTCGATGTCGGACGAGCTGATCGTCGACGACCAGCCCATCGCAGTCTGCACCACCTGGGTCAGCGCCTTGTCGGCGAGGATCTGGTAGGCGTTCGTGATCGTGGAGGCCTTGCGGGTGAAATAGAGCGCGAGCCGCAGGGCCTCGTTTTGGTTGCCGGCGTTCTCCTCCAGCGTCTGCGTGACGTATTGGGTCGCCGTGCCGGTCGTGGCCGCCGTGGTCGAGGTCGCCTGCTCCCCGAGAGCGGCGAAATTGAAGGCGGTGGCGAACTGCCGATAGCGGGTATCGGAGAGCTTGTTGGCGAAAGCGTCCTGGTCCGAGACCCCCTCGGTCAGCACCTTGCGCATGAACGCCTTGGCGTAGGTCATGTCGCTGAGGCCATAGGCCTTCATCGCGTAGGAATAGAGGCGGTAGTCGTTCAGGAAGTCGTCGATCGTCTTCACGTTGCCGATGTGGCTGAGGAAGTAATCGGTATCGCGGCTGACATCGGGCTGTGTCGCGACCTGCGTCATCGACTTGCTCATGTCCGTGGTCAGTCTGGTGTAGTCCGCGATGGTGGATAACATGGCTCGCGCCCCTCTGGCCGCTGTTGCGAGGTGTCCCAAGCTGCCGTCAATTGCTTGCGCGGGGCTGGCGATGCGGCAAGCCAGCTTCGCGCAAGCGTCGCCGACTAGATATTTCCGGTGGGATCGGCGATGGAGCGGCGTGTTGGGCAGTTTCGTGGGGATTTTCATCACGGTAGCGGCGCTGCTCGGCGGCTTTGCCGCCATGGGCGGGCATCTGGCCGTGCTCATGCAGCCGTGGGAGTTCGTGATCATCATGGGCACGGCGGTCGGCACCTTCATTCTGGCCAATCCGTGGAAGACGGTCGTCGACAGCGGGGTCGCCTGCATGCAGGCCATCACCAACGCTGTGCCCGGGCAGCGCTATTACCTTGACCTGCTCGGGGCGCTGCACGCCCTGATGCGCGAGCTGCGCGGCAAGGGCCGCAGCGAGGTGGAAGCCCATATCGACGACCCCTCGTCCTCCGAGATCTTCAAGGCGTTCCCGAGCGTGCTCGGCGACCCGTCGCTGCTCCAGTTCATCTGCGACTATGTCCGCCTCATCATCATGGGCAACGCGCGCACCCACGAGATCGAGGCGCTGATGGATGAGGAGATCCACACCATCGTGAAGGGCAAGCTGGCGCCCTATCATGCGCTGGTGACGGTGTCCGAGGCGATGCCGGCGCTTGGCATCGTCGCCGCGGTGCTCGGCGTCATCAAGGCGATGGGCGCGCTCGACCAGTCGCCGAAGCTGTTGGGCGGCTTCATCGGCGCGGCCCTGGTCGGCACCTTCGCCGGCATCTTCCTGTCCTACGGCATCATTTCGCCCTTCGCGATCAAGATCAAGATGACGCGCGAGAAGAAGTGCCGGCCCTACATCATTGTCAAGCAGACGTTGCTGGCCTTCATGAACGGCGCCATGCCGCAGATCGCTGTCGAGCACGGCCGCAAGATGATATCGAGCAACGAGCGCCCGTCGATCGACGTCGTCGAGAACGAGACGATCGCGGGCCCCAAGGCCGTCCCGACCGAGCCTGAACCGAAGGCGGCCCGCGCATGACGATGGAAGACGTCGAGGTCGATCAGCGGAAGCAGCTGCCGAACTACCTGCTCGATGCGGCGGGTATCTCGATCGAACGCATGCCGATGCTCAATGTGATCTTCGATCGCATGGCGGCATCGTGCACCGACAGCTTGCAGCCGATGGCCGGAACGCCCTGCTACTTCTCGGTCAACGGCATCACCAACGACCGCGTCGGCGACATCATCAAGGACTACGAGGGCAACGCGGTCGCCGCGGTGCTCTATGCCGAGCAGTGGGACTCCCGCGTCATCATCATGCTCGACCGCGATTTCGTGTTCACGATGGTCGAGGCGATGTTCGGCTCCGACGGTGCCGAGCCGCCCCTCGACGTCGAGCGCTCGTTCTCCAACATCGAGATCCGCCTGGTCCAGGCGCTGTTCGAGCGCTTCGCCAAGGCTCTGCAATCCGCCTTCGCCGGCACCTCCAACGTCACCTTCCGCGTCGAGCGGGTCGAGACCGCGATGGCCTCGCTGGCGATCGGACGCAGCGGCAACATGTCGATCTGCGCGAACATCATGCTGCAGGCGCTCTACCGCGGCGGCCAGATGTTCCTCATCGTCCCGCACTCCGCGCTCAACCCGCTCCGGCAGAAGCTCGCGACCGTCGTGGTCAGCGAGGGCGGCGCGGCCGATCCGCGCTGGCGCGAACAGATGGAAAGCGAGGTCCACCGCACCGAGGTGACGCTGAGCGCGGTGCTCGACGAGAAGATGATAACTCTCGGCGATGTCGTGAAGTTCCACGTCGGCCAGGTGCTCGAGCTCGAAGCCACGCCGCGCACGCTGGCCCGCCTCGAAAGCAACAACCAGGTGCTGTTCTGGTGTCAGATCGGCCAGCTCGATGGCTATTACGCCATGCAGGTGGCTGATCCCGTCGACCAGAAACGGGAGTTCGTCGATGATATCCTATCTCGTTGATGCCGTGCTCTTGATTGCGCTCGCCTTCACCAGCATGCGGGTGACCCGGATGCACCGCGAGCTGGCGCGCTTGCGCAGCTACCAGGGCGAGTTCTCGACCATCGTCCACGAGACGGCGGGCGCCTTCGACACCGTCATCACCGCTGCGCACGATTCCACCGCGAACCTCGGACGGCTCGCCAACGTGCTGAGCACAAAGATCGATCAGGCTCACGAGGCGATCGCGGCACTCGATGCGAGGAGCGGGCTCGCGTCCGCCGCAGGCGGCGCCGACGTGAACAAGCATTGAGGCCGAAGCAGTCTGAACACATACGACCGGATCGTCGTGGCGCTCCGGGGGCGGAACTACCAAGAGGCGATACGACATGGCGCAATCCTTCGACTATGAATCTGCATCTGCATCGGAAGAGACCGAAGCGTCTCCGCTGGAGCGGCTGGCCGAGATTGCCGCGCGCACGGCGGAGGAGACGGGCAAGTTCGCCAACGTCGATGCCATCCTGCGGATTCCCGTCACCATGCAGGTGGTGCTCGGCTCGGCGACCATTCCGGTCGCGAATCTGATGAAGCTCGGCCGCGGCGCGGTGGTCCCGCTCGACCACCGCGTCGGCGAGCCCGTCGACGTCGTGGTCAACGGCCGCATCGTCGCCCGCGGCGAGGTGGTCGTCGTCGAAGAGGACAACTCCCGCTTCGGCGTCTCGCTCACGGAGATCGTCGGACCACTGGGGCAGGGTGATACCTGACCATGGCGGCACAGGTCGCTCCCGTCAAGCAGCGAGGCGTTGCCGCGCTGGGTGGAACGGAAAAGGTCGCGGCGCTCCTGCTGGCCATGGGCCGCCAGGCGGCCGCGAGCGTGCTCGCGCAGTTCGAGCCGCAGGATATTCGCATCGTCACCAAGGCCGCGGCGGAGTTGCGGCCGATCACCGCCCAGGAGCTCGAGGCGATCGTCGAGGAGTTCGCCCAGCAGTTCTCGATGGGGGCCAACATCCTCGGCACGCTCGGGGGGCTCGAGGCCGTGCTCGGCGACGTGCTTCCGGCCGACCAGGTCACGGCGATCATGTCGGACCTGCTCGGCAATTCGAGCCGCTCGGTATGGGACCGCGTCTCGTCGGTCTCGGAAAATTCGCTGGCAACCTACCTCTCCAAGGAGCATCCGCAGACCGCGGCGCTGATCCTGTCCAAGGTCAAGCCGTCCTGCGCCGCCAAGGTGATGAGCCAGCTGCCCTCAAGCCTGCGCAACGAGCTGATGCGGCGCGTGCTCAGCCTGAAGCCTATCGTCGACGACGCGATGAAGGTCCTCGAGAAGACGCTGCACGAGGATCTGACGCTGAATTTCGCCCGCAACCTCGGCGCGGATACCTACGCCCGCGTCGCCGACATCATCAACAAGATGGAGCGCGGCCACATCGAGGACATGCTGAAGAGCCTGTCGGAGAAGCGGCCGAAGTCTGCGGAAGTGCTGAAGGAGCTGCTGTTCACCTTCGACGACGTCGTCAATCTGGCCCCGAAGGCGCGCACCATGATCTTCGATCAGGTGCCGACCGACCGCATCGTCGTCGCACTGAAGGGCACCGACAAGCATTTCCGCGAAACCATCTTGTCCGCGGTTGCCTCGCGCGTTCGCCGTGTCGTCGAGAGCGAACTTGCGATAGGCGAGCCGTCGAACCAGCGCGACGTGCTGGAGGCGCGCCGCGTCATCACCGACCTCGCGCTCGACCTTGCGGAGAAGGGCGAGATCGAGCTCAACCCCGACCAGGAGGATGAGCTGGTCTTCCGCTGACCGCTGAACGGGCATGGCAGAAACATCCGATCAGGACAGCAAGACAGAAGAGCCGACCGAGAAGAAAGTCCGCGATGCGCTCGAACAGGGCAACATTCCGGTCTCTCGGGAGGCGTCCATCTTCGCCTCGATGGCCGCGCTGATGGTGATCCTGACATTCCTGATCGGTCGGGGCGTGCAGCAGTTGACGCTGACCCTGAAGGGACTTCTCGACGACCCCGACGGATTCCCGCTCAGCACGGCGGCGGATGCGCAGAACCTGCTCACCGTCTTGGGCCTCGAAGCGCTGCGGTTTCTGACGCCGTTGCTCGTCATTCTCGCCGTGTTCGGGCTGGCGGCCTCGCTGCTACAGAATGCGCCTAACCTGGTGCTCCAGCGCATCATGCCGGACCTTTCGCGAATTTCTCCACTCACCGGCTGGAACCGGTTGTTCGGGACGCAGGGCTTCGTGGAATTCGGCAAGTCGCTGTTCAAGCTCGCCTCGGTGACCGCCGTCGTCGCCTTCGTGCTGCGCTCGTCCGAAGCCAAGGCGTTCGAGGCGATGTACACCGATCCGGTCGCGCTGCCGGAGATGATCCTCAGCATTGCGATGCGGATCGTCTCGGCGATCTGCATCGCCACCATCGTCCTCGTCGCGATCGATCTCGCCTGGGCGCGCTTTCATTGGCGGCGCGAGCTGCGCATGACCAAGCAGGAGATCAAGGACGAGCACAAGCAGGCGGAGGGCGATCCGCTGATCAAGGCGCGCCTGCGCTCGCTCGCGCGCGACCGCTCGCGGCAGCGGATGATCGCCTCGGCGGCGCGCGCGACGCTCGTGATCGCGAACCCGACGCATTTCGCGATCGCGCTGCGCTACAAGCGCGAGGAGAACGCGGCGCCGCTGGTCGTGGCCAAGGGCATGGACGTGATCGCGCTCAAGATCCGCGAAGTCGCTGAGCAGAACCGGATTCCGGTCATCGAGAACAAGGCGCTGGCGCGCGCGCTCTACGAGGCGGTGCAGGTCGACCAGGTGATTCCGGCCGAATTCTTCCGGCCTGTCGCCGAGATCATCTACTTCCTCCAGTCGAAACAGGCGCCGCGGCCCGAGAAGGTCCAGTAGATTTCCGAGGATGGCGCTTCGCGCAACAGCTTGACGAAAGCTTAACGCCCTAGGGTTCTCCCGAATGGACCAGAATGGGGCTGTCGTGGGACCGCTTTATCTCTTCGAACTCGCATCGTCGCAGGCGCGTTACCTCGAACTCCGCCAGCAGACCATCGCGACCAACGTCGCCAATGCCAACACGCCGGGCTTCAAGGCGCGCGACGTCGAGCCCTTCAACAAGGTGCTCGACACCATGCCGGTCCGGCTTGCGACGACATCGCCGTCGCACCTGCAGCTGTCTGCGGCCGAGACCGACACGCGCGCGACGGCCAAGAAGGACAGCTGGGAAGTGGTCCACTCCGGCAACTCCGTCAGCCTCGAGCAGGAGATGATCAAGGGCAATGACGTCAATCGCGACTACTCGATGAACGCGGCCGTCGTGCGCTCGTTCCACCGCATGCTGCTGTCGAGCGCAAAGACCTGAGGTGAATTGACATGCTGGACGCACTGAGTGCCTCTCTGACGGTCGCGAGCTCCGGGCTCGAAGCGCAGTCGACGCGCATGCGCATCGTCTCGGAAAACCTCGCCAACGCCACCTCGACGGGCCGCACCGCCGGCGCCGATCCGTATCAGCGCAAGACCATCACCTTCGATGCCGCGATGGACCGCGCCTCCGGCGCCCAGCTTGCGAAGATCAAGGAGATCGGGGTCGACACCACGCCTTATCGCGTCGAGTACGATCCGGGGCATCCCGCCGCCGACAAGGCCGGCTACGTCAAGCTGCCGAACGTCAACATGATGATCGAGATGGCCGACATGCGGGAGGTCAACCGGTCGTATGAAGCCAATCTCCAGGTCGTGAAGCAGGTGCGCTCGATGCTCGGCATGACCATCGACCTTATGAGGAGCTGACAATGCTTGAGGCGATTTCATCCACCGCGGTCTCCGCCGGGCAGGCCGCGTCCCGCGCGACCGAGACACAGGCCATCGCGTCGGCGGCGCCGACCGCGGTCCAGTCGGGCGACGATCTCGGCTTCGAGTCGGTGATGAAGCAGGTGACGACGGACGCGATCGGCACGCTGAAGGCGGGCGAGGCGGCGTCGATCTCGGCGATGCAGGGCAAGGAGTCGACGCGGAAGGTCGTCGAGGCGCTGATGTCGGCCGAGCAGGCCATGCAGACGGCGGTCGCGGTCCGCGACAAGGTCGTGCAGGCTTACCAAGAAGTCGTTCGGATGTCGATTTGATCTGAGGGAGTGACGTAAGTGAAATCGCTCGCCATTGCGGCTACGGGCATGAATGCCCAGCAGACCAACATCGAAGTCATCGCGAACAACATCGCCAACATCAACTCGACCTCGTACAAGCGGGCGCGCGCCGAATTCACCGACCTGTTCTACCAGATGGACCGCATGCAGGGAGTCGCGAACGTCAACGGCTCCTCGCCGATTCCGGAAGGCGCCAATCTCGGCCTCGGCGTCAAGTCCGCGGCGATCCGCAAGCTGCACATCCAAGGCGCGCTGACGCAGACCGGAAACCCTTATGACCTCGCCATCAACGGCCGCGGCTGGTTTCAGGTGCTCGGTCCCAACAACGAGGTGCAATACACTCGCGCTGGCTCGTTCAACACCAATGCCAACGGCCAGCTCGTCACCATCGACGGCTACCTGCTGGATCCTGCGATCACGGTGCCGCAGGGAACGGTCCAGGTCACGGTCAACCAGACCGGACAGGTGTTTGCCAAGCTCGACACGGAAATCAACCCGCGCCAGATCGGCCAGCTCAACCTCGCCAATTTCGCCAACGAGGCGGGCCTCGAGCCGCTCGGTAGCAATCTCTACCGTGAGACGACGGCGTCAGGCACGCCCGTCGTCGGTCTGCCTGGCGATTCCGGCTACGGCAAGATCAACCAGCAATATCTCGAAGCCTCGAATGTCGATCCGGTGAAGGAGATCACCGAATTGATCTCGGCGCAGCGCGCCTACGAGATGAATGCCAAGGTCATCCAGGCCTCGGATGAAATGGCCTCGACCGTATCGAAGGGCCTTCGCTAGTTCCGGTGTCTCCATGTTGAACAGGGTTGGCCTGATCGTGCGCGGGTTGGCCGCCGTGCTGCTGGTTCTGGTCTCGGCTGGCATCGCCGTAGCCGAGGAGAAGCGGCTTCCCGTGCCGGCTGTGTCGATCCGCGCGGGCGAGCTGATCCGGGACGACATGATCACGGAGCGCGTCTTCGCGCCGAACGTGCTCGGCGTTGCCATGTTCATCGAAGGACGCCAGGTCCTGGTCGGCCGGATGGCGCGGCGCAACTTGCTGCCGGGCCAGCCGATTCCGACCAACTCGGTGGAAGAGCCCTGGACTGTCGCACGCGGCGCCATGGTCAAGGTCGTGGTCGAGGACAGCGGCCTGTCGATCGTCACCTACGGCTCGGCGATGCAGCAGGGCGCGCCCGGCGCGCTGATCCCGGTGCGCAACACCGATACCGGCGTGATCATCAGGGGCATCGTCCAGCCGGACGGTACCGTCAAGGTCGTGGACGGGTCATGACCAGGTTGCTGCTCGCGCTCGTCCTGCTCCTCTCCGCGGCCAGCGCCCAGGCCGCCGTCCGCATCAAGGATATCGCGGACATCAAGGGGTTGCGCGAAAACCAGATCGTCGGCTACGGCCTCGTCATCGGCCTGAACGGCACCGGCGACACGCTCCGCAACGCGCCGTTCACCGAGCAGTCCCTGCAATCGATGCTCGAGAACATGGGCATCAACGTCAGGAACGAGACCACCAGCACCAACAATCCGCCGCGTCCTACCACGCTTCGCACGCGCAACGTCGCGGCCGTGATGGTGACCGCGGATCTGCCGCCCTCGATCGGGCCCGGCGAGCGCATGGACGTGACGGTCTCGTCGCTCGGCGATGCGACCTCGCTGCTCGGCGGAACGCTGGTGATGACGTCGCTGCGCGCGGCCGACGGTGCGGTCTATGCCGTGGCGCAGGGCGCGGTCACGGTCGCCGGCTACAGCGTCGGAGGCCAGGCACAGAACGTCAGCCAGGGCACGCCGACCGCGGGACGCATTCCGAACGGCGCGCTGGTCGAGCGCGAGGTGCAGGGAAGTCTCCATGAGATGGAATTCCTGGTGCTGGAGCTCAAGAATCCCGATTTCGTCACCGCGACGCGCATCCTCGATGCCATCAACCGCTACGCCGGCGGCCGCTATCGGGCGCAGATCGCCTTCGAGCGCGACTATCGCACGATCGTGCTGTCGAAACCGCGCTACGTCGGGCCGGTCCGCTTCCTCGCGGAGATCGGCGAGCTGACGGTCGAACCCGACACTCCGGCGCGGGTGGTGATCAACGAGCGCACGGGGACGGTGGTGATCGGACGTGACGTGCGCATCTCGACCGTCGCCGTGACGCACGGCAATCTGACGGTTCGTGTCACCGAGCTTCCTGTGGTCTCGCAGCCCGCGCCGTTCTCGCAAGGGCAGACGGTCGTCGTTCCCCAGACTATCGTCGAGGCCAACGAAGCCGGATCGCAGGTGGCGATCCTCAGCGGCGTCGACCTCCAGCGTCTGGTGCGCGGCCTGAACCAGATCGGCCTGAAGCCGTCGGGCATCATCGCGATCCTCCAGGCCATCAAGACCGCCGGTGCGCTCCAGGCCGACGTCATCGTGCAATGATGCACAAGCGTCGTGCAAGCTTGGTCGCTCAATGCTCAGGTCTCGACCGAGAATCGCACGCGGCCCGATGCTGAAGCTGGATCACAAAGCCACACTCCTCGTCCTGGTCGCGGCGTCCGCGCTTGCGGGCGCCTCGCCCGTGCTGGCGCTGGACGAGGCCAAAGCGTCGAAGCCGCTCAACCTGCTCTCGTTCGCGCGCGCCCGTGCGCCGGGAGCGCAGAAGCCGCCTGCACCGGCGATGCCGATACCGGGCGACAACACGTTGATCCGGGCGACGGCGTGGGCGGCCGAAGACTCCGGTCCCGCGGTCACCGGTGTGGTGCCCGCGCCCGAGACGCCGGCACCGGCCCGGGCGCCCGCAGCCGCACCTGCATCCGCGCCCGTGCGCACGGTCAAGCCCGGCAGCGTCACGGCACCGCCGAAGCCTGCGCCGGCGCAGGCCGCTGTGCCCGCGGATAACGAGGTCGCGCTGTTCTGCAGCAACGTCGCCGACCCCGCGGTCGATGCGCGACTGGCCTGGCAGCTCAAGGAGCTGGAAAAGGCCGAGACCCAGCTCCGTGAGCGGATCGCCGAGGTCGAGGCCAAGCGCGCCGAATACGAGAAGTGGATGGCGCTGCGCGACGACTTTCTGAAGAAGGCCGAAGCGCAGGTCGTCGAGATCTACTCGCGCATGAAGCCGGATGCGGCCGCCACCCAGATCGCGGGCATGGCAGACGAGACCGCCGCCGCCGTGCTCGCCAAGCTCAACCCGAGGACCTCGAGCGCGATCTTCAACGAAATGGATACGGCGCGCGCGGCGCACCTTGCCGACCTGCTCGGCGGAATGCGCCGCGTGGATGACGGAAAGACCAAATAGATGAAGAAGCCGATCCTCGTCCTGTCGCTCCTGCTGTCGTCGGTGCTCCTGGCCGGATGCTTCAATGATCCGGCGGAAGTCTTGACCGGCCCGCGATTGTCGCCGGTCGGCAGCGGCCTCAGGACGCAGGCCGAACCGATCCCGGTGACGCCCCGCGTTCGCACGCCCGTGAGCTATCGCTCGACCTGGGACGACGGCACCGATCTCTACCGCGATCCCCGCGCCCGCCGCACCGGCGACGTCGTGACGGTGATCATCTCGATGCAGGACAAGGCCAAGCTCGACAACAAGACCGACCGCTCGCGCGATTCGCAGATCAAGTTCGGGTTGGACTGGCTGATGGACGTAGCCGGATGGAGCGACAAGGGCCAGGCCAACGCCAACCTCTCTACCAACACCCAGATCAAGGGCAACGGCCAGATCGATCGCACCGAGGACATCAAGCTGTCGATCGCCGCCGTCGTCACCGACGTGTTGCCGAACGGCAATATGATGATCAGCGGCTCGCAGGAATTCCGCGTCAACACCGAGATGCGCGTGCTCAACGTCGGCGGCATCGTGCGTCCGCGCGACATATCGCGCACCAACACGATCTCCTACGAGAAGATCGCGGAGGCGCGCGTGTCCTACGGCGGCCGCGGAAATCTGTCTGACGTGCAGCAACCCGGATGGGGACATCGCATCTATGACGCCGTGGCACCATTCTGAGAATAGCGCCGGCCGGGCCGCGTCGCGAGGGCAGGGGACGTGATGCGCCTGATCGCGGCCATTGTGGTGCTGACCCTGATCGCGATCGGCGCTGGCGCGTTCGCCGGTCTGCATCTGTTTGCGGCCGCGGAGCGCGTCGCCGACGCGAAGAAAGCCGCCGCGCCGCCACCTGTTGCCACGAGCTATGCCGGAAGCGCGCGGCTCAGGAAACTGTCTCCGATCGTGACCAATCTCGGCGCGCCGTCCAACAATTGGGCGCGTATCGAAGCTTCCATGGTGACCGATAGCATGAACGACGAGGACGCCGGCATCCTCGCAGCCCATATCAGCGAGGACATCGTGACCTATCTTCGCTCGGCGTCCGTCAGCCAGTTCGAGGGATCTCGCGGGCTCCAGCATCTGCGCGACGACCTGACCGAGCGCGCCAACATCCGCTCGTCGGGCAAGGTTCGCGAATTGATCATTGAGACGTTGGTGATCCAGTGAAATCGAGAGTCCTGCTGCTCGCGCTGGTTCTGGTCCTCCTGCCCGAGATGGCGTTCGCCCAGATTCCGGACCTCAACTCGCTGCTGCCTCCCGGCAACGGCTCGACCAGTGGCCGGATCATCCAGTTGATGGCGCTGATCACGGTATTGTCGGTGGCGCCGGGCCTGCTGATCATGGTGACGAGCTTCACACGGTTTGCGGTGGCGCTGTCGTTCCTGCGCTCCGGTCTCGGCCTCCAGACCACGCCGGCCAATCTGGTGCTGATCAGCCTCGCGCTGTTCATGACCTTCTACGTGATGGCGCCGACCTTCGACCGCGCCTGGGAGAGCGGTGTCCAGCCTCTCATGAAGAACGAGATCTCGGAGGAGGAGGCCTATCTGAAGATCACCGATCCGTTCCGCGAGTTCATGCTGGCGCATGTCCGCGACAAGGACCTCCAGACCTTCGAGGCGCTCGCCGCCGAGAGTTTTCGCAAGAAGTTCGACGACAAGCGCATCGATCTGCGCGTCATCATCCCGGCCTTCATGATCTCCGAGCTCAGGCGCTCGTTCGAGATCGGATTCCTCATCATGCTGCCGTTCCTGGTCATCGACATGATCGTGGCGACGCTGACCATGTCGATGGGCATGATGATGATGCCGCCGACGATCCTCGCGCTGCCGTTCAAGATGCTGTTCTTCGTGCTGATCGACGGCTGGAATCTGCTCGCCTCAGGCCTGGTGCGCTCGTTCTCGTAAGGCGCGATCGCCGGCCGGCCGGTTATGGTTAGCGAGAGGTACCGCATCATGGTTAGCGGTGGGTAATGTTAACCATATGATTTTGCTGGGAAATTCAAGCCGATCTTAAGCTGCGCGCAAGATTCGGCGTGCTAGCAATGCATCACGGCGGGTTGGACCCCACCCACATCAGTCCAAAGGCATGATGCCGTCCCTCCGTACCGGTGCAAGCCCGGTATGTCCCCTCGTGAAAATGTAACGCGTACATAAAGGGACATTCGCAATGTCAAGCCTGCTTACGAACTCGACCGCCATGACCGCACTCCAGACCCTGCGGTCTGTGAGTTCGCAGCTCTCCGCCACGCAAACCCGCATCTCCACCGGCCAGCGCGTCTCGACCGCTTCGGACAACGCCGCCTATTGGTCGATCGCGACCTCGATGCGCGCCGACAACGCCGCGCTCTCCGCCGTCTCCGACTCGCTCGGTCTGTCGGCCGCGACCGTCGACACCGAATACACCGCTCTGAACACGGTCATCGGCGACAAGAACTCCGGCTTGGTCAAGCTCCAGTCGCTGCTGGTCGAAGCCAAGACCGCCGGTATCGACCGCTCCAAGATCCAGGCCGACATCACCCAGATCCAGCAGCAGATGAAGAGCACCGCCGATGCGGCGACCTTCAACGGCGTGAACTGGCTGAGCACGACCGCCTCGACGCCGGCGACGGTCGACCTCGTGTCGTCCTACTCCCGCGTCCAGAGCACGCCGACCACGGGCTCGATTACCCTGACGGTCTCCAACTACTCGCTCTACACGTCCAGCACGAGCGGCATTCTGGACGCGCAGACCAGCGGTGTGTCGGTCGCCAACATGACTATCTCCTCGCTGACCGATGCTGCGACCGACCAGGCCACGCTCGATACCTACATCGCGCAGGTCACCGCTGCGATCAACAAGTCAGCTTCGGCCGCCGCCGATCTCGGCGCCGTCAAGAACCGTATCTCGACCAACACGGAATTCGTCAAGTCGCTGATGGACTCGGTTGATCGCGGTATCGGCCAGCTTGTCGACGCCGACATGAACCAGGAGTCCACCCGTCTGGCGGCCCTCCAGGTCCAGCAGCAGCTCGGCGTGCAGGCGCTTTCGATCGCCAACAACAGCAGCCAGAGCATCCTGTCGCTGTTCCGCTAAACCCAAGTACAATCCAGGGAGGGTCGCGCTTCTCGCAAAGCGCGGCCCTTTCGTTTGGCGTGACGCGACGCGCACGCCTTCAATTCGGCTGCTCTGTTGCAGCCGAGTCACAGAGCCACAAGCCTCGCACAAGCTTCGCACGTTACGGTCGCCGTACGACAGGTTGGGCCTAACCGCTTTTCGGCAGCCCAAAGGCATGACGCCGCCCTGTCGTACCGGTGCAAGTCCGGTATGTCCCCACTCCATCAATCTCAAAGGGACATCAAAATGGGTTCTAGCCTTCTCACCAACTCCGCAGCAATGACGGCGCTGCAGACCCTCCGCAACGTCAGCTCCAACCTGCAGACGACCGAAAACCGGATCTCGACCGGCCAGCGCGTCTCGACCGCTTCGGACAACGCGGCCTACTGGTCGATCGCAACCTCGATGCGCGCCGACAACGCCGCGCTCTCCGCGGTTTCCGACTCGCTCGGTCTGTCGGCTGCGACTGTCGATACCGAATATACCGCTCTGACCGCCGTGGTCGGCGACAAGACGGGTGGCCTGACCAAGCTGCAGTCGCTGCTGGTCGAAGCCAAGACCGCCGGTATCGACCGCGCCAAGATCCAGGCCGACATCACCCAGATCCAGCAGCAGATGAAGAACACCGCCGCTGCGGCGACCTTCAACGGCGTGAACTGGCTGAGCGCGACCGCCTCGACGCCGGCGACCTTCGACCTGGTGTCGTCGTTCTCGCGCATCCAGAGCACGCCGACCATCGGCTCCATCACCCTGACGATCTCGAACTATTCGCTCTACACCTCGACCTCCTCCGGCATTCTGGACACGCAGACCAGCGGTGTGTCGGTCGACAACCTGACCATCACCTCGCTGACTGACGCGGCGACCGACCAGGCCACGCTCGATACCTACATCGCGCAGGTCACCGCTGCGATCAACAAGGTGGCTTCCGCCGCCGCCGACCTCGGCGCCGTCAAGAACCGCATCTCCACCAACACGGAATTCGTCAAGACCCTGATGGACTCCGTGGATCGCGGTATCGGCCAGCTCGTCGACGCCGACATGAATGCGGAATCGACCCGCCTGCAGGCGCTGCAGACCCAGCAGCAGCTCGGCGTTCAGGCGCTCTCGATCGCCAACCAGAACAGCCAGAGCATCCTGTCGCTGTTCCGCTAAGCCTGAAAACTATCCGAACGGGGGCCGCGCTTCTCGCGAAGCGCGGCTCTTTTCATGTTGGCGTGACGTCCCGCACAAGCCGTAAATTCGGCTGCACCATTGTGGTCCGGTTACGGAGCCACAAGCCCCGCACAAACTTCGCGTGCTATCGCCGCCGTTACGACAGGTTGAGCGCGCTTTTCCGCGGCCCAAAGGCATGATGCCGCCCTGCCGTACCGGTGCAAACCCGGTATGTCCCAAAAAATTCATTCTATTTCCAGGGGACGTCAAAAATGAGTTCTAGTCTGCTCACCAACTCCGCTGCAATGACGGCGCTGCAGACCCTCCGCAACGTCAGCTCCAACCTGCAGACCACCGAAAACCGGATCTCGACCGGCCAGCGCGTCTCGACCGCGTCGGACAACGCCGCCTATTGGTCGATCGCAACCTCGATGCGCGCCGACAACGCCGCGCTCTCCGCGGTCTCCGACTCGCTCGGTCTATCGGCCGCGACCGTCGACACCGAATACACCGCTCTGACCGCCGTGGTCGGCGACAAGACCGGTGGTCTGACCAAGCTGCAGTCGCTGCTGGTCGAAGCCAAGACCGCCGGTATCGACCGCGCCAAGATCCAGGCCGACATCACCCAGATCCAGCAGCAGATGAAGAGCACCGCCGCTGCGGCGACCTTCAACGGCGTGAACTGGCTGAGCGCGACCGCCTCGACGCCGGCGACCTTCGACCTGGTGTCGTCATTCTCGCGCGTCAGCGGCACGCCGACTATCGGCTCCATCACCCTGACGATCTCCAACTATTCGCTCTACAGCTCGACCTCCACCGGCATTCTGGACACGCAGACCAGCGGTGTGTCGATCGACAACCTGACCATCACCTCGCTGACCGATGCCGCGACCGACCAGGCCACGCTCGATACCTACATCGCGCAGGTCACCGCTGCGATCAACAAGGTGGCTTCGGCCGCCGCCGACCTCGGCGCCGTCAAGAACCGCATCCAGACCAATACGGATTTCGTCAAGACCCTGATGGACTCCGTGGATCGCGGTATCGGCCAGCTCGTCGACGCCGACATGAATGCGGAATCGACCCGCCTGCAGGCGCTCCAGACCCAGCAGCAGCTCGGCGTTCAGGCGCTCTCGATCGCCAACCAGAACAGCCAGAGCATCCTCTCGCTGTTCAAGTAAGCTTCGGCTTTCAAAATGACCGTGCTCCCCATGGGAGCACGGTCCCCGCCATGAACGGTGGATTTGGCGGCACATGATGTGCCTGCAATGACCTCCTGACGCCAGACTTCATGGAGCACCCGCCGCCGATTGCGTTGTCGTGCGGTCGTGCGCCCGATGGCTGCTGCTGGACCGTTTGCGTCGGAGGAAATCCTTGCAAAATTACAACGCCTCGCCAGCGAACCGACACATTCGTGTCCTTGCGCAACCTTCAGACAAGGTTGGCAGCGGAGTGTCCTCTATGTTCGCATTGGTACGAGGTCATATGCTGTTCAGTCGTGCGCAGATACAGCAACTGCTCAACAATCTGCTGGAGCTTGGGCCGCGACGCCTGATGGCCTTGGGACTGATCGGCTTTGCCGTTCTCGTCACCGTTGTCGGCGGCGCGTACTATCTAAGCCGGCCGGAATTCGAGACGCTCTATACCGGCCTGACCCGCGAGGACGTGACGCGCATGGGCGCGGCGCTGCGCGAGCAGAACATCGCCTTCGACGTCAATACGGCTGGCGATGCCGTCTCGGTGCGCCCGAGCCAGACCATGCAGGCGCGGATGCTGCTCGCCGAAAAGGGCCTGCCGACCAGCGCCAATTCCGGCTACGAGCTGTTCGACAAGATCGGCTCGCTCGGCTTGACCTCGTTCATGCAGGAAGTGACGAAGCTGCGCGCGCTCGAAGGCGAGATCGCGCGTACAGTGCAGCTGATGAAGGGAGTGAAGGCTGCGCGGGTGCATATCGTGCTGCCGGTACGCGGCTCGTTCCGCGCGACGCAGCAGCCGCCTTCGGCATCGGTCGTGCTGCGCACCGATGGCGCGATCGAAGCGCGCACCGCGCAGTCGATCCGCCATCTCGTCGCAGCCGCCATTCCCGGCATGAGCCGCGACAAGGTGACCGTGCTGGACGCCGACGGCTCAATGCTGCTCGCCGAGGAGGACGAGGCGAGCGCTGCGCCGACCAAGATGGCGAGCCTCCAGAAGACGGTCGGCGGCATGGTGCAGGAGAACATCCGCAAGGCGCTAACGCCCTATCTGGGCCTCGACAATTTCGAGGTGAGCGTCGCCCCGCAGCTCTCCACCGACAAGCGGCAGATCAACGAGACCGTCTACGATCCGGAGAGCCGCGCCGAGCGTTCGGTGCGAAACGTCCGCGAAAAGGAATCGTCGCAGAACGCGGACCGCTCGCAGCCGACCACGGTGCAGCAGAATCTGCCCGACCAGCAGGTCAATTCCGGCGGGACCAAGAATTCCAGCGAAGACAAGACCCGCCGCGAGGACGTCACCAATTTCGAAGTGTCGTCGAAGACCACGACGACGGTGAGTGACGGCTATTCGGTCAAGAAACTCTTCATTGCCGTGCTGGTCAACCGCGCGCGGCTCGTTGCCGATCTCGGCGACAAGAGCAACCAGGCCATCATCGACAGCAAGCTCGCCGAGATCAGCCAGCTCGCGGCGACCGCCGGCGGGCTGGACAAGACGCGCGGCGACCAGATCCAGGTGACGGCCGTCGACTTCATCGAAGGCTCGCGTGAACTCGCTCCGGTGCCGCCGATCAGCTTTGTCGAGATGATCAACAAGCAGCTCGGCAGCGTCATCAACGCGGTGACGATCTTGGCCGTCGCCTCAATGCTGGTCTGGTTCGGCCTTCGTCCCGCGGTCAACGGCATCCTGACTCACCGCGCACAGCAGGAGCAGACCGAAGAGGCCGAGGCCGCGGAGCTCGAAACCGCCGCGGCTCTCGCCTTGGCCGAGAGCCAGGATCCCGAGCTCAACCTCGTCGAGGACCTCGAAGGCAAGATGCAGCGGACGCCGCAGAAGCGGCTGGAGCAGATCGTCCGGCTCGATCAGATGCAGGCGGCGGCAATCCTTAAAGACTGGATGCGACGCGAGGAGGCGGCATGAACGCGGCAATCGGAAAACTCCTGACGCAGTTCGACGCGAACGGCCGGGCCAAGTCGCCGCCGCCTCCGCCGCCCAAGATTCAGGACGTGCTGACGAGACAGAAGGAGGCCCGGCGCGAGCCGCAGCCTCAGGCTCAGCCGCAGCGCCAACCTCAATCGCAGCCGCAGCTTCAGCCGCCGCTTTCGGCGCCCGAGCCGGAAGCTCCGCCGGTCAATCTTCTCGACGATGCCTATCGTCGCGGCCACGCCGCCGGCGTTGCGGAAGGCGATGCCAAGGTCGCCGAGGAGCGGGTGCGTAGCGCGATCCGGCTCGGCGAGGAGCGCGCCAAATGGTCCGACCAGCAGGCGGCGGCGATCGTCAGCGGTTTCGAGGCGGCATGCCGCGAGATCGAGACCAACATCGCGAGCTCCGTCGCGCGCATATTGCTGCCGTTCCTCGCCGAAGCGGTCCGCGACAAGGCGATCGGGTCTCTGGTCGAGCAGGTCGCGGCTCTGACCGGCAACTCGCCGGTGCCGGTGTTCAAAGTGACGGGCCCGAGCGAGCTGCTTGACCTCGTGAGGACGCAGCTCGAGGCTTCCAAGCGCGCGAGCATCGAGTATGAGGTCGCCGAGACCCTGGAGGTCCGCGTCATCGCCGACCAGACCGTGATCGAGACGCAGATATCGGCGTGGAGCGAGCGCCTGAAAGACGCGCGCCGGTAGTCGCCATGGAAGAGGTCAAGCAGGAGCTCGTTATCGTCCGCCGGCGCAGCGCCTTCGCCGAGGAGGCGCATCACGGTGGCGTGTGGAAGATCGCCTATGCGGATTTCATGACCGCGATGATGGCGTTCTTCCTGGTCATGTGGCTGCTCAACGCCCTCAACCAGGACCAAAAGCAGGTGGTCGCGAGCTATTTCAATCCAATCAAGCTTGCGGAGAACGCGCCTGCTCCGAAGGGCCTCAAGGATATCACCAAGAAAGAGCCGACGCAGTTCGAGGGGCAGGATGGCAAGCGCCAGCCAGCCGGGCCGAATGAGGAGCGTCGCGGCGACTCGCCGACGGCCGAGAAGCCGGCTTCCTTCGAAGAGAAAGTCCTGTTCCGCGATCCCTTTGCGACGCTTGCCGAGATCGCCAACAGCTCCAACCAGGCTTCGGGCCAGCGGCGTGCAGGTGCGCTGACCTCGGCTGAAGAGGAAGGCCTCAAGGGCGGCGACGCCTATCGCGATCCCTTCGATCCCGGCTATTGGAAGCTGGCGCCGCAAATGTCGAAGGATGCGGATCGCTTCGTCGACAGCGAGCCAAAGCCGAATGCGTCCGCGCGGGACAATGCGTCCGGAGCGGGCCAAGGGGAGGCGCAGGTGCGCCGTGCCAAGACGGACGATGCCGGCGGAAGCGTCGCTGCCAATACCGATGCTTCGTCCGCAAGCCTGTCGCCCCTGCTGCCGCCAGGGCCTGCGCCGTCGCAGGCTCAGCACGACGGCGGCGCCCAGGCGAATGCGCAGCCTGCGCAGCCGGCCGCTCAAGCCAATGCCGGCGCGCAACCGCGCGCTGGCGATCAAGCCAAGAATTCGGAACCGCGCGATGCGGCGCAGACTCAGCAGCCGACCGTCAAGCAGCTTCAATCCGCGATCGCGGATGCGCTGTCGGATATCAAGGCCGGCGCCGGACCAGTCGCCGAGGTGCGTCAGGTCGAGGAAGGTCTTCTGATCAGCCTCACCGACGATGCCAGCTTCGGCATGTTCGCGGTCGGCTCGGCGGAGCCGCGACCCGAGCTGATCCGTGTGATCGACAAGATCGGGCCGTTGCTGACGAAGCGCCAGGGCGTGATCATCGTGCGCGGCCACACCGATAATCGGCCTTACAAGTCGGAGAACTACGACAATTGGCGGCTGTCGACGGCGCGCGCACAGATGGCCTATTACATGCTGGTCCGCTCCGGCGTCGATGCGCAGCGAATCGAGCACGTCGAAGGCTATGCCGATCGGCGGCCGAAGCTTCCGAACGACCCGGCCGCCGCGCAGAACCGCCGGATCGAGATCCTGGTTCGGGAGAAGCGCCCTTGATCAGGCTGCTCCTCTGCGCAGCGTTGCTGATGCTGCCGCCCCTGGCGGCTGCACGCGCCTTGGCTGAGACGGCGCCGTCGCCAACCCCGGCCCCGGCGCTCGCTCCTGCGCCTGCAACGGCGTCGAACGAACCCTATGAGCTCGTACGCCGATTGCAGGCGGTGCAGGACGGCATCGCCAATGGCGATACCGCCGCGCATGGCAGCCACATCGCGCTGATCCGGCAGATCGGCGAGAAGTTTCTCGCCGCCGATGCGAACGTGTGGAGCAATCCGCAGAACGGCCAGGCCGTCGTCATCTACATGCTCAGCGGCGGCGCGCCGCAACTGGTCCGCAAGCTGCCGCGCGACAAGATCAATGTCGAGGGGCGGCTGTTCGACGGTGCGCTCGCCTATGTCGAAGGCCGCCAGGACGAAGCGCGCGAGCTGCTCAAGGATGTCAAGCCGCGGACGCTTCCGTCGGGCCTGGGCGGACAGGTCGCGCTGGTTCAGGGGGCGCTGTTCGCACGCTTGGAAGCATCGCTCGCGATCGAGCGCCTCGACGACGCCCGTCTGCTTCTGCCCGGCACGCTGGTGGAGGAAGCTGCACTGCGCCGCGAGATCCTGCTGGTCGGACAGGCCGAGGATTTCGACAAGTTCGAGTTCCTGACGCTGGCTTACATCCGCCACTATCGCAACTCGATCTATGCCGGCGACTTCTGGCAGCGCTTCTCCTCGGGCCTGACGCAATCGAGCCTCGCGCTCGACGAGCGCCGCTTCTCGCGAATCGGCAGCCTGCTGGAGCAGATCGACCGCGCGAGCCGCCTCAAGCTCTATCTCGTGATCGCACGCGCCGCGATGCTGCGCGGACGGATGGAAGTGACCCGGCTTGCCGGCGAGCGCGCGCTGACGCTCAGTGCCGATGCTTCTGCGGAGCGGGAGCGAGCGCATCTCTTCCGCGGCGCCTCGCGTGCGCTCACCGACGAATATGACGGTGGTCTTGCCGAGCTGAAGGCACTCGACCGCTCGAAGCTGCCCGAGCGCGACGTTCCGCTTCTGAACGCGACGGTGCAACTCGCGCTCGACGTCCGCAAGCCGTTCGCGGGCGCACCTGCCGCTGCCGCCGACAAGCCGGCGGCAACCCCGGCGCGTCTCGATCTCGCGTCGTCGACCGCGGCCCTCGCACGCGCGCAGAAGCAGCTCAGCGAACTCGAACTTCTCACCAGGGATCGTCGTCCATGACGAAACTCAGCGGAACATCAGGACAGGTCTTCTCCGGCCTCGCCGAGAGCCTCAACATGCGCGGGACGTCGCGTTCTGGGAAAGGCACTGGTGCGAAATCGCAGGCGAATTCGTCATTCAACGATTTGCTCCACACCGTCTCGAACCTCGCCAAGCGGGCGCTGAATGAGGAGAGCGGCGACACGGCCGTGAAAACCGCAACGCTGCGCACGCGCCTCGCGGACCCGACCGGGAAGGACCGCACGGTGCACGAGCACGCCGAGGCGGCAGACGAACCCACATCATCGGAGAAGTCTTCCGACGAGAAGACCAGCAAATCGTCGGAGAAGCAACATCCGGTCGATATCGCCTCGAAAGCGGATGCCGAGAGCCGATCGAGCACCCCGGTGATCGCTGGACCGGAGCTCGCCGCCGCGAATCCGCAGATGCAATTGCCGACGGACGACAAGAAGGGCGCGCCCGCGCGAGATGACCGGTCCTCCTCGACCAAGCGGGAGAGTCAGGCACCGGCGAAGGCGGCCGCGGTCGATTCCGCGCCGGCTGGCGCAGCTCCAGCCAGCCCGCGCGCGCAAGGTCCGGCTTCGCAAGCGTGGGCAGCTCAGGAGGCCGCACCCCAGCAAGGCGGCGAGGCTGCGAAGGCAATGCCTGCGACGTCAGGCTTCGAAGCCGTCACAGCCAATGTCGAACGCGCGGTCAAGGCCTCGTCGCGGGACACCTTGCCCGAAGCGACCAAGGTCACCGTGGTCCAGCAGGAAACCCATCTGCCGCCGGCGCAATTCAACGCGCCGCAACAGGTCGCCAACGCGGTCGTCACCGAGTTGAAGGAAACCGCGACGCCGATGGCGTCCGCGGCTGCCGATCTCGCGATGTCACAGGCCAACGCGCCGGAGCCTGTCAAGATTCTGACCATCAATCTCGAGCCGCCGCAGCTCGGCAACGTCACCGTGCGCCTTCGTCTCGTCGGTACCGAGGTGTCCGTCCATCTTGCGGCCGAACGGAAGGACACCAGCCAGATGCTGGACCAGCAGCGCGACCAGATCGGCGATCTGATGCAGTCGGCCGGTTACGTTGCCGACGTCGCGCCGGTGCAGCATGGCTCGCTGGACGGATTCCCGAGCGGCTCCGGCCAGTCGCAACCGCATCTCCCGGGCCAGCAACAGCCTCCGCCCCAGTCGCAAGGCACGTTCGACGGCACCGGCAGTTCATCGGGGCAATCGGACGGCGAGGCGAGGCAGACCCGCCAGGAGCGTCAGTCCAACCAGGAGACACGTCATGATCAGGACGTGGGCCAGCAGACTCGTCGCGGTCCTGTTTATCTGTAACGCGGGCACCGCGGCAGCGGCGACCGACAATGCGCGTCCCTGCGAGCGCGAGATGGCGCGTGCGTCCCAGCAGCACGGCATTCCGCTCGGCATTCTCTATGCGGTCGGCCTGACCGAAACCGGACGGCGCGGCGCGCTCCATCCTTACGCACTGGGCGCCGATGGGCAGACCGTGTTCGCCAAGGACATGAATGATGCGATCGCGAATTTCGAGGCGATGCGCGCCAAGGGCATCAAGCTGATCGACCTCGGCTGCATGCAGATCAACCACTACTATCATGGCGACAAGTTCACGTCCGTGCGCGCGATGTTCGATCCCGCCAAGAACGTGGAATATGCCGCGCGCTTCCTGAAGGAGCTGAAGCAGCGCGAGGGCAGCTGGACCATGGCGGTCGCCCGCTACAATGCCGGCCCCAACAATCAGCCGGCGCAGAAGCGCTATGTCTGCCACATCGTCGCGCATCTCGTCTCGAGCGGCTTCGGCGCGTGGACCGACAAGGCGCGCTCGTTCTGTCAACCCAAGGCGACATGACCAGGACAACCCTGAAGTTGTGCATGGTTCCCAATCATCAGCCCCGCGCAAGCAAGAACCAGCATTGTAGCGGCAACCTACCGAAGGAGCCCAATTCATGAGCCTGTATGGTGTTATGCGCACCGGCGTTTCCGGAATGAGCGCGCAGTCCAACAAGCTGTCGACGGTTTCGGATAACATCGCGAACGTCAACACGACCGGCTACAAGCGGGCCTCGACCGAATTCTCCTCGCTGATCCTGAAGAGCGGCTCCGGCAACTACGACTCCGGCGCCGTCGAGACCACGGTGCGCTACGCCATCAGCGACGCGGGACATACGCAGTTCACCACGTCGACCACGGACCTCGCGGTCCAGGGCAACGGCTTCTTCGTGGTGTCGAACGCCAACAACACGCAGCAATATCTGACGCGCGCCGGCTCGTTCGTGCCGGACAGCCAGGGCAACCTGGTCAACGCGGCCGGCTACTACCTCCTGGGTCAGCCCGGTAAGGTGACCAATTTCTCGCAGAACAGTCTGTCCGGCATGCAGATCGTCAACATTGCCCAGGTCTCGCAAGTGCCCGTGCCCTCGACGGCGGGGACGCTCACGACCGGCAATCTGGATCCGAAAGCGGCAGTGATCGCCGGTCCGCCCGGGCCGGCGTCATATTCGTCGAAGAGCTCGATCGTGGCCTACAACAACATCGGCCAGGCCGTTACGCTCGACATCTACATGTCCCACACGGCGACGGGCGCCGGCTCGGACACCTGGCAGATTCAGGCTTACGACTCCGCGACGGGTGCGTCGGTCGGCGCCGCCACCACTTTCACCTTCGATACCACCGCGGCCGGCAAAGGCACGCTGGCGGCGGCGAGCCCGAAGACTCTGGCCCTCACCGTTCCCAACGGTGCGGCGATGAGCCTGGATCTGTCGAACATGACGCAGGTCGGAACCGACTTCAGCTTCAAGGCCACTGTCAATGGCAGCGTTCCCTCTGCCATCGACAAGGTCGATGTCGACGATTCGGGCTTCGTGACGGCGATCCTCAAGAACGGGCAGCAGCTGACGCTCTACACCATCATGCTTGCCGACGTCGCGAGCCCCGACAATCTGACGCCGGAGCCCGGCAACGTCTATTCGACCAACATGAATTCCGGCAACGCGCAGGCCGGGAATGCCGGTACTGGCGGACTCGGCACGGTCCAGTCCGGAGCTCTGGAAGACTCGAACGTCGACCTCGCGGACGAGCTCACCGGGATGATCGAGGCCCAGCGCGGCTTCACTGCCAACTCGAAATCGTTCCAGACCGGCGCCGACCTGCTCGACGTCGTCGTCAACCTGAAGCGCTGAATTCTCCAGCGCCCGTTCCGGGCAAGAGCAAATCATGTCCCTTACCGCCGCTCTCGACTCCGCCCGCGCTTCGCTCATGGCGTCGGGCATCCAGTCCTCGACCATCTCGCGCAACATCGCCGGTGCCAGCTCCGCCGGCTATTCGCGCAAGATCGCCGTGCTGGACAATCTGCCCGGGGCCGGAGTCTATGTGGCGGCGATCCAGCGCGCCGCGAGTTCAGGTCTCTACGACAACGTCCTGATCGCGACCTCGTCGTCGACCAAGCAGACCGCGATCTATGACGGTCTCCAGAAGATCGCGTCTGCCACGGTAGACGATCCGGAGCTCGACCAGTCGCCGACGGCGCAGCTCAACGCGCTGAAGAAGGCGCTGCAGCAATATGCCAACGCTCCGGACAACACCACGCTGGCGCAGGCGGCGGTGACATCCGCCAAGGACATGGCGACCGCGCTCAACCAGGCGACGCAGACCGTGCAGTCGGTCCGTGCGGGCGCGGATGCCGACATGAAAACGTCGGTCCAGAACATCAATCAGCTGCTCTCCCAGTTCGGGACCGTGAACACCGCGATCGTGAAGGGCACGATCTCCGGCGACGATGTCACCGACTATCTCGACCAGCGCGACAGCATCGTCGCGCAGCTGTCGCAGGAGCTCGGCGTCACCATGTCGCTCCGCCCCAACGGCGACGCGGCGCTCTACACCGACAGCGGTGTGGTGCTGTTCGACAAGACGGCCCGAACGGTCAGCTTCACGGCGACCAACATCTATACGCCCGGCACCACGGGCAACGCGGTGGTCATCGACGGCGTCCCGGTAACCGGTGCCAATTCGGTGATGCCGCTTAAGTCGGGCAAGCTCGCGGGTCTCGCCCAGCTGCGTGACCAAGATACCGTCACCTACCAGAGCCAGCTCGACGAAATCGCGCGCGGCCTGATCAATACCTTCAGGGAGAGCGATCAGACCGCCGCGGCGCTGCCCGACGTTCCCGGTCTCTTCACCTATCCCGGCGCGCCGGCGATGCCGGCGAGCGCCACCGTCTCGGTCGGACTTGCCGGCCTGATCAGCGTCGCAGCGTCAGTCGATCCGGCCCAGGGCGGTAACCCAAATCTGCTGCGCGACGGCGCCATCAGCGGCAATGTCGCATACCGATACAACACCGCCGGCAACGGCGGCTACTCGGCCCGGCTGCAGCAGCTCATCGGCGGCATGGATGCTGCGCAGCCGTTCGATGCAACCACGCAAGGCAAGCCGAACGGCAGTTTGATCGACTTCGCATCGTCATCGACCAGCTGGATCGAAAACCAGCGCAAGACCGCGGACTCCAACGTCAGCTACCAGAAGACGCTGCTCGACCGCAGCACCGCGGCGCTGTCGAACGTCAGCGGCGTCAACATGGACGACGAGATGTCTTTGATGCTTCAGGTTGAGCGCACCTATTCGGCCTCGTCGAAGATCATCTCGACCGTCGACGAAATGTTGCAGAGCCTGCTGGCTGCGGTGGGGAAATAAGCCATGATGAGCGCGAACTACATCTCGACCTTGATGCTGTCGTCGTCGTTGAGGTCGTCGATCACGAATAACCAGGCCCTGCTGAGCAAGGCGTCGACGGAGGCGACCACCGGCCGCTTTTACGATGTCGGCCTCGAGCTCGGGGCCACGACGGGCGGCGACCTCACCCTGCGGGCCGACTTCAGCTTCGCCGATCAGCTCGTCGACACCAATGGGCTCGTCGCGGGACGCCTCGACGTGACGCAGAACCGGATCACCCAGCTCAACACGACCGCAACGTCCTTCCTCAAGGACCTGATCGCGGCCCGCAGCACCGACGGCGGCGGGCGGATCATCCTGCCGCCTGCGTCCTCCAATCTCCAGGATCTGATCGGCGCGCTGAACGTCTCCTATAACGGCTCGTACCTGTTCTCGGGCATCAACACGCAGAACCAGCCGATCACGGCCTATGCCGCCGGCTCCGCCAGCAAGAACCGGGTCGACTCCGATTTCGCTACGTTCTTCGGCTTCTCGCAATCCTCGCCCAACGTGAAGAACATCACGCCGGCCCAGATGCAGACGTTCCTCAACACCACCTTCGATGCCGAATTCGCGAGCCCGGCCTGGAACAGCAACTGGTCGTCGGCCACCGACCAGGTCATGCAAAGCCGTATCTCCACGACCGAGATTGCCGATACGTCAGTCAGCGCCAACCAACCCGCCTTCCGCATGCTCGCGGAGGCCTACACCATGATGGCCGATCTCGGAAACGCGAACCTGGACCAGTCGACGTTTCAGGTCGTCGTTGACAAGGCGATCGGCCTCGTCGGGAACGCCATCACCGGCCTCGCTACGCTCGGCGGTGATGTCGGCACGGTCCAGCAGCGGCTCACCTCCGCAACCGACAAGCTCAAGACGCAGCAGGACATTCTGAACAATCAGATCGTCGGTATGGAGAAGGTCGATCCGGCCGAAGCCTCGGTGCGCGTCAACACCTTGCAGACCCAGATTCAGACGGCGCTCGCGCTGACGTCGCAGCTCCAGAAGATCAGCCTCCTCAACTATCTCTGAGCCAAGGCTCGCAACCTTTGTCTTGTTCTTCGATTTCCTGCGCAGTGTGGTCCTGATGACGTTTGAAGCCTATGAAGCGGTCGTCGATGATAGCGGCTATGAGGCGAGGGGGCGCGAGCGCCAGGCGCTTAGCCTGGGCATCGACCGCCTCGAGCGCCTCCAGAAGGGACGCGCCAGTTTCGAGGACCAGGTCCAGAGCCTGCTCTATGTGCGGCGGTTGTGGACCATCTTCATCGAGGACCTCGCGCATCCGGAGAACGGGCTTCCCGAGAAGCTGCGGGCCGATATCATCTCGATCGGCCTGTGGGTCGTCAAGGAAGCCGACCGCCTTCGCGAAGAAAAGTCGGACGACGTGATGCAGCTCATCGAAATCAACCGCCTGATCCGAGACGCGCTTTAATGAAGATCTCCTTGCGGGCGGGCGAACGGATCTACATCAACGGCGCGGTTCTGCGCGTGGACCGCAAGGTCTCGGTCGAGCTCGTCAACGACGTGATGTTCCTGCTCGAAGGGCAGGTCATGCAGGCCTCCGACGCCACCACGGCGATGCGGCAGCTCTATTTCATCGTCCAGCTCATGCTGATGAACCCGACCGACGTTCGGGATGCGTCGGCGCTCTATGAGCAGCACCACGCGGCCCTGGTCGCGGTGTGCGAAAGCCGCGAGATGCTGGAGGGGCTTGCCGCGGTCGACGAGCTGGTCGAGGCGACCCGTTATTTTGAGGCGCTCAAGCGAATACGGGCGCTGTTCCCGGTGGAGCAAGCCATCCTGGCCGGCGCCGCCGCCCCATTCGAAGCTGCCTGACAGCGGAGAGGCAAAATGAACGTCCCCAGCGCGACCGACAGCACCAGCAAGTCCAATTCGACCAACACGATCTCGAACACGTCGAGCACCGGCGTCGATTACAATACGTTTCTTCAGCTTCTCGTCGCCGAGATGAAGAACCAGGACCCGACCAATCCAATGGATACGTCGCAATATATGAGCCAGTTCGCTCAACTCTCGACGGTCGAGCAGGCCATGCAGACCAATAACAAGCTGGATGCGCTGCTGTCCTCGCAGTCGCTGTCGCAGGCGGACGGGCTGATCGGAAAGAAGGTCACCTTCACCGACTCGACCGGCGCGACCTTCAGCGGCAAGGTCGCATCGATCTCCATCAACACCAACGGTTCCGTCGCGACCCTCGAGAACGGCACGAAAGTCGCGGTCGGGCCCGGGCTCACGATCAGCCAGTCATGAACGAACGCGACGCCCTCGACATCGTCCAGGCGGCGATCTGGACCATCATCGTCGCCTCCGGCCCCGCGGTCGGGGCCGCAATGCTGGTCGGCACCGCCATCGCGCTGCTGCAGGCGCTGACCCAGATTCAAGAGGCGACGCTGACCTTCGTTCCGAAGATCATCGTCCTTCTCGTGGTCGTCGCCGTCTCCGGCTCCTTCATCGGCGCCCATCTCTCCACCTTCACCGAGATGGTCTATTCGCATATCGAGCGCGGCTTCTGAGCCCGCGGTCGTCGGCCACCACCCTCGCGTAAGCTTTGCGCGGCAAATTACCAGGCGGACCCTCTGCCGGTGACCCATGGCCGATACGTTAGCTGCTAGCCTGCCCAGCCCGCGCCGATTCGGGGCGGACGCCTTCTTCGCGGGCGGCATCGTGACCATGCTCACGATCCTGTTCCTGCCGATCCCGCCCATCCTGATCGATCTCGGGCTTGCCTTCTCGATCGCGCTGTCGGCGCTGATCTTGATGGTCGCGCTGTGGATCCAGCGGCCGCTCGATTTCTCCGCTTTTCCGACCGTGCTGCTGATCGCGACGATTCTGCGCCTGGCGCTCAACGTGGCGACGACCCGCTTGATCCTGTCGCGCGGCGGGGAGGGCGAGCAGGCCGCGGGCTACGTCGTCGCCGGCTTCTCCAAATTCGTCATGGGCGGCGACTTCGTCATCGGCCTGATCATCTTCGCGATTCTGGTCACGGTGAATTTCGTGGTGATCACCAAGGGTGCGACGCGTATCGCCGAAGTCGGCGCCCGTTTCACCCTGGATGCCATCCCCGGCAAGCAGATGGCGATCGACGCCGACCTGTCGGCCGGCCTGATCGACGACAAGGAAGCGCAGCGCCGGCGCCGCGAACTCGAGGAGGGAAAGCGCCTTCTTCGGTGCCATGGACGGTGCCTCGAAGTTCGTCCGCGGCGACGCTATCGCCGGCCTGATCATCACCGCGATCAATATCTTCGGCGGCATCATCATCGGCGTCACCCATCACGGCCTGACCCTGTCGCGTGCCGCCGATGTCTACACAAAGCTGTCCGTCGGCGACGGCCTCGTGTCGCAGATGCCGGCGCTGATCGTGTCGCTGTCGGCCGGCCTTCTCGTTTCCAAGGGCGGCACCAGGGGCTCGGCGGAACAGGCCGTGCTGCGGCAGCTCGGCGGTTATCCCCGTGCGGTGTCGGCCGCCGCGCTGATGATGTTCGTGCTGGCCCTGATGCCGGGCCTGCCGATGGCGCCCTTCGTGCTGCTCGGCGGCGTGATGGCCTTCGTCGGCTACTCGCTGCCGAAGCGGCAGGCGGCGCTCAAGCAGAAGGAAGACGCGCGCAAGGCCGACGAACGCGCCCAAGCCGAGGCCAAGGAATCCGTCAAAGAATCGCTCAAGACCGCCGAGATCGAGCTGGCGCTGGGCGGCCATCTTTCGGTCCATCTGCTGGGCGCGCGCACCGAGCTTGCGCACCGCGTGGCCAAGATCCGCAAGAAGTTCGCCAAGCAGTACGGCTTCGTCATTCCCGAGATCAAGCTCACCGACAATCTGTCGATCGATCCCAAGGGATATCAGATCCGGATCCACGACACGCGCGTTGCGCATGGCGAGCTCAGGCTTGGCGAGGTGCTGGTGCTGGTCGACAAGGACGGCAAGCCCGACGTGCCCGGTGAAGAGGTGATCGAGCCCGCCTTCGGCATGAAGGCGCTGTGGGTGACGGAGGCTTTCACCGACGAAGTCAGGCGCCAGGGCTGCAAGCCGGTCGACAATCTCTCGGTGCTGCTCACGCATTTGAGCGAGGTGATCCGGGCGAATCTCGCCCAGCTCCTGTCCTACAAGGACATGCGCGCGCTGCTCGACCGGCTCGATCCCGAGTACAAGCGCCTGGTCGAGGATCTCTGTCCCTCGCAGATCTCCTATTCGGGTCTGCTGGCGATCCTCAAGATCCTGCTGGCCGAGCGCGTATCGATCCGCAACCTGCATCTGATCCTCGAAGCCATCGCCGAGATCGCGCCCCATGTGCGGCGCTCCGAGCAGGTCGCAGAGCATGTGCGCACGCGTCTTGCGCAGCAGATCTGCGGCGATCTCTCCGACAACGGCGTGCTCAACGTGGTTCGCCTCGGCAATCGCTGGGATCTCGCCTTCCACCAGAGCCTGAAGCGCGACGCCAAGGGCGACGTGGTCGAGTTCGACGCCGATCCGCGCCTGATCGAGCAGTTCGCGACGGAAGCCAGCACGGCGATCCGCAAGTTCACCGAGAGCGGCACCAGCGTGGTGCTGGCAGTGACCCCCGAAGCCCGCCCCTATGTCCGGATGATCCTGGAGCGGGTGTTCCCGACGCTGCCGATCCTGTCACATGTCGAGGTCGCGCGTTGCGCCGAGATCCGCGCGCTCGGAGCCATATCGTGATCAGCGGCCTTGCCGATAGCGTGCTGGTCACGTTCATCGTGTTCTGCCGCATCGGCGCCTGCCTGATGTTCGTGCCCGGCTATTCCAGCGTCAATGTCCCGGCCCAGGTCCGCCTGTTCATCGCGCTCGTCACGACGTTCGCGCTGGCGCCGATCCTGGTCGCGGTCCTGAAACCGCTCACGGAGAATGCGGCGCCGCTGACGCTGGCGCTGCTGATCGGCTCCGAGATCCTGGTCGGCAGCGTCATCGGCCTCGGCGGGCGCGTGTTCTTCCTGGCGCTCCAGACCATGGCAACCGTGATGGCGAGTGCGATCGGGCTCAGCAGCATCCCCGGCACGCCGATCGGCGACACCGATCCCGCGCCCGCTTTGGTGCCGCTGATCATGGCGTCCGTCACCACGCTCTTCTTCATGACCGACCAGCATTGGCAGGTCCTGCGCGGGCTGATGAACTCCTACGACGTTTGGCATCCCGGCAGCAGGCTCGGCGGCAGCATGGCCCTGGACCAGCTGGTCGGCCGTCTCTCGGAGGCGTTCGTGCTGACGTTGCGGATCACGAGCCCCTTCATCGTCTACTCGGTCATCGTCAACCTCGCGGTCGGCTTCATCAACAAGCTGACGCCGGCAATTCCGGTCTATTTCATCTCGGTGCCCTTTGTGCTGTTCGGCGGCTTCCTGCTGCTCTACCTCACTAGCGACGAGTTGATGACGCAATTCATGCTCGGCGTCTCGTCGTGGCTGGCGGAGTGATCGGTCATGAGATCGCGCGCTGACAAGCTCGCTCGATTGGTCTCCCTCGTGAAGCTCCAGCTCCGGCTGTCCGAATGGCAGCTTGCGCAGCTGCGGCAGCAGGAGAAAAGCTTGCAGGACGAGCAGGAATGGCTGGTCGGAGCCCTGAACGAGGGAACGCCGCCGGCGGGTTCGTCGAGCGAGTCGATCGCGCGGCGCCTCAACAGGACCAGCGTCGGCGCCAGCACGGTTCAGGCGCAGGCATTGCAGCAGCTCGACCGGGTCCGTGCCGAGAGCCGCCGCGTGAAACAGCTCGAGGAGGTCGCCCAGGCGGCGCTCGCGGACAAGCTTCGCGATGCCGAAAAGCGATCGCTCGAGGAGATCGCGGGAACAAGCCTCACCGTGCGCGAGTGGACGCCACGGCCAGCCAGCCGGAACAAGACATGATCGTGACAGCGACGCCCGACCTCGTTCTCGACGTCCTCGAGGCCGCCGATCCCGTGACGCAGCGCGCAGCGACCGCGAAGCTCGATGCGCTGAAATCATCGGACGCCGATTTCGCCGCCACGATGGACGCGGAAGTCGGCAAGGCCAGGGCAGCGACGGCCGATCAGGCCGCCGCGAAGGCCGCGGACACGCAGTCGACGGCCGTGAACGGGGCGCCGGTGCAGGTGATCAAAGCGCCGGCCTCCGGCGAGGTCTACCGGAAGTTCGAAGCCTTTATCCTCCAGACCTTCGTCGAGACGATGTTGCCGAAGGAATCGGAGCAGGTCTTCGGCAAAGGCACGGCCGGTGGCGTCTGGAAGTCGATGCTTGCGGAGCAGCTCGGTAACCAGCTGGCCAAGGGCAAGGGCATCGGCATTGCCAAGCAGCTCGCCGCTGCGCAGCCGACCGCAGCGAACACTACGGGGAAGGCCGGATCATGATCCGGGAATGGATGACAGACGTTGAGGGGTGAATTTCCTATGCAGGCACAAGAAAGCGCGGCGGCCCTGGTGATGGAGCAGCCGGTCGCGGACACTGAGGCGATTACGATGGAAGCTGTGACAGGCGGCGCGCAGTTGCCGGCGCTGTTGCCGAATGCCGGCGGCGAGGCGGTGGTCGACGGCATTGACGCGGCAAGATCAGACGAGGTGCGCGGCCTGCTGGCGGCGATCCGCCGGCTCGAGAGCATCGTCGAGGAGGAGACGGTTGCGCTCACGACGCGCAAGAAGATCGATTTCGACGACTTCAGCGCCCGCAAGAGCCGGAGCATGCTGGAATTCGTGCGCCTGATGCGGGCACGAATGCATCTCGGCAGCGAGGCTGTGATCACCGAAGAGATTCAGCGCTTGCGCGAGAAGCTCGAGCGGAATCGCTCGGTCCTCGAGATGCATTACGAAGCGGTGCGCGAGGTCGCGTCGATCATCGTCAAGGCGATCAAGGACGCCGAGTCGGACGGCACCTATACCGGTCGCACAGCGCAGGGCGGAAAATGATCAGGCTCGTGCTGGCCGGCCTCTGGGTCTGCATTCTTACCGCCGGCACGAGCTATGCCGTGGCCTATTGGAAGGAAAACGGCGGCCTGCTGCCGGCGAAGGACGAGTATCTCGATGGGCTGCAATACCAGAAGACGCGAGCGCTGAGCGTGCCAATGATCGAGGGCGGGAGCGTGCAGGGCTACATCGTGGCGCGCTTCGTCTACACCATCGAGGCGCGGACCATGCACCAGCTCAACGTTCCGCCGGAGCCGTTCGTCGTCGACGAGGCCTTCCGCAGGATCTACGCCGACGACCGCCTCGATTTCCGGAAGCTCGCCCGTTACGATCTCTCGATCCTCACGACGGCGATCAAGCAGCGCGTCAACGAGCGGATGCAGGCCGACATCGTCCAGGACGTCCTAGTCGAGGATTTCAACTACGTTTCGAAGGAAGAATTCCAGAAGCAATAGGCGTCGCCGGATAAGCGCGAGGCGGCCCTCCGGCTGCGCCGCGCTGTGTGGCCTGATTTCAGCCGGTCTCGGTCCCCAAGCGTGCAACGGCCTCTGCGAAGGATGCTCCGCAGAGGCCATTGTCGGTTTCGCGGCGGCGTCGGCCGCTCAGTTTCCGGCGGGGTACGCGGCAGGGGCCGGGGCGGCGTGCGCCGTGTTCAGGAGGATGCCAACCTCGTCGAGCTCCTGCATCGGCACGTCGATGGTCTCGCCCGCAGGGATGTTGAGGCGGTATCCGACGTAGCGCCGGGCCACGATCGCATCGAAGCCGAGGCGGTCGCGAAGCTTCTTGCGCAGCTTGCTGACATGGCTCTCGATCACGCTCTCGTCGAAAGTCGACTCGAAGATGCCATAGACCGCGTTGAAGATCTGCGTCTTGGTGATCCACTTGCCGTGGTTGGCGACCATATATTCGAGAATGCGCAGTTCGCGGCGGGGCAGTGTGAGGGCGTGGCCCGCGATCTCGGGGTCACGTCCGTTGAAGAAGACCTGGATCCGGCTCTCGCAGGGCCTCGGCAGGTCGCCAACCCGGCGGCGCGCGATCGCGGCCGTGCGGGCGAGGATCTCGCGCAGGTGTATGGGCACGTGCACGACGTCGTCGACGCCCGATTCGAACAGCTCGAGCGTGTTCTTGAGCATCTTCTGGCCGCTCATGGCAATGATGGGAGCCGAGGAGCGCTTGCGCATCGCCCGCGGCAGGCTTCCGCGGGCATCGCAGTCCCCGAGCAGGAAGGCATCGACCGCTGCCCGATCCGATTCACTCGCAGATTGCAGCCAATCCCAGAATTCTCCGGAGGAGAATCCGATCGACGATACACCTTCGCGAACTAGCCCTACAACGTAGCTGTTCGTGACGCTCTCGCGATCATCAACGATAATATACATCAGTCTTTCGCCCCTGTTTCGCACTTGCAGCGGCCGGGTGGTTGATTGTGATGCCCCGGCTCGGCAGCCATGCTGTTTGACGACATTCCTTCCCGCGAACCGTTGTTATGTCTCGATATTCGCGGGCAGCCCTACGCATTCAGTGCCTGCGTGAGCAGGCCTGCTACTTCGACTCGATACTGAACGCTTACTGTGTGATGCTCGGCGGCGTCTTACGGATCACCCCGCGGAGCGGATTGAGAAAGCGACCTAGTACAGTTGCGTCAAGTTGCTCATGTGCCCGAAACGCTACTGAACCTTGTCGATCTCCTCGCCAACTGGCGAGAGAATCACTTGAGTAGGACCGTAACAATTGCCTAATTCCGATCAAGCGCGCGCCGCAAAGCGGTTGCTATGCATGTTTGATGCTGTTGATTTGTTCCGAGTTGTTTCTTGGTATTTTCAATCGCATCAGTTGATTTGAATTTCGAACTAGTTCTGCACCCTGGCGTTTCTTAAGTTCCGCATCTCCGTATAATCACAGCTTTTTTGAGTGGTGCTGCCGGTGATGCGTCGGGAGGGGTTTTCAACCCGGGATTGACTCGCCCTCCCATTTGTTCCACATGCGACAATTCGACTCATGCGCGGCGGCTGGACTCCAGCTTGGCGAAATCTTGGCGAGTGTGTGTCTTTCGAGTCGCACTCTCGCCGCGTGCATGACGCGTTCGAACCGTGTGAGGTCGCATCGTGCGCGTTGAAAGGCTTTTCGATGCGCAGGTTTCGGGCAAGCTTCGGCAAATAATCTCGTCGATCAACAGAACTGAACGGAGCATCTTCACATGTCGTCCGATGGACAAGCTCGTCCCAGCGAAACCGCTGATGTTTCCGCGGCGGCGAAGCCAGCTCCGGCGGCAAGCAATATGAAGGACAACGCGACGCAAAACGCCAAGCCTGCTCCGAACGCCAAGCTCGCGGCAGGCGCCAAGCCCGCAGCGAGCGCGAAGCGCGCGTCGGCGGCGGCGAATGATGAAGTGCTGGCGAAAGAGGCGCTCGAAGGACTGAAGCGCATTCGTGCCAAGGCGCGCCTCGACAAGATGGCGATACCCAAGCCCGCGCCGGCCGTGATCGCGCCGGCCGTGATCGTGGCCAAGCCGCCGCCGCCGCGTCCGGCCTGGGTCGTGCCGCTCGCAGCATTGGCGGTCGCCGCCATCCTGGTCGTTTGCGCGTGCACCGGCGTGATCGCCTATCTCACGACGCAGCCCGCCCAGAGCAACGTCGCGGCCAATACCGAGATCAGGATTCTGCGCGAGACGGTCGCGCAGTTGCGCAAGCAGGTGTCTGGCGTCTCTGAAAATCTCGACGGCCTGCGCACCGCGGTCGATCAATCGAGCAAGGCGACCAACGACCGCTTCGGCAGGTTTGCCGAGAACCTCGACCGCATCGAGCGGGTGAGCTCGTCCTCGACGGCGAAGCTCGACAAGCTCGCCCAGGTGCAGGCTCAGGCGCCGGCGCCCGCGGCCGTTGCGTCGCAGCCGCCGTCACAGGCTGCACCGATGTTAGCTTCGCTCGCACCGCCCGAGGTCACGGGCTCGGTGCCTCCGTCCGCGCCGCGGAAGGTCGTCAAGGGCTGGTCGGTTCGCCAGGCCTATGAGGGGATCGCGATCCTGCAAAGCCCGAACGGCGTCATCGAGGTCGTGCTGGGACAACAGGTGCCCGGCCTTGGCCGCATCGAGGAGATCAGGAACGAGAACGGTCGCCTGGTGGTGGAGTCCAGCAGCGGCGTCATCTATTCGTCACGCAAGGCGACGCCCTGAGTAAATGCCGCCTTCTACTGGCGGTGATGCTCGAAGCTGGTGCATAGCAGATCCACCTCCGCTTCCGCGATCGGCGCGCGAAACAGGCGGCAGCTGAACTCGACCGTCTTGCTGTCCGGGGTGGTGCGATCCTCGCGCAGAAAAATGCATCGCTTGCAGACATCGGTGTGGTGCCGCTGCTCGGCCGCGTCGGACTGATCCAGCACGTGCCGGAGCGCGTCGCGGAAGCGGACCTTGGCCGCGTCGTCGAGGACGGCGATCGCCTCGACGAGAACGCTGGCGGGATCGCGCACCAGGAACTTCTTGCCTTGATGGGTCACGCTCAGCATCACCGACCGCTTGTCAGTGGCCGAGCGCTTTCGCTCCAGATAGCCGAGCCGCTCGAGCTCGCCGATGATGAAAGAGGCGGTGCCGCGCGTGGTGCCGACGTAACTTGCGAGCGCCGAAGGTGTCCGGGAAAACCGGTTGGCGCGGGAGAGGAATCGCAGCGCCATCCACTCGCGGTCGCGCAAGCCGTGCTTGGTCCCCTCGAACCAGAGGATTCGCGCGACCTGCTCCAACAATTCAATGGATTCACGAGCCAAGTTCATTTCAATTCCAGGTCGGATAAAGCTTTATTCAATTGAGCCTTGGTCAGCGCAATCTCGCTGGAGGACAATGAAGATCTCTGGCGCTCCTTCGTCGGGGATGGACGGCGGAGCGCGCTTGGAAGGCGCCTTTCCGGTTTCCCGGAGGAACTTTCGGAGCTGGAACTAGAGCGTCACAAAGAAAGTTCGAGTGAATCGGACGGCTCAAATCTTCGGAAAATTTCAGTCAAATGACCTGATGAATTCCGACGGCGCGGGACACCCCGGCAACGTGATGTATCGTTGCCGCCGCTGCGCAGCCCATTTTACGGTGGAGCGCTTCGAGTACCGCGAAGCGGCCGCAGGTCTGCAGCTTCTGACCGAGCGGGCCGCGGCAGCAGAACTGCAATCTTGGGTTAATGGATGTTGCGACGCAGCGCGGCCGCACGGTTAATGCCCGCATACGACGTCCGAGATGCCGGAGCCCTAGCGTCCTTCGCCGGTGCTCCACAGCGCATCGAGGCCGTGGCAGTAGGTCGGATAGGCGAGCGTGACGCCGAGCTCTCTCCTCAGTTTTGCATTGGAGACGCGGGCGCTGCTGGAATAGAAGCTGCGCGCCATCGCCGACATCTCGGCAGTGTCAAAAGCTTCTTCCGGCGGCGGCGCAACGTTCATCAGCTTCGCGGCATAGGCGATCACGTCCTGCGGCGGTGCCGGCTCGTCGTCGCAGACATTCCAGAGGCCGCTGCCTTCACGCCGGACCGCGGCCATGATCGCACTTGCGATGTCGTCGACATGGATACGGTTGAAGACCTGGCCCGGCTTGATGATGCGCCTTGCCGTGCCCGCGCGCAGCGTCGCCAGCGCATTGCGGCCGGGGCCGTAGATGCCGGCCAGCCGCAGGATCGTGGCATCGCCGCCTGTCACATCGGTCCAGGCCTGCTCGGCCGCAAGGCGCATGCGCGTGCGCTCGAGCGTCGCCTGCGGCGGGGTGCTCTCGTCGACCCATCCGCCGGCGTGATCGCCATAGACACCGATGGTGGAGAGATAGACGACCTTGCGGCGGCCGGCTGCCAGAACGTCGCCGAACGCCGCGATGGCGGGATCGCCGGTGCTGCCGGGCGGGATCGAGATGAGAAGGACATCGGCATCCCTGATGCGTTCAATCGTCTCGCGTGCCGGACTGCCACCGGAAAATTCATGCACCTCGATGCCGCCAAGGTCGTTCCGCTGCGCAGGATCGCGCACGGTGCCGGCGACATGGGAGAAGGTGCCGGCGAACTTGCGGACGAAATGCCGGGCGCTGTAGCCGAGGCCGAAGATGAAGAGCCGCATGCGTCTCCCGTGCAGGTCAGGTTCCCGTTCGCGATACCGCGCGTACCGCTCATAAGAGATTTTTGGGTCCGGCAAAAGATATTGCGATTTGTCTCGCCGGCCCGTGCAGGCAATGGTCGCTCGACACAGGGAGGCAAGGACCATGCAGGCGGAAGCGGCCAGCACAACCCGCTCTGGCGCGGCGAAGCTGATCCGCAGCGCGGCCGCGCTGATCTTCGACGTCGACGGCACCCTGGCCGAGACCGAGGAGCTGCATCGGCAGGCTTTCAACCATGCCTTCGCCGGTCACGGTCTCGGCTGGCAATGGGACCGCGCCGTCTACAAGGACCTGCTGCGGGTGACCGGCGGCAAGGAGCGCCTGCGCGCCTATCACGCGGGGCTGGCGGCCGCCCCGCCATTGTCGGATACGGATATCGCTGAGCTTCATCGCATCAAGACCGCGCATTATGCCGAGCTGATCGAAACCGGCTGTTGCCCGTTGCGGCCCGGCGTGGCGGCCCTCCTTGCCGCTGCAGGGGCGCGAGGTCAGCGGCTTGCGATTGCGACCACGACGTCCCACGGCAACATCGACGCGCTGCTGTCGCAGGCGCTGGGGCCGCGCTGGGCCGGCCAGTTCGATGCAATCGTTGCCGGCGACGACGTCAGGCACAAGAAGCCGGCGCCGGATGTCTATGTCGAGATCCTGGCGCGGCTGAAGCTGGACGCGTCCGACTGCATTGCGATCGAGGATTCCGCCAACGGGCTGATCGCGGCGTCGCGGGCTGACATTCCGGTTCTCATTACGCGCAGCATGTATTTCCGGGACGACGACTTCAGCGCGGCGCGGATGGTGCTGGATGAGCTGTCGGAACTCGGGGCCCAAAAATAAAAATTGAAAACAACCCCATGCACAGTAGATCACGCCGGCGTGAGGGGCGCGGTCAGTGGACCCGGTGACTAGCTCTATCGTCCTCGACCTGCTCGACAATCTGCGCAATCGGGCTCGACTGGTGATGCACCAGGCGCCAGCCATCGCCAACGCGCCGAAAATGGTTGGCGGCGGCCAGCGCGGTGCCATCAACGATCTCGATGCAGAGCACGCGGGCGCTGTCGCCGTCGACGATGGCCTGCGGTTCGGCGCAGACGATCTGCGGCCGCTGCGGATTTTGCAAAATATCGCGCCAGCTGCCGATCACCGTGGCGCGGCCGACGATGGCCGGCCAGCCGGGATGGATGCAGGAAATGCCGTCATCATCCGCCCACATCCGTTCCATGCCGGCGAAGTCGCCGGTCGAAAAGGCGGCGTAGAAAGCCGCGTTGGCGGCGATGACCTTGCTGTCCTTTGCCATGCCTCTCGGGTGAGCCAATGACACGAAAAAATCAAGCGCGACTTGCGTTTGATTTTGCGTTTTGACCGCACTGCAGCATTGCTCGCTCTGTAATCACGCCGAAACGCGCGTCTCCACCGCCCGCCGCGCGCCATCCTTGTAAAGATGGGCGAGCGCCGCGGTCACGGCCTCGCGCAGGCGCGGATCGGTGCCCAGCGGCCCGAACACTTTTTCGACGCCGAGCAATGCAGGCGCAAGCCGCTCGGCGACAGGCCCGGCCTCCCGCGCCAGCGCCGCGAACTCGGCGGCGAGCGGATCGCGCACGTCGATGACGCGGCCCTGCTCGTCGATGGCGCTGACGTAACGCATCCAGCCGGCCACCGCGAGCGCATGCGTCGCGATCGGCAAGCCCTTGCGCAGGCGATCCTGCATCGCGCCGAGCAGGCGCTGCGGCAGCTTTTGCGAGCCGTCCATCGCGATCTGCCAGGTGCGGTGATGCAGCGCCGGATTGGCGAAGCGCTTGAGCAGCGAGGCGCGATAGGCGGCAAGGTCAGTGCCCGCAGGCATCGTCAGCGTCACTGCGGCCTCTTCCATCACCTGCGCGGCGAGCCGCGCGAAATGCGGATCGGTCATGGTGTCGGCGATGGTCTCGTAACCTGAGAGATAGCCGAGATAGGCGAGCGCGGAATGGCTGGCGTTGAGCAGGCGCAGCTTCATCAGCTCGAACGGCTTCACGTCGGCGACGAGCTCGACGCCGGCGGCGGCAAGATCGGGCCGTCCCGCCGTAAAGCGGTCCTCGACGACCCATTGCGTGAAGGGCTCGGTCATCACCGGCCATTCGTCGCGCAGGCCGAGCGCGGACGACACCGCATCGCGATCGGCGTCGGTCGTCTCCGGCACGATGCGGTCGACCATGGTCGAGGGGAAGGCGGCATTGTCCGCGATCCACTTGCCGAGGTCCTTGGAGCGCAGTGCGGCGAACTGCGTCACGATCCGCTGCACGGTGTGGCCGTTGGCGGCGAGATTGTCGCAGCAAAGCACGGTGAAGGGGACCAGCCCCTGCGCGCGCCGGCGCGCCAGCGCAGCCACGATGAAGCCGGGCGCCGAGCGCGGCGCGTCGGGATTATTCAGGTCGTGCACGACATCGGGATGCCGCTCGTCGAGGTCGCCGGTCTGCGGCGTGTGGCAATAGCCCTTCTCGGTGACCGTAAGCGAGACGATGCGGATGGCGGGGTCGGCCATCCGTTCGACCAGTGCCGCCGGCTTTTCGTGCGCGACCACGCTGTCGAGCAGCGCGCCGATGACGCGGTGCTCGGTGCCTTCGGCGGCGCGTACCGCAACCGTATAGAGATGATCCTGCGGGGCGAGGGCGTCGCGCGTGTCAGGGCTGCGCAGGCTGGCGCCGACGATGCCCCAGGACGAGCCGCTGCTGGCAAGGCAATCGTCGATGACGACCGCCTGATGGGCGCGATGAAAAGCCCCGAGGCCGAGATGCACGAAGCCTGGCGTGACGCGCGAGCGCTCATAGGCCGGGCGGCGGATGCGAGGTGCCAACCGGCCGAGATTGGCGCTACCAAGACGCATCGAACCTGGGCGCATGGACGTCTCCCCTTTGCTTTGCCGCTGCTTGACATGGCCCCCGTCCTCGGTCAATGCTTCGGTCAATTGGTAAGACCAATTTTCCAAAATTGGCGGGCCGCGGGTCGGGGACGACCCCGCGCGACCTTTTCGGGGAGGCCAGCGTGCCGCTGGAAGCTGTGGAGGCGAGACGGCTTTATCGCCAGGTCGCCGATCAATTGCGAAGCCTGATCGACAGCGGCGAGTACGCGGTCGGCAGCCGCTTGCCGACCGAGCGCGAGCTCGCCGAGCAGCTCAAGGTGTCGCGGCCGACGGTGCGCGAGGCCCTGATCGCGCTCGAGGTCGAAGGCCGCGTACGTATCCGTGTCGGTTCAGGCATCTATGTGATCGAGGCCGCGGACGCCGCGCCGGCGCCGGCTGCCGCCGTCATCGAGGGCCCGTTCGAGCTGCTGCGCGCCCGCGAATTCCTGGAAAGTGCCATCGCCGAACAGGCCGCGCGCGTGGCGACGAAGGACGACGTCGCCCGGATCGACGCGTCCCTCGTCGCGATGGAGAACGTCGATCATCCCGGCGAAGCCTCAATGGTGCATGACCGCGCGTTCCACATCGCGATCGCCGGAAGCCTCGGCAATGCCGTGCTGGTGCGCGTGGTCGGCGAGCTGTTCGACCAGCGCCTCAATCCCTATTTCGCGCAGCTTGCGCATTATTTCGAGAGCCCCGGCACCTGGCGCACCGCGCTCGACGAGCACCGCGCCGTGCGCGACGCGATCGCGGCGCACGATCCGGACAGTGCGCGCGAGGCCATGCGAAACCATCTGGCGCGCTCGCAGGAGCGCTTCGCGCAGAATTTTGGCGCCGAGACCCTCGCAGGAGCTTCGCCTGCAGCGCGGGACGGGGTGGCGCAACATCAGGCCGAGCCGGCAACAGCAACGCGAGCGGCGAAGAAGCAGGCCAAGCAGGCCAAGGGCTCCAGCGCGCGGCGGCGATGAGATTGGGCGGCCCGCATCCGGTTCAGGGGCGGGCGAACAAGAAGCAGACTTTAGTCAGTGGAGGATAAGTCGATGTTGAAGAAGATGACGATGGTGCTGGCGGCTTCGGTCGCGGCGATGGTCGCAGCGACCAGTCCCGGCATGGCGCAGACCAAGCTCAAATGGGCCCATGTCTACGAGACCTCGGAACCGTTCCATACCGCCTCGGTGTGGGCCGCGCAGGAGATCGGCAAGCGCACCAAAGGGCGCTACCAGATCGACGTCTATCCGGCCTCGCAGCTTGGCAAGGAGGCCGACATCAACCAGGGCCTGTCGCTCGGCTCGGTCGACATCATCATCTCCGGCTCGAGCTTTGCGGCGAAGAGCTTTCCGCCGATCGGCGTGACCTATTATCCCTATACCTTCCGTGATGCCGATCATCTCCTCGCCTATACCAAGAGCGATATCTTCAAGGAGCTCGCCAAGGGCTATGAGGACAAGAGCGGCCACCACATCGTTGCAGTGACCTATTACGGTGTGCGCCAGACCTCGTCGAACAAGCCGATCAAGAGCTGCGCCGACCTCAAAGGCCTGAAGATGCGCGTGCCTGACGTGCCGGCCTATCTGGCCATGCCGCGCGCCTGCGGCGCCAACACCGCGCCGATTGCCTTTGCCGAAGTCTATCTCGCGCTCCAGAATGGCACCGTCGAGGCGCAAGAGAACCCGCTGACCACGATCGAAGCCAAGAAGTTCTACGAGGTGCAGAAGCACATCGTGCTCACCGGGCACATTGTCGATCACCTCAACACGGTGGTGGCGGGCGCGCTCTGGAAGAAGCTCTCCGACGAGGACAAGAAGATCTTCACCGACGTCGCGCAGGAGGCCGCTGCGAAAGCGACCGCCGAGATCAAGCAGAACGAGGCCAAGCTGGTCGCCTTCTTCAAGGACAAGGGCCTGACCGTGACCGAGGTCGACAAGAACGAATTCCGCGACATCGTGCTGAAGAACGTCCCATTCGAGACCTTTGGCTATCGCAAGGTCGACTGGGAACGGATTCAGGAGGTCAAGTCATAACGACTGTCATTCCGGGGCGGCGCGCAGGACCGTGCAGAGCACGGTCCGAGCACCGAACCCGGAATCTCGAGGTTCCGGGTTCTCGCTTCGCGAGCCCCGGAACGACGTGAGCGAGTTTCCAAGGAGTCCCACCATGTCCACCGCCGAAATACACCGGCAGATCACCGCGGACGAGATCGCCCATACCTTCGAGGAGGAGGCGACGCCGAAGGTCGATCTCGGAATTTATGCTTTCGAGGACTGGGTGGCGCTGGTGATCTTCTGGGTGATGGCGCTCGCGGTCTTCCTCCAGTTCTTCACCCGCTACGTGCTTAACGACAGCTATGCCTGGACCGAGGAGATCGCGACCTACTGCCTGATCGGTGTGGTCTTCATCGGCGCCTCGATGTGCGTGCGGCTGTCGCGGCATATTCAGGTCGACCTGATCTATCGCTACCTGCCGCGCATGGTGGCGCGCACGATGTCCACGCTGATCGACCTGATCCGGATCGCCTTCTTCGGCTATGCCATCAAGCTGGTCTGGGTCTACATCCAGATCATCGGCGATGAGTCCATGACCACGATCAATCTGCCCAAGGACTACGTCTATTACGCCGTTCTGGCCGGCTTCGTGCTGATGTTCGCACGCTCGGTGCAGGTCGCCATACAACATTTGCGGCAGGGCTATTCGATCCTCGAACGCCCCGGCGCCTACGACGGTTTTGAGGGATAGTGTCATGCTGTTGCTGCTTGGGGGCTTTCTCATCCTGATGCTGATCGGCGTTCCCGTGGCGATCGCGATGGCCGCGTCGTCGCTGCTCTACATCCTGGTCAGCGGCGTGACGCCCGACGTCACGCTGGCGCAGCGAATGATCGCCGGCGTCGAGAGCTTTCCGCTGCTCGCCGTTCCCTTTTTCATCCTGGCCGGCAATCTCATGAACATCGCCGGCGTGACGGGGCGCATCTACAAGTTCGCGGTCGCGCTGGTCGGCTGGATGCGCGGCGGCCTCGGTCACGTCAACATCATCGGTTCAGTAATCTTCTCCGGCATGTCCGGCACCGCCATTGCGGACGCCGCCGGCCTCGGCACCATCGAGATCAAGGCGATGAAGGACCACGGCTACTCCACCGAATTCTCGGTCGGCGTCACTGCGGCTTCCGCAACGCTTGGCCCCATCATCCCGCCGTCGCTGCCCTTCGTCATCTACGGCATGATGGCCAACGTCTCGATCGGCGCGCTGTTTTTGGGCGGCGTCATTCCCGGCATCGTCATGACGCTGCTGATGATGGCGACCGTCACCTATTTCGCGCACAAGAACAAATGGGCAGCGACACGCCGTTCTCCTGGCCGCAGCTCGGCTCGGCCGGGCTCGAGATCGCGATCGTGCTGGCGTTCCCGATGGCGATCTGGCTGATGGTGATGGCCGGCATGTCGGTCAACATGGCGGTCGTCATCGGCCTCGGCACGCTGCTGATCATCGACTGGTATTTCGACTTCTCGGCGGTGATGGCGCTGATGGCGCCGGTGATCCTGATCGGCGGCATGACGCTCGGCTGGTTCACGCCGACGGAAGCCGCGGTCGCCGCCGTGATCTGGTCGCTGTTCCTTGGCCTTATCCGCTACCGCACCATGACCTTGAAGACGGTGGCGAAGGCGACCTTCGACACCATCGAGACCACGGCCTCGGTGCTGTTCATCGTCACGGCGGCCTCGATCTTCGCCTGGCTGCTGACGGTGTCGCAGGCCGCGCAGATGCTGTCGGATTGGATGCTCAGCATCACCCACAACAAATGGGTGTTCCTGGCGCTCGCCAACGTCCTGATCCTGTTCGTCGGCTGCTTCATCGACACCACGGCAGCGATCACCATCCTGGTGCCGATCCTGCTGCCGATCGTGCTCAAGCTCGGCATCGATCCGATCCATTTCGGTCTGATCATGACGCTGAACCTGATGATCGGCCTGTTGCATCCGCCGCTCGGCATGGTGCTGTTCGTGCTCGCCCGCGTGGGAAAGCTCTCGGTCGAGCGAACGACAGTCGCGATCCTGCCCTGGCTGGTGCCGCTGCTGCTCGCGCTGATCGCGATCACCTACATTCCCGAACTGACCCTCTGGCTGCCTAAATATATGGGACTCTCCAAATGACCTCGACCGCTCTCGCCGCGACCCTGTTCGGCCCCGAAGATTTGCGCATGATCGAGCATCCACTCGACAAGCTGGCGGACGGCATGGTGCGCGTCCGCTTCGGCGCCGGCGGCATCTGCGGCTCGGACATGCATTATTTCCGCCATGCTCGCACCGGCGATTTCGTGGTGAAGTCGCCGCTGGTGCTCGGCCACGAGATCTCGGGCGAGGTCGTGGAGATCTCTGGCGCCGCTGCCAATCTGAAGGTCGGCGACCGCGTCGCCGTCAATCCGTCGCGCTGGTGCGGTCATTGCGTCGCCTGCCGCGAGGGCCGGCCGAACCTGTGCGAGAACATCTACTTCATGGGCTCGGCCTCGAAGACGCCGCACATGCAGGGCGGCTTTGCCAACTATTTTGACGCGATCCCGGCTCAGTGCGTGAAGATTCCAGACCACGTCTCTTATCAGGCCGCGGCTCTCGCCGAACCGCTCGCGGTCTGCCTGCACGCGGTCGCGCGCGCCGGCAACATCGAGGGCAAGCGCGGCATCATCTTCGGCGCTGGTCCGATCGGGCTGCTGACCATGCTTGCCGCGCACCGCGCCGGCATGGCCGACGTCACGGTGGCCGACATCGCGCCGGCGCCGCTCGCTTTCGCGACCAAGCTTGGTGCTTCCCACGTCGAGAACGTCTCGGGTGGGGAAGAGGGCCTGAAGGCGCAGGCCGCGTCGCGTCCCTTTGACGTAGCCTTCGAAGTCTCGGGCACGGCGGCTGGACTTGCGAGCGCGATTGGTATCGTCCGGCGTGGCGGTGTCGTGGTGCAGATCGGCAACCTGCCGGGCGGCCAGATCCCGACGCCGTCGAACGCGGTGATGGCCAAGGAGATCGATCTGCGCGGCTCGTTCCGCTTCGGCTTCGAGTTCATGACCGCAGTGGAACTGATCGGATCCGGCAGCGTCGACGTGCTGTCGCTGGTCACCGCCGAACGGCCGCTGTCGACCGCGCCGGATGCGCTGCGGCTGGCCCTCGACCGCTCGCAGAGCGTCAAGGTCGTGCTGACTGCGAACTGACTTTTGTTTTGACGCGTTTTCTTCACGCGAACCGGTACCCACTTCGCTCGAAAACGCTTTAGGAGAACGCCCATGATGCTCGAGGGATGGCGCTGGTATGGGCCCGATGATCCGGTCTCGCTCGATGACGTCAGGCAGGCCGGGGCGAGCGATATCGTCTCGGCGCTGCATCAGGTGCCGATCGGGGAGGCCTGGACGCGCAAGGCGGTCGAGGAGCGCAAGAATTTCATCGAGAACGGCCAGCCCGGTCGCTCGCAATTGACCTGGTCGGTGGTGGAATCGATTCCGATCCCCGACGATGTCAAGCGCCTCGGCGGCAAGGCGACGAAGTCGATCGAGGCCTGGATCGCGAGCCTGGAGGCGGTGGCTGCCAGCGGCATCAAGATCATCTGCTACAACTTCATGCCGGTGGTCGATTGGTGCCGCACCGATCTTGAATGGGAGCTGCCGAATGGCGCCCGCGCCATGCGCTTCGACCAGGACCGCTTTGCGGCGTTCGAGCTGCATATCCTGAAGCGGCCGGCCGCCGTCCAGGAATATTCGCCTGAGCAGCAGGCGCGCGCGAAAGCGCTGTTCGAGAAGATGAGCCAGGCCGACATCGACTATCTCGTCATGGTCATCGCCAGCGCGCTGCCGGGCTCGACCACTGAGCCGATGACCATCCCGCAATTCCGCGATCGGCTCGAGACATATCGCGACATCACGCCAAAGATCCTGCGGCAGCATCTCGCGGAATTTTTGGCGCGCGTGACGCCGGTCGCCGAGCAGCTCGGGGTGTCGCTGACCCTGCACCCGGACGATCCGCCGCGTCCGTTGTTCGGCCTGCCGCGCATTGCTTCGACTGCCGACGACTATCAGGCGCTGTTCGATGCGGTGCCGTCGAAGGCCAACGGCATCTGCCTGTGCACGGGCTCGCTCGGCGTGCGCGCCGAGAATAATCTGCCTGAGATGGCCGAGCGCTTCGGCCCGCGCATCGCGTTTGCGCATCTGCGCGCGACCAGGCGCGAGGCGGACGGCCTGTCGTTCTACGAGTCCGATCATCTCGATGGCGACGTCGACATGATCGCGGTGCTCAAGGCGCTGCTCAAGGAGAACGCGCGGCGCGCGCCCGACAGGCGGATCGTGTTCCGTCCCGATCACGGCCATCGCATGCTCGACGATCTCGCCGCTACCAAGCGCACCAATCCCGGCTATACCGCGATCGGCCGCCTCCGCGGCCTCGCCGAGCTGCGCGGTGCGATCCGCGCGATCGAGCATCGATAGAGAGGGCAGCGATGCCGCTCCATTTTCGGTGTCATCGCCCGACTTGCGGTGCGGCAACCCGAGCGGCAAGGAGTCAGAACTGCACTTCGCCGGGAATGTCGTCCGCGCCGAGGCCCACGGCCTCAAAACCCTTCAGCATCCATTCGCGGGTCTGGCCCAGCGATCGGTTGTAGTCGGCCCAGGCGCTGAGGAAATCCTTGTAGCGCCGGTCGGCTTCAGCGCGGATGCCCATGTTGGTCGGCAGCGTCAAGAGCGGGCGCGGTACCGCGAGCTCGCCGAGAGTCGGGTTCTTCTTCAAGGTCGCGACCGAGAGCACCGCCAGCGAGATGTTGCAATCGGCCCGCCCGGTTGCAACCGCGAGGATCGCCTCGTTGCGCTCCTTGAAGCCGAGGATGTTCGCCTTCGGGCAATAGCGCCGCGCGATGGTCTCGTGGGTCGAGCCGATGTCGACGGCGATCTTGACCTCGGGCTTGTTGATCTCGGCCCAGGTCTGCGGCTTGGCAAAACCCTTCTTGGTGATCACGGTGAAGGAGTGCACCAGGATCGGCGTGGAGAAGTCGATCACCAGCGAACGTTCCGGCGTTGGATTCACCGCGAAGGCGAGGTCGATCTTGTCGGCCTGCAGGTCCAGGATCTGGTTGCCCCAGGTGGATTCCAGCGTCTCGACCTTGGCCCCTAACTTGGCGGCGATGTCGTTCGCCATGTCGATGCAGGCGCCCGACCATTGATTGGTGGTGAGGTCCTTGTGGAAATAGGGATCCTGGCCGGCGATGACGGCGACGCGCAGCACGCCGCTCTTCTTGATCCGTTCGAGCGTCGAGCCCGGCGCGGTGTCGGCCCTGGCCGAGCCGGCCCCGGCGATCGCGGCGCCGGCGAGGGCCACGGTGGTGAGTGCGTCCCTGCGATTCATGGCAGTCTCCTGGGCAGTCGCTTCTGGTGAACGGTCAAACCCGGCGTCTGGACTATTTCTGTATTCAGTTTAAAATGCAATACGGTATTTTGAATTGAAACGGGATAGAAAAGCACGTGCGTGCCCTCTTCGTCGATGCCAACGACACCCTTGCCGCGGTGACTGAGAAGCTGCTGCTTGCGGAAAACCTCCCGGTCGTCATCAACCGCAATCCCGCGATCTCGCCCGAGGACCTGCCGCGCCTGCTTGATGGCGCCGAGATCATGATCGTCGATCATACTGCGGTGCCGACGGCGATTGCCGCGACATGTGCCGGCCTGAAGCATGTCGTGTTCCTCGGCACCGGCGCGCGCAGCTACATGAATCCGGAAGAGCTCGGCCAGCACGGCATCTCGGTTCACACCATCAAGGGCTATGGCGACACTGCGGTCGCCGAATGCGCGATCGCCCTGATGTGGGCCTCGGCAAAGAGCTTTGGCGAGATGGATCGCGGCATGCGCGAGGGCAACTGGCTGCGCCGCGACGCAGTGCAGCTCACGGGCAAGACGCTCGGCCTGATCGGCTTTGGCGGCATCGCGGCGGAGGCCGCGCGCATGGCGGCAGGCTGCGGCATGAAGGTGATCGCCTGGAACAGGTCGCCGAAGACGCATCGGGGCGTCGAATTCGTTGCGCTGGAGAAGCTGCTCGCCGAAAGCCATGTCGTCTCGCTGCATCTGCTGCTCAACGACGAGACCAAAGGGTTCCTGTCGCGCGAGCGCATCGCGATGATGCGCCAGGGCAGCATCCTGATCAACACCGCGCGCGGCGCATTGGTCGACGAGGACGCGATGCTGGATGGCTTGCGCTCCGGTCACATCGCCCATGCCGGCCTCGACGTCTTCACCGTCGAGCCGCTGCCGCCGGGCCATCTGCTGACGAAGCTGCCGAACGTGACGTTGTCGGCGCATTCGGCGTTCCGCACCCCCGAGGCGAGCGACAATCTGATCGGCGCGGCGCTCAATCACTGCCGCCGCATCATCGCGGGCGGCCGGTAGTGCAATCATCGAAGCCGGGCATGATGCCCGCGCAGGAGAGGAGGGGCCTTTCGATCTTGCGTGCTCTGCCCGCCTGTCCTACCCACCTCCGAACGAGATTGTGCCAAGATTTCCGTAACGCGCCGCACGCACCGCCAGAGCCAGCAGGGAGCCGTCATGACCATTCGCAACACCCGCACCGGGGGCCAGATCCTGATCGATCAGCTGGTCGCGCAGGGCGTCGAGCGCGTCACCTGCGTGCCGGGCGAGAGCTATCTGGCCGCGCTCGATGCGCTGCATGACAGCCCGATCGACGTCGTGATCTGCCGCGCCGAAGGTGGCGCTGCGATGATGGCGGAGGCCTATGGCAAGCTCACCGGACGCCCCGGTGTCTGCTTCGTCACCCGCGGCCCGGGTGCGACCAATGCCAGCCATGGCGTCCACATTGCGATGCAGGATTCGACTCCGATGATCCTGTTCGTCGGCCAGGTCGACACCGGCATGCGCGAGCGCGAGGCGTTCCAGGAGCTCGACTACAAGGCGGTGTTCGGCTCCATGGCGAAATGGGCGGTCGAGATCGATCGTCCCGACCGCATTCCGGAGCTGGTCGCGCGCGCCTTCCGCGTTGCGATGCAGGGCCGTCCCGGTCCCGTCGTGATCGCGCTGCCAGAGAACATGCTGACCGAGACCGCCGCCGTCGCCGATGCCCTGCGGATCGAGCCGGCGGTGACCTGGCCGGCGCCTAATGATATCGAGCGTGTCGGCGCGATGCTTGCGAGCGCCAAGGCGCCGCTCGTCATCCTCGGCGGCTCGCGCTGGACTGATGAGGCGACAAAGAGCATCGCGCGCTTTGCCGAACGGTTCGACCTGCCGGTCGCGACGTCCTTCCGCCGCGCCTCGCTGATCGACGCCGATCATTCGCATTATGCCGGCGATCTCGGCATCGGGCCGAGTCCGGGCCTGAAGGCGCGCATCGAAAACGCCGACGTCATCCTGCTCATCGGCGGCCGCATGTCGGAGATGCCGTCCTCATCCTACACGCTGTTCGATATTCCGACCCCGCAGCAGAAGCTGATCCACGTCCATCCGGGCTCGGAAGAGCTCGGCCGCGTCTATCAGCCGGCGCTCGCGATCCAGGCGACGCCGGCCGCATTCGCCGCTGCCGTCGAGACGCTGAAGCCGTCAGGCGCCGTCGCCTGGAAGGGCGAGGCGGCCAAGGCGCATGCCGATTACCTCGCCTGGACCGAGAAGGCGCGCGAGCTGCCGGGCACGTTCCAATACGGCCAGGTCATGACCTGGCTGCGCGACCGCCTGCCGAAGGACGCGATCGTCTGCAACGGCGCCGGCAACTATGCCGGCTGGATCCATCGCCACCACCGTTTCCACAGCTTTGCTGCCCAGCTCGCGCCGACCTCGGGCTCGATGGGCTACGGCGTGCCCGCGGGCGTGCTCGCAAAGCGGCAATATCCGGATCGCGTCGTCGTCGCCTTTGCCGGCGACGGCTGCTTCCTGATGAACGGTCAAGAGTTCGCGACCGCCGTGCAATACGACGCGCCGCTGATCGTGATCGTCGTCGACAATTCGCAATACGGCACCATCCGCATGCACCAGGAGCGCGATTATCCCGGCCGCGTCGTCGGCACGCAGCTCAAGAACCCCGACTTTGCGATGTACGCAAAAGCGTTCGGTGGCCATGGCGAGCGGGTCGAGCGCACGGAAGAATTCGCGCCGGCGTTCGAGCGGGCGCTGGCCTCGGGCAAGCCGGCGATCCTCCACTGCATCATCGATCCACGCGCGATCTCGGTCGGCAAGGATTTCGTGCCGCAGGTGAAGGCGTAGGCGATGCCGGAGGGCCGCCACGTTGCGATCATCGGCGCCGGCGCGGTCGGCGTGATCAGCGCCATCGAGGCGCTGCGCGAGGGGCCATCGCGTCACGCTGATCGATCCGGGCGAGCCTGGCGGCGAGCAGGCTGCGAGCTATGGCAACGCCGGCTGGCTCTCCTCGCATTCGGTGATCCCGCCGGCCGAGCCGGGCGTCTGGAAGAAGGTGCCGGGCTATCTGATGGATCCGCTCGGCCCGCTCGCGATCCGCTGGTCGTATCTGCCGAAGGCGCTGCCCTGGCTGATCAGGTATCTGCTGTCGGGCTGGACCGCGGCGCGCGTCGAGAAGACGGCCTTCGCATTGCGCGATCTGCTGAAGGACGCGCCGCTGCTGCACCGGAAGCTCGCGGAAGAGGCGGGTGTCCCTGAGCTCATAGAGCGCAACGGCGTGATGCATGTCTTCCCCTCGCGCGGCAATTTCGACAACGATCTCGGCTGGCGCCTGCGCAAGAAGGTCGGCGTCGAATGGCTGGAGCTCAATGCCGACGAGATGCGTCAACGCGAGCCGGACCTGCATCCGCGCTACACCTTTGGTGTCGTACTGGAAGAGGCGGGCCGTTGCCGCGATCCCGGCGCTTATGTCGCAGCCCTTGCCAATCATGCGATCGCCAGTGGCGCCAAGCACGTGCGGGCCAAGGCGACAGGGCTTAAGCTCAGCGGCAACAAGCTCGTCGCCGTCATCACCGAGACCGGCGAGATCGCTTGCGATGCGGCGGTGGTTGCGGCCGGCGCCCGCTCGAAGCAGCTCACCGCGTCGGTCGGCGATCCCCTGCCGCTCGAGACCGAGCGGGGCTATCACGTCATGATCGAGAACCCGGAATCGGGTCCGCGCAGCTCGATGATGGCGTCCGACGCCAAGATGGTGGTGAACTGGACCAACAAGGGCCTGCGCGCCGCCGGCACGGTCGAGATCGCGGGCCTCGAGGCCGCGCCGAACTGGAAGCGCGCCGAGATTTTGCGCGACAATCTCTTCAGCATGTTCCCGAAGCTGCCGAGGGACATTCCGCCCTCGCGTATCAAGACCTGGTTCGGTCATCGCCCGAGCATGCCCGACGGGCTGCCCTGCATCGGCTACGCGCGCGCCTCGCGCGAGATCGTCTACGCCTTCGGCCATGGCCATGTCGGCCTGGTCGGCTCGGCCCGCACCGGCCGTCTCGTCGCTCAGCTCCTGAGCGGCAAGCCGCCGGAGATTCCGCTGGCGCCGTTTTCGCCCACTCGCTTCCTCTGAGGTCGCATCAATGACCAGTCCAGCCAACGCATCTTCCCGCATCGTCCGTGGCGGCAAGGCGGTTTACGGCGCGCCGCTCGGGATCCTGATGCTGGAAGCGCGCTTCCCGCGCATTCCCGGCGACATGGGCAACGGCACGACCTGGCCATTCCCCGTGCTCTATCGCGTGGTGAGCGGCGCCTCGCCGGAGAAGGTGGTGCTGAAGGGCGCCCCCGGCCTGTTGCCTGATTTCATCGATGCGGCGAAGGATTTGGTGCGGCTCGGCGCCGAGGCCATCACCACCAATTGCGGCTTTCTCTCGCTGTTCCAGAAGGAGATCGCGGCGGCCGTTGGCGTTCCCGTTGCGACCTCATCCCTGATGCAGGTGCCGTGGGTGCAGGCGACCTTGCCGCCGGGCAAGCGCGTCGGCCTCGTCACGGTGTCAGGCTCGACGCTCTCGCCGGCCCATCTCGAAGGCGCCGGCGTGCCGCTCGACACGCCGCTGGTCGGTACCGAGCAGGGCAAGGAATTCTTCCGCGTCCTGATCAAGGCCGAGAAGGACGACATGGACGTCGCGCAGGCCGAGCGCGACGTGGTCGAGGCGGGCAAGGAGCTCGTCGCCAAGAACCCCGATGTCGGCGCCATCGTGCTCGAATGCACCAACATGCCGCCCTATGCGGCCGCGTTGCAGGCCGAGGTCGGGCTGCCGGTCTACGACATCTATTCCATGATCACCTGGTTTCATGCTGGACTGCGCCCGCGCGCCTTTGCCTGATTCTGGCTGTCGTAAAGGTCTGAACAGGCTTTGCTAAACGAGTCGTTTGCATTGCCACGGTCCGCACAGCCCCGGTATATTGGATCGTGTTCGAGCATGAATGCACTTGATGATGAGCAACGTGGAACTGGCTTCCGATAGTATCGTCGATCGCGTCTATGAGCAGCTCAAGGCGATGGCCGTGAGCTATGAGTTCAAGCCGGGCGAACGGCTCAACGAGGGTGAGCTCGCCAAGCGGCTCGGCGTCAGCCGCACGCCGCTGCGTGAAGCACTCAACCGTCTCAACACCGAAGGCTTTCTGCGCTTCACGCCCGGCAAGGGTTTCTTCTGCCGCGAGCTCGACGCACATGAGATCTTCGATCTGTACGAGCTGCGCAAGTCGATCGAGGTCGCCGCGGTCCGCCTCGCCGTCAAGCGCGCCAAGGACGAGGACATCGACGCGCTCCTGAAATTCCTCGAAGCCACCGGTCCCGATCCCGGCGAGCGTTCCTCGGTAGAGCTGGTCGAGCTGGACGAGACCTTCCACGAGCGGTTGATGGCGATGTCGAACAATGCCGAGATGCTGCGCGTGTTGCGCAACGTCAACGCCCGCATCCGTTTCGTGCGCTGGATCGACATGGACCGCGTCAACCGCTCGAACACGCAGGCCGAGCACCGCGCCGTGGTCGAGGGGTTGAAGGCGCGGGATGAGGAGGCTTGCGTCTCCGTGCTGGAGAAGCACATCGACCGCCGTCTCGACCGCATCACGGCCGCGATCAAGGAAGGCTACGCGCAGATCTATATGCCGGCGGCAGTGAGGTCTGCGGCCAATTGAGCTTGCGTCACCTCGCCTGTTTGAGGCGCCGTCGACGCATTTGAAACAGGTTGTCATGGCCGGGCAAGCCCGGCCATGCGCCGCGTTCGCTGCCCTCGCGCGATGCTGTCTTTATCAAGAACCGGTTCCGTGCTCATCTCCGCGCGGCGGCCTGACCCGGAGCTCTCGCTCCAGGCCGGCTTGCCGCGAGCAGCTATCCTGGAGTAAGACCATGAAACTATCCGGCAAGGTCGCCGCCATCACCGGCGCGGCGCGCGGCATCGGCAAGGCCTGCGCAAAGAGATTCCTCGACGACGGCGTCAAGGTCGTCATCTCGGACGTCGATGCCGATGGTCTGGCCGCGACGGCCGCCGAGCTCGGGCGGCCGGATGCGTTGCGCACCGTTGTCGGCAATGTCGCCAAGCGCGCCGATGTTGACCAGCTCGTTGCCACCGCCGTCAAAGAATTCGGCCGGCTCGACATCATGGTCAACAATGCCGGCGTCGCCCGCAACCGGGACATCCTCGAGATCTCCGAAGCGGAGTTCGACGAGATTATCGGCATCAACCTCAAAGGCGCGTTCTTCGGCGTGCAGGCCGCTGCAAAGCAGATGATCGCGCAGGGCGGCGGTGGCGTCATCATCAACATGTCCTCGGTGAACGCGCTGCTGGCGATCCCGTCGCTTGCGACCTATGCGATGTCCAAGGGCGGCATGAAGCAGCTCACCTCGGTCGCCGCCGTCGCGCTCGCCCCGCACAATATCCGCGTCGTTGCCGTCGGGCCGGGCACGATCCTGACCGACATGGTGGCGTCGTCGATCTACACGTCGGAGGATGCCCGCAAGACCGTGATGTCGCGTACGCCTGCGGGGCGCGGCGGCGAGCCGAGCGAGGTGGCTTCGGTGGTCGCGTTCCTTGCCAGCGACGATGCGTCGTATATCACGGGGCAGACCATCTATCCCGATGGCGGCCGGCTCATCCTGAACTACACGGTGCCGGTGAAGGATCAGTAGGGCATGCAGTTGCCCCACACTCGCTGTCATCGCCCGGCTTGACCGGGCGATCCAGTACGCCGAGACAGGAGTGATTGACTCGATCGGCCGCGGCGTACTGGATGCTCCGCTTTCGCGGAGCATGACAGCGGTTGCTGCGCGGGCTCTGTGCCCCTGATCACTCCGCCGCAACCGTCATCCCATAACCCAGCCGCTTCGAGATCCCGGTCGCGCAATCGCGCAGCGCGTGCGCGATCGGGCTGTCCCAGCGCGCGTCGAATGTGCCTTCCGGGCCCATCGCGGTGATGACCAGCGCGACGTGGCCGGAATGGTCGAATACAGGCGCGGAGAAAGCATTGACGCCGGGCAGGGGATCGCCGAGCGCGCGGGCGAGCCCGTGCTTGCGGACCTCGGCCAACATCTCCGCGACCTTCGTGCCCTTCACCGCGCGTTTCGGATTGTAGCCGACGCCGTGGCGGTCGAGCCCGCTCTCGAGTGCGGCATTGATGGTCTGCTCCGGCAGGAAGGCGGCGAAGGCGCGCCCCGTCGCGGTCTCCAGCAGCGCCATCACCGAGCCTGCACGCATCACGATATGCACGGGCTGGCCGGGCTCTTCCAGCTGCACCACGGTCGGTCCGTGCGTGCCCCAGACCGCGAGCGAGACAGCGTGGCCGATCTGGCTTGCCAGGCTCGCGATCTTCGGCCGTGCGATGCGCACGCCGGACAGGCGCCGCAGGCTGATCAGGCCGAGCTCCAGCGCCAGCGCGCCGATCTCGTAGCGGCCGGTGGTCTCGTCCTGCTCGATCAATCCGATGCGGGAGAAGCTGGCGAGATAAGGATGCGCCTTGGCCGGCGTCATGCCGGCCTCGCGGGCGAGATCACGCAGCATCATCGGCTCGCCGCTCCTGGCGAGCGCGCGCAGCAATTCTCCGCCGACCTCGATCGACTGGATGCCGCGGCTTTCTCTCTTCATGCGCCTCCAATGCGCTCAGGTTTACGCCGCGTCGCGCTTGGCGGCGCTGTCGGCGAGATGACGGCCGGCAATGTAGCCGAAGGTCAGCGCCGGCCCAAGCGTGATGCCCGCGCCGGGATAATTGCCGCCCATGATGCTCGCCATGTCGTTGCCGACGGCATAGAGCCCGGGAATCACCCGGCCGTCGGCGTCGAGCGCCCGCGCGTTCTCGTCGGTGACGATGCCGGCATAAGTGCCGAGATCGCCGACCACCATTTTGATGGCGTAGAACGGGCCGTTCTCGATCGGGGCGACGCAGGGGTTGGGGCCGTGCAGCGCATCGCCCTGGTAACGGTTATAGGCTTTTGAACCTTTGCCGAAGGCGGCATCCTGGCCTTGCGGCGCTGTTGCATTGAATTGCCTGACTGTCTCGACGAAGGCCTTGGCGTCGATGCCTGCCTTCGCCGCCAGCGCCTCCAGGGTGTCGCCGCGCAGGAGGTAGCCGGTATCAAGGTGACGGCCGAGCGGCATCGGGAATGGCGGCACGCACCCGAGGCCGTACTTTCGCAGCGTCTGGTGATCGCAAACCAAATACGCCGCGATCTCCTCGCCGGGCTTCGCGGCCTTGGTCATGGCCTGGACGAAATCGTGATAGGAATTGCCCTCATTGGCAAAGCGCTTGCCGTCGCGCATCACCGCGATCACGCCGGGCTTGGCGCGGTCGATGAAATGCGGCATCACGCCTTTCGAGCCGTCCTTGCGCGTGGTCAGCGACACCGGCACCCAAGCCGCCGCGTTCGGCAGGCGGTCCTCGATATGCCCGCCGGCACTTTCCGCCAAGCGCAGGCCGTCGCCGGTATTGCCGGTGGGGCCGGGGGAAAAGTGCTCTTTGCCGGTCGGCGCGTGCGGGAACATCCTTTTGCGGCGCTCGACGTCATGCGGAAAGCCGCCGCAGGCGAGCACGACGCCCTGTCGCGCGCGAACGCGCACGTCGCGTCCCTCGCGCGACACGATCGCGCCGGTCACCGTGCCGTTCTCGACCGTCAGCTCGCGCACCGGCGAGGACAGCCACATCGGAATCTTCAGATCCTGCGCGGATTTCGCAAGACGGCCTGCGAGCGCATTGCCGTTGGTCAGCGTCATGCCGCGGCCGTAGCGCAGCACGTCCATGAGATGCCGCGACAGCCGCTTTGCGACGTACACCGCCGAGGTCAGCGACTTCGTCACGCGCATGAAGTGGATGATCTCCTTGCCGGAGCCAAGCATCATGCCGAACACGGTGAGCTCGGGCAGGGGCATCCCGAGTGTCTTGATCTGGTCGCCGAGCTCGCGGCCGTCGAACGGGCGCGTCACCATCGAGCGGCCGCCCTGCGCGCCGCCGGGCGCTTCGGCGTGATAGTCCGGAAACACCAGCGGCATGTCGAAGCGCAGCGCGGTCTTGGTGGTGAAGAAATCGACGGCTTCAGGGCCGGCGCTCAGGAAAGCATCGACGCGCGCGGCGTCAAAATTGTTGCCGGCTTCGTGCCGCAGATAAGTGCGGGCCTGCTCCGGCGTCTCCTCGATGCCATAGGCCTTCGCCAGCGAGGTGCCGGGAATCCAGAGCCAGCCGCCGGAGCGGGCGGTGGTGCCGCCGAAGCGCGCCTCCTTCTCGACGATCAGCACGTCGAGCCCGCGGTAGCGCGCGGTGATCGCGGCCGACATGCCGGAACAACCCGATCCGGCCACGAGCACATCGCACTCGTATGTTTCGCTTGCGTTGCGCTCGTTGCCGGCCATATCGGACCTCACTTCTTCAGGAGCGGGCACTTGGACTCGGAGACCGGGCGGAAGGCGTCCTCGCCCTTCACGGTCTTGACGATCTCAAGATAGTCCCAGGGTTCCTTGGACTGCTCGGGCGTCTTCACCTTGGCGAGATACATGTCGCGGATGACGCGGCCGTCCTCGCGCAACTTGCCGCCGTGCACGAAGGTGTCCTCGATCGGCAGCTCGCGCATCTTGGCCATCACCTTGGCCGGATCGTCGCTGCCGGCCGCTTTGATGGCCTTGAGATAATGCAGCACCGAGCCATAGACGCCGGTCTGGATCATGGTCGGCATCACCTTGGTGCGCTCGTAGAACTTCTTGGACCAGGCACGGGTCGCTTCGTCCATGTTCCAGTAGGAGGCCGTGGTCATGTAGGTGCCCTGCGCGGCCTTCAGACCGATCGCGTGCACATCGGTGTCGAACATGAGCAAGCCCACGAGTTTCTGGCCGCCCTGGACCAGCCCAAACTCGCCGGACTGCTTGATGGCGTTGTCGGTGTCCTGGCCGGCATTGGCGAAGGCCACGACGTCGGACTTCGAGCTCTGCGCCTGCAGCGCGAAGGATGAGAAGTCCGCGGTGTTGGTCGGATGCTTGACGCCGCCGAGCACCTTGCCGCCCATCTCGTTGATGAAGCGCGTGGCGTCCCTCTCGAGCTGCTGACCGAATGCATAATCCGCCGTGATGAAGTACCAGGATTTTCCGCCTTCCTTGATCACGGCGGAGGCCGTCACCTTCGACAGCGCGTAGGTGTCGTAGGTGAAGTGCACGGTGTTCGGGCTGCACAGCTCGTCGGTCAGCGAGCTCGCGCCGGGGCCGGAGAGCAGGGCGATCTTGTTGCGCTCGCGCACCATGTTGTGCACGGCGATCGCAATGCCGGAATTGGGGATGTCGACGACGGCATCGACCTTGCCATTGTCGAACCAGCCGCGCACGATCTGCACGCCGACGTCGGTCTTCATCTGGTGGTCGGCGCTGATGATCTCGATCGGCTTGCCGAGCACGGTCGGCCCGAATTCCTCCACCGCCATCTTCGCGGCCTCGACGGAGCCCGGCCCTGAATTGTCGCGGCCCCAACTCGACAGATCCGTCAGCACGCCGATCCGCACCGCATCGTCGGAGACTTGCGCGATAGCGCCCGTGGTCATGGCGGCCGATGTCATGGCCGCGAGGATGGCGCAGGCCCAAAGCCCTCTCATCGTCGTTTCCTCTCTTTTATGGGCCGCTTGGCGCGCCCGGTCTTCCAGCGGCAAATTAGATAATGGCGAATGAGTTTGTCAATGGCGAATGATGGCCGGCGACGGAGGTTCCATGCTGCCGGCTGCGTCGCGGAAACACGTGCGCAGCCTGCTCAACACCCGTCATTGCGAGCGCAGCGAAGCAATCCAGAGTCTTTCACCGGAGAGATTCTGGATTGCTTCGTCGCAAGAGGTCCTCGCAATGACGGGTGGGGAGCAGCGGAGTCCAACACGTTCGTGTCCCGGACGCGCTGCAACGGCTCTTAGCGTTGCGGCGCAGAGCCGGGACCCATGCCGCCCGAATTGCCCAAGAAAGCATGGGCCCCGGCTCTGCAGCGCATCACGCAGCGTCCGGGCGAGAGCGATCAAATGCTCCCTCAGGTTGCAACCGTCCTCGCGATTGGCCATGATGTTTTCCGGAACGTGTGGGGCATGGCATGACGGCAGCAGCGGGGCTCTCTGCTTCGGCGGAGAAATCGACGACGGCGCATGTGGTGTGGGCGAGTGCGCTCGGCACTGCGATCGAGTGGTACGACTTCCTGATCTACGGCACGGCGGCCGCGCTGGTGCTCAACAAGCTGTTCTTCCCGAGCTTCGATCCCTTCGTCGGCACCCTCGCGGCATTCTCGACCTACGCGGTCGGCTTCGTGGCACGGCCGATCGGCGGCGCCATCATCGGGCATTACGGCGACCGGCTCGGGCGCAAGAAGATGCTGGTCGCGACCATGATTGCGATGGGGCTCGGCACCTTCCTGATCGGCTGCCTGCCGACCTACAGTCAGATCGGCATCTGGGCGCCGATCCTGCTCATCCTCCTGCGCTTCATCCAGGGCATCGGGCTCGGGGGCGAATGGAGCGGCGCGGTCGTGATGGTGATCGAGCATGCCGGCAACCGGCGCGGCTTCTACGGCAGCCTGGTGCAGATCGGTTTTCCCGTCGGCGTTGCCGCCTCCACCGGCATCTTCGGCCTGATGACGCAGCTGCCCGAGGCGGACTTCCAGAGCTGGGGCTGGCGCGTGCCGTTCTGGATCAGCATCTTGCTGGTCGGCATCGGTTTCATCGTGCGGCTCAAGCTCGCTGAGACGCCGCACTTCAAGGAGGTGGTGGAGCGCAAGGAGGTGCTGAAGCAGCCGGTGTGGGAAGTGCTCCGCCGGGACTGGCGCAGCTTTCTGCTGGCGATCGGTATCACGGTGTCGGAGGTCGGGCTCGCTTATCTGCTCACGGTCTTCACTGTTGTCTACGCGACCACAAAGCTCGGCCTGCCGCGGCAGGTGATCCTGAACGCCGTGGTCTATGCCGCGATCGTCGAGTTTGCGACGCTGCCGCTTGCCGGCTGGCTCTCCGACATTTTTGGCCGCAAGGCGCTGTATCTCGCCGGCGGCGTGTTCTCGGTGGCGCTGGCATTCCCGCTATTCTGGTTTCTCGACACAAAAGAGCCGGCGCTGATCACGCTCGCGCTGGTCGTGACGATGACGCTGACGCATGCGTTGCTGTTCGGGCCGAAAGCCGCGTTCATGCCGGAGCTGTTTCGTACCCAGGTGCGCTACAGCGGCGCCTCATTAGGTGCCAATGTCGCAGCCGCCATCAGCGGCGGCTTCTCGCCGCTGATCGCAACGGCGCTGCTGGCATGGGCCGGTTCCTACTGGGCGGTGTCGGTCTACATCATCGCGCTATCGATCATCACGATCTTCGCGACCTTGATGGCGCCGGAGACGGCGCGCGATGCGCTGAAATCCTGAGGATAGTTTAGCGGCAGGCGGCCACGTCCTGCATCACCAGAAAGGTGATGCTGGCGGGTGGCAGGCGGATACGTCCTGCGGGTGCAACTCGCGGCGCGAGGCGGGGCAGATCGTCGCGGCCAGTCAGGGCGAGCGTCGTGCCGTTCAGTTGCACGCTCGCGCTCTGGAGCCGGCGCGCCCGAAGCGTGTAGCGGCGGGCCTGCGCCGCCAGCGTCACGGCGTGCGATCCACGTTGCGACATGTTGATGAGGAGCACGGACGCCGCGCCGTTCGTCGTGGGATGACAATGCGCGTAGGCGTGAATCGCGCGCGTCGAGGCCATGCTCGCGTCGAGCACGGTGGTTCCCATCAGGCGATGCCAGAGCAGCGCGGCCCAGTAGTTCGGCCGTGGCCGAAACGTCGTCTCGTCGAGCAGGCCGTAGTCGCTCGCTGCGAGTGTGTTGTGCATCACCACCTGCACGCCGGCCCTGGCCAGGCGACCGAGCTGGTCGAGATAGCGAAAGCTGTCGAGAAAGGTCGCATCCCACGGATTGCCGCCGCAGGCGGCATCTGCGGTCTCCGTCAGCCAGATCGGCTTGCCCGGCTCGAATTCGTCGCGCAGGGCGCGATAGATGTCGAGCGCGGTGTCGGTCCGCGACAACCACTCATTGGATAGCGCCTGGGCCGGATCATCGTGCACGCCGCAGCGGAGCGAGAGCGTGTTGTAATGGTGATAGGAGACGCGATCGAGGCCCACGCCCGATGCGGCGAGCAGATCGCGTGTGCTGATGGCGGTTGCCGAGGATGAGGCGGGCTCGCCGACCGAGCCGGGCCCCGCGATCAATGTCTGCGGCGACGCGCGTTTCATCCATGTGCGAAAGATCCTGAAGTCGCGGCCATATGCATTCGCGTCATACCGGGCCGGCGCGCCATTGCTCGCCGCGAGCGTCGGCTCGTTCATGAATTCAGCGGCGGCGATGCGGCTGTCCAGAGCTCTCGTAAAATCGAGGAGGCGCCGTGCCTGGTCCGGCGACCAGACGCCGTCAGCGTCGCGGCTGCCGGGACTGATCGCGAAAGACGTCACGATCTCCGCATTGGCGGCACGCGCGAACTCAACGACGCCGCGCCATTGCGTGCGGCTGAGCACGGTATCGAAGCCGGCAGGCGGAGCGGCCGGCGCATTGTCGGTGTCGGCGAAAAAGGTTGCGTTGGCCCAGGTGCCGCTCACGCGCAAATAGGCGGGCCCAAGCGCCGCGGCCAGCTTGCGCAGGCGGGTGTTGGCGAGATCGATCGGCACTCGATGAGCATAGCGATCGCCGCGGCCGCCTCCTTGCGCATAGGGTTTCCAGAACCGTCCGCCGGTCACCTCCACCATCTCGATGTTGTAGGACTGGAAGCGCGCGTCGATCGTGCCGATCGCCTTCAATTCGGCCGCCGCGACGGTCTCGCCGCTGGCGGGCGCCATGCCCAAGGTTGCCGCCGCGATCAGCGCAATCGTCACCGCGCCTGTTGCTTCGCGACCGATCCGGTGCGGTCGGGATATTTGCCGGTCATGCACGGCTCGGCGTCTCTTCATGCCCGCCGCGGGTCCACATGTCTCTACCGACAATTCTACCTTAATTGACCTCACCGCCGTCGCCGGGAACTTCCGGAGCACCCGCGCCAAGGCGCCTGGATACTTCTGGGGGGAGCCGAGATGAACCTGACTGCCGATAACCAGCCCGGAGCCCCGAAAAAAATTGTGCTGGCCCCCCTTGAAATCGATACCGGTTTTTCTAAGTCGTTTTTCGCCGCGAGAGCGGTGTGCCGGACGCCATATCGGGTCCGGCGCGGGCGCCGGACTGGTCGTCGGATCCGTCTGATACCCTGTCCTGCGCTCCTTCGTATCCATCTTGCTCTTTGGAGGACTTGGTTATGAGGACCAGTTTTGACTTCGCGCCTCTGTGGCGCTCCACCATCGGTTTCGATCACTTGGCCGACCTCGTCGACAGCACGTTGCGCCAGGCGACCGAGGACAACTATCCCCCCTACAACATCGAGCGGTCCGGCGAGGACCATTACAGGATCAGCCTCGCCGTGGCGGGTTTCGGCGCCAACGACATCACCGTCACGGCCGAACAGAACGCGCTCAGCATCGAGGGCAGGAAGCCCGAGACCGCGGCGCGCGAATATCTGTACCAGGGCATCGCCGCGCGTCCTTTCCGGCGCGTGTTCAACCTCGCCGACTATGTCCAAGTGAAGCAGGCGTCCTTCCAGGACGGGCTCCTGATAATCGACCTCGTCCGCGAGGTTCCGGAGGCGATGAAGCCGCGCCGGATCGCGATCACGAGCGGCGCTCCCGCGGCATCGCAGATCGAGCAGAAGAAAGCAGCCTAAGCGCTTGATCAGGCCAATGGCGGAACGCGGCGCGCGGATGCGCGCCCGCGCTCCCGATGCATGGAGGAGACAATCATGGGTTTTCGTGATCTCGTTCCCTGGTCCAGAAACCAGGAGATCGCGCCGACGCGCGACAGTTTCGATCCCTTCCTGACGCTTCATCGCGAGATGAACCGTCTGTTCGACGACGTCTTCCGCGGCTTCGGCGGGACCAGCCTCTCGCCGCTGATGGAGGGCCGTTTCGGGTGGCCGAAAGTCGAGCTCAGCGAGACCGACAAGACGCTGACCGTTTCGGCGGAGCTTCCCGGCCTGACGGAGAAGGACGTCCAGGTCGAGATCGCCAATGGCGTCCTGACCGTACGCGGCGAGAAGAAAGCGGAGCGCAACGGCGAAGGCAGGTACTTCACCGAGCGCTATTACGGCGCCTTCGAGCGGCAGATCCGGCTCGAGGGCGTTGAGGAAGACAAGGCCGAGGCGTCGTTCACGAACGGTGTCCTGACCGTGTCGCTGCCGAAATCCGAGAAGGCGCGCGAAGACGTCAAGCGCATCGCGATCAATACGCACTAGCGTCAAACCGGCGGCGGCGATCTTCGCCGCCGTCTCTTTGTCAACAACCCCGTCCCTTGGAAAGGAGCTTGAGGGAGGCAAGACCAATGTCCAACGTGAATACCAACGCCGGCACTCTCAATCCGCTGTTTCATCCTGCGGCCCATTACGACTCGCCTGCCGACGTGCTGGATGCGGCGGAGCTCTCCACGCCGGAGAAGCGCATCATCCTGTCGTCCTGGGCGTCCGACATGTACGCGGTCGAATCCTGTCCCGCCTTGCGCGAGATTCCCGGCATGAGCCACACGGTCAGGCTCGCCGATATCCTGACCGCCCTGCGCAAGCTCGACGGCGACAATGACAATGACGACCCGCCGCGTGGCGGCGGCGTGCCGATGCGGCTGCGGCGGCCCTGGGCCGCCGCAGAGGGGCAAGGCGCATGATGTTCACGCCCACCGTTCTGGGGCTCGTCCTGTTCGGCCAAGCTTCGGCCGCATGGACCGTGCCGCTTCTGGCCATGCAAGGCTGGATCGCCGCGTCACGCTGCCCTGAGTGAAGCCCCGCGTTCTCCGACATATCCATCCAAGACAAGGCGGCAGGTGAGAAAGGTGAAAGCTGTGCGTTTGTTCTTGCTGGCACTGCTGGTGCTGACGTCTACGGCGCCACAGCCTGCCGCCGGCCAAATTCCCGATTTGAAGACGGGCGGCTCGGTACCGACGTTGGCGCCGCTGGTGCGCCAGGTGACGCCGGCCGTGGTCAACATTTCCGTGCACGGCCGGGTGCGCGAGGACAATCCGCTGTATTGCGATCCGCTCTTCCGCGAATTCTTCGACGTCCCCAGGCAGATCGAAAAGGAGGTCAACGCGACCGGCTCGGGTGTCATTGTCGATGCCCAGCGCGGCTATGTGTTGACCAACAATCACGTGGTCGAAGGCACGTCCGCCGTTCAGATCACGACCAAGGACGGCCGGCAGTTCTCCGCCAAGGTGATCGGCCGTGATCCCCCCACAGATGTGGCGGTGCTTCAGGTCCAGAACCCGGCCGGGCTCAAGGCGCTTGCCTTCGGCGACAGCGACGCGCTCGAGGTCGGCGACTTCGTGCTCGCGATCGGTAATCCCTTCGGTCTCGGCCAGACCGTGACGTCAGGTCTCGTCAGTGCGCTGGGCCGCACCGGCCTCGGCAAGCAGGGGTATGAGGATTTCATTCAGACCGACGCCGCGATCAATCCCGGCAATTCCGGAGGGGCGCTGGTCAGCCTGCGCGGCGAACTCGTCGGCATCAACTCGGCGATCATCTCGCCCGGCGGCGGCAACGTCGGCATCGGCTTTGCCATTCCGGTCAACATGGCGCGCAAGGTGATGGAGCAGATCATCGCCAATGGCCGCGTGGAGCGCGGTCGCATCGGCATCTCGCTGAAAGAGCTCCACCCGTCGGTCAGCAAGGGGGTCACCGAAGGCGCCGTTGTCGCCGAGGTGGCCGCGGACTCCCCCGCGGAGAAGGCCGGCCTGCGGAAAGGTGATCTGATCATCCGAGCAGACGATCGCCCGATCCGCACCGCCGCACAGCTCCGCAACACCATTGGCCTCGCGCGCATTGGTGAGGAAGTAAAGCTGTCACTGCTGCGCAATGGCGCTCCGTTGACTGCGATCGTGAGGATTGCGCCCGCGCTGCAATCGAGCGGCGCTCTGGTAGACGGCAATCGCCTCGTCCGTTGAGGGCGCGGGACCACAAGGTCGTCATCGCGCGTCCTGCAACCGCTGCAATTGCAGGATGAGCGGCGGCCGGCTGCGCTGGCGGAGGCCCTTGAATTGCCGGAGTTCCATCCGCGATTGCCCCGCATTGGGCCACGAACAAACCCGCTGCGGCCATATTTGCGTAAGAGTGATCTTCCGTGAGGGAGGCGCTCCGATGAACAAAGCTTTGATCACTGCCATCGTGCTGCTGGCTGGCGTGCCGGCGAGTGCCGCTGCGCAGGAGCGCGCAGGCTCCGCAGCGTTAGGCGCCGTGTCCGGTGCCGTCGTGCTCGGTCCTGTCGGTGCCGTTGCGGGCGCGGTGATCGGCTATACCGCCGGACCTTCGATCGCGAGGTCCTGGGGCGTCGGCGGTTCGCGATCAGCGCGACATCGGCAGCCGTCACGACGGGAGGCGACCCCGGTGGCGGCGACCACCGCTCCACCGCACACGTACCAGGCGATGGAGGCGAATGGTCAGATGAGAGCTGCGAGCAATCCGCCGGTTCAAGCCGCCCCGGCGGCGCCACCGGCTCAAGCAGCGCCTGTGGCGCCCGCGGAGACCACGCCGCCGCCCGTTCAGGGATTCGATTAAGGCCGGCGGCTTAGGCCGCGGTGGTCTTCGGCCGCAACCGGTCGACCGTCCGCGCGATCAGCGCGGCCACTTCCGGCACCTTTGGCCCAATCCGAAACTCCGGCCCCGCAACGACCACCGAAAGCCTGCGATCGCCGATCGGCAACGGGATCGCCGCGCCGGCGAGATCGCGGCTGTAATCCGCAAAACTCTGGCAGTAACCGCGCGCGATCGAGTTGCGCAGCTCGGTCTCGACCGCTTCGATGCTGATCGGGGTCGAGGGGCCGTATTGCTTGAACTCGATCTTGCGATAGACCGAGTCACGCTCCTCCTGCGAATATTGCAGCAGCAGCGCGCGGCCGCTCGCGGTGGCGTGGATCGGCACGCGATGGCCGATGGTCGCGAAATAGCGGATCGCAGCTTTTGATTCGACGACGTCGATGAACACCGCCATCACGCCGGCCGGCGCCACGATCGAGGCAGTCTCCCCGGTCTCCGCCGAGAGATCGGCGATCAGCTGATGCGTCCACGGCGGCAGCGGCTCGACCTCCGAGATCATCCGCGCCATCGCCAGCCACCGCGGCGTCGGATAGAAGCCGGCGCGCGGCCGCGGTTCGTAAAGATAGCCCTTCTCCGACAGCGTCGCGAGCAGGTTGAACGTCGACGAGCGCGGCCAGCCGAAATGATCGGCGATCTCGGCAAGCGTCGCCGGCTTCCTCCCTTGTGCGAAGAATTCCATGATCTCCAGGACGTTTGCGGCTTGGCGAACGATCATGCGAGGTTTGCGTCCTAGGGTTGGCCGAGGATCTTCTTCGCTGCGCGAAGATGCGGCTTGTCGATCATTTGGCCGTCGAGCCGCAGCGTTCCGGAATCGGGATTGTTCGCGAAGGCGGCGATCACCTTCTCCGCCCAGGCGCGCTCGGCCTCGGTCGGTTCGAACGCCGCGTTGACGATTTCGACATGCTTGGGATGGATCAGCGCCTTCGCCGAAAAGCCGTCGCGCCGCGCGGCGCGCGTTTCCTGCTCGAGGCCGGCGAGATTGTCGATGTCGGTATAGACGGTGTCGATTGGTGCCACCTCGGCCGCGGCTGCTGCCATCAGGCACAGATCGCGCGCGAGGCGATAAGGGCTGTGGAACACGCCATCGCTCGCCTTCTCGGTCGCGCCGAGCGATGCCGAAAGATCCTCCGCGCCCCACATCAGGCCGGCGAGGCGAGGGGAGCAGTTCTTGTAACTGCCGAGGCCGAAGATCGCGCTTGCGGTTTCCGTCGCAACGCAGACGATGCGCGTCGCGCCGACCGTGATGCCGGATGCCGCTTCCAAGGCTTCGAGCCAAGTGGCGACCTGCCGCACGTCGTCGCCGCCTTGCGATTTCGGCAGCACGATGCCGTCGGGCCTGCCCGGCATCACCGCAGCAAGGTCTGTGAGCGTCATGCCGGTGTCGAGCGCGTTGATGCGGACATAAAGCTGGTGCGGGCCGGGACGGCTCTTCAGCATCGCCCGCGTGAGGGTGCGCGCCTCCGGCTTCTTCTCGGTGACGACGGAATCCTCGAGATCGATGATCAGCGCGTCGGCCTTGCCTTCGCTAGCCTTCTCGAATTTGCGCGGGGAATCGCCCGGCACGAACAGCATCGAACGCATCAGACCGGCCTCTTGTGCATCAACGCCATGCGGCGGCATTTGGCGACGATCTCGTCGTTCTGGTTCAGAGCGTGATGCTCGAATTCGACGATACCGGCTTTGGGCCGCGATTTGGATTCCCGCACCGAGAGCACCTTTGTCGTCGCCCGCAACGTGTCGCCATGGAAGACCGGTTTCGGAAAGGTCACGTCGGTCATGCCGAGATTGGCGACGGTGGTGCCCAAGGTCGTATCATAGACCGTCATGCCGATCATGATGCCGAGGGTGTAAAGGCTGTTGAAAATGCGCTGGCCGAACTCGGTCTTTTCCGAGAAATGCGCGTCGATGTGCAGCGGCTGCGGGTTGAGCGTCAGCAGGCTGAACATGGTGTTGTCCATCTCCGTGACCGTCCGGGTCAGCGGATGCCTGAATTCCTGGCCCACGGAAAAGTCCTCGAAATAAAGTCCGGCCATCGCGGTTTCCTCCCTGTGTCTTGCGATTTGGCCCGCGCCTGCGCTTAAGGCGGCGCGGCGAGGTGAACTGCTCTTTGCTCTGCGAGCTTGTCGATCTCCTCGGCCGAGAGGCCCGCCTCGCGCAAAATGTCGCGCCCGTGCTGGCCGAGTGTGGGCGCGGGACCGGCCGGCTCCGGCTGGGTCACGCTCCAGGTGGAGGGCACCCGCATCTGGCGGATGCGGCCTTCCACGGGGTGATCGATCGTCCTGAAGAAACCGGTCGCCTTCAGATGCGGATCGTCCAGAACAGTCTCCAGCGTATGCATCGGCATCACGGGAATGTCGGCGCGCTCCAGCAACTCGCGCCATTCCGCCGTGGTGCGCGTCAGGAAGATGTGGCCGATCTCCTCGTAGATCTCGTCGATGTGCTCGGCGCGTGCGGCGTGGTTGGCAAAGCGCGGCTGGTCGAGGAAATGCGGCGCTCCGATTGCCTCGAAGAAGCTGCGCCAATGCTTGTCGTTGTAGATGAGCACGCAGAGATAGCCGTCGCTGGTCTTGTAGGGGCGGCGATAGCGTGAGAGCAGGCGGGCGTAGCCGCCATGATCGAGCGGGGGATCGTAGGTGAGGCCGCCGAGGTGATCGACCAGCACGAACTCGGTCATCGACTCGAACATCGGCACGTCGATGCGCTGGCCTTGGCCGGTGCGCTGCTGATGCATGAGCCCGCCCATGATCGCATTCACCATCATCAGCCCGACGATGCGATCGGCGATGGTGACGGGAACGTAGCGCGGCGTGCCGTCGCCGGCCGCAGCCAACAGTGTTGGAATAGTGGCGGCGCCCTGGATCAGGTCGTCATAGGCAGGCTTGGCGGCATAGGGACCCGACTGGCCATAGCCGAATGCGCCGACATAGATGAGCGACGGATTGATCGCGGCCAGCGTCTCGTAATCGAGCCCGAGCCGCGCCATCGCCTGCGGGCGCACATTGTACACGAGCGCATTGGCGCGCTTGGCCAGCCGCAGCAGCGTGTCGCGGCCTTCCGCCTTCTTGAGGTCGAGCACGATGCTGCGCTTGCCGCGATTGGCGTTGTGGAACATCCCGCCCATTCCAGGCACGCGGCCAGGACCGATCTGGCGAACGATGTCGCCCTCGGGGCTTTCGACCTTGATGACGTCGGCACCCATGTCCGCCAGCACCTGGGTCCCGTACGGGCCCATCAGCACCGAGGTCAGGTCGAGAATGGTGAAGCCGGCGAGCGGTCCCATGGGTCCCCGTTGGATGAATTCACATACGTGGAGTTAGAGTTCAGAAAAGCGCAGTGTCAATTCGGCGGGCATTCCCAGCGAATGCATAGCGCCATGCTGAATTCATATGCTTGACAGACAAATTCACATATATGTACGTTTTCCTCAAGCAAGAAACGGACGAGGGAGCCGAACGGTGCAGCAGCGGGCTGCTGCCGCCTTCGGCGTGGGGACGCGTCAAGGAGAACCAAATGAGGAAGAACCTGGTCTGGGCTGTAGCCGCGCTCGCGCTTTCGCTGCCGGTCTCGACATTTCAGGCGCGGGCGCTCGAGCTGAAGGTCGCCGATAGCTTCCCCGCCGGCCACTATCTCGTCCGCCTGCTGCTCAAGCCCTGGATGGACGACGTCACGAAACGCACCAACGGCGCGGTGACCTTCACCTATTATCCGAACCAGCAGATCGGCAAGGCGGCCGACATGCTGCGTCTGACACAGTCGGGCGTGGTCGACATCGGCTACATCGGGCCGTCGTATGTTTCCGACAAGATGCCGCTGTCGGAAGTCGCGCAATTGCCGGGCGCGTTCGCGACCAGCTGTCAGGGCACGCTCGCCTATTGGAAGACCGCGCGCGACGGCATCTTGGCCAAGCAGGAATACGCCCCGAACAAGATCAAGCTGCTGATGGCCGTGGTGCTGCCGCCCTATCAGGTGTGGACCGTCAAATCGAAGGTCGAAACCACCAGGGACATCCAGGGCCTCAAGCTGCGCACCACCGGTGGCGCGCAGGACCTGACGCTGCGTGCGCTCAACGCCGTGCCGGTGCGCATGGCCGCGCCCGATGCCTATGAGTCGCTGTCGCGCGGCACCATGGATGGCCTCTTGTTCCCGCTCGACAGCGTCGTGTCCTACGGCCTCGACAAGCTGGTCAAGCACGCCACCGAAGGCGTCAGCTTCGGCAGCTTCATCGTCGCTTACTCGATCAACCAGTCGGTCTGGGACAAGCTGCCCGACGACGTCAAGAAGGCGATGAACGAGGCCTCGGAGGCGATCACGCCAAAAGCCTGCGCCGACGTCGACAAGGAAGGCGAAGTCACCAAGAAGCACATGCAGGACGAAGGCGTCAGCTTCGATCCGCTGCCGGAGGCGACCCGTGCCGAGATCAAGGACAAGCTCAAGGACGTCGGCAAGCAGTGGGCCGGCGGGCTCGACAGCCGCGGCAAGCAGGCCTCTGCGGCGCTGAAGGAGTTCGACGACTTGCTCGCCGCCGGCAGCAAGTAATCCCACAACGAAGAGGGAGGCGCGAAGTGATCGAACGGGCAGGGCAAGTGCTCGGCGCGCTGGAGCGCGCGCTGACGGTGATCGCGGTGGTGTTCCTGTTCGTGATCATGCTGCTGGTCGGGACCGACGTGTTCATGCGTTACGTGCTGAACAGCCCGTTCGCCTTCACCTACGATCTGATCGGGCTCTATCTGCTCGCCGGCGTGTTCTTCTTCACGCTGTCGGATGCCTTGCGTGAGCATGCCCATGTCGGCGTCGACATCCTGCTGTCGCGCTTCTCGCCGTCGGGACGGCGGCTGTCCGAGATCGTCACCGCGCTCGCCGGCCTGTTCGTGTTCGTCCTGATCTGCAAGGTCGGTTTCGAGCGCGCGCTGGAGAATTATGAGCAGCACGACGTGCTCTCGGGCGCGATCCCCTGGCCGACCTGGATCTCGGCGGCGCTGGTGCCGTTCGGCTGCGGCGTGCTGGTGCTGCGGCTGGCGCTCCAGCTCGTCGGCAACGTGCTGAGCCTCGTCAGCGGCCGCGACCTCTATCCGCTGCCGCCGGTGACCGGCGTCGGCGAAGCACGCAGTTTCGAGTAACGGCAGGCCTCCATGACACCTTTCATCGTTCTCGCCCTGCTGTTTGGCCTGCTCGCGCTCGGCACGCCCGTCGGCTTTGCCATGGCCTTTTCCGGCTCGGTCGGGCTCGTCATGGTCGGCGGCTGGTCCACGCTGTTCGGCATCTTGCAAACCGCGCCGCTCTCGACCGTCTCGTCCTATGAGCTGATCACCATCCCGATGTTCCTCCTGATGGCGGATCTGGTGCTGCTGTCGGGCGTGGCGGACGATCTGTTCAAGACCGCCTCGGCCTGGGTCGGCCGCATTCCCGGCGGCCTCGGCATGGCGACCGCGCTCGCCGGCGCCGGTTTCGGCGCGATCTGCGGCACCTCGACAGCCTCCGCCGCGACGCTGTCCTCGACCAGCCTGCCTGCAATGATCCGCCAGGGCTATGAGCCCAAGATGGCCGCGGGCGTGGTCGCGATCTCAGGCACGCTGTCGATGCTGCTGCCGACCAGCGTCGCGCTCGTCATTTTCGGCCTGCTGGCCGAAGTGAATATCGGCAAGCTGCTGATCAGCGGCATCATCCCGGCGATCCTCGTCACCATCACAATCATGGCGACGATCTATTTCCTGGTCTGGCAGGATCCTTCGCGCGCACCGGCCGCGAAGTCGGTGCCCTGGCGCGAGAAATTCGCACTGCTGTGGCAGGTTTCGCCCATGGTGGTGCTGTTCTCGATCGTGACGGGCACGATCTATCTCGGCGTCGCGACGCCGACGGAAGCGTCGGCCTTCGGCGCGTTCGGCGCCTTCCTGCTCGCGATCGCCAAGGGCAAGATCACGCCGACCTCGCTCTACAAGACGCTGCTGCGCGCATGTCACGGCACCTGCATGATCATCATGATCCTCGTCGGCGCCTCGATCTTCGGTTATTTCTTCACGCTCACCCATGTGACGCAGGATCTCGTCGCATGGATCGGCAGCTTGCCGACCTCGCGCTGGGTGATCATCACGCTGATCCTGTGCGGTTACATCGTGCTCGGCTCGTTCATGGACCAGATCGCGATCCTGGTGCTGACCGTGCCGATCGTGCTGCCGCTGATCAAGACGCTCGGCTTCGACCCGATCTGGTTCGGCGTCATCAAGATCGTCACCGCAGAGGTCGGCATGATCACGCCGCCGGTCGGGCTGAACTGCTTCATCGTCGCCCGCTACGCCAAGCGGCCGGTGGCGGAGGTGTTCCACGGCACCTTTCCGCACTTCGTCGCGCACCTGATCGCGATTGCGATTCTGGTGGCGTTTCCGTCCATCATCCTGTGGCTGCCCTCGCAGATGGGGCGCTGAAGCGCGACGAGATCAGGATGAATCATCATCGCGCTTTAGCTTGTTGTTTGCGCATGATCCGGAAAACCGCTGCGCACTTTTCCGGATCATGCTTTAGGATCGGAGCCCGGCTCCCCAGAAGGAGATCAAGAACATGGATTTCGCGCTCACCGATCAGCAGGAAGCTATTCGCGATGCCATCGCGAAAATCTGCGAAGGCTTTCCCGATGCCTATTGGCTGAAGAAGGACCACGACGGCGGCTTCCCGCACGATTTCCACAAGGCGCTGGCCGATGCCGGCTGGCTCGGCATTTGCGTGCCGGAGGAATATGGCGGCTCCGGGCTCGGCATCACCGAGGCGGCGATCATGATGCGCACGATCGCGGAATCCGGCGCCGGCATGTCGGGCGCCTCCGCGGTGCATATCAACGTGTTCGGCCTCAATCCCGTCGTCGTGTTCGGCACCGAGGAGCAGCGCAAGCGCATGCTGCCGCCGATGGTCGAGGGCCGCGAGAAGGCGTGCTTCGCCGTCACGGAGCCCAACACCGGCCTCAACACCACCCAGCTCAAGACCCGCGCTGTTGCCAAGAACGACCGCTACATCGTCAACGGCCAGAAGGTGTGGATCTCGACCGCGCAGGTCGCGCACAAGATCCTGCTGCTGGCGCGCACCACGCCGCTGGAGGAGGTGCGCTCGCCAACCCATGGCCTCAGCCTGTTCTACACCGATTTCGACCGAAACAGGATCAAGGTCCACGAGATCGAGAAGATGGGCCGCAAGATCGTCGATTCCAACGAGCTGTTCTTCGAAGACTTTGAAATTCCGATGGAGGACCGCATCGGCGAGGAGGGCAAGGGTTTCCAGTACATCCTCGAAGGCATGAACCCCGAGCGGATCCTGATCGCGGCGGAAGCCGTCGGGCTCGGCAAGCTCGCGCTCTCGCGCGCGACCGAATATGCCAAGACGCGCATCGTGTTCAGCCGTCCGATCGGCAAGAACCAAGGCATCCAGCATCCGCTCGCGGTGAACTGGGTCGAGCTCGAGGCGGCCTGGCTGATGGTGATGTCGGCAGCGTGGCAATACGACAAGGGCATGCCCTGCGGCGCCGCGGCCAATGCCGCGAAATATCTGGCGGGCGAAGCGGGCTTCTCGGCCTGCGAGCAGGCGGTGATGACTCATGGCGGTTTTGGCTATGCCAAGGAATTCCACGTCGAGCGCTATTTGCGTGAAGTGCTGATCCCACGCATCGCGCCCGTCAGCCCGCAGCTCGCGCTCAGCTTCATTGCGGAAAAGGTGCTGGGGCTGGCGAAGTCGTATTGAGGCTACGATGCCCGAGAAGGCGTCGCCGATCGACTTTATCGGCCTGATCCGCGAAGGCGATCTCGTGGTATGCGGACAGGCGACGGCGGAGCCGACCACTCTGACAGAGGCGCTGGTTGCGCAGGCCGGGCATCTGCCCGCCTTCCGCGTGATGGTCGGACCGATCTTCTCGGAGACGTTCTCCGCGGCTTGCGCGCCGAACATCTCGTTCCGGAGCTATGGCGTGATCGGCAATGCGCGGCGGCTCGCGAAGGCTGGGCGCCTCGACGTGATTCCGAGCAACTACAGCGCCTTCTGTGCTGACTTCGCCGCGCGCCGCCATCAAGCCGATGTCGTTCTGGTGCAACTTGCGGAGTCCGGGGGACGGCTCAGCGCCAGCCTCTCCAACGATTACGTCATCGATGCCGCGCGCGGCGCGCGCCTCGTCATCGCCGAGATCAATCCGGATGCACCCTTCACGTTCGGCGCGGACTGGCCGGAGGACGTGCCGATCCATGTGCGTGTGCCTGCTCGCCGTCCGCCGGTGGAATTGGCCTCACCGCCTCCGGATGACGTCTCGCGGCGCATCGCCACCCATGCCGCGAGCTTGATCGCCGACGGCAGCACGCTCCAGTTCGGCGTCGGCCGGATTCCGGATGCGATCCTGTCCTCGCTAACCCATGCGCGCCATCTCGGCATCCATTCCGGGCTGATCAACGACGCCGTTGTCGACCTCGTCGAGTGCGGCGCGGTGACGAATGCGGAGAAGGGGATCGATGCCGGGACCACGGTCACCAACCAGGTGATCGGCACGCAGCGACTCTATCGCTTCGTTCACGAAAACAAGTTCGTTTCGGTGCGGCCGACGTCCTACACGCACGGCCAGATCGTGCTGGCGCGGGTCAACAGGCTGGTCGCGATCAATTCGGCACTTCAAGTCGGGCTGGATGGCGCCGTGAATTCCGAGACGCTCAACGGCGTTGCGATCGGGGCGATCGGCGGCCAGCTCGATTTCGTGCGCGGAGCCAATGCGTCTCCCGGCGGCAGAGCCATCATCGCGCTGCCGGCGAGGGCGTCCGACGGCACCAGCCGTATCGTCGCCCATGTCGAGACGGTAACGACACCCCGTGCCGATGTCGACGCCATCGTCACCGAATGGGGCATCGCGGAGTTGCGCGGCTGCGACCTTGCCGAGCGTGCGCGCCGCCTGATCGCAATCGCGGCGCCCGGGCACCGGGACGCGTTGTCGGCACTGCTTCGCGCCGCGGGCTAGGCGCCTCACTTGAGTATGGCGAGAGTCCAAGACGAGATCGTCGAGGAGGTGACCGCCTATTCGGCCGCGATCCGTTCCATCGCCATGGCACGAAGCCGGGCGCGCTGGATCTTCACGCCATTGGCGCTGTCGGTGACCGGGAATGCGTCGACGAGATAGATCCGGGCCGGCACCTTGTAGCCGGCGAGCCGCTCGCGTAGCCGCGCGGCCAGCGCCGCCTGCTGCGGCGGCTCTGCAGCCGCAATCACGAAGGCGACGCAGCGCGCCTGGCCCTTCAGATCCACCGCGACGACCTGGGCATCGGCCACGCCTGGGCAGGATTTGAGCTCGTCCTCGATCTCGCCGGGCGCGACGAGAAAGCCGCCGAGCCGCATCGCGTCGCCCGCGCGGGTCTCATAGACGAAGGCACCGTGGCCGCGCAGGCGGCCGATGTCGCCAGTGCGGAAGAAGCCGTCCGCGGTGATCGCATCCGCCGTGGCCTCGGGATTGTTGAAATAGCCGAGGAAGCGCGAGGGCGCGCTGATCTCGATTTCGCCGGACACGCCGTGGGCGGCGAGCTCGCCCGTCTCGGTGTCGCGCACGCGCACTTTTGCGTCAGGCGACATTGGCCAGCCGCCGCCTTCGATGCGGTCGGCGAAGGTATCGCTGCCGCGGGCAATCGAGAACAGCGCCTGTACCTCGCTCGAGCCGTAGAGGCCGAACAGCTTCATGCCGCGCGCTTCGGCCTCTGTGGCCAGCTCGCGCCAGCCGGGCTGGAATGCGGCGAAGCCGCAGATTTCGAGATGCGGGAACGGCCGCGGTGCCTCGGTCAGCGCGAGGATGCGGCGGAACATCTCGTCCGAGCCGAATGAATGTGTGATCTTGTGCTCACTGAGGATCTTCAGCGCCGGTGCCGCTTCGAAAGCGTCGAGCACATGGATGGTCGCGCCCGCGGCGATGAAGCCGAGCAGGCTCGTCATGCCGAAGGTGCCGCAGAACGGCAACATGGCCAGCAGCGAATGGCGCTGCGGATCGAGCTGGAGCGCATTGGCAACGGAGACGGCGTGGCTCGCCAGCGTCCGCTGCGAATGTGCAACGAGCTTTGGCCCCTTGGTCGTGCCCGATGTGGTGTAGAGCAGCACCGGTAGGTCGACGTTGTCCTGAGCCGGCGGGGCAGGTGGATGGACCTTATCGAAGGCATCGAAGCGCACGCACGGCCACTGCGCGGGAATCCTGTCCGCACCGACCACGGCAAGCTGTTGCAGCGCGGGGACCTCGTCCTTGGCGATGCCGGCGAGGATGGCGGCGAAATCGATCGAGCGAAACGCGGCCTCGACCACCATTAGCTTCGCGCCGGAGACGTTGAGCAGATGCGCGACCTCCGCGCTGCGGTAGCGCGTATTGACGGCGGCGACGATTGCGCCGAGCCGCGCGGCGGCGAACAAAAGCGCGATCCATTCGACCCGGTTGACCAGCCAGACCGCAACGACATCGCCCTTGCCGATGCCTTGCGCGGCAAGCCACGCAGCGGCCTGCTCGACCTTCGCCGAGAATTCCGCGCGCGAGATCGGTGTGTCGTCGAACACGATGGCGGGCTCGGCAGCCGCAGGGCGGATCAGCGATTGCAGCGAAAAATCGTTGGCGCTCATGGCAACCGGAGTAACCCGGCGGGGTGCAGCTGTCTACTTGGTGCCGAACATCCGGTCGCCGGCGTCGCCCAGGCCCGGCACGATGTAGCCGTGGTCGTTGAGCCGCTCGTCGATCGCGGCGGTCCAGACCGGCACGTCGGGATGCTCGCTCTGGAACTGCGCGATGCCCTCGGGCGCCGCCAGAAGGCAGACGAAGCGGATGTCGCGGGCGCCGCGCGCCTTGAGCAGGGAGGCGCCGGCGCAGGCCGAGTTGCCGGTCGCCAGCATCGGATCCATCAGGATCACGGTACGGTCGGACAGGTCCTGCGGCGCCTTGAAGTAATATTCCACGGCCTGCAATGTCTCGGGGTCGCGATACAGCCCAATATGGGCGATGCGCGCCGATGGCATCAGCGCCAGCATGCCATCGAGGAAGCCGACGCCGGCACGCAGGATCGGCGCCAGCGTGAGCTTCTTGCCGGCGATCTTCGGCGCCCGCATCGGCGCGATCGGCGTCTCGATCTCGACCAGCTCCAGCGGCAGATCGCGCGTCACCTCGTAGCACAGCAGCATCCCGATCTCGTTCAGGATCTCGCGAAAGCTTTTGGTCGAGCGGTCCTTCTCCCGCATCAGGGAGAGCTTGTGCTGGACCAGGGGGTGGGCGACGACATGGACGTTGCTGCTCATGAAACCGCTCTACACGGTTCCGTGAAATTGCGCCAGATCGGCCGGGTTTTTTCCGCGGGATACGCGGCCCCAGGCGGGCATCGCAGCCGCCATGCAGGCGCGGCTGCTTGCCTCGTAGGCAGCCATGGTCAATTCGCGGTCGAGATCCTAGACCCCGAGCCCGCGGGCCAGAAGCGTGATCACGAGCGTCAGGACCGCGCCCCAGATCAGGCTCAGGGTCATGGTCAGGATCGTCGTCGTGACCGCGTGCTCGAGATTTCCCTTGAGGAGCTGCATGCTAGCCGTCCGCCACCGCGGTGAGGCGCACACCGAGCAGCAGCGCACTCATCAGCGCAACCAGGATGGCGATCTTGAGTTCGATCATGTCGGCTGCCTCCTGGTCATGCGCGCCAGGTGCCGCATGGCTCCCTGCGCCAGCGCGATCAGCAGATTGCCGCGGTTCTCGACGTCGAGCTCGATCGTCTCGGTGGGCTCACACATTTGCAAGGTCATGGAGACCTCCCCGCGGCTCAGGCGTGCAGGTGCCAGACGTAGATTGCCGTCTTCAGCGCAATCAGCGCGGTGAGCACGCTAGCCATCGAGAGCAGGGTCAGCGCGCCGAGTGCGAGGCGCTTGAGCTGCGCCTTGCGTTCGGTTGACAGCCGCGCCGGGCGTTCGACGTGGAAGGGCCGGTCAAGGCCATGTGTCAGCATCGACATGTTGGAAGTCCTTGTCCTTGGCGCGGCGAGACGGCCGCTCCAATCTGCCGCTTATGATGTCCAGCGCTGCGTAGGATTGCGAGATGACCGCCGGGGTGCCGGCATAGGAATCGCATAAAGACGCCGACCGCCGCCGCGGCGTGTTCGGGGATTGCGGCAAGCTTGAACCCGTCGGTCTAGCCGAAGTTTTCACACGCGGCCGGCACGTAGACCGGATCGAGGGTCTGGCGCACCGAGGGAACGCTCGGCCGGGACGATTCGAGTTGCAGCGCCTGGACCTCGACGAACGCGGACAGGAGGGCGATCGCAAGATCGCCGTGGCGTCCCTCGACGGCCGCGTCCAGCCAGTCAGGCAGCACGCGTTCGCGCGAGAGCGCGCAATGCCATTCACCTTCATCATAGGCGATGCGGCGGACCTGCCAAAGCGGCAGCTCGATCTCCATCAGTGCGAGCGCGGCATCGGTCCAGGCCTCCGCGTCGATCAGGCGCATGAGGCGCGCGGTACGCTGGCTCCGGCCGAGCGAAGGAAGCTGCCTGCAGGCGTGGTCAATGATGTCGAGCATCAACAGCCGCGTCATCGCATGTGCATTGCCCAGACGCTTGCCGAGCGACGGCGGGTCGTAATGGCGGGAAGCGGCGATCATGTCAGGCCTCCTGGAATGGGCGTCGGTCAGTCGGCCGGCCTCTCCAAGATGGCTGGAACGGCATTTGAAAACGAGATGAGGAGGAGGCGAGAGATATAGGCATTTCATAAAGGCACGGGGACCGCCGGACCGGGCGCGCGGCCGTCTCCGGCCAATACCGGAGTGCCTCGCCAGTGTCATTTCGGCCAGCTCAGCCACGGCCGGTCTTTATGGGATTCCTATAAGGTCGCGAGAAGGCTCATCTCGAAAACCTATGCGCGTGATGGCACCTCGATGCGGTGAAAGCTCCGGCCGATCGCCGGAGTCATGCATTGCATTGGCGCGGCGCCGGCCGGATCCAGAGAGGGCCGGATATTCGTCGCGCAACGAGGAGCAATCCCATGATGGACATTCTCATGCTGGCGCTGGGCTTCGTCTTCTTCGCCCTTGCGATCGGCTACACCTATTCCTGCGAACGGCTGTGAGGGAGCGGACCATGATCTTCGACTATATCCTCGCCGGCGCCGTCTCGTTCGGCCTCCTGGTCTATCTCACCTATGCGCTGCTGCAGCCGGAACGGTTCTGAGCCGTGTTGCTGCTTGTCGAATTGCTGCTGGCCGACGTCCTCCTCGTCGCCGGCCTGCTCGTGCTGTTCCTGCCGCTGCTGCGCAGGACGGAAAGCCTGAAAGGTTGATTCCATGACCATGATCGGTTGGCTCCAGATTATACTCTTCTGCCTCATCATCGTCGCGCTCACGAAGCCGCTGGGCGGCTACATGACGCGCGTTTTCAATGGCGAGCGGACCTTCCTGTCGCCGGTGCTGCGCCCGATCGAGGCCGGCATCTACTGGATCTCCGGCGTCGACGAGAGGCGCGAGCAGCATTGGCTGACCTACACGGTCGCCATGCTGCTGTTCCATGTCGGCGGCTTCCTGATCATCTACGGCGTGATGCGGCTTCAGGCGATGCTGCCGTTCAATCCGGCAGGCCAGGGCGCGGTTGCCGAGGATCTCTCCTTCAACACGGCGATCTCCTTCATCACCAACACCAACTGGCAGAACTACGGCGGCGAGAGCACGCTGTCCTATCTCGTGCAGATGCTCGGCCTGACGCACCAGAACTTCCTGTCGGCCGCAACCGGCATCGCGCTCGCGGTGGCCCTGATCCGCGGCTTCTCGCGCGCCTCGGTGCGCACCGTCGGCAATTTCTGGGTCGACGTCACCCGCATCACGCTCTACGTGCTGCTGCCGATCTGCGTAGTCTACGCGTTGTTTCTCGTCTGGCAGGGCATGCCGCAGACGCTCGGCCCGTATGTCGAGGCGACGACGCTCGAAGGCGCCAAGCAGACCATCGCGGTCGGTCCCGTTGCCTCGCAGGTTGCGATCAAGATGCTGGGAACCAATGGCGGTGGCTTCTTCAACGCCAACGCTGCGCATCCCTTCGAGAACCCGACCGCGCTGTCGAATTTCGTACAGATGCTGTCGATCTTCCTGATCGGCGCCGCCATGACCAACGTGTTCGGCCGCATGGTCGGCAACCAGCGCCAGGGCTGGGCGATTTTGGCCGTGATGGGCGTGCTGTTCGTGGCCGGCGTCGCCGTGACCTATTGGGCGGAAGCGCACGGCACCTCGACCATGCAGGCGCTGGGTCTGACCGGCGGCAACATGGAAGGCAAGGAGGTGCGCTTCGGCATCGTCGCGTCCTCGTTGTTCGCGGTGATCACGACAGCAGCCTCCTGCGGCGCGGTCAACGCCATGCATGACAGCTTCACCGCGCTCGGCGGCATGATCCCGCTGATCAACATGCAGCTCGGCGAGATCATCATTGGCGGCGTTGGCGCCGGTCTCTACGGCATGCTGCTGTTCGTCGTGCTCGCGATCTTCGTCGCAGGCCTGATGGTTGGCCGCACGCCGGAATATGTCGGCAAGAAGATCGAGGCGCGTGAGGTCAAGATGGCGATGCTGGCGATCCTGGTGCTGCCGCTGATGTATCTCGGCTGGACCGCGGTCGGCGTGGTCTACCCGGCAGCGGTGGCCTCGATGGCCAATGCCGGCCCGCACGGTTTCACCGAGGTGCTCTACGCGTTCACCTCGGCAACGGGGAACAACGGCTCGGCGTTTGCGGGCCTCACCGGCAACACCTTCTTCTACAACCTCACGCTCGCATCCGCGATGTTCGTCGGCCGCTTCTTCATGATCGTGCCGGCGATGGCGATCGCGGGCTCGCTCGCGGCCAAGAAATCGATCCCGCCGTCGGCAGGTACCTTCCCGACCACGGGCGGGCTGTTCGTCGGTCTCGTCGTCGGCGTGATCCTGATCATCGGCGGCCTGACCTTCTTCCCGGCGCTCGCGCTCGGCCCGATCGTCGAGCACCTCGCGATGAACGCCGGCAACGTCTTCTGATTGGTTCGGAGTGACCTCCATGGAAACGATGAAACTGCAAAAGCGCGCCCCGATGTCGGCGATGCTCGATCCCAAGATCGTGCTCCCGGCGATCCGCGCCTCCTTCACCAAGCTCGATCCGCGGCTGATGGTGAAGAACCCGGTGATGTTCATGGTCGAGATCGTGGCCGCGCTGACCACCGTGATCTTCCTGCGCGATGTCGCGACGGGAGGTGCCGGCCTCGGCTTCACCTTCCAGATCATCCTCTGGCTCTGGTTCACGGTGCTGTTCGCCAACTTCGCCGAAGCGGTCGCCGAAGGCCGCGGCAAGGCGCAGGCCGACTCGCTGCGCAAGACGCGCACCGAGAGCCAGGCCAAGCTGCTGACCGGTGCAGGCGAGGCCTTCAAGCTGGTGCCCGGCACCAGCCTGAAGGTCGGCGACGTCGTGTTGGTCGAAGCCGGCGATACCATCCCCTCCGACGGTGAGGTGATCGAGGGCGTCGCCTCCGTCAACGAGGCCGCCATCACCGGTGAGTCCGCGCCCGTCATCCGCGAATCCGGCGGTGACCGCTCGGCGGTGACGGGCGGCACGCAGGTGCTGTCCGACTGGATCCGCGTGCGCATCACGGCGGCGCAGGGCTCCACCTTCATCGATCGCATGATCAAGCTGGTCGAGGGCGCCGAGCGCGCGAAGACGCCGAACGAGATCGCGCTCAACATCCTGCTCGCCGGCCTCACCATCATCTTCGTGTTCGCAACCGTCACGATCCCGAGCTATGCAGCCTATGCCGGCGGCTCGATCTCGGTGATCGTGCTGGTCGCGCTGTTCGTGACGCTGATCCCGACCACCATCGGTGCGCTCTTGTCGGCGATCGGCATCGCCGGCATGGATCGCCTGGTGCGGTTCAACGTGCTGGCAATGTCGGGCCGCGCAGTCGAGGCCGCCGGCGACGTGGACACGCTGCTGCTGGACAAGACCGGCACCATCACCCTGGGCAACCGCCAGGCCACCGCGTTCCGCCCCGTGCGCGGCGTCACCGAGCAGGAGCTCGCCGACGCAGCCCAGCTCGCCTCGCTTGCCGACGAGACCCCGGAGGGCCGTTCCATCGTCGTGCTCGCCAAAGAGAAATACAGCATCCGCGGTCGCGACATGGCCGAGCTTGGTGCCACCTTCATCCCGTTTACGGCGCAGACCCGCATGAGCGGCGTCGATGCCGGTGGCTCGTCGGTGCGCAAGGGCGCGGTCGATGCCATGCTCAACTACGTCAGCGGCGGCGCGCCGCTGGCCGTCGCCTCGGGCAATGCGGCCCGTGTCATCCAGCCCGCGCCGCTTTCGGAGGTTGGCCGCGAGATCCAGGCCATTGCCGACGAGATCTCGAAAGCCGGCGGCACGCCGCTCGCGGTCGCGAAGGACGGCAAGCTGCTCGGCGTCATCCAGCTCAAGGACATCGTCAAGGGCGGCATCCGCGAGCGCTTTGCCGAACTGCGCCGCATGGGCATCCGCACCATCATGATCACCGGCGACAACCCGATGACCGCAGCTGCGATCGCGGCGGAGGCTGGCGTCGACGACTTCCTGGCGCAGGCAACGCCCGAGGACAAGCTCAAGCTGATCCGCGACGAGCAGGCCAAGGGCAAGCTGGTCGCCATGTGCGGCGACGGCACCAACGATGCGCCGGCGCTCGCGCAGGCCGACGTCGGTGTCGCCATGAACACCGGCACGCAAGCGGCCCGCGAGGCCGGCAACATGGTCGATCTCGACTCCAACCCGACCAAGCTGATCGAGGTGGTCGAGATCGGCAAGCAGCTCTTGATGACGCGCGGTGCGCTGACGACGTTCTCGATCGCCAACGACGTCGCCAAGTACTTTGCGATCATCCCGGCGATGTTCCTGGCGTTCTACCCGCAGCTCAACGTGCTCAACATCATGAACCTGTCGAGCCCGCAGAGCGCCATCCTGTCGGCGATCATCTTCAACGCCCTGATCATCATCGCGCTGATCCCGCTGGCGCTGAAGGGCGTCGCCTATCGCGCCGTCGGCGCCGGCGCGCTGCTCCGCCGCAATCTGTTGATCTACGGCCTCGGCGGCATCGTCATTCCCTTCATCGGCATCAAGGCGATCGATCTCGTCGTGGTCGCCTTGCATCTGGCCTAACCGCTCACTGCGAGGAGCAAATCTCTCCGTCATTCCGGGGCGCCTCGGAGAGGCGAACCCGAAATCTCGAGGTTCTCAGGTGCGCAAGTGCGCACCAGGTTCGATGCTGCGCATCGCCCAGGAACGACGGCAGGGATGGTTCGCTCGCAATGACGAACGTAATCGGAGAAATCACATGCTCAGAGAAATCCGCCCCGCGATCGTCCTGTTGCTGGTGCTCACCGCCATCACGGGTCTGGCCTATCCGCTCGCGATGACCGCCATTGCCGGCGCTATCTTCCCCGCGCAGGCGAACGGAAGCCTTATCGAGAAGGACGGCAAGGTGATCGGCTCCGCCCTGATCGGGCAGGAGTTTAGGGACGACCAATATTTCCACGGCCGCCCTTCGGCGACGCTGGCGCCGGACCCCAATGATTCGACCAAGACGGTCCCCGCGCCCTACAACGCCGCCAACTCCGGCGGCTCCAACCTCGGCCCGACCAGCAAGGCGCTGGCCGACCGGATGAAGGAGGATGTCGACAAGCTCAAGGCGGAGAATCCGAATGCCGCCGTGCCGGTCGATCTGGTTACGACCTCGGCCAGCGGCCTCGATCCCGACATCTCGCCCGAGGCCGCGCAATTCCAGGTGCCGCGCGTCGCCAAGGCCAGGAATATGCCGGAAGACCAGCTCAAGCAGCTCGTGTCCGCCAACACCCAGGGCCGCCTGCTCGGCCTGCTCGGCGAACCCCGGGTTAACGTTCTCGCGCTGAACCTCGCACTCGATCGCGCGACGGCGAAGTAGCAGTCTATGCCCGTGGCATCAGGATGATTATATTGCCCTGATGGTCCGAGAGCGCCGCGATTCCGAACAACGTCCCTCGCCCGAGGCGCTGCTGGAGGCAGCGCGGCGGGAGGAGAGCGCGAGCGGCAAGCTGAAGATCTTCGTCGGTGCCGCTCCCGGCGTCGGCAAGACCTACGAGATGCTGCAAAGCGCCCATGCCCGGCGCAAGGCCGGCATCGACGTCGTGGTCGGCTTCGTCGAGACCCATGGCCGCGCCGAGACCGAGGCCCTGGTGCGCGACCTCGAGGTCGTCCCGCGCAAGCGGCTCGATTACCGCGGCCAGACGGTCGAGGAGATGGATCTCGACGCCGTGATCGCGCGCCGCCCGCAAATCGCGCTGGTCGACGAGCTCGCCCATACCAATGCCGCAGGCAGCCGTCATCCCAAGCGCCATCTCGACGTCGAGGAGCTGCTCTCGCACGGCATTGACGTCTACACCGCCGTCAACATCCAGCACATCGAGAGCCTGAACGACGTCGTCGCCCAGATCACGCATGTCCGCGTGCGCGAGACCGTGCCGGATTCCATCTTCGACCGCGCCGATGCGATCGAGCTGATCGATCTCACCCCGGACGACCTGATCCAGCGCCTGAAGGAGGGCAAGGTCTACGTCCCCAAGCAAGCCGAGCGGGCGCTGGAGCACTATTTCTCGCCTGGCAATTTGACCGCGCTGCGCGAGCTCGCGTTGCGGCGCACCGCCGAACGGGTCGACGAGCAGCTGCTCAACCATATGCAGGCGAACGCCATCGCCGGCCCCTGGGCCGCGGGCGAGCGCATCCTCGTCTGCGTCAGCGAGGATCCGCGCGCGGCCGGCCTCGTGCGCTACACCAAGCGGCTGGCCGACCGGCTGCATGCACCGTTCACCGCGGTTTCGATCGAGACGCGGCGGTCCCTGCAATTGTCCGACGAGGAGCGCGACCGGCTCGCCGATACGCTGCGACTCGCGGAATCGCTCGGCGGCGAGGCACTGACCATTCCAGCCGTCGGCCGCCGCATCGCCGACGATGTCGTCAATTTTGCGCAAGGCAACAACGTCACCCAGATCGTGATCGGCAAATCCACGCGCTCGCGCTGGTTCGAGATCACGCGCGGCTCCGTCGTGCATGATCTGGTGCGCCGGGCCGGCAATATCAGTGTCCACGTCATTCCGGGCGATGAGCTCGCGAGTGAGCCGCCACCGAAGACTGCGGTGCAGACCGCGGCGCGCTCGGAGCCGTTCGACGCGCGTCCCTATCTGAAGGCGCTCGGGATTACCGCGCTTGGCCTCGCCGCAGCGGTGGTCATCAAGCCGTATTTCGGTGTCGAGAACGTCGACCTGATGTTCCTCACGGCGGTGGTGGCCGTCGCCGTGCGCTACGGGCTGTGGCCGTCGCTGCTTGCGAGCATCGCGGCGTCGCTGGCCTATAACTTCTTTTTCCTTCCGCCGGTCTACACCTTCACCATCACCGATCCAACCAATGTCGCGGCCTTCTTCTTCTTCATGCTGATTGCGTTCGTGGTCTCGAACGTCGCGGGACGGGTGCGTACGCAGGCCGATACCGCGATCGGCCGCATCAGGACCACCGAGCAGCTCTATGCCTTCAGCCGCAAGCTCGCCGGCACGGCCACGCTCGACGACGTGCTGTGGGCAACGGCTTATCAGATCGCGCTGATGCTGAAGGTCCGCGTCGTGCTGCTGTTGCCGGAGGACGGCCTGCTCACGGTGAAGTCAGGCTATCCGCCAGAGGACCAGCTCGACCAGGCCGACCTCGCCGCCGCCAACTGGGCCTGGAGCAATGATCGCCCGGCAGGCCGCGGCTCGGACACATTGCCGGGCGCCAAGCGGCTGTTCCTGCCGATGCGCACCGGGCGCGGTCCGATCGGGGTCATCGGCATCGACAACGATCGCACCGGCCCGCTGCTGACGCCGGACCAGCGCCGGCTGTTGGATGCACTGGTCGACCAGGGCGCGCTCGCGATCGAGCGCGTGCTGCTGGTCGAGGACATGGACCGCGTCAGGCGCACCGTCGAGTCCGAGCGCTTGCGCTCCGCGCTCCTGACATCGATCTCGCACGATTTGAAGACGCCGCTCGCCTCCGTGCTGGGCGCGGCCTCGACCATGCGCGATCTCGCCGGCGCGCTGTCCGACACCGAGAAGCGCGATTTGCTCGCGACCGTGATCGACGAATCCGAGCGGCTCAACCGCTTCATCGCCAACCTGCTCGATATGACCAAGCTCGAGTCTGGCGCCATCGTGCCGAACACTGCATTGCACGATCTCGGCGAGATCGTCGGCAGCGCGCTCAGGCGCGCGAGCAAGATATTGACCGCCCACAAGGTGGAGCTGGTGCTGGCCGCCGATTTGCCCATGCTCGAGCTGGATGCCGTGCTGTTTGAGCAAGTGTTGTTCAATTTGCTCGATAATGCCGCCAAATATTCGCCGCCGGAAACCACAATCTCGATCAAGAGCCGGCGCGAGCATGATCAAGTGGTGTTGGAGGTCGCCGACGAGGGCGGTGGCATCCCGCCCGGCGAGCTCGAGAGTGTGTTCGACAAGTTTTATCGCGTGCAGAAGGGTGATCATGTTCGGCCCGGCACAGGGCTTGGCCTTGCCATCTCCCGCGGCTTCGTCGAGGCGATGCGCGGCACGATCTCGGCCGCCAACCGCAGCGATCGCAGCGGCGCCGTGCTCACCATCCACTTGCCTGTCCCGGCACAGACCCGCGCATTGGATACCGCCGCATGAGCGCCGCCCCGATCAAGGTCCTGGTCATCGACGACGAGCCGCCGATCCGCAAATTGCTGCGGATGGGCCTCGCGACGCAGGGCTATGAGATCCTGGAAGCCACGAACGGCAAGATGGCGCTGGAGAAGCTCACGGAGGAGCCGGCGCTGATCATCCTCGATCTCGGCCTGCCCGACATCCAGGGCCACGAGCTCTTGCGCACCATCCGCGCCCGCAGCGAGGCCGTGCCGATCGTGGTGCTGTCGAGCCGGGGCGACGAGGCCGGCAAGGTGCAGGCGCTCGATCTCGGCGCCGACGATTACCTCACGAAGCCCTTCGGCATGGACGAGCTGCTGGCGCGCCTGCGCGCCGCGCTGCGGCATCAGCTCCAGGCGCAGGGCGAGCGCCCAATCTTCCGCACCGGCGATCTCTCCGTCGATCTCGTCCGCCGCATCGTCAAGGTCGGCGAGCGTGACGTGAAGCTGTCGCCGAAGGAATATGATCTCCTGCGGGTGCTGGTCCAGCACGCGGGCAAGGTGCTGACCCACCGTTTCCTGCTCAAGGAGCTCTGGGACGAGCTGACCGATGCGCAATATCTGCGCGTCTATGTCCGTCAGCTCCGCCAAAAGATCGAAGCCGATCCGGAGCGCCCGCAATATGTGTTGACCGAGACGGGGATCGGGTATCGGCTCAAGGCGGGGGATTAAGCGTAGCTCGGCGGCATCGAGTGCTGGTTTGAGGCAAACTCGTCATGGCCGGGCTCGTCCCGGCCATCCACGTCTATCGGCATGCGAGGACGCGCGTGGATGCCCGGGTCAAGCCCTGGCATGACGGCGGAGCTTGTGGCGCGCGCCTGCTTCCGCAATGACGGAGCAAATCAGCCCGCCTTCCGGTGCCTTGCCGTCGTCCGATGCGTCTTCCGTGCGCTGCGTTGCCGCCCGGTCGCCCGCCGTGGGTGCGACTTCGCCGCCGTCTTCTTCCCGCCGCGCCCCTTCAGGCTCTGTTTCAGCGCATCCATCAGGCTGATGACGTTGCTCGGCCGTTCCTCGGGCTCCGGCAGCTCGATCTTCTTGCCGCTCGCCTTGCGCTTGACCAGCGCCTTCAATGCGGTCTCGTACTCGTCCTTGAACTCACTGGGATCGAAATGCGCCGCCTTGGTGTGGAGGATGTGCCCGGCGAGCTCAACCATGTCCTTGGTGACCTTCGGGCTCTTGATGTCGCCAAAGAACTCGCCCTCGTCGCGCAGCTCGTAAGGGAAGCGCAGCGTGGTGCCGAGCAGGCCCTTGCCGAGCGGCTCGATCGCCATGATGTGCTCGCGGTTGGTGAGCACGATCTTGGCGAGCGCGACGCGCTCCTGGTCCTTCATGGCATCGCGGATCACGGCAAAGGCGTCGACCGCCGCCTTGCCGTCGGGCGCGATGTAATAGGGATGGTTGAGATAGCGCTGATCGATCTCCTCGCGCGGCACGAAACTGTCGATGTCGATGGTGTGGTTGCTCTCGATCTGGACGGCTTCGAGCTCCTCCGGTTCGATCTCGACATATTTGCCCTTGCGCAGCTCGTAGCCGCGGGCCTTCTGGTCGCTCTCGACGACCTCACCGGTCTCGGAATCAATCATCTGCTGCTTGAGCCGGTTGCCGGTCTCGCGATTGATCATGTGAAACCGCGTCTTCTCGGCGGCTGTTGTCGCGGGGTAGAGCACGACCGGGCAGCTGACCAGCGACAGCTTCAACGTTCCCTTCCAATAGGCGCGTGGGGCCATTCCATTCTCCAGCGATTCCAAGGCGTTTTGGAACCCCAACCGTCCGCCAGGGTTTTGGTTCCGGGCAGGACTTTCGCCGTGATAGACTTTGACTCTGACAAGAGAAGCGGGACCGGTCGTGCTGCAAAAACTCTCCACTTACCGGAAAAAGCGAGATTTCGGAAAGACGCCGGAGCCCTCGGGCAAGACCGCTGTGGCGCCGTCCGAACAGCGACGTTTCGTGATCCAGAAGCATGACGCAACACGGCTGCACTACGATCTCAGGCTCGAGTTCGACGGCGTCTTCAAGTCCTGGGCGGTGACCAAAGGGCCATCGCTCGATCCTCACGACAAGCGGCTGGCGGTCGAGGTCGAGGACCATCCGCTCGACTATGGCGATTTCGAAGGCACGATTCCGGAAGGCCAGTATGGCGGCGGGACGGTGATGCTGTGGGACCGCGGCACATGGGAATCGGACGATCCGGACGCCGGCTTTAGGAAGGGCGATCTCAAATTCACCCTGCATGGCGACAAGCTGCATGGCAGCTGGGTGCTGGTGCGCATGCGCAATCGCGGCGGTGAAAAGCGCACCAACTGGCTCCTGATCAAGCATCGCGACGAATATGTCCGAGAGGGCGCGGATAACGACATTCTCGATCAGGACAGATCAGTCGCCTCCGGTCGCACGATGGACCAGATCGCCGAAGGCAAGGGCCGCGCGCCAAAGCCGTTCATGCTGGCGAAGGGCGCCAGGGGCAAGGCCAATGCGGTCTGGCAGTCCAACCGCGCCGAGGAGACGAAGGGGAAGACGATCAAGCCCGCGCCGCGCGCCGCGTTGCAAATGGGCAAGACTGCAAAGACCGCGAAGAAAAAAGCCACAACCGCGACGAACGCCAGGGAGGTCGCGGAGATGCCGGATTTCGTCCCGCCGCAGCTCTGCACCTCAGTCGAGCGTCCGCCGGCCGGCGACGGCTGGTGCCACGAGATCAAGTTCGACGGCTATCGCGTGCAGCTCCGGGTCGAGGACGGCACGGCGACGCTGAAGACGCGCAAGGGCCTGGACTGGACCGACAAGTTTGCCTCGATCGCGAAGGAGGCAGGCGTGCTGCCGGACGTCATGATCGATGGCGAAATCATCGCCCTCGACCATAACGGCGCGCCGAATTTTTCCTCGCTCCAGGCCGCGCTGTCGGACGGCAAGACCGAAGATCTGATCTTCTTCGCCTTCGATCTCCTCTTCGCGGAGAACCAGGACTATCGCCGCCTGCCGCTCAGCGAGCGCAAGGCCCGACTGAAAGAGCTGCTGGAAGCGCGCAAGCGGAAGTCGAGCCAGATCCGCTATGTCGAGCATTTCGAGAGCGGCGGTGATGCCGTGCTGCAATCGGCCTGCAAGCTCGAGCTCGAAGGTGTGGTCTCGAAGAAGCTCGACGCGCCCTATCGCTCGGGACGCACCGAGAGCTGGACCAAGGCCAAATGCCGCGCCGGCCACGAGGTCGTGATCGGCGGCTACAAGACCACCGACGGCAAGTTCCGCTCGTTGATGGCCGGCGTGCATCGCGGCGATCATCTCGCTTTCGTCGGCATGGTCGGCACCGGGTTCGGCGCCGACAAGGTCAAGCGCATCATGCCGTCGCTGAAGGCAATGGAGGCCAAGGAGAGTCCGTTCGGCGGCAAGAACGCGCCGAAGAAGACGCGCGACGTGCACTGGCTGAAGCCCGAGCTCGTCGCCGAGATCGAGTTTGCCGGCTTCACCGCTGACGGTAACATCCGCCAGGCCGCGTTCAAGGGGCTGCGCCAGGACAAGCCGGCCGAGGAGGTCGAGGCGGAAACGCCCGTCGACACCGAGCTGGCAAAGCCTTCGGCGAGAAAGCGCGCCACGCCGACGTCCAGAAAGAAGGACGCCGGCACTGCGGAGGTCATGGGTGTCGTCATCTCCAAACCCGACAAGGAGCTGTGGCCGGACGATGGCGAGGGCGAGCCCGTCACCAAGCTGGATCTCGCGCGCTATCTCGAAGCGGTCGGCGAGTGGATGATCGTGCATCTCAAGGGCCGACCCTGCTCGCTGATCCGCGCCCCCGACGGTATCAGGGGCGAGTGTTTCTTCCAGCGCCACGCCATGCAGGGGACGTCGAACCTGCTGGAGCTCGCGCGCGTCTCGGGGGACCGCAAGCCATACTTGCAGATCGATCGCATCGAGGGGCTCGCGGCCGTGGCGCAGATCGGCGGCGTCGAGCTGCATCCCTGGAATTGCGCGCCCTATGCCTATGACACGCCGGGCCGGCTGGTGTTCGATCTCGATCCGGCACCGGACGTCGATTTCGCCGACGTCGTCGAGGCTGCCAAGGAGATGCGGCAGCGGCTGATCGACATCGGCATGGACAGCTTCTGCAAGACCACCGGCGGCAAGGGCCTGCATGTGGTGGTGCCGCTGCTCCACGGCGCGCGCGACAAGGTGAGCTGGAAGGAAGCCAAGGCGTTTGCGCAAGGCGTCTGCCGGTGGATGGCCGACGACGATCCCGAGCGCTATCTGCTCAACATGTCGAAGAAGCTGCGCAAGGGAAAGATCTTCCTCGATTATCTGCGCAACGACCGGATGTCGACGGCGGTCGCCCCGCTGTCGCCGCGTGCCCGCGCCGGTGCCACGGTGTCGATGCCGCTGAGCTGGTCGCAGGTGAAGAGCGATCTCGATCCGAAGAAATATACGTTGCGCAGCGTGCCCGGCCTGCTGCCGCGCTCGAAGGCGTGGGAGGGTTATGACGATGCGGCGGCGTCGATCAAGTCCGCGATGAAGAAGCTGGCGGCGAAGGTGAAGTAGGTCCTTTCAAGGACGTCATTCCGGGCTGCGCGAAGCACAGACCCGGAATCCAGAGGTTTGTGGCGCAAGATTCCGGGTTCGCGCTTGCGCGGGCCCCGGAATGACGGCTGTGTCGCTAGATCCGCCCCATCAGGAGCAGGATCAGCAGGATGATAATGACGAGCCCGAGGCCGCCGCCGCCGTAATAGCCGGTGCCGTAGAACGGGCCGCCGCCGATGCCGCTGAAGCCGCCGAGCAGGGCGATGACAAGAATGATCAGAATGATCGTCCCGATAGACATGCGAATCTCCTCCAGCCCTTTACTGAAAGGGTCGTTTGCAACCTGTCCCGTTATGCGAATGGCAACTTGCCGCAGGTTTTATAGTTCCCACATTGAAACACGGCCGAACCACCATCTTGCATGGAACCTTTGTTGGTTCGGCCGGCATGACTAAGTGAGACCAGTCAGCACAGGGCACGGCCATGTCAGCACCGCTCGTCGTTTCCATTCCGCATCGTCTCGGCCGGGAGGAGGCGGTACGCCGGCTCAAGAGCGGCCTCGGCCGCGCGGCCGCCAGCATTCCCGTGATGCAGGTCGAGGAGGAGCGCTGGAGCGGCGACACTCTGGCCTTCCGCATCCGCGCGCTCGGGCAGATCGCAACCGGACAGGTCGATGTTGCCGATGATCACGTCAAGGTCGAGGTGGTGCTGCCCTGGCTGCTGCAGCGCTTCGCCGAGATGGCGCAGGCGACGATCAAGAAGCGCGGCCAACTGCTGCTGACCAAGGATGGCGGGAAGTGAGTTTCAGGCGCGCATGCGCTGTCGTGCGGGCCTGATGGTGCTCGCTGCGCTGGCCACGACGACCGATGCGGGGAAGTCGCTGAAAGGCTGCGCAAGCGGCAATTCATGGCCGGCAAAACCGGGCACGGTGTAGCCGTCGAGGTCCACGGTTGCGTCAAGCGTTTCGAATGCGGGCCACTCCCGGCCGGCCCGCGTGAAAGCGGCGAACTGTCGTCCAACCACGACGATCATCGCGGCCCGGCCGTATCGTCGGGCGAACGCGATGACATGATCTGCGTGCGCGCCGCGCACCTCCAGCGGCTGGTAGTCGCCCTGCACGAAGGCCTCGGCGAACTCGTTGCGCAGCTTGAGCAGATGTCGCGTCCAGGCCAGCTTGAGCCGGCCGTCCGGCCAGCTCTTGATCAGGCCGCGCCAATCCGGATTGTCGAGATCGCCCAGCGCGGCATGCCGCGCGGAAAAATCCACGGGGCGGCGGTTGTCGGGATCGACCAGCGAAAGGTCCCAGAATTCGGTGCCCTGGTAGAAATCGGGCACACCGGGCAGCGTCGCCTTCAGCGTGAGCTGGCTCAGCCCGTTCAACGCGCCGAGCAGCGCGACGCGGCGGGCGAGGGTCTGCAGCGCCTCCAGGAATTCGCCCGACAGCGCGGGATCGAGGATCTTTGCGATGAAGCTTTGGATGCCGTTCTCATAGGCCTCATGCGGATTGAGCCAGCTGGTCTCCTCCTTGCCCTCGCGTGCCGCCTTCAGCGCGTAAGCCTGGATGCGCTCGATGAAGCCGGCATCAAGCGGCTCTTGAAGCGGCCAGGCTCCGAGCAGGGTCTGGTAGAGCATGTATTCGAACGTCGCCGACGGCGCGCGCAGATTGCCGTGGAGCGCAAGATGTGGCGCGTTGAGCACCTTCCAGCGCGACACCGCGCTGGTCCATTCGCCCGGGATCTCGCTGAGCGCCGCGATCCGCGCCCGGGCATCCTCGCCACGCTTGGTGTCGTGGGTCGCGGTTGCCGTCATCCCCTGCGGCCACTCCCTGGCGCGCGCCTTCATCGCCTCGTGGAAGGCGGCAATGGTGAGACCAGTGCTCGCGGGATCGCCGCCGACTTCGTTCAGCGCGAGCAGCCGGTGGAACTGGTAGAACGCGGTGTCCTCCAGCGACTTCGCCATCATCGGCCCGGTGAACTGCTGCACCTTCAGCGCGAAGCGGCGCACGCGCGGGGCGCTGTGCGGCGGGCGCCCGGGCTTGAGCAGGTCCATGGTCAGGGCATCGCGCAGGAAGTCGAAAATGCCCTCGTCGGCGGCGAACCATTCGCCGCGGGCGCGCGCGATGGTTTCGTCGATCAGCTTGCGGTCGAGTGCGGTCGGGCCGCTGTGTGTGAGATAGGTACGGTAGACGGGGAAATGCAGCACATAGAGCTCGAGCGCCTGCCGCAGGCTGTCGGCGGAAAAATCGCGGGTCGAGTAATGGCCGTTGGCGATGCGCGCGAGCAGGCGCGTCAGCACGGTGAATTCGGAGGTCAGCAGCGTCTCCAGGACGCGCCGCTTGGCATCCTTGACGTAAGGCGCAAGCCGCGGCGGCCGGTTGCTGATCTGCCGCCAGGTCTCGTCCAGCGCCTCCAGCCCCTTGGCATCGACGAGGACGTGCGTGATCGCATTCATCCACTCATAGCCGGTCGTACCCTGCACGCCGGCGAAGTGCGGCAGCTTCTCGTGCTCGCACAGGATTTTCTCGATCACGGTGTAGAACGGCTTTGTGTTGCCCTGTGCGTCGCGCACCAGCCGGCGCAGCCGCTGGCAATATTGCGCGGGATCGCGCAGGCCATCGATGTGATCGAGCCGGATGCCTTGCAGCCCGCCCCCGGCAACGAGCTGCTTCACCAGCCGGTGCGCGGCGGCGAAGGTCCCGGGGTCTTCGACGCGCAGGCCCGCGAGCCCGTTGACGTCGAAGAAGCGGCGATAGTTGATGTCGCTGGAGGCGAGCCGCCAGTGCCCGAGCTTGTAATGCTGGCGCTCCAAAAGATGATGCAGCGCCAGCGTCTGCGCCGGGCGATCTTTTGCCGCGCGATAGGCCGCGAGGCCGTGGGTGATGATGTCGGCGGCGCCTGCGATATCTCTCAGCTCCGCCTTGAAGCCAGGAGCTTCCTTGCGATTCGGACGACGCAAGCCCGTGTAGCGCGCGGCGAGCGAGAGGAGACGCTTGCCGGCTACGGTATCGGCGGCGTCCGCCTCCTTTACGATCACGCGCAGCATTTCGCCATAGCGCTCCGGCGCGATCGGCAGACGATGCTCGAAATACCAGGCGGAAAAACTGCCCTCGTCCGGATCGTAGCGCAGCTCGATCTCGCCGCGCTCCAGCGCCTCGCCGTAGGACGCGCCGAGGATCGGCAGCAGCACGCCGCCGCGGGCACGGTAGGCCAATTGATCCCAGTCGATGTCGAAGGACACCGCGTGCGGCGAAGCCTGGCCCCATTCCAGCACGTCCAGCCACCAGGGATTGTCGGCAAAGTGCACGCCGACATGGTTCGGCACGAAATCGATGATGAGGCCGAGGTCGTGCTGCTTCAGCGCATCGCTCAGCCGCGCAAAACCGGCTTCGCCCCCAAGCTCGGGATTGAACTGGCTGTGATCGACGGTGTCGTAGCCATGGGTCGAGCCCTTGCGCGCCTTCATCACCGGCGAAGCGTAGAGATGCGTGATCCCCAGCGCCTTGAGATATGGCACCACTGCGGCAGCCTTGTCGAAGTCGAAATCCGCGGTGAGCTGAAGCCGATAGGTCGCGAGCGGAACGGCGGGAGGCATGTCAACCTCCGATGCGCCAGACCACCGACCAGGGCGGGAGCCGCTCGCCGGCAGCATTGCCCCAGATCGGCGTGCCGGCATTGCTGTCAGAGTGCGTGATGTCCTTGTCCGAGAGATTGGCGATGAGACGCAGCGTCGTGCCGTCGCCCATCCGCCAATGCGCGGTGAGCAGGCCGTTGTCGGCAGCCTCTGCATCGCCGAAGCGCGCCCCCTTCAGCCGCGGCGCGATCTCCTTGCGGCGGAGCATGAGCAAGTCGCGGACCAGCGCGAGCCGCTTGTCCTGCTCCGGCGTGCGGCCTGTCCAGTCGAGCACAGCCGATTGCAGTGTGGCCGGATCGAGCGGGTCGGGCACCTCGTCGCCGTATTTCTCGTAAGCCCAGGCATATTCCTGCTTGCGGCCCTTGCGCACGGCGTCGGCGAGGCCGCCATTGAAGTCGCAGAAGAACGGGAACGGCACGGTCGAGCCCCATTCCTCGCCCTGGAACAGCATCGGCACCATCGGCGCCAGCAAGGTCACTGCGAGCGCGGCTTCGATCTGCTGCGGCGAGGCCAGGCTCTCGAGCCGGTCGCCGAACGGACGGTTGCCGATCTGGTCGTGGTTCTGCAGGAAGTTGACGAAGGTTGCGGGCGGCAGCTCGCCGCTCGGCTCGCCGCGCGGCTTCTTGCCCCAGAATTCCGAGATCTCGCCCTGATAGACGAAGCCCGACGCCAGCGCGCGCGCGAGGTCCATGCGCGGCGTCTGGTAGTCGCCGTAATAGCCGTTGAGCTCGCCGGTCAGCATCACGTGCCAGACGTGGTGATAATCGTCGTTCCACTGCGCGCGATACTTGCCGTTCGGCGGCTCCTGCGCGGCATCGAGCAGGCTGGCGCGATTGTCGCCGTTCTCCAGCACGAGGTGGATGTGCCGCCCGGTGGCCTTGGCGAGCTCGCCGGCGGCGGCGCTGAGGTCCTGCAGCATCGACTGCTCGCCGGGCACCGCCATGATGTGATTGGCAGCATCCAGCCGCAAGCCGTCGAACCGGTAGTCGCTGAGCCAGGACAGCGCGTTCTCGACCGCGAATGCGCGCACCTGGGGCACGCGATAGTCGATCGTGCTGCCCCAGGGCGTATGCGCGTCGGTGAAGAAGGCGGGCGCATAGCGGCCGAGGTAATTCCCCTCTGGGCCGAAATGATTGTAGACGACGTCGAGGAACACCATCAGCCCGCGCAGATGCGCCTCGTCGATCAGCGCCTTCAGATCCTCGGGCCGGCCATAGGCGCTGTCCGGTGCGTACCAGAGCACGCCGTCATAGCCCCAGCCGCGACGGCCGGCGAAATCGGCGAGCGGCATCAGCTCGATCGCGGTGATGCCGGTGGCGACGAGATGATCGAGCTTGTCGATCATGGCGCGGTAGGTGCCTTCCACCGTGAAGGTGCCGACATGGGTCTCGATCAGCACCGTCTCTTCCCAGGGGCGGCCGCGCCAGTCGCGCGCGCGCCAGGTGAAGGCCTCGTGGTCGATCACCTCGCTCGGGCCGAACACATCCTCAGGCTGGAAGGCTGAAGCCGGATCGGGCACGTCGATCTCATCGTCGATCCTGAACTTGTAGGGAGTGCCGACGGCAAGACCGTCAATGTCGGCGACATACCAGCCGTCCTGCCGCCGCTGCATCGCGTGCCGTCGCTCGAGCAGCAGATCGACGCGGCGCGCACCGGGCGCCCACAGGCGGAACGACACGCCGTCTTTCGTCGGCCTCGCCCCGAACGATGGCCTCATGGCGCCCCCGCGAAGGCGAGCACGGAGCGCGGCGGCGCCTTGCTGTCGCTACCGGGCAGGAAATCAATGCTGTTCAGCTTGGCATCCGTCGTGTTCAGGATCTGCTGCCAGCTCTTGTATTCGTCGATCTCGGGCAATTTGAATGCGATCTCTTCGGGGGCGGCGTTCAGAACGATAAAGATCGCAGCCTCGCCCGGTTCCACCGGACCCACCACATAAGAGAGGAACCGCCCTTCCGGAAACTTCCAGTCGCTTTCCGTCATCTCGTCGCCGGCCGGCGTCAGCCACAGTGCGCCGTAGGAGGCGCCGTCGGCAAGACGTCCGTCGAGCCAGCGATGGCTGCGAAGCTGCGAGAAGCGGCGGCGGATGTCGGCGAGCTGGCCGACGAAATCGACCATGTCCTCGCCATCCTTGCCGAGATTGCCCCAGCCGACCCAGCCCACCTCGTTGTCCTGGCAATAGGCGTTGTTGTTGCCGGATTGCGAATTGCCGACCTCGTCGCCGGCCAGCAGCAGCGGAACGCCCTGCGCGAGCATCAGGCAGGCCAGCACGTTCTTGCGCAGCTGCCGCCGCAGGCTGAGGATTTGCGGATCATCGGTCGGGCCCTCGACACCGCAATTGTTGCTGTGGTTGTCGTTGGAGCCGTCGCGATTGTCCTCGCCATTGGCCTCGTTGTGCTTCTCGTTGTAGCTGAAGAGGTCGGCGAGCGTGAAGCCGTCATGCACGGTGATGTGGTTGATGCTGGCGCGCGGCCGCCGGCCGTCATGGTTGAACAGGTCGGATGACGCCGTCATGCGGCTGGAGATGTCGCCGATCAGGCTGCCTTCGCCGCTCCAGTAGCGGCGCATGGCGCTGCGATAGCGATCATTCCACTCCGACCATTGCGACGGGAAGGCGCCCACCTGATAGCCGCCGAGGCCGAGGTCCCAGGGCTCGGCGACCAGCTTCACGTTCGCCAGCACCGGATCCTGCCGGACCGCGGTCAGGAACGAGCTGCCGCGGTCGTAGCCGTTCGGCCCGCGCGCGAGCGTGGTGGCGAGATCGAAGCGGAAGCCGTCGACATGGCACACCTCGACCCAGTAGCGCAGCGAATCCATCACCATTTGCAGCACGCGCGGATGGGTGAGGTTCACCGACGAGCCGCAGCCGGTGAAGTCGTCGTAATAGCGCGGGTTCTCGCGGTTCAGCCAGTAATAGGAGGCATTGTCGATGCCGCGATAGCACAGCGTCGGGCCGAGATGATTGCCCTCGGCGGTGTGATTGTAGACGACGTCGAGCATCACCTCGATGCCAGCATCGTGTAGCCGCGCCACCGTGGTGCGGAACGAATCGAGCGCGTTGTCCTGGGCGTAGCGCGGCTCCGGCGCGAAGAACGACAGCGTGTTGTAGCCCCAGTAGTTGGCAAGCTTCTTCTCGACCAATATACGGTCATCGACGAAGCTGTGGATCGGCAAGAGCTCGATGGTGGTGACGCCGAGCTTCTTCAGGTGCTCGATCATGGCGGGCGAGGACAGTCCGCCATAGGTGCCGCGCAAATTCGGCGGCACATCATCGCGCTTCTGCGTCAGGCCCTTGACGTGGGCCTCGTAGATGATGGTGTCCTCCCAGGGGATGTGGGGGCGGATCTCGCGGCGGCCCCAGTTGAAGGTCTCATCGACCACGACGGCCTTGGGCATGCCGCGCGCGTTGTCGCGCCGGTCAAAGGAGAGGTCCTCGCGCGGCGAGCCGGTGCGGTAGGCGAAATGCGCGTCGCTCCAGACCAGCCGTCCCGCAAGCCGCTTGGCATAGGGATCGAGCAGCAGCTTGTTGGCATTGAATCTATGGCCGTGCTCGGGCTCGTAGGGGCCGTGCACGCGGTAGCCGTAGAGCTGCCCCGGCGAGACATCATTGAGATAGCCGTGCCAAACGTCCTCGGTGCGTTCGGGCAATTCGATGCGCTCGAGTTCGCGCCGCCCCTGCGTGTCGAACAGACAGAGCTCGACCTTCTGGGCGTTGGCGGAGAACAGCGCGAAATTGGTGCCGCGTCCGTCCCAGCTTGCGCCGAGGCGTGCGGGCGATCCGGCGGTCAGGCGCATGGGTCAGCTTTCCGGAACGAGGAAGATCGCGCCCAGCGGCGGAACGGTGAGGCGAAGCTCGCCGTCAACCGCCTGTACCTCGCCGATGTTCCCGACATTGCTGCCGCCATAATGGGCGGAGTCCGAATTGAACACTTCTTTCCACTTGCCGGCAAAGGGCACGCGCACGGGATAGTTACGATAGACGTTGGGAGAGAAGTTGACGATGACGAGACACCGCGCATGCTCGTCAAAGCCCTTGCGCAGCCAGGCGAACACGTTGCGGTTGGCGTCGTCGGTGATCAGCCATTCGAAGCCGGCCTGGTCGCAATCCATCTGGTGCAGCGCCGGCACGGCGCGATAGAGCCGGTTGAGGTCGCGGATCAGCGCCTGGATGCCCGAATGGTACTTGTATTCGAGCAGGTGCCAGTCGAGCGACTGGTCGTGATTCCATTCGCGGCTCTGCGCGATCTCGGCGCCCATGAACAGCAGCTTCTTGCCGGGATGGCCGAACATGAAGCTGTAATAGGCGCGCAAATTCGCAAAGCGCTGCCATTCGTCACCGGGCATGCGACCGAGAATCGAGCGCTTGCCGTGCACGACCTCGTCATGCGACAGCGGCAAGATGAAATTCTCCGAGAAGGCGTAGTGCAGGCCGAACAGGATCTCGCCGTGATGGTGCTTGCGATAGATCGGGTCCTTGCTGATGTAGCTCAGCGTGTCGTGCATCCAGCCCATGTTCCACTTGTAGCCGAAGCCCAGCCCGCCGAACTCGACCGGGCGCGAGACCTGCGGCCATGCGGTGGACTCTTCCGCCGCCGTGGTCGCCTGCGGAAAGCGTGCGAACAGCTCGGTGTTGAAGCGGCGCAGGAAGTTGATCGCCTCGATGTTCTCGCGCCCGCCATACTGGTTCGGGATCCAGGCGCCGGGCGGGCGGCTGTAGTCGAGATAGAGCATGGAGGCGACGGCGTCGACGCGCAGGCCGTCGATCGCGTAGCGCTCCAGCCAGAACAGCGCGTTCGACACCAGAAAGTTCGTCACTTCGGTGCGGCCGTAATTGTAGATCAGCGTGCCCCAGTCGAGATGGCGGCCCTGGAGCGGATTGGCGTGCTCATAGAGCGAGGTGCCGTCGAAATGACCGAGCCCGTGCGGATCGTCCGGGAAGTGGCCGGGCACCCAGTCGAGCAGCACGCCGATGCCCTCGCGGTGGCAGGCATCGACGAGGGCGGCGAAATCGTCCGGCGAGCCGAAGCGGCTGGTCGGCGCATAGAGGCCGGTCGGCTGATAGCCCCAGGAGCCGTCGAACGGATGCTCGCTGACGGGGAGGAATTCGAGATGGGTGAAGCCCATGTCGCGGGCATAGGCCGGCAACTGCTCGGCGAGCTCGCGATAGGTCAGCCATTCATTGCCGTTCTTGCGCCGCCACGAACCGAGATGGACCTCGTAGATCGAGATCGGCGCCGACAGCGCGTTGATGCCGTCGGGCGCCGGGCGTGGCCGCGGCAGACGCGCCTCGTCGAATACGATTGAAGCCGTCTTCGGACGGAGTTCGCTCGCAAACGCCAGCGGATCGGATTTCAGCGGCAGCAGATGGCCATGCGGCCCGATGATCTCGAACTTGTAGTGATCGCCGGCCTTGGCGTGGGGAATGAACAATTCCCAATAGCCGGCCCCGCGCACCCGCATCGGATGGCGTCGCCCGTCCCAGAAATTGAAATCGCCGACCACGGATACGCGCCGCGCATTCGGCGCCAGCACCACGAAGCCGACGCCGTCGATGCCCTCGAGCCGCATCGGATGCGCGCCGAGCTTGTCGTAGAGGCGCTGATGGGTGCCTTCGCCGAGTAGGTACAGATCGAAATCGGTCAGGATCGGCGGAAAGCGGTAGGCGTCCTCGAACTCGACGACGTTGTCGCCGAATTTTGCGCGCAGCTGATAATGCTTCGAGCCATTGGGCAGCGCGCCGATGAACAGGCCGGCATCGTGGACACGGTCGAGCGGCGCAACCTCGCCATGCTCGCCGACCGCCTCGACATCGGAGGCTTCGGGCACGAACGCCCGCACCACGCTTCTGCCGCCCTCGGGATGCAGCCCGAGATAGCGGAAGGGATCCGAGTGACGGCCCTCGATGATGGCGTAGGCTTCGGCAGGCAGTTTAGGCATGGGCTTCGCTCTCGGTACTGGACAGAATGCGAAGCAGTCCGGTCAGCGGCGCATGGAGCCCCTCAGGCCGGTGGGACAGCTCGTACTCTACTTCGTCGAAGGCTTGATCAAGCAGGAAGAACCTTAACAGGTGGTCCGCGGCTTGCGCGTCGTCGGGCCAGAGCCGGCGATCCGTCATGGCTTCGCGATAGGCGTTGAGGAACGTTGCGGTCGCACGCTCGCGCCATTCGTCGAGCGCAGCGGCGAGCCGATCCTGCTCGTCGGATGCGCCGGTCAGCGCGCGGCCAAGGGCGGCGTTAACCGAAAGGTCGATCGAGCGGATCAGACCGGCGACGTCGCGCGCCGCAGGCAGCTTGCGCCGCTTGTCGGCCAGCGGCAGACGCGGATCGCCGTCGAAATCGATGATGAAGATGTCATCCTTCACGATCAGAGTTTGCCCGAGGCGGAAGTCGCCATGATGACGGATGTTCAACCCGCCGATCCCGGAACGCAATAGTGCATTCAGCCGGTCGGGCAGGGCGCTACGCGCCGCCCCAAGCCTGTCGACCAGCGGCTGGTTCGCCTCCCGCAGGCCATCGCGGCTTTCAGCGAGACGCTCGAACACCCGCTCGGCCCGCACCTTGAGGTCGGAGACCCAGCGCTCGATGTGTGCGGAGCCGATCGGCTCAGGAGCAAGATCGTCGGTCTTTGCCGCGGCCAGTGCCACATGCAGCTCGCCGAGCCTTCGGCCGATCTGCGCCATGAAATGCAGATAGGGGGCCTGCCCCTGGGTCTCGCGGCGCATCTCGCCCGGCGGCAGGACGCGCTGCTCGTCGATATAGCGATCGAGATAGCCCGTGGTCACGGTCCAGCCGTCGCCCTGGTTCTCGACATAGGCATGCAGCACGCCGATCGCGCTGCGGTGATCGCCCTCGACCAGCTCGACGCTGCCGAGCAGTGCCGGCGTATTGGCAAAGCGGGCTACTTCCGTGAGGTAGTGGCCGATCTCGATCTCGGGACTGATCCCGCTTTGGAGTCGGCGGTAGATCTTGGCGACATATTGGTTGTCGACCAGCGCACTGCTGTTCGACTGCTCGATGGCGCGGATGCGCTCGGGCTCCTTGATGATGTAGTCGGCGAAGCGGCTTGTAGGCTTGAACTCCAGCCGCAGATTGTTCTCTTCCACCACGAGATTCTGCGACAGATTGCGCAGGAACAGGCCGATGAAAATCTGCTCCGTCGCGACATCGAGCAGCGTGCCCTCGCGTGCGCCCTGGCGCACGGCGGCGAGCGCCTTGGGGTTGAAGCGCTCGCGGTCGAAGCGTACCCACTCGATCTGCAACGGCAGCACGTAGCGCGTCACCGCTTCTCCATGCTTGCTCTCGAAGAACGCGATCCAGGGCCGGTTGTCGCCGATGTCGCAGAACGGCACCGCCGACGTCAGCGCGGTCTTGATGTGCTTGGGATTATGGTCGGGATACCACCGCGTCCGTGCCAGGAATCCCGGCAGCACGTCGCGCTCGAACACCCCGCGCTCGCGGGCGAGGGAAACCCAGTTCGAATTCACCGGCACGACCAGCGTCTCGAACTCCGGCACCGCGCGTGGCGTCACCGGCTCGGACTTGTCGCGCTCCTGAAGCTGGAACCAGTAGAAGCCGTAGGGCCCCAGCGTGATCATGTACGGCAATTCGCCGATCGCCGGGAAACGCGTGCGTCCCAGCATCTCCTGCGGGATGCGGTCCTTCCACGGCGACAGATCGAGCTCGGTCGCCTGGGCCGCGCGCGACAGGTTGGCGACGCAGAGGATGACCTCGTCGCGATATTGCCGGACATAGGCCAGCACGGCGCGATTGGCCGGGCGGATGAAGGTCATGCTGCCGCGGCCGAACGCGAGCGTCGATTTGCGCACCGAGATCAGGCGCTTGGTCGCGCTGAGCAGCGAGGACAAGCTGCGCGACTGCGCCTCCACGTTCACCGATTCGTAGCCGTAGACGGGGTCCATGATCAGCGGCGCGTAGAGCCGGGCCGGATCGCAACGCGAGAAGCCGCCATTGCGGTCCGGGCTCCATTGCATCGGCGTGCGCACGCCGTTGCGATCGCCGAGATAGATGTTGTCGCCCATCCCGATCTCATCGCCGTAATAGATGATCGGCGTGCCGGGGAAGGACAGCAGCAGCGAGTTCATTAGCTCGATCTTGCGCCGGTCGTTGTCCATCAGCGGCGCCAGGCGCCGGCGGATACCGACGTTGATGCGCGCGCGCGGATCGTTGGCATAGGTGGTCCAGAGATAGTCGCGCTCGACGTCGGTGACCATCTCCAGCGTCAATTCGTCGTGATTGCGCAGGAACAGAGCCCATTGGCAGTTCGCCGGGATGTCCGGCGTCTGGCGCAAGATGTCGGTGATCGGGAAGCGGTCCTCCTGCGCGATCGCCATGTAGATGCGCGGCATCAGCGGGAAGTGATAGGCCATGTGGCACTCGTCACCACGGCCGAAATATTCCTGCACGTCCTCCGGCCATTGGTTGGCCTCCGCCAGCAGCAGCTTGCCCTTGGAGTACGCATCGAGCTCCTGGCGCAGGCGCTTGATGATCGCATGCGTCTCCGGGAGGTTCTCGTTCGAGGTGCCCTCACGCTCGCAGAGATAGGGAATGGCGTCGAGCCGGAAGCCGTCGACCCCGGCGTCGAGCCAGCGCTTCATAACCTGGATGATGGCGCTGACGACGCGCGGATTGTCGAAATTGAGGTCCGGCTGGTGCGAGAAGAAGCGGTGCCAGTAGAACGCGCCGGCCTCCGGATCCCAGGTCCAGTTCGACTTCTCGGTGTCGGTGAAGATGATGCGCGTGCCCTGGTATTTCTGGTCGGTGTCGCTCCAGACATACCAGTTGCGGGCGCTCGAGCCCGGATGGCTGCGGCGCGCGCGCTTGAACCATTTGTGCTGGTCGGAGGTGTGGTTGACGACGAGCTCGGTGATGACGCGCAGGCCGCGCTTCTGCGCTTCCTGGATGAAGCGCTTGAAATCCTTCATCGTCCCGAAATCGGGATTGACCGAGCCGTAGTCGGCGATGTCGTAGCCGTCGTCGCGGCCGGGCGAGGGATAGAACGGCAGCAGCCACAGCGCGGTGACGCCGAGATCCTGGAGATAGGGCAGCTTCTCGGTCAGTCCCACGAAGTCGCCGATGCCGTCATTGTTGCTGTCGGCAAAGGCCTTGACGTGGAGTTGGTAGATGATGGCATCCTTGTACCAGAGCTCGTCCACGATCTCGGCAGACTCAGCCTTCTTGGCATCGACGGAAGACAAAACATTCATGGCGTGGCCCCTTACGCCAGGCAGCGAAACAAGAGTGCCGGATCGTGGTCGGGGTCGATACGCAATTTGAGCCCACCCCATTCGATGCGGGATTGTTCGCCGGTGAGGAGATTTTCGAGTGCGGTGACGTGGCGGCGTTCGCCGCCGGCCGCGATGGCGAGATCGCCGAGCGGCAGCCAGAATTCGCGCGGATGGCGCGAGAGAGCGATGACCGCGATCACCGTGTTGGCCGGGTCAGTCGCCTCCTTGGCAAAGGCGATCGTCTCGCCGTCCTCGACGCCGAGGAAGCGCAGGTTCGCCGTCTGCTGAAGCGCCGCGTTCTCGTTGCGGATGCGGTTGAGCGCGGCGATGTAGGCCTTGATATTGCCCGGCTTGTCCCACTCGCGCTGCTTGATCTGGTACTTCTCGGAATCCTGATACTCTTCGCGGCCGGGCACGGCCTCGTGTTCGAGCAGCTCGAAACCGCTGTAGATGCCGAAGCTGCCCGACAGCGTCGCTGCCAGCGCGACGCGCGATTTGAAGACCCAGGTCTCGCCGCTCTGGAGATGAAAGGGCAGGAGGTCAGGCGTGTTCACGAACAAGTTCGGCCGATAGAAGTCCCGCTCGGGATAGCGCGTCAGCTCACCGAGATATTGTTCCAGCTCCCACCTCAAAGTGCGCCATGGGAAATAGGTGAAGGACTGCGCGAAGCCGAGCTTGGCGAGGCCCTTCATCAGCTTCGGCTTTGTAAAGGTCTTCGAGAACAGGATCACCTCGGGGTGCCGGCGGCGGATGTCGCCGATCAGCCAGTCCCAGAACGGCAGCGGCGCGGTGTCGTGGTTGTCGATGGCGAAGATGGTGACGCCATGGTCGATCCAGAACAGCATGGCGTCGCGGAAGGCGTTCCACAGCCCGACCCGATCGACCGAGGCGAAATCGGGGATGACGATGTCCGAGTAGGGACTATCGGCCGTCCGCACCGAGCGGTCCGGCCGCCATTTGAACCATTCGGGATGCTGCGTCAGCCAGGGATGGTCGGGCGAGCATTGCACGGCGAAGTCGAGCGCGAGCTCGAGGCCGTATTCGAGGCAAGTGGCGACCAGTGCGCGGAAATCCTCGATGGTCCCGAGCTCGGGATGCACGGCATCGTGTCCGCCCTCGGCGGAGCCGATCGCATAGGGCGAGCCGGGCTCGCCTTCGGTCGCCACCGGCGCATTGTTGCGGCCCTTGCGGCTGGTGCGGCCGATCGGGTGGATCGGCGTGAGGTAGAGCACGTCGAAGCCCATCCCGGCGATATCGGGCACCCGGGCTATGCAGTCGCGGAGCGTGCCGTGCCGGCCGGGAACCCGGCTCTGGCTGCGCGGCATCATCTGATACCAGGCGCCAAAGCGCGCCTTGTTGCGGTCGATAACAAGCGGGAAGTTCGGCGAGCGGGTCAGGTCGGGTCGCGACTGGCTTTCGGCCATGGCCTTGCCGAGCTCGGCCGCAAGCAATGGGGCGACATTGCCGGTCTGAAGATAGTCCTCGCACTGCCTGATGATGACAGCTGCGGCGTCCTGTCCTGCGCCATGCGCCTTGGTCAGCAGGCCGGCGCCCTCGACCGCGTCGAGGCTGACATCGGCGCCGATGCGCTGTTTTCGCGCGACACCGTTTGACCAGGTCGCAAATTCGTCGGTCCAGGCCTCGATCGCGTAGACATATTGGCCGGGCTCTTTGGGCGTGAACGCGCCGGACCAGCGGTCATTGCCGTGATGGATCATCGGCTCGCTCTGCCATTCGCGGTCCTGCTCTCCTCGCCAGATCAGCGCGGCTGATCTCACGGCATCGCCGTCGCGGTAGATGTCGGCCCACACCTCGACCCGTTCGCCCGCGATCCGCTTCACGGCGAAACGGCCGCCGTCGACCGAAGGATAGACGTCTTCGATGAGGAAAGCGCTGCCGGCAGCGGCACTCTCGACAGTTTGAATTGTCTTGTTCACGGTGATGCCATTGACAAGAAAGCAGGAGCCCGTTTCCCTTGTCGGGAACCTACGCTTGGTACCACTATAGAAAGCCGCTTGTGTGTCATTGGTTCCCTTGGGAACGGCAAGCGCAGTTTGCGAGTTACCCCTGACTAACCTCTTCCGCGACCTCGTTAAAATCGATGCCACCGGCCAAACAATGGCCTGCAAGCTGCGTGCCGAATGGATCTTTTAGCTCAAGCCCGGATCAAGGGCGTTCAATCCGAATTCATCGACGCCCTAGGCAAGCCGCGGGTCACTGATCCCGTGGCACTCAAATCCATCCTCGACGCCCTGCCGGAGAAGCGGGTCTATCGCTTCGTCAGTGGGCCGGTCGTGGTCCGTGCCCTGGGCCATCCGCGCACCGAATTGACCGCGATCGGCGCGGCGCCGCTCGCATGGAAAATCGGCAAGGACAAGATCATCGCGCAAGGCGAAACGCGCGAGCCCGTGATCGCCTGGCCCGCGGGCCTGCCGCTCGGCTATCACCGGCTGACGCTTACCGATGCCGACGGCGTGAGCGAAGAGGTGCCGATGATCGTGGCGCCGGAGCGCGCCTTCGGCGGCGATTTCGATCGTGGCTGGTTGCTCGCCGTGCAGCTCTACAGCGTCCGCTCGGACCGCAATTGGGGCATCGGCGATTTCACCGATCTGGCCGGACTTCTCCGGCTGGCAAAGCAGCTCGGGGCGGACGGCGTCGGCCTCAACCCGCTGCACGTGCTGTTCGACGATCATCCCTCAGATTGCAGCCCGTATTCGCCGAACAGCCGGCTGTTCCTCAATCCGCTCTACATCGACGTCGAGGCGATCCCGGAATTTTCCGCCGATCTCGTGCCCGACGCGGCTGCGACCGCTGCGCGGCTCCGCGAAGGCGATCGCGTACCCTATGCCGATATAGCGGCATTGAAATGGCTGGCCTTGCGTGCCGCATTCAACAGCTTCGTGACCAGCGCGAGCGAGGCCCGCCGGAAAGCGTTCGACGCCTTCCGCGCCGACCGCGCGCCGCTGTTGTCGCGCTTTGCCTGTTTCGAGGTGCTGCGCCATCGCTTCACGGGGCCGTGGTGGGAATGGCCGGCGGAATGGCAGCAGCCGGATGAGGCGAAATGCGCTGGCTTGCGCAATGGGCCGGACAAGCGTGAGGTCGAGTTCGTCGAATTCGTGCAATGGACCGCCGACAGCCAATTGCGTGCCGCCAGGGAGCTGGCGAACCAGCTCGGCATGCGTGTCGGGCTCTATCTCGACGTCGCCGTCGGCGTGCAGTCCAACGGCTTCGATGCCTGGAACGAGCAGATGGCGATCTCGCGCCATCTCGCCGTCGGGGCGCCGCCCGACGTGCTCAACACCGTCGGCCAGGACTGGGGCCTTGCCGGCTTCAACGCCGGAGGCTTGGAGGCCCAATCCTTCGTGCCGTTCGCCGACATGCTGGCGGCCTCGATGCGCCATGCCGGTGCCATCAGGCTCGACCACGTCCTAGGCCTGAAGCGGCTTTATCTGGTGCCGCGCGGCTTCAAGCCCGACAACGGCGCCTATGTGCAGATGCCGTTCGAGGCGCTGCTCGGCGCGGTGGTGCGCGAGAGCGCAGCCCACAAATGCATCGTGATCGGCGAGGACCTCGGCACGGTGCCGGAAGGTTTCCGCGAGACCATGCAGGATTTCGGCATCTGGTCCTATCTCGTCATGATGTTCGAGCGTGACGATTCCGGTCATTTCCGCAACATCGACCATTACCGGCCGAATGCGCTGGTGACGCTGAACACGCATGATCTCTGCACCTATGCCGGCTGGCGCTCGTTCAGTGACCTCAAGATGAAGCGCTCGCTCGGGCTCGATCCCGGCGAGGACGACCAGGCGCGCTGGGACGCGCTCGGCGCGCTCGACGAGATCCTGCGGCAGAACGGCATCAATGCCAACGACCTCTATTCGGTGCTTGCCTTCCTGTCGCGTACGCCGTCGCGGCTGCTCGCGGTGTCGCTGGAGGACCTGCTCGGCGTCATCGACCAGCCCAACATTCCCGGCACGATCGACGAGCATCCGAACTGGCGCCAGCGCTTACCCGTTGCGCTCGACCAGATCGCCGCGAAGATCGATCTCGCGGCTTTGAAGGCTGCGACGCGGGAACGTTCATTGCCCGGCGGGCGTTAACCAGCCGGGGTTCCCCAGGCTCGAACGACATTGTCTCAGAGGATCGAGGACTATGCGCTAATCGGCGATTGCGAGACCGCTGCGCTGGTCGGGCGCAACGGCTCGATCGACTGGCTGTGCTGGCCCGCCTTCGATTCCGACGCCTGTTTTGCTGCAATCCTCGGGACAAACAGGAACGGCCGCTGGCTGATCGCGCCGAGCGAAGACGTGACCGCAACGTCGCGTCGTTATCTCGGCAACACCCTCATCCTCGAAACACGCTTTGAGACCAAGACCGGCACCGTCGCGCTGGTCGACTTCATGCCGCCGCGCGGCAAGGCCTCGGACATCGTCCGGCTGGTGCGCGGCGTCAGCGGCACGGTGAAGATGCGGATGCAGCTCGTGATCCGCTTCGGCTTCGGCGCCGACATTCCCTGGGTGCGGCGGATCGATCATTCGCTGCTCGCGATCTGCGGCCAGGACATGACGGTGCTGCGCACGCCCGCCGAAACCCGCGGCGAGGATCTGACCACGGTGTCCGATTTCGAGGTGAAAGAAGGCGAGACCGTGCCGTTCGTGCTGACCTACGGCCCCTCGCATCTCGAGCCGCCAGGGCCGATCGACCCCGAGCGCGCGCTTCAAGAGACGGAAGAGTTCTGGAAGGAGTGGTGCAGCCATTGCACCCGCGACGGCCCCTATCACGATCTCGTCCTGCGCTCGCTGATCACGCTGAAGGCGCTGACCTTCGGGCCCACCGGCGGCATCGTCGCAGCGCCCACCACGTCGCTGCCGGAGAAGCTCGGCGGCAGCAGGAACTGGGATTACCGCTTCTGCTGGTTGCGCGACGCCACCTTCACGCTGCTGGCGCTGATGAACTCGGGCTACACCGAGGAAGCCTCGGCCTGGCACAACTGGCTCTTGCGCGCGGCCGCCGGTGCGCCGGCGAATATGCAGATCATGTACGGCATCTGGGGCCAGCGGCGTCTGCTGGAATGGGAGGCGAGCTGGCTCGCCGGCTATGAGGGTGCCCAGCCGGTGCGCGTCGGCAATGCCGCGCATGCGCAGCTCCAGCTCGACGTCTATGGCGAGTTGATCGACGCCTTCCACCAGTCGCGCATGGCCAAGCTGAAGCTCGACGAGGAGAGCTGGGCATTGGAATGCAACGTGCTCAATCACCTCGCCGAGGTCTGGGACAAGCCCGATCACGGCATCTGGGAGCGGCGCGGCCAGCCGAAGCATTACGTCTTCTCCAAGGTGATGACCTGGGTCGCGTTCGACCGCGGCATCAAGAGCGCCGAGACTTTCGGCTTCAAGGCGCCGCTCTTGCATTGGCAAATGCTGCGCGAGGCCATTCATCGCGACGTCTGCAACAAGGGTTTCGACGCGGAGGAGAACGCATTCGTCGAGTCCTATGGCTCGAAGCTGCTCGATGCCAGCGTGCTGCTGTTGCCGGGGGTCGGCTTCCTGCCCGCGGACGACCCGCGAATCCGCGGCACCATCGCGGCGGTCGAACAGCACCTGATGCGCGACGGTTTCGTGCTGCGGCACGATCCGCGCGAGCTCTCCGCCGGCCAGCCGCCGCTCGAAGGTGCGTTCCTGGCCTGCAGCCTGTGGCTCGCCGATGCCTATGTGCTCTCGGGCGATCTCGACAAGGCGCAAGTCTTGTTCGACCGTGTGGTCGGCATCGCGAACGACGTTGGGCTACTCGCCGAGGAATACGATTCCGTGGCGCATCGCCAGACCGGCAATTTTCCGCAGGCCCTGACCCACATCGCGTTGATCAACACCGCGCATAATCTTTCGGCGGCCAGGCAAAAGAGCGAGAAGCCGGCAATGCAGCGGTCGAAGTAAGGATGGCGGCACTCTTTCCGTTCCTGCGGGCAGGGCCGCCGCATATGAAGCAGTGTGGCGGACAGCTCGCCCGCAGAGACCGCCGAAGCGGGCGTCTAAGGACGAGGCGTGCGCCGAGGCGGCGGCCAAAAGTCAAGCCTCACCCCACCCCATTCCATTTCAAAACCATCTCCATCGCCTCGGCAAAACCGTCCTGCTCGTTGGTGCCCGTGACGTGGGTGGCCTGGTCCTTGACGTTGTCGGCGGCGTTGCCCATGGCGATCGACGTGCCGCTGACGCCGAACATGGCGAGATCGTTCTGCATGTCGCCGATGGTGGCGACTGCGTCGGTGGAGATGCCGAGCCGCTTGGCCATGGCCTGCACGAAGGTGCCCTTGTTGAAGCCGGGCGGGGTGATGTCGAGATAATAGGTCTGCGAGCGCACCGCGGTCGCGGCGCTGCCGAGCGCCTCCTGCATCACCTTCTCGCAAGCGGCAAGGCGCGCAGCATCGGGGCTGGCGCCGACGATCTTGCAGGCGCTGGCGAGGTACGGCAAGAAGTCGGTGACGATGGTCGGATCGGCACGGATGGTGTGCTGCTCATGCGCGACGTAGCTGCCGTTGGGATTGTCGATCAGCCATTTGTCGGCGGTGAAGACCCAGATGTCGGCGCCGAATTCGCGCAAGATCTTCAAGGTTCGTTCGGCGGCACTCGCCGGAATCAGGTGTTGCTCGACCGGCCTCATCTCGGGATCGATGATCGAGGAGCCGTTGAACGGGCCGACCGGCAGCCACAGCGCCAGTGGCTCGATCAGGAAGCGCATGCCGATCGCCGGCCGGCTGGACGTGATGGTGAAGCCGATGCCGGTCTTGTGCAACCGCTGCACCGCGCTCCGCGCCCGCTCGGTCAGCGTCTTGTCCTTGGTCAGCAGCGTGCCGTCGACGTCGGACACCACGAGTGAGATTTTCGTCATGGCAGGACCTTGGGTTATGACCTCAGCGTCGCGCCGCCCAGTTTCAGTTGTCGCACGATACCGTCCACGATCGCCTCGACCGTCTCGTCGATCGAGACGGTGATGACGTGCTCGCCAGCCTCCGGCGGCTCCAGCGTGTTGAACTGACTGGTCAGCAATTCGGGCGGCATGAAATGGCCCTTGCGCCGCGCGAGCCGCTCGGCGATCAGCTCCTTCGTGCCTCTCAGGAACACGAAGCGGACGTCGTCGCGTCCGCGCAGCAGCACGTCGCGATAGGCGTGCTTCAGCGCCGAGCAGGCAATGATGACGTGCCCGCCCTTGCCGCAGACTCGCGCGATCTCGTCGGCGATGGCGTTGAGCCAGGGCCAGCGGTCCTCGTCGGTGAGCGGATGGCCGGCGCGCATCTTCTCGACATTGCTGGCGGGGTGAAAGCTGTCGCCGTCCTCGAAGCGCCAGCCGAGCCGCTCACCGAGCGCGGCTGCAACCGTACTCTTGCCTGAACCCGACACGCCCATCACGATCAACGCACAAGGTGCTTCAACGCCCGCCACGAATCCCCTCCGGAAGCGCGGCCCTGTCGACCAGCCAGATGGTCTCACCATTCGAGCGCGCGCGTACGGCCGGCAGATTCTCGCCATTGACGAGGCGCGTCAAGATCGGCTGCTTGTCGTGCCCGGCAATCTCGAACAGCATTTCGCGGCACGACGCCAAGGCGGGCAGGGTGAGCGACACCCGCGGCACGAACGGGGCGACATTGGCCCTGGGCACGCCGACGACCCAGCGCGTGGTCTCTTCGATTTCGGGATAGCCGGGAAACAGCGAGGCGGTGTGGCCGTCCGGCCCCGCGCCCATCAGGACGAGATCGAACAGCGGCCGCTTCGGATCGAGCCGGTCCGAGCCGTAGAAGGCCTGCAGCTCGCGCGCATAGGCCGCGGCGCTCGCATCGGGATTTTCCGCCGCGGTCGGGATCGGATGGATATGTCCGGACGGCGCGTTGCGATCGAGAAAGGTCGCCCGCGCCACCGCCATGTTGTTGAGAGGATCGCTCTCGGGCACGAAGCGTTCGTCGCCGATGAACCAGTGCACGCGGTCCCACGGAATCCTGCCGCGCCATGCCTCGCTGCCGAGCAGTTGATACAGCTTCTTCGGGCTCGACCCGCCGGTCAGGCAGATCGCGATGCGCGAGGGATTGGCTGATATCCGCGCCATCACTCGCTCGGCTGCGGCTTGCGCCAGGGCCTCGGCGTCGGCCGTGACGATCAGCTCCGGCCGGCCGGCCGCCATCACGAAAATTTCCGCCAGCTGCGCCCGTCGCGGCGAAGCAGCTCGTCGGCACATTTCGGACCGTCGCTGCCGGCCTGATAGGTTTCGATGCCATTGGTGCCGGCATTTTTCCAGGCGTCCAGGAACGGCTGCACCGCCTGCCATCCGGCCTCGACGCCGTCGGCGCGCTGAAACAGGATGTTGTCGCCGATCATGCAGTCGTAGATCAGCGTCTCGTAACCGGTCGAGGGATCGGCGCGGAAATAGTCGCCGTACTTGAACTTCATCTCGACGCCGTCGATGGTGATGCTCGGCCCCGGAACCTTGGCGTTGAACTGCAACTCGATGGTCTCGGTCGGCGCGATGCCGATGGTGAGGAAGTTCTGCGACAGGCGGTCGACGTCGGTGCCTGAGAACATCGACAGCGGCGCCTGCTTGAACTTGATCGCGACCTCAGTGCGCTTGTGGCCCAGCGCCTTGCCGGTGCGCAAGTAGAACGGCACGCCGGCCCAGCGCCAATTGTCGATCATCAGCTTCAGCGCGACAAAAGTCTCGGTGGTGCTGCCGGGCTTGACGTCCTCGGTCTTGCGATAGTCCGGAATCTCGTCATCGCCGATGCGCCCCGCGAGATATTGCGCGCGCACCGAGCTTCTCAAGGCCTCTTCCTCGTTCGGCTGCTGGATCGCGGTGAGCACATCGGCCTTCTCCGAGCGCACGGAATGCGCGTCGAATCGTGCGGGGGGCTCCATCGCCACCAGCGACATCAGCTGGAACAGATGGTTCGGCACCATGTCGCGAAGCGCGCCGGTGGCGTCGTAGAAGCCGCCGCGATGGCCGACGCCGAGCTTCTCTTCCACCGTGATCTGGACGTGATCGATATGGTTGCGATTCCAGATCGGCTCGAACATGCCGTTGGCAAAGCGCAGCACCAGGATGTTCTGCACCGTCTCCTTGCCGAGATAGTGATCGATCCGGTAGATCTGGTGCTCGTCCATGATCTTGAGCAGCTCGGCGTTCAGCGCGCGTGCCGAGGCGAGGTCGGTGCCGAACGGCTTCTCGATCACGAGCCGCCGCCAGGCGCCGTGCTCCGTCATCATGCCGGTGCGGCCAAGCTCGCGCGCGGTCGGTGCGAACGCAGCCGGCGGGGTCGCCAGATAGAACAGCCGGTTGCCGCCGGTGTCCTGCGCGCATTCCAGCGAATCCAGATGATCGCGCAAACGGTCGAAGGAGGGCGGGTCCTTCGCATCGGCTTCGACGAAGGTCACGCATTCCAGCAGCTTGCGGGCGATGTCGTCGTCCACAGGGCGCGTCGCGAATTGCCGGAGGCCCTTCAGCAGGCTGTCGCGCAGCTCGTCATCCGACTGGCCCCGGCGGGCCACGCCGACGACACAGAATTTTTCCGGCAGCAGGTGCTCGGCGGCGAGATTGTAGAGCGACGGCATCACCAGGCGATGGGTGAGGTCGCCGGTGACGCCGAAGATGACGAAGGCGCAATTTTCCGGCTTGCGCTTGGCTTTCGGGTCTTTTGTCACGAATTGTTGGCCTTCGCTTTGTTGCTTCTGACCTGAGCTTTTTATTTCAGCTCTTATTTGGGCTTTGCAGCGCCCGGCGGCTTCGGCTCTTTGTGGCCGCCGAAACCCGCACGCATCGCGGAGAGAATTTTCTCCGCGAAGGTGTGTTCCTTGCGGGAACGGAAACGTGTGTAGAGCGCCGCGGTCAGCACCTCGGCCGGCACGGCCTCGTCGATCGCTGCATTCACGGTCCAGCGGCCCTCGCCGGAATCCTCCACGAAGCCGGAATATTCCGACAGAAGCGGGCTGTCGGCGAGCGCGGTGGAGGTGAGGTCGAGCAGCCAGGACGGGATCACGCTGCCGCGGCGCCACACTTCGGCGATGTCGGCAAGATCGAAATCGTAGCGATGATCCGCCGGCAGGGCCTCGATGTTGGCGTTCTTGAGGATGTCGAAGCCTTCGGCATAGGCCTGCATCAGGCCGTACTCGATGCCGTTGTGGATCATCTTGACGAAGTGCCCCGCGCCGACGGGACCTGCATGGATGTAGCCCTGCTCGATGCGGGGATCGCGCCCCTCGCGTCCTTCGGTGCGCGGAATGTCGCCGGCGCCGGGCGCGAGCGCGGCGAAGATCGGGTCGAGCCGGTCCACCACGGCCTTCTCGCCGCCGATCATCATGCAATAGCCGCGGTCGAGGCCCCAGACGCCGCCGGAGGTGCCGACGTCGACATAATGGATGCCGCGCGCCTTCAGCGCCTTGCCGCGGCGGACGTCGTCCTGCCAGAAGGTATTGCCGCCGTCGATGATGACATCGCCGTCCTGCATCACCTTCGCGATCCTCTCGATCGTGGTCTCGGTGATGTGGCCGGCTGGCAGCATCACCCAGGCCGTGCGGGGCCGCTCGAGTTTCGAGATGAACTCTTCCAGCGTCGCCGAGCCCACCGCGCCGTCTGCGGCCAGGCCCGCGACGGCCTTGGCGTCCTTGTCATAGACCACGGTCGTATGGCCGTGGCGCATCAGGCGGCGAACGATGTTGCCGCCCATCCGGCCGAGGCCGATCATGCCGAGTTGCATGTGAGAGATTCCCTCAGTTCAGTGCGTCGTTGAGCGCCGCATTTAGCGTCGCGAGACCTTTCTTGAGCGGGCCTTTGAGGTGCACCCGAAGCGCGCGCCGGCCGCGCTCGGTGAGCACGTCGAAATCGCCGCGCGCCTGCGCCGCCTTGATCACGCCGAAGCTCGCCTTCTGGCCCGGCACCGCCAGATCCTTGGCGTCGTCGGCGGTGATCTGGAGGAACACGCCGCTGTCGGGCCCACCCTTGTAGGCCTGCCCGGTCGAGTGTAGGAAGCGCGGGCCGAACTCGGCGCAGGTCGCCACATGCCGCTTCTCGCGCACCTCGAGCCGCATGGCCTGGAGCGCGTCGATCGTCGTCTTGTCGCGCGCGATGTAGCCGAGCAGGGCGACGTAGTCGCCATCGCCCGAGCGGGACAGATGCGCCTTCAGCCATGAGGTGAGGTCGCCATTGGCACCGGCCCTGCGCAACGCCGTGGCGTTGGCCTCATCGGTGTAGAGATCGGCTTCATCCGTGCTGACCACGGGCTCCTCGGCCGGCAAAGCGCCGGTCTTTTCGAATGCGGCGGTAAGCTCGCGGGTCTTGATCTTGGCCGCTTCCACGTCGGGCTGATCGAACGGGTTGATGCCGAGGATCGAGCCTGCCACCGCGGTTGCCATCTCGAAGCGGAAGAACTCCTGGCCGAGATGGTCGATCGACTTCAGGACGATGCGCACCACGGGATGGCCGGCCGCCTCGATCGCGGCAAGCTTGGAGTCATGTGCGGCGTCCGCTTCGCCTTCGGTGCGGATGTCGATGAAGAAGCGATCGTTGCCGTAAGAGGCGGACTCGCCCAGCGGCTCGCCCTCGATCGGGATCAGCCCCTTGCCTTCCTTGCCGGTCGATTCCGCGATCAACTGCTCGGCCCAGGCGCCGAAATCCGCGATCTTCTTCGACGCGAGGATCGTCACCTTGTCGCGGCCTTCGAGGCCGGCAAGCCCCATGGCGAGGCCGAGCTGCACGCCCGGGTTTTCGCTCGGCGGCACGTCCGGGCCGCAGGAGCGGGCCATCGCCAGCGCGTGCTTGATGAAAGTCTTGACGTCGATGCCGGCGGTCGCCGCCGGCACCAGACCGAACGGCGAGAGCACCGAATAGCGTCCGCCGATAGAGGGCTCACCATGGAAGATGCGGGCGTAGTTCAGCTTCTTCGCCGCCTTCTCCAGCGAGGAGCCGGGATCGGTCACCGCGATGAAGCGGTGGCCGGTCTTCACCTTTGGCCCGACCGCCTGCGCGACGCGCTCGTGGAAGTAATCCTTCATCGCGTTCGGCTCGGTGGTGCCGCCGGACTTGCTGGACACGATGAACACGGTGTTGGCGATGTCGATCTTGTCTTCCATCGCCCGCACCTGCGCGGGATCGGTGGAGTCAAGCACATGCAGCTTCGGGAAGCCCGGCTTCTTGCCAAAGGTCTCGGCCAGCACCTCAGGCCCGAGGCTCGATCCGCCCATGCCGAGCACGACGGCATCGGAGAACTTTTGGCCCTTCACCCGGCTCGCATAGTCCTCGTAGTCAGCCACGTCGGCTTTCGCCGCGCTGTCGAGCCAACCGAGCCATTTGTCCTCGTCGGTGCCGGTCCAGACCGATTTGTCGCGCTGCCACAGCCTGCGGATCTTGGCGGATGCGCGCCATTCCTCGGTGCTCTTGGCCACGGCCTTGCCCAGTCCCTCGCCGAGCGAAAGCTGCTGACGGTCGATGGCGGGTCCGAGCACGGTGGCGCGCTTGTGGGCGACCGCGCCATAGAGCTTGTCGGCGGCGTCCGCAAACTGCTTGACGCCGTCCTTGACCAGCTCCTCGGTGATGGCGTCGAGCGAGATGCCGGAGCGCTCCAGCTCTTCCAGCACGCGCCTTGCGTCGTCGATATTTTCTTCCAGGCTGTCGCGCGGCTTGCCGTGATCGCGGAACGCATCCAGCGTCGCCGGCGGCACGGTGTTGATGGTGTCGGGGCCGATCAGCTCCTCGACATAGAGCACGTCGCTGTAGTCCTTGTTCTTGGTGCCGGTCGAGGCCCACAGCATGCGCTGCGGCTTGGCGCCCTTGGCCGCGAGCTTCTCCCAGCGCGGACCCGAGAACAGGCGCTTGTAGTCCTGATAGGCCAGCTTGGCGTTGGCGATCGCGACCTTGCCCTTGAGCGCGGCGAGCCGTTCCTTCTCGGATGGATCATTGGCGCGTGCGATCTTCTCGTCCAGCTGCTTGTCGACCATGGTGTCGATGCGGCTGACGAAGAAGCTGGCAACGCTCGCCACGTGCGACGGATCGCCGCCGCCGGCGACGTATTTCTCCAGGCCCGCGAGATAGGCCTCCGCCACCTCGAGATAGACCGCCTTGGAGAACAGCAGGGTGATGTTGATGCTGATGCCTTCGCCGATCAGCTGCTCGATCGCCGGCAGGCCCTCGGGCGTTGCCGGCACCTTCACCATCAGGTTCTTGCGGCTGACGTCCTTCCAGAGCCGCCGCGCCTCGGCGACAGTGCCGGCGGTGTCCATCGCCAGATAAGGCGAGACCTCCAGGCTGACATAGCCGTCGCCGCCCTTGAGGCGGTCATAGACCGGGCGCAGCACGTCGGCGGCGTTCTGGATGTCCTCGACCGCGACCGCCTCGAACAGGTCGGCCACGGTGCGGTCGCCGCGCTTCAGCGCCTTGCCGATCGGGGCGTCGTACTCGTCCGAGCTGCCGATCGCCTTCTCGAAGATCGAGGGATTGGAGGTGACGCCCTTGACGCCGTCGGTCTCGATCAGCCGCTTCAGGTCGCCGTTGGCGATGAAGCCACGGGCGAGGAAGTCCAGCCAGACGGCTTGTCCGTGCTTTTCCAGTTCTTTGACGGGATTCATGGTGCTTATTTATCTCCAAGCCTGCGGGCGAGGGGGTTTCCGCGCCGGTCCTGACGCGCTATCCTCTAGCTTACATGCTCCCGGGAGGGAACCAATCAAGGGTATCTGCGTCATACTCTCAGTGTAACTCCCCTCTCAGTGTAACTCCGTCGCGATCATGGCGATCCAGGCGGCTGTAGCCGTGTTGTGTAAAAGGTCGCTCGCCGAAAGCTTCGGCCGAGGTCTTGTTGGTAGTGTCGGCCACATCGCCGTAGGCCGGTCGCGAATGGTCATGCTGGGGACTGCATGCACACACCAACTGACGGCGTTACATTCGCCGTTGCCAATAGCCAGCAATCGATCGCGCCGGCCGCTAGCGTCGAGGCGTCGTGCGATCTCGCAATCAGTCAATGCGCGACACGCCTGCGGCTGAGGAAAGCCGCGGGCACAAGATGATCGCGCTGACGCCGACGCCGGCCTTGCGGCGGTAGCTGTGCGCCATCCGCGGCTTGGCCCGCCTGGCGCAGAGCGATCGGATCGTCATCCAGCCGGAGGGCTTGGCGACCGATTTTGATACGTTGCTGCGCGCTTGTCGCGACTATCATGCTGCCAACGGTCGCACTGCATTGCAGCAGGAAGATGAACGAGCGATGCAAACGATCCCCAAGGCTTCGCCGTAGAAGCGTCATAAGATCGCCGCCCGCGGTTCGCTATGCTGCGGCGCCGGATGGACTCATCCCCGGTAAAGCCCGGATGTTGCGACCAAGTGACATTTTCTGGAAATGAGCCAATATAGGCATAGATTCGCACAAATTACAGGCATGTGCCTGTTCGTAACTCATGGAGTGCCTACGTTGTGCGTTGCGTCGAGTTGGCACCAGGGTGTCCAATGATCGTCATGTGCTCACGCTGATTCGAAACGGCCTGAGGAACGGTCCGGTAACTGCTTTCGTTTCAGCTTGTAGCGGAACTCACGCGGAGAGGGATCATGTACAACGATTCTCTATTCAACGCTTTCGCTCGGTCGTTCGAGGCGAGAAGCCAGCACGACATGTCGATGGCGGAATACCTGGAATCGTGTCGAAGCGATCCCATGAAATACGCGAACTCGGCCGAACGGCTCCTAGCGGCGATCGGTGAGCCTCAGACGATTGACACGGCCAAGGACCCACGCCTTGGCCGTATTTTTTTGAATCGCACCATCCGCACCTATCCGGCCTTCGCCGGCTTCTACGGCATGGAGGAAACCATCGAGCGCATCGTCGGTTTCTTCCGTCACGCTGCGCAAGGCCTCGAGGAACGCAAGCAGATTCTCTATCTGCTCGGCCCGGTCGGTGGCGGCAAATCCTCGCTCGCCGAGCGGCTCAAGTCGCTGATGGAAGTGCATCCGATCTACGTGCTCAAGGCCGGCGATGAACTCTCGCCGGTGTTCGAGAGTCCGCTCAGCCTGTTCGATCCCGATCAACTCGGTCCGATGCTGGAAGAGAAGTACGGCATTCCGCGCCGGCGCCTCACCGGCCTGATGAGCCCGTGGTGCTACAAGCGCCTGGAAGCCTTCGGCGGCGACATTTCTCAGTTCCGAGTCGCAAAAATCCAGCCGTCGCGGCTGCGCCAGATCGCGATCGCCAAGACCGAGCCCGGTGACGAGAACAACCAGGACATCTCCTCGCTGGTGGGCAAGGTCGATATCCGCAAGCTCGAGACCTACGCGCAGAACGACCCGGACGCCTATAGCTATTCCGGCGGCCTCAACCGCGCCAACCAGGGCATCCTCGAATTCGTCGAGATGTTCAAGGCGCCGATCAAGATGCTGCACCCGTTGCTGACCGCAACGCAGGAAGGCAACTATATCGGCACCGAGAACATCGGCGCGATCCCGTTCACCGGCATCATCCTCGCGCACTCCAACGAAGCGGAGTGGGCGAGCTTCAAGGCCAACAAGAACAACGAGGCCTTCATCGACCGCATCTGCGTGATCAAGGTGCCGTACTGCCTGCGCGTCACCGAGGAGCAGAAGATCTACGAGAAGCTGATCCAGGGCTCCGAGCTCGCGGCCGCGCCTTGCGCGCCCTCGACGCTCGAGACGCTGGCGCGGTTCTCGGTGATGTCGCGCCTGCGCAAGCACGAGAACTCGACGCTGTTCGGCAAGATGCGGGTCTATGACGGCGAGAGCCTGAAGGAATCCGATCCGAAGGCGCGCAGCGTCCAGGAATATCGCGACGCCGCCGGCGTCGACGAGGGCATGGACGGCGTCTCCACCCGCTTTGCCTTCAAGATCCTGGCTGCCACCTTCAACCACGATCCGCAGGAGGTCGCCGCCGATGCCGTGCACCTGATGTACGCGCTGGAGCAGGCGATCCGCCGCGAGCAGCTGCCCGAGGAGGTCGAGAAGCGCTACCTCGAGTTCATCAAGGCGGAGCTCGCGCCCCGCTATGCCGAGTTCATCGGCAACGAGATCCAGAAGGCTTACCTCGAATCCTACTCGGATTACGGCCAGAACCTGTTCGACCGCTACGTCGACTACGCCGACGCCTGGATCGAGGACCAGGACTTCAAGGATCCCGACACCGGCCAGCTCCTGGATCGCGAATTGTTGAACCAGGAATTGACCAAAATCGAGAAGCCGGCGGGCATCGCCAACCCCAAGGATTTCCGGAACGAGGTCGTCAAATTCTCGTTACGCTCCCGGGCCCAGAACGGCGGCAAGAATCCGACTTGGACCTCCTACGAGAAGATTCGCGACGTGATCGAAAAGCGGATATTCTCTCAGGTCGAGGACCTGCTTCCGGTCATCTCCTTCGGGTCGAAGAAGGACGGCGAGACGGAGAAGAAGCACGGCGAGTTCGTCGCACGCATGGTGGAGCGCGGCTACACCGAGCGTCAGGTTCGCCGTCTCGTCGAATGGTACATGCGCGTGAAGCAGGCCGGTTGAGGCGGATGGGAACGTGGCCATTCATATTATTGACAGGCGCCTGAATCCAGGCGGCAAGAGCCTTGAGAACCGGCAGCGGTTCTTGCGTCGGGCAAAATCCCTGGTGCAGGGCGCCGTCAAGAAGACCTCGCAGGAACGCGACATCAAGGACGTCCTGGAGGGTGGTGAGGTCACGATCCCGCTCGACGGCATGCACGAGCCGCGTTTCCGCCGCGAAGGCGGAACGCGCGACATGGTGCTGCCCGGCAACAAGAAGTTCATCGAGGGCGACTATCTCCAGCGCTCCGGTCAGGGCGGCGCCAAGGATTCGGGGCCGGGCGAGGGCGACAGCGAGGACGCCTTCCGCTTCGTGCTCTCCCGGGACGAGTTCGTCGATCTCTTCCTCGACGATCTCGAGCTGCCGGATCTCGCCAAGCGCAAGATCGCGCAGACCGAGAGCGAGGGCATCCAGCGCGCCGGCTACACCACGTCGGGCTCGCCGGCCAACATCTCGGTGAGCCGCACCGTGCAGCTCGCGCTCGCCCGCCGCATCGCGCTCCGCCGTCCACGCAAGGGCGAGATCGAGGAGCTGGAGGCCGAGATCGCCGCCTGCACCGACGAGGATCTGCGCGCCGAGCTGATCGAGAAGCTCGCCAAGCTCAAGGCGAAGTCCAAGCGCATTCCCTTCATCGATCCGCTCGACATCCGCTATCGCCGCTTCGAGACGGTGCCGCGGCCGGTGGCGCAGGCGGTGATGTTCTGCCTGATGGACGTGTCGGGCTCGATGTCCGAGCACATGAAGGATCTGGCCAAACGCTTCTACATGCTGCTCTACGTGTTCCTGAAGCGGCGCTACAAGCATGTCGAGATCGTCTTCATCCGCCATACCGACCGCGCCGAGGAGGTCGACGAGCAGACCTTCTTCTATGGCCCGGCCTCGGGCGGCACGCTGGTCTCCAGCGCGCTGCAGGCGATGCATGAGATCGTGCGCGAGCGCTTCAATCCGGCGGACTGGAACATCTACGCAGCGCAAGCCTCCGACGGCGACAATTCCTATTCCGACGGCGAACTCACCGGCATGCTGCTGACCGACAAGATCCTGCCGGTCTGCCAGTTCTTCGCCTATCTCGAGGTCGGGGAGTCAGGCGGCAGCGCCTTCGATCTTTCCGATTCCTCGCTCTGGACCCTCTATGACCGGCTGCGCAACAGCGGCGCACCGCTTTCGATGCGCAAGGTCTCGGAGCGCAGCGAGATCTTTCCGGTATTCCACGATCTGTTCCAGCGCCGCGAAACTTCACAGGAGAAAGCCGCTCCATGACGGAACGCTTGTTCGAAGGCGCGGATTGGGATTTCCGCACCCTGCAGCGCATCACCGATGCCTGCGAGGAGGTGGCGCTGAAGGATCTCGGCCTCGACGTCTATCCGAACCAGATCGAGGTCATCACCGCCGAGCAGATGCTGGATGCCTATTCGTCCGTCGGCATGCCGCTGTTCTACAAGCACTGGTCGTTCGGCAAGCATTTCGCGTTTCACGAGGCGTCCTACCGCAAGGGCCTGATGGGGCTCGCCTATGAGATCGTGATCAACTCCTCGCCCTGCATCTCCTACCTCATGGAGGAGAACACGGCGACGATGCAGACGCTGGTGATCGCGCACGCCGCCTTCGGCCACAACCATTTCTTCAAGAACAATTATCTGTTCAAGCAGTGGACCGATGCCGAAGGCATCCTCGACTATCTCGACTTCGCCAAGAACTATGTCGCGACCTGCGAGGAGCGCTACGGCCGCGTCGAGGTCGAGCGCACGCTGGACGCCGCCCATGCGCTGATGTCGCACGGCATCGACCGCTATCCCGGCAAGAAGAAGCTGGATTTGCGCGCCGAGGAGAAGCGGGCAGGGCGCCGCCGCCAGCACGAGGAGGAGGTCTTCAACGACCTCTGGCGCACCGTGCCGAAGGGAGCCGCCAAGAGCCGCTCGGCGCTCAGCATCGAGCGCCGCCGCAAGCTGCTCGGCCTGCCGCAGGAGAACCTGCTCTACTTCCTGGAGAAGAGCGCGCCGCGGCTCGCTCCCTGGCAGCGCGAGCTGTTGCGCATCGTCCGCCACATCGCGCAATATTTCTATCCGCAGAGCCAGACCAAGGTGATGAACGAGGGGACGGCGACCTACGTCCATTATCGCATCATGACCAAGCTCCACGAGCAGGGCCGCATCACCGACGGCAACTTCCTCGAATTTTTGGGATCGCACACCAATGTGGTGTTCCAGCCCGAATTCGACGACCCGCGCTTCTCCGGCTTCAATCCTTATGCGCTCGGCTTTGCCGTGATGCAGGACATCGAGCGCATCGTCACCAGGCCGGAGGACGAGGACCGCGAGTGGTTCCCCGACATCGCCGGCAAGGGCGACGTGATGGGCGTTCTGCGCGACGTCTGGGCCAATTACCGCGACGAGAGCTTCATCGGCCAGTTCCTGAGCCCCAAATTGATGCGGCACTTCCGCATGTTCCACCTGCACGACGATCCCGAGGAGCGCGCCGGCATAAGGGTCGACGCCATCCACGACGAGCGCGGCTTCCGCCGCGTCCGCCGCGAGCTGGCGCGCCAGCACGACGTCGGCTTCATCGACGCCAATATCGAGGTGGTGGACGTCGATCTTTCCGGCGACCGCCGGCTGATCCTGCATCACCACGTCATCAAGGGCTCGCAGCTCAACGAGACCGACGCCAAGCGAGTGCTCCAGCATCTCGCCGATCTCTGGACCTACGACGTCTCCCTGATCGAGGTCGACGCCAACGACAAGGTCCTGCGCGAATACGTCGTGAGCCCGCGCCCGATTCCCGCCGCGGTGGCCTGAGACGGCTGGCCTCCAGAGTATCGACGTAGCGGATAGCTCACCCGCGGCCCATCCTTCGAGACGCCCGCCTTCGGCGGGCCCTCAGGATGAGGACGGAGTGTGCGGCAGCATTTTCGATAGATAGGGATGCTGCCCATAGCCTCATCCTGAGGAGACCGCGAAGCGGTCGTCTCGAAGGATGGGCCGCTTGCTCAGGTCGCGACCAGGAATTTGCATCGACCGGACATGCTCTAAGCCGATCGCTTCTTCGCCACCTTCTTCTTGCCCGCATTCAGCTCCACCGCCGCGCGGATCAGCGCCTTGAGCGCCTTCTCGTTGATCTGTGCGCCCTCGCGAATATCGATCGCGCGCCGTACGTTGCCGTCGAGGCTCGAGTTGAACAGGCCGGCCGGATCATCCAGCGCCGCGCCTTTGGCAAAGGTCAGCTTCACCACCTCCTTGTAGGTCTCGCCGGTGCAGATGATGCCATCATGCTCCCACACCGGCACGCCGCGCCATTTCCATTCCTCGACAACCCCGGGATCGGCCTCCTTGATCAGGCCGCGGATGCGCCCCAGCATCTCGCCGCGCCAGTCGCCGAGCTCCTTGATCCTACCGTCGATGAGTTTCGCGGGCGAAGCTCCTTCCACGTCCTTCGTGCTGCTCTTCCTTGCGGGCTCGGCTTTCTTCATCATCTCGCCTCGTTCACGCGTTGCCGCGGCTGACATAGGGTAATGCGAACAGATACAGCCCGGTCGCGAGCAGGGGGATCAGGGGGACGAGCGCGAGAAAGCCGATCCAGACGGCTTGGACCTGCATGGTCATCGCGGCGATATTCGCGATGACCATGAGCGTGAAAGCCATCGACAGCCAGCGATGAATCTGCCGAATCCACATATGCGTGCTCATTGGGACCTCCTTTGGAAAAAGATTGGAATGGGGGCCGGCGGGCTAAGCTTCCCGCGCCAGCAACTCGTCCAGTTTTGCGAAGAACTGCTTCCAGCCGGCGTGCGCGCCGCCATAGGCCTGCTTCTGCGTCGGGCTGAAGCCCGCCTGCTCGACGCGCAAGTGCGTACCAGCGCCCGTCGGCGTCAGCGTGAAGGTGACGACGCTCTTGAGATCGAACGCCGCGTCCTCGTGCGAGAAATTCCAGGTGTAGGCGAGGGTCTTCTCCGGCTCGATGGTGAGCACCTCGCAGTCCAGCACACCGCCCCATTCGCCGCGCAAATTGAATCTGTGGCCCACGACCGGCTTGAAGTCGTTCTTCATCAGCCATTCCTCGATCAGATGCGGCTGCGTCAGCGCGCGCCAGAGCCGCTCGGCCGGAAAGGCGAATTCGCGTTCGACGACGACAGAACGTGTTTCAGTCATTGATCCATCCTCTTCAGCAAGTCATCGAGCGCATCGAGCCGGCTCTGCCAGAAGCCGGCCATCTGGCTGGTCCAGTCGATCAGCGGATTGAGCGCGCCGGGCTGCGCGCTGTAATGGGTCTGGCGTCCTTCATGGCGGTCGCGCACGAGCCCGGCCTGTTTCAGCGCACCCAAATGTTTCGAGACCGCCGGCTGCGAAACGCCAGATCGCGCCGTCAGTGCCCCGACAGTCTGCTCGCCCTCGCGGCACAGCCGCTCGAAGATCGCCCGCCGGGTCGGATCGGCGAGCATCCTGAACAGGAGGTCGTGGGCAGCGGACATGCGGAATCCATAACCAAAAAGTTATGGATTAATTCATAACCGTGGGGTTATGGGTAAGTCAAGTGCGGATAGAGATGAGTTGGGATGGGGCGCACCGATTGCCTGGAAGGTCCGGTGCCCTACGGCCGCAAGTAAAGATACCCCTGCGACTGTAGCTCGGCCAAACGAACCACGCCGCCCTTCTCAGCGCTGACGAATCCCGGCAACAGCTCCGTGAGCGTCACGTTCTGCGCCTTCATGGTGTTGGCGCAGGCGGCGAGCTCGACGCCGCCCTTCGCGAATTCGATGACGCGCTTGCTGACGTCGGGATTGGCCTGCGCCGCGTGAAACGCTTTCAGCGCGGGGCCGTGGATCACCAGCGCGATCGTCACGTGGTCGGGGCCGCCGACGCCGTCGATATGGTTCTGGATGTTGCCGAGCACGAAATTGACCTTCTCGGCGTCGCTGAGGTGATAGACGACCTTTAGCTTGGTCGACGGCGGAGCTTGCATCGCGGCCTGTGCGCGCGAGGCGCCAAGCGCTGCGCCCAAAGCCGAAACTGCGCTCCACAAGATGTTGCGGCGGTTCATGATGATCTTCTTTCGACTAAGCTGATTTTGCCGGACAGATATCACTTGTGGCGCAGTGCCGCGAGTTCCTTGCGGTCGGTCACCAATGAGGCGCATTCGCTGATGTCGGTGCGGTCGAGACGGAAGATTCCGTCGTCGGCGCCGGCCTCCAGCGATCGCTCGGCCTCGTCGTCCGGCTTGTTGTGCAGCCAGACCCTGACCCGCGCGAGGCGCACGACGGCGGATTTGTCGTCCTTCGACAGTGCGACCCCGATGCCGCCGCCCTCGCAGTCGACGCCGCAGCCGAGGCGGATCTCGCTGCTGTCTTTCACGAACACGACGTGATGGCAGTCGCCGCTGGAATCGAAATCGCCGCTGCGATGGCGGTACCGGAAGCCGAGGCGGAAGGAGTTGTGCAACTCCTTGTCCTCCCTGTCCAATTCGGCCGAGACCAGCAGCTTCATCGCGGCGACCTTCTGCTTCGGATGCCGCGCCAGATGCTCGGCATCGTAGCGGCGGACGAAGCAGGCATAGGCCTTGTTGCCGGGTGCGCCCGCATACATGCGCGCGTTGAAGCTCTCGGCCTCGGCCTTGCTCGCCTCGCGGATGTCGTCAGCCTCCCCGGCGCGGGCGGCGCCGACCAAGGCGGCAAGGACAAGCGGAAGGACGAGGGCAAGCTTCATGATCGCACCAGATGTGTGAGCCGTGGCCCGGCAGGGAGAGTGGGCGGGTTGGCGGTTAGTCGCGGGCGGCGCGGAGCGCGTTCAAGCGGTGCCGGGCCCCCCTTTCCCGCCGGCAGCCTCGCGCAAGGTTCCAGGCTTAACAGTCTGGAAGGAGGGGCGCTGATAAATCCCCAGATTGTTGCAAAGGCTGGTGGCGGTCAAAATGTCCGTAAGTCAGAACTTGCCCAATCTCGCGGTCGGCTATTCCCTGGTGCGGCTGCTGAAGCTATTGGCCGCCGGCGTGCTGATGACGCTGCTGTGTGCCGCGATCGCATTCAACTGGTTTCCGATCAAGACCCTCACGCCGTTCCAGATCACGGTCTGCTATGTCGGGCTCGCGCTGTTCGGCCTTGTCACCTTGCGGACGCTGTGGACGCTGCTCTTCTCCAGGGCGCCCGTCGTCTTCATCACGCGCGTCGGCATTCGCGACACCAGGATCGCCGATGACACCATCGCCTGGAGATCGGTGCGCGACATATCGGTCTGGCAGTTTCGCAACCAGAAGATCGTGGTGCTCAAGCTTGATCCCCTTGTCGCCGACCGCTTCGACGTCGGTTTTCTGAAGCGCATCATCTCGATGATAAACAAGACGGTCGGCGCCGAGGGCGTGCTGATCAATCCGAGCGGCCTGACCATGGACGGCGAAACGCTGTTCGAGACCTGCAGGCAATATTGGAAGGCCGGCCGCCTCGCTTATTCGGGCCGCGTCGCAGCCGAGCCCGAGCCGGTCAGCTAGTCCACGCCGCAGCCGAGACGGACGCGTCGCTTTCGCGAAGCACTGCGTGGTGGCAGTCGCCGCACGCGCAACGCGTTCGACGCCCATACGCGCGCGATGCGGGGCGAGGCTGTGCGGTTCCATGCACGGCCTTAGTCGAACCTCAGGCCGGGAAGGTTCAATCGAAGCGAAGCCTTCGCTCCCGGGGAACTCAATGCCGCGCAGCCTTCAACATTGTCCCAATTCGTCAATGTGATAGCCTTCACAGACGATTGCTTTCGGAAGTTTTAGGGTGGGGCCGCCTTTTGTCGTGCGTGGAGTCCCCGCGATGGGCGAGATTCGCAACTTCAGGTCCGGGAATCAGGGTGAGCCGCCTCCGAGCGGGACGCTGCCTCGGCGTCTCGCAGCGATCATTGTCGGCGATATCGCTTCCTACAGTCGCCTGATGCAGGCTGACGAGGAGGGCACGCACGCCCGCGTCAAGCGGATCGAGCGGGATCTCATCATGCCCAGCATCGTCGAGCACCATGGAAGCTTGGTGAAGACGACGGGCGATGGCTTCATTGCGGTTTTCGATAGTCCGGTCGAGGCTGTTCGATGCAGCATCGTCATCCAGCAAAATCTCGTCGGCCGCAACGCCTCGCAGCCGAAGCATTCGCGGATCGAATACCGGATCGGCGTCAATCTCGGTGATGTCATCGTCGAGCCGGACGACATCTATGGCGACGGCGTCAACATCGCCACGCGCATCGAAGGCATTGCCGAGCCGGGCCAGGTCTACATCTCCGGCGCGATCTACGAGCAGATCAAGCACAAGGTGGTGTGCGGCTATGAATCGCTTGGCGACCGGAAGGTCAAGAACATCACCGATCCGGTGCGGGTCTATCGCGTGCTGCCGGACGCAGACGCGGTCGGCAGCACGCGAAGCCGGCGCGAGAATGCCTTGATCTTTTTCCTCGGCGTCAGCGTGCTGATCATCGCGGCCGGCGTGCTTTGGTATCTGCTGGCACAGCCGGCTGGCAGGCGGAACGAGCAGGCCGCCGCGCCGACTGTCGCGCCGGCCGCATCTCCAAGCGCGCAGCCCGCTCCACGCGAAGCGGCGGCGCAAACGCCGGAGCCGTCTCCCTCATTGGCTTCGGCACCTCCGCCGCCCTCACCGGTACCCAGCCCATCGGCGATACCCGTCCGCGAACCCGAAATGATCGCCATTCGCGGCGGCAGCTTCGCCATGGGAAGCAATGATGATCCGACCGAACGTCCGGTCCACCAGGTCACGGTCAAGCCGTTCTCGATCGGCAAATATCCGGTAACCGTGCAGCAGTGGAACGACTGCGCCGCGGCGAAGGCGTGCTCCTTCGCGGCGATCGGTAAGGACGATGCGCCGGTCAGCAATGTAAGCTGGAGCGATGCGCAGCAATATGTGGCCTATCTCTCCCAGGCGACGAAGAAGCCCTATCGGCTTCCGAGCGAAGCCGAATGGGAATATGCGGCGCGCGGCGGAACAACGAGCAAGTATTGGTGGGGTGACAAGCTCCAGCCGGGCATGGCCGGGTGCAAGGATTGCGGCGAGCTCGCAGCCGAGCAGCCGGCGAAGGTCGGCAGCTTCAAGCCCAATCCGTTCGGGCTGTACGACATGGGCGGCGCCATCGACCAGTGGGTCGAGGATTGCTGGCACAGAAGCTATCAGGGCGCGCCCGGCGACGGCTCGGCATGGACCGGCGGCGACTGCTCCTCGCACGTCCTGCGCTCGGGCTCCTGGAAGAACGATTCGAGATATGTGCGGCCGTCAAACCGCGATGGCTACGACACCAATGTCCGTTATCCAACGCACGGATTCCGCGTCGCGCTCAGTCCGTGATTGCCGGAGTACAATTGATGAAGATCCTGTCCTGTGTCGCACTTGCGACCGCGATCGCATTGCTCCCGGGTGCGGCGTATGCGCAGGGCAAGACCGCGCCCAAGGATGCCAAGCTCTATTTCATCACGCCGCGTGATGGGCAGAAGGTTCGCGGTGGATTTTGGGTCCGGTTCGGCTTGCGCAACATGGGCGTGACGCATGCCGGCGACGATTACCAGAACGCGGGTCATCACCATCTGCTGGTTGACGTCAACGACCCCATCGATCCCAAGGAGCCGATCCCCCAGGACAAGTCGCATTTGCATTTCGGCGCAGGGCAGACCGAAACCATGCTCGAACTCCCGCCCGGCACGCACACGCTGCAACTGGTGCTGGGCGATGCGAAGCACTATCCGTTCGAGCCGCCGGTGGTATCGGACAAGATCACGATACGTGTCCGGCAGCCCGTCTCCGGCAAGTAATCACCGCAGGCTGGCGTTGATCTTGTCCAGCACCGCCGAGCCCGGGCACAGCGCGTCCGCTTCCAGCGTGTTGAGCGGCGTCTCGACCGTGTTGAGATGCTCGTGCAGATCTTCCGCGTCAGGATCGACATACAGGAGCCCGGTGACGATCTGGCCCTTGGCGGCGTGCTTCGCAAGGAAGGTCTGCGCGCCGAGTCTATCGTGCGGGTCGTAATCGGCGTCGATCTTGCGCAGCGCGATCTTGCTGCCGTCGTGCTGCTCGACCATCTGCACCGTGCCCGGCGCATAGTCGACGGCAATGGGATCGCGGCCAACCAGCACGTCGAGCCGGTTCACCGCGTCATTGTGCTCCCGGACATAGTCGAAGCTTTTGGTCGAGCCGGCATGATTGTTGAAGGCGATACAGGGACTGATGACGTCGATGAAGGACGCGCCCTTGTGGCGGATCGCGGCCGCGATCAGCGGCACCAGCTGGGCCTTGTCGCCGGAGAACGAGCGCGCCACGAAGGTGGCACCAAGTTGCAGCGCGATCGCGACCAGGTCGATGGCGTTGTCAGTGTTGGTGACGCCCTTCTTGCTCTTCGAGCCGCGATCGGCGGTGGCCGAAAACTGGCCCTTGGTCAGGCCGTAGACGCCGTTGTTCTCGACGATATAGGTCATGTTGACGCCGCGCCGGATCGAGTGCGCGAACTGCCCGAAGCCGATCGAAGCGGAATCGCCGTCGCCGGAGACGCCGAGATAGATCAGGTCGCGATTGGCGAGATTGGCGCCCGTCAGCACGCTGGGCATGCGGCCGTGCACGGAGTTGAAGCCGTGCGAATTGCCGAGGAAGTAATCCGGCGTCTTCGACGAGCAGCCGATGCCGGAGATCTTCGCGACCCGGTGCGGCTCGATCGAGAGCTCGTGGCAGGCCTCGATGATCGAGGCCGTGATCGAATCATGGCCGCAGCCGGCGCACAGCGTCGAAATCTTGCCTTCGTAGTCGCGATGCGTGTAGCCGAGCTCATTCTTCTTCAGCCCAGGATGATGGAATTTCGGTTTTGCGATGTAGGTCATCAGATCACCCGCGATCCCACGGCCGTCATGGCGGGGCTTGACCCGGCCATCCACGCGCCAGCTTTTTCCGTCATTCCGGGGCGCCCAAAGGGCGAACCCGGAATCTCGAGATTCTCAGGTGCGCAATTGCGCACCATAGTTCGATGCTTCGCATCGCCCCGGAATGACTTCGTGGGGAAGAATGAGTATGCCCGGCACGAGGCCGAAGAGAGCAACGCGCGCATCATGACACGGCCTTGCGGAGCGGGGTCACCTTGAGGTGATCCTGGTGGTCGCCAATGGCTTTTGCGATGAAACGGGCGGTGATGGGCGTGCCGTCGTAATGCACGATCGGCACGAGCCGCACCGGGTCGATGCCGTTCTCGTTGACGATGAGCTGGCGCAGCTGGCTGTCGCGGTTCTGCTCGACCACATAGACGAAGTCGTGCTCGGCAAGGAAGCTCGCGACGCTCGAATGGAACGGGAAGGCGCGGATGCGCAGGCGATCGAGCTGATGTCCGCGTGCCTCCAACAGGCCGATCGCCTCGTCCATTGCCGGCGAGGTCGAACCGAAATAGATCACGCCGTATTTGGTCGGCCGTTCCGCATTGGCCTGCAGCGGCCGCGGCACCAGGTCTTGCGCGGTCTCGAACTTGCGCACCAGGCGCTGCATGTTGTCGGCATAGACAGGGCCTTCCTCGGAATAGCGCGCATAGCGATCGCGCGAGGTGCCGCGGGTGAAGTAGGAGCCCTTGGTCGGATGCGCGCCGGGATAGGTGCGGTACGGGATGCCGTCGCCGTCGACATCGAGATAGCGGCCGAAGTCGCGCCCCTCTTCCAGCATCTCCGTGGTCATCACCTTGCCGCGGTCGTATTGCCTTGCGTCGTCCCACTTCAGCGGCCGGCAGAGCCGGTGGTTCATGCCGATGTCGAGGTCGAGCATCAGGAAGATCGTGGTCTGCAGCCGCTCGGCGAGATCGAAGGCGGCCGCCGCGAACTCGAAAGCCTCGGCCGGATCTTCCGGAAACAGCAGCACATGCTTGGTGTCGCCATGCGAGGCATAGGCGCAGGCGATGATGTCGCATTGCTGGGTGCGGGTCGGCATGCCCGTCGAGGGCCCGGCCCGCTGGATGTTCATGATCACGGCCGGGATCTCGGCGAAATAGGAAAGGCCGATGAACTCGGTCATCAGCGAGATGCCGGGACCTGAGGTCGCGGTGAAGGCGCGCGCGCCGTTCCAGGAGGCGCCGATCACGATGCCGATCGAGGCCAGCTCGTCCTCGCCCTGCACGATGGCGTATTTCGCTTTGCCGGTCTCCGGATCGTGCCGGTACTTCTTGCAGTGGGCGGTGAACGCCTCCGCCACCGATGAAGACGGCGTGATCGGATACCACGCGCACACCGTGGCGCCCCCATAGACGGCGCCGAGCGCGGCAGCGCTGTTACCCTCGATGAAGATGCGGTCGCCGACCTTGTCGGATTTCTTCACCCTAAGGCCGATCGGGCATTTCAGGTTCTGCAGCGCCCAGTCGCGGCCAAGATGCAGCGCATGGACGTTGGAGGAGAGCAGCTTCTCCTTGCCCTTGTACTGTTCGCCGATCAGCTGCTCGATCAGCTTCGGATCCATGTCGAGCAGCGCCGAGAGGCTGCCGAGATAGATGATGTTCTTGAACAACTGGCGCTGGCGTGGATCGGTATAGGTCGAGTTGGTGATGGCGGTGAGCGGCACGCCGATCACGGTGATGTCGTCGCGGAACTTGGTCGACGGCATCGGCTTGGTAGAATCGTAGAACAGGTAGCCGCCCGGCTCGATGCCCGCGACGTCCTTGTCCCAGGTCTGCGGGTTCATCGCCACCATCATGTCGACCCCGCCGCGGGCGCCGAGATGGCCGTCTTCCGTCACCCGCACCTCGTACCAGGTCGGCAGGCCCTGGATGTTGGAGGGGAAGATGTTGCGCGGGGACACCGGCACGCCATGACGCAGGATCGCGCGGGCGAACATCTCGTTGGCGCTGGCCGAGCCCGAGCCGTTGACGTTGGCGAAGCGGACGACGAAGTCGTTTACGCTGCTGATCGGCTTTTTGTCGGGCATGATGATCCTGCGTGCGTCATCTCGATGAAATATTTTTGCATGTCCCAGGCGCCGGTCGGGCAACGCTCGGCGCACAGCCCGCAATGCAGGCAGACGTCCTCGTCCTTCACCATCACGCGCCCGGTCTTGAGATCGGACGAGACGTAGAGGTCCTGGTCCGGGTGCAGGGAGGGCGCCTTCAGCCGCTGGCGCAGGTCGCTCTCCTCGCCATTATTGGTGAAGGTGATGCAATCCATCGGGCAGATGTCGGCGCAGGCATCGCATTCGATACAGAGCGAGGTCGAGAACACGGTCTGGACGTCGCAGTTCAGGCAGCGCTCGGCTTCGCCCAGTGCCAGCTTGACGTCGTAGCCGAGCTCGACCTCGGCGCGGATGTCCTTCAGCGCGATCACCTTGTCGCGATGCGGCACCTTGAAGCGCTTGTCGTTGGAGATGTCGTTGTCATAGCTCCATTCGTGGATGCCCATTTTCTGCGATGAGACGTGCACCTCCGGCAGCGGCCGTTCGGTAATGTCCTCGCCCGACAGCATCTTGTGGATCGACAAAGCGGCGTCATGGCCGTGCGCCACCGCCCAGATGATGTTCTTCGGCCCGAACGCGGCGTCGCCGCCGAAGAACACCTTCGGATTGGTCGAGGCGAACGTCTTCGGATCGACCTTGGGCATGTGCCATTTGTCGAACTCGATGCCGCAATCCTGCTCGATCCAGGGGAAGGCGTTCTCCTGGCCGACGGCGACCAGCACGTCGTCGCAGGGAATGGTCTGATCGGGATCGCCCGAAGGCACCAGATTGCGGCGGCCTCTTGCGTCGTATTCGGCTTTGACATGCTGGAAGGTGACGCCGATCAGCTTGCCGGCGACGTGCTTGAATGCCACCGGCACCATGTAGTTGAGGATCGGGATATCCTCGTGGATCGCGTCCTCCTTCTCCCAGGGCGAGGCCTTCATCTCCTCGAATCCGGAACGCACGACCACCGTGACTTTCTCGCCGCCGAGCCGGCGCGCGGTGCGGCAGCAATCCATCGCGGTGTTGCCGCCGCCGAGCACGATGACGCGCTTGCCTATTCTGTCGGTATGGCCGAACGACACGTTGGCCAGCCACTCGATGCCGATGTGGATGTTGGCGGCAGCCTCCTTCCGGCCGGGGATGTCGAGCTCGCGGCCGCGCGGCGCGCCGGAGCCGACGAAGATCGCGTCATATTTCTCCGCGAGCAGCGCCTTCATGCTCTCGATGCGGTGACCGCCCTTGAACTCGACGCCGAGATCCAGGATGTAGCCTGTCTCCTCATCGATGACGGAATTGGGCAGGCGGAATTTCGGGATCTGCGTGCGCATCATGCCGCCGGCTTCCGGATCGGCATCGAACACCGTGCAGTGATAGCCGAGCGGGGTGAGATCGCGCGCGACGGTCAGCGAGGCTGGGCCGCCGCCAACCAGCGCAATCCGCTTGCCGTTCTTCGGCGCGGGCTTCGGCAGGCGCTGCTTGATGTCGTCCTTGAAGTCGGCGGCGACGCGCTTGAGGCGGCAGATCGCGACCGGATTTTCCTCGACGCGTCCGCGCCGGCACGCCGGCTCGCAGGGACGATCGCAGGTGCGTCCCAGGATGCCGGGAAACACGTTCGATTTCCAATTGATCATATAGGCGTCGCTGTAGCGGCCTTGTGCGATCAGTCGGATGTATTCGGGAACCGGGGTGTGCGCAGGACAGGCCCACTGGCAATCGACCACTTTGTGAAAGTAGTCGGGGGCCGCGATATCGGTCGGTTTCATTCCTACCCTGTCCGCGCAGGCTCAAAGGACCCGGCGGCCTCTTCTTGAGCTTGGCGGACGCTTAACGCGCGTCGATCTTGTTTCTGAATGACGTCATTGGGTTAGCTTATTAGAACCGCTCCGAAGTACAACGGCAAATTTGGGCGATCACCGTCTTTCATGGGAGCTGCGCGCGCAGGGCATTGACGCTGTGTGCGATCTGCGTGCGGTGCAATATGTTGCGGTGCGTGTCAGCGCCTCAGCTGCGCGCGATGTCGCTCTTTGCGAGATCCCACATCAGGCAGTAAGTGCCGACCGAGACCGGCAGCGGGAAGGGCGATGCGGCAGGGCCGGTGAAGCGCTCGGCGATCACGACCGAGACCGCGCCGACATGCGTGCCGTCGATCAGCACGAACCAGTCGCGCGCGCCGTCGTTGCGCGCCGCCGGAATTCCCGCCGTCGCGCCCGACAATTCCGGCTCGCTTTCGAGCAGATGCATCGAGATGATGCCCTCGCGCGTGTCCGGCGCCAGTCTTTCTCGCAGTGCATCACGCTATGCAGCGGCATTGTCGGCATCCGGCCGCAGCCGCACCACGCCGAGCCCAGCTCCGCGCCCCGTGCCGTTGCTGATAGTGATGCGCGCGACCACGCGCAGCATGTCCTTGAAGCGCGCCATGGTCTGCCGCGACCAGTCGGTCGGGCTTGCGAGCCGCGCCTTGTAGGCGGGGCTGTCGAGCACATCGAGCGTCGCGGTCGAGTACAGGCAGAGATATTTGGGATTGGCCGCATGCGCGACATAGCGCCGCGCTTCCAGGAAACCCTCGATCGCGACGCGCTCTTCCAGGTGCTCGCGATCGTACCAGTGGTTGAAATCGGCCTCATCGGCGGCGTCGACATTCATCGATGTCAGCAGCATCCCCTTCCCGGCGAGTGGCATTTTCTTGTTGTCCTTCTTCCTGACCCTCTTGGTGAGCTCCGGACGATGCTGCGCATCGCCGGGCGAACCATGAAGGCCCCCGCTGTTGCATCTCGGCCTTCATCGTTCGAGACGCGCGCAAGGGCGCGCATCCTCAGGATGAGGGGATAGACTCCTTATCGCGAGATCTTCGACGCGACGTCTGCGATCGCCCTCATGACCGCGTCCCTCACGCCGGCATCATAGAGCGAATGGCCGGCTTCTTCCACGATCCGAATCTCCGAACCGGGCCAGACTTTCGCGAGCGCATGAGACGTCTCGGGCGGGCACAACAGATCGTAGCGTCCCTGGACGATGATGCCGGGAATGCCCGCGAGCTTTTCAGCGTTGCGCAACAGCTGGCCTTCGCTCATGAAGGAATTGTTGACGAAATAATGCGCTTCCATGAACGGCGTCGCCGGCAGCGTGCGCCAGATATTGAGCGAGGCGAGATCCAGCCGCGTCTTGGCCGGCTTGTGCTCGGACAATGTGCGCTCGGTATCATGCCAGGCCCGCGCCGCCGGCCCGTGCACCGCCGGATCGGCATCGAGGATGCGGCGCCAATAGGCATCGACGGGACGGCTGCGCTCCTCGCGCGGCAGCACGCCCAGGAAATCCTCGTAGAGCGCGGGATAGAATTGCGACAGGCGCGCGGTGAAGGCGGTCTCGACCTCGCCCCGCGTGCCGAGGAACGTCGCGCGCAGCGCGATGCCGGAGACGCGCCCGGGATGCGCCTCTGCATAGGCCAGCGCCAGCGTCGCGCCCCAGGAGCCGCCGACCAGCATCCAGCGTTCGAACCCGAACTTCTCGCGGATCTTCTCCATGTCCGCGACGAGATGCGCCGTCGTGTTGTGTTCGCGCGATCCCTTGGGACGGCTGCGGCCGCAGCCGCGCTGGTCGAACAGCACGGCGCAGAAGCGTTCGGGATCGAACAGCTTGCGATGATCGGGCTGGCAGCCAGAGCCGGGACCGCCATGCAGATAGATCGCGGGGATGCCGTCGGGGCGGCCGACGCTCTCGACATAGAGCTCGTGACCGTCGCCGACGTCGAGCATGTCGGAGGTCAGAGGGGCAAAGGGATCGGCGCGTTTGGCGGATGCGGCCGCGTCGGCGTCAGGCACCATTCTCGGATTCCAGAGTGCCGCCGGCGAAATTGCGATAGAGGAAGCGGTTGGTCTCGCCCTCAGCCTCGCGCTCGGCCTGCTTGAAGATGGTCTCGTGCAGCGGCGACAGCGCACAAGCAGGGTCGGTGTTGGCGGCATCGCCCGTCAACGCAAAGGCCTGGCAGCGGCAGCCGCCGAAATCGATCTCGCGGAATTCGCAGGACTTGCACGGCTCCTTCATCCAGCCGGTGCCGCGATAGCGGTTGAAGGCGTCGGAGTTCTGCCAGATCCAGGCGATCGAATGGTTGGAGCGCACGGATTCGAAGTCGAGCCCGGTGATGCTCTCGGCGGCATGGCAGGGCAGCACCTTGCCGGCGGGCGAGATGTTGAAGAACTGCCGGCCCCAGCCGCCCATGCACTTCTTCGGCCGCAGCGCGTAATAGTCGGGCACGACGTAGTCGATGGTCAGCCGGCCCTTGAGCCGCGCGCGCGCCTCCTCGACGAGGCGGGTGCACTCCTCGAGCTGCGCTACCGTCGGCATCAAGGCGGCGCGGTTCTTCAGCGCCCAGCCGTAATATTGCACATTGGCGACCTCGAGCCGGTCGGCGTCGAGATCGAGCGACATCTGGATGATGTCGGGGAGCTGATGCAGGTTCTGCCGGTGCATCACCGCGTTGACGGTGAGCGGCAGGTCGAGCTCACGCGTCCACTTTGCGACCTCGAGCTTCTTGCGATGTGCGCCCTTGTAGCCGGCGACGCGATCGGCAAGGCCTTCCTCGATGCCCTGGAAAGAGATCTGCACATGGCAGAGGCCGGCATCCGCGAGATCGCTCAGCTTCTCGCGCGTCAGCAGCACGGCCGAGGTGATGAGGTTGGTGTAGAGGCCGGCATCGCTGGCGTGCTTGACCAGCTCGACGAGGTCCTTGCGCGCCGTCGGCTCGCCGCCGGAGAAATGCACCTGCAGCACGCCGATCTCGGCGAGCTCGGTCAAGACCTTCTTCCATTCCTCGGTGGTCAGCTCCTTAGCCGAGCGGTCGAGCTCGACCGGGTTGGAGCAATAGGGGCATTGCAGCGGGCAGCGGTGGGTGATCTCGAGCAGCACCGCAAGCGGGATGCCAAAGGTCTCCGCCGTCGAGCGCTGCTTCTCCAGTACCGCGAGGCTGTCGCTGGCCGCGGGCGGGATAGCGGGATTGCCGAGCACGTCGGTCATGACGTCTTCTCCCGGGCCTCGGTGAGAAAGCCCTTGTCGGCGAGATCCTGCAGCATGGCGATGACGTCCGTGAGGATCGCCTCGCGTGGAGCTGCGTATTTGGCGGCAAGCTGATCGGCGACGTCGCCGACATTGCGCTCGCCATTGCAGAGCTGCAGCACCTCGACCGCGATCTCGTCAGGCGCCAGCACGCGCTCGGGCGCCAGGATCACCCAGACCTTGCGCGTCTCGTCATATCTCAGCTTGGCATGCCGCGGCAGCACGGGGCGGCTTGCCTCGTTGACGCTGATGTTCCGCGGCCCGGCCATTGCTCTGTTCCTCAGCTCGCTTTGGGCACGAAGGCGCCCGGCGGAATGTGGCCCTCGACATAGGCATGATACAGCGCATCGAGCTGCACCCACAGCACGTTGGTCTTGAAGATCAGCGCGTTGCACACAAGCCCGCGCTGCTCCGGCGTCGTGGCATGCGCCTTGACATAATCGAGCGCGAAGCCCGCGTCGCGCGGCGCCTGCGCGAGGCGTCGCTTGAAGTAGCTCATGATGTCGGGATTGACGAAGTCGTAATGCTCCAGCATGCCGGAGATGCGCTCCTCGTGTAGGTTCGGCGCGAACAGCTCGGTCAGCGAGGAGGCGATCGCCTCCAGCGGCGTTTTCTCGCGGCAGTAATGGACATAGGCCTCGACGGCGAAGCGCGTCGCCGGCAAGATGCCTTCGGTGGATTCCACATAGGCGGTGTCGAGGCCGAGGCCTTCAGTCAGCTTCAGCCAGCGCTCGATGCCGCCCTCGGAGCCGACATCACCGTCATGGTCTTCGATGCGGTGGCGCCATTCGAGGCGCGTGGCGCGGTCGCGGAAGCGCGAGATCACCACCGCGTCCTTGATCGGGATCGTGCTCTGATAGTAGTAGCGGTTCAGCGCCCAGGCCTGCACCTGGCCCTTGTTCAACTTGCCGCCGTGCAACAGCTTATGGAACGGATGCAGGCTGTGATAGCGCGTCGCGCCGATGTGGCGCAGCGTCGCCTCGAGCTCCTCCGCCGAGTTGAGGCGGATGTCCTTGCCGATCGAGAGCGCGGTCATTCCCGTCATGGACGCGGCATTCACAGCACGATCTCCGTTCCATCGGCGGGTATCTGCCAGCCCGCCTGTTCGGCAGTCTTGCGCTCGCTTGAGCCGGGCAGCAACGCCGGATTCGAGTTGTTGATATGCAGAAACATCTTCCTGTCGATAGTGAGATCGGCCAGCCGTGCGATCGCGCCATCGTGCCCGGACATCGCGACGTGGCCCATGCTCTTGCCGGTCTTGTGGCCGAGCCCGGCCCTGATCATCTCGTCATCCTGCCAGACCGTGCCGTCGAAGAATACGAGAGCGGCGCCGTCGATCTCGGCCTTGAGTGCATCGGTCACCTCGGCGCAGGCGGCGATGAAGTAGAAGCATTTGCCGGTCGACTTGTCGGTGATCTTCAGCCCCAGCGTATCACCGTCGCCGGTCTCGCCGCCGGGATGCGCCTTGCCTTCGAGGTACCAGGCCGACTTGCCCGGCACGGCGAAGGGCAGCACCTCCAGCCCCGAGCGTGTGCCGTCGGTCAGCCGCGGCTCGAACGGCTCGCCGATCCCGATCGGCTGGCGCTTGACGTTCTTCTCGTTCAGCACGTTGAAGATGCTGTTGCTGGCAAGGATCGCCAGCACCTTCTCGTGGGCATAGACCGTGAAGGGCGAGCCCTCGCGCATCGAGAGCAGGCCGGCCACCGCGTCCACTTCGCCGTTGGTCAGGATCACGCCTGCAACAGGCGTATGGCGCAGCGCGCCGGGCCTCGGATGCAGCTGCTGCGTGGCATTCAATTGCTGGCGAAGGTCGGGGGAGGCGTTGATCAGGAACCAGTGCTCGCCATCGCCGCTGAAGGCGACCGAGGCCTGGGTTCTCTGGAGGTCATGCCCGTTCGCACGGGCCGCCCGGCAGCCCTCACAGCCGCAATTCCATTGCGGGACTCCGCCGCCGGCCCCGGCGCCCAGGACGACGACGCGAAGCATGATCCGTCTCCTGGAGGCAAATTCGCGAAGTGGATCTCAGGCCGACACGGTTTCCGTCATTCGGACACCGATCGTGACCAAGAGACCCACCTGCGCAGAACGCAAATGCACCAACCGATTACTTGCGGGTGGCGCTCACATACATGTTGATTTCCATGCCGCAGGGCACTTCGACGATCTTCGGGGCTTTCCAGGCCATTTTGGCTCTCCATTTCGCGAAATTCGGACGTGTCCGCCCGTGGATTAAGGTAATGCGCGCGCAAAAGTTCGCCAGTGAAATTTTCCCGAGCGCGCGCATGTTGCGCCGCGAAAAACGGTAATGGAACATCACTTCCGGTGGCGCTGCCTTGCGCTTGGCGCATTCGGTCGTGAACCCTGTCCTGATAAAGCAGTTGTGAGCGCACTGCAGCTGTCAATCCGGTACAGGCGACCCAAGTGGACCTCGTGATGCCCAAATACTTCTTCAACACGCGCATCGGCGACGAACTGATCGTGGATCCTGACGGAGAGGACCTGCGCAACCCCGATCGCGCCTGGGAGGTCGCCCGCCAGATGATCCTGGAAGTGGTGAAATCCGAGGGGGCGCAGCCGGCGCTGCTCGAGGCCGTCATCGAGGTCACCGACGGCGACGGCGAGATCGTGCTGGAGTTTCCCTTCACCGAGGCCCTGCTGGACATGCCGGACCAGTCGGCGACGCGGCACTAACCCGCTCTTCCTCCCTGCGAAATCCGCATGGCTTTGCCGCGTTCCCGGCGCTAAAAGACGCCGGTTACACGGAGCAAATCATGCAAGATCTCTGGCGCCTGTCGGCCGCCGACCTCGCCGCCCTCGTCAGGTCCAAGAAGGTATCCGCCAAGGAGGCGGCCAAGGCCGGTCTCGACCGCCTGGATGCCGTCAATCCAAAACTCAACGCCGTGATCGACCACCGGCCCGAGGACGTGCTCAAGCAGGCCGACGCCGTCGATGCCACCATCGCCCGCGGGGAGGACCCCGGCGTGCTCGCCGGCGTGCCCATCACCATCAAGGCCAATGTCGACCAGGAAGGCTTTGCCACCACCAACGGCCTGAAACTCCAGCGCGACCTGATTGCGCGCGAGGACAATCCGGTGGTCGCCAATTTCCGCAAATCAGGCGCCATTCTGCTTGGTCGCACCAATTGCCCGGCGTTCTCCTATCGCTGGTTCACCACCAACCTCGTCCATGGCGACACCAAGAACCCCCGCGATGCCTCGCTGACGCCGGGCGGCTCGTCCGGTGGCGCCGGCTCGGCGGTCGCGGCCGGCATCGGCCACATCGCCCACGGCACCGACATCGCCGGCTCGATCCGCTATCCCGCCTATGCCTGCGGCGTGCACGGCCTGCGCCCGACCTTGGGCCGTATCCCCGCCTTCAATCCCGCGCTGCCGGAGCGTCCGATCGGCCCGCAGATCATGGCGGTATCGGGTCCGCTGGCGCGCACCATCCATGATTTGCGCATCTCGCTCGAAGCGATGTCCGCCCGCGACATCCGCGACCCCTGGTTCGCACCGGTGCCGCTGGAAGGCCCGGCACGGCCGAAGCGCGCCGCGCTCTGCCTCAACCCGAACGGCCTTGCGACTGCGCCGGAAGTGAAGGCGGCGGTGAGCGATGCCGGAAAGCGCCTCGAACGTGCCGGCTGGACCGTGGACGTGATCGAGGACACCCCGCCGATGCGCGAGGCGGTCGAGTGGCAAATCAAACTCTGGCTCGGCGACGGCTATGAGGCGCAGCTGGAGATGGCCGAGCGCGAGGGCGATCCCGGCGCGCTGGCGTGCCTTCGCGGCAACCGCGCCCGGGTCACGCCGATGGACCAGGCCAATTACGCCAAGGCGCTGACCCGAAGAGCCACGCTGACGCGCGAGTGGATGCTGTTCTTCGAACGCTACGCCGTGCTGCTGACGCCGGTCTCCGGCGAGCTGCCGTTCCCCGATCATCTCGACCGCAAGGACGACGCCTCCTTCAAGCGCGTCTGGGAAGCGCAGCTGCCGCAGATCGCCATTCCCTTCATGGGAATGCCGGGCCTCGTGGTCTCCACCGGCCTCGTCGGCAAGGCGCCGGTCGGCGTGCACATCGTCTCCGGCCGCTATCGCGAGGATCTTTGCCTCCTTGCGGGCGAAGCGATCGAGGCGGGCGGCGTGCCGCCGTCGCCGATCGACCCCGTGGGTTAGCGATGTCCGCGATCTACGACTTCAAGGCCAATTCGCTCGCCGGGGAAGAAGTGCCGATGCGCCGCTTCGAGGGGCAGGTGCTGCTGATCGTCAATACCGCGAGCAAATGCGGTTTCACGCCGCAATATCGGGGCCTCGAGGATCTCTACCGCGATCTCTCCCCGCGCGGCTTCTCCGTGCTCGGCTTTCCCTGCAACCAGTTCGGCGCGCAGGAGCCGGGAGAGGCGAGCGAGATCCAGGCGTTCTGCTCGACCAACTACGACGTCACCTTTCCGCTGTTCGAGAAGATCGACGTCAACGGACCGAAGGCGCATCCGTTGTACGAATACCTGAAACGCCAGCAATCCGGCCTGCTAGGGGCCTCCATCAAATGGAATTTCACCAAATTCCTGGTGGACCGTGCCGGCAAGGTGATCGCCCGCTATGCGCCGACCGCGCGGCCTGAAGCGCTGCGCAATCAAATCGAAACACTGTTGTGAGCGAGACAATCATGAGCGACGAATTTCCCGACCGCCTGTCGGTCGATCCGAACAGCCCCTATTACAACGCGGACATTCTGGCGCGCGACGTCGGCATCCGCTTCAAGGGCATCGAGAAGACCAATGTCGAGGAGTACTGTATCAGCGAAGGCTGGGTCCGCGTCACCGCAGGGAACGCCAAGGACCGCTACGGCAACCCGCTGACCATCAAGGTGCACGGGCCGGTAGAACCGTATTTCAGGGACAAGAAGTGACGGCGAAGCCGTCATTCCGGGGCGCGCGATAGCGCGAACCCGGAATCTCGAGATTCCGGGTTGGATGCTGCGCATCGCCCCGGAATGACGCCAACAGGAAGCTTGACCCCATGTCCGTCCGCATCGTCCTACGGGGGCTTCCCCGACGGCGTCCGCGTCGAGAACGGCCACATCACCATGCCCGATCTGCCGGGCATCGGCTTCGAGGGCAAATCAGATCTGTGCAAGGAGATGAAGGCCCTGGCGGAGTAGGTCCCGCTGACGCAACATCCTCCGTCATTGCGAGCGCAGCGAAGCAATCCAGAATCTTTCCGCGGAGGCAACCTGGATTGCTTCGTCGCTGCGCTTCGCGCAACGACCATGTGGCGGGAGCGTCCGCTACGACAGCCGCATATCGAGCAACCTGCGCCCCTCGCCCTTCAGCAGCTTCTTCACCGCGCTCGACGCCACGACCTCGCCGTCATTGGCGTAGGCCTCGTGGTTCTTCTCGATGTCGTCGAGGCGGTAGAGATAGTTGACCATCACGCCGGCGGATTCGCGCACGCCCTTGGGCGAGAGGTCTCCGAGCCAGTTGATGCGTTCGAGCCGGGCGCCGTTGCCGAGATGGAAGCGGGCGACCGAGTCGATCAGCTTGCCCTTCGGCGTACGCGCCTTCAGGAAATAATGCGCGGCGAGCGGCTCGATCAAGGCGCGAAGCTGCGTCGTCGTCTCAGGGTTCTCGAACCATTTGGGATCGTCGAGGCGCTTTATGAGCTCGCGGTCCTCGTCCGACAGCGGCAGGTCCCTGTCCTGCTTGATCCACTGCATGAAGCCCGGCACCGGCGACAACGTCACGAAGGTGTCGAGCTTCGGCAGCTCGCGGCGCAGTTCCTCGACCACCTGCTTGATCAGGAAGCTGCCGAACGAGATGCCGCCAAGGCCGCGCTGGGTGTTGGAGATCGAGTAGAACACGGCGGTGCGCGCGCGCTCGCTCGGCAGATGCTGGCGGTCGACCGCGAGCAGCGGCGCAATGGCACCCGGCATCGTCTCGGTCAGCGCCACCTCGACGAAGATCAAGGGCTCGTCAACCATAGCGGGATGGAAGAAGGCGTAGCAGCGGCGGTCGACCGGATCGATGCGGCGGCGCAGATCGTCCCAGTCGGAGATCTCGTGCACGGCTTCGTAACGGATGATCTTTTCGAGGATGTTGGCCGGGGTCGACCAGTCAATCCTGCGCAGCACGAGAAACCCCCTGTTGAACCACGAAGAAAGAAGATGCGAGATGTCGCGATCGAGCGCGGCGAGGTCGGTGTGTCCGTTCATCATGCCAAGCAGATCGGCGCGCATGGCGACGAGATCGCCGGTCCCACCGGGCGCACGGTTCAGGCGGCGGATCAGCTCCTGCCGCCGCGGCTCGGAGGCGAAATGCAGGCTGCTTGCGTCCTCGTCGGTCGGCTTGGCCCGCCATGTCTCGATCGCCTTGGCGAGGCGCTCCCGGTCCGGGCCGAAATCGCGCACCAGCGCTTCGAAGAAAGCGCGGCGTCCTGCCGCATCAAGATCCCTGTAGAGATCGAGCACCTCGCGCGCCATGGCGGTGCCGGAGGCTTCGCCCCGGCCCGACAGCAGCGCGCCGCAGAGCGCAATCAAGCCGTCGGCGTCGTGCTTGGTGTCAAAACCGTCACCGCGGCGAAGCAGCGTGCGGCCGCGCTCGGAGATGGTAGCGAGCAGGTCGGAGAAGAAGGCGTTGGCCATCTGGGCTTTCGTGTCAGGTTTGTGCGATGCGGAAGCTTACACGGGATTTAGTCGGAAGCCGATCACAATCAAGCCGGGGAATGCGGCATCTTTAGTCGGGCCTTGCGTTTGAAGAATGCTGGCATGCCGGGTGAGGGGCCGGGGATGTGCCGGACGGTGCTGACTCCAAAACGCGCTGTCATGCCCCGCGGAGGCGGGGCATCCAGTACGCCGCGGCCCGTCGGTTCAATCACCAGCGCTGGTGGAATACTGGATTGCCCGCCTTCGCGGGCAATGACACTGAGGGAGCGGCTATCCCTTCCCGGCAAACTCCGTCGGCGTCCGCCCGGTCACCTGCCGGAACGCCGCCGAGAATGCCGGCACGCTGGCATAGCCGAGCTGGGTCGCGAGCTGCTTCACCGAGACGCTCGCATCCGTCGATATCCGCTGGATCGCCGCCGCAATCCTGGCGCGCTGGCACCAGCTCTTGAAGCTCAGCTGCGTCTCGCTCGAGAACAGCCGCGACAGCGTCCGCGCGGAGGTTCCGACCTCGCGCGCCAGTGTGTCGATATCGTGCAGGCCGGTGGGATCGTCCAGCACGATCATCGCGGCGCGGCGGCAGCGCGGCTCAAGCGGCAACGGCACGAAGGTCGCCGAATCCTCGGCCTGGTGCAGTTCCAGCATGACGAGGCGGACCAGCAGTTCAGTCCGCTCCTCGGTGTTGCGCGCGTCGAACAGCGCGAGGATCGCCTGGTTGAGCAGCGGCGACACCCGCACCACGAATTCCCTGGTCAGTCCCTCATAGCGCTGTTCGCGCTTGAGCCAGGCGAGATCGAAATACAGCGTGCGCATCTCGATGTCGGCGAGCAGGTCGATGGCGTGCTCGAGCCCGGCCGGGACCCAGACCGCGCGGTCCGGCGGCACCAGCCAGCGCCCCCCGGGCGTCGTCACCTGCATGGTGCCGCGTGCCGCATAGATCAGCTGCGCCTCGCGGTGCATGTGCAGATCGATTCGCATGCCTTTGGGATAGTCGCGCGCGACCAGGTGCACGCCTGCGGTCGAGCGGTGGTTGCCCTGGACCTCCCGCAGGATTGGCGTTTCCAAGATTGGCGTTTCCAAGACAGTCATTGGCAGCATCCCGTCATGGCTCCGACATATAACTCATTTCGGAGCAGGAGAGGATTCGGGACATGAACAGCCCCAGCCGGGTCATCAGTTTCGTCAACGCAGGCCATTTCATCGACCACTATTCGATGCTGATCTTTGCCGCCGCCGTGATCATCATGGGCCCGGCGCTCGGCATGGCCTATTCGGAGCTGCTGCCCTATGCGACGCCGGGCTTCGTCGCGTTCGGCGCCGGCTCGCTGCTGACAGGCTGGCTCGGGGACCGCTGGAGCCGCCGCCACATGATGCTGATCTTCTTCGTCGGCATCGGCGCCTCGATGATCTCGGTCGGCTTGGTGCAGACCCCGGCGCAGCTCGGCGCCGCGCTGCTCGCGATCGGCATCTTCGCCTCCATCTACCATCCCGTCGGCACCGCCATGATCGTGTCCTATGCCGACCGGCTCGGCCGCGAGATGGGCATCAACGGCGTCTGGGGCAATCTCGGCGTCGCCTCCTCGGCGCTCGTTACCGGCGTGATCGGCCAATATCTCGGCTGGCGATTGGCTTTCATCATTCCCGGCGCCGTCACCATCCTGATCGGCATCGCGTTCGCGATGATGGTCGTGCACGAGGACCGCAAAGGCTCGAAGCAGGCGGCGGCGCAGGCGCGGGTGGCAAAGCAGGACATGTGGCGCGTGGTGCTGTCGCTCTTGATCGTGGTGATCGCGATCTCGACCACGTTCAATGCCGTCACAGTGGCGCTGCCAAAGCTATTCGCGGAGCGGCTGGCCGATCTCACCAAGAGCCCGGCGCTGCTCGGCGTCATCGCCGCCTGCGTCTACGTGTTCGGCGCGATGACGCAGTACACGATCGGGCGTTTGCTCGACCGCTACTCGCTGAAGGCGGTGGCGCTGCCGCTGTCCTTCATGCTGGCGCCGTTCCTGTATCTCGCCGCGGGCCTGAGCAATCTGCCGCTGATCGTGGTCTCGATCGGAATCGTCATGGGCGCGTTCGGGCAGGTCACGGTGAACGATGCCATGGTCGGCAAATACACCACCGAAGAGTGGCGCTCGCGCGCCTACGCGGTGCGCTATTTCGTCGGATTCACCGCGGCCGGGGCCTCCGTCGGGCTCGTCGCCTGGCTCTACGAGCAGGGCGGCTTCGTCACCATGCTGCACGCGTTCGCCGGCCTCTGCCTGCTCGCGATCGCGGCGGCGATCATCCTGCCGCGCGAGATCCGCTCGCCGCGGGCGGCGTGAGGCCTCCGTCATTGCTGTGCTGCGCTCGCAATGACCGGATGAGGCGGCACTCTGCCGACACCACCCATCATGCCATTATGCCGGTGTTTTGCCCGACGGCGCAAGTGATTTCGGCGATACCGAATTTTCCTCTAGCCCTTTTGACGCCATCTCTACTGTGCATGGGGTTGTTTCGCACTTTTTATTTTCGCCTCCTTTAACCCGCCGCGAGAATCGGGAACCTGCTGCACCTGTCGCTGGTTCTGCCCCAAGTGGCCCCGGCACCCTGCCGGGACAGTAGACGGGGAAAAGACACCTGCATGCAGTGGAGCCTGCTCCGAGCCGGCCTTGCCCCCGTGGCGCTTGTCCTCACCACCATTGCGGCCGGCGCTGCGGGTAGCAAATCCGGCGGCCCGTCCGAATTCCTGCTGGTGGCCCAGATCGTGCTGCTGATCGCGGTGGGGCGCGGCCTCGGCGAACTCATGCAGCGGATCGGCCAGCCCTCGGTGATCGGCGAACTGCTCGCCGGCATCATGCTGGGGCCGTCGCTGTTCGGCTGGATCTGGCCGGAGGCGCAAGCCGCGATCTTCCCGAAGACGCCCGAGCAGAAGGCGATGATCGACGGCATCGCCCAGTTCGGAATCCTGCTGCTGCTGTTGCTGACGGGCATGGAGACCGACCTCAAGCTGGTCAGAAAGGTCGGCAAGGCGGCAATCGCGGTCTCGATCGCCGGCATTCTGGTTCCCTTCGCCTGCGGCTTCGCGCTTGGCGAGTTCCTGCCCGATGCTCTGCTGCCAAGGCCCGAGCAGCGCCTGGTGGCCTCACTGTTCATGGGCACGGCGCTGTCGATCTCCTCGGTGAAGATCGTCGCGGTCGTCGTGCGCGAGATGAACTTCATGCGCCGCAATGTCGGCCAGATCATCGTCGCCACCGCCGTCATCGACGACACCATCGGCTGGATCATCATCGCCGTCATCTTCAGCCTGGCATCGCAGGGCACGCTCGACATCACTTCGGTGGCGAAGGCCGTGCTGGGCACGCTCGCTTTCCTCGCGGTCAGCTTCACCGTCGGCCGCCGGCTGGTGTTCCAGCTGATCCGCTGGGCTAACGATGCTCTCGTCAGCACCGCGCCAGTCACCACCGTGATCCTGCTGCTGATGGGCACGATGGCGCTGATCACGCATCTGATCGGCGTGCACACGGTGCTCGGTGCCTTCGTTGCCGGCATCCTGGTCGGCGAGTCCCCGATCCTGACACGGCAGATCGACGAGCGCCTGCGCGGCCTGATATCGAGCTTCTTCATGCCGGTGTTCTTCGGCCTTGCGGGCCTGGCCGCCGACCTCTCGGTGCTGCGCGATCCCCATCTCCTGCTGCTCACCGGGCTCCTTGTCGTGATCGCCAGCGTCGGCAAGTTCGGCGGCGCCTTTGTCGGCGGCACCATCGGCGGGCTGAACACGCGGGAATCGCTGGCGCTGGCGAGCGGCATGAATGCGCGCGGCTCGACCGAGGTCATCATCGCCACCATTGGCCTGTCCATCGGCGTGCTCAGCCAGAACCTGTTCACGATGATCGTGACCATGGCGATCGTGACGACCATGGCGATGCCGCCGATGCTGCGCGCGGCGCTGGCCAGGCTGCCGATAAGCAGGGAGGAGAAGGAGCGTCTGGAGCGGGAGGAATTCGAGAAGCGCGGCTTCGTCGCCAACCTCGAACGTCCGCTGCTTGCCGTCGACGAGAGCGTCAACGCCACCTTCGCCGCGCACATCGCGGGTCTGATCGCCGGTATGCGCGGCCTGCCGATCACCGTGCTGCATATCGGCAAGCGCGCCGGCGAGCAGGAGAAGATCCGCGACGAGGAGGAGAGCCACGAAGCGGTAGTGAAGAAGGCCGCCGAAACCGTCTCCGTCGATGGCGAGCGCGATGCCGGCAGCGTCGACGTCGCCACGCGTGCCAGGCGCTCCGAGCTCGGCGAGACCATCGCCGACGAAGCACGCAAGGGCTTTGATCTCCTCGTCGTCGGCGTCGACAAGTTCGCTGCCTCCAAGGACCGCTTCGACCGCAGGATCGAGGACATCGCGGCCAACTTCGAGGGACCGCTCGCGATCGTCGCGGCCAAGGGCAAGCATCTGAAGCAGCCGATGCCGGACGGTCTCAACATCCTCGTTCCGGTCTCCGGCAGCGGCGTTGCCAAGCGCGGCGCCGAGGTCGCGGTGGCACTGACGCAGGCCGGCTCGGGCTCGCTCCGGGTGATCTACGTCGCGACGACGCGCGACAAGGGCGCGCAGCGCGGCGCCTCGCGCGGGCTCAGCCAGGACACGGGCATCCTCAAGGACACCAGCGATCTCGCCGCCCGCTACGAGGTCGACATCACCACGACGCTGCGCGTGAACCGGGCGCCGGAGGCGGCGATCCTGCGTGAGATCGACACCACCGACGTCGATCTCGTCGTCATGGGCGTCGACCGCATTCAGGCCGACCGTCTCTCCTTCGGCGGCGTCGCCGACGCGGTGCTCTGGCAGTCGAAGGTCTCGGTGCTGCTGGTGTCGAGCGGCGAGGCCCGGCAGGCGCCAGTGGAGAAGGCTTAAGGCTTCGCCTCCGCGGTCGCCTGCGGCTTCGGCGCCTTCTTCGACGCGCGCCAATTCTCGAACCGCTGCACCACCACGAAGAACGCCGGCACGAACAGCACCGCGAGGCAGGTCGAGGCCAGCATGCCCGAGAACACCGTGATGCCGATCGACTTGCGCGCGCTGGCGCCGGCGCCGGTCGCGATCACCAGCGGCGCGACACCGAGGATGAAGGCGAACGACGTCATCAGGATCGGGCGGAAGCGGGCGCGCGCCGCCTCGATGGCCGATTCCAGGAGCGGCTTGCCGTCGCGGTTGTGCAGCTCGAGCCCGACCTCGACGATCAGGATGGCGTTCTTGGCCGAGAGCGCGATGAGCAGGATCAGGCCGATCTGGCAATAGAGGTTGTTGTCGATCTTGAGGCCCGAGAGGATCAGCATCGGCCCGAGCAGCGACAACGGCACCGCGAGGATCACCGAGATCGGCGCGTACCAGCTCTCATACTGGCCGGCGAGCACGAGATAGACCAGCAGCATGGCAAGGCCGAACACCCAGTAGATCTGGTTGGAGACCGCCTTCTCCTGATAGGACATCGCGGTCCATTCATAGCCGGTGCCCGGCGGCAGCGTCTTCTGCGCGATCTCCTCCATCAGCTTCAGCGACTGCCCGGAGGAGTAGCCCTGCGCGGGCAGGCCGATGATGGTCGAGGATGGATAGAGATTGTAGAGGCTGATCAGGGACGGGCCGATGGCCGGCGTGATCGTGGCGACGGTGCCGATCGGGATCATGTCGCCGTTCGAGTTGCGCACTTGCATGTTGGCGATGTCGCGCTCGGTGACGCGGAACGCCGGATCGGCCTGGGTATAGACCTGGAACACGCGGCCGAACTTGTTGAACTGATTGACATAGGACGAGCCGAGATAGGTCGACAGCGCCGCGAACACCTGGTCGGTGGTAACGTGCAGCGTCTGGGTCTTGATGCGGTCGATCTCGACATTGAACTGCGGCACCGACGAACGGAACGAGGACTGCACGCGCTGCAGCGCGCTCTGGCTCTGGCCGTTGCTGACCATCGCGCCGGTGATCGCCTGGAGTTTTGCGAAGTCGCTGTTGCCGTCGCGCAGCTCGACCTGCATCGAGAAGCCGGCGGCGTTGCCGATGCCCTGGATCGGCGGCGGCGGCAGCACGATGGTGCGCGCTTCCATGATGGTCGCGAGGTTGTCGTTCAGCCCGTACACCAGCGAGCGCAGGTCCTCGCCGGGTCCTTTGCGCGCGCCCCAATCCTTCAGGATGATGTAGGCAACGCCGGCGTTGGCAAGGCTGGCGCTGTTGTCGAGCGCGGAGATGCCGGCGATGGTGATGACCTGCTGGACGCCGGGCGTGTCCCTGATGATGTCGGCGGCCTTGTCGAGCACCTTCTGGGTCCGCTCCAGCGAGGCGCCGTCGGGCAGTTGCACGGCGGCGATCAGATAGCCCTGGTCCTCGATCGGCAGGAAGCCGGTCGGCACCCGCGACAGGCCGTAGCCGCTGAGCCCGATCACCACCAGCGCGAACGCGACCGAGACGGTGGCGTGCTTGACCAGGAACGTGATCAGCCGCGTGTAGCCGCGCTCGACGCGGTTATAGACGTTGTTGAAGCCGCGGTAGAAGAAATTGCGTTGCTCCGGCGGCACGGCCGGCCGCAGCCACAGCGCGCATTGCGTCGGCTTCAGCGTCGCCGCGTTGATGGCGGAGAGCAGCGCGGTTGCCGCGATCACCAGCGCGAATTGCGAATAGATGCGCCCGGTGAGGCCGGCGAGGAACGAGGCCGGCAGGAACACCGAGATCAGCACCAGCGTGATGCCGACGATCGGCGCGAACAGCTGGTCCATTGCCCTGATCGCGGCGTCGTGGCCGTTCATGCCCTGCTCGATATTGTGCGCTGCGCCTTCCACCACGACGATGGCGTCGTCGACCACGATGCCGATCGCGAGCACGATCGCGAACAGCGTCGACATGTTGATGGTGAAACCGAGCGCCGCCATTGCCGCAAAGGCGCCAATGATGGTGACGGGCACCGTCGTCGCCGGCACCAGCATCGCGCGCCAGTCCTGCAGGAACACCAGGATCACGACCAGCACCAGGAGGCCGGCCTCGATCAAGGTCATGTAGACCTCGTGCACCGAAGCCTGCACGAATTTCGTGGTGTCGAACGGCGTGTCGTACTTAATCCCTTGCGGGAAGGCTTTTGCGAGCTCCGCCATCTTCTTCTCGACGGCCTGCTCGACCTCGAGCGCATTGGCGCCGGGCGACTGGAATACGCCGATGCCGGTGGCGGGCTGCTTGTTCAGCGAGAAGATCTGGCTGTAGGTCTGTGCACCCAATTCGACCGAGCCGACGTCGCGCACGCGCGTGACGTCGCCGCTCGTGCCTGACTTGACGATGATGTTCTCGAACTGGGTGGGGTCGTCGAGCCGGCCGTTGACGTTGAGCGTGTACTGGAACGCCTGTCCGGGCGGCGTCGGTGGCGCGCCGACCTGGCCGGCGGAGACCTGCTGGCTCTGCTGCTGGATCGCCTGGATGACGTCCTGCGGCACGAGGCCACGCACCTGCAGCTTGTTCGGATCGAGCCAGACCCGCATCGAATATTGGCCGGCGCCGAACACCGTGACGTTGCCGACGCCGGGAAGGCGCGAGAGCTCGTCGCGGATGTTGATGGTGGCGTAGTTGCTCAAGTAAAGGCTGTCGAAGGTCTTGTCCGGCGAGGTCAGCGTCACGAACAAGAGGATCGAGGTCGACCGCTTCTGCACGGTGACACCCTGGTTCTGCACCGCCTGCGGCAGTTGCGACAGCGCGCTGGAGACGCGGTTCTGCACCAGCACCTGCGCGAAGTTGAGGTCGGTGCCGATCTTGAAGGTCACGGTCAGCGTGTAGGTGCCGTCGGAGCCGCTATAGGACTGCATGTAGAGCATGTCCTCGACGCCGTTGACCTGTTGTTCGATCGGCAAGGCAACTGTGTCGATCACGGTCTTGGCGCTCGCGCCGGGATAGCGCGTCGTCACCTGCACCGTCGGCGGCACAACGTCGGGATATTGCGCGATCGCGAGGTTGAACAGCGCGACACCGCCGATCAGGATCATCAGGAGCGCGATGACGTTCGAGAGGACCGGCCGCTCGATGAAGAACTTTGAGATCATGGCTGGCAGCCCTTCACTTGGCCGACGCCTGCGGCTGGTCGATCTTGCTCACCTGAGGATCGATCTTCTGGCCCGGGATCACGCGCAAGAGCCCCGCGATCACGACGCGATCTTCGGGCTTCAGCCCATTCTCGATCACGCGCAGGCCGTTGTCGGTCGGGCCGATCTGCACCTTGCGCTGCTCGACCACGTTGTCGCCGTTGACCACGAGGAGATAGCGGCCGCCCTGGTCGCTGCCGAGCGCGGTGTCGGGGACGAGCAGGGCGCTCTTGTCCTGATCGAACGGCACCCGGACCCGGACGAAATAGCCGGGCAGCAACACCCGCTTGTCGTTGGGCACGACGCCGCGCACCGCGAGCGTGCCCGTCGACGCATTGAGGGTCGGCGAGACGTAGTCGAGATGGCCTTCATGCGGATAGCCGGTCTCGGTCTGGAGGCCCACATAGATCGGCAACTGCTTGAGGTCGGCGACGGTCAGCCCGCGGCGGGCCGCTTCGGCGCGGATGCGAAGGACGTCCTGCTCGTTGACCGTGAAGTTCACCCAGATCGGGTCCATCGCAACGATGGTTGCGAGCTGGGTCGGGGATGAGACGCCGACGAGCTCGCCGACCGAGGCCATGTGTGCGCTGACGATGCCGTCGAACGGCGCCGTCACCCTGGTGTAGCCGTAATTGACCTCGGCAATTCTGGTATTGGCCTGGGCCTGCTGCAGATTGGCCTGTGCGTTGTCGCGGTTCGCGGTCGAGGTATCCAAGGTCGACTGCGAGACCGCCTGGCGCTGCACCAGCTCCGCCTGACGCTTGAAATCGGTTTCCGCCTGCTTGAGCGAGGCTTGCGCGCCGGCCTCGGCCGCCTGCGCCTGCTCGAGCTTCAGCTTGTAGGTTTCCGGTTCGATCGTGAACAACTGGGTGCCTTGCTTGACGAAGCTGCCGTCCTGGTAGTCGATCGACTGCAGGAAGCCCTGCACGCGCGCGACGAGATCGACGCTCTTGATCGGCGCGGTGTTGCCGGTGGCTTCGACATAGCGCGTCACCGGACGCTGCACGGGCGTCGCCACGTCGACCTTGGGCGGCGGCGGCGCGACGAACGTGTTCTTGTCCTCGCAGCCGGCCAGCGCGACCACGGCCGCGGTGGCGGCCAATGCTCGCCCGATATGTCCCCACGCTTCGTTACGACGTGCGGAAGAAGCGGAATTGGCTGAGGTCATTCGGTGGCCCCCGATGATTGTCTGTCGGTGCGGCAGGCTACCAACAAATGCCCTTGCGTGGAACACCATAGCCATGGCAGTCACCGGCCTTGCACCGCAAACGGCGATCGAGGCCTTCGCGCTGTCGCGCGACCAGCTCAACAAGATGGCTCAGAAGATTCCGGGCACGCGGGTGCTCGACGAAACCTTCAAGAAGACGTTGACCGCCGTCGCCGTCCCGCTCGGCCACGGCCAGGCCTTGGCCTTCGTGACCACGTTGATGACGGACGCAACCACGAACGGCACGCTGCGCAAGGCCTATGACAATAATGGCCTGAAGGACGCGCCCATCCGGACGGAGTAGGGCAGGCAGGCCTGCGCCGCCCGCTGACGTTACGGCTCCGCGGTGCGAATGCCCGCGGGGCTCACCTGCAGCTTCAGCGTCGATGTCTTGGTCAGCGCCTTGCCGTCGAACGAGAAGGCGAGCAGCTCGTTCTCGACCATGCACTGCGCCACGACATGCTTGGAGTCCTTGGACCACACCGCGCCCTGACACCAATGGCCGATCTTGGCTTCCGCAACCGGCGTCAGATCGGTGCCCGAGATCCGGTAGACCTTGAGTAGGCCGAAATCGTTGAAGAAGGGCGAAGCCGACGGCTTGTTCGAGCCGTTCATGACGGTGACGGCGACGTGGTTGCCGTCCGGCGACATCTTGACCGCCTCAGGCGTCTGCCCGACGGTAACCGTGGTGACGACCCGGATTGGCTTGGCCGTCATGTCGATCAGGCTGATCGTGTCGTTGTCGCCGCTGCCGGTTCCGACATTGCCGACGACGGCCGCGGCGCTGCCGGCGAGGTCGATGTCGTAGGGGCGCACGCCTGCGGAGAGATCGCGCTTGGCGTACTCGACCTTGTTGCCGTCCACGGAGAGAAGCGAGATCTTGCTGTCGCCGTCGCGCGTGACCAGGGCGGTCGCGCCATCGCGCGAGAACACGGCGTGGCTCGGGCCCGACTTGGCGTCGCCGAGCTGGATCTTGCCGGCCGGCGCCAGCGCGTTGCCGCTGATGGTGAACACCGAGACCGTGCCTTCGCTGCGGTTCGCAACCAGCGCCAGCGTGCCTGCGCGGTTGATCGAGACGCCGGCCGCACCGGCGCCGGCCTGAAGCGTCGCGAGCACCCTTGGCGGTGTGGATTTGATATCGATGACCGAGAGCTTGTCGTCGGGCACCGTCTTGGTGGGATCGGCCGGATCGACCTTCATGGCGCCTGTCACCAGCGCAAACGAACCATCCGGCGCGATCGCCACGCTCGGCGGCGGCCCGACGACGCTGGCGGGGGCCGGCACCTCGCCGAGAAGCTTCAGCATGCCGTCGGTGAGATCGATGACGCTGACAGTATCCGGCAGCGGTTGCTTGCGCACCACGGCATTGCCGTTCTCCAGCACCATCTTGCCGTCATTGGCGGTAACGATGATCTCGGCCCGGCAAGTCACACTTGCGAGGCTGGCCAGGGATGTCGCGAGCAGGGCTGACGCGGCATGGTGTGCGCGGGTGCGAGATGCGGATTTCATGTTTTCCCCCGGGACCTGTTGTCGCCTGAAGCTAAATGCAACCGGGTCGATTTCGCAACATTCCACACCGGCATTTTTTGCGCCGTTGCATGGAAGCCGTTGCATGGAATAAATGTCGGTTTGATCATGGACCCGTTCGGCGGTGACCGGGACCACTGCCGGCACGGCGATGAAAATTAGCCCGCCTTGGCGAGGCGCCAGGCGGTCAGCACGTCCATCCCTTCTTCGCCAGAGCTGCCGGCGAGATCGAGAGCCCTACAATGTCCGGTGGCGGTTGCAACTGCTCCCTCAGCGGGGCTTGATCTCCGCGTAGTTCGCCATCGCGCGCTCGAACTTCCGGTTGAACAGCCACATCGCGGCGAGAATCTCGCGGAAGCTCGCCGAGGTCCGTGCTCGGTCGGCGTGCCCGAAGGCGAAGATGCTGTTGTTGCGCAGGTGCTTCATGACCGTGGGGCTGGACACCCGGTAATTCAGGAGATCGCCCGATTTGAGCGCGGACCTCGTCGGAGTAGGGACAATCTGGATCAGCTCGAACAGCTTCATCTGGTCGATCGGGTCGGGCAGCGTCTTCACGATGGCGGGGATCTCCCGGAACAGATCCGCATGCGCGTTCATCAGGCCGTCGCGGACATTGGTCCAGTGATTGAAGCGGTGATCGGTGCCGCGGGCGCGGGCCTCTTCCCTGTCGTCGCGCGCGCTCAGCTCGGGATCGAAGCGTGCGATCTCGCCCTTGATCGCCTCCCATTTCCTGCGGCCGTTGCGGTCCTCGGACGGGCCGGTCTGGAAGCTGCCCATATAGGTGTTCGAGCGCCCGTTGCGGACGTTCTGCTTGCCGTTGGTCTCGGCAAAGAACAGCCCGAGGCTGATGCGGCCCGCAGCTTCCGCGTGAACCGGCGCGAGCCCCTTGGCGCGCGCGATCGCAACCGCGAGATCGACGACGTCCTTGAACGGCGTCGGCGAGTTCTGCGCATCCGCCGGCGGCGCCTCCATGATATCGAACAGTTTTCCGTATTCCTCGATCAGCGGCTCGATGTCGGCATCGAAATAGGCCGGAGGGATCTCGAACTTGTTGGGCCGTCCGATCCGCGACGGCATGGCGTCAGTGAGATCCTTGTAGCTGCTGATCACGGCGACGCGCGCGAGATAGAGCGCCTGGCCCGGCAGGTTCGGCAGCGGCTGCTTCGCGTCGATCTGCTTGCGCCGCTCGGCGAGGATGGCCTTGAACTCCCCGAGCGCGCGCTCGTAGTTCGCGAGCGCCTCGGCTTGCCGCGTCGTCGGCGCGCCCGTCTGTGCAATGGCGGGTGCCGTGACGAAGAAGGCAACGGCCGCAAAGGCCGCGGCGGCAAGTCGTCTCGATCCCATGACTGGTTCCCGTCAATTCGATGGCCAGGGAGATCGTAAGCATCAGAGGCGTGTAGTCGCAATTCTCCTCTCATGCCGCCCGGTAGTCCGGGGCCGTCGCCAGGAACTTCGCGTAGGCATCGGCATCCGGCGGCAGGAAGCGGCCTTTGAGCCCGCCGCGCTTCTGCACCTTCGCGCCGATATCGGCCATCAGCTCGTCGAAATGACGATAGTGATAGGGTGCGACACATAGGCCGCCATAGACGCCGGCAGCCGGCCGCTCGACGCGCCTGAAGTGCAGCATCATCTCGATGTTGTCCCGCATCTGTTGTGCCGTCGGCTGTTTCGCAAGCTGGCCGTCGGCATAGCGCACCAGCCAGTTCGCGGCCAGATCGGCGCAGAGCACGGTGCAGAACGAGGAGTTGAAGCCGACGAAGCCGAGCTCCGGCAGGTCCGGGTTGGCGATCAGGCGGTAGAGCCGGTACTGCCCGTCGGCGTCGACCAGTTTGTCCTGATAGGCCGCGGGCAGGAACGGCACGCCGAGCTTGTAGCCGATGGCGAGCACCGCGACATCGGCGCCGATCCGCTCGCCGCCGCTCATCACGATGGTGTCGCCTTCATAATGGTCGAACGTGCCGAACACCGCCTTGATGCGGCCGTCGGCGACCATCGGATAGAAGCCGGGCGTGGCGATCGGCACCGAGCAGTTGACGCCGTCCTCGATCCGCTCCTTCGGCACCATCTTGCACTTGCCGAGCTTGAGCTGCGCCTTGAGCAGGCTTTCGAGCCCGCGCCAGTTCGCCCAGACCAGTGGCGCGGCGGCGCGATGGGCAAGCCGCGCCATCGCGCTCGCGCCCCAGCCCGGGAACATCTCCTCCTGCGCGCGGATGTAGAGAATGCGCTTGAAATTCACGAGCCCGCCGATGAAGTAAGGAATGCGCCAGACCGGCTCGCGCATCACGATGGTGACCTCGCGCGCACCTGATTTCACTGCGTTCACGGCAATGTCGGTCGCCGATTTCGAGCCGCCGAGCACGACGATGCGCCGGCCTTTCGCGAGCGTTGGATCGCCGTATTTCGACGAATGCAGGATCTGGCCGCCCTGGTCCAGGAAGCTGCCTTCGCCGTGGCAATGCAGCTCGCGCGGCTCGTTGAACTGCCCGGTGCAGACCGCGACGAAATCGAAATCCTCATTTGAAGTCGCGCTGTCTTTGCTCGTCAGGGTGAGCGTCCAGCCCGGCCTGCCATCGGCGCGCCGCGCCATGCCCGCGACCGCCGTGTTGAGGCGCAGCATGCGGTCGAGGCCGAAGCTTTTGGCGTAATCGGCGAGATAGGCGTGGACCTGCGGCCCGGTCGGCCATTCCGGATAGGCGTCCGGCATGGCGCGGTCAGTGTAGCGATAGAGATCCTTCGGGCTCTGCGTCTGCACCTCAGGATAGGAGCGCGCCGGCTCCCAGACGCCGCCGAGATCGGCGCTCCGCTCGACGATGGTGACGCGGTGACCGCGGCTGGAGAACGCCTTTGCGGCGGCAAGGCCGGAGACGCCGGCGCCGATCACGCAGACATGCTTGGGGCTGACCATGGGATTGCTCGATGTTTTATGCGCAAGCGGTCACGCTCGGCCGCAAGGTGCGGCCGTTCGGACCTGCAGCAGGTGAAAGTGGACGAACCGGCGACGCTAGTCGTTGGCCTCGGGTGGCAAAAAGTCGACCTCGTGCAGCGCCGAGATGCGCACGACTTCAGCCGGGTCGGTCAGATTGTGGAGCTGGTTGAACAGCGCCTCCAGCTTCTGCATCGGCGAGACCCAGAACAGCGCCCGGCACGGCTTGTCGGATTTGTTGAAATAGCCGTGGGGAATGCCGCGGGGCATGCGCACGAGGTCGCCGGCATGGGCCTTGACCCATTGACCGTCGAGCTTGAGGTCGAGCGTGCCTTCCTGCACCAGGATGAACTCGTCCTGAGTCGGATGGATGTGCACCGGCACGAACTGGCCGGGGTCGCTGTTGGTCTCGAACGCGAAGGTGGAGTCGGTGACGGCCTTGGGAAAGTAGACCTGGCCCAGGATGTTCCAGCTCTTGCCGCCATAGCCCGTGCCATTGGCGGTAATGCCCTTTTCGAGTGCAGTCATGGCTTGCTCCTCATGGATTCCGGCGGGGACGGAGCTTCGGTCAGCTATGGGCCGCCTGTCTATCCGCTAAACGAATCCGGATATGGCTGTTGCCGTGCAGCACGACGATTTTGCAGGCGCGGCCCTTCTCGCGCCCGGGGAACTATTATAGGCTTAAAGCAATCCCGTGACGCGAAGCGTGGTCGACGATGTCCGCAGCCGTGCAGGAAACGAGCGCAAGGGCGGCCACAGCCGAACGGCTGGCGGATTTCGCCCGCGTCACCACTGACGATGTCGATGAGGCTGCCGAGCAGATCGGCCGCATCTTCTGTCCGCACGATCTCAAGCCGGCGCAAGCGCGCGCAACCGGCTTCTCCGCCCGGCACAATTGCGCGGCATTCGCAGGCTTTTCCATCAACTACGTCGCCTATGGCGGATCGGTCAGCATCGATCCCGGCTGCCTCGACCGCTTCTTCCTGGTGCAGATTCCGCTCACCGGCGGGGCCCGTATTCGCGCCGGCGCCTGCGAGCTCGACACTGCGCCGGGCCGGACGGCATCGCTGTTGTCGCCGACCATTCCGGCCCGGATGGTCTGGACGGAGTGTGCGCAAATCATCCTGCTGCTCGACCGCCGCCTGGTCGAGCAGCGCGCTGCGGCCCTGTCGGGCAAGGCGGCGGGCACGGTCGAGTTCGATCCTGTGATCGACCTCGATGCGCCGTCCGGGCGCGACCTCCGCATGAAGCTCGATGCGCTGATGCAGCTCGCCGAGCGTCTCGGTCCCTCCGGCAGGCTGTCGCCGCTCGCGCTGGCCGATTGGCGCGAGGGGCTGCTCGATCATCTCCTCAATGGCCAGCGCCATGGCCTGTCGGATGCGATCACGACATTCTCTGGCCACGCGGAGCGTCTGCCGCGCACGCTCCGCGCCGCGCGCGACCATCTCGCGGATAATTCCGGCGAGCCGCTCGACCTCGCGCAGCTCGCCTGCACCTCCGGGATCGGTATTCGCGCGCTCCAGCTCGGCTTCCGCCGTCACTTCGGTGTGTCGATCTCGGAGATGCTGCTCGACATGCGCCTCGCTCGCCTGCACGCGCGCCTCTCGCAGGCTTCGCCCGATTCTTCGATCACCGAGATCGCCTTCGATCTCGGCTTCACCCATCTCGGCCGCATGGCCGGTGCCTACCGCCAGAAATTCGGCGAGACACCGTCGGCGACGCTGCGGCGAGGGATGAGCTAGGCGCGGTTATTTTTGCGACCGCGTCTTGGCGCGGTCTTCGGCGGCTTGCCTACGCAGAAAGCCCTCGACATCGGCCTGTACCGAATAGGGCGTCGGGATCGGATCGCCCGCGGAATCGAGTGCGGTGTCGAGCGAGCGGCGCAGCAGGCGCGCGAGCTCGGCCTTGCGGTAGGGTTTTGTCAGAAGCGGCGCGCCCATGGTGGCGCGTCCCTGCGCATGCAGGGAGTCGTAGGCATAGCCCGACGTGAACAGGACCCGCAGCGAAGGCCGCGCGGCAACCATCCGCTCGGCGAGCTCGCGTCCGTTCATGCCGCCGGGCATCACGATGTCGGTGAAGAGCAGGTCGAACGGCGTGCCTGCGGCTGAAATCGCGAGCGCTTCGGCCGCGTTGACGGCGGGGATGACCTTGTAGCCGAGGCTTTCGAGCTGCACCGTGACGTATTGGCGGACGTCGCGGTCGTCCTCGACGCACAGGATGGTCTCGGTTCCGCCGACGATCTTGCGCTCGTCATAACCGGCCGGGCGAAGCGTGCTCGCCGCCGCCTTCGGCAGGTAGATCGCGAAGATCGTGCCGCGGCCTTCGGTGGAGGAGACCTTGATGCCCGATCTCGACCTTCTTGTCGAAGGTCGACAGCAGCAGCTTTGCCAGCTCTTCGAGCAGCTCGTTGACGTCGATCTCGGCGGGCTGGAGCGCCTGCTTGCGCGCAAAGGACAGCAGGCTCGACGTCAGCACGGCGCCGCGGTCCGCCGCCTCGCTGATCAGCTTGGTGATGGTCGCAAGCGGCGGGTTGTCCTTCACGCCGTCGGCAAGGATCTCGATCGTGCCGGTGATCACCGTGAGCATGTTGTTGAACTCGTGCGCGATGCCGCCGGTGAGCTGCCCGACCGCGTCCATCTTCTGCGCCTGGATCAGTTGCTCCTCGGCGGCGCGCTTCTGGGTGACGTCCTTGACGAAAATGTTGATGACGCGCCGCGTCCCGACCTGGAGCGCCGTACTGGAGCCCTCGATCAGGATCTCGCCGCCGTTCCGGTGCAGCAGGATCGCCTCGAACCGGATGCCGATCGGCGCATGCGACAGTTCCGGCAGGAGTCGCATCATGCGTTGCCGGAAGCCATGGCGGAACGGCTCGGCGATGAGGAGGTCGACGACGTCGGTGCCGAGCGCCTCCTGGCGCGACCATCCGGTCAGCGCTTCGGCCTGAAAGCTCCACTCCAGCACGACGCCGTTCGCGTCGGTCTGGATGAAGGCATCGAGCGCGGTCCTGATGACGGCTTGCGTTGCTTGCGCGTCGGCCTGCGCCTGCTCGGCCAATGCTGCGGCCGTGTGCTTTTTCTGCGACGTCTCGATCGCGCGTGCGCACAGCCGGGCAAGCACCACCGCAACGACGACGCTTGCGAGCAGGGCAATGATCTGGGCAATGCCGAAGCTGTCGGCGGCGCCGGTCACGGCATAACAGGCGAGCAGAGCGGCACTGGTCACGACGGCCTGCGTGGCGATCGCAAGTGTCAGAAGCCCCCTTAGTTTCATGCTCTCATACCAAAGACGCCAGAAGCTGACCGCCGCCCTGTCGACGAGCGCGGCATTACGCGAGCGACAGACTGCCCGCGTCTCTGTCGATGGTCAATTTGCGACGCCGGCGGCCGCCGGGAACACGGCGGGTGGCTCAACCTGGCGGCGAATCGGTCTGGCGCAGCGTCGTGACCCAGATCACGCGAGCCACAGCCGCAGGCTGCTGGAGAGGATGTAGCCGGCCTTCTCGCCGGTGTGCTGCAGGAAGTCCGTGCCGGACGAGGCGCCGGGGTTGAGCGTGAGCTCATAGAGCTCAAGCTGGCCTTTGCGAAGGCTCGGCCAGCCACGTCGTGCAGGTCTGGGGCGAGGAGTGGTCGGCCTGACTGCGGGCTTCGCACGCGCTCCGGAAATTGTGACTGGCTAGAGCGGCAGCGAGCAGCGGTCTGTGAACCGCTTCATAGTCGATCCCTCACGATTTGAACTACGACTCCCTCAAGAAATTGCCGCACCCGAACCTGTTCGACGACACGGGTGAGTTGCAATACCTGCGCAGCCGCGTGCTCCGCAGCTTTGGATTGGTTCCTCGCCTTCGCGAGCAAGCCAGCCCCATCACTCAGCACAGCAGAAATTGGAATCAAGGGCATCGAGAAACGCGTCCCGGCAGATTCGATCTGGGGTCGGCCAGTAGGCTGCCAAGTACTCAGTAGGAGCCCCCCATGAAGATCAACAGCACAATTTCCAGCGCATTTTCCCTCACCAGGTACGTCGGCGGTGTTCGGATCGCCCGTTCCAGTCTGATCAAGTCGGCCCATGTCCTTGAAAGAATTGGGTTGGCAGCCGTTGGAGCCTCGTGCGGCCTCTATGTGGGTGCGACGCTGTTGCGTCAGAAAGGTGGACTGTTTGAAAGCGGCTGGATCGTGCTGATAACAATGCTGTACGGAGCGGTCAGCTATTATGTCGGAATTGACTTGTCCGGCAATGTCGCACGGCGGCCGAAATCGAGCATCTCGGAAGAATGGAACGGTTCCGAGTCGGCTGAAATCATGAGTGCGGCCGGAACGTTCGGCGCGGCGATCGCCGCAACTCTGTCCGTCAGCATTCTTGTCCTTGACCAAAATCTATCCAACGGTCTGATAAGCTTTGTCGCCGGTTTCTGGGCGGTTGGGTCTTCGCTTCAGGTTGCGGCAGGCACGATGTCACGCAGCCACGAAGCGCCAATGAACGAGCAATGAAGAAAGTGCGCCCACGTTCGCATCGAGCCGTGTTCCGACCGAAGCCTCATCGGTAACGAGTAACCTAATTTTCGCTAAACAAGACAAGGCGTGCCATCATAGTGCCGTTGGCATATTGTCTCGGCGCGGCCGTGGTCCAAGGGTCTGCTAATCGCCAGCCATCAGATGGGTGCGCTATGCAGATTGCGCAGTGGCTCGACAAGCTAGGGCTTGGGCAATACGCGGAGCGCTTTGCCCAGAATGGGATCGACGTCAGCGTCCTTCCCGAGCTGATGGACGAGGACTTTGACAAGCTCGGAGTCCTGCTCGGTCATCGCCGCAAGATGCAGCGTGCGATTGCCGACCTCGATCCTGCCGCATTGATCGCATCGCCGGCTCCTCACGACGCCGAGCGACGCCACCTCACCGTCATGTTTTGCGATCTGGTCGGCTCGACCGCGCTCTCGGCGCGTCTCGATCCCGAGGATATGTGGGAACTGATCCGGGCCTACCGCGCCGCCTGCGCGCGCGTCATTGCCGCTTATGACGGCAGGATAGCCAGGTTCGTCGGTGACGGAATACTCGTCTATTTCGGCTATCCGCGGGCCCACGAAGATGATGCGGAGCGCGCGGTGCGCGCAGGCCTCGACATCATCTCCGCCATTCGTCAGCTCAAGACAGGCGCCGGCGAACGGGTCGAGCTGCGGATCGCAGTTGCGACCGGTCTTGTGGTGGTCGGCGACCTCATCAGCGGAGATGCGTCGGAGGAGCACGCGACCATCGGCGATACGCCAAACCTCGCTGCCCGGCTTCAGAGCCTTGCAGAACCCGGGGTGGTCGTCGTCGCGTCATCGACGCGCCGGCTGCTTGGGGATCTCTTCACTTTTCACAATCTCGGCCGCCGCGAAGTCAAGGGAATAGGCGAACCCATCGCGGTGTGGGCAGTGGAAGGAGCGAACGCATCCGAGAGCCGCTTCGAGGCGGTCCGCGCCGCGCGCTCGATCGGCTTTGTCGGCCGCAAGGACGAGATCGAATTCATTCTCTCGCGCCAGCGCGAGGCATGGCAGGGCCATGGCCAGATCGTCTTGATTTCCGGCGAGGCGGGAATCGGCAAGTCGCGCATCGTGGCAACGCTGTCCGAAAGTCCCTCGCTCGGGACCCACCGCCGGGTGCGATATCAGTGTTCACCCTACCATACCAACAGTGCGCTTCATCCCTTTGTCGCGCAGCTCGAGCGCGCCGCCGGAATCCGCGCACAGGACACGCCAGAACAAAAGCTCGACAAGCTCGAGACAATGCTGGCGCTTGGGACCCGGCAGGCCGCGCGCGCGACACCGCTGATTGCGGCTCTGCTTTCGATTCCAACCCCTGACCATTGCCCATCCTTAGGCTTGAGCCCGGCGCAGCAGCGGCGACAGACCTTTGCCGTCCTTCTCGATCAGCTCGAGGGGCTGGCGCGAGATCAGCCTCTGCTGATCATCTGCGAGGATTTGCATTGGGCCGATGCCACGACGCTCGAGCTGTTTGATCTCGCGGTCGATCGGATCAGGTCACTTCCGATCCTCGTGCTCATGACATCCCGGCCGGAATTCGAGCCATCCTGGTCGGGCCTTGCCAATGTCGGCCTGTTGCGGCTCGACCGGCTCGATCGGCAGGACACGCGCGCGCTGGTCGAGCAGGTGGTCGTCGGTCGCCAGCTGCCACGCGAGATGATGAAGCAGATCATCGACAAGACGGATGGCGTGCCGCTATTCGTCGAGGAGCTGACCAAGATGGTGCTGGAGTCCGGCCTGCTCGTCGAAGATGCCGGGCGCTATCGCCTGAACAGTCCGCTCCCGCCGCTTGCGATTCCCGCCACGCTGCAGGATTCGCTGATGGCGCGGCTCGACCGGCTCGCTCCGGTCAAGGAGGTGGCGCAGATCGGCGCCGCCATCGGCCGCGACTTCTCGTACGCGCTGCTGAAATACGTGGCGGGACGCGATGATCTGACGCTGGGCGCTGCGCTGGAACAACTCGAAGAGGCGGAGCTGCTGCTTCGCCGCGGGGCGCCGCCGGACGCAAACTATAGCTTCAAGCACGCCCTTGTTCAGGAGGCGGCCTACGAGAGCCTGCTCAAGAGCAAACGGCAGCTGCTTCACACGAGAATTGGCGAGGTCCTGCGCGATAAGTTTCCGATTGTCACCGAGACCGAGCCGGAGGTTCTGGCGCATCACTTCACCGAAGCGGGGCTGAGCGAGGTCGCGCTCGAATGGTGGCGCAAGGCGGGCCAGCAGGCGCTGAAGCGCTCCGCCTATTCCGAAGCGGTCGCGCATCTGGGCAAAGCGGTTGCGGCCGCTGACGAACTGCAACTGACTGACGACCCCCGCCGCATGATGAGCAGGCTGCATCTTCAAATCTTATATGGCCGTGCACTGAGGGGCAGCCTCGGACACAGCGCCCCCGAAACGATCGCGGCATGGACGCGTGCGCGTCAGTTCGCAGCCGACATCGATGATCCCGTTGAACTTGCGCCCGTTCACTCGGGTCTCTTCAATGCCTGCCTGACACACGGCGAACTCGCTCCGATGCAGGAGCTGGCGGATGCCATCAGGAGCGCCGCTGACCGGCGGCCGGACTCGCCGGTGGCTGCGATCGTTGCCCATTGGACAGGCGGCGTCACCTCCTGGTTCGCCGGCGATTACGTGAACGCGAGAGCGCATCTCGAGCAGGCGCTTGCCATCTATGGCGCCGAACCGGATCCCGGGACATTCAGGGCGTCGGCACTGGATCTGCCGTTCGTGATCATGAGATTCCTTGCCCTGGTGCTCTGGCCGCTCGGTTTTACCGCTCGCGCGCGCCAGCTCGCCGCCGACGCGGTGGGCGCTTCGGGAGAGAAACGGGCGCTTTCCCAGGCCAATGCGCTGGTCCATCGCGCCGTGTTCGACGGCGTATGCGGAGGCATGTTGCAGCAGACAGAGACGATCCTGGCGCTCGGGCTCGCGCGCGACCACACGATGCCGCTGTATGTGGCCGCGGGCACCTACCTGAACGGCCTCGCCAAGTGGCGTTCCGGTGAACGAATGGCGGGGCTGGCGGAGATGCGTCACGGCTGGACCTCGCTGCACGAGAACGATTGCTACCTTTGCGAGCCGTTTTGGGGGATGCATGTCGCCGTGGCGAATGCAGAGCTGGGCGAGGTCGAAACCGGGCTTGAAATCCTGAATGAACTGATCGCCGGGACCGGACAGTCCGGCCAGCATTGGCTCGATGCTGAGCTTTATCGCGTCCGCGCGAGCCTTTTGTCGCGCCGTGATTCTCCAGACGAATCCAGTGCCGAGGACGACCTCGAGCGAGCGCTGGAAATCGCGCGCCGCCAGCAGACGAAGACGTTCGAGCTGCGCAGCGCCCTTGGACTTGCCCGTCTGCGCAAGACAAATGGCCGAGCAGGTGCGGTCTCCGAAGTGCTCGCGCCCGTGCTCGCCGAGTTCGAGGCGGAGCGTCATCTTCCTGAATTGGTGGAAGCGAAAGCGCTGCTCTCGCAAGAGCATGAGCCACACGCCGCTTCCCTGACGGGTCGTGCTGGCGGCAGGGATGACGATTACGGAGCCGGATGAAGATCGCAGGCACGGCCGGCCTTGGCCACTTGTCCTGGAACGGGGTGTCCGACGATCGACGGCAACTCGCGCGACAATGCGATCAGGGCCTCGAGATCGAGGCCCGTATTCAGGCCGACTTCCTGGCAGAGATTGACCAGATCCTCGGTGCAGACGTTGCCCGACGCCCCTGGCGCGAACGGGCAGCCTCCGACTCCGCCGAGGGACGCATCGAAGCGAAGCGCGCCGGCCTCAAAGCCGGCCATCACATTGATGAGGCCAAGGCCCCTCGTATTGTGGAAATGCAGCGTCAAGGCGTTGCGCGGGACAAGGCTGAGCACCGATCTGACGCGCTGTCTCACCAGCTGCGGGTTGGCCACGCCCGTCGTGTCCGCGAGGGTGATGCCTTGCGCGCCAACTCGGAGATAGGCCTCGATCAGGCGGAGCACCTTGGCTTCGTCCTGCTCGCCCTCGAACGGACAGCCGAACGCGGTGGCCAGGGTCGCGTTGACCTGAAGTCGTCCGCCTGCTGCTGCACTCACCTCCGCGAGAGCCGCCAGCGAACCCTGAAGATCCATCCCCATGTTCGCGCGGTTATGGGTCTCGCTTGCGGACATCACGAAATTCACCTCGTCGACGCCTGCCGCCAGGGCGCGCTCGGCGCCCTTGAGGTTGGGTATGAGCGCAACGAAAGTCACCCCTTCACGCCGCGCGATCGAGCGAAATACGGCATCGCCGTCCGCAAGCCCAGGAACGGCTTTTGGCGACACGAAAGATCCGGCTTCGATCCGACTGAAGCCACAGGCGGAGAGCCGATCGATCAAGCCGATCTTGACATCGGTCGGCACCACGACGGGCTCGATCTGCAGGCCGTCACGCGGGCAGACTTCCTGAATGATGATGTCGGGCCCGTTGTTCATTGCACGACACCGCGCTGTCTCAAGTCATGCAGGTCTTGCTCGGTCTTGCCGAGCTCGGTGAGAATGGCGTCGGTATGCGCGCCGAGCTCAGGGCCGTTCCAGCGAATTGCACCGGGGGTCTTGGAGAGCTTCGGAACGACGCCGGGCATCTTCACCGGCACATTCCCAGGCAGCGTGGCCGACACGATCATGTCGCGCGCAAGATAGTGCGGATCATTGACGATGTCGGCCGCGGTAAAGATACGTCCGGCGGGCACGCCGGCGGCTTCGAGCGCTTCGAGCGCTTCGGAAATCGTATGCCGGCGGGTCCAATCCGAGATTGCTTCATCGAGTTCGGCCGCGCGCCCCACGCGTCCGTCGTTGGTTGCGAGCGCCCGATCCGCGGCAAGGTCGGATCTTCCGATCGCATTCATCAGCCGCTTGAAGATCCCATCGCTGTTGCCGGCGATCACGACGTAACTGCCATCGCTCGTCGGATAGGTGTTGGATGGGCTGATGCCCGGAAGCGCGCCGCCGCTGCGCGAGCGCACATGGCCCATGAGGTCGTATTCCGGAACGAGACTCTCCATCAGATTGAAGACGCTCTCGAACAGCGACACGTCGACGATCTGTCCGTTACCGCCGCCGGCCCTGACGTGCAGCAGCGACATCAAGGCGCCGATCACCGCGTGCAGCGAAGCGAGGCTGTCGCCGATGCTGATGCCGGTCCGCGCTGGCGGAGATTGAGGATCTCCCGTCGTATGGCGCAGCCCTCCCATCGCTTCACCGACGGCGCCAAAGCCGGGCCGGTCGCGGTAGGGGCCGGTCTGTCCGTAGCCTGAGATACGCACCAGCGTCAGCTTCGGGTTGAGTTCCGAAAGCACGTCCCAGCCCAAGCCGATCTTCTCGAGCGCGCCGGGCCGGAAGTTTTCGATGACGACATCGGCCTTGGCCGCGAGTGCCTTCGCGATTGCGACGCCGTCAGCCGATTTGAGATCGAGCGCGATCGACTTCTTGTTGCGCGATTGCAGATACCACCACAACGAGGTGCCCTCGTGCAGCTTGCGCCACTTCCGCAAGGGATCACCCTGTCCGGGCTGTTCGATCTTGATCACGTCGGCGCCGAATTCTGCGAGCAGCCGCGCGGCAAAGGGCGCAGCGATCAGCGTGCCAAGCTCGAGAACGCGAATGCCGGCAAGTGGACCGTCCATCTCTGGCCTCCCATTCCATGCTGTCTCCCCCGAAATCTCCTATAGAAGATTTCTCTTTTATGATAGAAAATTTCTGCTAGGCTCTGTTGAACAAGGCGCACTCAAGACGCCCATTCGGGACGAATACGCCAAGAGGAGGCGACCGTGAGACTGACATCGGCGATGACGGCCGCAGCATTGCTGCTGGCCGCGGGAATGCCTGTTGCCCCTGCGCGGGCGCAGCAGCTCGGTACGATCTACGGGTTCGGCGATAGCCTGCTCGACGTCTCACGAAACTGTCCGATCGCGTTTCCGCAATCGGCGCCTTACGGCGCATGCGGAAACGGACGTGGCTCGTTGCAATGGCTGTCGATGCTGACGAGCTACAGCTTTAGCAAGCCGAACGACTATGCCTACAACGGCGTCGGCAACGGCGTATTCCCCGCGTTCAACGGCGGGCCCACCGTCGCCCAGCAGGTCGCCGCGTTCACGAGCGCAGGCGGAAGCTTCCAGCCGAACGATCTGATCGTGATCGGCGGCATGCCGAACAACTCGGCCGCACCCTTGCTGGGAATTCTCGACTCGAACGGGCTTCCCTACACGCCGCAAACGCTGTCGGCGGCGACGCTGTCAAAACAGTACGACAACATCGCGCAACTGATCAAAGCGGGCGGGCGAAATTTCGTCGTCGAGAACATGTTCTCCTCGTCGACCTACAATTTCTATGTGATCGGCGGCTTCTATCCGCTGGGGCCTCCCTATGCGTTTCCGAACATTCCGGGAGCCGCGACGTTCTTCGGCCTCGCGAACGCCAATCTTGCGAGCACGCTGGCGCCGCTCGCAGCGCCCGGCGTTCGCCTCCACGTCATCGATCTCGCTGCGATCTACACGAAGGCCTACACTGATCCGGCCAGCCTCGGCTTCAAGACGGGGACCGCCTGCATCTTCGACGGCAATTGCCTCACGGCGTCAAAGGACGTGCAGAACCAGCATTTCATGTTCGACCTGCATCCGACCGATGCCGGTTATGCGGTGATCGCGCGCTATGAGGCCAATCTGCTCGCGGCGCAGGACGGGCTCGCCGCGCAGGCCGACATCGCCCAGCTCACCGCACAGAATTTCTCAAATTCGGTCTTCTCACGGCTCGACGCCTTTCGTGCCAACGATCCGCGCGTCACCGCTGGACCGTCTCAGGCCCACGCATCCATGGACCGGCCCGGCATCAGCACGAAGGCTCCAGGACGGCTTGCACCCGAGCTGCCGCTGTCGGTCTATCTCGCCGCCGCGTATGGCAGCGGCAGCCGTGGCGACCGCTTCGGCGCCGACGGCAATGCTGTCGGTTTCGACTATACGCTCGCGGGCGGCACCTTCGGCGCGGACGTCAAGCTCGATGCCAACATCCGCGTCGGCGGCGCGCTCAATTACACCAATCCGGTCGCCAATCTGCATGGCGGCACCGGCCATCTCGATCTCGACAGCTACCAGGTCGCAGGCTATGCGTCCCTCAGCTATCCGCATCTGCTGACCGACATCGTCGCCACCTACGGCTACAACAATTATCGGATCGATCGTCCCGGGGTCGTCGATACGATCCGCGGCAGCACGCGGGGCGACACTTTCACTGCCGGCTTCAAGTCAGCCTATCTGTTCGACGTCGGACGTGTGCGCGTCGGACCGCTGGTCGGGCTGCTCTACGACTACACCAACGTCGATCCCTACACCGAGACCGGCGATCCAATCGTCACCCAGTTCGTGGCGCGGCAGAAGCTCGAAGGCCTGACCGGCAGTGCCGGCGTGCAATTCCGCGCGCCCTTCGCTGTCGGCGCCCATGCCATCAATTCCTTCGTCAACCTGACGGCCGAGCACGATTTCCTCGGCGGCGCGCGCACGCTGCTGGCAGCTGAAACAGCCGCCCTCGCGCTGCCGATCTATACCGTGGTGGCCGGCAATCCCGACCGCACCTATGGCAAGGTGGTGGGCGGCGTCTCGACCGCGTTGGCGGGCAATGTCGCGGGCATGTTGACAGCCGCGAGCACGTTCGGAAACAGCAATCCGCAATTCGCCGTGCAGGGCGCGGTGAAGATCGCGTTCTGATGATGGGAATCAACATCCGCCATCCACTTGGGAGGAGATCATGATTGTGTCACTGCTTCGCGCGGCGTCTGTCGCGGTGCTGCTAGGCGTCGTTCCTGCCGCAGCGTTCGCGGAGGATGCACCGTTCCGCATCGGCGTGATCGACGACATGTCGGGGATTTATTCCGGCAATGGCGGACCCGGCACGGTGCTCGCGACCAAGATGGCGGTGGAGGATTTCGGCGGCAAGGTGCTGGGCCGCCCGATCGAAGTGGTCTCGGCCGATCACCAGAGCAAGCCCGATATCGGCGCGGCGCTGGCGCGCCAATTCATCGAGCAGCAGGGCGTCAGCGCGATCATTCCCGGTGGCGCGAGTTCGGTTGGGCTGGCCGTGCAGGCGATCGCCCGCTCTTTGAAGAAGACGACGCTTGTCAGCGGCGGGTACGCGTCGAACTTCAGCGGCGACGGGTGCTCGCCCTATGGCACGCAATGGGCGCCGTCGACCAGCGAGCTGTCCAAGACGATCGCCAAGGGCATCGTCGATGCCGGCGGCAAGAAATGGTTCTTCATCGTCGCCGACTATGTGTTCGGCAAGAACCTGGCGTCCGACGCCGGCGAGACCGTGAAGGCCGCCGGGGGCCAGGTTGTCGGGCAGGTGTTGCATCCGCTCAACGTCACCGATCTCGCCTCGCAGCTTCTCGCCGCGCAGGGGTCCGGTGCCGAGGTGATCGGTCTTGCCAATGCCGGTCCCGACCTCGTGCTGGCCATCAAGCAGGCGAAAGAGTTCGGCGTCAGCGCCAAGCTCGCGACCATGCTGGTGTTCGAGAACAACGTCACGGCGCTCGGCCTGTCGACCGCGCAGGGCCTGCGGCTCGCTGCGTCCTTCTACTGGGACTTGAACGATGAGACGCGCGCCTGGTCGAAACGCTTCATGGCCCGCAGCGGCAACGCCGTGCCGACCATGGGTCATGTGCTCGCCTATCTCGCCACCACGCATTACCTGAAAGCGGTCGCCGCAATCGGCAGCGACGAGGCTGCGCAGGTGCAGGCCAAGATGCTGCAACAGCCGATCGAGGGCAATCTGATCCAGCATGCGCATATTCAGGCCAACGGCCGCGTCGTGTCGGACATGCACATTTTCGAAGTCAAAAGCCCGCAGGACTCGAAGGGCCCCGCGGACCTTTACAAGCTGATGGCGACCTTGCCGGGCGATGGCCTGTTCGTGCCGGCCGAGAAGAGCGGCTGTCCTTACCTCGCGGTGAGGTAGGACCGGGACATGGATGGAAGTCGAGGTTACCACATGAATGCGGAAGGCTTATCGGCCTCGTCAGGCGGGGCGCAAGCTGATGCCGCGCCTCAGCTCGAGGCGTTCAAGATGTACATCGACGGCGAATGGTGCGAGTCGGCGTCGGGACGCTGGCTGGAGAGCAAGAACCCCTATACGGGCAAGGCCTGGGCGGTGATCCCGCGCGGCAATGCGCAGGATGTCGATCGCGCCGTGCAGGCCGCCAATCGTGCGTTTGTCGGCGGGACCTGGGCCCGCATGCATCCGAGCGATCGCGGCCTGTTGCTGCATCGCCTCGGCGACTTGATCGCGGCCAATGCGGAGCGTCTGGCCGAGCTGGAAGTGCGCGACAACGGCAAGCTCAAGGTCGAGATGCTGGGGCAGATGAGATATCTGCCGCGCTGGTTCCAGTATTACGGTGGGCTCGCCGACAAGATCGAAGGCCGGATGCCGCCGACCGACAAGAAGGGCATGCTGCACTACGTCTCCTACGAGCCGGTCGGCGTCGTCGGCGCGATCACGCCGTGGAATTCGCCTCTGCTGCTCACCGTCTGGAAGCTCGCGCCTGCGCTCGCCGCCGGCAACTGCGTCGTGATCAAGCCCTCCGAATACGCCTCCGCCTCCCTGCTCGCGCTGGTGGAGCTGTTCGAGCAGGCCGGTTTTCCCAAGGGCGTGGTCAATGTGGTGACCGGGCTCGGCTCAGAAACGGGCGAGACTCTGGTCGAGCATCCCTTCGTCGACCGGATCGCCTTCACCGGCGGCAATCTGGCAGGCCGCACCATCTATGAAGCGGCGGCGCGGCAGTTCAAGCGCGTTTCGCTCGAACTCGGCGGCAAATCACCGAACATCGTTTTCGGCGATGCCAGCATCGAAGACGCGGTCAAGGGCGTCATCTCCGGGATATTCGCCGCCAGCGGGCAAACCTGCATGGCGGGCTCGAGGCTGCTGCTGCATTCCTCGATCCACGATGTCTTTCTCGCGCGTCTCGTCGAGGTGATGAAGGCAGCCCGCCTCGGCGATCCCAACAGCCCCGAGACCGATGTCGGACCGGTTGCGACCGAGCAGCAATTGCAGAAGGTGCTCGACTACATCGAGCTCGCCAGCGCCGAGGGCGCGCGCTGCGTGCTCGGCGGCCGGCGCGCGAGCCGGCCCGAATGCGGCGACGGCTGGTTTGTCGAGCCGACCATCTTTGCCGACGTCACCAACGATATGCGAATCGCGCGCGAGGAGGTGTTCGGACCGGTTCTGAGCGTGATCAAATTCGATTCCGACGACGAGGCGGTGGCGCTCGCCAATGACACGCCGTTTGGCCTCGCTGCGGGGCTCTGGACCACCGATCTCGCCCGTGCGCTTGCGCTGCCGAAGCGGCTGCGGGCGGGCACGGTGTGGGTCAACGCCTATCGCGTGGTGAGCTATCTGTCGCCCTTCGGCGGCTTCAAGGAGTCCGGTCTCGGTCGCGAGAACGGGCTCGAGGCGATATACGAATACTTGGAGGCCAAGAGCGTCTTCATCAATCCGACGCCCGCGATCTCCAATCCATTCACGTTGCAGTAGCAGAGAGCCGGCTCAGACCCGGCGGCGGCGGATGACAAGATAGTAGGCGCACGGCATTGTGCCGGCGTTGATGAAGCGGTAGGGCTCGCGCACGTCGAAGTAGAAGGAATCGCCGGTCCCGAGCACGTAATTGGCCTCGCCCATCTGCACCGTCAACTCGCCCTCGTGGACGACAAGATATTTCTCGGTCGGGGCCTTGTAGGGCGGCAGCTCGCCCGAGGATTCGCCCGGCGGAATCCGGTGCAGCAGGAATTCGAGGTCGTTGTCGAGGTGCGACGGCGACAAATTGTGACGTTCAAAGCCGGTCTCGGGGTCCTTGAAGGCCAGGCGATTGGCCTTGCGGATGACGGCAACCTGGGCGGCATCGGGCTCGGCACCCATCAGGGTGGACATCGAGACGTTGAGCCCCTTTGCGATCCGGACGATGATCGCCAGCGTCGGGCTCTTCTCGCCGCGTTCGACCTTGGACAGCATCGCGCGGCTGACGCCGGATTGCGCCGCAAATTCTTCCAGGGTCAGGCCGGCCTGCGTCCTCAGCCGTTTCACGCGGCTGCCGAGCTCGACGATCAGCGCATCGTCGCCAGCGCGAACGGTCCGCGCCGAGCCCTTGGATTTCGGCGGAGCTTTGCGGGAGATGGCGGCCTCGCTTGCGGGCCCTTCCGAAGTCTTTTGCCGTCGTGATGGCGATCTGTCATGCATGCGGCCCATAATCTCAGAGTTCGGGCTGCCTCACAAGGTTGTATGGCGCCGCAGCGCGCCGGACAGAATGCACACCCTGCTGCTTCCCTTTACGAATTAACGTGCACGAAGTCCCGCAGCAGCGGATAGATCTCGTTGTTCCAGCGCTTGCCGGAGAACACGCCGTAATGGCCGACGCCGGCCTGCATGTGGTGGACGCGGCGATAGGCGCGCACGCTGGTGCAGAGGTCTTGCGCGGCGAGCGTCTGGCCGATCGAGCAGATGTCGTCCTTCTCACCCTCGACCGTCATCAGGCCCATGCGGCTCACGGCTTTGGTGTTCACCGGACGCCCCCGATGCATCAGCTTGCCCTGCGGCAACAGATGCTCCTGGAACACGTCGCGCACGGTCTCGATGTAGAACTCCGCAGGCAGGTCCATCACCGCGAAATATTCGTCGTAGAAGGTCTTGATGCTCGCCGCCTTCTCCTTCTCGCCCTTGGCGATGTGGTTGGCGAGATCCATGTGCTGCTTGATGTGGCGCTCGAGATTCATGGAGACGAAGGCGGTGAGCTGCACGAAGCCGGGATAGACCTTGCGCAGCGCGCCGCGGCATTGCACCGGCACGTAGTTGATCAGGTTCTGCTCGAACCAGTCGATCGGCCTGCTCTTGGCGAACTCGTTCACCCTGGTCGGCTGGATCCGCGTGTCGATGGGGCCGGCCATCAGCGTCAGTGTCGCCGGACGTGACGGGTGATTGTCCTCGCACATGATCGCGGCGGCCGCGAGCGCAGAGACCGACGGCTGGCAGATCGCGACCATATGCGGGCGCGGACCGAGCTGTCCCAGGAAGTCGATGAGATGCTCGGTGTAGTCGTCGAGGCCGAAACGGCCCTCCTTGCGCGGAATGTCGCGCGGATTGTGCCAATCGGTGATGTAGACGTCGTGGTCCTGGAGCAGCGTCTTCACCGTGCCGCGCAAGAGCGTGGCGAAATGGCCGGACATCGGCGCCACCAGCAGCATGCGCGGCTGTTCGGGCGCGCCATCCTTCTTGAAATGCAGCAGCGAGCCGAACGGCGTCGCATAGGCGATCTCCTCGGTGATGCCGATCTCGCGGTTGCCCACCATCACGCTGTCAATGCCGTAGGCCGGGCGGTCATAGGTGAGGGTGGCGCGCGAGATCAGCTCCAGCGCCGCCGAGAGCCGGCCGACCACCTGATCCGACAGGCCCTGCGGCACCAGATTGAGGAATTTGAGCGCGGACGAGGCCCCCGCCCGCCACGGCGCCGTCAGGTCCATATGGTTCTGGAAGGCCTGATAATACATCGACATCATACTGAAAGCCCGGTTGCCCCCTATTGCTATGCAATATCGACGCCAAGCGGGACGCGGCCGTCCCCGAAATTGGCACGTCGCTTGCTGCTCTTTTCGCGGCAAGCACAGGCAATGCGCACGCCCGCGCGGTGCCCGCGATCAGGCGTGAGGGAAGGGCTCTATGGCGAAGGCGACACTGACCATCAGCAGCAAGAACTATTCGTCGTGGTCGCTGCGTGGCTGGCTGCTGGCGAAATTCTCCGGCCTCGATTTCGAGGAGATCGTCACCGCACCCGACGATCCGTCGGCGCGCGCGGAGATCCTGCTGCTGTCGTCCTCGATCCTGGTGCCGTGCCTGCGGCACGAGGGCGCCACCGTCTGGGACACGCTGGCGATCGCCGAATATCTCAACGAGGTGATGCCGGATGCTGGCCTATTGCCTGCCGACCGTGTCCAGCGCGCGCATTGCCGCTCGATCTCGGGCGAAATCCATTCCGGCTTCACGACGCTGCGCGCCTCGCTGCCGGTCAATCTGAAAGGGCACTTCCCCGGCTTCAAGATCTGGTCACGCGCGCAGGCCGACATCGACCGCGTCTGGTTCATCTGGCGCGACTGCCTGGAGAAATCCGGCGGGCCGTTCCTGTTCGGCGAGCGGCGCAGCATGGCGGACGCCATGTACGCTCCCGTGGTGACGCGCTTCGTCACCTATGACGTCAAGCTCGAGCCGCAGCTGAAGGCCTATGCCGATACCATCATGGCCATGCCCGAGATGCAGGAATGGATCGCGGCGGCGCGGGAAGAGCCGGCCGAGATCGAGGAGCTCGAGGTCGAATATTAGGCAGGAGCGGCGGCGCCCTGCCTGTTTTGGGGGCGAGGGCCAAGCTACCGCCCTCTGGCGGTCATGTCCTTGAAGCCGTTAACGTTTGGCGCCTGCCATCGGCTCGGCGCTGCCTATGCGCTGCGCAGATGTTGTATACCGGTTCGGGCTGAATGCGACATCTAGCCGTGAACAGCTGCGTACGGAACCTTTCAGCTGATTCGGACGTGATTCGTTCGGGCCGCGTTCCGTTGGTTAAAACGGAGCGCGGCCCCGTTGCGTTTTGAGACAGGCGCGGTCCGGTCAGGCCACGCCGCTGTGCTTCACGCGTGGCAGGCGCCAGCCGATCACGGTGGCTTCCACCGCGATACCGGCCTCATGGTTCTGCCAGCGTCCCTCGACGTAGCGGCAGGCGAAGGGCAGTTGATACGTTCCGCTGTGGTCCTCGCACAAGACTTCAACCGGCAGGCCGGGTGGCGGTTCTCCGGCGCCGTCGAATTCCGCCAGACGTCTATCGCGCGTTGCCATTCGAAAAATCTCCCCTAAACAAAGCCGCGAAAGAGCGCCCACTTCCTCCGCGCGCGGATCATCGTTCCCGTCCGAGGGAACAGACGTAAGCTCAACGCGAGAATGCGGTACGAGTGTGGTAGCGTCCCGCGGCCGCGCGCAAACAGCGCACATTGACGTGATCGATTTGATAGGAACCTTTCATGCTGCATCGAAATGCCGGCGTTTGTTTCGCGATCTTGCTGCTCGCCGCGCTGGCGATTGCGCCGGCCCGCGCGCAGGACGTGCCCGGTATCGAGATCTGCACCGTCGAGAAGACCATGGAGCGGCGCACCAGCTGCCTGCAGAGCAATGTCGACTTCCTTCAGAAGACGATCACCAAGCTCACCCTCGATCATCAGCAGAAGCTCGATGCGGCAAATCGTCAGATCGACGCGCTGAAGACGAGCCTCGCCAGCTTGCAGAAGACGCTCGGCGATCTCCAGGCCGCGCAGAGCAAGATCGCCGAGGATGTGACGAAGAAGCAGGACGCACCGCCGCCGAAGGATGCGGCGAAATAGCCGCCGCGATCACGCTAAGCGATAGCGTTCGATCACCGCGCGATCGGGCTCATAACCAAGTCCGGGGCCAGTCGGCACCGCGACATGACCGGTGGCATCGGCGTCGGCGCGGCCGCCCCAGAGACAGGCCTCGCGCTTGAGATAGAACATCTCGACCAGCCCGTCGTCGCGGGTCGCCAGCAGATGCAGCGTCGCCAGCAGGCCGGGGCCAAAGGAGGGAGAGTGCGGGACGATCTTGACGCCGAACTGGTCGGCCGCTGCGGCGACCTTGCGGAATTCCGTGATGCCGCCGACCTTCGTCACCGACGGCTGGGCGTGGCTCACCGCGCCGGCGTTCATCATCTGGCGGAATTGATATTCGGTGCAGGCATTCTCGCCGGCGGCGACGCCGAGCCCGCCCTGGCTGCGCACGTCGGCGAGCGTGGCGAAGTCTTCCGGCGGCCAGACCGGCTCCTCCAGGAACATCGGCCGTGCGTCCGCGCATGCCCTGGCGAACGCGATCGCCTGTTCGCCTGAGAGCGGACAGTTCATGTCGACCATCAGCGGAATGTTGGGGCCGATCGCCTCGCGCGCGGCGAAGACTGCAGGCGTCGTGGTCTCGTGCAGCTTGATGGCGCCATAGCCGAGCGCGAGCGCCTTCCTGCATTCGCCGGCGATGTTCTCGGGCGAGCCGATCCGCAATAGGCTCGCATAGGCGGGAATGTTCGCGCGCCTGGTCTCGCCGAGCAGGCGATGCAGCGGCACGCCCTCGATCTTCGCAGCGAGGTCCCACAGCGCGATGTCGAGACCTGAGATTGCGAACATGGTGATGCCGTAGCGGCCGAACAGATGCAGATTGCGCTGGATCTGCTCCATCGCCGCCGGGATGCCGTCCGCATTGGGCACCTTCAGCCCGCGCGCCTGCGGCGCGATCATCTCCTCGACGGCGCTGCGCGTGGTGCGCGGACAGACATAGGCAAAGGCATCGCCCCAGCCGGTCAGCCCGGCATCGGTCGTGACTTCGACCAGCACCATGTCGAGCGCGGAGATGGCGGAGGCGCCCTGGCGAAAGCTCGCGACGCCGGCGTCATAGGGGATGCGGATATGGTGCGCCCGCACATCGGTGATTTCCATGACGCGGTTCCCCTTTCTGGTGAGCGGTTTCAACGAGTGTAGCCGTGAACACGATGACGTTGCCAGTGGCTATTCCCGGACTATCCTCATGTGGGGACAGCAATGCCGATCAAGCGGGGCAGCGGTGACCGGTGCACCATCGCCACGCTTCGAATGAGAGCCGTAACCCATGAACCCAGCCCAGCGCGCGCTCTGGTACATCGAGAGTCATCTCGCCGAGCCGATGACGCTCGACGACATCGCGGCGATCTCAGGCGTGTCGCGGTTCCATATCGTGCGCGCGTTTGCCGCAGCCACCGGCTTGCCGGTGATGCGCTACGTGCGCGCACGCCGGCTGACGGAGGCGGCGCGCAGTCTTGCGAACGGCGCGCCGGACATTCTCAGCCTGGCGCTGGAGGCGGATTACGGCTCGCACGAAGCCTTCACCCGCGCGTTCCGCGACCAGTTCGGCACCACGCCCGAAGCAGTCCGGGCCGCGACATGTGTCAGCCACCTCAAGCTTCAGGAGCCGATCCTCATGGATTCCACCATGCTCGACCATCTCGCCCCGCCGCGTTTCGAGACCGCAAAAGCCTTCCTCGTCGCCGGTCTCGCCGAGCGCATCGCCTGCGACAACGGCGCCATGATCCCCGGTCTGTGGCAGCGCTTCAATCGGGAGGTCGCCGACATTCCCTCGCGCGTCGGGAACGTCGCCTACGGCATCTGCTGCAATGGCGATGATGCCGGCAATTTCGACTACATCGCCGGCGTCGAGGTCACCGATTTCTCCGACCTGCCGCGCCGTTTCGGTCGCATCCGCATTCCCGAGCAGCGTTATGCGGTGTTCACGCACAAGGACCACGTCGCCTCGATCCGGCGCACCGTCAATACAATCTGGAATCAATGGCTGCCGGCCTCTGGTCTGAAAGCCGCGGACGCGCCGAACTTCGAGCGCTATGACGAGAAATTCGATCCCGCGACCGGCCATGGCGGCTTCGAAATCTGGATACCGGTGCGAGAGTAACACGCAACGCTGGCATACCGTCCCGCTTGCTTGGCAAGCCCGGGTGACTTTGCCATAACCTCAGGCAAACCTTGCATGAGGGGCCGAGGCCGGACATCCCGTGCAAGCCATAACAAGCAAGCCGGGAGGGTAGCCCATGTCTGACGTCCGCGTTCTCGCCACCGATCTCGAATTTCCCGAAGGGCCGGTCGTGATGCCGGACGGTTCGGTGGTGCTGGTGGAGATCCGCGGCCAGCGGCTGACGCGCATTTATCCCGACGGCCGCAAGGAGGTCGTCGCCAAGGTGCCGGGCGGCCCGAACGGCGCCGCCCTCGGCCCCGACGGCAAGATCTACATCTGCAACAATGGCGGCTTCTCCTGGATCCCGACCCGCAACATGATCATGCCGGGCCCGCAGCCTGCCGATTATCTCGGCGGCTCGATCCAGCGCGTCGACCTGCAATCCGGCAAGGTCGAGACCGTCGTGACCAAATGCGGCGAGCACGATCTGCGCGGGCCGAATGATCTTGTGTTCGACAAGCAGGGGGGCCTCTGGTTCTCCGATCTCGGCAAGCGCCGCGCGCGCGAGATGGATGTCGGCGGCATGTATTATCTCAAGCCCGGCATGAGCGAGATCGTCGAGGTGGTGCACGGCGTGCTGCCGGCCAACGGCATCGGGCTGTCGCCAGACGAGAACACGGTCTATATCGCGGAGACGCCGACGGGCCGCCTCTGGGCCTATGAGCTGTCCGCGCCCGGCACGCTCAAGCCGCGCGACGCGATCTATCGCGGCGAGCGGGGCAAGCCGATCTGCGGCCTCGGCGGCTACCAGATGTTCGATTCGCTCGCGGTCGAAGCCAACGGCAATGTTTGCGTCGCCACGCTCGTTTCCGGCTGCATCTCGGTGATCGCGCCCGATGGCACCCTGGTCGAGCAGGTCCCGACCGGCGACCGCGTCACCACCAACATCGCCTTCGGCGGCCCCGAGCTGAAGACCGCCTACATCACGTTGTCGGGCAGAGGCGAGCTGATCGCCATGGACTGGCCCCGCGGCGGTTTGCCGTTGAACTTTTTGAATAAATGACGATTGCGCCTTGCGCAATCGTCATTCCGGGGCGATGCGAAGCATCGAGCCCGGAATCTCGAGATTCCGGGTCTGGTCCTTCGGACCATCCCGGAATGACGTAGGAGAAAGTTTCAATGCCCTGGCCTGATCCCATCACCCTGCGTGGACAGCACGCCCGTCTCGAGCCGCTGTCGCACGCGCATCGCGAAGGGCTGATGGAGGCCGTGAAGGACGGCGAACTCTACACGATCTGGTACACCGCGATCCCGACGCCGGAGAACGTCGCCAAGGAGATCGACCGCCGTCTCGGTCTCCAGGCCGCGGGCTCGATGCTGCCCTTCACTGTGTTCGATGCCGCCGGCAGGATCGTCGGCCAGACCACCTACATGAACATCGATGCCGCCAACCGACGCGTCGAGATCGGCTCGACCTGGTACGCGAAGAGCGCGCAGCGTGGCCCGCTCAACACCCAATGCAAGCTGCTGCTGCTCACCCACGCCTTCGAGGCACTGAGCTGCATTGCGGTCGAGTTCCGCACGCATTTCTTCAACCACCAGAGCCGCCGCGCCATCGAGCGTCTCGGCGCCAAGCAGGACGGCATTTTGCGCAGCCACCAGGTGGCGCCGAACGGCACGCTGCGCGACACCGTGGTCTACAGCATCACCGCCGCCGAATGGCCGACGGTGAAAACGCATTTGAACTATCAACTCAATGAAAAGCCGCGCTAGGAGCGGCCGAGGCACCATGGATAGATTCGACTATGTGATCGTCGGCGCGGGCTCTGCCGGCTGCGTGCTCGCCAGCCGGCTCAGCGAAGATCCGAATGTCAGCGTCTGCGTGCTCGAGGCGGGCCCTTCCGACTGGCATCCCTACATCCATCTGCCGGCCGGCTTCATCAAGACCTTCCACATGAAGAGCATCAACTGGGCCTACCAGCAGGAGCCCGGCCCTTACACCGGCGGCCGCAGCATCTATGCGCCGCGCGGCAAGACGCTCGGCGGCTCGTCCTCGATCAACGGCCACATCTACAATCGCGGCCAGCGCATGGATTTCGACACCTGGGCGCAGATGGGCAATCGCGGCTGGGGCTATGCCGACGTGCTGCCTTACTTCCGCCGGCTGGAGAGGCGGGTCGGCGAGGGCGAGGCGCTCTATCGCGGCCGCGAGGGCAGCCTCACGGTCACCACCATGGACTGGCGCGATCCGCTCTGCGAGGCCTTCATGGAAGGCGCGGTCTCGCTCGGCATTCCCCGCAACCCCGACTACAACGGCAAGACCCAGGAAGGCGTTTCCTACTGCCAGCGCACCATCAACAACGGCCTGCGCGTCTCCGCCGCGACCGCGTTCCTTAGGCCCGCGATGAAGCGGCCCAATGTGCATGTGCATACGCATGCGCACGCGACCGAGATCGTCTTCGAAGGCAAGCGCGCCGTCGGCGTGCGCTACAGCAAGGGTGGCCGCGGCGGCCAGCCGGTGGAAGTGCGTGCCAACAAGGAAGTGATCCTTTCCGGCGGCACGTACAATTCGCCGCAGCTCCTGCAGCTCTCCGGGATAGGCTCGCCTGATCTGTTGCAGCAGCACGGCATCGCGGTACGTCACGCGCTTCCGGTCGGCGAGGGCCTGCAGGACCATTACGCCCCGCGCACGGTGGCGCGAGTCAAGGATATCAAGACCATCAACGAGCTCCGTCGCGGCTGGCGTCTCTGGGTCGAGGCGATGAAATGGGCCACCGCGCGCCGCGGCCTGCTGTCGCTCTCGCCGACCATGGTCTATTGCTTCTGGCACTCCGGCGAGAGCGCGGAGAGCTCCGACCTCCAGCTCACCTTCACGCCGGCGTCCTACAAGGAGGGCGTGCAGGGCCAGCTCGAGGACGAGCCCGGCATGACCGTGGCCTCCTGGCAGCAGCGCCCGGAGAGCCGCGGCTATGTCCGCATCCGCTCCAACGATCCGTTCGCGCCGCCGATCATCCAGACCAACTATCTCGACGCCGAGCTCGACCGCCGCGTCATCGTTGCCGGCATGAAGCTCGCGCGTCGCCTTTTGAAGTCCGCGCCGCTCTCGCCCTATTACGCCTATGAGGATTTCCCCGGCCCCAACGTCAACACCGACGACGAATTCTTAGCAGCCGCCACCCAGCGCGGCACCACCACCTTCCACCCCGGCTGCACCTGCCGCATGGGCCCGGCGGACTCGACCTGGGCCGTCGTCGACGACCACCTCCGCGTCCATGGCCTCGAAGGCCTTCGCGTCATCGACGCCTCGGTGATGCCGCGGATGATCTCGGCCAATTTGAACGCGTCGACGATGATGATCGCCGACCGCGCCTCGGATTTGATCCGGGGCAAGCAACCGATGGAAGCCGCAAGGATTCCGGACACCGCGGTGGCGTGAGGCCAAAGTCGGCCGGTACCTTGCGCTCGCGTGCCCCGGACGCAGCGCAGCGTGCCGCCTCTTCGCGGCGTGGTGCGCTGCAGAGCCGGGGCCCATGTCACCGCATTGTACCATGTCGCCTCTGGGTCCGGCTCTGCGCAGCAGCGTTGCACGCTGCAGCGCGTCCGGGACACGAGAGTGTGCCGAGCCGTGGTCCCGTCGGGCAAAACACCCCGCACCCCGTCAACCCCTTCCCGCAAAAATATTCCGCTTTACCGAAATTCGGAATTGAAGCATAAAATGCGGCAGCCCGGCCCGACGAAGAGGGGCGGTTCGCGAGTCGTTCGAAACGCGGGCCGGGTTGCGGTGGACGCGGCAGCGTCGTGTGCGAGATGTCAGGGGCAGGGCGGATTGCTCTCCGTGAGCCCGAGGCTTCGTGCGGACGAGCGGCGCTGAACGCGTACGGCAAAACCGTGTGGTCCTGGCCGTCGTTGCTACGGTCAAGCTCTTGCGGATGCGGCAGTCGCGTCAACCGGCGCGCTGCCGGCGACTTCTGTGAGGGTGAGGGAGGCCAGAGGGAATTCGGCTCCCGGGAGAGCACGGCATAAGCCGTCCGACCACTGCGCAGGGAAGGCCGTGTGTTCGGCTTCACCTGTATGCTGTTGTGTGGTCTCTTTTGCGCTCCACGCGCACAGCAGACCGCGGGTGCCGCCGGCACCCGGCCTTTCCTGCGCCCTCCTGTTTGCAGAGGGAGCGAGAGATGAAGCAAAGCTCGGGCGTGATGCGCCGCGAGGCCGCGAAGGTGTGTCTGTGATTCTGGTGCGAGTTGGAGAACGGTCGCGATGCCGCTTGCTCCGTCATTGCGAGGAGCCCTCGCGACGAAGTCGCTGTGCTCGCAATGACGTGGAGAGAGCGTGTGCGTCACATTCCACTCTCGTGCCCCGGACGCAGCGCAGCGCCGTTGCGGTGCGCTGCAGAGCCGGGGCTCATGTCGCTGTATCGCACCGTGTGGCCCCTGGGTCGGCTCTGCGCAGCAGCGTTTCACGCTGCAGCGCGTCCGGGACATGAGCGGCCTACACTTCCCTTCGGCTCAAAAACGCCAGCCGCTCGAACAGATGCACATCCTGCTCGTTCTTCAGCAGTGCGCCGTGCAGCGGCGGGATCAGTTTGCGCGGATCGCGTTCGCGCAGTTGCTCGGCGCTCATGTCCTCGTTGAGCAGCAGCTTGAGCCAGTCGAGCAGCTCGGAGGTCGATGGCTTCTTCTTCAACCCCGGCACTTCGCGCACCTCGAAGAAGATGCGCAAGGCTTCCTCGACCAGGCGCTTCTTGATGCCGGGGAAGTGGACGTCGACGATGCGGCTCATCGTGTCGGCGTCGGGGAATTTGATGTAGTGGAAGAAGCAGCGGCGCAGGAAGGCGTCCGGCAGCTCCTTCTCGTTGTTGGAGGTGATCATCATGATCGGGCGCTGCTTGGCCTTGATCGTCTCGCCGGTCTCGTAGACGTGGAATTCCATGCGGTCGAGCTCGAGCAGCAAATCGTTGGGGAATTCGATGTCGGCCTTGTCGATCTCGTCGATCAGCAGCACCGGGCGCTGCTCGCTGGTGAAGGCTTCCCACAGCTTGCCGCGCTTGATGTAGTTCCTGATGTCGGACACGCGGGCATCGCCGAGCTGGCTGTCGCGCAGGCGCGACACCGCGTCGTATTCGTAGAGGCCCTGCTGCGCCTTGGTGGTGGACTTGATGTGCCAGGTGAGCAGCGGCGCGTTCAGCGCTTTCGCCACTTCCTCCGCCAGCACGGTCTTGCCGGTGCCGGGCTCGCCCTTCACCAGCAGCGGGCGCTCGAGCACGATCGAGGCGTTGACGGCGACCTTGAGATCGTCGGTCGCAACATAGTCCTTGGTGCCGGAAAATTTCATTGCGCGTCCTTGTTGGTCGTCGGCCGGGACATGGCCAATTTCATGGCCCCGGTCGCGACATGGGAACGGCCGCACGCGGCGGCCGTTCCTGGTTCGGTCAGGCTTTCAGGCCCGTCTTATCAGCGAAAGGATCACCAGCACAATCACTGCCCCGATCGTGGCATCGACGATGGCGCCGATCGTGCCGGTGGCGAGCTCGATGTGAAGCTGCGGCAGCACCCAACTTGCGACCAGCGCGCCGATGATGCCGACCACGATGTTTCCGATCAGGCCAAATCCCGCCCCGTGGACAATCTTGCCGGCAAGCCAGCCGGCGATCGCGCCGATGATCAGTGCTGCGAGAATTCCCATGGCAAATGCCCCCAAAACCAAGGCTCATCACGTCCAATTCTAGAGCAAAAAGCTCCTCGGTCCAGACCTCGGCGGCAGGCTGCGCCCCTTGACGTTCGCTACCTGACGGGCAATCTGTCACCCATGTTCCTGCAATTCTTCACCTCTCTGCGCGACGCGCAGGTCCCCGTGACGCTGCGCGAATACCTCACGCTGATGGAGGCGCTCGACGCTGACCTCGCGGACTACACGGTCGAGAATTTCTACTATCTGTCGCGCGCCTCCCTGGTGAAGGACGAGCGCAACCTCGACAAGTTCGATCGCGTCTTCGGCACGGTCTTCAAGGGGCTGGAAAGCCTGCTCGACGCCATGGAGAAGGCGGAGATCCCCGAGGAGTGGCTGAAGAAGCTCGCCGAGAAGTATCTGACGGAAGAAGAGAAGAAGCAGATCGAGGCCATGGGCTGGGACAAGCTCATGGAGACCTTGAAGAAGCGCCTCGAGGAGCAGAAGGGCCGTCACCAGGGCGGCTCCAAGTGGATCGGCACGGCAGGCACCTCGCCGTTCGGCGCCCACGGCTATAACCCTGAAGGCGTACGCATCGGCCAGGAAAAGAACCGCAACAACCGCGCGGTGAAGGTGTGGGACAAGCGCGAGTTCAAGGACCTCGACGGCAATGTCGAGCTCGGCATCCGCAACATCAAGGTGGCGCTGCGGCGCCTGCGCAAATTCGCCCGCACCGGTGCGCCCGACGAGCTCGATCTCGACACCACCATTCGCGAGACCGCCAATCACGGCTATCTCGACGTGCACATGCGTCCCGAGCGGCGCAACGCGGTGAAGCTCCTGGTGTTCTTCGATATCGGCGGCTCGATGGATGCCCATATCGAGCAGGTCGAGGAGCTGTTCTCGGCGGCAAAGAGCGAGTTCAAGCACATGGAGTATTTCTACTTCCACAACTGCCTCTATGAGGGCGTGTGGAAGCAGAACAAGCGCCGCTTCACCGACCGCACGCCGACCTGGGACGTGCTGCACAAATACCCGCACGACTACAAGGTCGTGTTCGTCGGAGATGCCTCGATGTCGCCTTACGAGATCATGGTGCCCGGCGGCTCGGTCGAGCACGTCAACGAGGAGCCGGGCTCGGTCTGGCTCGACCGCATCATCCGCACCTATCCGCACGCGGTGTGGCTGAACCCGGTGCAGCAGAAGCACTGGGACTATTCGGAATCGACCACCATCATCAAGCGCATCTTCGCCGGCCGCATGTACCCGATCACGATCGAGGGGCTGGAGAGTGCGATGAAGGAATTGACGCACTGATGCACACTTAGGTCCGGCTCTGTCGGCGACGGGACTGCGCTCCCTCCCCCGCTTGCGGGGGAGGGTCGGGGAGAGGGTCTCTCCACAAGCGACGCTCCCTAGAGGAGAGAGCCCTCACCCGCGTCGCTTCGCTCCGCGACCTCTCCCGCAAGCGGGAGAGGTAACCTCCACCTCCGGCAGCTCGTCCGGAATGGCGACGTAACAAGAGGGAGAACCACATGCCCCAAAACATCACCCGCGGGATCAAGGCACTGATCGACGAGGCCAATGCCGAGATCGAGACGCTCACCGCCAAGGACGCCATCGAGATCTCCAAGAATGGCGACGTCGTCATCGTCGACATCCGCGATCCGCGCGAGATCGAGCGCGACGGCCGCATTCCCGGCGCGTTCGCCTGCACGCGCGGCATGCTCGAATTCTGGATCGATCCGCAGAGCCCCTATGCGAAGCCGATCTTCCAGGAGGACAAGAAGTTCGTCTTCCACTGCGCCGGTGGCTTGCGTTCCGCGCTCGCCGCCAAGACCGCACAGGACATGGGCTTAAAGCCCGTCGCCCACATCGCCGGCGGCTACGCCGCCTGGCGCGATGCCGGCGGGCCGACGGAGCCGTGGGAGCCGAAGAAGAAGGGGTGAGCGGTGCTTCGCTGCCGCTCCGATCTCCGCTGTCATTCCCCGCGAAAGCGGGGAATCCAGTACGCCGCGGCCTCTCGGCTCAACCACAACCGTCTCTGGAATACTGGATCGCCCGGACAAGCCGGACGATGACGCAGAGTTTGACGCGCGCTGCTTCAATCTCACTCGCGCTGCGCGCCCGGAATGACAAGGAAAAGCCAATGACCACCGCCACCGACCCCCTCGTCTCCACCGAATGGCTCGCCGCTCACATCAGCGACGCCGACGTCAGGATCCTCGACGCCAGCTTCAAATTGCCGGGCGTGCTGCCGCTGCCGAAGGACGACTATCTCGCCGCGCATCTGCCCGGGGCTGTCTTCTTCGACGTCGATGCGGTGTCGGACCATTCCAATCCGCTGCCGCACATGTATCCGAGCGCCGAGCAGTTCGGCCGAGACGTCGGCAATCTCGGCATCGGAAATAGCGACACCGTCGTGCTCTACGATGCCGGCGGCTGGGTTGCCGCGCCCCGCGCCTGGTGGATGTTCCTCGCCTTCGGCCACAATAATGTGCGCATCCTCAATGGCGGGCTGAAGAAGTGGCGCGCCGAGGGGCGTCCCGTCGAGAGCGGCGAGGTGAAGCCGAAGCCCGCAACCTTCAAGGCGAGCTACGATCCAAAGCGCGTGCGCAGCATGCAGCAATTGGTCGCCAACGTCGAAAGCCGCGCCGAGCAGGTGATCGATGCACGCGCCGCCGACCGCTTCGAGGGCCGCGCGCCCGAGCCGCGCGCGGGCATCCGCTCCGGCCACATCCCCGGCGCGCGCAACGTGCCTTACAACCAGCTGTTCGATGCCGCGACCGGCGAGATGAAGCCGCTCGAGGATCTGCGCGCCGCCTTCACGAATGCCGGCGTCAAGCTCGATGCGCCGATCGTAACGAGCTGCGGCTCCGGCGTCTCCGCCGGCGTGCTCACGCTCGCGCTCTATCGCCTGGGGATCACCGACACCGCGCTGTACGACGGCTCATGGTCGGAATGGGGTCAGGAAAACGGCCCGCCGATCGCGACCGGGCCGGCGTAACGCCGCAATGACGGTACGCTCCCTCGCCCCGCTTGCGGGGGAGAGGCGAAGAAATCACCGCGTGCGTGCGGTCGTCGTTGTTGCGAAAGCCGGCTGCTGCTGACGGAACGGATCGAGCTGCTGCTGCAACTGCTGAGGCGGCGGACGCCGGACCACGCGGTGGCGCTTCTTGGCCTTTGCCTTGCGCTTGGTTGCCTTGCCGTCCGACTTGCTGCTGTCGGCCTTGGCCTTCGCCGGCGCGTCGTTCGTGGCCGCGGCGGCGTTCAGCGCGGCGAGCCTTGTGGAGGCGACATCGATGGCCGAGGCTGCGAGGGCGGCGTCAGCCGGTGCCGGCTCGCTGACGGTCGCGGCAGGCTGGGCCTCGGGGATCGCGGCCGTGGTGTCGGCGGGGGTCAGCGTGTCGGTGGAAGCCGGCGTTGCGGCCGCCACGGTCGGTTCGGGCTTGGCTGGCTCGATCGCCGGCACTTCAGCCAGGGGCGCGGCGGCCTCAGGCTGAACGTCGGGCGCGGTCGTCAGCGCGGCAACCTGTTCGGGCTCGCTCATGGGCAGAGCGATGCTCGGCACCTGGTCGCGGAGCGATGGCGTGGTCTCGGCGGGCAGCTCCGGCTCGGCCCGCAAAACCGCGAGCACCGGCTGCGCGGGCTCGGAGGCTTGCGCGAACACCTTCTCCTGCGGGCCGTTCCGCCAGGAGGGGTTGCTGACATATTGCTCATGGGTCGCCCGCAGCAGCGCGGCGGCGCCTAGGCCGAGCACCAGGATGGAGGTTGACAGCAGGATCGCGGCAAGCAGGAAGCGAAAGCCGGGAAGCATCGGACGGGTTGCGAATTTCCGCCCCGACGGCGGTGCCGGGGCCCATGAGCCATCTGAACGCGGTGACGGTACTGATTGCCGCGTTCGCCACGCGGGATCGGAGCTCAAAGCGGTGGCGAATCAGGCTGATTCGACCATATCGCAACGCCTCCGCGCCGTTCCCTAAAATTCGGGGCGGAAGACTCCGGCAATTGACGGGGTGAGGCGATTTCCGCCCCGTGATGCAACGGGGCAACGGTCGGCTTGCGGATCACAAATCGGCAAATCCGGCGCAAATAACCCTGATATGTCTTGAATGTGCCGCGATCTTCGGTCATCTGGCCGTTGACGGCTCGGACGGGGCCCGGGGGCTATACAAGAGCGATGATGATCAAACACTTTCTGACGATATGCGCTGCCGCAACAGTCGCTGCGGCGGGAACCTCGCTCGTGCAGGCTCAGAGCTATCCGGTCCAGCAGGCGCCGAGCTATGGCGCGCCGGCCGAATATCGGCCCGGCGACCGCACCCCGAATTTCGACGCGCTGGACGATGACGACGACGTCATGCCGCAGGCCTCGCTGCCGCCGCCGGGTCCCAGCGGTCCGATCATGTCGCCGGATGATCCGCGCTACGGGCGCCCGGCTGGCGCGCCGGCGTATTCAGCCGCGCAGCCGCAGGGGCCGGTGATGTCGCCCGACGATCCGCGTTATGGCCGCCCGGCCGGCGCCCCGGCGTATTCAGCGGCACAGCCGCAGGGCCCGGTGATGTCGCCCGACGATCCGCGCTACGGCCGTCCTGCCGGCCCGCCACCGGTGATCTATGCCGATCGCCCGGCCCACGCGCCCGCCAATGATGGCCTGCGTCCGCCCGAGGCCGTTGGCGGCCCCGCCGCGACCGGAACGGTTCAGGCCGGCCAGCCGCCTGTCGGCGCCGATGGCCGGCCGATGACGATCGCTTCGCTGCCGCCGGAGGAGCAGCCCGATGCTGCGCCGGCGCAGCTCGCACCGAACCTGCGCCGCCAGGAGGTCGCGTTCCAGACCAAGGAGCCGGCCGGCACGCTCGTGGTCGATACGCCCAACACCTACCTCTATTATGTGCTGGGCAATGGCCGTGCGATCCGCTACGGCGTCCGCGTCGGCCGCGACGGCTTCACCTGGACCGGCGTACAGAAGATCACCCGCAAGGCGGAGTGGCCTGATTGGCATCCGCCGACGGAAATGATCGAGCGCCAGCCCTATCTGCCACGCTTCATGGCCGGCGGCCCCGGCAACCCGCTCGGCGCCCGCGCGATGTATCTCGGCTCGACCGTCTACCGCATCCACGGCACCAACCAGCCCTCGACGATCGGCAAGTTCGTCTCGTCGGGTTGTATCGGCATGCTGAACGAGGACGTCTCCGACCTGTTCGATCGCGTCAAGGTCGGCACCCGCGTGGTGGTGCTGCCGGGCAATCCGCCGGCAGGTACGACGACCGCATCGGCCGCGCCTGCGCCCGGCCCGGCGCCGATGGCCGCCCAGGCCGGTCCTGTTCCGGGCACGCAGCCGACCGTGGTGCCCCCGCTGCCCGCGCCGGTCACCGTGCGTTGATTTTCGCCGGCAAGAATTGACGTGACTGCGGCGCGTGTCCTTCGGCCACGCGCCGCAGTCATTTGACGCATCGCGCATTGCCCACTTGAACGGCTTCACTCCTCGACTACGTCCGCAAGGGATTGCAACGAATTCGAGGAGCACACGATGCGCATTTTTGTTGCGGGCGCGACCGGTGCGATCGGTCATTACCTTGTTCCGGCGTTGCTCGATGCGGGTCACTCCGTGGTCGGGTCGACACGCAGTGCGGCAAAGGCAGACCTCGTGCGTCGACTGGGTGCGGAACCTGTCGTCGCGGACGGCCTCGATGCGGACGGCATGCGCGCTGCCGTCGCTGCGGCAAAACCTGACGTGGTCGTCCACCAGATGACGGATCTCGCGGCCGCCACCGACCTTCGCCATTTCGACCGGGCGTTCGCGCGAACCAATCAGCTTCGCACCCACGGAGTCGACATCCTGCTCGCCGCCGCCCGCGATGCCGGCGCCAAGCGTTTCATTGCGCAGAGCTTCTGCGGTTGGACGTTCAGCCGCACGGGTGGGACGGTGAAGACCGAGTCCGATGAACTCGACCCGCATCCGCCGCAGGAACTGCGACGCACGCTCGAGGCAATCCAGTATCTGGAGCGCACCGTCACCGCGTCAACGACGCCCGAGGGTATCGTGCTGCGCTACGGATTCTTCTATGGACCCGGCACGGGCACGCTCTCGCCGGCGATGACCGACCAGCTCCGCCACCGGCGTGTTCCCGTGATCGGCGATGGCGGCGGCACATGGTCGTTCATTCACACCGAGGATGCCGCCTCTGCCACGCTTGCCGCGATCGAACGCGGACGCGCTGGCAGCATCTATAACATCGTCGACGATCATCCGGCACAGGTCAGGGATTGGTTGCCGACGCTGGCCGAACTGCTCGGTGCCAAGCCACCGCTCCATATTCCGGCTTGGCTCGGGCGCCTGCTGGCCGGCGAACACATGGTTGCGATGATGACTGAGGTGCGAGGCGCGTCCAACCGCAAGGCAAAGGACGAACTCGGCTGGCTGCTGGCGCATCCCTCCTGGCGCGACGGCTTTGCCGATGCGGCGAGACAGTCGATCAGCCAGCGCTCGGCGGCCTGAGGATCAGGCGAGCTTGCGCGGCAACTCCCCGCCCTTGGTGAAGACGTCGATCGCCTCGACCATCTGACCGTAATGAATGCGCAAACCGTCCTCCGTCGCGTAGCCGAGATGCGGCGTCAGCACGAGATTGTCGAGCTTGCGGAAGGGGTGGTCGACCGGGAGCGGCTCGACAGAGAAGACGTCGAGGCCGGCGCCTGCGATCTTCTTCTGCTGCAAGGCCTCGAGCAGCGCGGCCTCATCGACGATGGGTCCCCGCGCGGTGTTGACGAGAAAGGCGGTCGGCTTCATCCGTGCGAGATCGGCGCGGCCGACGAGGCCGCGCGAGCGCTCGCTCAGCACCACATGGATGGTGACGATATCGGCCTTGGTGAACAGCTCCTCCTTGGTGGCGTAACCGACGCCGGCTGCCGCGCACTTCTCCGGCGTCAGGTTCGGGCTCCAGGCGATCACGTTCATGCCGAACGCCTTCGCAATCCCCGCCATCTTGCTGCCGAGCTTGCCGAGCCCGACGATGCCGAGCGTCATCCCCTCGATCTCGACGCCGACAAATGTCTGCCAGGGCTCACCTGCATGCATTCGCGCATTCTCGCGGCCGATGCCGCGGGTCAGCTCCAGGATCAGGCCCATCGCGAGCGGCGCGGTCGGATCGCGCGAATATTGCGTGCCGCCGATGGCCACGCCGCGCGCTTTCGCGGCGTCCATGTCGATCGCGGCATTGCGCATACCCGAGGTGAGCAGCAGCTTCAGCTTCGGCAGGCTGTCGAACAGGCTTTTCGGGAACGCGGTGCGCTCGCGCATCGCGCAAATAATCTCGAAGTCCGCGAGCGCGCTGGCTGCAGCCTGCTCCGAGACGAAGGGATGGCTGAACGCGGTAACGTCGACGCGATCCGACAGCTTCTGCCATTCGGCGACGTCGAGGGCGAGGTTGAAATAGTCGTCGAGAATTGCGCAGCGCAGCCGGCTCATCGGCGGTCATCCATGGCGAGAGGGGACGGCGCTGGGCAATGGGCGCCATCGTCGGAACCGGGCCATGGTTGCGCGCAATCAGCCTCGCGCGCAAGCAGCTTGCGTCTTCAAAAATGCGATAGGAGGCGAGCCGCTTAGAGGTCGCGAGGCTTCAGCCGGATCGGCGCATCCATGCCATGCTTGGCGCGCCAGGCGGGGCCGGGGCCGCGCATGTAGTGCAGCTCGGGCCGGTAAGGATTGAAGGCGGTGGCGAAGAAGCGCTTCCAGAAGCCCTTGATCTCCGAGACGACGCCGGAGACGTGCCTGGCTTCTGCCGGAACAGGAACAGAATGGGTCTCGATCAGGGCCATGACGCTGTCTCGCTGTTCTCCCGTTCATTCTGAGCGGGTGGCGCTGTTGCCGCGCGAAACCGAGCTTTGGCCCGCTTTATTAAAAAAAGGTTTCAATTGTCCGGATCCAGGTCCGCATGGTGTCCGTCCCGTATTCATCCGTGGTGAACGGAGGGAAAACATTGCCCTTTCGGGGCGGGATCGTTACATCGGCGGCAAGCAAATTTCCTCAAATCGAAGGTTTCACGGGACCGATGGCGCGCCAGTTCATCTATTTCATGCAGGGCCTGACCAAGAGCTACCCGACCCGGAAGGTGCTCGATAACATCCATCTGAGCTTCTACCCGGACGCCAAGATCGGCGTGCTCGGCGTCAACGGCTCGGGTAAGTCGACGCTGCTCAAGATCATGGCCGGCCTCGACAAGGAATATACCGGCGAGGCCTGGGTCGCCGAGGGCGCCCGCGTCGGCTATCTCGAGCAAGAGCCGCAGCTCGATCCCAAGCTCACCGTGCGCGAGAACGTCATGCAGGGCGTCGCCAAGCAGAAGGCGATTCTCGACCGCTACAACGAGCTGGCGGTCAACTACTCGGACGAAACCGCGGACGAGATGACCAAGCTCCAGGACGAGATCGAAGCCCAGGGCCTCTGGGATCTCGACAGCAAGGTCGACCAGGCCATGGACGCGCTGCGCTGTCCGCCCGACGATGCCGACGTCACGAAACTCTCGGGCGGTGAGCGCCGCCGCGTCGCGCTGTGCCGCCTTTTGCTCGATCAGCCCGAACTGCTGCTGCTGGACGAGCCGACCAACCATCTCGACGCTGAGTCGGTGTCCTGGCTTGAAGGTCATTTGCGCAACTATCCGGGCGCGATCCTGATCGTCACCCACGACCGCTACTTCCTCGACAACGTCACCGGCTGGATCCTCGAGCTCGATCGCGGCCGCGGCATCCCCTATGAGGGCAATTATTCGTCCTGGCTGGTGCAGAAGCAGAAGCGCCTGGAGCAGGAAGGCCGTGAAGAGGCCGCGCACCAGAAGACGCTGGCCCGCGAGCAGGAGTGGGTCGCATCCTCACCCAAGGCGCGCCAGGCGAAGTCGAAGGCGCGCTACCAGCGCTATGAGGAGCTGCTCAAGCAGGCGAGCGAGAAGCAGACCCAGACCGCGCAGATCATCATCCCGGTCGCCGAGCGGCTCGGCGCCAACGTGGTCGACTTCGAAGGTCTCAGCAAAGGATATGGCGATCGCCTGTTGATCGACGATCTCACCTTCAAGCTGCCGCCCGGCGGCATCGTCGGCGTGATCGGTGCCAACGGCGCCGGCAAGACCACGCTGTTCAAGATGATCACCAAGCAGGAAAACGCCGGACAAGGGCACGATCACGATCGGCGAGACCGTGCATCTCGGCTATGTCGACCAATCGCGCGACGCGCTCGACGGCAACAAGACGGTGTGGGAGGAAATCTCCGGCGGCAACGAGCTGATCCTGCTCGGCAAGAAGGAAGTCAACTCGCGCGGCTATTGCTCGGCGTTCAACTTCAAGGGCGCCGACCAGCAGAAGAAGGTCGGCGCGCTCTCCGGCGGTGAACGCAACCGCGTCCATCTCGCCAAGATGCTGAAGTCCGGCGCGAACGTGCTGCTGCTCGACGAGCCGACCAACGATCTCGACGTCGATACGCTCCGCGCGCTCGAAGAGGCGCTGGAGGACTTTGCCGGCTGCGCCGTCATCATCAGCCACGATCGCTGGTTCCTCGACCGTATCGCGACCCATATCCTGGCCTTCGAAGGCGACAGCCATGTCGAATGGTTCGAAGGCAACTTCCAGGATTACGAGAAGGACAAGATGCGCCGGCTCGGCCAGGACAGCATCATCCCGCATCGCGTGAAGTACAAGAAGCTGACGCGGTGATTTCGGCATGATGCGTCGGGCGCTCATCGCTGCGGTGATCATGGTCACCTGCACCTGGTCGTCCGCCCGCGCTGCCGACGCCGCGTTCACGCAGTTCATCGCTTCGCTGTGGCCGGAGGCGCAGGCCGCCGGCGTCTCGCGCGCAACGTTCGATGAACAGACGCGCGGGCTCGAGCCTGACTACAAGCTGCCGGATCTGATCCTGCCGGGCCGGCCCGCGACCGGCGCGCCGTCGCAGGCCGAGTTCGTGCAGGTGCCCGCCGACTACGTGAAAGAAGCTTCGATCGCGCGGCTTGCCGGCGAGGGGCAGCGGCTGCTGCAGAAATATCGTCCGCAACTGACCGAGATCGAGAAAAAGTCCGGCGTGCCGGCGACCGTCATGCTCGCGATCTGGGGTCGCGAGACTGATTACGGCCGCTACACGCTGCCTTACGATCTCGTCCGCGTCCTGGCGACGCAGGCCTATGTCGGCCGCCGCAAGGACACCTATCGCAACGAGTTCATCCTCTCGCTGAAAATTCTGGGCGAGGGTGTGGTGACGCGCAAGGACATGCGTTCATCCTGGGCCGGCGCCACCGGGCTGACGCAGTTTCTGCCGTCCGAATACTACAACCACGGCGTCGACTTCGACGGCGACGGCCGCATCGACATCTGGCACTCGGTGCCGGATGCGCTGGCCTCGGCCGCGCAGCAGCTCGTCAACAAGGGCTGGCAAAGCGGCGTGCGTTGGGCCTACGAGGTGCAGGCGCCCGCGAAAATCGATTGCACCATCGGCGTGCCGGAGGTGACGAAGCCGATCGGCCAATGGTTGCGCGAAGGCTTTGTGCCGGTGCGCGGCGCGAGGCTCAGCGCCGCCGAACAAGCTCAGCCGGCGTCGCTGCTCCAGCCGGAAGGTATCTATGGTCCGTCGTTCCTGACCACGAAGAACTACTTCGTCATCAAGGAATACAATTTCTCCGATCTCTACGTGCTGTTCGTCGGCCATCTCAGCGACCGCATGACGAGCCCGCTGCCGTTCGCAACACCATGGGCCGCCTCGAAGCAGCTGCGCACCAAGGATGTCGAGACCATGCAGCGTGGGCTCACGCGCATCGGGCTCTACAAGGACAAGATCGACGGCAAGGCCGGAATGCAGACGCGCGCTGCGCTCGGCGCTTACCAGAAGTCCGCGGGCCTGAAGGTCGATTGCTGGCCGAGCGAAGAGGTGCTGCGCTCGATCCAGGCGGCGCGCTAGATGTCATGCCAAAAAGAAAAAGCCCGGCCGATATGGTGTCGGCCGGGCTTCGATCGCTGCGCCTCGATGTGCGCCGTGCGATCAGATCAGTAGCAAACGCGAACCGGGCGAACGACCCAGCCGTAGCCGTCCCAATAGCGCTGACGCTGCCAGTAGCAGGGCGGGGGCGGCGGGCCGGGCTCGGCGACGTAAACCGGCCCACCATAGGCCGGACGGCTCGAGGCGATGGCGCCGCCGACGATGGCGCCGCCGATCAGGCCCGCTGCGATACCGGCGCCGACGCCGTCACCGGCTTTGGCGGACGGAGCGGCGGTCACCAGCGAACCGGCGACCGTCGCAACCGTGAGGACGGCAACAATAGTCTTCTTCATGCTCTTGGCTCTCCTGGAGATGGACGTCCCTTGTTAGGAGCGTCCGGGTTTCAAAGGTTCACGCACACTCTAATGAAATCGACCGTGCAGCTAGGAAGCGCGCAATTGGTCAATCCACGGTAAACGCACACGGAGCTGTGACGAGAAAAAGCGGTCTTTTTCAGGCCCCAGGATGAACGGCGCATCCGTAGTGAACCGGCCACACGCAGCTCAGGCCCCGCCTCAGCCGCAGACTCGGACGCGGCGGACGCGCCAGGCGTAGCCGTCCCAGAAGCGCTGCTTCTGCCAGACACAGCCGTCGCCGTAATAGTCGTCGGCGACATAGCCGGGACCTGGCGCGTAGTAGCGGGGCGGGTAATAGCCCGGTTCATAATATCCGGGCCCAGGTCCGTAATAATACGGAGACGCCAGGGCGCCGCCGACGATGGCGCCGCCAATGATCCCGGCTGCCACGCCTGCGGCGACGCCGCGCTGTGCATGGGCGGGTGTTCCGGGCGTCAAGCCCAGGATGGCGACGGCAGCAACTGCCAGGAGCGACTTCTTCATTGGCTTGCCTTTCAACTCGGGGAACTCTTTGGGATCTAAGTTCCATACTCCATTTGAACGATCGATGAACGGTATCTTTGCGGGGTGCGACCAATTGATGTGGATCGCAGGTCCGCCAAAGAGGCGACCTAAAGGAGGCGACGATGGGTAGCGCGATGATCAATGCTTTGATTGCCGCCGGGGTCATCGTCGCGATCGGCTACGGCTGGATCAGCTATCTCCAGAACCGGGGCCGGCGTTCGCGGGCAGCGGCCGGAACGAACGGCGGCAGTGGCGGCGACGGCTATTCCGGATCGAGCGACGGCTTCCCGCTGGGGAGCTGGTTTTCCAGCGACAGCTCGTCAGGCTCGAGCGACAGTTGTTCGAGCAGCGATAGCGGCAGCAGCGGCGGGGATTGTGGAGGCGGCGGCGATGGTGGTGGAGGCGGCGGCGACTGATCTTGATCCAGCGCAATACCGTATTTTAGAGCCGTTCTAGGCTGCTTCCGGGCTAGTTTGGAATAGCTTCAAATACCGGTTTTTCCCTTTGCATCCGGACGGCCCGTTAAATATCGATGATGACGCATCACCGAAGGGCCTACCGCTTCCATGATCGTTTGTTCTTGTAACGTGCTGAGCGATGACGACATCCGCGCCGCCGTCGCCGAGTCCGACGATGCCGTGCGTCATGCCAAGCAGGTCTATGGATGCCTCGGATGCAGTGCCGAATGCGGCCGCTGCGCGCGGACGATCAAGACCATCATCGACGAAGCGCTCGGCCCCTGCGCCAAGTCCTGCTGCGCGGGCTGCCCGCACAGCCACACCGTGGCCGCCAATGACGAGACGGCCGAGCCAGCCGAGTTCGCCCTTGCTGCCTGCTGAAAGCTTTCGCAATTCCGGCTGAGTTTTTCCCCGGCTGCGCCCCCGTAGCCGGTTGCCCTCATCCTTAAACTGACTTAGAAGCGTTCTAAATTCGGTTAGGGCCGATTTGGACTGCAAGAGCTGGAGTGAATCATGCAGGGCGACGCAAAAGTCATCGAGTACCTCAACAAGGCGCTGCGTCACGAACTGACTGCGATCAACCAGTACTGGCTGCACTACCGCTTCCTCGACAATTGGGGCCTCCTCGACATGGCCAAGGTGTGGCGCAAGGAATCCATCGAGGAGATGGAGCACGCCGACAAGCTCACCGCGCGCATCCTGTTCTTCGACGGCTTCCCGAACATGCAGGTACTCGATCCCTTGCGAATCGGCCAGAACGTCAAGGAGATCATCGAGTGCGACCTCGCCGCCGAGATGAGCGCCCGCGCGCTTTATCAGGAAGCGGCGACCTACTGTCACGGCGTCAAGGACTACGTCACGCGCGACCTGTTCGAGAAGCTGATGAGCGACGAGGAGCACCACATCGACTTCCTGGAAACCCAGCTCGATTTGATCGGCCGCATCGGCCTCGAGCTCTACACCCAGAAGCACGTCGGCGGGCTCGAGGGCGAGGGGCATTAAGCCTCGGCGTCTACCACACACTCCGATGTCGTCCCTGCGAAAGTTGGGACCCATACCGCGGAATGTGTCGATCGTTGCCGATGGCAGCACGAGGGAAGAGCCCTCGCCAAATGACGTTCGTGGTTACGGGTCCCGGTTCGCGCTTCGCCTTGCTACGCTCGCCCGGGACGACGCCGCGATTGCGGCGCGAGCTACAGCCTACAACTGCATCTTGTAGCGCGCTTCCACGATCTCCTGGCTCTCCGGCTCGCCGAGCCCGGTCTGATCGTGAATGACCTCGCCGATGCTCGGCATCACCGAGCGCTGCACCTTCTCCGGCGACCACAGCTTCGAGCGCATCAGCGCCTTGCCGCAGTGGAAATAGACTTCGCTGACGGCGACGTTCAGCACCGCGCGCGGAGGCTTGCCGAATTCCACCATCGAGGCGAGCAGATCGGGATCGGCCGACAGCGTGCCGCGGCCGCCGACGCGCAGCGTCTCGTCGATCCCCGGCACAAAGAACAACAGGTGCACGAAGCCCGAGCCTTCGAAGACGTTGCGAAAGCTGTCGATCCTGTTGTTGCCGGAGCGGTCGGGCATCAGTAGCTGGTTGGGCCCGGCGACGCGGACGAAGCCGATGCTGCCGCCGCGCGGAGAGGCATCGACGCTGCCGTCAGCGCCTGACGTCGCCAGCACGCAGAAAGGCGACATCTCGATGAACTTCTTCGCATGCGCGTCGATCGCAGGACGTGCCTTCGCGATCACCCGCGGGCTCGGCTTGGCATAGATGGTGGCGAGGTCTTCGGCGCAAAGATCGATCAACGGCATGCCTCCACATCAAAACTGGTCGTCAAACTAGCCGATCGCGCCGCCTCCGGCCAACTAAATCACCACGAGGCACTAGACCGCATCCGCCGGCACGAAGCAGCTGATGATAATAGCGCCGCGGTGATGGACGTACCACACCACGGCTTGTCCAACCGGATTGCCGCGATCGCGGATGATGGCGCGCTCGGGCACCTCCATCCAATGTCCTTCGATCGGTACCCAATAGACGCCGCCTCGTACATCGTAGTCGGTGCGATGCCCATCCGAGATGTCGCAGCACGGCACGCCATTCGGCGCAATCACGCTCTTGAACCAGGCGCGGATATCGGGCGGGATGTGCTCATACTGGCCGTTGTCGAACGCGAACGCCGCGCCTGTCAGCGCAATCGTCGCGGCCAGCGAGACGCACAGCGCGAGCCTGTGCATGCGATCCTCCGTCGCGCTTCGATTCGTATCGTTGTTGCGATTAAGCCCGAGCTGTCAGCGCATTGCATGCTCAAATAATATGCGGCGTGAGAGCTGCCGCACATGATGCATTGCGATATGATCTTCGCTATCGCGTCTCGAGCGATGCGAGCAGCGATTTCGGCGCAACATTGCGCCAAGCCATCTCGAGCGCGCTTCGCAGCGTCACCGGATCGATCTTCGCCAGCTTCACATTCGTGCTGCCGCTCTTGCCCCAGGCGCCCGGCACCGGACGAAACATCTCTGGTTCCGCGTCGACCAGCACGGCCTGCTGGTCCGGCGTGAGCTTCACCATGCCCCACGTGTCATCGGGTAGCCCAGAGTCGCGAACACGCGCTTGCCGGCACGAAAGTCGGCATGGCCGTGATGTGCGCCCTCGATGACGCCGGGCAGCGCGAGTGCGGTCTTGCGAAAGCGTGCCTTCGACATGCTGTCCAGCTGCTCGACTTACATCGTCCACTGCCCGTTGCGGCTCGTCATCAGCGGCCGCGTTGCGGCGGAACTTAGCAGAACCGCGCTCGAGGATGTAGGATTTCGTTTCCGCCGATCGTCCTTATGGAAACCCCCGGGAGCGACTGCATGTGCCGCAACATCAAGACGCTATTCAACTTCGAGCCGCCGGCGACCGAGGACGAGATCCATGCCAGCGCACTCCAGTTCGTGCGCAAACTGTCCGGTTTCAACAAACCGTCGCAGGCCAATGAGGAGGTGTTCGACCGCGCGGTGGCGGAGGTCTCGGAAGCCGCGCGAAGACTCCTGACCTCGCTGCACACCCATGCACCGGCGCGCGACCGCGAGGTCGAGGCGGAAAAAGCAAGGGAGCGCTCGCGGCTGCGGTTCGGCTGAGCCACTCCGTGATCTGGCTCACGGTCGGAGCCGCCTCGGGCTGCGAGGATGTCTGCCGGGGTTTTGACAGCCCGGAGCACGACCATGAGCCGCCCCCTTCTTCCGCTGAAAGCAGGTGCCATCATCTTCACGCTGCTGTGGACCGCCTGGATGATGTGGTGGAGCGGCTCGTTCTCGAGCGCGAACATCGTCATCCTCGCTTTGTGCGGCGCGGCAGTCGGCTATCTCTGGTACCGGGCCATGCGCTGGCAGTTCGAGCGCATGGGCATGCTGTCGCGAGGTGAGGACCGGACGGACTAGATTCGCCAGCTAGTTCTTGTGGCCGTGCTTCTTCTTTTTCTTCTTTTTCTTGCGATCGTCGTTATCGTCGTGATCGTCGCCGTGCATCTCGTCGGGCTCCTGCACGGCGGCTTCCAGTGCGGCGCGCTCGGCTGCTTCCTGTGCTTCGCGCTCGGCGGCTTCACGCTCGCGCTGGCGGCGGCGTTCGTCCCAGGCATCGAACAGCTGATCGAGCCAAGGCAAGACCTGCTCGATCGACGGCAGCTGGCCGGGCGGTCCGGCCTCGCCGCGCGGGCCCGGTGGCCCTTGCGGCCCGACCGGTCCCCGCGCACCGGTTTCGCCGGCCTTACCTGGCAGGCCGGGCTTGCCCTGAGGACCGGCCTTTCCGGTCGGGCCGGGCTTGCCTTGAGGCCCCGGCTTGCCGCGCGCGCCGTCTGGCCCTCGCTTGCCTGGATGACCCTGCGGTCCCGGCCGTCCCGGCTCGCCCTGCCGCCCGCGCGGCCCCGGAGGTCCCTGCCGTCCTTGATCGTCTGCCACGCCACTACTCCCCTCTGAGGAAGGAAGCTACTTAGCGGCGTTTGACGACAGCAGCAATTCCGCCCGCGCCCCGCAGCGGGCTTGATCAACATCAATCAGCGCAATGGCACGCCGTGCCATTGAATGGCATGCGGCGACGAGCGTGCGGGGAGCAACCGATGTGCGCAGCCTGGAAGATATTCTGCCTGTCCACAGTCATGTTTGCGGCGGCGCTGGGCCTCGCTTGTCTGCTGGTGCCCGACGTCGTGCCGATCGCCTTCGCCGAGGAGCCGCAATCGTCGTGGGCCGTCATGACGGCCTTCGTGCTCCGCGCCATCGAGCTGATCGCGTCCGCAGTCGCCGTGATCGCGCTTGCGGTCCTCGGCGGCGAGATGATCCGCTTCGCATGGTCACGCGCGCACTAGTCGTTGTACGCGGGCACCTCGATGCCGGACGCGGCGTAGATCCTGATCTTGTTGCGCAGCGTGCGCACCGACAGGCCGAGCACGCGCGCGGCGCGCGTGCGGTTGCCGTCGCAGCGCGCGAGCGTCTGAAGCACGAGCTCGCGCTCGACCTCGTCGACGGTCGCGCCGATCAGCAGCGGAACGATCTGGTTCGGAGCGAGGAATTGTGCGTCCTGCGGCGCCGCGACATGAACAGTGGTCATCAACACACCCCGATCAACGCCCGCTTCCTTCGCTGGAAGCGGATCGAGAACAAACGAACCCCAAGCCGTAGAACCACGGTGGGCGGGTTTGGTTAATGAAAGGTTAACCAAACCCGATCGCACCAGATGACCTCAGGAATGCCGCGAAGGTGCCGCGATTGGCACGAGATGCATAGTGATGCGGGACGATCTCGCGCCTTACACCGTCCTGTATCCGCCATCCACCATCACGATCGTGCCCGTGACGTAGGCCGACAGGTCCGATGCGAGGAAGATCGCAGGGCCGACGATGTCCTCGGGCTTGCCGGTGCGCGCGAGCGGGGTGTGATCGACGAAGGCCTGCACCAGCGCCGGATTGGTCGCGCGCACATGGGCGTTGATGTTGGTCTCGATGAAGCCCGGCCCGATCGCATTGACGCGCACGCCTTCCTTGCCGAGCTCGACCGCAAGCGCCTTGGTGAAGCCGAGCACGCCGTGCTTGGAGGTGGTGTACGCCGCCGAGCTCGGCGTGCGCAGATGCACGAAGGATTGGATCGACCCGATATTGACGATGCGGCCTTTGCTGGCGCGTAAGGGGGCGAGGAAGGCCTGCGTCATGTTGAAGACGCCGTTGAGGTTGAGCGAGATGATGTCGTTCCAGTCCTTCGCCACCGTCTCCGTCTCGGCGGTGAAGGCGTTGCGGCGGGTGATGCCGGCATTGTTGACGAGGATGGAGACCTGCCCGACCTTGTCGGCCACCTGCTTGGCGAGGGCAAAGCAGTCCTCGCGCCGGGTCACGTCGAGCGCAAAGCTCTCGGCCTTGCCGCCCGCTTTTCGGATCTCCTGCGCGGCTTCCGCGACCGTGTCGGCGTTGACGTCGAGCAGGACCACCTGCGCGCCCTCGCGGGCGTAGCCGGCCGCGATCGCCCGGCCGATGCCGGAACCGGCGCCGGTGACGACCGCGATGTGGTTTGCGAGCAATGCCATGACAATTTCCTCCCGATTTCTTTTCGAAGTTTCACGAAAGGCTAACTCGAAATTAAGGGGTCGGAAACGGCGGCCTTGGCATACTGATCTTCATTGCTAAACGTTGCGCGCATGATGGAACGGCTGGACTCCTGGAAACTCGCCCTCGAACGCCTGCGCTCGGCGCAGTCGGCCGACTTCGCCGAGGCGGGCCGGCTCGTGGCTGAGATCGCGCGGATGAGCACCGACACGGTGCTGCGGCAGGCGGCCGAGCAGGCGCTTCCGGTGCTGCGCCAGGCCGTGGACAATGACGATCACAGCGTCACGCTGGCGGCGCAGCGCCGTCTCGCTGTGGTCCTCGATGTCGTCCATGACCTTGCCGCGCCCCGTTTCGGCCGCCGCAATGGCGCGCCGAAAAAACTCTCCAGCGAGGACCGGGCCCGCAAGATGCTCGGCTTGCCGCTCGCGGTGCAGCTCACCTGCGAGGACATCAACCAGGCCTATCGCCGCGCCGCCAAGGGCATGCATCCCGACCAGGGCGGCAGCACCGAGGCCTTCATCGATCTTGCCGCCGCGCGCGACATCCTGATCCATCCCGGCGCGCACAAGGACGCGTGAGATCGAGATCTAGGCAAAGGTGCATCGCGCCGTGCCCACGTCTTTCGCGATGATGGATGGAAGTGGTGGGCACGCTTGCGCTTTGCCCATCCGAAAGCCGAAGGATAGAAACGCGAGCGGGCAAGGATGCTGGCATCGCATCCTTGCCCGGCTCTTGTCATCTGCCGATCGAATCCTACCAGGCGCAGTGACCGGCCTTGAGCGCATGGTCCTTCAGCATCAGCGCGTCGACGAAGGTCGGCACGGTCGCGCTGGCGCGGTGATAGCCGGCCGGCCACGGCGTGGTCGGGATGCTCTCGTCCCAGATCTGACAGAACCCCGTGTCCTGCCAGCGGATCAGGTGATAGCTGGCTTCGGCAGGGCTCGCGGCAACGAAGGCCGTGACGGCAAGACCCGCGGCAGCGCACAGCATGGAAATACGACGCATGATCAGCTCCTCAAATGAAAGATGTGATGCGCCTCCCGGCAATGACGGGAGGGGGGACGCGGGACGTTTTCAGGCAGGCGCCCCGGACAAGATGTGAGTAGTTCCATCCGCGGAGCAGGTTCAAAGCGTGCGCGTGGGAAACGCCTGGTCTCGCTCGAAAAAAGGAGGGCGCCGGCAAAGCAAAAGGGCGGACCGCTTGCTGCGATCCGCCTTTCCAGCGCGATCTGTCGCGTGAGGCTTACAGCGTGCAGCGGCGCTCGGCGCGCAGCTTGATCTGCAGATCGGAAGCCTCGGTGAAAGTCGGGAGCGGCTTGCTGACGACCTTGTAGGTCGACACCCCCCACTGGAACGGCTTGTACTTAAGATCTTCGTTCCAGACCTGGCAGATGCCGGTGTTGTCCCAGCGGATCACGTAATAGCCGACCTTCGCCGATGCGGGCACGGCGAATACGGAACTGGCGATGCCGGCAATCGCACAGAGGGCGAGAACGCGACGCATGAAGTATCTCCTTGTGGGGAAGAGTGAGCGGAAAATTCGTGCGGCAAAGCAGGTCCTTTGCAAGCCGGGCAGAGCGGCCGTTCACGGACATGTCAGACGCAGCGGCTTACTTGGTTTGTCGGCGTGCCCGTCAAGCCACACGCCCTTAGGCCTGTCTCACTTCGCCAGCGAGGCCACCGCCTCGATCTCGATCAGCATCTTCGGATCGGGCAGGGCCTGCACCACGCAAGTGGTGCGGGCCGGATAGGGCGGCGGGCCGAACGCGCCGGCATAGAGCGCATTCATCGCGGCGACATCTGAGGCGCGGGTCAGCAGCACGTTGACCTTGACGAGGTCGCGGAACGTTGCGCCGGCCTCGTCGAGCACGCGACGGATGTTGACGACGACATTGGCGAACTGCGCATCGAAGCCCTCGGGCAGCGCGCCATTAGCATCGAAGCCGGGAATGCCGGAAATGAACAGGAGGTCACCGATCCGCGTCGCAAAGGACAGCGGCGGCGCCTTGACGTGCGGCGGGGGCGCGAAATGCTGGATCGGCATGGGTCACCTCAAAGTCGTGTCGTCGCATGAGCCTAGCGACATGCGGGGCAGTTGCAATCGGCATTGCGTGAGGGGGCGAAAACAAAAATTCGAAAACAACCCCATGCACAGTAGAAAAGGCCCCGACTTGTCAGTGCGTTTCGGAAATACAGCAATTCAACTTGACGCGTCGGGCAAAACACTGGCAGAATGGCATGATCGCGGCGGCCTCGGTGCACGATGGTTCGCCTCTACCCGTAAGAACGGGCGGAGGGAGCAGACCGTGCAAGCGGAGACAACATCGCTCGCAACCCACGCCCACCCGATCATGTTGCCGCCGCGATCGGTCGGATAGATTCGTCGCCTCTGATTCGCTTTCCCCTTTGAAAAATAGCCCCCGGAGATTCCGCATGAAGATCGCATCCACCTTCCGCGCCGCGCTGGTTGCCGTTGCCGCGCTGGCCGGCCTCTCGACCGTCGCACGGGCCGACGGCGGCACCGTGGTGCTGACGATCTACAAGGCGGGCTGGATCATTGGCGGCTCGGGCGGCTCCGGGGTCCTCAACTTCCACGGCCGCGCCTATCGGCTCTCCACCGGCGGGCTCGACTACGGCCTCGTCTTCGGCGGCTCCAAGACCGTGCTGCGCGGCCGCGTCTCCAACATCAACCGCCCCTCCGACGTCGCCGGCGTCTATGGCGCCGCCGGTGCCGGGCTGGCCCTCGGCCGCGGCGCCCGCGCCATCGTGCTGACCAACCAGAAGGGCGCGGTGCTGGAGCTGACCGGCACGCAGGTTGGCTTGATGGCGAATGCGGATCTCAGCGGGCTCGCGATCACGATGCGGTAGGGGGCTCGGTGCCGTGCGGCAGGGCTCGGTGCCGTAGGGTGGGCAAAGGCGCACTTGCGCCGTGCCCACCGTCTCTCTCGCCGCAAATACAGACCTCATCCTGAGGAGGCTGCGAAGCAGCCGTCTCGAAGGGATGGCTGCGGAGAGACGCGGGCCTGCGTGGTTCGAGACGGCGCTTCGCGCCTCCTCACCATGAGGGTTGTACGCCGCGACCGCCGATCGATGGTGGGCACGCTTTCGCTTTGCCCACCCTACGGGACCGCGGACCACCCACTCACCATCGCATGCACCCGCTCGCAATGCGCGACGAGATTTGCGTGCGCATCGACGAACGCCTTCAGCGGCGTCGGGATCGGCAAGTAATAGATGTTGGCGACAAAGCCGTAGATGCCGGCATCGACGCTGGCAGGCGCCGCGCCGTGCACGAAGCCGTGCGCCGGCACGATCTCGGCCAGCACCTGCAGATCGGCAAGCCCCCGCGCGTAAGCCTGCTCGGGCGTGTAGCGGCCGATGCCCTGGAAATGATAGCGCTGCGCGTTGTACGCTTTGGCCTTCTCGAACCCTTCCGCATTGATCTGCGGATGCTGCGCGATGAAGCCGTCGCGAAACGCCGGATAGAAGCGCTCGTCCTTCCACCGCGAATAGGACATCACCCAGTAGAGATCATCCAGCATGCGCGTGACGAGATGATCGGTCCGCCGTTGCTCGGCTGACAGCGCCGCATCGATCGTCAGGTGATATTTCGCGATCGCATGCGCGATGATGGCCTCGCTGTCGCCGATGGTCTCGCCGTCGTCGACGATGTAAGGCAGCTGTCCGCGCGGCGCCGCGGCGGCATCGAAGATGTGCTCGTGCGCGAACGGCACGCCCGCGAGCTTGAGGAAGGCGTAGACCTTGAGGCCGTAGCCGTTGTTGTCGGCGACGCCGAACAGTTCTGGGTAGGAGTAAAGGGTCAGCATGGCGCGGCTCCCCTGTGATGGCGGGCCAGCATGCAGGGGCGCCGAGATGGATGCAATGGCCCACGGAATTCGCCAAGCTCGGGCGTATACGGGATGAGGACGGATGTGCCCCGGACGCAGTGCAGCGCGCCGCTTGCGGCGTGATGCGCTGCAGAGCCGGGGCCCATGCTGCATCCGTGCCGGAGCCCCTGGGTCCCGGGTTGCGCTGCGCTTGCCCGGGACACGAGAGCAGAACCGATCCGAGCCTGAGCCGCCCAAAGCGCGATGAGATAGGGACGAATCGTTATCGCGCTTTGGGTCGTTGTTTGAGCATGATCTTTTCGGACAACCGCTGCGCACTTTTCCGGCTCATGCTTTAGCTCGTGCTAGCAATCCACGCCGCAAGCTCCCGCCACGGCTCGATCGTCCAATGCCCGGACGCCGCGCCGGACGGCGACGGCAGCACGAAAATCTCCGGCAGGCTCGCATCGCGCACCTGCCGCCCCAGTGCGATCGCGCTCGACGGCCTGCCGTAAAACAGGCTCGCCGCCTTCTTGCTCGTGAACGCAATCGTGCGCGGCCGGTACTCTTCCATCTTGGCCCTGAAGCCGGCCACGTCGATCGTCTCCACCGCGATCTGGTGATCCATCCCGGCGCCCGACTTGGAGAGATCGGTGAACCCGATCCCGAGCGCGATCAGCGAAGCGAACTCGCTTGGCTGATAGCGCCGCGGCGTGATCCCGGCCTCATGGATCGCGCGCCAGAAGCGGTTGCCGGGATGAGCGTAGTAGTGCCCGAGCTCGGCCGAGCGCGTCGACGCGGCGGTGCCGACGAAGACGAGGCGGAGATTTGCGCGGAGCTGATCGGGAAGGCGGTGAACGATCTTGGACATCGTCGATGCGACTAATGACTTGCTTCTTGCCTGAATCTGCCGTCGATATTGTGAGGGGTGAACGCCATGCACCCGTCGGGGGGAGGAATGCAGGACCATTTCGAGTGGCCGGAGCCCGAGCACGAAGCCGACAAGGTCATCTTGCGCAACGTCCGCAACCATGGCTGCCACATCACGGGCATACCCGACGCCCATCCGCGATTTGCATTTTCAATCGGCCTGTTTCTGAACTATGGCCACCCCGAACTCATCATCTTCGGCCAAAGCGCCGCCAACGCGCAGGCCATCATCAACCTTGTCCGCGATCGTGTCGTGGCGGGGCATAAATTCGTCGACGGCGATATCGCCGACGAGTTGCTGGAGAACGGCTACAAGCTCGGCTTCTGGCATGTTCCGTTCGCGGCCTATCCCGAATACCTCGGCACCGCGATGTGGTTCTACAGGAAATCGCGGCTTGCCTTCCCCTGCCTGCAGATCATTTGGCAGGACGTCAACAGGCGGTTCCCTTGGGAGCCGGAACGCTCGTCCTCCGTCAAAGCGGATCAGCCATTGCTGAAGAAGACCGTTTCTTGAAGCGACGCTTCTGCAAGAAAGCCGGGCGAATTGCCCGACTTTCTGAATGGTGCAGGTGAACTCGGGCGAGCAGGAGGGCGCTCACAATACCTTGTTGCTCTCCTTCACCTTCTCCGCATCCAGATAAACGCTCGAGCCCATCTCCTTGAACTTCGCGCTCATCTTCGCCATGCCGTCCTCGACGGTGCCGCTCAGCGACATGCCCACGCTGTTCGGATCGTTCAGCGTCGCCGCGTAGTCCCGCACGTCCTGCGTGATCTTCATCGAGCAGAATTTTGGGCCGCACATCGAGCAGAAATGGGCGACCTTGTGGGCTTCCTTCGGCAGGGTCTCGTCGTGGAAGTTTTTCGCGGTGTCCGGATCGAGGCCGAGGTTGAACTGGTCGGTCCAGCGGAATTCGAACCGCGCGCGGGAGAGGGCGTCGTCGCGCAGCTGGGCTGCGGGGTGGCCCTTGGCGAGGTCGGCGGCATGGGCGGCGATCTTGTAGGTGATGACGCCGGTCTTGACGTCGTTGCGGTCGGGCAGGCCGAGATGCTCCTTCGGCGTGACGTAGCAGAGCATGGCGCAGCCGAACCAGCCGATCATGGCCGCGCCGATGCCTGAGGTGATGTGGTCATAGCCCGGCGCGATGTCGGTGGTCAGCGGTCCAAGCGTGTAGAACGGCGCCTCGCCGCACTCCTTGAGCTGCTTGTCCATGTTGATCTTGATCTTGTGCATCGGCACATGGCCGGGGCCCTCGATCATGACCTGGCAACCCTTGTCCCACGCGATCTTGGTCAGCTCGCCGAGCGTCTCGAGCTCGGCGAACTGCGCGCGGTCGTTGGCGTCCGCGATCGAGCCCGGACGCAGGCCGTCGCCGAGCGAGAACGAGACGTCATACTTGCGCATCAGGTCGCAGATCTCGTCGAAGTGGGTGTAGAGGAAGCTCTCCTTGTGGTGCGCCAGGCACCACTTCGCCATGATCGAGCCGCCGCGCGAGACGATGCCGGTGACGCGGTTGGCGGTGAGGTGGATGTATTGCAGCCGCACGCCGGCGTGGATGGTGAAATAGTCGACGCCCTGCTCGCACTGCTCGATCAGCGTGTCCTTGTAGAGCTCCCAGGTGAGCTTCACGGGATCGCCGTTGCACTTCTCCAGCGCCTGGTAGATCGGCACGGTGCCGATCGGCACCGGCGAGTTGCGCAGGATCCACTCACGCGTGGTGTGAATGTTGCGGCCCGTCGAGAGGTCCATCACGGTGTCGGCGCCCCAGCGGATCGCCCACACCATCTTCTCGACCTCCTCCTCGACCGACGACGTCACCGCCGAGTTGCCGATATTGGCGTTGATCTTGGTGAGGAAGTTGCGGCCGATGATCATCGGCTCAAGCTCGGAATGGTTGATGTTGGAGGGGATGATGGCGCGGCCGCGCGCGATCTCGCTGCGCACGAACTCCGGTGTGATGAAGGCGGGCACCGAGGCGCCGAAGCTTTCGCCGTCGGCCAGCGCTGCCTCCGCGCGCTCGAGCTGCTGCTTGCGGCCGAGATTCTCGCGCTCGGCGACGTAGATCATCTCCTTGGTGATGATGCCGGCGCGGGCGAATTCGAGCTGCGTCACCTTGTGGCCGTCGAGGCCGCGCAAGGGTTTGTGATAGGCGCTGAAGGCGCGCGCGGCCTTGTCGGTGGAGACGCTGCCATTGTCCTCCGGCTTGATCTGCCGGCCCTCATATTCCTCGACGCCGCCGCGCTCCAGCACCCACTGCTTGCGGTTGCGGGCAAGCCCGGCATTGACGTCGATGGTGACGGAAGGGTCGGTGTAGGGGCCCGAAGTGTCGTAGACCGGCAGGTTCGGCTCGCCGGCGCCTTCAGAGAGGATGATCTCACGCAAGGGCACGCGGATGTCCGGTGCGGCGTCCGGGCTCGCGAAGATCTTTCGCGAGGAGGGAAGGGGACCGGTGGTGACGGCGGGGACGGTCTGTTGCGGATTGGAGCGGATGTTCATGGGATCCTCCTTCAGTTCGTTGGCATCGCTGCGCGAGCGACAAATACCGCTGTCATCCCCGCGAAGGCGGGGATCCAGTATTCCAGAGGCGGTGGTGAGATGCGGCTAGGCCGCGGCGTACTGGATCGCCCGGTCAAGCCGGGCGATGACAGTTGAGGGCGTGGTGAGAGAGTGAGCATCATGCCGCCTCCTCGGACTGGCCGAGCCATTGCCGCACGCGGGCATCGGGGTCGGCGTTCTGGGTGACGTCGGAAACGACAGCAATCGAATCCGCGCCCGCGGCAAAGATCTCCGCGGCGTGCTCGAACTTGATGCCGCCGATCGCGACCAGCGGGATGTTGCCGATGCGCTTCTTCCATTCCGTGATCTTCGGAATGCCCTGGGGCTCGAAGCGCATCGATTTCAGCGTGGTGAAGAAGATCGGTCCCAGCGCGACATAATCGGGCTTGGCGGCGAGCGCGGTGGCAAGCTCCTCGTCGTCGTGCGTGGAGATGCCGAGCGACAGGCCGGCCTCGCGGATGGCCTTGAGGTCGGCCTCCGCCAGATCCTCCTGGCCGAGATGCAGGTATTTCGCACCGGCGACGATCGCCGCGCGCCAATAGTCGTTCACGACCAGCTTGGCTTGCGTGCCGTTCGTGATCGCCAGTGCGTCGGTGACGATCTGCAGCGCCTCGGCGTCATTCAGCTCTTTGGCGCGCAGCTGGATGGTGCCGACGCCGAGCTTGGTCAGCCGCTCGATCCATTTGAGGCTGTCGACGACGGGATAGAAGCGATCAGGATACGGCATGCCAGAACGGGGTCCCAACGACAGGGGTGGATGGGGAGGCGAAGTCGCGGGCGTTCATCAGCCCGGCTTCGAAAGCGGTGCGGCCGGCCTCGATTCCGAGGCGAAAGGCGTTGGCCATCGCGACGGGATCGGCGGCTTTTGCGATCGCCGTGTTGAGCAACACGGCGTCGTAACCGAGCTCGAGCGCCTGCGCCGCGTGGCTCGGCGCGCCGATGCCGGCGTCGACCACCAGCGTGATGTCGGGCAGCCGCTCGCGCAGCAGCCTCAAGGCATCGCGATTGGTGATGCCCTTGGCGCTGCCGATCGGCGCGGCCCATGGCATCACCACCTTGCAGCCGGCATCGACCAGGCGGTTCGCGACCGAGAGGTCCTCGGTGCAATAGGGGAACACCTCAAAACCGTCCTTGATCAGGATGGTCGCGGCTTCGACGAGGCCGACGACGTCGGGCTGCAGCGTGTCGTTGTCGGCGATGACCTCCAGCTTGATCCAGGACGTCCCGAACAATTCGCGCGCGAGCTTTGCGGTTGTCACGGCTTCTCGCACGCTGCGGCAGCCGGCGGTGTTGGGCAGCACGGTGACGTCGAGCTCGCGGATCAGCTTCCAGAACGCGTCCCCGGTCTTGCCGCCGGCGGATTCGCGGCGCAGCGACACCGTGACGATGTTCGAGCCGGAGGCGCGGATCGCCGCCTGCATGATCGCGGGCGAGGGATAGAGCGCGCTGCCGATCAGGAGGCGGGAGGGGAAGGATTTGCCGTAGAAGGTCACCATCTTGAATTCCCCGTCATTCCGGACGGGCCGCGGAACGCGGACCGATCCGGAATCTCGAAGTTGCGGCGCGATTCCGGGTTCACGCTTCGCGTGCCCCGGAATGACGGGCCAATGCAGCCGTCGTCGCGAAGAGAGCGTGCCATCGCTGTCACCCTCCCTGCCGCGGCGTGATGATCTCGATCTCGTCGCCGGCCTTCAGCACGGTCTCGGCCCAGCGGCTTTTCGGCACGACGTCGTAGTTGAGCGCGATCGCGAAATGGGTGCCCTCGTAGTCGAGCTCAGAGAGCAGCGCATCGACGCTGGCCGCGTTCACCTCGCGCTGCTCGCCGTTGACGATCAAGCGCATTGCATCACCTCATTGTCGATCTGGCCGCGCTCGACGTAAGCAAGCGTCAGCTCGGCGAGCGCCGGCGCGATCAGGAAGCCGTGGCGGTAAAGCCCGTTGACGCTGATCTCTTCGCCGCGAATGCCGATGCGGGGGAGATTGTCGGGAAAGGCGGGGCGCAGGCCCGAGCCGAATTCGACGATGCGCGCTTCGCCGAAGGCGGGATGCACGGCATAGGCTGCGCCCAAAAGCTCCAGCGCGGAGCGGACGCTGACGCCGGTGTCCTCGGCCTCGATCGAGGTCGCGCCCAGCATGAACAGATTGTTCTCGCGCGGGATCACGTAGAGCGGCCAGCGCGGATGGATCAGCCGCACCGGGCGCGCCAGCTGCACCTCGTCCGTCTCGATCAGGATCATCTCGCCCTTGACGCCGCGCAGCTCGGGCTGGTCCTCCCGTGCGGCGAGGCCGCGGCAGTCGATCACGATGCCTCCAGGATTAAGGTTTGCGAGATCTTTCGCGCTGACGTCGCTGTCGAATTTGATGGTGCCGCCGGCCGCTTTGATGCGCGCGTGCAGCTTCGGCAGCACGCGGCGCGGCTCGACATGGCCCTCGGCCGCGAAGAACAGCGCATCGCGAAAACGGCCCTCCAGCGACGGCTCGAGCTCGGCGAGCGCGGCGGCATCAAGCCGTCGGTGGCCCTCGGTCATGCGGGCAAAGCGCTCGAAATCGTTGCGCTCGCGCGGATGGGCGACGACCAGCGAGCCGTTGAAGGGTGTGTCGGGCAGCTCACGGCGCCAGATGTCGAGGGAGCGCTGGCCGAGCCTGGAGATGACGGGTTCGGCGACCTCGGCCTCGCACCACGGCGCCAGCATGCCGCCGGCCCAGTGGCTGGTGGATTCGGTCATCGCCGCGTCACCGCGCTCGTGTAGGGTTACGGCGTGGCCGGCCTGCGCGAACAGGAGCGCCTGCCAGGCGCCGGCAATGCCTGCGCCGATGATGGATACCGGTGAATCCGGTCGCTTGGTCGTCTGCAACATCCCTGTCCCTTCGCCGGCATGACCCGGATCAGGTTCAAAGGGTCACCGCGGTCCTGGGCCGGCTTGCTGAAGTGCAGGCCTGCCCATTTAGCGGTATCTCAGCTCCTCCTCGGAGCACCCCTCGGAACGGCTCTAATGTATGCCAGTGGGAGCTGGTGTCAACGCGTTAGCCACAGGCCAGTCATTCCGGGGCGGCTCGAAGAGCCGAACGCGGAATCTCGAGATTCCGGGTTCGACGCTGCGCGTCGCCCCGGAATGACAGAACCTGCGCCCGCGCATTGCGGACGCCTTGCGCCAGCTTCCTGGGCGGCGCGGTGCCGAACATCGGCTGCGGGTTGCCGTTGGGCTCCAGCCAGGTTTCGGTGCTGGCCTCACGCACCATCGCCTGCTGCTGCTCCTGGCGCTGCCGCTTTGCGACGTAGTAGTAGCCGCCCGCGAAATAACGCACGGCTCGCGCGTGGTCGCCATTGGCGGCGTGATAGGCGCCGGCGAGGTATTTGACTGCGTAGGTGAGATTGGTGTTGGGATCGCGCAGGCCAGCGGCATCGCCGGTGTAGCCGAGCCCGCGCGCGGTCGCGAGCTTGATCTGCATCAGGCCGATGGTGCCGCCGCGGCCGATGAGGCCGGGCTGGTAGCGGCTCTCGCGCATGATGACGCGGTGCACCAGCGCCTCCGGCACGCCGTTGGCGCGCGCATGCGTCGCGACCATCTCGGCATAGTCGGCTTCGCCCGCGAATGCGGCCTGCGGCACGGTCAGTCCGGCCGCGAGCAGCGCGGCAATGCGTAAAATCTTCATGAGATATTCCTGAGGTCCTTGAAGTGACCTGCGCCCGGCCGCGGTTAGGCGCGGAACGCGGCGATGATGTGACCAAACGCCGCCACGCGTGTTTTTTGCGGCGCCGAGCCGCCGTGATGACGCAAAGCTGGCGTAACTGACGCCTTGGGGCGAACGACCCCCGGCTCGCGACAGCACGCCTGTCTATTGGCATCGGCTTGCGAAAGCGAGTATGAAGACGCCTGCGAAGTGGGAGGGTGCCATGACAAAATCAAACAAGGCACACATCGGCGACGTTCCTAGACACAACCCCTGTGCCCAGTGCGGCACGCCAATCCCCCAGCCGGACTGGATCGAGCCGGGCGAGGGGCGCGTCTCCTATCTCTGGAATTGCCGCGCCTGCGGATATCGCTTCGAGGCAGTGGCGATCTACGGCGAGATGGCAGTCGAGCACCCGCCGCTCGCGGCCTGACGCGCATCGCTGCGGATCGCTTCGTCCCCATCTCTCCCCGCCGGGGAGAGGTGAAGTCGTCCATGGTGCGCGCCTCGTCGCCGCGCACGAACGGCTCCAGCATCTCCTGCTTGCGCGCGTCCGAAATGCCGGAGCCGTCATCCTCGACGTCGATGACGCGCATGCTGGACGATGCATCGAGGCGGATCGTGACCTCGGAGCCGAACCGCACCGCGTTCTGGACGAGGGTTGCAATTCGGATTCTCCGCGCTTCCGATCGACTGCAAGAGCCGACCTAAAGCGACGCAGCTCCGCGCGTTCCTCGCCGCGATCGTGCTTTCCGCCGGGGCGCATGATCATCGGCGGGGAACCGTGCGCCGCAAAAAATTGTTCCTGGGGTGACGCAGGAACAATCCGTCGCCGTTCTTGTGCTCGCATCCCGCGACGAAATTGCTGCGCGCACGGAACTGGGAGTGAGCAGCGCTGTTTTCTTCGCACGAGTTTTCTGTGGAAGGAGAGGACAACATGCTGATGAAATCGATCGCCGCCGGCCTCGCCGGCACGGCACTTCTTGCGACCGTTGCGTTCGCGCAATCGCCGACCGCCACCACCGACAAGGCGGCCCCTGCAGCCACGGCCACCACGACGACCGCGTCGGGTGAGTGGCGTGCCTCGAAGATGTCGGGCCTGAAGGTCTATAACGAGGCCAACGAGAACATCGGCTCGATCAACGATCTCCTGATGGACAAGAGCGGCGCCATCAAGATCGCCGTGATCGGCGTCGGCGGCTTCCTCGGCATGGGTGAGCATCTGGTCGCGGTGCCCTATGAGAAGCTGAAGTTCGTCAACGAGGCCGTGGCCTATACCGGCACCAGTGGCGCGGGCGGCACGATGAACAAGTCGACCACCACCACCGGCGCTGCGACCGGCACCGACAAGACCGCGACGACCACGTCCTCGTCGTCCTCGTCGAAGTGGTATCCCGACCACGCCGTGTTCAACGCCAGCAAGGACGAGCTGAAGAACATGCCCGAGTTCAAGTATTCGGAGTAACGCAGCTCGCGTGATGGCCTAAACGAAGCGCGCCCGGTTTTCACCGGGCGCGCTGTCGTGTCTTTTCACCGCATGCCGTGACGTCGTGGAAGCTTCGGCGTCCTCCTGATGCGGTGGCTCCGCTCCTATCGAACGAGACGCTCAGTGCGTCACCAGCGGGCAGCCGCCCTTGTCGAGCGGACGGAAGGCCTCCTCGCCGGGCACGGTGGCGATCAGCTTGTAGAGGTCCCACTCGCCCTTGGAGTCCTCGGGCTTCTTGACCTCGAACAGATACATGTCGTGGACCATGCGGCCGTCGATGCGTATCTTGCCGTTCTTGGCGAAGAAGTCGTTGACGGGCATCTTGCGCATCTGCTCCATCACCTTCGGCGCCTCGTCGGTCTTGATGGCGTCGATCGCCTTGAGATAGTGCATCGTCGCCGAATAGAGGCCGGCCTGGATCATGGTCGGCATGTGCCCGACCTTCTCGTTGAAGCGTTTTGAGAAGGCGCGCGTCTCCTCGTTCATGTCCCAGTAGAAGGCGTCGGTGACGATCAGGCCCTGCGTCGCCTTGATGCCGAGCGAATGCGTGTCGGTGATCTCCTGGAGCAGCGCGATCATCTTCTGGCCGCTCTGGGTCAGGCCGAACTCGGGCGCCTGCTTCAGCGCATTGGTGGTGTCGCCGCCCGCATTGGCGAGCGCGACCACCTTGGCCTTGGAGGCCTGCGCCTGGAGCAGGAAGGAGGAGAAGTCCGAGGAGTTGAGCGGATGGCGGACGTCGCCGAGCACCTTGCCGCCGCTTTCCTTGACGACATTGGCGGCATCGCGCTCGAGCGCCATGCCGAAGGCGTAGTCGGCGGTGACGAAGAACCAGGTGTCCTCGCCGCGCTTCACCATCGCCTTGCCGGCGACGTTCGACAGCGCATAGGTGTCGTAGGTCCAGTGCACCGTGTTCGGCGAGCAGGCGGGGCCGGTGATGTCGGAGGAGCCGCCGCCGGAATTGACGTGGATCTTGTTCTTCTCGCGCGTCAGCGCCGAGACCGGCAACGCGACCGAGGACGTCGGCACGTCGAAGATCGCATCGACCTTGTCGTTGTCATACCAGTTGCGGGCGATGTTGACGCCGACGTCGGGCTTGTTCTGGTGATCGGCGGCGACCACCGCGACCTGTTTGCCGGCGACCTTGGCGCCGTAGTCGGCAACCGCCATCTCGACCGCGGCGAGCGAGCCCTTGCCGGTCGCGTCCGCATAGAGGCTCGACATATCCGTGAGCACGCCGATCTTGACGACGTCGTCGGAAATCTGCGCCTGTGCAGGGCCTGACGTGGCGGCAAGCGCGAGACCGACTGCTGTGGCGGCGACGAGTTTGTGCATATGTTTCTCCCTCAGCGTTGTTGTTTGGGTTTTGTTGCGGCACGGTTGTAGCGACAAACGATCGCGGCAGCTAAGCGGTGCGCGCCATAGCGGGATGCAAAATCAGAAGGGGCGGTCGGTGTTCCGTTCGCCTCCCCCCGCGGGCGGGGAGAGGGAGAAGTTATCAGGCGCGGCCGGCCTTGAGCCGCTCGTTGCGCCGGCGCAGGCCTTCCAGGGTAGCGAGCAGGATGATCGAGACTGTCGTCAGGACCACGGCCGCGGCTGTGATGGTCGGACTGATGTTCTCGCGGATGCCGCTGAACATCTCGCGCGGCAGGGTGCGCTGCTCGGGCCCTGCCATGAACAGCACGATCACCACTTCATCAAAACTGGTCGCGAAGGCGAACAGTGCGCCCGACGCGAGCCCCGGCAGGATCAATGGCAGGATCACGCGGCGGAACGCTTGAAGCGGCGAGGCACCCAGCGAGGCGGCGGCGCGTGCGAGGTTGGTGTCGAAGCTTTGCAGCGTCGCGCCGACCGTGATCACCACAAAAGGCGTCGCCAGCGCGGTGTGGGCCAGGATCAGGCCGAGATAGCTGCCGGTCAGCCCGATGGGTGCGAAGAAGAAGTACAGGCCGACCGCGGTGATGACGCCGGGCACGACGACCGGCGACAGCACGAAAGCCAGCACCAGCGGTTTGAGCCGGCTCTTCCACTGCGCGAGCCCAAGAGCTGCCAGCGTGCCGAGCACCATCGACAGCAGCGTCGAGGCGAAGCCGATGATCATGCTGTTCTTCAGCGAATTCATCCAGCGCGGCGAATTGATGAAGTCGTCGTACCAGCGCAAGGAGAGGCCCGGCAGCGGATAAGTGAGGTACGAGCCGGAGCTGAAGGACAGCGGCATGATGGCGAGGATCGGCGCGATCAGGAAGATGAACACCATCGTCGAGATGGCGATGGTCGCGATCCATGCGATGCGCTGGCTGGCGGTGCGGAGGGAGGGCGTGTCGCTCAATTCTTCATGCCTCCCGTGACCTGCTGGCCCTGCACCAGCTTACCATAGACGAGCGCGAGCAGAACCGTGGCGAGCAGCAGCACCGCGCCCAACGCCGATGCAAGGCCCCAATTGGCCGTCTCGGTGGTGTAAAGCGCGATGAAATAGCTGATCATCTGATCGGCAGCTCCGCCGACGAGGGCCGGCGTGATGTAGTAGCCAAGCGCCAGGATGAAGACGAGCAGGCTTCCCGCGCCGATGCCGGGCAGGGTTTGCGGCAAATAGATCCGCAGGAACGCGGTGCTCGGTGGCGCGCCAAGCGAGGCGGCGGCCCGCATGTAAGCGGGCGAGATCGCCTTCATGCTGCTGTAGAGCGGCAGGATCATGAACGGCAGCAGCACGTGGGTCATGGCCACGCAGACGCCGAAGCGATTGTAGATCAGGCGGAGCGGCTCGTCGATGATGCCGAGCCAGTGCAGGCTGTCGTTCACGACACCCTTGCTCTGCAACAGCACGATCCAGGCGCAGGTGCGGACCAGCAGCGAGGTCCAGAACGGCAGCAGCACGAAGATCATCAGCAGGTTCGATCGGCCCGGCGGCAGCACCGCCAAGAGGTATGCGACCGGAAAGCCGAGGATCAGGCAGAGCGCGGTGACACCGAGGCTGATGAGAAAGGTACGGAGAAAGATGTCGAGATAGATCGCCTGATCCGGTGGCGCCGCGATGATGGCGCCGTCCGCGTTCCGCGTCAGGTCGAGCGCCGCAAGAAGGTAGAAGCCGGTCACCGGGCCGCCAGCATCCTTGATCGTCGTCCATGTGCTGCGCTCGCGCCAGGCCGGGTTGAGCTTGCTCAGCGTCTCCTTTGCCGTGCCTGGCTCGGGCACGGCTTTGAGATTGCGTGCCGTGCTTGTCAGGATCGTGCGAAAGCCGTTCAGGGCATAATTGAGCCGCTTGGCCGCGATGGCGATGGAGCCGGCGGCGCGCGCTGCCTGGAGGTCGCTTGCCAGCGCCGCATAGGCCTTTTCGTCAGGCAGGCCCTTGCCGTCCCAGTCGGCGAGGGCAGCGATGGTTTGCGGCAGAACCTGGCGCACCTCCCGGTCATCGACCGCGCGCCACAGCATGCCGATGATGGGTCCGGCGAAGGTGAAGAGCAGAAACAGCAGCAGCGGCAGGATCAGCGCCAGCGCCTTGATCTGTCGTGCGCGCTCCGCCCGCCGCAATCGACGCTTGAGCGGCACGTTGGTCTCGGCATTGGCGCCGGTCAGGGAGACTACCGTCATGGGAGAAGCCCCTTGCAGCGGCCAGAGCAAGCGCCTCGTCCTTCGAGACGATCGCGGAGCCTGTCATCGGGCCGCGCCTTGCGCGGACCCGGTGGCGGTCTCCTCAGGAGGAGGCTCATCGACACCGGTGCTTGTAGAGTCGCTGCCACAAACTCAGACCTCATCCTGAGGGCCCTCCGTAGGCGGGCGTCTCGAAGGATGCGCCGCGGGGGCGCCATTCACCACGTTTTTCCACGCGCCGCATGCCGGCTCGGCCGGGTGCTATTTCGCGGCCCATTTGTTGAAGCGCTCGGTGAGGCGGTCGATGTTCTCGAGCCAGAAGCCGACGTTGATCTCGACCGCGTTCTTGATGTTGTCAGGCGCCGTCGGCAGGTCCTTCAGGACGGCGGGCGCAAGGCGTCCGGCGGCGTCCTTGTTCGAGGTGCCATAGGCAATGTTCTCCGACAGCTTTGACTGGTTCTCCGCCTTGCCGGCAAAATCCAGGAACTTGTAGGCGGCATCCTTGTTCGGGCTGCCCTTCAGGATGACCCAGCTATCGAGGGTGAAGAGCGCACCGTTCCACACGATGCCGAAGTTCTTCTTCTCGTTCTTGTTCGCGGTGTCGATGCGGCCATTGTAGACCGAGGTCATCACCACCTCGCCGGAAGCAAGCAGTTGCGGCGGCTGGGCGCCGGCTTTCCACCAGACGATGTCGCCCTTGATGGTGTCGAGCTTCTTGAAGGCGCGCTCGACGCCTTCATCGGTCGCCAGCACCTTGTAGACGTCGTTCGGCGGGACGCCGTCGGCCATCAGCGCGATCTCGAGCGTGGTCTTGGGGCCCTGACGCAAAGCGCGTTTGCCGGGGATCTTCTTGGTGTCGAAGAAATCGGCCCAGCCGCTAGGGGCTTCCTTCAGCTTGTCCTTGTCGTAGCCGAGCACGAAATCGTAGAGGATGGCGCCGACGCCGCAAGCGTTGACCGACGGCGGGATATAGGCGGCCTCGCCGCCTATCCGGGAATAGTCCATCTTCTCGAACAGGCCTTCCTCGCAGCCGACCGCGAGTTCGTCGCTCTCGACCTGAACGACGTCCCAGGTGGCCGCACCACCCTGCACCTTGGCGCGCAATACGCCGATGCCGCCGTCCCAGGACTCGTCGTTCATGGCAATGCCGGTGGCCTTTTTGAAGGGCTCGAAATAGACTTTCTTCTGCGCATCCTGATACGCGCCGCCCCACGACACAACGGTGAGGTCACGCGCCTGCGCGACGGTCGCCAGTGCAGCGCTGGCGCTGAACGCTGCCGCGAACCCCAGAGCAGTCTTGCCAGTCTTGCGCTTCAGCATGGTCCTTGTTCCTTCTTCATGTGCATTGCGTCGAGTGTTGATCGTCTGATCAGACGGGATCGAGGGCGAGGCAGTCCTCCGGGCGGAAGGTGACGAAGACGTTTTCGCCTTGTGTCAGGCTGTCATGCGCACCCGGCTGAAGCTTGACCATGAACTCGGCGTTCCCTGAGACATCGAGCACGGCGAGCGCATGGTCGCCGAGATAGATCGTGTTCTGCACTCTGGCCGGCAGTCGATTCGGTCCGTCGTTGGCGGCGCCATCCGCGACAATGGCGATCCGCTCCGGCCGCACCGACAGGGAGGTCGATGCGCCCGCACCTGAGACGTTGACCGCGCGTGCGGTCACGGCGCCGCCACCAGCCAGCGCAACCCTGCAATAGGTCTGGTCGATCGTCTCGACGGTACCGGCGAGCACATTGTTCTCGCCGATGAAGTGGGCGACAAAACTGTTCACCGGACGCTCATACAGCGCGTCGGGCCTGTCGATCTGCTGCACGATGCCGTCGTTGAACACGGCGATGCGATCCGACATGGTGAGCGCTTCGCTCTGGTCGTGGGTGACGTAGACGATGGTGATGCCCATCGTCTCGTGCAGTTGCTTGATCTCGAGCTGCATCTGCTCGCGCAGGCGCTTGTCCAGGGCGCCGAGCGGCTCGTCCATCAGCACGAGTTGCGGATTGAAGACCAGCGCGCGGGCCAGCGCCACGCGCTGCTGCTGACCGCCGGACAGCTGTCCGGGCCGCCGCTGCGCCATGGTTTCCATCTTGATCATGCGCAACGCCGCGCCGACGCGTTCCTGCGCTTCGGCCTTGCCGGTCTTGCGAACGGAGAGCGGAAAGGCGATGTTCTCCGCGATCGTCAGATGCGGAAACAGGGCATAGTTCTGGAACACCATGCCGATGTCGCGCTTGTGGGGCGGCACCTTCTTTATCGGCCGGTCCGCGAGGTAGATCTCGCCCTGGGTTGGAACCTCGAAGCCGGCCAGCATCATCAGCGTGGTCGTCTTGCCCGAACCCGACGGGCCGAGCAGGGTGAGGAACTCGCCCTTCTTGATGTCGAGATCGAGGTTCTTCACCACGAGATGCTCGCCATCATAGGTCTTCTGAATGCCGGAAAACCGCACCAGTGCCGGCGCGGGCGTGACCATGCCGGCTTCCATGTTGTCCTCGCGTTGTCCCCTACAGTGCTGCGAGACTAGCATCCTCCGGCGAGAATGCCAGCGGCGCAAGCGACGAGGAGGCGCGCGGGACCGGCGCGCACGGCGCGCTACATCCCCGACAGCTTGGTCACGTACACGTTGAGCGAGCCGCCGGCTTCCGCAACCACGCGCAGCGTCTTGGCATCGAAGGCGATGTCGGCGAGGGTCAGGCTGTCGATCTTGGCGTCGACCTTGAGGCCGTCCTCGCTCTTCTGGTAGTCGGCGATCGCGGCTGCAATCTTCTCGCGGGCGTTGGCGGCGATCGGCTTCAAATCGAGCGTCGCCTTCTGCACCAGTGCCTGCTGCATTTGCGGCACCACCGCGCGCGCCGCGGCGCCGAGCAGGCCGAAGGCCGCTTCGGATTCCACCGCGAGCTGGATGTCGGCGAGCCGCAGCGTCTGCTGCGCCTGGTCGAGCATCGGCCGGCCCCAGATGTGCACGGTCGCCTCGGCGCCGAGGCCGAACCAGCTCTTCTTTTCCTTGGCGCGAACCAACAGCGAGATCAGCAGCCGGTCGCCCGACGGGATCACGTTGACGCTTTTGACGGTGACGTCGACCGGGCCCGAGCCGTCCTCGGGATAAGTGTGACCGACCATCTGCGCCGCGATCAGCTTGTTGATCTCGGTGAAGGGCACGTCGATCGGCACGCCGATGTTCACGCCGGTGCCGGTCGGCGGCACGATCGAGATCTTCTCAGGGAACGGGCAGTCCGGCTTGGACGAGGTCGAGGTGACGCGCGTCTCGAGCTCGAGGCCGAGCAGCAGTGTCACGTTCTGAGCATCGACGCGCGGCTGCGCCGCGATGGCGCGGGTCGGCTTCATCTCCAGCCACAGCGGCGGCAGCGCAGCCGAGCTGCCCGAACCCTGCAGCGGGATCGAGCGGCAGGCCTTGGCCCATTGCAGCTTCGCATTCTCCCGCAGCGAGCCATCGTTGCGGATGCGCTCGGAGACGGCGTTGATCTGCTCGCCGACGGTCTTGTCGATCAGCGGCTTCACCTGCGCCGGCACGTTGACCTTGGCGCCGGCCACGTTGAGGTTGGTGTCGCCGAGATTGACCTGGGCGCCGAGATTGGGTTCGAGGTGCCAGGCGGCGGCAAGCTTCGGGCGCGAGGTGACGACCACGTTGCCCTTGATCTCGGCGCTGGCGTTCAGGTTCTTGATGTTGACCGCGCCGATCCGTTTCGCCGCGTCACCGCCGAGCACGCTGCCGAGCGCATCGCCGAGCGCGCCGGTGGCCTTGGACGACAGCGAGCCCGTCACGTTCAGCTTGCCGCTGAGCGGCGTCGAGATCGTCAGCACGTCCTTGTCGCCGGTGGCCGCCATCGGCCCACGCACGGCGGACCAGCCGATGTCGGCGTTCTCCAGGATTTGCGAGATCGGGTTGTCGGCCTTGCCGGCAAAATTGCGCGGCGCGGCCTTCTCGGCCTGCTCGCGGATCGCCGACAGCGCAATCGCGACCGGGGCCACGACGATCGAGCTCTTCGCGACCGGCGGCAGCGGCGGCAGCTGCGCGACCGGCGGCGCCGAATTCGTCGCGCGCGGCGAAAGCCAATCCATCGCCTTCAGGCTGATGAAGAACGACGCCGCGAGCACCGCCACGGCGATCAGGATAATCTTCAGATTCAACGTCAGACGCATCAATCCCCCAAGCCGCCCCGGCGGGGATTTTACAGGCCGGGCGAGGAGGGCGCTAGAGCGCACCGATGGGGTGGAATTGGGGCGAATGTGTTAACGGCCGCGATCGTGCCGTTGCCGCGTGTTCGGGCCATCTTGTCAGACTAAAGCGCGATGAGATTTGGACAAATCGTCATCGCGCTTTAGGTTGTTGTTTAGGCATGATCTTTCCGGAAAACCGCTTCGCACTTTTCCGGATCATGCTTTAGCCGCGCTTGGGACGGCGGATCGCTCTCACATTGCCGCGCTCTCCACCGCCGCAGAAGAAGCGATCAGCGCCGTCGGACTCAAGGCCAGAGACCATCGTCCCAGCGGGCAGGTCGAGCTGCTCCAGCACCTTGCCGGTCTGGGGATCGATCCGCCTGATGTCGCTGTCCTCGCCTTCCCAGGTGCCGTGCCAGAGCTCGCCGTCGACCCAGGTGACGCCGGTGACGAAGCGCTTGCTCTCGATCGTGCGCAGAACCTTTCCGGTTGCGGGATCGATCTGATGGATCTTGCGCTCGCGATATTGCCCGACCCAGAGCGAGCCCTCTGCCCAGGCAAGCCCGGAATCGCCACCGCCGCCGGGCGCGGGAATCGTGCCGAGCACCTTGCCGGTCGCGGCATCGATCTTCTGGATGCGGTCCTCGGCGATCTGAAACAGGTGGCGGCCATCGAACGCCGTTCCCGCATGCGCGGCGACATCGATCGTGCGCGCGACCTTGCCGCTGGAGGGATCGAGCGCATTCAATCTGTCACCGGAGGCGAACCAAACATGGGTACCGTCATAGGTGACGCCGTGCACGGCCTCGACACCCGCAAACGGCCCGTACTCCCTGATGATCTCGGCGGCTGAACGTTTCATGTGCGTGGTCCCTGTGAGGTGCCGCCGACCTTACGTTTTCAGCAGCGGCGTGGGGAGTAACAAGCCTGTCGGGAATCCCGGGACCGGCGGGGTCATCCAGCGCCGCGCCCGTCCGTGTCCGAACGACTGCACTTTGTTCGATCGCCCCAGCTCGTCGAGCGCCCGCTGCACGGTGCGCGCGCTGGTTCCGAGCGCCAGCGCGAGCGCCGAGCTCGACCACGGCTCGCCGTCGGCAAGAAAGGCGAGAACGGCGGCGTGCTTTTCCTCGACGGGCCGCGCCAGCACGAGAATGTCGCGCGTCTTGCGCGGTGCCAGCACAAAGCCCTGCTTCGTCGCGCTGATGTCGGCCAGCGGCTTCAGCTTGGTGCGAAGCCGCCCGATCTCGACGCGCAATCGCGCGCGATGCGATTCGTCGGCGTGCTTCGCCCGGAATGCGCCTGACATCAGCATCTCCCGCGAGACATCCGCGGGCCACGCCTGCGCCAGCAGGCGCGCGAGCGCGAACAGCACCGGCCGCGTTCCGAGCGACACGGCAACGCCTTGCCGGCGCACGACGTGATGGAAGGTGTCCACGACCAGCGCCGTCGAGGTCGCCAGTCTTTCGACTTCTCCGAGCAACAACGGGTGTTCGCTGCCGCCCGCGATCAGCCGTGCGGCCGGCGTGTCGAGGATGAGGTTCGCGCTCTCGACCTCGGCCAGGAGCGCCGGGATCTTTGCCTGCCGTGCTGCGCGCGCCGCGCGGCCGAGCGCCGCGCGCGCGTCTTCGGTTCTGAGCCGCCTGATTGCGATGCCGGCGGCGACGAGCTCGCGGATGGCCTGGGACGCAGGCGGGAGCGGGGGCGCGCCGGGCCCGGCCAGCGTCTGCTCGGCCTCGTCGACACGTCCGACGAGGAGAAGGCGCCGCGCTTCGATATGGCCCGCATGCGCGGCGTTGGCGAGATCGCCGTGCTTCTGCAGCGTTGCGCGCGCGGCCGCGAGCGCTTTCACGGGCCAGCTCAGGTCACGTGAGACCAGCGCGATCTCGGCCTCGGCCACGACGCATCTTGCCCGCGCCACCGCCTCGCGCGGACCGAATGCGCGTGCGGCGCTCCGCAGCAGTGTCTTCGCCTTGGCGAGATCGCCGAGCTGCGCCATCGCGATGCCACGCAGCGCCAGCGATGGCGCATCGTTGCGCAGCGCCACGCGGTTCAGAGCGCCGAGCGGATCGCCGGCCTCCAGCGCGCGCGCCGCAGCCGTGATCAGCGATTCCATTCAAATCCCGCCACACTTGTTACTCCCACCGCGCAACGGCCCGGTGCCAGAAATCGTCGAGGGCCGACGATGTGCGGCGAGGGGCGAACGGTTCCGCACTTGTCGTGGCGGGATCCGGACCGGGCGCCCGGACGAGAGATTTGGAGAGCTATCATGACATCAGCCGACAACGCAGGAACGAACGGGATGCAAACACCGCCGGTGGTATCGCCGCAGGACTGGGAGGCCGCCCGACTGCAATTGCTCGTGAAGGAAAAGGCGCTTACCCGCGCCCGCGACGCCCTGGCCGCCGAGCGCCGGCGCATGCCGTGGATGGAAGTGACCAAAGCCTACGCGTTCGAGGGGCCCGGCGGCAAGATCAGTCTGGCCGATCTGTTCCAGGGCCGGCGGCAGCTGATCGTCTACCGCGCCTTCTTCGAGCCGGGCGTGTTCGGCTGGCCCGATCATGCCTGCCGCGGCTGCTCGATGGTCGCCGACCAGGTCGCGCATGTCGCGCACCTCAATGCGCGCGACACCACGCTCGTGTTCGCCTCGCGCGCACCGCAGGCCGAGATCGCCAGGTTGAAGAAGCGGATGGGCTGGACCATGCCCTGGGTCACCATCACCGACAGCTTCGACAAGGATTTCGGCGTCGACGAATGGCACGGCACCAACGTGTTCTTCCGCGACGGCAACCGCATTTTCCGCACCTATTTCGTCAAGAGCCGCGGCGACGAGCAGATGGGCGGCACCTGGAACTATCTCGACATCACGCCGCTCGGCCGGCAGGAGGTCTGGGAGGATTCGCCTCCCGGCTATCCGCAGACGCCGACCTACAAATGGTGGAACTGGCACGACAGCTACGAGGAAGGCGCCGCGCCCGACGAGAAATGGGTGGAGGTCTCGGACGCCGGCGAGAGGGCATTTCGCGAGGCGGCTGCGGGCGAACGGAAATGAGCAGCCCCGTCAGCGCGACCCCCAATGACAGCCGTGACGGCGTCGCCGCCGCGCGCCACTTCGCCAGATGGCTGGCCTTAGCGGCCACACCGACCTTCGCGATCATGGCCGTGCTGACGGCAGTGCTCGGCGGCCCGGCAGACATGCTGTGCGTCGCCGGACACGGCTCCGTGCTCGGCGGGATGGTGCCGATGTATCTCCTGATGAGCGCGTTTCATTCGGCGGCGTGGCTGCGCCTGATTGCGGGGCGGTGGGGTGGTTAGCGGTTATCGTGCGCACATTTCGTCCGTCGCGGCAGGCATTCGCGAAGCAGGTGGTGCAGCCGGGAGCCGCACACTCAGCCCTCATCCTGAGGGCCCGCCATAGGCGGGCGTCTCGAAGGGGATGTGCCGCAAACGCCGACGCCGAACGCAAACGGCCCCGGTCTCGCCGGGGCCGTTCACATCTCTATCCTGTCCCGTCGTTTAGCGCGTCGCGGCGCCGAGGTCCGCGCGGCGTTCCGACATCGGCAGCACGATGACCTTGGTGCCGACATTGACGCGGGAATAGAGGTCGGTGACGTCTTCATTGGTCATGCGGATGCAGCCGGAGGAGACGTGCTTGCCGATGGTCTCGGGGGCGTTGGTGCCGTGGATGCGGTAGATGGTGCCGCCGAGATACATGGCGCGGGCGCCAAGCGGGTTGCCGGGGCCGCCGGCCATGTGGCGCGGCAGATAGGGCTGGCGGGCGATCATCTCCGGCGGCGGGGTCCAGTCCGGCCACTCGGCCTTCTTGCTCACCGACTGGATGCCCGACCAGGTGAAGCCGTCGCGACCGACGCCGATGCCGTAGCGCAGCGCCTGGCCGCCTCCGAGCACGTAATAGAGATAGGTGTTCGGCGTATCTATGATGATGGTGCCCGGCGCCTCGCGCGTCGCGTAGGAGACGGTCTGGCGGCGGAAGCGCGCCGGCATCTCGACCGCGTCCTGATCCTCGGATGGCGCGGTCTGATAGGTCGGCGCCTGGTAGGGGTGCAGTGCGGCCATCGGCGGCAGCGGCTGGAAGAACGGGAAGAGCTGCACGGGCGCGGCCTTGGCCGGGCCGGCGAATGCGATCGCGGAGATCGCGGCTGCGCCAAAAGCAACGGCGCGCGAATACGCCTTGAACGTGTCCAGATTGAACATTGATCGCCCCTGTTTGCTCGGTGTGTTGACCACCGCGGCACCGTTTCGGTGCTCCGTTGCCTAAATTCCTAACGGAAAGAAGTTTCGGGACGTTTGCGCGGAAAACCGAAAACGGTTTCTTCGCGGCAAGGATTGTTTCATGACAGTTTCGTGGCCCGGCGCGCCTGTTAACCAACAAAACAGCGGGCCGACATTTATGTGACGTCACACGCCTGAAATATCCGTGGTTGATGGTCGTAAGCCGAGAATCATCAACCTCTCGGGATTTTCCCATGCGGGTATTAATCGCGACTGACGCCTGGCATCCGCAGGTCAACGGTGTGGTCCGCACTCTGACCTCGCTGGCCAACGCCGCCAAGGCGCTCGATGTCGAGATCGACTTCCTCACCCCGGACGGCTTTCCGTCCTGGCCGCTGCCGACCTATCCGGGCCTGCGCATCGCGCTGCCGAGCGGAAAGGAGATCGCGCGTCTGATCGAGAAGGCGGCGCCGGACGCGCTGCACATCGCGACCGAGGGGCCGATCGGCTGGGCCGCGCGCGCCTATTGCCGCCGCAACCGCCTGGCGTTCACGACCTCCTATACGACGCGTTTTCCCGAATATGTCTCGGTGCGGACCGGCATCCCGGCCGCGGTCGGCTATGCCGTGCTGCGCCACTTCCACGATGCCGCCGCAATGACCATGGTGGCGACGCCCTCGCTGCGCCAGGAGCTCTCGGAACGCGGCTTCAAGCGGCTCGGCTTCTGGACGCGCGGCGTCAACACCGAGCTGTTCCATCCCGACAGCCCCGCCAAGCTCGACCTGCCGCGCCCGATCTTCATGACCATGGGCCGCGTGGCGGTGGAGAAGAATCTCGAAGCCTTCCTCTCCCTCGACCTGCCCGGCACCAAGGTCGTCGTCGGCGACGGCCCGCAGAAGGCGGCGCTGGAAAGGAAATATCCCGACGCGGTATTTCTCGGCGAGAAGAAGGGCGCGGATCTCACCGCGCATCTCGCCGCGGCCGACGTCTTCGTCTTCCCGAGCCTGACCGACACATTTGGCGTGGTGCAGCTCGAGGCGCTCGCCTGCGGCACGCCGGTTGCGGCGTTTCCGGTGACGGGCCCGAAGGATGTCATCGCCGATCATCCGATCGGCGCGATCGACCATGATCTGCGTACCGCGTGCCTGCGCGCGCTCACGATGTCGCGCGAGACCTGCCGCAACTTCGCGCTGGAGCGCTCCTGGGAGAACAGCGCGCGCCAGTTCGTCGGCAATCTCACCTCACTTCAGCCCAGCCGCGTCCTGCGCGCCTCGCCTCGCATGGCGCGGCGGCCGGTGCGCGGTTGATCACCCCTTTGAACCATAGCGAGAACCTCATCGATGGCTAAGATCATGAACCTTGACGGCACCCAGCAGCTCGACCTCACCCGTGGCACGGTCGAGCAGGCCTATGATCGCTGGGCGCCCGTCTACGATCTCGTGTTCGGGGGCGTGTTCGCCAAGGGCCGCCAGGCCGCCATCGCGGCCACCAACAAGATCGGCGGCCGCGTGCTCGAGGTCGGCGTCGGCACCGGCATCTCGCTGCCGCTCTACGCGCCGCATCTGCGCATCTTCGGCACCGACATTTCGGAAGCCATGCTCGACAAGGCGCGCCGCCGCGTCAGCGAGGGCAAGCTCAAGAACGTCGAGGGCCTTGCGGTGATGGACGCCGAGAAGCTGGAATTCCCCGACAATTCCTTCGACGTCGTGATGGCGCAGTACGTCGTCACCGCCGTGCCGAATCCGGAGAAGGCGCTCGACGAATTCGCCCGCGTGCTGCGTCCGGGCGGCGAGCTGATCATCCTGACCCGCGTCAGCGCCGACACCGGCATGCGCCGCTTCATCGAGCAGAAACTCCAGCCGGTGGTGCGTCCGCTCGGCTTCCGCACCGCCGAGTTCGCCTGGTCGCGTTACGCGAAATGGCTGGCCGGCGCGCATGGCATGGAGCTCGCCGAGCGCCGCCTGATTCCGCCGCTCGGCCACTTCTCGCTGGTGCGCTTCCGCAAGGTCGACGTCGCCAAGGCAGCCTGAGCAAGGCTGCGTAGGAGCGGCGGCTCGCTCCGCCGCTCACGCGTTTGCGTGCGTCATCGCGTCGCTGCACATCGTCATATGACAAAATGATGATGTCACACGGCCTACATCGAATCCCTGTAAATCCAGAACCCGAAGCATTTTGGGGGAGAGCATGATCAAGAATTATCTCGAGCAGCTGCGGATCCAGCGCTGGGACGACCATCGCTACTATCACCACAGCCGCATCAATCAGAGCCTGCACTTCGTCAGCGCGCTGAGCTTTCTCTTTGCCTATGTCTGGCTGTTCGTCGACCCCATGATCTCGGCGCTGGTCGGCTGGCTGGTCTCGATGACCTCGCGCCAGGCCGGTCACTTCTTCTTCGAGCCGCACGATTACGACCACATCAACCAGGCGACGCACGAGTACAAGGAAGAGATCAAGGTCGGCTACAACCTTCAGCGCAAGGTGGTGCTGATGGCGATCTGGGCGCTCTCGCCGCTGGTGCTGGTGGTCGATCCGACGCTGTTCGGCTTGTTCACGCCCTGGGCGACCGCGACCGACTTCATGCGTCAGGTCGCCAAGATCTGGCTCGTGATCGGCGGTGGCGGTCTTTTGTTCCGCACCGTGCACCTGTTCTTCATCCGCGATGTCGAGACCGGCCTCGTCTGGATGACCAAGATCCTGACCGACCCCTTCCACGATTTGATGCTCTATCGCTCTGCTCCGCTGGCGCTGATGCGCGGCGAGCTGATGGACCCCGGCCTGCACCTCAACCCCGAGCACACGCTGGGCCTCATTGCCGAGCCCGCGCTCGAAGAGCAGCACGCCTGAGCACGCGGCTAACACCCAACACTCGGATGTCTGATGGTTGCGTCATGCCCGGGCTTGTCCCGGGCATCCACGTCTTGGGGGATGCCGCAAGCATTGTCATTCCGGGGCGATGCGAAGCATCGAACCCGGATACTCGAGATTCCGGGTTCGGCTCTTCGAGCCGCCACGGAATGATAGTGGCTGTGCGACGAGTGGCTGTGCGGCGCGGAGATCGAGCCTCAGCGCCTAAAGCGCTTGGCGAGCATCTCTTTCAAAATCTGCCGCTTGATGCGCTTGTTGGTGAGCACGCCGTCGTGCCACCAGAAGCCGTCGGCCTTCATCTTCTCGGCGGCGCGGACGAAGCGGTCGGCGACCTCAGCGAAGTCGGCATCGGTGTAGTTGAGGCTGAAGATCAGCCGTCCCGTGCCGACCCAGCTCAGCGCCAGGCCCTCGGCGCGCAGATAATATTGCAGCATCCAGTTGTAGCGGGACGGTGTGGTGTATTTCACCGTCCAGATCGACGAGAGGTTGGCGAACTGCACCGGCAGCTCGGCGTCGGTCATCATCTGGTTGAGCTTCTGGACGCGGCCGTTCCAGGTCGCATCCAGCCCATCATAGATGGCGCGGAAGTTCGGGCTGGCGAGCCGACTCAAGAATTCGTCCATCGCCGTCATGACGTAGGGATGCGAGTTGAAGGTGCCGCGCGCGAAGCAGATGTCGGCGGGACGGTCGTCGCGGAAGCGGCGCATCAATTCGCGTCTGCCGCAGACCACGCCGACCGGCAGGCCGCCGGCAAGGCTCTTGCCGTAGGTCACCATGTCGGCCTTGACGCCGAAATATTCCTGGGCGCCGCCGGCAGCGAGACGGAAGCCGACGAAGACCTCGTCGAAGATCAGCACGATGCCGCGCCGGTCGCAGACCTCGCGCAGCTTCTTCAGCCACTCGGTATAGGCCGCGCGATCGAAATTGCCGCCGCGCGAGGAATCGACCAGCGAGGAATCGCCGGGCGCGTTGACGTTCGGATGCAGGCCCTGGAGCGGGTTGACCAGCACGCAGGCGATGTCCTTGCGCGTGCGCAGCACGTGCAGCGTCTTCTCGGACATTTCGGAGAGCGTGTAGGTCTCGTGCGCGGGGATCGGATTGCCGACGCCGGGCTGCACGTCGCCCCACCAGCCGTGATAGGCGCCGGCGAAGCGGACCAGATGCGTGCGCTTGGTGTGGTAGCGCGCAAGGCGGACCGCCTGCATCACGGCTTCGGTGCCGGACATGTGGAACGAGACCTCGTCGAGACCCGAGATCTGGCAGAGCCGCTGCACGTTCTCGAGGATGACGGGGTGGTAGGGGCCGAGCACCGGGCCGAGCGCATGCGCGCGCTTCTCCGAGCTCTCGATGCACTCCTTGTAGAAGTCGTTGCCGAAGATGTTGACGCCGTAGGATCCGGTGAGGTCGTAGGAGGTATTGCCGTCGACATCGGTGACGGTGACGCCGCTGGAGGATTCCATGAAGGTCGAGGTGCCCAGATGCTCGCGGACCAGACGCGAGAACTGGAACGGCACGCGGTAGCTCTCGGTGAAGTTGAGGTCGGAGATCGTCTCCGCCGCTTCCTTCGTCATCGCGCGGCCCTTGGGGTAGCGCTCGGCGTAGATTTGGGCGAGGCGGAAGAAGGCGTCCTTGCGCTGCTTCACCACGTTGTCAGGCGCGCCGTCGCAGCCGAAATACTCGTCGCCCTCGAACTCGTAGAACGGGAGCAGCTTTGCCACCCGCCGCGACATCTTGGAGTGTCCGGCAAGCGAGCGGTGCTTGGCGCGGGACAATTCGACCCGCGCCTTGATCTTCGGGAGGACGGCGGCAGCGGACGCTGCGGCGGCCACGGACATCGAGAGAATCGGGAGTGTCGTTTCCATGACAACAAGCGCTAACCCTGTGAGCTGACAGATTCATGACAGTCAAAGCCCTGATCGCCTCTTTCACCCAGCAGGAAGACCTCAACTTCCTCTTGACCAACCGCATCCCGCGCGCGGCCCTGACCCGGTTCATGGGCTGGTTCTCCAAGATCGAGAATCCACTGGTGCGGGACTTCTCGATCGCGCTGTGGAGGCTGTTCTCCGACCTCGATCTGTCGGAAGCGCGCAAGACTCATTTTAGGAGTCTGCACGACTGCTTCACCCGGGAGCTGAAGCCAGGGCTCAGGCCATTTGACCCGGACCCTTCCGTCGTCGCGAGTCCCTCCGACGGCATCGTCGGCGCCCATGGGCGGATCGCCGACACCGAGCTGTTCCAGGTCAAGGGTGCGCCGTATTCGCTGCTGGACCTCGTCGGTGATTCCGCGCTGGTCGACCAGCATCGCAACGGAAGCTTCGTCACGCTGCGGCTGACCTCGAGCATGTATCACCGCTTCCATGCGCCCTATGACGCGCATATCGAGCGCGTCACGCTGATCCATGGCGACGTCTGGAACGTCAACCCGATCGCGCTCAAGCGCGTGGAGCGGCTGTTCTGCAAGAACGAGCGCGCGGTGATCCGCACGCATCTTTCGACCGGCGAGGCGGTGACGCTCGTGCCGGTTGCTGCGATCCTGGTCGCAAGCATCCGGTTGCACTTCCTCGACATGGTGCTGAACGCGCAGACCCGCGGCCCGGTCAATTTCCCCTGCGACGTCAACGTGACCAAGGGTGAGGAGCTCGGCTGGTTCGAGCACGGTTCGACCATCATCATCCTGGCGCCCACCGATTTTACCTTCTGCGACGGCATTGCCGAGGGCACGCGCATTCGCGCAGGTCAAGCGCTGTTGAAAAGAAAGTAGCCTTCAATCTGCCGTGGCCGTCGCCTATATCGTCCGCGGGGACCACTCTGACGACGACGGGTTTAGGTAATGGCGCGAGCGCCGGTGATGGCGGCGGGGGGTATCGTGCTGCGGCGTGGTTCGACGCCGCTGATCGCGATCGTGCGCCAGCGCAAGCGCAACGAATGGGTCCTCCCCAAGGGCAAGCTCGACGACGGCGAGACGCCGCGAGAGGCCGCGCACCGCGAGGTGCTGGAAGAGACCGGCCATGACGTGGCGATGCACGAATTTTTGGGCACGCTGGTCTATCAGTCGGGCGGGCGCTCGAAGGTCGTGCACTTCTGGCGGATGGAGGCCGAGGGCGGTCCCGTCCGCAAGCTGATGAACGACATCAAGGCGGTGGACTGGCTGACACTCGACGACGCGCTCGCGCGCCTGTCGCGTGAATATGAGCGCGCGTTCCTCACCCAGGTCGGCCCGATCGCGATCGCCGCGGCGGGACCTGCACCGTCACCCGCTCCGCAGCCGACGCTGGCCGCCGACGACATCGATGCAACGTTGCAGACGCTGACACCGGCCGAGGCTGCTTCTGTCGATGAACTGCGGCACGGCCTGTTGCAGAAGGTACGGGCCTGGCTGCGCGGCGAGGCGTGAGTTTTCCCGTTCGTCTCTCTCCACGCCGTCATTGCGAGCGCAGCGAAGCAATCCAGAATCTTTCCGCGGAGGGACTCTGGATTCCTTCGCTGCGCTCGCAATGACGGGGAGGGAGCAGCACGCTTCGCTTTGCCCACCCGCTACGAGAAAATTCGCCCGCGACGAAGAGCGGAGCCTTCCAACCTACTGCTTCTTCTTTTCCTTCGGAACCTGAACTGGCGCGGGTCTGCGCGGCGCGGCGGGGCGTTGCGCGCCGGGCAGGTGCTGCTGGAAGCCGGGCTGGAGTGGTACGGCGCCTTGTTGCGGCTGGGCAGTCGGCGGCGCGCCGGGCTGACCGGGCCGTAATCCGGTGTGCGGCGGCGTCGCGCCAGGCTGAGGCGTGGCGGCTCCTGGCGCTTGCGGAGATTGTCCGCTGCGCTGTGGCTGCGTCTGCGGTGCGCCACCGGGTTGCGTGCCCTGTCCCGCGCGCGGCTGGCTCGTGCGCGGCTTGCCGGGTTGCTGCTGACCCTGACCCGCGCGCGGCGTGCCCGGCTGCGTCGCGCCGCCTTGTCCCTGGCGCTGCGGCGTCTGTGTTCCTTGGCGGCCCGGCGTGCCCGGCTGCTGCTGGCCCGGACGGTTGTTCTGGCCGGGCTGGCCGTTCGGCCGCTGCGGCTGTTGAGCCGGCGCTGTCGTGGGGCGCAGTTGTTGCTGTTGCGGCGGCTGCGCCGGCCGCGGAATGCGGCTGATCGCAGTTGGATTGGCGCGGCGGAAGTCGCGCTGCTCGCTGACGATCTGCCGGCCCGTGGCCTGCGCCAGATGCACCTGGCTGACGAAACCGCGGTCGCGCGCGATCTGCTGCGCAGGAATCGTGATCGGCACCGCGGCAAAGCGCATGACACCGGCGGTGGCGGCGCCGGGGCGGATCGCAAAGCCGCTCGCGGCCCGCGTCAGCGCGCCGAGCCGCGTGCCGCTGGTGCGGTCGTCGACGTCGATGTGGCCGACGCGGCCGTCGGCGTCGGGATAGAGCTTGATGTTGACGTTGCTCGCGCTGTTCGCCGCCGCGCCCTCGGGGACATCGACGACACCGGTGGTGCCGCGGATGCCGAGCGTCGCGGTCGGCGTCGTGATCTTCATGTCGCCGCTCTTCGCCACCGCCGCTGCGACGAACGCGACAGTACCCTTTCCGATATCGAAAATCGCCGAGTTCTGCTTGCCGCCGCCATCGTAGACGTAATTGTCGATGGTGATCTTGGCGCTGGCGGAGAGATTGAACGTGGTCGCGTCGTTGAAGGTGATGCCCAGCGAGGAGTTCGACGAGGTCTGTACGACGTCGTTGAGATAGATGTCGTCGCGCACACGCAGCGGATAGGAATTCCTGTCGCGGATTACCGTCGCGATCCCCCTCACGGTCGCGACGTTGCCGATCGGCTCGACGGCGGTGGTCTGCGCGTCTGCCGCCGGAGCCGGCGAAGCTGATGGTGTCGGCGAGGGAGCGGGTGTCGGGGAGGCCGCAGGTGCCGGCTGCGCCTGCGCGATTTCGATTGCATCGGATGCACAAGCCACCCGCGCGCCGGCCGGCGGCAAGGCCAGCACGAGCGCGAACATGAAGCGGCGCCATGCCACCAATGAAGTCACGAGGAGGTCCCGGTGAGAACGCGAGGCGAGATCGGCCGATATCAGCCGGAGCGAGCTGAATGGCGGATGAACGCGAGTCGCGCGGGAGGGGAGAGCGTTCGAACGGCGCGTTCCGGTGTCGGCGACGTGGCGGTCTGTTCTTGCTCGTCATTCCGGGGCGCGACGAAGTCGCGAACCCGGAATCTAGAGGATATGCTACGAGCTTGTCGCTCCAGATCCCGGGTTCGATGCTTTCGCATCGCCCCGGGATGACGCGCTTCGAGCGTCAGCTCACGCGCTTCCAGGTCTGGCCGCCGCAGAACATGCCGCCGAAGGCGCAGCCCTGCACGCGCAGTGCGTTCGCGCCCTTCATCGCGATGGTCGAGTCGTAATTGCGGCCGGAGTCGGGATCGTGGATGCGGCCGCTCCACTTCGTGCCATCGGGCTTCATGTTGATCAGGATGCGCTCGTTGGTCTTCTCGGCGTAGCCACACAGATTGGGGCCGCACTGCTCGACACGGACATTGCCCTTGTTCTCTTCGGTCGCCCACACGCCGATCGGCGAGTTCGGCGTCGCCACGGGCGCGGCAGCCGCCGGAGCCTGCGCCGGCGCAGCAGCGACGGGGGCGAGCGCAGCCACAGGAGCTGACACTGCAGCAGGCGCGGGCTGAGTCGTGTTGTCGTAGCCGGCAGTCGGCGCAGCGGCAACCGTCGTGGCCGGAGCAGGCGCGGTCGCCTGCACCGGCGCCTGCTGCACGGGCTGCTGCTGCACCGGAGCCGGGGCGGGCTGAACCGTCGTCGCCGGGACCGGCGTGGTGTCGACGTCATCGTCCTTGGAGCCGCCAAAACCGTTGAGGTTGATGTTGTTCAGCCTGATCGGCTTGTTCGACAGGCCGGGCGCGACGATGGTGACGCAGTCGAGCGAAGCGCAGTTGCGCGGCGTCTCGATGCGGATGTGCTGGCCGTCGATCTGGAACGCGATCGAGTTGCCGGCATGCGCGGCCGCGCTCGACGCGAGGAAGAGCGCGGCGGCCGCGATGGTGACCTTGTTCATGACAACCTCCGAAAATGGCGCGGTCCCGGTAATGGACTGGTGTCGCTGCTGGATGAAGCGTGGTTCGACCCTACGCCGCGCCTGCCTCGCCTTCCGTGATGGACGTCACAACGCCGGTGGGTGACTGGGTGAGGCAGCACACATGCAGCAAAAAGTCCGGCGCCTGGATGATCCAGCGCAGGCGGGGTGAGCCGGTGATGCGGTCGGTGTCGTTTCTAGACGTCTAGATCACGCCGAGCACGATGGCGCCGACAAAGGCCATGGCGAGGTACGCGGTGATGACGCTCAGTCTCCCGGCGAACGTCATGAGATGTCTCCATGCGCGCCGCTTTGCGCGCCAACATCATGGTTAACAGAGAGTCTCCACTCGAAAAAGTCAGCCTCGCTGTCGCTCGTTCCGCGCGCATGCGGGCCGCCACGGTCAAAGAACGCTGAAGCCGACACGTTGAAGAGTCTTTAAGTAAATTCACCGAACGTGCGTGCATGACGCGCGGAGTTCGTTTGTATCTCGTCGGCTCCATCGTCCTTGTTTCGCTTGCGGGTTGCGGACGCGGCTTTTTCCAGGCCGAACGTGAACCGTGGCGAGCCGAGGCCGAGGCCGCGTGCCTGAAATCGGGCGCGGTCAAGGAAAGCGCGGATATCGTCCGCATCGACCCGATCTCCGGCCCCGGCATGTGCGGCGCCGAGTTTCCGCTCAAGGTCGCGGCCCTTGGCGATGCCTCCGGCACCTATGGTTTTGCTGACGAAGAACTGCGTCCGCCCGGCAGCATCGGTAACCAGCCGCGCTGGCCGGTGACGCAGCCGCAATCGAATTATCCGCAAGGCCAGAACTATCCGTCGTCCTATCCGCAACGCTCGAACTATCCCGAAAGCGCGGCGCGCCAGCCGTCCGCATATGGCGCCTCATCCGGCCCGATGTCGCTGAACGCGCCCGGCGTGGCGCCGCAGGAGGACGAGATCGACCTGCCGCCCGAGGGCACCGATGCCGCGGGCGCGGCGCGCTACATGAATGCGCCGAGCTATCCGGCGCGGCCGGCGCCCTATTCGCAGCCGCCGGCGCAACAGCCGCTGCCACGCCTTGGTCCCGCGCAAGGCAATCCCGTCACCGCGGTCGGTCCCGTCGCGGTGAAGCCGATCGCGACGCTCGCCTGTCCGATCGTGTCCGAGCTCGATCGCTGGCTCGCGGACACCGTGCAGCCGTCGGCAATCCGCTGGTTCGGCGCGCGCGTCGTCGAGATCAAGCAGATCTCCGCCTATTCCTGCCGCGGCATGAACGGCAATCCGCACGCGCACATCTCCGAGCACGCCTTCGGCAACGCGCTCGACATCTCGGCCTTCGTGCTCGCTGACGGCCGCCGCGTCACCGTGAAGGACGGCTGGCGCGGCATGCCGGAAGAGCAGGGTTTTCTGCGCGACGTACAGTCGGGGGCATGCGCGCATTTCACGACGGTGCTGGCGCCGGGGTCCAACGTCTATCACTACGATCATATCCACGTGGATCTGATGCGCCGCGCCAGCCGGCGCCTGATCTGCCAGCCGGCCGCCGTCTCCGGCGACGAGGTTGCCTCGCGCGCGCTGCGGCGCAGCCCCTATGCGAGCTCGCGCGATCCCTACGTGACCGGCTCGCTCGGCGCGCGCAAGGCCACGGCGCGCAAGCAGGACGAGGACGACTACGCCGACGACTAAGGTCTGGATTTCGAGCTTGGCTTCGAAGGAGTGGGGGCCAGCCCCATGCAGTGCTGCACCTCGGCGGGAACGTTGTAGGTGCGCATGATGTGGCGGCTGTCGCGCAGGCCCGACGCCTCGCGTTGCACCACGAACATCCAGAGTGCGTGACCTGCTTCCGTCACCAGCTTGCGCCTTGCCGGTTGCGAGGCGGGCGTCTCGGGAAGCGCGTGCGCGGCGTCGAATTCACGCAGGCGCGTCAGCGCCTGTTCGAGCGCGCGGCCCATCCGTCCAAGCGCTGAGGCCTGTTCCTGGACGATCTCGTAATGGAGGACATCGACGGGCGGGCGAAGATCACGGGACATGGTGCGAATATAGTGCCGCGTCACCGGCTCGCGCAACGCGGCGCGCTTGCCGCTATTTCGCCTGATACGCCGCCAGGAACATCCGCGTCGCGCTGTCGACGACCTCGGTCATGCGCGCTTCCGAGGGCGCGGGCGCGGCCTGGAAGACGAAGGGCAGGAAGAGCGAGGCCTTGCACAGTTCCATGAACTGCGAGGCCGCAAGGTCGCAATCGTCGATCCTGAGATTGCCGGCGGCGACATGGACTTTGAGATAGTCCGAGAGGCGGTTGATGGTCTTCTCGAGCACCCGCGCATAATAGCGGCGGCCGACGTCGGGCATGCGCTCGGCGATCGCCATCACGGTGCGGATCGCCGATCCGCCGCCGGGGCGGCAGAGCAGGTGGATATAGGCCTGGCCGAAATCCTTCAGCGTGGTCTCGGCATCGCGCGACGGATCGAAATTGAACACGACCTGCCCGTGCTGGAGCGCCTCCTGCTCAAGTATGGCTTCGAACAGCGCGCACTTGTCGGCGAAGTAGACGTAGAGTGTGCCCTTGGACACCTGCGCCGCGCGTGCGATCTCGCCCATGCTGGCGCCGTCGAAACCGAGATCCATGAACACCTTGCGGGCCCCGTCCAGGATCTGACGGCGCTTCGAGCTGTCCTCCTCTTGGACGACACGGAGCTGTTCGCGGTCGACTACAACCATTGGTTCAGGATCTCAGCAGGTTTTTGGATCGGGTGCAGAGCCATGAAGCCCAAATAAAGGATTCGGGCCGATAGGGTCGACCCGGGAAAAATATGTATATTGACCGAACGGTTCGGTCAATGGTATTTGGAATGTACCAGAGGGAACCGTCTGCACGACGGCGGTCCCTGGTCGTGCTTTTTTGTGGGGAGGCCGTCATGGCCGTATCGAGAGACCAGGCTGCGCGCGTGCTTCGCCAGGAGACGGTGGAGAGGACGCCGGAGCGGGCGGGCAGCGAACCTGCGACTGAAAACCCTGCCGCCCTTGCCGAGCAGTTGCGCTCTCATGTCGCCGAAGAAACCAAGCGCCGCACCAACGAGGCGCCGGAGAAGCCGGTGACCGACAAGCCGGCTGCACCTGCAGCCGCCGATGCGCCGAAATCGGGCAAGCGCAAATTCGTGCTGATGGGCGTCGGCCTTGTGCTGGCGCTCGCGGCCGCAAGCTATGCCGGCTATTACATGCTGGTCGGCCGCTTCTATGTCTCCACTGACGATGCCTACGTCCGCGCCAACAACACCATGCTGGGCGCGCGCGTGGCGGGCCACATCTCGGCGATCCTCGCCGGCGACAACACGCCGGTGAAAGCCGGCGACATCGTCTTCCGCATCGACGACGGCGACTACAAGATCGCGGTCGACGCCGCCGCGACCCGGATCGCAACCCAGCAGGCCACCATCGATCGCATCGGCCGCCAGATCGCGGCGCTCGAAAGCCAGGTCGTCCAGGCCAAGGCGCAGCTGGTCTCGGCCGAGGCCGGCCTCAAGCGCGCCGATCTCGACTATGAGCGCCAGCAGGCGCTGAGCAGCAAGGGCTTTGCCTCGCGCGCCACCTTCGAAAGCTCGGAAGCTGGACGCGACCAGGGCGCCGCGGCGGTGAAGGCCGCGCAGGCCGCCTACGACGTCGCGGTCAGCAATGTCGACGTCACCAAGGCCCAGCAGGCCGAAGCGCAGGCGCAGCTCGCCGAGCTCAAGACAACGCTGGCGAAAGCCGAGCGCGATCTCGCCTTCACCGCGGTGCGCGCGCCCGTCAACGGCACGTTCTCGAACCGTCTCGTCAACGCCGGCGACTTCGTCGCGGTCGGCCAGCGCCTCGGCAATATCGTGCCGCTCGATGACGTCTATATCGACGCCAATTTCAAGGAGACGCAGCTCAAGCGCATCCGCGCCGGCCAGCCGGTGACGATCAAGGTCGACGCCTATGGCATGCGCAAGTTCTCCGGCGTGGTCGACAGCATCGCGGCGGGCGCAGGCTCGGTGTTCACGCTGCTGCCGCCCGACAACGCCACCGGCAACTTCACCAAGATCGTGCAGCGCGTGCCGGTCCGCATCCGCGTGCCGAAATCGGTCGCCAAGCAGAACCTGCTCCGCGCCGGCATGTCGGTCTATGCGACCGTCGACACCAACAAGGGCGCGGCCGACGCCGACAGCGAGGTCGATCTCGACGATCCCACCGCGATCCACCCGCAGTAGGATGGGTGAGATGAGCCGCGGCGCAGCCTCTCGTGCAGGTGCGCTCCCTCTCCCGCTTGCGGGAGAGAGTTGGGGAGAGGGTGTCTCCTCCAGGGAGGCTCCCCAAGAGGAGAAAGCCCTCACCCGGATCGCATCTTCGATGCGATCCGACCTCTCCCGCAATTGGGAGAGGTGTACCCCACTCGCAGCCCGCTCCAACCTGAGCTGACGCCATGGCCACCGCCACGACCGCTTCCCCCGCCATGATGGCATCAGCCGCTTCCGAGCGCATCGCGCCGAAGCGGCTGTTCGCCTTCATCATCATGGTGTTCGGCATGTTCATGTCGATCCTGGACATCCAGATCGTCTCGGCATCGCTGAGTGAAATCCAGGCCGGCCTGTCGGCGAGCTCGAGCGAAGTCTCTTGGGTGCAGACCGCCTATCTGATCGCCGAAGTCATCGCGATCCCGCTGTCGGGCTTCCTGTCGCGCGCGTTCGGCACGCGGCTGTTGTTCGCGATCTCGGCGGCGGGCTTCACCTTCTCGAGCCTGCTCTGCGGCTTCGCCACCACGATCGAGGAGATGATCCTCTGGCGCGCGCTGCAAGGTTTTCTCGGCGCCGGCATGATCCCCACCGTGTTCGCCTCGGCCTATACGGTGTTCCCGCGCACGAAATTCCACATCGTCGGCCCCATCATCGGGCTCGTCGCGACCCTGGCGCCGACCATCGGACCGACCGTCGGCGGCTACATCACCGACCTGATGTCGTGGAACTGGCTGTTCTTCATCAACGTCGTGCCCGGCGTTGCCATCACGCTGGGCGTGCTGGCGCTGGTCGATTTCGACGAGCCGCATTTCGAATTGCTCGACCGCTTCGACTGGTGGGGCCTGTTGTTCATGGCGGGCTTCCTCGGCACGCTGGAATATGTGCTGGAGGAAGGCCCGCAATATGAATGGATGCAGGACACGTCCGTTGCGATCTGCGCCTGGATCTGCGCCATCTCCGCGATCGCGTTCTTCTGGCGCGTCTTCACCGCGGCCGAGCCGATCGTCAATTTGCGCACTTTCTCCAACCGCAATTTCGCGATCGGCTGCCTCCTGCAGTTCTGCATCGGCATCGGTCTCTACGGTCTGACCTACATCTATCCGCGCTACCTCGCCGAAGTGCGCGGCTACAGCGCGCTGATGATCGGCGAGACGATGTTCGTCTCGGGCATCACCATGTTCCTGGTCGCGCCGCTGGTCGGCCGGCTCATGGTGAAGTTCGACATGCGCTACATGATCGCGTTCGGTCTGGTCGTGTTCGCGATCGGCTCCTACCAGATGACCTGGATCACCCGCGACTACGATTTCTACGAGCTGCTGGTGCCGCAGATCCTGCGCGGCATCGGCATGATGTTCGCGATGGTGCCGACCAACAATATCGCGCTCGGCACGCTGGCGCCCGACCGGGTCAAGAACGCGAGCGGCCTCTTCAACCTGATGCGCAACCTCGGCGGTGCGGTCGGGCTCGCCGTCATCAACACCGTGCTCAACGACCGCACCGATCTGCACATCACGCGCCTGCAGGAGCGCGTGCACTGGGGCAACGCCACCGCGACCGAGACGCTGACCATGCTCCAGCAGAAATTCCAGGGACTCGGTGACTCCACGCTGATGGCGATGAAGCAGCTGAGCCAGATCGTGCACCGCCAGGCCGTGGTGATGAGCTTCGGCGACGCATTCTTCATGCTGACGCTGTTCTATCTCGGCCTCAGCGTGCTGGTGACGCTGCTGAACAAGCCGGCCTCGCTGACCGGCGGCGGCGACGCGCATTAGGCCAGCCAAGAACGCGGCGTCATCGCCCACTTGTGCGCCAATTGCGCACTGGGGCGGGCGATCCAGTATTCCAGAGGCCCTCGTCGGAGGGCTCGCTCTCACCACATCCGCCGCGGCGTACTGGATTCCCCGCCTTCGCGGGAAATGACGGAGGGTGTGAGACAGCAGCTCCCAGACCAAATTGCAACACTCATCCGTGATCTCGCGTGGGCCCCGTTGCAAATCACCCGTGACGCATCTATAAAGCGCACCTCATTCATTCGAACCGGGAGGGATTTGCATGATTTCGTCGCAGTCGCAGATCGCACGCCCGCGCTCGATGTTCGCCTGGCTCGGTATGTACGCGGCCTGTTAGAGGCCTCTTCCGCCAGATTCGATTGGGCACATCGTCCCGATCGCTCCTCTTCCCAAGTCAAAGCCACCTTGAAGTGACGCCGTCTCGGCCCTCGCGGCCGATTTGCGTCCATCGATGGAGCCGGCCCGCGCCAAGCGGCCGGATGATGTCATGACCGTTCCATCAAAGAAGCCCGCGGCGATACGCGTGGTGCTGCCCTTCGTGTTCCGCCACTGGCTGAAGCAGCCGGGGTGCACGCTGATCGTCGCCGGCGGTCTGTTGGGCGCGACCGTCGCCGACCTGTTCATGCCGGTCTTCTCCGGACAATTGGTCGATGCGTTGACGCGCGGTTCGTCCGACCCCGACGCGCGCCACGCCGCGCTGGTCGCATTCGGCGCCATCGTGGCGCTCGGTGCAGCCTCCGTAGTGCTGAGGTTGATCGGTCTCCAGGCGATCGTGCCGTTCACGCTGAAGATCATGACGGAGGTGGCGCAGGACGCGTTCATGCGCGTGCAGCGTTTCTCGACCGATTGGCATGCCAACTCCTTCGCCGGCTCCACCGTGCGCAAGATCACGCGCGGCATGTGGGCGCTCGACCTGCTCAACGACACCATCCTGATGGCGTTGGCGCCGTCCTTGCTCGTGCTGATCGGCTCCATGGTCCTGATCGGCCTGCACTGGGCCTCGCTCGGCGTGGTGATCGCGGTGGGCGCGCTGTTCTACGTCACCATCACCGTGGTGTTCTCGACGCGGTACATCGCGCCGGCCGCGCGCGTCTCCAATGCCTGGGACACCAAGGTCGGCGGCACGCTGGCGGATGCGTTGACCTGCAACGCCGTGGTGAAATCCTTCGGCGCGGAGCTGCGCGAGGATGCGCGGCTCGCCCGCGTCATCAATCGCTGGCGCGTGCGGGTGCGGCGGACCTGGTTCCGCTACAACTACACCGCCATGGCGCAGCTTGCGCTGCTCCTATGCTTGCGGGCGTCCGTGATCGGCGGCTCGGTGCTGCTGTGGATGTACGGGCACGCCTCGCCCGGCGACGTCACCTATGTGCTGACGAGCTATTACGTCATCCACGCCTATTTGCGCGACGTCGGTATGCACATCAACAACCTGCAGCGCGCCGTGAACGACATGGACGAGCTCGTGGCGATCCATGGCGAGCCGATCGGGATCGTCGATGCCGCGGGCGCCCGGCCGATCGCGATCGAGGGCGGCGAGATCGTGTTCGACGATGTCACGTTCCACTACGGCGGCCATCGTGCGCCGCTCTATGACGGGCTGTCGGTCACGATCCGCGCCGGCGAGCGCGTGGGCCTCGTCGGCCGCTCCGGCTCGGGCAAGACGACCTTCGTCAAGCTGGTGCAGCGGCTCTACGACGTCTCCGGGGGGCGCGTGCTGATCGACGGGCAGGACATCGCGAAGGCGACGCAGCAATCGCTGCGCAGCCAGATCGCGATCGTGCAGCAGGAGCCGATCCTGTTCCACCGCTCGCTCGCCGAGAACATCGCCTATGGCCGGCCCGGTGCCAGCCTGGAGGCGATCGAGCAGGCGGCGCGGCTCGCCAATGCGCACGACTTCATCCTGCGCCTGCCCAAGGGCTACGGCACGCTTGTGGGTGAGCGCGGCGTGAAGCTGTCGGGCGGCGAGCGGCAGCGCGTGGCGCTGGCGCGCGCCTTCCTGGCGGATGCGCCGGTGCTGATCCTGGACGAGGCGACCTCGAGCCTCGATTCGGAATCGGAGGCGCTGATCCAGCAGGCGATGGAGAGGTTGATGAAGGGCCGCACCTCGATCGTGATCGCCCACCGGCTGTCGACGGTGAGGAGTCTCGATCGGATCCTGGTGTTCGACCGCGGCGAGATCGTCGAGCAAGGCACCCACGCCATGCTCGCGGGCAAGCCGGGCGGTATCTATCGCGGCCTGTTCGAGCGCCAGGTGGTGGAGCTCGGGCACATCGCGGCTGCGGAGTAAAGGACGTGGAATGGCGCGTGGCCGACGGACGATCGCCGGCCACGACGCCAGAGGATGGAATGAGATGAAAGACCTGACGCACGGCTCCATCGTGAGACACATCCTGGCCATGGCGCCGCCGATCATGCTCGGCATGGTCACGATCATGATCTGCCAGCTGGTCGATCTGTACTTCGTCTCGGGTCTCGGCGAAGCGGCCGTGGCGGGCGTCGCCGCAGCCGGTAATGCCGGCTTTCTCGTCAACGCACTGTTGCAGGTGCTCGGCGTCGGGACGGTGGCGCTGATCGCGCATGCCGTGGGACGCAAGGACCGGCACGATGCCAATCTGATCTTCAACCAGGCAATCGCGATGTCGATGCTGTTCGGCCTGTTGACCCTGGTCATCGGCGCGGCGCTGTCGCGTCTCTACATGCATTCGGTCGCCGCGGACCAGGCCACGATCGAGGCGGGGACCACATACCTGTTGTGGTTCACGCCGGCGCTCGCGCTGGAGTTCGCCACGCAGGTGCTGGCCTCCGCGATGCGCGCAACCGGTATCGTGCGCCCGGCGATGCTCGTGCGGGCGGTCGCGGTCGCGATCAACATTGCACTGGCGCCGATTCTGATCTCGGGCTGGCTCACCGGCTATGCGCTCGGCGTTGCCGGCGCGGGGCTCGCAAGCTCGATCGCGGTCGCCATCGGCGTCCTGATGCTGCTGGCCTATTTCCGCAAGGTCGAGCGCTATGTCGTCTTCAATCCGGCGCAGTGGCGGCCGCAGGTTCGGCACTGGAAGCGTATTTTCAATGTCGGCCTGCCCGCCGGCGGCGAGTTCGTGATGGTCTTCATCATCATGGCCGTGGGCTATTATGTGCTCCGCGTTTTCGGCCCGGCGGCGCAGGCAGGATTTGGCATCGGGACGCGTGTCCTTGGCCTGATCCAGATGCCGGCGCTCGCCGTGGCCCTCGCCGCAGGGCCGATCGCCGGCCAGAACTTTGGTGCCGGCAATGGCGCGCGCGTGCGCGAGACCTTCGTTAAGGCGGCGCTGGTCGCGACCGCCGTGACGATCGTTTTCCTGATACTTGCACAGGCCGCGCCGGGTCTGTTGCTTGCGGGTTTCTCGAACAACCCGGAGACGATGGCGGTTGCGTCGCTCTTCGTCCGCATCATCTCGCTCAACATGGTGGCACAGGCGCTGATCTTCACCTGCTCCAGCATGTTCCAGGGACTTGGCAACACCAAGCCGGTGTTGTGCACCTCGGTGATCCGGGTCCTCACTTATTCCTTGCCGTCGATCTGGCTGTCGACGTGGCCAGGCTTCCGGATGGAGCACGTCTGGTATTTGTCGATCGTGACAACCACGCTGCAGGCGGCTTTGAACGTGTGGCTGCTGCGCCGCGAGTTCAGCAAGCGCCTCGGGGTGCCGCTCAAGGAGGCGGCTTCCGGGCAGGCGGAGGCTCGACCGGTCGCGCCGCTCGTGCGTGAGCCCGCGTAGCAACGTCTTGTGACCTCCCCACGGCTCCGGCTAATTTGCGGCGCCGTGGGGACGGCGCTCGCCGCCAATAAGGCCGCAAGCTAGATTGCGCCAATGCTGTTCCAGACGAGTGTCAGGCCTGACAGGAACAACAGGCCGAGCACGACGTCGCCAAAATGCTTGTCGTTCAGCGCATGATAGACGCGGGCGCCGGCCCATGCGCCGATCAGCGTGCCGGGAAACGCCACTGCCGCGAGCCAGACCACCTTGAATGCGACCAGGCCTGAGGCGGTCTGCAACACCAGCGCGGTGGCGAGCACGGTGAAATTGAAGAGCTGGAAGATGCCGCGCCGCTCATGCTTGTTCCACCCACGGATGTTGGCCCACAGGATCGGCAGCGGCCCGGACAATCCGGCGAGGCCGCCCAAAATGCCGCCGGCAAAGCCAATCGCGCCGTCGGCGATGCGGCCGCCGAATTTGACGGCGAGCGGCCTCTTATTGAGATAGAGCGCCGACGAAAAGATCAGGATCAGCACGCCGACGCTCAGCTTGAACACTTTCGGATCGGCTGAGGCGACCATCATGGTGCCGAGCGGCACGCCGATCAATCCTCCGATCAGGAACGGCCAGACCAGCGAGAGATCAAAGCTCTTCCACATCGACGGCAACGTCGAGCTCTGCGCGATCACCGAGCAGATCAGCACCAGGGGCACCGCGAGCGAGGGCGGCAGCACGTAGAGCCAGATGCCGAGCGCCATCAACGCGGTGCCGAATCCGGCCAGCCCCGAGACGAAGCCTCCAGCCAGCGCGCCGAACAGCAGCAGCACGTAGGTGAGCGTTTCCAACGAATTGTCCTTGTTGCAATGGGCGATGCCGGATTGTTGATCGCCACTGCCCGCATAGCACAGCCGCGGCCGGGGCGGTCAATTTCAAAACCGCACGCAAGCGTGATCCTGAGCTGCGGGCGTCCGCGAAAGACCGGCCTACATGATGGTCGTACTGCAATTGGGGCCCGACGCGAGCTGCGCCTCGATCGGCCTATTCCCGTTTAGATGATGGAGCATAATCATGACCCGCACGAAGATGGCCGTCTCGGCCGCGCTGCTGTTGGCGATGGCCTTGATGCCGACCTTGGCGCAGGCACAGTTTTCGGAGCCCGCGGCCTATCAGGCCGCACATCCCGACCGCGACGTGCTCAATGGCGGCCAGCTCACGCCCGCAGCGCGTGCAGCTCTTGGCCAGCAGGGAACGCCGAGCGACGCCTATGCGGCTTATCCGTCAGCCGATGCGCCGGTGGTGCATCGGCGTCATCGCCGTCACCATCAGTAACCAGCCTAGACGATCTGCCTGGTGTCGGCGGGCTTGTGCAGCGCGCCGACCAGAATGCGCAGCGCCTCCGTCAATTCCGCCCTGTTGCGCGCCGCGCCGAGCGAGACGCGCGCGGCATGCGGCGGCATGCCGTCCACGATGAAGGCATCGCCGGCGACGACCGCAAGTCCATTGCGCAACAGATGCGCCGCGATGTCGGGCCGGCCCTGTGGCAGCCGAAGCCACAGATGATGGGCGGCGGGCTTGGCCAGGAACTGGAAACCTTTCAACGCGCGCTGCGCCAGCTGCTGGCGTCCGATGGCTTCGTTGCGGATCGCGGTGATGATCCGGTCGGCAATGCCGGCTTCGATCCAGTGCGTCACCAGCGCGACCATCAGCGGCGCCGGCATCTGCACGGTCGCCTGCAACAAGCTGCGCATCTGCAGCTGCGCGTCGTTGTCGGGCGTCACGAGATAAGCGACCCGCAGCGCCGGCGCGATGCATTTTGACAGCGTGGTCGCGAGATATGTCCGCTCGGGAATGAGATTGGCGATCGGCAATGCCGAGCGGTCGAGCAAGCCGTAGGCATCATCCTCGATCAGCGTAGTATCGGCATTGCGGATGATCTTGGCGATAGCCTCACGACGCTCGGGGACAAGCGTCGCCGTGGTCGGATTGTGCAGCGTCGGGATGAGATAGACGGCCTTCGGGGAGTGCATGCGGCAGGCCTTTGCCAGCGCATCGGGCAGAATGCCGCCGTCGTCCATGGCGACACTGACGAGCTTGACGCCGAGCCGCGCCGCGGCGGCCTTGATGCCTGGGAAGGTGAGGGCCTCGGTGAGCACGACATCGCCGGGCCGCGCCAGACGAGCGAGCAGGTTGAACAGGATCGTCTGCGCGCCGGGAAAGATCACCAGCCTGTCGGCATGGACGTGCGGCACACGTGCGCGCATCCAGCGCGCCGCGGCCTCGCGCTCATGCGCGCTGCCGCCGGGCGGCTGATAGTTCAGGAATGCGGTCAGGCCCGATTGGGCGCGGAGGGCCTCCATCCCAGCGATGATGCGCTCGTCGAGCTGTGCTTCCAGCGGATGCGGCGGCACGTTCATCGAAAGGTCGATCGCGACGGGATGCGGCAGGTCGACCGCGCGGCGCGCGCTGGTCTCCGACACGAACGAGCCCTGACCGACGCGCGCCTCCATGATGCCGCGGCGGCGCGCCTCGGTATAGGCGCGCGTCACCGTGGTGAGGTCGACGCCGAGCGCTTTTGCCAGCGCGCGCTGCGTCGGCAATTGCTGGCCGCGCACGAGACGGCCGGCGGCAATGTCGGCCTCCATGGCCTCGACGATGCGCTGGTAGCGCGGCCCGCTCAGCTCCGAGATTGTAGGGGTCCAATCCATGCAATTTAGGCCCATATGCTTTGAATGTATGGATATAAGATAGTATTGTATGGATCAACAAAACGGAAGAGGTGTCCTCATGACGACCGGTTCGGTTTCTCTGGCAAACGCGATGTGGCGCGGTTTTCGCGGCAAGTGCCCGAACTGCGGCGAAGGACATATGTTCGGGCGCTTCCTGAAGGTCGCTGACGCTTGCGATCATTGCGGCGAGGAGTTGTTCCACCAGCGCGCCGACGATTTCCCGGCCTATCTCGTGATGGTCGTGGTCGGCCATCTCGTGGTGCCGGCGATCCTCGCGATCGAGACGGCCTACGCGCCGCCGGTCTGGCTGCAACTGGCCGTGTGGCTGCCGGTGACGCTGTTCGCCTCGCTCGCGCTCTTGCAGCCGACCAAGGGCGCCATCGTCGGCCTGCAATGGCAAATCGGCATGCACGGCTTCGAGGCTGGCAAGCTGCGGCGCGAGGCAAGTCAGCTTGCGCGAGTCCTCGCGAAAGTGAATACGCGCGCCGCCTGAAGCGGCACGTTTACATCGCGCGCGTGGCAAAATGGTGAGGGGTCCGATGCGTCAGCATCGAACCCCTCGTCACTTCTTCGCGTTTTCTTCACGCGAACCGGAAAACCACTTCGCTCGAAAACGCTTTAGAATATCAGCCGGCCTGTAAGCCGGGTTCTGTAGGGCATCGTCCGCTTGCGCGAACGATACGTGACGGCCATTCCTCTGGGACCATGTTTGCACATGGCCTCGAGCAACCTACCCGGACGGCGGGCCTGACATCGCCCCGCGGCGTTATCGCTTTCGCGAACAGCCCGCTACGCCGTCCCTATTCGGTTTTGCTCCCGGTGGGGTTTGCCATGCCGGGTCCGTTGCCGGATCCGCGGTGCGCTCTTACCGCACCTTTTCACCCTTACCTCGCCGAAGCCCCGTTAGGGGCGAAGGCGGGCGGTCCGTTCTCTGTGGCACTTTCCCTGGGGTTGCCCCCGCCGGACGTTATCCGGCACCGCATGTCAAGGGAGCCCGGACTTTCCTCCCCGGCGGCCTTTCGGCACCTGCCGGAGCGGCCGTCCGGCCGACTGACCGATAACGCATGGAGCATTCGTGACGGTTCCGTCAAGCCGATATCGCCGCGCGCGCCGCGGCCGAATAATTTATCCTGAAGATGTCGTTTGGAGCGTGCCCCGTTCGACTGGATGTCGGCGACGCAGCCGAACAACAGGAGTGAAGCGATGCAATATCTGCTGATGATCTACCAGAACGAGGTCGAGTACGCGAACAACGACGCGGCGACCAGCCAGAAGATGCTGGCCGAATACCAGGCCTTCACGCAGTCCATCATCCAGAGCGGCAATTTCAAGGCCGGCGATCGGCTGCGGCCGACATCGACCGCGACGACCGTGCGCGTGCGCGACGGCAAGACGCTGACGACCGATGGTCCGTTTGCGGAGACGCGTGAGCAGCTCGGCGGCTACTATCTGGTGGAGGCCAAGGACCTGAACGCAGCGATCGAGATCGCCGCGCGGATTCCGAGCGCGCGCATCGGCTCGATCGAGGTGCGGCCGATCTGGGTGTACGATTAATGACGGCGCAGCCGTCATTCCGGGGCTCGCGAAGCGAGGACCCGGAATCTCGCGCCACGACTTCGAGATTGTCAGGTGCGCAATTGCGCACCAGAGGTCGCGACCGTGTCGCGCCCCGGAATGACGTGCAAAGCATCATGCAATGACCCCAGGCGAGATCGACAAAATCTTTCGCGACGAGGCGGGGCGGGCGCTGGCCACGCTGATCCGCCTCGTCGGCGATTTCGATCTCGCGGAGGACGCGCTTCAGGATGCCTTTGCCGTCGCGCTCGCGCGCTGGAGCGCGTGCGAGATTCCCGACAATCCACGCGCCTGGCTGGTGAATGTCGCGCGCAACAGGGTGATCGATCGCATCCGCCGTCAGGCCGTCTTCCGCGGCAAGCAGCAGGCACTGGTGCACGAGCTCGAGCTGAACGCGCAGGGCGACGACGAGCCGCCGGCGATGCTCGACGACGACATGCTGCGGTTGATCTTCACCTGCTGCCATCCCGCCTTCGCGCCCGAGGTCCAGGTCGCCCTGACGCTGCGCACCGTCTGCGGGCTCTCGACCGCGCAGGTCGCGCGCGCCTTTCTCATCAGCGAAGAGGCGATGGCGCAGCGCCTCGTCCGCGCCAAGCAGAAGATCAGGCTCGCCGGCATTCCCTACGAGGTGCCCGAGCGCGCCACCCTGGTGTCGCGGCTCGATGGCGTGCTCACCGTGATCTATCTCGTCTTCACCGAAGGCTATGTCGCGACCTCGGGCGCAGACCTGATGCGGCCCGATTTCGCGGCTGAAGCCATCCGCCTCGGCCGCCTGCTCGACCGGCTGATGCCGGAGCGCGCCGGTATCAAGGGCCTGCTGGCCCTGATGCTGCTGCACGATGCGCGCCGCGCCGGGCGTGAGACGGCGGCCGGCGACATCGTGCTGCTCGAGGAGCAGGACCACGCGCTGTGGGACCGCGCACAGATCGAGGAGGGCCTGCGCCTGGTTGACGACGCGCTGCGCCTTGCCGGCCGGCCGCAGGCCTATGCGGTGCAGGCCGCGATCGCGGCGCTGCATGCGCGCGCGGCAAGTTTTGAGGAGACCGACTGGCCGCAGATTGCCGGACTCTACGAGGTGCTGCTGCGCATCAGCCCGTCGCCGGTGATCGAGCTCAATCACGCCGCGGCCGTGTCGATGGTCGATGGCCCGGCACGTGCGCTCGATCTCGTCGACGCGATCACCGCGCGCGGCGGGCTCAACGGCTATGAGTTGCTGCCTGCCGTGCGCGCGGATCTGCTGCGGCGGTTGGGGCGGAAGGATGAGGCACGCACGGCCTATCGCGCCGCGACGGAGGCGACGCAGCTCGAGCCGCTGCGGCGGCTCTATGCGCGAAGGGTGAGGGAGATGGATTGAGTTCCCGTCATGGCCGGGCTTGTCCCGGCCATCCGGGTCCTTTGCGCGCGAAGACAGAGACGTGGATGCCCGCGACAAGCCCGGGCGTGACGGAGCAGGAGGTCACATGCTCGAAGCGTCTTCTATTTCGACGCGATCGTCGTCCCCTCGGCCGGCAAGCTCGCCAGCAGCGCCTGCAAGGTCGAGAGCGTCGAGTGATCCGCGACACCGTCGAGCCGCGCCGGGCGGAAATGGCGCTGGAACGCGGTGATGACTTCCATCGTCGCAGCGTCGTATTTGCCGGTGAGCGGAACGCCGTAGCCGTACTTCGCGAGGGCCTGCTGCATGCTGAGCACCGCATCGCTGATGGTGCCGAGCATCAGGCTCTCGCCGCGCACGATCGGTGCGGGCGTCACCCAGTGACCGACGCCGGAATTGGCCAGCGAGTGCCACGGAAACTTCTCGCCGGGATCCTTCTTGCGTGCGGGCGCGACATCGGAATGGCCGAGCACGCGGTGCGGCGGCACTTTTCGCCGCAGCATGATACCGCGGCAGAGCGCGATCACGGCGGCGATCTGGCGCAGCGGAAATTCCGGATAACCCCAGTCATGGCCGCGATTGACGATCTCGATGCCGATCGAGCAGGAATTGACGTCGTCCTCGCCGGCCCATGATGAGACGCCGGCGTGCCAGGCGCGCTTGGCCTCGGGCACGCATTGCACGATGCGGCCGTCCTCCAGCACGACGTAATGCGCCGACACTTCGGTGCCCGCCGTGCATAGCCGCGCCAGCGCGCCCTCGACATCGGGCATGCCGGTGTAGTGCAGCACGATCATGTCTGGCTGCCGTCCCTTGTTGCGCTCGCCATAGTTCGGCGAGGGAATGATGTCGGAGACGATCGAGGAATCCGGATCGAACGTCCGCATGTTCGCCGCGGCCTTGGGAACCGGGAGAACGCGCTGACGCTTCGAATCAGACGGTGTGGACGAACCGGACGGCATGGACAGCTCAAAAGAATGGAGAGTGGGCCAAGCCCTTCTCTTTACTATTCCTTTACCCTCGGCCGTGCGCAATCGCATGGCGCGGTTAACGGATGCATTTTGGCCGGGTGTGTGGATGCAGCATCACCGTCAAGCCGCCCTATCTTACGCCGGACACCTTTTCGAGTTGTAACGGGCCGCTCAACGCTTTCTTAACGCTAAGAGCCGTTACTGAGGGATGAAGAGCCGACCCGCGTCCGGAGGCGGCCAAAGCGTATTTTGGCTCGAAATCCCATGGCTGCCCGACACATTCCACTGGGAACTCTGGGCTTGCAGCCCGGGACGACGGGGCTCGGTAACCATGTTGGACTGGGGCTTGGTCGTGGAACCGCCGCGACGCGTAATCATTCGAGGCGTAATGGGCTGGTTCGCCCCCGATCTGGCATGGTCGTTCGGCAGGCGTGGCGCATGAGCACCGCTCCTCACATTCCCGTGCTCGGCCGCGAGGCGATCGATCATCTCGCACCGCGCGCGGACGGGATCTATGTCGATGCCACCTTCGGCGCCGGCGGCTACAGCCGCGCCATTCTCGATGTGCCGGGAACCCGCCTCATCGCGATCGATCGGGACCGCACTGCGATCGCTGGCGGGGCCGAGCTGGTCGAGCGCTCCGCGGGCCGGCTGACGCTGGTCGAAGACCGCTTCTCCAACCTCGCCGAGGTCTGCGCGGCCCACGGCATCGAGGCCGTCGACGGCGTCGTGATGGATGTCGGCGTGTCCTCGATGCAGCTTGACCAGGCCGGCCGCGGCTTCTCGTTCCGCCTCGATGGGCCGCTCGACATGCGGATGGGGCAGGCGGGCCCGACCGCAGCCGATGTGGTTGCGCGCGCCTCGGAAAGCGATCTCGCCGACATCATCTATCTCTTCGGCGAAGAGCGGCATGCGCGCCGCGTTGCCCGCGCTCTCGTTGCCGACAGGCAGGAGACGCCGTTCACGACCACACGCGCGCTGGCCGATCTCGTCGGCAGGGTGGTGCGCTCCAAGCCCGGCGACATTCACCCGGCGACGCGGACGTTCCAGGCGCTGCGCATCTTCGTCAACGAGGAGCTCGAGGAGCTCAAGACGGCGCTCGCCGCGGCCGAGCGCGTGCTCAAGCCCGGCGGCCGTCTCGTCGTGGTCTCGTTCCATTCGCTGGAAGACCGCATCGTCAAGAATTTCCTCGCCGAACGTAGCAAGACCGGCGGCGGCTCGCGGCATCTGCCGGAAGTGGCGCAGACCGCGCCGAGCTTCCAGCTGCTGACGCGGCGTCCGGTGGTCGCCGGCGACGCGGAGGTCGCGAATAATCCGCGCGCGCGGTCGGCAAAGCTGCGCGCCGCCGAGCGCACCTCGGCGCCCGCGCATGACGGCGATGAGCCATCGCCCTGGCCAAAGCTCTCCGACGTGATGAGGGGCGGCTAGCGCATGCGCATCATCCACCTCCTCGTCATCGGCGCGCTGATCTTCGCGGCGGCCTATGTCTACCGGATCAAGATGGACTCCACGGCGCGCACCGAGAGGGTGCTGCGCCTGCATGCGGAGATCCGCGAGCAGCGCGACGCGATTGCAGCGCTCCGCTCCGAATGGGCCAAGCTCGATGCGCCGTTGCGCCTGCAGGGCCTCGCCGAGCGCCATCTGCCGCTCAAGCCCGTCAACGGCACGCAATACGACTCCCTGAAGAACCTGCCGGAGCGTCCGCCGCGGATGTTCAGGCCGGGCGAACCCGATCCGATCGGGGCCATGCTCAACACCATCGAAGCCGCGAGCGATCCTGATGCCGTGACTGGCTCCGTGCCCCGCCCCGAGGACAAGCAATGAGCCCGACGACGTCTGCAAAACCAATGCAAAAGCCGACCGCGCGACCCAAGGAGCCTTGGCGGCAGCGGCTGATCCGCAGCCTGCTCTACGGGCGCAACGTCGACCGCGCCGCGAAGGCGCGTGCGCGCGTTGGCCTCGCGATGCTTGCTTTTGCCTCGGTCTATCTCCTGATCGGCGGTCGGCTCGTGATGTTCGCGATCGGCGCCGACGCCCATGGCGCGCGCCGTGCCGCGGCGCAGGAGGTGGTCGCGACCGCGCGCCCCGACATCGTCGACCGCAACGGCGCGATCCTCGCGACCGACGTCAAGGCGTCGAGCCTGTTCGGCGAACCGCGCCGCATCATCGACAAGGACGAGGCGATCGAGCTTCTGACCGCGACAGTTCCCGACCTCGATGAGGCCGAGGTGCGCGAGCGCCTGTCGGGACGAAAGGGCTTCGTCTGGCTCAAGCGCGAGATCACGGCGAAGCAGCAGCAGGACATCCACAAGCTCGGCATTCCCGGCATCGGTTTCCTGCGCGAGAACAAGCGCGTCTATCCGACAGGCAACGAGGTCGCCCACCTCATCGGTCTCGTCAACATCGACAACCAGGGCATCGCCGGCATGGAGAAGTGGCTCGACAATCAGGGCCTCGCCGACCTGCACCGCGCCGGCTTCGCCACCGACCGGCTGCAGAAGCCGATCGAGCTCTCGATCGATCTGCGCGTCGAGCACGCGCTGCGCGACGAGCTGCTGAAGGCGAAGGAGAAGTTCCACGCCAAGGCGGCGTCGGGCATCGTCTCCAACGTCAAGACAGGCGAGCTCGTGGCGATGGTCTCGCTGCCGGATTTCGATCCCAACAATCCGAAGGAAGCGCACGACCCCGACCGCATCAACCGCCTGACCACGGGCGTCTACGAGATGGGCTCGACCTTCAAGGCGTTCACGCTGGCGATGGCGCTCGATTCCGGAAAGATCAATCTGAACTCGTCGTGGGACGCGCGCGGCAACCTGCACTACGGCAAGTTCACCATCCACGACAGCCATCCGCTCGGCCGTTTCATCAACACCAAGGAAGTGTTCACCTACTCCTCCAACATCGGTGCGGCGCGGATCGCGCTCGGCCAGGGCGTCGAGGCGCACAAGGCGTTCCTCGCCAAGATGGGCCAGCTGACGCGGCTGCGCACCGAGCTGCCGGAGAGCGCGGCGCCGTTGGTGCCGCGGCGCTGGGGTGAATTGAACACGGTGACCATCGCGTTCGGCCAGGGCATCTCGGTGGCCCCGCTGCAGGCGGTGATGGGCATCAACGCGCTGGTGAACGGCGGTTACCTCATTCCGCCGACCTTCATGAAGCGCAGCGAAGAAGAAGCGGCGGCGATGGCCAAGCGCGTCATCAAGCCGGAGACCAGCGACAAGATGCGGTTCCTGATGCGGCTCAATGCCGAAATCGGCACCGCCAAGACCGCCGACGTCAAGGGCTACTATGTCGGCGGCAAGACCGGCACGTCGGAGAAGGTCATCAACGGCCGCTATGCCAAGAAACGGGTGCTGAACTCGTTCACCGCGATCATGCCCTGCGACGATCCGAAATATCAGATCCTGATCATGCTGGATGAGCCGCAGGCGATCCCTGAAACGAAGGGTTTCATCACTTCGGGCTGGAACGCGGTGCCGACCGGCGGCAAGGTGATCGAGCGGATCGCCCCGCTTCTGGGCGTCGAACCGCGGTTCGAGCTGCCGCCGTCCGACCGCCTTATTCTTGCAGCATCCAGGACAACCCAGTAATCAACTGGGGTGGCCATCGCCGGTGCTGATTCGGCTTTTCCTGACGATTCGGCTCTCCGGCGCGGCATGTCGACTGGACGACCATGAAGCTGCGTGAACTTCTAGGCAATGACGCCGCGATCGAGCCCGCCGTCGCGGCGCTGGATGTGACCGGCGTTGCGCTCGACAGCCGCGTGGTCAGGCCCGGCGATGTCTTCTTTGCGCTCGCGGGCAGCAAGACGGACGGCGCGCGCTTCATTGACGCGGCGATTGCTGCCGGCGCGGCGGCGGTTGTCGGCGATCATGCGCCTGATGGCATCAAGGTGCCGTTCGTCACTGTCCCTAATCCGCGCCGCGCGCTGGCGCTAGCGGCGGCAAGCTTCTTCCCCGCACAGCCTGCGACGATTGCGGCGGTGACCGGCACCAGCGGCAAGACTTCGGTTGCCGCTTTCACGCGCCAGATCTGGGAGCGGCTGGGGCATGCCTCCGCCAGCATCGGAACCATCGGCCTCGTCTCGCCGAAACGCACCGTCTACGGCTCGTTGACGACGCCCGATCCGATCGCGCTGCACCGGCAGTTGGACGAGATCGCGCGCGAGGGCGTCACGCATCTCGCCTTCGAAGCCTCCTCGCACGGGCTCGATCAGTATCGCCTCGACGGCGTGCGCATCGCCGCCGGCGGTTTCACCAATCTCTCGCGCGACCACATGGATTACCATCCGAGCGTCGCGCATTATCTCACCGCAAAGCTCCGCCTGTTCCGCGAGCTGGTGCAGCCGGGTGGCGCGGCGGTGATCTCGGCCGATCACGATTGCTCGGCCGAAGCGATCGATACTGCGAAGTCGCGCGGGCTGAGCGTGATGGCGGTCGGTCGCAACGGGGACGGTGGTGAAGGTGTTCGTCTCGTCGACGCCAAGGTCGAAGGATTTTCGCAAGTGCTCGCGATCGAGCATCGCGGAAAGCGCTACGCGGTTCGCCTGCCGCTGGTCGGCGAATTCCAGATCGAGAACGCGCTGGTGTCGGCCGGCCTCGCCATCGGCACCCGCAGTGACGCGGCAGGCGTGTTCGCGAGCCTCGAGCATCTCGAAGGGGCCAAGGGCAGGCTCGAGCGCGTCGGCGAGCGCAACGGCGCGCCGATCTTCGTCGACTATGCGCACAAGCCCGACGCGCTGGCGAAGGCGTTGCAGGCGCTGCGTCCCTATGCGAAACGCAAGTTGATCGTGGTGTTCGGCGCCGGCGGCGATCGCGATGCCGGCAAGCGGCCGATCATGGGCGAGATCGCGGCCGAGAACGCCGACGGCGTCATCATCACCGACGACAATCCGCGCAGCGAGAAGCCGGAAGCCATTCGCGCCGAGATCCTCGCCGCCGCCAAGGGCGCCCGGGAAATCGGCGACCGCGAAGCTGCAATCCGCGCTGCGATCGAGGAGCTGCAGGAGGGCGATGCGCTGCTGATCGCCGGCAAGGGCCACGAGACGGGACAGATCGTCGGCGGCCAGGTTCTGCCCTTCAGTGATCACGAGGCGGTCGCCGCCGCATTGACGTCGAGGACAGCATGAGCGCGCCAATCTGGACTGTGGCCGAGGTCGCGCGCGCACTGGGCGCTGCCGGATCGTTCCCGGACACCCCGATCGACTTCGTCACCCAGGACAGCCGCCTGGTGAAACCAGGCAGCCTGTTCGTCGCGCTGAGCGGCACGCCGAGCGGCGGCTTCGTCTCGGCCTTCGCCAGCGCGCGCGACGGCTGGGAGTTTGCCGACAAGGCGGAAGCCGCCGGCGCGGCCGCGATGATCGTGCCGCACGAGATCGCGGGCATCCGCATTCCGCAGATCGTCGTGAAGGACACGCTGATCGACGGCCTCTGGGGCCTCGCGCGCGCCGCCCGCGCGCGCTTTAGCGGGCCCGTGATCGGGCTTACCGGCAGCGCGGGCAAGACCAGCACCAAGGAATTTTTGGCGGCTTATCCCAATGCCTATGCGAGCCCGGCGAGCTTCAACAATTTCTGGGGCGTGCCGCTGACGCTGTGCAATGCACGGCCCGATGCCAGCCTCTGGGTCGTCGAGATGGGCATGAACCAGACCGGCGAGATCGCGCGGCTCAGCGAATTGACGCGGCCGACGGTCGCGCTCGTCGTCAATGTCCAGCCGGTGCATCTGGAAAAGCTCGGCTCGCTCGAGGCCATCCGCCGCGAGAAGGTTTCGATTGCGCTCGGCCTGCCCGAGGACGGCGTGCTGGTGCTGCCCGCCGGGCTCAAGGCGCCCGAATGGAAAGGCAAGGTGGTGCGCTTCGGCGAGCATGCCGAAGTGCACGAGGTCGCGCACGCGCCCCATGGCGAGAGCTGGCAGATCGTCGCCATGATCGGCAGGAAGGAGATCGCCTTCAGCCTGACGCCGGGCGCGCCGCACCGCGTGCACAATGCGCTCGCCGCGCTCGCCGCGATCCGCGCCGCGAATCTCGATGCGGCGACGCTTGCGATCAAGCTCGACCGGGTCGGCATCATGACCGGCCGCGGCGTCGAGCAAATGGTCGGCGGCGTCACCGTGATCGACGACAGTTTCAACGGCAATCCGGCCAGCGTCGCCGCTGCGCTGCAAAGCCTGGAGGCGCGCAGCATGACCGGCGGCCGCCGCATCGCGGTACTCGGCGACATGCTCGAGCTCGGCGATGACGCACCTCGCTATCACACCGGCCTCGCCGAGCATCTCGACGGCATCGACGGCGTCTATTGTGTCGGCCCCTTGATGCGCCACCTCTTCGAGCTGTTGCCGGCAGGAAAGGCCCTCGGCTGGCACGACGATCCCGCCACGCTGCAACCGGGCGAGGTCGCGAACCTGCTGAAGGCAGGCGACATCGTGGTTGTCAAGGGCAGCAAGAAGATGTTCTGGGTCAACAAGTTTGTGCCGGGCCTGGTGGCCGCCTTGCAGGCAAAGGCGTAAACTGCTTGGAAGGCGCTGTTCCGAATCCCTCCTTGCGGCGCGGATCGTTTTACCAGGGTCGCCCGACCGTGATGAAGACCAGCGAATGCGCGTGAGACACGGTGAGGTCGAGGTGAAGGGCCGAGAACAAGGTCAAGACCGCGTGCGCAAGGCCCATAGGACCGTCTGAATGTTTTACTGGCTGATCGAGCTATCCAACACATTTCCGAGCTTCAGTGCGGTGCGCACCGTCCTGAACGTCTTCCGCTACATCACCTTCCGCACCGGCGGCGCCATCGTCACCGGCGCGCTGTTCGTGTTCCTGTTCGGGCCCTGGATCATCGACCATCTGCGCATCCGCCAGGGCAAGGGCCAGCCGATACGCACCGATGGCCCGCAATCGCATCTCAGCAAGAAGGGTACGCCCACCATGGGCGGGCTGATGATCCTGTCCGGCCTCACGGTCGGCACCGTGCTGTGGGCCAATCCGCTCAACCCCTATGTCTGGATCGTGCTGGCGGTGACGCTCGGCTTCGGCTTCGTCGGCTTCTATGACGACTACCTCAAGGTGACCAAGCAGACCACGACCGGTTTCGGCGGCAAGCTGCGCCTGCTGATCGAGGCGGCGATCGCGCTGGTTGCCTGCTACGCCTTGGTGCGCCTGAACCGCGATCCCGCGTCGACCGCGCTGACCATTCCGTTCCTCAAGGACACGGTGCTGCATTTCGGCTGGTTCTTCATCGTGTTCGGCGCCTTCGTCATCGTCGGCGCCGGCAATGCGGTGAACCTCACCGACGGCCTCGACGGCCTCGCCATCGTCCCCGTGATGATCGCGACCGCGAGCTTTGCGATGATCGCTTATCTCGCCGGCAACGCGGTGTTCGCAGACTATCTCCAGATCAAATATGTCGCGGGCACCGGCGAGCTTGCGGTGCTCTGCGGCGCGCTGCTCGGCGCCGGTCTCGGCTTCCTCTGGTTCAATGCCCCACCCGCTTCGATCTTCATGGGCGACACCGGCTCGCTCGCGCTCGGCGGCATGCTCGGCGCGATCGCTGTCGCGGTGAAGCACGAGATCGTGCTCGCGGTGATCGGCGGCCTGTTCGTGCTGGAGGCGGTCTCCGTCATCGTGCAGGTGGTGTCGTTCAAGTTCACCGGAAAGCGCATCTTCCGGATGGCGCCGATCCACCACCATTTCGAGCAGCTCGGCTGGACCGAACCGCAAATCGTGATCCGGTTCTGGATCATCTCGGTGATGCTGGCGCTCGCCGGTCTATCGACGCTGAAGCTGCGCTGATGATGGCGTCTGCCCAGGATCGTCATTCCGGACGACGCGAAGCGGCGATCCGGAATCTCGAGGTTCCGGGTTCTCGATTCGGGAGCCCCGGAACGACGGAGACGAAATCATCATGATCCCCATCACATCCTTCGCCGGCAAGACGGTCGCCGTGTTCGGGCTCGGCGGCTCGGGACTCGCCTCCTGCCACGCGCTGAAGGCGGGTGGCGCCGAGGTGATCGGCGCCGACGACAACACCGAGAACGTCGCCAAGGCGGCGCAGGCCGGTTTCATCACCGCTGACTTGCGCAACGTCTCCTGGGCCAATTTCGCCGCCCTCGTGCTCGCGCCCGGCGTGCCGCTGACCCATCCCGTGCCGCACTGGAGCGTGCTGAGAGCGCGCGAAGCGGGCGTCGAGGTGATCGGGGATATCGAGCTGTTCTGCCGCGAGCGCCGCCGCCACGCGCCGGACGCGCCGTTCGTCGCCATCACCGGCACCAACGGCAAGTCGACCACGACGGCGCTGATCGCGCATCTGACCAAGGTCGCGGGCTACGATACCCAGATGGGCGGCAACATCGGCACTGCGATCCTGTCGCTGGAACCGCCGCGCATGGGCCGCGTCCACGTCATCGAGATGTCGTCCTACCAGATCGACCTCACGCCCTCGCTCGATCCCTCGGTCGGCATTCTGCTCAATGTCAGCGAGGATCATATCGACCGTCACGGCACCATCGAGCACTACGCAGCAGTGAAGGAGCGCCTCGTCGCCGGCGTGCAGGCCGGCGGCACGTCGATCGTCGGCGTCGACGACGGCTATTGCCGTGACATCGCCGACCGGCTCGACCGCGCCGGCAAGAACGTGGTGCGCATTTCCGTCAGGAATCCGCTCGCCTCCGGCATCCATGTCGAGCACGGCACCATCGTGCGCACCGCCGGCGGCGCGCGCAACGAGATCGCAAAGCTGGGCGGCATCGGTTCGCTGCGCGGCCAGCACAATGCGCAGAACGCTGCTTGCGCGGCCGCTGCCGCGCTCGCGATGGGCATCAGCCTCGATGTGCTGCAGAACGGCCTGCGCAGCTTTCCCGGCCTTGCGCATCGCATGGAGCAGGTCGGCCGCCGCAGCAACGTGCTGTTCGTCAACGATTCCAAGGGCACCAACGCGGACGCCACAGCGCATGCGCTGTCGTCCTTCTCCGACATCTTCTGGATCGCCGGCGGCAAGCCGAAGGCCGGCGGCATCACTGGCCTCACCGGCTTCTTCCCGCGCATCCGAAAAGCCTATCTGATCGGGGAGGCCGCGCAGGAGTTTTCGGGGACGCTGGGCAGCGAGGTCGCGCACGAAATCAGCCGGACGCTGGACGTCGCCGTCGAGCACGCCGCGCGCGATGCGGAGGCGTCAGGGCTCGCCGACGCTGTCGTGCTGCTGTCGCCCGCCTGCGCGTCGTTCGACCAGTATCGCAACTTCGAGATCCGCGGCACCAAGTTCCGCGAGCTGGTGCAGGCGCTGCCGGGAGTGAAGCCCGTGGTGTGAGGGCCTCTCGTGTCCCGGCCGCGCGTAGCGCGAGCCGGGACCTAGGAGCCACGATGAGCCCCCGGCTCTGCAGCGCATCACTGCGTGCTGCGGTGCGCCCGGGGCACGAGACTCTTCAAAACTTGAACGTTTCCTTAACCCCTCGGTAACCAACCTCGGCGACCAATGGGCGGACCTCTGTCCGAAAGCGGCCGCCCATGCTCTCCCGTGAAGAACGCACCCCCTTTTCCGAGTGGTGGTGGACCGTCGACAAGCCGCTGATGGGCGCGATCCTGGCCTTGATGCTCACCGGCGTGATCCTGTCGCTGGCGGCGAGTCCGCCGGTTGCGACCCGCATCGGGCTCGATCCGTTCCATTTCTTCAGCCGCCACGTGATGTTCCTGCTCCCGTCCTGCCTGGTGCTGCTCGGGGTCTCCTTCCTGTCGCCACGGTCGATCCGGCGGAGCGCGCTGATCATCTTCACCGTCAGCATCATCCTGATCGTGGTGACGCTCGCGATCGGCCCCGAGGTGAAGGGCTCGCGACGCTGGATCACGCTGCTCGGCGTCAACATCCAGGCCTCCGAGATCGCCAAGCCGTCCTTCGTCGTCATCGCCGCCTGGCTGTTCGCGGAATCCACCAAGCGGCCGGAGATGCCGGCGACATCGATGGCGTTGGTGCTGCTGTTGATGCTGGTCTCGCTCTTGGTCATGGAGCCGGATTTCGGCCAGACCATGCTGATCTTGATGGTGTGGGGCTCGCTGTTCTTCATCGCAGGCATGCGCATGATCTGGGTGTTCGGCCTTGCGGGCGCCGCCGCCGCCGGCCTGTTCAGCGCCTATCTCTTTGTTCCTCACGTGGCAGGACGCATCAAGCGCTTCATGAATCCGGCCTCCGGCGATACCTTCCAGGTCGATACCGCCATGGAAGCCTTCTACAATGGCGGCTGGTTCGGCCTCGGGCCGGGCGAGGGCATCGCAAAGCGCAGCCTGCCGGACAGTCACACCGATTTCGTGTTCGCGGTCGCCGCCGAAGAGTTCGGCATCATCCTGTGCCTTGCGATGCTGGCGCTGTTCGCCTTCGTCGTGATCCGTACGCTGTCGCGCGCTTATGCCAATGAGGACATGTTCTCGCGCTTCGCTGCCTCGGGTCTTGCGATCCTGTTCGGCGTGCAGGCGGCGATCAACATGTCGGTGAACCTCCAGCTCATCCCCGCCAAGGGCATGACGCTGCCGTTCATCTCGTATGGCGGTTCCTCGATCGTGTCGCTCGCCTACGGCGTCGGCATGATGCTCGCGCTGACGCGGCTGCGCCCGCGCACCGAGGTCGAGGCCAGCGGCCGCGCCGAGGCGATGCGCAGCTACGCGTGAACTCTCGTGTCCCGGACAAGCAAAGCGCCGATCCGGGACCCAGAACGCCGCAACCAATGGGCCCCGGTTCAGCAGCGCAGCACGCTGCCAAGGGCAGCGTGCTGCGCTGCGCCCGGGGCACGGACACTTTCTTGCGGCGCTCGCAATGACGAAAAACTCGCTGTAAAACGCCTCCACCATGGACACTTCCCCCCTGATTCTTCTCGCCGCGGGTGGCACCGGCGGCCATCTGTTTCCGGCCGAGGCGCTCGGCGTCGAGTTGATCCGGCGCGGCTTTCGCGTCCGTCTCGTCACCGACGAGCGCGCGCTGCGTTATAGCGGGCTGTTCAGCAAGGACATGATCGATGTCGTCGCCAGCGAGACTGCGCGCGGCCGCAATCCGTTTCAGCTAGCTTATGCCGGCCTCACCCTCGCTACCGGCACGCTGTCTGCGTATCGCCTGATCAAGCGGTTGAAGCCGGTCGCCATCGTCGGTTTCGGCGGCTATCCGACACTGCCGCCGCTGGTCGCGGCGAAGCTTGCAGGCGTGCCCGCCATCATCCACGACGCCAATGCCGTGCTCGGCCGCGCCAACCGGTTTCTGTCGAGCCGCGTCCGCGCCATCGCGACGTCGTTGCCCGGCGTGCTCGATCGCGATCCGGCACTGGCGGGCAAGACCACGACCGTCGGCACGCCGATGCGCCCGGCGATCCTCGCCGCAGCCGCCGTGCCGTATGTCGCGCCCGAGGTGAACGGCCCGCTGCGGCTGCTCGTCGTCGGCGGCAGCCAGGGTGCGCGCATCATGGCCGACATCGTGCCGGGCGCGATCGAGCGGCTGGAGTCGTCGTTGTGGAGCCGGCTGATCCTGACCCAGCAGGTCCGCGACGAGGACATGACGCGCGTGCGTGCGGTCTACGGCAAGCTCAAGATCAAGGCGGAGCTCGCACCGTTCTTCACCGATCTGCCGGCGCGGCTTGCGTCCAACCATCTGGTGGTGTCGCGCTCCGGCGCCGGCACGGTCGCTGAGCTCGCCGCGATCGGCCGGCCCTCGATCCTGGTGCCGCTGCCGGGCTCGATCGACCAGGACCAGTTTGCCAATGCCGGCGTGCTGGCCAAGGTCGACGGCGCGATCCGCATCCCCCAGACCGAGTTCACCTCGGATCGTCTTGCGTCCGAGATTTCCGCCTTCGCCGCCGAGCCCGCGCGACTTGCCGCCATGGCTGCCGCGGCGAAAGGGGCCGGCCGGCTCGATGCGGCCCAGCGGTTGGCCGATCTGGTGGTCAAAGTCGCTGGAATCTGACGCCTGTTCCGCCCCGGAATGGCCAAAAAAGCCCCTTGTCATGCCCCGCGAAAGCGGGGCATCCAGTACATGACGCAGCTGATTTGAATCTCAGGCGTCGCGGAATACTGGATCGTCCGCCTTCGCGGACGATGACCCCAAGGAAACCACATGAGACTGCCGCGCGAGATCGGACCCATCCACTTCGTCGGGATCGGCGGGATCGGCATGAGCGGCATCGCCGAGGTGCTGGTCAATCTCGGCTACACTGTGCAGGGCTCTGATGCCGCCGACAATTACAATCTCGACCGTCTGCGCAAGAAGGGCGCGAAGGTTTCGGTCGGCCACAAGGCCGAGAATGTCGACGGCGCCGAGGTCGTCGTGGTCTCCACCGCGATCAAGCGCGACAATCCGGAACTGATCGCGGCGCGCGAGCGCCGCATTCCCGTGGTGCGCCGTGCCGAGATGCTGGCCGAGCTGATGCGGCTCAAGAGCTGCGTCGCGATTGCCGGCACCCACGGCAAGACCACGACGACCACGATGGTCGCAACCCTGCTCGACGCCGGCGGGCTCGATCCGACCGTAATCAACGGCGGCATCATCAACGCCTATGGATCCAACGCGCGTCTCGGCGCCGGCGACTGGATGGTGGTGGAAGCCGACGAGAGCGACGGCACGTTCTTGAAGCTGCCGACAGACGTGGCGATCGTCACCAACGTCGACCCCGAGCATCTCGACCACTTCAAGACCTTCGACGCCGTGCAGGACGCGTTCCGAAACTTCGTCGAGAACCTGCCATTCTACGGCTTTGCCGTGATGTGCATCGATCATCCCGTGGTGCAGAGCCTCGTCGGCAAGATCGAGGATCGACGCATCATCACCTACGGCGAGAATCCGCAGGCGGACGCGCGGCTGTTCGACCTCACACCGATGGGTGGCGGATCAAAATTCAAGGTCGCGTTTCGCGATCGCAAAACGGGTGCGGTGCATGAGATCCCAGATTTGATGCTGCCGATGCCGGGCCGTCACAATGCCTCGAACGCAACGGCTGCGATCGCGGTCGCGCGCGAGCTCGGTGTCTCCGATGACGCGATCCGGAAAGCGATCGCCGGCTTCGGCGGCGTCAAGCGCCGCTTCACCAAAACCGGTGATTGGAACGGCGTCACCGTGATCGACGATTACGGTCATCACCCCGTGGAGATCGCGGCTGTGCTGAAGGCAGCGCGGGAATCCACCAACGGCAAGATCATCGCCGTGGTGCAGCCGCATCGCTATACCCGTCTGCAATCGCTGTTCGAGGAATTCTGCACCTGCTTCAATGACGCCGACGCGGTGGTCGTCGCCGACGTCTATGCCGCGGGCGAAGCGCCGATCGACGGCGTCGACCGCGATCATTTCGTCTCGGGCCTGCGCGCGCATGGACATCGCGAGGTGCTGCCGCTGCCGGCGGCGACGGAGCTCGCGGGTATCGTCAAGGGATTGGCGAAGTCCGGCGATCTCGTCGTGTGCCTTGGCGCGGGCAACATCACGCAATGGGCGTATGCATTGCCGGATCAGTTGAAGGCGCTGGGGTAGGGCGGTGAGCTTCCCCGACATCACCCCCACACTCAAAGCCGCGATGCCTAACCTTCGCGGTCGGCTGCTCGCCAACCAGTCGCTCGCCGAGCTCACCTGGTTTCGCGTCGGCGGTCCGGCGCAGGTGCTGTTCACGCCGGCGGACGAGGACGATCTCGCTTATTTCCTCGCGCATCTCGCATCCGACATCCCCGTCTATGTCGTCGGCGTCGGCTCGAACCTGATCGTGCGCGACGGCGGCATTGCCGGCGTGGTGATCCGCCTTGCGCCGCGCGCCTTTGGCGATGCGGCCGCGGACGGCGACATCGTCACCGCCGGCGCTGCCGCGCTCGACAAGCGTGTGGCGGAAGTCGCGGCAAGTGCCAATATCGGCGGGCTCGAATTCTATTTCGGCATTCCCGGCACGATCGGCGGCGCGCTGCGCATGAACGCGGGGGCCAATGGCGGCGAAACCAAGGACGTGCTGATCGAGGCGTGCGGCGTGGCGCGCGACGGCACCCGGCATCTCTTCTCCAACGCCGACATGAAGTTCGTCTATCGCAATAGCGGCGTCGATCCCTCCATCATCTTCACCTCCGCGCGCTTCCGCGGCGAGATCAGGGATGCCGAGGCGATCCGCGCGCGGATGGCGGAGGTGCAGACCCACCGCGAGACCGCGCAGCCGATCCGCGAGAAGACTGGTGGATCGACCTTCAAGAACCCGCCCGGCCATTCCGCCTGGAAGCTGGTGGACGCCGCCGGCTGCCGGGGCTTGCGCGTCGGCGGCGCGCAGGTCTCGGAGATGCACTGCAATTTCCTGATCAACACCGGCGATGCCACGGCGCATGACATCGAGACGTTGGGCGAGACCGTGCGCGAACGCGTGAAGGCGAATTCCGGAATAGAGCTACACTGGGAAATCAAGCGGATCGGGGTTCCTATTAACAGTCATTCCGGGGCGATGCGTTAGCATCGAACCCGGAATCTCGAGATTCCGGGTCTGGTGCTTGCGCACCATCCCGGAATGACGAAATGCGAGGACACATGCGCATCACCATCCTCTTCGGCGGCTCCAACCGCGAGCGTCTGGTTTCGGTCGCCTCGGCTCAGGCGCTGCATCAGGCGCTGCCCGAGGCCGATCTCTGGTGGTGGGACGTCGAGGACAAGGTGCATGTGGTGCAGTCGAAACAGCTGCTCGAACATGCCCGCCCGTTCGAGGACGAATTCAAGCCCGGCACGACAGGCATTCCGCTGGCGCAGGCGCTCGACCAGGCCAAGGCCGAAGGCCGCGTGCTGGTGCTCGGCCTGCATGGCGGGAGCGCGGAGAACGGCGAATTGCAGGTGATGTGCGAGGCGCGCGGCGTGCCGTTCACCGGATCGGGCTCGGCCTCCTCGCATCTCGCCTTCGACAAGATCGCGGCCAAGCGTTTTGCCGCGCTCGGCGGCGTGACGCCGCCGGCCAACATTGCGCTCGAGGCCATTGACGAAGCCTTCGCCGAATATGGCCGGCTGATCGCAAAGCCCGCGCGCGACGGCTCGAGCTACGGCCTGATCTTCGTCAACGCCAAGCAGGATCTCATCGCCGTCCGCAACGCGGCCAAGCATGAAGAATATGTGATCGAGCCCTACATCGCCGGCGTCGAGGCCACTTGCGGCGTGCTGGAGCGCACCGACGGCTCGATCGTCTCGCTGCCGCCGATCGAGATCATTCCGGGCGAGGGCAATTTCGACTACGCGGCAAAATATCTTTTGAAGTCGACCCAGGAGATCTGTCCCGGCCGGTTCGCGCCCGAGATCACTGCCGCGCTGAAGGAGCAGGCGATGCTGGCGCACCGGGCGATGTCCTGCACCGGCTATTCCCGCTCGGACTTCATCGTCTCGGAGAAGGGCCTCGTCTATCTCGAGACCAACACGCTGCCCGGGCTGACCAAGTCTTCGCTCTACCCCAAGGCGCTGAAAGCCGAAGGCATCGCGTTCGTCGACTTCCTGCGCGGCCTGGTCGAGCTCGCCGGGCGGGGTGTGCGAAAATAATTAGGACTGGTTAACGGCCAAACAGCCGAAATGGGCCGGTTTGGGGGCCAAATCCGGTAAAATGCCGGAGATCGCGGCACAAATGCCTCACATCGTGGGGCAAAAAGCATCCCGCGTTAACGAATTTTACCTTTTGTTTACCAGGACAGCCGAAGGTTAACGCTGGCGGCGCATATGGCGTTTTGGCTGCCGGCGCGTGAGCTGTCCTGGGTGATGTCACCTCCAGCGAACGCTTTGAACGGGAGAGGTTTCTTCTGCTGAAGACCAGCACCCGGCCCGGCAAGTCCGAGACGTCATGTTCGCCAGGACCCGCGCGATGTTGCGGGCTAACTGTTGACGAGTTCGTGCAATGGATGGTGCAGGAAGCCTCACTCGGTCGCTTTTCAGATCGCAGAGGCCCCAAGCTGACCTGAAGGCGGCCGCTATCGGAGCGGTCGTGCTTCTGCGCGAGTGGGTGCAGGACAAGCGAGCCGAGGCGCGCGCTGCCGCCCAGGACAAGATCAGGACCAAGAAGGCCAAGCAGCTCGTCGAGCGCGAGCCTCCGCCGCGCGTGGTCGCGCTGGTCGAGCGCTATCTGCCGCGCCGGGTCGGGATCACCATGACTGCGCTGCTGCTGCTCGGCAGCTGCGGCTTCGGCATCGTCAAGGGCGGCCATCTCCAGGATTTCATCACCGCGGTCAGCGATGCCCGCAACGCGCTGGCCAATTCCGCCGGCTTCCGCATCACCTCGGTCGCGATCAACGGCCGCAAGCAGCTCACCCAGGACGAGATCCTCGCGATCGGCGGCGTCAGCGGCCGTTCCTCGCTGCTGTTCCTCGACGCCGACGCCGTGCGCGACAAGCTCAAGGCCAATCCCTGGATCGCGGATGCGACCGTGCTGAAGCTCTATCCGGGCCGGCTGATGATCGACATCACCGAGCGCCAGGCCTTCGCGCTGTGGCAGGAGGCCGGCCGGCTTTCCGTGATCGCCGACGACGGCGCCGTGCTCGAACCCTATGTCTCGCGCCGCTTCCTGTCGCTGCCGCTCGTGGTCGGCAAGGGCGCCGACACCCAGGCGCGCGATTTCCTGGCGCTGTTGGCGCGCTATCCGCAGATCAATTCGGTGACCAAGGCCGCGATCTATGTCGGCGAGCGGCGCTGGAATCTGCGGCTCAAGGACGGTCTCGACATCCGCCTGCCCGAGCAGGACGTCGGCAATGCGCTGGCGATGCTGTCCCGGCTCGACAAGGAGGACAGGCTGTTCTCCCGCGACATCGTTGCCATCGATCTGCGCCTGCCCGATCGCCTGGTGGTACAGCTGTCCGACGACGCCGCCAAGGCGCGCGAGGAGCAGTTCAAGGACAAGAAGAAGAAAAAGGCCGGGGACGCCGCATGACCGGTCTTGATCGCACCCAGACGCCGAAGACGCGCCCGATGCCGCACAAGCGCGGCGGCCTCGTCGCCTGCCTCGACATCGGCACCAGCAAGATCGCCTGCATGATCGCGCGGCTGAAGCCGTCGCCGCCGAGCGACGCGCTGCGCGGCCGCACCCATGCGGTGGAGCTGATCGGCTACAGCCAGATCCAGTCGCGCGGCATGAAGGCCGGCGCGGTGATCGATCTTGCCGAATGCGAGCAGGCGGTGCGCCAGGCTGTCGGTCTCGCCGAGAAAATGGCCAAGGTGCGGGTCGATTCCGTGCTGCTGTCGGTCGCCGGCGGCCGGCTCGCCGGCCAGCTGGTCGAAGCCGCCGCCGACATCCGCGGCGGCGCCGTGACGCCGGCCGATGTCAGCCGCGTCACCTCCACCGGCATGCGCCACGCCACCGGCGAGGGCCGCACCGTGCTGCACGCGCTGCCGGTCGGCTACACGCTCGACGGCGTCAAGGGCATCCGCGATCCCCGCGGCATGGTCGCGCATCAGTTCGGCGTCGACATGAACGTCGTCACCTGCGACGCCACGGTGGCGCGCAACCTCATGCTGGCGGTGGAGCGCTGCCACATCAACGTCGAAGCCATGGCGGCGAGCCCCTATGTGGCCGGACTTTCCGTGCTGACCGATGACGAGGCCGATCTCGGCGCCGCCGTGGTCGAGATGGGTGCAGGCACCACCACCATCGCGGTCTATTCCGGCGGCCGGTTCGTGCATGCGGCCGGTTTTGCGGTCGGCGGGCAACACATCACGATGGATCTCGCCCGCGGACTCTCCGCGACCATTGCCGATGCCGAGCGAATCAAGACCTTATACGGGACCGTCATCACCGGCGGATCGGACTCGCGTGAGCTGATGTCTGTACCGACAGCCGGTGACGAGCAGGATCTGCCGCAGATCGTCTCCCGCGCCACCATCGCCAACATCGTCAAGCACCGTGCCGAGGAAGTCTTCGAAATGGTTCGGGACAAGCTGAAGGATTCGCCCTTCGCCTCAGAGCCCAACGGCCGCGTCGTGCTCTCGGGCGGCGCTTCCCAGCTCACCGGCCTCGTCGAACTCGGCACCCAGATTCTCGGCCGGCCCGTGCGGGTCGGTCGCCCGCTCGGTTTCGGCCGGCTGCCCAACGAGGCGAAGAACGCCGCGTTCGCGGTGCCGGCCGGACTTCTCGTCTACCCGCAATATGTTCATCTCGAACATGTCGAACCGCGGCATACGCGGCAGCAGGTCAAGACAGGGACCGGCGGCTATCTCGGAAAGGTCGGACGATGGCTACGCGAGGGCTTTTGATGACTCATTTCCGCAAGTGTCGATTTTCACCAACTCCCGCGGCCACCGGCCGGGGCGAACCCACGCGCGCGTGATCGAGAGGCAACCATGACCATCAGCATCAATGTTCCTGATATTCACGAACTGAAGCCCCGGATCACCGTGTTCGGCGTCGGTGGCGCCGGTGGCAACGCCGTCAACAACATGATCACGGCGGGCCTCCAGGGCGTCGACTTCGTGGTCGCCAACACCGACGCGCAGGCGCTGACGATGTCGAAGGCGCAGCGCATCGTGCAGATGGGCACCGCCGTCACTCAAGGTCTCGGCGCAGGTTCGCAGCCGAACGTCGGCGCTGCCGCTGCGGAAGAGGTGATCGACGAGCTGCGCGACCATCTCTCGGGCGCCAACATGGTGTTCGTCACCGCCGGCATGGGCGGCGGCACCGGGACGGGTGCTGCTCCCGTCATCGCCAAGACCGCGCGCGACATGGGCATCCTCACCGTCGGTGTCGTGACCAAGCCCTTCCACTTCGAAGGCGGCCGCCGCATGCGCACCGCCGAAGCCGGCATCGCCGAGCTGCACAAGGTCGTGGACACGCTCCTAATCATCCCGAACCAGAATCTGTTCCGGGTCGCCAACGAGAAGACCACCTTTGCCGACGCCTTCGCGATGGCCGACCAGGTGCTCTATTCGGGCGTTGCCTGCATCACCGACCTGATGGTCAAGGAAGGCCTGATCAACCTCGACTTCGCTGACGTTCGCGCCGTCATGCGCGAGATGGGCAAGGCGATGATGGGCACGGGCGAAGCCTCCGGCGACAAGCGTGCGCTGACCGCCGCGGAGGCCGCGATCGCCAACCCGCTGATCGACGATAGCTCGATGAAGGGCGCCAAAGGCCTCCTCATCTCCATCACCGGTGGCAAGGACCTTACCCTCTTCGAGGTCGACGAAGCCGCGACCCGCATCCGCGAGGAAGTCGACCAGGACGCGAACATCATCGTCGGCGCGACCTTCGACGAAGCGCTCGACGGCCTGATCCGCGTCTCGGTCGTCGCCACCGGCATCGAGCAGGCGGCGATTGCCCGCAACAGCCAGGCGACTTCCGCACCGGTTGCCAATCCGGCGCCGCAGCAGGCTCCCGCGGCTCCGGCCGCGGCTGCCGAGAGCCGTCTCGCCGACCTGACCGCGCGCCTCCGTGCCGATAACCAGCGCCTGGCCGAACGGGCCCAGAAGCTGGAAGCGCAGATCCCGGCCACCGCGGCGGTCCCGGTTGCTGCCGCCCCCGCCGCGCCGCGTGCGAACGTCGAGCGCGCCGCGCTGGCCGCGATCGCCGCCGCGGTCTCGGACGTGCCGCAGGCACCGGCGCCGCAGACCTATGGCGACGTCACCGTGCGCCCGATCGCGCAGAAGCCGACCCTGTTCCCGGAGCCTGAGCAGGGCCCGATCGCGATGCAGGAGCCGATGACGCCCGAAAACTTCATCCCGCCGCAGGCCGAGCGCCCGCCGGTCCGTGCGCCGCGGATGCCGCGTCTCGAGGAACTGCCGATGCCGGCCCAGGCCGAGCTTCGCCAGGCCCGCGGCGAGGTCGAGGAAGAGACCCCGCAGAAGAGCCGGCTGTCGCTGCTCCAGCGCCTCGCCAATGTCGGCCTCGGCCGTCGCGACGAGGAGAGCGAGCCGCCGGTCGCCGCCCGCACCGCCGGTCCCGGGATGCCGCCGCTGCCCGACCGCCGCCCGCAGAAGACCGTGGCGCAACAAATCGCGGCCAGCGAGCCGGTATCGGAGTATGCGCGCCGTCCCGCGCCGCAGGGTCTGGACATGCATGGCCGCCCGGCACCTGTTGCGCCGGCGCCACAGGGCGACGACCATCTTGATATCCCGGCCTTCCTGCGGCGGCAGGCGACCTGAGGATTGTTACCATCAGGCAGACGAAAAGAGGTCCCGGCGAGAAGCTTGCCGGGACCTTTCCTTTTCTCCCGTGCATGCCTGGATTGTGCAGCCAAACAACTGATTTTAAATCATTAATTACGTAGTCGGTGGTTCATTAAAGCCGCCGATAACGGCCCAAAACCCAAAGCTAATTTGGTTAAGCCTTGGCGCGAATACGGCAGGTTTGGGGTAACAATCGGTAAAAAAGCGTGAGTTGGCGCTGTTTGAGGCAGCAACTATGGTTTGCCGTGACTTGGGGATACGGAGATTCGCAACCGTCGGCGCTGGCCGGCCGAGCGGGTCTAGTATAAGTCGCAGTGGGTCGTAGTGGGGCGGTTCCTGATGAAATTTAGCCGGCAAACAACGCTTCGTGCGCAAGCCACCGTGGCAGGCGTAGGCGTTCACTCCGGTCTTCCCGTGACTCTCACGCTCGGGCCTGCGCCTGTCGACGCAGGTTTTATTTTTGTCCGCACCGGCCTTGAGGGAAGTGACCGCGAAGTCCAGGCGACCGCCGAGCAGGTGATCGCGACCGATTTCGCCACCGTCCTCGGCGATCGCAGTGGTCCTTTGGTGTCGACTGCAGAGCATGTGCTTGCTGCGCTGCGGGGGATGGGCGTCGACAACGCCACCATCGAGATCGACGGGCCGGAAGTGCCGATCATGGACGGCAGCGCCGCAGCCTTCATCGCCGCGATCGACCAGGCCGGTATCGTCACCCAGCCGGCGCAGCGCCGCTTCATCCAGGTTTTGAAGCCGGTCTCGGTCAAGATCGGCGACTCCTTCGGCGAGATCCGGCCCTATGCCAACGGCTTCCGTGCCGAAGTCGAGATCGATTTCACCAATCCCGTCATCGGCCAGCAGAGCTATTCCTTCGAGCTCAGCCCGGAACGCTTCCGCCGCGAAGTCGGCCGCGCCCGCACCTTCGGCCAGAT